>NZ_JBVYIB010000002.1:950000-4072906 GCF_056033925.1 Bacillus sp. AMCV2
AATTTTACTTACATGGTAAGTTGAATTGGTGTTTGTATTTTATCATTATAACTAATCATATTAATGATCTACATAAGTAGATCATTTTTTTAATGCTTTGATTTATCATAACAAGTTAAGTTCCGAGGCCTATTATAAAGCGGCTGTTTAGCTAGTCTTTCAACACTTTTATTTTATATTTCCAAAAAAACTTTTTTGAAATACGTTGACACTTTATGAGATCCATGATATATTTATATTCGTCGGTTAGATACGACGTAAAACTTGCCGGTGTGGCGGAATTGGCAGACGCGCACGACTCAAAATCGTGTTCCTTCTGGAGTGTCGGTTCGACCCCGACCACCGGTATACTGAAAAACCCGTTTCTTAACAGAAACGGGTTTTTATTTTTTATTAAAGAAAAGGAGCCTCAGCTCCTTTTTTTTATTTACTCAGCGTATTGGTCTAGGATCTCTTCTAGCACCTCTTCTAGCTCTTCTGTATCTTCAAGCTCTGATTGGCTGAAACGGACGCGTACAAGCTGTTCTCCGTCATTATACATCTCTTCCAGCCACCCTCGGAGTCCTCTAGCTCTGCGGTCGACTTCGAAAATGATTTCCAAACCGTCTTCGTCTAAAAGGAAAATGAGCTCTAATTCATCAAGCATCTGACGATAATATCCGGAAGTCGGAACGAATTCGAATTCTTGAACGAACGGAAGACGACGCTGGAAGTAGGGCGCTTGTTCGCAGTCTGCTTCGTTAAGACGGAAGCCCAGGTTTTCGATTGCTTCAAGCACATTTTCAATCCAAGGGTGCGCTTCAACGAAAATGCGGTCATGATCGGATTTATCGATACCGCCTTGAATGTCAAGGTCTGTCACCACGGCAACCTCTACTTTCCCTACAGTGATCGGCGTATCTAGAGGCAGAGTGAATGTGAACGGAAATTGATGCTCTTCACCAGGCTGAATGGTAAATAAACCAGTGACCCGGAAAGAATGAATTGTAGCGTATTTCCGGTGCTCTTCATCGTCTTTTACAATGACATACCGTGTGCTAAGCTGTAAATCGATATAACGGATGTCCTGAGCGATTTTTCCGCCTTTGACATGTACCGTTCCCCGTACTTCTTCTCCTGGAAAATATGCGTCTTTTTCTAAAATTGTATCTACTTTTGCAGCTCCAATTCCGGCACTTGCCGCAAGCTTTTTAAAAAATGACATGTTAGATCTTCCCCTTTTTCTTTTTTCTCAACAGATATACGTAAGAAGGAGGAAAAAAGATTCGTTTAATTCATACTTTTTTCCTATTATTCGTCTCGGCCTAGGGACAGACTAAGAATAATATTGAAAATAAAGGAGTGGATGGAAGTGAATAAAGAAAGTTTGGTTGCAGATGAATTACACAGAATGTTTTTGGCTGGTGAGCTGCAAATCACAGTAGAGGAGGATATAAACAATATTTCCGAAAGGCTGAGAAACGGCGATCTCAGTTTAGACCGATTAAGCGGTGAAGACGCGTTTATAAAAGAAACGGTAAACGAGGCTTTAAGAAGAGTGGAGCAATAAAAAAGAGGCGGCATCTCATCTTTGAGATCCCGTCTCTTTTGGTGGTCTTTGCTGTAAGATAAAGCGAATCGATTTGAAATTGCTCACCCGAGCCACCCCTTTTCTAACAGAAAATCTGACAGTTCATCTTGGAGATGAATGGCTGTATCTAATTGATCATGCAACGCTCTTCTGATGTGGGGATTTTCGGCTTCTGTTATTGCGACAGTGTATTTGTTAATGCTGGTTTTTATTGTTGTTAACAAATCAAGAATATCTTTGGGACAAAGACTTTGTTCAATGGGAAACCACCTCCTTTGTTTTTTTAGCAGCTCCTGATAAGAAAGTATTTGGCTTTGTTTCTTGCTTCTATACAAAATGCTATAATAAGCAACAAATTTGTTGGGGGGTGTGATGATGAAGCAGATTATTGCGATGGGGGGCGGGGGTTTTTCGATGGAGCCGGATAATTTGTCCCTCGATCAATATATCCTCAATCAATCAAAACGAGAGCAGCCTCGTATTTGTTTTTTGCCGACGGCGAGCGGAGATTCCCAAAACTATATTCAGCGGTTTTATCATGCATTTCAAACACTGGATTGTGTGCCGTCTATTTATCTTTGTTTAAGCCGCCATCAACAGATTTAGCTTCTTTTGTTATGGAAATGGACGTGATTTATGTTGGCGGGGGAAATACGCGGAATTTACTTGTGTTATGGAAAGAGTGGGGGCTGGACCATATTCTCAGGGAAGCATGGAAGAACGGTGTGGTCCTAGCTGGATTAAGTGCCGGTGCGATCTGCTGGTTTGAAGAAGGGGTGACAGATTCAGCCGGACCGCTGACAGGTTTGAAAAGTTTAGGTTTTTTGCAAGGGAGCTTTTGTCCCCATTATGACGGGGAAAAGGATCGGAGACCGGCATACCACCAGTTGATATCTAACAAGTTCTTATGCAGTGGCTATGCAGCGGATGATGGGGCTGCTCTCCATTTCATAAATGATCAGCTGTTTCAAATCGTGAGTTCAAGAGCGGGTGCAAAGGCATATCGGGTGATAATGGGGGAACATGAAGTATCTGAAATCCCGTTGCCGGTCAAATATTTGGGATGAATTAGCTGAATATTTTCTATATTCCTCTTTTTTTCAGATTGGTTTTATGTTAAGATGAGGGCGAAATCAATAGTTACTGGGGGTGCCCGCTTTCGGGCTGAGAGAGAAGGTAAGCTTCTTAACCCTTTGGACCTGATCTGGTTCGTACCAGCGTGGGGAAGTAGAGGAATTGTTTTTGTTATTGTCGTGCTGGGCAATAATATGTTTCTTTCTGACTGTAACCGGGTTCATTTATATGAATCCGGTTTTTTGTGCTGGTTATGGGCTTGATTTTGTCCTTTCAAACGAAGAAAGGGGAAGGAAAAGTAATGCAAAACAATTCAGTGCAGCAAGCCAACATTTCCATTATGTCAAGTTTTTCAGGTAGCAAGAAGGTATACGTGGAGGGTTCTTCTTCGGACATCCAAGTGCCGATGAGGGAGATTGCATTGAGTCCGACGACGGGATCGTTCGGCGAAGAGGAAAACGCGCCTGTGCGTGTCTATGATACAAGCGGACCGTATACGGACCCTGAAGTAACCATTAATATTCAAGAAGGATTAAAGCCGCTCCGCCAAAAATGGATCACAGAGCGCGGTGACGTGGAAGAGTATGAAGGTCGGGCTATAAAACCAGAAGATAACGGTTATAAAAAAGCAAATCCAAACGTAAGCTACCCAGGATTAAAGCGGAAACCGCTGAGGGCGAAGGCAGGTCAAAATGTTACTCAAATGCACTATGCAAAAAAGGGGATCATTACACCTGAGATGGAATTTATCGCCATTCGTGAGCATGTGTCTCCTGAATTCGTCAGAGACGAGGTAGCCAGCGGCCGGGCGATTATTCCTTCAAACATTAATCACCCTGAAAGTGAGCCAATGATTATCGGCCGGAATTTTCATGTGAAGATTAATGCAAATATCGGGAATTCAGCGGTTACGTCATCCATTGAAGAAGAAGTGGAAAAAATGACGTGGGCCATCCGCTGGGGAGCAGATACAATGATGGATCTCTCTACCGGAAAAGATATTCATACGACGCGTGAATGGATTATCCGCAATTGCCCCGTGCCTGTGGGAACTGTTCCGATTTATCAGGCGCTTGAAAAAGTAAACGGCGTAGCGGAGGATTTAACGTGGGAGATTTATCGTGATACGCTAATCGAGCAGGCAGAGCAGGGAGTGGATTATTTTACGATTCACGCGGGTGTTTTGCTTAGGTATGTACCGCTGACTGCCAAACGGACAACTGGTATTGTGTCACGCGGGGGAGCGATTATGGCGCAGTGGTGTCTGGCTCATCATCAAGAAAGCTTTTTATACACACATTTTGAAGAAATATGTGAGATTATGAAAACGTATGATATTGCTTTCTCTCTTGGGGATGGTTTGCGTCCCGGATCAATTGCTGATGCCAATGACGAAGCGCAGTTTGCTGAATTAGAGACGCTTGGAGAGCTGACGCAAATTGCCTGGAAGCATGATGTTCAGGTGATGATTGAGGGTCCTGGACATGTTCCGATGCATAAAATCAAAGAGAACGTCGATAAACAAATGGACATTTGTAAAGAAGCGCCTTTTTACACATTGGGGCCGCTGACAACGGATATTGCCCCGGGATATGACCATATTACTTCAGCGATCGGAGCGGCGATGATCGGTTGGTACGGGACAGCAATGCTTTGTTATGTAACGCCGAAGGAGCATTTAGGGCTGCCAAACCGTGATGATGTTCGTGAAGGAGTCATTACATATAAGATTGCTGCGCACGCTGCAGACCTTGCAAAAGGGCATCCTGGGGCGCAAATCCGGGATGATGCGTTATCGAAAGCCCGTTTTGAATTCCGTTGGCGGGATCAGTTTAATCTATCTCTTGATCCAGAGAGAGCGCTTGAATACCATGATGAAACCTTGCCTGCTGAAGGAGCAAAAACCGCTCACTTTTGTTCCATGTGCGGTCCGAAATTTTGCAGCATGAGAATTTCACAGGATATTCGGGATTATGCGAAGAAAAACGATCTCAGTGAAGCAGAAGCCATAAATAAAGGATTAAAAGAAAAAGCAAAAGAGTTTGTCGATACGGGAAGCAATTTATATCAATAAAAAAGATGAAGATGGAGAATGCTCCATCTTCATTTTTTTTTTAGAAAAACAGAGAGCGTCGAAGCGGCGGAATACTCTGTTCAAAGCGGAAAACATTTTCTGTATCATATTTCGTTTTGACACGGCGGAGTCGTTCAACGTTTTCGCCGTAATATGTTCTTGGCCAGTTTCTGATTTCGATATCTGGCCAATTTATGTAGTCTCCCATCGTTTCTCTCGATAGTCCGGATCATCCCGTGTTACGATACGTCCGGTCAATTTTGTCTTTTCCACACTCCCACCTCTCTTTCTCTCGTATTCTAGTTTCTCTAGCTTATGCGTTAGGGGAAAAGAGTGTATAAGGAAAAAGCGGGGATGCAATCTGATACAGTGTCAACACTCTCAAAAAAATAGTTGACAGGTCGGTATTGTATGAATTAACATGGTCAGTACAAATTTTTCAAATTTATCGCGCTGATCGGAACACCGAAGGCTCTTATCGTTTAGATAAGGGCCTTTTTTGTATGAAAAGGAGGGATTATTGATGGGAGTCAAAAAAGAAAAGGGGAGAAAACGATTCAGGAAGCGAAAAACCTACGGGAATCAGATTTTGCCGCTTGAGCTGCTGATTGAAAAAAACAAACGAGAGATTATAAACAGCGCGGAGCTCATGGAAGAAATTTATATGAAGATTGATGAGAAGCATACGCAATGTGTAACTAAATATAAAAAAACCCGCTGACTACAGCGGGTTTTTGCATTTCTACATTAAGCATCTTTTTTAATCGGCAATCCAAGGCCTTCTGCCACGCGTTTTCCGTATTCAGGATCCGCTTTGTAGAAGTGCTCGATTTGGCGCAGCTTGATTTCTTCTTTTTCTACCGGCTTCATAGCATTAACGATATTTTCAACAAGGCGGGTACGTTCATCTTCACTCATTAAACGATACAGATCACCGGCTTGAGTGTAGTGATCGTTGTGATCGTAGCTTACGCTGTCAGCGATACCTTGTACCGGATATGCTGCTTGCTTATCCTCAGGTGACTCTTTTGGACCGCCGAAGCTGTTAGGCTCGTAATACACAGATCCGCCGCCGTTATCGTCAAAGCGCATTTGTCCATCACGCTGATAATTGTTTACTTTGTTGCGTGCGCGGTTGATTGGCAGCGCTTGATGGTTTGCACCGACACGGTAGCGGTGTGCATCATGATAAGCAAACAGTCGGCCTTGAAGCATTTTATCCGGTGAAACATCAATACCGGGCACGAGTGTTCCAGGTGAAAATGTCGCTTGTTCTACCTCTGCAAAGTAGTTTTCCGGATTTCTGTCTAGAACCATGCGTCCGACCTCGATTAACGGATAGTCTTTCTGAGACCAAACTTTTGTGACATCAAACGGATCGAAACGGTACGTGTTTGCATCTTCTAAAGGCATGATTTGCACATATAGTTTCCATGCAGGATAATCACCGTTTTCGATTGCATTGAAAAGGTCTTCTGTATGGTAATCAGGGTTTTCACCGGCAATTTTTGCTGCCGTATTGACATCAAGGTTTTTCACGCCTTGTTCCGTTTTAAAGTGATATTTAATCCATACGCCTTCGCCTTCGGCATTTGTCCATTTGAATGTATGGCTTCCGAAGCCGTGCATGTGGCGAAGTGTCGCAGGAATTCCGCGGTCAGACATCAGGATTGTCACTTGGTGAAGTGACTCTGGTGAAAGTGACCAGAAATCCCATACAGCCGTAGGATTTTTCAGGTGTGTTTTTGGATCTCTTTTTTGTGTATGGATGAAATCAGGGAACTTAATCGCATCGCGGATAAAGAATACAGGCGTATTGTTGCCGACGATGTCGTAGTTTCCTTCTTCAGTATAAAATTTAACAGCAAATCCGCGCGGATCGCGAACTGTGTCAGCAGAGCCAAGTTCACCGGCAACTGTTGAGAAACGGATGAACAACGGTGTGCGTTTGCCGACTTCAGAAAGGAAAGCGGCTTTCGTGTATTTTGTTACGTCGTTTGTCACTTCAAAATATCCGTGTGCGCCTGCTCCTTTGGCGTGAACAACACGTTCAGGAACACGTTCTCGGTTGAAATGGGCCAATTTTTCGAGTAAATGTACATCTTGAATTAAAGTTGGTCCGCGAGAACCGGCAGTCATTGAGTTTTGATTATCTCCAACCGGAGCGCCCCAGCTAGTTGTCAGTTTATTTGAACTCATGTTATCACCTCTTGGAATTTATAAGAACATAATATCATCTCTAAGTAAAAAGTCAATATTATTTTATAATTATTATAAAATAGTTATCTCTATTAATCGATATCTAGTATCGAAAGTGTTGAAAAACCTTGTTGTAACAGCTTTTTATGACACTTAATAATTTTTGGAGAAATAATTTTTCCTTCTCTATTTGCGAAACAAGCAGAGTAAGTGATAAACAAGGATATCAAAAATCGTATTTAAAAAAGAGTTGACATATCGGAATAATTTGAATTAACATGTTATTCAAACAAAAAAACAATTGGGCAGCTGATCGGACCGCCGAAGGCTCTCATCTCTACAAGAACAGAGATGGGGGCCTTTTTGTTTTTTTTGAAGGCGGGGTTGGCAGAAAGAGAGGGATAAAAGTGGCTGTGACCATCAGCATCAAAGAAAAGGCATTTGTTCAAGAGGGCCGCAAAAACACGGTCTTAGAGAACATAGAATTATCAATCGCACCAGGCGAATTTCTAACGCTTATCGGACCGAGCGGGTGCGGAAAAAGCACCCTGTTAAAGATTATTGCAGGGCTTGATTCTGAATATGACGGGAGTGTTGAAATTAACGGCCGCAGCGTAACAGCTCCGGGTATTCAGCAAGGATTTATTTTTCAGGAACACCGCCTCTTTCCTTGGCTGACTGTTGAGCAGAATATTGCAGCCGACTTGAATTTGAAGGACCCAAAAGTCAAACAAAAGGTGGATGAACTGATCGAGATTGTCAGATTGAAAGGATCGGAAAAAGCATATCCGCGCGAGCTGTCAGGCGGCATGTCACAAAGAGTAGCCATCGCCCGGGCCCTTCTGCGGGAGCCTGAGGTGCTGCTTTTAGATGAACCGTTTGGTGCACTCGACGCTTTTACAAGAAAACACCTGCAGGACGTGCTGCTGGATATATGGAGGAGGAAAAAAACAACGATGATTCTCGTCACTCATGACATAGATGAATCTGTTTATTTAGGAAATGAGCTTGCGATCCTTAAGGCCAAACCTGGGGAAATCCATAAGCTGATGCCTATTCACCTGGCGTATCCGCGGAACCGGACGACTCCGGATTTCCAAGCGATCAGACAGAGAGTGCTGTCGGAATTCGAGAAAACAGAAGATTTGGAGTACGCAGAAGGATCAGGGATATAGAAAGGGCGGAAGCGGAAATGAAAAAAGGACTCATTGTATTGGTTGCCGTTATTTTTCTGCTCGCAGGCTGTGGAGCAAATGGAGCCAGCGGTGACCACAAACAATTGAAGGAAATTCGTATTGGTATTCAGCAAAGCTTAAGCCCGCTTTTGATCGCAAAGGAAAAAGGCTGGTTCGAAGATGCATTTGAAAAAGAAGGCATCAAAGTGAAATGGGTGGAGTTTCAAAGCGGTCCGCCCCAATTTGAAGGCCTTGCGGCAGACAAACTTGATTTTTCTCAAGTCGGTAATTCGCCTGTGATCGCTGGACAGGCGGCAGGCATTGACTTTAAAGAAATCGGTTTGTCTCAGGACGGTTTGAAAGCAAACGGCATCCTTGTCAATCAAAACAGCGGCATTCAAGACGTTAAGGACTTAAAGGGGAAGAAAATTGCAGTCGCCAAAGGCAGCAGCGGGTTTGATTTTTTGTATAAAGCGCTTGATCAAGTGGGGTTGTCAGCTAACGATGTGACAATTATTCAGCTTCAGCCTGATGAAGCAGCTTCCGCATTCGAAAACGGATCCGTTGATGCCTGGTCCATTTGGGAGCCGTACTTGTCCTTAGAAACAATAAAACACGGAGCAAAAATCCTTGTGAACGGAGAAAGCACAGATTTATATTCACCGGGTTTTACTTTAGTAAGAACAAAGTTTTCAGAAGAGCATCCAGACGAAGTGGTCCGTTTTCTGAAGGTGTTTAATAAAGCCGTTGTATGGCAAAAGGAACATCTGGATGAAGCAGCGGACTTATATTCTGACATTAAAGATCTCGATAAAAAGGTCGTCGAAAATGTGCTGAAAAATACTGAACCTCTGAATGAGGTCATCAGTGACGACATTGTGAAAGCGCAGCAGGAAACAGCAGATTTTCAATTTCGAACAAAGGCGATAGATAAGAAGATTGATGTGAAGGATGTTGTCGATAACACTTTTATCAAAAAAGCATTAAAGGAACATTCCTCAGGAGGTGATCAATGATGAAAGCAGAGGCTGCGGGCTCGCTGCCCAAAACGAATGCGGAAGCGGTGCGAAAAAAGCCCGGAAGGAAGAGATACGGCTGGATGAAGGGGCTTTTACTGCCCGCTGTCATCATTGCCATCTGGCAGGTCATCGGCGGGCTGGGGGGTGTGTCCGCTACAGTGCTGCCTACACCTGTTACGATTGTTCTGACCTTTAAGGAGCTTATTTTGTCCGGCGAACTGTTCGGCCATCTGCAAATCAGCATTTATCGGGCGGCGCTTGGTTTTTTGCTTGGCGCGGGGCTTGGATTGATGATCGGGATTTTGGCCGGATTCTCCAAACGGACGGAGCTGTATCTTGATCCGTCGTTGCAAATGCTTAGAACCGTACCTCATCTGGCCGTCACGCCGCTGTTTATTTTATGGTTCGGATTTGACGAAGTATCTAAAATTTTGCTGATTGCGCTCGGTGCCTTCTTTCCTGTCTATATCAATACGTTTAACGGCATCCGCGGGGGTGACGCGAAGCTGTTTGAAGTCGCCCGGGTGCTTGAATTTAAATGGCATCAGCAGATATCCAAAGTGATATTGCCGGCAGCCCTGCCCAATATATTACTAGGCATTCGCTTATCGCTCGGCATTGCATGGCTCGGGCTCGTTGTGGCAGAGCTGATGGGCTCAAGCTCGGGAGTCGGCTATATGATCATGGATGCGAGACAGTTTTCACAAACGAATAAAGTCTTTGCAGGGATTATCATTTTTGCAGTGGTTGGAAAGCTGACGGATTCCTTTGTCAGGCTGCTTGAACGAAAGCTGTTAAAGTGGAGAAACAGCTACGAAGGATAAAAGATATAAAGGGGAGATGAATATGGAAATTCTTTGGTTTATACCGACTCATGGAGACGCGAGATATTTAGGATCTGAAAGTGATGGACGGACTGCGGATCATCTTTACTTTAAACAAGTCGCGCAGGCGGCAGACAGGCTGGGATATACAGGAGTTCTTCTGCCAACGGGAAGATCGTGCGAGGACCCGTGGCTTACAGCGTCGGCACTGGCAGGAGAAACAAAGGACTTAAAGTTTTTAGTCGCGGTAAGACCTGGTTTAATGCAGCCTTCTTTAGCAGCCAGAATGACATCCACCCTAGACCGCATTTCAGACGGCCGGCTGCTGATCAACGTTGTGGCAGGGGGCGATCCGTATGAGCTGGCAGGCGATGGCCTGTTTATCAGCCATGATGAGCGCTACGAGGCAACAGACGAATTTTTAACCGTTTGGCGGAGACTTTTGCAGGGAGAAACGGTTTCCTATGAAGGAAAGCATATAAAAGTGGAAAATAGCAATCTGCTTTTCCCGCCGCAGCAAGAGCCGCATCCGCCCATCTATTTCGGCGGTTCGTCCCAGGCTGGGATTGAAGCTGCCGCAAAGCATACAGACGTGTACTTGACATGGGGTGAGCCGCCTGAACAAGTAAAAGAAAAGATAGAAAGAGTCAAAAAGCAAGCGGCAAAAGAAGGGAGGTCCGTTCGATTTGGCATTAGGCTGCATGTCATTGCCCGTGAAACTGAACAAGAGGCATGGGAAGCGGCAGAGCGCTTGATCAGCCACTTGGATGATGACACCATTGCCAAAGCGCAGGCAGCTTTGAGCCGTTACGACTCTTCAGGCCAGCAGCGGATGGCCGTCCTTCATCAAGGCGATCGGACGAAGCTTGAAATCAGCCCGAATCTGTGGGCGGGGATCGGCCTGGTCAGAGGAGGGGCAGGAACAGCTCTTGTCGGTGATCCGCAGACGATTGCCGACCGGATAGCGGAGTACCAGGCACTCGGCATAGAATCGTTTATATTCTCCGGCTATCCGCATTTAGAAGAAGCGTATTATTTTGCAGAGCTTGTATTTCCGCTTTTGCCGTTTGAAAATGATCGGACGAGAAAGCTTCAGAACAAAAGGGGAGAAGCGGTAGGAAACACTTATTTTGTTAAAGAGAAAAATGCATGAGTTTAACTAAAATACAGCCCCCCCGAACATGGTATGATATTCAAAAAAAGGGGGCTTTTTTTCTGAAAACATTGAGAAGCGCGGCAGTCATTTGCCTCATAGCTATGCTGTCTGCATGCGGACATTCAAAACAGATGGAAATCAAAGCGGCGGACATATCAGATCTTGAAAAAAACAGAATGGATGTCGCAGCTTCACAGGCATTCACTGCCGAAGCCGTCAATATCGGTGAAGGTATTTCTTCAGCTGACATGTACATCGAACATTATCAAAAGGGAAAGCTTGTTGAGAGGTTTGGACCGGTTCGTGCAGATTATTCAGAGGAAAAAACCGATACCATACAATTTGTTTATTTTGAGAATGAAGAGGGGGAAGGAAAGAATAAACATACCACCATTCATTTTGGCATTGTAGATAAACAGGGAAATATAGCGGCTGATTCATCGGTGAAACGCGACGATAGCACAACACAGGAAATGACTCAGAACATTTCATCGCCGGAACCGATTACTTTCGAGAAGCCTGCTTTGTTCGGCAGCAGTATTAGAGGGACTGACGAGACAATGCACACCTCTGAACATAAAAAAGAGCTCATTAAGCATCAAGATGCGTTACTGTATTATGTGGAATTGCATCATTAGAATGGGCGGCTTCAGGCCGTCTGTTTTACAAAGCGGTATGCTTGCTTTTTTGAATGGTGCATGATACATTTTAAATCGTAACAATTTCGATTTAAAAGGGAGGCAATGTGACTTGGCTAAAAAATCAAAATTGGCAAAAGAGTTAAAACGCCAACAGCTTGTTGAGCAATACGCTGGTATTAGAAGCGAGTTGAAGGAAAAAGGAGATTACGAGGCACTCAGCAAGCTGCCAAGAGATTCAGCACCGGGAAGGCTTCACAACCGCTGCATGGTAACGGGGCGCCCGAGAGCATATATGAGGAAGTTTAAAATGTCCAGAATCGCTTTCAGGGAGCTGGCCCATAAAGGCCAGATTCCCGGTGTGAAAAAAGCAAGCTGGTAAGAAAAAACTCCGGCCGATTATAGCGCGCCGGAGTTTTTTTCGTTTTTCTTGAAAGAGATGACGTAGGAAAGGTGCTGGATGATCATGATGATAAACACAATAATAATAGGGAAAAACGGAATACGTGATTGAAATAGCGGATAAAAAATGAGAAGAACCGCTGCGGCAGGCAGCGAGAAGTAGACAGCGATATATGACGCGCGACATGCTTTTGCCGTCATCATCTGCTCTCTTTCATCCTGCTCTTCAAACTCATCAGGCAGAAGAAGCTGCTTTCTGGCAGGGCGGCTTTTTTTCTGTAAGTACAAATAAACCGCAGACGCCGCAACAAACAGAATAAAGGGGGTGAGGTTTAATTCAAATACCATCCCGCCGCTCTTTGTGCCGAAAAAAGATGCTATGCCTTCTGAGGCTTCAAAGTATGAAATCAGCGTCCAGCATGCAAGGCCAAATAACACAAGGTGAAAAGCTGCTTTTGTTTTCATGCTCATCTTAGTTTTCCTCCTCTAACCAAAAGACATCCTCCATTTTCATGGAGAAGGCTTTGCAGATTTTCAGTGCTAACAGCAGTGAGGGAACATAATCGCCTTTTTCAATAGCTGCCACAGTCTGTCTTGTGACGCCGACCGTTTCTCCGAGTTTTTCCTGAGAATAGCCGAAGCGTGCCCTCAGCTCTTTTACTTTATTTTTCATCATGACGTCTGTCCCCTTCACAATCTCGATTGATTATATTGTATAGTATACTTAACATTATGTAAATGGAACTTAACAACTTTACAAAAAGATAACTTTTTTTCGACAAAATTTTTATATTCCCTTGACGAAAAATAAATAAACATGTAATATAAAAAAAGTCAGAGCGGTACTGTTACTGACAACCACAAATGCGGGTGTAGTTTAGTGGTAAAACCTCAGCCTTCCAAGCTGATGTCGTGAGTTCGATTCTCATCACCCGCTCCATACATACGTTATTAACGCAGTGTTTCGTTTCTCAGATAAACGAAGTATTGCGTTTTTTTATGTAAAAAAGAACACGGTATTCGTGTTCTTTTACGTAAGCCAATGTACTGTATGGGTGCCGCCGTGAATTTGTTCAAACATTTTCGTTAATGATGATAAGAGGTTAACAGCGCTGCTTTTCTCAATGGATGGCGGGAAAAAAATGATTTGCAGCATATTCTTAGTCTCGTTTGAAACGGGATAGTGGTTGACGTTGTTTTTGAAATCGCCAAATACGCCGTTTTCATCAGAGAAAATCAATATGTTTTCTTTTTCTCCCAATGAGATCCGGACTTGCTCGTGAAGCTTGCCGGCATCATAAATCATAATGGGCAGAGAATATTTTAATGCGAAAAAATTGATTGTGTCATGGGCCGAGTCTTTACTTTCCATGAATTGTTCCTTGGATATCGGGACCAGCATGTCCTCCATTGGGGTTGTTTCTCCCTCAAATGAAGGGTTAAGCTGTTTAAAGAGTTCCTGCCATTCCTTGACGAAGGATTCATCGGATATACCGCAGTCCGCATAGTCGAAAAACAAGGATTCTTGAAACAGGCGGAGTCTGCCTTTCAGCATTTGCGGTGAGGAGCCGACTTCGATATTCTCATAAATGACAGCAGCTGCATGTAAGCCGGCCGCACGTTCAGTAATAACAGAATCAAGTTTGATATTCACTAGCATTCACTCCAGTTACGTGATATCAACCTATTATAAACGCTGTATCGTTTTATCACAAAGAAAGGAGGCTGTGCAAAACATGAACGTTTATCAGCTCAAAGAAGAATTAATTGAATACGCGAAAAGCATTGGCGTGGACAAGATTGGTTTTACGACCGCTGATACTTTTGACAGTTTAAAAGACCGTTTGATTCTTCAAGAATCACTTGGCTATCTCTCCGGCTTTGAAGAGCCGGATATCGAAAAAAGGGTGACGCCGAAGCTTCTTTTGCCGAAAGCGAAATCAATAGTGGCAATTGCTCTCGCATATCCTTCCAGAATGAAGGATGCACCGAGAAGCACGAGAACTGAGCGCAGGGGCATTTTTTGCAGAGCTTCCTGGGGAAAAGACTATCATGATGTGCTGAGGGAAAAGCTTGATCTGCTGGAGGATTTTCTAAAAAGCAAGCATGAGGATATCAGAACGAAGTCAATGGTTGATACAGGTGAATTGTCTGATCGCGCCGTTGCGGAACGTGCCGGAATCGGATTCAGTGCGAAAAACTGTATGATCACAACACCCGAGTATGGCTCTTATGTGTATTTGGCGGAAATGATCACAAATATCCCTTTTGAGCCTGATGTGCCGATTGAAGATATGTGCGGGTCCTGCACGAAATGCTTGGACGCCTGCCCGACGGGAGCACTGGTTAATCCCGGGCAGCTTAATGCGCAGCGCTGCATCTCTTTTCTGACCCAGACAAAAGGATTTTTGCCTGATGAATTCCGGACAAAAATCGGAAACCGCCTGTACGGGTGCGATACGTGCCAAACGGTATGCCCTCTCAATAAAGGGAAGGATTTTCATCTTCATCCGGAAATGGAGCCTGATCCTGAGATTGCCAAACCGTTATTGAAGCCGCTTTTGACCATCAGCAATCGGGAATTTAAGGAGAAATTCGGGCATGTCTCAGGTTCTTGGCGCGGGAAAAAACCGATTCAGCGAAACGCCATTCTCGCGCTTGCGCATTTTAAGGATGCTTCCGCACTGCCTGAATTGGCGGAACTGATGCACAAGGATCCGCGTCCTGTCATCAGGGGGACAGCCGCATGGGCAATCGGAAAAATCGGAGACCCCGACTACGCGGAAGAGCTTGAAAAAGCGCTGGAAAAAGAGAAGGATGAAGAGGCAAAGCTGGAAATTGAAAAAGGAATTGAGTTGCTAAAAGCTTCAGGCATGACTAAACAAGGCCTGTCCTGACATACGTATAGAGCAGAAGGAAAAAACACTTGAGATCATCCAAGTGTTTTTTCTCTATAAAAAAGTATGGCGGGTGGGGTGAGCTTGAAGCACATTTTAGAACAATTAGCGGAGGAGCGGCTGGGCTTTCTGGTTAACGGGCATGCTATGAGACAGGAGTCTCAAGTCGGAGACCTTAAAGTCATGGAGCGTAAGAAAAAGCTTCTGGAAAAACGTAAAGTTGACATCATAAAAGCGAAAGCAAAGGCCGTGATTAATCATGTGCGGGTTGAGGATGACGGAACGACCTGCCTTTCGTATACCATCCATTACGAATACGTGTGTAAGGAACAAGATGACAGCTTGTATATAGAAGAGCACATAGAGGAGCGAATGGCTTTCCTGTATGATCACATTTTGATTAGTGATCAGGAAATTGCGAAAAAGCCGGCTGGATTTCATGAAGGGACCAGTATTATTGACTATTCTGAAGAGGAAAGAGAAGCGTTTGGCAGGGCTTTTCAATACGATCGTCTCGGCGCTGTCCAATATGCCGAGAAATTTTGGAACAAGCGCAATCCTGCTTATAAAAATTTCAGCGATAACTGTACCAATTTTATTTCTCAGTGTCTTCATGCAGGAGGCGCGCCGATGCGCGGTCATCCGAACAGGGGATCAGGCTGGTGGATGAAACAAAGCTCATGGAGCTACAGCTGGACGGTGGCTCACTCTATGAAAATGTATTTGTCGAATTCAAAGGCCGGACTGCGTGCGGTGCGGGTGAAATCAGCGGAAGAACTGATGCCGGGCGATGTGATTTGCTATGACTTCGAAGGAGACGGCCGGTTTAATCATACAACGATTGTCGTGGCAAAGGACAAAGGCAATATGCCGCTTGTCAACGCCCAAACCTATGACAGCCGGATGAGGTATTGGTCATATGAGGATTCTACGGCATACACGCCGTCAATACGATATGCCTTTTTTCATATCGTTGATGATACGACAAAAGAGTAATTAATGTTATAATGATGGGCGGATAAGAAAAACAGAGGTGAACATTGTGGCATTACATGTCGTTTTATATCAACCAGAAATTCCCGCTAACACAGGGAATATTGCACGTACTTGTGCAGCAACCAATACAACGCTACACCTGATTCGTCCGCTCGGCTTTTCAACGGATGATAAAATGCTGAAGCGTGCCGGACTCGATTATTGGGAGTTTGTTAACGTTGTGTATCATGATTCGTTAGAAGAATTGTTTGAGGCATATGAAAAAGGCCAGTTTTTCTTTATTACAAAATTTGGCCAGCAGCCTCATACATCATTTGATTACACTGATCTTGACGAGGATTATTTCTTCGTGTTCGGAAGAGAAACAAGCGGTTTGCCAAAGGATTTAATTCAAAATAATATGGACCGCTGCCTGCGTCTTCCGATGACAGAGCACGTCAGATCGTTAAATCTGTCCAATACTGCCGCGATTCTTGTTTATGAAGCGCTGCGCCAGCAAAATTACCGTGATTTAAAATAGTGAAAAAACCCGCTCATCGATGATGGGCGGGTTTTTTTGCAGATGTTGAAATGCTTTGTTTCGTTTTTGGGCTTAACAACGTAACAGTGTTATGTTACAATGTACCCATCAAAGGAGCTGGACTTATGGAAGAACAATTAATCTCTAAAAAAGAATTACTTGAAAGAACATCGATTTCATACGGTCAGCTGTATCGATGGAAGCGGAAAAACTTAATACCTGAGGAATGGTTTATTCGTAAATCCACATTTACAGGGCAAGAGACGTTTTTTCCGAGAGAGGAGATTTTAAAACGTATCTCAATGATTCAAAAGATGAAGGAAAATTTGTCTTTGGATGAAATGAGGGAAATGCTGTCGCCGAAAATGAAGGATGTCAGCATGACCGCTGATGAATTGCTTCATAAAGGTTTGGTTTCAAGGCCTGCTCTTGAAGCCTATTCAGAAGACGGAGAAAGTCGGGTTTTTTCATCCAGCGATTTGCTTTCGCTGTATGTGCTTGAGGGACTGCTGCAGTCTGGAAATGTCAGCCTTGCAGAAGCAAAAATGGCTGCAGAGGTATTAAAGAAGCATGATACTGAAGAGATTGAAAAACAGACGGAGCTGATTGTGCTCCGCAAGCTCGGTGTCACAACTTGTTTTATAGCGGCTGCGGCGGACAGCATTTTGTTTGAATCATCCGTAAAGGTTGTGGAACGGGTAGATTTATTAAAAGCTTCAGAGGAATTAAAAACAACATTTATGCAGGAGGGCCATCAATGGATGTAGTGGAAAAGCTGGTGATAAACGGATCAGGAAGTTCAAAGGGAGGAACATTTCAATCTGTTGAGATTAATGGCAGCGGGACAGTGGCCGGGGACGTGGAGTGTGACACTTTTTCTTTTAATGGAAACGGAAAAGCGGACGGCAGCGTCAAAGCGAAAGCGGTAACCATCAGCGGTTCAGGAAAGATACATGGAGACGTTGAAGCAGAATCTATCCGGATGAATGGCACTGGTTTTATTCAAGGAGAGGTATCTGCAAAACAATTGAAAATCGCTGGATCATCAACATTTGGCGGCACTGTCAAGGCTGATGCCATTGACATTAGCGGAAAAGCTGTCATGGAAGCAGATTGTGAAACAGAAACCTTTCAATCAGAAGGGAAATGCAAAATCAGCGGGCTTTTAAATGCAGACCAGGTGATCATTAAGCTTTCTGCAGGGGAAAGCTATGCGCGGGAGATCGGCTGCCGCCATCTTCAAGTGACCTGCAGAAAAGGAATGCTGACATTGCTCAGATTGATGCCGCAGCCTGTTCTAACAGCAGAGCTGATCGAAGGTGACGTGATTGAATTGACAAATACAAAGGCGAAAACCGTGCGCGGAAATAAAGTGGTCATCGGCCCGGATTGCCAGATTGAAACTGTCGAATACAGCGGGGACTATACCTGTGACCCAAGCGCATCGGTTGAAACATCTACAAAGTTGTAAGGAGGATCGTAATGGAGACAACAAAACTGGGAAATTTAAAATTATATGGTGCTGGGCATGCCGCAGGAGGCGCGTATCACAATGTCAGCATCAAAGGAGAAGGTGTAGTTGGAGAAGGGCTGTCTGCTGTAGGCTGCCGCATATACGGAACGGGCCTTTTTCTCGGAAAAGCAGAGACTGAGCGGCTGCGTGTGCTCGGAGAAAGTGAATGTAAAGGCGATCTGACAGCCGGCAAAATCAATATATATGGGACAATGAAAGTCAGCGGCTCACTTCAATTTGATCGATTCAATCTGAAAGGCCAGACTGAAATTGGCGGGAATATGACTGGAGAATCCTGCGATGTGAAAGGGAAGCTTAGCGTAAAAGGTGATTGTGAAACAGAAATGTTCCATGTCACAGGCTGTGTTGATGTATCGGGGTTATTAAATTCGGGTGAGATCAAGCTGGGATTGAGCCATGATATAAGCCATGTGCAGGAAATCGGCGGAACAACAATTACAGTGAATAGACGCGCGAGTTTTTTTAACCGGAAGAAAGGGAAGCTGATCGCCGATGTCATAGAAGGCGATCGGGTTTATTTGGAGAATACCGAAGCGGCAGTCGTCAGGGGAAAAGAAGTGATCATCGGGCCAGGATGCAGCATCGGAACAATTGAGTACGAAAACAAATATGAATGCAATCCGCATTCACAGATTAAAGAAAAAACAAAACTATAAAACATTGTTCTGTTATATAAAAAGGGTGCTCTTTCAGGAGCACCCTTTTTTATTCTTTTCCAGGCTTGCTTTCGTATCCTGCGGTAAAAATTGATACTAAAAAAGTGACAATGACACCCATCATGATGATTGTTTTCACCGTCTCTCCCCCTCTTCAATTTTTCCGTGCTGTCCGAGTCTGGATGATTCTGTATTTTTCTTTATTATGAACGGTCGCAGTCTGCCTTGTCAACGATGTATAAGTATCTTTATTTTTAAGAAACCAAAGCATGTATCACGAGATGGCGGCATAGATTGTATCAAAGTACCTTATTTGCATAGTGTATCAAACATGATAGAGGAGGTCCTTATGGATATATTAAAGAAAATTGAACAGTACAGAGAGGAAGAGCAGCGGCTGAAATGGGAAGGAACTTTCGCCGATTATTTGGAGATTATTAAAGAAAATCCGATGGTCGCGCAATCTGCTCATTCTCGAGTTTTTAATATGATAAAAGACAGCGGGATAGAGGAGATTGATGGACGCAAGAAGTACAGTTTTTTTGACCGCGAACTGTTCGGGCTTGAAGAATCTCTGGAGCGTCTTGTGGAAGAGTATTTTCATCCGGCTGCCAAACGTCTAGATGTCAGAAAGCGGATTCTATTGCTGATGGGGCCTGTGAGCGGCGGTAAATCCACGCTGGTCACGATGCTCAAAAAAGGTCTCGAAGCGTACACGCTGACAGATAATGGCGCTGTATATGCGATTAAAGGCTGCCCGATGCACGAGGACCCTCTACATTTAATCCCCCATCATTTACGCGATGACTTTTACAGGGAATACGGCATTAGAATAGAAGGAAGTCTTTCTCCTTTAAATGTCATGAGGCTGGAGGAAGAGTACGGAGGAAGAATTGAGGATGTGAAGGTGGAACGCATCTTCTTTTCAGAAGATAAGCGTACGGGAATTGGAACATTCAGTCCCTCTGATCCGAAGTCTCAGGATATTGCCGATTTGACGGGGAGTATTGATTTCTCAACAATCGCCGAGTACGGTTCAGAATCGGATCCGCGCGCTTACCGGTTTGACGGAGAGCTGAATAAAGCGAACCGCGGGATGATGGAGTTTCAGGAGATGCTGAAATGTGATGAGAAATTTCTCTGGCATTTGCTTTCCTTGACACAGGAAGGGAATTTTAAAGCTGGGCGGTTTGCGTTAATTTCTGCTGATGAGCTGATCGTGGCTCACACGAATGAAACGGAGTATCGCTCATTTATTGCTAATAAGAAGAATGAAGCCCTGCACTCAAGAATCATCGTGATGCCGGTTCCTTATAATTTAAAAGTGTCTGAGGAAGAGAGAATTTATGAAAAAATGATCGCTGAGAGCGATGTGGCGGATGTTCATATTGCCCCGCATACGTTGAAGGTCGCCGCGATGTTCTCAATCCTTACCCGGTTAAAAGAGCCGAAGCGGTCGGATATTGATCTGGTCAAGAAAATGAGACTGTATGATGGAGAAAGTGTGGAAGGATATAATTCTGTCGACGTTGAGGATATGAAAAAAGAATATAATGATGAAGGCATGAGCGGCATTGATCCGCGGTACGTGATCAACCGGATTTCTTCAACGATTATCAGAAAAAATATGGAATCGATTAATTCTCTCGATGTCCTTCGCTCCTTAAAAGAAGGTCTTGATCAGCACCCATCAATTTCAAGCGAGGACAGGGAGCGGTATTTGAATTTTATTTCTGCCGCCCGCAAGGAATATGATGACATTGCGAAAAAGGAAGTTCAAAAAGCGTTTGTGTATTCGTATGAAGAATCAGCAAAAACACTTATGGACAATTACCTCGATAACGTAGAGGCTTATTGCAATAAAAACAAGCTTCGTGATCCTTTGACTGGAGAGGAAATGAACCCTGACGAAAAGCTGATGAGATCCATCGAAGAGCAGATCGGCATTTCAGAAAACGCCAAAAAAGCGTTCCGCGAAGAAATTTTAATCCGAATCTCGGCCTATGCGAGAAAAGGCAAGCGGTTTGATTACAATTCCCATGAAAGACTGCGTGAAGCTATTCAGAAAAAGCTGTTTGCTGATCTGAAGGATGTCGTTAAAATTACGACTTCAACAAAAACGCCGGATGAGCAGCAGCTGAAAAAGGTAAATGAAGTCGTGGCCCGTTTAATTGATGAGCACGGCTACAACTCGACGAGCGCCAATGAGCTGCTGAAATATGTCGGCAGCCTGCTGAACCGATAAGCAACGTGACCCGTCCGAATAGGGCGGGTTATTTTGTCCCATTTTCTAAATAGTTTGTCAATTAAACGTGCATATGTGCATATGATGAATATAAATCTTTTCGAAAGACTTGTTTCATAATCTGGCACAAGCCGGAATACGTATGTATCACGACCACAAATGGTTAAGGAGGGGAATTCATGTCCCAAAATGACAGCGGCCATTTTTTGATTTCTGAGGAAAACTGGTCCCTCCATCGCAAAGGCTTCGATGACCAGCAGCGCCACCAGAAAAAAGTGCAGGAAGCGATCAAAAACAATCTTCCGGACCTCGTAACTGAGGAAAGCATTATTATGTCTAATGGAAAAGATGTAGTGAAGATCCCAATCCGTTCACTTGATGAGTATAAAATCCGTTATAACTATGATAAAAATAAACATGTAGGGCAAGGAGACGGCGAGAGCCAGGTTGGAGATGTTGTGGCCCGGGATGGTTCAGACAAAAAACAAGGGCCTGGAAAAGGGCAGGGTGCCGGTGATCAGGCAGGCGAGGATTATTATGAAGCGGAAGTTTCATTAATGGATTTAGAAGAAGCGCTTTTTAAAGAATTAGAGCTTCCGAATCTCCAGCAAAAAGAGCGGGACAATATCATTCATACAGATATCGAGTTTAATGATATCCGTAAAACAGGGTTAACCGGTAATATTGATAAGAAAAGAACGATGATGTCAGCCTTTAAACGAAACGCAATGTCAGGAAAACCGTCGTTCTACCCAATTTATCCGGAGGACCTGAAATATAAGACGTGGAATGACATCACAAAGCCCGAATCAAAAGCGGTCGTTTTAGCCATGATGGATACAAGCGGCAGTATGGGGGTTTGGGAAAAATACATGGCCAGAAGCTTCTTTTTCTGGATGACCCGTTTTTTGCGGACAAAATACGAGACTGTGGAAATTGAATTTATTGCCCATCATACAGAAGCAAGAGTGGTCTCGGAGGAGGATTTTTTCTCAAAGGGAGAAAGCGGCGGAACCATTTGTTCTTCCGTATATCGGAAGTCGCTTGAGCTTATTGATGAAAAGTACAATCCCGCCCGCTATAACATTTACCCGTTTCATTTTTCTGACGGTGACAACCTGACATCTGATAACGCGCGCTGTGTGAAGCTGGTCAATGATATTATGAAGAAGGCCAATCTGTTTTGCTACGGCGAGGTCAATCAGTACAACAGGCATTCAACGTTAATGTCTGCATATAAAAATGTAAAAGATGAGAAATTTAAGTACTATATTTTAAAACAGAAATCTGATGTTTTTCAGGCTCTTAAGAATTTTTTCAGAAATGAAGAGTCTGGTGTAAGCCATCAATTTTCGTAATGAAAAGCCCATTTCAGGGCTTTTTTTTATTTAATAAAAGCAAGAAAACGTTTGCGAAAAAAATACGGGAGAAAAAGAAATTTTTCCTTTGACAAATCTTCTTTCATTTATTAATATTTTATCTTGTGAACTATTATTGAGGAATGAGGTGAAAAGGAGTTGACTGAATCAGAACGTGCTTTGCTCACTTTTGAACAGCTCTTCGATACGTCTCGGGCGATATATAAAAAACAGAAGAAGATATTGGAGATTGTGCTTGAGCCTTTTGATATTACAGTCCTTCAATATTTGCTGATGTTTAAAATTCATCAAAGCGGAAGCACCCCGCTAAGCAAGCTGGCAATGTCGCTTGATCTTAAGCCTGCTTCTGTGACGCGGATGACAGATATTCTGTATAAGCGCCAATTGATGAATCGATATGACAGTCCGGATGACCGCCGTATCGTCATGATTCAGTTAACCGAAGAGGGGGAAGAACTGATAGAAAAAGCCGCTGTGCAATATGCAAAAATGGGTGCTGGCTTGTACCAAAAGCTTGATACCTCCCAGCTGCAGTATTTGCGCAAACTAGCCGGAAGCTTAACGAAGCTTGCTGAAGGCTGTTCAGAAAAAAGCGGTAATTAAAAACTTCTCACATATTTTCACCAGCTTTCCGCAAAATGATAGAGGATGAAACGAAAGGAGAAAACAAAATGAACAGAGGACGTTTAATTCTGACCAACATTATCGGTTTGATTGTTGTTCTTGCAATTATAGCTGGAGGTGCTTACTACTATTATCAAAGCACAAACTATGTAAAAACAGATGAAGCAAAAGTAGCGGGCGATATGGCTGCTATTACTGCTCCAGCAGCAGGTAAAGTATCTGACTGGGATCTGGACGAAGGAAAAACAGTGAAAAAAGGCGACACAGTTGCAAAAATCAAAGGTGAACAAACTGTTGACGTAAAATCCATTATGGATGGAACAATTGTGAAAAACGAAGTGAAAAACGGACAAACCGTACAAGCTGGTACAACAATTGCACAAACGATTGACATGGACAACCTATACATCACAGCAAATATTAAAGAAACAGATATTGCGGATATTGAAGTAGGAAATAGTGTAGACGTAGTAGTTGACGGAGACCCTGATACAACATTTGACGGTACTGTAGAAGAAATTGGTTATGCGACTAACTCAACTTTTGATATGCTTCCTTCTACAAATTCAAGCGGAAACTACACAAAAGTAACACAAAAAATTCCTGTGAAAATTTCAATCAAAAACCCATCTGATAAGGTGCTTCCTGGAATGAATGCATCTGTTAAAATTTCTGAGTAAAACAGATCAGTCATCAAACCATGAAAGGAGGTTGTCTTAGATGGCTACAGGCAAAGAAAAAAATGCAAAAAACCCTATGTCATTGCTGATTGTGCTAATGGCGGGTTTATTTTTGGCAATTCTAAACCAAACACTGCTTAATGTTGCAATGCCGCACTTAATGACTGAATTTGGCGTAAGTGCAACGACGATTCAGTGGCTGACAACAGGTTACATGCTTGTTAACGGAGTATTGATTCCGTTATCTGCTTTCCTGATTACACGATTTGGCCAGCGGAGTCTCTTTCTCGTCGCAATGTTTTGTTTTACGCTCGGTACGTTAGTCTGCGGTATCGCACCTAACTTCTCTACAATGCTGATCGGCCGTTTGATTCAGGCCGTGGGCGGAGGTATCTTGCAGCCGCTCGTTATGACAACCATTCTGTTAATTTTCCCGCCTGAAAGCAGGGGGAAAGGAATGGGGATTTTCGGGCTAGCGATGATGTTTGCTCCAGCGGTCGGCCCGACTCTTTCCGGGTGGATTATTGAGCATTATACATGGCGCATTATGTTTTACGGACTTGTGCCGATCGGCGCAATTGTTATCATTGTGGCTTTCTTCATCTTTAAAAATATGGTGGAGCCGCAAAAAATCAAACTCGATACTCTTGGCGCAATCCTCTCGATTGTCGGATTCGCCTCCTTATTATACGGAGTCAGTGAAGCCGGGTCTGACGGCTGGACCGACCCGATTGTATTGTCTACAGTTATTATCGGAGCCATTGCAATTGTTGCTTTTGTTGTTCAGCAATTGCGTCATGATGATCCGATGCTTGATTTCAGAGTGTTTAAATATGACATTTTCTCACTCTCGAGTGTCATTAATATCATTATTACAGTAGCACTTTACACTGGTATGTTCCTTTTACCGATCTATCTGCAAAACCTGGTCGGCTTTACGGCGCTTCAATCCGGTCTGCTTCTGCTTCCGGGTGCGATCGTTATGCTGATTATGTCACCGATCTCAGGTATATTGTTCGATAAATTCGGACCGAGACCGCTTGCGATTATCGGGCTTCTCGTGACAGTGGTAACAACATATCAATACACGCAATTGACAATTGATACACCATATACACACATCATGCTGATCTATTCAATTCGTGCATTTGGTATGTCTCTCTTAATGATGCCAGTCATGACAGCCGGGATGAACCAGCTTCCTGCCCGTCTGAACAGCCACGGAACGGCGATGAGTAACACGCTTCGCCAAATCAGCGGATCAATCGGAACAAGTTTAATTACGACGATTTATACAAACCGGACGACATTCCATTATTCACAAATTGCAGATAAAACAAGCACGGCGGACCCGAACTTCCTCCATGCGTTCCAAAATGCAGTTTCGAATTTAATGGTGAATATGAATGTGTCTTATGATACGGCGAAAACATATGTGTACTCCCATATTTATAAACACGCGTCACTCGATTCCAATGTCATGGGGATAAATGATGCCTTTATGTGGGCAACCTTATTCTGTGTAGCAGGTTTGATTTTAAGTATCTTCCTGCGTGACGTCAGAAAAGATAAATTGCGTAAGAAGAAAAAAGAGGAGCTTTCATTACTTCCTGCTCCAAAAGAAGCTAAGGAATCTTAATCTGTACAGGGAGGTTTCCTGAATGAAAATTTATGTAGTATATGATAGTGAAGGCGAACATACTAAAGTGCTTGCAGAAGCGATCGCTGAAGGCGCGAGAGAAAACGACGCGGCTGAAGTGTTCATCGACCATGTAGATCAGGCTGATATCCGCAAGCTTAAAGATATGGATGCGATTATTTGGGGATGCCCAGGGCATTTTGGAACAATCAGCTCCGGTCTTAAAACTTGGATCGACAGACTTGGCTACTTGTGGGCTGAAGGCGAGCTGATCAACAAAGTCGGTGCTGTCTTCTGCACAACGGCAACAACACACGGCGGCTTGGAAATGACAATGCACAATTTAATCACGCCGATGTTCCACCAAGGCATGATTGTTGTCGGACTGCCTGGCAACGTGCCTGAAAACGCACTTTATGGCTCTTATTACGGAGCAGGTGTCACTTGTCCGGTAGACAGTGATGAGTTAATGTCTGAGGAAGGTATTCAGCTTGGACGCGCGTTGGGAAGACGTGTCAGCCAAGTTACAGGAAACCTAACAGCAGGACAGTAAGGAGAGGTTGAAATGGCCATTATTATAGCAATAATTGCTGCTGTCATTGTCATTGCGGCCCTTATTACATTTAACGTCCGCAACACCTCACCTGGACCTGAGAAGCAAGAAGCAACCGATAGAATCGCACCTCCAGAAGAGGAAAAAAATGAAGCGCATTACCCTGCTGAAGCAAGGGCTGCCGAGCATACGCCATCCGTTGTCAAAAACGATTCTCCAAAAGAGAAGCGTGACACAATGGGTGATGATATTTACAGGCAGGCGCTGCAAAAGTTTAAGCATTCTGATGAAGTTCATGCAGAAGAAGAGGTCACTGAGGAAAGTGACAAAATGCAGGACCGCAGTTATCGTGATGCGCTGCTCTCTATGAAAAATAAGAAAAAGTAATGAAAAAGGCAAATCCGTTTACTCATGGCGGGTTTGCCTTTTTTGCTGTTTCCATCAATTATGTTTTTATCAAATAAATCCATGGAATATGTTGTATTCCATCTTGATCTAGTGTACTATGTTACTCATACACCGAGGATTTTTTCCGGGAGGTAAAGACATGAATTCTTTTTTAGGTTTATTAAAGAAAGATATCAAGCTTTCAAGAATGTGGCTGCTAGTATGGATATGCGGAATCATTTTCTTATTGGGAACAGGCCATATTATAGCTTCTCGCACGAAAGAACCTCTAGTCATTTTTGGTTTTTTTGTTGCAGTTGCTTTTTTTCTGCTTTTCTTATCTCCTGTTTTTGTGTTTTATCACCTTCGCAAGGAAGGGAAATCACAGCTTTGGCTGTACAATCCAAATGGCGGCTTCTGGCTGTTTTCTTCTAAATTGGCAGCATCTTTGCTCTATCAATTTGTGATTCAGTTGGCATTAACAGCCTATGGCATATGGATGTATCATATGCTCTCTGTAAAAAATCTGCTGGAGCATCAAGTTGATATAACGAGTACAGTGGCTTTGCTGAATATGTATGGGCTTATTTCTTCGTTAGATATGTCAGTAACAGTCATTGTGTTTTGGACTGTTTTTCACTCTCTCAGAAATTGGCGCGGAATGCGGTGGGCTGCGATGGTTCTGTTGGTCGCAGTGTGGTTATTCTTCGATGAATACATCATAAGCCCTTTGGTTGAATCTCAAAAGCATTTCTGGCCTGTAACAGTCTATTGCAATTTTGATTTCCACTTCCACAATGTTTGGAGATTGGAATTAAAACCTATCCATCTGTCTGTGCTAGGGTTTCCTATTGCTATAGTCATCACGTTCTTGCTGCTCATCATGGCTTCAAAACTGCTTGATCGTAAAGTAGAGGTGTAAATATGGATAATCAATTCCAATCCTCGAAACCGATTTATCTGCAGATCGCTGATCAGATCTTTTATAGGCTGGTCAGGAAAGAACTGCTCCCAGGAGACAAGCTTCCTTCTGTAAGAGAAATGGCGATTCAAACGAAGGTAAATCCCAATACAATTCAAAGAACTTACAGTGAGATGGAAAGGCTGGGTATTGTGGAGACAAGAAGAGGTCAAGGGACGTTTATTGCGGAAAAAGCAGAAATCGTAGACGAGCTGAAAGACAAGCTGACACGAGAGGTGCTGGAAGGCTTTGTCAAGCAAATGAAAGAGCTGGGGCTAACGAAAGAGGAAATGGTAGAAGGGATTAAAACATTCACAGAGGGAGGCTAAAATGGAAATCAAGCTAGAACATGTATCAAAAAAATACGGCCGCCATACGGCCGTCAATGATGTGTCAATCACCCTATCATCCGGACGGATTTATGGCCTGATCGGACCGAACGGCAGCGGCAAGTCAACGACCCTGAAAATGATGGCTGGCCTTCTGTTTCCGACTTCAGGATTTGTGAAAGTTGATGAAGAGCAGGTTACGAGAGAAATGGTGCGTCAAACGGCTTATCTTACTGAGCTTGATATGTTTTATCCGCATTTCACTGTTAAAGATATGGTGAATTTTTATCAGTCGCAGTTTACTGATTTTCAAACAGAACAGGCTTATAAGCTATTGAATGAGATGCAGCTGAATCCGGAAAAAAAGATCAAAAAGCTATCAAAAGGAAATCGGGGCCGGCTGAAAATCGTTCTTGCTTTAGCGAGACGGGCAGACGTCATCTTGCTTGATGAACCTTTTTCCGGGCTTGATCCGATGGTCAGGGATTCCATCGTAAACAGCCTTGTGTCGTACATTGATTTTGAGCAGCAGATTGTCGTGATTGCGACACATGAAATTGATGAAATTGAGACTTTGTTAGACGAAGTAATCATCCTCGCCAATGGAGAAAAAGTTGCGCAGCGTGAAGTAGAAGATATTCGTGAACAGGAAGGCATGTCTGTTTTGCAATGGTTTAAATCAAAAATGGAAGTTTGCTAGAAAGAGGAGGAATATGATGAAAACAGTGTTGGAATTGAAAAACGTGACTAAAAACATCAGAGGCCGAACGATCATTGATGATCTCAGTTTTACGATTCGTGAAGGCGAGGTATTCGGTTTTTTGGGACCAAACGGAGCGGGGAAAACGACAACCATCCGGATGATGGTGGGGTTAATGAAGCTGTCGAAAGGTGATGTCCTCATTTGCGGCCAATCAATTACGAAAGAATATGCCAAGGCGATTAAGCATATTGGAGCGATTGTAGAGAACCCCGAGCTGTATAAATTTTTGAGCGGATATAAAAATCTCCAGCAATACGCAAGGATGGTCAAGGGTGTCACGAAGGAAAAAATTGATGAAGTTGTTGAGCTGGTCGGTTTAACAGACAGAATCCACGACAAGGTGAAAACATATTCTCTGGGGATGAGACAGCGTCTTGGCTTGGCACAATGCCTTCTGCACGATCCGAAAGTGCTGATTTTGGATGAACCGACAAACGGCCTTGATCCGGCGGGAATCAGAGAAATCAGGGATCATTTAAAGAAGCTGACCCGAGAAAGAGGAATGGCTGTCATCGTTTCAAGCCACCTGCTGTCAGAAATGGAACTGATGTGTGATCGAATTGCGATTCTGCAAAAAGGAAAGCTGATCGATATTCAAAATGTAAAAGATGAAAACATTGATGAGAACGATACATATTTCTTCCAGGTTGAGCAGCCGAATGAAGCCGCTGCTGTTTTAAATCAGTACGATTTGCTGAGTAAGACAAATGGTGTAGAAATCAAACTGGCTAAAGACGAAGTCCCTGCGGTTATTGAATTGCTGGTGATGCAGCAAATCCGTATTTATGAGGTCAAGGTCATAACAAAATCATTAGAGGACCGTTTCTTAGAAATGACTGGTGAAACAAAAGAGGAGGTTCAGCATGCTTAATTTGATTTATAATGAGTGGCTTAAAATTTTCAACCGTGCCGGAACATGGGTGATGATCGGAATTCTGGGGCTGACAATGGTTGGATTTGCATTTTTGGCGAACCATTTTTCTGCTGGTGAATCAAATTCCCATTGGAAACAAGAACTTCAAGCACAAAACGCCGAATTAAAGAAAGAAATCAAAGAAGATCCTTCACTGAAAGATGGATATAAAGAAACAATCACACTCAACGACTATCGCATCGAGCATAATATCCCTAGTGACACGGGCTATACGGTATGGTCATATGTAACGGATTCAGCAGGTTTTACCATCCTTACCGGACTGTTTACCATTATCATCGCAGCCGGAATTGTCGCGAACGAATTTAATTGGGGAACGATTAAGCTATTAATGATTCGGCCGCTCAGCCGTTTTCAGATTTTGCTGTCCAAATATATTACGGTTCTCCTGTTTGGGCTCCTATTGCTGTTGATTTTATTTATCGGTTCTACTTTATTAGGGTTGATCTTCTTCGGGACGGGTGGTGAAACCGCCGCGAATATTCATTTAATCTATAAGGATGGCCATGTCATTGAGCAAAACATGATGGGGCATTTGGCCACAACATATCTTTCTGAATCCGTCTCGGCTTTAATGGTGGCGACGATGGCGTTTATGCTGTCTGCGGTATTCAGAAACAGCTCTCTTGCGGTTGGTTTTTCCATCTTCTTGTTGGTTGCCGGTACGACTGCAACTGCATTTATTGCAGCGAAATTTGACTGGGCAAAGTATATATTGTTTGCTAATGTCGACTTGACTCAGTATGTGGATGGCACACCGTTAATAAAAGGGATGACTATGACGTTTTCTATCGTCATGCTGGCGATCTACTTTATCATCTTCCTGTTGCTTGCTTTCGGAATCTTCATGAAGCGGGATATTGCAAACTAATAAAGAAAGCTGTTTTGCTTATGCAAAACAGTTTTTTTGTCAAAATAAAAACTGCAGGTTTGCACCTGCAGTTTTTCATATCAATTTATGCTTACGCTTCTTTAGTAACGTTAGCAGCTTGTGGTCCGCGGTTTCCTTCAACGATTTCAAAAGAAACAGCTTGGCCTTCTTCTAAAGTTTTGAAGCCTTCGCCTTGAATAGCAGAGAAATGAACGAATACATCGTCTTGACCTTCTACTTCGATGAATCCGAAACCTTTTTCAGAGTTGAACCATTTTACTTTACCTTCTAACATGAAATTTCCTCCTAAAGCGATCATAACGCTTAAATTCACTATTCTTGCTCTTAACAAACTTTCAAGACGAAAACTCTTACAAAACTTTCTTCTTAAAGATAGTTCGAACAAAAATAATTACCTTTACTCTACCAGTAATCTTCAGAAAAAACAACTGCTTATTGAAACTTTTTTCGGAAGATACCATATTTATTTTTCAATTTGATATTTATTTGCGGAAATTCATCTGCTTTCTCGATATGTGATCATACGTTTGCCTTAGTATTCCTTCATTTTGGGAAGATAAGTAATAGGAATTGACAACCTTATTGGATATGAGTAAGGTAAAAGTTAATCAATATGACAAATGACAACGTTTATCAACTAAGAGAGCGTATGATTTTTATGTCTGATATTGCTTGCATGCTCTAATACATAGATAGGAGTATGGTCACAATGAAAAAGTGGCTTATATGCAGTTTCGTCCTTGTTCTTCTCGTTTCATTTACTGCATGTTCACCGTCTGCAGAACATGAATCGATAAAAATCGGGATTGCTGAGTCTGACGGGGCAATATGGAACTATATTGCTCAAAAGGCTGAAGAGGCAGGGCTGGATATTCAGCTGATCCCTTTTTCTGATTATGCGGAGTCTGATATCGCACTCGCTAACAAAGAAATTGATGCCAACGCCTTTCAAACCATTTCATATTTTCAGGCGTTCACTCAAAAATACAAACTTAATTTGGCGCCGCTCGGGACGACATACATAACGCCCATGGGCATTTATTCAAAACGATATGACCGAATCCGAGATATACCGCGGGGAGCTGTCGTTTCTGTTCCGGATAAAGCGTTAGATTTTGGCAGGGCACTTACGGTGCTCCAGGAAGCGGGTTTGCTAACGCTGAAAAACGGATTTAACGGAACAGGTTCAGTTGATATGATTAAAGATAATCCGAGACACCTGAAATTAAAAGCTGTCCGGCAACAGGATGCAGTGAGCGGTGCCGACGTGTTTGTCATGAAACCATCAGAAGCAAAAAAAGCGGGCCTGAACCCGAAAAAGCATACGCTAAAGAGCGGCGGACTCATGTCTGAGGAAGAGATGAATTTGATTGTTGTCAGAGCGGAGGATCAAGATCGGGAAGCGCTGCAAACCATTCTTGAGCTTTATCAAGCTGATGATACAGCGGCATTTATAGAAAAAGAATATCAGGGAGATCTTGTTCCCGCTTTTCTGCCTTTGAAACGTCTTTCAGATTGGAAGAATGAATTCGTACATTGAATTCATTCTTTTTTTTCTGAAAAACACACTCTGTTCCGTCCCGTTTCTTTCGCTTTGTAAAGCATTTGATCGGCAAGAATGGGCAAGGATCCTGGCTGTTCCGTATTATTGGGGTAATGAGCGGCCCCTAGTGATATCGTAACTGAAAGCTCTTCGCCGTTTGTTAATACAATCGGTGCATCACTTACAGTGCTCCTGATCCGTTCAGCGATCCGGGCTGCTTTATCAAGAGAACAGTTCGGCAGGAGCACGGCAAATTCTTCACCGCCGATCCGAGCGGCAGGATCAGTATTTCGGATGCTCTGCTTCAGACGTAACCCCAGCTCTTTGAGCACCTGATCTCCTTCATGATGGCCATATTGGTCATTGATGGTCTTAAAATGATCGATATCCATATAAATCAGTGCAAATTGAAAATGCGGGGTATCGGCCGCCTGCTGATACAGAGCTTTTGTGGTTTCTTCAAACTTTCTTCGGTTATACACGCCTGTTAAAAAGTCAAAGTGCGCCTGAAACTTATATTGTTTAAAAAGAAGATGTGCATTTGTTTCATGATCAATAATATATAAACTGAGCATGCCGCCCGCTATTGATATGATCCAAAAATACAAATGAAGTTCGTATGAATGTAAATCTATAAGAAAATAAAAGGAAAAGGAGATCAAGCTATTTGTGATGATTAAAAGATAGAAAGCATGTTTTAGTTGAACTTTTTTTCTTCTAGAAACAATGAGTGACGGAATGGCAGCGATACAAATGATAATAACCGAGTATAGTGCAGATGTGTTCATCGTAATCAGCAAGCGGCCTGCAGTGATCATGGCCAGAGCCGTTGCCGTTGAAACCCAGCCTCCATAAAGAGCGGCAATCATAATAGGGATATTTCGAAGATCAATAATTGAATGCTGATAGGTAAATCCAAAAACCATCAGAATAACCCCGAGCAAACCGCAGGCCAGTCCTTTAACAGCTTGAAAAGATATGCTGTCTTTTTTATGTACTAGCCTTTCTTTAAACAGGTGGGTGAAGAGATAATTAAATGTGATTAAAATGGTCAAATTTACAAACAGTTCTTTCAGCAAATATTATCACCCTTATATAAGGTACTAAAGATGGAAGGGAAAGAAAAGAACAAAAAAGGCATTATATAAGGTTTTTTTACTTGAATTGATAAGTTGAAATAATTCGCACTTGACCCATCGGAATTAGTGTAATATAGTAAATGAGAAAATTTGAAGGGAGAGTTTACCTGCTTTGGAGACTTTACTGGTTGTATTACATGTATTTATTTTATTTTTACTTATCTTAGGGCTCTTTGTTATGCAGAAAAAACATGTTTCCTTCTCTAAACGTGTATTTACTGCGCTGGGGCTGGGGATTGTATTCGGATTTGCGCTTCAGCTGATTTACGGCCCGACTTCAAATATAGTCATTCAAACAGCCGACTGGTTTAATATTGCCGGGGGCGGATATGTCAAATTGCTTCAGATGGTTGTCATGCCGCTCGTCTTTATTTCGATTCTCGGTGCATTTACAAAGCTGAAGCTGACAAAAAATCTTGGGAAAATCAGCGGTTTGATTATCGGGATTTTAGTAGCAACAACAGCAGTTGCTGCAGCTGTCGGTATCGCGTCCGCGCTTTCATTTGATCTGCAGGCGATTCAGGTTGACCAAGGAAGTACAGAGCTTTCACGGGGACAGGAGCTTCAGCAGAAATCAGAGGATATGACAGCGAAAACGCTGCCGCAGCAGATTGTTGAACTGCTGCCTGGAAACCCGTTTTTAGATTTTACGGGAGCTAGACCGACTTCAACGATCGCTGTCGTTATTTTTGCCGCTTTTCTTGGAGTGGCATTCCTCGGCGTAAAGCACAAACAGCCGGAACAGGCAGAAACATTTAAAAAACTGGTTGATGCCGTTTATGCCATTGTTATGCGTGTTGTCACACTCATTTTGAGACTGACGCCTTATGGGGTGCTGGCCATCATGACAAAAACAATTGCCACGAGTGATCTTGACAGCATTCTAAAACTGGGCATGTTCGTGATTGCTTCATATGCCGCGTTAATCACTATGTTTATCATTCATTTGCTGCTGCTGACGTTCAGCGGCTTGAATCCGGTGATTTATTTGAAAAAAGCGGTGCCTGTACTTGTATTTGCATTTACGTCAAGGTCTAGCGCAGGTGCTTTACCGCTGAATATTAAAACACAGAGAAGCATGGGTGTACCGGAGGGAATCGCAAACTTTGCCGGTTCATTTGGTCTTTCGATCGGCCAAAATGGATGTGCCGGCATTTATCCTGCGATGCTGGCGATGATGATTGCTCCGACTGTCGGCCAAAATCCATTTGACCCGGTGTTTATTATCACTGTTATCGCAGTCGTTGCCATCAGCTCCTTCGGTGTTGCCGGAGTCGGCGGCGGAGCGACATTCGCGGCGCTTCTTGTTTTATCATCATTAAACATGCCTGTCGCGCTCGCAGGTTTATTAATCTCAATTGAACCGTTAATCGACATGGGGCGTACTGCTTTGAATGTCAGCGGAAGCATGACATCCGGTCTTATTACAAGTAAGGTCACAAAGGAAATTGATCAAGGGGCATTTCATGATCAATCCAGAGTGATTGAAGCTGAAGAAGCGTAACATATGAAAACGTGTAATCCGACAGGATTACACGTTAATAAGACCCATGAACCTTGTAATATAAAGGTTTCATGGGTTTCTTTTTCTCATTTTTGGGGAGATCAGCCGGCATTGCTGATCAATGGATTGATTTAATTGAAATGAAAATTGCTTTTTTAACGAGTATTCATGGTATCTTGGAAGTCGCCAACTAATCTGAGGCACACATAAAAGATTCCTGCTAGAAGATGAGTATCCAAATCTAATTCAATCGTGCTTCATTGAATTAAAAAAGTTCATAATGAACCTCTTCGCATTATTTTTCTATTAACATTGAATACTTTCGATACACTTTATAGAAACTGGCCGCAAATAAAACAACCATAAGGGCGGGAAGCGACCTCAAAAGAGCAAATGGAGTTTCAAATAAAAATGCTTTCCAAAACCATTCACCTTTCATACTCCAAAGACCTTCAGTTAAATATAAACCTGAATCCTTATAGATCATATAAGAAAAAAACAAACACATGAAACCTAAACCAGAAGAATAATTCATCAATCTTTTATAATAATTACTCTTTGATTGGCGATCCGAGAAGATTTCATTTTGACCATCATCTTCTTTTTGCCAATATCGAATCCCACTAAGCCAAGGGCCATTTATATAATTCCAACCGAAGTCTTCATATATCCCTTTGTAATCTTTGAACTTTTTCTTTGGTAAAATATCTTGGTAATCCAGTCTGATTACATATCTCTTGTCGGTTTTTACGAAAGTGTATATTCCTAATCCACTAATATTTGTACAACGATAGCCTTTTTGTAATTGCTCGTTCAGCCATTGTTCCTCTTTTTCAATATCAAAAAACATCTTAAATTTCTTCATTCGATTCACTTCCTTCGTACAAGGATAAAATATGCAATAACCTATTTTGTTCCATTTTTAAAATGGCGCTTCCTTCTTCAGTTATCATGTAAACTTTTCTCCGGCCTGACTCTCCAACAGGTTCAATCCAACCATGCTTATTCAAGTTTTCAATTGCACCGTATAATGTACCCGCTGCTAAAATAACAGTACCCTTACTTATCTTTTCTATCTTCTGCATTACGGCATAGCCATGGAGCGGCTCACGGAGAGCTAATAAAATATAATGCATGGTTTCAGACAACGGTAATAATTTGTGTTTCATATCTGCACCCTCTATTCAGTTTGACTATATAGTTCAACTTAATAATAATGTAATACAGTTCAACTGAATAGTCAACAGTATTTTCCAACGCTCGAGAAAATTCTAAATGTTGAGTGTTGAAGCAAGAAACAAAATGAATAGTGTTCTGTCCTTTTCAGCTTGATGAGGGAGCTAATAATGAATCGATAAAGATTGCTTCGGATAGAGTGGCAGCATAAACAAAAAAATCCTTCAAACGTTCTCATTGAACGAAAGAAGGATTTTTTTAGCTCATCAATTGCACTCCAAAACAGGCGGGGAAATATAGAAAATTTAAAAGGGAAAAACCACCTTAAAGGGCAATATAATTAACTATTTGAGCCCTTATGCAATCCGACAGGATTACACGTTTTTTTAACGGCCGGGTTCTAAGTCCTCCAGCATTTCCAGCATCGTGTTGTCGTCCATGACATTCATTGCGCTTTGTTCAAAATGAATGGGTTCAGCATAATGCGGCTGTCTTTTTTTCGCGGCTGTCTCAGTTTGCCTAGTTTGAGACTGTGTATGCTGATTCTGTGGTTGCTGCTGTCCTGCGTGCTGGTGCTGACGGCCATTTTGCCGCTGGCTTTGATGTTGCGAACGGTCTTGGTTATCACCGCTGCTTCCGCTAAATGCTTGTTTGACCATGTTTCCTACATTAGAAGCATCAAACGTGCTATTTTCTGAATTTCGTCTGTTCATTTGTCCTGTGATAAACCCGCTGATTCTGTGGCGGATCTGAGGTGATAATGCAGCAATAAGCATAGTTGATCCTATGATCAATGCTGCGGGGCTGATTCCTCTTCGCTGGTTGAACAACATGATCCCTCCTTTGCAGTGTATTCATATTTTCCCCCTCGTTAGACAAATTAACCGTTATATTTCCCGGGAAAGCATTTCCTCCAGATTTGCATGCATAATTAAAGCCAGTTAGAAAAACCTATAAGTAAAGTGATAAAGGAGGAATTCACATGTTTGGAAAAAAACAAGTCCTTGCGTCTATGCTTCTTATCCCTTTGCTTATGACTGGCTGCGGTGTGGCCGACCAAGGTGAGGGCAGACGTGATAATAATGATGTAAGAAACGTAAATTATCGAAATCCGGCCAATGACGATATGCGCAATGTAAACAATCGGGATAACGTTGACAACAATGTTAATGATAATGTCAATAACAATCGTGTAAATGACGATAATAACAACGACCGAAAACTTGAGGTTGCTGATGAAGCAGCTGATAAAGTAACAGACCTAAAAGAAGTAAAGCATGCCGATATCATTGTGGCTGGAAATCAAGCCTACGTTGCAGTCGTTTTAACCAATGGAAATAAAGGTGCAGTAGAAGACAATTTGAAGAAAAAAATAGCCAAAAAGGTAAGATCTACTGACAAAAACATTGATAATGTTTACGTTTCAGCTAACCCTGATTTTGTAGAGCGTATGCAAGGATATGGAAAGCGTATTCAAAATGGTGACCCAATCGCCGGATTATTTGATGAATTTACACAAACTGTACAGCGTGTATTCCCTAACGCTGAATAAATGAAAAAAGCCGCACAAATTGTGCGGCTTTTTCTTTGCGTTAATGACACACTGCGAACTCAGGCTGCATAGAGTAAAAATAAAAAGGTACAAGACGGACCGGCTCAGGGAGGGAGACGTTTGCGGGATGGCATAGGAAAGCGTGCGGCATCCGCTCTATTCCTGTGCGGAGTCCTTGTGATGCTGGCTGTAAGCTCAGCCATCGTATCAAGCGCGATGTATATCCTGTCTTTTCCAGGTCAGGCATCTGGAATAACAAAAGAACAAGTGACGAAGCACATGAAGAAAGAGTCATTCAAACAGGCCGATATTTATTACACTTCTAAGGAAAAGTCCTTACTGCCATTGACGAAAGAAACGCTTGAATATGCGGTCAGTATTAATCAGATTATGATTGGATATTCGAATCAAAAGCCTATTGACATTATTTTTTTTCCTAATGAAAAACAGATGGAGGCTTACTCCGGTTTATTGGATGTAGTTGGTTTTTATTCTGAACGGGAGCAGCTGATTGGATTGTTGCCTGAAGAGAAAAAGAAACTGTTAGAAGGGGACGAGGTAGCGGTTTATTTGTACCAGAGATTGTTGATTCATGAATACTCGCACCATGCATTTCACCAGAAATTGAAGGAGCTTGAGACGGATCCCGATGAGTTTCCGTTATGGTTTCATGAAGGGTTAAGCGAGTGGATTGCGAACTATGAATTGCTCATAGATCCGATCACGTTTTCTGTCGTGCCCTTTGACCGTTTGCAGACTGATCGAGACTGGCAGGAAGCCAGAGCCGAATATAACACTGATGTCTATTTGCAAAGCTTTTATATGATCGATGAGCTGACGGACAAATACGGGAAAGACGTTATTTCAGAAATGATTAAGGAAACAGCAAAAAAAGGGGACTTTGAAAAAGGGTTTAAATCAGCAACAAAGGAAAGTCTTGATCAATTTGAAAAAGATTTTAAGAAAAAATTTGAAAAAAACAGTGCGGCATTGGATAGTATCTATCCAATGCCTTTGTTATTAGTGAAGTCCTTGCTGGCCCATTCCGCCTTGTGTCGGAGGCATTTGTCCTTGGGCAGGGGCGAATGAATTTCTCAGCTGTTCCATATCCTGCGCATCAAGCTGAGGAACCTGGTAATAGCCGTGTTTGTTTTGGTATAGGAAAATTTCAAATGCCATTTCAACATACTCCTGAATTTGCGCAGACAGTACGCGTCTTACGGCCGGATTTGTCATTTCCAGAGAAGCCATTGTCAGCATAGAAGCTTGTGCTTTAATCGCGCAAAGCATTTGTCGGCTGATGATGCTGTCATCAATATCATTCATGGATTGAACAGGTTTTTTAGGCTGTGACGGCTGCATGCCGTAAACAGTCTGGTTGTCTTCCTTCATCATATAAGTTGCTGTTTTTTGTGAAGGTTCGCTTCCTGTTTTGAAGCATTCTGCAGTTATATTGTATTGAGATGTGATGAATTGATGTTGACGATCAAGGATGTTTAATAATTCTTGATCCTTACAGAATTGTCTTAGCATCATAAACTGATCTAGCACAGTAAGTGTTCCGGAAAGCACCTCATGCATATCAAACATTTCATGTCCGCCGTGGTTTTTATGCGGTTTGCCAGGAATACCTTTGTTCATTTGGGATTGCTGCTGCTGATTGAACTGATCCAAACCGAATTCCTCCTTTTTTTTCAGATCAGCTGTATTTTGTGTCAGTCTGCCGTGTATTATGCAGAAGCCTGAAAGGAATTATATGCTGTCTGTCGAAATGATAAGCAGACAAAACCGTTGTCATTATGTGTATATTAAGGGAGGAAATATGATGAGGCGTATTCTGCATATTGTGTTGATCACGGCATTAATGTTCTTAAATGTAATGTACACGTTCGAAGCTGTAAAGGCAGCTGAACCGCAACAGCCTATATCAGTTGAGAAGGCAATACAGCAAAAAGAAGGACAGGCGCTTGTCGAAGGATATGCAGTCGGCCAGGCTGTTTCCCCGCAGCATTATAAGCTGACAAGCCCTTTTTCAAATGATTATAATGTCGCGCTGGCAGACCGTAAAAATGAGACATCGCCCGATCACATCCTTCCTGTGCAAATCCCCTCCGCTTTCAGAAGCCAATTTGGGCTGCAAACCAATCCGCTTCTTCTTGGGAAAAAGATAACGGTTCAAGGAAAGCTTGAAAATTACTTTAATGCGACAGGACTTAAAAACGTTCAGTCGATGAACGTAACCGATGACACGAAAACTCCGCCGGCTGAACAGCCAGTGACCATAAATGAAGCACGGGGAAGGCTGAATGAAGAAGTAACGATAAAAGGGATCATTACAGCTGATCAAAACGCAATCGGAGGCGGGAAGCTGTCGACCTTTTTGCAAGATGAAACCGGAGGCATTAACATTTATTCGCCATCCCCTGAACAATTTCCCGAATTAAAAGAGGGTATGGATGTCACGGTGACAGGGAAAATCACGTCTTACCAGGGGCTGAAAGAAATCGTTCCAAGCTCATCAGGCATCAAAATCAACCAGTCAAACCAATCCCTCCCCGCCCCAAAACACTTAACAATCAATGAACTCATTAACGGCAGCCTAGGTGATCAGTATGAAGGACGCCTTGTGAAACTAACCGCTTTTGTTTCCTCAATTCCAAGTTCTCCTGCCGGCGGCGGTTACAATGTAACAATGATTGATGACGACCATCATGCAATGACGCTCCGGGTTATGAATAAAACAGGGGTGATAGACGAGCTTGATGAGGGCAAATGGTATGACTTTACCGGTGTGTTAAGCAGGTACCAAACCTTTCAGCTGCTTCCGCGAAAATCGGCTGACCTGAAGCTGCTTGAAGAGCAGCCTGCACCTCCGTCTGCGGAGGGAGAATATGAAGGGATTGTTGACCGGGTAGTTGACGGCGATACCATTCATCTTAAATCTCCGGTGCTTGGAACGACAAAAATCCGGTTTGTAAATGTAGATACACCCGAAACATATCACACACCAAAAAATGACGCAGATGAAAATCAATTAAGATTTGGCAAAAAAGCATCTGACTATCTAAAAACGGTTCTGTCCTCGGGTGATAAAATTACTGTCAAGGTCGGAAGTGAAGCCAAGGACAGCTATGGCAGATTGCTCGGACAAGTCATAACCGAATCAGGTTCAAACGTGAACTTAGAGCTTGTGAAAAATGGCTATGCTCCGACGTATTTTATTTGGCCGGTTGACAATGAAGAGGATTATCAGCAGTTTCAGGCCGCAGTAGCCGCTGCAAAAAAAGGCCAAAAAGGAATCTGGAATGAAAACGATCCGCTCATGGAAATGCCGTTTGAATTCAGAGCCAGAGAGCAAGGGAAAGGCTTGACAAGATATGTAGGGGATTCGTCGAATCAAACATATGTCCAGCCAGCTGACTGGAAGAAGGTAGCTGTGGAAAACAGAATTTTCTTCGCTTCAGCAAGTGAAGCGGAGAGCGCGGGATATAAAAAAAGGCAAACGGCACCTCAAGAACATGTACCGCTTAGAATTCTCAGCATGAATGATTTGCATGGCAAAATCGATCAGCAATATGAGCTTGATCTTGATGGAAATGGAACTGCAGACGGCACGTTTGGACGCATGGATTATGCCGCCGCATATTTAAAAGAAAAAAAGGCTGAAAAGAAAAACTCGCTGATTGTGCACGCTGGAGATATGATCGGCGGAAGCTCTCCAGTTTCCTCTCTTCTTCAGGATGAACCGACTGTAGAACTGATGGAGGACATCGGATTTGATGTCGGAACCGTGGGAAACCACGAATTTGATGAAGGCACGGATGAACTGCTGAGGATCTTAAATGGCGGTGATCATCCGAAAGGCACAAGCGGATATGATGGACAGAACTTTCCCCTTGTATGTGCCAATTGTAAAATGAAATCAACTGGAGAGCCCTTTTTGCCGGCTTATGACATCATAAATGTGGAGGGCGTACCCGTTGCTTTTATCGGGGTTGTCACACAGTCGGCAGCTGGCATGGTTATGCCTGAAGGAATAAAAAATATCGAGTTTACAGATGAAGCAACAGCGGTGAATAAGGCGGCCAAAGAGCTGAAGAAAAAAGGCGTGAAGGCCATCGCGGTTCTCGCACATATGTCAGCTGAACAAAACGGCAACGCCATTTCCGGGGAGTCTGCTGATCTTGCAAACAAAACAGATTCTGAAATTGACGTGATTTTTGCCGCGCATAATCATAAGGTTGTTAACGGTGAAGTGAATGGAAAACTGATTGTTCAAGCGTTTGAATATGGAAAAGCGATAGGTGTCGTTGATGTAGAGATCGATAAAACGACAAAAGACATTGTCAAAAAGTCCGCGGAAATCGTATATGTTGATCAAAGTAAAATCGAACCGGATGTCAGCGCGTCAGCCATTTTAAAGAAATACGAAACAATTGCGGAACCGATTATCAGCGAGGTAGTCGGCGAAGCCGCTGTTGATATGGAAGGGGGGTATTCAAATGCCGGCGATACACCTCTTGGAAACCTGATTGCGGATGGTATGAAAGCTGCCATGAAAACGGATTTTGCCCTTATGAATGGCGGCGGCATACGTGAAGCGCTGAAGAAGGGCCCGATTACGTGGGGAGATCTTTACAATATTCAGCCGTTTGGAAATGTGTTAACGAAGCTTGAGATTAAAGGAAAAGATTTAAGAGAGATTATCAATGCTCAAATCTCACCGGTTTTTGGGCCTGACTACAGCATCAGCGGGTTTACGTATACGTGGGATAAAGAAACCGGAAAAGCAGTTGATTTGAAAATGGCAGATGGCACCGAGATCCAGCCCGATGCCACATATACATTGACCGTCAACAACTTTATGGCGACGGCGACAGGAACCAAATATCAGCCAATCGGACTGCTGGGAAAAAATCCGGTGACAGGGCCTGAGGATTTGGAAGCGACAGTTGAGTACGTGAAGAGTTTTGATGAGCCAATTGCGTATACAAAAGAGGGAAGAATTAAGCTTGCTGAAGCCAGTGATATTGAAGACCCTGTAACAGAAGACCCGATTACGGAAGAGCCTGGAGATGATCCGGGGACGGAGGATCCGATTAAAGAGGATCCAAGGCCAGGTGAAGATTTGCCTGATATAAAAGAAACTCCGGGAACAGCACCGGTTCATCAGCTGCCGCCTTCAGCCATTTCGAGATTCAATGAAATACCAATCAACAACACAAAAACCGCTGATACTGCTAATAGCATCAGCACATTGCCGTTACAAACCGAGACTGCGGAAAGCGGGTCTGATCATCCGCTTCCGGATACGTCAGCGGGCTACTATAACTTTATGGTAATCGGTGCGGCGGTGACATTGTCAGGAACTTATCTATATGTCAGAAGAAAAAGGAGCGCCTCCAGAACGTGAAAAAAGTTATTCCACTATTCATCATTGCTGCCGGCCTAGTGATCGCAGGCTATGGAGGCTTTAAATTGATCGATACGAATATGAAAACGGAACAGACATTAAAAGAAGCAAAACTGGCGGCTGAAAAGCCGCAGGAACCTTTGGGGACGAAAAATAGCACAGATCAAGCAAAGAACAAAGCATCATTTAAGCCTGAGACCGGCCAAGCGAGCGGCATTTTGGAAATACCGAAAATCAAGGCAGAGCTTCCGATCGTGGAGGGCACCGATGCTGATGATTTAGAAAAAGGTGTCGGGCATTACAAGGACAGCTATTATCCTGATGAAAACGGACAAATTGTGCTGTCGGGGCATCGAGATACCGTGTTTCGCCGGACGGGAGAGCTGGAAAAGGGGGATCAGCTCCGCATTCTCCTGTCATATGGAGAATTCACATATGAAATTGTAAATACAAAAATTGTCGATAAGGATGACACATCTATTATCACGCTCCAGCATGAAAAGGAAGAGCTGATTCTGACGACCTGTTATCCGTTTTCATACGTCGGAAATGCCCCGAAGCGCTATATTATATATGGAAAACGAGTGACTTAAAAAGCCGAGGCAGTGCCTGCGGCTTTTCTTCATGAAAAATATGTGCGGCAAAGGTTTTTCATATCAGCAGGGAAAGGGGCTTCAGCAACTATGAGCTCGTCTGTTATCGGGTGAACCGCTTGTACTTTATTGGCGTGCAGTGCCTGCCTGTTTAGCAGCTTGCTTCCGCCTCCGTAAAGCGAGTCTCCTGTCAACGGATGGCCGAGGCTCGCCAGATGAACACGGATTTGGTGTGTTCTTCCTGTTTCCAGCTCTAATTCAACGAGCGACAGCCGTTCTTTCGCATTGCTGGCCATTACCTTGAAATGAGTGACGGCTGTTTGCCCGCCTGGTGAAACCCGGCGTCTTGTCGGGTGTGATCGGTCTCTGCCGATCGGTGAATTAATTGTCCCTTTTTTCGTCCGTAGCTTACCTTCAGCGATGGCGGTATACGTACGCTTCAGCGTCTTTTTCTCTAACTGCTGGTCTAAGATGGCGTGTGCCAAACGATGCTTGGCAAAAACGATAGCGCCAGATGTATCCTGATCAAGACGATGGACGTGGCGCACCTTACATGTTTCGCCATTTATCTGATAATGATACGCGATCAAATTAGCCAGTGTGCCGGTTTGCCCATCCTCATTCGGATGCGTCGCTATGCCAGCGGGTTTATTGACGATGAGCATGTGATTGTCCTCAAATAAAATATCAAGCTCGCCATACTCCGGAATGACCGAAGATGCTTCACTTTCCTGAAGATCAATGAACACGCGGTCTCCCTTTTTTACAATCATATTGTTTAAGACGGATTCGTGATTGACCTTTATCTGTTGATGGGACATCCAGTCTTGTATCACTGGTTTAGAAGCTTTGAGCGCTGTTTTGAGTACGGAAAACAGCCATTGGCCGTCCTGTTTTTCATTGATGAGGATCTCAAGCCCTCTGCCTTTTTGATTCATGTTAAATGGCTCCTTTTCGAAGCGGAAGGCTGCTGTTTCTCATAGGAAACACTTACCTTAGCTTTCGCGTTTTTTTCTGTGCTATTCTTGAGTAAGACTTAGGATATTCGATGGCAAGAAAGGTGATTGACGTGAGAATTGTGAACGCAGCAACTGCAGAACAGGAGAGCTTTATCAAGGAGCTGTCTATGGAGCTGATCCATGATGTATTTCCTCTTTATTTCTCCGAACTGGACATTCAGCGCTTTAAAAAGAAAGGCGTTCTGTCTTTAAATAACCATTATTACCAAGGAACATTAAAAGAAGCATTTCAAATTATGGCTTGTCTGCAAATGATACATATTATCCTGACCAAGCCTTCGCCGCACTTTGATTTGAGTGATCAGGCGATTTTTGAAAAAAACAGCAAGATGCTGAATGATTTTGGGATTTATTTTCCGTTTGCTTTTTCTGACTTTCAAAAGAAGACTAACAAAGCCTTTTTCGGTCAAAGAAGGCTGATATAATCATGCGGCAAGAGCTTTTCTATTTTTAGAAAAGCTCTTTTTTGTATCAGAGAAATCATATCATAAAACCTTTCCTCTAACTCCCTTTTTAAACGGCTCGTGTCTGAACATACTAATGATTGAAAGGGGTGCTGACAATGAGTTCAGTTAAAGATACAATGACAACGCAGGTGGCAACCGTTTCTCCGAATCAAACGATTCAGGAAGCGGCTTCTCTAATGAAACAGCATAACGTCGGGGCGATCCCCGTTGTAGAGCAAGGTGTTTTAAAAGGAATGCTGACTGACCGTGACATTGCATTAAGAACTACAGCTCAGGGCCGTGATGGCCAGACACCCGTTTCAGAAGTGATGTCAACAGAACTCGTATCAGGAAACCCTAATATGAGTCTGGAAGACGCGTCGCAGCTGATGGCCCAGCACCAAATCCGCCGCCTTCCTATTGTAGATCAAAACAATCTAGTCGGGATCGTTGCGCTTGGAGACCTGGCAGTCAATCAGATGTCGAACGAGTCTGCGGGATCAGCGCTGACAAACATTTCTCACCAAAACATTCATTAATAAGAAAGAGCTTGCAGTGTGCAGGCTCTTTCTTCACATAAAACCTTACTTTTTGAAAGCAGATTTGTTTCGGGGTATAGTTGAGTGTATACATATGTCTCAATTCGGACTAAAGGAGTTGTACCCAGTGATTAAAGCGTTAATTTTTGATTTTGACGGGCTTATTCTAGATACAGAAACACACGAATATGAGGTTCTTCAGGAAATATTTGAAGAGCACGGCTCAGTGCTGCCGCTATCTGTCTGGGGGAAGGTCATCGGAACTGCTGCGGGTTTCCGGCCTTTTGACTATTTAGAAGAGCAGATCGGGAAAAAACTGAACCATGAAGAGCTCACAAAATTGAGAAGAGAGCGGTTCGCCAAACGCATGGAAACAGAAAAAGCGAGACCTGGTGTCGAAGCGTATTTGAATGCGGCAAAGGATGTAGGCTTAAAAATAGGCCTTGCCTCCAGCTCTGATTATAAATGGGTGTCCGGCCATTTGAAGCAAATCGGCCTGTTTGATGATTTTGAAGTTATTCAAACGGCGGATGATGTGGAAGAGGTGAAGCCGAATCCTGAACTCTATTTATTGGCGGCAAAAAACCTCGGGGTATCGCCAGCGGAATGTCTCGCGTTTGAGGATTCTGTCAATGGTTCGATTGCTGCGAAACGTGCAGGCATGAAGTGTGTCATTGTCCCGAATAAAGTAACGGGTACCTTGATGTTTGAAGACTATGATCACAGGCTTGAATCAATGGCGGAGATGGAGCTCGCCCTATTGCTTGATCATCTGAACTCACAAAACTAGAAAGGAGCGAGTAGGTTGTCTGAGAAATTAGATTTGACCCGGTTTGAAAAGAAAATGGTTATCCGCAATATCGAAGAAAAAGACATCGACAAGATTATCGATCTTCAAAAGGACTGCTTTCCAGGAATGGAGCCTTGGAAGCGGGAGCATTTAATCAGCCATTTGGAGCATTTTCCGGAAGGACAGTTTTGTGCAGAATTCGAAGGTGAAATTATCGGTTCGTGCTCAAGTCTCCTGATTAACTTTGATGAATATGATGACCGCCATACGTGGCAGGACATTACAGATGACGGTTATATCACCAACCATAATCCTGACGGCTTGAATATGTACGGAATTGAAGTCATGGTGCACCCGAAATACAGACGAATGAAGATCGGCCACCGTTTGTACGAGGCGAGAAAGGACTTAGCCAGACGCTTAAACTTGAAAAGCATCATCATAGGCGGACGGATTCCAAACTATCACAAATATGCAGAGGAAATGACAGCGAGAGAGTATGTTGAACAGGTGACACGCCACCAAATTTACGATCCGGTTCTTTCTTTTCAGCTGATGAACGGCTTTACCCTTATGCGAATTAACCCGAACTATCTCCCGGATGATACAGCTTCGATCAAGTATGCGACGCTGATGGAATGGAATAATGTCGATTATCTACCGCAGCAGACAAAACGCTATTATAAATCGGCGTTCCCTGTTAGAATTTGTGTGATCCAATACGAAATGAAGAAAATTTATTCCTTTGAGGAATTTGCGAATCAAGTAGAATACTATGTCGATGTTGCTTCCGACGCAAGATCTGATTTTGCGGTGTTCCCGGAAATTTTCACAACCCAGCTGATGTCCTTCCTTGAGGAACGGTCACCGAGCTTGGCGGTGCAGAGAATTACTGAGTATACAGAAGATTACATCAGCCTGTTTACTGATTTGGCTGTTAAGTATAACGTCAACATTATCGGCGGGTCTCATTTCGTCGAAGAGGAAGGCAAGATCTATAATATCGCTTACCTGTTCAGACGGGACGGAACAATCGAAAAGCAATATAAACTCCATATTACGCCGAATGAACGCAAATGGTGGGGGATCAGCGCAGGAGACCAGGTTCGCGTGTTTGATACGGACTGCGGAAAAATCGCGATCCAGATCTGTTATGACATTGAATTTCCTGAGCTTGCCCGTATTGCGGCTGATAAAGGAGCCAAAATCATCTTTACGCCATTTTGTACAGAAGACCGTCAAGGCTATCTGCGTGTCAGATACTGTTCGCAGGCTAGAGCGGTTGAAAATCAAATTTATACGGTTATCTCGGGAACGGTTGGAAACCTTCCGCAAACGGAAAACATGGATATCCAATACGCCCAGTCAGGCATCTTTGCCCCGTCTGATTTTGAATTCGCCCGAGACGGCATTGTCGGCGAAACAAACCCGAATATTGAAATGGTCGTCATCGGCGATGTTGACCTGGAAATTCTCAGAAGACAGCGCCAAAACGGTACAGTGCGCCAGCTAAAAGACAGACGGCGTGATATTTATCATATTCAATATAAAAAATAATCCCAAAAAACCCGTCTGAATTGGCGGGTTTTTTTAAACAAAAGCGGAATAGTTTAGGTGCTTTCTTTAAATTAAAAGTAAATTGTATAGTGGAAAAGAAGGTGCTTATGGAGTTTCTGTATTTTCGCCATTTCCTATATCATACAGAAAACGGCTAGGCTTCACATTGCTATTGCAATGGCTGTCCAAGTCGTTTCGAGTGCGACCTTTATCAGTACGATGCTGAGCATTGTCACTTTGCCTGTTTTGCTTTGGATGCTGCATCCTCTTTCTTCTTGAGAAAGAGGATGTTTTATTATTTACATGGTTTATTGACTCTGACCCGGTCTGGCTTTATATTGAAGGCAGGGAAATCATCACCAAGACATCACATAAAGAGAAGGTCTGTTTCAATTGAATTGGCATTATAGGGAACGCTAATGAAATGGAGATGATGGGGATGGAAAACATTCAGCAAAATCAGGGATTAAAGCAAAAAGATGAGCAATTTGTGTGGCATGCCATGAAGGGAGCGCATCAAGCGGACAGCCTGATAGCCCAGAAGGCCGAAGGAGCCTGGGTAACCGACATAGACGGACGCCGCTATTTGGATGCGATGTCCGGTTTGTGGTGCGTCAACATTGGTTACGGCAGAAAGGAGCTTGCGGAGGCTGCCTATGAGCAACTAAAGGAGCTGCCTTACTACCCGTTAACGCAAAGTCACGCACCCGCAATTCAACTGGCGGAAAAGCTGAATGAATGGCTTGGCGGCGATTATGTTATCTTTTTTTCCAACAGCGGATCGGAAGCAAACGAAACTGCTTTTAAAATTGCCCGCCAGTACCATCTGCAAAACGGCGACCACAGCCGTTATAAATTCATCTCAAGATATCGGGCATACCACGGCAATACATTGGGAGCGCTCTCAGCTACCGGACAGGCGCAGCGCAAATATAAATACGAGCCTTTGAGCCAAGGATTTCTGCATGTAGCTCCGCCAGATATATACCGGAATCCTGATGATGCAGACACGCTTGAAAGCGCAAATGAAATCGACCGCATCATGACATGGGAATTAAGCGAAACGATTGCCGGGGTCATTATGGAGCCCATCATTACAGGCGGGGGCATCCTAATGCCGCCGGACGGATATATGAAAAAGGTGGAGGACATTTGCCGGCGCCACGGAGCCCTTTTGATTTGCGATGAAGTGATCTGCGGGTTTGGACGGACAGGCGAGCCGTTCGGGTTTATGCACTACGGTGTGAAGCCTGATATCATTACGATGGCAAAGGGAATCACAAGCGCGTATCTGCCATTGTCAGCGACTGCTGTTAAACGGGACATTTTCGAAGCGTATCAGGGGGAAGCTCCTTATGACCGTTTCCGCCACGTGAACACGTTCGGCGGAAGCCCGGCTGCCTGTGCCTTGGCGTTGAAAAACCTGCAAATTATGGAGGACGAACAGCTGATTCAGCGATCCCGCGATCTTGGAGCAAAGCTTTTAGGTGAGCTTCAAGCTCTGAGAGAACACCCGGCAGTCGGGGATGTTAGAGGAAAAGGGCTGCTGATCGGAATCGAACTCGTCAAAGATAAATTGACTAAAGAGCCGGCTGATGCCGCCAAAGTAAACCAAGTGGTTGCGGCATGCAAAGAAAAAGGGCTGATCATCGGCAAAAACGGCGATACAGTCGCCGGTTACAACAACGTCATCCAGCTCGCGCCGCCATTTTGCCTGACAGAAGAGGACCTTTCCTTTATCGTGAAAACGGTGAAAGAAAGCTTTCAAACGATATAATATAAAAGTGATTTATTAAAGGAGAACATGATGAGTTTTCACAACCAGCCGATCTTACCGGCTATTCGCAATATGAAGCAATTTGATGAGTTTTTGAACAGTTCGTTCTCTTACGGTGTTATTCTTGATATTCATCTCGGCCAGCTGAAGGGCGTGATCAAAGAAGCGCAAAAGCACGGAAAGAACATGATGGTGCACGTCGATCTCATTCAAGGGATTAAGCATGACGAATACGGTGCGGAATTTATATGTCAGGATATCAAGCCCGCTGGGATTATTTCCACAAGATCGAACGTGATTGCCAAAGCGAAGCAGAAGAAAATTTATGCCATTCAGCGCCTGTTTTTGCTTGATACAAGCGCGATGGAGAAAAGCATGGAGTTTATCGGCAAGCATAAGCCTGACTTCATCGAAGTGCTTCCCGGCATCGTTCCGTCACTCATTCAGGAAATAAAAGAGAAAACAGGGATTCCCATCTTTGCCGGGGGTTTCATCCGTACGGAAGAGGATGTAGAGCAGGCATTGAAAGCGGGGGCTGTAGCTGTCACAACATCTAATGCCAAATTATGGAAAAAATATGAAAACTTTTTGACGGAAAGTGATTGACACCGCTTTCATGCACTGATACAATTGCACTAGGTTAATACATTGTGATGGAGAACTCGGAGACCACAGCAGCTCTTTACGGCAAATGTTTATGCACCCGTAAAGCGGTTTGTTGTGGTTTTTTTATTCTCTTCTTCTCTATCATGCTTTTTAATCGTGACTTTAGGAGGAATGTGCTATGACAGCATTTTGGGGAGAAGTCATCGGTACGATGCTGCTTATCATTTTTGGTGCAGGTGTTTGTGCAGGTGTCAATTTAAAGAAATCGCTTTCATTCCAGTCTGGCTGGATTGTTGTTGTATTTGGATGGGGATTGGGTGTTGCCATGGCGGCATACGCGGTTGGCGGCATCAGCGGCGCCCATTTGAATCCGGCGCTAACGATAGCGCTTGCATTTGTAGGAGATTTTCCATGGAAAGAGGTTCCGGTTTATATTGCGGCGCAAATGATCGGAGCGATCATCGGTGCGGTGATTATTTATCTGCATTACCTCCCGCACTGGAAGTCAACGGATGATCCCGCTGCCAAGCTGGGTGTTTTCTCAACAGGGCCCAGCATTCCGCATACATTTGCAAACGTTTTAAGCGAAGTGATTGGGACATTTGTCCTTGTGCTTGGAATCTTGGCCATTGGGGCAAATCAATTTACAGAAGGACTTAATCCTTTAATCGTCGGTTTCCTCATTGTAGCAATCGGTATTTCTCTGGGAGGCACCACCGGCTATGCTATTAATCCTGCGCGTGACTTAGGTCCGCGGATAGCCCACGCTTTTCTTCCGATTCCGGGGAAGGGCTCATCAAACTGGAAATACGCATGGGTTCCGGTAGTCGGCCCGATTTTAGGCGGATCATTCGGCGGCGTATTTTACAACGCTGCATTTAAAGGGCACATCACAAGCAGCTTCTGGATTGTAAGCGTTATATTGGTTGTGGTATTGTTAGGACTCTATGTTTATACGAAATCACATTCTGCTAAAACATTATCAAATTCTAAATATATTTAATCAAAGGGGAGACATCTTATGGAAACGTACATTTTATCCTTAGATCAGGGGACGACAAGTTCAAGAGCGATTCTGTTTAATAAAGAAGGCAAAATTGTCCACTCTGCTCAAAAGGAATTTACACAATACTTCCCGCATCCTGGCTGGGTTGAGCATAATGCCAATGAAATTTGGGGCTCTGTCCTCGCGGTTATCGCCTCAGTCATCTCTGAATCAGGAATCAGCGCTTCTCAAATTGCCGGCATCGGCATCACGAACCAGCGCGAGACGACGGTTGTGTGGGATAAAGATACAGGAAGTCCTGTCTATAATGCAATCGTTTGGCAGTCCAGACAGACGTCCGGCATTTGTGAGGAACTTCGTGAAAAAGGATATAATGATAAATTCAGAGAAAAAACCGGGCTTTTAATCGATCCATACTTCTCCGGCACGAAGGTGAAGTGGATTTTAGACAATGTGGAAGGCGCAAGAGAAAAAGCGGAAAAAGGCGAGCTGCTGTTTGGAACGATTGATACGTGGCTCATTTGGAAAATGTCAGGCGGAAAAGCGCATGTGACCGATTACTCCAATGCCTCAAGAACACTGATGTTTAATATTTACGATTTAAAATGGGACGATGAACTGCTCGACATTCTAGGCGTACCGAAATCCATGCTCCCTGAAGTGAAGCCGTCTTCCCATGTGTATGCGGAGACTGTTGATTATCACTTCTTCGGAAAAAATATTCCGATTGCGGGAGCGGCAGGAGACCAGCAGTCCGCATTGTTCGGCCAGGCATGCTTTGAAGAAGGCATGGGGAAAAACACATACGGCACTGGATGTTTCATGCTGATGAATACCGGGGAAAAAGCAATTAAGTCCGAACATGGGCTTTTGACAACAATTGCTTGGGGCATTGACGGAAAAGTGAACTATGCGTTAGAAGGAAGCATTTTTGTCGCTGGCTCTGCCATCCAGTGGCTTAGAGACGGATTGAGAATGTTCCAGGACTCTTCGCTTAGCGAATCATATGCAGAGAAAGTGGATTCAACTGACGGCGTATATGTCGTTCCGGCCTTTGTCGGACTGGGAACGCCTTACTGGGACAGCGATGTGCGCGGTTCGGTTTTCGGCCTGACAAGAGGGACAACAAAAGAGCACTTTATCCGTGCGACACTGGAGTCATTGGCTTATCAGACAAAAGATGTGCTTGACGCAATGGAAGCAGATTCAAACATTTCATTAAAGACGCTTCGTGTAGACGGAGGAGCTGTAAAAAACAATTTCCTAATGCAGTTCCAAGGAGACCTGTTGAATGTTCCTGTGGAGCGTCCGGAAATTAATGAAACGACTGCACTTGGCGCGGCTTATTTGGCAGGTATCGCTGTGGGATTCTGGAAGGACCGTTCTGAAATCGCGAACCAGTGGAATCTGGATAAACGGTTTGAACCTGAATTAGAAGAAGAAAAACGAAATGAGCTGTATAAAGGCTGGCAAAAAGCCGTGAAAGCAGCTATGGCTTTTAAATAAAGTAATACTATGGTATAATGGTTACAAGTTAATAAGAACGGTCCTGAGATGAGGAGAGACCACAGCACCAAAGTGTAAGCATGCACTTTGGCTGTTGTGGTCTCTTTTTCTATTTACCGTGACAACAAGGAGGAAACGTAATGATGAAACATCAATTTTCAAGTCTTGAAAGAGATCGCATGCTGACAGACATGACGAAAAAAACATATGACCTATTTATTATCGGAGGAGGAATTACAGGAGCCGGAACAGCTCTTGACGCGGCATCAAGGGGAATGAAGGTCGCACTAAGCGAAATGCAGGACTTTGCGGCGGGAACATCAAGCCGATCAACGAAGCTGGTACATGGCGGCTTGCGCTATTTAAAACAATTTGAAGTGAAAATGGTCGCTGAGGTAGGAAAAGAGCGGGCGATTGTGTATGAAAACGGCCCGCATGTCACTACACCGGAATGGATGCTGCTTCCGTTTCATAAAGGCGGCACATTCGGTTCATTTACAACATCTATCGGGTTAAGAGTTTATGACTTCCTTGCAGGTGTGAAAAAGTCAGAACGAAGAAGCATGCTTTCAGCAAAAGAAACGCTGCAAAAAGAGCCTTTGGTGAAAAAAGACGGCTTAAAAGGCGGCGGGTATTATGTGGAATACCGCACTGACGATGCGAGACTGACCATCGAAGTCATGAAGGAAGCGGTGAAATTCGGGGCAGAGCCTGTGAATTACTCCAAAGTGAAGGAGCTTCTTTACGAAAAAGGCAAAGCCGTCGGCGTATTAATTGAAGATGTGCTGACAAAGAAAGAATATAAAGTGTATGCGAAAAAAATTGTCAATGCTACAGGCCCTTGGGTCGATCAGCTCAGAGAAAAAGACCATTCGAAAAACGGAAAGCATTTGCAGCATACAAAAGGCATTCACCTTGTATTTGACCAGTCTGTCTTTCCGCTGAAACAGGCTGTATATTTCGATACACCTGATGGCCGGATGGTATTTGCGATTCCTCGTGAAGGCAAAACATACGTGGGAACAACAGACACTGTTTACAAAGAGGCGCTGGAGCATCCTCGGATGACAACGGAGGATCGTGATTATGTCATCAAATCAATCAATTACATGTTCCCGGAACTGAATATCACTGCGAATGACATCGAATCCAGCTGGGCGGGGCTGCGTCCGCTGATTCATGAAGAAGGCAAAGATCCTTCTGAAATTTCACGGAAAGACGAGATTTGGACATCTGACTCAGGCCTGATCACCATTGCCGGCGGAAAACTGACTGGATACAGAAAAATGGCGGAGCACATCGTTGATCTTGTCCGTGATCGCTTAAAAGAAGAGGGCGAAAAGGATTTTGGACCATGTAAAACGAAAAACATGCCAATCTCTGGCGGGCACGTCGGCGGTTCGAAAAATCTCATGTCCTTCGTTACCACGAAAACAAAAGAAGGAATTGCAGCCGGTTTATCAGAAAAAGACGCAAAACAGCTGGCGATCAGATACGGCTCTAACGTAGATCGCGTCTTTGACCGGGTAGAAGCGCTGAAAGATGAAGCCGCGAAACGCAACATTCCGGTTCATATTCTTGCTGAGGCAGAATACAGTATAGAAGAAGAGATGACTGCAACCCCTGCTGACTTCTTTGTCCGCAGAACGGGACGTTTATTTTTTGATATCAATTGGGTAAGAACATATAAAGATGCCGTTATTGATTTTATGAGCGAGCGATTCCAATGGGATGAGCAGGCGAAAAACAAACATACAGAAAACCTCAACAAGCTTTTACACGATGCGGTCGTACCGCTTGAGCAATAAATCATAACGGGCTGTCTGCAGCCCGTTATTTCTTTTTACGTGGAAAGGGCCAGATCTCAGGTTATCAAGTGACAGAGGCACCCGCTTCATATAAAATAATGGCATAAGCTGATACATAGGAGGACGAATATGACTTGGAGAAAGAGCTATGAACGCTGGAAACAGACAGAACATTTAGATCCGGAATTAAAAGAGCGCCTTATTGAATTAGAGGGAGATGAACAGGCCCTTGAGGACTGTTTCTATAAAGACCTTGAATTCGGTACCGGCGGAATGCGCGGGGAAATCGGCGCCGGGACAAATCGGATGAATATTTACACTGTGCGCAAAGCATCGGCCGGGTTTGCGGCATACATCTCGAAGCAAGGTGAGGAAGCGAAAAAACGGGGCGTTGTCATTGCTTATGATTCCCGCCATAAATCTCCGGAGTTCGCGATGGAAGCGGCAAAAACACTTGCGACACAAGGCATCCAAACATACGTGTTTGATGAGCTTCGCCCGACGCCAGAGCTGTCATTCGCTGTCAGACAGCTGAACGCTTATGGTGGAATTGTGGTAACGGCAAGCCATAACCCGCCTGAATATAACGGCTACAAAGTATATGGGGATGATGGCGGTCAGCTGCCTCCAAAGGAAGCGGACATTGTCATTGAGCAGGTAAACGCGATTGAAAATGAGCTGACGATCACAGTAGACGAAGAAAATAAGTTAAAAGAAAAAGGCTTAATTAAAATCATCGGTGAAGATATTGATAAAGTTTATACAGAAAAACTGGCGTCGATTTCTGTACATCCTGAATTATCGGAAGAAGTAGATGTAAAGGTTGTTTTCACACCGCTGCATGGAACTGCAAATAAACCGGTCAGACGCGGTCTTGAAGCACTCGGCTACAAAAATGTAACGGTTGTCAAAGAACAGGAACTGCCGGATTCAAACTTCTCCACTGTTACATCGCCGAACCCGGAAGAGCATGCGGCATTCGAATATGCCATTAAGCTTGGGGAGGAGCAGAATGCAGATATTCTCATCGCCACAGACCCTGATGCTGACCGCCTCGGCATCGCGGTGAAAAACGATCAAGGCAAATATACAGTGCTGACAGGAAACCAAACCGGAGCGCTGCTGCTTCATTACCTGCTTTCTGAAAAGAAAAAACAAGGCATCCTGCCTGATAACGGTGTTGTTCTCAAAACGATCGTCACAAGCGAAATCGGCCGTGCTGTAGCTTCTTCATTCGGCCTTGATACGATTGATACGCTGACAGGCTTTAAGTTTATCGGTGAAAAGATCAAGGAATACGAGGCATCAGGCCAGTATACCTTCCAATTTGGTTATGAAGAGAGCTACGGTTATTTAATCGGGGATTTTGCCCGCGATAAGGACGCCATTCAGGCTGCGCTTTTGGCAGTTGAAGTTTGCGCGTTCTATAAAAAACAGGGAATGTCTTTGTATGAGGCGCTCATCAATCTCTTTAACGAGTATGGTTTTTATCGTGAAGGGCTGAAATCCCTGACGCTGAAAGGCAAACAAGGAGCAGAGCAAATTGAAGCGATTCTTGCTTCCTTCAGACAAAATCCACCGCAGAAAATGGCGGGCAAACAGGTTGTCACAGCAGAAGATTACGCTGTAAGCAAACGGACGCTTCTGACTGAAAACAAAGAAGAAGCCATCGACTTGCCAAAATCAAATGTATTGAAATACTTCCTGGAAGACGGGTCTTGGTTCTGTCTTCGTCCTTCTGGAACTGAGCCGAAGGTGAAATTTTATTTCGCCGTAAAAGGGTCATCTTTGGAAGACAGTGAACAGCGTCTTGCCTCCCTTTCTGAAGATGTAATGAAGACGGTGGATGAAATTGTTGAGTCGACAGCAAAATAATTCAAGTATGAGCTGGGTCATTGTAAATGATCCGGCTTTTTCTTTTTCTCATCCAAAAGTCTGAAAGAAAATCATCCTACAAGTGAAGTAATGAAATACAAAAAACTGGTATAATCTTAAATACAAGATCAATGCCGGAGTGAGAAACGTGAGCAAAACGAGGATGGAAAAATTAAAAACGCTTAAAATGATTGCGGAAACCTTAAATCAAGGGCACGATATCAAAGCAACACTGGATGAGGTTTTAAAAGAGTTGCTGAGTCTGACAAACCTTCAATCCGGATGGATTTTTCTGATCGAAGAAGATGGAACTTATACGTTAGCGGCCGACGCGTATCTGCCTCCGGCTTTAAGCCGCAAGGAAAAAGTGCTGATGTGCGAAGGGGAGTGTTACTGCCTGACGAAATTCAATAACGGAGGGCTTAGAAAGGCTGCAAATATCATGAACTGCAAACGCATCGAATCAGCAGAAAACCTGCATTGTTTTGACACAGAAGGGATTACGCATCATGCAACTGTGCCTTTAGAAGATGGGGACAGAAGATTCGGATTGTTAAATGTAGCGGCGGCCGGAAAAACCATGTTTGATGAGGAAGAGCTGCATTTACTCGAGTCTGTCGCCTTTCAGATCGGAACGGCAATTCAGCGTATGAGACTTTCTGAATATCAACAAAAAAATGCTCTTTTAATGGAGCGTAACCGCCTCGCTCAGGAGCTTCACGATTCAGTCAATCAAATGCTGTTTTCCGTCAGTTTAACTGCCAAAGCTGCGAAGACACTAACAAAAGATGAGAATTTACAGCAGATGATTGATTTCATCCAAAACCTATCACAGGACGCGCTCGCAGAAATGAAAGCGTTAATTTGGCAGCTTCGCCCCGGAGGATTGGAAAAAGGGCTGGCTGAAGCCATTAAAAGCTATGGTGCGCTCATTGGATTGAAGATCATTTTTACACAAAAAGGCTGTCCTGTTCTGACTGATGAGCAGGAGCATATGCTATGGCGTGTCGTACAGGAAGCTTTAAATAACTGCAAAAAGCATGCCGGAACGGATACGGCGTATGTTAGTCTGACTGCTTCTTTGTGCCATGCGGAGCTGGATATCATCGATCATGGGGCAGGATTTCGCTATGAAGCGCATGCCGGTCTGCCTTCACTTGGCATCAAGGGTATGAAAGAACGGGCGGAAAAAGCCGGCGCTAAGTTTTGGATTGAGTCAGCGCTTGGAACTGGAACAAAGCTGTCCATCAGGCTTCCGCTAAAAAGCCGAAAAGGAGGGGCGGTATGAAAATTGTCATTGCTGATGATCATCATGTTGTCAGAAAGGGTCTGCGTTTTTTCTTTGCCATCCAGGATGATATTGAAGTTGTCGGAGAAGCTGCAACCGGAATAGAAGCTCTCCGTATCATCGAAGAGACAAAGCCGGATCTTGTGCTAATGGATCTGTCTATGCCCGAGATGGACGGCATTCAAGCCATTAAAAAAGCAATACAGCAATTCCCGGAGACGAATATCATTGTGCTGACGAGCTACTCTGATCAGGAGCACGTCATCCCCGCGCTTCAGGCAGGCGCGAAGGCGTATCAATTAAAGGATACGGAGCCCGAGGAATTGGTGAAAACACTAAGACAAGTGCATGCTGGCGAATACAAGCTTTCTACAGCTATTATGCCCCATGTGCTGACACATATGAAAAATCAGCACGACCCGGAAAAAGAAAAATACTATCAATTAACAAGAAGGGAAAAAGACGTTCTGACTGAAATAGCGAACGGGAAAAGCAATAAAGAAATCGCAGCAGCCTTGTTTATTTCAGAAAAAACAGTAAAAACCCATGTATCGAATCTTTTAGCAAAACTTGAAGTGGCTGATCGTACGCAAGCAGCGCTTTTCGCAGTGAAATATAACCTGAATGGAGAGATCTCGAAATGAACATGTTAGTCATAAATGGCACGCCTAGAAAACATGGCAGGACAAGAATTGCAGCATCCTATATTTCAGCACTGTATCACACGGATTTGATTGATCTAAGTGAGTTTGTATTGCCGATTTTTAACGGTGAAGCGGATCAATCTGAACTGTTGAAGGTACAGGAGCTTAAACAACGCGTTACTAAAGCGGAAGCGATTGTATTATTATCACCTGAATATCATAGCGGCATGAGCGGCGCTTTAAAAAATGCCTTGGATTTTCTAAGCAGCGAACAATTCAAATATAAGCCCGTTGCATTATTGGCAGTAGCGGGAGGCGGAAAAGGCGGCATCAATGCGCTGAACAATATGAGAACTGTGATGCGGGGTGTCTACGCCAATGTCATTCCGAAGCAGCTGGTGCTTGATCCGGTGCATATTGATGTTGAAAATGCTACAGTGGCTGAAAACATTAAGGAAAGCTTAAAAGAGCTTGTCGAAGAACTCAGCATGTTCGCAAAAGCAGGAAATCCCGGCGTCTAAACGCCGGGATTTGTTTATGTGAGAAGGGCTATTTGATCTTCATAAGTCAGCTCTGTGGCATGATCAATATAACGGAGAAGGGAATACAGCATCTTTTCTAAAACGGCGTAATCCTGTTCAAAATGATACGCATGCAGAAAATGCTCAATTCGTTTGGACAACAAATCGTCCTCTGTACGCACCATTAAAATTAATAAATTATCCCATTGAGAACGATGGGTGTAATAAAGCGCTTTATCGTAATCGGCATAATCCATGAATCGCTTCTCCTTTCTTGGGTGAGAAGTTCATGATTAGTTTATGCCGCATCCTCTGTTATTGACGGGGCAAAACTTGCCGTCTGCGTCAGTAAAGGGGTAGCAATATGAGGGAGACATAAAATCAAAATGCCTGAATGAAGATATCGCTTTTGGTAAACCTATGAGGGAACATATTCTGGGTACAGGAGACTGAAAAAATGAAATCTCTGCCGTATACCATTGCGCTTCTTTTTTGCGGATTGATTATCGTGTCAATGGCTGCAAAAGGTCATTCAACGGACACAAACGAGTCCGTTCAAAAGTGGGAACAGCTTGCCTGGAGCAAAATTCAGGATGAATATAAGGGCGCTTCATTTTCTGATTATGCTTATATGGGGCGTACAGAGGTGAATGATCAGCAGACGAAAGATGTCTTTCGGGTGACAGTCAGACAGAAAGATGACACTTTTTCTGTTCGGGCCGAAGTCTATTTTCATCCGGTGACAAATCATATGATCAGCATCAACGTCTTTAGGCTCTAATAAAAAACTGTACAGCCGTTAAGGCCGCACAGTTTCTGTTTTTAGAAATATCGTTTTGCACCGAGATAGCGCTGTTTCCAGTAAGAGTTGTTCATATTGGAAATGACAACTCCGGAATCGTTGGCATTTATGAATTCCCCGTTGCCTAGGTAAATTCCGACGTGGGAAGGGCCGGCTTTATATGTTGTAAAGAAAACGAAATCTCCGACAGCAGGCTGGCTAACTGATTTCATTGTGTTCCAATATCCCGCTGCCGTTAATCTAGATACGGATGTGACTTTGTTCAGTACATAGTAAATGAATCCGCTGCAGTCAAACCCGGACGGTGTCGTGCCTCCCCAGCGATACGGAACCCCAAGCTGCGCTTTAGCGGCCGAAATCATTGTGTTAATCTTCGCACTCGTTGAGCTGGTGGTGTTTGAAGAACCGGATGAAGACGATGATGAAGCTTTTCCGGAAATGACCAGCTTTTGGCCAACCTGCAAGACATCCGTTTTTAAATTGTTTTTCTCGCGAATCTGCTGAGCTGTTACATTAAATTTTTGAGCAATCACCCACAAGGAATCACCGCTTTTCACCGTGTATGTAGTCGTCGTGCCGGAGCTTGCATTTGACGAAGAAGACGACGATGATGAAGAGCCTGAAGATGCTTTACCTGTCAGCTTCAATACTTGTCCAACGTAAAGCACATCTGATTTCAGATTGTTGATATTTCGGATTTGCTGTACAGTCAGGTTATAGTTATTTGCGATTTTCCAAAGTGAATCACCGCTTTTAACGGTATATTTAGTTGTTGCTGAAGTTTGGTTCGATTTGGATGAATTGTCTTTAGAAGACGTATCAGAGCCGCTCGATTTTGTTTTCAACACCTGATTCACGTAAATGATGTCTGATTTTAAGTTGTTCAAGACCTTCAATTCAGCGATGGACATATTGACTTTGTTTGCAATTTTCCAAAGTGAATCTCCAAGCTGCACCTTATATGTTCCCGTAGAAGATGAAGAACTTGAACTCTTATTAGAACTGCTTTTTGAACTTGAGCTTGAACTCTTATTGGAACTGCTTTTTGTACTGGAACTTGAACTTGAAGAAACAGTACCGGACACCTTTAATTTCTGCCCAGCACGAATTAAATCGCTGCTTAGTCCGTTTAATTTTTTCAGTTCCTGCACCGTCATTTTAAACTCATTTGCGATCAGCCAAAGTGAATCTCCGCTTTTCACTGTGTAAACAGAACTTCCGCTCTTCTTGGTTGTTGAGCTTGAAGTAGATGAAGAAGTGCTGGATTTGCTGCCTGGAATAGTAAGCGTCTGGCCGATCGACAGAACAGTAGTCGAAAGATGATTGGCGGATGTGAGGGCCGCCACACTTGTGTTATAGGTTTGGGCCAGTTTCCATAAAGAATCTCCGCTTTTGACCTTAATCGTTGCTGCTTCAGCTGGTGTCACTACTAAAGTTGTGCCGACAATCGCAGATGCTGTCAGCCCTGCTGCTAATTTCTTTTTCATCTTAGCTCTCCTTTTTCCCCCAATGATTTTGCATTTGCTGTTTCTTTTTTATATCGGCACATTTGTCTCATCGTTTTGCCTTTTTATAAAAATAGCCAAATTATCTTAACAATAAGGGGGAAAAAGGGCATAAAAAAAGAAGGAATCTTAATCTATTCCTTCATTTTTAAAAGCTTCATGATATCTTCTTTGTTTTTGACGAGGTCGCGCAGTGTGTATTTGTCTAAAACTGCGAGGTAGGCTAAAAGCGCTTCATTCAGCACATGTTTTAAGCCGCAAACCGGGGAAATAACACAGAGATTCTTGTTCGCATCAAAACATTCAACAATATTAAAATCGTCCTCCGTTTTTCTGACAACCTCACCGATGTTGATGTCTTCAGGTTCCATGCCTAATCGTATGCCGCCGCCCCGTCCGCGTATCGTTTCTACGTAGCCGAGCTGGCCGAGCCTGTATATGACTTTCATGAGATGATTTTTTGAAATAGAATACGTTTCGGCAATCTGTTTTATATTTGAAAGTTCTCCGGGACGCTCTGCAGCCAGAAAAATCAACACTCTTAATGAATAATCTGTATAATTGGTTAACTTCATAATAAGACCTCAGAATAAGACATTTTCTATATCTTATCATAATCGATTGAAAAATGAAAAAAAAGGAATTGAAAAAACATGCACCCAGCTGGGTGCATGTTTTTTGCTTACATGTCATTCGGCGGATTTTGGTTTTTACGGTTTTTTTCGATTTCTGTGTTTTGCATTTTGCGTTCAAATGTAGACAGATAACGTGATGCAAAATCCTTACCGCCAAGGCCGAAGGATAAACCGAAAGCGAGTGCGAAGCCGCTAAGAACGATGATGAACGCGGAATTGACGATTGTCGCAGCGACACCAAGCTGATCCAGGGCCATAAAGAAAGCAAGTGCGATAATCGTATATTTAGCAATAGGCGCTAAAGACTTGAATTCCTGGCTTTTTATCATGCTTGCGAGCACTTTTCTCACCAATTCTCCTGCGTAAAGGCCGAGTCCGAGAATGAATACGGCGACAAGGACATTCGGCAGATACGCGATGATGCCAGTGGCAATTTCTACGAGGAAGTGCAGCCGAACAATTTGAAGCGCCTCAGCTGTAAAGAGCAGAATGACAATGATTTGCGCAATCATACCGACAACTTGAGACAAGGACAGCTTTGCAGGCGTTCCGGCATCCATGCCCATTTTCCCTAAGACAGAATCAAAGCCTGCGCGATGGAGCAGTCCGGACACCATAGATTTCACCCATTTTCCTGCCCAGATACCCGCTAAAACAAGCACGATGGCAATCATGATGTTCGGAAGCATGTTTAAAATCGTATTCAGCATAGAGACAGCCGGTTTTGAAATGCCGGCGACATCCAGCTGATCAAGCGCTGAAATGACCACCGGAATCATAATCAGCACATAAGCGATTGTTCCGATGACTGCTGAAAGGCTTGTATCTTTTAAGTAAATTGATAAACCCATACGTGCCGCGAATCTTTCGGTGCCGATGCTTGCAAGGAAATTCGTAATGATATCACGAACAAGGCGGGCAACAAGCCAGCCGATTAATACGATAAGCGCCGCTGCAAATAATTTCGGCAGAAAAGCGAGCACGCTTTCCATCATATTTGTAAAAGGACCTGAAATGCCGCTGATTTTCAAAGAAGATAAGACCCCTGGCAGAAAAACAAGCAGCACGAGATAAAAGACAATTTGTGAAGCGGTATTGACAGCCTGGTGAATATCTTTTCCTTCAGACACCAAATTCCACTTGCGCAGTTTGTCACTCGTGTTCAGCTTCATCCCGATTTTTTTGACAAGGAAGCTCAAAACAGAGGCTGCAGCCCATCCTAACAGCAGAATGAGTCCGGCTTTCAGCACGCTTGGAATCGCCGCTGCAATCGCCGAAAGCATACTGACAAACGGCGATGCCACTGTTGTCAGGTGCAAAATGTTAAAGAATAAAATAAAGACGATGATCAGTGCGATAAAATAAACGACCTTGCTTATGACTTTTTCTGAGGAATAGCGTGAAGGCTTTTTCCCAGCAAAGAGCTTGTCGTCGATTTTTGTTTTGCTGAGCCCTTTGTATACCGCTTTTTCAATGATTTTAGCGATAGCCCATCCGATTAATAAGACGAGTAAAGCAATGATTACGTTTGGCAGCTTACTGAGATAAGAAGAAAGCATGTCTGCTACATTCAATTGGTATCGCTCCTTTTTTTCGTAGTATGGTGTGTGTTTACCCACTGATCCAATAAGCAAACAGCTGAATGTGCCGGGGGAATTTTTTTCTGCCTGAGTGAGGCTATCATCTTTTGTCTGGCGGGCTCATACATTATAGATAAGTCCAAGTAGGGGGGATTCGGTTGAACGCGGAGGAGAAAAAGGGATTACAGCGGGCAATTGAGGAAATTACCGAAATTGCAAAAGGATTCGGCCTTGATTTCTACCCGATGAGATATGAAATCTGCCCGGCTGAAATTATTTATACATTTGGTGCGTACGGGATGCCGACAAGATTCAGCCACTGGAGCTTCGGCAAGCAGTTTCACAAGATGAAGCTGCACTATGATCTAGGGTTAAGTAAGATCTATGAGCTGGTCATTAACTCAGATCCATGCTACGCTTTTTTGCTGGACAGCAACTCACTGATCCAAAATAAATTGATTGTCGCACACGTTCTTGCCCATTGCGATTTCTTCAAAAACAACTGCCGTTTCCAAAACACGAAGCGCGATATGGTGGAAAGCATGGCGGCAACGGCTGAACGGATAAAACACTATGAGCAGGTTCACGGGATTAAAGAAGTCGAATCTTTTTTAGATGCGATCCTTTCGATTCAGGAGCATATCGATCCGTCGTTGGTCCGACCAAAGCTCCAATGGAGTGTGGATGATGAGGAAGAGGAGATTGAAGAGGCAGCCACGCCTTACGATGATCTATGGTCTTTGGATGAAAAGAAACCGAAAAAACAAGTGAAAAAATCGAAAAAACCGTTCCCGCCGCGGCCTGAAAAAGATATCCTGCTTTTTATCGAGGAGCATTCCCGGGAGCTGGAGCCATGGCAGCGTGATATATTAACGATGATGAGAGAGGAAATGCTTTATTTCTGGCCTCAGCTGGAAACCAAGATTATGAATGAGGGCTGGGCTTCCTATTGGCACCAGCGAATTATACGTGAGCTTGATTTGACCTCTGATGAAGCGATCGAGTTCGCCAAGCTGAATGCAGGTGTCGTTCAGCCGTCCAAAACAGGCATTAATCCTTATTATTTAGGGCTGAAAATATTTGAAGACATTGAAAAGAGGTACAACAACCCGACGGAGGAAATGAAGAAAATGGGCGTGCAGCCTGACTCCGGCCGGGAGAAAATGTTTGAGGTCAGGGAGATTGAATCCGATATCTCTTTCATCCGCAATTATTTAACCAAAGAATTGGTCATGCGCGAGGATCTTTATTTGTTTCAAAAACAGGGCCGAGATTATAAAATCATCGATAAACAGTGGAAGTCGGTGCGCGACCAGCTCGTAAGCATGCGGGTAAATGGCGGATTTCCATATTTGACAGTAAACGACGGCGATTATATGAAAAATAACGAACTCTATATTAAGCATTGGTATGAGGGAATAGAGTTAGATTTGAAATATTTGGAGAAGGTGCTTCCTTATTTATTCCAGCTTTGGGGTAGAAGCGTGCACATTGAGTCTGTGCTTGAGGATAAGGAAGTCATGTTTTCGTACGACGGAAAAGGTGTTCACCGCAGATATTTATAAAAAAGAGGATGCAGCGTTCTGCATCCTTTTTATTTTCCAGTTTTTAAAATCTTAAATATGATGTTTGCCTGGTCCGTATTGTTAATCAATCCGCGGAATTTTTCTTTTCCGGGGCCGTACGCGTATACCGGTACTTCTTCGCCGGTATGATCGGTACTCGTCCATCCGCTGTTGGAGCGGGTATTAAAAATCTTGATAATGGCTTTGTAGGCCCCTTTGCTTTTGTCAGCCTGTGCAGCTGCTTCAACGCTTTTGATCTCTTCAGATGTGACTTTCAGATTGGCATAGCGGGCGAGCACATCTTTAACCGGCTTGCCTTCACTGATTTTTTTGGCCATGAATTCAGGTGTTTTCTTAGCGGAGAGAATCGGTTCTGCGTGCCAATTCTTTTCCCCGTTTGCGCCAATGGTAAAGCCGCCGGTTGTATGGTCAGCAGCTGCAATCACAAGTGTATGTTTGTCTTTTTTCGCAAATTCAATCGCGGCTTTATAGGCCTGTTCAAAATCTTTAACCTCGCTCATGGCTCCTACTGTATCATTGTCATGGGCCGCCCAGTCAATCTGGCTCCCTTCGACCATCAAGAAAAATCCTTTTTTATTTTGGTTCAGGCGATCAATTGCTGAAACCGTCATGTCTTTGAGAGACGGTGTTTTACTGTCACGGTCGAGCGCTTTAGCAAGCCCTCCATCTGCGAAAAGCCCGAGCACCTGCTGATCTTTATTTTTTTTCAATGCTTGTTTCGTTGTCACATAGCTGTAGCCGGCTTGTTTGAATTCCTTTGTCAAGTTTCTGTCCTTGCGGTTAAAATAAGATTTTCCGCCGCCGAGCAGCACGTCTATTTTATGTTTGCCTTTTATTTTGTCATCCATATAGCTGTTGGCGATTTGGTCCATGTTTTTCCGTGATTCATTGTGGGCGCCATATGCGGCTGGAGTGGCGTGGTTAATTTCAGACGTGGCGACAAGCCCTGTTGACTTGCCTTGCTGTTTGGCCTCTTCAAGTACAGATTTCACTTTTTTTCCGTTTTTATCGACGCCAATTGCATTGTTATATGTCTTAACGCCTGTCGCTAATGCTGTTCCGGCTGCTGCTGAATCTGTAATATTATAGTCAGGGTCATCTGGATGCGTCATCATCATGCCTGTCAGGTTCCGGTCAAATTCTGTTAACTTCGGGTTATTCGGTGTGTCACCGTTATTTTTCATGGAACGGTAGGCTCTTATGTAAGGCGTCCCCATGCCGTCGCCTATCATCACAATGACATTTCTGATCTCAGCTTTGTCTTGTTTTTTGGCGCTGGCCTTTTCTGTTTGCTGAAGCTCAGCTCCGGCAAAGATTCCAGCTGTAAGGACAGAAACAGCGGCGATTGGCAGAAGTTTTGATTTCATATTTTGAAACAAACTCATTTTTTTCATGCCTCCTTTAATGTATTCCATTTATCATGTTAGGGAAATTTTGTTAAATGCGGCTGTTGATTATGTAAACAATAAGTAAAGCCTTGTAAGGAAATGAAAAAACACTTTTCGTTATCTTGCCTTATTTGATGTAAAGCATTCATTTTTCAGAAAAATCTTTACCTCTCTGTCTTTGCATGATATGTTTGTTTAAATAAAAAAACTGCGGATAACCGCAGCTCTCCTCGAATATTCTTTATCACTCATTTTTCCGATATGTGAGCCGACCCCGAAAGTTTTTCATTTATTTCCTTTATGTTGAAAAACATCCCATAAAACATGACAAAAGCACTCATTTTTTGTCACCTTTGCAACGAAAATGAAATATTTAATACCCTTAAAAACTTTTTTTTAGAACGAATAATTAAGAAATTTGTCACATGAAGTCAAGACTATTTCTGATGGGAATCTATCCTTATAATAGAAATCAATAAGAATAATTAAAAAAAAGAGATACATATATAGAGAGTTAACATTTGGGGAGGAAAATATGAAAAAGCAAATCATTACAGCTACGACAGCAGTTGTTTTAGGATCGACGTTATTTGCAGGAGCGGCATCTGCACAAAGCATTAAGGTGAAAAAAGGCGACACGTTATGGGATCTTTCAAGAAAATACGACACAACGATCAGTAAAATTAAATCAGAGAACCACCTTCGTTCAGACATTATTTACGTGGGACAAACTTTATCGATTAACGGCAAATCTACAAGTTCAAAAAGCAGCAGTTCTTCTTCCTCTTCTTCTACATACAAAGTAAAGAGCGGGGACAGCCTTTGGAAAATTTCAAAAAAATACGGCATGACAATCAATGAACTGAAGAAGCTGAATGGCTTAAAATCAGATTTGCTTCGTGTTGGACAAGTCCTGAAACTGAAAGGTTCAACTAGTTCAAGCAGCTCCAGCTCATCAAAAGTGTCATCATCTTCCACTTCTACTTATAAAGTGAAGAGCGGAGACAGCCTTTCTAAAATTGCGAGCAAATACGGCACTACGGTTAGCAAATTAAAAAGCTTAAACGGCTTAAAATCAGATGTAATCTATGTCAACCAAGTATTGAAGGTGAAAGGAACAAGCACAAGCAGCTCAAAACCTGCTTCATCTTCATCATCTTCAAGCAGCAAAACGTCATCTACATCACTTAATGTGAGCAAACTGGTTTCTGATGCAAAAGCGTTAGTCGGAACGCCATATAAATGGGGCGGAACGACAACTTCCGGCTTTGACTGCAGCGGATTCATTTGGTACGTACTGAATAAACAAACAAGTGTGGGCAGAACAAGCACTGCAGGATACTGGAGTTCTATGAAGAGCATTGCCAGCCCGTCTGTTGGTGATTTCGTCTTCTTCACAACATATAAATCCGGCCCTTCTCACATGGGGATTTACATTGGAAACAACAGTTTCATTCATGCAGGGTCTGACGGCGTACAAGTCAGCAGCCTGAACAACAGCTACTGGAAGCCTCGTTACCTCGGTGCGAAAAGATTCTAATTTTTAGAGAAAACCCGTTCATTGGAACGGGTTTTTTTCATTAGACGGAGCACAGGCGTTTTGGTTGCTCCTAAAAATGAAAATGTGATAAAAAATCCAAGAATTTTTTTTCTTTCTTATTTTCATAAAGGGCAATCGCGTAAGCGCCTGCATAGGGCAGCTGTACAGACTGATAAGGAATTCTGATCATCTGTTTCTCTGCTAACTCACGCTTTACTGTAGATAAAGGCAGAAATGAAACTCCGAGTCCTTCCTTGATAAACCGTTTCGTTATATGTGTTTGAGTGACCTTCATTGTTCTCACAAATGGAAAAGTCATTCTGACTTGACGGAGCAAGTCGTCCCAGTAATCAGGATGATTGTGGGTCAAAAGCAGGTATTGTTCGAGCACCTCTTTGGCATCAATTTCGTTGTCTTCTATGAAACGCTTATCGGGCGGGGCAACAAGGACGACAGGGTCTTTGTATAAGCAGTGGCAGCTTAAAGAAGAAGACTGTACCTTTAAACAGCTTAGTCCGATATCTGCTTCCCCGGCTTTAATCAGTGACGCGATTTCCGCTGATTCGAAAATCGTAACCGCCATTTCTGTTTCCGTATTCATTGCTGTGTACCGCTTCATGACAGAAGGAAGCACTGTATCTGCAATAAGCGGAGAAACCGCGAGCTGTAAGGTTTGAGAGTAGCCTTGTCTCACTCTGTGAAGCTCTGCCATGCTGTTTTCATAATCATCAAGAAGCCTGAGCGCATACGGCAAATACGCCCTGCCTTCATCAGTCAGCTGGATTTGCCTGCCTTTACGCTCGAACAGCTTGCAGCTGATTTCTTTTTCTAATTGCTTGATATGTACGGTCACAGTGGGCTGAGATAAGAAAAGCGTTTCCGCCGTTTTTCGGAAGTTTTCATATTTTGCAGCGGTCACAAAGGTGTGAAGCCATTTGAAATCCATTTCTATTCTCCCTCTGATTAATATTTTTAATTAATTCCCTTTAAAATATTCATTATTTTTTAAATATTATATTTACTATAATAACAGAAAAGGATAGGGGGAATACAAATGGTACATTACGGATTAAAGGGAATTACATGTGTGGAAACATCCATCAGCCATATTGATGGTGAAAAAGGGCGTCTGATTTACAGAGGACATCATGCAAAAGACATCGCACTGAATCACAGCTTTGAAGAAGCGGCTTATTTGATTTTATTTGGAAAACTGCCTTCAACTGAAGAATTGCAGGTATTTAAAGATAAGCTGGCTGCGGAACGGAATCTTCCGGAACATATTGAGCGCTTGATTCAATCACTGCCAAACAACATGGACGATATGTCGGTGCTGAGAACGGTTGTTTCAGCATTGGGGGAAAATACGTACACATTCCATCCGAAAACAGAAGAAGCAATCAGGCTGATTGCAATCACGCCTTCCATCATTGCATACAGAAAAAGATGGACGCGCGGTGAACAAGCAATTGCACCTTCTTCCCAGTACGGACATGTCGAAAACTACTATTATATGCTCACAGGTGAACAGCCTTCAGAGGCAAAAAAGAAAGCGCTTGAAACCTATATGATTCTGGCCATGGAGCACGGCATGAACGCATCCACTTTTTCAGCACGAGTCACGTTATCTACAGAGAGTGATTTAGTGTCAGCCGTCACGGCTGCTCTCGGCACGATGAAAGGTCCGCTGCACGGAGGCGCTCCTTCTGCGGTGACAAAAATGCTTGAAGACATTGGAGAAAAAGAACATGCTGAAGCATATCTGAAAGAAAAACTCGAAAAAGGAGAGCGCTTGATGGGATTCGGCCACAGGGTGTACAAAACAAAAGACCCGCGGGCAGAAGCTTTGAGACAGAAAGCAGAACAGGTGGCCGGCAATGACCGTGATCTTGATCTTGCGCTGCATGTAGAAGCAGAAGCGATTCGTTTGCTAGAAATCTACAAACCGGGACGTAAGCTGTACACAAATGTTGAATTTTACGCAGCTGCAGTAATGAAGGCCATCGATTTTGACGATGAATTGTTTACTCCGACCTTTTCAGCAAGCCGAATGGTAGGGTGGTGCGCCCATGTGCTGGAACAAGCAGAAAACAACATGATTTTCCGCCCGTCAGCGAAATATACCGGTGCCATTCCCGAAGAAGTTCTTTCATAACATATTTTGGCGTTTATTCATTTCTGTCGTGTGGTAACGTTCAGTATCAACCACATGTCTAGGAGTGATGAATGTGAACCCAATGGACAGACAAACAGAAGGACAAGAACCGCAGCATCAGGACAGACAGCCGGGCATTGAGTCAAAAATGAATCCGCTGCCGCTGTCAGAGGACGAGGATTATCGAGGAAGCGGAAAACTGAAAGGAAAAGTCGCGATCATTACTGGAGGCGACAGCGGAATAGGGAGAGCAGCAGCTATTGCCTTTGCTAAAGAGGGGGCTGATATCTCCATTCTTTACTTAGACGAGCATTCGGACGCAGAGGAAACACGTAAACGGATCGAAAAGGAGAATGTCCGCTGCCTGCTTATCCCGGGAGATGTCGGGGACGAGAACCATTGTGAACAAGCTGTGCGGCAAACAGTGGACCATTTTGGTAAACTCGATATCTTAGTGAACAACGCCGCTGAACAGCATCCCCAGGACAGCATTCTCAATATTTCAACAGAACAGCTGGAAAAAACCTTTCGCACAAATATTTTTTCCATGTTTCATATGACGAAGAGAGCTTTGCCTCACCTGCAAGAGGGGAGTGCCATTATTAATACGACATCGATTACCGCTTATGAAGGGGATACGGCGTTAATTGATTATTCTAGCACAAAGGGTGCGATTGTCTCCTTTACGCGTTCCATGGCGAAGTCGCTTGCAGATAAAGGCATCAGAGTGAATGCGGTGGCGCCCGGTCCGATTTGGACACCGCTTATTCCGGCGACATTCCCTGAGGAAAAAGTGAAACAGCATGGCTTGGATACCCCAATGGGAAGACCGGGACAGCCGGTTGAGCATGCAGGCGCCTATGTTCTGCTGGCGTCTGACGAATCTTCCTATATGACAGGGCAGACCATTCATGTGAATGGCGGCCGTTTTATTTCAACGTAATCAACGAAAAACCAGCTCCAGAGCTGGTTTTTTTGTATGGTAAAAAATTTCAAAATAAAAAATTTGTCGATTTTTCTAACAATTTTGTTTTCATTTTTGCAATTTTATATATAATATTGAGTAGGAGAAAGGAATGATTCGCGACCAGTACAAATATAGTAGAAAAAAAGAAAAATGACCATTGTTGCTCATGAATTCAGAAAATTCAAATAAAATATATAAAAATAGATGATCGGGAGTTGAAGGGGAATGAAAGGGAGCGTTTTTAGGAAGAAAAGCATTCAGGATTTAATCGCTGCGACGAGCGGGGAAAAATCTTTAAAAAGAGAATTAGGGGCATTTGATTTAACGTTGCTTGGAATCGGCGCCATTATTGGCACAGGGATTTTTGTTCTGACGGGAACAGGTGCAGTCACGGCCGGTCCCGGACTGACCATTTCATTTGTTGTGGCGGCGCTGGCTTGTTTATTCGCCGCCCTGTCTTACGCGGAATTTGCGTCAAGTGTTCCTGTTTCAGGTTCGGTGTATACATTCACTTATGCGACATTGGGAGAGCTTATGGCCTTTATTATCGGGTGGGATTTAATTTTAGAATACATGCTGGCGGTAAGTGCAGTGTCGGTCGGCTGGTCTGGTTATTTCCAATCGTTTTTATCTGGGCTCGGCATTCATCTTCCGGTTGCTTTAACAGCGGCACCGGGCGCAGTGAAAGGCACCTTTACCCTGTTTAATCTTCCTGCATTCGTCATTGTAATGGCGATCACATATTTGCTTTATTTAGGCATCAAAGAATCAAAAAGAGTCAACAATATCATGGTTATCTTGAAGATACTGGTTGTTCTGCTGTTTATCGCGGTGGCAGCCGTTTACGTGAAGCCGCACAACTGGCAGCCGTTTATGCCAATGGGCTTTGGCGGCGTATTCAGTGCAGCGGCGCTCGTATTCTTTGCTTTTATCGGATTTGACGCTGTATCCTCTGCTGCGGAAGAAACGAAAAATCCCGCGAAGGATCTGCCTAAAGGCATTATTTTCTCTTTACTGGTCTGCACGATTTTATATGTCACCGTATCAGCGATCATGACTGGGGTTATCCCGTTTGCTCAATTTGCGGGTGTGGATCATCCGGTTTCTCTAGTTCTTCAAAGCGCAGGACAAAACTGGGTGGCTGGCATCATTGATATTGGCGCCGTGCTGGGAATGACAACAGTTATGCTCGTGATGCTTTACGGGCAGACACGCGTCATGTTTGCCATGTCGCGTGACGGACTTGTGCCAGGCTCACTTTCTAAAGTGCATCCAAAGCACAAAACACCTTATGTAGCCACTTGGTTTTTCGGAACGATGTCGGCGCTTCTCGGCTCACTTGTTCCGCTGGATGAACTTGCAAAGCTGGTAAACATCGGGACGCTGTCGGCATTTGTCCTGATTTCTGTGGCAGTTATCGTTTTGAGAAAGAAACAGCCTGATCTTCCGAGAGCTTTTAAATGCCCGGGAGTTCCCGTGATCCCAGGCCTGGCGATTCTGTTCTGCCTGTTCTTGATTTTAAATCTGGGATGGGTGACGATTGTCCGCTTCCTAGTGTGGCTGTTAATCGGTTTGGTAATTTATTTCCTGTATTCAAGAAAGCATTCAAAATTAAATCAATAAATAACCTTTTGATAAAGAGAGCGGCCATACAGGCCGCTCTCTTTTCTGTTCTTGGCAAATGAATCTATAGAAATGAAGACAAAAATAAGAGATAATATAGGCTGGAAAGGAAGTGACGTTTATTGTCTGAGCAAAAACCAGTCCAATGGGCTTCGAAAATCGGTTTCGTCATGGCAGCGGCCGGCTCGGCTATCGGCTTGGGCGCGATTTGGAAGTTCCCTTACGTAGCGGGGACCAATGGGGGAGGAGCCTTTTTTCTTATCTTCGTGTTATTTACCATCCTCTTAGGCTATCCGCTTTTGGTGGGGGAATTTATTTTTGGAAGACGGAACCAGACGAATGCCATTGATGCATATAAAAAAGAAGCGCCGCGATCAGCTTGGTTTCTTACAGGGTGGATCGGCGTAGCCGCGTGTTTCTTAGTGCTGTCGTTTTACAGTGTAATCGGGGGATGGATTTTGCTGTATATCGTGAAAACAGCGTCAGGATCACTGTCCGGGCTTTCTCAGGCACAGTATGGCGCTCTTTTTGCTTCTATAATCCAAAATCCGTTGCAGACGCTCGCGGCTCAGCTTGTCTTTATGGCACTGACTGTACTCGTTGTCGCAAGAGGGGTTCAAAAAGGGATTGAACGGGTAAGCGCGGTGATGATGCCGATTTTGTTTTTATTGTTTATTCTGCTCGTTCTTCGGTCTCTTACGCTTAACGGGGCAATGGAAGGCGTAAAGTTTCTGCTTGTGCCTCATTTCGGTGATCTGACTCCGGAATCCATATTATTCGCGCTGGGACAGGCCTTCTTTACGTTAACACTGGGGGTTTCGGTGATGGTGACCTACAGCTCCTATTTGCCGAAAACACAAAATATCCCTCGTTCGGCAGCCTCCATTGTCTTGATGAATATCATTGTGACACTCTTGGCAGGTTTGGCTATTTTTCCGGCGGTTTTCTCATTCGGTTTTCAGCCAAATGAAGGACCGACACTGCTGTTTACAGTGCTTCCGGCCGTTTTTGAACAGCTTCCGTTCGGCACGTTGTTTTTTATCGGCTTTCTCGTTGCATTTTTATTTGCAGCCTTGACCTCAGCATTTTCGATGGTTGAAATTATCGTTGCCACAATCGGAAAAGGGGACGAAAAGAAAAGAAAAAAACTGTCATGGACGAGCGGGCTTTTGATCTTTTTGGTCGGAATCCCATGCTGCTTGTCTTATGGCGTATTGAGTGATGTGCACCTATTTGGCAAAACGTTTTTTGATATTGCCGATTTTACCGTCAGCAATGTTTTAATGCCTTCAGGCGCTCTGTTAATTTCTCTATTTATCCCGCTGAAAATTTCGAAAAGCGAACTCTTGGCTGAAATGCGAAATGGATCAAATGCAGGTAAAGCATTCTTTTACACATGGTTTTATTTGCTTCGTTTTATCGTGCCGCTTGCCATTATTATCGTGTTCTTAAATTTAATCGGAATTTTATCATTTTAAAAAAACAGGCTCCGTTTCTGGGGCCTGTTTTTTATTTAATAAGATGATATCAACGGTGCCCATGCCGTTTTCAGTTTTTGGATGCCGAGCCTGATGTCCTCTTCTGACAAACCGCCATAACCGATTAAGACAGAAGCAAAAGGCGTCTGTTCTTTATATGAGGGAGACACGGGATAGATGGTTACACCGTGGTCTGCGGCTGCTTGTATTGCTTCTTCCTCACTTGCTGGAAACAAAAGGCGCAGCAGAATGTGAAGCCCCGAGTTTTTACCGAGAATCTCAACGGTGTTTCCTAGTTCAGAGCGGATGGCTTCTAACAGGACAGCGTGTTTTTTTCGGTATAAGCTTCTCATTCTATTTATGTGTTTTTGCCACTCTCCGGTTTCGATGAAGTCTGCCAGTGCCAATTGCGAGTGAACAGAGACGGTCTGCTTCATTAACTGAGCGTTGTTTTTGATTGGTTCCATGAGTTCAGGGGGCATAATCATGAAGCTGAGCCGCAAAGAAGGCAGAAGTGACTTTGAAAAAGTGCCCAGATATATGACTCTGCCATTCGGATCAAGACCCTGTAAAGACGGAATGGGATGGCCGCTGTAGCGAAATTCTCCATCGTAATCATCTTCTATAATGAATGAATTTGTTTCTGCCGCCCATGCCAGCAGCTCCTGTCTGCGGGTAATCGTCATAATGGTCCCAATCGGAAACTGATGCGAAGGAGTCGTATACATGAGATAAGGATTCTTACGGTAGAGCTCATCCGGCAGGACGCCTTCTGCATCAGAACAAATCGGAGTGACATCCATGTGATTTGCTTCAAACATCCTTCTTGAACGGTGAAAGCCCGGTTCTTCAAAGCCGATTTTTGTACCTGGCTTTAGCGAAAGGCAAAGAATTTGCAGAAGCACGGTGGTTCCTGCGCCGATGATAATCTGGCCGGGTTCGCAATTTACTCCCCGAGACAGCTTGACGAATCGGGCAATCATGTGCCTGAGTTCGTATTCTCCTTGAGGGTCGCCAGAGGTGTGAAACGATCCGGAATAGCGATCAAGACTTTTTACTATGCTTTTTCTCCATGCGTTAAAGGGAAAGAGGGTCGGATTAACGTTGCCCTGATGGAAGTCAATAGCAGGTGCGTTCTTTTCATGTAATCCCGGCTGTACAGACTGTTGAAAATGGTCAGGAGCTGTCGGGAAGCCTGGTTCTACTTCCGCCGCGAACCAGCCGATTTTCGCCTTGCTTTTGACATAGCCCTCAGCAGTTAATTGCTCGTAAGCTCGTTCTATAGTTGCCGTGCTGACATCGAGCAAGCTGGAGAGCCTGCGTTTTGACGGAAGTCTTGTTCCCTTTGTTATTCGCGCATGTGAAATTTCTTGTTTAAAAAAGGTATAAAGCTGCTCATACAGCGGTGTTTTGCTCTTTTTATCAAGAAACGGCGTAATATCCATCTCATGTCTCCTTTATATCTGGCATGGTCATTTTTTCTGATATTGGCTATTTGGCAAATGCCATTTATTAGCTATGATCATTGTAACGAAAGGAAAGGGGATTGAGAAGATGATCCATATGAAACAATTAACCTCGAAAGAAGAATGGGCTGAGTCGTATCCGATTATGAGTGAATTGAGAACAGAACTGGATATTGAGACGTATTTACAAAGGCTTGAAGCCTGTGTGCAGAAAGAATCGTATATGCTGTTTGCCTTATATGAGGATACAGCAATCAGAGCGCTGTGCGGGGCTCTGCCGAGGGTTTCCATTCATAAAGGAGAGCACTTGTGGATTGCGGATCTTGTTACAACGGCACCTTGCCGATCAAAGGGATACGGCAAAATGCTTTTGGATTATGCCTCAGACTGGGCGAGAAAAGCCGGACTTGGTTTTGTCAGTCTTTCATCTGGCCTTCAGCGTAAAGACGCACATCGATTTTATACAGATAAGATGGGTTTTACTATAGAAAGTTATTTGTTCCGAAAACCGGTATAACGAAAAAAAAGACGCCTGAAAAGGCGTCTTTTTTAAAAGCCAAACTGTAAATTCGTATCTACAGATACAATGGTATACACACAAATAATCACAAAGAGATTAAGGATGACGCCGAGCAGGCCGGGGCCTGTGCGCCCTCTCTTGATGAAGAGTTCAACAACGCCGAACGGAACGGCAGCCATGGCGAATGGAAGCATTTGATAGGAATAAAACGTGACGTTGCTGATAATGGCCAAATTCAGCAACAGCAGGGACAGAACCGCTGTCCCGACAGAGATCCAGCCGAATACATTGTGTTCTTTAAAAATTCTTACCAGTTCCATAATTCCACCTCGCCGACATTCGCTGATTTTACAGATTTATTTTTCAGCATGCGCTGGATTTCCTTGGTTGGCCCTGTAACGACCGAACCGTATACATTGACACCGTTTTTCTCTACATAATCTAATCGGTTATCTACATTCAGGTCTTTCCGTTTTGAAATGACCTGAGCCCATTTTTCGTGTTTGGACATGAATTTCAGGGCGTTGATAAACTGATCGCCATTCGACTTGCCTTTTGTATTAAGGGCGGCCAAGAACTTTGAATCCTTCCCAGGATAGCCAAGAGGTTCTGTGGAAGCTGTCTTATTTGTGTTTTTCTCTGTTTCGATTGCGTTCCACAAAAAGCTCACATCATAGCCTTTGAATTTGTTATACACGTCTTTTGTCGGATATGCACGGTCATATGAAAGGTAGACCTCTGATACCGTTCCTTCAGGCAATGTGCTTAACGTTTTTTCTGCTTTTGCGGTCGTTTGTTCAGACTTGTTTGAAGGATGTGTAAAGTAATGGCCGGTTTTATTCACTTCTAAGTCATAGTAGTTTACTGCCGGCGCTTTTACTTTGTTATAAAACATTTCAACCCGTTCATTCCCTACGGCAGCCGTCTTCGTGCCAATCTGCTTTTGCAGCGGGAATTCCGTATTCATTCCAAATAGTTTCACTTGGCTTTTCAGTCCGGAAGTATCAACAAGAACATTCGGCATGGTCAGGGCTACAGTGACTGCGGCAGTTTCCATAAACTCATTGCCGGTGCTGTGTTTTCCACCCATTCCGTAATAGAGGTAGCTTCCCAGCGTACAAAGCGGCAAAATCATCAATGTCGAAATGACGGCAAGCACAGAAATTCGCAAATAAGACTTGCGTTTGCCGTAGGCTAAAATCGCTTTTTGTTTTTCAGGACTGATGCTGAGATCCCAATCGTTATCGTCCTCTAGTTCGCTGTCAATCAGTTCCTGATATACTTCGAGCTTCTCAAGTTCTTCCTCAAATGCAGTCATTTCCTGGTCGCTCATTTCCCCATTTTTATATTGATCAAAACGCTTTTTAAATTCTTCATTCATCATTAACACCTCTATTATAAAGTGCTTTCAGCCGCTGTCTGGCACGAAATAAAACACTTTTAAAATTCGCCTCTGAAATATTCATAATATGGGATGCTTCTTTGTAGTTTAACTCTTTTAAATAATATAGCGTTAAGGCCTCCCGATAATTATCGGGGAGCTCGGACATATAACCAGTCAGCACTTCCTTTATCTCTACCTGATGGGCAGGACTTTGAACAGCATTTTGAAAGAGGCTTCCGATTAAGTCATCAGAAATGGTTACTTCTTTCTTATGCTTTCTGACGTAATCAATGAAGGCGTTTCGCGCCACTTGAAAAAGCCAGGGCTTTACTTTGCTGTGATCATAGGAGTGAATGTGTATGTATGCCCGCATAAAGGTTTCCTGCAGCAAGTCTTCAGCAAGATGCTTGTCTTTTGTCATGGAGAGCAGGAACCTGTAAACATCATTCATGTACATTTGGTAAATTTCATCGATCGTCACTGCCTTTTCTCCCCTCTATGTTATACACGCATAAGAAAGGTTTAAAGTTGCACATTACATGCAAACGGCTTTTTTATACCTAATCAAACACCATTACTATATAGTACCCAAAAATGGCCCCAAAAGATAGTGCGGAGAAATGTTTAACATTTTTTCCAGAGGGGAAAAAATAGTGAAAAAGTGAAGGAGTGGCAAAATGGAATATACCAGTATAGCAGATACAGGAATAGAAGCCTCCAGAATCGGCCTCGGCACATGGGCCATTGGCGGAACGATGTGGGGAGGCACTGACGAAAAAACATCGATTGAAACAATCCGCGCCGCTCTTGATCAGGGGATTACACTGATTGACACCGCGCCGGCTTACGGCTTCGGGCAGTCCGAGGAAATCGTCGGAAAGGCAATCAAAGAGTACGGCAAAAGAGACCAGGTGATTCTCGCAACGAAAACGGCTCTGGACTGGAAGAACAACCAGCTGTTCCGCCATGCGAACAGAGCGAGAATTGTAGAGGAAGTTGAGAATTCTTTGAAGCGGCTTCAAACAGACTATATTGATCTTTATCAGGTGCATTGGCCCGATCCGCTTGTGCCAATTGAAGAAACGGCTGAAGTCATGAAGGAATTATATGATGCGGGAAAAATCCGGGCGATTGGCGTCAGCAATTTTTCAATTGAGCAAATGGATACATTTCGCGCCGTCGCACCTCTCCATACGATTCAGCCTCCATATAATCTGTTTGAAAGAGAGATGGAAGAGAGTGTTCTTCCTTATGCGAAAGATAACAAGATAACAACATTATTATACGGCAGTTTATGCAGAGGGCTGTTAACAGGAAAAATGACCGAAGAGTATACATTTTTGGGCGATGATCTGCGTAATCACGATCCAAAATTCCAGAAGCCCCGCTTTAAAGAGTATCTTTCTGCTGTCAATCAATTGGATAAGCTGGCGAAGACACGTTATGGAAAATCAGTGATTCACTTGGCTGTCAGATGGATCTTAGATCAGCCGGGAGCGGATATCGCTCTTTGGGGAGCAAGAAAGCCTGGGCAGCTTGAGGCCCTATCTGAGATTACAGGCTGGACGCTGAACAGTGAAGATCAGAAAGATATCAATACTATATTGGAAAATACGATATCAGACCCTGTCGGACCGGAGTTTATGGCCCCGCCGACCAGAGAGGAAATATAACAAAAGCTGAGGATGAATCCTCAGTTTTTTGGCGTTTAACGGGAGAAATCTTAAAAATTAGTACCAGGTAATAAAAAATGTTGTTATAATAGATGACAGAAAGAATCATTGATTACGACAAAGGAAGTGCGATATGTATAAGTTTTGTGCAAATGCTTTAAAAGTTATTCTTTCTCTTCGCGGAGGGGTGAAGGTGTATAACAAAGAAAACCTTCCGGCCGATTCAGGTTTTGTCATCGCGTGTACACATTCCGGCTGGGTTGATGTGATTACACTCGGAGTCGGGATTCTTCCTTATCAAATACACTATATGGCGAAAAAAGAGCTTTTTCAAAATAAATGGATCGGTTCGTTTCTGAAGAAAATTCATGCCTTTCCGGTAGATCGGGAAAATCCCGGGCCAAGCAGTATTAAAACGCCGATTAAGCTGCTGAAAGAAGGAGAGATCGTCGGTATCTTCCCAAGCGGAACAAGAACCTCTGAGGATGTGCCTTTGAAAAGAGGTGCGGTGACGATTGCGCAAATGGGGAAAGCGCCGCTTGTCCCCGCTGCATATCAGGGCCCTTCAAGCGGAAAAGAATTATTCAAAAAAGGAAAAATGAAGCTGATTATCGGTGAGCCTCTTCACCAGGCTGATTTTGCCCACCTGCCTTCAAAGGAAAGACTTGCAGCAATGACAGAGGCTTTGAATCAGCGGATTAAAGAACTAGAGAATAAACTTGATCAGCTATAAGGCGTTATGAGAGATTGCCCTGAAACTGTGAAAATAAGAAAAGCACCTTATACAAGGTGCTTTTCTTATTATGCTTCCTGCTGGTTAGCTGTCTCCAGAAGTTCTTCTTCTTGAAGCTTTTTCACTTCAATATATGCGACGTGGTGGCCGTCAATTTCATTAATGATGAACTCGCAGCCCTCTTCGATGATGGAATCATCTTTTTCAACATCGTATTTTTGAGTAAGGAACCAGCCGCCGATTGTATCGACTTCTTCGTTCTCTAAATGAATGCCTAGCAGGTCGTTTACTTGGTCAATTAACACTTTTCCGTCAAGAATATAATGGCCTTCGCCGATTTTGCGGATTTCGCTAATTTCATCAATATCAAATTCGTCGCGGATTTCACCGACAATTTCCTCAATGATGTCCTCAACCGTCACAAGCCCGGCAGTACCGCCGTATTCATCAGACAATATGGCCATGTGGACCCTCTCTTTTTGCATTTTGACAAGCAGGTCTTGGATCGGCGCAGATTCAATGACATGAATGATCGGGTTGACGAATTGAGAAATGGTGGAATCAACAGATACCTCACCGCTGATGCAGGCGGTCAGCACTTCTTTAATGTTAATAACCCCGATAATATTATCTTTATCGCCCTCTTCCACAGGGTAGCGGGTATATTTTTCAATCTGAATGATGTCCATCATTTCAGAAATCTTGATATCATGCGGAAGGCTGACAATTTCGGTCCGCGGAATCATAATTTCTTTCGCGAGCCTGTCGTCAAATTCAAAGATTTTATTCACATATTTAAACTCTGATTGGTTGATTTCACCGCTTTTATAGCTTTCAGACAAAATGATTCGCAGCTCTTCTTCTGAGTGAGCCAGTTCGTTTTCTGAAACGGTCTCCAGGCCAAATGCTTTGGTTAATAACCGTGCGGAATTGTTCAAAAGCCAAATGAATGGGAACGCGATGCGGTAAAACCAAATCAGCGGTTTCGCAAACAGCATAGACACTGCTTCCGCCTTTTGGATAGCGACTGTCTTAGGTGCAAGTTCTCCGACAACAACGTGTAAGAACGTGATAATGGCATACGCAAAAATAAACGATATGACATGTGAAAGGGAACCTGGAACGTTCATTTGTACGAAAAGCGGGTGAAGCAGCCTTTCGATCGTTGATTCACCTAAAACCCCTAATCCGATGGAAGTCAATGTAATTCCGAGCTGACACGCAGATAAATATTCATCAAGATGCGTGGTCACTTTTTTTACGGCTATTGCTGCTTTATTTCCTTCCGCGATCAGCTGATCGATCCGTGAGCCTCTGATTCTGATAATGGCAAACTCAGATGCCACGAAAAATGCCGTCAGGGCGATTAAAACAGCAACTAAAATCAAATTCACTATGTCCAATTAGAACCTTCACTCTAGCAATGAGAATGAAGGTAACACCTCCTGTTAGATAAAATGGTTTTAACTTAACAGCAGCATAAATGATTGGAACACGGCGAGCTTTTCAGGCGGGAGTTTGCTTTTCAGCTTGTCACGATCCTCGGGCTTCAGCCGTTCAAACCGATGCAAGATTCCGGAGATGTTTTGATTCATATGATCAATTTCTAATGCCAGATTTCCAATTTCATCATCAAGTTTAGCTGAAGAGGGAAACTGGTTCTCCAGTCGATCTTTAATATCGGACAGGGCCAATCGCTGCTTCTTGCAATCTACAATAAATATAAGTCGTTTGAGTGCATTTTCGTCGTAGTAACGGTAATTTGAACAGGATCTGGCCGGCGTAAGCAGACCGAGATTCGTATAATAATCAACTGTCCGTTTCGTTACTCCGGCGAGTGCCGCTAGTTCACTGATGCGATAAGTCTCAGCCCCATCTATATCCCTCCCAACCATCACGTTATAGTTATGAGAATAGTTTAATATATGAACGGTGTCTTGCACAAGTTTATTGTTTTTTTCGGACCGGAATTGGAAGTTGTGGAATTCATCATCTGATTGAAGTAACATAGGAAGATAGAATTTTCAAATTTTTATATGCGGAAGGGACAGATGAAATTGGCTGGGTTATCCCGGGAAGTTGAAGAAAATTTAAATAAAGGATCATGGATTCGCAAGCTGTTTGATGAAGGTGCAAGGCTGAAGAAGGAGTTCGGGGAAGACCAGGTATTTGATTTTTCACTCGGCAACCCGATTGTTGAACCGCCTGAAGCTTTTAAGAGAGCGTTAATAGAGGAAGCTGAAAAAGGCAGCCACGGATACATACAAAACCAAGGGCTTCCTGCAGCCAGAGAAAAAGTCGCGCAATTTCTGGGGGCGCGTTTTGAAGCTGATTTCTCAGCGGAGCGTATCGTCATGACGGTGGGCGCGGGAGGCGCTTTGAATGTTGCGTTAAAAAGCATCGTAAACCCTGGGGAAGAGGTCATTATTCTCGCACCTTATTTTGCCGAATATAAGTTGTATATTGAGAACTACGGGGGAAAGCCCGTCAGCTGCCCGTTGACAGGCCGGTTTGAGATCGACATTGAAGCGGTAAGGCAATCGATCACTCCACAGACGAAAGGGCTGATCCTCAATACACCGCATAACCCCACAGGCACGGTTCTCAGCCAGAAAAATATAGACGATTTAGGCGCTTTATTAAAAGAAATAGAAGAGAAGAGCGGCCAGACGATTTATGTGCTGTTTGATGAACCGTACAGTCAATTAATCTATGATGAAGAGCTGGCAAATCCGTTTCAATCGTACCATCGTGTGATATTGGCTAGCTCATTCAGTAAAGATCTCGGCATAGCCGGGGAGCGGCTCGGGTATATCGGATTGGACAGCCGAATGCCGGATGCGGACCTTTTGATCAACGCTTTTGTGTATTGTAATCGAACGCTTGGATTTGTGAATGCCCCTGTCATGATGCAGCGGGCTGTGTCACGAATGGATGATTTAATGGTAGACGCGAGCGCTTATAAAGAGCGCCGGGATTTAATGGTAGACATTTTAAAAGAAGCCGGTTTTGAATTTGAAATGCCAAAGGGAGGTTTCTTTGTTTTTCCAAAATCGCCGATTGAAGATGAAGTTGCATTTTGCGTGCATGCCGCCCAAAAATACAAATTATTAATTGTGCCGAGCAGCGGTTTTGGAATGAGCGGGCATTTCCGATTATCCTTCAGTGTGCCGATCGAGCAGATTAAAAACTCACGGGACATTTTCATTTCTTTATATAAAGATTTTGCTTAAGAAGGCAAAGAAAAGAAAACAGTTTTCAAGGCTGTTTTCTTTTTATATCCGCAAAATCCTTCCTCTTCCAATCCAGACAGGCGCAGAATTGACAAGCAGGCATGCAGTTAAGGCTTTCTTCATGATAAAAGTCTAAAAATTAAAAATCATTTTTGGAATGAGTTGTGTTACAATAAAATATACAATTTATAATCAAACTTTGACTTTTGGAGGTGGTATGATGGGGCCCTCTGCTTAGGCAACAATACACCGCGTACCTCAATGTTAAGGAAAAATGATTATATCAGGAGGTGACTCCTTATCCTTTGTTGAGAGGATAGGGTTAAATGGACGATATTGACAGTCTGATTTTAATTGGCGTGCTCATTGCTTTAACCGCGTTTTTCGTTGCAAGCGAGTTTGCGATTGTTAGAGTAAGGAGATCCAGAATAGATCAGCTTATCACAGAAGGAAACAAACGGGCGATACTCGCAAGGCGTGTCATTACAGATTTGGATGAATATTTATCCGCATCCCAGCTAGGCATTACATTGACATCAATCGGGCTTGGCGTACTGGGTGAGCCGGCCTTTGAACGGCTGCTGCATCCACTGTTTGAACCGCTCGGCTTGCCGGAATCGGTTTCACATGCAGTCTCTTTTGCAGTCGCGTACGGCTTGATCACGTTCCTGCACGTTGTTGTAGGTGAACTGGCCCCGAAAACGGTCGCGATTCAAAAGGCAGAACAGCTGACTTTATTGATAGCGGGCCCTTTGCGTTTATTCTATTTGTTCCTGTTTCCGTTTATTTGGATCCTCAATGGATCGGCGCGGCTTTTATGCGGGATGTTCGGTTTGAAGCCTGCGTCAGAACATGATGGTTCCCATTCTGAGGAAGAACTCAGGATGCTGTTATCTGAGAGTTTAAAAAACGGAGAGATTAATCCGTCTGAATATAAATATGTGAATAAGATTTTTGAATTTGATAATCGGATCGCCAAAGAAATTATGATACCGCGGAAGGAAATGGCTGCTGTGTCAACTGAGATGACAATGGCCGAGATGCTTGAAGTCATGCTGAAGGAAAAATACACGCGCTGGCCAGTCACAGATGGAGACAAAGACAGTGTGATCGGTTTGGTCAATACGAAGCATTTGTTTTCTGATTTGCTGTTTATGACAGAAGAAGAACGAATGAAGATGACGATCCATCCGTATGTGAGGCCGGTCATCGAAGTGATTGAAACGATCCCGGTTCATGACTTGCTGATTAAAATGCAGCGCGAGCGCATTCATATGGCTATATTGTCGGATGAATACGGAGGAACCTCGGGACTTGTGACGACAGAGGATATTCTTGAGGAAATTGTCGGAGAGATCAGAGATGAATTTGATGAAGATGAACAGCCGCTGATCCAAAAGCTTGGCGACGGCCATTATGTGATGGATGGAAAGGTTCGGATCGATCAGGTGAACAGCCTTCTTGGCGCATCGATTCAAGAAGACGTCGATACGATCGGCGGGCTGATATTAAAAGAAAACATCGATATTGAGGCTGGTGAATCCATTCGCATCGGTTCATATACGATCAAGGTGCTGAAGATGGACGGCCGATTAATCAAGCAAATCGATATAAAAGAAGAAGCCGGCAACACAACCGGGATTATGGCGCACCACAAGCTGCCGCTGCCTGAGCCTGTGATGCTGAACAGTGCAACCTTGAGCGAGAAATAAGCTCAAGGTTTTTTTATATTGTGATTGTCCAGCCGCACCAAAATGCCAAAAGCGACCCGCAAAGTGTCAGGGCGATGTACAAGATGCTTTCTATTACACGTTTGGCCATAAGGAGTTGAATACTTTCAACGCTGAAGGTGGAAAAGGTCGTAAAGGCGCCAAAAAACCCCGTGCCGATGATAAGCGAGACCGAAGCATTTGCAACGTGAAGTCCTGTAAATATTCCGAGCCCGAGAGCTCCGAGAATATTGACTGTCAGTATGCCAATGGGCAGGCTGAGACCTTTGGTTTTGGCGGTTATGACATTGCCAAGCCAGAAGCGAAGCATTGCGCCAAGTCCGCCCCCTATGAAAATACCCGCTAGTGTCATCTTTCCTGCAGCCCCTTTCTTTGCTGAATGCCTGCTATGCGCCGTCCCGCAAAAACACCAATCAGTGCAAATATGATCCCTGATATCAATGAGGCTGCCACATATAAAAGAGCCAATGAGGGTTGTCCTTGCAAAATCATCACTGTTTCCTTAGAAAACGTGGACATTGTTGTGAAGCCTCCGCAAAAGCCGGTGCCTAAAAAAGCCGACAGCAGAGGCCGTTTTGCCCCGATCATAAAAAATCCGGTCAAAATGCCTAATAGGAGGCTGCCTGCCGCATTTTCCAGCCAGGTTGCCGCCGGGAACTGACCGGTGTGTATCCATAAGTTTAATCCGTATCGGAGGCAGGCGCCAAGCGCGCCTCCGATAAAAACCGCGCTATATATTTTCATGTTTGCCATCCTTTATGATGAAATCCGGGTAATCTGTAACGATGCCGTCCACGCCCATGGCTTGTAATTTTGCCGCTGTCTTTTGATTGTTGACAGTCCATGCAAATATGGTTAAGCCATTTTTATGGACGGAGCCGATCATCAGACGGTTGAGCCGTGTGTATTTTATATTGACATAGTTTGCAAAAGAGCGGAAGGCCTTCATCTGATTTCTGGACAGCATGCCAAAGTTGGGCCTTGTAATGATGGCTGTCGGAATCGATGGATAAAGCTCGCGGAATCTTTGGACGGAGCGGAACTGAAAGGATTGAACAATATTATTGATAGAAAAAGAAAATTGCCCTAATAGCTGCCCCACCTCTTCTTCAATTCCGACTTGAGACGGATGGCCTTTTAGTTCAATTAAAAGGCCGATTTTTTTGTGGTAGCGCTTGAGCACCGCTTCCAGGGTCGGAATACGCTCTCCTTGAAAAGCGGGGCCGTACCAGCTTCCTGCATCGAGTTTTTGCAATTCCTCCAAGGTAAAATCCTTAACAAAGCCCGATCCGTTTGTTGTTCGGTCAACCCTGTCATCGTGTATCACAACAATCTGCCTGTCTTTTGTAAGCTGGACATCCAGTTCGATCATATCTGCATTCATTTTCACCGCAAGGTCAAATGCGGCAATCGTATTTTCCGGAGCGTAGCCGGATGCTCCGCGATGGGCAATGATGTACAAGCTAAGTCAGCTCCTCGTATGGGCATTTCTGTTATTGTATCAAATCCATATATGCACCGCGATACAAACTGGTGAATTTTTTCTGCCATATCGGAATGGTCCGGGCTGAGGAATGCGTATAACTAAAAAAAGACACTCAGCGTATCAGAACACATTTCGTCAGAAAATTAGGTCTTTCGACATGTTCACAACAAAATATGATCCTTTATAATAGCAAAAAAGGAGGCGAGATCATGGGAAAAGGGAGAATCAGAGTGGAGGAAAGAATTAAAGCCGAAACGGATGCTGAAATGCAAAAAGCAACTCTCCTTGATCAGACACAAACGAAAAAAGGTAAGTGACTGTCCCTATTGAATCTGGCTGATAGATGAATTGAGAAATGACCCCGGCGTTTCGCCGGGGTTTTGTGCTGCAAAAGACATTTAAATGAACATCCTTACGAATATTTTAGTATAATAAACAATTGATTGGGATAGAGGGGAGACAGTCATGCCGGATTATCTGCAGCAGTATTTTACGCTTGATATCATCATTCAAATCGGCATCAGCTTGGCGATTTTGCTGGTGTTTCTTATACTTAGAAAATTATTCACAAGATATTTCTTTAACCTGCTTTTTAATTTGACAAACCGGCCGAAAACAGAAATTTTTAAACAGGTGGTTCTGGCGTTTGATAAGCCGGCCAGATGGTTTTTTGTTGCCCTTGGGCTGTTTTTAGCGATCCGGTATTCACCGTTTTTAGATGAGCAAATGCCGGTCATCAGCAAAATATACCGCTCACTGATTGTGGCGCTCTTGTGCTGGGGTCTTTGTAACTTGACCGCAACATCGTCGTTTATCTTCCATAAGGTGAATCAGCGCTTCGAGCTTGACATGGATGACATTCTGGCTCCGTTTTTATCCAAATTGCTTCGTTTTGTGATCATTGCGCTCAGTGTCAGTGTGATCGCTCAGGAATTCAATTATGATGTCAACGGATTTGTAGCGGGCCTAGGTCTTGGCGGGCTGGCTTTTGCGCTTGCCGCGAAGGATACCATCAGCAACTTCTTCGGCGGTATTATTATTATTACTGAAAAGCCGTTTACAATTGGTGACTGGGTGGAGACGTCGACAGTAACAGGATCAGTCGAGGATATTACCTTTAGGAGCACGAGATTCAGAACAGCACAGGGGGCGCTTGTAACGGTGCCGAACTCTACGCTGTCGATGGAAGCGATCACGAACTGGACAAGAATGACCAAACGCCAGATTACGTTTTCCATCCATGTGTCCTACGCTACGCCGATTGAGAACCTTGAACGCTCCATTCATTCTCTCAGAACAATGCTCTTAGAGCATGAGGGCGTTGATAATGAAACAATCATGGTCAACTTCGATACGTTTGCCGACAGCTACTACAATTTATTTTTTAACTTCTATACAAAAACGACAGTTTGGGCTGAAAACCTTAATATTAGAGAGGATATCAACTATAAAATTATTGAGATTTTAGGTGCGGAAGGTGTCCAGTTTGCATATCCCGGCCAAATGGTTGTTGTCAAGCAAAAGCACGAAAGCGACCCATTCCAGGTGAATCTAAATAAAGAGGAAAAGGAACGGGCTTAAAAGAGAGACTTCGTCTGACAGAGGCGGAGTCTTTTTCATGGTAAAATAAGAGAAAAAGGCGGTGTTGAGTTGGAAGCATTCAAAAGTATTCTACATGAAGCACAGAGAATTGTTGTGCTGACCGGAGCGGGAATGAGCACAGAATCAGGGATTCCCGACTTTCGTTCAGCAGGTGGCATTTGGACGGAAGATGCCTCAAGAATGGAAGCGATGAGCCTTGATTATTTTTTAAGTCATCCGCGTCTGTTTTGGCCCAAATTCAAAGAATTGTTCCAGATGAAAATGAGCGGCAGCTTTGAACCGAATGAAGGCCATTTGCTTTTAGCTGAGCTGGAGAAGCAAGGGAAGCAGATCGATATTTTCACACAAAACATTGACGGTCTTCATAAAAAAGCGGGGAGCAGGCATGTGTACGAACTGCATGGTTCTATCCAGACAGCAGCTTGTCCGGCATGCGGCGCCCGATATGATCTTCCCCATTTGCTGGAGCGGGAGGTGCCGGAGTGCACGGCGCCCGGAAACAATGGGGACATTTGCGGAACGGTATTAAAAACCGATGTTGTTCTCTTTGGCGACGCCGTCATGCACTTTGACACCCTTTATGAAAAGCTGGATCAAGCAGATCTTTTATTGGTTATCGGCACGTCTCTCGAAGTGGCTCCGGCTAGATTTGTGCCTGAGGATGCAAGTCTGATTCCCGGCATGAAGAAAGTCATCATAAACCTTGAACCAACGTATTGCGACAGCTTGTTTGACATGGTCATCCATCAAAAAATCGGCGAGTTTGCCCGAAGTTTGGGCATAAAAAAGTGAGCCGCCTTATGCGCCTCACTTTTTTATTCATGAACAGGAACCATTGTGTCCTCTAACACTCCGAAGGAATAGCCTTTTTCTTTTAATTTATTGATTAGTACCGGCAGCGCGTTTACGGTAGCGGGAAGATCATGCATGAGAATCACATTCGGGCGGCCTGAAGAGCTGTGTTCCATATTTTCAAGCTGCTCTAACACGGCCGACACATACTTTGAATTTCGGTATTTCCAGTCCATGCTGTCAATCGTCCAATCCCAGTACACAAAACCGTCTTTCTCAAGATTGCGGATTTGTGAGGGGGTTAGTGACGGCTTGCTTCCGTAGGGCGTTCTGACAAGAGCGGTTTTATAACCTGTAATGTCCTGCAGCGTGTCACGCGCCTCCTGCATTTCTTTTAGCGGAGATGTCGGTGTTTGATAGAACAATCTGTTATTGTGGGTAACGCCATGTAAACCGAGTGCGTGGCCTTCCTTTTCTGCTCTTTTCACAGCTTGTTTGAATTCGTTCATCCGCGGTGACAGCATAAAAAACGTCGCTTTTACATCAGCGCTTTTCAGTACATCGAGCAAGCGGTTTGTAAAGGCTGACGGGCCGTCATCGAAGGTTAAGTAAACCGTTTTATCTCCCATGTCCTGCTTTGTCTGCAGATGTTTTATCAGCAGATCGGGGGAGTCGTTTTTCAGCTTAAGGCTTTCCTTCTCATCTCGAAGCTGTCCGTTAGTTGTGACAGTGACTTCCTTTGCTTTCGTTGAACTGTTGGAATAACCCAAAATCACCATAAGCAAAAGCAGCACACATAAAACTGCTAAACTTGCAAATTTAAAAGCAAGCGAAACTGCAGAAGGAGAAGCCTCTCCTCTCGTTTGTCGCATAACAATCTCTCCATTGGCATAAAATCTCTACATAATGCTGTACAGCAGGCAGCTTATGAAGATGCCTTATGTTTACAACCTATGTATTACCAGTCAAGTATACAGGAATAAAACTGGAAAGCACATAGAAAATTTGTCGAAATGTCAGATTTTAAGGAAAAAATAAACTCCTTTCCGCTATAGATCTCTTGATCTTTCTGTTTTTCAGCTTGTCCAATATGGTAGAATTAGTGACAATGACAGCTTGAATTACATCAGGGACATCTCGAAAAGGGAGGGCTTTTATGAAGGTTTTAGTCAATGGTCGGCTGATTGGGCGCAGTGAAGCATCAATCGATTTGGAAGATCGCGGTTATCAGTTTGGTGACGGCATCTATGAAGTGATCAGGGTGTACAAAGGAGTATTGTTCGGCTTACGTGAGCATGCTGAGCGTTTTTTCAGAAGTGCTGCTGAAATCGGAATTTCACTGCCATTCAGTATAGAAGATCTCGAGTGGGACCTGCAAAAACTTGTACAGGAAAATGCGGTCAGTGAGGGAGCGGTATACATTCAGACAACAAGAGGTGTGGCCCCGCGAAAACACCAGTATGAAGCCGGCCTCGAGCCGCAGACTACTGCTTATACGTTTACGGTGAAAAAACCGGAGCAAGAGCAGGCATACGGAGTGGCGGCCATTACAGATGAGGATCTTCGCTGGCTAAGATGTGATATCAAAAGTCTGAATTTACTGTATAATGTCATGACAAAGCAAAAGGCCTATGAAGCGGGAGCATTTGAAGCCATTTTACTTAGGGACGGCGTTGTTACGGAGGGTACATCCTCTAACGTTTATGCCGTTATCAACGGCACGGTGCGAACACATCCAGCTAACCGGCTCATTCTCAATGGAATTACACGGATGAATATTTTGGGACTGATTGAAAAGAATGGGATCAAACTGGATGAGACTCCTGTCAGTGAAGAAGAGTTGAAACAGGCGGAAGAGATCTTTATTTCGTCAACGACGGCAGAAATTATTCCGGTCGTGACGCTCGATGGACAATCGGTCGGAAGCGGGAAACCCGGACCGGTGACCAAACAGCTTCAGGCTGCTTTTCAAGAAAGCATTCAACAGGCTGCTAGCATTTCATAAATGAACGAAGAAAAGAGCCCGCTTTATACAGCGGGGCTCTTTTTATTTTTTAACAAATCCAATCAAAATGGAGATCATCGGCGATATATAGAGGAAGAACGTAAACGGGATGTAGTCTATGACTGGAACACCAAGTGCGCTCGCCATAAATGCGCCGCTGACGCCCCAAGGAATCAATGGGTTAATTAATGTTCCGCCGTCCTCTAATGACCTTGTCAGAAATTTTCGCTGGATGTTTTGTTTGTCATATAAGGATTTAAATGATTGTCCCGGTATTAATATCGATAAATACTGTTCGCCGGTTGCCAAGTTGACGCCGATGCTTGAGCAGACAGTTGCTGCAACAAGACGGCCTTTTGAGCGGATGCCTTTCATGACGCCTTCCAATAGTGCAGAAATCAATCCGATTTTCTCCATCAATCCGCCAAGTGCAAATGCAATCATAATGAGAGAGACAGAGCCCATCATGGATTGCAGTCCGCCTCTGTTGATAATTTTAGCGGCTGCCTCATTGTCAGTTTCGAAAGTTGTGCCATTTTGCAAAGCTGTCATAAACGCCTGCAGGCTGCTGTCGGGTACAAAAATAGCAGTCAAAATTCCCGAGGAAATAATTCCGGCAGTCAGAACGGGGATTACTGATACCCGTTTAATTGCCAGCAAAACGACTAAGAGCGGAGAAAGAAGGGCCCACGGTGTCACGTTTGCAGCATCTTTTATTCCGGTTATGACCTGCTGAATATTATCGGTTGAAGCAGCGTCCGCTGACACTGATGAACCGAGAAAGTAAAACAGAACGACAGTGATGAGCAAAGCTGGAATGGTTGTGCCCATCATATGGCGAATGTGTTCAAAGATCGGTATTTCGCCTATCCCGGCTGCAAAGTTGGTTGTGTCCGACATCGGCGACATTTTATCCCCAAAACAAGCGCCGCATATGACTGCGCCTGCTGTCCATTCAAGCGGAACGCCAGCCGCGCTCGCCACGCCAATCAGCGCTACTCCGATTGTGCTTACAGTTGTCAGGCTTGAGCCAACAAGTGTGCTGATGATCATACATGAAAACAAAGCAGTCAACAGAAGGTGGCTTGGTTCAATAAAGGCTAGGGCATAAACTGTCACAGTCGGTATTGCGCCGCTGTACATCCAGGCGCCGATTAAGATGCCGATCAGCGCTAGAACAATAATCGGCTGTACGCCGTTTTTGATCCCGTCTACAATCCCTTTTTCAATACTCTTCCAGGAAAATCCAAACCATAAAGCTGCTGCTGAAAGCATGACAACACTTAAAAACAGCGGGATATGAGGTTCTACATGAAGCAAGAATAAGCAAGAAATAATAATGCATAACATGAATATAAATAAACCGACGGCTAACGGAAACGTCAGCTTTTTTTGAGAATCCAAAATAACACCCCATATTTATCTTTAATGCTTTTGTGCTTTTGGGCACGAAAGCATTATAACAGAAAAAAACGAAAATCTATGTTTTTTCACAATTATGAATATAAAAGAAGTGAGCACAGGGCGTGCTCACTTTACAATCAGGACGGGTATATCCGATTTTGCTGAAAGCTTTTCACTTACACTTCCGAATATTAGCTTTTTCAGCCTGTTTTGGTCTCTGCTTCCGGTTACGATCATATCGGCAGAAATGCGGTTTGCATGCTCGATAATTGATTCAGCCGGATCGCCTTCTAATATATCGATATCTCCATCTGCCTGCTGTTCATTCAGCATCATTCTGGCTTCGGCGATGACTTCTTCCGTACGGTCTTCATAGATCATTGGCTCAGGTGATGTTACATCCGATATCAGTGGATCAGGAACACTTGTCACGCCTCCGCTGATATAGCTTGCCTCAGCTGCGGGTCTGGGCGGGTCGATGACGGTCTGATTGTCTTTCATATCATGTGAATGGGCGACGGTAATAGTGGCATTTACGGTTTTAGCAAGATCAATGGCTGTCTGAAGCGCTTTCTTACTATTTTCACTTCCGTCAAACGCAACAATGATACGGTCAGCATGGAACATCCTTCTCACCCTTTCAAAGCGTCTTACAACACTACTACCCGAATTTGAGCACAATTAACCTTTTCCTATTCAAGTAATGATTGACAATAAAAGGTTTTGTTTATATGATGATAAAAAGATGAAATCAGAATGGAAGGAGGGTTTGCTATGCCAAGGAATTTGCATGTTTATCAAACAGTTTCATATTGGCGCGGCAAACCTTTTGTTCTGTTTTCGTGAACGGTTTTTTAGGTCGGACCGCGCGCTGAAAAGCGCTGTGCGTAACATATCGGTTAAAAAAGGCATGGAGCTGACGCTTCATGCCTTTTTTATATACAAAATCTATGGAAAGACAGGTGTATGGGATGTGAAGACAAATACAGAGGCGAGGGCTGTTCGTGCCAAATTGGATGAAAAAAGCTGCAAGGAAAAAATAGAAGGCGGCTGATGAGGAGATGGGGATAGATGTTTTCAGTTTTGAAAAAGCTTGGCTGGTTTTTTAAGGCGTACTGGCTGCGCTATACGATTGCGATTGTCCTTTTATTAGCAGTCAATGTCATTGAAATGTTTCCGCCTAAGCTCTTGGGGAACGCCATAGATGATATGAAAGCAGGGGCGTTTACTGCGGAAGGGCTGCTGTTTTATATCGGTATCTTTTTTGTGCTGACGGCGGCCGTGTATATCATGTCTTATTTTTGGATGCATCAGCTGTTTGGCGGAGCGAATCTGATGGAGAAAATTCTTCGTACGAAGCTGATGGGGCATTTGCTGACTATGTCGCCGCCGTTTTATGAAAAAAACCGGACAGGCGATTTAATGGCACGAGGGACAAATGATCTTCAGGCCGTCAGTTTAACGACAGGGTTTGGCATCTTGACGTTAGTCGATTCTACGATGTTTATGATGACGATCTTTTTGACGATGGGGTTTTTGATCAGCTGGAAGCTGACCTTTGCCGCCATTATCCCGCTTCCAGTCATGGCGATTGCAATCAGTCTATATGGAAGTAAAATTCATGAGCGGTTTACTGAGGCCCAAAACGCGTTCGGGGCGCTGAATGACAGAGTGCTGGAATCTGTTTCAGGCGTGCGGGTGATTCGCGCGTATGTTCAGGAAACAAACGATGTTCGCCGGTTTAATGAAATGACCGCTGATGTTTATCAGAAAAATATGAAAGTGGCTTTTATTGATTCCCTGTTTGAGCCGACGGTGAAACTGCTTGTCGGCGCAAGCTATCTGATTGGGCTCGGCTACGGAGCGTTTCTTGTATTCCGGAACGAGCTGACGCTTGGAGAGTTAGTGTCCTTTAACGTTTATCTAGGCATGATGATTTGGCCGATGTTTGCAATCGGTGAACTCATTAACGTGATGCAGCGCGGCAATGCGTCATTAGACCGGGTAAATGAAACTCTTTCTTATGAAACGGATGTGACAGATCCAAAACAGCCCGCTGATCTTAAAGAGCCTGGAGATATCGTTTTCAGTCATGTCAGCTTTACATATCCAAGCTCAACAAGTGACAATCTTCAGGATATTTCATTTACGGTGCGAAAAGGGCAGACTGTCGGGATTGCAGGTAAAACCGGGAGCGGAAAAACGACAATTATTAAGCAGCTTTTGCGCCAGTATCCTCCAGGTGAAGGGAGCATTACATTTTCAGGCGTACCGATTCAGCAAATCCCTCTTGACCGGCTCCGCGGGTGGATCGGATATGTGCCTCAGGATCATTTACTGTTTTCACGGACTGTAAAAGAAAATATTTTATACGGAAAACAGGATGCAAGTGATAAAGAGGTTCAGCAAGCCATTGCCGAAGCACATTTTGAAAAAGATTTGCACATGCTTCCGTCCGGTCTGGAGACAATGGTCGGTGAAAAAGGCGTAGCACTGTCAGGCGGGCAGAAACAAAGAATTTCGATTGCGAGAGCACTCATGGCAAATCCGGAAATCTTGATCCTGGATGATTCGCTTTCCGCTGTAGATGCCAAAACAGAGGCTGCAATTATCAAGAACATCAGAGAAAACCGCAAAGGAAAAACGACAATGATTTTGACGCACCGATTATCCGCGGTAGAGCACGCCGACCTGATCCTTGTGATGGACGGCGGCGTCATTGCTGAGAGAGGCACGCATCAAGAACTGTTGGCCAATAATGGGTGGTACCGGGAACAATATGAAAGACAGCAGCTGTTCACTGCGGAAGAAGGGGGAGCAGGGGCATGAAAATAGGAAAAACGTTATGGAGATACGCACTTCTTTATCGAAAATTGCTGATCACAGCCGTCCTTTTGCTAGCTGTTGCCGTCGGTGCAGAACTGACTGGGCCCTTTATTGGCAAAAAAATGATAGACGACCATATCCTCGGCATTGAGAAAACATGGTATGAAGCTGCGGAAAAAGATAAAAATGCCGTTCAGTTTCACGGCGTCTCATATGTCAGAGAGGACCGCTTGCAGGAGCCTGTTTCAAAAGCAAAAGAAGCGCATATTTATCAAGTGGGAATGGCGTTCTATTTTGTTGATCAGGCTGTCAGCTTCGACGGGCATAGAACGGTTTCTGACGGGAAACTGACGATCACAAACGGAGACAAGAGCCGGGCATATGCTGCCGAAAAGCTGACTAAGCAGGAACTTTTCCAGTTCTATCAGCCGGAAATAAAGGGAATGGTGTTACTGATCTGCCTGTATGGGGGCTTGCTTGTGTTTTCGGTATTCTTTCAATACGGACAGCATTATCTGCTGCAGATGAGTGCCAATCGGATTATTCAAAAGATGAGGCAGGACGTGTTTTCGCACATACAGAAAATGCCGATTCGCTATTTTGACAACCTTCCGGCCGGAAAAGTCGTTGCGCGGATTACCAATGATACGGAGGCTATCAGGGATTTATATGTCACAGTGCTTTCAACATTTGTGACAAGCGGAATCTATATGTTCGGGATATTCACGGCTTTGTTTCTGCTTGATGTGAAGCTTGCGTTTGTATGTCTGGCAATTGTGCCGATTATCTGGCTGTGGTCGGTCATATACCGGAGATATGCGTCATATTACAACCAAAAAATCCGCTCGATCAACAGTGACATTAACGCAAAAATGAATGAGTCAATTCAAGGCATGACCATTATTCAGGCTTTCCGCCATCAAAAGGAAACAATGAGAGAATTTGAGGAATTAAATGAATCACATTTTTATTTCCAAAACAGGATGCTGAATTTAAACTCCTTAATGTCCCATAATCTGGTCAATGTCATCCGCAATCTTGCGTTCGTCTGTCTGATCTGGCATTTTGGCGGTGCGAGCCTGAATGCGGCCGGGATTGTTTCTATCGGTGTGCTGTACGCGTTTGTCGATTATTTGAACCGGTTATTTCAGCCGATCACAGGCATCGTCAATCAGTTTTCAAAGCTGGAGCTTGCAAGGGTCTCCGCCGGGCGTGTTTTTGAACTGCTTGAAGAAAAGAAAACGGAAGAAGCGGGTGAACCGGCGAAGGAGCGTGCGCTGGGGCGGGTTGAATTTCGTGATGTGTCATTTGCGTATCAAGAAGGTGAGGAGGTATTAAAGCATATTTCCTTTACTGCGCAAAAAGGCGAAACCGTAGCGCTCGTCGGCCATACCGGATCAGGAAAAAGCTCGATTTTGAATCTTCTGTTTCGTTTTTATGATGCGCAAAAAGGGGATATTCTGATTGATGGGAGAAGCATTTACAACATGTCAAGACAGGAACTCAGATCCCATATGGGCATTGTGCTTCAGGACCCGTACTTATTCTCGGGTACAATCGGATCTAATGTAAGGCTGGATGACGAAAGAATGACTGAAGAAGAAATAAAAAATGCACTGCGGCAAGTCGGTGCTGAGCCTCTTCTAAAGAAGCTTCCGAAGGGCATTAATGAGCCCGTGATTGAAAAAGGCAGCACGCTATCCTCGGGAGAGCGGCAGTTAATTTCTTTCGCTAGAGCTTTGGCGTTTGATCCCGCGATCTTGATTTTAGATGAAGCTACAGCGCATATTGATACAGAGACAGAGGCCGTAATCCAGAAGGCGCTTGATGTCGTCAAACAAGGACGCACCACCTTCGTCATCGCTCACCGGCTTTCAACAATCAGAAATGCTGATCAGATTTTGGTTCTTGATAAAGGAGAAATTGTTGAGAGAGGGAACCACGAGGAACTGATGGCATTAGAAGGCCAATATTATCAAATGTATGAACTGCAAAAGGGACAGAAACATTCCATTGCATAACGCTCAAAAAACCCAAAACAATCGTGTTTTGGGTTTTTGGTTTATGTAGTCAATAAGCCAGTCCGACACGGTATCCGACATACTTACCTGTAACGAGCTCACGATATAAAAAGTCCGCAGTATCGCCGACCGAAATGCTTGTGCCGCCCTCAGGCAAAACGTTACGCTCCGTACGATATACGCCGGTTGCTGTTCCGTCCGGGAGGTAAGTGGGGCAGATGATTGTCCAGTCTAATGATGATTCTTTAAGCATTTCGTATACTTTTGTATGCTCCTTGGCTGCGCGGGTCTGCTTTCGTTTCGATTCATTTGTTTCAAACCGGTATTTTCCCGGTTCATATCGGGAATCTAGGATCCCTGCGGTGCCGATCGTAATAAGCCGTTTGATATGCTGTTCCTCCATAGCGGAGAGAATGTGTGCCATAGCAGTTGACAAGGTATCATCACCATCTGTGCCTAGACAGCTGATCACGATTTCAGCATTCTCCATTATTTTTTTCACATCTTCTAAGCGGCGGGCGTTTCCCGTGACGGTTCTGTCTTTTGAAAGGGGAAGATCAGCATGTTGAGATCTGATCAGAGCGAAAATATCAAATCTTTCATCTGCTGCAGCTTGTGTTAAAAAGGCCTGTCCGACGCGGCCGCTGGCTCCTAATAAAGCGATTTTCATCAAAAAACCTCCTCGCCTTTCATTATAAAAGGATGTTCTCAGTTTGAACAGCGCGGGAAAGAATACCTGTACAAATAAACAGAACGATGGGAAACATATTCATGAATCATGGATACACTTACGAACTGAACCAGCTCCCAATTCACAATGGTGATGAATGACACCCCGATTTCCTCCCTTTTTTTCTAGGATATGTGGAGCAGGAAAAAAGGGTGACAAAAAAAGAGAGCGCGGAAACCGCGCCCTCTATAGCCATATATTGAATTGTTATTGAACTCTGCCGCCCATTTGCTGCTGAGCGAAAGATACTAAACGTTTTGTGATTTCTCCTCCGACAGAACCGTTAGCGCGAGAAGTAGTGTCCGCTCCAAGGTTAACGCCGAATTCAGAAGCGATTTCAAGTTTCATTTGATCGATAGCCTGAGCTGCGCCAGGAACTAGTAAGTCATTTGAAGAGTTTTGGTTAGCCATGTGTAAAATCTCCTTTTTATTTAGTATGGTTGGGTTAACTGGAGTTGCACCAGATCTGTGAACCCTTATCGGGTGTCACTGCCGCCTCGGCGTAACCCAATGCTTTGCCGGCTTGTTACTACGTATTATGTTAAAATGGCCGGAAACTCATGCGGAGAATTGTGTGGTAAATCTTGAGAAAGCAAAAAAAGCTTAGCCGTTTAGGCTAAGCTAGTCATAAATATGAAAAAGCATCAGTTCATGTATCTCGTTTGTAAGAGCAGGCTCGTCAGCGCGGGCGGGAAACAAGTCTCCCCATTCAATCTCACCGCTCTTATGATAGATGCCTTCATAATGGGTCCCTTTATAATAAAATGATATTTTCCAACCGGGCAGCTTTTCTTTTGGGAACAACGGTTTCCAGCTGAAATGAGAAATCATAACGGCCACGCTCCTTACATTTGGTATCAATTGACCTGAATATAAACGGCTTATGTTCATTGTATCATTGTTCCAGAACATCATTGAAGAGGCCTTAATATGCAGTTTGTCCCAGCCTTGGATAAAGATAAGCCCGCTTTATTAAAAAAGCGGACAGGTTACGAAGGCCACAATGCTTCAGGAGATGTGATTGCCTTCTCAGATAAATAGGACGCGTATTCAAAGCTTCTTCGTTTTGTAAGAGAATCAACATGATGCAAATTTGGATGAGAAAAAATGCTTCGGCCCGGGCGCGAATTCGCTTCAAACATCCATACTTTACCGTTCTGATCAATGCCAAAATCGAAACCGATCTCCCCGATAAACCCCTCGATATGATCATGAAGGACATGGCTTGCCGTCAGTGCCGCTGCAGAAAGCTTTTTAATGACCTCAACTCTTTCAGCGGGATCATCGTATACTTCCGCAAGTGTCTTTACAGTGCCGCCGTTAGAAAGATGTGTTGTAATGCTGTTCTTTCCGGAAATTTTTACGGCAATTGCTGTCACTGTCCATTTTCCTTTTCTGTTTTTATTGGTATGGACACGGAAATCCGCTGGTTTGCCTTGAAATTCGATGAGATCAACACCTTGCTGAATGAGAAAGTCGGACGGGTTGTGCTGTTTTTGAAATTCTGCAAGGAATGAGGCGGCATCGGAATAATCAATCGAAGTAAATGTTTTGGCGTCATTCGTATGCTTTACCGTCAGGCCGCCATCTGTTCTTGTCAGCTGATAAATGCCGGTGCCGAGTGCTCCATTTGCCGGTTTGATATAGACTTTTTTGTATGCGCCACAGAGCTCATCTATCAGCTCCACAGATGGTGTCAGCTCGGATCTAGGCAAAAAGGGTGCCGTTCTCGGATCTTTTTCGAGCAATTGATGAACGTTCCATTTATTGAAAAACGTTTTATTAAACCATGGGATCTGATATTCATCGATCAGCCTCTTTTTTGTATGTTGCAAGAGAAGTGAATCTTCAATTTTTCGGTTCGGCAAACGATCATAAACGACGTTCGGCAATGGAACGATTTTTTTCTCCCAGCCGTTTTCCCTGTAAAGGAGGCCTTCAATCGTGCCTTCCTCCCAATTGATTTGGTGCGCGCCAAAAACGAAGCAGTAGCCTCCGGCTTGCTCGTGTAACGTGACAAGCTTAGAAAAAAAGAGGGAACGATCCTTAAATGGACGTTCAAGAGATACAGTAAACCCTGCCGTAAAGATGCCGACTAACGGCCCGATATGCACTGTATGATCATGAATCAGTATATCAGCCCTGCTTCGGTGGGGAAGCAAAAGCTCATGAAACAGATTTTCAGAGAGAAGCACGGTTTGTTCCAGATGCCGTCTGTAAGCAACGTGGCATCTGACAACCTTCGTTCCGAATGCGGCATGCAAAAGTCCGTCTTGCTTCAGCGAAGAGGGCAGAAACAGGGTGTTTTCACTGGTTTTGTCTATGCCGATCAAAAACCGTTTAGGATTCACGCGGAAGAACTCCTTTCTGGCTTTGCTCAGAAAACAGATATTGGCAGCGCTTTAGGGGACAAGTGTACAGCTGTTCTTTTTGCTCGGGAGAGACACGCAGGATTGACTTCCTGCCCGGTTTGGAATTGATATCTAAAATCCAAATTCTCCCGTCCTTTGCAAGACATATATCAAGACCGAGTTCAAACAACGGCCCGTAGCGCTCGTCAAGATAATACGGAACCGATTGGGTAATTGAAAACACATCATCTAGTAAAACCACTTGCTGTTTTTTCGGTATATCTTCAAACCAGGAGTCAAATGTCAGCGCATCAGATCCGCCTGACAAATTGGCCAGCAGCCCGTGTTTGTATCCGCGTCTTACTGCCTTTCCGACTGTATTCCATTCACCTGCTTCGTTTTTTTCCATAAACAGACGAATATCACAAGGGTATTGTTCCTTATCTTGAATGTTTAAGTAAGGCTGAAGCAAATATTGATGCTGAAGCACTTTTTTGCACCATGTTTTAAAAGAAGTCTGGTTGGAAAACGTTTTTGTCTGCTTATCCTTTCCGATGTGATAAGTAGCAGTGATGTTTTTCTTGCCCAGCTTCAAAAGAATCACGCCTCTGCCTCCCGCGCCGAATGCCGGTTTAAGGATGCAGGCTTTTTCTTTGGATAAAAAGGAGTGAATTTGTTCGTAGCGGTTCACCTTTATCGTTTCGGGAATATAGGGATTGATTACAGAGTGCTGCTGCAAATCGTGAAGGACGGTCCACTTATCGGGAAGACCCCGCCCGATAAATTCCGTTTTCGGATATTTTTTGAGCCACTCAACGATTGGTTTTGCTTTTTGGGAATGTGAATCCTTGCCGTAAAAACAGCGATCATAAATATAATCTGGAATCGCCATTTCAGTTTCGTTCCATGTGCTGCTGGCCGAATGATAGACCGATGCTTTGACACGCAAAGTGTCAGGTGAAATATCAAATGGTGTAAACCGGATGAAACGTATGCCGAATTCGGGTGCTCTTTTGGCCAGTTCTGCGGAATAATCCGCTTCATGCTGGCGGGATAAGGACATAAAACCGAGTGTTATCATGGTGAGACTCCCCCTTTTATTCAAAAGCTGTCGGCGGGTGTCCGCAGCTTTACACTAAATACATGTAAGACGAACGCAGCTGACGGTATTCTACTTTACAGAATACGATTCTCCACCTTGCCCTATTCCAAAAGAACAAGCTGATTTTCTAAGAATAGGAATTTGTCTCCTCGTTTGCTAAGTGATTGCATGAGCCTCTATAATACGTATAGGTACATAATCTATATGAAAAAAGCTGAAGCACAGATGGAGGAAGATGAATAGGAATGGGTATTGCAGGAACCTTTATTTTTATGATCGTGATCGGCGCTGCCATTGGAGCGGTGACCAATCATTTAGCAATTCAAATGCTGTTTAGGCCGTATAAAGCATACTATTTGTTTGGGAAACGAGTTCCTTTTACGCCCGGGCTGATTCCAAGACGGCGAGATGAACTTGCAAAACAAATGGGACTGATGGTAGTCAATCATCTCTTAACCCCTGAAGGCATTAAAAAGCGGCTCGTCTCTGATGCAGCCAAAACGCAGGCTCTTCGAGTGGGGGAACAGCTGATTCAAAAGCTGTCACTTTCTGAAGTGACAGTAAAAGAAGCGCTTGAAAAAGCCGGGATGAAGCGCCCCGAAAAAGCTGCTGATGCATGGATCAGCAGCTGGACGGATGATAAGCTGAATGAGCTTTTCCGCCAATACGGGCACCAATCGTTAAAAGAGCTGGTGCCTATAGAGGTGCAGGAAAAGCTAGAGGAAAAGATTCCGATGATTTCAGGATATATATTGTCACGGAGTGTCCGTTATTTTGAAAGTGATGAAGGAAAAATCCGTCTTGGCAATATGATTGATGACTTTTTAAAAGAGCGCGGCATGCTTGGAAGCATGGTGCAAATGTTTCTTGGCAATTCAAGCCTTGCGGATCGCGTGCTGCCGGAGCTGCTGAAATTCTTGCGGAATGAGGAAACAAATAAATTGCTTTCTGATCTCTTAAAAAACGAATGGGGCAAGCTGAGGGAGTATACGTTTAATGAAGCAGATGAAAAATGGAATGCAAAGGCGCTCATTTTCAGTTTGAAACGAAGAGTGCTGCAAGCATTTTCGACTGCCCCTTTCTTCGACAATACGATTGGCACGCTTACCGTCCGCTATGAATCTGAGCTGACCCAGCAAATGCTGCCGGCACTGTTAGACAAATTGCTTGAAGGGATTTCGTCCAACCTTGAAAGTGTCTTAAAACGGTTGCGTCTTGAGGAAATCGTCAAGGAGCAGGTGGATCAGTTCCCGGTGGAGCGTCTTGAAGAAATGGTGCTGTCCATTTCAAAAAAAGAATTTAAAATGATTACCTATTTGGGGGGCCTTCTCGGCGGAATGATAGGCGCGATTCAAGCACTGTTTGTCATCCTTTTTTAAGAAGAAATGGTTTTTGATTAATGAAAGGAGCTCCATAGTCTGTTATAGTGGAGTGGTATGTCAAACGGCAATGATGAAAGGAGCTATTTACAATGGCTGTTAATTTTTATGATGTAGCGTATGATCTGGAAAATGCATTACGCGGGAGCGAAGAGTTCACCCGTTTAAAAAACCTTTACGACGAAGTTAACGCAGATGAATCAGCGAAGCGCATGTTCGAAAACTTCCGTGATGTACAGCTTAGACTCCAGCAAAAACAAATGGCAGGAGAAGAGATTACACAAGAAGAAGTGACGCAGGCTCAAAAAACAGTTGCGCTTGTACAGCAGCACGAAAAAATTTCTCAGCTGATGGAAGCGGAGCAGCGCATGAGCATGCTGATTGGTGAATTGAACAAAATCATTATGAAGCCTTTAGAAGAGCTTTACGGCAGTGTTGAAGGCTAATCAGCAAAATCCCTTCTTGAATAAGAAGGGATTTTTTATTCATTCAGCAAACTTGGAAATCCAATGAATCTTTTACCTCTCCATTGATGATGACTGATAATGTATGAATTCCTTTGTAATGCTTTCTGGTGGTTAAATCCTTAAAGGATTGGATTCTTGTGTATGACTTTGTTTCGTTTTTTCGTATATTTGTTTCTGTTATTTTAAATACTTTCTGATGACGCTGGCCTCTTGCTTTTACAAAATCAATTGCGTACTCAATTCTTACTTTTTGATCCCTGTCTGAATGAATATAGAAAGAAAATTCAAGGCTTTCGCCAATAACTATACGTTTGGGCTGACATGTTAAATCATGTAGTTGTATCGAATCAGCATTTTCATAACCAAAAAGCGCTAAGGCCTGTTTATCACCCTTTTTTAATAGGGTCCGATAGGCATGTTTGATAATCCAGTCTGTATGGGGATGTGTTCCGTACCATTGATCTGCGACTTTTCTCAGTAAATGAGGATGCGTTTTTGATATATCATTAAGGTTGTTGGCCACGCTTTTTCTTACATATAAGGACTTGTCCTGCATCAGCTTCTCAAGGATCGGTAATACGGGGGAAGGGTCCGATTTCAAAGCCGGTATCGATTTTCCCCATGGCAGTCGGGGCCTGCTGCCTTCGCTCGCAAGTCTTCTTACGTGTTCATTTTTATGCTCAGACAATGCAAGCAATTGTGCGATCATCTTTTCTTGATCTAACAGCAAAAAAGGCCTTACAGCAAATTCTGAGGTCGAATATTGCGTAAAGTATTCCAATGCCTTTATTGATTCTTCCCAATGCGCTAACCCGTACTGTTCCACATAATCCGGAAATAAAATTCCGCTGAGTCCTTTAAAATGAGGGGCTGTATCTCGTAAAATTGCGAGCGCTTCAACGTATTGCTTTGGCAAAGTTTCGTATAAAGAAACTGTCATGCGGCGCATCCGCTCTTTTAAAGTGAGTTCAGGCCAGTCCTCCAGCCGTAATGTATCCAAGAATCTGTTTTTGTTAAAATCAGGATAGGATGACCTTACATGATGGATCAACTGAGATATCAGTTCTTCATTATATATTTCTTTTAAATCAGCCATATAAACACCGCTTTTTCGTTTATTATTTATATTGTATGGGAATATACGTTCTGAATCAAGCGTATGGTCCTAAAAATTAACAACTGATCCTACCACGGATATACAAAAGTTGGTTACTTTTTTTAGTTAAAAAAACCCTTGTCATCGGCAAGGAAAACTGAGATAATAAAATTGAAAGCGCCTACACTTACCTATTTCAAATGGATACGGTCGCATATCATGCCGTTATATAGAGGGGATAAGCAACAGAGAGTAAGTGTTCGGAGCGCATCATTGGTCAAACAAGGGGTTCCTGATACATGATTTTTCGTAAATCGAAATAACGATATTAGGGAGAATGGCTGCTTCGATCGTATCCTATCAACAAGCCATACATAAAGTCTGCTGAGCCAGGCTTTTTTTGCTTTAAGAAAAGGTTGTTCTAAACACAGAGACAGGGTCATATCCTATACACAAGTACAGTCATCAAGGAGGGGGACATCTCTGTGTCAAAACAATTGCTTGCCTTAAATATAGATGGAGCGCTGCTTCGGTCGAACGGGAAGATTCATCAGGCAACGAAAGACGCGATTGAATATGTAAAGAAAAAAGGGATTTACGTCACACTTGTGACCAACCGTCATTTTCGCTCAGCACAGAAAATAGCGAAATCGCTAAAGCTTGATGCCAAGCTGATCACCCATAGCGGGGCATATATCGCTGAGAAAATTGACGCCCCGTTTTTTGAAAAAAGAATTTCTGATGATCATACCTTTAACATTGTTCAAGTGCTGGAGAGCTATCAATGCAATATTCGGCTTCTTCACGAAAAGTATTCCATCGGAAACAAGAAAAAGGTGAATTCGAATTTATTAGGGAAAGCACTCATTCATCCGTCTGACCCGATCTTTTATCCAGTCCAGTTCGTTGAATCATTAAGCGATCTCCTCATGGATGAGCCGGTGAGTGCACCCGTCATCGAGGTGTACACGGAGCACGACATTCAGCATGACATTACAGAAACGATTACAAAAGCCTTCCCTGCGGTGGACGTGATTCGCGTAAACGATGAGAAGCTGAATATCGTCCCGAAAGGTGTCTCGAAGGAAGCGGGGTTGGCCCTCGTCGCTTCAGAGCTGGGCCTGAGTATGGAAGATGTCGTGGCCATTGGGCATCAGTATGACGATCTGCCGATGATCGAACTTGCAGGTCTTGGGGTAGCGATGGGGAATGCCGTTCCGGAAATTAAGAGAAAGGCAGATTGGGTTACAAGGTCCAATGACGAGCAAGGTGTCGCTTATATGATGAAGGAATATTTCCGAATGCAGCAGCGAAAAGGATTTCTTGATAAGTTCCACATGAAACGTGTGTAAAAAAGCCGCTCGCACCCTGACAGGTGCGGCGGCTTTTTTGCCGGATTGATTTTAGCAGTTTATTTCTGTACACTAAAGAAAGTTTTGAATCTGATAAATTAGGTGATGAAGTTGCAAATTAAAATAGAAGGCATACATGATGACCGCCTGCATCGGCCTCTGCAAAATATTGCAAATTTGTTTTATGAAGAGTGCGAGCTTGCGTATGGCGGAGAGGAGCCCGCAGATTTTGTCATTTCTTTAGCGTTGTCACAAACGGATGAGCATGTGACGGTTTCGGGAGAAGTGAAGGGTACTGGCATAAAGGAACAGCATACAAAAATTTTTTCTCCCGGCATGACTGAAAAAGAAGCTTTTAAGCAAGTGAAAAACACAATTTCTTATGTGTATCTCAATCTTCTTCAGGCGCATACGGGCATTACGCAGAAGTGGGGAATCCTGACAGGAATCCGGCCCACAAAGCTGCTTCATAAAAAACTGCAAAGCGGAATGTCCAAGGAGCAAGCGCATGCTGAGTTGAAAAAAGACTATTTAATTCATGATGAAAAAATCATGCTAATGCAGGAAATTGTTGACCGTCAGCTGGCGGCAGTTCCGGATTTGTACCGAGTAAAGGATGAAGTCAGCATTTATATCGGCATTCCGTTCTGCCCGACAAAATGCGCGTATTGCACATTCCCTGCGTATGCCATCCAGGGACAGGCGGGCAGAGTCGGCTCATTCCTATGGGGACTGCATTACGAAATGCAGAAAATCGGTGAATGGCTGAAGGAGCATGATGTTAAGGTTACAACCATTTACTTTGGCGGCGGGACGCCGACAAGCATTACAGCGGAGGAGATGGATCTGCTGTATGAAGAAATGGTCCGCTCCTTCCCGGATGTGAAAAACATTCGTGAGATTACGGTGGAGGCCGGTCGTCCTGACACGATTACAGAAGAAAAACTCGCCGTTTTAAACAAATATGACATTGATCGGATCAGCATCAATCCGCAATCCTATGAAAACGAAACGCTAAAGGCGATCGGGCGGCACCATACGGTTGAAGAGACCATTGAGAAATATCATCTGTCACGCCAGTACGGCATGAATAATATCAACATGGACTTGATTATTGGTTTGCCTGGGGAAGGCGTGAAGGAGTTCAGGCACAGTCTTTCAGAAACAGAAAAACTGATGCCGGAATCCCTTACCGTTCATACTCTTTCATTTAAACGGGCGTCAGAAATGACGAGAAACAAGCATAAGTACAAAGTTGCCGGCAGGGAAGAGGTTTCTCAAATGATGGAAGACGCGGTAGCCTGGACGAAAGAGCATGGGTACGTGCCTTATTATTTATACCGCCAGAAAAACATTCTTGGAAACCTTGAAAACGTCGGATACTCTTTGCCGGGACAAGAAAGCATCTACAACATTATGATTATGGAAGAGGTCCAGACGATTATCGGAATCGGCTGCGGCGCTGCTAGTAAATTTATTGATCGGGATACAGGGAAAATCACGCATTTTGCGAATCCGAAAGATCCGAAATCGTACAATGAGCGCTTCGAGCACTACACGGACGAAAAAATCAAATATTTAGAGCAGATTTTTGAGAAGACGACAAAGCAGCACTGATCACAGTGCTGCTTTTTTTTATCCCTGTTTTTTTGCGGGCTGAACCTCAGGCTTCCATTTAAATACCTTGTTCAGCAAGCGGTAAATTCGTTTTGATTCCTTTGTTACAAGCGGTCCCAAAATCGCCAGAATGAGAACATATAATGCGGCAAACGGCTTTAATGTGGCCGACAGTCCGCCTGCTATTCCGAGATTCGCAACGATAATCGAAAATTCTCCCCGCGATACGATCGTCAGCCCGATATTCGATGAAGCCTTATGAGAAAGCCCTGCGCGTCGTCCTGCCACCATTCCGGCGATAAAATTTCCCAGAATGGTCAAAATCACTGCACCCAACGCAAGCCAAACCGCTTCACCGAGCGAAAACGGATCGATGCTGAGGCCGAAGCTGAAAAAGAACATCGCACCGAAGAAGTCGCGAAACGGAACGACGAGGTGTTCAATCCTATCGGAATGCTCTGTTTCTGAAAAGACCAAACCGAGCAACAGCGCGCCGATTGCTTCCGCTACATGAATCGTCTCGGAAAACCCGGCGATAAAAAAGAGCGCTGCGAAAATGACGATAATAAACACTTCGTTTGAGCGAATGTCCAACAGTTTGTTCAACAGCGGCGGGAGTTTTCTTGCTGCGATAAAAAACAGCAGCATATAACCGAAGGCGATCAAAATGGACAAGAGTGCACTCCCTACGGATGTCGCATCACCTAGCACAAGGCCGGAAACAACGGACAGATATACGGCAAGGAAAATATCTTCAAACATGATGATGCCGAGAATCAATTCGGTTTCCGGATTGGCGGTTCTTTTTAAATCAACGAGCACTTTTGCGACAATCGCACTTGACGAGATTGTGATGACGCCTGCGAGGATGAGGACTTCCAGAAAGGAAAATCCGGTGATAAACCCGTAAAGCAGTCCGAGGCTGAAGTTAATCAAAATATAAATCGTCCCGCCGACCGCGATTGATTTTCCAGATTTGATTAACTTCCCGACAGAGAATTCGAGTCCGAGATAGAAGAGGAGGAACAGTACGCCCATTCGCCCGAAAAACTCGATGATTTCACTGCTTTGAATAAATGTTAGATCAATAATCCCTATTTTCGGCGCGTGCGGTCCAACAAGCATTCCCAGCACAATCAGAAACGGAATAATCGAAAATTTAATTTTATTGGCGATCACACTGGCGATTGCCACAAGCACAAGTGCAGTTCCGACTTCAAATACAAGATGGTCCATCGGGGCTCACACGCCCTCTCCAGAAAGAAAATCGTGAATCAGTTTCTTCAGATGCTTTCTCTCACCTGAGAGGACAAGGGTGTCATTTTCTTCAATAATCGAATCGGCTCCGGGATTTAGGAGCTTTTCCTGGTTGTGTTTGATAATGGCAATCACAGTGACATCGTAATTCTGGCGAACATCAAGCTCTCCGAGTGTGCGTCCGATCGATTTGGCGCCTTTTTCGACCTTAAACCATTCAATAATAAGATCGCTGAAGGCCATCTCGATGGACTCCAGAGCTTGCGGTTTATAGACCATACCCCCGAGAATAGCTGCAATTTGCCTTGCTTCAGTATCATCCAATGAAATATTTGAAAGAAGCTCATCCGGGTCCCGGTCATTAAACCGGTAAATTTCCCTTCTTCCGTCATCATGAATGATAATCGTCATTTTTTCATGGCTTCTTGTTTCGATTTCAAACTTTTTGCCGATGCCCGGCAGATCGTTTTCTTTAATATTCAATGAAAATCCCTCCGAATGTAGTGTTGGCAGTATGGGGTGAGTTACAAATAAAACTTGAGCAAATTATATTCGGAGGTAATTAGACTGGTATTTGACAGGGACGGCCCAAGCCTTTTCCAGCCTGTTTATCAGCGGTTCGTCAAGTGGTTTGACAGAGAGCTGCCTGACAGACTGCGCCAGCGGGCTGTACTCTTTGATCAGCTCAGCCGGGTGCATGCTGCCCGGCGACGGCGTTTTTGCCGATTGTGTTTCCTGCGGATATGAGGACATAGGCACATAGCTGTCAGTGCTTGCTTCAAACTGGGAAGGCAGAACCACGTCCGAAGGGGGAAAGTACACCATAAATAAACTTAACAGAAAACTGATCAGCAATTTATCCATGTTCCTTTCCTCCCTTCTCATCAAGATATCCCTTCTATTTCACTATATAAAACTTTATGTTTCCATTCAAACAATATGCATTTTTCAGTATCTATTGACCTTGAAAAATAAAAAGGTTTATTTGAGGATGGCGGGGAATGTATAGGAGAAAGAAAAAAGCAAGCGCATACATGGAGGTGCTTCATATGGAGTTTGTTCAATATGCATGTAATGGGGCCGTTGCAGAGATTATCCTGAATCGGCCTGATGCCCATCACGCCCTGAATGAACAGATGCTGTCTGAATTGAAGGAGGCAGTCGAAATGGCGGCTGCAAGCGAGGCGCTCATCGTTCTCCTGAGAGGAAGCGGGAAAGGCTTTTCGGCCGGCGGTGATATCAGGATGATGACATCAGAGCATGACTCTGATCAATTTAAACGGCTGATGGATACGATTGAGGCTGTCACCCTGAATTTATATCAGATGAAGAAAGTGACAATTGCAGCCATTCATGGCGCTGCTGCGGGACTAGGCCTGAGTTTGGCGCTTTGTGCGGACATTGTGCTCGCTGAAAAAAACGCCGTCCTCGCGATGAATTTTATCGGCATTGGGCTTGTTCCGGACGGCGGAGGACATTATTTGCTGAAGAAAAGAATCGGTGAAGCAAAAGCGAAAAAACTGATTTGGAGCGGAAAAAAACTATCTGCCTCGGAAGCTGACGATATGGGGCTTCTTGATGGGACATTTGCCGGAGACCCTGCCGAAGGCGCAAGACCCATTATCGAAACCCTGTTGGCCTCCCCTCTTTTGGCGATGATCGAAACGAAAGCTATTTTTCAAAGCCTCCAAATTGAAGAACTGAAAAAAGTGCTATTCCTTGAGCGCAGCGCCCAAGAGAGAATGAGAAGGACCAAGGATCACCAAGAAGGAATCCGTGCCTTTTTAGAAAAACGGGAGCCGAAGTTTCAAGCGTAACAGATCAGCCGGAAAGCTGATCATCTGTGAAACAAAATCAGCTTTCCGGCTGCATTGACTAAACGATGAGTATGACTATGAAGCTCTTTTTCTTTTAAGAGGGCTTCACCATGCGTTTTTGCCGCTTCTTCATGTTCTGCCTCGAATTGCTCGTTTACCAGCGTGTTCCCCGAAGGATCAAATACGGTAAGGAAATAATCAGCCATCAGGTTTCTCCTCCATTTTAAGGTTTATCAGTCTTTCTTCATTTATATTCTAAATAGGAAATCAAAATCCTTTATTATGCTTAATCCAAAATTAGTATATAATGGGTCAGGGAAGGAGGAGATTCAGTGCTTACAATTGATCACGTAACGAAGACATTTGGAGATTATAAAGCCGTAGACGGATTGGACTTAGATATTCCGGAACAGCAAATGTTCGGTCTATTAGGCGCAAACGGAGCGGGAAAAACAACGACGTTTCGCATGATCCTAGGATTATTAAGCATTACGGAGGGCTCAATCAGCTGGAAGGGCCGTCCTGTGAATTATCATATCAGCAACAAAATCGGTTATTTGCCGGAAGAGCGGGGCCTTTATCCGAAAATGAAGGTAAGGGATCAGCTCGTCTATCTTGCCAGATTAAAAGGGATGGAGAAGCGGGAGGCTGTAAAAGAGCTCGGGACATGGCTTGAACGCTTCAATATCACAGATTACGAGAATAAGAAGGTGGAAGAGCTTTCAAAGGGGAATCAGCAGAAAATCCAATTCATTTCGGCAGTTTTGCATAAGCCGGAGCTCCTGATTCTTGATGAACCATTCAGCGGCTTGGACCCTGTCAATGTTGAGCTGTTAAAAGAGGCTGTGATCTCGCTGAAAAACAGCGGTGTTTCTATTTTATTTTCAAGCCATCGGATGGAACATGTGGAGGAGCTTTGTGAGAACCTTTGCATATTGCAGAAAGGAAAACCGGTTGTACAAGGCAAGCTGAAGGAGATCAAGCGTTCTTTCGGTAAAAAGAATGTTACGATTCACTCCGATGACGATCTGCGCTTTTTGCAGTCTCATGAAGGCATTCTTCAATGGAAGGAAACGGCAGACGGCGTCAAGCTGCAGATTGCCAATGAAGACATTTCTCAAGAGATTTTTGCGATGCTCCAAGGAAAAGGGTTTATCAGAAAGTTTGAGCTTGAAGAGCCGTCACTGCATGATATTTTTATAGAAAAGGTGGGGGCCGTCTATGAATAAATTTTGGATCATGCTTTCTCATACATACAAAAATAAGATTATGGCAAAATCCTTTATTATATCGACTGTCATCACGGTGCTGCTTGTTTTAGTTGTAACGAATCTGGAGTCGATCATTTCTTTGTTTCAAGGTGACGATGCGAAAGAAAAAATTGCCGTTGTTGATGAAACAAACGAATTATATCCGGTTTTTTCAAAGCAGCTGAAAGCGGTGGATACAGATGGCGATCTTGATGTGAAGCTGTCGAAGCAATCGGAGGATGAGGTCACAAAGCAAGTCAAAGATGAATCACTCGATGGCATGCTCATCATCAAACGAGATGAAAAAAGGACCATTTCAGGAACATATAAAGCGTTAACGATTTCTGATGAAAGCACGTATCAAACGCTGCAGCAGGCGCTGACGCAAACCAAAACAGCTGTCGGAACAGCGGAGCTCGGCGTGTCGCAGGAAACGATCAGCAGCCTTTATGCGCCCGTTACTGTGGGGCAGAAGGCGCTGAAAGAAGGGGCAAAGTCTGAGGAAGAGCTTGGCCAGACGGTAGGGCTTGTTTACATTATGCTGTTCGTCATTTATTTTTCGGTAATTATGTATGCCAGCATGATAGCGATGGAGGTCGCAACCGAAAAATCTTCGCGAGTTATGGAAATCCTGATCTCAAGTATGCCGCCGATCCAGCAAATGTTTGCAAAGCTGCTTGGTATTGGGCTTGTCGGGATCACACAGCTTGCTATTATAATAGGAGCCGGCTCTCTGTCGCTTAAGCTGAACCAAAAGAGCGAAACGGCTTCATCTGTCGGCGGATTCCTTAATTTGACCGACGTATCTGCAACCACTGTCATCTATGCTGTCATTTTCTTTTTGCTCGGATACTTTTTGTACGCGACACTTGCCGCGTTTCTCGGCAGTGTCGTCAGCAGAATAGAGGACGTGCAGCAAACGATCACGCCGATGACGCTTTTGGTTGTCGCCGGTTTTATGATCGCGATGTTCGGTTTGAATGCGCCTGACGCAGGATTTATTACGGTAACTTCGTTTATTCCGTTCTTTACGCCAATGATTATGTTCCTGCGCGTCGGCATGCTTGATATTCCGTTCTGGCAGGCGGCTGTCGGAATCGGAATCACACTGCTCACCATTGTCATACTGGCCGTTATCGGCGCCAGAATTTATAAAGGCGGTGTATTAATTTACGGCAATTCAAGCGCGTTCAAAGCGATCAAACAAGCGCTTCGTTTAGCGAAAAACTGATTGGAAAACAGCCTGGGGATTCTCAGGCTGTTTCTTTATTGACAGAACGTGCATTCGCAAGAATTCGGTGCTAAAATAAGGGTACTTCATCCTGGAAAGGAGCAGAATGTTGACTGATCTAACCTTTATTCATGCGGCAGATCTTCATCTTGACAGCCCGTTTTACGGGATATCGCATCTGCCGGAGCCGATTTTTGCCCGGATTAAAGAAAGCACGTTTGCAAGCGTGAGACATATGATAGACGCCGCAGTGAGAGAACACGTTGATTTCATTTTGCTGGCGGGAGATCTGTTTGATGAAGCCAATAGAAGCTTAAAGGCTCAGCTCTTTTTGAAAAAACAGTTTGAAAGACTCAGAGAGTGCGGGATTTCGGTATACGTCATCTTTGGGAATCACGATCATCTTGGCGGGGAGTGGACGCCGATTGAATGGCCTGAGAATGTCCATATTTTTTCGTCCGCTGTTCCAGAAGAAAAATCGTTTTTTAAAGAAGGCAGGCGCATAGCAAGCATTTACGGCTTCAGCTATCAAGCCAGAGCAGTGACGGAAAACCAAGCCGCCCGCTATCGGAGATCAACTGACGCACCGTTTCATATCGGCATGCTCCACGGCACGCTGTCAGGATCTGAAGGACACGATCCGTATTGCCCGTTTACACATGACGACCTCGTGAAAAGCGGGATGGATTATTGGGCGCTTGGCCATATACATAAACGCCAGGTTCTATCTGCCGATCACCCGGCAGTCATTTACCCGGGAAACACGCAAGCACGCCATATGAAGGAGACGGGAGATAAAGGCTATTATCTTGTTCATGTGACAGACAGAGATATATCTTATGAATTTCAGAGAGCGCATGATGTCCTGTGGGAAAAAGCGGCGGTTGATGTGACGGAGGCAAAGAATATGACCGCCCTCTTCCAAATGGTGGAGAACACGTTTTCGAAGCTGCGGCAAAAGGGGAGCCCTGTTTGTGTAAGGCTTGTTTTACAAGGGACGGCGCCGGAATGGCTGCTGGAGGCGCCAAAAGGCACCTTGGATGAGTTTCTTGAAGCTCTTCAGGAACAAGAAGCGGAAGAGGAACATTTCGTTTGGCCTCTTAGATTGGATGATGAGACTGAAAACGAAGCAAACCTAACAAACCTTGATCCTTTTTTTGGCGGTTTATTTGGAGACATTGATCGCAGCGATCTGTCAGACGTGCTGGAAGGGCTTGAGCGGCATCCAGTGTATAGAAGGCACGCGGACCGGTTTAGACAAGAGGAGGTAAAGGAAATAAAAGAGCAGGCACAGATATTATTGAAAAAACAGCTTAAGGTGCTTGATACATGAGGCGGTGACAGCTTTGCGAATTATATCTTTACATATCTACCAATACGGAAAATTTTCTAATCGGACCTTTCGCTTTTCCGCCTCTCCTGTCCAAGTCATCTACGGATTAAATGAGGCAGGAAAAACGACGATGATGTCATTTATTGAAAGCATGCTGTTCGGTTTTCCGAAAACGAAAAAATATGAACCGAAAACAGGCGGTGTCTACGGCGGTGTTCTAGAAGCTGAACATCCTGAGTATGGGGTGCTGAAGATCGAACGGACGAAAGGGACTGCCGAAAAACTAAGCGTGTACACAGAAAAGGGCGAAGTAAAGCAGGGAGATGTTTTAAAGCAGCTGTTCCAGGGCACAGACAGGTCGTTGTACAAAGCCATTTATTCGTTTGACGTATTTGGGCTGCAGGAAATTCACGCCTTTAATCGGGACAAGATAGGGGAATTTTTGCTCTTTTCCAGCTTGTTTGGTGCTGAAGCCGTATCAAAGCTTGATACAAGGCTGACGAAGGAAAGCGAAAGGCTCTATAAACCAAATGGGCGAAACCCTCAATTGAATCAGGAGCTGGAAACGCTTAAGCAGCTGGCAGTGAAGCTAAAACAGGCTGAAGCAGAGGAAGCGGGCTATCATCAGCTTCTCGAGGAAAAACGAACGCTTGAAGCCCGCCTTGCAGCCGCGGAAATCGAATTGAAAGAGACGGCAGGACATATCCGAATGATTGAGGGGGCGATTGAGCGAAAGCCGCTGCTAAATGAAAAAGCGACACTCGAACAGGTGATTGCAGAATGTCCGGAACATGCAGGACAATTTCCTGCTGACGGACTGCATCAGCTGGAAAAATATGAATCCCATCTTCACCCGAAATCAGCACAGCTTGAGGCGCTTCGGGTGAAGATGGCGGAGTTGGACAAACAGAGGCAAAAGCTTATCCCCGATAAAGAACTATTGGCGAAAGAAACGCTGATACAAGAGCTTTCGGCAGCGTTTCATATGTACCAATCCTGGGGAGAACAGCTGGCAGCCATTCAGGCACAGCTGCGCCAGACGTCTGCGCAGACAGCGGCAGGGCTGGAACAGCTCAATAAAACGGATGAAAATGAGCTCCTGAATATGAACACCTCATATGATTATGAATGGCAGCTTCAGCAAGCGGTGCAGCAATATGTACAGGCAAGAGACAGAAAACGGCAGCTTGACGAGACGTTTGAACTTGCCCGGCATGAGCTGGAAGACGCGGAAAAGGCCGTTCGTGCCGCTTCGTCCGCGATTCTTGAAAACAGCCAAAGAAAAGATAAAGAAGCAGCTCTTAGAGCATATGATGAAACACAGGGGCAGCACCAAGAGCAAGCGAAGCTCAGAGAACAGCTAACGTTTTTTGAAAGACAGCAGGCTAAACAGAAAAAGACTGTCATTGCAGCTGGTATGTTGTTTATCGTTCTCTTTTCTCTGCTGCAGCAATGGATTCCTGCCATAAGTTTCGGCGCTGCACTTATTGTGTATTGGCTTGTATCAGGAAAAACGTCTTCTCGAAACAGCCGAGAGACAAGACAACCCATGACGGATATTTCACCAGCAGAAGCTGAAATGCTTAGAGAAGCGTTATGGGAGGATGACCGCAATAAGCAGCACCTTCTCACACAGCGTGCAGCGCTCCAGCAAAAGGAGGCGGCGTATGAAAGGGTCATCCAGCAGTTTGAACATTGGGAAGCCGAAATGGCGCCGTCCTTTACACAGGTTGAGCGTTTTATGAATGAGCTCGGATTTAAGGAAGATCCATCATTTTTGCTTGAGGCATACAGCTTAATGAAGGATGTTAAAAAAGAAGTGAAGAAAAAGCATGAGCTGACCATTGAAGCAGGCAGGCTGAAAAAGCACCGGAGAACATTCGAAGAACGCGTCAGTATGCTTCGTCCCGTGAATCAGAGTCAGGATATCTCCATTTCGGACGCCCTTCACACATTGCGGAAAAACATTGAACGTGAAAAAGAAATTGAGAAGCAAAAAAAGGAAATTGAAACAGATATTCATTATACAAAGGAACAGATGCTTGAACTTGAGCAAGAAATACAGTATTTCCACGCACAGATCAAACAGTTATTTGCCGCGGCTGCTGCAAAAGACAGAGATGCGTTTTTTGCCATAGCCGACATCAGCAGGCAATTGAAGGATACGGAGAACAAGCTTCATCACGTAAACGCACAGCTTCAAGGCGGGCACCCGGAGGAACTTGAACTGGCGGATTCCAATACGCTTTCTGAATTGAAAGATAAGCAATTTGTTGAGAATGAAAGAAAAGAGCGGCTGACTGAGGAGATCGAGCAGCTCCGCAGCCAAATCGCACTGCTCTCAGTCAAACAGGAACAATTAGAGGCTTCGGGATTGGTCTCAGACCTCAAGCTTCAAACCGAAATGCAAAAAGAACGTGTAAAAGAAACGGCTAAAAAATGGGCCTCGATACAAATGGTCAAACAGGTGATCAGAAACAAATTGGAGCGGCATAAAAAAATCGAGCTTCCGCGCCTTCTGGAGACAGCAGGAGAATTCTTCCGCCCTCTGACTGACGGAAACTACCAAACCATTTATTTTTCTGAAACGGATGATTCGATCATGGTTATGCATGGCGATGGAACTGTCTATCATGCGGAAGAGCTGTCACAAGGGACATGTGAACAGCTGTATACAGCGATCCGATTTGCTTTGGCCGTTACGCGCCAGGATGGGGCAATGCTTCCGTTCCAGCTTGACGACAGTTTTGTTCATTTTGATCAGGAAAGGCTGAAACGTGTATTACATGTTCTGTATGATTTATCCGAAGGCGGTAGGCAGATTTTGTATTTTACATGCCATGAGCACGTAAAAGATGCATTTCATAGCAGCCAAATCATCCATTTGGTGTCATAAAAGAGGTTCTATAGCTGAAAATCGGTATGTGATATACTGGTATTATGTAAGATACGGAGGGAGCTTTAATAGAATGGCTAAAGGGATTATGCTACATGAGGTTGGCGAACAGGTGGACCAGTATCTATTGATTAAATCCTCGACGAAAGGGATTGCAAGCAATGGAAAACCGTTTCTGACGCTGATGCTGCAAGACCAGTCAGGCGATATTGAAGCGAAGCTGTGGGATGCCAAGCAAAGTGATGAAGTGACCTATGCGCCGCAGACGATTGTCAAGGTCGTCGGCGATGTTCATCATTATCGCGGACGCACCCAGCTGAAGCTAAGAAATATCAGACCGGTAAGCGAGCAAGAAAACGTCAATATTGATGATTTTTTAGAAACCGCGCCGATTCCGAAAAATGAAATGATGGACACCATCACTCAATATATATTTGAAATGAAAAATCCGAATATCCAGCGAATCACAAGGTTCTTGGTTAAAAAACACGAAGCTGAGTTTATGGATTATCCGGCGGCTACGAAAAACCACCATGAGTTTGTCTCAGGATTGGCGTATCATGTTGTCTCTATGCTGAACCTGGCGAAAGCAATAGCAGATTTATATCCGTCTCTTGATCGTGATCTGCTTTACGCCGGTGTCATCCTGCATGATCTTGGAAAAGTGAAGGAGCTGTCCGGCCCTGTTTCCACTTCGTACACGGTTGAAGGCAATTTGCTCGGCCATATTTCAATCATGGTGACAGAGCTTTCTAAAGCGGCTGAGGAGCTTCAAATCGATTCTGAAGAGGTGTTAATTCTTCAGCATTTGATTTTGAGTCACCACGGCAAAGCAGAATGGGGCAGCCCGAAACCGCCGATGGTGAAAGAAGCGGAAATTCTTCACTATATAGACAATCTGGATGCAAAAATGAATATGATGGACAGAGCGCTTGAGCGCGTGAAGCCGGGCGAGTATACTGAACGCGTATTTGCACTGGAAAACCGTTCCTTTTATAAACCGACATTTCATAAATAACGTAAAAAGGACTGATGCTGACATATTCAGCTCAGTCCTTTTTGATGCGTCTTTCCCGCACATAACTCGTCTCATTCCCGCATATGGTTAAGAATAAAGAATCTATGCAAAGGGGGAGGAGCCCGTGTTATTTTTTCCATGGTGGGTGTATCTTTGTATTGTAGGCATCATTTTCAGCGCATATAAACTTGTGGCGGCAGCCAAAGAGGAAGAAAAAGTAGACCAGGCTTTTATTGAAAAAGAAGGGCAGATTTATATGGAGAGGATGGAAAAGGAGCGAGAACGCCGCAGTTCTCAGCAGCATGAAGAAGAAAATCAAAACCATTCCATCGCATAAAAAAAGCTGTGCGGCTCATTGAGCCTGCACAGCTTTTTTATTATTTAGAACTGCTTGAAGGCGAAGAAGTGCTGTTGCTTGTTGAAGATGTATTAAATGTGTCTTTCAGATCTTTATCTTTTACTTCGATGTCAGCTTTCTTCATGACTTTTTGAACAGCTTCCTGAACAGCTGCGTTGTCATTTAATTTTTGTTCAAGCACTTCAGATTTCAGTTCTTTTTTCATATCATCGTATTTGCCGCGTTCTTCTGTCTTTTTAATGATATGGTAGCCGTATTGCGTTTTGACAGGGTCACTGACTTCACCTGTTTTTAATTTGAATGCAGCTTTGCTGAATGTTTCGTCCATTTGGCCTTCTTTTGCAAACCAGCCTAGATCTCCGCCTTGTGAAGCAGAGCTGTCTGTTGAGTATTCTTTCGCAAGATCTTCAAACTTCTCGCCTTTTTTCAGCTTTTTCTCTACTTCTTCAGCTGTCTTTTTATCAGCAACAAGGATGTGGCTTGCACGGATTTTGCCTTTTAAGCCTTCCCAGTATTCTTTGATATCGGCGTCTGTAACTTTGATGTTATCTTTAGCCGCTTTTTGTGTCAGCAATTCATATTTTACTTGTTCTTTCAGGTAATCCTTGCCATATTGCTTTTCGAGGGCAGTATATTGATCGCCAAGCTGCGTTTTGTATTCTTTCAGCTTGTTGTCAATTTCTTTATCCGAAACTTTATACTTCTTGTCCAATACTTTTTCTTGCACTAGCTGTGTCAGTACGCTTGCGCCAGCTGTTTTCTTCATGTTTGTGTAAAGCTCGCCTTTTGTGACATCGCCTGCGTCTGTTTTTGCGATAACTTCTTTGTCGCCGCTGCTGCAAGCACTGAGAGCGAGGATGCTTGTAGCAGTGATAGCTGCTATTGCGATTTTCTTCATTGGTTTCAAACACTCCTAATCATTCCAAATTAAATTACCTATGCGTATCATAACATATTGTGGCTTTCTGTAAAAAGATTTTAAATAAAGGGCATTCGTCTAGTCAAACTTTTGCTGACGACATACTTATATATTGATCAAGAAAAGGAGGTATGTAACATGAGCGGAGGATACTCTAACGGATTCGCGTTGCTCGTAGTACTGTTCATTTTGCTTATCATCGTAGGTGCAGCTTACATCTACTAAGCAGCCCGAGGATCGCTTGCAACATAAGCGATCCTTTATTTTCACTAGCGCCTAATCGTTTCAAACATGAATTGCATAACATGTAATTGGTAAATAAAGCTTATTACAGGAGGTGCTTTTTAAGATGGGTGAAGTATTTGCAGGCGGATTCGCTTTATTGGTTGTGTTATTTATTTTATTGATTATCATCGGCGCTTCTTGGCTGTACTAATCAACATAAAAAAGCATAGCTGCTTCATCAGCAGCTATGCTTTCTTTCGTATTTACACTGTAAAGGAGATCTCCACAAACGAAGAGATCAGTAAAATTAATATAGATACATTAATAAATCGGAATACCTTATCTTGCCGCTCTTCAGGAATCTCTCTGACAAGGCATAATGTATTGGTGAGCCTGTTTATGAAATATAAAATAAACACGGCAGCCACGATAAAATAGAATAAAATGATGGGAGATTCCCCCTCTCTCTGAACTGTCCCATATTACATTACCAAATATTTATTAAAAAAGATAGAATGCAAATTGAAAAATCGCCACCAGCACCAGGGGTTGACTACTTTTCAACAAGAATATCCAAGCCGTCTGCTTCCTGATCAATAAAAGCGGTTTTCGGTGCTTTTATCAGCTTGAGAGCCAGCAGGAAATCAGGCAGACAGTAGCCGGCGTGAATGCCCGAGATCATGCAGAAATAATGAGCGTGATTCGGAAATGCCAGTGCTGCGTAAAACAATACCGGTGTAATCAGCAAGAACGGGCTTACCAGTGAAATGAGCATTGTTGTTTTTGGTATACGTTTCCATGTGCGCATGCGCAATATGTAAAACTTTTTTTCTATTTTTCTTTTTTTGCAGATGATTGGCAGGACATGGATGACTTTATGTACAAATAAAATAACGACGAGCAAACCGCCGAATAAAGATACATATTCATCGCTTAAGCTTGTGCCAGGCCGCAGCAGCTCAAAAGCTAAAAAGGTAGATATAAAAACCAAAATCATAAAACATACAGCAGTTAATATTATGCGAACGGCGCCATAATCCTTCATGAGATTTATGGTCTTCCAGCAATTCATCAAAGTCATCCTTCCATACATCTTGAATAGAATCTCAAAATAATTTACTCCTCCCAAGAGAAAAAATCAATGCTTTTTTAAGAAAAAATATCATCCGGCAGGTATTTTTTTGAAACAAGCAAACAAACTGCGAAATATGGGGTTAGAACTTTCTTCTCAGTGAATTATCAGCTAAAATAAGATTAAAGATAGAAAGAAGTGATGTGGATGGATTCGATGGATCATCGCATTGAGCGATTAGAATATTACATACAATTATTAGTGAAAACAGTAGATATGGACAGGTACCCCTTCTATGCGCTTCTCATTGACAAAGGGCTGAGCAAGGAAGAAGGGGAAGCGGTTATGAGGATATGCGATGAATTGTCGGAAGAGCTGGCAACACAAAAAGCGCAAGGATTTGTAACCTTTGATAAGCTCCTTGCGCTTTTTGCCGGACAGCTGAATGAAAAATTAGATGTTCATGAAACGATTTTTGCCCTGTATGAGCAGGGGCTTTATCAAGAGCTGATGGAAGTCTTTATCGACATCATGAAGCATTTTGATTAACTGTTTACAGGTTCGAGCTCTTCAGCCGGTTCATCCGCCGCACTGTCCTTTGCTTTTTTCTTCAGTTTTCCGTTTACGCTTTCAAAGTCATTGTCAATATTGGTGAGTGACGTTTCGAAAATTTCCATAAAATCATCGCCGTAGATATGGCGTATCATACACATCATTTCTGCCACTTCAGGAAATTTTCCGAATAAATGATACAAAGGCTGTGACCCTTTAAAAACAGCGTTGCGTGTCGGATCAAATTCCTCAAGCAAGCTCCAGAATACCTCGGTACCTTCCTCAGTCAATTGGACATATGTGTTCCGTTTATCATTCAGCCGTTTGGAGAACCTTAAATATCCCCGTTCTTCCAGCTTTTTTGAAAAGTTGAATGCGGTTGATACGTGCATGACCCCGAACTTCGCGATTTCAGAAATGGAAGCTCCATTCAATTGATACGCAATCCATAAAATATGATGCTCATTAATATTCAGGTCATACGGTTTGAGCCATTGCTGCCAATCCTTCTCGATTGATTTCCAAAGAGCCTTGCTAAGCTGAGCCATTTTCTGGGTGAAGACTAGAGCTTCTTTCACATCATAGGGCGGTTCCACTCGATTCATTACGTCACCTGCTTCTCTTTTTCTTTTTCTCTATTATGCCAATAAAATAAAGATTAATAAAGATGAAAATGTAAGAATTTTTTAATAAATTCACAAACCATTGCGACGAAAGGGTTTTTCGGCCAAAAAAAATACGGGTCCAATTCTGGCCCGCATTTTTTTCTTTTGAATAGGATATTAGTTTTGTAAGGTTTTCTCCAGCTGTCTGATTTTCTCTTCGATATCGGCAATTTCTTTTTGCAGATCCTGCTGGTGAGGCTTGATCTCTTCCTGCCATTTTTTAATTGACGTTTGGAGCTCGCCGCCCACGTCTTTAATAACATCCGTGCTTTCTTTTGCCGCTTTGATCAGCTGGTCTTTTAATGCAAGCCCGTCTGACTTTAAGCGTTTGATTGTTTCTTCAAAAGAATCATAATTGGTTTTCATTTTTTCACGCAGCTGCTTTCCTGAGGAAGGTGCAGTAAGAAGAACCGCTGCTCCTCCAATGATGCCGCCTACGAATAGTCCTGTTAATAGAGAACGTCCGCTCGCCATTACAATCACCCCGTCTTTTTCTTCAAATAGGATTCATTCAGCATTTTTCATTTTTGTTGAAAGCCTGAACTTCTATACATAGCTTGCTTTATTTTAGCATATTTTTTAAGTGAAAAGGAGGGAGAAGGTTGTCTGTCTTTTTAATTGTGTTATCCTGCATCACCCTTGCCTTCGCTTCAGGCGCTGTTTACTATATCAGACTTCTCAGCCAGGCTGCTTCTTATCCGCCCAAGAAAGTCATCCGGCAGAAAGCGCTTGTTTGTTCAACCGGAACCGCCTTTACACTATGTCTTATCTTTTTCACAAAACTCCTCGCTTAAAACATGCTGACATGCTGCGAGCGCTCTGTTCAAAAAAACCTCTCCCGGAAGCGGAAGAGGTTTTGTGTGACAATTATTTAGCAGCTTCCATAAAGCTTGAACGTCTTAAAATGGTTTGCACAATCGGATAAATAATGATCATTGAGATTGTATTCAGCACAGCGGCCGGCAGAACAACAGCCGCGAACAATGCGGCGAAACCGCCCGGCAAACCGACGATCAATAAAGCTGACGATAGAAACACAATTCCTGATAAGATGGTCCCGATCACTGTCAGCACAGCGGCTGCACCTGTTTTTCGGCTCTTTCTGAACAAGAGAAACAGGGAGAAGAACAGAAACGCTGATACGGGTTTATCAATGATGTTAGGGATCTGTCCAGCTGGAAACGCGGTTGTAAGCGCGGAAATGATTCCGGTCACGATCCCGATGACGAGTACATTTTGCACTCGCGGGAACAGCAGAATGCCCATGAACATCATGATCAGCATCATATCTGGTTTCATGCCGCCTAAAAAGGGCGGAATAATAGAATGAAGCGCTGCGCCGATTGCGGCAAACAGAGCCATAATGACTAACTCTTTTGTTTTCATAACTATGCTCTCCTCTGCTAAGCTTTTTGCCCTCCAATAATATGCTCATCATTTATTGCGAAGGCTTTACAGAATGTGTTATGTAAACAGTATACCAAACGGACGGTTTACATAGCCAGACTTTTTACTCATTTTCCTGCTGGAATTTCTTCATGAACGCAGCTAATTTTTCACAGTCTTCGAGAGAGACCGCGTTATAAATAGAAGCGCGGCAGCCTCCCACCGAACGGTGTCCGCCAAGGCCGATCATCTTCGCATCTTTTGCTTTCTGAACGAATGTTTTCGTTAATTCGTCATCCCGAAGCGTGAAGGTGACATTCATGTGTGAGCGGCTGTCTTTTCTGGCATGTCCTTTATAGAAGCCGTTGCTTTCATCAATACAGCTGTAGAGAACCTGCGCTTTTTGTTCATTGCGCTGTTCAACAGCTTCCACACCGCCGTTTTCCTTGAGCCATTCCAGAACAAGGCTCAGCATATAAATCGCAAATGTCGGCGGAGTGTTGTAGAGTGAATCCGCTTTGACATGCGTGGAATATTTCAGGATTTTTGGGACGTTCGCATTTTCATTTTTCAGCCAGTTTTTTTTCATGATGACTACAGTCACGCCGGAAGGGCCGAGGTTCTTTTGGGCGCCTCCGTAGATCACATCAAATTTAGACACATCGATTTTTCTGCTTAAAATATCGCTGGACATGTCGGCTACGAGCGGAATTGGAGAATTCGGAAACTCCTGCCACTGAGTGCCGAAAATTGTATTGTTGGATGTGATATGTAAATATGCGCCGTCTTTTACATTTGTAAGGTCAACCTCTGGAATATAGCTGTAATTGTCTGTTTCACTAGTAGCGATGATAGACGTGTTCCCGAACAGTTTCGTTTCTGCCAGTGCTTTTTCAGACCAAGCGCCTGTCATGACAAAATGTGCGGTTTTTTCAGGTGTTAAAAAGTTCATCGGAAGCATTGAGAATTGAAGGCTTGCCCCGCCTTGAAGAAACAAGATATCGTAATCTTCCGGAATGCCCATCAGTTCAATTAAGAGGCTTTTCGCTTTTTGGTGCACCGCTTCATACTCTTTGCTGCGGTGGGAAAGCTCCATAACAGACATGCCGGATTCGTTAAAATCAATAAATTCTTTCTGTGCTTTTTGCAGAACTTCCAGTGGCAGCGCTGCAGGACCTGCGTTAAAATTCGTTGTACGTTCCATTATGATCTCTCCCTGTTTTCCACGTTAATGTATAAAATAATACAATTATCCTATCACAAAAATTCAGTTTTTTGATAAAAAATTAGAATTATCAAAAGAAATTGACGGATGTTTGCGAAATGTTCACAAAATAAAATAACCTCATCTTATGATGAGGCCAGGCGTTTTGCGATAGAGGAAGAGATGTTCTGCAGATCCTCCGGTTTATAATCATCAGCATGCGTTTTCCAAACCGCTCCGAAACCATCTCCTTTTCCGTAGCGAGGGATAATATGCATATGGTAGTGGAACACAGATTGTCCAGCTTTTTCGCCGTTATTGTTCAGCGTATTTAAGCCGATCGGTTCAAATTCATCCCGGATAGCGCGGGCGATTTTCGGAACCGCATGGAAATATTGTTTTGCTAATTCATCTGTAAATTCATATACATTCTCAATATGTGTTTTCGGAATGACAAGCGTATGGCCTTTTGTCACTTGGCTGATATCAAGAAAGGCAAGTACATGTTCATCTTCATACACCTTCGCGGATGGAATGTCGCCGGCAATAATTTTACAAAAGATACAATTCTCTGCACAATGCATGAGGCTTCCTCCTTATGAAATTGTTTAGTATGTATACACTCATCGTACCACAGAAATGCAGAAAATAGAAAACAGGATGAACGGCGAGCGTTCACCCTGAATGCAGAGGAAGAGCTTATATGAAGAAAATGTGTTATGCCTTTGGTAAGCACCTCATTTGTCAATAAAATGAAGACTTGTTTAATGCCTAACGATTCCTGCGATAAACACCTCATTTGACAATTTGCTTCATACATGAAGAATTCATCAATTCAGTGAAGAGAAATGGTTTGAGCATTGGACATGTTTATTTTCTATCCAACTGTTTCTAAGACGTCTTTGACAAACACCTCATTTTTCAGTTGATATGCTTTTCCTCTACAACTATTATGATGTCCAGAACCTGTCTCTTTATGACAGCAAATTCATCATTTGTTAAAAGGGAATTGTTTCAAATCAGGCCTTGTTTTTGGTACTATGAAGAAAAACACTATAAGGGGAGAAACTATGTCTCTGCTATCGGTAAAAGACTTGACCGGCGGATATACAAGGAATCCGGTTTTAAAAAACGTATCATTCACCCTTGAACCGAATCAAATTGTCGGCTTAATCGGGCTGAATGGTGCTGGTAAAAGTACAACAATCAGACACATCATCGGGCTGATGGACCCGCATAAAGGTTCAATCGAATTAAACGGTAAAACGTTTGCTGAGGATCCGGAAGGCTACCGTTCACAATTTACCTATATACCTGAAACACCTGTTTTATACGAAGAATTGACGCTGATGGAGCATCTTGAACTAACAGCCATGGCATATGGACTGTCAAAAGAAACGATGGAGAAAAGGCTGCCTCCGCTACTAAAGGAATTCCGAATGGAAAAGAGGCTGAAGTGGTTCCCGGCCCATTTTTCTAAAGGAATGAAGCAGAAGGTTATGATTATGTGCGCCTTTTTGGCAGAGCCTGCGCTCTACATTATTGATGAGCCTTTTCTAGGGCTTGATCCGCTTGCCATTAACGCGCTGCTTGAACGGATGAATGAAGCGAAAAAAGGCGGGGCGAGCGTACTGATGTCAACACACATTTTGGCAACGGCAGAACGCTATTGCGATTCGTTTATTATTTTACATAACGGCGAGGTGCGGGCGCGCGGCACGCTGTCAGAGCTCAGAGAGCAGTTTGGAATGAAGGACGCGGCGCTGGACGATTTGTATCTTGAGCTTACAAAGGAAGACGCTGGCCATGAATAATATGCTTGATATTTGGCAGTCGCGGCTGCAGGAGCATATCAAAGAAACAAGAACATACATGAAATATATGCTCAACGATCACCTCGTCATTGTTTTGATTTTTTTTCTAGCAGGCGCTGCAAGCTGGTACAGCAAATGGATACGGGACATTCCCGCTCACTTTCCGTCCTTTTGGGTGATGGCCGTGCTGTTTTCGCTCGTGTTGACAAGCTCTTATGTGCGAACGCTTTTGAAGGAGGCTGACCTTGTTTTCTTATTGCCACTTGAAGCAAAAATGGAGCCTTACTTGAAGCAGGCGTTTGTCTACAGCTATGTGTCTCAGCTGTTTCCGCTTATTGCGCTGAGCATCGTTGCGATGCCGCTTTATTTCGCAGTCACACCGGGGGCTTCGCTCGTATCGTATGCCGCGGTCTTTGTCCAACTGTTGCTGCTGAAAGCGTGGAATCAGGTAATGGAATGGCGCACGACTTTCCAAAACGACCGCAGCATGAAACGGATGGACGTCATCATTCGCTTTGCGGCGAATACACTCGTTCTTTATTTTGTTTTCCAATCTGTTTATATGTATGCGCTTCTCGTCTATGTCATTATGGCTGTTCTTTATCTGTATATGTCTTCCTCAGCAAAACGGAAAACTTTTAAATGGGAAAGCCATATTGAGTCCGAATTGAGACGAAAGCAGCGTTTCTATCGGATTGCCAACCTGTTTACTGATGTGCCGCATTTGCGAAAGCAAGCCAAACGCAGAGCTTATCTCGACTTTTTGCTGCGGCTTGTGCCGTTTGAACAGCGCAAAACATTTGCCTATATGTTCACCCGCGCCTTTTTGCGTTCGAGTGATTATTTGGGCATTCTTGTCAGATTAACGATCGTTTTCGCGCTGATCATTATGTATGTCTCAGCTAGCCCACTGATTGCAGCGGTTTTGACTGTGTTTGCCATTTTCATTACGGGCATTCAGCTTCTGCCGCTCTTCGGCCACTTTGACCATCTGGCGCTTCAAGAGCTGTACCCTGTGAAAAAAGAAACAAAGCTGAAAAGCTATTTCTCTCTATTAAAAACTGCACTTAGTATTCAAGCGCTGCTGATGTCTGTTGCATCTGCCTATGCAGCCGGCTTGACCGGTTTTCTGTACGCGCTGATCGGTTCTGCCGTTCTGATTTTTGTTGTTTTGCCTGCTTATATGACAACCAGGCTGAAAAAGCACGGAAAGCTGTGAACTGAAAAGAGGTAATCAAATGACAGATAATCAGCTGCTGATGCAGGAAGCTTTGCAATGGAAAATGCATTTTTTGCGAAAGGGTTCCATGTTTGAACGCTTTTCGAAGCGTGTGCAGACGAAGGTGAATGAACGGATTCCTGAAAAAATCCATACGGTCGTCACCGAGAGTGTGAAAAAAATGGTAGAAGCGACAATGGCCGGCTCCAATATCATCACTTATAAAAAGGATACAAGCGCACTGTCGCTCAGTGAAAAAAACGAATTGGCGAAAAAAACGATTGTTTCTTATCAGAAAGTGGCAGCTGCTGAGGGAGTCGGCACCGGAGCGGGCGGCATTTTTTTAGGCATTGCTGATTTTCCGCTGCTGCTTTCAATTAAGATGAAGTGTTTATTTACCTTGTCTTCCATTTACGGCTTTGATGTCAAGGATGCACAAGAAAGGATGTTTTTGCTGCTCGTATTTCAGCTTGCATTTTCGAGTGACGATGGCCGTAAATCGCTTTTTTCTGTCATCGAAAATTGGGAGACGGAGAAAAAGAGCATCGACTGGAGAGTGTTCCAGCAGGAATATCGCGATTATATCGACGTCGTGAAGCTTTTTCAGCTTTTGCCGGGCGTAGGAGCGGCAGTCGGCGGAATTGCCAATTATAAGCTGCTTGCTCAGCTTGGAGAAACGGCAAGACATGTTTTTCATCTGAGGATATTAAAGGAAACAGCCGGAGAATAAACACTCCGGCTGTTTTTTTATAGCTGATGATAGGTGATCGCAGCGCCGGCAAGGACCTTTGCCGCTGTCAGCATGGCTTTTTCGTTGATATCAAATTTCGGATGGTGGTGGGAATAAACTCGATCTGGCTGTTCGGGAGCGGCACCTGTAAAGAAAAAAGTGCCTTTCACGTTTTGTAAGTAATAAGCAAAATCCTCGCCGCCCATTTGCGGTTCACCGTCAATGACCTGCTGAACGCCCTCGGTATTCTTTGCGGTGCTCACCAAGTGGTTCGTTTCGGCAGTATGGTTCACAACCGCCGGATAACCCTGTTCATAGGTGTACTCATAGGACGCGCCGTGCATGCTGCATATTCCTTTTACAACCGCTTCAATTTCTTTCTCCAGAATGTCCCGGACATTTTCATCAAAAGAACGCGCTGTGCCGATGAGTACTGCTTGGTCTGCGATGACATTAAACGGATTGTCGGCGATGAAGGAGCCTGTCGAAATGACGGCGGATTGAATCGGATTGACTTTGCGGCTGACAATGTGCTGCAAAGAGGAAACGATTTGCGAACCGATCAGGACGGCGTCTTTAGTATCATGCGGATGAGCGCCGTGGCCGCCCTTTCCGAAGACTTTAATCGTAAATCGGTCTGCCGCCGCCATTACGGCACCGGGGCGGCAAAGGATGGTTCCGAGCGGCTCAGTTGCCCAAAGATGAGTGCCGAATATCACATCCGCATTTTCGAGACAGCCGTCATCAATCATTGGCTTTGCGCCTCCCGGATAATATTCTTCTGCATGCTGGTGGATCATCACAAATGTTCCCTTCAGTTCATGTCTGTTTTGGTGAAGGACCTTGGCCACTGCGAGAAGAGCTGCGGTGTGGCCGTCGTGGCCGCATGCATGCATGACACCTGGCACTTTGGAGGCGTAAGGGACATCTTTTTCATCTTGAATGGGGAGAGCGTCAAAGTCGGCCCTCAAAGCGACTGTAGGGCCGGGTTCGCTTCCTTCTATATATGCTAAAACCCCTCTGCCGCCGACGTTCGTGCGGATTGGGACTCCTAACGATTCATAATAGGAAGCAATAAATGCGGCGGTTTTTTCTTCTTGAAATGAGAGCTCAGGATACATATGAAAATGGCGCCTGATCTCAACCATTTCTTCAAAACAGCTGTCGAGCTGTTTGTTTATCTCTTTCTGCAGTGTGGATATGGACAAAGCCGCTTCCCCCTTTTCTATGCTTTTCCATGATTGTATAGAAAAAGTCTGAATATTTCAACTCGTGCTGTTTTAAAGCATCATCACAGCTGCGAGGGTTGTCACCAAAAGGCCAATCGCGACTGGAATGAAGTTTTTTCTGGCAAGCTCAAAAGGATCAACTTTGCAAATGGCCGCGGCGGGAATCAGCGCCCATGGGACCAGTGTTCCTCCGCCCACCCAGATGGCAGAGATTTGTCCGAGTGCGGTCAGAGCGGCGGGATCGGCATGGAGAGCGGACGAAAAGAGCTTTGCGATGGAGCCAGCGAGAGAAATGCCGGAAAATCCTGAGCCGTCAAGGCCTGTTATGGCTCCAGCGGCAGTTAATGCAGCGGCGGCAAGCTCCTTTGACATAGGCATCATATGGGATAAAGCAATGCCAAGATCGTTGACAATGCCGTGGGAACCTTTAGGGAGTGAAGTGCCCAGTATGCTCTCATAGCCTGAGTCGCCAAGATAAAAGAAAGCGGCAATCGGGATGACGGGGCCGAAAACCTTAAAACCGAACTTAAATCCGTCAATAAAATAGCCGGTGATTTTTTCAAGCCCTTTATGCTTATACACGAAAAAATGAACGGTAAGGAGGATACAGATTGCAGACCCGCCAATTAACGCGGTGGCATCATTTCCTTGTAGGTTAAACAAGAGCATGCAGGCGATATCTGTAAGAAAGGCAAGCGGAATCAAAAAAGCCAGTATGGACCGCAGGCGTTTTGGCAAGTACAGCGAGTTGTCTTGTTCACCGGAAAGAACGGGGGAAAAAGAAGCGGGAGACTCCTGTTTTTTGCGTTCGCGCTGAATCATGATAAAGGCAGCGGTTGTTGTGGTCACACCCATAATCAGCACAAGCGGAATGCTGGCCGAGACGACATCACCGACTGGAATGCCTGCTGCATCCGCAGTCAGCTTTGGCGCCGCTTGAATGACAAAGTCTCCTGACAGGGCAAAACCGTGTCCGAATAAGTTCATGGCCATGGCCGCGGCAAGAGGCGTCAAACCGGCACGTGCGGCTGCGGGGAGCAGGACGGCGCCGATCAAAGCGACACCCGGAGAAGGCCAGAAGAAGAGAGAAATGGCGAACATCAGGCCGCCAATCAGCCAATAGGCAGTCACAGGACCTCTCACAAGGCTTGCAAAGGGAGAAATCATCGCTTCATTTATCCCTGTTTTTGTTAACAAATCACTCATCGAAACGATAAAGCAAATGATGAAAATCGTGGGCAGCAGTTCGCCGGCCGCATAGATAAAGCTGTGGAATAAACTGCTGACAGAAGCTGAAAGTGAATGGCTGGCCCATAGCGATATGATAAAAATGCCGAATAGAGAAATAAATGTCGTGTCTTTTCTCAGCAGCATAAATAGGATAATTGCACCGATAAAAAACACATACAGAACATGGACAGACAAAATCCCGACTTCCATCATCGATCACTCCTTCCGCTTACAGATTATTCATAGGCGGGCGGAAGGTGCCGGGACAGAGGGGAGGGTTATGATGGAAGATGAACATTGATTTGTTTCAGCTGCTCAATCAGATGATGCATTAATACTCTATTCGCTTTTTGCAGATGTTTTGGGAAGCATTCAGGAGAAAAAATGACGCACCCTTCAGCAAGCCAGTTTTTTCTATAGGCGATGATGCTTTCCGATGGCTCTACATATGAACCATCCTCGTGCTGCATCTCGTACTCATCAAATCCGAACTGAAAACCGCAGCACGGGCAGATTTCATGAGAATGATTGCCTTCATGATCATATGGCGGTTCAGCCAATCCCTTAAACCCGCAGACTGGGCAAGTATGCTTCATTTTGCTTTCCTCCCAATAAAATAAGCTGCCGGACATGCCGGCAGCTATTCGACAGCGAAATATGTGGTGACATAGGAAGGCCGGGAGAAGATGGACGTTGTGTCAATTCCGGCAGATGTATCGCGTTTTTTGTGGGCTTCTTTGTAAGAACCGGACTGCTGCCAGTCTTGAAAGGCGCTTTCCGTTTCCCACAAGGTCAGAATGACATAGGTGTCACTGTCAAGCGGACGGAGCACTCGAATGGCTTCAAAGCCAGGCTCGTTTTCGACTTTTCCCGCTCTGTTTTTAAATCTGTTTTCAAACAGCGGACGCCCTTCCTCAGTGACGGCAATATTGTTCAATACTGCAAAACCGGGATGTTTGATCTCTCCGACTTGGTCAATGACTTCATAAGCGTGTGGTGCCTGGAAAACGGTATCTCCGTTTGTTTCATGAATCAAAATGGCGTTTTCCTGCCCCTGCATCAAAAGGATATTTTCTGAGGGATGCTTCTCTACGATCGTTTTTAAAAAATCGGCTGTCCCATATGTAATATAAACCTTCATATCAGCCACCTCCTGCTTGCTAGTATATCAAAACAATGGTATAAGTTTCTATTGGCGAGTGCTTCGAACATAATTCCAAACAATTTTTCCCATACTACCTTTAGAAAGGCGAGGTGAGTTCATGTTTAAGATAAAGAAAAAGAAACTTTTTATACCTATCATTATTTTAGTGTTAACTGCTTTTCTCGCTTTAATAGGATATATTTCAATTATTTTTCTCGGCCATTATGTCATAGATGAAAAAAAGCTTATTCTTCATGCTTCTTCAAAAATTGTTGATCAAAACGGAGATGAGGTTGCAAGCCTGTATACAGAAAATCGCGAGCCGGTCTCGATCAATGAGATTCCAAAGCAGGTCAGAGAAGCGTTTATCGCTGTTGAGGATAAAAGGTTCTATGAGCATCACGGCATTGATGCAAAATCTGTCGGAAGGGCAGTGTATCGCGATATATTAGCAGGCGGAAAGGTGGAAGGCGGAAGCACGATCACCCAGCAGCTTGCCAAAAATATTTTTCTGACACATGACAAAACATTTCTAAGAAAAACAAAAGAAGTGATCATTGCGATCAATCTTGAACGGGATTACAGCAAGGACAAGCTGCTTGAAATGTATTTGAACCAGCTTTACTTCGGACACGGGGTCTACGGCATACAAGCGGCGTCCCACTATTATTTTAATAAAGAAGTAAAAGATTTGACTGTATCTGAAGGCGCTGTTTTGGCCGCTATTCCGAAGGCGCCTTCTACGTACTCTCCGATTTTGCACCCTGATAAAAATAAGGAGCGGCGTGATACAATTCTAGGTATGATGAATGACCAAGGCTATATCAGTGCGAAAGAGGCTGTCACCGCACAGGGCCGAACGCTTGGACTGCATGTGAAGAAACAGTCGGAAACACCTTGGTTTGACAGCTACATTGACCTTGTGATCAAAGAGGCAGAAGACAAGTATTCCATTTCCGGAGAGCAGCTTCTTCAAGGCGGGTACACGATCAAGGTGCCGCTCGATTCGAAGCTGCAGAAGACGGCTTACCAGGTGATGAAAGAGGGGAGCTATTATCCCGGAACAGATCAGAATGCCGAGGGAAGCGCGGTCTTTATTAATAACAAGACAGGCGGTGTAGAAGCGGCCATCGGCGGAAGGGATTACACATCCAAAGGATATAACCGTGTCACAGCTGTCCGCCAGCCGGGTTCCACATTTAAGCCGCTTGCCGTATACGGACCGGCGATGCAGGAAAAGAAATTTAAGCCATATTCTCTATTGAAGGATGACTTGCAGTCCTACGGAGATTATACGCCGAAAAACTACGACAGCCGGTATGAGGGCGAAGTCACTATGTCTGACGCCATTACGTACAGCAAAAACGCGCCGGCTGTATGGACGCTGAATGAGATCGGCGTCGAAACAGGAAAATCTTATTTGAAAGCAAACGGCATTGATATCCCTGATGAAGGCCTTGCCCTTGCTTTAGGAGGCTTGGAAAAAGGCGTTTCGCCGCTCCAGCTTGCCGGCGCGTTTCATACATTTGCCGCGAATGGAACGTATACGGAACCCTTCTTTATCTCGAGCATAATGGATGAAGACGGAGAAACAATAGCCGATCATAAAGAGGAAGGAAAGCGGGTTTTCAGCAAGCAGACGTCTTGGAATATGACGAGAATGCTGCAGCAGGTAGTCAAAAAGGGAACGGCCACGTCCGGCACCTATCACGGGGACCTGGCGGGAAAAACAGGTTCTACATCTTATACAGGCGTCTCCGGCGCGACAAAGGACGCCTGGTTTGCAGGCTATACGCCGAAAATAACCGGGGCAGTCTGGATGGGCTATGACAAAACGGATCAAAGCCATTATTTGAAAGCCGGGAGCTCATACCCGACGCGGCTGTTTAAGGATATTTTGACACAGGCAGGAGAAACCGGTCATGTGTTCACAAAGCCTAAAAACGTTAAAGAACTGGAAAGCCCGATTGAGCTGAAGCCGGTCAAAACACTCACAGCCGATTACACATTTAAAGCAGCGGGGCTCTTTACTATTGAATTAAAGTGGGACGCTCAAGAGGATGATCGGGCCGTATACAGAATTTATGTAAACAAGGAAGGCAAGGAGACGCTTCTTGATTCGGTTGAAGGGAAGGGAAGCTATGAAATTCCTTATGCCAACTTATTTTCGGGCGCGTCTTATAAAATTGTGCCTTATAATACACAGACAAAAAGAGAAGGGGAAGGAACCGATTACGTTCAGCCAAAATTGTTTTCCTCTTAATGGAATTCGGCGATTTTTTGAACTTTGAGCTACATTTCTATACCATTTGCCTAAAACAAGGTATAGTGTAATAAGTCAAGAAATACGAACGTATGGTTGCCGTATGAAAGGTGGAAATCAGATGAGTAAACGAGAAACGTTTAACGAGACGTTTTTAAAAGCTGCGCGGGGAGAAAAAGCGGATCACACGCCTGTGTGGTATATGAGGCAAGCAGGGCGCTCACAGCCGGAATACCGCAAGCTGAAGGAAAAGTACGGATTGTTTGAGATCACCCATCAGCCCGAACTTTGTGCGTATGTCACAAGACTGCCGGTTGAGCAATACGGAGTCGATGCTGCAATCCTTTATAAAGATATCATGACGCCGCTGCCGTCAATCGGTGTGGATGTTGAAATCAAAAACGGGATCGGTCCTGTGATTGATCAGCCAATCCGGTCTCTGGCGGACATTGAAAAACTCGGCCAAATTGATCCGAAACAGGACGTGCCGTACGTGCTTGAGACAATTAAACTGCTTGTCAATGAGCAGCTGAACGTCCCGCTCATCGGTTTCTCAGGTGCGCCTTTTACGCTTGCAAGCTATATGATCGAAGGCGGCCCGTCGAAAAACTACAATAAAACAAAAGCCTTCATGTACAGCATGCCGGATGCATGGAATCTGCTGATGTCCAAGCTTGCCGACATGATCATCGTGTACGTGAAAGCGCAGATTGAGGCAGGCGCAAAAGCGATTCAAATCTTTGATTCGTGGGTCGGCGCATTGAATCAGGCAGATTACAGAACATACATCAAACCCGTAATGAACCGGATTTTTTCAGAGCTCGCAAAGGAGAATGTGCCGCTGATCATGTTTGGCGTTGGCGCAAGCCATCTTGCAGGTGATTGGCATGACCTACCTCTCGATGTTGTCGGGCTTGACTGGAGACTCGGCATTGATGAAGCCAGATCAAAAGGAATTACTAAAACAGTGCAGGGCAACCTGGACCCGTCCATTTTGCTTGCGCCATGGGAAGTCATTGAGAAGAAAACAAAGGAAATACTTGATCAGGGTATGAAATCAGACGGCTTCATTTTCAATCTTGGCCATGGGGTATTTCCTGACGTCAGTCCCGAGGTTTTGAAAAAACTGACAGCATTTGTCCATGAATATTCACAAAATAAAAAAATGGGTCAATATTCCTAAGCATATCTTTTGGTATCTTAATGATATCCTGTCAAAATGTTTGTATCAGATCATTAAAGAGGGTGTAAACAGTGAGTAGAAAGAAAATGGGGCTTCTCGTGATGGCGTACGGCACGCCTTATAAGGAAGAAGATATTGAACGTTATTATACACATATCAGAAGAGGCAGAAAGCCTGAACCTGAAATGCTTCAAGATTTGAAAGACAGATACGAAGCGATTGGCGGCATTTCACCGCTTGCCAAAATCACAGAAGAGCAGGCGCATAATCTGGAACAGCACTTGAATGAAATTCAGGATGAGATTACATTTAAAGCGTATATCGGACTGAAGCATATCGAGCCGTTTATTGAAGACGCCGTAGCAGAGATGCATAAGGATGGCATTACAGAAGCAGTCAGCATCGTGCTGGCGCCGCATTTCTCCACGTTCAGCGTTCAGTCCTACAACAAACGTGCCAAAGAAGAGGCTGAAAAACTCGGCGGCTTAACGATTACGTCAGTTGAAAGCTGGTACGATGAACCGAAGTTCGTGACATATTGGGTTGATCGAGTGAAGGAAACATATGCGTCAATGCCTGAGGATGAAAGAGAAAACGCAATGCTTATCGTATCCGCACACAGCCTGCCGGAAAAAATCAAAGAATTTGGAGACCCGTACCCGGACCAGCTGCATGAATCGGCGAAATTGATTGCTGAAGGCGCAGGCGTTTCCGAATATGCTGTCGGCTGGCAAAGTGAAGGGAACACGCCTGATCCTTGGCTCGGACCCGATGTTCAGGATTTAACACGTGATTTATTCGAACAAAAAGGCTATCAAGCATTTGTATATGTTCCTGTTGGATTTGTCGCGGATCACTTAGAAGTGCTTTATGATAATGATTATGAATGCAAAGTGGTTACTGACGATATCGGCGCAAGCTATTACCGGCCGGAAATGCCAAATGCCAAGCCTGAATTTATTGATGCTTTGGCAACAGTCGTATTAAAAAAATTAGGACGTTAAAGAAGGCGATGAACATGAGTGACGGCAAAAAACATGTAGTCATCATCGGCGGCGGCATTACCGGTTTAGCCGCCGCCTTCTATATGGAAAAAGAAATCAAAGAAAAGAATCTGCCGCTTGAGCTGACACTTGTTGAGGCAAGTCCGAGAGTCGGCGGGAAAATCCAGACTGTCAAGAAAGACGGCTATATCATCGAAAGAGGGCCAGACTCATTTCTGGAACGAAAGAAAAGCGCCCCGCAGCTTGTTAAAGACTTAGGTCTTGAGCATTTGCTTGTCAACAATGCGACTGGACAATCCTATGTGCTTGTAAACCGCACCCTGCATCCAATGCCGAAGGGCGCTGTAATGGGGATACCGACAAAAATTGCGCCGTTTGTTTCTACGGGTCTGTTTTCCTTGTCCGGGAAGGCGAGAGCTGCTATGGATTTCATCCTGCCTGCAAGCAAAACAAAGGATGATCAGTCATTGGGAGAATTCTTCCGCAGACGTGTCGGAGATGAAGTGGTCGAGAACTTAATCGAGCCGCTTCTATCAGGAATCTACGCAGGCGACATTGACAAGCTCAGCCTGATGTCGACATTCCCGCAATTTTACCAGACGGAACAAAAACATAGAAGCCTGATTCTCGGCATGAAAAAAACAAGGCCTCAAGGCTCAGGCCAGCAGCTGACGGCAAAAAAACAAGGGCAGTTCCAGACTCTGTCAACCGGTTTGCAGACCCTCGTAGAAGAGATCGAAAAGCAGTTAGAGTTGACGAAGGTGTATAAAGGCACAAAAGTGACCAAACTCAGGTATAGCGGCTCTGGCTATTCGCTCGAACTGGATAACGGCGTCACACTTGATGCTGATTCAGTAATTGTGACTGCTCCGCATAAAGCGGCTGCGGGAATGCTTTCTGAGCTTCCTGCCATTTCTCATTTGAAAAATATGCACTCCACATCCGTGGCAAACGTCGCTTTAGGTTTCCCTGAAGGCTCCGTCCAAATGGAGCATGAGGGCACGGGTTTTGTCATTTCAAGAAACAGTGACTTTGCGATCACAGCCTGTACGTGGACGAATAAAAAATGGCCGCACGCAGCGCCGGAAGGCAAAACGCTGCTTCGGGCATATGTCGGAAAAGCCGGAGACGAATCCATTGTCGATCTATCAGATAATGACATTATCAACATTGTGTTAGAAGACTTAAAGAAAGTCATGAACATAAACGGCGAGCCGGAAATGACATGTGTCACCCGATGGCATGAAAGCATGCCGCAGTACCATGTCGGCCATAAGCAGCGTATCAAGGAGCTGCGTGAAGCACTTGCATCTGCGTATCCGGGTGTTTATATGACAGGCGCTTCTTTCGAAGGTGTCGGTATTCCCGACTGCATTGATCAAGGAAAAGCTGCCGTGTCTGACGCGCTTACCTATTTATTCAGCTAAAACCTCCGCTTTATCGCGGAGGTTTTTTTGATGTGCAATGGCAATATTGTGTAAAAAAATGATTGAATTGAACGGCAGGTTATGATACATTTGCATATGTACTTAATGACTAAAATGTTCAAACGGTCAGTTTCGAGGTGAATACAATGTCAATAGATCGAAAAAAGCTCATTTTGGAGGCGGCTACAAAGTCTTTCACGCAGTTCGGGTATAAAGCGACGACAATGGATCTTGTCGCAAAACTTGCGAACGTGGGGAAGGGAACCATTTATACTTTTTTCAAAAACAAAGAAGAGCTGTTTGACGAGATTTTCACTACTTTATTAAAGGAAATGAAGCAAAAAGCGGATGAAGCGATGGAGCCGAACCTTCCGTTCCATGAAAATGTGCACAGAGCGCTGTTTGCCATTCTGGAGTTCAGGAAAACACATCAGCTGACGATTAAAATTTTCCAAGAGAATGCCGAGATTGGTACAATGGCTGTTCAGGAAGTGATCCAGAAAATGGAGCGAGCCATACTTTCTTATATCAAAAGTAAGATTGAAGACGGGATCAAAAGCGGCGCAATCAAGCCGTGCGACCCTGAGCTGACAGCCTTTGTGATGCTGAAGCTGTATATCGCGCTCATTTTTGACTGGGAAAAACAACACCCCCCGCTTGATAAAGAGACAATTGCGGGACTGCTTGAATTGTATGTTGTCAAAGGATTGTCAGCGAACTAGATAATCCTTTCTCTTTGCAAGAAAATGACCATTTTTCATGATGAGTCAGTTTTAGAATGGAGGCATCAGGATGAACACAATACGAAGTCAGTGGAAAGACATCGTAACAAGTAAAAAATTATTGATTCCCATCATTGCCATTTTGTTTGTCCCGCTTATTTACAGCGGCGTATTCTTAAAGGCTTATTGGGACCCGTACGGCACAGTTGACCAGCTGCCTGTCGTTGTCGTCAACCAAGACAAGGGAGCAACGTATGAAGGAGAAAAACTTCAAATCGGTGATGATCTGGTCAAAGAATTAAAGGATAATAACAACTTTGATTGGCATTTTTCCAATGATCTCGACCAATCGTTAAAGGACTTATTGAATCAAAAATATTATTTAGTTGTCGAGATTCCTGAGGATTTTTCTAAGAATGCCAGCACTGTATTAGACAAAAATCCGAAAAAATTGGATCTGAAATACCATACAAATGCAGGGTCCAACTATGTAGGGGCAACGATCGGCGAAAAAGCAATTGATAAACTGAAAGCCTCTGTTTCAAAAGAAGTGACCGAGCAATATACGAAAGTTATTTTTGATAACTTTAAAGATATCGCAAAAGGTTTGAGCGACGCGAGCAGCGGCGCGAAAAAAATTGATGACGGCACAAAGGATGCGAAAAACGGAAGCGCCCAGCTGAAAGAAAATCTGGCGAAGCTGAAGGAAAGCACCGCTACCATCAGTGACAAAACAGCGCAGCTTGCAGATGGAGCGGCTCAGGTGACGAGCGGCATCCAATCACTTGACAGCTCGCTTGGGAAATTCCAGGACAGCAGCAACCAGATTTATGATAAATCTAGTCAGCTTGCAGCAGGATCAGGCGAGCTGACAAGCAAGATGAATGAACTTCTTGCCGGACTTCAAAAGGTGCAGAAGGGTACGCCTAATCTGACTAACGGGCTGGATCAGCTCAACAGTAAAGCCCAAGAAGGTTCTGAGAAAGCAGCAAAAGCGGAAAAGCTCATTAATGCGCTCGATTTAACGAAGCTTGAAACAGCTGTAAACAATCTGGAAAAGTCAGAAACTGCAATGAAGGAATTCAAAAAACAGCTGACTGACTTTGAAAACAGTTTGAAAAACCGTGATCAGACATTTAAAAATGTCATCAATTCGAGTGATTTCTTAACAGCAGAGCAAAAAAGCCAGCTGATTAATTCTGTTGAGAAAAAGCTTTCGCAAGTTGATGCGCCTGATTTTGATCAAATATTAAGCCAGCTACCTGCAGCTGATCAGCTGCCTGACATCGCAACGATAAAAAGCTCTCTTGAAGACGTGAAAGCGCAGGTGGCGCAGGTGAAAGCCATGCCGGAAGCTACATCTAAGCTTTATAACGGCGCAAAAACAATCCAAGATGCAATTGACAGATTAACTGAGGGAGCTGATAAGATATACAATGGTTCACAGAAGCTGACAGATGGCCAAACTAAACTGACAGCGGGCATCGGTGAATATAATAAGCAGTTCGCAAAAGCAAAAGCGGGCTCAGAGCAATTGGTGACAGGAAGCAGCCAAGTATCAGGCGGATTGTTTAAGCTGTTAGACGGGTCTAAACAGGTCCAAAGCGGATCATCAAAACTTGCAGACGGATCTGCATCACTTGATACAGGTTTAGGCAAGCTGTTGGACGGCACAGGAGAGTTGTCTAGTAAGCTGAAGGATGCGGCTGACCAAACAGGAGATATCGATGCTGATGATCAAACATATGGCATGTTTGCAGATCCGGTTAAAACCAAAGATGATGCCATTCATTCCGTTCCTAACTACGGTACAGGGCTGACACCTTATATCCTGTCAATGGGCTTATATGTCGGCGGCATCATGCTGACGGTTGTCTTCCCGCTGAAGGAAGCGTCAGGACGTCCGAGAAACGGTTTTGAGTGGTTCTTCAGCAAATTCAATGTCATGATGCTTGTAGGAATCATTCAATCATTGATTGTGGCGACGGTTCTTCTATTGGGAATTGGTCTCGAGGTAGAGAGCACGTGGAGATTTTACGTGTTTACGATCATTACGAGTCTAGCTTTCCTGGCGATGATTCAATTTTTGGCTACAACGATGGGCAACCCTGGACGTTTTATCGCAGTCATTATTTTAGTGCTGCAGCTGGGAGCGAGCGGAGGAACCTTCCCGCTTGAATTGCTTCCGAATTTCTATCAAGTCATCCATGGCGCATTGCCGATGACCTACAGCATTAACGGATTCAGAGCAGTCATTTCAAACGGTGACTTTGGCTACATGTGGCAGATGGCCGGCGTCTTAATCGGCATCGCCCTCGTCATGATTGCACTAAGCATTACTTACTTTACAATGTTAAGCCGGAAGGAAGAATCATCAGAAGAACAGCCGGCTTCATAAAGAAAAAGAACTTGTTTCCTTGGAAACAAGTTCTTTTTTTGTTACATTCCCCATTTAATAAGCAATCCTGTATAGGTTAATCCGCCGCCAAACCCGAAAAGCAAAACGATTTGATCTTTTTTCAGCTTCCCGGCTTTCACTGCGAGATCGAGCGCCAAAACAATTGAAACCGAAGACGTGTTTCCGTAGTGCTCAACACTAGTGAGCGTTTTTTCAATCGGGAACGGTGTTTTTTCACAAATTGACTCGATCATGCGCAAGTTGGCGCTGTGAGGAACAAACCAATCGAGATCATCAGAGCTGAGTCCTGCTTTATGTAAAAGCCGTTCAAATTCGCCAGGGACGGTTCGTGCGGCCCATTTATATACCTCGCGTCCGTTTTGCACCATTTTTCCAGAACCGACAAGCTGCACACCGTTTATTTCATTTCGCAGTCCGGCACGATACAAAATATCGCCGCCGTTCCCGCTTGTTCCTTGTACAGACGCAAGAAATCCCGGCGTCTCTTCATCTCGTTCCACTAACAGCGCACCCGCGGCATCGCCGAACAGAACGCATGTCGTTCGATCGGTATAATCCGTTACCTTTGATAACGTCTCTCCGGCGATCACGAGAATTTTTTGATGAAGGCCAGATGTGATCAATCCATTTGCCAAATGGAGGCCGTAAGTCAGCCCGGCGCATGTCGCATTAATATCCAGCGCGCCGGTGCTTTCCCAGCCGAAATATTCCTGTACGCGGCATGCCGTACTCGGAAAGGCGTAATCGGATGTGGTTGTGGCAACGAGGATCATATCGACATCATCAAGTGTTCCTTTATAACGGCTCTTGAGATTCTTCACAGCTTCTATGCATAAATCAGAGGTAAATTGATGTTCATCCGCAATCCGGCGTTCTCTCATTCCTGTGCGCTGAACGATCCATTCATCAGAGGTATCAACGATCTTTTCTAAATCTGCATTGGTTAAGCGTCTGCTCGGCGCATAGGTGCCGATAGCTGTAATTTTTGCTTTTGACATATGAATCACTCCTTATGGTCAGATTATAACACTAGATATTAGTATCTGGTACTAAAAAAAGAAGGTTTTTTTACAAAAAAAGAGAAGTGTAGAATAGGGAATCTATGAAAAAGAAAAAGGAGGCTGAAAAATGGTCAGTCAAGAAGCAGTAGTCTTTTTGGCATTATCCGGGGCTATTGCATTTCTGTTGCCAATCGGGCTGATTGTATGGTTTAAGCGAAAGTATGGCGCCTCGCTTAAAGTGTTTTTTATTGGCGCTCTCACGTTTCTTGTCTTCGCTCAGCTGCTGGAAGGCGGCGTTCATGTTTATGTACTGCAAGTGAATGAAATGACGAAAGAAGCGATGCAACATCCATTATGGTATGGCATTTACGGCTGCTTGATGGCCGGAATTTTTGAGGAGTGCGGAAGGTATATGATGATGCGATTTTTTATGAAGCGCCATCATACCTGGGCGGATGGTCTGGCTTTCGGGGCAGGCCATGGCGGGCTTGAAGCCATCCTGATTACAGGCTTGTCCTCTATCTCACTTATTGTATACGCATTTGCAATCAATAGCGGGACGTTTGAACAGCTTTTGGTCAATGGCGACGTCAAACAGGCGCTTTTGCCGATACAGGAGCAGCTGCTGCATACTCCTTCGTATGAATGGATGCTGGGCGGAATAGAAAGAATCAGTGCCATTGCCGTCCAAATTGGGCTGTCTCTGCTTGTTTTGTACGCGGTTAAAAGCCGCCGGCCGCTGTTTTTGTTGTATTCTATTCTTTTACATGCACTGTTTAATGTACCGGCGGTTTTATATCAGAGAGGAATCATAGAGCATGCTGCTGCTGTTGAAATCATTGTTGCTCTTATAGCGGCTTTATCAGTTTATTGGATTGTAAAAGCAAAAAGGGTGTTTCAATAAAAGGTCCAAGCAGCAGCAATGCCCGCTTGGAAAAATGTGAATGGAAATATTCATTAAGCATGGGTCATCAGAATATTTCTGATTCAGTCTTTAGCAATGACAGCAAGAATGTCTGTGTTTTTTACAAGAGAAACAATGGTGTTTCTTTTTCTTCTTCTTCTCGCAAGGGTCATGGCATTCTTTCTTTTTCTTGCAATGGTCGTGGAAATCTTTATCGAACCACTCGTCAAAGAACCAAAAATCATCGAACCAATCGTGACAACGACATTTCTGTTCATGTGAATGACGACAGCACATAGATATCCCTCCTCTTCCCATGCTCTCTACAGCATATGAGAGATTGATAGGAAAAGATTGGACGGGTCCCTCGGGAAAAGAGTATATTTTAAGTAGAAAATAAAAGGAGGAATGCCCTATGACGTCCGTACGTAAAACGATGGAGCTCATTAAAGAACTTGTATCGATCCCAAGCCCGACAGGAAATACATATGAGGTGATCAATTATATTGAAAGCCTTTTAAAAGAATGGAAGGTAGAAACGGTTCGGAACCACAAGGGCGGCTTAATTGCAACGCTTCCAGGACGCGACACATCCCGGCATCGTATGCTGACAGCGCACGTTGACACCCTCGGCGCTATGGTGAAGGAGATTAAAGCGGACGGCCGGCTGAAAATCGACTTAATCGGCGGGTTTCGCTACAACTCGATTGAGGGGGAGTATTGCCAAATTGAAACCGCCTCGGGAAAAACGTACACAGGCACAATTTTAATGCATCAAACGTCTGTGCACGTATACAAAGACGCGGGAAAGGCTGAGCGGAATCAAGAGAATATGGAGATCCGCCTAGATGAACCTGTTCACTGCCGGAAAGATACGGAGGAGCTTGGCGTTGGCGTCGGAGACTTTGTGTCGTTTGATCCACGTGTCGAGATCACATCAAGCGGATTTATTAAATCGCGCCATTTGGATGACAAAGCAAGCGTCGCCTTATTGCTCCGCTTAATTCATCAAATTCAAACAGAAGACATTGAGCTGCCGTATACAACCCATTTTCTTATTTCCAATAATGAAGAAATCGGTTACGGCGGAAATTCGAATATTCCTCCTGAAACAGTTGAATATTTGGCGGTTGATATGGGGGCTATCGGTGACGGGCAGGCGACTGATGAATATTCAGTATCAATCTGTGTGAAGGATGCGAGCGGGCCGTATCATTATCAGCTCAGAAAGCATTTAGTTCAATTAGCCGAGAAGCATCATATCGACTATAAGCTTGATATCTATCCGTACTACGGGTCTGATGCGTCAGCAGCGATCAAATCCGGGCATGATATTGTGCATGGCCTCATAGGGCCGGGAATTGATGCTTCCCATGCATTTGAACGCACCCATAAATCATCTCTTCGCCATACCGCTAAGCTTCTGTATTACTATGTACAGTCACCAATGGTATAAGGGGGAGGACCAATGAAGATTTATAAGCTGAAAAGCACATTCGGCTGGGAAGGTGATGACGGGTTGGGAGAACAGCTGATTCAGCAGATCCTTGCCGGAGAAAAAACCGCCACGTGTGCGCCGAAATCATTGTATTCAAAAGATGAATTGAGGGACGTTTATCAAACAGCGGGTCAGCTTGTTACCGTTTATGATAAACATGACAATCCAAGATGCAATATAAAAGTAACAGATGTCTTTGAAACCACCTTTGGTGCGCCTGATATGAGGTTAGTCAAAGGAGAGGGCAATGGAGACCGAATTGAGGAGTTTCAAGAGGATCATCAGATGGCATGGGCGGAACTGATCAAAAGCGGTGAACTGGAGCTGAATGAGGATACTGTTTTGATTACAGAGCTGTTTGTGCTTGTTAAAGATTAAAAAAACCTGCGGGGCAAGAACCCCGCAGGCTTTTCATTAACCAGAAATGGTTGCGTTTTGTTCTGTTTTCGATTGGGACATAACAGTTTCTGCTTTCGCAGGATTAAACATGCCTTCCCATTTAGACATCACAACGGCAGCAAGCGCGTTACCAGTCAGGTTGACAACTGTACGTGCCATATCCATGATGCGGTCTACGCCGGCAATAAAGGCAAGTCCTTCAGCCGGAACGCCGATGGTGCCAAGCGTTGCAAGCAAGACAACAAAAGAAGTACCAGGCACGGCAGCCATCCCTTTAGATGTCACCATTAAGACGAGCACAAGCGTAATTTGGTGCCAAATCGTCAAATCAATGCCATATACCTGTGCTAAAAAGAGTGCGGCAATAGATTGATAGAGAACGGAACCGTCTAAGTTAAACGTGTAACCGATCGGAATGACAAATGAAACAATGCCTTTCGGACATCCGATTTTCTCCATTTTTTCCATGATACGCGGAAGAACCGTTTCAGAGCTGGACGTACTGAACGCCAGTAAGATCTCGTCCTTCATGTAAGCAAGAAACTTGAAGATACTGATGCCGGCAATTTTTGCGACAATCCCGAAAATAACAATTAAGAAGAAAGCAAGCGCGACATAAACCAATCCGACGAGCTTTCCGAGAGAGATAAGAGAACCGAGTCCGAATTTAGACACAGTCACACCGATAAGAGCGAAAACGCCGAATGGCGCCACTTTCATCACAAGGTTTACAACGTGGAACATGGCATGGGATACACCTTCAAAAAAGGCTAATACAGGCTTGCCTCTTTCACCGATCGCGGAAATACCCAATGCAAATAGTACTGTAAAGCAGATGATGGCTAGAAGATCCCCTTCGACCAATGACTGGAAGAAGTTTGTCGGCACAATATGGAGGAACGTTTCCGCCACTGATTTATTACTTTGTTCTTTTTCAGTTTCAACATATTGACTGATGTCCGATTTTTGAGCTTCGTGTATATTAACTCCTGTACCCGGATGGAAGATGTTTGCAAGGGCTAGTCCGAGAATAATGGCAAAAGTCGTGATGATCTCGAAGTACAGAATCGTTCTGAAGCCTAATTTACCGACTTGCTTTCCATTTCCTGCACCGGCTACACCGATGATTAAGCTGGAGACAACAATAGGAATCACTATCATTTTGATTAAGCGTAAAAAGAGATCCCCGATTGGCTGCAGGTAAGTAGGCAATGCTGGGTTGCCATACCAAATGACGCCAACAATGACACCTAGAATAAGTCCAACGAATATTTGTGTGGCTAATCCAAACTTAATTCTTTTCATAGATTACCTCCCAAAAAACAAAGTATCAACATATATCATGAATAGACATATATTTAATCTCACTATTAGATCAAATTATAATAGATAAGAAATCAATTCGTCTATAGTAAATTATATTTCGAAAATAAAGAATATTCAATGACATAATGATAATCACCAGAATTATCTAAAAACAGGTGAGCTTTGACCTAACCTGACTATTATTTCAAAATTAAGAGATATGTGAAAAAATAAGAAAATCCCACGCGTAAGGCACGGGATTTTCGCTCATTACAAATCGTTTACTTTTATACAGTCATTGCAGATATTACCATAGCACTCATGCTGCTCTTCTATCTTTTTTCCGCATTCCGCACACTTTTTCGAAGGCAGGTTTCTAAAAAATTCTGTGATTTTCCCCAGCATAACCAATCCCTCTTTCCCCTTTGTAGTGATTTCATTGTAATATAACAGATTGAAAAAATCAATAACTGTTTTGATACAATGTTTAAAACATGCTTTTTTCAAGAAAAATGGGTATATTGAAGGAGGATCAATTTTTTTGAAAAGATAGGAGGACATTATGAAAGTTACAGTTATCGGATGCTATGGCGGTTTTCCGGCCTCAAATGAAGCGACGTCAGGCTATTTGTTTCAATCAGGTGATTACTCTCTGCTTGTTGATTGCGGCAGTGCCGTATTGTCTAAGCTGTTCGGATATGTGCCGGCGGAAAAGCTGGATGCGGTCGTTCTGTCTCATTATCACCATGACCATATCGCTGATATCGGGCCGCTTCAATTTGCCAAGCAAGTCGGTTCGTTTCTCGGCAAAGGAGAGCATACGCTTCCGATTTACGCACATGATGCTGATATAGAACAGTTTCAAAAGCTTACATATAAAACACATACAAAAGGGATCGCCTATCAGCCGGATCAGCCGCTGACTGCCGGTCCGTTTACGATCACCTTTTTAAAAACGATTCACCCGGTGACGTGCTATGCCATGCGGATTACTGACGGCAGCCACACTGTCGTTTATACTGCTGATTCCAGCTATCAGGATTCATTTATACCGTTTTCGAAAGATGCTGATTTATTGATCTCGGAATGCAATTTTTATGCCGATCAAGACGGAACAAGTGCAGGCCATATGAACAGCCTGGAAGCCGGGCGCATTGCAAAAGAAGCGGGAGCGGGAGAACTGCTGCTGACACATTTGCCGCATTTTGGCGTGCATGACAACCTTCGCAAAGAAGCGAAAACCGTTTTTAACGGAGAAGTGAATATTGCGAAATCAGGTTTTGTGTGGGAAGGATAAAGGAGGAGCACCATGTTATTTATAGACAATCAAAATATCAATGATCCGCGGATCAATCTTGCTATCGAGGAGTACTGTGTCAAGCATTTAGACCCTGAACAGCAATATTTGCTCTTTTATGTGAATCAACCGTCTATTATCATTGGGAAAAACCAAAATACAATAGAAGAAATCAATACAAAATATGTTGAGGAAAACGGGATTATCGTCGTCCGCCGTTTATCAGGCGGGGGCGCTGTGTACCATGATCTGGGGAACTTGAACTTCAGCTTTATTACCAAGGATGACGGGGACAGCTTTCATAACTTTAAAAAATTCACTGAGCCGGTGATTCAGGCGTTACATCAGCTTGGGGTTGAAGCCGAATTAAGCGGCCGGAACGACATTGTAGTAGATGGCCGGAAAATATCCGGAAACGCTCAGTTTGCAACGAAAGGCCGTATTTTCAGCCACGGCACCCTCATGTTTGATTCAGCCATTGATCATGTTGTATCAGCATTAAAGGTGAAAAAGGATAAAATTGAATCAAAAGGCATCAAATCGATCAGAAGCCGAGTGGCAAACATCAGTGAGTTTCTCGATGATAAAATGACCACCGAAGAATTCCGCAGCCATTTGCTTCGCCATATTTTTAACACAAACGACATTGGAAACGTGCCGGAGTATAAGCTGACGGAAAAAGATTGGGAGACCATTCATCAAATTTCGAAAGAGCGCTATCAGAATTGGGATTGGAACTACGGCCGCTCGCCGAAATTTAACCTTAATCATTCGAAGCGTTATCCGGTTGGATCGATCGATTTGCGCCTGGAAGTCAAGAAAGGCAAAATCGAGGACTGCAAAATCTTCGGAGATTTCTTTGGTGTCGGTGATGTATCTGAAATTGAAAACCTGCTGGTCGGAAAACAATACGAACGCAGCGTCATCGCTGATGTGCTCGAAGGTGTGAATCTCAAGCATTACTTTGGGAACATTACGAAAGAGGATTTCCTTGATCTGATTTATTAAGGCAAAACACATCGTTTGAAAGAGCGGTTGTGTTTTTGAAATAATGGAGGCAGGAGGGATTCACATGAAAGTGTTTTTAATCGGAGCGAACGGACAAATCGGGCAAAGACTCGTCTCTTTATTCCAAGATAATCCTGATCATTCCATCAGAGCGATGGTCAGAAAAGAAGAACAGAAAGCGTCTCTTGAAGTTGCCGGTGCAGAAGCTGTGCTTGCGAATCTGGAGGGCAGTCCGGAAGAAATCGCCGCTGCGGCAAAAGGCTGTGACGCGATCATTTTCACAGCCGGTTCCGGCGGCAGCACAGGCTATGATAAAACGCTGCTGGTGGATCTTGATGGAGCGGCAAAAGCCATTGAAGCTGCGGACATTGCCGGAATCAAACGGTTTATTATGGTCAGCGCCCTGCAAGCCCATCACCGTGAAAATTGGAATGAGGCACTCAAACCTTATTATGTGGCCAAGCATTATGCTGATAAAATTCTGGTAGCGAGCGGTTTAACCTATACGATTATCCGTCCGGGAGGCCTTCGCAATGAGCCTGGAACGGGAACTGTTTCAGCAGCGAAGGATCTGGAGCGGGGATTTATTTCCCGTGATGACGTTGCAAAAACGGTCATTGCCTCTTTAGATGAGAAGAATACGGAAAATCGGGCCTTTGATCTGACAGAAGGAGATACGCCGATTGCCGAAGCATTGAAGAAACTATGACAGTACTGACACTCAGGGCTTTTTGCTCTTGAGTGTTTTTTTCTGTTTCTCTATAATGGAGGAGAAAGCTTGGCTTCAATAATGAATGACTATTCATTCACTTTAAGGGGTGGGAGAATGAATCTTGTTTCAAAATTGGAAGAAACAGCATCTGAGAAGCCCGACAGCATCGCATGCAGGTTTAAAGATCACAAGATGACGTATCAAGAGCTGAATGAACATATTCAGCGATTTGCGGACGGCCTTCAGGAAGCCGGTATGGAGAAAGGGGACCATCTAGCTTTGCTGCTTGGCAATTCGCCTGATTTTATCATCGCGTTTTTTGGCGCTTTAAAAGCTGGGATCGTGGTTGTTCCCATCAATCCGTTGTACACGCCGACAGAAATTGGTTATATGCTGACAAATGGTGATGTAAAGGCGATCGTGGGCGTTAGCCAGCTTTTGCCGCTTTATGAGAGCATGCATGAATCGCTGCCAAAGGTTGAGCTCGTCATTTTATGCCAGACGGGAGAGGCCGAGCCGGAAGCTGCGGACCCAGAGGTCAGGATGAAAATGACAACGTTTGCAAAAATATTGCGGCCGACATCTGCCGTTAAACAAAACCAAGAACCTGTCCCTGATGATACCGCGGTTATTTTATATACGTCAGGAACGACTGGAAAACCGAAAGGCGCGATGCTGACTCATCAGAATTTGTACAGCAATGCCAACGATGTCGCAGGCTATTTGGGAATGGATGAGAGGGACAATGTGGTCTGCGCTCTTCCCATGTTTCACGTGTTTTGTTTAACCGTCTGCATGAATGCACCGCTGATGAGCGGCGCAACTGTCTTGATTGAGCCTCAATTCAGTCCGGCATCTGTTTTTAAGCTTGTTAAGCAGCAGCAGGCGACCATTTTTGCCGGTGTACCTACGATGTATAATTACTTGTTTCAGCATGAAAACGGAAAGAAAGATGATTTTTCTTCCATCCGGCTGTGCATTTCGGGAGGCGCGGCCATGCCAGTCGCGTTGCTGACGGCGTTTGAAGAAAAATTCGGTGTTACCATTTTGGAAGGCTACGGGCTCTCGGAAGCATCACCCGTCACGTGCTTTAACCCGTTTGACAGGGGCAGAAAGCCGGGCTCCATAGGGACAAGTATCTTACATGTCGAAAACAAGGTCGTAGATCCGCTCGGACGCGAGCTGCCTGCTCACCAGGTCGGCGAATTGATCGTGAAAGGCCCCAATGTGATGAAGGGCTATTATAAAATGCCGATGGAAACAGAGCATGCCTTAAAAGACGGCTGGCTTTATACGGGGGACTTGGCAAGACGGGATGAGGACGGCTATTTTTACATTGTTGACCGGAAAAAAGACATGATCATTGTAGGAGGATACAATGTGTATCCGCGGGAGGTGGAGGAGGTGCTGTACAGCCATCCGGACGTCAAGGAGGGGGTTGTCATCGGCGTGCCGGACCCCCAAAGCGGGGAAGCGGTAAAGGGATATGTGGTGCCGAAACGCTCTGGGGTAACAGAAGAGGACATCATGAAGCACTGTGAAAAGCATCTGGCAAAATACAAGCGGCCTGCCGCCATTACGTTTCTTGACGATATTCCGAAAAATGCGACGGGGAAAATGCTCAGACGGGCACTGAGAGATATTTTGCCCCAATAAAATGAAAAAGCGAAGCGGTTAGCTTCGCTTTTTCATTTTCAATCCTTTGCTTCTTTTTTAATAATATTTAGCAGCGCCTTTGTATCATTTTTGCTTAATTTGTAGTATGTGCCATCCTTCAAAAAAACGGCTTGCTGGCTGCCGTCAATCCATAGTCTGAATGAGTCATACCGGTCTTTATGAAACTTGATTGCCCCTTCGTAATCAGGGGCTGATGTTTTTTCTGTCTTCACCTGTTTTCCCTGATTCATAATATCCAGCATATCTTTGACGTGCTGTCTTTTTTCAATCTCGATATCTTCCTGGCCGCTTGAAGACAGTGTGATCAAATCCGCGTCTACCGATTGATACACATCGCCTGATCGGCTGTAAAGATAGAAAAATGCTATAAACACAAGACCGATTACCACGATGGCTGCCACTATTTTTTTCATTTGCATCACTCCAAACATTGTTAGTTTTCCCAGCGATCAGGCTTTCCATGCTTAAAAGGATGGAAAAGTGCGGAACACAGCTTGGTTCTAAGAATTTGAATTTATGATTAGAATAGAAGTAACGGGTTGATGTGAGGAGTGAGGCGTTATGCGCAAGTGGATTGCGGCAGCAGGACTTGCTTACGTGCTGTACGGGCTGTTTTTTTATTGGTATTTTTTCCTGTCGGGTGATTCCGCAATACCGGAAGCCGTGAAAGGGACGCAGGCTGATCCGGCTTCTTTCATGAAGCCGTCTGAGTTGGCAGTGGCCGAGCAGTATTCGAATGTCAAGAATTTTTTATTTTTTATCGGGGTACCACTTGATTGGTTTCTGTTTTTTGTTCTGCTGGTCAGCGGTGTTTCAAAGAAAATCAAGAAATGGATGGAAGCGGCCGTGTCTTTTCGGTTTTTGCAGACCGTTGGTTTTGTCTTTGTGCTTTTGCTGATTACAACATTGGTGACGCTGCCTTTAGATTGGATAGGCTATCAAGTATCGCTTGACTATAACATTTCCACACAGACAACGGCCAGCTGGGCTAAGGATCAGGTTATCAGCTTTTGGATCAGCTTTCCAATCTTTGCGCTTTGCATTCTCGTTTTTTATTGGCTGATCAAAAGGCATGAAAAAAAATGGTGGTTATACGCCTGGCTGTTAACAGTGCCGTTTTCGCTTTTTCTGTTTTTTATTCAGCCGGTCATTATCGATCCTTTATACAATGATTTTTATCCGCTGAAAAACAAAGAGCTTGAAAGCAAAATTTTAGAGCTGGCAGATGAAGCCAATATTCCGGCTGATCATGTATATGAAGTGAACATGTCAGAAAAAACAAATGCGCTGAATGCCTATGTTACAGGAATTGGGGCCAACAAACGGATTGTATTGTGGGATACGACGCTGAACAAACTTGACGATTCAGAAATTCTGTTTATTATGGGCCATGAAATGGGCCATTATGTCATGAAGCACGTCTATATCGGACTGGCCGGCTATTTGCTCGTGTCGCTCGCTGGATTTTATGTCATTGATAAGCTTTACAAGCGGACGGTTCGCCTAACCCGCAGCATGTTTCATTTAGAAGGGCGGCATGATCTTGCGGCACTTCCGCTGTTATTGCTTTTGTTTTCTGTTTTGAGCTTTGCGGTGACGCCTTTTTCTAATGCTGTCTCGCGTTATCAGGAGAATAAGGCTGACCAGTATGGGATCGAGTTGACAGAGAACAGAGAAGCCGCTGTTAAAACGTTTCAGGATTTGGCCGTGACGGGGCTGAGCCAGGTTGATCCTCCGGTGCTTGTGAAGATTTTCAGAGGCAGCCATCCGTCGATCATGGAACGGATTCAACATGCGGAGAAAGAAGAGAATGCGTCGGAACATCAGGATGCTGACAAATAAAAAGAAGCAGGTATGGAGGAACCTGCTTCTTTTTACTATTATTGTGCAGCTGCTTGTACGTTGATTAACCCTTTTCCATAGTAGAAAGAGTTTCCAAGATATGTTGCAGTGCTTTCTAAACGATCACGGACTTGCGCGTTTGTCCAAGTCGGATGCTTAGAAAGAATTAGCGCTGCTGCTCCGGCAACGTGAGGAGTCGCCATTGACGTTCCGTTGTAAGCACCGTAAGTGCCTCCAGGAAGTGTGCTTTGGATGGACACGCCAGGAGCCATTACATCAAGCTCAGAACCTGCGCTTGAGAATGAAGCTCTTTGGTTGCTGCTGTTTACCGCACCTACCGCAATGGTAGAAGGATATTTTGCAGGGTAGCCGACTGTGCTTGTGCTGCCCGATGAACCTTCGTTTCCGGCAGCGGCAGCAACGACGATACCGCTGGAAACTGCTTTATCAACGACTGTTTTCAGAGCTGTAGATCCAGAAGGTCCGCCAAGGCTCATGTTGATAACATCCATATTGTTGGAAATAGCCCACTCAATGCCGTTAATAATCCAGCTGTATTGGCCGCTTCCTGTTGAGTCAAGAACTTTTACTGCATATAACGATGCGTTTGGCGCTACGCCCAGAACACCGATTGTGTTATTAAGAGCGGCAATCGTACCGGCTACGTGTGTGCCGTGAGAACTGCCGTCCTGGTATGGGTTTGTTTCAGAAGGTACGAAGCTTGCTCCGCCTCTGACGTTTAAGTCAGGATGAGAAGAGTCAATTCCGCTGTCGATAACAGCTACTTTTACGTTAGAGCCTGTGTAGCCTTGAGAGTGAAGAGCCGGCGCTTTAATTTGAGAAATGCCGTAAGGAACAGATTGCGCATATTCATGTGCAATATGATCTTCTTCCACATATGCAACGCTCGGATCTTGTTTCAATTCTTTTACAGCTTTTTCATCCAATGTTGCTGCGGCTGCGTTAACATACTTAAACTGCTTTTGAACCTTTCCGCCTTTTTCAGAAATAACATCCTTTTTCTTGGCGGAACTCATGGCACTCATTGTCTGTTTAAATCCAACAATGTATTTCTTTTCTGTACTGCTTTTTCCGGCAGCCTGCGCAGACATGTTGCTGAACGCCATCGTAAAGATTAACGTTAACGCAAACAACAAGCTGATCCACAATTTTTTGCTTCTCACTCTTTACCCTCTCCTTTTAAAAAATTCAGAGTAGACTTACTTAAAAGACTATTCTGTGAATTTATTGTAATAGATGGAATAATATTTTAGTAGACCCATTTTTTTGAGATGATTTTATCTCTATTTAGGTATATCATCTCTCGCTATTTCCGTAGAGACTCGAAATAACTACTTTCGTACAGAAAAGAACGAAAATAGACATGAGTAAATGTTCATTATGCTGAAATGTCATGCTTTTTTAGGTTAAATGCTCCTGAGTCCCGGCAAAATCCTGTCGAAAAAATTCGTTCAAATGACCTGCATGTGTTTCCGTGAGAACAATGGATATTATCGTGATATTTTTTCAATGCATGATGATAAAAGTATTCTGGAAAATAAACTTTACAGAAAATTCTATTAGGGATAGAAGAGGGAGGAAGAAATGAGATGAACATTCGCCAAGCAAAGACATCAGATGTGGCCGCCATTGCGCCGTTGTTTAACCAATATCGGGAATTTTATAGACAGGCATCTGATTTGCAAGGGGCAGAGGCTTTTTTGAAAGCTCGTTTGGAAAATCACGAGTCTGTTATTTTGATAGCAGAAGAAAATGGAGAATTCATAGGCTTTACCCAGCTCTATCCAACGTTTTCTTCTGTGTCAATGAAAAGGATCTACATATTAAATGACTTATTTGTCGTTCCTCAGGCGCGTACAAAGGGAGCCGGTGGCCGGCTGCTTTATGCAGGGGGGCAAAATGTTTAGCACTTCAGACTGAGCACCACAACCGGAAGGCAAGAAGCTTGTATGAGCAAAACGGCTATGAAGAGGATACCGCATTTGTCCATTATCGTCTCAATGTGCCGGCGAAGTGAAAATGGCGGCTTGATGATTTGGTTTTTTGAACGTTCTTCGGTTACGATATAAATGAAAAGGAGTGTGCCGAATGTCAACGTTATTTCAAGCATTGCAGGCAGAAAAAAATGCCGATGATGTTTCAGTCCATGTGAAAACCATATCAACAGAGGATTTGCCGAAGGATGGTGTCCTGATTAAAGTTGCTTATTCCGGCATTAATTACAAAGATGGTCTGGCCGGAAAAGCAGGAGGCAATATCGTCAGAGAGTATCCGCTTATTTTAGGCATTGATGCTGCGGGTACGGTCGTCTCTTCCAATGATCCGCGTTTTGCGGAGGGGGATGAGGTGATCGCGACAAGCTATGAGCTCGGTGTCTCCCGTGATGGCGGATTAAGTGAATACGCTTCGGTGCCTGGTGACTGGCTGGTGCCTTTGCCACAGAATCTTTCGTTAAAAGAAGCGATGGTGTACGGAACGGCGGGATTTACTGCGGCGTTATCAGTGCATCGGCTTGAACAGAACGGTCTGTCTCCGGAAAAAGGCAGCGTGCTAGTCACAGGAGCAACTGGCGGTGTCGGCGGAATTGCGGTATCGATGCTGAACAAGCGGGGCTATGATGTGGTGGCAAGCACCGGAAACCGGGAGGCGGCTGATTATTTGGAACAGCTCGGTGCAAGCGAAGTAATCAGCAGGGAAGATGTCTATGACGGAACGCTTAAGGCGCTGTCCAAGCAGCAATGGCAGGGAGCGGTTGATCCAGTCGGCGGAAAACAGCTTGCCTCGCTTTTAAGCAAAATTCAATACGGCGGATCTGTCGCGGTGAGCGGCTTAACCGGAGGAGGAGAAGTTCCGGCAACGGTGTATCCTTTTATTCTTCGCGGAGTAAGCCTGCTCGGAATCGATTCAGTATACTGTCCGATGGACGTCAGAGCCGCTGTTTGGAAGCGCATGTCTTCTGATCTCAAGCCTGATCAGCTGCTGACCATCGTAGACAGGGAAGTATCATTGGAAGAAACGCCGGGTGCGTTAAAAGATATTTTGCAAAATCGCATTCAAGGAAGAGTGATTGTGAAGCTTTAACAGGATCAGCTTGCAGAGAATGTTATTTTTCTGCAAGCTTTTTTGTGGACAGGATGATCAGCTGCTGAACTGCTGTGTCGCGAAACAAGATTTTCCTGTAAGCCGAACTTTCTCTTCTCATTTTAAAATAATTGGTGATAATGATTCTCATTCCGTGTTATACTACTCTTGGACATCTTAACCATAGAAACTACCAACAGGAGAGACTGGAACATATGAAAAAAACACTGATTATTCTTACAGTTTTACTTCTTTCTGTCTTAACGGCTGCTTGCTCGTCTTCAAGCGGCAATCAAAACAGTAAAGAACATAAAGTGGCGGTAACACATGATTTAGGGAAGACAGATGTGCCTGAGCATCCGAAGCGGGTTGTTGTTCTTGAGCTTGGTTTTATTGATACACTACTTGATCTCGGCATTACGCCTGTCGGGGTTGCCGATGACAACAAAGCGAAGCAGCTGATCAACAAGGATGTGCTGAAGAAAATTGACGGCTACACATCTGTCGGCACTCGCTCACAGCCAAGCATGGAAAAAATCGCTTCATTAAAACCCGATTTAATTATTGCTGACACGACCCGGCATAAGAAGGTGTACGATCAGCTGAAAAAAATAGCGCCGACGATTGCGCTTAATAATTTAAATGCTGATTATCAGGATACAATTGACGCTTCACTTACGATTGCAAAAGCAGTCAGCAAGGAGAAGGAAATGGAGAAAAAGCTGACGGCGCATGAAGAAAAGCTTAGCGAGACAAAGCAGAAAATCAGCGCGAACAGCCAGTCCGTGCTTTTGATCGGAAATACAAATGATACGATTATGGCCAGGGATGAAAACTTCTTTACATCAAGACTTTTAACACAGGTCGGCTATCGATATGCAATCAGTACGTCAGGTAATAGCGATTCAAGCAATGGCGGCGACTCTGTGAATATGAAAATGACACTGGAGCAGCTGCTGAAAACAGATCCGGATGTGATCATCCTGATGACAGGAAAAACAGATGACCTCGACGCCGACGGTAAACGCCCGATCGAAAAGAATGTCCTTTGGAAAAAGCTGAAGGCAGTGAAAAATGGGCATGTATACCACGTGGACCGTGCGGTGTGGTCTTTGCGCCGCAGTGTAGACGGGGCGAATGCCATTTTGGACGAGCTTCAAAAAGAGATGCCGGCTGATAAGAAATAAAAGAAAAGACAGGCAAACACCTGTCTTTTTCTTATTTGATAAAGCCGGATAAGTGGCTGTTGATATTATAGTCTTTTATCCGCCATTTTTCTTCTGCAAATTCAATGTTGCTGAGGCAGGCGTTGACGAGGCGCGTGCTTTGAAGCTCCGGGTCACCGCCCGATATTTCCGTCAGCAGGGCGTGAATTGCCGCACCGTGCGCCACGATCAGTACCTTCTTGTTTGGGTACGCCTGGTTCACTTTTGCCAAACCGCCCATCAGCCTGTCAGTGAGTTCTTCTAACGTTTCCATATTCGGATAGATGTTATCCGGATAGCGCTTTGTCCGTTCCTCCAGCGGCATGCCCTCCGCGTCGCCGTAATCGCGCTCCTTAAAATCATCCATCTCGACAATCGGAAGATGCAGATATTCATTAATAATTTCCGCGGTTCTTTTCGCTCTTTTCAGCGGGCTCGTCACGATAATATCCCAAGAAAAGTCCTTTACATATTCTCCGGTTTCTCTTGCTTGGCGTTCACCTGTTGCGTTTAGCGGAATATCGGTTTTGCCTTGGCATTTTTGCTGCAGGTTCCAATCGGTTTCTCCATGTCTTACTAAACAAACGGCTGTCATAAAATCCCCTTCCTGACTTTATTCATATCACTATTATACTAAATCGAAAGCGTGCATCCTATGAAAAAGCCTATGCAAGAACTTCAAATAATAAAGCCAGCCCGATTCCGCCGCCGCTTCCGATGGCTGCAACAGCATATTGACAGTCTGTCCGTCTTTTCGCTTCATAAAACAATCTGGTTACCAGAGCTGCACCTGATGCACCGTATGGATGGCCAAGAGCTAATGCGCCGCCGCGCACATTGATTTTTGAAAAGGGAATGCCGAGTTCTTGCGAGCAGACACAAATTTTGACGGCAAAGGCTTCATTGATTTCAAATAAACCGATATCATCAGGTGTTACATCGTGTGTATGTAAGAGATTACGGATCGCATCAACCGGAGCCGCGGGCGGATAGTTGGGATGAATCCCGCTGACTGCGCTGCCGATAAACCGGAGCACAGGCTTAAGTCCCAGGGCTGCCGCTTTTTCTTCTTTCATTACCAAAAGAGCCGCTGCTCCGTCTGCTATGCCGCTGCTGTTGGCTGCTGTGACTGTTCCGGAGCTGGTGTCGAAAACCGGCTTTGCGCGGGGAATAATCGCTTTTATCGGACGTGTTTTCAAAAATGCTTCGTCTGTCTCCAATTCCCCGAGAGGAACAATTTCTTCACGGTAAAATCCTCCATCATGCGCGTTCCTGCTGCGTTGATGGCTGAGAAGCGCGTACTCATCCTGCATGTTTCTGCTGATGGAATAACGTGCTGCCGTATATTCTGCTGCGATTCCCATGTCGGGATCGCCGATGGCATCTGGAGAAAAGCGGGCCCGTTCTGAAAAAGGGGATTGGCTGCTGCTTTCTGAGCCGCCCGCGATATACATCGTGCCGGCTCCCGCTTGAATAAGGCTGCAGGCATAGCGCACAGCTTCAAGGCCGGAGCCGCACTGTCTGTCAATTGTCATTCCGGGAACCGATAAAGGCAGTCCGGCTTGAAGGGCTGACAGTCTGGCGAGGTTGCCGCCTCTGCCGGTAGCATTTCCGAGAATGACCTCGTCAATTTGATCCTCTAGCTTTCGGCTGAGACAGCGGATGATGGAAGCCGCCAAATCCTCCGGCAGGAAGGGCTTCAGCAGTCCGTTTTGATTTCCAAAGATCGTTCGTTTTGCATCAACAATAACCGCATTCATTTATACTGTACGTCCCTTTTCCAGCCATTTTTTCACTCTGGAACGGGCAATTTTTCCGCTGCTCGTTTCCGGCAAGCTGTCTGCAAACACCCATTTTTTCGGGATTTTATAGGAGGCTAATTTCTGTTTACACCAGGCTTTCAGTGTTCTGGCATTAGCGTTTCCAAGAATGACAGCTACAGCGATTTCTCCCCAATACTCGTCGTGAATGCCAACGACAGCCGCGCTTTCAACCTCTGGGCAGGCGAGAAGCACACGTTCAATTTCTTCTGGGAAAATATTTAATCCTCCGTACACGATCATCCCGTTTTCTCTTCCTGATATGTATAGAAAGCCATCCTCATCAACATAGCCCATATCATCCACTGTCATCCATTCATCTGGTGTGCTGCCGTTCACATAGCCGGAAAACCGCATCGGGCTTTTGACAAATATTTTTCCGACTTCCCCTGGCTGACAGCATTCTCCTTCAGCGTTGCGGATTTCGATCCGGACATTATGAAAAGGGCGGCCCGCTGAATGCGGCTTCCGTTTGCTGTCTTCCGGTGAAGAAAACGTCACAAAACTAAGCTCTGATGTGCCGTAAAAATCGTACAGCTTGAGATGAGGCCATGCAGCGGCAAGCTTCTTCTTGGATTCTGCCGGCCAGTCTGCGCCGGATGAAATGATTTTGACAGGACTGTCGGGAAAACCCTCAATTCTTGTGAGGGCGTCTGTCATCGTCGGTACGGTATAGAGAACACTGATGGATTCACGGCACAGCCATTCCTTCGCTTTGGCAGGAGAAAACTTTTTCAGCAAACAAACGGTTCCTCCGAGAAACAAAGTGCTGACTGCCCCGTATAAGAAGTGAGAGGACATTAACGTCCCGGGAATCAATACCGTGTCATTTGATGAAATCGAAAAATCTGTTTCTGTACAGGTAAAGCTCTCTATCCATGAGCGGTGAGATCGCGTAAAGGCCTTCGGTTTTCCTGTCGAGCCCGATGTAAATCCCATATAAAAAGGGTGCTCCGGATCAATGGTAGGCAAGGGATCAGCGGCTGCTTCAGAAATATCTGCCATACAGTTATCCAGAAAAACAACAGGTGTCTGGCTATCTGTCAGTTTGTTTTTGAAAAAGGCTAAAGTAACCACAAGATCCGCATTGCTTATGGACAGCCTCTCCTTGCATTCAGCCGGGCTCCAGCGTGTGTCGATGGGAATTGCCGTACATCCAGCCGCTGCGGCTCCGGCAAACAGCTGTAAAAACGCCAGACTATTTGGGAGCAGGATCGCCACACGATTCGGCATGCTCGGCTGTGACCGCAGCCAATTTGCGGTTTGAAAGACAAGCCGATCCCAATCCTGGTACGTGATTTGCTCCGATTCAGTCTGGATCGCCACACGTCCGGGCGATGTTGCGGCAATAGATGAATAGGTATGAGTAATTGTCATAAAATCAGCCTCCTTTCGTAAACATCGTATCAGAAAGAGACAAGGCTTGAGTGATTTTTATCGCCAGAAATGCAGATCCAGCCGCTTTTATCAAATCACCGGGCACATATGCAAGGCTCATGAAGGCGGCCTGTGACAAATCAATATGCATGATAAAAGCTTGTACCGGTATACCAAGCAGATAAATAAAGATGATGCCGAATACAATATGAGTGAAAAAGAGACGCAATACTGTCACCTTCCGCAGCCTGTTAGCGGCTAAGCTGATCAGCAATGAAGCGAGGGGATAAGCAATCAAAAAGCCTGCGCTCGGTCCGAAAAACACACCAAAACCGCCTCGTCCGCCGGGCAACAGCGGCGCTCCGAAGGCGACGAGCAGCAAAAAGACAAGCTGGCTTAAGAAAGCAGACTTTGGCCTGAGGATGCTGCCTGCCAACATGACACCAAGCGTTTGCAATGTAATCGGAACAGGTGTAAAGGAAAAGAAGAGAGGGGGCATAAAGCCGAGCACTGCCATCAGTGCGGTGAAAATAGCAATATGCATCATGTCGATTAATTTCAGCATGTGAAATCCTCCAAACAGTAATCAAATATGGTTATACAATAAATGCAGGTAATTATTATGTCAACTGATTTTTGATTTAAGTTTACATAATGAACGCAAAAAAACCGGCCGTATGGCAGACCGGTTTTTGATGGTTATTCTTCTGTCAGGATGACAAGCGAATCAACGGAAGCGGCCACATGGGAAACGGCGCGGCTGACTTCCTGAAGCCCTCCAAGAAAGGCTTGCAGATCGACGTCGATTTTGCCTGATTGCTCTTTGCTGATTTTCATGCTGTAGACGATTTCATCGAATAAGCGGTTAATTTGCGTCATTTTTTCTTTACTGTCGCTGACTAGCTCATTCACGTCTTTGATATGCTTGGATACAATGTTGATTTGTGTATTCGTATTGTTCACAAGCTCAGAAACAGTAGAGACGGTTTTTTTCGTGTCCTCAGAAAGCTTCCGTACTTCATTTGCCACGACAGCAAAGCCTTTGCCGTGTTCTCCGGCGCGGGCGGATTCAATAGATGCATTGAGCGAGAGAAGGTTTGTTTGTTCAGCTATGCCTGTGACGATGCCGAAGATTTTTTCAATTTGCTGCGCGATTTCATCCAGCTTGACCATTTCTTTTTCGATTTGGACAAGGCTTGTGTCAATTTTGTTCATCTGTTTTTGCTGGACTTCTAGCTCTTTTTTTCCGCCGATCGACTTTTCTTCAACAGTGCTGGATGTTACAGTGCCGGCTTTGGATGCTTGAGAAATGCCTTCAGATTTGTCCACAAGCTCTTGAACTGATCTGCTTGTTTCTGAAAACAGATTGGCAATCGATCCAGAGGTTTCTTGAATTTTCTGATGAAGAAGGTTTTTCTTTTCTTCTTGTTCATCGCGGGTTTGGTTGTACTCGCTTTGAAACGCTTCAAGGACAAGCTGCTGTTCTAAGTTCAAGATTTTTGTTGTTGCTTTAATGGCTTTCAGCAGTTCTTGCTGATTTGTAATGGACGCTTCGTAAATGTCAATCATTGACAAAAGAAGCTCTTGAAACGCACCCATATACCATTTTGGCAAAAGGCCGATTCTTAAATGGATGGAGGCGATTCGGTTACGCTTTTCAATAAATTCATCATCGATAACGCCTGCAAACATTTCCTGAATATGCCGTTTTAACGTTTGTTTTAAGCGGTCAACTGAGCTGTGATCATTAATGATATCCATCAATGAGCTTTCATGGTCAAGGTTTTTATAAAACGCATCAACGATGCATACGATATTTTCTTGAATGAGTGGCTGAAGCTGCTCTAACACGTAAAGCTCAGCATCTCCCAACCTGACCATTTTGAGCTGTTTTTTGACATCTGCATGTTTGTTTGTGAGCTGAATGCGGTTTTTTTGTTGTCCGTTTGAATCTGAAAAGTAAGCTGTTTCTTGTTTTCTGTCTTTTTTAAATAACAATACAATGATCCCCCTTGGGAAAAATATAATTTTTACTTTTTGGCTTTTTAAGCCTTTTTCTTTTTTATCGGCCAAGGGAAACATGAATGAAGCTGCAGATGAAAAATATTTGAAAAACCGTTCATTAAAATGAACGGTTTAATCGAGATCTATTTGTTTTAATGGTTTAATGGCCGGACCCTCTACAACTTCGCCAGATGGCTTAAAGCGTGATCCGTGGCACGGACAATCCCACGTATGCTCACTGTCGTTCCACTCGACCTCGCAGCCTAAATGGGTACAAGTCGTATCAACGAGATGGAGGCAGCCTGTCTCATCCCGAAATGCTCCCGCTCGCCTACCGTTTATGGTGACGGCTTTCCCTTCTCCTGGCGAAATGTCTTCAAATTGGACATCAGGCTTTTCAAGCTTTCCTTTAATCAAATGCTTGGCGACATCGGCATTGTAGGAAATCACTTTCTGCAACCCGGGATTCAGATGGAAACGGGACGGAGTGAAAATGCTTTCGTATGGATTGTCTTTTTTCTCCACAAGGTCTGACAATAAAGTAGCTGCGACTGCTGAGGACGTCATGCCCCATTTTTTAAACCCGGTCGCTACTAGAATATTGTCCTCATTTTCCGACATCGGCCCGATAAACGGGATTTTATCGATCGTCACTAGATCTTGGGTGGACCAATAATATGGAATGCTTTCGATGCCGATGGTGCTTTCGGCCAGTTGTCTTAGTGTTTCATAATGTGTAGACATGGCTTTTCCCTGGCCTGTTTTATGGCTTACTCCGCTGAAGAGAATCAGCTTTTCACCGTTTACAACCGTATAGCGGAGCGCCACTGACGGTTGATCGATACTCAAATACATGCCCTCGGGATACTCGATCTTCGGCTTGATGGCAAGGACATAAGATCTGTCGGAGTACATTCTCGCAGCATATAATCCGCCTCCGTCATAAAAAGGGAAGTGGGAACAGCATATGATAAAGCGGCTCTTAATAGCGTGCCGGCTTTTTGTTACCACTTCGGGCCTTTCGCCTTTTTTGATATCAAGCGCAACGGTCTCTTCATAAATTCGGCCGCCTTTTTGAACAATTTGCTCCAGAAGCGCTTTTAAGTATTGAAGCGGATGAAATTGAGCTTGATTCTTCATGACAAGCGCCAGCTTAGAACCTAAGGGAATTGGAAGATCCTTGATAAGGTCTCTTTCAATTCCGAGCTTTGTGTATGCCTCATGCTCGGTGCGGATTTTTTGAACAGCGTTTTCATTTGCCGTATAAAGATATGCGTCTTGCTCGATCCATTCACAATCAATTTGATGTTCATCCACAATGCCTTTTATGTAATCAATTGCATTTTGGTTTGCTTCATAATAAAGCCTCGCATGGTTTAATCCGAAATTGCGGATAAATTCGTCGTATATCATGTCATGCTGTGCGGTAACTTTAGCAGTTGTATGCGCAGTGGTTCCGTTAAGAACCTGATTTGCTTCAATCAAAACGACACGGAAGCCTCTCTTCGTAAGTTCATATGCCGTTGTGATTCCTGTAATCCCGCCTCCGATAATGGTGACGTCACATTCAGTGTCCTCTTGAAGCGCAGGAAAAGAAGGCAGGTCAGTTGATGTTTTCCAGTATGTTTCAGGTGCTTCCTTTGCAAAATGTTGATTAGCCAAGCCGTTATACCTCCAATCAGATTTATTCTTAATTTTTCCATATTCTATCTTTTCATACATAGGAAGCAGGCATTGTTCATAACATAATAAGGTTGAAAAGGAGTGATTTCATTGGCGAATCAAAAAAAGAAAACATTACCGCCTCAGCACCAGAACCAGCAGCCTGGTTTTGAATATCTCATGGACCCGCGTCCGGTTTTTGATAAGCCGAAGAAAGCGAAAAAATTAGAGGGCAAAACCGCTATTATTACTGGAGGAGACAGCGGGATTGGACGCGCTGTCTCGGTGTTATTCGCAAAAGAAGGGGCTAATGTGGTCATTGTGTATTTGAATGAACATCAGGACGCCGAGGAAACAAAGCAGTATGTAGAAAAGGAAGGGGTAAAATGCCTGCTGATTGCAGGAGATGTCGGGGATGAAGCGTTTTGCAATGATGTGGTCGCGCAGGCAAGCCAAGTGTTTCCATCCATTGATATATTGGTTAACAATGCAGCTGAGCAGCATGTCCAGCCCAGCATTGAAAAAATCACCAGCCACCAGCTGATCAGAACCTTCCAAACAAACATTTTTTCCATGTTTTACTTAACAAAGGCAGTGCTGCCTCATTTAAAAAAAGGGAGCTCTATTATTAATACCGCTTCAATTACCGCCTATAAAGGCAATAAAACGCTGATTGATTATTCAGCGACAAAAGGCGCGATCGTTACGTTTACAAGGTCCCTTTCCCAGTCGCTTGTTCAGCAGGGCATACGGGTCAATGCAGTGGCACCGGGTCCCATTTGGACACCGCTTATCCCGGCCAGCTTTGCCGCAAAAGACGTGGAAGTGTTTGGTTCAGACGTGCCGATGGAACGCCCGGGACAGCCGGTCGAAGTGGCGCCAAGCTATCTATACCTTGCCAGCGACGATTCCACATACGTCACAGGACAGACGATTCACGTCAATGGCGGAACAATTGTGAACGGATAATAAAAAGCCAATCCTTGAAGGATTGGCTTATTCGCTCTGCTTGAGCGCTGCATATTCTTTAGAGAGCGTAAGAAACGCATCTTTATCTTTTTCGTCCAAGGCTTTGTTAATTTGGTCCGTCAGCATGGCAAGCCGACGGTTATACAAGGATTCATCGAGCACCATTTGAATGTAAATATCCGTCATTGTGACATCGAATTCTTTTGTTTTTTGCGTGTTGCGGGACTTCATGAGCTCAGTGTACGATTTTTTCTCTTTCATAAAGAATCCCCCCAATGCCTTTTTTATAGTATATGGATAACGGTCGAAAAAATCAATAAATTTTTATAATTTTTAGACAACTAATACTCGGCAATCTATCGACATATCCTGCAAAATGCCGTAAACCGGCAAGTCTTATGAAAGTAAAATCGGTTTATTACTAGTAATTTAGTACCATTAAATATCATTAAAAGATGATTTTATCTTAAATGTTAAAAAAACCTGTCGTTTTACAAAAACAGATGATAGATTATTAGTATAAATTTTGCAGAAAAAGGATGGAGGCCATAATATGAGTCAGAAAACAGACGCACCTTTAGAATCGTATGAAGTGAACGGCGCAACAATTGCCGTGCTGCCAGAAGAAATAGACGGCAAAATCTGTTCCAGAATTATTGAAAAAGATTGCGTGTTTTATGTCAACATGAAGCCGCTGCAAATTGTCGACAGAAGCTGCCGATTTTTTGGATCAAGCTATGCGGGAAGAAAAGCAGGAACTTATGAAGTGACAAAAATTTCACACAAGCCGCCAATCATGGTGGACCCTTCGAACCAAATCTTTTTATTCCCTACACTTTCTTCGACAAGACCCCAATGCGGCTGGATTTCCCATGTGCATGTAAAAGAATTCAAAGCGACTGAATTCGACGATACGGAAGTGACGTTTTCGAATGGGAAAACGATGGAGCTGCCGATCTCTTATAATTCGTTCGAGAACCAGGTATACCGAACAGCGTGGCTCAGAACCAAATTCCAAGACAGAATCGACCACAGCGTTCCGAAAAGACAGGAATTTATGCTGTACCCGAAAGAAGAGCGGACGAAGATGATTTATGATTTTATTTTGCGTGAGCTCGGGGAACGGTATTAGAAAAATAGGAAGGAGCTGACCGAACAGGGCAGCTCCTTTCATAAAGCTATGCCGTCGGAATTCCTCCGGTGATGCCATATACCTGAGATGTCACATAGCTTGAATTCTCTGAAGCTAGAAATACATAAACATCGGCCAATTCCACTGGCTGTCCAGCGCGATGTAATGGAGCTGGCGGCGTGCCTTGTCCGAATTTCGGGATGTTTTCCGTCGGCTGTCCGCCGGAAATTTGCAGCGGTGTCCAAATTGGTCCGGGCGCAACTGAATTTACTCTGATGCCTTTGGAAGCAAGCTGTTTTCCCAGTCCGACGGTAAAGCCGATAATGGCGTTTTTCGTTGCTGCGTAATCTAACAGCATCGGGCTTGGATTATAGCCTTCAACTGAGGTAGTTGTGATAATTGAAGCTCCCTCCGGCAAATACGGAAGCGCCGCTTTTACAACCCAGTAAAGGGAAAAGACGTTCACTTCAAATGTTTTATAGATTTGTTCAGTAGGCAGATCTTCGATGTTTTCGACCGCTTGCTGTTTGCCTGCAACGAGCGCTAGCACATCAAGTCCGCCGAGTTCGTGATGCGACTGTTTGACTAGATCTTGGCAAAAGGATTCGTCGCTCAAATCTCCGGGGATCAGCACTGCTTTTCGGCCTTCTGCTTCAATCAGTTCTTTTACCTCTTCAGCATCTGGCTGTTCCTCGGGCAAGTAGTTAATGGCCACATCGGCACCTTCTCTGGCGTAAGCAATCGCGGCAGCGCGGCCGATACCGGAATCGCCGCCCGTGACAAGTGCTTTTCGACCCGTTAGTTTACCTGATCCTTTGTAGCTTTTTTCTCCGCAATCAGGGACAGGCTTCATGTTCTTTTGCAGGCCTGGCGGTTCTTGATATTGTTCGGGAAATTCATCATGAAAAAATGCTTTTATAGGATTCGTAAGATTTGAATCAGACATCAGCAACGCTCCTTTTCTGTTTGGTGTACATTCGTATGTGTACCCCTGAGCATAAGCAGAAAAACATGTGTTGGCAGTTTGAACACTGAAGGACCAAAGAAAACAAGAAAAAACAAAGCCTTCTTCCATATTTATCTTGTCAAATAAGGCTATATGAATTATGATAAATTCGAGCTATAAATCAACTAAATATTGGGTATTGGGAGAGTGAATCGTCATGAAAAAAGCGGCGGCGATTTTGCTGTCACTCGGTCTCGTTTTCGGTTTTTCATACGGAGCTGACCATGTGGCGGAAGCCAAAACAAAGGTGAAGGTTTATAAGAACTGCAAGGAGTTAAACAAAGTATACAAAGGCGGAGTGGCCCGCACTTCGAAGGCGAAAAACAAAGGCGGAAAAACAAAGTACAAGCCTTACGTCTCTAAGGACCTTTATGATGCCAATAAAAAGAAAGACCGCGATAAAGATCTTATCGCCTGTGAACGGTAAATAAGAAAAAGCAATCTGGTGTCCAGATTGCTTTTTCTATTGCTTAAGCTGCCTGATCGGCCGCAGCGCTTTTCGCCTTCCTTGTCATAAGGCTGACTGCCATCATGACCGTGATATTCAAAAGCAGGGCGACGATGCCTACATTCAAGTCTTTTGCGGCTTGCGGCAGCGCCGGAAATAAAGTGCCGATGGTCGTTTCCGTCATTGTAATATAAGTAACTGCTCCGACACCTGCAATAATGCCGGCGAAGGCTCCTTGCTTTGTCACCATATTATGCTTGAACAGGCTGAACAAAAGGGCGGGGAATAGCTGTGTGACAAGGCTGTAGCCCATCAAAAGCAACGTAACGATGGTATTCCCGCCTTTGAAGGTAAAATACACCGAAATCAGCGCAATCACCGGCACTAAAAACTTAGCAAGAGCCGATACTTGCTGTTCTGTCGTGCGGGGCGCGATTACCTTGTACACATTTTTTGCAAACAGCGTGGAGGCGGACATTAAGATCATAGACCCTGGCACAAGTGCTGTCAGCAGTCCGGCAGCACCGATAATTCCGACAAACCAAGGGTCAAATGTTTGCAGAGACAGTCTCAAAAGCGACAGATCCCCGTCTGCGTCTTTCAGATCTGGAACTTGCAGGATAGCCGCAAAGCCGACGAAAAGGACGAAGAGCAGGACCAGCTGGTACAAAGGCATGATGATGGCGTTTTTGCGAAAGACTTTTGGATTTTCAGCTGAATACGAGGCGGAAAACGTGTGAGGCCACATGTAAAACCCGAGCGCTGTCAAGAGTACGGTTGAACTGAACCAGGCCACACTTTGTCCCGATTCGGGGAGCGTAAGAAAGCCAGGCTTTGCCGTTTCAATCTGCTGAAACATGTCTTGAAATCCGCCGTAGTAATGAATTGGCAAATACACACCTAAAAACAGAACGACAACCAGAATCATGATGTCCTTCACAACCGATATCCAGGCAGACCCGTGAATGCCTGAAACCATAACATAAACCGTGATGGAAACAGCGCCGATCCAGATGGCGGCGGTCGGGGTGATTTTGCCGTACGAGGTTTCCGATACAATCAGCCCGAGGCCTTTCAGCTGCAGTACAAGATAGGGAATGAGTGCGGCGATGCCGACCAGTGAAACGAGAATGCCGAGCAGCGGACTGTTGTATTTTTTTGTGAAAAAATCAGACTGCGACATCAGTTTATGCTGTTTCGCGTACGTCCAAACTGCCGGAAGAAGCCAGTAAGAAAGGATGTAGGCCAGACATCCGTAGGCGATGATATAAAAGGCTGGACCGCCTTTTCCGTAGGCCCAGCCGCTGCCGCCGAGAAACGTAAAAGTAGTATAAATTTCGCCTGCCATCAAAAGGAAGACGAAAACAGTTCCGAAGCCGCGCCCTCCGACCGTCCACTGCTCCAGGTTCATGTCTTTTCCTTTTTGGGCGCGTATACCGAGAAAAATACTCAAGAGCAGGACACCGAAAATGATGATGAGTGCTGCATTCATTCTGCTTCCTCCTTTTTATTTTCCTTGTCGAGGACATATACAATCGCCATCAGCGCAGAGGTCAAAAGAGCCCACATCACAATATAGGCAAGAATAAACGGCATGCCGAACACATAGGGGGTCACCTTATTTGCAAAAGGGATGCCGAGTAAGATTCCGATAAAGGGCAAAGCGGCAAGAACGTGAATCAGTTTCATAGAATCCTCCTTCTATTTAGGAATGGGGTGTACAAGCCCAAGCGTACTGAAAATGATGTCGCAGATATGGCAGTACATGTCACTTTTTAGGGTGAAAGGCTGTGGTTCGAATTATAAATAAATTTATTTTGTTTGTATAGTGTGAATTGTCTGAAATTAATACTCTGAATCGCCCGAAGAGGGAACGGGCAGTATGATTCAAAAGGCTCAGAGTCTGTCTGGGGCAAATAGATAGTATGTTAATAATTCGCTGACCTGCTCACGGATTCGCGGATTAAAATAGCGGTGGTTTTCTTCATAACCGTCGATGACAAATGTATAGAGCGTAAAGGCCTCATCGCGTTCCGTCTTGCGGATTGCAATTTTTCTTTTCCTCAGTTCTTTTCTGACTTCCATCAAATCCTTTTGTGCTATTTTTAATGATTCGCTGATAAGCTGTTTATAAGGATGCTTCAATTTTAATGTGCTTTCTTCAATTCCGGCGAGATCACGGTTAAAAATCGTAATGGCCATGGGCAAAAAGAGAGCCCGTTCAATTAAATCGTATATTTCCTCCTGCAGATTTGGCATGTTGACTCCTTCCTTCTAAGGGAACGTTTGTTCTATTTGTATTCTATATCGGCTGGTGAAATGTTTCAAGACAGAAAAAATCACCAAAACTTTTTAGTTTTCTGCTGATAATGTGTAGAATAAGGATAGACAAACCTGGTAAGGAGTATAAATGTTGGAGCATTTTTTATCCTATTTGACACAAGAACATTTAACTGAATTATTTCAAAGCTATAGGGCTTTCGGTCCGCTCATTGCTGTGCTGCTGCCTTTAATTGAAGCATTTCTCCCGTTTTTGCCACTGATCGTGTTTGTGGTGGCGAATACGAACTCGTTTGGCTTGTGGGAAGGATTCATCCTGTCCTGGGCGGGATCAACTGCTGGTTCCATTCTCGTCTTTTTGATTGTCCGTCAATACGGACAGAGAAAATTGCTTGGATTTATCCGCAGTCATCCGTCTGTCAGAAAGCTGATGTTATGGGTGGAAAGACACGGCTTCGGTCCCATGTTTCTTCTGCTTTGTTTTCCATTTACACCGTCAGCCGCGGTGAATGTTGTTGCCGGTTTGTCAAGGATCGGAACGCGGCCGTTTATTTTGGCGGCAGCCTCGGGGAAGCTTGTCATGATTTTTATGATCAGCTTCATCGGATATGATCTGCACGCGCTGATTACACAGCCGATTCGAACGGTCATCGCCGTATTGGTGATCACTGTCTTATGGTATGTCGGCAAAAAGGTGGAGCGGTATCTGCATGTAAGAGCCAGTCAGCGTGAGCATGATGGAGGGAGACAGTAACATGAAAAAACGGTTTTGGTTTCTTGCCGGTGTAGTGTCCGTTGTTCTCGCCATTCAGGTTAAAAATGCTGTCTTTATTGATTACAAGGTAGAAGGCGTCAGTATGAACCCGACCTTCCAGGAAGGAAACGAATTGTTGGTCAATAAATTTTCGCATCGATTTAAAACCATCCATCGTTTTGACATCGTCCTTTTTAAAGGCCCTGATCATAAAGTGCTGATTAAACGGGTAATCGGCTTGCCCGGTGAAACGATCAAATATAAAGATGATCAGCTGTATGTGAACGGAAAGCAGGTTGCTGAGCCATTTTTGAAGCATTTGAAATCTGTTTCTGCCGGCAGCCATGTAACGGGTGATTTTTCTTTGAAAGATGTGACGGGAACAAGCAAGGTGCCGAAAGGAAAATATTTTGTCGTTGGAGATAATCGCATATACAGCTTCGACAGCCGGCATTTTGGTCCGATAAGAGAAAAAAATATTGTCGGTGTGATTTCTGATGCCGAATAAAAAGACGCTAATGGAAGAGGCGTCTTTTTGTATGCCGTTTGGAAAAATGTGTTGAAGAAAAATTTGTAAGGAGCTATAATCAATATTGTTACGCACGTAACAAAAAAACGGTTGTTTTTTGATTATGAGTTGTTTTTATTAGATTTTGTTCGTTTTGTATGAAACAAAAGGAGTGGTGAATGATGATGAAATATGAAGCAGTGATTATAGGAGGAGGGCCGGTAGGATTTATGCTGGCTTCTGAGCTTGCGATGGCCGGAGTGGGAACATGTGTGATTGAACGGCTTGAAAAACCTGTTCCGCATTCCAAGGCGTTGACGCTGCACCCCCGAACGCTGGAGCTCCTTGAGATGAGAGGGATTTTAGAGCGGTTCGTATCCAAGGGAAGCAAGATACCTTCCGGACATTTTTCAATGCTGGATACCCGTCTGGATTTTTCAGGCTTGGATACGAGCTGTCCTTACACGCTTTTGCTCCCGCAGTCAAAAACAGAAAAGCTTCTTGAAGATCATGCACGAAGCCTGGGAACAGAGGTGTTTCGGGGTGCCGAGGCGCTGGCGGTTACGCAAAACGGGGAAACGGTCCAAACGATCTTTAAGGATCTGGACGGCAGTGTACGGACGATCACAAGCAAGTTTGCCGTTGGGGCAGACGGCGCCGGAAGTACCGTCCGGAAACAGGCGAAAATTGAGTTTCCGGGAACAGACAGCACTGTCACCGCTGCGCTTGGGGATGTGGTGCTCCTTTCTCCGCCGCCGTCAGGCGTGCTGTCCCTTTGCACAAAAGAGGGCGGTGTTATGATTGTTCCGTTATCTTCAGACCGATATCGTGTCGTTGTGATCAGCCCTTATCGCACGCAAACGCCGAAAGATGTGCCTGTGACTGAGGAAGAGCTGAAAGCTGACCTCCTGCGAATTTGCGGAACTGACTTTGGTTTAAGCGACCCTTCGTGGATGTCGCGGTTCGGGAACGCCGCGCGCCAAGCGAACCGGTATCGGGACGGCAGAATCTTTCTTGCGGGTGATGCCGCGCATATTCATTTTCCGGCGGGCGGGCAAGGGCTGAATGTCGGCCTTCAGGATGCAATGAACCTCGGATGGAAACTGGCGGCGGCCATCAAAGGCTCTGCGCCTTCGTGGCTTTTGGACAGCTACCATGACGAGCGGCATCCGGCAGCTGAAGGGCTCCTCAGAAACACAGAGGCACAGACAAAGCTGATCGATTTCAGTCAAGCAGGCCTCCATTTGCGAAGCATGATGTCGGAGCTGCTGGCCTTCCCTGATGTGAATCGATATGTAGCAGGGCAAATTTCTGCACTCGATGTCAGATATGAAGCTGATCGTACCATGCCGCCGAATCGTTTGAACGGGGCAAGGCTCCCTGACATGGAGCTGATTCTTTCCGACGGCAATTCGGAACGGCTGTACAGCTTTCTCCAAAACGGGACATTCGTTTTGCTGTCATTGAGGCAGGAAGCTGATGATCATATCGTAGTGAAAGGCTTACGTACGGTAACGGCCTCGCTTGCAGAACCGAATGAAAAGTTGCGGGATGTGCATACCATATTGATTCGTCCTGATGGACATGTAGCCTGGGCGGTGGATGCATCAGCGCCCGATTGTGCCGAGGTGATTCAAAAAGGGATCAGCCGCTGGTTTTCCGTCACCAGCCGAGTATAATTCAATTCGATTGTTTCATCTGTAACAAAACGGTATGATAGAAGAAACAATCGAATGAAAAAGGATGGAAAACCCGATGAACACAGATCATACGAAACGCAATCTTTTTGAATTGTATGCGGAGCTCATTCATCAGCAGGAGAAATGGGAGGGGCTTATTAAAGCCTTTTTATCTGACGAATTGAGGAAGCTGGATGTAGAGCACGGGAGTAAAACTCAATTGACGATGACTGAAATTCATGTTCTATCCTGTGTTGGGGACAATGAACCAATTAATGTCACGTCGATAGCAGAAAAAATGAATACGACAAAAGCGACTGTATCACGCATCAGCACAAAATTGCTCGGCGCAGGCTTCCTTCACAGAACACAGCTCAGCGATAATAAAAAGGAGGTCTACTTCCGATTGACGCCTGCTGGAAAAAAGCTGCACAGTTTGCACAAATATTATCATCAGAAGGCTGAACAGCGTTTTCTGTCATTTTTTGACCGCTATACTGAGGAAGAGATTCTTTTTGCGGAACGGCTGTTTCGGGATCTGGTGACAAAATGGTATCCGTCGTCAGAAGAAATTGAAGGGGGGCTTCCTAGCATTTTTAAATAAAAAACACGCACTGCGGTGCGTGTTTTTCGCGGTTCTTCTTTCTTTTTCAAGGCTGTAACGTAAATCAGATTTCCTCTTGAAGAATGAAATTCAAGATGTTCAGGAATTTGCACTGCTTATACGATATGTCTATTAGTATCTTTATTTTATACGTTTTCTACTGTGTTTTTGATGCTTTGTTTTCAAGTGAAATAGGGTCTTCTGTTTTAGTTCTCCTAATCTTTACAGAAATACCTACTAGAATGACCGCCATAGTTGTAAATATTCCCATGGTTAATAAGATCGTATCCTGATTTAAACTCCATCCAATTAAGAAAGAGATTATCGCTCCTCCGAAACTTGCCGAAGCAATAAATAAACTTGTAACTTCGTCAACGTACTTCTGAATAATGATTGATGCTAGTGTTAAAGCAATGGGAAATATGCCTGCTATACTTAGGCCAATCAAAAATGTACCACCCAATTGAAGTATTGGGTTACTTATATAAGAGAAAGCAATCAACAAAACAATTAAACAACTACAGCTAAAAAGGAGGTATTTGGAAAAATCAAGCCTTCTACTTACTAAACCAATCAGTATTCTTCCTATGATGATCCCTACCCAGAAAAAGGAGACACTTATAAGACTAATTTGTTCATTGTCTTGGTTTATCATGATTGAAGGTAAAAAGTTGGCAAAATTTGTTTCAATTCCAGCATATAGGAAAGCGAAAAATACAAAAAAGCCTAATTGCTTTGATTTTTTTCTATCTCCTATAAAGTATTGAAATGCTCCTCCATCTGGAAAGGTCACTTGTTGGTTGGCATTCTTAGCGTACTTTCGGTTCTTGGACAAGAAAATTAACCACCCTACGAATAGGACGAATAAAAAGGTGAATATACAGTAATACGGTAAAAACCAGTTATTGATATCTATGAAGGAATTAATTAATAATGGGAAAGATAAAGCGCCTAATCCAAAGAGAACTTCCAGCTTACTCATTTTTTCTGCATTACTTTCGAAATTAGCTATAACAAATGAACCAACTGTCGTTTCTAATGTGCCTGCTCCATATCCTAAGAGAAAAGCCATTACAATAATATAATACCAATCCTTAGTTAGAAAAAAGATACTTAACGCTGCAAGCATTATTGTCAAAGCTAAAGTAAGTGTCCTAAAATGACTGTATTTCTTAATCATTAACGGTGCGATTAATACTCCGCTTAGAAATCCGGTAAACTGAAAGAAGATTATGACTGAAATATCATCTGTTGTCTTGTTAAAAGACTCTAATAGAAATGGTGTCAAACTCCCTGTTGATATATGGATAATACCTACTGTAAAAAAGAAAGCATATCCAAATAAATATGTCCCTCTTAACATTCATTTCACCCCTATATGAAAAAGCAGGAAAATAAATTCCTGCTTTTTTAGTAACTTCTCTCTTTGAAATACTAGTTGACTGCTGAAACAGACATTGGTTGAGAGTTGCTGTCTTTCTCAAAGAACATTTCTAACACTTCCTGAGATCTAAAACCATCACTAAAAGAAGGGATCTCAACCCAATCATTCTGAGTTGATGCAATCCAATTGATTAACTCGCTTCTAAAAGAATCAGCCCATCCATAAAACTCGTTTGGCGGATCGTTTAATAGGCTTTGCGGTACTGGGCAGTCTACCACGTTCAAGCCATCTATGAGCTTGTAAACGTGAGGATTACCTGTGTGGTATTTAAACTCTTTTTTGTGTCCAACTACCTCAATGCTAAAACCACAGTCTCCAGGTACAGAACATTTTGATGTGATGATATTTACAAATACCTTGTTCTTCAGCTGGCCATAAATTTCTGCATAGTCATCTACGAGTACCTGTTTATCCTCTTTTGTTTTTACATTTGTGTTCATTTTTGCCCTTACTGATTCTGTGATGAAATCACTCTCAAACAAATACCATACCATGTCAATAAGGTGAATACCCAGATCCCCCAATGATCCACTCGTCTTCTTACTGTTAGCGTCATCTCTCCAAGTAAACTTCTTACGCCTAAGTGCACTATTTTTCTTGAAGTGTACTTTTATGGACAGGATGTTACCTAGTTCATTATTGATAATTAAGCTTTTTAAGATATTTACGTAAGATAAATATCTATAATTAAATCCCATACTGGCTCTTACGCTCAACCTTTCAGCAGTATCTTTCATTATGCTTGCTTCTTCAAGAGAAATAGCCATAGGCTTTTCACACAAAACATGCTTATGTTTTCCTAATGCTTGCAAAGCATGTTCTTTATGGCAAAAGTTTGGTGATGCTACAATTAAACCTTCTGAGGCATCAATTAGTTCATCTGCGTTTTCAAATGACTTCCCGCCGAAAGTTTTCACAAAGCTTTCCGCATTTTGTTGATTTATGTCATATACCCCTACTAACTCTGCATTTTTTATTGTAGATAAAGCAGTTGCATGCGCTCTTGCAATACCACCTGCACCTATGATGCCTATCTTCTTCATTTTTATTTCCTCCTCATGATCCAATTAATTTTTTTAGGGTATTAGTAATTCCTTTTGAGTACTCACTATCAGTTATAAGGTGGTGCAAGTTTTTGGCTTCCTGTGTTGCATTTTTTAGCAGATATCCATTCCCTACTGTCTGTAACATACGAACATCATTTCCACTATCCCCAAATGCGATAGCTCTTTCGGTATTTAGATTGTATTTCTCTAACATAAACGTTACAATTTCATTCTTTCCTGTTCCTATGGGGATAAAATCTACATCATAGCTGTCTTCTGGATCGCCTGCTAAGGGATTACACCGATTTATATTTACTGAAACGCCGTATTCCTCGCAGATTTTTTCAATTGCTAATAGGTTCTTCTTGTCGTTTATTTCATCTTGTTCCTGATAGTAGAAGTTATGCTTATACCGTGACTTTCCTAATTGAGTTTGAGGATTCAAAAGAATGTTATGATTTTCATGCAGCTGTTTCACAAGTTTTTCAACCTTTTCTTTACTAAACCCTTCATTTATGCGACTGTTCCACTTATTATCTTGCTGTCCGAAGTTATGCTCAGAAAAGTACGTAATTTCAGTTCCAAGATCACTAGCTATAAAATGCGGAAAATATCTAAATTTTCCTCGTCCCATTTTATCGAGAATAGATTCTATACTGCTCCCAGTAACCCATCCGATTATTAGTTCCCCATCTTTACTTTTTTGTTCTAGATAGTCTTCGAGTTCATAGATGTCTTGTAGTTTTTGTTCGTCGATTGTATGCGGAAAATACGTTTCATCAAAATCACAAAAAACAATATACTGAGGATGTTCAACCGTGGATAACGTTTTATACTCCGATTTCTTGCTTAATAACATGAAACAGTCCCTCCATTACTCTGTCTTGTTCTTCTAAAGTAAATGACGGATATAAAGGCAAATGCAGTACCTGACTATGAGCCTTTTCCGTATGAACCAATTGGAGTCCTGCATACTTGTCCTGTACTAAAGGAGTTTTTTGCATATGAGACAGTATTGGATAATATACATCTGTTTGAACACCAAAATCTTCATTTAATTTAGTCATGATATCTGCCCTATCTTCTGTTCTTACCTTAATAGGAAACAGATGCCATACATGATCTTCACTTAATTCTGGTAATTCAATAAAGCCTTTATTCTGCAACTCTGCTAATTGGGTAATGTATCTATCCGCCAAGAACAGTCTTTTGAAGTTGTTTAATGAAAGGTACTTCATTCTCTCTAAACCAATTGCTGCCTGTAAATTGTCCATTTTTGAATTAAATCCAAAATTGATGACTTTCTTATTTTTCACATTTACTTCAAAACCATGATAACTAAATTGAATGCATTTTTTAGCGAGTTCTTCATTATCAGTTGCTATTGCCCCAGCTTTGCCACATACACCAAAATTCTTATAGGGATTAAAACTTAATGTAGTGATGTCTGCATACTTTCCTAAGTCTGTCAGGCCAATTCCTTGGCAGGCATCTTCAATTACTTTCAATTTATAACGATTTGCGATTTGACGGATATGCTGCATGTCTGAATGTTTTCCGTATAAATGCACAGGTAGAATAAACTTTGTATAAGGAGTGATTGCTTCTTCAATTTTGTCAGGATCGATGCAGAATGTTTGCGGGTTAATATCTACATAGATAGGAACGCCTCCCAAAGCTAACACAGCATTTTCAGTAGCTGAAAAGCTATTAGCCGGCATGATCACTTCATCCCCTGGGTTTAACCCTAAAGCCAATAAACCTATCATAATAGCATCGGTTCCACTGCTGGTTGCAATTACATACCTTTTATGTAAATATGTAGATAAAACTTTTTCGAATTGCTCTAAATAGGGGCCACTCGTAAATTTTCCAGTTGGCAAAACTTCAGTTAATGTATTTAAGATATCTTCCACTTCATCATTGGTTATTAATCTGTCTACAGGCAAAAAAGGGACTTTACTGATTTCACGATTTTTTTGATAGTTGAAAAGATCATGTTCAATATCTATCTTTTCCTTTAATACTTGTTTCCACTGCTCGTTTACAATACTGTCTTCAATAACAAGTTCTTTTCCTTGTACGTCACCTTTTAAGTGTTTTAATAGTGACATGTTTTCTTTGTTTTTACCTGAAATCTTAACCTGTTTTTGCATGAACAGTACCTCCAATGATTTTATAATCTAAAAATTTATTACAAATTTATCCTAATTTCTGAAATCGGTAACATGTCAACAACTTTTTTAAGGAAGGGAAAATATGCCTACAATTGATGAAATAGCAAAATTATGCAATGTGTCTAAAACCACAGTGTCAAGAGTATTGAATAATCATCCGTATGTGTCAAAAGAAAAAAGAGATATGATCTTAAAGGCAATTAACGATCTTGACTACACTCCCAATTATTTAGCTCGGAATTTTAGGAGAAATAAGACACAAACGATAGCTTTATCGGTTCCGAGTATCGACCATCCATTTTTTGCTCAATTAATAAAAGGGGTCTCTCATGAAGCACTGTTTAAGAATTACAAGGTAATTGTATTTCAGACCTTTTATGACAAACAGACGGAGCTAGAATTATTAGAGTTATTGAAACATAAAGAAGTGGATGGTATTATTCTTGGAACTTTAGAAAATGAATGGGATCAGATATCCCCTTTCTTAAAGTATGGTCCTATCTTATTATGTAATGAATATCATCACTCAGCGGACATCACGATAATTGGGTATGATGAATTTGAAGCCGCATACATGGGGGTAGTACATTTAATTGAAAGAGGGCATAAAAAAATTGGGTTTTGTTTTGATACTCCATATAGCGAAGCTCAATGTCAGAGGAAAGAGGGTTACTTGAAAGCTTTACAAGATTACAATTTACATCATAGAAGCGAATGGATATTCGGCGAAATGTTTAATATCGAGGATGGCTTTCGAGTTTTTCATAAGTTAAAGGATCTAAAGGACAGACCCTCAGCAATATTTACAGGAAATGATCAAGTCGCCGCAGGGATTATTAAACAGGCAATGAAAAATGGCTTTAACGTTCCAGAAGACTTAGCTGTAATTGGTTTTGACAACCAATCGATTTGCCAAGTAGTGACTCCGACCATCACAACAATTGATATTCCCATAATAGAATTAGGGCAACAGGCTGTGTTGAAAATGATCGAGTATATTTCGGGTAACACTTCTTTAAACAGAAGAATTATTAAACTGCCAACAAAACTTATTATAAGAGAATCAACGTAATGATAGATTTCTCTTTATCATTTTATATCTTTATATAAGAAAAAGAGGTTATTCATTTTAACCTCTTTTTCAATTAGTAAGTCGTCAATTATTTCTTTGCCTTTCATTTCACCCTCTGGCAGCACTCACTTCAAATCTGATCCATTAACAACGAAATATCCACTTATATTTCCCCATCTCGATGGTTTGCGATTTAAAAGTTCTTGAACCCTTTTTTCAACTAGGCATTACTGCCGCTAATCGAGCTCTTTTTGTCTTTTTTTTCACCATGAAGATGGTGAAGCAGGCGATAAAACGGCGGCAGCAGGGCAATAACCAGAATGACGCGAATGACCTGAACCGCAACGACAAAGGTGGAATCAGCATGTAAGGTAACTGACGTCGTCGCCATCTCTGCAATCCCGCCGGGCGCAAATGCCAGAACAGAAGTGATGAGCGAAATTCCTGTCAGCTCGGAAACGATCACGGCGCTCAAAAACATTGCTGCGATTAAACCGACGGACGAGACAAACCCGACGATGATAATACGGGTGACACCGGCAAACATGCTTTTGTACATCTTAGAGCCGATCGTTGCCCCGAGAAATACTTGTGATACATGGTTAGCTTGTGATGGCCACCATGCCGTCATGTCGTGCCCTGTCACCGCAGCTCCGCCAACATGTACAATTGCTACACCGAGCATGCTGCCGAGCAGCCATGGAGCTGGAAATTTTAAAAATTTCGCAGCTTTGCAAGCTCCCCAGGCAGCGAGAATAAGAATGACGGTCCACAAAACGGGAGCGAGCCTAAAATCTGTCGTTGCAGAAGAAATCGTCTCTGCTGCGGCACTTGCGGTACGATCTTGTTTTGTATAGATCAGAATGACTAAAAACGGAATGGAAAGCACCACGAGCAGCACACGCATCATTTGAACGAGGCTGACTATAGCGGTATTAGCGCCTACTTCCTGTGCGATGCTCGGCATGGCGGAAAGCCCGCCGGGAGCGGTGCCGACAAAGCTAGTCATCATATCCGTTTTGCTGAAACGCCAAAGCACATATCCTGACAGCATAGCCAGCAGGATAGACAATATCAGCATAACGCCGACTGAAAACCAATGGTCTTTGAGAACAGAGAGAACGGATAAATTCAGCTTTTGGCCCAATTCGATGCCGAGGATCATCTGCCCAAGGGCGAGCCATCGTCGGTTAATTCCTTTTTGGTCTGGTGCCATCATCAGCCATGCCGGCCGTATCATAGCGAGGCAGCAGGCGACAATCAGTGTTCCGATCATCCATCCAATTGATATTCCGGTTAATGAAAGAATAAACCCCCCGGCTGCACTGATTGCGATAAACCATAGATCTTTGAGGAGATTTTCGTCTTTCTTCAATGTAAAACCCTTCTTCCTTTTTCACGTAACACTCCAATTGTTCACGTAGTGAATGTATTTATTACTATAGTATATTTTTGTTGATAAAGAAATTATGAATTATTTTCTATAAGCGATTCACTTTTCTTATGACCTTGTGTTCGATCTTCTCTATTGTGTAAGTCAGAGATAAACCCGCTGTCAGCAGACACACGGCAAGAGCGTAAAAAATCACTTCTCCGCCAAATGATGTCAGGATCAGCCCGCCTGCCAGCGGTCCGATTGAGCGGGATATATCCCAATGCAGACCATAGACAGCATAAAACCGGCCCAGCAAATGAGGCGGCGCCAATTTCGATATGAAGGTCTGGATGTGGGTTAGCCCGATGCTTTCGCCAACCGTCATCACCGCTGCCGTCACTAAAAGCATTGTCAGGGAGGTTGAGCATGCAAAACCGGCAGCCGCAAGGGAGTAGCAAATATAAGTAATGAGGAGGATCGTTTTCATTGAAAGCTTTTCGGTCCCTTTGACAAGAGGTACTTGGAGAACACAGCTGAATAAAGCTTTTGCTGCTGAATAGATGGTCAGCATGGACAGATAATCAGAAAACATGTTTTTGCTGAACAGCCTGTATGTTGTTTCTGTTTGTGCATATAACATGCTGATGGGGAGAGAAAGCAGCAAAAGAAGCAGGACAGGCCTGTATATCGTAAAGCTCGCGGACATTTTCGGGGTAACAGCTGGGCGTAGCGACTTTGTCTCAGGCAGTTTCAGTGCAGCGATCAGAAAGTAGATAAACAATGCCGCAGCATCTAATGCGAATATCCACACGGGGTTATGATTGTACAGAAGCATCCCGACAAGCGGCCCTGCCGTCAGGCCCGCCGAATAGATCGCATTGATGACCGCAAACACTTCCGAACGTCTGCTTTCCGGCGTACTTTCAGCGATTTGGGCGCGGGAAGCGGGAATGTACAACGATCTTCCGATGCCATTCATGACATAGAGAATAGCGAAAACATACGCATGCTCAGCAAATACAAACCCTGTCATTGCCGCTGATTGAAGAAGCAATGCGGTCAAAATCGCTGTGCGCCGCCCAAGCCGGTCCGCCGCCTTTCCTGCAGCGAGCGTCAGGAAAATATCAGCAAATGGCTGAAGGCTGATGATCAGCATTGGCATCATGATACTGCCGTTTAATTGTTCATGCAGATACAGCACCATAAAAGGTCCCATCATTGCACCTGTCAAGCTTGTCAGCAATTCGCCGAAAAAGCGGAGCCGAACGGGAGCGGTATATCTCGATTTTATAGAGTGAAAACTGGTCAACATGTGATCGCCGCCTTTCGCTGTTTGATATAGTAGTAGTGTATAGAAGGAGCGGCGGCCCAAAAAGTGAAGAAAAGAAGAGATAAAAATTCCCCTTTTGTCGGGAGGTGCGGGGATTGAAGCTAATAGAGCACTACGTGGCGCTTGTAAAAACAGGCTGCGCCGAGTATGGGCAAATGAACGAAATGACGCTCACTGAGATTGCCGACTGTTTATTTTGTACAGAAAGAAATGCAAAGCTCATTTTACATAAGCTGGAGAACAGCAATTGGATTATCCGGGAAAGCGGGGCGGGGCGCGGCCGCAAATCTAAAATCGCGTTTCTTCGGAGGCCTGAGGAACTGCTTCTTCAAACTGCCAAGGAATATACCATGTCAGGAAAGCTTAAAAAGGCAAAGGAGCTGCTTCAGCAGTATCAGTCCGCGTTTCCAGGGCTTCAAAACGAATATAACATGTGGCTTTCAGAGGTATTCGGATTTGTGACGGAGACAGGCGAGAATGGGGCGAAGGATGTTCTGCGGCTGTTCATCACGCCTGAATCTGTCAGCAGTTTGGATCCATGCCAAATATTTTTACGGTCTGAGGGCCATTTCGTCAAACAGATATTTGATACACTCTTCACGTTTGATTCGGATATGCAGGAGCCAAAGCCTCATTTGGTTCATGGATGGGAAGAGGTCGAAAAAAAACAATGGAGATTTTTTCTTCGAAAAGGTGTGTCATTTCATAATGGACAGCCGCTGACATCGCGGGACGTTGCGTTTACATTTCAGCGCTTTTTGGAACTGGCTGACAACCCGTATAAATGGCTTCTGCACGGAGTGAAACAAGTCTTAGAAAAGGGCCCTTATTGTGTGGAACTCATACTCGATAAGCCGAATGCGCTTTTGCCGTATGCTCTTTGTGATGAACGGCTGTCCATACTGCCAGCAGAACAGGGCGGCGGGAAAAATGGAACAGGGCCTTTTCAGATGAATCAGCAACACAGCGGGATGCTTGTGCTTGAAGCCAATGAGCGCTACTTCAAGGGACGCCCCTATTTGGATCGCGTTGAGTTTGTGTTTTCTGAGCAAGCCGGAGAGATGAACGGTTTTACCATTCAAGAAAAACAAACATGTCCTGAGCAGCAAACTGTTTTTGATGAGCGGCATGTTCAGTATTTGTCACTCAATCTGAAAAAGAAGGGGCCTCTTCGGCACCGAAGCTTTAGAAAAGCACTCCGGCTGCTGATTTCCTCTGAACGGCTCGTTCGTGAAGCGGGAGGGCACCGAAGAATCCCGGTTACGTCCTTTTTGCATCCGAGTTCTTTTGAGTGGGAGGGCGTTTCACCATCTGAATTGTTGAAGAAAAGCGGATACGAGGGCGAAACAATCGTGCTTTATACCTTTTCGGAAACGGATCATCGTGAGGACGCCGAATGGATTCAAAATATTTGCGCCCAGCACGGTATCAGGCTTACACTTCAATTCTGTGATGCTGCTGATCTGCGACGGCCGGAAACCGTGCAGATGGCGGATATCATTCATGACAGTGCGACGTTTTATCAAGACAGCGAGTTTGGTTTTCTGCATTTGCTGCTGTCGGAGAACAGTTTCTTGTATCAGCATCTATCTGAAAAGTTGACACAGATTTGCTTAGGAATGACAGAGCGGATGTTTTCCATGCCTGACCGCTGTTCGAGAATCGACATCCTGCGTGACATTGACCGGCAGATGAAACAGGAGCTGAATGCGATCCCGCTGTATCAAAATGTGCTCCAGGTGACATCAAGTAAAAATGTAAAAGGCCTGGTGCTTGATGAAGAGGGATGGATTGATTTGTACTCCGTATGGCTGTCCAAATAAAAAGAGGGTTCTTTTTTGAACCCTCTTTTTTACGCTGCCATGCTGCGGCATTGTTCAGCACAGGTGAAGCAGGCTTTCGCACATGCTTGGCAATGATCATGATCGTGCTTTCCGCATTCAGTGCCGCATGCTTCACAAATATCGGCGCAAAGTGCACAAATTTCTTTCATAAACGGGCTGTCCGTTTGCATGGCTTTGACCGCCAGCGCGCAAATATCCGCGCATTCCCTGTCAAGCCGGATGCATCCGCTGAGATGATGCTGCACGCTTTCTTCCAAGCATTTAGTAAAACAATGATTGCAAGCCTTCATACAATCGATGCAAGCCTCAATACAAGCTTCAGAATATTGCTCCATGGTTGATTCCCCCTGTATGACAGTATATGGTTTTATGTTTCCCGGCTGCATTTGAAAAAAACAGGGGAGTGTGTTTTTAGCTAAGGGGATATGTACATATACCCTGAACGGGTATATCTAACGTTCCATCAGATAGTATAGGAACCAGACAGCGTGATTTTGTTCATCACGTGCTGCGCGCGTAAAGACGCCTTTTGCTTTTAAGTTTGACGTTTCCTCGGCCGCACGCAAGTAAAAGTCGACGGTTTCTTGTTCATCTTTAAAAGCGGCGTCCAGTCCTCTTGTGAAATCGTCCGGGCATTCTTCCGTTTGTTTCGGCATGATGTGTTTGCCGGTAATTGAACCATATAGTGTGGAAAATTCACGGAGGTGGCGAATCTCGTCACGCCTGATTTCTTCAATCTGTTTTCTGACCTCATCGCTGTGGGCGAGTTCGGCAAGCTTGCGGTAGCATTGAATTGCACTGAATTCTCCGTTGATGGCCTTCTGCAAATTCCGAATCAAAACAGGATCTTCCCTGTATGGCACCGGATAGGGATAGTAGCTGTAATGCAAGGGGGTTCAACTCCATTCTTAGGAATTGGGCTTCTGTAAAAGTATATGTTGGGCAGGGAGAGATGTGCGGAGATAATCAGCTTTTTATATGTGAAAAGGCCGTTTTTACCAATAGATCAGATTGGTCATTTTCGTCAACATTCGATAAAATATATAGAGATAAAAAGAGAGGGGTCTTCTAATTTGGGAGCAGAGTTTTTAGTAGGCAGGTCCGGGAGTGGAAAAACGAAGCTGATCATCAACAGCATTCAGGATGAATTGCGCCGGGCTCCATTCGGGAAGCCGATCATTTTTCTAGTCCCGGATCAAATGACGTTTTTAATGGAATACGAGCTTGCTAAAACGCCAGATATGGGCGGGATGATACGCGCTCAAGTGTTCAGTTTTTCACGATTGGCTTGGCGCGTCCTCCAGCATACGGGAGGAATGAGCAGGCCGTTTCTGACGAGCACCGGCGTACAAATGCTCCTGCGGAAGCTCATTGAGGAGCATAAACAGGAGTTCAAAGTCTATCAAAAAGCGAGTGACAAAAGCGGGTTTACCGCACAGGTTGAGCGGATGCTGACAGAGTTTAAGCGCTATTGTCTGGAACCGGAGGATATCCGCCGGATGGCGGAAAGCGGAACGGCTTCCGAGTATCGCGGAGAACGTGTTTTATCTGAAAAGCTCCATGACTTATCAATTCTGTATCAGCAAATGGAAAAAAGCCTCGCAGACCAATATCTTCACTCTGAGGATTATTTGACATTGCTGGCAGAGCATATCCCGCTTGCGGAAGATATAAAAGGCGCCCATATCTATGTGGATGGCTTTTATCAGTTTACACCGCAGGAATTCAGGGTGTTGGAGCAGCTTATGGTTCATGCGGAGCATATCACGTTTTCGCTCACAGCGGACAAGCCGTCATATGAGCGGGAGCCGCATGAACTGGAATTGTTCAGAATGACGGGGAAAACCTATTACCGCCTGCATCAGAAGGCGAAGGAACTGAATTTGGACATTACGTATAAAGAGCTGAGCGGGACTGAGCGGCATACAAAGACGCCGGAATTGGCGCATCTAGAGGCACAGTATGAAGCGCGTCCGGCCGTTCCATACGCAGAAAAACAAGAAGCCCTTACTGTGATGCAGGCCGCAAACAGACGAGCTGAGCTGGAAGGCATTGCCCGGGAAATTCACGCCCTAGTCAGAGAGAAGGGATATCGCTATAAGGATGTAGCAATTCTTGCGCGCCAGCCGGAAGACTACAAGGATATGGTGAAGGAAGTTTTCGCAGATTACGAGATTCCTTATTTCATTGACGGAAAAGCATCTATGCTGAACCATCCGTTAATTGAATTTATCCGGTCAAGCCTTGATGTTCTGAAAGGGAATTGGCGTTATGAAGCGGTGTTTCGCTGCGTGAAAACCGAACTGCTATTCCCGCTCAATGAACCGAAGGCCAAAGTGAGAGAACAGGTCGATCAGCTCGAAAATTACTGTATCGCCTATGGTATTAAAGGCGACCGCTGGACAAAGGGCGATCGGTTCCAATACAGGCGTTTTGTGTCATTGGATGATGATTTTGCGCAGACTGATCAGGAAATCGAAATGGAAAACATGTTGAATGACACCCGCGATTGGATTGTTCCGCCGCTTTTTCAGCTTCAAAAACGCATGAAAAAAGCGAAGACGGTTCAAGAGAAGGCGGAGTCGCTCTATCGTTATTTAGAAGAGACGGATGTGCCGCTGAAGCTGGATCAGGAAAGGCAGCGTGCTGAGGATGACGGCAGAATCATTGAAGCGCAGCAGCATCAGCAGGCGTGGGACGCAGTCATTCAGCTGCTTGAGGAGTTTGTTGAAATGATGGGAGACGATGAGATTTCTCTTGATTTGTTTCAGCAAATGATAGAAGCCGGCGCGGAGTCGCTTACATTTTCTCTAATTCCGCCTGCGCTTGACCAGGTGTTTGTCGGCAATATGGATTTGTCCAGAATGTATGGCACCTCCTGCACCTTTGTGCTCGGGGCAAACGACGGCGTTCTGCCGGCACGCCCTGATGAAAACGGGGTCCTGTCGGATGATGACCGGGAATGGCTGAAAACGATAGGGGTTGAGCTATCCTCAGGCGGACGGGAGCGTTTGCTTGATGAGCACTTCCTCATCTACATGGCGTTTTCAAGTCCGTCTGACCGGCTTTACGTATCGTATCCGATTGCTGATGCGGAAGGAAAAACGCTTTTGCCGTCGATGATCGTTAAGCGGCTGGAAGAACTGTTTCCGCATCATAAGGAGCGCCTGTTAACAAATGAACCTGAACAGGTCAGCGATGAGGAACAGCTGATGTATGTCGTGAATAAAAGCGTGGCACAGTCCTTTACCGCGAGCCAGCTCAGGTTATGGACACGGGAATACGACATCAGCGACGTCTGGTGGAGCACGTACAATGTGCTGATGAGTGAGCCGGACAGGCTGCAGTCGAAAAAGCTGTTCTCAAGCCTGTTTTTCCGGAATGAAGTGAAGCAGCTTGAACGCAGCGTGTCGAGACAGCTCTATGGGGAACGCATTCAGGGCAGTGTATCGAGAATGGAAACCTTTAACGCATGCCCGTTTTCCCATTTTGCGTCACACGGGCTGCATTTGAAGGAACGGCAATTCTTCAAGCTTGAAGCACCGGATATCGGCCAGCTGTTTCATTCCAGCTTAAAGCTGATTTCTGACAGGCTGCGTGAGCAAAAGCTGGATTGGCGCGATTTAACGAAGGAGCAGTGCGAGCTGTTTTCCTATGATGCGGTAGAGCGGCTGGCACCGAAACTGCAAAAGGAAATTCTGCTCAGCTCAAACCGGCATTATTATGTGAAGGAAAAACTGCAAAAAATTGTGACACGTGTGTCCGGCATTTTAAGCGAGCATGCGAAAGCGAGCGGATTCGTACCGATCGGGCTTGAACTGGGCTTTGGAGGAAAAGGGCCGCTTCCGCCGCTGACCTTTCAACTGAAAAACGGCTGTACGATGGAACTCGTCGGGCGAATTGACCGTGTTGATAAGGCTGAAAGCTCAAAAGGCCTGCTCCTCAGGATTGTCGATTATAAATCAAGCGACAAAGGGCTTGACTTAGCGGAAGTATATTACGGATTGGCACTGCAAATGCTGACGTACCTTGATTTATCGATTACACATTCAGCTGACTGGCTCGGGATGAGGGCGACGCCTGCCGGAGTGCTGTATTTCCATATTCATGACCCGATGATTCAATCTAATCTCCCGCTTGGGCTTGACGAGATTGAACAGGAGATCTTTAAGAAATTTAAAATGAAGGGCTTGCTCCTCGGTGATCAGGAAGTGGTTCGCCTCATGGATACAACCCTTCAAGAGGGACGGTCAAATATCATAAACGCCGGCTTGAAAAAAGACGGATCTCTTAGATCAGACTCGGCAGCAGTCGGTGAAAAGGAATTTGATCTTTTGACAAAGCATGTGCGCCGCACCTTCCAGGAAGCGGGCGAACAAATCACCGACGGGCGCGTATCCATTGAGCCGTACAAAATGAAGAACAAGACGCCGTGCACATACTGTGCGTTCAAATCAGTATGCCAATTTGATGAATCACTGGAAGAAAACGAGTATCGCCCATTAAAGGCTGAAAAGGACAAGACAATACTTGAGTGGATAAAAAAGGAGGCGGATGGCAATGAACATTCCTAAACCGGCAGACAGCACATGGACAGATGACCAATGGAATGCCATTGTTTCAACCGGCCAGGATATTCTTGTGGCAGCGGCTGCGGGCTCTGGTAAAACCGCTGTGCTCGTTGAACGAATGATTCGGAAAATCACCGCGGAGGAAAACCCAATAGATGTAGACCGTCTTCTCGTTGTGACATTTACAAACGCCTCAGCGGCAGAGATGAAGCACCGAATCGCAGAAGCCTTGGAAAAAGAGCTTGTACAGCGCCCCGGCTCGCTGCATATCAGACGCCAGCTGTCTCTTTTAAACCGGGCCAGCATTTCGACGCTTCATTCCTTTTGCCTGCAAGTGCTGAAGAAATATTACTACTTGATCGATCTTGATCCGGGCTTTCGGATAGCTGATCAGACGGAAGGCGAGCTGCTCGGTGATGAAGTGCTTGACGAGCTGTTTGAAGACGAATATGCAAAGGGTGAAAAGGCATTTTTTGAGCTTGTTGACCGCTATACGACAGACCGGCACGATCTGGATCTGCAATTTCTCGTTAAACAGGTGTACGAGTATTCCCGATCCCATCCCAACCCCGAGGCGTGGCTGGAAAGCTTTGTTCATTTGTATGATGTATCAGAAAAGAACGCCATCGAGGAGCTGCCGTTTTATCAATATGTCAAAGAAGATATTGCGATGGTGCTTAACGGGGCGAAGGAAAAGCTCTTGCGCGCGCTTGAGCTGACGAAAGCGCCGGGCGGCCCGGCGCCGCGTGCTGACAATTTTCTTGATGATCTTGCGCAGATTGATGAACTGATTCAGCATCAGGACGATTTCAGTGAACTATATAAGCGGGTGCCCGCCGTCTCTTTTAAGCGTGCCAAAGCAGTAAAAGGGGATGAGTTCGATCCAGCGCTCCTTGATGAGGCGACAGATTTGAGAAACGGCGCAAAAAAACTGCTTGAAAAGCTCAAAACCGACTACTTCACGCGAAGTCCTGAACAGCACTTGAAAAGCCTAGCCGAGATGAAGCCTGTCATTGAAACGCTCGTACAGCTTGTCATCAGCTATGGAAAACGATTCGAAGCTGCGAAACAGGAAAAATCAATCATCGATTTTTCTGATTTGGAGCATTACTGTTTAGCGATTTTGACAGCTGAGAATGACAAAGGTGAACGTGAGCCGAGCGAGGCTGCGAGGTTTTATCAGGAACAGTTTCATGAGGTGCTCGTTGATGAATATCAGGATACCAACCTCGTGCAGGAGTCGATTCTGCAGCTTGTCACAAGCGGGCCGGAGGAGACCGGTAACCTGTTTATGGTAGGAGATGTCAAACAGTCGATTTATCGATTCAGGCTTGCGGAGCCGCTTCTTTTCCTTTCTAAATACAAACGATTTACAGAGAGCGGAGAAGGCACGGGGCGGAAAATCGATTTAAATAAAAATTTCCGAAGCCGGGCTGATATTTTAGACAGCACAAACTTTTTATTTAAACAGCTGATGGGCGGCAAAATCGGTGAGGTCGATTATGACGAGCAGGCTGAGCTGAAGCTTGGTGCAACGTATCCGGACAATGACGAGACGGAAACAGAGCTGCTGCTGATCGACAACGCAGAAGATACGGATGCAAGCGAGGAAGCAGAAGAGCTTGAAACGGTGCAGTTTGAGGCAAAAGCCATCGCTAAGGAAATTCGCAAGCTGATTTCATCGCCATTTAAGGTGTATGACGGAAAAAAGAAAACACATCGCAATATTCAATACCGAGATATCGTGATTTTGCTCCGTTCGATGCCGTGGGCTCCGCAAATCATGGAGGAGCTGAGAGCACAGGGCATACCGATTTACGCCAATTTAACGTCAGGCTATTTTGAAGCGGTCGAAGTCGCCGTCGCGCTTTCTGTGCTGAAGGTGATTGATAATCCGTATCAAGATATACCGCTTGCCTCTGTGCTGCGCTCGCCGATTGTCGGAGCAGATGAAAACGAGCTGTCTTTGATCCGGCTTGAAAATAAAAAAGCGCCGTACTATGAGGCGATGAAAGACTACCTGGCTGCTGGTGACCGGAACGATGAGCTTTATCAAAAGTTAAATACGTTTTACGGACATCTGCAAAAATGGCGCGCGTTTTCGAAAAACCACTCAGTATCTGAGCTGATTTGGGAAGTGTACCGCGACACCAAATATATGGATTATGTCGGCGGGATGCCGGGCGGAAAACAGCGCCAGGCCAATTTGCGTGTTCTTTATGACAGGGCGCGTCAATATGAATCAACGGCATTTCGCGGCTTGTTCCGTTTCCTGCGGTTTATCGAACGCATGCAGGAGCGGGGCGATGATCTTGGTACGGCGAGAGCGCTCAGCGAGCAGGAGGATGTTGTCCGCTTAATGACGATCCACAGCAGCAAAGGGCTCGAATTTCCAGTCGTGTTTGCAGCAGGTCTCGGCCGGAATTTCAACATGATGGATTTAAATAAATCGTACCTGCTGGACAAGGAGCTCGGATTTGGCACGAAGTATATTCATCCGCAATTACGCATCAGCTATCCGACACTTCCGCTCATTGCGATGAAGAAAAAAATGCGCAGGGAGCTGCTGTCAGAGGAATTGCGTGTTCTCTATGTTGCATTAACGAGAGCGAAGGAAAAGCTGTTTCTGATTGGCTCATGTAAGGATCATCAGAAACAGCTTGCAAAATGGCAGGCATCCGCGTCCCAAACTGATTGGCTTCTGCCGGAATTTGACCGCTATCAGGCGAAAACGTATCTAGATTTCATCGGGCCGGCTCTTGCCAGGCACAGAGACTTGGAGGATTTGGCTGGTGTGCCAGCTCACGCTGATATCTCAGATCACCCGGCTCGTTTTGCCGTTCAAATGATCCATTCCTATGATTTGCTTGATGATGATCTGGAAGAAAGAATGGAAGAAAAAAGCGAGCGCCTAGAAGCGATCCGCCGAGGTGAACCAGTTCCCGGCTCGTTTGCGTTTGATGAAAAAGCCCGCAAGCAGCTGAGCTGGACATACCCGCATCACGAGGTGACGCAAATTCAGACAAAGCAATCGGTTTCTGAGATCAAAAGAAAAAGAGAGTACGAGGATGAATACAGCGGCAGGGCCCCTGTAAAACCGGCTGATGGAAGCATTCTGTACAGACGTCCCGCTTTTATGATGAAAAAAGGCCTGACAGCTGCAGAGAAAGGGACTGCCATGCATACGGTTATGCAGCATATCCCGCTGTCACATGTACCGTCGATAGAAGAAGCTGAGCAGACGGTTCAAAGGCTTTATGAAAAAGAGCTTCTCACTGAAGAACAAAAAGACGCTATTGATATAGAAGAAATCGTGCAATTTTTCCATACAGAAATCGGCGGACAGCTGATCGGCGCTAAGTGGAAGGACCGGGAAATACCATTCAGCTTAGCGCTTCCGGCCAAGGAGATCTATCCTGATGCACAGGAGGCGGATGAGCCGCTTTTAGTTCAGGGTATCATTGACTGTCTCTATGAAACTGAGGACGGATTATATCTATTGGATTATAAGTCGGACCGGATTGAGGGCAAATTCCAGCATGGATTTGAAGGAGCGGTCCCGATCTTGAAGAAACGATATGAAACGCAAATTCAGCTGTACACAAAGGCAGTTGAGCAAATTGCAAAAACAAAGGTAAAGGGATGTGCGCTTTATTTCTTTGACGGGGGGCACATTCTCACATTATAGCGAGATCCATAAGCTCCGGAATTTTAGGCGGAGCGGGTCTCGTTTTCTATATAAAAGAGAGGTGAAAGCATTTGCGGATTTTACATACGGCTGACTGGCATCTTGGAAAAACGCTTGAAGGAAGAAGCAGGCTGAGTGAACAGGCCGATGTGCTGGATGAAATGAATACGATTGTAAAGGATGAGCAGATCGATGCCATTGTAATGGCGGGGGATGCATTTGACACCGTAAACCCGCCAGCTTTAGCCGAGCAGCTGTTTTATGAAAGCCTGTCTGCGCTTAGCGACAGAGGAAAGCGCCCGATCGTCGTCATTGCCGGAAACCACGATAATCCTGACCGTTTGTCCGCCGCTTCACCGCTGACACATGAAAACGGCATTCATTTAATCGGTTATCCGACAACAGAGCCGATTCATATTGAAGTGCCTTCAGCAGGAGAGCTTTTGGCGGTTGGAGCACTGGCGTACCCATCTGAAGCGCGGTTAAATGAAGTGCTATCCGATACGTTTGATGAAAAGCTGCTCCGTGATCACTATGATGTGAAAATCAGGCAGGCGTTTGAGCATATGACAAGCCGGTTCCGGAACGATGCAGTGAAGATTGCCGCCAGCCATATTTATGTGGCAGGCGGAAACCAAACCGATTCAGAGCGGCCGATTGAAGTCGGCGGTGCATACACGGTGGCTGCTGAAAGCCTGCCGGCAGATGCCGCTTACGTTGCGCTCGGCCATTTGCATCGCCCGCAAACGATCAAGCGGGCGCGGACGCTTGCGCGTTATTCAGGATCTCCGCTCGCCTACAGCTTTTCTGAAGCGGGCTACGCTAAATCAGTGACGATTGTGGACGCAAAGCCTGGGGAAGAGGCCACTTGGCAAGAGGTGTTATTATCAAGCGGCAAGCCACTTGTGAAGTGGAAAGCGGCAAATGGATTGAGTGAGGTATATAGCTGGCTGGATGAAGGCAGAGATCAGAATGCTTGGATTGACCTGGAAATCCGTGTCGCGGACCAGCTGTCACTTGAAGAGATTCACAGGCTGCGGAAGGCGCACCCGGGCTTTATCCATATCAGGCCGGTTTTTGAAGAACAGAACAAAGACCGGGAACGGATCGAGGTTAAACATGTCTCAATCGAGGACCGCTTTAAGAAATTTTATGAAAAACAAACTGGCGGTGCGATGCCGGATGAAGAAATGGTGAAGCTGTTTTTAGAGCTTGCATCAGGCGTTGAAGAGGAGGATGCGAAATGAAGCCGATCGCTTTAAGCATTAAGGGGCTCCATAGCTTTAGAGAGGAGCAGACGATAGATTTTGAAGGCCTTTCCGGTGCCGGTGTTTTCGGCATTTTCGGCCCGACAGGAAGCGGTAAATCCTCTATTCTCGACGCAATGACGCTTGCTTTATACGGAAAGGTGGAACGGGCGGCGAATAATACGCACGGTATCTTAAACCAGGCGGAAGATACGCTGTCTGTTTCCTTTACCTTTGCGCTTCAGACGAATCACCAAATCTCATACAAAGTCGAGCGTGTGTTTAAGAGAACGGATGAAATGAAGGTGAAAACGGCACTTTGCCGCTTCATCGAAATCAAGGATGAGCATACGGTGCTGGCTGATAAAGCCAGCGAAGTGAATAAAAGAGTTGAGGAGCTCTTAGGGCTGACGATCGACGATTTTACGAGAGCGGTGGTGCTGCCCCAAGGGAAATTTGCTGAATTTCTGTCTTTAAAAGGGGCAGAGCGCAGGCATATGCTTCAGCGTTTATTTAATTTGGAGCAATATGGAGACAGGCTTGTGAAAAAGCTGAGACGGCAGGCGCAGGAAGCCAATGCGAGAAAAAATGAAATGCTTGCTGAACAGTCCGGTCTCGGTGAGGCGAGCTCAGAGGCAGTTGAGCAGGCTGAAAAGGCTCTCGAACAAGCTGAAGCCCGGCTGGAAGCGATGAGGAAGAACCGTAATCAGGCGAAGGAGCGGTTTACAGAGCATCAGGAGATATGGAATGTCCAAAAGGAAAAATCCGCTTATGAAGAAGAGGAAAAACGTCTCGCAGAAGAACAGCCGCATATAGACAGTATGCAAAAACGCCTGCTGGAAGCAGAAACAGCAGCAGCCCTTAAGCCCTATGCGGACCGGTACGCAGAAGCGATCCAGCATGAGGAGCAAGCTGAAAAGGAACAAACGCTAGCCCAAAAGGATTTAGCAGACCGGACAGCTTTCTTTCAGCAAAAACATGAAGAGTATGAAGCGTGGCGCCAGCATAAAAGCGAGAAAGAGCCTGAGCTTTTAACCAAACAGGAACAGCTTTCACGCTTGCAGGAAATCGAAATCAAACTGAGTGAGGCCAAGCAAGAGGAAGAGCGCAAAAAGGCTGACCTTCGCCAGAAAGAAGAGGCTCTTCAATCTGTCATGAATGAATTAGAGACCGTAACAGACCGCCTGACACGAGGGCAAAACAGACAGACAGAATTGAAACAGCAGCTCAAATCCCTGCAGGTGACATCCGATGAGCGAAAAAGCTGCCAGCAGGCCGCAGAAATGGCATTGCGCATCAGACAAACCGAGGAACAAATCAAAAAAGAGAAAAAACGAAGTGACGAATTGAACCTCGTGCTTCAGAAGATAAATGAAGAGAAGAATACACTCGTTCAAAAGACGGAAGCAGAAGAAAACAACATCATTCAGGCATATGAGGCAGTTCAAACTGTGTACCATTTGGTGTGCGAAACGGAACGCTCATTAACACGTATGACGGAAGAGACTAGAAAGAGTCAACACACGCTTCACTTACAGCGTGAAAAAGCAAGGGTGGCACTGCTGACAAAAGAGTTAGCCCAAAAGCTGACTGCCGGAAAGCCTTGCCCGGTATGCGGTTCAACCGATCATGATCCATCTGCCTCAGTACATGAAACGTATGAAGCCGACAGCCATCTTGAAGAGGACATCAAACGGACAGATGTGTTATTGACGGAAGCTGCAGCTCTCAGCCAGGAGATTCTTTCAGCCAAAATTACGCTTGAAGAACAGTCCGCGCGCTTTATTGAACAGTGTCCGTTTTTGCAGACAATTCAAGCACAGAACCTTGAAGCGGCAGCTTCCTTCGAACATCAGCCGGTGTATGAAGCATTTGAAACTGCCAAATTTGAATGGAAACGAATCAAGCAGGACATTCTTTCTGTTAAGACACGAATGGCACAAATGATTGGCGCCTATCAGGAGTCTTTAAAAAAGGCCGAGCAGCTTAATGAAAAAATCGGTTTTGAAAAAAGAGAAGCTGACCGTATTGAAAGCATCATCAGCGAGCTTCAATCCTCAATGGACGGCAGTCTGAACATGTTTAAAGAAGCATTTCAGAATCAATCTGTGGACGAAGCAGAAAAATGGCAGCAAGCCATTGAAGAAAAGGACCGGGCTGCAGAAGAATGTGAAAAACGAATTGAGAAGAGTATCGCGTTTCTTGCTGAGCATGAAGCACAAAAGGAAAAACTGCGGGAATCTGGACACCGGCTTGAACGGGAAAAGCTGGAGCTTCATTATGCGGCTGAACGCATCAAGAGCGTGATAGCTGATTATGAGCACGAACTCGGAGATTATGCAAAAGGAGATTCGATTCAAATCAAACTCCGCTCTGTCCAGCAGGATCTAAAGCTGTTAAAGGAAAAAGAACAATCTTTATATGAAGAACTGCAAAGCGCCCAAATGAAGCTCAACCAGGCGAAAAGCCGCGCTTCTGCAAGCGAGCTCACTCTTCAAGAGGCGAAGGGCAGATTGGAAAAAGCAAAAGCTGCTTGGCTTGAGCATACAAAAAACACCTCCATTACCCGGACTGAGGAGGTTGAACAAAGTCTCATCCCAGCTGATGAACTTGAAAAGATGAAAACCGGCATAGACCAGTTTATGGATAAAATGAAGCAAAATGCTGCAAACTTAAAACGAGTAGCAGAGATACTTGCCGGCAGAGCATTATCAGAGAGCGAATGGAACGAAACCGTTGCAGCATTACAAGAAGCTGAGGACGCATTTGGCATTGCTATAGAGGAAAAAGGCGCGGCAGCAAAAGCACTGGCTGTCATTCGCGAACATCATAAACGGTTTAATGAAATTGAAGCTGAACTGAAAAAATGGCAGACGCATATCGACAGGCTGGACAAGCTGCAAGCTGTGTTTAAAGGCAATACCTTCGTCGAATTTTTAGCTGAGGAGCAGCTTGAAAGCGTTGCGAGGGACGCCTCAGCAAGACTCAGTATGCTGACAAGACAGCGCTATGCCATCGAAGTAGATTCAGAAGGCGGCTTCGTGATGCGGGATGACGCGAATGGAGGCGTAAGACGCCCGGTTTCCAGTTTGTCTGGAGGAGAGACCTTCCTCACCTCGCTTTCACTTGCTCTTGCGCTGTCTGCGCAGATCCAGCTTCGCGGGGAATACCCGCTTCAGTTCTTTTTCTTAGATGAAGGCTTCGGCACACTGGATCAAGATCTGCTTGATACGGTTGTAACGGCCTTGGAAAAACTTCAGTCAGACAATCTGGCTGTCGGTGTCATCAGCCATGTGCAGGAACTGCGTGCACGGCTTCCGAAAAAGCTGATCGTCCATCCGGCTGAACCGAGCGGCCGCGGTACGCGGGTATCACTTGAGTTGATGTAAGGGAGGAGCGGATATGGCAAAGCAGACTGCCGGAATATGTGAGCTGTGCGGCCGGAGCGATGTCCAGCTGACAGAGCATCATCTCACACCGAAAGAGGAAGGCGGAACGTTTTTGCCGACAGCGATGCTCTGTATTCCTTGCCATAAACAGATTCATGCCTTATATACCAATCAAGAGCTCGCTGTACGTTTAAACGGAATGGCTGAACTCAGAAGCGATCCAGAGCTTGCCCGGTTTGTCAAATGGATCAGAAAACAGCCGCCTGAGAAGCTGATCAAAACAAAGAAATCAAATGAACGAAAAAAGAAAAAATGACTAAAAAGCAGCCCTCTCTTTGCAGAGCGGCTGCTTTTATCCGTTTCCAACCATATCCTGATCGTTGACATCGGGGTCTATATAATTTGTCGCGTTGACTGCGTTATTTAATAGAAGGAAATCTCCCGTGTTTCCTGCTCCCGAACCGAGCGCAGATTTTGAAGAGCTTTTCGGAGAAAGGTAAAAGGAATCACCAAAGTTTACGACTCCGCCCGATATGGAATTGATAGCTATAGGCCCGACAATTGCTGGCATAAACGACACCCTTTATCGAAGTCTCTGTTTATTATATGTTCTTGGCGGGCGATTGTGAGCGCGGAGACTGAATCTGTCTGATATGTTTGATTCTCGCATCACCGCGGATAAGCGAAGCTGAACCAGCATGTAAAACAGAAGAGGCGGACACCCCTTGAATTTTGATGCTGCGAACATAAATAGCCGGCACCTCGTGGCAAAATGCGCTTTGTACACCTGTTTCGGGAATCGGCTTCACTGCCTGCTGCTGAAAGATCTGATACTCCTTTTTGTTAAATGAGCCTTCATTATGGTAAAACGTGGACCGAGAACGCTGAACAGCAAATACTTTTACACTCATATCGATTTCATTTGTGTCGCCAACTTGAAACACACTTGCGATCCCGAGGGAATTAAACTTAACTAGTCTGATGCGTGATATGCGTTTAAGCATTATTCTGGCGCAATCGGAGCAAACGGCCCGATGATAAGAGATTCAGGCGGTGTATCAAAAATAGAAGACAGGTAGATGGATTCAGTGTCTCCGATGTGGAAAACGGAGGAACTGGACACACCGTTCATCCGGATGTCCCCGACTTCCAAGCTGCGGTTGATGACTGTAAAGATCATGCTTGCTCATCTCCTTTCATTTCTGATGGAATATGCTCCAGAAAGTGTTCTACAGCGCGGATGACATCACGCTTCACATGCTCAGCGATATGTTCTGCATATTGTGCAGGCGGTGTATTTTCTTCTTTTTTGATATGGGACATATAATAGTGAATCCGGCTGTCCATTTGTTTTCTGATGTCTTCAATGACATGATGTCTGTTTGTATCGTCAAGTCTGCTGTCATATTGGTTTTCAAGCTGTTCCAAAATATCTGGGATTTCCTCGGTTAAGTACATGTCGACATTCTGGCGGATCTGCTGCATGAGCTGAGCGCTCTCTTCCTGCTGCATCATCCCGATTTGCGGTGTCGACTGGCTGACTTCAAAGTTTTGGACGCTGTTCGGGTCAGTCGGATTTAAGCCGATATTCAAAGTCCCGTCGAGCCTTTCGATTTTCAGCTGATCAAATTTATACTCCACACGCTCAATGGTAGTGGCCGGCCGCTGTTTCATCGTATTCATTTCAGTTTGAATCTCTTTCAGCTGACGTTCGAGCTGCTGAATGTGAATCGCCTGCTGCTGAACGAAGGAATTCAAGTTTTGCAGGTAAGAGGAAACAGATTGATCATACATGTTCTTTCACCTCTTTCATATGATTAACGGCCAGGAGGCTGGAGCGGGACCAATGAACCTGTAGAAGGCCCCTGTAATTCAACTGGCTGCCCCGCGGAGGCTACCTCAGGTGCGGCCTCTACATAACTCCCTGTATTATACAAATTTGACAGAGACTTGATTGATCCGGCGCTCCCGATTTGCAGAATGGAGGAGTTGCTGATTGATTCCAGCCGGAGATAGTTGATTTGAATGGTTTGATTAATATAGAAGTTCATGAGCCTCACTCCTTTTACGCATTGGCCACGATCGGCTGATCAACCGCATCATTGTCATACACATTCGTCGCGTTTTGATAATTCATCACCTTGAGGCTGTCGCCGGTATTAAAGCTGCCAGCACCGGCAAACGTTCTGACCTGAGCCTGAGGAGAAATCGTAATGCAGTCCCCGATGTGAACGACTCCGCTCGTACCAATCGCATTAATTTTAAACGCTCCGACAATGGCCGGCATACGAGCACATCCTTTGTTGAAAAATTAAAAAAAGACAGGTAAAGTGAAATGACAATTCTGATTTCAATTGGGCTATTCACGATAGCTTATGACAAACGCACATATGTGTGAGAGAAATTTAAAGGGGACATATCGGCTCTTGATGAAAGCGTTTTATTTTTCGTGCCGTTATGTTTAAACATGGCAAAAGAGGATGTTGGGTATAAATTGAGCGGAATTGCGGCGAAGGATGCCGCTATCCGCCTATGGTGATTTTTGTTTATTTCTTTGGTGTTTTTGCGTGTAGAATGCTTTTTGGAGTATGTCGTGCTGCGGTATTCGATTTTTGGGCGGGCACATTCTCGCCCTGAGGTATATCTCAGAAGTGCTGAGCAAAAAGCGGAGTTACATGTGGTGTATTCTAATCGTTATAGAAAATGATTTACATACGGGAGTTTTCAAGATATCTCCCAAAAATCATTTCTTCTTTAATCCGGGTATTCAGCAGGATATCCAGCTCTTGGCTGCATTGAATCGTTTCTTTTGAATTCATGCCGTATTTTTGTGCGGTTTCAATTAGTGTGATCCTCATTTCTTCAATTTTACTGTTCATTACGCTATCTCCAATTCTAGATTTTATTTTGATATAAATACAGGATATCGTTAGTATAACCTATTTTGGCTCAAAAGGTTGCCTTTCGTCAATTTGACTAAAAAAGCGACAATTTTTGCTGCGGCCTTTTTTAATGGAGAAAGGACTAAAGTCTTGCTAAGTGTGCTTGCAAAAAGTCCTGCCGTTCCTCCATTTCTCTAAGTATGTTTGTCTGCTCCTTTTCGATCTGAAAGGGGCTTTTTTTGATAAAAGGATCATCAGCAGCACTTTGACAAATGTCAAGGTACCATTCGTTGATGAGAGGAGATAATCGTTCAATAGTAAACGACCGCTTCAGCACGTTTTTCATTAAGGTGTGATATTGCGACCGGAAGGCGGTAATGGATAGAAGCCTTGAGGAAAGCGTCTTTCCTTTTGCCAGAAGCGGGTCTTCTTCATACCATTCTTGTACGGCAAGCGATCTTGTCTCCATCGGGGAAACGTAAAGCCGACCGGATTCGTTTAAACAAAATGTGTAGTAAAAGCCTTGATTGGTGCAGGCGTTGCCGATCAGCCACAAAAAAAACAGCTTGACATCCAGATACAATTTAATCCTTTCAGCCAATTCGTCATCTCCGGCTGTGCGGATCAGTATGAAAAATTCATGTAAGAATGCCGAGGAATCATTGTTAAAAAGGGACAACGGAACCCTTGGATCGGCCGTCTTTGCTCCGTAACTCGTTTTACCGGCTGGCTGATGGTTCTTGATGTTCAAATAAATGCCTTCAGGCTGGCCATTGATTGTCAGAAAGCTGTACGAGGCAGCGGGAGCAGGTACGCCGATCTGGTCAAAAAAACAATAGGCGAGTCTGCGCCGCATCAGGGACGGATCATCCTGTTCTGCATTCAAAAAAAGTGTCCTTTCACCAAGCAGAGACTTTTCCCAGCTGATTTCATAGGATGCCTTTTCCGCTCTGTCACGCTGTGTGAGAAGAATGGGAGAAACAGATCGATCTGTTACGAAAAGCCCCTTGGCAGTACCTTTCCTTTTCAGCTGCTCCCGATGAAAAAATAAATGCACGCGTTCCATATTCTTTCCTCCTTCTCAAAACGACATTTGTATGATATGTAGAGCAAGCCCGTCCTGAAACGAAATGAAAACGGAATTGAGAAAAAGGGATTTCAGCATTCGACAGAGAATACATGAAGGAGCATTCTGATTTAAAAGATGATGGAGGAATAACATGAAATTTGCGACAGGGGAACTTTACAACCGAATGTTTGTCGGCCTGATCATTGACGATGAGAAAATTATGGATTTGCAAAAGGCTGAAAAAAAACTGTTTGAACTTGAGACGATTCCGGGATCGCTGATTGAATGTATCGCAGAAGGGGATAAATTCGTTGCGCATGCAAGGCAGCTGGCCGAGTGGGCAAAGAAACCGAATGATGAGCTGGGATCATTTATGTATTCATTATCTGAGGTGAAGCTCCATGCACCCATTCCGAAGCCATCAAAAAATATCATCTGCATCGGCAAAAACTACCGGGATCACGCGATTGAAATGGGAAGCGAGGCTGATATTCCGGAGCATCCGATGGTATTTACAAAATCGCCGATAACGGTTACGGGGCATGGTGATATCGTAAAGAGCCATGAAGAGGTTACCTCTCAGCTTGATTATGAGGGAGAACTTGCTGTCGTGATCGGAAAAAGCGGGACCCGCATTTCAAAAGAAGATGCATATGACCATGTTTTCGGATATACGATTGTGAATGATATCACGGCGCGTGATCTGCAAAAAAGGCATAAGCAGTTTTTTATCGGAAAAAGCTTGGATACGACATGTCCGATGGGGCCCGTGCTTGTACATAAATCATCTATTCAGGAGCCAGAGCGCCTCAAGGTTGAAACAAGAGTCAACGGCGAGCTGCGCCAATCCGGTTCGGCAAGCGATATGATCTTTTCCATTCCGGAATTAATTGAAACCCTCTCAAAGGGGATGACGCTTGAAGCGGGCGACATCATTGCCACCGGTACGCCGTCTGGTGTCGGCAAGGGGTTTACGCCTCCAAAATTCTTGCGGTCAGGTGACAAAATTGATATTACAATTGACCCGATCGGAACGCTGTCAAACCAAATTGGCTGAATAAAACTGGAGGGCGGACCCGGACCCGCCAGTTTTTTCTGATAATCATCTTTGTGGCAGAGGACAAGTTCATGGTACTATAAGTGGGGTAATTTATCTGATAGGGGGAACATGTATGACACACCTACATATTACGACATGGGTGGTAGCGCTGATTCTGCTTTTCGTCAGCTACTCGCTGTATTCGTCAGGAAGTGCAAAAGGCGCAAAAATCACTCATATGATTCTGCGGTTATTCTATATCCTTATTATTTTGACAGGAGCTGAGCTGTTTGTCCGTTTTGCCAACTGGAACGGAGAATACGCCGGCAAAATGATTCTGGGCATTATCACCATCGGCCTGATGGAAATGCTCCTCATCCGCAAGAAAAAAGAAAAATCAACAGGAGGCCTGTGGATCGGCTTCGTCATTGTCCTTTTGCTGACAGTGCTGCTCGGTCTGCATTTGCCAATCGGTTTTCAATTGTTTTAATAGAAAAACCTATGAACCCGGCTCTTTGATAGAGTTGGGTTTTTTTATATTTATCCCCTTATATTCCAAATCATTTAAAATAACCTTAAAATTCCCTGTAAGCGGTATCTCGTCCTATGAAATTATGATACCTTCAAGGAGATTCATTATTTTGCAGGAGGGATAACATGAAACGCAGAAAATTCAGCTCGTTTGTGGCGGCAGTGCTTATTTTTGCACTGATTTTCAGCCTTTTTTCTCCGGGAACCAAAGCTGCAGCGGCCGGCGCGATCGATCAGGCGGCTGCTCTGGAAAACGGCAAAGAGCAGACAGGCGCCATGAAGGAGCCGGAACAGGTGAAATGGTACAAAGTGACCCCGGGAGCAACGGATATTCAGAAAAACTCACATATGGCACTGACCGTAAAGAGTGATTCAGTACTGAATGTATCTGTATATCCAAGTAAGGAAAAAGCGCTTAAAGATGAAACGTTTGAGATGTACCGTTCTTTCACAGCGGAGGATGGAAAAAGCGAAGTCATTTTTCCATACGCGTGGAGCGGCCCTTACTATGTAAAAGTTGAATACCTCGGAGAAGAAGAGCCAGAGGACGGCGGAACGGCAGAAGCAGCTACAGAAGCCAAGTATACGATCGGGTATAAAGGCACCAAAAAACAGCCGTCAGATTTAGAAGAGGAAGAAGCTTGTCCGGTTGAAATGAGTGTCGATCAGAAGAAATCAGGAAAAGGCATCCTGGATAAGTTGAGAGCGATTCGTGATGAGCAGCTGAGCCAAACAGCAGAAGGCAAAGAACTGACAAGCCTTTATTACAAGGCAGCACCGTTTATCGTTGCAAAGCTCGCACTCAATAAAACAGCAAGAAATGAAATCTATCGGGATCTTGTGACATTAAAGCCGTTATTTGACGATGTGTCAGAAAACGGAGCATCATCTTCGTATAAGGTCACTGAAAAGGATCAAAAAGCGATCAACCGGCTATATGATAAAGCTTTACAATCAGTCCCGTCATTCCTTAAAGAGGAGATAAAGAAACAAGCGGACCGACTAAATATGAAGCAGCTGCAAGGCAAAACAGCAGGAGCCATTTTAACAGAAAACAATATTGCAGCAAAAAGTGAAGTTCAGACAACAAAGGTTATTTTCAAGGTGAAGGACAATAAAAGCCTCTCATCCGTACATAATGAAATGAAGGGCTTTTCTGCAAGCGCGCAATCGAAAAAAGACATTTCTAATGTGAAAAAGGCAAAGAAACTGTTTGACAATCTATATTCATTTGAACTTCCGAAAGATGAGAAACAGAACGGCGCATATACGGCAAGCGCCAAAAGGGTCAAAAGCGCTGCTGCGACACTATCCAAGATGTCCAATGTAGAGTTTGCGGAACCCGTACAGGAATACAAAAGCCTGGCAAACGATATTCAGTACCCTTATCAATGGCCGCTTAAAAACAACGGTGAAAACGGCGGTGTCAAAAACGCGGATGTGAAATATGAGCCTGCCAACACATTGCTGTCCAAACGCAAGCTTAACGATACACTCATTGCAGTAGTAGACACAGGCGTAGACAGCACGCTTGCTGATTTAAAAGGAAAAGTAAGAACAGATCTCGGACACAATTTTGTCGGACGAAATAACAATGCAATGGATGATCAGGGGCATGGGACGCATGTCGCAGGCATTATTGCGGCCCAAAGCGATAACGGCTATTCAATGACAGGATTGAATGCCAAAGCAAAAATCATCCCTGTAAAAGTGCTTGATTCCGCAGGTTCCGGAGATACTGAACAAATTGCTCTCGGCATCAAATATGCTGCTGACAAAGGAGCAAAGGTGATTAATTTAAGTTTAGGCGGAGGCTACAGCCGCGTGCTTGAATTTGCTTTGAAGTACGCAGCTGACAAAAATGTCTTGATTGCCGCAGCCAGCGGGAATGATGGAGAAAATGCCTTATCTTATCCTGCATCTTCTAAATATGTGATGTCGGTCGGCGCAACGAACCGCATGGATATGACCGCTGATTTCTCTAACTATGGAAAAGGTCTGGACATCTCTGCTCCAGGGTCGGATATCCCGAGCTTAGTGCCGAACGGAAATGTCACGTACATGAGCGGAACGTCTATGGCGACGCCGTATGCTGCCGCTGCTGCAGGATTGCTGTTTGCTCAAAATCCTAAACTGAAAAGAACAGAAGTTGAGGATATGTTGAAAAAGACGGCAGATGATATTTCCTTTGAAAGTGTCGATGGCGGAAAAGAAGAGTTGTATGACGATTATGGCGATCCGATTGAAATTCCGAAGACACCTGGTGTAGACTGGCATTCAGGCTACGGGCGGCTGAATGTCATGAAGGCTGTCAGCGCAGCTGATTTACAACTTAAGGTCAACAAGCTGGAAAGCACTCAAACAGCTGTCAGAGGAAACGCGAAGGAAGGCACACTTATCGAGGTGATGAACGGCAAAAAGAAACTCGGCAGCGCCAAAGCCGGAAAAGACAATGCGTTCAAGGTTAATATCGCGACTCAAAAACAGGATCAAGTACTGTATGTGAAAGCAACAAAAGGCGATGCGAAAACATCGTATAAAGTTGTCGTCGTCAAAGGAAAACCTTCCGGCACACCGAAAGTAAACGCGGTGAAAACGAAGGATACGGCAGTAAAAGGGAAGGCAAACAGCAAAGCGATGATCAGAGTGAAAAACAAATCAAAGAAAGTCATTGCTTCTGCCAAAGCTGACGCAAAAGGAACGTTTTCGGTGAAAATCAAAAAACAAAAAGCCGGAACGGTGCTGTACGTCACGGCTGCGGATACAGATAAAAAAGAAAGCAAGGAAGCAAAAGTTGTTGTTGAAAAGTAACCAAAAAGCGGTGCTCGATGCACCGCTTTTTTATTTGCGCCCCCGTTGGACTGCTGAATACATAATGGATCGCTTTCCGTTTGAAGCCGTCCATTCAAAACGGTCTCCTGTCCCTTCGCTGCTGTAGTGATGCTGCATCGCGCATTGTGCGGTGTCATTTGAAAAGTGATAAAAGGACACACCCTGCCCCGCCGAAGTATTCGAAAAGACTCCTTTATTATAAGAAAAGACGCAATCGAATACCGATAAGCCGAAGCTGTGCAAGTGCTGTAGAAATGCGAGAAAGGTTTCGTCGTCAAGCGAATCCAAAAGCGCCATGAGCGGCCGCTTGACTGATTTCTCATAGCGGATGCGTTCTCCGCCGGAAAGGGAGATGTTTTCTGCCCCGCATGCCAAAACCAACTTGTCCTGAAAGCCGGCTTGCTCCCACTTTCCTTTATGATGGATCCAGATTGGGCTGTGTTGGAGACTGTCCGCCAGCAGTATATCGCCTTCACCGTTTTCGATTAAGCAGATGCCGTCTTCAATGAGGATGGTGCCGTATTCCCACTTTCGTTCCTCTGTATATAACAATTGTTTCCGTTTCATCCATGCTGTCTCCTTTTTCTTCATTCCTCTCTTTTCTTTCCAATTCAAGCCTGTCCCATACAACTCTTTTATGGACAAATCAACTATCTGCCTATAGATGCATAAACTTACTAAGGTGCTGAAAGAAACGAAATTGTTACGAAAGAAACGGGATTGGAGCTGATGTCACATGTGTGGAATTACGGGTTGGGTCGATTTTAAAAAGCAGCTCGTCCAGGAAAAACAAACGATGGACAGAATGACAGACACTCTTTCCAAACGAGGGCCTGATGATTCAAACGTTTGGGGGGAGCACCATGTTTTATTCGGACATAAAAGACTTGCGGTTGTTGATATTGAAGGCGGACGCCAGCCGATGGCGTGTACCTATAAAGGGGATACGTACACCATTATTTACAATGGCGAGCTTTATAACACGGAAGATTTGCGCAAAGAATTGCGGGCGCGGGGCCATCAATTCGAACGTACGTCAGATACCGAGGTACTTCTGCACAGCTACATCGAATGGCAGGAAGACTGTGTCGACCATCTCAATGGCATATTCGCTTTCGCTGTGTGGGATGAAAAGCGTAATCTGCTGTTTGCCGCGAGAGACCGTCTCGGCGTAAAGCCGTTTTTTTACACGAAGGAAGGCTCTTCATTTCTCTTCGGATCAGAAATTAAGGCAATCCTCGCGCACCCTGATATAAAAGCGCGAGTGGACAGAACGGGACTTTCTGAAATTTTCGGTCTTGGACCGTCCAGAACCCCGGGCACTGGCATATTTAAAGGCATAAAAGAAATCCGCCCGGCTCATGCGCTGACATTTTCCAAAGACGGACTTAATATTTGGCGTTATTGGAATGTTGAAAGCGAAAAACATACGGACAGTTTTGATGACACGGTTGCCAATGTCAGATCGTTATTTCAGGACGCGGTGACGCGGCAGCTTGTGTCGGATGTGCCGGTTTGCACATTCCTATCAGGCGGTCTGGACTCAAGCGCAATTACAGCGATTGCGGCGGGCCATTTTGAAAAGGAAGGAAAAGCACCGCTTCATACTTATTCGATTGATTACGAAGAGAACGATAAATATTTTCAAGCAAGCGCTTTTCAGCCGAATGATGACGGACCATGGATTGAAAAAATGACAGAGGCTTTCGGCACAACGCACCACAAATGCGTCATCAGCCAAAAAGATCTCGTTGATCATTTGGAGGAAGCTGTACTGGTCAAAGACTTGCCGGGAATGGCGGATGTCGACTCATCCCTGCTGTGGTTTTGCCGGGAAATCAAAAAGGACTTTGTCGTCAGCCTATCGGGAGAGTGCGCGGATGAGATTTTCGGCGGGTACCCGTGGTTCCATACGGCAGATGTTGAGTCTGGCTTTCCATGGATGAGATCAACGGAGGAGCGGATCAAGCTGCTTTCTGACTCATGGCAGAAAAAATTGAATCTGAAAGAATACGTAAATGCCAAATATGAAGAAACCTTGGCAGAAACGCCATTATTAGACGGAGAAACGGGTGTGGATAAAGCAAGAAGACAGCTGTTCTATTTAAATATGCTTTGGTTTATGACGAACCTTTTGGATCGGAAGGATCGCATGAGCATGGGGGCGAGCTTGGAAGTGCGGGTGCCGTTCGCCGATCACCGGCTTGTGGAATATGTTTGGAATATTCCGTGGGAAATGAAAATGCATGATAATCGGGAAAAAGGCATTTTGCGAAAAGCGCTTGAAGGCATTTTGCCTGATGACATTCTGTATCGCAAAAAAAGCCCGTATCCGAAAACACATCATCCGGAATATACAAAAGGCGTCAGCGAATGGCTGAAAACGATCAGAAGCCAAAAGGACTCCGTGCTCCATACCTTGCTGGACAGAAAACAATTAGATCAGCTTTTAGAAACGGAAGGCTCCTCCTTCAAGGTGCCGTGGTTCGGGCAGCTCATGAAGGGGCCTCAGCTGATCGCCCATCTTGCTCAAATTCATACATGGTTTGAAGCGTATCGCATTGATATTGATGAAGGATAAAGAAAAAGCCGATTCTGCTCAAAGGAATCGGCTTTTTCTTCATATACAATTGCGAGAAAACATAATAGACTTGAAGAAGCAGTGATACATAGGAGTGAAAAGAAATGAAAGAGATAAAAGAAGCCTATCAGCAATGCGGCCAGATCGTCAGCGCCCGCGAACCAGCCTGTTACAAAGCATTTTGGCTTCTACCGCTGAAGCAAAGGCAGGCAGCATGGGCTGTTATGGCGTTTTGCCATACGGCAGCCAATGCGGATGAGAAGGCGTTATCTGCCATTGAAGCTGAGGCGGAAGATGTTTTTTCCGGTACGTATAACGGGAATCATTTTTTGTGGAAGGCTTTCGGCCATGCGTACCAAACCTTTACACTGGACAGCGAGCCATTCCGTGAGTTCATTGCCACACAGAAAGCGGAAGATAAACCGTTTGGAAACCTTGATGAATTGCTCATGCACGCATACCAGACAGGCGGCGCAGCAGGATTGATGCTGCTCCCGATTATGGCGCGCCGGCATCAGAACCAGCTGACACATGCAGCTGGTTCTCTCGGTTTAGCGATTCAGCTGATTCGGATTCTGAGAGATTTCGGCACTGGCCAACAGCAAAAAAGCCGTATCCCTCGGGAAGTGATGCAGCAATTTGGATATACAGAGGACGACCTTCAAAAGGGCGTCGTGAATAAGGCGTTCACAATGACGTGGGAGTATATCGCTTTTGAAGCAGAAGCCTACCTTGAAGAGTGTCAGGATGCCTTGCCGCTATTTCCGCAGTATTCTCAAAAAACGGTGAAAGCCGCTCTTCATTTGTACCGGGCTGTTTTAGAAAAAATCCGGGCGAAGCAGCACGATGTATTTCAACATCACTTCGCTCTCACAGAGACCGAAGTGAAGCAGATTCTGTCTGATATCTAAAAAACACCCGGGCTTGATTGAGCCGGGTGTTACGCCATACCTTTTTGAATCCAGATACGTGAGCGCCATCTTCTGTACATTAAGATTCCCCGGACCCATTCATCCGCGATAAAAGAAATCCAAATGCCGGCAAGACCGAAACCGAGGTGGATGCCGAAAAGATAAGCAAGCGGGAGGCCGATGCCCCACATTGAAATCATTGCCATGTAAACCGGGAATTTCGCATCCCCCGCGGCCCGCAGAGAGTTAATGATAATGACATTAAACGAGCGGCCTGGTTCAAGGATAATGGTCATGGCAATCAATAGGCTTGCAGTTGCTATAATGTCAGGGCTTTGTGTGAAGAGTCCGATCAGGTCTTTTGAAAAGATCGTCATCAAAACAGAGGTAGCCGCAGCAATTCCGAGTGCCCAATATAAGCTCTTCATGCAGCGCTCATAAGCGGCATCAAATTGTTTGCCGCCGATATAACGGCCGATTAAGATTTGTGTACCCTGGCTGATCGCAGTGCCGAACAGCAAAATAAACATCGTAATATTTTGCGTATACACTTTTGTTGTCAACGCCTGCGCGCCCATGATGGCGATAAAATACGTGACAATCATTTGCGAAAGGTTGTATGAAAGCTGCTCTCCCGCAGAAGGAATGCCGATTTTCAGCAGCTTGCGCAAATGCTCTTTATGCATATGAAAGACTTTTTTCAGCGACATCTTCAGCTGAATGCGTTTGTTGACAATCACAATCATCGCGATTAATCCGATGACGCGGGCGATAGATGTGGACATGGCCACACCGGCAACGCCGAGAACAGGAAAGCCGAACAAACCGAAGATCACAACAAAGTTTCCGGCAATGTTTAAAATGTTCATGCCGATAGTGACAAACATTGTATCTTTTGTGTAGCCGTAGCTTTTTAAGATCGCGCTGAATGTCATGATTAAAGCCTGAATAAAGGACAGACCTCCGACAACTTGTAAAAAGACTTTCGCATCAGGCATCAGTGCGTTTGATAATCCCATCATATGAAGCAGAGGGACAGCCGCAAAAAAGACGACGGCGCTGATGGCCAGGCTGATGAAGAAGTTGGCGCCGATTGACACATAAGCGACTTCCATGGCTTCTTTCTTTTGCCGTGAGCCTAGAAATTGTGAAATGATAACGGTCGTTCCTGTTGCGATAAAGCTGAACATCACGATAATTAAATTTAAAATCTGGTTGCTGACGCCGACTGCTGCCACGCTGTTATCCGAGTATTGGCTGAGCATCAGTGTATCGGCATTACCCATAAACATATATAATGAGACCTCAATAAAGATCGGCCAAGTAAGCGAAAATAATGAGAACGTTTTGTCAGCGGGTTTTTTCAAAGCAGTTGATTTGAAGACAGCTTGTTTCATAGTGTCTAACCCCTTTCGTAAATAAAATCAACGTTTTAAAGTGTACCTCCATTTCCTTATAATAAAAAGGGATAGAAACGATACTTCTTGTAAAAATCCGACTTAAAAAGGAGGATGATTCAAATGCCTCGCATCCTGTTTACAGTCCCGCCTTTTCCGGTATTTATCGCAGCTGGGGAAGGGGTTTTTAAAAAAGGAGAAACCCATGTGAAACGTGTATTCTCCGTGTTTGATCTGATATATGTCAAACAGGGAACGTTATATATAACGGAAAATGAAACATCGTTTTCTGTTGAAGGCGGCGAGTACATCTTGCTTTCTCCCGGTCTTGAACACTACGGGACGAAGGGCAGTGATGAAGCAACCTCCTACTATTGGCTTCACTTCGATGAACATCGATATGAATTTACGGCAAAGGGAGGCAGCAACTGGTCTGAGCTTCAGCAGGAAAAAGGGAGCTTCGAAGAGCCGGCCCGCTACGGATTGGCCTTGCCGAGAAAAGGCAAGGTGCAGCGCCCGCAGTTTATGGCGCAGCAGTTTGAAAAGCTGATCGATTACTCCGCGGAAAACTCTGATTTGCCGCTCAGAAAGCAAATCTTATTTGAGGAGCTGATGCTGCATCTTCAAAAAGAAGCGTTCCAAATACCGTCTGCGAAAGAGCGGGTAGCCTGGGAGGCGGCCCGGTACTTACAGGAGCACTATAAGGAAAAGACGACAATCAAGGATCTGTCGCTCGCCCTTCACTATCATCAGGATTATGTGAGCCGCTGCATGCAGCAGGTGCTCGGCGTAACTCCGGCACAATACACGAACCGGGTGAGAATGACAGAGGCGAAGCGTCTTTTATCCTCTACAAATGATAAAATGGGCGTTATTGCGGAAACGGTCGGAATGGAAGATCCGACATACTTTTCAAAACTCTTTAAGCAGATAGAAGGCATTTCACCAATTGAATACCGGAAAATTGTCAGCCGGAAAGTTCAATAACCAGACGAGGGATGAACATGAAAACAACAATTTACGATGTGGCAAAGGCGGCGGGTGTCTCGATCACAACTGTGTCGCGTGTGATTAACAAGACGGGGAGAATCAGCGACAAAACACGGCAGAAGGTCATGAATGTCATGAATGAAATGGCATACACGCCCAATGTCCACGCCGCGGCGTTAACGGGAAAACGAACGAATATGATAGCTCTCGTGGCGCCTGATATTTCAAATCCGTTTTACGGCGAACTGGCCAAAAGCATTGAGGAAAGAGCGGATGAGCTCGGTTTTCAAATGTTGATTTGCAGCACCGATTACGATCCGAAAAAAGAAACAAAATATTTTTCTGTGCTGAAACAGAAAAAGGTGGATGGCATTATTTTTGCAACAGGGATTGAAAGCCATGACAGTATGTCTGCTTTGGAGGAGATCGCCAGTGAACAGATTCCGATTGCCATGATTTCTCAGGATAAGCCGCTTCTTCCGATGGATATTGTTGTGATAGATGACGTTCGTGGCGGATATGAGGCTGCCAAGCATCTTCTGTCACTCGGCCATACGAACATCGCCTGCATTATCGGAGACGGTTCAACGACAGGCGAAAAAAATAGAATCAAAGGCTTCCGTCAGGCGATGGAGGAAGCGGGCGTGCCCATTGATGAATCACTTATCATCCAGACGCGGTTTTCCTTGGAAAGCGGCAAGGAAGAAGCGGGAAAATTGCTCGACAGGAACGTTCCGACTGCTATTTTTGCCTTCAACGACGTATTGGCCTGTGCCGCCATACAAGCTGCGAGAATAAGAGGCATAAAAGTGCCGGATGATCTTTCTATCATTGGTTTTGATAATACGATACTCGCAGAAATGGCGGCTCCGCCCCTGACAACCGTAGCCCAGCCGATAAAAGAGATGGGACGGAGCGTCATCGAACTGCTGGCAGAAGCAATAGAGGGAAAACGAAAGGCGAAACAAAAAATAGTGCTCCCGCCTGAGCTTGTAGTCAGACATTCTACATCACCGCTCAACACATGAACCCGCTAATGAGCGGGTTTTTTCATTATGACAGTTGAAGCCAAAAAAACATATTGCGTGTAAACCAAAGGCAGTGTAAAATGAAATCATCTTTTGAGAAAGCGCTTGCGCAAAATGGTAGAGCGGATAGAACCGCTGTTTTTTTAGCGGTTAAGAGAAAGCGCTTTCTCAAAGCGAGCCTGAAATGAGTTAAAGGAGAGGATGGGACGTGGAACATCAAGTAAGGTGCGCTGTATTAGGATTAGGAAGGCTCGGTTATGATCATGCGAAAAATCTTGTCACCAGTGTACCGGGAGCAAAGCTGGTTAGTGTCAGTGATCCGTTAAAAGGGAGAGCGGAGCAGGTTGCCAGAGAATTCGGTATCGAAAAATGGTCAGAGGACCCGTATGAAGTGTTAGAAGATCCCGGCATTGACGCTGTCATTATTGTAACGCCGACAAGCACACATGGTGATATGATCATCAAAGCAGCCGAGAACGGCAAACAGATCTTCGTTGAAAAACCGCTGACATTAAGCCTTGAGGAATCAAGAGCAGTTTCTGAAAAAGTGAAAGAGACAGGTGTCATCTGCCAAGTCGGCTTTATGAGACGATTCGATCCAGCATACGCAGATGCCAAACGGCGGATCGACGCTGGAGAAATCGGCAAACCTATCTATTATAAAGGCTTTACGCGCGACCAAGGCGCGCCTCCCGCAGAATTTATCAAACACAGCGGTGGAATTTTTATTGACTGTTCCATCCATGACTATGATATGGCCCGTTATTTGCTAGGGGCGGAAATCACTTCTGTTTCAGGACACGGCAGGATTCTGAACAATCCGTTCATGGAGCAGTATGGCGATGTGGATCAGGCGATGACGTATATTGAATTTGACTCCGGCGCAGCGGGGGACGTCGAGGCAAGCAGAACCTCTCCATACGGACATGACATCCGGGCGGAGATTATCGGGACAGAGGGCAGTATTTTCATAGGGACATTGAGAAATCAACATGTGACCATCCTATCGGCTAAAGGGAGCAGTTTTGATATCATTCCAGACTTTCAAACTCGTTTTCATGAAGCCTACTGCTTAGAGCTTCAGCATTTCGCCGAGTGTGTCCGGAATGGAAAAACACCGATTGTGACAGATATTGATGCGACAATCAATTTAGAAGTGGGCATCGCCGCAACCAATTCCTTTCGAAGCGGCAGGCCGGTACAGCTAGATGTGAAGCGTGCTTATACCGGTATGTAAAAGCTAGTATGTTTCATTTGAGGCTTTCCGCAAAAAAAAGCAAGGACATTTTAGCCCTTGCTTTCTCTTTTCTCATATAAATAGTACATATAATCAGTAGGTACGCCAGAATGGCCCAGCTGTCTCAGCATGGCGGTTACGTTCCCTCTGTGGTAAGTGCCGTGATTGACGACATGCAGGATGGTGTCTGCATAGGTTGATTCCAGTGTACCTAGTTTCGGATGCTGCATTGTGAAGGTCTGTTCTAAGTCCGTCTGGCGGCTGAAGAAATCATGATACTGTGACTCCAGCTCGGCAGCGTGCTGTTTAATCGCTGCCATATTACCTTGCGCGGACTCTAATTTGCCTGCGCTGTCTATAATCTCTTGGTAGGCCACTCCCGAAAGAACATTCAGCCAAATGTAGTCAGCCCTGCACATATGAAGCAGCACGTCGCTGACAGAAGGAAATACGCTCTTTACTTCTTGATAGGCAGTTTCCTCCGGCAGGTTTTCGATATGGTTAAATATTTTCTTGTTTGCCCAAGAATGATAGTCATAAAACTGTTTTGCATCAGTCATCAGCATGCCCCCTTTTCTAAGAAATTCGTTGTTTTCATCTGTTTCTCCTTCAATTGCAAAAGAGTGACACCCCAAAATATCCTGCCGCTGCCCACATTACCGCTGCAGAGCATTTGTTTACGATCAGCATAAGCCTGCCGCTCGTATCTATCGTCTGAAACAGCCGGCCCGCTATTGCAAGGCTGATAAACCAAATCCAAGACACAGCGATGCAAGCGGCCATAAAGAGCCATTTCTCAAGCCCCGAATATTGAAGAGAGCTCGTGCCGATGACGCCGATCGTGTCCAGAATGGCATGCGGGTTTAAAAGAGAAACAGCGGCCGCAAACGCAGCTTGCTTTTTTGGTGTGAACGTATGTTTCTCATTTTGGCTTGTGTTCGGACGGCTGTTCCAAGTCACCCAGCCCATATAGAGCAAAAATAAAAATCCGCCGGCCATCATGACTGTCTCAAACACAGGCAGCTCCTGCACAATGACAGATACGCCCGCAACGGCTAATACGATTAACAGGGTATCGCAGACTGAAGCACTGATGACAGCTGGGAGAGCCCGCCAAATATGCTTTTGCCACGCGCCTTGCTGAAAAATAAACACATTCTGCACTCCCAGCGGCAAAATTAAGCCAAACGCGAGCACAATTCCGTGAATGATTGTATTCATGCTGAAAAAGCTCCCTTCACATTTTTTTTCAATCATAAGAGAGATTGTCACTAAAGTCTCCAGCCATTTGGTTGGGTTAGGAACCAGCCAAATGTATAATGTGTAAAAAAGGGGGGCATGACCTTGTCGCAATGGCAGCCAAGCCGAAAGTCGGATGTTCCGCTGCATCGGCAGATCGAACAATATATGAAAGACAAGATTCTTCACGGAGAGTGGGCTGTAGGGACGAAAATCCCCTCACAGAGAACGCTGGCCGACATGTTTCAAGTCAACCGCAGCACAGTCACAGCAGCCATAGATGAACTCACGTCTCAAGGCTTGTTAGAGGGAAGAAGAGGCGGCGGTACGAAGGTTGTAAACAGTACTTGGAGCGTGCTGGCGGCTGAGCCTCCGCTTGATTGGAGCGATTACGTCCGTTCAGGCATTCATCGCGCCAATTCTTCCATCATTCAAGCTATTAATCAGAACGAACCAAGAGCGGATATCATCAGATTAGGAACTGGAGAACTTTCACCGGATCTTGTGCCTGCTGACACAATTGGACGGATGTTTCAGCAAATCAATCCGGGCGCCCTGTCTTTAGGATATGAGCAGCCGAAAGGAAACCGTCAGCTGCGGGAGGCAGTGGCCGACCATTTAAAAGGAAAGAAGATTCATGTGTCACCGTCTGCAATTTTAATTGTGTCCGGTGCACTTCAGGCACTTCAGCTCATCTCAATTGGACTTTTAAAACGAGATTCTGTCATTTTGACGGAGAAGCCGTCCTACCTTCAATCCTTGCATGTATTTCAATCAGCTGGGATGCGGCTTCGCGGCTTGCCGATGGATGATGAAGGGGTCAAAGCGGGGCTTGTTTCTTCTAATCGAAAACAATATGGAGGACAGCTGCTTTACACGATTCCGTCGTTTCATAATCCGACAGGCACAGTCATGTCAGAGCAGCGAAGGAAAGAGATCATCAGCCTGTCAAAAAAAGAGCAGCTGCCCATCATTGAGGATGATGCGTACGGTGATTTATGGTTTGAAGAAAAACCGCCGCAGCCGTTGAAAGCAAGGGATCATGAGGGCAATATTCTGTATCTGGGCACGTTTTCAAAAACGGTTAGCCCCGGTCTGCGAATCGGCTGGCTTGCCGGTCCGGAGCCGGTTATTGAAAGGCTGGCGGACATTAAAATGCAGACAGACTACGGATCAAGCGGCCTGTCCCAGTGGGCGGCTGCCGAGTGGCTGTCACAGGGATATTATGAAGAGCATCTGACTTGGGTACGCAGGATGCTCAAACAAAGGAGAGACGCCGCCGTTCATTTTCTCGAGCGGTATGCCGGGGACATTGCCACGTGGCGGATTCCCGCAGGCGGCTTTTATATTTGGGTGACATTTCACAAAAACCTGCCTGTCAGCCGTTTCTTTTATGGATTGCTGAAACGGCAGGTGCTTATGAATCCCGGCTACATTTATGACGGTGAAGACCGAAACAGCATCAGGCTGTCATATTCCTATGCATCTCTTGGAGATTTGGAAACTGGCATTAAAGCGGCAGCCGAAACAGCACGCCGCCTGATGATGTCCTAGGCTTTGGTTATACGATGACAGCTCCCAGTGCCCTGGCGAAGGCAATCGCATGCTCAGGTGCGATTTTGCAGCCTTTCAATTTGTCGAGGGAGACATGAAGCTGTTCAAAACGGCACGTGCTGATGTCCATGTTCTGAAGGGACGTGCCGGTAAAGTTGGCGCCTTCCAATTCGCACCTGTCAAAGTGTGTCTGCTGGAGCACCGTATTGCTGCATTCACTTTGCATAAGAGCACAGTGATCAAATCGAACTTGTCTCATATTTGAGTACGAAAATGAGCTGAAATGTCCGTGGCATTCCTCGAATGAAACATTCCGCAGCGTTGCTTCCGCCACATTCATTCCAACCATTTTTGACTGCTTAACAGAAGTTCTGTGAATGACAGCCCCGCTGAAATCGGCGTTTGATAAATCGCATTTTTCAAAGATCACATCGGTCAGTTCAATATGCCGAAAAGACACATCGATAAAGACGACATTTCTGAATACCGTTTTTTCCACACAAAGTCTTTCGATATCTTCGCCGCAGATTGTACAATCTTCAAACAAATGCATGCTGATTACATCATCCTGCGTCACGGCATCATGAAAATCTGCGGTTTGCAGGTTTTCCGGTATGTTCGGTTTTTGAATTGCGATTTTATTCATGTGATGACATCCTTTGCTGCCCGAAAAACAGAGGCTTCCGGGTTCAATTTAATAGATCGTTAAGGAAATTGATACATATAGTAAATCGTGAAGAGCCTTTTCTTGGTACAGCAGCCCGCTTGTTTTGTAAGCATAAATGGAAAGCTTCCTATACGTCAAGGCGTTTACAGGCCGGGAAAGCCAAAGGGAACAGGAGGAATGCGGAATGGGGCATTACGTCAAAACCGAGGAGCATGTGACACTGTTTGTAGAGGATATCGGACATGGAAGGCCGATCATCTTTTTGCACGGGTGGCCGTTGAATCATAGGATGTTTGAATATCAAATGAATGAGCTTCCGAAAAGGGGATTTCGTTTTATCGGCGTTGATTTACGGGGATATGGGCAATCTGACCGCCCTTGGGAAGGCTACGATTATGACACGATGGCTGATGATGTGAAGGCAGTCATTTATACGCTGCAGCTTGAGAATGCGATTCTTGCCGGTTTTTCGATGGGCGGCGCCATTGCAATCCGTTATATGGCAAGGCATGAAGGAGCCGATATTGATAAGCTGATTTTACTGTCTGCAGCGGCACCCGCATTTACAAAACGCCCGGGTTATCCGTACGGGATGAGGAAGCAGGATATTGACGATATGATTGAATTGTTCAAAGCTGATCGGCCCAAAACACTGGCTGATTTAGGGAAACAGTTTTTTGAGAAAAAAGTGTCTCCAGATTTTAGACAGTGGTTTCTCAATCTGATGCTGGAGGCTTCCTCCTACGGGACGATCCATTCGGGCATCGCATTAAGAGACGAAGATCTCAGAAAGGAACTTGCTGCAATCAAGGAGCCGACGCTGATCCTGCACGGGAGAAAGGATAGAATTGCGCCGTTTGATTTTGCGAAAGAATTGAAGCGCGGCATCAAACAGTCGGAATTGGTTCCGTTTGCAAACAGCGGGCACGGAGCATTTTATGAGGAAAAAGAGAAGATCAACAGTTTGATTGCGCAGTTCTCCAACTCATAAGAAAAAACCCGACATTGATCGGGTTTTTTATATAATACCTCTGTTTTGCAGTGCGTTAATGATGAGATCAGCTCCATCGGAAATAGAGGTCTGGTTTGACTCAATGATGAAATCGGGTGAAAGCGGCGCTTCATACGGAGAATCGATCCCGGTGAAATGTTTGATCTCTCCGTTTCGCGCTTTTTTGTAAAGCCCTTTTGGATCGCGCTGTTCACAAACATGCAGCGGGCACTTCACATAAATTTCGAAGAACTCACCTTTAGGAAAGAGTGCTCTAACCATGTCCCGATCCTCTCTGAATGGAGAAATAAAAGCCGTTAAAATCATTTGCCCGCTGTCGACAAACAGCTTCGCCACTTCTCCGATCCGGCGGATGTTTTCAATCCTGTCACCAGTCTGAAATCCAAGATCTTTGTTTAAGCCGTGGCGGATATTATCACCATCAAGCACATAGCTTTGAATGCCCTTGCGGTAAAGTTTTTCATCGACTGCATTGGCCAGCACCGATTTTCCGGAGCCGGACAAACCTGTAAACCAGAGGACGCAGCTTTTGTGTCCGTTTAAGGACTGTCTGTCAGACTTTGAGATGGCAGCGGGATGCCAAATGATGTTCGGATTGTGTGTCATTGCAATTCCCCGCTGTTTTGCTTGATGGCAACAGGCTGTTGGTGAAGTCCCTTGATCAGCACGGCTGCGACCTCAGGCCGGCTGAATTCTTTAGGCGGCTTTTTGCCTTGGCGGAGAAGCTCTCTCACTTTTGTGCCTGATAAGTGGATGTGGTCTCTTGAGCTGTGCGGACATGTTTTGGAGGTGCCCATGTTTCCGCATTTTCGGCAATAAAAGCTGTGCTCAAAAAACAGCGGCTTGATGCCCAGCTCTTCCTCTGTGAATGATTGAAAAATATTTTGGGCGTCGTATGTTCCATAGTAGCTGCCGACACCCGCGTGATCACGGCCTACAATAAAATGAGTGCAGCCGTAATTTTTTCGGACGAGCGCATGGAAAATCGCTTCCCGCGGACCTGCATAACGCATGGCGGCAGGGAAAACCGATAACATGACACGATCCTTTGGATAATAGTGATTAAGCAAAGCCTGGTAGCTCTCCATTCTGATATCGCTGGGGATATCGTCTGACTTTGTTTCTCCGACAAGCGGGTGAAGCAGCAGACCGTCGACCGTTTCTAACGCTGTTTTTTGAATATATTCATGCGCTCTGTGAACAGGGTTCCTGGTTTGAAAGCCGACAATCGTTTTCCAGCCGAGTTTTTCAAAGGCCGCTCTTGTTTCTGCGGGCGTTGCATAAAACTGTTCGAAAGATTTGTCAGGCAGGCGGCTGACCGTGATAGGCCCTCCGATATAGTAATCCGGGCGAGCCAGCAATTTTTTTATGCCTGGGTGGGCAGGATCGTTTGTTTTAAAAACAGACAGTGCTTCTTGTGTTTTATCAGGCTGGTATATATCGGTGACTGTGATCATGCCGTAGGTAACACCGTCTTTCACAAGCTTGACGTGATCTCCGGCAGACAGCTGTTTTGCTGTTTTTTCTCCGACAGGCAGCGTAATCGGCAGGCTCCACGGCAAGCCGTTTGCCAGCCTCATCTCTTTCACAACGGAATGATAATCTTTTTCTCCCAAAAAACCTGTTAACGGGCTGTATCCGCCGATCGCGATAAGCTCCAGATCGCTCAGTGCAAGCTGATCCAGCTCTGCTTGGCACGCGCACCCTTCAAAATGGCATGCGGGATCACAGCGGTTGATTAATACCCCTCCGTGGGGCTCGTTTCCATTCAACGTGTTCAACCTCCATTTATACGTTTCCTTGTTTTCTTTTCTGCACTTAATGAAAGTTTGACATCAGCGCCTTAACATCATTTCGATTCTCACAGCAAGAACCTGCCATCCGCTATTCCTGATGCAGGCCGCATTCTGTTTTCTCCCGTCCGGCCCATCTTCCAGCCCTCTCATCGTTCGGGTCCGAGGAAGGCAATGTACACATTTCACAGCCTATGCTCGGATAATGTTGATCGTGCAGTTTGTTATAAGGCAAATTGTGCAGGCGGATGTACGTCCAAACGTCATCCCATGTCCAGTGGATGAGCGGGCAAATTTTGATGAGCTCAAACTTCTGGTCCAGGTTTACGTATTGAATATGCTTTCTCGTTGGTGACTGCTCCCGGCGCAGTCCTGAAATCCAAGCTGTCATGCCGGACAGGTGCTTTTTGAGCGGTTCGATTTTCCGCAATTGGCAGCAGAGGTTCGGGTTATGCTTCCACAGCTCTCCACCGTACTTCGTCCCCTGTTCTGTTAAGCTCAGCTCGGGTTCGAGCATCTGGATTGCAAATCCCGGATATCGCTCTTTGACGGTCTCGATCAGCTCATATGTTTCCTGAAAATGAAGCCCGGTATCCAAAAAGATGATGTGCGCGTTTTTGTTGATTTTTGATATTAAGTCGAGAAGCACCATTCCTTCTGCGCCAAAGCTGCATGCGTACACAATCTTTTCTCCGTACGTTCGGTAAGCCCATTTCAACACATCAAGCTCATCGATCAATTGATCCGTTATCTGTTTGGACAGCATGTCGTTCCATGTGTCATATGTGATGGTTTCGTTCAATGTTTTCCCCCCGTTTGCATTTGCTTTTTTTATCTATTGATCGAGTTATAGGCAGACTATTCATTTTTTGCATAAAGGTTCAGGGTTTTTAGGTGCCGCGCCCGCCTAAGATGAGGTGCGGAACCATTAAGAGCCCGGCTGAATATGCTTTTTAGCAAAATGGTTTTATGCCCAAGGAGAGGTAGTATGCCGATTGCCATTTATCAGGGGCATCATCATTCGCTTGCCCCGGCTGATATTAACATCATCATTGATGTCATCAGAGCCTTTACGGTCGCCCATTATGCGTTTATCGGCGGGGCGAAAGAGATTTTGTTGGTCCGGACAGCTGATGAAGCCTTTGTGCTGAAAGACACCTATCCGGATTATGTTTTGACGGGAGAGGAAAAGGGGGTCGGTATCAGCGGATTTGATTTAGATAATTCTCCAAAACGCATGGCTGGGCAGGATATGGCGGATAAGCGCCTGATCCAGAAAACAACAAACGGCGTCACAGCGGCATTGGGGGCGCTGAACGCAAAGCACCTGTTCGTAACTGGATTTTCCAATGCCAAAACAACGGCAGAGCATGTGAAAAAGCTGGCCGCAAATGATTGTGTCATGAACATTGTGGCTTCCCACCCATCAGGTGATGACGATATGGCGTGTGCGGAGTATATCAAAGGCATCATTGAAGGGACAAATGCGGTAACGGCTGAGGAGGCGATTGAAAGAATAAAACGCTCTTCTGTTGCGGAGAAATTTTTTGACAGCCGCCAGCCATTGTTTGATTCGGAAGACATCGTTTACTGTACAAAAGAACTGACGGGCGATTTCGTGATGAAAGTGAAACAGGATGGAGAAGTTCCAACGATAGAGAGGGTCATAATATGAATGATTTTTCACTAGAATTGCCAGTGAGAACAAACAAGCCGAGAGAAACCGGGCAGTCCATCTTAATTGATAACGGCTATCCCTTGCAATTTTTCAAAGATGTCATAGCCGGAGCGTCCGACTATATTGATTTTGTGAAATTCGGCTGGGGCACATCATTACTTACGAAAGATCTTGAAGAAAAAATCAGCACACTGAAAGAACATGACATTACATTTTTCTTTGGCGGCACACTGTTTGAGAAGTACGTAAGCCAGAAAAAAGTGAATGAATTTCATCGGTACTGCACCTATTTCGGCTGTGAATATATTGAGATTTCAAACGGTACGCTCCCGATGACAAATAAAGAGAAAGCGGCTTACATTGCCGATTTTTCTGATGAATTTCTTGTGCTCAGTGAGGTGGGCAGCAAGGATGAGGAATTAGCAAGCCGGCAAAGCTCTGAGGAATGGCTTGAATATATCGTTGAGGATATGGAAGCGGGCGCGGAAAAAGTGATTACAGAAGCCAGAGAAAGCGGAACGGGAGGGATCTGTTCCAGCAGCGGCGATGTCAGGTTTCAAATTGTTGACGACATCATTTCCTCGGATATTGATATCAACAGGCTGATTTTTGAAGCGCCTAACAAAACGCTTCAGCAAGGGTTTATTCAAAAAATCGGGCCGAATGTGAATCTGGCCAATATTCCATTTCATGATGCCATCGCGTTGGAAACGCTGCGTTTAGGGCTAAGATCTGATACCTTTTTTCTGTAAAGCAGCGGCTGCGGGGCTCTCGTCGTGAAGAGAGCCTCTGCCTATTATTTTTTATGGCGGTACATAGGCGTGAGATAGGGAAGTGAGGTCAGACGGATGTTGTAGATGAAGTCGATGACTCTTGTCGATATCACTTGGCATATCAGGGCTTGAATGACGATGCCCCAGTCAATAATAGACGCGGTGACCATAAAAATGATGCAATTCATGATGAGCAGGATCGTTCCAGGATTCCCGCCGCGGTAGATAGAAATCATCAGAGCAAGGGCTCCGAATCCTCCGTTCGAAATTTTATATTTGTATAAAAGTCCGATGCCGAGTCCCAATAACACTGCGCCGCTTGCCAGATCAAGCCACAGATTAGATGTGATATCCGGAAAAACCGCATCAAAGATCAATACCGAGACAGAGGTGACGGTGATAGAAGCAAGGGTGCCGGTGAATGTTCTCATCTCCAGCCATTTTAAAGCGGTAAAAAGCATTGATACATTCACAGCCCACACTGAAAACCCGTGGGGGATTTGAAACAGATAATGCAATAGCACCGCAATACCTGCTGCACCGCCTGTCGGAATATCATGCGGAAATAAAAACAAGGACATGCCGAGTCCCTGTAGTACGCCGCCTACGACAATCATAAACGTAAGTTTTGCTTTCATCAGCAGTTCAGCCATTAAGTCATTTGCTCCTTTATGAAAAGACTTGTCCGCTGTTTTCATTTTATGAGGCTGTCCATGATTTATGTCTCAAAATAAAGAAATGGCCCAGCTTAATATGCTGAGCCATCCCACTTGTAGCGATTGACGATCTCCATATTGATCTCTGTTCCAATGCCTTTTCCTTTCGGGATGTGGACCATTCCTTTTGAAGGCTGCAGGCTGACGAGATCTGTAAAAGGATTCTCCATGACGTCCCACTCGATCGGTTCAATGTGATCGTTCTTCATTTTAGACCATGGGGGCAGACAGGCTTGTGCAAATAAAGCATAGAGCCGTGAGAGCGATCCGTCATATGCATGGGCGGATGCTCTGACGCCAAAATAACGCGCGAGCTGGAGGCAGTCCCGAAACTCATCAATTCCGTTGACATGCATGACATCGGGCTGAATGATATCCAAACAGCGCTGTGAAAGGAGAGGCACAAATTGCGCCGGGCCTTTCATGTTTTCTCCGCCGGCAACAGGAACAGACAAACGGCTTCGAAGCATAGCGTAATCCTGCGGCTGATCAAAGGGTAAAGGCTCCTCAAGCCAGCCAATGTTCGTCCATTCGGAGAAATAGCGCTCCCATTTAAAAGCTGCAGCGGCATCGTAGCTTTGGTTTGCGTCCAGAATCATCGTAATGGAGCTGCCTGCTGTATGCTGCAGCGCATTGATGTGCCGGACATCCTCTTTGAATGAAGTCCCGCCAATTTTGACTTTGATTTGCTCAAAACCTTTTTTCAACTGGGCTTCAACATTGGAGACTGAGCGGCTGATCCATTGCGGGGAGTCTGAGTACGATTGAAAAGACGCGTACACAGGAATCTCCTCTCTGTATCCCCCGCCCCATAATTCGCATACCGAACAATCCGCAGCTTTGGCTGCAATCTCTGTCAGCGCCATGCTTACAGCGGAGGCCGCCCGCTGGTGCCATTTTTGAATCGTGCGCACTAATGACAGGCGGCTGCCAGCCTGTTTTCCTAATAGAAACGGGATGATCCGCTTCGTAAAACCGACATGGAGAGCAGGGAGCCAATCAACGCATTCTCCCCAGCCGTCTATCCCGCTTTCGGTGATAATCCTGATGAGATAACAAGTCCGATATCGTTTAAACCCATTAGCATCTCCATATGGCTTTTCTAATCGGTGAAATAGCGGAAAGGTTTCAATCCGTACAATTTTCACACTGGGTGCTACCTTTCCTCAGCGGGCTGGAGCCGATTTCCAGCCATTTTAGGGTCTTCTTTTTCTTTTGTTTCTTCATTGTTTTGCTTCACATGGATGAGCATCATCACAAGAATCCCGACAACGAGAGTCAATCCCGCAATGCTTAAAAACATGCCGGGTCTGGACCATTGCATCAGGCGGCCGAAAATCGGAGGACCGATCGCTACCCCTAAGAAACGTACAGAGCCGTACAGCGAGGTGACAAATCCCCGTCTTTCCTTGCCGACAGCCCCGGTAATAAAACTGTTCACACAAGGAAGGACAAGACCTGAGCCTATACTGCTCAGTACAAGAACACTGATAAAAAGGACAAGATTTTCAATGAATGACAGTGCCGCGTAGGATACGGTCATGAACGCCAATCCAAGTACGATCAGCTTTTTCATTAACGATTGCTTTTGCCCGATTTTGCTTCCTGTTGTATAAGACGTCACACACATAACCAAAAGCGGAATCGCTAAAATTAAGCCTTTTTTCACGCCGTCGGTGTCGTATGTTTTTTCAAGAACATCTGAGAGATAAAACAGGATGCCGAATAAAGTAAACAAACAGGTCGCACCTGCTAAATAAGCGGTAAACAGCCATCTGCCTTCATGTTTAAAGACACTTAACAGCCCTTTTGCATATTTTCCGATTGGTGGCGGTTCTTTTTCCTTTTTCTTTTCTTTAATAAAAATCCAAGTCAGTACGATCGAAATGATACAAAACACAGGAAAGGCAAAAAACGCGCCATACCAGACAAGCAGGGCGATCAGCGAGCCAATGATCGGTGAAAGCACTTTCCCCATGCCGTTTGAAGCTTCAACAAGGCCGAGCACCTTGCTCTCCTGGGCGCCTTTAAACAGATCTCCCGTCAGTGCCATGGCAATTGGGCCGGTTCCGGCTGCCCCGATTCCCTGAAGCGCACGTCCTGCCATGACCCAAGGAAAGGCATTATCAAAAAAACCTGCCGCAAACCCGGCTAACAAACCGCCGGCACCATACAAAATTAAGCAGGGAATAATGATGACTTTCCTTGAGAATCGGTCTGCGAGATAACCGACAATCGGAATCGCAAATGCTGCAATCAAGGAAAATACTGTGATCACGAGACTGACTTGAAATTGTGATAAATGAAGTTCAGATTTCATTTTTGGCAAAATCGGAATAAGCATCGAGTTTCCTAGGGTTAATATTAAAGGGATTGAACCGATTGCTACAATCGTCATTCCGTTATTTTGTTTTGATGATTCCATCTCAGAGCACACTCCTTTTCTTCTGCTTAGAATGTCCCTGATGGCTTCGTTTATTCAGCGATCAGACAGCAAAAAACCGAACAGAAGATACCTGTTCGGGAAAAAAGAGGGTTAACCGAGCGCCTGTGAAATCAAAGCATATAAGTGTCCATTTTGAATAGGTGCTTTTTTCTGATAGAACAAAAGCGGAGGTTCATCATCTTTATGAAAGCCCATTTCTATCAGGCTGTCATGCAGAGACGTGTGTTCACTCGGTATATCGATTCGCACCGGCCCTTGTTTGCCGGCCGCCAGCCTGTTAATTATCTGTGCTGCAACATCTGATGATGGAGCGATGATGGGACCGAATTTCAAATTGGCCGGTGTCTGTACAGAAAGTCCGTAGCCAATTAGCTGTCCGTCATGATTTCTGGCGATGATACATTCGCATGAAGCAGAAATAAGCTGCTGCAAAAGGTTTGATCGATCTCCGCCAAAGGCAGCCAGATCCGCCGCGGTTAAGTCGTGAAAGTCTTGTTCTCTAAAGGATGTCAGTTCAGCGTCAAGCTTTTTTGTATAAGGTTGAAAACTGTGACAGCTGTACTTTCGCACTGAACCTGCCGTATGAAAACCTGCTTTTTCATAAAGGAGCAAACCTTCTTTTGTGGCGCAAAGCCTGATGGCGGTGTTTTCACCCGTTTGGGTGATACAGGCGTTTACCATACGCCGGCCGAGACCGAGCCGTTGATATTCTTTGTCCACGATAACGAGGCCGATAGAAGCAAGACGGCCAAACAAAAACAAGCCGATGCAGGAAATAATATCACCGCTGACATTTTGATAACCGAAAAAGCGTCCCTGCTGAACAAGCAGTTTCAGCTCTTGTTCGCCATAATCCGGCCACCCGGCTTGCCCGCAAAGCCGCAATAAGCCGGAAACATGTTCTTCATGAAGCTCAATCAGCTCATCCACTACGTTCATAAGATCACCTGCTTGTTTCGAGTTTTTTATACATGATGATATGTGTGCCTATGCCGGGAATCTCAAACGGTTCGCCGAGTTCTTCCCAGCCAAGTTTTGAATAGTAGCCTTTCACATGGCTTCTGGCATTGCACCAGACTGCCTGAACGCCGTTCTTTGCCAGTTTCTCTTCCGCGTGTTTGATCAGCGTGCTCCCGCCTTTTTGATCGCGATATCCTTCAAGCGTTGCCATACCTCTCAGCCGATATGCTGGGGATTCTGTTATTAATGGCTGATTTTGCGGGGAAAAAGAAGCGATGCTGATCAGCTTCCCTTCAAAAAACGCGCCGAGATGAAAGGAGCCTTTTGCATGATCCTCTTCATATTTGCATTGTTCAATGGATTGATGGGGGCGCAGAATGCGGTGCCGGATTTCATATGTATCTTCCGCGGAAATGGTTTTGACTTCGAGCATAATGATCCTCCTCATGACTGTTTTTCTATATCGTAACACGAATCCCGTTGAAAAAGACCGCCCGATTGGATCAGACAGTCTTTTAAGGGATTAATGCAAAAAGATATTTTGGCGCTGCTCATCTTTTTGCTGAATATATGAAGTGAGCTCAGCGGTTAAGTCAGATCTGAGGAAAGGCGTTATCAAGTAGATGCCGTTGAACAGCTCGCATGCCGTATCCAGCAGGGAGCGTGCAATCGCAAGGCTTTCCGCCTTTTGCTTTTCTTTATCTTCACCGGCATGGGCCATTTTTTCGCGAATCGTATCAGACAGCTTAATGCCGGGAATTTCATTATGGATGAATTCGGCATTCCGGCTGCTTGTCAGCGGCATGATGCCGATATAGATCGGCGTCTTCAGATGTTTTGTTTCATTATGGATATCGACAAGCTGCTGCTCGGAATAGACAGGCTGAGAAACAAAATAATCTGCGCCGCAATCTATTTTTTTCTCAAGCCGTTTTACCGCTTTATCCAGATGGCGGACGTTAGGATTAAATGCAGCAGCAACTGAGAAATTCGTTTTCTTGCCGAGCGGTTTTCCAGACAGAGACAGACCTTCATTGAATTGTTTGATCAGCCTGATTAAATCAAAAGATGTTAAATCATATACAGACGTCGCACCAGGAAAATCCCCGATTTTAGAAGGGTCACCTGTAATAGCAAGCACGTCATTCAGCCCTAACGTATCAAGGCCCATTAAATGTGACTGTAAGCCGATAATGTTACGGTCACGGCACGTAATATGGACAAGGGAACGCATATCGAGCTGCTGCTTGACAAGGGCGCCGCAGGCAACATTGCTGATCCGCGGGGTCGCCAGAGAATTGTCGGCGAGTGTCAGGGCATCGATTCCCGCTTCTTTTAATTCAGCCGCCGCCGATAGAAATTTGTCAAAGCTTAGTTTTTTTGGCGGGTCCAGTTCTACGATAATAGAGCGTTTTTTCGCCGCGATCTCATCCAGGCCGGGCTCGGTTCGCTCATGATGAACAGAAATGAATTCTTTCGCCCGGGTTTTGACTTCTTTTTCCGTAATCGGAGCCAGCCCGCCAACTGCTTCCGCCATCGCCCGGATGTGATTCGGCGTTGTGCCGCAGCAGCCGCCGATAATCCGCGCGCCTTGCTTACGGAATTCTGACGCGCTGTTTTGAAAATACGTGTCGTCTGTTTCATAGACGAGCCGTCCCTCTTCAAGCGAAGGAAGACTGCTGTTCGGATAAACGGATAAGAATACGTCATCAAAAATCGGCACTTCGCTGAGCGCTTCAATCATGTGATAAGGGCCGAGGCGGCAGTTAATGCCGACAATATCAGCTCCGAGATCCGCAATCGAGCGCAATGCGTCAGAAAGCGGCGTTCCGTCCTGCAATACGCCTTGCTCGTGCATGGAGACATTGAGCATAATCGGAAGATCAGTCTCTTTGCGCGCGATTTTCAGCACTTCACGGGCTTCTTCCAAATCATAATATGTTTCTAACAGCAAGCCATCCGGCTCTTCATGCAGCAGCAGGTACAGCTGCTCGCGGAAGCTGCGCTTAATTTCGTCAAGACTGTACGCGTTTTTATTAAATGTGCGTATGCCGCCCATCGTTCCAAGCACGTATGCATCGCCTGCTGAAGCCCGCGCGATCTTTACGGCTTCCTGATTCATTTTTTTGATGTCATCCTCAAGCCCGTGTCTGGATAATTTAATATAGTTGGCCCCGTACGTATTCGTTTGAATAATGTTGGCTCCCGCTTCAACGTACGCTTTATGTATGCGCTGAATTTCCTCCGGCTTTGAAATATTGAGCTCCTCAAAACACCTGTCAATGCCATAGGAGTAGAGGAGTGTCCCCATGGCGCCGTCACCGATTAACACCTGTCTTTGCAAATCTTCTAAAAGTCCCATTGTCTGCCTCCTTTATTCACATCAGCAAGGAAAAAAGAGAAATAAAAAAAGTCCTCTTAAGAAGAAGACTTTGTCAGTGATTTTGTCTCTTCTTATCTTCCAAGCTGTTCGAGCTTGCTGGATTTAGCACCTTGGTCATGGCTGATCGCCATTACACCGGTTGCTGAAGCTTCGTCGGGCCAGTCCCTCTGCTTCTCTTGATAAGAACGGATATGAAATTTTCGTGTCAGGAAGTGCCAAAAGATACCTGGCGTTTTTCCCTTTCTCCAAATTTACCGAAAATAAAGACAATAATCAATAGGAATCAGAAAATTTATCTGAAATTTATAAATTGAACGTCAATTGGCAGATCTGCTCCCCGCACAGCTGAGATAAGCTGCTGCAGGTCATCTTTGTTTTTTCCGGTGACACGCACTTGATCATCCTGCACCTGAGACTTTACTTTCAGTCCGGAGTTTTTGATGATCGTATTGATTTTTTTTGCGTTGTCCTTGTCAATGCCTTGAACAAGCTTTGCACGCTGGCGTACCGTTCCGCCTGACGCGTTTTCAACCTTGCCGTAATCAATGTTTTTTGTCGGTACGTTTCGTTTAATCAATTTGCTGACCAGCACATCTTTCAGCTGGCTTAATTTGAATTCGTCATCGGAAACGAGGACCAGCTCCTCTTTATCTAAAGAAATGTCGCTTTTGCTGCCTTTAAAGTCATATCGGGTACTGATTTCCTTCAGTGCGATTTGGATTGCGTTTTGCACTTCAGGCAATTCCACCTTGGATACAATATCAAATGAGCTTTCTTTTGCCATATGAAAACCTCCATAACATTTAACTTATGTGTTGATTATAGTAGAATAAAGAGAAACTTCCAACAGAACAAAGAATCAATTTGTGATGATTGGAAAAAATGTTAACAAAATCCGCAGAGGAATAAGCGGAACAGGAAGGACGATAGCATGAGACCAGGGCAGCAATTAACCTTGAGTATAGATCACCAAACCGACTTCGGTTACTTTTTAACCGATGGGGAAGATACGATTCTCTTACATAACAGTGAAATGACTGAGGATATCGAGGACAGAGACGAAGTAGAAGTCTTTATATACGTCGACCAGCAGGAAAGGCTTGCGGCCACGATGAAAATTCCGGTCATCAGCGCGGATGAATATGGCTGGGTTGAAGTGGTAGATAAAGTGGAAGATATGGGCGTTTTCGTTGATGTCGGTTTATCGAAGGACGCACTAGTCGCAACTGAGCATTTGCCCCCGTACGAAGATGTCTGGCCGCAAAAAGGGGACAAACTTTACTGTATGCTGAAGGTGACGAACCGGGGGCGCATGTTTGCGAAACCAGCGCCGGAAGATATCATCAGCGAACTGTTTACCGACGCTTCAGAAGATCTGATGAATAAAGAGCTGACAGGTACGGTGTACAGGCTGATCGCATCGGGTTCATTCGTGATCACGGATGACGGTATCCGCTGTTTTATTCACCCGTCAGAAAGAAAAGAGGAGCCAAGACTGGGTTCAAGAGTCACAGGACGGGTGATTCAAGTGAAAGAAGACGGTTCAGTAAACTTGTCGCTGCTACCGAGAAAACAGGATGCAATGTCAGTTGATGCTGAGTGCATTCTAACGTATATGAGAATGAGAAACGGTGCCATGCCGTACAGTGACAAAAGCCAGCCTGACGATATCAGAGAACGTTTTAATATGAGCAAAGCCGCCTTTAAACGCGCGCTGGGCCATTTGATGAAAAACGGAAAAGTGTATCAGGAAAATGGATGGACATACGAGAAAAAATAGCATGAAAACGGCTCGCCTGCAGCAGACTGCGGAGCGAGCCGTTTTTTATGTCTAGTTTAATTCATCAACCAGCGTTCTGATTGCCATTTCGCGATCCACATTGTCTGAAATCGCAATCGGCGTAATATCAATGGCGAGAATGATCAGAATCAGGGCACCGGCTGCAGCAACATAAGAAACATAATAGAAATAGTTAGCGGTATCAACAGTGTTGACAAGCTCGGCCTGAACTCTGGATGTATCATCCTTGGAAGCGGCGATTTCCTTTGCAGCTTCTACTTTCTCTTCAACGATTTGACCTGCTTTTTTCAGCAGTTCATCCACTTTCAATGCATCTTTGCTGTAAACAGCTTTCTTCAGGTTATCAAAAAAGTCAGCATCCTCTTTTTTAATATCAGCGACAACCTGATTGGCAAAAGCCTTTGCCTGTTTTGTGTTGAGTTTGTCTGTCATCGCTTTATTAAAGACCTCTGGAAGCTGTTTGCCAACTTCCCCTTGGGCAAACACAAAGCCTTTAAAAATTTCCTCACCTGAATACTCAAGCTGCTTTGCCTGTGCCACACTTTCTTGCTGCTTCACCAAAAACACAGTCGTCACCAATACAACCGACAAAAATACTAGAAACGCCTTCTTCAAACTGAAACCTCTCCCTTCTTGTGTTTTTTATTCCACAACAGTCTGCGAATATATGTAAATTGAATCGTGGAATCGATAGGAGTGAGATACAATATCAAAATGCCGGCCATGATAATCGAAAAACTGATGAGGCCCAGCATGACTGCAAAAATCTCATGCATAAAAACAGCGATGATCAAAATCAATCTCCAATGCTTCTTCGGCGCAAACAGCGCCGCGAAGATGACAATTTGAACCAGCAGCGTCCCCCATGTCGGAATCACCACGAACGGACTTGTTACAATTGGCTTCGTTAACGCCTGAAAAAAGCCGTTGAAGCCAATGGTTTTTTCCTGGGCGAAATAATAGACGGCCGTTCCGTCCACCCATTCCTGCTGAGACAGCTTAGCGACGGTAGAGTGAAAATAAAGCACCGCCACTTGGATTCTGATCACAAAATAAGAAATAAAAGCTGTTATTTTTCCAAGTGTTCTTTTGCCCTCTATAGGTCTCGTACTCCAATGCCATTTTCTCGGATCGGTCAGCGTGATGGGAAGCAATAAAAAGGTCATGACGGCTGCTGCCTGCTCGCCTCCGTCGATGACGATCAGTGATGACTGCAGGCTGTAACTGACATACCAATGCAGAACCCCGGTGATTCTGGGGCGCCAGCCAATGACAACAAGCACCAGAATGGCAATGCAGACCCACCTGAAAAGATTTAACATCATATAGTTATTTTCGCCGAGGCAAAAGAGACTGAGATTCATTTTACAAGCTGGATAGCTGCTGATCCCGCTGGCTGGCTTCATAATGAGGCTCGGGTGATTGATGAGCAGCGTCAGCAGGCTGGATAGCGCAATAATGCTTCGCGCGAGGCCGTATACATTTGTCCACGGGTTTCTTTCGTCCCATCTGGTGATGGTCTGTTTTATGTTTTCGAGCATGAGATCACAACCTTGACTATGCTTTTTACCTGATAAGACGAAGGGGTGTATTTAGAATAGCTCCAAGGAACAATATCCTCTTTCGTCAAATAGTAGCTGCCACAAAGCAGCGGGCGGGGAGCGGGTGTTTTTAATTGCACGGTTTTGGCTTTGCTTTTGCATGCGCCGAGGTCCTTTTCTTTACATGCTGTCCACTGTTCCTTGCTGACTTGGCTGTAGATCACGCCCATTTCAACGCCTTGTGACCGCCCATACCGATACAGGCCGAATAGGTTGTCAGCCCTCATATTGGGCCATCTGACCTTGGCGCTGGCATTTTCAGCCTCATATAAGCCGATTGCAGTATCACGCGGATTTTTGCTAAAAAAGCCCCAGCCCTGAGGGAGGATGCTGGACATGAGAAATTTGGAGTCCTTTGTCAGCGGAATCGGGGTTGTCCCTAAGCTGCCAATAATAGAAAACAGAAATAGCGAACCCCAAAGGATTGAAAAAATGACAAAAAATGATATCGATTTCTGCATTCGACTGCTCCTTTTAACCTGAAGAATCGTTTTTACACTTTTCATAATATAAAAACATTTATGTAATAAAAAGGTTAAAAAGTATGAGAAATTCCATTTTTGTTAAAAGAAAAAACAGGACATTTTACACTGCTATATGTGATTGATATATAGTGTTTTTTTCGATATATTTAAACCATGAAAACGAATCAAGTTAATGACCGTTGGATTGTTCAATTTCGAAAAGGGATTTTCGAGCTAGCCATCCTATCCCTGCTGCGTTCTAAACCGATGTACGGTTATGAGCTGACGTCATCCTTAAAAACCACCTCGGCGCTGGCTATTTCAGAGGGAGCGATTTATCCGATTCTGAAACGTATGACCGAGAAGGGATGGATCGAATTTTTTTGGGAAGATTCACTGGACGGCCCGAAAAGAAAGTATTACAAAATGACGCAAAAAGGAGAAGAAATGTTAAAAGAACGGCTGGAGAAATACCTGGAAACCCATCAAGCCTTACTGTCTTTATCGGGGGATTTGCTATGAATGGACAGCTTATCATTGACCGATACATGGAGGAACTAAATGCAGAGCTGGCGAATATGCCTGATGTAGAGAGAGAAAACGCTATCGACGAATTAAAGGGGCATATCACCGCTTTCGTTCAAGACAGAATCAAAGCCGGCCTTAGTGAAGAGGAACTGCAGGAAGCTGTTGAATCTGAATTTTCTCATCCGAAGGAGCTTGCCGAATTGATGATGGGTGATGGGGGAGAGACGAAAAGGAGGAGGTCTTTATTGGGCAAAAGCTGGCTTTCGGTCCTTCTCATTGTCACAATTATCGCCCTGCCGCTGCTGCCGTCCGACTTCAGACATCTGCCGCTGGCTGTTTATTTAATGGTGCTCGCCGGATATGTATGGAAGCGGAAAAAATTGATGATGTTTGCAGGTGTCAGAAAAAACAAAATGCGCTCTCAAAAGGAGATTGTCAAGATTTCGCGAGTCGGTGCGGTTTATCTGCTGTTTTTAGCAGTGCTGCTTCTTTTGAGCCCGTTCCTCAATGCGCTTGTCGTCCTGCTGCTGATTGCAGTAAGCTGTGCCGCTTTTTTTCTTTTTCTTAACATCAAGTAATCTTGTAGGAGGCTGTAAGATGGAAATCAGCATCAATTATCTATTAATTGTCATCGCGCTTTTATTCTTTGTGGTTGCCTATTTTGTCGGAATCAAAAAACAAACCTGGATGCTGGCTGGGTTTAACGAGGCGCGTATACGGGATAAAGATCGGCTGGCCAGAATAGCAGGCTACTTTTTCTTGAATTCCGGTTTGTTCATTTTGCTGAATAGTTTTATCTCATTTCAAGGTCAGGAGCAGCTCATACCTCCGCTTATACTGGCATATGGAGCAGGGGTTATTATTTATGTCAATAAAAAATTAGTAGAGTAGAAAAAGAAGGGCAGAGCGAAATATCTCTGCCCTTCTTTTTTGGGAAAATAAGAACGAAGCACCACATACAAGTTTTTGTATTTTTGATAGGATGAAGAAAAATGATAGATTCCAAAATAGGAAGGATGTGGTGTTTTGCGCAACCTGACCAAGACATCTCTATTACTGGCCGGCTTATGCACGGCGGCCCAAATGGTTTTTGTAACACATGCTTCAGCTGATCAAAGCATCAAATACGACCATACGTATCAAACCCCTTCATACATCATCGAAAAGTCACCGCAGAAGCCGGTACAAAACACAAACCAGAAAGAATCGCTATTTTCCTATCTTGACAAGCATCAAACGCAGTTTAAGCTCAAAGGAAATGCGAACAGCCATTTTCGCATTTCGAAAACCATAAAGGATCCAAAGACAAAACAAACGTTTTTTAAAGTAACGGAGGTTTACAAAGGAATTCCGATTTACGGCTTTGAACAAGCGGTCGCGATGAAGGAAAACAAACAAGTGAAAAGTTTCTTTGGAAAGGTGCATCCGCAAATCAAGGACGTCTCCATCACACCGTCTATTTCTGAGCAAAAAGCAATACATACAGCGAGGCGTGAGCTCGAGGCTTCCATTGGAAAAATTGATTATCTTGATGGGGAACCAAAAGGCGAATTATATATCTATCCACACGACGGTGAATATGATCTCGCCTACCTTGTGAGACTCTCGACATCTGAACCTGAGCCTGGCTATTGGCATTATTTCATCGATGCCAAAAACGGAAAAGTCATTGAGTCCTTTAATGCCATTCATGAAGCGGCAGGTACAGGAATCGGCGTGTCAGGTGATGAAAAAAGCTTTGACGTCACAGAACAAAATGGGCGCTTTTATTTGGCTGACGAAACAAGGGGAAAAGGGATCAATACGTTTGACGCGAAGAACCTGAACGAAACCTTGTTTACGCTTTTGTCTCAACTGATCGGGTATACGGGCAAAGAAATAGTCAGCCTCACGTCCGTATTTAATGAACCTGCGGCTGTGGACGCACACGCAAATGCGCAAGCCGTTTACGATTATTACAGCAAGACATTTGGCCGTGATTCTTTTGATCAAAACGGAGCAAGGATTACGTCTACCGTGCATGTCGGCAAACAATGGAACAATGCTGCGTGGAACGGTGTCCAGATGGTATACGGGGATGGAGACGGTTCGAAATTTAAGCCGCTGTCTGGATCGCTCGACATTGTCGCGCATGAAATCACACACGCAGTCACACAGTATTCCGCCGGTCTTTTATATCAAGGAGAACCCGGTGCATTAAATGAGTCCATTTCTGACATTATGGGCGCGATGGCTGACCGTGATGATTGGGAGATCGGCGAAGATGTCTATACTCCTGATATTGCAGGAGATTCATTGCGGTCATTGGAGGACCCATCTAAGCAGGGAAATCCAGATCATTACTCGAACCGCTACACAGGAACAGAGGATTATGGCGGAGTCCATATCAATTCGTCCATTCACAATAAAGCAGCTTATCTTCTTGCAGAAGGAGGCGTGCACCACGATGTACAGGTTGAAGGGATTGGGCGTGAAGCAAGTGAACAAATTTACTATCGGGCTTTAACATATTATGTAACAGCGTCTACAGATTTCAGCATGATGAAGCAAGCGGCGATTGAAGCTGCCAATGATTTATACGGTGAAGGCTCGAAGCAATCAGCTTCAGTCGAAAAGGCGTATGAGGCTGTCGGCATTCTATGAGCAAACAAAAACAGTCAGACCTGTGTCCTGACTGTTTTTGTTTGCTCATTTTCTTAAAAAGAATATCGCCAATGTACCTGGACCGGCATGCGAGCCGATTGCTGAACTGATTGGATGCATAATGATTTCTTTCGGCTTGAACGCTTCCTCAATCAGGTGTTTCATGTCCGTGGCTTTTTCTTTGTTCGCGGCGTAGCTGATCCCGACGGTTTGATTGCTCCAATCATCCCCGCGCTCTTTCATAAGCTCGATGATCCGTTTGAAAAGTTTCTTCTGTCCGCGGATTTTTTCCAGAGGCACAAGCTTGCCGTCCTCCATCTGAAGCAGCGGTTTAATATTCAACAGGCCGCCGACAAAAGCGGACGTTTTGGATATCCGGCCGCCCCTCGCGAGATATGTTAAATCATCAACGGTAAAAATGTGTTCAAGCTGGCTGCAAAAGTTCTTTACAGACGTTTCAATTTCTTGTATTGTATTCCCGTTGATACAGAGATCGGCAGCATGCCGGACAGCCAGACCGTATCCTAATGAAGCGCATTTGGAATCAATGACCCGCAAATCGAAATCGGGGAATTCCTCCTTCACTTCATTGGCGATCATTACAGCTGTCTGATACGTGCCGGAGAGACCTGAGGAAAAGGCAATGTAAAGAGCGGGATCACCTGTTTCGGCATATTGCAAAAACACATTTTTAATCGTTTGCGGTGAGGCTTGGGACGTCTTAGGCGTTTCTCCATTTTGCATCGCTTCAAATATTTGATCCGCTTGAATTGTGACTGCATCTTCGAATTCTTTATCGCCGAGAGAAACCCTGAGTGGAATAAAGCCAATGCCTTTTTCTTCAAAATAAGAACGAGGCAAATCAGTGGCGCTGTCAGCGATGAGATGAACTGTCATATTGCTTCCCTTCTTTCCGTTATCGCTCGTTATCATGAGAGTTAAGCCAACTATATCATATTAATTTGCCAAAATCGTGTTCAAATATTTGTTTTAAGGGAAAACATAATAAAGAAGAAAGAGCGGAGGAACATGCCATGGTACTAGATCAAACAAAAAAATTACTCATCGTCATCATCGGCGCTTTACTCAATGCTGCCGGGCTGAACTTATTTTTGATTCCGGCAGATGTATATGCCAGCGGATTTACAGGTGTTGCCCAGCTTTTATCAAGCGTCGTTGATCAATATGCCCCCTTTTACATATCGACGGGAACGCTCTTGTTCCTCTTAAACATCCCGGTCGGTATTTTAGGTTGGCTGAAGGTCGGCAAATCGTTTACGGTTTACAGCATTTTAAGTGTCGCACTCACTACTCTGTTTATGGGGATCTTGCCGGAAACAAGCCTGTCACATGACATTTTGCTGAACGCGGTGTTCGGCGGCGTCATTTCCGCAGTCGGTATCGGCTTAACATTAAAATACGGAGCTTCGACAGGCGGGCTTGATATCGTCGCCATGGTGCTCGCAAAGTGGAAGGATAAACCCGTCGGCACGTATTTCTTCATTCTGAACGGGATTATCATCTTGACTGCAGGATTATTGCAAGGTTGGGAGAAAGCATTATATACCCTGGTTACACTATATGTGACAACGAGGGTGATCGACGCCATTCACACTCGCCACATGAAGCTCACGGCAATGATCGTGACGAAAAAAGCGGACGAAATCAAGGAAGCCATTTACGGAAAAATGGTGCGCGGCATCACAACTGTTCCGGCAAAAGGAGCTTTTACGAACGAACAGAAAGAAATGATGATTATCGTCATCACGAGGTATGAACTGTACGATTTAGAAAAGATCGTCAAAGAAGTTGATCCGAAAGCATTTACGAACATTGTTCAAACGACTGGGATTTTTGGTTTCTTTAGAAAAGACTGACGAAAGCAGGTGGAAGTCGTGAAACGGCTGCTTGTGATGCTCCTCCCCGTGCTGCTTTTGATAGGCTGCGGGAAAGATGAGCAGACAGAACCCGATAAGGAGGTATCAGGCGGAATGGAGAATCAAGAGGTTGTTTTATCTATTGACGCAATTCAGGAGCCTGAACAAATCAAGTTTAACATGTCGCTGAAGAACCAAAGCGAACGTGCTATTGAGTTTCAATTCAGCACAGGGCAAAAATTTGAACTTGTCGTGTATGATTCTGAGCACAAAGAAAGATACCGTTATTCGAAAGACAAAATGTTTACGCAGGCTTTTCAAAACATGACGCTTGAATCTGGAGAAACATATGATTTCTCTGATGTGTGGAAGGAAGTCCCTGAGCCCGGAACCTATGAGGTAAAGGTGACATTTAAGGGCAGGGCGGAAAATCTCAAGCAGGTTCAGGCTGTTCAGCAGTTTGAAGTCAAATAAGAGGCTATGGCGAGTCGCCATAGCCCTTTTTTATTGCAGTTTGTCCAGCTGATTTTGAAATTGATGCAGCTGTTGACGTTCCGCATCTGTCGAATTGGCATACGCAGAAGATACAGCATTTTTGGCTCTCAGAATCGCTTGCTCCTGATCGCCTTCCTCAAAGCCGTTTGTCACCATGACCGCCTGTTGAACAAATGATTTTGCCTGCTGAAACAGTTCATTTCTCATTTAATATTCATACTGCCTTTCAGCCGAGTCTCGTGCCGCGGCATGCTGATGAGCTTCTTCTAAAGTAGACCGATATGGAAATTTTGCGGCGTGTAGCCCGATGGAGTCTTTACCCTGCTGAATAAACCTTCTGGATTTGCTTCGTTTACCCATTTTGAGACTGCCCCCTTCCATACTTTGACGAGATGAGTCGTCTTCAATAGTATGGTGGTGTAAAGTAAGGTTTATGAGTGGGAAAAATTAATACGGACCTTCTTTAAAGTGAGAAATATTCTTTCAAAAACCTTGCCACGCCGTCCTCTTCATTTGTAGCCGTTGTTCGGTTGGCAATCTGCTTGACCGCGTCAATTCCATTTCCCATTGCAACGCCGCAGCCTGCAAATTCAAGCATTTCCAAATCGTTATCCTCATCCCCGAAAGCAATGATCCGCTCCCTCGGCACGCCGTAATAATCGCTGATTTTCTGCAGGCCGACCGCTTTATTCATGCCGCTTTTGATAATTTCAATGACATGCCACGGCGCGGCCCATCTTCTATGGTCGATTACCTCGGCATGCACATCCGATAAATATGAGCGTATTGCCGGCACATCCTCTTCTTTTGCATGTATGAGTACAGACGTCACATCTTCACCAAGATTTTCCCTCAAGTCTCCGACTGTTACATTTGTTGTGTTCATGTTAAAGGCATCTATCAGGTGCTCATCATGGTAATGAAAGTATACGTCGTCAATCACTTCAGCAAGCACGTTATGTACGTTGTAGCTCTCGCTGATATCCACGAGCTGTTTGACAACATCAAGCGGCAGTGACGTATGATACCGCCCCCAGCTGTCGTCTTGCGGATGATGGACAAATGCTCCGTTAAAATTGACAATTGGCGTTGTCAGCTCCATCTGCTGGTAGTACATGGAACTTGAACGATACGGACGGCCTGTTGAGATGCAGACATAATGCCCGTCATCTTTTAGGCGCTGTATCGTCTGAAGGGTGTTTTCAGATATGGTTTTATCATCCTTTAATAATGTTCCATCTAAATCTAATGCGATTAAATAGGGTTTTGTCTCCATGAAAAGCTCCTTTAACCTTAGATTTTGCTTGTTTTGCCTTACTTACAGTGTAGCTTTTTACCATCTTTATTGTCTACATGTTACACTTATGATTATGGTTATCCTAAGGAGGGGCACATTGTGATACAAATTGAGAATCAAACCGTTTCCGGTATTCCGTTTTTACATATTGTAAAGGAAGAGAACAGGCACCGCGCTGTTCCTCTCGTGATCTTTATACATGGTTTTACAAGCGCGAAGGAACACAACCTTCATATTGCTTATCTGCTTGCGGAGAAGGGTTTTAGAGCCGTTCTGCCGGAGGCTTTGCACCATGGGGAACGGGGAGAAGAAATGGCTGTCGAAGAGCTGGCGGGGCATTTTTGGGATATCGTCCTTAACGAGATTGAAGAGATCGGCGTACTTAAAAACCATTTTGAAAAAGAGGGCCTGATAGACGGCGGCCGCATCGGTCTCGCAGGCACGTCAATGGGCGGCATCACAACGCTTGGCGCTTTGACTGCATATGATTGGATAAAAGCCGGCGTCAGCCTGATGGGAAGCCCCAATTACGTGGAGCTGTTTCAGCAGCAGATTGACCATATTCAATCTCAGGGCATTGAAATCGATGTGCCGGAAGAGAAGGTACAGCAACTGATGAAACGTCTCGAATTGCGGGATCTCAGCCTTCAGCCGGAGAAACTGCAACAGCGCCCGCTTTTATTTTGGCACGGCGCAAAAGATAAGGTCGTGCCTTACGCGCCGACCCGGACATTTTATGACACGATCAAATCCCATTACAGCGAGCAGCCGGAACGCCTGCAATTTATCGGAGATGAAAACGCTGACCATAAAGTCCCGCGGGCAGCTGTGTTAAAAACGATTGAATGGTTTGAAACGTACTTATAAAGCACTAAGTTATTAACAAGAGCTGAATTTACGTTATACTGTAGAAAAAAGGAGTGAGGGAACGTGGAAGAAGCATTAAAAGAAAACATCATGGGCGCCCTGGAACAGGTTGTCGATCCTGAGCTTGGCGTTGATATCGTGAACCTTGGTTTGGTATACGATGTTGACATGGATGAAGACGGCTTAACGCACGTGACGATGACACTGACATCAATGGGATGCCCTTTAGCGCCGATTATCGTTGATGAGGTGAAAAAAGCATTAGCGGACCTTCCTGAAGTGAAAGACACAGAGGTTCACATTGTATGGAATCCGCCTTGGACTAGGGATAAAATGTCCAGATACGCAAAAATTGCGCTTGGCATTCAATAAAACAAAAGAGGACAGCCTGACATGTGAGGCTGTCCTTTTTTACAGCTGAAAGGAGTGAAAGGAAATGATGTACCTGCTGGCAGTTTTATGCCCGCCGCTTGCTGTTTTGTTTTCGGGAAAACCGTTTCAGGCCTTGCTGAATCTCATATTGACCTGTATCTTTTGGCTGCCGGGCGCGATTCACGCCTGCTTTATCGTCGCCGACCGCCGTGCCGAAAAACGGGCAAGAAGATAATTTGGAAAAATGAGGACGCAGTCATGGTATAATGGTCATAAAAAACAGCAGGGAGAGCACTATGAAAAAGAAATTGCTTGCATTCGCGCTTTGTACTGGCGCGTATGCGGCCCTGTTTGCGTACTCTGTGAACTCAGAGCAAAAAACAGACACAAGCGAGATGACGGATGTCAGCCGCCTGATGCCTGTAAAAATAAAGCAGACAGTGAAAGGGCAGGAAGAGGAAACGCTCATTGACACAGTCAAAGAGGCAAATCGAAAAAACATAAAAATTTCAATCGCCGGGGCCCAGCACTCCATGGGCGGCCATACATATTATGAGGACGGCATCGTTCTCGACATGACGGGCTACAACAAAATCCTGTCACTCGATCAAGAGAAGAAAACCATCAGGGTGCAAAGCGGTGCAACGTGGAATGATATCCAGAAATACGTGAATCCATACGGACTCGCGGTAAAAGTCATGCAGTCACAAAACATTTTTACAATCGGCGGATCTCTCAGCGCAAATGCACACGGGCGTGATATTCGCTACGGCTCGCTGATTGATACAGTTAAATCATTCCGGCTTTTAAAAGCTGACGGGACGATTATCACTGTCACTCCAAAAGATGATTTGTTTACGGCGGTCATCGGAGGGTACGGTCTTTTTGGCGTGATTCTTGATGTAACGCTTGAGCTGACAGATGATGAGCTGTATGTCATGAAGACAGAAAAAATGAATTACAGCACATACGCAGACTATTTTTCAAAGCATGTAAAAGGAAATCCAGATGTCCGAATGCATCTGGCGCGAATTTCAACAGCGAAAAAAGGATTTCTGAAAGACATGTATGTCACAAATTACGTATTGGCTGATCACCAGGATCAACTGCCATCATACAGCGATCTCAAAGAAGATGAGTATACGGGAGCCACAAAGTTTGCACTCGGTTTGTCAAGACGGTATGAATGGGGCAGGAATTGGCTGTGGGACACACAGCAATCCTATTTTCTGAGCCAAAACGGCACAGAGATTTCACGCAATAACGTCATGCGGTCCGAATCTAAGTTTCTTGAGTATGAAAACAATGACAACACAGATGTTTTGCAAGAATATTTTGTGCCCGTGAAGGAGTATGGGTCCTATATTGATGACCTGAGACAAACGCTGTCGGACGAAGATCTGAACCTGCTGAACATTACGATCCGCTACGTGCAGAAAAATGAAAAGGCCGACCTTTCCTATGCGAAGGACGATATGTTTTCGCTCGTGCTATTAATAAACGAGGGTTTTTCAAAAGAAGACCAGGCAGATACTGCCCGAATCATCAGGCGCATGACAGACGTTGCCATCAAGCACGGCGGCAGCTATTATCTGCCTTATATGACCTACCAGACAAAAGCGCAAATGAGGCAGGCATATCCGAAAAGTGAAGCGTTTTTTCAGAAAAAACGAACCTATGACCCGGATGAGCGCTTTATGAATTACTTTTATCAGAGGTATAAATGATGGGGAAAAACAAATTAAAATGGCTGACATTATCACAAAGCAGCGTGTTTTTCGCAAGCAGCTTAATCTTTCCGTTTTATATTCTGTTTGTGAAAAATATCGGCTCAAGCTACACACAGTTCGGTTTTTCCTACGGATTGTTCGGGTTGAGCGGAGCGCTCATTTACCCGCTCCTCGGACGGCTGTCTGAAAGGTTTGACAGCCGTTATTTTCTGCTTCTGAACTCGTGGGGGATGGCTGTTCTGCTTTTATATGTCCCGCATATCGGAAGCGTCGTTCAAGTGTATATCGTCCAAGTGCTGTTAGGGCTCTTTGGAGCGATGCAAAAGCATGGAGAAAAAGTGCTGATCGCTAATTTTACAGACAGCGGAGAGCGTGGAAAGAAGATTGGGAATTACCATTTTTGGACAGCTGTCTTTTCAGCAGCAGCCATTATGCTCGGGGGTTTTCTCGCTGACTTTTTCACAGTGCAAATGATTTTTTATGCAAGCTCTATTCTATATTTTTTCAGTGGATTGATGATGATGAAAACAGGCTGACGCGGTCAGCCTGTTTTTTTATGCGGCTGAAAAGCGGCGACACATCAACGTTTTCTGCTGGAGTCGTGCTGATTTTTTTGAGCGGAATTTCCATTGAACAGAAAATTTATAAATGAATAAAAATATTAAATATACGATTGAATTAATTTTTATTCATGTTATAATGTTAAATAATTTCACAAAGACCAAGAGGGTGAACTTGTTTTGAAAATAGGAATTGTAGGTGCTACAGGATATGGAGGCACCGAACTTGTCAGGATTCTCTCGCATCATCCTCATGCAGAGGAATGCATACTTTATTCATCCAGCGGAGAGGGGAATGTCTATAGCGAGGGTTATCCTCATCTTACCGGCTTAGCGGATCAGAAGCTGAAGCCGATTGATATGAATATGATCAAACACGAAATAGATATCATGTTTCTCGCTGCGCCGCCCGGAGTATCAAGTGAATTGACTCCAAAGCTGGCAGACGCGGGAATTCCGGTCATTGATCTGTCAGGTGATCTGAGGATACAAGAACCGGCTGAATATGAAAAATGGTATAAACGGACAGCGGCACCGAAGGCGGTGATTCAAGAGGCGGTATACGGTCTGGCAGAACTGAATCAACAGCAAATTCAACAGGCGAAACTCATTGCCAATCCAGGCTGTTTTCCAACAGCTGTTTTGCTTGGCCTCGCGCCATTGGCTCAAAAGAAACTGCTCGATGAATCTTTTGTTATCGTTGACGCGAAGACGGGTGTTTCCGGAGCGGGAAGAAAAGCATCCATGGGAACCCATTTTTCTGAGCTGAACGACAATTTTAAAATTTATAAAGTCAATGAACATCAGCATACGCCGGAAATTGAGCAGGCGCTGAATGAATGGCAGCCAGGCCTCGGGCCCATTACATTTTCGGCTCACTTGGTTCCGATGACAAGGGGCATCATGGCGACGATGTATACCAGATTAACCTGTGATCTATCCGCAGATGACCTGTATGATTTATATTCGGAATTTTACCAAGATTCATATTTTGTGAGAGTGAGGCCAAAAGGTCAGTACCCGCAAACGAAAGAAGTGTGCGGCAGCAATTTCTGTGATATCGCCGTGACCCTCGATGAGAGAACGAACAGAGTCACGATCGTCTCGGTAATCGATAATTTAATGAAGGGTGCCGCCGGTCAGGCAGTGCAAAACTTTAATTTGATGAATGGCTGGAATGAAGAAACTGGACTCACCATCACGCCAATTTATCCATAGAACGGGAGAGAATCGAACCATGATTCAGTTAAGTGAAGATCAAATTGTAAAAGTAACAGGTGATGTATCCTCGCCAAAAGGGTTTCAGGCAAAGGGTGTGCATTGCGGGCTGCGTTACTCGAAAAAAGACCTCGGCGTCATTATCAGCGAGACACCGGCTGTGAGCGCAGCGGTTTATACCCAAAGCCACTTTCAGGCTGCTCCGATCAAAGTGACACAAGACAGCTTAAAGCACGGACCGACACTGAAAGCCGTCATCGTCAACAGTGCCATTGCCAATGCCTGCACGGGAGAACAGGGCTTAAAGGACGCATACACAATGCGGGAGAGCCTTGCTTCACAGCTTGGCATTGAGCCGGAGCTTGTCGCTGTTTCATCAACTGGCGTCATCGGCGAGCATTTAGACATGGAAAAAATCCACGCGGGGATCGAGCTGCTGAAAGAAACACCTGCGGGATCAGGCGATTTTGAAGAAGCGATCTTAACAACCGATACGGTGATTAAGCAGACGTGCTATGAACTGGCAATCGGCGGCAAAACAGTCACGATCGGCGGAGCGGCCAAAGGCTCAGGGATGATACACCCGAACATGGCCACGATGCTGGGATTTGTGACAACTGACGCGGCAATCGAAGAAAAAGCGCTGCAAAAGGCGCTTCGGGAAATCACTGACGTTTCATTTAACCAAATCACAGTTGACGGAGAAACATCCACGAACGACATGGTATTAGTTATGGCGAATGGCTGCGCCGAAAACGAGTGCCTGACAGAAGACCATCCAGACTGGCCGGTCTTTAAAAAAGCGCTCTTGCTCACTTGTGAGGATCTGGCTAAAGAGATTGCCAGAGACGGAGAAGGCGCGACAAAACTAATTGAAGCCCAAGTACAGGGGGCAAAAAATAATCTTGATGCAAACGTCATTGCCAAAAAGATTGTTGGCTCAAATCTTGTAAAAACGGCAGTATACGGAACAGATGCCAACTGGGGGCGGATCATCGGAGCCATCGGACACTCCGCAGCACAGGTGACGGCAGAAGAAGTAGAGGTTTATCTTGGCGGCCAATGCCTGTTTAAGAATAACGAACCTCAGCCATTCTCTGAATCTCTCGCCAAGGAATACCTTGAAGGAGATGAAATCACCATTGTCATCAAGATGGATGAGGGGGACGGAAACGGGAGAGCGTGGGGCTGTGACCTGACCTATGACTATATCAAAATTAACGCGAGCTATCGCACGTAATAAAGGGGAGCGAAATGAAGAAAACAATCGTTTTTAAATGCGGGGGAAGTGTCATCCGTGAGCTGTCGGAGGAATTTTTTCAAAATCTGAAAGAGCTGATGGCGTCAGGCTGGAAGCTGGCGATCGTACATGGCGGGGGACCGGAAATCACAAATATGCTGAAACGGTTAAATATCAAGACAGAGTTTTCGGGCGGACAGAGGAAAACAACGAAGCCGGTGCTGGAAGTGGCGGAAATGGTTTTATCCGGTTCTGTCAATAAATTTTTCGTTGCTGAGCTTGCCAAACACGGACTGCGAGCCGCAGGCATTTCTGGTAAGGATGGCGGTCTTTTGGAGGCTGATTATCTAGATCCGGAAACATACGGAGAAGTGGGAGAAATCAAAAAAGTCGATGCGTCCATGGTGAACGCGCTGATGGAAAATGGCATCATCCCCGTTATTGCGCCGCTGTCTATGACAAGCGACTGCAAAACGCTGAATGTAAATGCTGATCTGGCTGCTTCAGCAGTCGCCGGAGCGCTTGAAGCCGATAAGCTGATGTTCGTCACGGATGTCGATGGAATCATGAAGGAAAAGCAGCGTCTGGACGTCCTGACCTCTAAGGAGATTCAGATGCTGATCAAGCAGGAAGTGATCACAGGAGGGATGATCCCGAAGGTCAATTCAGCCTTGTCAGCTTTATCAGATCAGGTGTCTGAAGTCATGATCGTAAACGGAAAAGGATCATTCTTCGCAGAACAAACCTTTCAAGGGACAAAAATCGTCAAAGCAAAGGAGGCTGTTTCATGAGCAGCTTGTTTCAAACCTACGGCCGTTGGGATATTGACATCAAAAAAGCAAAGGGAACGTACGTTGAGGATCAAAACGGCAAAACGTACCTCGATTTCATTCAGGGGATTGCGGTATCAAATCTAGGACACTGTCATGAAGCGGTGACAGAGGCAGTCAAAAAACAGCTTGACAGCGTATGGCACGTATCCAACCTGTTTCAAAACAGTCTCCAAGAGCAAGCGGCGCAGAAGCTGGCAGCGCATAGTGCAGGAGATCTTGTCTTTTTCTGCAACAGCGGCGCGGAGGCGAATGAAGGTGCGATAAAGCTTGCCAGAAAAGCAACTGGAAAAACAAAAATCATCACTTTTCTTCAGTCGTTCCATGGCCGCACGTATGCAGGGATGGCTGCGACCGGACAGGATAAAATCAAAACAGGCTTCGGCCCGATGCTTGAAGGCTTTCACTACCTGCCATACAATGATCCTTCTGCTTTTAAAGCTCTTGGGGAGGAAGACGATATTGCCGCGGTGATGCTTGAAACAGTGCAGGGAGAAGGAGGAGTCAATCCGGCGAGTGCTGAATTTTTATCAGCCGTACAGTCGTTTTGCAAGGAAAAGCAAGCCCTTCTCATCATTGATGAAATCCAGACCGGCATCGGACGGACGGGAAAAGGCTTCGCATATGAGCACTTCGGACTCTCACCGGATATCATCACAGTCGCCAAAGGATTGGGAAACGGCTTTCCGGTCGGCGCTGTCATCGGAAAGAAACAACTTGGAGAAGCGTTTACCCCTGGTTCTCACGGAACGACTTTCGGAGGAAACATGCTGGCGATGGCTGCTGTGAATGCCACATTGCAAATTGTATTCCAGCCTGACTTTTTGCAAGAGGCTGCTGACAAAGGGGCGCTTTTAAAAGAACAGCTTGAGGCAGAGCTAAAGAGCCCTTTTGTTAAACAAATCCGAGGTAAAGGATTAATGCTTGGAATTGAGTGTGATGGCCCGGTTGCTGACATTATTGCTGAATTGCAGACATTAGGCTTGCTTGTATTGCCGGCCGGCCCGAACGTGATTCGGCTGCTGCCGCCGCTCACCGTGACTAAGGATGAAATAGCAGAAGCCGTCAGCAAGCTGAAACAGGCAATCGCTCATCATTCCGCTGTAAACCAGTGATTTTTTTTTTCGATATAAAGGCATAAAAATTCATTTTTATAATTAATTATTCATCAAGAGGTGGGCTGTTAGATGGAAGGTTATTTAGTGTTAGAAGATGGGACATCGTTCAGCGGCGAGCTGGACGGTCATGAAAACTGCACGGGAGAAGCTGTTTTTTTCACAGGAATGACAGGCTACCAGGAAGTGCTGACAGATCCATCATATAAGGGACAGATTATAGTATTTACCTACCCGCTGATTGGCAACTACGGCATAAATGAAAAGGATTTTGAAAGCAAGAAACCGCAAGTAAAAGCCGCGGTTGTCTATGAGGCGTGTGATCACTTTTCTCATTATGAAGCGGTATACAGCCTCAAGGAGTATTTACAGAAATGGAACATTCCGCTGTTAACCCATGTTGATACGAGGGCTGTCGTGAAGAAAATCCGGGCAAACGGGACGATGGGTGCGACAGTCACAACCTCTAAAGAAGGAGCTGAGATTGCCCTTCAACCAGAGAATGTGGCAGAGCAGGCTTCCGCCCAGAAAATCAGCACATTTGGCGACGGGAATAAACACATCGCTCTCATTGATTTTGGCTATAAAAAGTCAATCGCATCATCACTTGTCAAACGAGGCTGCAAGGTTACCGTGGTGCCATACCAGCAAATGGAGGCCGTATACAACATCAAACCCGATGGCATTGTGCTATCGAACGGACCTGGAGATCCGAAAGCCATTCAGCCATATTTAGGAAAGATCAAAAGCATCATCAGCCGCTTTCCGACTCTCGGCATTTGTCTCGGACATCAGCTGATCGCGCTCGCGGTCGGAGGGAATACTTTTAAGCTGCCATTCGGGCACAGGGGAGCTAATCATCCGGTCATCGACCGTGAGACGAAACGGGTCTTTATGACAAGCCAAAACCACAGCTATGTGGTTGATGAACAGTCGATTAATGAAGAAGAGCTCACGATCAGGTTTCATCATGTCAATGATACGTCAGTTGAAGGGCTTGTCCATAAAAAACTGCCTGTCATGAGTGTTCAATTCCACCCGGAAGCACATCCCGGACCGGCGGAAAGCGAATGGATTTTTGATGATTATCTAAAGAATGTGATACCAGCAAGGAGAGAAATCGCGCATGCCTAAAGACACCAGTATTTCAAGCATATTAGTAATCGGCTCAGGCCCGATCATCATCGGGCAGGCAGCAGAATTTGATTATTCAGGCACTCAAGGTTGCATCGCGCTGAAGGAGGAGGGCTACCGGGTGATTCTCGTCAACAGCAATCCGGCGACAATTATGACTGATGAAGCCTTCGCTGATGAAATTTATTTTGAGCCTCTGACAGCAGAAAGCCTGACAGCCATCATTAAGAAAGAACGGCCTGATGGGCTTCTTGCCAATTTAGGCGGTCAGACCGCGTTGAATTTAGCGGTGGAGCTTGAAGAAACGGGTGTTTTAAAAGAGCACGGCGTCAAACTTCTCGGCACATCCGTTGAAACGATACAAAAAGGAGAAGACCGGGAAAAATTCCGTTCGTTAATGAATGAATTAAAACAGCCCGTGCCGGAGAGTGAAATTGTTGATAACGAGGCCGATGCCCTCCATTTTGCGGAATCCATCGGTTTTCCTGTTATTATCAGACCGGCTTACACATTAGGCGGAAAGGGCGGAGGAATCGCCCCTGATAAAGAAGCCTTTACAGCTATGATTAAACAGGCGCTATTAGCAAGTCCGATCAATCAATGCCTTGTCGAAAAAAGCATTGCCGGTTTTAAAGAAATTGAATATGAAGTCATGCGTGACAGCAATAACACATGCATTACCGTCTGCAATATGGAAAATATCGATCCGGTCGGCGTGCATACAGGTGACTCTATCGTTGTGGCGCCGTCACAAACATTGACAGACGAAGACTATCAAATGCTGCGGACAGCAAGTCTGACGATCATCTCAGCACTTGATGTTGTAGGCGGCTGCAACATTCAATTCGCGCTTGATCCATTCAGCAAGCAATATTACGTCATTGAAGTGAATCCGCGTGTAAGCCGGTCATCGGCTCTCGCATCTAAAGCGACCGGTTATCCGATTGCGAAGATGGCCGCGAAACTGGCAGTCGGATACACCCTTGACGAGCTGAAAAATCCGCTCACAGGCTCGACTTACGCAAGCTTTGAACCGGCACTGGACTATGTGATCGTCAAATTTCCGCGCTGGCCGTTTGATAAATTCAAAAACGCAGATCGCAAGCTTGGCACAAAAATGAAAGCCACCGGTGAAGTGATGGCGATTGAACGGAATTTAGAAGCGGCGATACAAAAGGCAGCCGCGTCGCTTGAATTAAAAAATATCGGGACACACCTTCCAGAGCTCAGCGGGTTGTCAATTGATACGCTATGGGGTTTGGCAATCACTCCGGATGACCGCAGATTTTTCGTTGTCATGGAGCTGTTGAGCCGCAGCGTCTCGATTGATGACATCCATGAAAAAACAAAAATTGATCCGTTTTTCCTTCATACCTTTGACAACATCATCAAATTGGAAAACCGCCTGATGGAAGCAGGGAGCGATCTCACTTTTGAATTATTGAAGAAAGCAAAGGAAAAGGGATTCTCAGACGCAACGATTGCCTCGCTGATCAGCAAAACAGAAGAAGAGGTGCGCGCGCTTCGCAAGGAGATGGGCATTACGCCTTCCTTTAAAATCGTAGATACATGCGCGGCAGAGTTTGATGCAAAAACAAACTATTTTTACTCCACATATTTCGGAGAGACCGATGGAGACATCAGCCGCAAAGAGAAAAAACGCGCGCTCATTATCGGATCAGGCCCGATTCGGATCGGCCAAGGCGTTGAATTTGATTACAGTGCTGTTCACGGTGTGCTGACACTGCAAGAGCTTGGGTTCGAAACCATCATGATTAACAATAACCCGGAAACGGTCAGCACCGATTATGAAATTGCGGACCGCCTGTATTTTGAACCGATGACAACGGAGCATATTGTAAACGTGGCGGAGCAGGAAAATATTGATTTTGCAATTGTGCAATTCGGCGGCCAAACTGCAATCAATGCTGCTGAAGCGCTCGAGAAAGCCGGCATCACTCTTCTTGGCACATCATTTCAAACGCTCGACGTGTTAGAGGATCGGGATCAATTCTATCAGCTTCTTGACGAGCTGGGATTGAAGCACGCAAAAGGAGAAATTGCCTATACAAAAGAAGAAGCCGCTTCAAAAGCCAGTGAGATTGGCTATCCGGTGTTAATTCGTCCATCTTACGTTATCGGCGGAATGGGCATGATCATTGTTGACTCGCAAGCCCAGCTTTCTCAGCTGCTGAATGATGAGGACAGCATGCCATATCCGATTTTGATTGATCAGTATGTGTCTGGAAAGGAAGTCGAAATTGATTTGATTTCCGACGGCGAGGATGTCTTTATCCCGACATATACCGAGCATATTGAACGGGCAGGTGTCCATTCGGGGGACAGCTTTGCCATTCTTCCGGGACCGTCCATCACGAGCGGGCTGCAGCAGGGCATGAAAGATGCCGCACAAAAAATTGCTCGAAAACTTTCATTTAAAGGCATCATGAACATCCAATTTGTGATCGACAATGGAAACATACTCGTTCTCGAAGTGAATCCTAGAGCGAGCCGCACGGTTCCTGTCGTCAGCAAAGTAATGGGCGTTCCGATGATTCCGCTCGCCACACGTCTGCTGGCGGGAGCGTCCTTAAAAGATCTAAATCCGGCAGTTCAAAATCATCATGGAGTTGCCGTGAAGTTCCCTGTTTTTTCTTCTCATGCGATCCAGGATGTGGATGTCAAGCTTGGGCCGGAAATGAAATCAACGGGAGAAGGCATGTGTGTCGCATATGATGCCAACAGCGCCTTGAAAAAAATCTATACAAGAGTCTGGAGTCAAAAAGGAAGCATTTATTTGCAAAACGTTCCGGAAGATGTGAAGGAGTTAGCAGAAAACGCAGGTTTTACAATACATGAAGGGACATTTGTCTCATGGATGGAACAGGAAGGAAAATCGCTCCACATCAATCTGAGCGGTTCTGAAGAAGCACGCAAAGAACGTTTGGAAGCCATGACGCACGGCATCCCTGTCTTTACAGAAGAAGAAACTGTGCGGGCGTTCTTACAAAGCAGTTCAGGCCATCCGCAACCTGTATCTCTCAAAGACCTCTATAAAAAGGAAGTGGCATCATGCACACAGTGACGCAAACCAGTTTATACGGAAAAGATTTATTAACGTTAAAGGACCTTAGTGAACAGGACATAAACGCCTTGCTCGCAGAAGCCGGTGAGCTGAAACAAAACAAAATTCAGCCTATATTCCATGGCAAAACCTTGGCGATGATTTTTGAAAAATCATCAACGCGGACCCGTGTTTCATTTGAAGCGGGCATGGCGCAGCTGGGCGGGAACGCCCTCTTTCTAAGCCAGAAAGATCTGCAGCTGGGGCGCGGTGAGACTGTCGCTGATACGGCAAAAGTGCTGTCAGGCTATGTGGATGCCATCATGATCCGGACCTTTGAACATGAAAAGGTGGAGGAACTTGCCAAAGAAGCTGACATTCCGGTGATCAATGGACTTACCGATAAATACCACCCATGCCAGGCGCTGGCGGATCTCTTGACGATTAAGGAGATAAAAGGGAAGCTTAAAGGCGTAAAAGTCGCATACATCGGTGACGGAAATAACGTGGCGCACTCCTTGATGATCGGCTGCGCGAAAATGGGCTGTGATATCTCGATCGCTTCACCAAAGGGATATGAAGTGTTAGATGAAGCAGCTGAAGCGGCAAAGACATATGCACTTCAATCCGGCTCTTCTATCACGCTGACAGATGATCCGATTGAAGCTGTAAAAGACGCGGACGTGATTTATTCTGATGTGTTTACAAGCATGGGGCAGGAAGCGGAAGAGAAAGAACGTCTTGCTGTCTTTGCGCCTTATCAGGTGAATGCGGCGCTAGTCAGCCATGCCAAGCCTGACTATACATTTTTACATTGTCTCCCTGCGCATCGTGAGGAAGAAGTGACTGCGGAGATTATTGACGGGCCGAACTCTGCAGTGTTCCAGCAGGCGGAAAACCGTCTTCATGTGCAAAAAGCACTGCTGAAGGCCATTTTATATAAAGGTGAATCATCAAAAAACTGCTGAGCCAAACTCAGCAGTTTTTTTGATGGCAACATATTCACAGCCGCTTAGGCGCATACTACAGCAAAAAGGAAAAGGAGGAAAAACAGTGGGACAGCAGCACCAATTCCGGCCCGGACAGAAAGCGCCTAATAACGGTGTCTACGTAGAAATCGGCGAGACAGGGAGTATGGTTAAAAACCCTCAAAAGGTCCATCTGTCAGCAGGGGAAATGTTTCCCGAAACATCAAACCACAACCGGCTGTGGACCTACAAAAGAAAGCCGTGACCACTAAAAAACCCAAAACAATAAATGTTTTGGGTTTTTGGCTTTTTAATGCTGGCTTGCATTTTTGTTCATAGGCATGATTTCTGCTAAAACCATGATTAAGACATACAGTACAACAGCAATGACAGATGATGTTTTGAAATTATACGTAACGCTGTTCATGCTTGCAACCAAGTAGCATGCCATATGTGATAAAAGGAACGTCCAAATAAAGGCAATAATATATCGCACGTTTCCACCTCGTCCTTCTCATTCTATTCTAAAAGTTATCATACCATACAAAAAGCGAAGGGGGAATCCAATTTTAGCAGAAAGTGAGGTGACAAAAGAGTCTGATTCGTCACACTTTAATGGTAAAATATAAAAAACGTCAATCAGTATAATAGCCAAAAATGTAAAAGGCTAGGACTTTACCTTATTCGTTTCTTTTCTATTTACATAAGATAGCGTGAGATGAAGTGTGAAAGGAGGCGGGCAAGCGATGGGAATAACGGAAAGATACTTTCAACTGGGAACGGAGCATAATGTCATTCATCTGCCCTATCGCCCGAACGGCTTCGGCATCTTTATCTTGGGGGACAGAACCCACTTTGTCGGACATGATTCAAGCTTTTGGCAGCAGCATTACGGCAGAAATCAGCTTCTGAGCATGTTGAGGAATGAAGGATATACTCTTTTTAACAGCAATCTGTTCGGAAGGCATTGGGGGGCGGAAAAAGCAGTCACCTATGCCAAACAGCTGATACATTCTGTGCTGAAGCAGGAAATCCTCAATCCGAAGATTCATATATTAGCAGAAGGCATGGGTGCTCTCGTGGCCGATGAACTGCTTCGTTTTTCCCCGGATCATATCCGCTCAGCCGCAATGTTGAATCCTTGTCTCGATCTTCAGGCACATTATGAATCGGAAAAAGAAAATAAATTTTTCTATAAGCAATTTTTGAAAGAAGTTTCGAAAAGCTACGGAATTTCTGAAAAAGAAGCGGAAGCGCTTCGTTATAAAACAATTCAAAGCTACCCGAGCAGCGTACCGGTTCATATATGGCAGCGTATGACCGGATCTCCATATCCCTACAGTGTACATGCAGAAGTTTTCAAGGAAAAACAGCAAAAGCAAGGCTCACCGGTCGACATGACATTTCATTTATTTGAGCATCCAAGCAGAATTTATGCATCAATTTGCAAATTCTTTCACAGTCATGAAAAAGAATTATAGAGAATATAATGACAACAGCCTTCTCTTTTGCGGAGGCTGTTTTATTTTGGGAAATGAAAAACCGGAAGGGCGGCAGATGCAATGGAATCAACGCTGATTGTAGGTGCGGACGAATTTTTCGGCCTTTCATTATGTGAGCGAATGATGGATGAAGGCATACATGTTGACGTTGTTCTGGCGGAAACAGAAGATAAAATGAGACAAATGTACTTAGAAGAAAGACTCATGTGGCTTGGGAGAAATGAACTCTTTCGCCAGCTTGAACACATTGGAGACCAAAATTATGATACAATTTGTATCCAGTTCGGAAGTTTTTTGCCTTTAGACCAATGTGATTCTCCTTATATTTTAGTATATGAAGAAGACCGAAAAGAATGGGAAAAACGTGAAAAAACAGGCTCGGAAAAAACCGTGATCCTGCCGAAAATGTATGGGCCATGGAAAGAAGAAACAGAGGAAGACGGCTATTACACAAACGACGTGGCTGACGAGTTGCTGAGATTCCTGTTAGGATCAAGCCGTCATAGCAAAGATCAGTTTTTTGAATTGCAAGTCACAGAAAAAACCTCAAAAGAAGAAGCAAAAACAAAAATTATCGAGTGGAAAAGACAATTTTCATCAATTTTCGACAAATATTAAGAAAAACCTTCCATGTTTCGAGTTTTCTAGATACAATAAACGTATAAAAATAAACATGTTATAGCTTGTCAAAAGGAGTTGAACATGACTTGATCACAAGGCTTGTCATGATCTTTTCTGTCCTCCTTTTATTGAGTGGATGTGGACAAACTCCGTTCAAAGGAAAAATTGAGAAGGTCGGCATGCTCTTTCCTGATACGATTAATGACCTCGTATGGGGTACAAAAGGGTATAAAGGATTACTGAATATACAATCCAAATACAATGTGGACGTCTATTATAAAGAAGGCGTTAAAACAGAAGAAGATATCATAAATGCGATTGAGGATTTTCATAAGAGGGGCGTCAATCTGCTCTACGGCCATGGGAGTGAATATGCTGAGGTGTTTAACTTGGTCGGCGAAGATTATCCAGATATGGAATTCGTCATTTCCAATGCGAAAGCGAAAGCTGATAATGTAACGAGTGTCCATTTTAGCGGGGAAGCAATGGGCTTTTTTGGAGGAATGACTGCTGCCCATATGTCGAAAACGAATCAGGTCGGTGTAATTGCTTCCTTTACGTGGCAGCCTGAGGTGGACGGTTTTATCAAAGGGCCAAGTATGAAAATCCGGATATAGAGGTAAATACGAAATATACGGATCATTGGGATGATGATACAACAGCAGTAAAGCTTTATCAGAAAATGAAGAACGAAGGCGCGGATGTTGTGTATCCCGCCGGAGACGGGTATAATGTTCCTGTTATTCAGCAAATCAAAAAAGACGGTCTTTATGCCATTGGCTACGTCACAGATCAATCGGATCTGGGCGAGAATACCGTATTAACCAGCACGGTGCAAAATGTGGACAAGGCCTATGAAATCATTGCTGAACAATTTAATAAAGGCACCCTTGAGGGCGGCGATCATTACTACGACCTGAATACGGGAGTCGTTGAGATGGGAACATTCAGCCCGCTCGTCGACAAAGACTTTCAGCAAAGAATCGCCAAGCTGATCAAAACATACAACAAAACAGGCGAGCTGCCAAAAAACGAGTAATGGAGTGACGTCACATGCAGCACGAAAAATCACTTGAATTCTTGCAAATTGCCATGAAATATCTCCCTGAAGCGAAAGAACAGCTTGAGAAATCAGGCATTGAGCTCTCAATGGAGGCCATCCAGCCGTTTATGAATCTATTTACAACGGTAATGGCGGAAGCTTATGAGCTTGGCAAGTCTGACGCTAAATCTGAAACAGAATAAGAAGAAGCCACTTTTTTGAAAGTGGCTTTTCACATGATTTTCTTTTTAATAGCGGAGAGCATGGGCGCAAGCTCCTTTAAAGCGGGCTTGATTTGATCAAGAGAGTTCATAATTGAACCGATTTGGTCCATAATATGCATGTAATTAATCGTCTCTTCGTCGTTTGTCTGAGAAACCTGAGAAACCTGAGAAACCTGAGAAACCTGAGAAACCTCCTCTTGCTGTTCCTCCTTCTCTTCTGTTGGTTTTGCTGCATCGCCGAACATCATTCTTGAAAACACATCCAACTGCATACGCCTCCTTTCCATATACCATACTCTATGAGTAAGATGAACTGATAGTTTAGACGAATATATTGCCATGTGAAAAAAAATAGGATAGAATTAGTACCTGATACTAATAATTGATCACAACCTGATTGATCTTCTAAATTTAAGATATAAAGGAGTCTTCCCTTATGAAAGCTGGAATACTTGGTGTTGGACGTTACATTCCTGAGAAGGTTTTAACAAATCATGATCTTGAAAAAATGGTTGAAACTTCTGACGAGTGGATTCGTACAAGAACAGGAATAGAAGAAAGAAGAATCGCAGCAGATGATGTGTTTTCATCACATATGGCTCTTGCTGCAGCGAAAAATGCGCTGGAACAAGCTGAAGTGGCTGCTGAGGATCTGGATATGATCTTGGTTGCAACTGTTACACCTGATCAGTCATTTCCTACGGTCTCTTGTATGATTCAAGAACAGCTCGGCGCGAAGAAAGCGTGTGCTATGGATATCAGCGCGGCTTGTGCGGGCTTCATGTACGGGGTTGTAACCGGTAAACAATTTATTGAATCCGGAACCTACAAGCATGTTCTAGTTGTCGGTGTAGAGAAGCTCTCAAGCATTACCGACTGGGAAGACCGCAATACAGCCGTTCTGTTTGGAGACGGAGCAGGCGCTGCGGTAGTCGGACCAGTCAGTGATGACAGAGGAATCCTTTCATTTGAACTAGGAGCCGACGGCACAGGCGGTCAGCACTTGTATCTGAATGAAAAACGACATACAATCATGAATGGACGAGAAGTTTTCAAATTTGCAGTCCGCCAAATGGGAGAATCATGCGTAAATGTCATTGAAAAAGCCGGACTTTCAAAAGAGGATGTCGACTTTTTGATTCCGCATCAGGCGAACATCCGTATCATGGAAGCTGCTCGCGAGCGTTTAGAGCTTCCTGTCGAAAAGATGTCTAAAACTGTTCATAAATATGGAAATACTTCTGCCGCATCCATTCCGATCTCTCTTGTAGAAGAATTGGAAGCCGGTAAAATCAAAGACGGCGATGTGGTCGTTATGGTAGGGTTCGGCGGAGGACTAACATGGGGCGCCATTGCTATCCGCTGGGGCCGATAAAAAAAGGTGAGGTGCACACAAGATGACTAAAAAAAGAGTAGTTGTTACAGGACTTGGAGCATTATCTCCACTTGGCAACGACGTCGATACAAGTTGGAATAACGCAATCAACGGTGTGTCCGGAATCGGTCCGATCACTCGTGTTGACGCTGAAGAATATCCGGCAAAAGTTGCCGCTGAATTAAAAGATTTTAATGTTGAAGATTATATGGATAAAAAAGAAGCCAGAAAAATGGACCGCTTTACACAATATGCGGTTGTGGCTGCGAAAATGGCGGTTGAAGATGCAGATCTTAACATTACCGATGAAATCGCGCCGAGAGTCGGTGTTTGGGTAGGCTCCGGTATCGGAGGACTTGAAACACTAGAGTCTCAATTTGAAATCTTCTTAACAAAAGGCCCAAGGCGGGTAAGCCCGTTTTTCGTGCCAATGATGATTCCTGACATGGCGACAGGCCAGATTTCTATTGCATTAGGAGCAAAAGGGGTGAACTCTTGTACGGTTACAGCATGTGCTACAGGAACGAACTCCATCGGTGACGCGTTTAAGGTTATTCAGCGTGGTGATGCAGACGTGATGGTCACAGGCGGAACAGAAGCGCCGCTGACAAGAATGTCATTCGCCGGCTTTAGTGCCAACAAAGCGCTGTCTACTAATCCAGATCCGAAAACAGCGAGTCGCCCGTTTGATAAAAACCGTGATGGCTTTGTCATGGGGGAAGGTGCAGGGATTATCGTTCTTGAAGAACTTGAGCATGCCCTGGCCCGCGGCGCTAAAATTTACGGAGAAATTGTCGGCTACGGCTCAACCGGAGACGCTTATCATATCACAGCACCGGCCCAAGACGGTGAAGGCGGAGCGAGAGCGATGCAAGAAGCCATTAAAGATGCAGGCATTGCACCTGAGGAAATTGATTACATCAATGCTCACGGGACAAGCACGTATTACAACGACAAATACGAAACAATGGCGATTAAGACCGTTTTCGGTGAGCATGCGCATAAACTTGCGGTAAGCTCTACAAAATCGATGACAGGCCACCTCTTAGGAGCAGCCGGCGGTATTGAAGCCATTTTCTCTATCCTGGCCATTAAAGAAGGCGTGATTCCGCCGACAATCAATATTCAAACACCTGACGAAGAATGTGATTTGGATTATGTGCCTGATGAAGCCCGCAGACAGGAACTTAATTATGTTCTCAGCAACTCATTAGGATTCGGCGGACACAACGCAACATTAATCTTTAAGAAATATCAATCATAATCAAGCCAAACCGGCTGCCCTTAAAGGGTAGCCGGTTTTTTTTGTGTGCATAGGATTAAAAGAGGAGGCGATCACATGAGTGTAGAACAAACATATAGCTGGCTCAGGGAGGCTGATTCAATAGATGATTTGGCGCATTACATTATCCCGCTTTTTTCAGGTGCGGAGAAAAAGAACTGGAAGGGCATTCTGGGGCATCTTCAGCATCATGGGATGTTTAAAAACATAAAAGAGGGTATTCAGACTGTTTCCAAGCTGAAGGAAAAAGGTTTTTACGGACATATCCAAAAGGAAGAACAGTACCTCAAAAACAAATGGCAAGGTCCTAATGTACCAATTGTCACGCTGCCGGTTGATGAACGAAACAGGAGAATCCGTTTAGAATTCGGATCAAAATCAGGACTCGCCTTTCAAGACAAAATGTTTCTTTTTCTTTCGTCAGATTTAGATTTTGGGTCGGTATCTGCCCTTATGACGCATGAGTATCATCACGTTTGCCGGTTAGGTCATCTGACAAAAGAGGAAAAGGATGTCACATTACTTGATACAATCATCATGGAAGGGCTGGCGGAATATGCTGTTTATGAGAGGTTCGGCCGAAGTCAAACGGCTGAATGGACGACTTGGTATACACCGGAACAGCTTCAGTCTTTATATGAAAAAAAGATTGCGCCCCATCGGGATATCAAACGGGATAATCGATTATTTCCCCAGCTGTTATTCGGCAAAGGATATCAGCCGAAAATGCTTGGATACGCAGTTGGATTCAATATTGTAAAAAAATATTTAACCGCCAGCAAGGCAAGCGCCGCAGACGGACTGTCCATTCCTGCTGAAACCTTTTTGGATGCAATGCTTTAAAAGGATAAAATAATGGAATTTCATTAATAATATTACATTTATCCTAAAAAATTCTTGATTTTGCAAAATGATTGTAATAATATACAACTATAAAATTTTTCGATAATTCAATATTATTTATTATTTCTGAATAAGGGGATTGCTTTCTCTTGAAAACGTTTGACGACAAGAGGGGGGAAAGGGGAGCTAGCATGAGCACACTTTTAGAAGTGAATAATTTAAAGACTTATTTTTTCAGGAAAAAGGAGCCGATCCCTGCGGTTGACGGAGTCGATTTTCACATCAGCAAAGGCGAAACCGTCGCGCTTGTAGGTGAATCGGGCTCCGGAAAAAGCATTACTTCTTTATCAATTATGGGCCTCGTCCAAAGCTCAGGCGGAAAAATCATGGACGGCTCTATTAAACTCGAAGACAAAGACCTCACCTCATTCACTGAAAACGATTATTGCAAAATCCGCGGTAACGAAGTATCCATGATCTTTCAGGAACCAATGACCTCCCTTAATCCGGTGTTAACAATCGGAGAACAAATTACCGAAGTGCTGATTTACCATAAAAACATGAAGAAAAAAGAAGCCCATCAACGAGCTGTTAAACTCTTGCAGATGGTCGGTTTCTCCCGGGCGGAGCAAATTATGAAGGAGTACCCGCATCGGCTGTCCGGCGGTATGAGACAGAGGGTGATGATTGCCATCGCACTGAGCTGTAATCCTAAACTGCTCATTGCCGATGAACCAACGACAGCGCTGGATGTGACAATACAAGCCCAGGTGCTGGAGCTCATGAAAGATCTCTGTCAGAAGTTCAATACATCGATTCTTCTCATCACACACGACTTAGGTGTCGTGTCTGAGGCTGCCGATAGAGTAATTGTCATGTACTGCGGACAAGTCGTAGAAAACGCTACCGTTGATGACTTATTTTTAGAACCGCTTCATCCGTATACAGAAGGCCTGCTTACGTCAATTCCTGTTATAGATGGAGAGATTGATAAATTAAATGCGATTAAAGGCAGTGTGCCTACACCGGATAATCTGCCGCCGGGGTGCCGTTTTGCCCCAAGGTGCCCGAAAGCTATGGATAAGTGCTGGACAAATCAGCCTTCGCTTTTGACACACAAAAGCGGAAGAACGGTGAGATGCTTTTTATATGAGGAAGAGGGTGCCGAACAATCATGACAGCAGCTAATCAAGAAACAATCTTAGAGCTTCGTGACGTAAAAAAATACTTTCCGATCCGGTCAGGCCTTTTTCAAAGAAAAGTCGGTGATGTAAAAGCGGTGGATGGTGTTTCATTTTCGTTAAAAAAAGGAGAAACACTCGGAATCGTTGGAGAGTCGGGCTGCGGAAAATCGACTGCCGGCAGAACGATGATCAGACTGTACAAACCGACAGAGGGTCAAATTCTTTTTAAAGGGCAGGATATTTCCAATCTGTCAGAGGAGAAGCTGCGGAAGAGTGTCCGCAAAAATATTCAAATGGTTTTCCAAGATCCATTTGCTTCGTTAAACCCGAGAAAGACCCTGCGTTCCATCATAAAGGAGCCGTTTAATACGCACAACATGTATACCATGCGTGAACGAAACGAAAAAGTTGAAGAGCTGCTTGCAAGAGTAGGGCTTCACCCGTCGTTTGCCGGCCGTTATCCCCATGAGTTTTCAGGCGGCCAGCGTCAGCGGATCGGCATTGCCAGAGCACTCACTTTGAATCCAGAGCTGATCATTGCAGATGAGCCGGTTTCCGCACTTGATGTATCCATTCAGGCCCAAGTGATTAACTTGATGGAGGAATTACAGGAAGAATTTAATCTTACGTATCTATTTATCTCTCATGATCTGAGTGTCGTCCGCCATATCAGCGACAGAGTCGGAGTAATGTATCTTGGCAAAATGATGGAACTGACCGGCAAGCATGAGCTTTATGACAACCCGCTTCACCCATATACCCAAGCGCTTTTATCCTCCGTTCCGGTTACAAGAAAAAGAGGATCTGTCAAACGTGAACGCATTGTCCTGAAGGGAGAACTGCCAAGTCCGGCCAACCCGCCAAAAGGCTGCGTATTCCACACAAGATGTCCTGTTGCAAAACCGATATGCAAGGAACAAATACCAGAATTTAAAGTAGCTGCTCCCAGCCACTTTGTGGCTTGTCACCTTTATAGCTAATGTTGCCCGCACAGCTTTGAGAGGGGGTATGCACACTACATAAACAACAGCTGAGAAGAACGAACATTTCAAGAGGGGGAATATCTAATGAAAAGACGGAAAACCGCACTGATGATGCTAAGTGTATTGATGGTTCTGGCCATTTTTTTATCAGCCTGCTCGGGATCAAAATCAAGCAACAGCAGCGAGAAAAAATCAGCAGGCAAACCGCAACAAGGCGGGGATTTGGTTGTTGGTTCAACTGGGGAGCCAACGTTGTTTAATCCACTCTATTCTACAGACGTTTCCAGTTCAGATATTGAAGGGATGATCTATAGTACATTATTAGAAACGGATGAAAAACTAAATGTGAAACCTGCTTTAGCTGAGAAAGTAACGGAATCCAAAGATGGCCTGACTTATGATGTCAAAATTAGAAAAGGTGTAAAATTCCATGATGGAAAAGAACTTACAGCCGATGACGTTGTTTTCACTTATAGCATCCCTTTAAACAAGGACTATAATGGTGAACGGGGTTCTGGTTTTGAATCACTAAAATCTGTTACAAAAAAAGGTGATTATGAAGTTGAATTTAAATTAAAGAAAAAGGATGCGTATTTTTACAATGTTGTTTTAGACAGTTACGGTATTCTGCCTAAACACATTTTAGGGAAAGTGCCAGTTGCAGATTTAGGAGAAAATGAATTTAACAGGAAGAATCCAATTGGTTCGGGTCCATTCAAGTTTGTTGAATGGAAGAAGGGCGATTATGTAAAACTTGAAGCAAATGATGACTATTATGGCGGAAGACCGTATTTAGATACAGTGACAGTTAAGACGATTCCTGATTCTAATGCAGCTGTTGCTCAATTAAAAGCTGGAGATATTGACTTCTTTGTTGTACCAGGCACAGACTTTGAGACAGTTAAAACATTTGATAATGTGCAAGTTAAATCAGATCTTGGTTTGAACTACAGCTATATTGGATGGAATGAAAAAAACGAATTATTTAAAGACAAAAAAGTCCGCCAAGCTCTTACGTATGCACTTGATCGAAAAGCAATGGTAGATCAGGTGTTAAACGGTGATGGTAAAGTTGCAAATGTTCCTGAAAGTCCGCTTTCTTGGAACTATCCAAAAGGTGATGTACCTACATTTGATTACAATCCTAAAAAGGCTAAAAAGCTCTTGGAAGAAGCAGGATGGAAAGATACAGATGGAGACGGTTACCTTGATAAGGACGGAAAGAAATTTTCATTTACCATTAAAACTAACCAGGGTAATAAGATTCGGGAGGATTTAGCAGTTGTTGTTCAGCAGCAACTTAAAGAAGTAGGAATTGAAGCAAAACCGCAAATTGTAGAATTTAGTGCTCTTATTGAACAAACAAGCGCACCGAATTGGGATTATGATGCACTACTGCTCGGTTGGAGCTTGGCTACATTCCCAGATCAATTTTCGATTTTCCACTCCAGTCAATCTAAGAACGGATTAAACAACATATGGTATAAGAATCCTAAAGTCGATAAACTTTTAGAAGAAGCTAAGTCTATTACAGATAGAAAAGAATATCAGAAAAAATATGAAGAAATCTATAAATTGATTGCTGAGGATCAGCCTTATTCATTCCTGTTTTATTACAATTATCATAGGGCAATCCCGACAAACATGAATGGATATGTATTCCATCCGAAAAATGACTTATATCATATTGAAAAATGGTGGCTTGAACAATAATAATTAAATCCCTAGAGAGGGGAGGATCAAGCAAGCATCCTTTCCTCTTTATCCTATTTTAGAAAAGGGGACAAGAATATGGTTACATATATTGTTCGTCGAACATTAATGTCTCTGCCAATTCTTTTGGGCATTACAATTTTATCATTTGCGATAATGAAAGCGGCGCCAGGTGACCCGATGTCACTTATGATGGATCCGACAATCAGCCAAGCTGACAGAGCGAAATTTATTGAAAAGTACGGGCTCAATGATCCAGAACCTGTTCAATACTTAAAATGGCTAGGAAATATGCTCCAAGGCGACTTTGGGACATCTATTGTAAAAAAAGGGGACACCAGTTTCCGATCTAATCCTTTCACGTTTACCGAATACTCTGGTGCTTATGGTTTTTTCAACTCTTGTTGCTCTTCTGATTTCAATTCCCTTCGGTGTTCTTTCTGCAAAACGCCCTTATTCTAAGCTTGACTATGGTATAACTGTCACGTCATTTTTAGGGCTGGCAATACCAAATTTCTGGTTCGGATTAATTCTTATAATGGTTCTTTCCGTAAATCTCGGCTGGTTTCCTACGGGGGGTGTCAGCACTTTAAACGCTGACTTTAGCATTATTGACAGGCTCCATCATTTAATTTTACCTGCGTTTGTTTTAGCAACTGCTGATATGGCAGGTATTACTCGTTATACTCGATCTAGTATGCTCGATGTATTAAAACAGGATTATATTAGAACAGCTCGTGCAAAAGGTTTTAAGGAAAATAAAGTTATTTTCAAACATGGATTGAGAAATGGCCTTCTGCCTGTTATTACAATTTTCGGATTGATGATCCCTTCATTTATTGGCGGTGCTGTAGTAGTTGAACAGATTTTTACTTGGCCGGGATTAGGGAAGTTATTTATTGATTCGGCATTCTCTCGAGATTATCCGGTTATTATGGCCATGACTGTAATTTCTGCTGTTTTGGTTGTACTGGGGAACTTGATTGCAGATATTTTGTATGCATTAGTTGATCCGAGAATTGAATATTAAAAGGGGGAGACACATATGGCACATCCAAACACTGCGGCTTCCTCTAATGAGGTAAAGCTAAAAGAAAATATTAGAAAAAAACCAGAAACAATGACTAGGATCTTTTTTGAGAAATTTTTCAAAAATAAGCTTGCTGTTGTTGGGGGTATCATATTAACAGTTATTATTTTAATGGCAGTCTTTGCCCCTTTTATTGCGCCTTACTCACCTGAGAGTCAATCACTTTTAAACAAACTGAAGCCGCCAAGCCCTAAAAATCTAATGGGAACGGATAAATTTGGGCGAGATATATTTACAAGGGTGTTATATGGAGCTCGTGTGTCTTTATTAGTCGGTTTTGCTTCAGTAATTGGTGCGATTACTATAGGTACGGTTGTTGGAGCTGTAGCAGGGTACTTTAAAGGAATAGTAGATGCTGTATTAATGAGGGCTGTCGACGTAGTCTTATCTATTCCTGATATTTTTCTGCTTATTACCTTGGTTACAATTTTTCAACCCGGAATGGATAAGTTAATTTTGATTTTTTCTTTGACGGGTTGGACTACAACAGCGAGACTAGTCAGAGGTGAGTTTTTATCTCTAAGGTCAAGGGAATTTGTATTGGCTGCTAAAACAATAGGCACAAAAAATCACAAAATTATTTTTTCGCATATATTACCGAATTGTATTGGACCAATTATTGTCTCCGCTACTCTAAAAGTAGGCAGTGTCATTCTAGCTGAATCAACGCTAAGCTATTTGGGTTTCGGTATCCAGCCGCCAATCGCTAGCTGGGGAAACATGCTTCAGGATGCTCAAAACTTTACATTAATGATTCAAGCATGGTGGTACCCGTTATTTCCCGGGCTATTTATTTTAATGACCGTTTTATGCTTCAACTTTGTCGGTGATGGCCTGCGGGATGCGCTTGACCCGAAAAATATTAAATAAAAATGAATATCATATCTGTTATAAAATATCACCAAATCAGAAAAAAAGCAGGTCTCCTTTTGTCAGAAAATATACAAAGAGATCTGCTTTTTGTGATTCTTACATAAAACTAGTGATTCCAGATTTCCTCAATCTCTTTGGAATAATTTCTCTATCCCTTGCCTATACTGTGGACAACAGTTTTTATAAAAGTGAGGGGTTAGAGATGTTATTTCTTCATGATGTGTGGGTCAATTGGTTTGAAGGGGAAGAAAATGGCTACAATGTATGCCACTTTCACGAATGGCGCAAGGAAGATACGGTTGAGCTTTTGGATCAGGTGCCGCTGCTAAGGGTGCCGTCAGTACTGTTTCATTACATAGAAAACGATTTGTCAGAGCTTCCGAAAGGTTTGCTTGAAGACGTACATCAGAAATCGTACATTCGGAAAAATCATGAGCGGACAAAGCTTGAGTATTGTTTTGTCGTAACAGACGGAATCGGCATTTTAGCTGTCGACACGATCGGCTACACGATCCCTGTCAGAAAAAGCCGTCTGATCCCAAGACAGGAGCAGCTCGTTTATGAAATGGTGAAAGATGTAGAGCCTGAAACATATGAATTTGAGCCAAAGAAGCTGGAATCCTCCAAGGAATATCACATCTTATCATTAGCACCAGAACATGTCAGAGGACTGACTAGAAAAGAACGGCAAATCAAGCAGCTGATGTTTATGGCGCTTGACCAATTAAAAGGGCTGAAAAACCGGGCTGAAATCGGCTACTGGTACACAGAGTGGAATCCGCATATGTATGAACAAATCAAAAGGATGAGCTTTGAAGAGATTTGGGACATGCTGTATAACGAAACAATTGAAGGCTGGTCGGACAAGCACCTAGCTTTTTGCGAAAACCTAATAAAAGGTCAGCCTTTTTTCGAAAAGCTTTGGGAAATGGAAAACGAATCAAAGGTAAACTGAAAAAAACCGCTCTTTGCAAAGAGCGGTTTTTTGATTAGCGTCTTTTTCTTCCAAGACCCATGGCATTCTCCATTTTTTTCAGCATTTTGTTTGCTGTCCGGTTCGCTCGTTCCGCGCCTTCATCAAGAATCCGGTCTAATTCTTCAGATTCTATCAGCTCATAATAGCGGTCCTGGATCGGTTTTAATGCGTTCACCACGACTTCTGCCAAATCACCTTTAAACTCGCCGTAGCCTTTTCCTTCGTACTTTGCTTCAAGCTCTTCAATTGTCGTATTGCCGAGGATTGAATAAATCGTAAGAAGGTTGGAAACGCCCGGTTTGTTTTCTTTATCAAATTTCACAATGCCTTCAGAATCTGTCACAGCGCTTTTGATTTTCTTTTCAAGAAGCTTCGGTTCATCCAGCAGGGTAATATAAGCTTTCTGATTCGGATCAGATTTGCTCATTTTCTTCAGCGGATCATTCAGAGACATGATACGTGCACCGACTTTTGGAATTTTCACTTCCGGAATCGTAAAGATGTCGTTGTATTTTTTGTTGAATCGTTCTGCAAGATTCCGCGTCAGCTCAAGGTGCTGCTTTTGATCCTCGCCGACAGGTACAAGATCCGTTCCGTACAGCAGAATATCAGCGGCCATCAGCGGCGGATATGTTAACAGGCCGGAGACGACAGCTTCATTGCCTTTGGATTTGTCCTTAAATTGAGTCATCCGCTCAAGCTCGCCGATATATGCGACACACTGCATCATCCATCCGGCCTGCGCATGCGCGGGGACCTCTGATTGAATAAACAATGTTGCTTTTTCTGGATCAAGTCCGACAGCTAAGTAAAGCGCTGCGAGATTGCGGATATTCTTTCTAAGCTCAAGCCGGTCTTGAGGAACAGTTATCGCATGCTGGTCCACGATGCAAAAATAGCTGTTATAATCATGCTGCAGTTCGACAAACTGCTTCATTGCACCGATATAGTTGCCGAGCGTCACTGAGCCGCTTGGCTGAATGCCTGAAAAAATCGTTTGTTTCATGAAAACATCAACCTCATTTCTTAAAACATAATAAAAAAGGCTCATTCATCCCCTGTAAAAAAGGGACGAATGAACCGTGGTACCACCCTGATTATTCCATTAAAATGGAATCACTCTGACGTTTGTAACGGAGACTGCTCCGGCTGAGCCTACTTTTTTCCAGTTCGGTCAGCTGCTCCAAAGTCCATTCCACATTGCCCGTTATCTGCTCCCAGCACCGCAGACTCTCTTCAAACAGGTGAAATGTGTACTACTCTTTTTCATAGCAAGCTTTTCTTTTGATTGCTTCATTATAAATCAATTATAACCAATTGTCATCATGAAAAAACATTCTTTTTTCCAGTAAAATTGTAATAATATAAATAACACGCGTGTTGTAAAATCCTTAAATGATAACTGCTATCAGCGTAAAAACAGGCAGATATTATATGTAAAAAGCAATATGGGCAGAAAACACATGAAAAAGTTTTTAATCAATTTATGCTTTAAATGGTAGAAGGATATTATGTTCATGGAAGAAAAACTAACGAAGTTTAAATATTTTAAATTGATAAAATAATATTGCAATAAATTATTTGTTTCATTATAATGAACTTGTTCACTCTATTGTTACAGCTTTTTTACAAAAATAATCAGAAAAGACGGAACAGAATAAAAGTTATGGAAACTCAGGTTCATTTGTCTGATATTTCTGAGGATTTAGCCGTAAGGAGCTGAAAATTATTATTAGGGGGTTTGCGAATATGAAAAAACGTTGGTCGATTGTCACGTTGATGCTCATTTTCACTCTCGTGCTGAGCGCGTGCGGCTTTGGCGGCAGCGGATCAAACGGTGAAGGGAAAAAGGACAGTAAAGGAAAGACGACACTTAACATTAATATTAAAACTGAGCCGTTCTCCTTACATCCGGGATTGGCAAATGATTCAGTATCAGGCGGTGTCATCCGTCAGACTTTTGAAGGATTGACACGTATCAATGCAGATGGTGAGCCTGAAGAAGGCATGGCTTCTAAAATTGAAACGAGCAAGGACGGAAAGACATATACATTTACCATTCGTGATGGTGTGAAATGGTCTAATGGAGACCCTGTAACAGCACAAGATTTTGAATATGCTTGGAAATGGGCGCTTGATCCTAATAACGAATCACAATACGCTTACCAGCTCTACTACATAAAAGGTGCTGAAGCGGCGAATACCGGCAAAGGCAGCCTAGATGATGTGGCAGTAAAAGCTGTGAATGACAAAACGCTGAAGGTTGAATTAAATAACCCGACTCCATATTTCACTGAATTAACTGCGTTCTATACGTATATGCCGATCAATAAGAAAATTGCAGAGAAAAATAAAAAGTGGAATACAAATGCCGGAGATGATTATGTATCAAACGGGCCGTTCAAAATGACGGCATGGAAACACAGCGGTTCTATTACTCTCGAAAAAAATGACCAGTATTGGGATAAAGACAAAGTCAAACTGAAGAAAATCGATATGGTTATGATCAACAATAACAATACGGAACTGAAAAAATTCCAAGCTGGCGAACTTGATTGGGCCGGTATGCCGCTCGGACAGCTTCCAACAGAATCCCTGCCGACCCTGAAAAAAGACGGTTCTTTACATGTTGAGCCGATTGCAGGTGTGTATTGGTACAAATTCAACACTGAAGCTAAGCCATTAGACAACGTAAATATCCGTAAAGCTTTAACATATTCGCTTGACCGTCAGTCGATTGTTAAAAACGTTACGCAAGGAGAGCAAATCCCGGCAATGGCTGCAGTGCCGCCTACAATGAAGGGATTTGAGGATAACAAAGAAGGCTACTTCAAAGACAATGATGTCAAAACAGCAAAAGAATACCTTGATAAAGGCCTAAAAGAAATGGGCTTAAGCAAGGCATCTGATTTGCCAAAAATCAAATTGTCTTACAACACTGATGACGCACACGCGAAAATCGCTCAAGCAGTACAAGAAATGTGGAAGAAAAATTTAGGCGTTGATGTTGAGCTTGATAACTCAGAGTGGAATGTCTATATTGATAAGCTCCACAGCCAAGATTATCAAATCGGCCGTATGGGCTGGCTCGGCGACTTCAATGATCCTATCAACTTCCTTGAATTGTTCCGTGACAAAAACGGAGGAAATAACGATACAGGCTGGGAAAATCCAGAATTCAAAAAGCTTCTGAATCAGTCACAAACTGAAACAGATAAAACAAAACGTGCAGAGCTGCTGAAAAAAGCAGAAGGTATTTTCATTGATGAAATGCCGGTTGCCCCAATCTATTTCTATACTGATACTTGGGTACAGGATGAAAACCTAAAAGGTGTTATCATGCCAGGTACTGGTGAGGTTTATTTCAGAAACGCATATTTTAAATAAGGCTACGTCTGAAAATAAAAGACCTCAAGGTATATGGGGAGAAAAGCCCCATATACCTTTCTTACTGATGGAGTATAAAAATGTAAAAACCATGGAGGTGTTCCCCCTTGCTAAAATATATCGGAAGACGCTTAGTCTATATGATTATCACACTATTTGTGATTGTAACTGTGACATTCTTCTTAATGCAAGCAGCACCGGGCGGGCCATTTTCAGGTGAGAAAAAGCTTCCGCCTGAAATTGAAGCAAATTTAAATGCGCATTATGGCTTGGACAAGCCGTTGTTTGTACAATATGTAAGTTATTTGAAATCAGTTGCAATGTGGGATTTCGGACCGTCATTTAAATATAAAGGTCAGAGTGTTAACGACCTGATCAGTTCAGGTTTCCCCGTTTCATTTACTCTTGGAGCAGAAGCTATTCTCCTCGCTTTAGCGTTAGGTGTATTGTTTGGGGTCATTGCAGCCCTTTACCATAATAAGTGGCAGGATTATACCGTCGCGATTTTAACGATATTTGGTATTTCGGTTCCGAGCTTTATCATGGCGGCTGTTCTGCAATATGTGTTCTCCATGAAGCTTGGGCTGTTTCCGGTCGCGGGGTGGGATTCCTGGGCATACACCTTTTTGCCTTCAATCGCACTTGCTTCCATGCCGATGGCGTTTATTGCCAGACTTTCCCGTTCAAGCATGATCGAAGTGTTAAACAGTGATTATATCCGCACAGCGAAAGCGAAAGGGCTTTCCCGCCCAGCGGTTACAGTGCGGCACGCCATTCGAAACGCGCTTTTGCCGGTTGTTACATATATGGGCCCGATGGCCGCACAGGTCTTAACGGGGAGCTTCATTATTGAAACCATTTTTGGGATCCCGGGGCTTGGTGCACACTTCGTCAACAGTATTACAAACCGTGATTATACGGTCATTATGGGTGTAACGGTGTTCTTCAGTGTCATCTTGCTATTGTGTGTATTAATCGTAGATGTGTTATACGGCATTATTGATCCAAGAATCAAGCTTTCCAAAGCAAAGAAAGGAGCCTAGGCCATGCAGAACATTCCAAAAAACATGTTTGAACCAGCCGCAGCGAATGCCGGCGATGCAGAAAAAATAAGTAAAAAGAGCCTTTCCCTCTGGAAAGATGCGATGCTTCGCTTCCGCAGCAATAAGCTTGCAATGGTCGGGCTTATCATTATCGTACTTATTATCCTTATGGCAATTTTTGCGCCGATGTTCTCAAGGTATGATTATTCAACTACTAATCTCTTAAATGCGGATAAGCCGCCTTCAAAAGATCACTGGTTCGGAACAGATGATCTTGGACGGGACATTTTCGTCCGTACATGGGTAGGGGCGCGAATCTCAATCTTTATTGGTGTTGCAGCTGCTGTTCTTGATTTGCTGATCGGCGTCATTTGGGGGAGCATTTCAGGCTTCCGCGGAGGCAGAACGGATGAAATCATGATGCGTATCGCTGATATCCTTTGGGCAGTTCCTTCATTATTAATGGTTATCTTACTGATGGTTGTTCTTCCGAAAGGTCTATTTACGATTATTATTGCCATGACGATTACAGGCTGGATTAATATGGCCAGAATCGTGCGCGGACAAGTGCTGCAGCTGAAGAATCAGGAGTATGTGCTTGCTTCACAGACACTGGGTGCAAAAACATCCCGTCTTCTGTTTAAACATATCGTGCCAAACGCAATGGGTTCTATTTTGGTCACGATGACACTGACAGTTCCTACTGCGATTTTCACAGAAGCCTTTTTAAGCTATTTGGGACTTGGTGTTCCAGCTCCGCTGGCAAGCTGGGGAACGATGGCTTCTGACGGATTGCCTGCATTGACCTATTATCCGTGGCGTTTATTCTTCCCTGCCGGATTTATCTGCATTACAATGTTTGGTTTTAACGTTGTCGGCGACGGATTAAGAGACGCATTGGATCCTAAGTTACGTAAATAAGGGAGTGATACGGGTGACACGCCTATTAGAAGTAAAAGATTTAGCAATTTCATTTAAAACATATGGCGGAGAGGTCCAGGCAATCCGCGGAGTGAATTTCCATCTGGATAAAGGAGAGACGCTGGCCATTGTTGGAGAATCAGGTTCCGGAAAAAGTGTAACCTCTCAAGCGATTATGAAGCTGATTCCAATGCCTCCGGGTTATTTCAAACGCGGTGAGATCCTGTTTGAAGGAAAGGATCTGGTGCCGCTGTCCGAAAAAGAAATGCAAAATGTCCGGGGAAAAGAGATCGGCATGATATTCCAAGATCCGATGACCTCTTTAAATCCAACGATGAAGGTCGGTAAACAAATTACGGAAGTGCTTTTTAAACACGAGAAGATCTCGAAGGAAGCGGCTAAAAAACGCGCGGTTGAACTGCTGGAATTAGTCGGTATCCCAATGCCGGAAAAGCGGGTGAACCAATTTCCGCATGAATTTTCAGGCGGGATGAGACAGCGGGTTGTCATTGCCATGGCGCTTGCAGCGAATCCGAAGCTTCTGATCGCCGATGAGCCGACAACTGCTCTTGATGTAACGATTCAAGCGCAAATTTTGGAATTAATGAAGGATTTGCAAAAGAAAATTGACACGTCCATCATCTTTATCACACACGATCTTGGTGTTGTGGCTAATGTTGCTGACCGGGTCGCTGTCATGTACGCGGGACAGATTGTAGAAACCGGTACGGTAGACGAAATCTTCTATGATCCGAGACATCCATACACTTGGGGGCTTCTTGCATCCATGCCGACACTGGAAAGTTCAGGTGAGGAAGAGCTGACTGCAATTCCGGGCACGCCGCCTGATTTGACAAACCCGCCAAAAGGAGATGCTTTTGCCCTGCGGAGCTCTTATGCGATGAAAATCGATTTTGAACAGGAGCCGCCAATGTTTAAGGTATCCGATACTCATTATGTAAAATCGTGGCTGCTTCATCCTGACGCGCCAAAGGTAGAGCCGCCTGAAGCGGTAAAAGCGAAAATGCGTAAACTGGCAAATACGTATGAAAAACCTGTCTTAGTGAGAGAAGGTGAATGAATTGACTGAAAAATTATTAGAAATCAAACATTTAAAACAGCACTTTGTCACGCCGAGGGGCACGGTTAAGGCTGTAGATGATTTATCATTTGATATCTATAAAGGTGAAACATTAGGGCTGGTTGGTGAATCTGGCTGCGGTAAATCGACAACAGGCCGAAGCATTATCCGGCTGTACGAAGCAACCGATGGTGAGGTGCTGTTTAACGGTGAAAATGTGCACGGGAGAAAATCGCGGAAAAAGCTGCTGGAATTCAACCGCAAAATGCAGATGATTTTCCAAGACCCATATGCATCCCTGAATCCGAGAATGACAGTTGCTGATATTATTGCTGAAGGCCTTGATATTCATAAGCTGGCGAAAACAAAAAAAGAGCGGATGCAGAGGGTTCATGAACTATTGGAAACAGTTGGTTTAAACAAGGAACACGCGAACCGCTATCCGCATGAATTTTCCGGCGGCCAGCGCCAAAGAATCGGGATTGCCAGAGCTCTTGCTGTTGATCCGGAATTCATTATCGCGGATGAGCCGATTTCCGCTTTGGATGTATCCATTCAAGCGCAGGTCGTGAATTTAATGAAAGAACTGCAAAAAGAAAAAGGGCTCACATACCTGTTTATTGCCCACGATTTATCGATGGTCAAATACATCAGTGACCGCATTGGAGTCATGTATTTCGGGAAACTGGTTGAGCTTGCGCCGGCAGATGAGCTTTATGAAAATCCGCTTCACCCGTATACAAAATCATTGCTTTCTGCGATTCCGCTTCCAGATCCGGACTATGAGAGAAATCGCGTCCGCCAGAAATATGATCCGTCCGTCCATCAATTAAAAGATGGGGAAACGATGGAATTCCGTGAAGTCAAACCGGGACATTTTGTGATGTGCACGGAAACCGAATTTAAAGCTTTTTCATGATTCATCAATCCTTCAAGAGAATCTCTTGAAGGATTTTTTTGCGTCTTCATAGAAAGTGAGAATGATAACATTTACAATTAGAGGAAAAAGCGGAGGCGAAATACGATTCAATTTCTGCATAACAAAAATGTTTTTGCGCTATTGCTGTCTCAATCTTTTCAATCTTTAGCAGGAGTCCTCGTCACAATCGTTTTAATGGTCCGGGTCTATCAAATGACTGACTCCGTTTTTTTGGCGGGTCTTATTTTATCGTTCATGTCGTTTGCGAGTATAGCAGCAAGCTTTTGCGTCTCTCCGGTGCTTCGCATTCTCGGTTTTAAAAAGGTGCTTGTGGGGGCGAATCTGCTGAGAGCGGTCTTTACAATACTGATTGCATACAGCGTCACTCATCACGGACAGGCATTCTTTTGGATTACGCTGCTGTTTGTGTTTTGTTTTTCCTTCGCGGGCGCTTTTTTTCAGCCAGCAAGATTTGCGCTGCTGCCGATTATTGTTTCAAAGAAGCAATATGTAAAAGCGAATGGTGTGATCTCCCTCTCGAATCAATTGTTCTTAACAGCAGGCTGGGGCCTTGGAGGCCTTCTGACGTACGCCGTCCCTTTTGAACTCGTTGTCGACACTGCCATTTGCCTGTTTGTTCTATCGGGTGCTTCCATCAGTGTGCTGCATGTAAATGAAGAAGAGTCTGTAGGAACTGCTGAAACAGCATCTGCCAGAAGTATATGGAAGGATTTAATGATCATCCCTATTGTAAGAGACATTACTATAATGGACATGATAGAAGCTTTGGCGGGTTCCGTATGGTCATCTGCTATTCTCCTCGCATTTACTGCGGCTGTTTTGCATGAAACAGAGGTGTGGTGGGGGATGTTTAACGCTTCCTATTTTATAGGCGCAATTGTCGGCAGTGTGATTGCCATTCGTTTTTCTTCTTTTTTTGAGCGGAATATGGGCTATGCCATTATGTTCAGCTCGCTTGTAATGTCGGCGCTGACCCTTTTGTTTTCATTTTCTCCAGTCCCATTTTTATGCGCTCTGGCTTGTGCTGCAATGGGGCCTTTTTATCAGGTGCGTGATATTTGCCAGGAAACCATGCTGCAGGAGGTTATTCCCGAGCAGAAACGAATCGGAATCATGGCTGCAAAAAATGCAATTTTGACTCCTTGGTCAGGCGTCACCTACTCCATTATAGGGCTAGTGGCTGATGCTGCTGGTGCGAAAATAGCTTTTATCGCGGCTGCTGCATTATATATCATGACATTTCTGATTGCACTGGCGCAGCCCCGCCTGATTCATTACAGGCGGGAAAATCGAGTTCAATGAGAAACACTTCAAAATGAACGGAGCAGCTGGCTCCGTTTTGCTGAAAAAAAATGAAACCATGGCGGAAGTTCGCACGTCTTTATAGATGTAAGGCTGTTTAAACAAGAAGAAATGGGGTATATCTAAAAGTATGAAGACAACGAACTCATAAGGAGCAAATCAATGAACTGGTATGAAAAGCTTAGCGAGTACTTTCCAATTGAAGAAATGAAATCAAAAGCGCATATGGAAGCTCTTCTGAAAGAGCGAAGCGATATTTATCATAAAGATGAAGGCAAACATCATATTTTAATGTTTGCGGAATTCGATTCTTTTATCTTCGTTGATTATCTGTATGTGTCTAAGGATGCAAGAGGGCAGGGGCTTGGCGGCAAATTGATCGCGAAGCTGAAAAAGAAAAATAAGCCCATATTGCTCGAGGTGGAACCTGTGGATGAAGATGATACTGATACAGAAAAACGCCTGAGGTTTTATCAAAGAGAGCATTTCAAGCATGCTCAGTCAATTGGGTACCGGCGCCGGTCATTGGCTACGAATGAAGTAAACAAGATGGAGATTCTGTACTGGTCACCAAAAACAGAATCAGAAGAAGAAATTCTTGAAGCCATGAAACAGACATATGAAAACATTCATACTTATAAAGACGAGAAATGGTACGGGGAATCGTACGAAAAAACGGATGAAGTCCTGAAACTCATTGATGAAGAAAAACAAAAAAATATTTTCGATCAGTTAAGCTAATTGAGAATTAGAACATATCATGAACATTAAAAATTTGCTGGATTGACACATTTTTTTCTTAGGATACTGTTCACACTTACTTTTTTATAGTATAATACCTGTAAAGATTCCTTTTTTAGAGTAATTTCAATTTAAGAATAAAATAGATGTTCATCCTACTAATTAGAGGAGTGAAGATGAATGGTTACACTATACACATCACCAAGCTGTACTTCATGCAGAAAGGCGAGAGCGTGGCTCGAGGAGCACGATATTCCATTTGTAGAAAGAAACATTTTCTCTGAACCTTTATCAATTGATGAAATAAAACAAATTCTTCGAATGACTGAGGATGGAACAGATGAAATCATCTCAACCCGTTCAAAAGTATTCCAAAAACTGAATGTGAACGTTGAATCTATGCCGCTGCAAGATTTGTACCGCTTGATCAACGAGCATCCAGGGTTGCTTCGCCGTCCGATCATCATTGACGAAAAACGTTTGCAGGTCGGATATAACGAAGACGAAATCAGACGTTTCCTGCCAAGAAAAGTTCGCTCTTTCCAATTAAGAGAAGCACAGCGTTTGGCAAACTAATAGATCGTATCATCAAAAGAAGGCTGAGTGATCAGCCTTCTTTTATTTCTCAACCTGCTGGTAATAAATGCTCGCAAGGATGACAAACGCAACTGTCAAAATGGGGAGGAGCGTTTCAACTGTGCCGTGCTGCGCCATAAAAAGAGACAGCTTTTTGTCTCTGACAATCATTTCTCCGCCAGTATAAGCAAGCAGCCCGCTTCCCGCGTAAATCAGAAGCGGTATTTTCTCTAGTGCAATATGGATGAGTTTGCTGCCCCAAATAATAACCGGAACCGATACACACAAACCTATAACAACGAGAGAAAACTCACCGTGTGATGCTCCCGCAACTGCGATGACGTTGTCCAGGGACATAAAGAGATCTGCAAGCACAATCGTTCGTATTGCTCTCCACAGGGAGGTGCTGCTTTTAATGTGCTGCGTGTCTTTTTTTTCAATCAGCAGCTGATATCCTAAATACAGCAGGAAAATTCCGCCGGCGCACTGCAAGAACGGAATGTTCAAAAGATATACAGCTGCACTTGTTAATCCGATTCTCATGGCAACGGCAATAAATGTTCCGAGAATAATGGCCTGCTGTCTTTGCTTGTCCGGCAAATGTCTGCTGGCCATGGCAATGACAACCGCATTATCTCCGCCGAGGATCAGGTCAATCCCAACAATGACAAGCAGAGAAATCAGATAGTCATGCTCCATGAAGCGGCACCTCGCTTTCAGTCCTTCGCTTGTACTACTACTATATGAGACAGGTCATATTTTATGATATCAGCCGCCTGATCTGCCGTTTTTTAGGCAAAGGTGCATTTTTATTTCTTTTGTGACTGTTTTATCATAAAATAGAAATACAAAGGAATTCACACTGGCCTTGGTTAAGGTTAAGATGTGGACGGAATGGGTAAAGTGTAGTAAAGTACAATTAATCGGGAGCTTAGATGTCCCTTCAACATCTTATATAGAAGGGAAGGTTGGCAAATGGAAATTGAAAGAATTAACGAGCATACAGTAAAATTTTATATGTCTTACGGAGATATTGAAGATCGCGGTTTTGACAGAGAAGAAATTTGGTATAACCGTGAGCGCAGTGAAGAACTTTTCTGGGAAGTCATGGATGAAGTTCATGAAGAAGAGGAATTCGCTGTGGAAGGCCCACTTTGGATTCAAGTTCAGGCACTGGACAAAGGATTAGAAATCATCGTCACAAAAGCCCAGCTTTCCAAAGACGGACAAAAGCTCGAACTGCCGATTCCTGAGGATAAAAAGCAAGAACCAGCATCTGAGGATCTTGACGCCTTGCTGGATGATTTCCAGAAAGAAGAGCAAGCCGTCAATCAGGAAGAGAAGGAGCAAAAGCTTCAATTTGTCTTGCGATTTGGCGATTTTGAGGATGTTATTTCTCTATCTAATTTGAACGTTAACGGAAGCAAAACGACTTTATATTCGTTTGAGAACCGATATTATTTATATGTAGATTTTTGCAATATGACTGATGAAGAGGTTGAAAATCAGCTAAGCATCCTGCTGGAGTACGCAACTGAATCCTCAATCAGCATACACCGTCTTGAAGAGTACGGCAAGCTGATTATTTCAGAGCATGCTCTAGAAACGATAAAAAAACACTTTGCATCATAGCAAACCGATTTCCTTCCGGAAATCGGTTTTTTTTATGCACGAAAATGCCTTTTTAGAGATGTGAAAAATCAAAAACATATAGACAAGCAGAAATACAGCGAACAGGAGTTGATCATCTTTTCCAGAAAGTATACTTCATCTGGAAAGGAGAGATGACAATTGTTTAGTGCTGTGACTGAAGACGGCCAAATGTTTCACCTTTTAGGCGCTCAGCAAAACCAGAAATTAAAGCGGAGACGGTTCTTCTGTCCGGTATGCGGGGGAGAGCTAGCTGTGAAGCTCGGACTTCAAAAAGCGCCGCATTTTGCCCATAAACAGAACAAGTCCTGCTCCATAGACATCGAACCGGAAAGCGCCTACCACTTAGAAGGAAAAAGACAGCTGTATGTATGGCTGAAAATACAACGGGCTTCACCAATATTGGAGCCGTATATAAGGACAATCAACCAAAGACCGGACGTCATGGCAAGGATCAAGGAGCATATGCTTGCTGTTGAATATCAATGCGCCACTATCGCACCAAATGTCTTTCAGAAGCGGACAGAGGGCTTCAAACAAGAAGGAATCATCCCGCAGTGGATTATGGGATACAGCCGCTTAAAACGGACTGCTTCGTCCTTTTATCAGCTTTCAGCTTTTCATTGGCAGTTTATCAATGCAAGTCCATACAGAGAACTGATATGTTATTGTCCTGAAAGGCGTTCTTTTCTCCGGCTTAGCCACATCATTCCATTCTACACAAACCATTCTTATTCCTCAGTCCAAACGATCCCTATCCATCGGGCAGGTGTAGACGATCTTTTTTTCACTGAACCGAAACCCTCAATTCAATATTCAGGCTGGACGAAAGCGATTCACCGTTTTCGCCATAAACCCCATCGGTTTAACTCAAAGGAAACAAATCGCCTTAGGCTGCTGTTTTATGAGAAGCGGCAGACACCTTTTTCTTTTCTGCCGACTGAAGTGTTTGTTCCTGTTAGAAAAGGGGCAGTTTTTAAGAGTCCGGTTTTTGTGTGGCAGGGGTTTCTTTATTTGTTTATGTCGGATCTTGGAGGTAAACGTGCGCCAATTCATTTTTCAGCCGTTTTGCAGCAGTGCAAACTGCACATTCATAATAAGAACATTGCACTCAGGTTTGAATGCAGCGAAGAGTGTCTTTCAGAAGCGGTTAAACAGTATATTGATTTTTTGTGCAAGAAGGGATTTTTAAGGGAGACTCAGAAAGAAGTATATGTGCTGAATCAGCCTGCAGGTGGCATACACTCAATGCAGGATCTCATAGAAAGAGACCGCAGCTGTTTTATAGAATGAGTTTGTCTTATTTGGCTCACCCTAAGACAAAGGTGGTGGGCAGGCTGTGAAAGGCACAAAAGGAAAGGTTTTTCGTGTTTTTACTGCTTTTTTGGCATTCGTTCTCTTCATTACTGCATATGATTTGACAAAAGGCAGTGAAAAACCGGAAGATATTCACAACACAAGTTTATTGAGAAACAGCTGTTTTTTCAATTGGCTTGAATCAAAGAAGACGAGGGGGATCACCATGGCTGAGGAAAAAAAAGCAAACCAACTGCCTGACAGAAGTGAGGTAAAGGCAGAAGACACATGGAGACTTGAGGATATTTTTCCTAGTGATGAGGCCTGGAATAAAGAATTTCAAGCTGTAAAAGAATTAATTCCGAATTTATCTAAGTATAAAGGAAAGCTGGCAGATTCAGCTGATCATTTATACGAGGCTCTTACGTATCAAGATAAAGTGATGGAGCGGCTGGGTAGGCTGTACACATATGCGCATATGCGCTCTGACCAGGATACTGGGAACTCCTTTTACCAGGGGCTGAATGACAAGGCGGGAAACCTGTATACACAGGCCGCAAGCGCGACAGCTTATTTGGTTCCGGAGATTTTATCCATAGAAGAAGACAAACTGCAGCAGTTCATTCTCGAAAAAGAAGAATTGAAGCTGTACTCTCATGCGATTGAGGAGATTACAAAGGAACGTCCGCATGTGCTGAGCGAGAAGGAAGAGGCGCTGCTTGCTGAAGCCTCCGAGGTACTGGGGTCATCTTCAAATACATTCAGCGTGTTAAATAACGCAGATATAACGTTTCCGTCCATTAAAGACGAAGATGGGAATGAAAAACAGATCACTCACGGCAACTTTATTAATTTCTTGGAAAGTGAAAACCGTGAAGTCCGCAAAAATGCGTTTGACGCAGTGTATAAAACGTACGGACAATATAAAAACACAATGGCCACGACGCTTAGCGGCACTGTGAAAAAGGACAACTTCTACGCGAGAGTGAAGAAGTACAAGTCAGCGCGTGAGGCTGCGCTTTCTAACAACAGTATTCCTGAGGAAGTATACGATAACCTTGTTAAGACGATTAATAAGCATTTGCCGCTCCTGCACCGCTATATTGCGCTGAGAAAGAAAGTGCTTGAGCTTGATGAAGTGCATATCTATGACCTGTATACACCGCTTGTGAAAGATGCGGGGATGAAGGTGACATACGAGGAAGCCAAAGATTACATGCTGAAAGGCCTCGCACCTTTAGGGGAAGAATATGCCTCTATCCTAAAAGAAGGACTGGAAAACCGCTGGGTGGACGTTTACGAGAATAAAGGCAAACGCAATGGGGCTTATTCATCAGGAGCTTACGGCACGAATCCGTATATTTTGATGAACTGGCATAATAACGTCAATAATCTCTTTACGCTCGTGCACGAGTTTGGACATTCCGTACACAGCTACTATACGAGAAAGCACCAGCCTTATCCATACGGCAATTACAGTATCTTTGTCGCGGAAGTTGCTTCTACGACAAATGAAGCGCTCCTTGGCGAATATTTGCTGAACAATTTAGAGGATGAAAAACAGCGCTTATATATTCTCAACCATATGCTTGAGGGCTTCAGGGGAACGGTCTTCAGACAAACGATGTTCGCTGAATTTGAACATCTGATCCATACAAAGGCGCAAGAAGGCGAGCCGCTTACACCTGAGCTTCTGACAAATGTCTATTACGACCTGAATAAAAAGTATTTTGGAGACGGCATGGTGATTGATAAGGAAATCGGCCTTGAATGGTCGCGTATTCCGCACTTCTATTACAATTACTATGTGTATCAGTATGCGACAGGGTACAGCGCTGCCCAAGCATTAAGCAGCCAGATTTTGAAGGAAGGAAAGCCGGCGGTTGACCGTTATATTGACTTCCTGAAAGCGGGAAGCTCACAATACCCGATTGATGTCCTGAAAAAAGCGGGCGTTGATATGACGTCTCCAGAGCCAATCGAAGCCGCGTGCAAAATGTTTGAAGAAAAACTTGATGAAATGGAAGAGCTGCTGATGAAAGTCAAGCAGTCTTAAAAAAGTAAGCCTGTGCGGAAATGACGCACAGGCTTTTTTAAAACCCTTTAAAGGTTTTCCGGTGATTCAAGCGGTAGAGGGTAAACAAAATAGACAGAAACAGCAGAGGAGAGGTAATATAAAGCGGCAGCATATGCATCATGCCTAAGATATTCAGACAGAAAAAAACGGCAATGCACACAATTGAGATCAAAGTAGACATCATGGCGGTCCTCCTCGTCCTTTTTCCTTATAAGGATATGAGTGAATGCACTTCGTTATGTTTTGTGACAAAAATATGAACATTAAGCATAGAGGTTGTCAAAAGTCGACATCTTTTGTTATCATAAGGATGTGAAATTGATCACAAACAAACATTACCCCTTTGTTTGACCGTGAAAAATTTCTCCCATCCCCTTTGTTGTCGTTAAGACATATGAAACCGCGCTTATCCCGGCGCGGTTTCTTTAGTACTAAAAACAGAACGTATGTTTGGTTCGTGGCGTAAAAAAACAGCCTCAAGCATATGCACGCCTGCGGCTATTTTTCACATGATTGATATTCATCAGAATAAGTGCTGAGAGACTTCCAAAACATTCCGTGTTTGGCTTCCACCTTGGCAACCTTTTTAGCAAACGCCAGTTTTTTCATTTCTTTTTCTACCTCTTCAAGGCTCAGGTCATATACAAGAGCAATTTCCTTCGAGGCAACGAAGCGGAAATATTCAATAAAACATTCTAAAGGCGGTGTTTCCGACGGCTTCGGCTCGTCGCCAAGCATCTCAAATAAAATTTCTTCATATACATCATATGAGTAGCTGCCAGGAACTTTAAGCCCTTCATCCTCATGCTGCGTATTAAAAAACGTCAGTGTCGGATTAACAGAAACATCCATCTCAGCAGCAATTTTCATGTCACATTGAAGCGCCTTGACCGCGCTTTGAGAATGCAGATCTTTTTTGAATTCTTCAAGATCGAGACTTGTATTTTCAGCAATCTCCAAAAGCACGTTTTCATCCGTAATATTTTTCTTTGAAACAAATAGGCTCTCCTGCATATTTCTGAGAAATTGCATGCCGGCTTTTCGTCCTTGCAATTCGGCTGCTTTAAAAGCGAGAGCAGCCATATAAGGCGATGAAAGCGGCTGATCCTGTTCGAACCAGACATTGCCGTCACATGACATGCCAGAGCGGCTCGCGATCTTTTCCCATGCTTCTGCGAGAAGATGCTTTTTTCGCTTTTTATTTAAAGCGGTAAGGCTTGCGGAAGCGATAATGCGTAAGGTGAAAAAACGTCCGTATCTGATTTTCAGCTTTTTGATGACGGGCTCTAAGGACCAGCATTCAGGACATAAAGGGTCTACAAACATATAAATTTCAAGCGGTTTTTTTGGATGACCGTGGCAATGGGCGAAGTATAGCTCATGCTGATAGTTTGTCAAGATGATCGATCCTCCGCTTCCGTTTGATTCACCATATGCCTTGCTGTCAACTCCAGCCGGCCAAACAAAAACTCACGAATTTCGCCCTCTAGCCCTACATGGTCCATTGCGTCCTTCATACAGCTGAGCCACGCATCAGCTCTCTCGTTTGTAATTGGAAAGGGAAGATGCCTTGCTCTGAGCATAGGATGGCCGTGCTCCTCAGTATAAAGAGGAGGCCCGCCTAAATACTGAGTTAAAAATTGCTTCTGTTTCCTGGCGGTTTCTGTCAAATCGCTTGGAAAAATCGGCTTCAGCAAAGGATGAGACGCGACACGCTCATAAAAAGTATCAACAAGTTGCGATAGAAGTTCCTCTCCAATCGCTTCATAAGGTGCGTTAAACGATTGTCCCATGTTGACTACTCCTTTAAATATGGCTAATAGGAATCATAAATCCTATTGCAAAAAGTAATTTTCTGTATTTCATTGTTTCATCTAGGTTTATTTTAGCAACAAGGCATCATTTCTACAAACAAACTGCCTTTTTTGCGTATGATGACTCATTTCGGCTGACAGCCGGGGTTTGTATTTCATATCATATCACATAAAAATCAGGAATGCGTAAGATTTCACTTCGCAAAAAAACCAGAGGGAAAGAGCCCCTCTGGTTACGCGTAATAAGCTGAAGTTATTTTTTTTACATAGTTTTGCGTTTCTTGGAAAGGAGGAATGCCTCCGTATCGGTCAACATTTCCCGGTCCGGCGTTGTAAGCCGCTAATGCCATAGACACATTGCCGTCGTATTTATCCAGCATTTGTTTTAAATATTTCGTTCCGCCCTCCACATTTTGCTGTGGATCAAGCGGATTGGAAACGCCAAGTGAGCTTGCTGTTGACGGCATCAGCTGCATGAGGCCCATCGCGCCTGCTCCGCTGACCGCTTTTGCATTAAAGCCTGATTCCTGTTTGATGACGGCACGGATCAGTTTTTCATCAACGCCATATTTATCAGCGGCTTTTTTAATCGCACTGTCAATAGAAAAGTCTCCCGAACTGATCTGATTTGCTTCATGTTTGTTTGAAGCTGAATCTGCAGCAGCTGTTTCAGTGCTTTCTGCCGCTTTTGTGATTGAACCTGAATTGCTGCTCGTATATGAGTTAAGCCCATACGCTGAAAGCAGTGACGGCGCTGTTGTATTCGCGCTGTTCAGCATGCTGAGCGGGCTTGGCGATGAAGAAGGTGCTGATTGCTGAGATGCCAGACCGTTTGTATATTGGCTGAGCAAAGAGCTAAAACTTGAAAGCGGGCTTTCCGTATTCTGAGTGTCCGAGCTGCTGCGTGCATTAGATATGGACTGTAGTGCCTGAAGCTGAAGTGAAGCTGCCCAATTCGTTACATTCACGATGTCATTCCACCTTATATAGACTTTCTTTTTTCTTCATAAAAACGCAGAATTTTATTTTTGGTTTCGCGCTGAGGAATGCTGAATTGCTGAAGCAGCTTCTCGAAGGCTTGTCTGCCCTCATGCCAATCCGCCGCCTCAAATTCAATTTCATAGTCCTCTTTATTTAAATATCGGCTGTGGTCTAAAACTATTAAGCCTTTTTCTGTTTCTTTTTCCGCACGGTTTGTTGCTAAAGATCCAAAGTATTGAATGGCATCCGTATCGATCTGAAGCTTGTGCAGCTGGTCCTTCACAGGGCCCTCGGGAACTGAAAATCCAGCGAGATCTGATACCTCTGAAAGCTGCTGGTGCGTTTCCAGAAGCCCCACATCAGCCGGCTCCTTTAATGTAAGAACATACTTTCCGTTTTTTCTGCGGATACGAAGCGCAGCATGTTTTTGTTTCAGCGCGAAGCTGTCTGTATCAAAATAATGATTCTTTTGATCTGTAAAATCTTTTTCTGTCAGCTGGAGTGCCGCTGCTATGTTCTTGAATTCTTGTTTGGTCAGCATATTTTTAAATTCGATTTCAATTTCTTGGCTCATGATGCTCTTCCTTTCCGCCCTGTAAATCTTATTTTTACTATTATCTCTTTAGATGTTAGGTTTATCAATATCGAGCTCGATATGATAAAATGAATCTGTACTTTGTTTAAAAAAGGAGAGCATTATGCAAAACAGAATCGAAATTTTGAATGCAACATTATCGGATGATCAGCTTCGCCTTGCCTGTCAGACAGAAGGAAACGAAGCGGAACGCAAGCCGTCAGGTCAAATGCTTGTTGATTCTGACCACTTTGCTTTTGTATACATACTTGAATTAGCTGATTCTTTTGAATATGTCATTATAAAGGAACATGTATGGCCGGAACTGAAGCAGGCCCATGCACAAAAAATACCGGTTGTTTTAGAGGCAGGAGACCAAACAATTGAACTGGCAGGCCTGCATGAGGAGCTGGAATATCTTTTAGAAAATATAAAGGATAATGCAAACTACGGAGAAGAAATGGAAGAAAAAGTGAAACGCGTGTTTTTATAGAAACTGGTTCGGAATTGGGGGATGTATGATGGATGACAAACAATGGGAGCGTTTTTTAGTGCCGTACCGCCAGGCTGTCGAAGAGTTGAAAGTGAAGCTCAAGGGGATCCGCACACTATATGAATACGAGGACGACCATTCACCGATCGAATTTGTGACCGGACGCGTCAAGCCTGTGGCGAGCATACTTGAAAAAGCGAGACGGAAAAGCATACCGCTGCATGAAATTGAAACCATGCAGGACATTGCTGGCCTTAGAATCATGTGCCAATTTGTCGATGACATCCAAATCGTAAAAGAGATGCTTTTTGCCAGAAAAGATTTCACCGTCGTGGATCAGAGAGATTATATTGCGGAACATAAAGAGAGCGGATACCGGTCATACCATCTTGTTGTGCTGTACCCTTTGCAGACGGTATCCGGAGAAAAGCATGTTCTCGTGGAAATACAGATCCGTACACTGGCGATGAATTTTTGGGCGACCATTGAGCATTCATTGAATTATAAATACAGCGGAAACATTCCTGAAAAAGTAAAACTAAGGCTTCAGCGCGCTTCTGAAGCGGCTTCCCGGCTTGATGAAGAGATGTCGGAGATCAGGGGTGAAGTACAGGAAGCTCAAGCTGCCTTTTCAAGAAAGAAAAAAGGAAGCGAGCAACAATAGGTAAAGGGGAAGAAGAGCATGAAATTTGCCGTATCATCAAAAGGAGATCAAGTTTCTGATACGCTGAAAAGCAAAATACAGGCGTATTTATTGGATTTTGATATGGAACTGGATGAAAATGAACCGGAAATCGTTATTTCAGTCGGAGGCGACGGAACGCTTTTGTATGCTTTTCACAGATACAGCGACCGCTTGGACAAAACAGCATTTGTCGGCGTTCACACAGGTCATCTGGGTTTTTATGCCGACTGGGTTCCTCATGAAATTGAAAAACTTGTTCTTGCCATCGCGAAAACGCCGTATCATACAGTCGAATATCCGCTTCTCGAAGTCATTGTGACCTATCACGAAAACGAGCGGGAAGAAAGATACTTAGCTTTGAATGAATGTACGATTAAAAGCATCGAAGGAAGCCTTGTTGCAGATGTGGAAATCAAAGGGCAGCTCTTTGAAACCTTCCGGGGCGACGGCCTCTGCCTGTCAACTCCATCAGGCAGCACAGCCTACAATAAGGCGCTGGGCGGAGCGATTATCCATCCCTCTATCAGGGCGATCCAGCTTGCGGAAATGGCTTCAATTAATAACCGCGTGTTCCGTACGGTCGGGTCACCTCTGCTTCTCCCATCCCATCATGATTGCATGATTAAGCCGAGAAACGAAGTTGACTTTCAAGTGACGATTGACCATTTAACCCTTCTCCATAAAGATGTAAAGTCGATCCGCTGCCAGGTTGCATCCGAAAAAGTGCGGTTTGCGAGATTCCGTCCGTTTCCATTTTGGAAAAGAGTCCAGGATTCGTTTATTGGAAAAGGTGAATAGAAAGAGGACATATCGTGGAGCATTTTTTTATCAGAAAGAACATTACTTCCGCTGAGGACGGGATGACTGTAAAAGAATATGCCGGTGAACTGGGAATTTCGAAACGTCTGCTGACCGATATTAAGTTTGGCGGGGGAGACATGCTGATCAACGGTGAGCATGTGACGGTTAAATACGTTTTGAAAGAGGGAGATCTTCTTATCGTGAAGTTTCCTGAGGAACAGGTGAGCGAGACGCTGTTGGCAGAGCCTGTTCCGCTCGATATCCTTTATGAGGATGAACATGTGCTTGTGATAAACAAACAGCCGTATGTGTCATCAATCCCTTCGAGAGAGCATCCCTCCGGCAGCATTGCCAATGGAATTATTGATCATTATCAAACAACCGGAGTGAGGGCGACAGTACATCTTGTCACCCGGCTAGACCGGGATACATCTGGTGTCATGCTTGTTGCCAAGCATCGATTTGCCCACTCCATTTTATCGTCTGCGCAAAAAAAAGGCCTTGTGAAACGCCGGTATGCGGCAGTGGTTCACGGGCGGATGGCACAGATGGAGGGAACAGTCGATGCTCCGATTGGCAGACATCCTGACAGTATTATTGAACGGACGGTAACACCGGACGGCCAGAAGGCTGTTACTCATTTTTACGTCACATGTGCAAATGATGACATGACCTCGGTGGCATTGCAGCTTGAGACTGGACGAACCCATCAAATTCGTGTTCATATGAGCTATCTCGGGCACCCGTTGTGCGGCGATACACTGTACGGCGGAACGAGACAGGAAATTGGCCGGCAGGCTCTGCACAGCGAGCATCTTTCGTTTATCCATCCGCTGACACAGGAGAACATGACGTTTCATGCTCCACTGCCTCAGGACATGAGAAAACTGATAAAAGGAGAGAATCATTGATTCTCTCCTTTTTTATATGGGGCGAAATCTTGATTCGTCGTAAGGCAGGGAGCTTGGAACAGAGACGGTTTCTATTTCTGGAAAGCGAAAGCCTGTCAGTTGATTTCCGAACACGCAGCCTGTATCAATGTTGATGGTGCGATTGACCTTCCGAGGCTCTTTCACAGGTGTATGACCGTATACCACCCAAGCCTTTCCATTATAGGCTGCCGCCCAATCACGTCTGACGGGTCTGCCGTCCGGATATGTTTCACCCGTCACGTCACCGTAAAGCACAAAGTCCTTCACTCTGCGGGTATATTTGCCGATATCGTCAGCTCTTATGCCAGCATGGGCGACAACTAATTCTCCATTATGTAAGATGTCGTAAAGCGGCGCTGTTTCGTACAGCTTCATAAACTGTTCACTGACTGCTTTTCTCTCATCTTTGGAAAGTTCCTCAAGCTCTGCCGCTGTTGTTTCGAGACCATGCATCACTTTTACCGGATTTCCTTTTAAGTAACGATATAATTTATTGCAATGGTTTCCCGGGACATAACGTACAGCGCCTTTTTCGTAAGCGCCTGCTACAAATCGGATGACCTCTATCGATTTAGGCCCTCTGTCAGTTAAATCTCCGGCAAAAACAAGCACCCTGCCTTCTTCGTGGACAGGTACTCCATTTTTGATTGTATAGCCAAGCTTCTGGATTAATGCAGTCATTTCGTCATAGCAGCCATGAATATCGCTGATGATATCGTAAGCCATGCGGTATCCTCCTTACCGATTGTTTTATTTATTATGAAGCAAAGTGTTGTGAGTCATCACAAGCTTTTATGTGCAAATTATAGAAGAATCATTTTCTAAACAGGATTAAGACCATATTACTTTATTTTTCATCATCACCCTTGTTAAAATCGCGTTATGTTTTTTAAAAATGAGGTTTTGTTCTTTGAGTGAGAACTGGCATAACCCTGATCTAAAGAAGGAGGTTCTTATTATGGCGCATACATCTGTCGCATCTTTAGTTGTTGTACTTATCGTTGCATTTTTGACACCCATCCTTTTGCATCGGTTTAAACTCAGCATCCCGGTTGTTGTTGCTGAAATCATTATGGGGCTGATTATTGGGAAAAGCGGCCTTAATTTAGTTGTGGAGGGTGACACCTGGCTCCAGACACTTTCTATGCTTGGGTTTATCTTTTTAATGTTTTTAAGCGGGCTTGAAATTGATTTTTCATCGTTTGAGAAAGGGAAGAAAAAGCAGTTCCTGCCGAACGGCAAGGAAGCGCCTAATACGTTTGCTGCGGCATCTATTATTTTTGTCGGCATTTTTATTTTATCATTGCTCTTGTCCTATGGGTTCGTCTTGGCTGGATTTATCCAAAATGCTTTTTTAATGACCCTGATTATTTCAACGATATCGTTAGGCGTTGTCGTTCCAACATTAAAAGAAGAACGGATCATGAATTCAAATATCGGGCAGATTATTTTGCTTGTTGCTGTTATTGCTGATTTGGCCACGATGATTCTTCTTGCTGTTTTTTCTTCTTTATACGGAGAGGACAGCGGAAACATGTGGCTCCTGATGATTCTGTTTGCGGCCGGAGTGGTGCTATACTTTTTCGGCCGGGTCTTTAAACATCGCTCTTTTGTTCAGTCCATGTCAAAAGGGACGATCCAGATCGGGACGCGTGCCATTTTTACGTTAATTATTGTACTCGTTGCCCTGTCTGAATCACTTGGGGCGGAAAATATTCTCGGCGCTTTCTTAGCGGGGGTTCTCGTTTCCCTGCTTTCGCCAAACAAAGAACTTGTTCAGCAGCTGGATTCATTTGGTTATGGGTTCTTAATACCGATTTTCTTTGTGATGGTCGGTGTGAAGCTGGATATTTGGACTCTTTTTCAGGATAAAACAATTTTAATCATGATTCCGCTCCTGCTGCTGGCGCTGTTAGTCAGCAAAATCATTCCTGTCATGTACTTAAAGAAGTGGTATGATAACCGAACCATTTTCGCGTCTGGTTTCTTGCTGACATCAACGCTTTCGCTCGTGATTGCCGCTGCAACAATCGGCCAGCAGCTTCACGTGATCAGTGCAAATATGTCAGGAGCGCTAATTTTAGTAGCCGTCATTGCAAGTATTTTTACGCCGATCTGTTTTAAAAAATTATACAAACGGGAAGAGCAGCCGGAGGAGAAAAAGACGATTACGTTCATCGGCGCCAATCAAATGACTTTGCCTGTTACACTCGAATTGCCAGAGGAAGAGTATGACGTGCGTGTTGTACACGTCTACCAAGAGAATGCAGAGGAAAAGCTGTCAGAATCAGTGTTTGCTGTTGAAACAATTTCTGACTATGAACACGAGACGCTTGAATCACTCGGCATTTTTGAAACGGATATCCTCGTTGTGGCGACAGGAAATGAAGATATGAATGCAGACATTGCATTACTTGCAAAAGAAAAAGGCACAGAAAGAGTCATTGCAAGCGTAGGATCACCGGAGCATGAAGCAGCTCTGAAGGAGCAGGGAATCAGCATCTTTTCTATTCTGCTGTCGACAAAAACGTTGCTTCGCGCACTGATTGAAGCGCCTGGCGTCATGAAGCTGCTCACGAACCAGGAGTCTTCACTGTATCAAATTAATATGGAGAACAGTAAATACGACGGTGTGATTTTACGGGAATTCCCTTTAACAGGTGACGTCATCTTTGTCAGGATTTTCAGAGGTGTGGACAGCATTGTTCCTCATGGGGATACAAGGCTGAAACTGGGAGATCGCTTAATTGTCACCGGATCTCGGGGGTACGTAACGGATCTTAAGAAAACATTGGAAGGATAAATCTTGACCAAATAAGGATTCGTGTTAATATAGAGGTGCAGAACAATTCAATATGTATTCGTTTAACCACTAGGGGTGTCCTTCATAAGGACTGAGATAAAAGTGTGACTTTTAGACCCTCATAACTTGAACAGGTTCAGACCTGCGTAGGGAAGTGGAGCGGTATTTGTGTTATTTTACTATGCCAATTCCAAACCACTTTTCCTTGCGGGAAAGTGGTTTTTTTATTTTCAGAGGGGGAATGATTTGTGAAGTTTTCAGAAGAATGCCGCAGCGCAGCCGCAGAATGGTGGGAGGGGAGCTTTGTCCATCCGTTCGTTCAAGGAATCGGTGACGGAACGCTTCCGATTGACCGTTTTAAATACTACGTACTTCAGGATTCCTATTACTTAACGCATTTTGCAAAGGTGCAGTCATTTGGCGCAGCTTATGCGAAGGACCTTTTTACAACGGGGAGGATGGCAAGCCATGCCCAAGGTACATATGAGGCGGAAATGGCGCTTCATCGCGAGTTTGCCGAGCTGTTGGAAATCAGCGAGGAAGAGCGTAAGGCGTTTAAGCCGTCTCCTACGGCGTACTCTTATACATCCCATATGTACCGTTCGGTTTTGAGTGGGAATTTCGCTGAAATCTTAGCGGCCTTGCTGCCATGCTACTGGCTCTATTACGAGGTTGGTGAGAAATTGCTGCATTGCGATCCTGGGCATCCGATTTATCAAAAGTGGATTGGGACGTACGGCGGTGACTGGTTTAGACAACAGGTTGAGGAGCAAATCAACCGCTTTGATGAGCTGGCGGAAAACAGCACGGAGGAAGTGCGTGCCAAGATGAAAGAGAATTTTGTCATCTCCAGCTTCTATGAATATCAATTTTGGGGAATGGCCTATCAAAAAGAAGGCTGGTCGGAGCGCGGCATAAAAGAGGTGGAGGAATGTGGAGCTTCACGCCATAACGGATAACTGCAAGCCGGTAGAAGAGCTAGCGAGAACCATCATTTCGATTCAGAATGAAGTTGATTTTATTCACATTCGGGAACGCTCAAAATCGGCGGCAGATATTCTGAAACTGCTCGAGCTTATTTTTGAAGGCGGTATAGATAAACGAAAACTGGTGATGAACGGGCGCGTGGATATTGCGCTTTTTTCTACGATTCATCGCGTGCAGCTGCCAAGCAGCAGCTTTTCGCCGAAGCAGGTAAGAGCCAGATTTCCTCACCTTCATATCGGGCGGTCCGTGCATTCACTGGAGGAAGCGGTTCAAGCAGAAAAGGAAGACGCAGACTACGTGTTGTTCGGCCATGTGTTTGAAACAGATTGCAAAAAGGGTCTTGAAGGCAGAGGTGTGTCTTTGCTGTCAGATATTAAACAGCGGATTTCCATCCCGGTTATTGCCATCGGCGGAATGACGCCAGACAGATTAAGAGACGTAAAACAAGCAGGAGCAGATGGCATCGCTGTCATGTCGGGAATTTTTTCTTCCGCTGACCCTTTGGAAGCTGCCAGACGATATTCCCGCAAGCTAAAGGAGATGCGCTATGAAAAGGCATTATGATGCAGTTGTCATTGGAGGCGGAATTATCGGTTCCGCGATTGCTTATCATTTGGCAAAGGAAAACAAAAGCACCGCATTGTTTGAAAGCGGAACAATGGGCAGCAGAACGACAAGTGCCGCTGCCGGAATGCTGGGCGCCCATGCCGAATGCGAGGAACGTGACGCGTTTTTTGATTTCGCCATGCACAGTCAGCGTCTGTACAAAGGTCTTGGAGAAGAGCTTTATGCATTATCTGGTGTGGATATCAGGCAGCATAACGGCGGTATGTTTAAGCTTGCATTTTCTGAAGAAGATGTGCTGCAGCTGAGACAGATGGACGATTTGGACTCTGTCAGCTGGTATTCAAAAGAAGAGGTGTTAGAAAAAGAGCCGTATGCGTCAGGTGACATCTTTGGTGCATCTTTTATTCAGGATGATGTGCATGTGGAGCCTTATTTTGTTTGCAAGGCATATGTGAAAGCAGCAAAAATGCTTGGGGCGGAGATTTTTGAGCATACGCCCGTCCTGCATGTCGAACGTGACGGTGAAGCCCTGTCCATCAAGACCCCTAGTGGAGACGTATGGGCTAATCATGTTGTCGTTGCCAGCGGGGTGTGGAGCGGAATGTTTTTTAAACAGCTCGGACTGAACAATGCTTTTCTCCCTGTAAAAGGGGAGTGCCTGTCCGTTTGGAATGATGATATCCCGCTGACAAAAACGCTTTATCATGACCATTGCTATATCGTACCGAGAAAAAGCGGCAGACTGGTTGTCGGCGCGACAATGAAGCCGGGGGACTGGAGTGAAACACCAGATCTTGGCGGATTGGAATCGGTTATGAAAAAAGCAAAAACGATGCTGCCGGCTATACAGAATATGAAGGTGGATCGTTTTTGGGCGGGACTCCGGCCGGGAACAAAGGATGGAAAACCGTACATCGGCAGACATCCTGAGGACAGCCGTATTTTATTTGCGGCTGGTCATTTCAGAAATGGCATCCTGCTTGCTCCCGCAACGGGCGCTTTGATCAGTGATCTCATCATGAATAAAGAGGTCAACCAAGACTGGCTGCACGCATTCCGAATTGATCGCAAGGAGGCGGTTCAGATATGATGCTACAGCTGAACGGTAAAGACGTGAAGTGGGAAAAAGACACAGGTACAATTCAAGACCTGCTGGCGTCGTATCAGCTTGAAAATAAAATCGTTATCGTGGAAAGAAATAAAGAAATAATCGGGAAAGAACGCTATCACGAGGTTGAGCTTTGTGATCGTGATGTCATTGAAATTGTCCATTTTGTAGGAGGCGGATGAGCATGTTAACGATTGGCGGAAAATCATTTCAATCAAGATTGCTGCTAGGCACGGGGAAATACCCATCGTTTGACATTCAAAAGGAAGCAGTAGCTGTTTCTGAGTCTGATATTTTAACATTTGCTGTAAGGAGAATGAACATCTTTGAAGCATCTCAGCCGAATTTTCTGGAACAGCTTGATTTATCCAAATATACGCTTTTGCCGAATACAGCGGGCGCCAGTACTGCTGAAGAAGCGGTTCGGATTGCAAGGCTGGCAAAAGCGTCAGGCCTTTGTGACATGATTAAAGTTGAAGTCATCGGATGCAGCCGTTCCTTGCTGCCTGACCCTGTTGAGACATTAAAAGCGTCTGAACAGCTTCTTGAAGAAGGCTTTATTGTGCTCCCGTACACGTCGGATGACGTTGTGCTGGCGAGAAAGCTGGAAGAGCTCGGCGTTCATGCCATCATGCCGGGTGCATCTCCGATTGGATCGGGACAAGGAATCTTAAATCCTTTGAATCTGTCATTTATTATTGAACAGGCGAAAGTGCCGGTCATCGTGGATGCTGGAATCGGCTCGCCTAAAGATGCGGCATACGCAATGGAGCTTGGAGCGGATGGCGTACTGCTCAATACGGCTGTATCGGGCGCTGACGATCCTGTGAAAATGGCTCGTGCCATGAAGCTCGCGGTGGAAGCAGGACGCCTTTCTTATGAGGCGGGCCGAATCCCGCTTAAGCAATACGGAACGGCAAGCAGTCCGGGAGAAGGTCTTCCTGTATGACGGGCAGGTATTCAAGGCAGAAGCTGTTTGCTCCGATCGGCTCATCCGGCCAGAAAAAATTGAAAGAAGCGCGCGCCGTGATTATCGGCGCCGGCGCGCTCGGAACAGCCAGTGCAGAAATGCTGGTGAGAGCGGGAGTCGGCTCTGTGAAAATTGCCGACAGAGATTATGTGGAATGGAGCAACCTCCAGCGCCAGCAGCTGTATACAGAAGATGATGTCAAAAAAGAAATGCCGAAAGCAGCCGCTGCGGAGCGCCGTCTCCGTTCGATTAACAGCGATGTTGATGTGACCGGCCTTGTCATGGATGTGACAGCAGAAAATATCTTCGAGCTGATTAGGGATGCATCGATTATTGTGGATGCGGCTGATAATTTTGAAACCCGCCTGATCGTAAATGATGCTGCGGTAAAGGAAGGGATTCCTTTTCTTTACGGTGCCTGTGTAGGGAGCTACGGCCTCACCTTTACCGTGGTGCCGGGTTCTACTCCTTGCCTGCATTGCTTGCTCGATACACTTCCGATTGGCGGAGCAACATGTGACACAGCCGGCATCATCAGTCCGGCTGTTTTGCAGGTAGCAGTCTTTCAGGTAACAGATGCGTTGAAGCTGCTGACGGGAGAGGAGTGCGAGCCGGTGCTGCGCTCCTTTGACTTGTGGAAAAACGAGCGGTCAGAAGTGAGAGCGGCCAGTCTCAAACATGACGCATGCCCAAGCTGCGGCACAAAGGATTTTCCGTTTTTGTCATATGAAAATCAAACAAAAGCGGCTGTATTGTGCGGCAGGAACACGGTGCAGATCAGATCATCTGTTACAAAAGAAGCGGATCTTGAAGCGCTTGCCGGTCAGCTGAGACAGGCCGGGCTTGAAGTAGCTGCGAACCCGTATTTAATTTCTTGCCGCTCGGATGATATGAAAATGGTGCTGTTCCGGGACGGCAGAGCTTTGATCCATGGAACAAATGATGTTGCCCGGGCAAAATCCATTTATCATAAATGGATCGGGTAATAAAAGGAGTGTAGTGTAGTGAGTATATATAAAGCATTGACAATCGCCGGATCAGATTCAGGCGGCGGCGCGGGGATACAGGCTGATATTAAAACCTTTCAAGAGCTTGATGTATTCGGAATGTCTGCGATTACGGCGGTAACCGCTCAAAATACGCTTGGCGTTCATGGGGTGCATCCGCTGACTGTAGAGGCGTTGAGACAGCAAATTGACGCTGTTGCTGAGGATTTGAGGCCGGATGCAGTAAAAACGGGAATGCTCTGGAATGCCGACATGATTGAAGAAGTGGCGAGAAAAATTGACGAGTACGGATTCAATCGTGTAATTGTTGATCCGGTTATGATCGCAAAGGGCGGGGCATCCTTGCTGCGTGATGAGTCAGTTGCCACCTTAAAGGAGTTGCTCATTCCAAGAAGCTACGCGATTACGCCGAATGTCCCGGAAGCAGAAACGCTGACAGGAATGACAATCAGCTCGCTGGATGACCGAAAAAAAGCAGCGGAGCAGCTCGTCAAGATGGGTGCGCGGCATGTCATTATCAAAGGCGGGCACCAGCCTGAGGACAATCACATTACTGACCTTCTTTTTGATGGCAGCATGTTTATGCAAATCACCCATCCTTATATCAATACGAAGCATACGCATGGCACAGGCTGCACCTTTGCTGCGGCTTTAACGGCCCAAACGGCTAAAGGAGACAGCATCCATCAGGCATTTGAGGTTGCGGCCAACTTTGTCCGCGAAGCGGTGGAAAATACGCTTGGCATCGGGTCGGGACACGGGCCGACAAACCATTTCGCTTTTAAACGAAATAGCTTAAATACAAGCCGATGAGATCACCAGCTGATGGTGATCTCTTTTGCGTTTGCTACGGTATGCGCTTTTCATCTGGACAAGGTTATGATATGATAGGAATTAAGATCAGGTACTAATACTATGTCTTTATTAAATATAGGAGGCTTTATACATATGAATTTTTCACTTGAAGGCCGCAACATTGTTGTGATGGGGGTAGCCAACAAACGCAGCATCGCCTGGGGCATTGCGCGTTCTTTACATGAAGCGGGCGCACGTTTGATTTTCACATACGCTGGTGAACGCCTGGAGAAATCCGTTCACGAGCTTGCCGGAACGTTAGACCGCAATGATTCCATTATCCTTCCTTGCGATGTAACAAACGACGCAGAAATCGAAACTTGCTTCGCAAGCATTAAGGAGCAGGTCGGTGTAATCCACGGTATCGCGCATTGTATCGCGTTTGCCAACAAAGAAGAACTTGTCGGCGAATACTTAAACACAAATCGTGACGGCTTCCTTTTGGCTCATAACATCAGCTCATATTCTCTGACTGCTGTTGTCAAAGCGGCACGCCCGATGATGACTGAAGGCGGAAGCATTGTCACTTTGACGTACCTTGGCGGAGAGCTTGTGATGCCAAACTACAACGTCATGGGTGTAGCAAAAGCTTCTCTTGATGCAAGTGTGAAATATTTAGCTGCTGACTTAGGAAAAGAAAATATCCGCGTCAACAGCATTTCTGCTGGCCCGATCAGAACATTATCTGCTAAAGGCATCAGCGATTTCAACTCTATCTTAAAAGACATCGAAGAGCGTGCACCGCTTCGCCGCACGACAACACCTGAAGAGGTGGGCGATACAGCTGCGTTCTTGTTCAGCGATATGTCCCGCGGGATTACAGGTGAAAATCTTCACGTTGATTCAGGTTTCCATATCACTGCCCGCTAAGCTGGAACTATATCAAGCAATCCCGAATAGGGATTGCTTTTTTATTTCTTCTGATTTTCAGCTTTCTGTCATATAGATAGAATATGACACAATCGGAGGGATGAAGATGTCTAATAAGAAAAGAAACGCGGATAAAAAACCGCTCATGTATATTGTTCAGCCGGATTATGCAGAAACTACAAGGTCATCCATGCAGGAGATTGTCATCAAAAGAAAGGCCGACAAACCTGCTCCGCCAAAAGCTGAGGAAAAGCCGGTTTACCATGAGAAGCAGCAGGAGGAAGCCGTGGCACAGGATGTCCTGCAAGAAGACCAAAAGCCTGCAGCCGAACCAGTGAGTCAGCAAACACAAGAGGTGAGAGAGCCAGAGAACATAAAAAGCCAGGAGGAACAGAAAGCAGAGCCGCAGGCCGTAGAAGAAACCGTCGAACACGAGCCCCCGAAAGCAGAAAAAAAGGAAGAGCCTGCACTTGAGACCCGGAAGCCTGAGAAAGAACCGGAAGCTGTCCATAATGCTGCCAAAGCGGAGGAAAAAGCACCGCCGGCAAGAAAAGTAAAGAAACCGATGAGCAAGATGTCTATTCATGAAAAAATTGATTTTTTAACAAAGCTGCCTCATAACATGCCGAGAGCGCTTTGTTTGATTGAAGCCAATGGAAGAACGTACAGGGGCGTGATTGTCGGAAGAAGAAATGATTCCGTCCTGCTTCGCACAACCGGAAACGGAGCCCCAACCGAACTTGCAATCGATGATATTACCTCTTTGCACCCGCTCGGTTTTTAACGAAAAAGAAAAAAGCTGCCCGGTCGATGTTGCCGGACAGCTTTTTTTACTTAGAGAAAAGCCTGCAGGCCTGCAAGCTTTTCCAGCTTATGATTAATGATGATGATGTGTACGATTGATTAATCGAGGATTTAAGCAGTTGATTGCGCAGAAGCAGTCTAAGTCAACTTCAATACAGTAGTTTGTTTTTTCAAGTCGGAAGACTTCACACACCGTATCTTTATCGGTGAAGTCCAAAATGTGTTTGTGTTCGTCAAATGCGATTAATAATGACAGTGTTGCGCAGCTTCCATGCACTCTTTCGACCCTGAAAAATACTGTATTAAAGCAAGGGCCGTTATCGAGTTCGCCGACATTTCCAAAGGCGACTAATGGCGTTGATTTTGATGTAAATATTGCAAAAGGCACTGTGTCGCCTAACGAATGGCTTACAGATAAAAGCTTAGAGTGGCAGCCGGTCGGGCAGTCTTCTTCAACAGCGTTTTGTAGTTCTTCAATATTTTCTACAGCTTCACGCACGCAGCTTGATGTTTTCTGGCTCATATTATCCCTCCTGCCTTATAAATTTGAGACTGGCGAAATGATGGAGAGTCAGCTGCCTCACGCTGGAAGCAGCTGAATGATTTGCACCTGTAATAGAGTTTGGAAGGGGATTCCTCTTTACAAGTGTTTATCCATTGTGATGATGCTTTTTATCTTTATGAGGCGATGTTCTGTCAACTAGCTCTGGTGACAGGCACTGAATCGCGCAGAAGCATCCGAGATCCACTTCAATGCAGAAATCTGTTTTTTCTAGCCCGAAGAAATCCGGGTCGCAAGGATGGCAAACACTTAAGGTATCGCCTTTGACATCGACCGGGCGTAAAATAGAAAGTGTTGCACAGCAATCGCATAATTTTTCGACGCGGAAGAAAATGGATTCAAAGCATTGCATATCATCCACAAATCCCCCTACGTTTCCGAATGTGGAGAACAATCCGCCTTTTTTATCGAAAACGAGAAACGGAATTGTGTCTTTTCCAGCAATCGTAGGGTTTAAAAGGTTGGTATAGCAGCCAGTCGGACACTGTTCTTCAACTGCCTCCTGCTCTGCTAAAATCTTTTCCACTGCATCGCATACACAGTTCTCATGCCGGCCATGGGTTTTTCCGCAGCTCATTGATTTCAGCTCCTTCTTTATAGGGTATTTGACTTTAGTCCTTAACAACATATGTACCCGTGCCCCACTTGGTGTGGGTGAACGTCTATATATTCATCATATGCTTGGAAAATAAGAAAAAGCAGAGCGTTTTTAGCTCTGCTTTTAGAGTTAGAGGACGAGTGTGATGGCTAAGAGTGCCACAAGTGTGTTAGTAGCTGTGGAAACCAATGTTGCTATATCAGCATCTACTGTTGTGATATTTACGCCCCGGGAGCATTCGATGAGAAGTTTTTGGCGGTTTACTTGTTTGTTAGCTGAAAGCTGTAACAAATCTTGTGCGACTAATTCGGCAATTACTCCGTCTGCAATGGATGTGAGAGCTACTGTTAGGACAGCTGCATTAACCGCCGTTACAACTGATGTTACGGCTTGAACGTCTGTAGATGAAACGTTGATGTCACAAGAGTCTCTGATAATAATTGTTTCATCGGAGACTTGTTTATTGAGATTTGCCTGAGCCAGATTTTGGTCAATGAAGGCATTGTCGTTGCCAAAAAACCCATTGCCATTACAGCAAACATCGCAATGACATTTTCTTTCTTCTTTTTTATCTTTTTCTTTTTCGTCTAACGGATGGTCACAGTCAGGATCAAGTGCAACCCAAGAGTATGGTCTGCTTTCCATATCTATTCCTCCTTTTCTTTTACTGTTATTAAATGAGCGAGCCTCTTACTTTGACTGAGGCATATATCCTGATGAAGAACCCTATTTTTTATGATTGGTTTGAATTGTTATTGTTTTGACGTCTTTGTCTGAGCTGTTCAATTAATTGTTCTCTCCGGCTTAGCGGTTTTTCGTTCTTTTTCTCTTGCGCGGCGGCTTCTTCTTTTTTCTTCTTTTGATTTTCAACTAATGCAGCTGATTTAGCCTGCAAGTCTTTTACCAGATTCAAGAGCATTTCTTTTTCTTCATCTGATACTTTTTTCATTTTGTCTTTCGTGACACCGTGTTTAAGAAAGATATTTTGAACCAGCATTTTCGTCATTGGATCAGCTTCCGGAAGCTTTTCAAGCTCTTCTTTGATTTTATCGTTATCTGACATTTGTTTTCACCTCGGCTTTTAAGTTTGTGAAAAGAAAGGGTTAAAGGACGTCAATTTCAAGGAGAATGCTGTTAAGCACCTGAAGCAAAATTTGTACAAAGGTTATTATTTCGTCGGCAGACAAAGTAATTTTGATGTTGCGGCTGTTGATAATTTTAATGATGGTTCTTTTTTTAATTTGCGAGTTATCGAGAATAAGAATTTCGCTTGCCACTGCGTCAGCCAAGTCCTCGTCGGCGATGACGAGCTGTGTTGCCAGGATAATCATTGTTGTCACCAAGGCTTGTATAGAAAGGGCAGCTGTTATATGTGACGTGTCAATTGTGATATTTTCGCAATCAATGACTTCGATCTGCTGTTCGAATTCGCTTGATAATTGCTCAAATATTGCAGGGTGCAGGGATTCGACTTTTTCTTCAAATGACATAACCTTCACTCCTTTCTTATCCATACTCTATATAATGCAAATGGGGTGCAGAGCGGAATAATAAAAATAACCAATTTTCTGCCGGACAAGATACAATTCATGAAGAATAGGGTTTTGGCATATATGTGAAGGGATCATGATTGGCAAAGGAGTGAACGAGTGGTTATAAATGGGCTGACAATTGTTCTTCTATCGCTTGCGGTCTTTCGGCTCGCCCGCCTGCTGGTGTTTGACACGATTATGGCGCCGCTTCGCAGTCTGTTTCATGAAGAGAAGGAAGAAAAGGATGCGGACGGGAACATTGAAACCTATATCGTGATTAAGGGAACCGGTGTCAGGGCGTTTATTGGTGAATTGCTGAGCTGCTATTGGTGCACAGGCGTGTGGTGCGCCGGCTTTTTGATTTTATGCCAGGCGTTGATCCCGCAAGCGGCGCAGTGGCTGATTTTACTTTTGGCGATCGCCGGCCTTGCCGGCATCATAGAAACGCTCGTATCAAAATGGCTGCAAGAATAAGGCGTTACTACCAGCAACTTTCTGTCAGAATACGCATAAAGTAGCATATATGACATAAGGAAAGGAAGGGGACAAAAATGAATCAGTATCATAAACCTTCCCAAAAATCTCCATATACAGATTCATCGTATCAATCAAAAAAGATAAAAAAGAAAGGCTGCGGGTGCGGAAATAAAAAGAAAAAGCCTCAATAGCCTGGCAAAGAAACCGGAGAACTCCGGTTTTTTGTTTTTTAACGGGGCGGCCTCGCTCAGCATATATCATAAGCGGGGGGATAAAAGTGAATGAGTTTGAAAAATGGATAGAAGGAAGATATGAACCACACGAACAAAAGCAAAAAGAGTATGAAGACACGATGGGCCGCATCAGAAAAGACTTGGATGCATTTGATAAAGCCGGTCTGGAATTTGAAGATGAGATTGAAGAGCTGGCTGAAAAAACGGAGGCCTTACTTAAAAAACATCAAGCTCAATATGATCAATCGTAAATCCGCAAACGCCCTATGCGAATATCCAAGCCGATCCAAGCAGCTCACATAGTGTATAGAGAGTAAAGGAGGTGCTTATCTATGGGCTTTGGATACGGATTCGGCGGCGGCTACGGCGGCGGCTGTTATGGCGGTTATGCTGGCGGTTACGGCGGCGGCTATGGTTCAACATTTGTTTTGTTGGTCGTATTATTCATTCTCCTCATCATCGTAGGTGCATCTTTCTTTTAAGATGTATTGAGGAAGTACGGGTTATAACCCGTGCTTCCTTGCCTTGTGTTTATTTTTAAAAATGTTGGAAAAGCACATTGTATTATGTGCATTCATACAATACCGTATTACTCCGCCAAAAGGAGGCGCATTATGGATAATCAATTTTTTAAGAACATCGAAAAGAAAACAGGTGTGAAGATGCAGGATGTAATGAATCTTGCCGGATCACTCCAAAACGCTAATTTTAAAGATGAAAATACAGTGCGCAGTGTGATTAACCGCGTAGCGCAGCTCGCAAACAGACGCGTACCAAAAGAATTAGAAGATAAAATTGTGGAATCTATTACAAGCGGAAAAGAAAAGCTTGATTTTGGCACGATTTCTAAAATGATGGATAATAAATAAGTGGATGGCCTGGCTGACTCACTGCAGCGGGCCTTTTTTTACAGTAAAAACCCGGCAGTAATCTGCCGGGCTGTTAATGATGCAAGGGCTGTCTTGCTTTCTGTAGCAGGGGATACAAAAATCTTGAGCGGTTGGCTGTTTTGCCGCGCCTGTTAGCGGGGCAAGACAAATATAAATGCTGTTTCGCCCTGGTCATGGCTACATATAAAAGGCGTCTTTCCTCCTCAAGAGCGGCCTCGTCTCCTTTTCTTGCCGTTTCTAATGAGAAATCGTGCGGAATCGAGCCGTCTACAGTGCCTAACACGTAGACTGTTTTGAATTCAAGGCCTTTTGACCGGTGAATGGTCATCAGCTGAACGCCATGTTCATCTGTTCTGTTTTTCTCAGCGGCCCTCATATGGTCTACGTGGGCAAGAAAGTCAGGAATCGTTTTGAACTTCTTGGCGACAACCTTGATGTCGCGCAGGTCATCGGAACCCTTTTCCAGCTTGTTGCCCTCATTGCCCCGCTTTTTTAAATACTCGGAGAAGCCCATTTTTCCTTCTGCAAAGGTGATGGCTTCTACGGGCTTCATCGTGCGGAGGCTTGCAAAAAACGGTACGATTTTCTTGATTTTGTCCAGCTGGAATGGCTTCAGATCAGGCAATTTGGCCAGCGCTTTGATCATGGTACAGTCCTCTGTAATCGAGAGCGCCTTCAGCGTATTCAAAGCGGACTGTTTTAAAAACAAGGCGGGAAGCAAGTGTTTAATCGCTTCGGTGTCATCCTCATTTTGGCTGGCATACAAGTAGGCGAGAATCTGGCGGACGATCCGTCTGCTGTAAAACGATTGGACGCCGCGGTCAGCTGTATACGGAATTGACGATTGATGAAGCCTTTCATATATAGCACGGCCTCCGCTGTTTGTGCGGTAAAGAACCGCAAAGTCTTCTGGACTGGCTCCATTTTGAATTTTTTCTTTGATATCGGAAACGACCATTGTGGCTTCTTCCTCTTCATCATAAGGATAAAACAGCACAGGGACCTGAATGTCATCGCGGGCCGCTTCAAGCGTTTTGGCATATCTGTTTTTGTTCTTTTTCACGACGATATCAGCACTAGAGACAATCGGGTGCGTAGACCTGTAGTTCGCAGTTAAATAGATCGTCTTCGCTCCCGGATAATCCTTTTGAAAATCAAGAATGAAAGACGGATTGCTTCCGCGAAACGCGTAGATGGACTGGTCATCGTCTCCGACACAGCACAGGTTTTGCTCCGGGCTGGCGAGCATTTGCATGATTTTGTATTGAACCGGATTAATGTCCTGAAACTCATCAATTAAGATATACGTAAACCGAGATTGATATTGTTCCAGAAGGTCAGGCCGCTCGATAAACAATTCATAGCAGGCTGAAGCCATGTCATCAAAATCAAATTGGCTGTGTTCTTTTTTCTGACGTTCATAATGTTCATATAAACGATAAACTTGTTTTTCCCACTCATCTTTTAGAGGGATGCGTTCATTTGGGACATAAGTGTTTTTCCAAAAACCGATCTGCTGCAGGGCTTGGTCAACTGGGAATTCTTTCTCATCGATGCCCTCTTCATAGAGTGCTTTTTTGATATATTGTTCCCGCTGCCACTCCATTTTCAGCAGATGCTCACCGTTCCATTTAGCAGAATTAGAGTGATACAAGATCTTATAAAACAGACTGTGGAATGTTCCTGTCACAAGTCTTCTGACTTTTGCCGGCTGTAATCCGTACTGGTTCGCCATACGCTCTTTCATTTCAGCGACAGCTTTTGTTGTAAAGGTGACAAGCAGCATATTTTCAGGCGGTATGCCTAAGTGTTCGATCATGTGGGCGGCACGGGCTGTCAGCACCCGTGTTTTTCCGCTCCCCGCACCTGCAAGCACAAGCAGCGGGCCCTCTGTTTCCGTGACAGCTTTCAGTTGATCCGTGTTTAAACCGACAGACGGAAAAAGGCTCGTATCGGGTTCTATTGTTTTTGGCACAAATGGTGTTCCTGGTTTAATGCTTCTAGGACGGTGCCATTCCGTAACAGCTGGGGACGGGTCAGCGGCGATCGCTTTTCCCTTGGGTAAACGAATGACACCAGATTCCTGATCGTCTTCTTTTTTTTTCCTCTTTAGCGGGCTTCGGTTCGCACGCCTCCTCACATGCCGGAAAATCGCCTGGCTGGCGATGGATAAACTCTGGCGGATCGGCGATGTTAAGCCGTAACAGAACGGGCTTTCCGCAATGAGAACAAAATAAATGTCCTTTTATTCCCTCTTCAAAGAGGAATTGATAATGTTCTCTCGAATATGTATGTAAATGTATGATTCTATCATTCAGTCGGGCGCATTTCAAAAAGGGGTCCTCCCAATCAAAAGGTGTTCATTACAGACAATGACTATCATATCAAAAGAAATGTGTTTCAAAAAGTAAGTTTAAGGGAAAAGAGACAGCAGAGGGGTGGGTATTGTATGATATATGCAGGTCAAATTCAGAACCAGCAATACGCTCAATATGCTAATAGAACGATTGGACATAAGCAGGATTATGCCGGAACCGAAAAAATCAGCTATGTCCCGTTTCAGCGGGTATACAAAGAACTGGAAAAGCAGCAGGAGAATCAAACGGCCGCTGAAAGAAAAGTAAACGAGATGAAACGTAAGCGCTCTCTTTATAAGAGGTTGCGAGAAAAAGGAATGGGCACATATATTAATCGATATGTATAAAAAACCGTTCATACCAGAGAACGGTTTTTTATATGCAGTAAAAATCCGGATCTCAAAAGATCCGGATGCGTTCAGTCCTTCATCATTTGTAAGTGCGGAATGCCGGCATCGAGGAATTCTTTTTCAGAAAGCACGCGATACCCGTGTTTCTTGTAAAACGGCACAGCCTGTGTTTGCGCGTTTAAAATGAAACCGGAAGCGCCTCCGTCTGCCGCGGCTTTTTCGAGCGCTTTCATAATGATGCCGCCGACACCGGCTGAGCGGTGGCTTTTCAGTACGCAAATCCGCTCTAACTTGCCGTAGCCGTCCTTCATGCGCCATCTTCCAGCGCCGACAGGCTTTTCACCGTCATACACGACGATATGCTCTGACTCATTTTCAAGTTCGTCAATTTCTTCTTCAGCAGGCACGTTTTGTTCTTTGACAAAGACTTCTTCTCTTACATAGAATGCATCTTTCAGTTGTTCTTCACTTTTTGCGATAACTGCTTTCAAACATTATTCTCCTCTGCCTAGCAAGAAGGTTTCATATACTGTCCACGATCCGTTTTCCAACTGGTAAAGCAAGTGGAAACGGTCAACGATTTCTTCATGCGACACTTCCTGCATTTTTAATTGTCCCAGCACATCTGAATGCTCGTCGTCGGAAAGATTTTGGCCGACCGTCACATGCGGAACGAAATTATATTCCTGTTCGCCTGCCAACACACCGGTGTATAGCTTTTCATTGAGTGTTTTTAACTCTTCCGTCGGTTCTGCTTTAATATAAATGACATTATTAACAGGCGCAAATGAGCTGTATTTTGTCATTTTGAGAACGATTGGGTGGGACTCTTTTGCGATGTTTCTTAAATGTGATACGAGCTGATCCGCTTTCTCCTCCGCGCATTCAAAGGATGCTCTCAGCGTCAAATGAGGCGGGATCAGAGAGTAGCTTGGGTCATAGCGCTTTCTGTAAGAGTTTGCAAGGTCTTGGAGCTTTTTTGATGGAAATAAAACGATTCCGTATTTCATATTATGTCCCTCCTGGAAATAAAGTATGATAGAGTGTTAAAGCATTTTTTTCAGCGCCGGGGTGATGAGCGGCTGCCAGTATGTCCATTTGTGGTCTCCGTCAAATGGCTCAAAATAATAATCAGAAAGCTTCTTCTCCAGCAGCTGCTTCAGCTCCTGGTTCGGTTCTGTAAAGTCCAGGATGTTCCCGTCTGTCGTGTGGACGTCAGTTTCTTTTGTTCCAATTTGGTGATAAATAGAGAGGTGTTTGATATCGTCTGACTGTTTTACGGCTTCTAGTACGTGTTTGTCAACATAGGGAGACTGCATGATGATGTTGCCAAACATATTCGGATAATCAAGCGCTGTCATAAGTGACACGGTTGCTCCGAGCGAATCACCGATCAGCGTTCGGCCGTAACCGATCTGATAGGTTGGATACTCATCATCTGCAAAAGGAACGAGCTCATGGGCGATGAACCGTTTATACGCCGAAAATTTTGAACCCTCCGGATGATAGGTGTTTCTGCGCTCTTTTACATCCTTATAAGGAACACCGATAATAATGCTCCGGTCTATTTCGCGTTTCGACAGCAATTCCTCAACCTGTCTGCCGATTCTCCCCAGCCTGAAATAATCGTGGCCGTCCTGCGCGATAATGACATGGTATTTATAAAGCGGGGAGTAGTTGGACGGCAGATAAACAAGTAAGGTCATTTCCTCGTTAAGCTCTTTTGAAAAGAATTTCTTTTCTTGCACTGTGCCGTTTTTCGGTGCCATAAAAACATTCCTCCAGGACATCACTATACTTTCTTGCATTTTCAATTATTGTACCATGAATTATTAGAAATTTCTCTCTTTAAACGGTTCGACACACGAAGAAAAAAGTGTTGAAATAAACTGTGAATTGCGCTAATATAAAACAATCAGAAAATTGAAATCGATATTTCTTATCGTGAGAGGTGGAGGGACTGGCCCTTAGAAACCTCAGCAACCGGCTTGTTTTGCATGTGCAAAGCGCCAAGGTGCTAAATCCAGCAAGCGTTTTTATGCTTGGAAGATAAGAAGAAGCGTTAAACCCCTTCTTCTTATGAAGAAGGGGTTTTTATTTTGAAAAGGGAAGGTGTCAGCTATATGTCACAGCACGTTGAAACGAAATTAGCCCAAATTGGGAACCGAAGCGATGAAGTCACGGGAACAGTGAGTGCTCCTATTTATTTATCAACAGCATACCGCCACAGAGGGATCGGAGAATCAACTGGATTTGATTATGTCCGCACAAAAAATCCGACACGCCAGCTTGTTGAGGACGCCATCGCTAACTTAGAAAACGGCGCAAGAGGGCTTGCCTTTAGTTCGGGAATGGCTGCTATCCAAACGATTATGGCGCTGTTTAAAAGCGGAGATGAACTGATCGTTTCATCGGACCTATATGGCGGCACGTACCGTTTATTTGAAAATGAATGGAAAAAATACGGATTGACTTTTCATTATGATGATTTCAGCGATGAGGACTGTTTACGCTCTAAGATTACGCCGAATACAAAAGCGGTGTTTGTGGAAACGCCGACAAACCCCCTCATGCAGGAGGCGGACATTGAACATATTGCCCGGATTACAAAGGAGCACGGTCTTCTGCTGATCGTAGATAATACATTTTATACACCGGTCTTGCAGCGGCCGCTTGAGCTGGGAGCTGACATTGTCATTCACAGCGCAACCAAGTATTTAGGCGGGCATAACGATCTGCTTGCTGGGCTTGTCGTGGTGAAGGATGAGCGGCTCGGAGAGGAAATGTTTCAGCATCAAAATGCAATCGGCGCTGTCCTGCCGCCATTTGATTCGTGGCTTCTGATGAGAGGAATGAAGACGCTGAGCCTCAGAATGCGTCAGCATCAGGCAAACGCGCAGGAGCTTGCGGCGTTTTTAGAAGAGCAGGAAGAAATTTCGGATGTGCTGTATCCCGGAAAAGGCGGCATGCTGTCCTTCCGTCTGCAAAAAGAAGAATGGGTCAATCCGTTTTTAAAAGCACTGAAGACCATTTGTTTTGCAGAAAGTCTCGGCGGGGTGGAAAGCTTTATTACATACCCTGCGACCCAGACGCACATGGATATTCCTGAAGAGATCCGCATCGCAAACGGGGTGTGCAATCGTTTGCTGCGCTTTTCTGTCGGAATTGAACATGCGGAAGATTTAAAAGAGGATCTAAAGCAGGCATTATGTCAGGTCAAAGAGGGAGCTGTTTCATTTGAGTAAACACAATTGGACGCTTGAAACCCAGCTCGTGCACAATCCATTTAAAACAGACGGCGGAACCGGGGCGGTCAGTGTACCGATTCAGCACGCCTCGACTTTTCACCAATCTTCATTTGAAGAGTTCGGGGCATATGATTACAGCCGCTCTGGCACGCCGACAAGAACAGCTCTCGAAGAAACAATTGCCGCATTGGAAGGCGGAACAAGAGGATTTGCTTTCAGTTCAGGCATGGCTGCTATCTCAACAGCATTTTTACTGCTGTCACAGGGTGATCACGTTCTTGTGACAGAAGATGTATACGGCGGAACCTTCCGTATGGTGACAGAGGTGCTGACCCGGTTTGGCATTGAGCATACGTTTGTCGACATGACGGATCGTAATGAATTGGCGCGGAGCATCAAGCCGAACACAAAGGTCATTTATATGGAGACGCCATCAAATCCGACACTTGGGATTACGGATATTAAAGCGGTTGTTCAGCTTGCAAAAGAAAACGGCTGCCTGACCTTTCTGGACAATACATTTATGACGCCGGCACTGCAGCGTCCGCTTGATCTCGGCGTGGATATTGTACTTCACAGCGCGACAAAATTCTTAAGCGGACACAGCGATGTGCTCTCAGGTTTGGCTGCTGTCAAAGATGAAGAGCTTGGGAAGAAGCTGTATAAGCTGCAAAACGCGTTCGGCGCCGTCCTTGGCGTACAGGATTGCTGGCTTGTCCTGCGCGGATTAAAAACATTGCAGGTCCGTTTAGAGAAAGCGAGTCAAACAGCCCAGCGGCTTGCGGAATTTTTCCAGAAGCACCCGGCGGTGAAGCGCGTGTATTATCCGGGACTGGCTGATCATCCCGGCGCTGAAACCCATAAAAGCCAGTCGAAGGGAGCGGGCGCCGTGCTATCTTTTGAGCTTGAAAGCAAAGAGGCCGTTAAGAAATTAGTCGAGAATGTGTCACTGCCGGTCTTCGCTGTCAGCCTTGGCGCAGTGGAATCAATTTTGTCCTATCCGGCAACGATGTCTCACGCGGCAATGCCTAAGGAAGAGCGTGAAAAACGCGGTATCACTGATGGCCTGCTCCGTCTGAGTGTGGGCGTCGAACATGCAGACGATTTAGAACACGATTTCGAACAAGCGCTGAAAGAAATTGCTCCAGTTGCGGTTCGTTAAAAAAGAAGCCGGGGATGTCCCGGCTTCTTTTAGTATTGTTCGTCATCAGGATTCAGAATCGCGAGGACTTGATGATCCTCCCAAACGCCGTTAATTTTCACATTTTTTCGGGCGATGCCTTCTTTATGAAATCCCGCTTTTTCTAAAACACGCATGGACCCGAGATTACGGGGCATCACACCGGCTTCAATCCGATGCAGTTTCAATTCGTGGAACGCATAATCAACAACCAATCTGACTGCCTCTGTCATAATGCCCTTTCCATTATGGGCTTATACCCAATGAACGCAGTTTGCAGCGCGCCACGGATGATTTGAAAGAGCGAAACCGTCCCGATTAATCTATCGTCTGACGCTGTAAGATGCCAAAATGATATTCTTCATCTTTCTCAAGTCTTTCCTGATACTCGGTTATCCGTTTTCTTTGCCCCTCAACCGTATAGTAATCGTCTGCGCGTATCATAGAAAACTGTTCGAAAAAATCTCGATTTTCGCTTTGCAGCCGCAGATTTTCTTCGGCATCCGTTACTTCTAAAGGTCTAACATAAATGGTTTTTCCTTTTAACATACAGTGATCTCTCCGTTCTCATGTCAGCATTCCTCTTACATTATTCTCAGGGAAATGCAAATATCCTTTTTATAAGAAGGAAGAAAACCAATTTCCCATAAAAGTGCCAACATAGTTGCCGATTAAGTAGCCGAGCGTACCGACAAGCATGATCGGGGCGACAAGCTCCCGCCATCCCTTGGCAATTGCCATCGCAGCCGCAGTCGTCGGTCCCCCGACAGTAGCGTTGACGGCGAGCAGAATTTCTTCAAGCCGCACACGGAACAATTTTCCGGCAGCTAAGGAAACTGATAAATTGCTGATCGCAATGATAAACACGAATAATAGAATAAGAGGCGCATTCGTGACGATTAAGCGGAGATCTGCAGGAATGCCGATCACCACAAAAAACAAATAAATCAAAAAGGTTCCAAGCTCCTGAGATCCATTGAGCCTTTCAAAAAAACGCGGGAAAAGAAAAATGATAAGAACAGTTAAAGACGTAAGCACCAGGTACTGATCGCCAAGCGTACCGGTCAGCAGGGGATGAGAAAAAATGCTTTTCAAATAACCGGAAACCTTCATACTCACCGCAACAAGCGCGAAAGCAGCACCGGCATTAAATGCGATATCCTTTAAGGAAACATCCTTCCGTTTCCAATAGCTTTCAGCACTGTTTCCGCTGTTTCCATCGGCTTTTACCTTCTCTTCAAACGGCATGGCATAATGCCGCTGAAACCATTTGAGTGCAGGAATGCTGATTAAAATAAAAAACAAAAGCGCCATCATAAAATTATCAGCCACAACGGTAGCCGACACATATTCACCAGGCGTCTCAAATTTTGCCGCCATCGCCGCAAAGTTGATCCCGCCGCCGATATAAGAGGCGCTGATCATCCCACCGATTTTATCTAAGTAAGGAATATGCTGTTTGAGTAGAAAAAAAGCCAGGATACTGCCAAGCACTGTTCCAACGGAGCTAATCAGAAAAATAAACAGCAAACGCCTGCTTTCCTTAAAAATTTGCCTAACATTGATCTGAAACAATAAAAGTGGTATCGCCAGTGGTACCACATAAGACCACACAGTGTCATACACAGGCGACTCAACAGGAAACACTCCTACATTTGTAAACACCATAGCACCTGCCAGGGCGATAATAGCACCCGACACAGCGGACGCCCACTTAAAGCGCTGCTCCAGCCCGATGCTCACTGCCGCCCACACCGCAATAAACCCCCATAATATCCAAACATCATCGGAAGAAATCAAAGAATGCAAAACCCCATCACCCCTATTGTTAGAAAATTAAGACATATTATAATGGCCGGGGAACAGAACAGCAAGTCCAAAAAAAGTTTTTCTGAAAAAGCAGTTGACGAATAGAAGGGAAGGTTATATAATAGAACTTGTCAGAAAGACAACAACATACCCAGCCATACATATCATGATTCCGTAGCTCAGCTGGGAGAGCGCTACCTTGACAGGGTAGAGGTCGCTGGTTCGAGCCCAGTCGGAATCATAGCTTAAACCCTTGCGTAGCAAGGGTTTTTTACTTTGCTTATTTATTGATTTTGTTATCATTCATCGAGTTGGGGACGAATTGGGGAGGAAATTATTTTTTTGAGCTGATTTTGAAGAGGATTTCAAAATCAACTCTGTTTTTGTGCTAGGTTTCTAGGATCGAACTGGTTAAAGTGTTTTACTGTGCTATTTTCGAGTTTCCCGGTAACATGACCATAAATATCACTAGTTGTTCGAGCACTGGCGTGTCCAGCTCTTCTTTGAATAGCACTGAGACTTTCTCCAGCTTCTATAAGGAGAGCCACCATAGTATGCCGCAAGTCATGAAGACGAACATCTTTTAGGCCGTACTTCTTTTTTATTTTTGTCCATTTTGCGGTAGGGGTTGTATAGTAGTAAGGTTTTCCTTTACCACTGTGAAATATATATTGATGTTCTCCGCCTTCCCAGGCATCGCGAAGCAACAATTTTTCCACTTGTTGCCTAAAAAGACAATCAAGCGCTTAAGTAATTATATCTTCAATATCCAATTATCTATTCTATCGTCTCTTTCCATATTAAAATCAACTCTAAAAACTCATCAGTTTCTATAATACTTTCAAAAGGCTCATCAACCCGGTAATGATGCTCAGCTATTGTCATGTTTTTCTTAATTATTATACTTGTAGCATTCAACGTAATTTCAAAGTCTTCATAATCTCCTGTTAAAACCTTCTTAACGTATCCAATATACTCGTCTGCTTCCTCTTTTGTTGAAATATCCTCAAAAACGTCCGAGAAAACAGTTAATTTTTCCGGTAGTATTATTCTTGTTATACCAAATGGATCTTTTTTAAATTCATATGAATATCTCATCTTGTTTTTCACCTTCTATGCTATTTATTATACAAAGGATAGGCAGTGGCTATTGAACCATCCTTATTTAAGAACATTTCTATTTTGATTCCTGTTGAATTTTCACCTATAAACTTATTAGCACCTATCTTTTTTTTATTTTGATACGCTTCATCAATAGCTTTTAACACATCTACACGATTCCATTCCTTCGGAAAAAAACTAGATTTGGCTATTTTTCTCTTCCCACTTATTTCAACATTGGCTTCATAGACACCATTTTTATCAGGTGTTTTCTCGGATCCAGGTATAATTTTTCCACCCATCATACTTTCATGATGATATCCAACCGCTTTACCGCGTCTATTAATTTCACCATGGTAAATGTGTTTTATCGTTCCCGTATTATATTTACCCGTATCCTTATTGTTAGAACGTTCAGATCTTCTGAGAACACTCTCTTTTTTATCTTCCGCAATGCTTTTAAGCAGCGGAGTATTTTTCACGTTAATGGTTTTCTCAGCATCTTGAAGAATTCCTTCTAATGCAGGAGTATACCGATTGACAGGAGATTTGACAAACTGTTTTACGGACTGACCACCTTTCTTAATTGTGCCACCAGCTACTTTCCCAACTGTAGCAAGATCCTTCGATCCTGTTGAGACAGAGGACTTTCCACCTTTCAATAACAGAAGACTTCCGCCCAAATAAGTAACATAGTGCATCCGTGTATATGCATCCCCGTGAATCATTTTTTTATCCCAATTATCCTTCAATGTGTCAACCATACTTTGAAAGGCAGCTTGATAGTCGTATTCCAAAACGGTATCCAGCACTTTTTGAGGATCCTTGTTTAAGTTGTCAATTGTCCAACCGATATTCCATCCGAATTGAATGGCTCCTTCACCGGTATCCTTGGCAAGATCGTATATACCAACAATCGCACCCTTGGCGCCATCACCTATGATTTGCAACACTTCTTTTCCGTTATCCATGAAAGCTTTACGCTGTTCAAGAAATGAAACAAATTCAAGCTGTTCAGGGGTAAGGTTCTCATAGCCGACTTTCTTGGCAATTTCTAAGTATTCATCCGGATCCGTCACGCCATTAGCTAGCTTCTTCTTCAACTCTTTGATTTCTCGTTCTTTCGCTTCATCTTTCTTGATCTTCAAATAAGCTTCAGTTTTTTTCTCAATATCGCCTTTTTTCTTATGTATGTCACTTTCACGGTATGCCTTGGCATTGTAGTGGATAGGTGCGGCATTCTTGCCTTTGCCTGTGGATTCCTCAAGCTTTTGAAAGTCCTTCTTGATGAATTGCTCATTTGGCTCTGACTGGGCATATTCAGAAACAAGTGCTTCGTCCACGCTGCCTAGTTTATCGACTGTTTTTTTGCGTTTGTCCTCCGCATCGGCGAGTTCGTCTTTAAAGTCCTCAGTTGAAAACAGATCAAGCGGAAGGATATCGTCGATATCATGTAAGATATCTTTCATGGCTTTCTTTTGTTCAGACATAATAGATTTTGATTTTGTGTAGGCGTTAGCCAGCTCGTGTTCTAAGAAGGATTCTTCTATATAAGCATCAGATAAGCTGGCGTCCTCTAGAGTGCCTGAAATGCTTGTCAAGAAAGCAATTTTCATATCAAGTAAGTCAATCCAATTGTCAGCTACACCTGCATGGTCTTGATAAAATGCTTTAATGTTGTCGGCGCCTTTGCCGGAAAACTCACTGTCATCTAAATCAGCTACAGCTTTAAAAGCCTTTTTTAGATTGACCATCTGACTTCTTAATTCCTTGTATTCCTTTGCGCGTCTATCTGCTTCTGAAAGCAGTGATTTGGCTTCAAATACTTTCATGATCATATCCTTTCGTTTGAATAGCTCCAACAAGATTTTACCATGGGAAAATGAAGAAATAGACAGCGGTGTAATTCAAAAGTGTGAAATGAATAATTTGATATGTGTCAATTTACCTATTCGGATTATTTGTTTGGAAACTAATGACGCAGTAAGACGATTCCAGCTGATGAATGGTTTAAATCCTAATGGCATTTATGGCCCGAAAACTAAAGCGAAGCTCGAATCCCTTCTTAAATAAAAAAGCCCTTCCCGATTGGGAGGACTTTTTCTCTTATTTAATAGAAACGTGATGTGTGTACCAGTTTCCGGTTGCAGTGAATCGTAATTCCATATGGCCGTGGCGGTTACCTCCATACTTTACAAACGTGTAATCAGAATTGGCGATTGCATCCTTAGCTGTTTTATCAATGTTTGCAATTTTCTTGGAAGTGATTTTACCATTCCAGCCAGCAAAACCTGAAGCGGATGCACTTGGCGGGCTTTCCCACTTTGTTATTTTCTTTCCATATTCGTATGAATAGTTGTCACTTACTCGAATATCATATAATTTTATCCCTGTAAACTTTACAGCGTAATAACCACTTGCAGTTTTATTTTGGGTGGCCTGTGTTTTTATCTTTTCCATTCCCATATCTGTACTGACGCCCATTTCCACAGTGAAACCATTACCGAGATCAATTTCTTGATATGGATGATCTTTGCTGACATGCATACTGTTTAAAGCCTTATTCACTTCTTTAACAGTTGGGATTTTCTCAGATGAAAGGGTTCTTAAGTTTTTTTGTTTTGTTACCTCGTGAAAGGTCGCCTTATCAATAATCAGATCAGAATTCTTGTCCACTTTTTCGGCAGCATTTGCACTTTGAGGACTAAACAGAGATGAAAAACTCAAAGCTAGGGCAAAAACCACACCCACAAGTAATTTTTTCATTTTATCCCTCCTTAATGTTTTCGTCCCCATCTTATCTTGGTGTATAATATTGGTAAATGAGACGAAAGTAACAAATGGTGCTATTGATTAAAGTATTAGGCTTTGAAGAAGCGGGAAGATTGAAAAGTAAATGAATGGTTTTACCCATTTAAACAACCTTATATCACGTGTATATTGGATTGTAGGGGAGGGATATCATGGTCAAGATCATATTGGCATTTGTTTATCTATTTGGCTTCGTTGTGTTGAGCAATTGGGCTTTCGACGGAATATTTTCCGAGAGCTATTTCTCGCCAATCGGTTTCCTTTGGTCTATTTTATTTACATTTTTCATAGGGGTTTATACCGGCTTGCCTTTAATCTACAAAAAGTTTTCTCAATCAAGCCGTTTGACTTTGAAAAGTAAAAAGCCGATTTATTTCACTATCGGTACAGCCGTTATTCTCTTTGGGCTTTATTTTCTCAAAAACGAAATCGCCCCCTATTTGATGCTATGTGGCTATTTTTTAACTCTGGCATCAGGTATAGCCCTGACCATCTTATTACAGCCCAAAACCAACAACTGTAAAACAGTATAACCAACAAGAATTAATTAAAAGCCCGACGTTTTTTAGGCGGGCTTTATACAAATTTAATCAAACAAAAAGGAATATTTTTAATCAGAAACTTATGTAAGAAAACCCTATAAAATAGGGTTTGGGAATAAAACGTCTGTTCGTGTCAGAACATAATCGCTACCTTGTGACAGGGTAGTGATCCCTGGTTCGAGCCCAGTCGGAATCATAGCTTAAACCCTTGCTGCGCAAGGGTTTTTTACTTTTTATAGGGGCTGTCGGTTTATTAATGCAGTATATGATTTAAATGAAAACTCAGGAATAATATTGAGTTGAGAAGATAAAATAAAAACCCCATTTCTAAAGTCCAAAATGAGGTTATTTCTTAATATCATATTAAGTTGCTGCTCTATCTGCGACCTTATAAGTGGACTGCTCAGAAAGAGCGTATGAAGCGCTGGATACTCCAACAATGCCAAGCAAGAGCGCTAAACAAATTGCAATTTTACATTTTTTCATTTAAATGTTTGTTTCCCCCTTTGAATTTGTTTACGTGCTTCAATTGCCATTTGATAAAAATCGACCGCATCATGTCTGTCTTCTTTGTTGGTCAAAAAATCAGCAACAGCAACAGCGTATTCTTCCATATCACCATAAAGGTTTTTCTCTTTGAAGAACTTGAACACTTCTCTAAGTGTTTGTAAGTCAAATGATAAATAAAGACCTTTAACCAGTTTTAATTTCTCGGTTACTTCCTGGTTGTTGTGTCGGGAAGCAACCTTCTGACCTTCCTGGTATAATTCTAACGCAGCCTTTAAATCATTCTTCTTTGCTTTGACATACGCCAGATTAAAAATCGCTTTGGACTCATAAATGTGCTTTCGATTCTTATGAATTTCATAGGCGATTTTCTTCAAGATTTAATAAATCAAGATATTTTTCGGCTTCGCGATAATATGTTAGAGCAATGACTAAATCTCTCGTTTAATGATTTATAAATGGCATCTATCTTTTTCAAGAAAATGTTATAATGAAAAGCCATAAAATGATGGGAGGGGGAATTTCGATGCATTACATAACGGCATGTTTAAAAATCATCAGTGATAAAGACCTTAATGAGATAATGAAGGAATTCAAAAAACTTGAGGAAGAAACGAACAAAGAAGAGGGTTGTATTACATTCCATGCTTATCCGCTTGAGCCATCAGAACGTAAAATAATGCTTTGGGAGATTTGGGAAAACGAAGAAGCTGTGAAAACCCATTTCACGAAAAAACACACAATAGACGTTCAAAAACAAGAATTAACGGAAGTAGAATGGTTAATGAAAAGCAATGTGAATGATTGAAAGGCTCTTTAAAAAAAAGACATTCAATGACTTAGAATCAGCCACTTGTGATTAAGTAGTAAATTGTTGTCCAACTCTTATTTTTTTCTATTTAATATTTTTTGAGACGAAAATGTTTTTTTTGAGCTGATTTTGAAATGTATTCAAAGTCAGCTCTGTTTGATTTCATGGATTATATTCTTTGGAGAACTTGTTACCATAATAATGGAGATACTCCGTATAAATTGGAGGTTAAAATAATGAGTCATTCTCAAGAAAAAATTGCACTAATTACAGGAGCAAGCAGTCAAGGGGATATTGGTACTGCTATTTGTCGTAAGTTAGCCTCACAAGGTATACATATTTTCTTTACTCACTGGAATTCTGATGCGGCCTGGATAGAAGAATTTCAACAAGAAATTTTACGTATGGGTGTGCGCTGTGAGGCAATGAAAATTGATTTATCAGATGCACATGCTGCATTCACAATACATGAAAAAATTTCAGATAAATTAGGATATCCTTCCATCCTTATTAATAATGCAGCTCATTCCGCAAGTGATAATTATGTATCGTTAGATGCTAAATCACTTGATGATCATTATGCGGTTAATATGAGATCGAATTTTCTTCTTTGTGTTGAATTCGCCCGTCGGTTTAAAAAATCTAATTTACTATCAGGAAGAATCATCAATATGACATCAGGGCAGGATTTAGGTCCTTTGCCTGGGGAGTTAGCGTATGCAGCTACTAAAGGAGCTATTTCTGCCTTTACTAGGTCGTTATCACAAGAACTTGCACCATTGGGCATCACTGTTAACGCTGTAAACCCAGGTCCAACAGATTCTACATGGATGACAGATGAAATAAGAAATTTTCTTTCACCTAAATTTCCAATGGGGCGTATTGGCACACCAGATGATGCGGCACGAATGATTGCTTTTCTTGCAAGTGATGAGGCTGAATGGATAACTGGACAAATTATTCATTCAGAAGGTGGATTTATTCGGGGTTAAGCTACTGAAACACAATATACACCAATGTATGATGTATTCCCAAAACTAAATCTAAACTTGAAGCGCAATTGAATTAAAATAAGGTCCCTTCTCTTTTTAGAGGGGGACCTTATTTTATTCATGCGTGTTTTACATCCAGAAAATCTGGCGGATAAGAGATTAATAAACCGTTACATATACTTTTCCGAATACTGCAGTACCTTTAAACAAAGTAATCGTGGCTTTCCCTTTTGATTTAGCCGTCACTAAACCATTTTGATCGACTTCAGCAACTTTTTGGTTATCAGTCCAATAACGAGTAGCTGAATTATTTTTAACAGAATAGGTTTCTCCAACTTTTAGAGGTAAATTATAGTCTTGAATCTTGATAACATGTGTAGGTGAAATAGAAATGTTCTTTACTTCAGTAGGTGTGGAGTTTATTTCATGAGCTGAAGCTACCCCGCTGACCGACAGAGCTAACGCAGAAATCGATAAAGCAGAAACAACAGTTTTTTTGAAATTCATTTTGAAACACTCCTTTAAAGTTTTTTGTCTTGCACTATAACAATTCAATAAAAGTAATTATTTTCCTTGTAAATAAATGTTAATAATATGTGAACGATCAATTGATTTGAGCTAAGACTATTGTGTGCTCTGCACAGAGTTTGTATTTATGATTGAAAATTGCTGAGAGAGAATGGCCATCCTTAAAATGTTAATAGCACACATTTGATGGTTATTAGTTTGTTGAGCGTGTGGAAATTTTGTTACCTGCACTTTATCCCCGAAGATACCAAATCACTTTTCTTCATCATGTTCTTATTTTCGTACTCATACATTAGAAAATCCTCGTTCTAAATAGGTGAAGAATTGGAGTATTTTTATGAATTTCTGCTGAATAACGATAAAAAATACATTACATAGCAAACTCAAAGAATATAAAAATCGCTTTTTTCCGGAAGCTTCGGTAAAAAACGAAACTTTTGTCTCTATGATTTTATTTTATAATGTAAACGGTTTCTTATATAGTATACTTATACTATCAATTTGCTCAAGTAGATACTGACAGGAAGGATAGAAAAACAGATGGAATACATAAATACAAGACAAAAAGAGATTTTGTATCTGTTGTTATCTGAACCTGATGACTATTTAGTTGTGCAAGATTTCGCAGATAGGGTACAGTGTTCTGAAAAAACAATCCGGAATGATTTGAAAGTGATCGAGGATTATCTCAATGAGCATTCTCATGCACAGCTTATTCGAAAACCAGGGTTGGGCGTTTATTTACATATAGAAGAACAGGAAAGGACCTGGCTAAGCCAACAATTACATACTGAACATTTTTCTTCTAGGCAGCGGAGCGATGAAGAAAGAATGCTGCACATTGCTTATGACTTATTAATGAATCCGAAGCCTGTTTCCGCAAAAGACATTGCTGCTCGGCATTTTGTCAATCGATCTTCCATAAAAAAGGATTTATACGCAGTAGAAGAGTGGCTGAAGCGTTTTGATCTCACACTGGTTTCTAGGCAGCGGCTTGGATTAAAGGTTGAAGGGAACGAAAGAAATAAAAGAAAGGCATTGGCAAGAATATCTGATTTGATTCACAATACAGAGTTTACCAGCCAATTTATTAAAAGTAAGTTTTTACATTATGAAGTAGACTTTGTGACGAAAGAAATCAAATCACTACAAAAAAAGCATGCCCTCTATTTCACAGACGAAACGTTTGAAAGCTTGCTGCTGCATACATTGTTAATGGTCCGCCGCATCAAAATGAAGCAGCCGATTTCATTGTCCCCAAAAGAAATGGCGGCAGTAAGAAAGAGGAAAGAATATCAATGGACATTTGCTTGTTTACAGCGGCTTGAACCGGTTTTTGCAATCCGCTTCCCTGAAGAAGAAGCCGTGTACTTAACATTACATATATTGGGCGGTAAAGTTCGTTATCCATTGCAGACAGAAGAGAACCTTGAAAATGCTGTGCTTCCTAAGGTTGTAGGGCATTTAATCAATCGTGTTTCAGAGCTGAAAATGATGGATTTTCATAAGGATCAGGATTTGATCAATGGTTTGAACATTCATCTCAATACTGTGCTACAACGGCTGAGCTACGATCTTTCTGTAGCAAATCCTATGCTCAATGACATCAAAAAGATGTACCCTTATTTGTTCCACCTCATCATTGATGTTTTGGAAGATATCAATCAAACATTTGATCTTCATATTCCTGAGGAAGAGGCAGCATATTTGACATTGCATTTTCAGGCAGCGATCGAACGGATGCAGTGCAACAGCGAGACACATAAAAAGGCGATTATCGTCTGCCACATGGGGATTGGGATGTCACAATTGCTGCGGACAAAAATTGAACGGAAATGTCATCAAATCGCTGTAATGGCCTGTATTGCAAAGGCCGATTTAAAGGATTATATCAAAAAGCATGAGGATATTGATCTTGTCATATCCACCATTGCGCTGGAGAATATAACGGTTCCCCATATTGTTGTGTCTCCGCTTTTAGAGCCTGGCGAAGAGAAGAAATTAAGTGCGTTTATACGTCATCTGGGCGAATCACACCGCCAAAAACAAAAAACGTTTCAGATGCTGAACAATACGACTCCTTTTTTGGTTTTTTTGCAGCAGGAGGCGGAGCATCGCTACAAGTTAATCGAACAGCTGGCGACAGCTTTGTGTGAGAAAGGCTATGTTGATAAGGACTATGCGGTTCATGCGGTGATGAGGGAAAAAATGTCGGCGACAAATATTGGGTCAGGCATTGCCATTCCTCATGCAAACGCTAAATTTATTAAACAATCAGCAATCGCGATTGCCACATTAAAGGAGCCGCTTGAATGGGGAAATGAAAAAGTTTCGCTCGTTTTTATGCTGGCTGTCAAACACGAGGATCAAACCATGACAAAGCAGCTGTTTAGCGAGCTTTCATATCTTAGCGAGCAGCCGGCCTTCGTCCAGAAGCTGACGAAAGAAGCCAATGTCATGACATTTTTATCTCATTTGGATTATTAAAAGCAGGGATTATTCCTTGCTTTTTTTGTTATAGGGAAAAATGCCTTTATTACCGGAAGCCTATGGTAAAAAAAGCGATTTTAATGAGCTGATTTCGGTATACAGTTGAGACAAGATCTTATTATTCACACTTTAAAGGAGGTTTCCTATGAAACTGTTAGCGATTACATCTTGTCCGAATGGAATCGCCCATACGTATATGGCAGCGGAAAATCTGCAAAAAGCTGCTGACAGACTGGGCGTTAGCATCAAAGTTGAGACCCAGGGGGGAATTGGTGTCGAAAATAAGCTAACCGAAGAGGAAATTCGCGAAGCGGATGCAATCATTATTGCTGCAGACCGCTCGGTAAACAAAGACCGGTTTATAGGCAAAAAACTGCTGTCTGTGGGGGTACAGGACGGCATCCGCAAACCGGAAGAATTGATTCAAAAAGCTCTTAACGGGGATATACCGGTTTATCGTTCCGCTTTAAAATCGGAATCCGTCAATCATCAGGAGAAGAAACAAAATCCAATTTACCGTCATTTAATGAACGGCGTTTCATTTATGGTTCCTTTCATTGTTGTCGGCGGATTATTGATAGCGGTTGCATTAACGCTTGGAGGGGAGAAAACACCTAAAGGCTTAGTTATTCCGGATGATTCCTTCTGGAAAACGATTGAACAGATCGGCAGTGCTTCATTTTCATTTATGATTCCGATTTTAGCCGGCTATATCGCCTATAGCATCGCTGATAAACCGGGGCTTGTGCCAGGGATGATCGGCGGATATATTGCGGCGACTGGAAGTTTTTATGACAGCGCAAGCGGCGCCGGATTTCTCGGGGGGATTATTGCCGGGTTTTTGGCCGGATACGCTGCACTTGGGATCAAAAAATTAAAAGTTCCAAAAGCCATCCAGCCGATTATGCCGATTATTATTATTCCGGTGTTTGCATCACTGATTGTAGGTTTAGCGTTTGTGTTTTTGATCGGCGCGCCTGTAGCTCAAATTTTCGCCTCTTTAACAGTTTGGCTGGCGGGGATGAAAGGGTCGAGCTCGATCCTTCTGGCATTGATTTTAGGGGCAATGATCTCATTTGATATGGGCGGTCCCGTAAATAAGGTGGCGTTTCTGTTTGGATCGGCAATGATTGGAGAAGGAAATTATGAAATTATGGGACCAATTGCTGTCGCCATTTGCATCCCGCCGATTGGTCTTGGCATTGCGACGTTTTTAGGAAAAAGAAAATTCGAGGCATCTCAAAGAGAAATGGGGAAAGCAGCATTTACGATGGGACTCTTCGGCATTACTGAAGGAGCGATTCCATTTGCGGCGCAGGATCCTCTTCGAGTCATTCCAAGTATTATGGCAGGTTCTATGACAGGTTCTGTGATAGCCATGATTGGCAATGTGGGAGACAGAGTGGCGCACGGCGGACCTATCGTTGCAGTGCTTGGCGCAGTTGATCATGTCTTGATGTTTTTTATTGCTGTGATTGCAGGATCTCTTGTCACTGCTCTGTTCGTCAATGTACTAAAAAAGGATATTACGGCGTCTCCTGTGCTCAGTGAAACTGCACCGCCCTCCGCGCCAAGTGAAGCTGCGGCAGCAAATGAAATAAAGCAGCCAAATCAAAGCCAAAAAGCTGAGATGTCGGAAATCAAAAAACTGACAGATATTATCAGCCCGGAATTAATTGAACCAAATTTATCGGGGGAAACGAGGGATGACATCATAGATGAATTGATTCAGAAATTGTCCCGAAGAGGTGCGCTATTTTCAGAGAGCGGGTTTAAACAAGCCATTTTGAATCGTGAACAACAGGGAACAACGGCGATCGGCATGAATATCGCAATTCCGCACGGAAAGTCTGAGGCGGTCAGGGAGCCGAGTGTTGCCTTTGGGATCAAACGATCAGGCGTTGATTGGAATAGCCTGGATGGATCAGAAGCTAAATTAATCTTTATGATTGCTGTACCGAAAGAGAGCGGGGGAAACCAGCATCTCAAAATACTGCAGATGCTATCTCGAAAGCTAATGGATGACAATTATAGGAAGCGGCTGCTTTCCGTGAAAACAACAGAAGAAGCCTACAAGCTGCTGGAAGAAATCGAATAAAGCGGGGGATTTTCATGACGACTGAACCGTTATTTTTCAAGCCTGTTTTCAAAGAAAGAATTTGGGGCGGGACCGCTTTAGCTGATTTTGGCTATACCCTTCCGTCACAACGAACAGGAGAGTGCTGGGCTTTTGCCGCGCATCAAAATGGTCAAAGCGTTGTTCAAAACGGAATGTATAAGGGGTTCACGCTCAGCGAATTATGGGAACATCACAGACATTTATTCGGACAGCTTGAAGGGGACCGTTTCCCTCTGCTTACAAAAATATTAGATGCTGACCAGGACTTATCTGTTCAGGTGCATCCGAATGATGAATATGCCAACATACATGAAAACGGTGAGCTTGGAAAAACAGAATGCTGGTACATTATTGACTGCCAAAAAGATGCCGAGATTATTTATGGCCACAATGCAACAACAAAGGAAGAACTAACTACCATGATAGAGCGTGGAGAATGGGATGAGCTCTTGCGCCGTGTAAAGGTAAAGCCGGGGGATTTTTTCTATGTGCCAAGCGGTACTGTTCATGCGATTGGAAAAGGTATTCTTGCTTTAGAGACGCAGCAGAACTCAGACACAACCTACAGATTATATGATTATGACCGAAAAGATGCAGAAGGCAAGCTGCGCGAGCTTCATCTGAAAAAGAGCATCGAAGTGATAGAGGTCCCATCTATTCCAGAGCGGCAAACGGTTCACCATGAACAAATTGAGGATTTGCTTACAACGACATTAGTTGAATGCGCTTACTTTTCGGTGGGGAAATGGAACTTATCAGGATCAGCAAGCTTAAAGCAGCAAAAACCATTCCTTCTTATCAGTGTGATTGAAGGGGAGGGCCGTATGATCTCTGGTGAGTATGTCTATCCTTTCAAAAAAGGAGATCATATGTTGCTGCCTCACGGTCTTGGAGAATTTAAACTCGAAGGATATGCAGAATGTATCGTCTCCCATCTGTAACATAGCAGGGCTTGAGAAATAAATTTGCGAGTGAACACTCCTATTCTCCAGCAATGATCTAAATAAAATAAGAGTTCAATAGTTGGAGAAGAAATGTTACACTCTTTTCTGTATATGGTAAAGAATGAAAAAACACGATTCGGTTGGTAGTCCGGATGCATGATTGAGAATGTCAGTAACCTTCCCCTCCTCGGGATGTCCATCATTCTTTAATATCTTTTATGAGGAGGGAATCGTTATGAAATTAACGATTTACTACGATGGTCAGTTTTGGGTAGGCGTTGTTGAAGTTGTGAACAATGGAAAGCTAAGAGCCTTTCGTCATCTTTTTGGCAAAGAGCCGAGGGATTCTGAAGTATTAGAGTTTGTTCATAACCAACTTTTGAATATGATGGCCCAAGCTGAGCAGGAAGGAGTGAGTTTACAAGGCAGACGTCAAAAAAAGATCAATCCAAAAAGATTGCAGCGCCAGGTTTCAAAAGAGTTGAAAAACGCCGGAGTAGCTTCTAAAGCTCAAGAGGCGATAAAGCTAGAGCTTGAAGCAAGAAAGCAAAAGAAAAAACAAATAATGAAAGAACAACGAGAACATGTAAAAGAGCAAAGGTATATGCTCAAAAAGCAAAAAGCGAAAAAGAAGCACAGAGGTAAATAATCCAAACAAAAGCAGGCGCAGTGCCTGCTTTTGTAATTAAGAACTCTACTTTGTAACATATATCCAATGTTTATAATCCGCTGATTTATGATCCAATATAAACCCTAACTTCTCCAAGGTTTTTTGTGAGCCTAGATTATCATGTTCGCATCTTGCGGTGATCCGGTTTACTGTTTCTTGGCTTAATGCCCAGTTTATTAGTTTTTGGGCGGCTTCCACACAATAACCTTTGCGGCGATGACTTTTATTTGTTGCAAAACCGATTTCAATCATGCCATTTTCGTCTGGTTCACCTAAAAATCCAGTTCCCCCAACAATTTCATGACTGTCCTTCTTTACAATAATCCATGAATCAAATCCTTTTGTTCCATTGTTTTTGACTAAAATCTCGCGGAAATAAGGTATCGCTTCAAAAAAATCAGAATTTGGCCATTCACCATTTGTTTCATAACCTAAGTCTTTGATAGCCTGATGATCTTGTTTAGACGCGGCGTCAAGAAGGGGAATATCAATCGTTTTTAAACGTAATCGATTCGTTTCAAGGAGAACCATATATCTAATCCTCTTTTCTTTTTACTGGGAATAATGATAACATATAACAATTTTCTCTGATACCTTGGCAGTAGAGAAAGATGAAAAAATTGAGGGGGATTGAAAGAGTGACAGGTGAGAGTTTGCCCAGCCCAAAAACGGGTAGGAAAATGCTGATGTTAATGTGTCCCTACCCGTTTTTCTGTTCCTGAATGCAGGGTTTCTGATAACATGTTGTGCTACCTTTTCGCAATCAAATAAAGCGATATGGCTCTTTGGGTTTGCACAGGATTATGAATGATAATGACCCATTGGTTTCTTCGTCTTGGAAAGCTTGCTACTGCATACAATGGAGCAGTATCGCGCGGAGTGAACCCACCATTTATCACGTTGATATCTCTTCCTTCTAGATGACAAACTAAGTATTCACCTGGATTGATGACCTGTTGGTTCGTCCATGCGTAAGAATAAAAGCCGTCTCCAAGATCTTCGGTGGAAGATGGGGGGACAAAGCCATCTACAGTCAATGTGATTTCTCTTCTTCGCTGTCTTTCTGAAAAGTCTGGACTTCTTTGAGGGTTATGAGTATGTGAAAAGTAAGGAATTAACGCAGGGCCATAAAAGTAATGATACAAAGCAACCACTCCTTTATTTTCCATTCATACAAATTGTATGTGGGAGTTATTTGTTCATTCCTGTTTTGTTCCATGTAGACTAATAATGGGCTATAGGCGTCCAAGGAAATCAATTTGTCCTTTCGTTGATTCAATGCTAGTAACCTTGAAAATGCAGGTTAGGATGATAGAATTTACATATTACTGCAAGAAGTTAGACATACATCATTTTGATAGTGGGTGAAAACAATGGCGAAAAAAATGGCAAAAACAAATGCGGTTCGTCTGATAGAACAGCAGAACATCTCTTATGAGGTATTAGGGTATAAAACAGACGGCCAGCCTGTAGATGGCATCTCTGTTTCGGAAAAAATCGGTTATCCTGTGAAATATGTATATAAAACGTTGGTTGCAGCAGCAGGAACAAATCATTATTATGTCTTTGTTGTACCCGTTTCAGAAGAGTTAGATGTAAAAAAGGCAGCAAAGGTGACAGGGGAAAAGAAAATAGAAATGATTGCAATGAAGGAGCTATTAGCGGTAACTGGCTATCTTCGCGGCGGCTGCTCGCCAATTGGCATGAAAAAATTGTTCCCGACCTATATTGATTCATCTGCAGAAACGCTTGATTTTATCATTGTGAGTGCAGGGAAAATCGGTATGCAGCTAAAGTTGGCGCCACAAGATATAGCCAGATCATGTGATGCCGCATTTGCAGAAATTGTATAGATGCAGATATAGGGGAAACGAAAAAGCTTAGTCATGTCGATTAAGCTTTTTCCGTATCTCTTTCAAATATGATTTCAAAATAAGCAGCTGCCCCATACCCATCTATACTGGGAGCGAAAATCTGAACGAATCTCCAGCCTCTTTTTGCATAATCATGGATGATTTGCTGGTAGTCTTCTTTAGGCCTTCTTCTCATCGTGCTCAGCTCAACTCTTACGAATTCATATTCTTTCATCGTTTGATCCCTCCTATTAAGGTATACGTATAATTGAGCAAGAAGTTCCGAAAACCTAGGTTAAGGTCCGAAAGTATATTTCCCTCACTAAAACAAATACATTTATGCCAGCTGCCTGTATGCATCTGGAAAGAGTTAAGGGGCTATAAAACGAATGTCACCGGGTCAGCAGTCCAAATGAATCTCTTGCTTATTGCATTTGACTGAGTATATAAGTAAAAAAAGAGCGGCCAGAACATATAAGAAGGAGATGATCATTAACGCACTCATAACAGGGTAATGTTTAGCGGAGTAGATGAAAAAATCAAGCTGTGAAATTTGTTTGGGGCTGCTGACGGCATCAATTCCATTTAGCAGTTTTGAGAGTTTAGCAGTATAGTTCCAATCAAATCGATCTGAAACAAGCTCGCTTCCTTGATACCAATTAACAGCAGCTAAAAACAGAAATACCATAATAGAAAATCCAAGCTGAACAACTAAAAATATTCCCTTCACTTTTGTATGACCTCCAGATCTATGAATATGGGAAAATCAAACAATATATTATCACCGTATGGGTTATTCTTGCAATTTCACTTTCATGCAACTCAAACGCAAGTCTATTTTTTTGTTTGTTTTTGACTTATAATACCTGATGATGGAAAAAGAGCGCGGGTTTATAGATTAGAGAAACAAATGTATTTCTTAGCATTTTTTATTTGTGGAGAGAGTATAGAAGCATTCGATTAGATCTGCTTTTTCACAGAAACGGTTTTCATCTGTTTGCCTGAGCTTTACAATTGGCTGGCAAAAAAACAATGATTTCTTTCAATCAAAACATGCAACGATGCGACACATTTTATATCTTTATGACTTATCTCATTGCCTTTAAGTCATCCTATCGAGAAAGCGATGGTATTTTATGAATAAAGAAACCCTAAAAAACATACTCATGATTTTTTCAATATGCGCAACCCTTCGAGAAACTGATGGTATGCGCATAGCTGATAGCTGGATTTTGAGTGAGATTATACGATTTTTGATTTGCATGGCTGTGTTTTTTGCCGTGACATTTCTATTAGATGCTGTTTTTTCAAATAAAAAAGAGTCACATTAATGTGTGGCTCTTTTTGCATCATCTGATCAGAAACATCATAAATGAATCGATCATCATGATGAAGAACAGCAAGCAAAAATAAATAAGCGAGTAGACAAACATATCCTTTGCCCACTTCACGTCATCGTCTGTTTTGAATCCTTTGATGCTTTTTTTGATCCATATGCCTCCGAGAACCAAGGCGGCTAAGAAATAAAATGGGCTTATATGGCCGGTGCCGAGAGAGAAAGGAAATAATAGCGTGACCGGCACCAGGACGGCAATATATTGCATCATTTTTATTTTTGTTACATGGTTGCCTTTGACTACTGGCAAGAGCGGAACGCCAGCGGCACGATATTCCTCTTTGCGTCTTATCCCAATCGCCCAAAAATGCGGCGGCTGCCACAGAAACATAATCGTGTACAACAGCACTGCTGTCATACTGAGGTCACCGGTTACGGCACAATACCCCATCAATGGCGGCGCAGCACCTGGAAAGCTCCCGACAAATGTGCTCCACACAGACGTTCGTTTCACCCATACCGTATAGATGATCGCATAAAAAATAAAGGCGGCCAGTCCGAGAAAGGCCGTTAATGGATTGAGGGAATAAAGCATGGCAAGACCTGCGATTCCTAAAACAGAGCCATATGTTAAGATCATGGCTGGCGGCATTTTCCCTGTGACCGAGGCCCTGCTGCGAGTGCGTGCCATTTTTGCGTCCATATGCCGATCAAAATAGTTGTTATAGACAGTGCCGGAAGCCATCACAAACGCGGTTCCCAACATTGCTGTCACCATTGTCATCAAAAAAGCCATTCCGGTTAACGTTTTTTCTGCGCTTGCAAACGCGATCCAAAATCCGCCGAAGGCTGCTATCGAGTTTGATATGATAATGCCGGGTTTTGCAAGTTTGATAAAATCGTAAATGGTTACCCGGTTCGAAGCTTTTATGTATTTTGTTTCAGATATGGCTGCAGAATCTCTTGTATTCTCCAAAAATAGACGCCTCCCCCTAAAACTGCATGCTTTTGTTATCGTAACAAGAGGGGGACGGAATCACAATTATTTCCTATATTTGTCATGATATTGTCATTTTTAAAATAAAAAAATGGGGAGCTGGACTGCCCCCATTTTGATATGCGGCGACTAGTAACCGTAACCTCCGCCATATCCTCCGCCATAACCGCCGCCGTAACCGTACCAAGGGTAGTAAGGCGGTCGCGGGCGCGGGTAGTAATAAGGCGGGCGCGGATAAAACGGGTAGAACGGATAATAATAAGGCGGATAAAATGGCCGTCTCGGACGCGGATAATAATAAGGCTGTCTTTCATCATAAGGGGTAATTTGTTCAAATGGCTGTTCATTCAAAGGGTAATCCAAGAGGAAAACCTCCCTAGCTTTTTTTATTCCTTTTACCATATTCCTGATGCTTAAGTTGGGTGTATGTACATTCATGAAACTCGGTTTTTTTTATGATGAAATTCCTTAAAAAGGATTGACATGAACTTCTAAATCTCATAGTATTACAAATGTGAAATAAATGTTACTACAATGTTACAAGAACATTTCTAAATAGATACAGTTCCAACTGATGAAGAGTAAATCGAAATGGCTACGAAAGAAGGAGTTTTTGTTGTTAGCAAAAAGAATCAAATGGTTTCATGTATTAATAGCAGTTGTATGTGTGGTGGGCCTTATCGGCTTTTTCCATAATCATTCATTGAAAAAAGAAACGGTCATGAATAAAGTAAGAACTGATTCTCAATATGGGAATGTTGAGATCGCAACGCTTGTGAATGACGGGAAAACTTTTAATTACGCGGTTAACTATCCCGTTTTCAAAAATGAAAAAATGGATTCGGCATTAAAAAGATTCGCAGAAAAAGAGGTTCGTCAATTTCAAAAGGAAACAAAAGACGTTGACCAAGAGCATACGACAAAACGCAACGAATTAAATGTTGATTATAAAATTGTCCATTATGCCAAACAGACAGTGGCGATTGTATTTAATGAATATAAATACATCGGCGGGGCACACGGGCAAACCGTGAAAAAAACGTTTAACTATGATTTTAGTAAACAAGCGTTTCTTTCCATTGATGATATTTTCAAAGAGGACGCTGACTACTTACATAAGCTTTCGTTAATCGCTTATCATGAGCTGAAAAAGAATAAGGACATTGCAGCGGACGATGCACTGTTAAAGGAAGGGACGGCTCCGAAAAAAGAAAATTTCAGCCGCTTTGCCATCAAGGAGGATTATATCGAACTTTACTTTGACACATATCAGGTTGCAGCAGGCTATCTTGGAGAGCAATCGATTGCCATTAAAAAAAGTCTTTTAAAAGACATTCTGAAAGAACAATATATTGATAAAGCAAAAAATAAAAATAAAATCAAAGAACAAAAGCCGAAGCATGAAGTGATTTCTTTACCCAAAGAGGAAACGGTTGATCCAAATCAAAAAGTCATTGCGCTTACTTTCGACGACGGCCCGAATCCTGCGACAACAAATCAGATTCTAGACTCCTTGAAGAAATATAAGGGTCATGCCACGTTTTTTGTTTTGGGGAGCAGGGTTCAATATTATCCGGAAACGCTAATAAGAATGCTGAAAGAAGGAAATGAGGTGGGGAACCATTCATGGAGCCATCCGCTTCTCACAAGGCTTTCAGTGAAAGAAGCGTTAAAGCAGATCAATGATACGCAAGACATCATTGAAAAAATAAGCGGATACCGTCCGACGCTTGTAAGACCCCCATACGGCGGCATTAATGATGAACTGCGGAGTCAAATGAAAATGGATGTTGCGTTATGGGATGTTGACCCGGAAGATTGGAAAGACCGTAACAAAAAAACAATTGTTGACCGTGTCATGAATCAGGCGGGAGATGGAAGAACCATTTTGATTCACGATATTTACCGCACCTCTGCTGATGCGGCCGATGAAATTATGAAAAAGCTCACCGATCAAGGCTATCAATTGGTGACAGTTTCTCAGCTTGAAGAGGTTAAAAAACAAAGAGAATCGAAATAAATTAAAAAAGGCTGTCCGTACGGACAGCCTTTTTTCTATTTAATAAGAGCCTGTGGTGGCCCAAACATTTAAGTTTGGTCCTGAATACTTGCCGAAAGCGTAAGAAGTCCTTGGATCTAAATCATATACCATCGGTGTATAGCAAGACTTTTGGCCGGCCACCGCTTTTCCATTGCCGCCTGCAGAATCACAATTATATCTCTTTCCGTCCGTGTTCCGGGTAATCTCCGCATTTGCTTCAAAGCCAGACGTCAATGTATTATTCATCGTGATTTTTGCCCAAGCCGTTTTACATGTACTGCTGAATTTAAGCTCGACTACTCCGATGACTTGATTGCTGGCATTCACTAAGTTTGAGGATTTTTTTGTAGAGCCGCTGGACGCACAATCATTGTAATAAGGGCTTTTTCCATCGTAGGCATGGGTTTCCGCATTGGCGGGTACTCCTTTGACGGCAAAAACAAATACTACTGCGAATAACATCAATAAAGCCTTCGTAAACAGTCTTTTCATATCCTTTATGACCTCCTTAATATGGCAAACAATAAATCATACGGAGGAACAATCAAAACATGCATGCTTTTTTGTGAACAATAAAGGCGGCCGGGAGGATGGAGTTATTGGCCGCCTTTGGTGTGAGGTTAAGCTTTTACATCAATAGTTTGTCCGAGAGTCGGATGCTGAATCATCTTTAAGGTTTGATCGGCATTTTGCTGGGCGGTGTCCAGCATTTTTTTCGTTAAAGCGATATTAACATTCTGGGCAAGGGATGCTTGATGCATCGCAACTGATAAAGCAGGAATATCCATCGTTCCACCTCCTATGCCTTACCTATCGGCGGCTTTGTATCATTTTACAGTGAAAAATGGCTTAATTTTCGCTGTTGACCCTTACGCTGCGGCATATCGTATGTTTTTGACAAGGAGGGAATCAGGATGAATCTTGTAATGGAAAAGACCTTTGAGCAATACGAAAAGCTGTTTTCAATGGAAGAACAGAAAAGAGAAGATGAATTTCGGTGTACGATGATGAGGCCGTTTGAAAAGATGTGGACCCATCCAAGTTCCGCTGAAAGCGAAGGAGCCAAACGGCTATGATGTGATCATGGCTGCTATTTGGATGTCCGTGATGCTGAAAGCGGCCAGAAAGCACTGCAAATACTGAAAGAATCATATGTTTCAGAGACAGCTGAATCTGCACTTTTGCAATGCATATTTTTTGCTGAGCGCGAACAGCTGCGGGTGAATGCAGAGGAGATCAAATTCGGCCTTTATATCGCTGATCCAAATAAACTTCAGCTGCAAAAAGGCTACTGCGAGTTTGGCGGGATACCGGACTTTGTTCATGTATGGATTGATCCGAACCGTTATAACCTGCCAAGGATTCCTTCAATTATTGCTCATGAGTTTCATCATAATGTGCGGTTTTCGTATATAGATTTTCATCATGGCTCTGTAAGTGTCGGGGATTATCTTGTGATTGAAGGATTGGCGGATTCATTCGCCAGAGAGCTGTTTGGTGCGGAACGATTGGACCCTTGGGTAACTCGTTTTGATCATGAGGATTTGCAATATTCCATTGATGTGATTAATGAGGTGCTGGATGTGAAAGGATTTTCGGAAGTCAGCCGTTATATGTTTGGTGATCCAATTGCTAACGACCAAGGCTTTAAGCCTGCAGGTTTATCGGCTTTTGCAGGTTATGCGGTTGGATATCATGCCGTTCAGTCATTTATGAATCAACATCATATCACGATAAGCGAGGCCACACGTTTGGATGCGAAGACCATTCTTTCTCAATGCGGGCTGTTTTCTACATGAAAAAAGCGTCACATACAGCGGCGCTTTTTAATTCCCAAAACCAGCAGTTCTATGGCGGCACAGGCGGCAATTCCGATTGTATATGCTTCGATATCGCTCCATAAAAAACCGTACCCCAGTACAAGTCCGCCAAGAGAAGTATCCCTAATCTGGTCGATCCATTCGGCATGATAGAGCTGGCTGAATTCAATGACAAAACAGAAAGAAAGACTGATAATGCCCGTTATCATTGTCTTCAGCTTCCGAAATAGAAATCCGCATCCCGTAAAGATCATGGCGGCCCACAACGAGTCTCCCAGATAAGTATTGAGGGTATCAGGAAGAACACTGGAGAATGCTCTGGAACCAAGCCCCAGCCCAATGATCAGTATGGTGAAAACTGCATATATCCAACGATTTCGCTTCATTGCGAATTGATACCCCGTCTCTGTTTCATCTCCCTGTATTGTAAGGAATATAGCTTTTATTTGTCCACTAAAAAAAGCGGCTGAATAGCCGCGTAGGGTGTTTATTTTGCTTTTAGGTTTACATGGTCGGCTGTCTGATCCGTGCCTATTACAAAATGGAGTTCATAGCGGCCTGTATCATATACATAATCGATTTCATCGGTAAACGGGACGGTTAACACCCGATTTGCTGGTCCTAATTGCTTCTGCAGCACTTCCGGCGTAACTCCGCCTAAATTCAGCTGCCGTTCCACACCGGTTCCAAAGTAGCGGATTTCTGAAATTGTCATGTCTTTATGATAGGAAAATCCGTAGCCCGGCTGTCCCATATTCCAGTGATATAAATCAAATCGATTGTCTCCCCCGACTGGTCTTTCCGGTTCCCCAAACGCAGCATGGACATCGCCTTTTGTGCTTTTGTTAATGGTGAGGCCTTGCGCCTGCTGAGGCATTTCCCCTTTATAGGCGGTGTTATAGAGGTTTTTGACAAGCTCGGCGGCTGATTGATTCGTGTTTTCGGAGAGCGTGTTTGTTTGAGCTGCGGCCTTTGCCGGTGCTGAAAAGGACGCAGCCCCAAAGCCTGTAAAACAACTTGTTATTGCTGCCGCCGCGGTAATAGCAGACATTGTCTTTTTCATGTTGATCCCTCCTTATTGATCTACCATTCCGTTTCCCTGTGTTTGTGCAATAAAACATGTGAGTGCGCTTTGTATGTTTTATTAAGTTGTTGTAAGGGAACTGAAATAGGTAATTCGGTATATAAAGCAAGAAAGGGGAATGGAGATGGCTGGCAAGAAAACAATCACAATAAACGGCGTTGAAATGGAAGCGTCCGAGGAACAGACGGTGCTGCAGCTTTTGAATAACAGCTCGATAGAAGTGCCGCAAGTTTGCTATCATCCAAGCTTAGGGCCGATTGAAACATGTGATACGTGCATCGTCAGCATCAATGGTGAGCTGAAGAGGTCGTGCTCCGCTGAATTAAAGGATGGGGATATCATTGATACGCTCTCGCCTGACGTGAAAAAAGCGCAAGTCATCGGGATGGACAAGATTTTATATAATCATGAGCTTTATTGTACAGTTTGCGATTACAACAATGGGGGATGCGAAATACATAATACGGTGAAGGAAATGAAAATCAATCACCAAAGCATTCCGTTTGATCACAAGCCATACCATAAGGATGAATCCCATCCGTTTTATCGGTATGATCCAGATCAATGTATTTTGTGCGGGCGCTGTGTTGAAGCATGCCAGGACGTTCAGGTAACTGAAACGCTGACCATTGACTGGGAGCGGGAACGCCCGCGTGTCATTTGGGATAACGACGTGCCGATCAATGAGTCGTCATGTGTGTCATGCGGCCATTGTTCAACGGTCTGTCCGTGCAACGCGATGATGGAAAAAGGAATGGAAGGGGAAGCCGGATATTTAACAGGCATCAATAACGAAACGCTGCGACCGATGATCGAGATCACGAAAGGCGTAGAGACAGGCTACGGCTCGATTCTCGCCATTTCTGATATGGAATCCGCCATGCGTGATGAACGAATCAAAAAAACGAAAACCGTCTGCACGTATTGCGGCGTCGGCTGCAGCTTTGATGTCTGGACAAAGGGCAGAGACATTCTGAAAGTAGAGCCGCAGGAGGAAGCGCCAGCCAACGGCATTTCTACTTGTGTGAAAGGCAAGTTCGGCTGGGATTTCGTTAACAGCGAAGAACGCCTGACAAAGCCGCTGATCCGTGAAGGTGACCATTTCCGTGAAGCAGAGTGGGAGGAGGCGTTATCGCTGATCGCCAGCAAGTTCACGGAATTAAAAGAGGCGTTTGGCCCGGATTCTCTCGCTTTTATTACATCTTCTAAATGTACAAATGAAGAATCCTATCTTATGCAAAAGCTGGCCAGAGGGGTCATTGGCACAAATAATGTGGACAACTGCTCTCGCTATTGCCAATCTCCTGCGACTGCCGGCCTGTTCCGGACAGTCGGCTATGGCGGTGATTCAGGATCAATTACAGATATCGCGCAAGCGGACCTTGTTTTGATTATCGGTTCGAACACGTCTGAGTCGCATCCAGTCTTATCCACTCGCATTAAACGGGCTCATAAGCTAAGAGGGCAGAAAGTGATCGTCTCGGATATCAGAAAACACGAAATGGCAGAACGCTCCGATTTATTTGTCCAGCCGCGTGCCGGATCGGATATCGTCTGGCTGAATGCGATCGCCAAATATTTAATAGAAAACGGCAAGGCCGATGAACGATTTTTGAGAGAAAGAGTGAACGGACGGGATGAATATGTAAAAAGCCTCGCGCCGTACACACTTGAATATGCCGAGGAGAAAACCGGGATTGATCGAGAAACCCTTATCCAAATGGCAGAGATGATCGGGCAAGCTGACAGTGTGTGCGCATTGTGGGCGATGGGCGTGACACAGCACATTGGAGGAAGCGACACGAGCACGGCGATATCTAATCTGCTGCTTGTGACAGGAAACTACGGAAAACCGGGAGCAGGTTCTTACCCATTGCGCGGCCATAACAATGTGCAGGGAGCAAGTGACTTCGGAAGCATGCCTGACAGAATGCCGGGCTATGAAAAAGTGACGGACGAACAAGTCCGCCAAAAATACGAGCGGGCGTGGGGCGTGCCGCTGCCGAAGGAGCCGGGTATGACCAACCACGAAATGATTGAAAAAATCCATTCCGGACAGCTGAAAGCGATGTATGTAAAAGGTGAAGAAATGGGCCTGGTGGATTCCAACATCAATCATGTACACGCCGCATATGAAAAGCTTGATTTCTTTGTGGTGCAGGACATTTTCCTTTCACGTACAGCGGAGTTTGCTGATGTGGTTCTTCCTGCGAGCCCAAGCCTTGAAAAAGAAGGAACCTTTACAAACACAGAACGCCGGATTCAGCGTTTGTATCAGGTATTTGAACCGCTGGGCGAATCAAAGCCGGATTGGCAGATTATTATGGAGGTTGCCAATAAGCTTGGCGCCGGCTGGCACTATGAGCATCCTGCAGACATTATGGAGGAAGCAGCCAAGCTGTCGCCGATTTATGCCGGTGTCACCTATGAACGTCTTGAAGGCTATAATTCCCTGCAATGGCCTGTAAACGCTGATGGAAAGGATTCGCCTTTACTCTTTATAGAGCGCTTCCCTTTCCCGGACGGCAAGGCCATTCTCTACCCTGTCCAGTGGACAGAGCCTGAGGAATTCGGTGAGGAATATGATATCCATGTCAACAATGGGCGGCTCTTGGAGCATTTCCACGAAGGGAATCTGACTTACAAATCAAAAGGGATTTCGGAGAAAACACCGGAAGTGTTCTTAGAAATTTCTCCTGAGCTTGCGGCAGAACGAGGGATTCAGGACGGAACCCTCGTCAGACTCACATCGCCTTTCGGAAATGTCAAAGTGAAGTGCCTGATTACTGATCGAGTCAAAGGGAAGGAAGTATATCTGCCAATGAACGATTCAGGGGAAGCGGCGATCAACCTGTTAACAGGCAGCCATGCCGATAAGGATACCGATACGCCTGCTTACAAAGAAACATCGGCCAAGATGGAAATTTTGAAGCACGACGGAATCAGCCCGCTGCCTAAGATCAACCACCGCAACGGCAATCCGCAGCCGCAAATCGGTGTGCAGGTTCAAAAGAAATGGGCGCGGAAGGATTATATTTTCCCTGGTGACGCTGTGAAAAGGGGGATGGGCCATAATGGCTAAAGCGATTAAACGAATCCAAAAAATCGAGGTAACCGAAGAGGATCAGCGGAAGCGTGATTTGCGGGAAATTGAAGATGCTCTAGTTGATCACAAAGAAGCGATTCTCGAAACCTTGCATATGCTGGGCCATATGAACGAGCGCGGTGTCCTGCCGTTGCTCCGCGGCCTTTTTGGTCAAGGGGATAAAGTTCTTGATATTCTGGTGAAAAAGGCAGATACAGAGGAAACAGCCAATACGCTGAAAAATCTGCTTCTTCTGTTTGGGACACTCGGCATGCTGGACGTGAAGCAGCTGGAGCCCCTCATTTTGAAAGTAAATGCGGGAGTGGCAAGTGCTGTAGAGCAGAAAAACAGCGAAGAAAAGACAGGTTATTTTGATATTATCCGCTCGCTAAAAGACCCGGAAATCAACAAATCAATTACACTGCTCTTTTCCTTTTTAAAAGGAATGGGACAAGATACAAAGGAGCTGGAACGCACGACGCAGCCTCCGGAACACCAAAAACATCATCAGGAACCTCGAGAGAAAAGAGGAATGAATAAACGAGATTGATCTCCCGCCCGAGCGGCTTCAGCCAGCTCGGGTTTTTTGATAAAAAGGTCTATTGGACTAGTAAAAAATATTCAAATACTAGGAAGAAGTAAGATTGTGATGAATGAGATAGAAATAATCGTTACTTTCTTACCTGTTAAGAAAAGGAAAAATCTGATTATAATAGAAATCGATTACTTTAGATGGGGGAACAATCATGAAAAAAGTCTTATTACTATTATTTGTCTTGACGATCGGGTTAGCGCTTTCAGCTTGCAGCCAATCGAGCGATGCGTCAGAGAAGGAAAAACCGAAAGAGAAAAAATCGCAAGAAGAGCTTGAAAAGGAACTTGATAAGGAATTGAAAAAAGGCGGTGAGCCGAAGACAAAAAAAGATGATCAAATACATAAAATAGGAGAAACAATTAAAGTAAATGATATTAATTTCACGGTGAATAAAGTGGATCGTGAACAGAATGGCCAATATGGAGATTTGGGTGGAAAAGACTATGATAAAACAAAAACAGTAAAAGATAATGAAGAGCGGTTAATTATAGAAGTGACCCTAGAATACGTTGGAAAAGGTTCAATGGAATACAACCGATTAGGATTAGATCTGAAAGACAAGAAGAATAAATCAGTTCGCTCAGTCATTTCATTGGAGGATAAAGGAAAAATGTTTTTGGGGGGGGAATCTGGCGTCAGGAAAAAAGGTGACAGGAGTAGTTAGTTATGTAATACCCAAAGGGGAACAGAAAAATTACACATTAGTGTATAACCCTTTTTTAATAGATACTGGAAGTGATAGAATTGAAGAAAGCGCAAAATACAATATAGATTATTTGATAAAATTAGAAAAATAGCATTAAAAAAAGCACGTTTTCATCAGGGAAGAAGCGTGCTTTTTTTATAGTGACAAATAATGTGAAGGGGAGAGTGATAAAAGTGCAAACCAAATGGCTGGAACGGGCACAGCGGATTCGGGCGATCGCACAGGCGGGGCTTGCTTTTTCCAAGGATGTGTACGACAGGGAGAGGTACGAAGAGCTAATGAAGCTCAGTGCAGAAATGATGGTGGATTACTCACAGACGAACATTGAAGTTATCACTGATTTATGGAGTGGGGAGAGCGGCTATCCAACACCGAAAGCGGATGTGCGCGGCGCAGTATTCCGAGAGAATCAGATTTTGCTTGTCCGGGAGAAGCATGATGAGCTGTGGTCGCTGCCGGGTGGATTTTGCGAGATTGGTTTATCGCCAGCTGAAAACGTCGTCAAGGAAATCAAAGAAGAGTCGGGGTATGATACAGAGCCGTCTCGATTGCTGGCCGTGCTAGACAGCCATAAACACTCCCATCCCCCTCAGCCTTATCACTATTATAAAATCTTCATCGCATGCAGCATGACGGGCGGGCAGGGGGAAACAGGGATCGAGACGAATCATACCGCTTTTTTTCCGGAAGACAGCCTCCCGCCGCTTTCTCCTAAACGAAACACACCCTCACAGCTTAGCATGCTGTTTGACTTTTTGCGCCATCCGGACAAGAAAACGATATTTGACTAAAAAAGAAAGAGCCTATGGGCTCTTTCTTTTTTATAATGTAATGTGTTTTTCGTTGGCGAGTTTCAGAAGGGTCAAAATAGAATCGGCTTGTTTATGGCCGAGTTTTTGCTTTAATTTGTTTTCTTCAACTAATCGGCTGCCATAAATTTTGACAGAGGCTTTGTCGACGACAGTATGCCAGTTTTCCTGTTTTTTTCCCTCAACAAGCGGTTTTTCATGTCTCTCAGAAAAAGAGAACACAAACAGTACGAATGCAAGTGAAAGTAGGATGCCGACAACTTGTTTTTTGTAATCAGTCTGTGCTGCCACGTTGTTCTCTCCTTCACCTTTTACCTTCTATTTAATCATAGAATCAGCTTATTTTACATAATGGGAAAGTCATTTTTGGAGTTAGTGCATTTGGTTGAAAACAGAGACGTTTTTTTAGCGGAGCGGTGCAATTGAATCCATATTGGATTTGCGTGCTTATGCCTAAGGTCACGTTGTGAGCCAAAACAGCAGTGCAGAATAGAAAAAAATTGAAAGATTATGGTAAGATGAACGAAATTCGAGGGGGAATATATGATGCCTGCATCGAACATCGTGATCGCCTGCCTGCTGTTATCAATTTGATTATTTGTGGTAGTCCCTCTCTTTTTCGAAAGCGGGAGGTGAAGTAGAACATTAATTGCTGAATTCTTTCAAGGGGAGTGACCATACATGAATGTGTTAAACCGCCGGCAAGCCTTGCAGCGAGCGCTGCTCAATGGGAAAAACAAACAGGATGCGTATCATCCATTTCCATGGTACGAATCGATGAGAGCGGATGCGCCTGTTTCCTTTGATGAAGAAAACCAAGTGTGGAGCATTTTTCTTTATGATGATGTCAAAAAAGTTGTTGGGGATAAAGAGCTGTTTTCCAGTTACATGCCGCAGCAGACAAGCTCTATTGGAAATTCCATCATTAACATGGACCCGCCGAAGCATACAAAAATCCGTTCAGTCGTGAATAAAGCCTTCACTCCGCGTGTGATGAAGCAATGGGAACCGAGAATTCAAGAAATCACAGATGAACTGATTCAAAAATTTCAGGAGCGTAGTGAGTTTGACCTTGTGCACGATTTTTCATACCCGCTTCCGGTTATTGTGATATCTGAGCTGCTGGGAGTGCCTTCAAAGCATATGGATCAGTTTAAAGCATGGTCTGATCTTCTGGTCAGTACACCGAAGGATAAAAGTGAAGAAGCTGAAAAAGCCTTTTTGGAAGAACGAGATAAGTGTGAGGAAGAACTGGCTGCGTTTTTTGCCGGCATCATAGAAGAAAAGCGAAACAAACCGGCACAGGATATTATTTCTATTTTAGTGGAAGCGGAAGAAACCGGCAAGAAGCTGTCCGGTGAAGAGCTGATTCCGTTTTGCACGCTGCTGCTGGTGGCCGGAAATGAAACCACTACAAACCTGATTTCAAATGCGATGTACAGCATATTAGAAACGCCAGGCGTTTACGAGGAACTGCGCAGCCATCCTGAACTGATGCCTCAGGCAGTGGAGGAAGCCCTGCGTTTCAGAGCACCGGCCCCGGTTTTGAGGCGGATTGCCAAGCGGGATACGGAGATCGGGGGGCACCTGATTAAAGAAGGTGATATGGTTTTGGCGTTTGTGGCATCGGCAAATCGTGATGAAGCAAAGTTTGACGGGCCGCACATGTTTGATATCCGCCGCCATCCCAACCCGCATATTGCGTTTGGCCATGGCATCCATTTTTGCCTTGGGGCTCCGCTTGCCCGTCTAGAAGCAAATATCGCGTTAACGTCTTTGATTTCTGCTTTTCCTCATATGGAGTGCGTCAGTATCACTCCGATTGAAAACAGTGTGATATACGGATTAAAGAGCTTCCGTGTGAAAATGTAATAGATAAGGAGACTGGAGATTCATGAAAAAGTACCATATTTCGATGATCAATATCCCGGCGTACGGACATGTCAATCCTACGCTTGCTTTAGTAGAGAAGCTTTGTGAGAAAGGGCATCGTGTCACGTACGCGACGACTGAGGAGTTTGCGCCCGCTGTTCAGCAAGCCGGTGGCGAGGCATTGATCTATCATACATCCTTGAATATTGATCCTAAGCAAATCAGGGAGATGATGGAAAAGGATGACGCGCCCCTCAGCCTTTTAAAAGAATCACTCAGCATTCTGCCGCAGGTTGAGGAGTTATATAAGGATGATCAGCCTGATCTGATCATCTATGATTTTGTTGCGCTGGCTGGAAAATTGTTTGCTGAAAAGCTTAATGTTCCGGTCATTAAGCTCTGTTCGTCATATGCCCAAAATGAATCCTTTCAGTTAGGAAATGAAGACATGCTGAAAAAAATAAGAGAAGCAGAGGCTGAATTTAAAGCCTACTTGGAGCAAGAGAAGTTGCCGGCTGTTTCATTTGAACAGTTAGCTGTGCCGGAAGCATTAAATATTGTCTTTATGCCGAAGTCTTTTCAGATTCAGCATGAGACGTTCGATGACCGTTTCTGTTTTGTCGGCCCCTCCCTCGGAGACCGGAAGGAGAAAGAAAGCCTGTTGATTGACAAGGATGATCGCCCGCTTATGCTGATTTCTTTGGGTACGGCGTTTAACGCATGGCCGGAATTTTACAAGATGTGCATCAAGGCATTTCGGGATTCTTCATGGCAAGTAATCATGTCGGTTGGGAAAACGATTGATCCAGAAAGCTTGGAGGATATTCCTGCTAACTTTACCATTCGCCAAAGTGTGCCGCAGCTTGAGGTGTTAGAGAAAGCTGATTTGTTCATCTCTCATGGCGGGATGAACAGTACGATGGAAGCGATGAACGCAGGTGTGCCGCTTGTCGTCATTCCGCAAATGTATGAGCAAGAGCTCACTGCAAATCGGGTTGATGAATTAGGCCTTGGCGTTTATTTGCCGAAAGAGGAAGTGACTGTTTCCAGCCTGCAGGAAGCGGTTCAGGCTGTATCCAGTGATCAAGAGCTGCTCAGCCGCGTCAAGAATATGCAAAAGGATGTAAAAGAAGCTGGCGGAGCGGAGCGTGCGGCAGCTGAGATTGAAGCGTTTATGAAAAAATCCGCTGTCCCGCAGTAAAAACATAAAAACCGAAATCAAATTGATTTCGGTTTTCTGTTTAAATATTTTTTTTCATCCCGCATCTCCGGCATTCTCTAAGAAATTTTCCGCCTTTTACAGAGCTTTTGAACAGTGTGTAATCACAGTTGTCGCAGCGCCCGCTGCGGGCGTCCGGATATTCATTGAATTCGTAAACAATCGATGTATCGTAGCCTTTTGTTTCATATTCTTCTTTTTTTGTTTCCATGTCGTCCCTCCGTTACAAGACGTGTCTGCTGTTTATCTTACAGCAAGCTTCCGGCGTATTCAATGGATTTTAGGGGTTTTGGTTTATCTTGATTTCTCCCTTGGTTTGCGCCAAAATAGCTTTATTAAGCTTATATACATAAAAAGCCTATGCAAAGAGGAGAGGAAACGGGTATGGGAAAAGGGTTACTTGGAAAACGCGTGGCAATCGGTGGCTCACGAAAAACGGAAGAAATCAGTACAATCATTGAAAAACAGGGCGGAATACCTGTCATCCGGCCTCTCCAAGGTACAGTTTACTTAGCAGAGAAGCAGGTGGAGCCGGATTTGCGGACGTTTGTGGAGGGAAAAAAAGCTGACTGGGTTATTTTCACGACAGGCATCGGGTTGGAGACTCTTGTCGATATGGCAGAGAAAATTGGACTGAAAGATGAGTTTCTGCAGGCCATTCGCCAAGCGAAAGCGGCATGCAGGGGATACAAAACGCTGTCTGCGCTGAAAAAGCTTGGGATCACACCGGAAGCTTCGGATGAAGACGGGACAACAAGAGGCTTAATCCGTTCTTTGGAGCCTCACGACTTTTCAGGAAAAACAGTCATGGTACAGCTTCATGGCGAAAAAGCGCCGGCTCTCATGGCATTTCTTGAAGAAAAAGGCGCGTCTGTCCTGCCGATTCTGCCTTATCAGCACATCCCGCCGGAGGAGGAAACGGTGGAGCGGTTATGCCGAGAGCTGATGAACGGTGAGATCGATGCCGTTTGTTTTACAACGGCCATTCAGGTTCGTTCCCTGTTTGATTTTGCTAAGGGGCGAGGTTATATCAATGAAGTGAAGAAGGTATTCGAAGAACGTGCCATCGCAGCTGCTGTCGGAAAAGTGACTGCTGAAGCACTGCGGGAAGAGGGCATTACGAGACTGCTTGCGCCAGAGATTGAGCGGATGGGTGCGATGATTGTTGAGCTGGCCAAGTATTATGAAGAAAAGGAATAACAAGTACAAAAAGCCGCTTTTCCCTTGGAAAGCGGCTTTTGTCTGTCATTCATTCTGCTTCAGCTGCTGATGAACGGTGAATAATGATGGGTATGTCAGCACGCTTAAGATTACACAAGTCAGCGCGGCTGAGGCCATCGTTGTAAACACGATTAAGAGTTGAAAGCGTACTGCCTGAATCGGGTCCGCGCCGGCTAGAATCTGGCCAGTCATCATGCCGGGAAGCTGAACAAGACCCAGTGTTTTCTGGCTTTCGAGCGTCGGGATCATACTCATTTTCATCGCTGACGTAAGAATGCGCTGTATGGATTGCTTCGGTGTGCCGCCAAGTGACAATATTAATTGAATTTCTTCTTTGCGAACGCCGACTTCTGAGTTGAGCCGGTTTAGAAACAAACTTGAGAGCACCATCGAATTTCCGATGACCATCCCGCTGATCGGAATGACATATCGTGCCGTAAGCGGAATGATATGAAGAGACAGCAGAATTCCCTGCGTCACAATTTCTACGATTGCTAACGCGGCAAACACCCTCCAAAACGAACCGATAGTATTTTTCTTTCGCTTGATGACATTTTGTGCCGCCACCGCGAGCATTAACAGCACCATCAGCAGGATAAAAACAGGGTGGTCTCCGCGAAAAATCAGCGACAAAACATAACCGATGATAAGCAGCTGCACCGCGGCCCGGATGGTGGCGATGATCATGTCTTTTTCTACACCGGCTTTAAAGGATTTTGATAAAAACAAGGCGATCAAAACAAAGATCATCGTTAAAGAGAGAGAAAGGTAATCCATTACCGAGTGCCTCCCTTCAAAAATTCTTTCGCTGCTTCATGCTGCGGAGCGGAGAAAAATGTGTCGGTTTCTGCGATTTCAAGCAGCCGGCCATCTGCCATAAACCAAATGGTATCGGCTACTCGTTTTGCCTGCTCCATATTATGAGTGACCCACATGACTGTCCATTTTTTCTCTTGATGCTGACGTTTGATCAGTTCTTCAATCTCAAGAGCAGAAACCGGGTCCAAGGCCGATGTGATTTCGTCCAACAATAGAATGGAGGAAGGATTTGAGAGCGTTCTGGCCAGTGACAGTCTTTGCCGCTGCCCGCCCGATAAGTCTCTGGCGCTTCTGTCTAACAACTCTGGCGGCAGCCCTGCAAGAGAAGCCAGCTTTTCAGGAGAGTACAGCTGGGATTGATGCAGCCTTTGTACAAGACTTAAATTGTCACGCACTGTCCCGTCGAGCACGGGAGCCGATTGAAACGCGAGGGCTGCCGTTCGCCTCAGCTCATTGACATTCCATTCTCTGACTTCCTTTCCGTATATGTTGACTTCGCCGCTGTCAGGCGTTCTCATTAAATTACACATAGAAAGGAGGGTGCTTTTGCCTGAGCCGGAAGGACCTAAAACGGCTACGATTTCGCCCTGTTGAATGTCTCCGGTGACATCCTGCAGCACATCATAGGTTTGTCCATCTTGTTTATAGCTTTTTCTGACTGATCTGAAGGAGATGGCTGGTATGTTTTGTGTTTGATCGTTTGCTTCCATTACAATAATCACCTTTCAATATAAGTAGGCTGACATTATATTTAACTATAACGTGAAACAGATCCCTTTTGGTAGCACAAATAAAGGAGAACAGGCTTTCACCCATTCTCCTGCAGATGCTACGCAGTCAGATTTGACTGTGCTTTCTTTTTCGGTTTTCTCGGCTGTGAAGCGAAGGTATGTAACATCATCCCCGCTATTATAATGAATAAACCGGCAAATGATAAAAGAGATGGGAAAACGCCTGACAGCAGAACAATTTCACCAAGCAGCGCGAAAATCACTTCACCGGATTGAGTGGCTTCAACAGCTGCGAGTTTTTGCGGATTGTCTCTTACCATATCAGTGGCCCAGAAAAATAAAACCGTCGCAATGATGCCTGAGCTGATGGCAACGATAAAGGATTGAACGGTTTGACTTGCTGTTGGAAGGCCATCTGACCACCAGCCGTAAGCTGCTAATATAAGCCAGAATGGAAGGCTTGCCAATGTCATTCCAAGCACGCGCTGAAATGTATCAAGCCTGCCTCCGTATTCTTCGAGCATTCTCCTGTTTCCTAACGGATAGGCAAAAGCCGCAATGACAACCGGCAGCACACTGAAAAGCAGCATCCTCCCAGAAAGCGATTCTGCATGCTGAAGCTGAATCAGAGCCGCTCCAATCAGGATGATCATGGAAGTGCCAAGTGAAACCAGGGGAATCTTTTGGCGAACGAGCTGCGGACCGCCCGGCATATCTTGTTTGACATAAAACAAAGGAGATAAGAGCACCCCGGCTACAATTGTAATTTGCCAGGTTCCGGCTATGAGCCACCCCGGACCGTATGCAGCCGCAAATGTAATCGGCGCGTAAAAAAGCACGAAGCCGACGAAGCTCCATTTGATCCAATAAAACGGCTTTTTCCTCATCTCTAGTAAGAGAGGCGTGAATGTCCCTCTCATGATGACAATCAAACATAAAAATGGCACCATAAAAATAAAGCGCAGCGAAGAGCTCCAAAGCCAGCTGCCTCCTGATAACTCCATCGCTCTGTTTAATATAAAGGTAACGGCGAAAAAGAGTGAAGCCAATATTCCGATAACGATAGCTTTCATGATATCCCTCATTCTGGCATTATTTTTTTATACTATACTATTCGGTATCATGCAGATCAATGGAATCATGAGAAAAACATCATGTTTTGCGAACCGCTATGTGTGGAAGACAAAAAAGGGAGGTGTAATTGATGGAAAAAGAGACACAGACATACTTCTTTCCGGATGACGGCAGGATTCCGAATCACCCTGATTTTCCGCTCGTGGTGTATCAAAACGCGCTTAAGGACACCGGACTGGCAGAGCGGATCGTCATCCGGCATGGCTGGTCAAACAGCTGGTCAGGGAGTGTTTTTCCATACCATCATTATCACAGCAATACGCATGAAGTCCTGATTGCCCTTAGGGGAGAGGCTGTGATTCAGTTTGGGGGAGAAAAAGGGGCTGCCATCCCTTTCAAATCAGGCGACGCAGTCGTGATTCCAGCCGGAGTCGGACATAAAAAGCTCAGCTCAAGTCCCGATTTTACTGTCCTTGGCGCCTATCCCGGTGGCGTTCAGTATGATATGAAGACGGGGAAACCGAATGAGCGGGAGGAAGCGCTCAAACAGATTAAGCAGGCGGCGTTGCCGGCGAATGATCCGATCACAGGAAAAAGAGAGCCTCTATTGGAAATATGGGTAAAGTGAAGGGGAGAAATTGCTGGATTGTCAATAACTAGTGCCGCAGAAACGATATGACATGAGCTCCATATAAATTAATTTCATAATCGAAGCAATTCACGTTCAAATTTTGTTCAAAAAGTGTTATCATATAGAAGGTAATCGAATTGGAGTTTTTTGTGTTTGCTATTTTCAGAGAGAGTAAAGGATTTTGACTTATTCAATTGTTTATTTTTAGATAAAAATAATACTGAATATGGCAAGATGAAAAACTGGGTAGTAAACATTTATTTTTGTAAATGATTGTGCACGAATTCACAATCCTTATTCTTATGCCTTAAAAGCGTGAGACAGGGAGAGGCACTACCCTTTCCAAAAAAATCAGCAAACTGCTTATAGTAAAGGAGAATTGGATATGCCAGAAACAATCGATCAAACAAATGCGTCTGTCAGCCAAAGCCAGCAAGATCTTATTGATCAGCTATTAAAGCCAGAAGTTCAAGAATCATTGACTGTTTTAGTTGACCAGCTTCCGAAGCTGACTGAGTTAGTGAATATTTTAACGAAGTCTTATGATTTCGCTCAGTCTGTAGCGACTGACGAAGTGTTAAAGAGCGACACAGTCGGTGCGATCACTGAAATTCTCGAGCCTGTAAAAGAAACAGCGAAAGAAGTAGCTGCGACTGCGATTGAAGCAAAAGACCGCGCGGAAGCAAGCAACGAAACAATTGGACTTTTCGGCCTTCTTCGCATGCTGAAAGATCCTCAAGCTCAAAAGCTGTTCCGTTTTGCTAACAGCTACCTTGAAGTCATGAACGAACGCGAAAACCAAAAATAATCTCAGATTCAAATTGATATAAAGGACGGAGGATATACGATGTCAAAACATATTGTCATTCTAGGCGCTGGTTATGGCGGAGTTCTTTCTGCTCTAACAGTTCGCAAACATTACACAAAAGAACAAGCACGCGTGACAGTGGTAAACAAATACCCTACTCACCAAATCATTACGGAATTACACCGCCTTGCTGCAGGCAACGTGTCTGAAAAAGCGGTTGCAATGCCATTAGAAAAACTTTTCAAAGGCAAAGACATTGATCTTAAAATTGCGGAAGTAAGCTCTTTCTCTGTTGATAAAAAAGAAGTTGCGCTTGCTGACGGTTCTACATTAACTTACGATGCGCTTGTTGTAGGTCTTGGTTCTGTAACGGCTTACTTCGGCATCCCAGGTCTTGAAGAAAACAGCATGGTATTGAAATCTGCTGCTGATGCGAACAAAGTCTTCCAGCATGTTGAAGATCGTGTGCGCGAGTACTCTAAAACGAAAAACGAAGCAGATGCAACAATCCTTATCGGCGGCGGCGGCTTAACAGGTGTTGAGCTTGTTGGTGAGCTTGCTGACATCATGCCGAACCTTGCGAAAAAATACGGCGTAGACCATAAAGAAATCAAATTAAAACTTGTTGAAGCAGGTCCGAAGATCCTTCCTGTTCTTCCGGATGATCTTATCGAGCGTGCGACTGCAAGCCTTGAAAAACGCGGCGTTGAGTTCTTAACAGGTCTTCCTGTTACAAATGTAGAAGGAAACGTAATTGATCTGAAAGACGGATCTAAAGTTGTTGCCAACACATTTGTTTGGACTGGCGGCGTACAAGGTAACCCATTAGTCGGTGAATCAGGCCTAGAAGTGAACCGCGGACGCGCGACTGTAAATGACTTCCTGCAATCTACATCTCATGAAGATGTATTCGTTGCTGGAGACAGCGCAGTTTACTTCGGTGCAGACGGCCGTCCATACCCGCCAACTGCACAAATCGCATGGCAAATGGGTGAGCTGATCGGTTACAACCTATTCGCTTACCTGGAAGGCAAAACGCTTGAAACATTCAAGCCAGTAAACTCTGGTACACTTGCAAGCCTTGGACGCAAAGACGCGGTTGCCATCATTGGTGCAAATTCTACACCGCTTAAAGGTCTTCCTGCTTCCTTGATGAAAGAAGCAAGTAACGTACGCTACTTAACACACATTAAAGGACTTTTCAGCCTGGCTTACTAATCCTTTTTATGAATCTGACATTGCCAAAAGCGTTCCTTTCCGAGTGCTTTCTGGCAATGTCTTTTTTTTGTTTATATGCCAACGTTAACATTTCATTTTCAAAAAAGAGATTGATCCCAGAGGAATATAAAGGTAAAATAAATACAAATCAAAATGTTAACGTTAACATTTTGAAATAGAATGAAAGACGGTGAGGACATGGAACCCTTCATGGGCGAAAACTTTTTATTGAAAAATGAAACCGCTGTCAGCCTCTATCATAATTATGCGAAAGACATGCCAATTATTGATTACCACTGCCACTTAAATCCGAAAGAAATCTATGAAAATAAGACATTTCAAAACATCACGGAAGCCTGGCTGTATGGTGACCATTATAAATGGCGCGTCATGAGAGCCAATGGAATTGAGGAGACATACATTACCGGAGATGCGCCTGATGAGGAGAAATTTATGGCTTGGGCGAAAACCGTGCCGGTGGCGATTGGCAATCCGCTCTACAACTGGACTCACTTAGAATTGCAGCGTTTTTTTGGCATTTATGAGATTTTAAACGAGAAGTCCGGGCCGGCTATATGGAAACGGACAAATGAACTGCTCAAAGGGGAAGGCTTCGGGGCAAGGGATTTAATCGTGAAATCAAATGTAAAGGTTGTGTGCACCACAGATGACCCTGTCGATTCTCTTGAATACCATCTATTATTAAGAGAAGACAAAGACTTTCCTGTCAGCGTGCTGCCTGGATTTCGGCCGGATAAAGGACTTGAGATCAATCGTGAAGGCTTTCCTGACTGGGTGCAGGCGCTTGAAGATGCCGCCGCCATATCCATTACAACCTATGATGAGTTTTTAAAGGCGTTGGAAAAACGAGTGCGATTCTTCCACTCAGCCGGCGGCAGAGTTTCTGATCACGCGATAGATTCAATGGTATTTGCCGAAACAACAAAAGAAGAAGCTGGACGGATTTTTTCTGACAGATTACAAGGAACAGAGGTTTCTTATGAAGATGAGAAGAAATTTAAGACATATACGCTTCAGTTTCTTTGCGGTTTGTATGCGGAGCTCGATTGGGCGATGCAGTTTCATATCAACGCTTTAAGAAACACGAATACAAAAATGATGAAAAGGCTCGGACCTGATACAGGCTATGATTCAATGAACGATCAAGAAATTGCTAAGCCTTTATACAAGCTGCTGAACTCAGTTGAGATGAAGAACCAGCTGCCGAAAACGATTTTATATTCACTGAATCCAAATGATAACTATGTCATCGCCAGCATGATCAACAGTTTTCAGGACGGTATTACCCCAGGAAAAATACAATTCGGCACAGCCTGGTGGTTTAACGATACTAAAGACGGGATGCTCGATCAAATGAAAGCGTTATCAAATGTTGGCCTTTTCAGCCGTTTTATCGGCATGCTCACCGATTCCAGAAGCTTTCTTTCGTATACGCGTCACGAATATTTCAGGCGGATCGTCTGCAATTTGATTGGAGAATGGGTGGAAAACGGCGAAGTGCCGCGCGATATGGAGCTTCTGGGAAGCATCGTTCAGGGGATTTGCTATGACAATGCGAAACACTACTTCCAATTTCAAGAAGAGAAAGCAAACGTGTAACAAAGTGTCCGCTTAGCATCGCTGAGCGGATCAGTATCCGAAAATTCTTAAGACACAGAGGTGGAACATGCGAACTGAACTGGCAAATAAGGTTGTGTCGGTCGAAACGGAAAAAAGGCTTTCATTGAAAGAGAAAATGTCCTATGGTTTTGGTGATTTTGGCAACGGTTTTATGTTTGATCTCGGCCAGATTTATTTATTGAAGTATTTCACTGATGTAGCGGGAATCCCCGCTGCGATGGCCGGCGGCATTTTTTTAGTTAGTAAGCTGTTTGCGGCAATAACAGATCCAATTGTCGGCTCATCAATCGATTATCGCAAAAACATCGGCAAACGGGGGAAATTCAGGCCTTATCTATTAATCGGCAGCATCGTGCTTGCGGTGCTTACTGTTCTCATTTTTCTGTCTCCCAATGTATCAACGACCGGAAAACTGATATATGCATATGCATCCTATATGATTTGGGGCATCGGCTATTCGTTTGTGAATATTCCGTACGGCTCATTAGGGGCAGCGATGACTCAAAATTCTGAGGACCGGACCTCCATTTCGACGTTCCGCCAAATCGGATCACTTGGCGCCTTGTTTATTACAAGTGTGGCCGTGATGCCGCTGCTCGTCAAGTTTGATAATCCGAAGGTCGGCTACCCGGTGGTCATGGGCTTATTCGCCGCGCTCGGTGTGTTTTGGTTTTATATTTGCTACCGCAACTGCAAAGAGCGCATTGTCATATCGGAAGCACCCAAAGAAAAATTAACACTCTCATCTGTCGTCAAAACATTTATTACAAATAAACCGCTATTAACCCTTGTCCTGATGACGATTTTTTCAATTTCCGCATACAACATTAAATCCGCCATGCTCGTCTATTTCGCACAATATAACTTGGGCAATGTTGAATTAATGGCTTATATGAACTTCATCATTATTGGTTCTTCCTTTTTGGGCGTCGTATTCCTACCAAAGCTCGTCAAGATGTTTGGAAAGAAACGAACGGCAATGATCGGCTTCGGCATCAGTGTGGCCGCGGATCTGATCAACTTTATGCTTCCATCTAACGTTTATATGTTTACAATTCTCGCCAGTATCGCCTTTATCGGAATCAGTATCCCAAATGGCATCACGTGGGCTCTTGTCTCCGATATTATCGACTATGGCGAATGGAAATCCGGTGAACGGAAGGAAGCAACGACATATTCACTTTTCAATTTCTCAAGAAAGCTTGCTCAATCTTTGTCTGGCTTTCTCTCGGGGATCGGTTTGGGGATTATCGGCTATGTGCCGAATGCAGTCCAGACAGCACAGGCGCTGATTGGCATCAAAGCGCTGCTTCTTCTGTATCCGGCCATTGCTTTGGCATTAGCGATGATCATTATCGGCTTTCTTTATAAACTCACAGACCAGCAGCATGCTCAGATCGTTCAGGATCTTCATCAAAAGATCTGACAATATAATATATAGAATATTTAAAATAATTTGTAAATAAAATGTGTTTGTAGGGGGTTCGCTAGGAGAGTGCCCAAAAAACTGAAAAGGAAGGAGGCACTTACTTGAAAACGATAACAATTGCAGCTGAAGAAGCAAAGGAACTCGTTCGGCAAAAGCTGGCCGGTGCCGGTTTGAATGAACGAGATGCTGAAAAAGTAGCAGATGTTCTCGTGCACGCTGATTTGCGCAATGTACATTCGCATGGCGTGCTGCGCACAGAACACTATGTGAACAGGATTTTAGCGGGAGGGATCAATCCTGGGGCACAGCCTGTTTTTAAAGAAACGGGGCCTGTGACCGGGGTGCTTGACGGAGACGATGGTTTCGGTCATGTGAATTGCGACATGGCGATGGACCATGCAATTGACATGGCGAAGAAAAAAGGAGTCGGCATGGTCACGGCAGTAAACAGCAGCCATTGCGGAGCGCTAAGCTATTTTGTGCAAAAAGCGGCTGACGAAAAGCTGATCGGAATGGCAATGACGCATACAGACAGTATCGTTGTCCCGTTTGGGGGGAGGACTCCTTTTTTAGGGACAAATCCGATTGCTTACGGTGTTCCGGCTAAGCATAAAAAACCGTTTATCCTAGATATGGCGACATCCAAAGTGGCTTTTGGGAAGATTCTGCAGGCCCGTGAAGAGGGCAAAGAAATTCCTGAAGGATGGGGAGTCGATGAAAACGGAGAAGCAGTAACTGATCCTGACAAGGTCGTCTCACTTTCAACATTCGGCGGCCCGAAAGGCTATGGACTATCGATTATGGTGGATGTGTTTTCCGGATTGCTGGCGGGCGCGGCTTTTGGCCCTCATATTGCCAAAATGTACAGCGGCCTTGATCAAAAAAGAAAGCTGGGGCATTATGTTTGCGCGATCAATCCATCCTTTTTTACTGACTGGGATACGTTTTTAGAGCAGATGGATGCCATGATTGATGAACTGCAGCAATCACCGCCGGCTGTTGGATTCGAAAGAGTGTATGTGCCCGGCGAGATCGAGCAGCTGCATGAAGAAAGAAATAAGAAAAACGGAATTTCTATTGCCCGGAGCGTGTATGAATTCTTAAAAAGCAGGTGAGCAAAATGAAAGCGGTTCAAGTGCGAAAAGCGTATGATCTGGTGACAGCGGAGGTGAAGAAGCCAGTTCTTTCAAAGGATGATGAAGTGCTCGTGAAAGTCAAGCGAGTCGGCATTTGCGGTTCAGACATGCACATTTATCATGGAACGAATCCGCTTGCTACCCTCCCGAGAGTTATCGGACACGAGGTAACGGGACAAGTGGAGGTAGTTGGTGCGAATGTACAGAGCCTAAAACCCGGTGATCATGTGGTGATTGAGCCGATTTCTTATTGCGGATCGTGCTATGCCTGCCGCAAAGGGCGGCCGAATGTTTGCGCCAAGCTTTCTGTATTTGGCGTACATGAGGACGGAGGCATGCGGGAATATATTGTGCTTCCGGAAAGGCAGCTTCACGCGGTCTCAAAGGACTTGCCTTGGGAGGAAGCAGTCATGGCCGAGCCTTATACGATAGGCGCCCAGGCAGTGTGGAGAGGCCAAGTGGAAAAAGGTGATACCGTCCTGATCCAGGGAGCGGGGCCTATCGGGATCTGTGTGTTAAAAATGGCAAAGCTGGCGGGCGCTGCTGTCATGATGACTGACTTGAACAACGAGCGGCTGTTATTTGCGAAAGAAAACGGCGCCGATGCTGTTGTAAATGTCCAAGCAGAACATGTTGCCGAGCGGGTCCTTGAATGGACTGGGAATGAAGGAGCAAACGTGGTCATTGATGCTGTTTGCCTGCCGGAGACTTTTGCACTTTCAATTGAGGCCGTTTCACCGGCGGGACATGTGGTTGTGCTTGGATTTGATGAAAGAGCGGCTCAGATTTCTCAGCTGCCGATTACAAAAAAAGAAGTCACGATAACCGGATCCCGATTGCAGACCAATCAGTTTCCAAAAGTGGTAGAGCTTTTGAATGGAGGCCGGTTAGTGCATAACGGGCTGGTGACCCATACATTTTCAGTTGATGACGTTCATCATGCATTTCAGTTTATTAAGGAGCATCCAGATCAGGTGCGAAAAGCCGTCATCACGTTTGATTAAATGACTGAATCCGGAGGTGCGAGCATGAATATGACATTCCGATGGTATGGACGAGGCAACGATACAGTCACACTTGAACACGTGAAGCAAATTCCCGGTGTCAAAGGCATCGTTTGGGCCCTCCATCAAAAGCCTGTTGGCGACGTGTGGGAAAAAGAAGAAATCAGAGCCGAGACCGAATATATTCAATCCTATGGTTTTCATGCTGAAGTTGTAGAAAGCGTGAATGTTCACGAAGCGATTAAACTTGGGAACGAAGAACGCGGCCGATATATTGAAAACTACAAGCAAACGATCCGCAACCTTGCCGGATTTGGCGTGAAAGTGATCTGCTATAATTTTATGCCGGTTTTTGACTGGACACGCACGGACATGTTCCGGCCGCTAGAAGATGGATCGACCGCTCTGTTTTTTGAAAAGGCCAAGGTGGAAAGCCTTGATCCTCAAGAGCTGATTCGGACGGTGGAGGATGCATCTGACATGACACTGCCGGGGTGGGAGCCCGAAAAATTGGCTCGGATCAAAGAGCTTTTTGCTGCCTACAGAACGGTCGATGAAGAAAAGCTATGGGACAATTTATCATTCTTTTTGCAGGAAATTCTTCCTGTTGCTGAGGCCTATGGTGTTCAAATGGCCATTCATCCGGATGACCCGCCGTGGCCGATTTTCGGACTGCCGCGCATTATCACAGGAGAGGCAAGCTATAAGAAACTGCGGGCGATATCAGATTCACCGTCTAATTGTATCACCCTTTGTACAGGTTCAATGGGAGCCAATCCCGCTAACGACATGGTGGAGATCGCTAAAACGTATGCCGGCATCGCTCCATTTTCACATATTCGCAATGTGAAAATTTATGAGAATGGTGATTTTATTGAAACATCTCATTTAACAAAGGATGGTTCAATCAACATTCAAGGCGTGATGGAAGAACTGCATAAGCAGGATTACGAAGGATATGTCAGACCGGATCATGGGCGCCATCTTTGGGGCGAGCAATGCCGCCCGGGATATGGCTTATACGATCGGGCACTTGGCATCATGTATTTGAACGGGCTGTGGGACGCCTATGAAGCAATGGCAAAAAAAGAGGTGGGCGTATGATCCCGCTGCATGAGAACCTGGCTGGTAAAACGGCTGTCATCACTGGCGGCAGCGGCGTGCTTTGCTCTGCGATGGCCCGGGAGCTAGCCCGTCATGGCATGAAGGTGGCGATTTTGAATCGGACGGCTGAAAAAGGCCAAGCGGTCGAGAAGGAGATAACGGCGGCTGGCGGCACAGCGTGCGCTGTTGCTGCGGATGTGCTGGACAGGATGTCACTGGAGCGGGCAAAGGAAGACATCCTTGGCCAATTTGGCGCTGTTGATCTGTTAATTAACGGGGCTGGCGGCAATCATCCTGCCGCGATAACCGATGTGGAGACATATGAAGAAGCGGGAGAAGGCCAATCCTTTTTTGATATGGATGAGAGGGGCTTTCTAACTGTATTCTCCACCAATTTCACCGGTGCGTTTCTGGCCTCGCAAGTGTTTGGAAAAGAGCTGCTGAAAGCCGATTCACCGGCGATTATCAATCTTTCTTCGATGAGTGCTTATTCACCTATGACGAAGGTTCCGGCATACAGTGCCGCCAAAGCATCGATCAATAATTTTACGATGTGGATGGCTGTTCATTTTGCAGAAACCGGGCTGCGGGTCAATGCGATTGCCCCAGGCTTCTTTCTGACAAAACAAAATCATGATCTGCTGATCAACCAAGACGGAACGTTCACCAGCCGATCTCACAAAATTATTGCGGGAACACCGATGAAGCGCTTCGGAAAACCCGAGGATTTGCTCGGTACGCTTCTTTGGCTGGCGGATGAATCCTATTCCGGTTTTGTCACTGGGATCACCGTTCCTGTCGATGGAGGATTTATGGCTTATTCAGGTGTGTAACGAAAGCGATGCAACAGAAACTGAACCAACATAGGGGTGAGGTTGAGATGTTTTCAAAAGATAAGCTTCCCGTTATCCTTTTTTTGTTCCTGGCAGGGGTGATTAATTACCTGGATCGCTCGGCGCTTTCCATTGCAGCTCCTTTTATTCAGGATGATCTCACATTGTCTGCAACGCAAATGGGCTTGATTTTCAGCAGTTTTTCGATTGGTTATGCGATTTTTAACTTTCTTGGGGGCGTGGCATCCGACCGCTATGGGGCAAAGCTGACCTTGTTTGTCGCGATGGTTGTTTGGTCGCTGTTTAGCGGAGCAGTCGCCCTTGCTTTTGGCTTTGTCAGTCTGCTGATTATACGCATTCTCTTCGGAATGGGAGAAGGCCCGCTTTCGGCGACCATCAACAAGATGGTGAACAACTGGTTCCCGCCGACCCAGCGGGCGTCTGTTATCGGTGTAACCAACAGCGGCACGCCGCTCGGGGGAGCCATTTCCGGCCCGATAGTCGGCATGATCGCAGTGGCGTTCAGCTGGAAGGTATCCTTCGTTCTCATTATGATTATTGGATTGATATGGGCAGTGCTCTGGTTCAAGTTTGTCAAAGAAAAGCCGCAAGAGACGATCAAGGAAGCACCGGCAATCAAAGCAGAAACGTCTCCCGGAGAAAAAATTCCGCTTACCTTTTACCTGAAGCAAAAAACGGTCCTGTTCACGGCGTTCGCTTTTTTCGCTTACAACTACATCCTCTTCTTCTTTTTGACGTGGTTTCCGAGCTATCTAGTCGACGAGCGGGGATTAAGTGTTGAATCGATGAGTGTCATCACGGTCATACCTTGGATTTTAGGCTTTATCGGGCTGGCTGCGGGGGGATTTGTTTCTGACTATGTGTACAAAAAAACGGCCCGAAAAGGTGTGCTGTTCTCGCGCAAGGTTGTGCTTGTCACGTGTTTGTTTTCATCAGCTGTCCTGATTGGTTTTGCCGGGCTTGTGGCAACGACTGCGGGGGCTGTCACTCTTGTCGCTCTGTCAGTGTTCTTTCTTTATTTGACCGGTGCTATCTATTGGGCTGTCATTCAAGATGTGGTTGATCAAAACAATGTCGGTTCTGTTGGCGGCTTCATGCATTTCCTCGCCAACACGGCAGGAATTATCGGTCCGGCTTTAACCGGATTTATTGTTGACCAAACAGGCACGTTTTCTGGAGCATTTTTGCTTGCCGGAGGGCTGGCTGTCTTCGCTTCACTTGCTGTGATTCGTTTTGTCCGTCCAATCATTGGCAAGCCAGCGGGAACAGGAGCGGAGAATCCTGTGTCTTATTAATCTGGAAATACAGTGGGAGAGGCGGTATGTTTGATGATACAATATACAGTAAATAATCGCAGCCGGTATGATAAGGAAGGGAATTAGATGGTAACCATAAAAGATATCGCAAAACTCGCAAACGTATCCCACACAACCGTTTCCAGAGCACTCAACAACAGCCCTTACATCAAAGAACATACGAAGAAAAAAATATTAGAGCTAGCAGAGCAGCTCAACTATACACCAAATGTAAATGCGAAAAGCCTGGCGATGCAAAAGTCGCATACGATCGGGCTGTTCTTTACAAGCATTACAAACGGAACCTCACACAGCTTCTTTGCGGACACAATCAAAGGCGTCAATCAAGCCATAAGTGAGGATTACAATCTGTATGTGCGGGGCATTGATGATCTGAAACACTATGACTCCGTTACACCGATGAGATATGACGGCATCATTTTAATGAGCCAAAGTGACATTGATAATTCTTTCATTTACCATATTCGCGAAAAAAATATTCCGCTTGTCGTGCTGAATCGTGATATTGATGATCGCACCATCACGAATATTTTGTCTAATGACAAGGAAGGCTCTCAAGAAGCTGTAGAATACTTCATTCAGTCCGGCCATCAAGACATCGCCATCATCGAGGGGATCGAAGGCTTTAAATCCTCCCAGCAGCGAAAGGAAGGCTACTTATCTGCACTGATTCAACATCATATTCCGATCAAGCATGAATACAGTGTCAAAGGACAGTACGATATGGAAAGCGGCTTTCAAGCGATGGAGCGGCTGCTGGCGCTGCCGAATCCTCCAACCGCTGTTTTTTGTTCGAATGATGACATGGCAATCGGAGCGATGAATGCGATATTCGCAAAGGGCCTGCGCGTTCCTGATGATGTTTCGGTGATCGGGTTTGATGATATTGGGTTTTCACAGTACATCACGCCAAGACTTACAACAGTAAAGCGCCCAGTGGAGAAAATCAGCGTGCTCGGTGCGCAAAAACTCTTGTCTCTGATCAGCGAGCCCGAAACAAAAGCAGAAAAAATCTTGGAAAACACAGAATTCATGGTGCGTGATTCAGTCAGACGATTGACGACGTGATGCCCCGTTTTTCAGCGGGCATTCTTTTATAAAGAAAAATGTTAACGTGTGCATAAAAAGAGGGAGGCAATAAGGATGCAGAAACTGAATAAAAATGTGTACGATCACTATACTCGGTATCCAGAAAAAATTCTCCAATTCGGAGAAGGAAACTTTCTTCGGGGATTTGTCGATTGGCAGATTGATCAATTGAATCAACACACTGATTTTAATGGGAGTGTGGCGGTTGTTCAGCCAAGAGGTTCAGAAAAAATCAAACGATTAAATCAGCAAGATGGATTATATACGCTTTTTTTACAAGGTATGAAAGACGGAGAAGCGGTAAACGAGCATATGATTATCAACTCAATCAGCCGGGGAATTGACCTGTTTTCTGATTATGAAGCATACAAAGAATTGGCATCAAGCGAAGGGCTTCGGTTTATCATCTCCAACACCACTGAGGCTGGGATCGTATGTGATGAAAAAGATCGTTTAGAGGATAGGCCGCAAAAAACATTCCCTGGGAAATTAACTGCATTTCTCTACTTCCGCTATCAGGCTTTTAAAGGAGATCAGACAAAAGGGTGTGTCCTAATCCCATGTGAACTGATCGAGAACAACGGCGAAAAGCTGAAGGAAACGGTTCTTCATTATGCACATCTGTGGAAGCTGGAGGAAGGATTTATACAGTGGATTCATGAGGCCAATACGTTTTGTAATAGTTTAGTAGACCGGATTGTGCCGGGTTTTCCTGTAGACAGCATCGAGGAGATCACGGCAGATCTTGGCTATCAGGATAATTTGATAGTTGTGGGAGAGCAATATTATTTATGGGTTATAGAGGGGCCTGATTGGATTGGAAAAGAACTTCCCTTTGCGGCTGCAGGGCTCCATACAAAGATCGTCAGCGACCTCACCCCATACCGGACTAAAAAAGTAAGAATTTTAAATGGCGCTCATACAGCAATGACGCCAGTGGCTTTATTATACGGCTTAAAAACTGTTAGGGATGCTGTCGAGCATCCGGAAGTTGGGCGATTTATAAGAGAGCTGATTGACGACGAAATTCTTCCTGTTTTAAAAATGGAAGGTCTTTCTCAGTATGCTGACGATGTGCTGAACCGTTTTAAAAACCCGTATATTAAGCATTACCTGGAAAGCATTGCATTGAACTCCGTTTCCAAATTCAAAACGAGAAACCTGCCGACTCTTAAGGAATATGCTGAACAAAAGGGACAGCTTCCAGAACGCTTGGTGTTTTCTTTCAGCGCTCTTCTGTATTTTTATCATAATAATGAGACATTGCAGGATGATCCGGCAGTGCTTCAATTTTTCAAAGAGGTTTGGTGTCAGGAGGATGGCGACATGCTTCGGATTGCATCAAGAGTGTTAGGCGAACAGCGGCTGTGGGGGGCAGATCTCAATGAGATACCGAGGCTGACTGATAGAGTCGCTGTTTACTTGAATCATATTCATGAGCTGGGCATGCAGCGGGCTCTTGAACAATACTGCATACAAGGGGGAGAGGTACGTTGAAGTCGTTTATAAAGATTCATAAGCAAGATAATGTCCTTCTTGCTCTGCGGGATATCCAAAAGGGAGAGAGGCTGCATGCGGACGGCGTGTCGCTTGAAGTAAAGGATGATATAAAAAGAGGTCACAAGATTGCATTGCAGCCTATTAAAGAAAATGACAGCATCATTAAATACGGGTTTCCAATTGGGCATGCATCACAAGATATCTCGATCGGAGAGCATATTCATGTCCATAATACGGAAACAAACCTGTCTGATATCCAATCATACAGCTATACACCGAGATTTGATGAAAATCCGTATTCTAATGAGAACCGGACGTTTAAAGGTTTTAGAAGAGAAAACGGAGATGCGGGTGTACGGAATGAATTGTGGATTGTCCCAACTGTCGGCTGTGTCAATGGAATAGCAGAAAAAATGCTGCAGCGTTTTGTCAGAGAAACAGGGGATATTGCTCCATTTGATAACGTACTGGTGTTAAAGCATCAATACGGATGCTCGCAGCTTGGCGACGATCATGAAAATACAAAGCAAATCCTGCTGAATGCCATTCGCCATCCAAATGCCGGCGGCGTCTTGGTGTTAGGGCTTGGCTGTGAAAACAATGAGCTGGCAAGAATGAAGGAAGCACTGCAAGATGTGAACTTGAAGCGGGTGAAGTTTCTGGAATCCCAGTCGGTGACCGACGAAATGGAGGCAGGCGTTGCTTTGCTGAAGGAAATTCATGAAGCGGCCAAAGGAGATAAGAGAGAAGACATTCCGCTGTCTGAACTGAAGATCGGGCTGAAATGCGGAGGTTCGGACGGTTTTTCCGGCATAACCGCAAACCCGCTGCTTGGACGTTTTTCAGATTATCTCATTGCACAGGGAGGGAGCACGGTGCTGACGGAAGTACCGGAAATGTTCGGCGCAGAAACCATCCTGATGCAGCGGGCTGCCAATGAAGAAGTGTTTCATAAGATAGTCCAATTAATCAATGATTTTAAACAATATTTTATCAAACATGATCAGCCGGTGTACGAAAATCCTTCACCGGGCAACAAAGCGGGCGGCATTTCTACACTTGAGGATAAATCGCTGGGCTGTACGCAAAAAGCGGGGATTTCTCCTGTCACGGATGTCTTGAAATACGGGGAAGTGCTCAAGACAAGAGGGCTGACGCTTTTGAGCGCGCCAGGCAATGATTTGATCGCCTCCTCCGCATTGGCGGCTGCCGGCTGCCAAATTGTCCTCTTTACAACGGGAAGAGGCACGCCGTTTGGCACCTTTGTCCCGACGGTGAAAGTAGCGACAAACACCGAGCTGTATGAGGCGAAGCCGCATTGGATTGATTTTAACGCAGGCCTTTTAGCAGAGGATGATGTTCATGAGGAATATGTGCTGCGTGAGTTTATCCACTATATGATTGAGGTGGCAAGCGGCCAGCTTGTGAACCATGAAAAAAATGATTTCAGAGAACTCGCCATTTTTAAATCGGGTGTGACGCTATAATAAGAAAAGGCTATCCTTCAAGCGGATAGCCTTCTTCATTAAATCAATTTTAAACCGCTGACTAAAATAATGGACGCCATAATAAATTGCAGTGGACGCGGGGAGAATCGAGGCGAAAGATGGCTTCCGATCAGCACGCCGGGAATTGAACCAATGAGCAGATTAGCTGCCAGCATGTAATCCACGCTTCCGAAGCTTGCGTTCAAAATGCCTGCTGCCGTAACAAGAAGAAATGCATGCGCGATATCGGTTCCGACAATCTGTGACGCTTTCATGTTAAATAAGTAAATCATGGCAATTGCAAATAATGAGCCGGAACCGATTGATGTTAATCCGACGATAAACCCAAACACAACACCAATAAGAATTGTCAGAGCCCTCTTATTTTCAAGCGGCATCAGCTGCCAGCGGTTGGGACGAAGTTTTCTATCCAAAAACAAACGAACGATGATTGAAATGGCAACCAGCGTTAACACATATCCTAGAGCGTGCTTAATAATTTCTTCCTGATGCTGGTGAAAGGCGGGGAACAAATGCAATATGCCAATGGCTAGCGAAGCACTCGGAATACTGCCGATGGCTAAGTATTTTACCAATTTAAAGTTAATCGTTTTCTGCCGCCAATGGGAGGCAACGCCAAACAGCTTTGTGATCGAGTTATATACAAGATCTGTACCGACCGCGATGGAAGGATTAATTCCAAGCACAATTAAAAGGGGAGTTAATAAGGCCGCTCCACCCACTCCCGTCAATCCGACTAAGGCTCCGACAAACAAACCCATCAATATGATGCTTACACTCATGATAAAGGCCTCCTGAAAACCCGACTATTTTTATCAGATTATATATGATTAGGACGCGTTAATCAATTAAATTTTTTGAATTTTTGCACGTTAGCTGCTTGAAATTTTGGTATGCTCAATATCTCTATTCATTTGCCCTATAATGAGTGTTTGGACGAAATCGAGAAGTACTAAAGGCGCAAAAAAAAGATACCTCTTAACAGGTATCTTTTTTCTTGTTTACGCTACATGCGCTGCTGATAGAAAGGAAGCTCAGTGTGGCCCATTTCCCGCACATACACGAACAGGTTGCCTTTATGGTGAATTTCATGCTCCATTGCAAGCTGAAGCAGCGCGCGGCCTGTGACTTTTCTGCCGAAAGCGGATGTCAGATCAATTTCTCTGTCCAGCTGCTCTTCAGTCAGCTGTTCAAGGATAGCGATCGTTTTTTCTGTATATGTTTTTGCCAGAACATTGAGATCTGTTTCTGTTTCTTCCTGCTTGTTTTGAAATGGTGAGGCATTGCCTTCCTTAATGACATTTGCGAACAAGTGGAAAGACGTAAGAATGTGTTTGACCAGCTCTTCTGCTGACATTGATGTTTCTGCCGGTTTGTAGCTGTAATGGTCTTTGCTGATTTTTTCGGCAAGCTCATTGGTCACGTTTCGATGGGATAAAAAATGGCTGACAATTTGATTGGATTGGCTCATTATGATCTCCTCCATATGTAAAAATAAATGGTGCAATGAAATCCTATATCAACGGTTATGAATTCACAAGTAATATGCTGTGGGATGAAACAAAATGCTATGTCAATCGTATATATAACGTTCACAAAACATGAAATGGAGTATAAACATGACTAACATACCTTTCATTTATCAGTACGAAGAAAAAGAGAATGAAAGAGCTGCGGCGGGCTACGGCACTTTCGGTTACCTTATCACACGGATTGAAGAAACGCTTTATGATCAATACGGTGTATTCTATGAGCTCTATGCCAGTGATGATCCAAATACGGAATACTGGGAGCTTCTTGTAGAAGATGTCCGCAGCGGTTCATTGGAGCCTGAGCATGTGGCATATATATTTGAAAAGCTTGAAAAGAAAACCTTTGCTTACGATGAAGATGAGAAAGAACCGGATTATACCGTCCATAAGTCTATAAGAAACAGTGTATACGCGTATCCTGAAAAGGGAGTTGCTTTTGCCAGAATTCCATATTTTCAAGATGGGAGCATTATGAGTTTTGATTGTCTGTTTGCGGTTAACGATGAAAAGATGCGTGCATTTCTGGAGGGAGTCAGACCGCGTCTTTGGGAAAAAAGCAAGCGGAAAGTGACCGTGTTTACGGATGGAGATGGAGGGATTTCAAGAGAGCAGGAAGCCATTGTCAGAGAGGTTCAGCGGAGTCAAGTCATCATGAATCCGCTATTGAAAAAAGAGATATACAGATCAATTGATCAGTTTTTTCATAGTGATAAATCGTTTTATCAAACATATGACATCCCTTACAAGCGCGGCATTCTGTTATATGGACCTCCTGGAAACGGAAAGACGACGTTAGTGAAGTCGATCGCAGGCAGTATCGATGCACCTGTTGCTTATTGGCAAATTACTGAATTTACGTCGAGCGAGACAATAGAAGAAGTCTTTCAGGCAGCGAGACGCCTCGCTCCTGCAGTTCTGGTCATCGAGGATATAGATTCGATGCCGGAAGATGTGCGGTCCTTTTTTCTCAATACGCTGGACGGCGCGACATCAAAAGAGGGGCTATTTCTCATCGGTACGACAAACTATCCCGAAGAGATCGATCCAGGTTTGATGAATCGTGCAGGGCGATTTGACCGTGCCTATGAAATCGGGCTTCCGGATGAAGAGTTGCGGCTGGAATATATGAAAATGAGAGGCTTTGGCATCTTTTTGAGTGAAGGAGAAATAAAAAACGCCGCAAAACTTACAGAAGGCTTTTCCTTTGCACAGCTGGGAGAATTATATGTATCTTCAGCCCTTCAATGGCACCAAGAAGGGAATCACCATATTGAAACCATGGTGAAAGACATGACAGGAGAGCAAAGAAAAAGCCAGCGGGGAAGCTGGATGGAAAGAAACAAAGTCGGTTTTCACTAAAAGAAAGCACGGGTGTTTGAAAAACCCGTGCTTTTTTGTTGCGGTTAGCCGAAATTCGACAATTGCGGTTATTTTGCGTTCTTCTTTTTCTTGTAAATATGATAAAATATGACATATCTCGGGTAATTCAAAAGGGGGGATTAATTGAGGATGAAGCAGACGATTCCGTCCTCTTATGTCGGGCTTAAAATTAATGAATGGTATACTCATATCCGGCAGTTCCACGTCGCTGAAGCCGAACGGGTCAAGCTCGAAGTAGAAAGAGAAATTGAGGATATGGAAGAAGACCAAGATTTGCTGCTGTATTATTCTTTAATGGAGTTCAGGCATCGTGTCATGCTGGATTACATTAAGCCTTTTGGAGAGGACACGTCGCAGCTAGAGTTTTCAGAATTATTAGAAGACATCGAAGGGAATCAGTACAAGCTGACAGGGCTTCTCGATTATTACTTTAACTTTTTTCGAGGAATGTATGAATTTAAGCAGAAGATGTTTGTCAGTGCCATGATGTATTATAAACGGGCAGAAAAGAATCTTGCTCTCGTCTCGGATGATATTGAGAAAGCCGAGTTTGCTTTTAAAATGGCCGAGATTTTTTACAATTTAAAACAAACCTATGTTTCGATGAGCTACGCCGTTCAGGCATTAGAAACATACCAAATGTATGAAACGTACACCGTCCGCAGAATCCAATGTGAATTCGTTATTGCAGGTAATTATGATGATATGCAGTATCCAGAAAGAGCATTGCCCCACTTAGAACTGGCTTTAGATCTTGCAAAGAAAGAAGGCAATCCCCGCCTGATCAGTTCCGCCCTATATAATCTCGGAAACTGCTATGAGAAAATGGGTGAACTGCAAAAGGCAGCCGAATACTTTGAGAAATCTGTTTCTATTTGCAAGTCGGAAAAGTTCGATAATCTTCCGCATTCTATCTACTCTTTAACACAAGTTCTGTATAAACAAAAAAATGACGCCGAAGCGCAAAAAAAGTATCGTGAAGGATTGGAAATCGCCCGTCAATACAGTGATGAATTATTTGTGGAGCTTTTTCAATTTTTACATGCGTTATACGGAAAAAACATAGACACAGAATCAGTCTCACACACCTTTCAATTTCTTGAAGAACATATGCTGTATCCTTATATTGAAGAGCTGGCGCATGATGCTGCCCAATTCTATATAGAAAACGGACAGCCCGAAAAAGCACTTTCATTTTATGAGAAAATGGTGCACGCACAAAAACAAATCCAGAGAGGAGATTGTTTATATGAAATCTAAATGGATGTCAGGTTTGTTGCTCGTTGCGGTCGGGTTCAGCTTTACTCAGGTGATGGTTCATGCAGGTGAAACAGCAAACACAGAAGGGAAAACATTTCATATTGCGGCACGCAATCAAACATGATGCATAAAAAAGACCCTTAGGGGTCTTTTTTATTTCTTCAGCTTCCATTCTTTTATCGTCAGCTCAGAAGATCCACTTGCCACCAGCGGATCCGCATGCCCGATTTCCGCTGCCTCTTCCAGTGAATCTGCTTCGATGACATACGCTCCGCCTGTGGCGTCGCTGAATGGCCCAAACATTTTTAAACGTTTTTCTGCCTGTAAACGATCCAGAAATTCATAGTGCCCAGCCACATGCTCCTGATTAAATTTCTCCGTTCTCATTGTCAGCATTAAATATGTATACATATTCAGACCCTCCGTGAACTTCAATTTAACACATTTATCCATATTACGGTGATAGATATATGAGCTTTTCGTCCTACGAATGCCACCTATTTATGAAAAAAGAAAAGGAGAGATGATAGGTGAGCATTCCAGTAAAGAAAAATTTGGTTTCTGAGGCGAAATACGCGTTGAAGTGTCCTAATGCGATGTCCGCTGAATACATTACCATTCACAACACGGCAAACGATGCGTCAGCGGCCAATGAAATCAGCTATATGATCGGGAACACAAGCTCGACAAGCTTTCATTTTGCAGTCGATGATAAAGAGGTGATTCAAGGTCTGCCGCTTAACCGAAACGCCTGGCACACAGGTGACGGCACAAACGGTCCGGGAAACCGCAAATCAATCGGCGTTGAGATTTGCTACAGCAAATCGGGAGGCCCGAAGTATGAGGCAGCTGAAGCCTTGGCGATTTCATTTGTTGCACAGCTGTTGAAGGAGCGCGGCTGGGGCATCGATCGGGTGAGAAAACATCAGGACTGGAGCGGAAAGTATTGCCCGCACCGCATTTTATCAGAGGGGCGCTGGGATCAAGTGAAGGCGGCGATTGAAAAGGAATTAAACGGTGGCGTATCAGCGAAAAAAGCTGCAGTCTCTTCTTCGGCGTCTGAATATCATGTAAAAAAAGGCGACACACTGTCAGGGATTGCCGCATCACACGGGGTCAGTGTGAAAACGCTGCAAAGCATAAATCATATCTTTGACCCGAACCACATCAAAATCGGACAGGTGATCAAACTGCCTCAGACGGCATCTGCTTCTAAAAGCCATGCCGCATCCTCATATCCGCTCCCATCCGGCGTGATCAAAGTGACAAGCCCGCTGACGAAAGGGACAAAAGTAAAGCAGGTGCAGACCGCTTTAGCCGCTCTTTATTTTTATCCTGATAAAGGAGCGAAAAATCACGGCGTTGACGGCGTTTATGGCCCGAAAACAGCAAATGCAGTGAAACGTTTTCAGTCTGTCAGCGGTTTAACGGCTGATGGGATTTACGGTCCGAAAACGAAAGCGAAGCTGGAGGAAAAGCTGTAATAAAAAGACGGAAGCTGTAAAGCTTCCGTCTTTTCACCTTACATACAAACTGCGGCAAGCACCTTTTGAATATCATAAATGCTTTCATCTTTTTTAAACTGCTTTGAGACGGCGGGAAGTTCCGCGCCGGAGATCCAAATTTTCAGCTCTGAATCAAGATCAAAGCGGCCGGCAGTTTCCACGCTGAATCTGGAAATGCTTTTGTACGGAATCGATTGAAATTCCGTTTTCTTGCCTGTGATTCCCTGCTTATCTACAAGGATAAGCCGCTTGTCAGTAAAGACAATCAAATCGCGAACCAGCTTAAACGCGGCTTCAACATTCTCACTCTCCAGCAAAATGTGGGCAAGCTCTTCTTTCACAGCTGCCGTTGACAGTGTTGACGCATTGCCGAGTAATCCATCAATAAACCCCATCATATACCTCCTCTGCGTATTCTATCAAATCATACTATAAAAAAGGTTTTCATTCATAGATGAGTAGAGTAAACTGGTGCTGACTGGTAAAGGGGGCGTTCAAAATGGAAGATATGTATGACAGCTTTGCGGCCCTTTCTGCTTCTGAGTCGGAGTACCGGATTATTTATGAGGAGAAAAACGGAAGTGAGCTTATCGTCCTCGGTCCTCACGGCGGCAGAATTGAGCCTGGCGTCAGTGAACTGGTGCGGGCATTTTCTGATCGATGTTCCATCTATTTGTTTGAGGGTCTAAAGCAGCGAAACAACCGTTCCTTGCATCTCACTAGCATTCGTTTTGATGAGCCGCTGGCTTTAGAAAAAGTGAATGACCACCATTACGCATTAGCGTTTCACGGGTATTATGATCCGAAAATCCCGCATACATTGGTCGGCGGGGCGGATCGTAAAAAAGCCAAGCTCATTTGTGAGCGTCTGAATGAAGCGGGTTTTAGCGCCGAGCTCACTAATGAGAAAGACCGCCTGGCAGGTGTACACCCAAACAATATTGTCAATCGGACGAAAAGAGAAATGGGACTGCAATTGGAGGTAAGCACGGCGCAGCGAAACGCGCTATTCCGCAATTTTGGGTGCCGTGATAAAAGCTACATACAAAACGATTTGTTTGATCGATATGTGGAAGCCGTCAAGCTTGGCTTTTATAAATAAAACTAGACGGGACCTGCACGGTGGGCCTATTCCTTCATACGCTGGGGTTATGCGAAAGTGTGGGGAGGAATGATTCATGTTTTATCATATAAAAGAGCTTCAATATCAAGCAAAGCCAGCTCATCCCGATCCGGTTTATGCGAAAAAACTTCAAGAGGTGCTCGGCGGCCAATTCGGTGAAATTAGCGTCATGATGCAGTATTTGTTTCAAGGGTTTAACTGCAGGGCGGATGCTAAGTATAAAGATTTGTTATATGATGTGGGGACGGAAGAGATTGGGCACGTAGAAATGCTGGCAACGATGATTTCCAGGCTTCTGGACAATGCACCCGCGGATGTACAGGAGGATGCTTATAAAAGCAATCCCGCTATCGCAGCAGTCATGTCAGGGATGAATCCTCAGCACGCGATTGTGTCCGGATTGGGGGCGATGGCATCAGATAGTGAGGGCTATCCGTGGAATGCAAAATACATTATCTCAAGCGGAAACCTGCTGGCCGATTTTCGCGCTAACTTAAATGCGGAGGCCCAAGGACGCCTTCAGGTGACACGGCTTTATGCCATGACCGATGATCCAGGGGTAAGAGATATGCTGTCATTTTTGATTGCAAGGGATACCTATCATCAAAATATGTGGTACGCTGCCATTAAAGAGCTGGAGGAAAGAGAACGGGATATTGTCGTCCCGACGACGTTTCCGCGTGAGCTCGAAAAGCAGGAAGTCTCCTATGACCTGTTTAACTTTTCCAGGGGGGATGAAAGCTCACAAGGAAGATGGGCACATGGGGAAGCCTTTGACGGCCGGGGTGAATTCAGGTATATCCCGGCTCCGATTGCGTTCGCATCTGCGCCTCATCTTAAACCGGCGCCCATGTGGCTGCATAATACAGTTCCCCCAATGTCGAAATGTTAGGTTCTCTTCTGGGCTGAGGAATATATCCTTAGCCCGTATTTGATCAGATGTTTTTGCCAATATGATATAACGCTTTTTCCTCAGCAACATGCAAGTGCTGCTGATCGCCTTCCTCGTACGCATGTGGCCGCTTGTGGGATAATAAATAAGCGAGCCGCTTCTGAAATTGAATACCTGCTTTACGCCGTTCGAACATGTCAAGCCTTTTATCAGCAAATTCCTTTGTTACCCGGAATACCGCCGAAATTGTGGCGAGTGCCTGGCTTCTCCATTGCGGCAGTTCCATCTGCAACAGCATAAAGGTTGGCACACAGAAGTGGTACATAAATTGATTTGCCTGAAATTCCTGAAGCTCTCTGAAGAGCTTGTTCATCTGAAAATGATTGCCTGCATGCTTTAACACGTGGCACAGCTCATGGCCAAAATCCTCCCATTGCTCTTCCCGTGACTTTTTTTGGTTCAATACGATACTGTACATGCCGTCGTATTTCACCATCATGCTCCCCATATCCTCAAAATGCACCCAAATATCCAGATCCTTTGCGATTTTCAGCATGTCAATGTGATGAGGGGATGTGATGCCCAGCCGGCCGTATAAATTTTTAACGTATTCCTCCAGATGTGATAAGTAATCGCCCAATTGAATACTCCCTTTCGAACATTTGTTCTGTTTTTAGCGAGAAAGAAAAGCCCGTATAGGACTGGAAAGTAGTGTAGAAATCTTTCCCTTTTCTTTAAAAAATAAACACTTTTTTCTTTATATCGGTCTACTTTTTATATGTTTTAGAGAACAGAGAACGATTTATTTATTTTTCGGTTTGCGGTTTTTCTCTTTTTCTTTTAAATAGTTGATAAATTCGATGGCCTGCTGTTTGCTTTCTGGGGAAAAATCCTGCATATCGCGGTATGCAAGCTGCAGGTCCGGATCTGAGAACATATCGTCATCGGATTTTTTGTCTTTTCCCGTTAATAAGTAATCAGTCGTTACTTGAAAGTAATCAGCCAGCTTTTGGAGTGTGTCGTAATCAGGTTCGCTTCGCCCGTTTTCATAGTGGGAATATCGTGCCCGTGACACACCGATGTGTGATGCGATTTCTTCCTGTGTCCTTTTCCCTCTGAGACTCTTCAATCTGCCGCCTATCATACTATGACCTCTCTTTTTTAAACTCCCTAAGTTACTTATGATTATAGATACAATATGTATCAAAATAAAGTTATGATAAAAAAAGTATCAAAAATAACTTGATGATACAGTTTGTATCGTTTATACTTGGTAACATCCGATACAAAATGTATCAAAAAAAGATCAGGAGAGTGATCACATGTATCCGATCCAAATCGTTTTTAGTGAAAATCCCATAGATCAGCGCCATCTCGTACAATCCGGCGGCACCATTTCGTTTACCGCTTGCGGACTTCCGGTGTTTCACTTTGAAACGCAGGAACAGTTTCAAGCATACATGATGTTAAAAGGAGAAGCGGCGTACAATGAAAAACGATAAAAGCTATCCTTTTCCGACGTATTCAGGGTTACTGAATTCAGAACATTATGACAAAATTGGCCCGGCGCTATGGCTGTTTCTCTGGTTTATCAGCTCAACAACAAAAGAAATCGAAAAAGACGGCGTAAGCTGGGGCATCGTCCTTGGCCATAAGCCGTTAAAAGCGAGAGAAATGGCGGCAGTCTTCAGCGTAAGTGAAAAAACCGTCAGAAGATGGCTGGAGCTTCTCGAAAACCATGATTACATAAAGGCCGTCCGTGCGCCATACGGACTGATGATTTCGGTAAAGCATTCCAAAAAATTCAGCTTCAGATCGGACAATACTGTACACGGGAGTCTAAAAGAACGGCCATTTTCGCCGCAGACACCGGACACAAACGACCGTACAGATATAGATAAAACAAACAAATATACTGCTGCTGATGATGCAGTGGATCACATTGCGAAGCGGTTTACACAATTACGGTCGGCTCAAGAAGGACGCACCGTGTATCCTTCCTCAAGAGATTATCAAGCCATCGCCCGCATTGTTGCCATCGGCGTTCCTGTCACGCAAACAATCAAATGGCTTGAAGAATGCTTTCAGGCTTTTGAAAACCGGCGGACCGCCGCTTCTGAAACAATCAAGGCTTTTCGCTACTGCTCGAAATTCATTGAAGATCGATTTTTCGCGCAGCAAGCCAAAAAGAATGCCGCAATTCAGAATGAGAGGATGAAAAAACATGACAAAACGAACAATCGAACAGATTTTGGACGAGCTGAGAAGAGGGAGACGTCCATTACTGGCGGACAAACCGGCCGAATCAGACGCAAGCAGGTATGATTGCCTGCGCTGCAAGGATCAGGGAGGTTATCTCGTCAGGCAGAATGGCCTGGAAGTCTGGACGATGTGCAGCTGCATGGCAGAACGGAAAGTGAAGCGGCTGCTGGGTGCAAGTGAGATTACCCACGCTTTCAGACAGCTGGGCTTCAAGGAATTCCGCACGGAGGGAAAGCCGCAGGCCATAAAAGACGCATTTGAGTGTACAAAAGAGTATGTTGCCGATTATGAACAAATCAAGGATTGCCGAAAAAACAGCATTGCTCTTTTAGGACAGCCTGGATCAGGGAAAACACACCTTTTGACTGCCGCTGCCAACGAATTAATGAGAACATGCTATGTGCCTGTCATTTATTTTCCGTTCGTGGAAGGCTTTACTGATCTGAAAAATGATTTTGCCCTATTAGAAGCGAAGCTGAACCGGATGAAGCAGGCGGATGTGCTGTTCATTGATGATCTGTTTAAACCGGTTAACGGCAAACCCCGCGCTACAGATTGGCAATTAGAGCAAATGTATTCGGTACTTAATTATCGCTACTTAAATCATAAACCGATTTTGCTTTCGAGCGAGCTGACAATTGAAGCACTTGTACGGGTCGATGAAGCGCTCGGCACGAGAATCTATGAGATGTGCAGTGACTATTTAGTGATTATCAAAGGAGCAGCCTACGAGCTTAACCATAGATTGGAGGGCATCAGATAATGTGCAAGCTTTGTCAAACAAAGAAAGTCATTGTGGAACATACCGGTATTGGAGTCGTTTTTCATCCATGTCCGAACTGCCGGTCCGGCACTGATTTAACGCCTGTCATTCAAAAGCTGGAGCAAATGCTGACAGCGGGAAAAGCGAGGCTGAATGTCTATGATTAAACAGCTGACTGCACTAATCGCTTTGCTGTTTCGGGCAAAGCGAACAGAAAAAAACATTGAACAATGGTATAAGGACGACGGGAAGTGAAAGTGTTGGCAAAGACAAAACAGGCAGAGAAAAGCCCTGCACCGTGGCGTGCTGTCCCGTGCGGGGATACGAAACCGATCTATATTTATTCAGCTTACAGTGAAGAAGAAAAAGAAAGATTCCCATATTCAAACGGACGGCTGATTGCCGCTGTATTTGACCTCAGCTCTTATTCGCAAAAAAGCAATGCCGCTTTGATGGCCGCTGCGCCTGAATTGCTGGAAGCGTCTAAAGCAGCACTTGATTTTCTGAAGGGAAATTCTGTTCATTCAAAGGAGCGCATCATTCAGCTAATAGAAAAAGCCGAAGCAAGCGCTGCACCGAAAAAGGGAGGAAAAGAAACATGATTCATCCTAAAAAACTGCTGCATATCGATTCCATCACGCTTAAGAGCCAGCTGGAGGAAGGGAAAATCCGTGTCATTATTGTGGATGGCATCAAGCAAGAAGCATGGATCACAGAAGCGCCCGAGCATGGAAAAACGCTCGTCGAAACAAGAAAGGGCGATCTTGCCCGTGTGGAATTTGAAATCGGCTACAAATTAAATTAAAGCGAAAACAGAATACGTCCAAGACGGAAAGCCTGCGGACACTGATCAACTGCACAGCATTTGTGCGTTGATTGGTGTCCGTTTTTTATTTGCCAAAAATAAGGAGGATCATAGAATGCAAGACTTACTATTTGAATATAAACGAACGCTCAAACAAACAAGAATACAATATAAACCGCTCGCTGAGGCAGATGAATCCGTGCTCTCAGCTGAAGAGCTGAAGGATAAAAAAATCATCAGAAATATGATTACTGATCTTGAATATGTAACAGAATGGCTTGAAAAAGGAAGGCAGCCCGGCATCAGACGGGCGATTGACCGGCGTGATGCCTACCAGCGGCTGATGATCAAGGACCCGAGAATCATCGAATCATTTTCCAGCGCTATGATGTTTGAGCCGGACGGACAGGTATCAGAAGAAGACAGAGAGAAAATTCGAGAAGCATTAGCCCTGTTAACGGACAGAGAAAAGGAAATGTTTTTGCTGCATAAGGTAGAATGTTTTTCTTATGAACGGATCGCCGATCTTCTCGGCGTGAAAAAATCGACAGTGCAAACGACGATTAAACGGGCGAGTTTAAAGATGCAAAGACAGCAGGAAGAAATGAATCGATCACTTGCCTGAAAGCTTGTCATACGTTTGCCACCTATAAGTGAATAGAGCATGACACATAAGCGGCTGGCATGATCAGCCGCTTTTATGAATAAACAACCATGCTGGAGGTGGCGGTGATGCCGTAGCATGAAAACACAACAGCGCGAACAAGCATTAGCAATCTATCAACAACATCAAGGAAAGATCACAAATCGGGCGATTGCGGACACAATCGGTGTTTCCGCGAAAACAATCGGCATCTGGAAAAAACAAGACAAATGGAAAGAGGCCCTGTTTTCTGCGTCCAAAAACGAACAAAAACAGCGCCCTATAGACAACGATGAATTAAATGAACGCCAGCGGCTGTTTTGCCTGTATTACGTCAAAAGCTTCAATGCCACACAGTCAGCAATCAAAGCGGGCTATTCTCCGGACAGCGCTCATGTGACGGGCAGCCGGCTCTTAAAAAACGAAAAGGTCGCTGCTGAAATCAGACGCATAAAAAAAGAAATGGTCAATGAGATGTTTATTGAAGCGATGGATGTGCTGCAGGTTTATATCAAGATCGCGTTTGCGGATATTACGGACTATGTGACCTTTGGAAAAAAAGAGGTCCAGGCTGTCGGAAAATCGGGTCCGCTGTTTGATGAAGATGATAACCCGATTATGAAAGAAATCAGCTTTGTCGATGTCAAAGACTCGGGGCTCGTTGACGGCACCATTGTAACGGAAGCAAAGCTTGGCAAAGAAGGCATTGCCATCAAGCTTGCAGATAAAATGAAGGCGCTTGAGAAGCTGTCCTTATATTTTGATTTGTTTCCAGATCAATTTAAACAAAAAATTGAAAATGAGAAATTGAAGCTTGCCAAACAAAAAGCGGAGAAAACAGATGACAGCCAGGAGCCGATTGAAATTATGATCAAACGAAAAGAGGGCAAGTCATGATTGTAAAAGAAATCAATCCTCATTTCGAAGATTACGTGTTCAATTGGGAGCAGACGTACCAATTTCTCGTCGGCGGCTACGGCTCCTCCAAAAGCTATCATACCGCATTGAAAATCGTGCTAAAGCTGCTGAAGGAAAAACGGACGGCCCTTGTGATCCGGGAGGTGTTCGATACCCATCGGGATTCGACCTTCGCCTTGTTTCAAGAGGTGATCGAAGAGCTCGGTCTCACAAAGGCTGCGGCATCTCTTTCTTCCCCGCTGCAGCTGCGATTTCACAATGGCAGCCGGATCATGTTCAAAGGAATGGACAATCCGGCAAAATTAAAATCGGTTCATAACATTTCATTAATATGGATTGAAGAGTGCTCAGAGGTGAAGTATGAGGGGTTCAAGGAATTAATCGGACGTCTTCGCCATCCTGAGCTGAAGCTTCATATGATCTGTACCACCAATCCCGTCGGCACCTCCAATTGGACGTATAGGCATTTTTTTCGGGATGAACGCAAGAAACGGTTTGTGCTGGATGACAGCGAACTTTACGAAAAGCGGACAATTGTGAAGGGAGATACGTATTACCATCATTCCACCGCTAACGACAATCTTTTTCTCCCGGAAAGCTATCTGAAACAGCTTGACGGACTCAAAGAGTATGATCCTGACCTGTACCGGATTGCCCGCAAAGGACGATTCGGCGTCAACGGGATCAGGGTGCTGCCGCAGTTCGAGGTACTCCCGCATGATCAAGTGAAAAAATGTATCGCAGACATCAGCAAGCCAATCTTTCGTACAGGCATGGATTTTGGATTCGAGGAATCCTATAATGCCGTCGTCCGGCTTGCTGTAGATCCTGAAAAAAAATACCTCTACATTTATTGGGAGTATTACCAAAACAAAATGACAGATGACAGGACGGCTGAGGAGCTGCGTGAGTTTATTGAGACACAGGAATTGATCAAAGCCGACTCGGCTGAGCCGAAAAGCATTCAATATTTCCGCCAGCAGGGCTTTCGGATGGTTGGAGCCAGAAAGTTTCCCGGCTCCAGGCTTCAATATACCAAAAAGGTAAAACGGTTCAAAAAAATCTTCTGTTCGGACCGCTGTGAAAATGTCATCTATGAGCTCAAGACACTTACGTATGCCAAAGATAAAAACGGAGCTCTGATTGAGGATGAATTCACGATTGACCCGCATACGCTTTCTGCCATTTGGTATGCGCTTGATGATTATGAGGTTGCTGATATGAAAGAGACAGCACACAAACGAATCCGGCCGAACCGAGAAAGGAGGAGGTCATAAATCATGCACAATCAAACAGTCAGAGCAACTGTATTTAAAGCCAATGCCGCGGCTCCTCAGACAAAGCAAATCTATGAAGATGACTTTTCTGAGCTGTACGGAGAGGACATTATCGCTCCGCCCTACAATATCATCGAGCTCAAAACCATTGCCGAATACTCGACCATTCTTCAGCAATGCATTGATGCGTATAGAGTGAATATTACAGGATTTGGATTCGATGTTGAGTACACATTTGATGTCAACGCAAGTGATGTCGATCAGGCAAAAAAGAAAAGAGCGGAAAAAGACTGGGCCAGACTCGAAGCCTTTTATAAATGTCTTCACTTTGATGAATCAGCTGAAATGATTTTAGGCTATGCCATCGAAGACAGAGAAAAAACAGGCAACGGATTTATGGAAGTGCTTCGTGACGGGGCGGGAAAACCTGCAGGCATCGAATATTTAGATGTGAAATATATGCGCGTATGCGGAGCAGGCGAGCCTGTAGAGGTCTCATTTGTATATGAAGAAAACGGGAAAATGAAAAGGATCAAAAGGCAAAGACGCTTCCGAAAATATGTGCAGATGATCAATGGAAAGAAAGTATTTTTTAAAGAATACGGCGATCCGCGAAAAATGGATATGCGTACAGGTGAATATGTAAACACATTGGCAGAGAAGTATCAAGCAAATGAAGCCATTCACCTCAAAATTGGAAGCGGCGTATACGGTGTACCCCGCTGGATCGGCAATATTGTCAATTTATACGGAGCCCGAAAAGCAGAAGAGCTCAATTTTATGTATTTTAAGCAGGGGCGTCACGTCCCCGCTGCGATTACAGTGGAAAACGGGATGCTGTCTGAAGCTTCTTACCGGGAGCTGCAGGAATACATGAATGATCTTGAAGGCGTGGAAAACGCCCATAAATTTCTCCTGATCGAAGCGGAAGGAATCGCAAAAGAAAAGGATCTCCATGGAGGCGAGGATATTACGCCGGTTTCCGTGGAAATCAAATCCTTGGCGGAAATTCTCCAAAACGACGCCTTGTTTCTTGAATACGATGAAAAAAGCAGAAATAAGCTGCGTTCAGCGTTCCGTCTCCCGCCGCTGTATACAGGCGAGGCCCAGGAATACAACCGGGCGACAGCGGATACTGCTAGAAAAATTACGGAGGAGCAGGTTTTTCAGCCGGAGCGAAAAACGCTTGTGAATAAACTGAACACGCTGCTTTTGCCGGAGCTGAATATCCATGACGTCAGGCTGACATTAAAAGGACCGGACTTTCGTGATCCGCTTGAGATTGCGAAGGTGCTCGGTCCTTTTATTACAGCCGGAGCAGTCTCGCCGAATGATTTACGCGACCTTGCCGGACGGGTGCTTGGCAAAACACTTGAGGAGTGGCCGGAGGACATTTATAAACGGCCTGCAGGACAGGATGCGGAAAAGACAAACCTGGCTGCGCTCATGGAGGAGTTGAAAGAAAGCATCGAAGCTATCAAAACGTCCTGAAGGGAGGTGAATCAAGCAGGTGGCGCGAGAATTAAGAAATGCCAAAATCAGCTTTGTCAGTTATGTGGACAAGGCGGCTAACCAGACAGAATTTTTCTTTACGAAGTCAGCCGAACCTCCGTCATTTGAAAAAAAGGTTCGGCTGTTTACAAAAAGTGAGCAGGATGAACAAAAGCTCGTGTACGGAATCGTATATGAGCCTGATGTTCCTGATGCCCACGGCGATTTTATGACCGCCGAGGAAATTGAAAAAGCAGCGCACGGTTTTCTCGCGGAGGCACGGGAGATTGATATCAATCACAGCTTTGAGGGCGGGACCGGCGTCGTGGTCGAGTCCTATGTGGCGCCCGATGATTTTATGATCGGGTCAAAGCGGATTACAAAGGGCTCATGGGTGCTCGTGACAAGAGCGTCTGACGAGGTGTGGGAACAGATTAAGGCTGGAATTATCACCGGCTACAGCATGGCGGGCACTGCAGATGTGTATGAAGAAGAACCGGTCGAAAAAGCAGGGTTCTTCAGTGTATTCAAGCAAATGCTTGCTGACAAAACAGGGAAGGAGACTGAAGAAATGAGAAAAGAAGACATGAGAGAATCATTCGAGCATGCGCTTTACCCTCTGCTCAAACGGCTTGAGCGGATTGAAAAAAACACAGACACGGAGGAAAAGCCGGAGCAGACGGGTGATGACGAGCGTCTGAAAAAGCTCGTTGAAGACATGCTTGCCCCGCTGATCGAACGCATTGAGGCTTTGGAAAAAGCGCGAGGCGCGTCTAAGCAGACAGCGGACGATACGGGCGGCAATACAGAGCAAGTCAAAAAATCAATCTGGAGCGGACTGCTGTAAAACCAGTCAAGGAGGAGGAAATCAATTGAGAAATCAAGAGATCATTCGGAAAGCGGAAATGTCGCTTTCTGCTTTAAAAAGCGGCGGGCTTATGAACCCTGCGCAAGCATCGGCTTTTATCCGCATGGTGCAAAACACGCCGACCATTTTCAGTGAATCCCGCGTGATTCAAATGGAAAATGACTCGCAAAAATTTGAGAAAATCGGCTTCGGCCAGCGTATTCTGCGGGCTGCGCAAGAAGGAAAAGCACTGTCAAACGACGAGCTGACAGTTCCAACGACAAGCACGGTCCAGCTGAACACGAAGGAAGTCATTGCGGAAATTAACATTACGTATGACACACTTGAAAACAATATTGAAAAAGACGGCCTGCAGCAGACAATCATGCAAATTTTAGCAGAGCGCGCAGCAGTTGATATTGAAGAGCTGATCGTTAACGGTGATACAGCATCAGCTGATCCGTATCTGGCACAGCTGGACGGCATCCGTAAACAGGCAGTTTCCCATATCGTTGACATGAACGGTGAAGAACTGTCCAGAGCGACATTCAAGAAAGGCTTAAAGGCAGTTCCGCCAAAATATTTGCGCATCCCTCAGGAATTCAGATTCTATACGTCTCACGGCTTAGAAGTTGAATGGAAGGACCGCGTGGCAGACCGCCAGACAAACCTTGGGGACCAGGCTGTTCAGGGCGGCTTGTCAACAGCATTCGGCGTACCGGTCAAAGGGGTATCCAATATTCAGCCGTACACAGTCGGTGAGGGAGACGCGCAATATGACGCTTCTGATATCATTCTCACCCATCCGAAAAATATCATTCTCGGCTTCTCCCGCAATATCCGAATTGAAGTCGACAAAGACATCCGCTCCCGTAAATTCATTATTGTCTTAACGGCCAAGCTGGACAGCAAGTTCGAGGAAGAGGATGCCTGCGCGAAATTAATTAACGTAAAAGAATAATAGAAACGAGGTGGTCAGCTCATGCTCATTGAACCGACTGACGTAGCCTCCTATTCGGTCTATGATCGGGTGAAAAACAGGCCGGAAGAGCTGCTGGCGCAGGATATCATCGAGGCGGAAGCAGAAGCGGCTCTCATCACGGGCCACCGCTTTGAAGACAGCTTGTATGATCCGCTGCCCGGTAAGGTGAAGTTGGCTTTAGTAAAGCTTGCCCAGTATTTTGCGCTTGTCAACAGCGATGAATCTGCCTCATCAAGCTATCAGTCTGAGAAAATGGGGGATTATTCCTACACGGTTTCCGGAGAAGGCGGGATTCAGCGGCCTGAGGTGTATCATTTGCTCGAAGAGTTTATCAAGCCGGGCTACGTCCCTGAATCCTCCAGACTGAAGGTGAGATCTTTATGAGCTACAAGCAGATGCTTATTCACCGTTGCGATATTTATCATGAAGCAGCGCAAGCGCCGTCTGCAGGCCGATTTGGGATTCCGGCAGACAGGCTGCAGCCGGTGATTTCATATCCGGATACACCCGATGAACAAGATGTCCCTTGTTATTTTACCGAAAAAACGCAGCAGCTGATTCAGGAGAAGCCGGATCAAACTGTATATCATAGCTTTCTTGTCCATTTTCCGTTGTCAGCGGACATCCGCGTGAACGATAAAATCATTTGGGTGAATCATAAATATATACTAAAGCTGCCGAAAAGGATCAGACATCATCATTGGGAGGTCGTCGCAGTCAGGGATGAAAGCCTATGAAAATAGCGGGATTGAAACAGCTGAACACGGCATTAAAAGAAGCGGCTTCAGGCGGTTTTTCCAGACAGGCGTCCCGGTGGCTTGAGGAGTGCGGGCAAGATTTTCTGGAGATCGTCCAAACTGAACTCATCAGCGCACAAACGATTGATACAGAAAAACTGCTCAGTTCCTTTGAGAAAGGCGCAGAGGACAATCTCTGGATTGTGCAAAGCGGCGGGCTTTCGCTTGAGGTGGGGACACAGCTTGATTACGCCTCATTTCTTAATGACGGCCATTGGACGTCAAAACAAGATGTGAGATGGGTGCCGGGGCGTTTTCAAGGCTCACGGTTTATTTATGATCCAGCGGCTTCAACGGGAATGGCGCTTAAGAGAAAATGGATACCGGGCACGGGCTACTGGGATCATGCACTGCTTTTATATGAACAGCTGTTTGAAAAATCGCTGGAAAGCAAACTGCGCCAGTGGCTGAAGAAGCTGTAAAGGAGGAGCAGGATGAACAGTGAAACAGGATCGATCATGGCGTTTTTGTACAGCCGGTGGTCTGTTCCCATTTATGAACGCGAGCTTCCTGATCGCTTTCAGGTGCCGTCGTTATACGTCCCGCCACCATCTGTTTTCGAGGAAACAGATACGGTTTCCACATTTAAAAAAACCTACAGTCTCAATGTAAAACTGTTTCATCTGGACTCCGTTCAGGCTCTGGATGAAGCGGACAGGCTCGCGGATGCCATCAGAGAAGCGAGAAATATGATTCCGCTGCTGAGTGAATCCGGCGAGAAGACGGGGGATATGGTTCGCATCTCCCAAATCGAGACAAGGGTAGGAGACAGGGGCGAGGCGGCCATGGTGATCAGGTGGAGCAGCCGATATTATTATCACAAAACAGAACAGCCTGTCTTACAGGATATCGACATGAACAGCGGGGTGAAATAAACGGTGAAGGACAAACAACAGAAGAAGGCTGTACATACAAAGAGCCGGGAAGCTCTATTTGATACAGCGGATTTGATTAAGCACGCGAAGGAACTGTTCGGCGTTAAGCCGGATATTCTTCAGGGGGCTTTATTTGGCGTGGATCAACCACGTATGACGAAATCAGAAGCCAACCAATTGATTCAAACATTTCTAACCAAGGAGGTCATGTCATCATGAATGGCGGAACATTTACAACAGGCAAAGAAAAAGAACGTGCAGGCATTTATTTTAACTTTAAAACGACGGCACAGGAGCGGGTATCACTCAGTGAACGAGGAACAGTCGCACTTCCGGTCGCATCAAGCTGGGGCGAAGCGAAAACGTTCGTCTCCATTTCCAGCGTTGAAGACCTAAACAAAAAAGTGGGCCTCAGCATTGATGACCCGTCTTTATTGCTGCTGCGTGAAGCGAAGAAAAATGCGAAAACGGTATTGATGTACCGACTAACCGAAGGTGTCCGAGCGTCTGCTGATATTGCTGAAGGCGTCAAAGCAACTGCAGTATATGGCGGAACAAAAGGAAATGACATTATCATCCGCATCAATCAAAATGTGCTGGATGCTAATTCTTTCGATGTGACAACATATATGGACGAATCAGAGGTTGATAAACAGACTGTCAAAAAGGCTGAAGAATTAACAGCTAACGGCTATGTCACTTTTACCGGAACAGGCGATCTTTCTTCAACGATTCCTCTCACTGGATCAGAAGGAGACACTGCAGCTGAGACGCTGAATGCATCCGCGGGAATCCGTTTATCTGGCGGTACGGATAAAGCCCCTGTCAACTCCGACTATACAGATTTCTTAGCCGCGGCTGAAACGGAGAGCTTTGATGTGATTGCGCTGCCTGTTGCAGAAGGTGACCAGTTGAAGGCGACGTTTGCTGCTTTCATTAAACGCCTTCGCGACGGCCAAGGACAAAAAGTGCAAGGCGTCACAGCCAATTATGCCGGTGATTATGAAGGCATCATCAACGTAACAGAGGGTGTGCTGCTTGAAGATGGCACGGAAGTTACACCGGATAAAGCAACAGCTTGGGTAGCTGGAGCGAGTGCAGGTGCAACCTTTAACCAATCACTCACATTTGTAGAGTACGAAGGCGCCGTTGATGTGTTACACCGCCTTGACCACGATACGATTGTTGAACGTCTGGGCAAGGGTGAATTTTTATTCACATTCGACGCCCGTGACAAATCCGTCAGCGTAGAAAAGGACATTAACTCACTCGTGACGTTCACAGCTGAGAAAAACAAGAAATTTGCGAAAAACAAAATCGTTCGTGTCCTGGATGCTGTGAATAATGATTTAACACGCGAGCTGAAAGCCTTAATTAAATCAAGAAAAGGCAGCGGAAGCGATATCCCGGCATCTGAAGACGGACTGCAGTATGTAAAAACGATGATCACGCAATACATGACAACGCTTCAGGATGCGGGCGGCATCACTGGCTTTGATTCCGATGAAGATATCACAATTTCAATGAATGAAGATCGTGACGGCTTCTTGATTGACCTGGCTGTACAGCCTGTCGACGCAGCAGAAAAATTCTACTTTAATGTGGAGGTAAACTAATATGGCATTAAAAGCACAAAACACAATCTCAGGAAAAGAAGGCCGCTTATTTCTCGATGGTGAGGAAATGGCGCATATCAAAACATTTGAAGCAAACGTTGAGAAAAACAAATCTGAAGTCAACATTATGGGCCGCCGCATGACAGGCCATAAGACAACAGGGGCAAATGGAACAGGGACCGCAACGTTCTACAAAGTCACATCAAAATTCGTGCTATTGATGATGGACTATGTCAAAAAAGGCAGCGACCCTTATTTCACACTCCAAGCCGTGCTGGATGATCAATCCTCCGGCCGGGGCACAGAGCGAGTCACGCTGTACGACGTCAACTTTGACTCTGCCAAAATTGCAAGCCTTGATGTCGATTCAGAAGCGTTAGAGGAAGAAGTTCCATTTACATTCGAAGACTTCGACGTCCCTGAAAAGCTATCTGACACGTTTTAATCAAAGCTGAATCAGCCCATACGCAGACCTTTCTCAGAAAGGTCTGTTTTTTAAAGATGAAACCAAACAATAGACAAGGGAGTTTTTTACATGAGCGAGAAGAACGAAAACGTATATGATCTTTCCTTTTTTATGCCGGGAAAAACAATTGAAGCTGAGGAAATCAAAGTGCCGATCTCAAAGCGTTTTGTTGATAAAAAAGGGAATGTCATTCCGTTTATTTTAAAACCAATTACTACTGAACGTATTGATGAATTAGAGAAAGAAAACACCACATTTAAAAATGTGAAAGGCCGCGGCCGTGTCAAAGATTTAGACTCTCAGCGCTTTTATGCGAGAATTGCCATCGAATCTACTATTTATCCTGATTTTCGTTCAAAAGATTTAAGGGAAGCATACAAAACTGCGGATCCGGTAGAAGTTGCCAAACGTGTATTATCTGTTGGGGGAGAGTATGCGAACTGGCTGAATAAAGCAATTGAAATCAATGGTTTTGAAGATGATCTTGAAGATCTAGAAGAAGAAGCAAAAAACTAGTAAAGGATGGCGATAAGGAAGCTGTGTATTTGTACTATGCAATGCATGAGCTTCATTACTCGCCATCCCAACTTCTTGAATTATATGAAGCACCAAAACATTTTAAAGCTCTTTTATTTGGGTTGATAGGTTATAAGCTAGATCTATTAGAAAAAGAATCAAGGAGAGGAGGGAACTAATATCGCAAAATTAACAGCCCGTTTTGATCTCGAAGACAAGGTATCTAAAAAACTAAAACGGATACATAAAGGATTCCAAGAGGTCGAAAAAAAAGTCAAAACCATTAATCGGCAAATCAAAATCAGTATCAGAGCGGAAGATCAGGCATTTTACCGGCTGAGAAAAATAAACGACTATATCATTTTGAAATTCGCGAAATCGCTTGAAATTAAAGTTGTACTTGATGACCAAGTCACTTCAAAGCTTGATGCAATTGAAAGAAAACTTAAACGGCTGCCGAAAGAAACGAAGCTGACTGTCTCTTTGGTAGACCGGACAGCAGCTGCGTATAAAAAAATAAAGAAGATGCTATCTAATCAAAAGCTATCATTCCTTTTGATTCCAGATGACAAGGTTACTTCTACAGTTAAAAGGATTATCGGTTATATTAAGAAAAATTTGAAAAGCGGATACACAGTAAAACTAAAGGTCATCGATGAAATCACCAAAACAGTTAATCGATTAACAGCCCTTCTAAGGAAATTTGAAAAAACCTATTATGTAAAAGTGGTTGTTAAGACAAAAATATCAGACAAAATCAATAAAAAAGAAAGCCCGATTAACAAAGAAACTTCTAAGAAAGAATCAGACAAATCCTCAGATAAAGGCTCTGATAAAAGCTCAGATCAAAAACCTGGATGGGTCGGAAAAATAAAAGGTTGGCTGAAGGATTGGTGGACAAAATCAGCTTGGCCTTGGATTAAAGATACACTCAATGAAATAGGCAAAGCTTTTTTGGATCGTTTCAAAGAGAGATTGATAGAAAAGCTGAAAAATGATGTGTTTGATAAGATCATTGATAAAATCCTAGGACCACAAAAAAAGGACGATTCTGGTGAATATTCTGACACAGATAAAAAAGTCCTTAACCGTAATACAGGAGGAAATTGTTGCTGTGACTGCTGTGAAGGCGGCGGCCTCAATCCGAGCACTAAAAATAAAAAAACCTATAGAAAAAAGAAAAGTCCCACAAAGGCTCCAAACAGAACACTCAAGGTTCCTGGAGAGGTGATAAGAAGACGCCAAAGCGGCACACCTGCTGAAAGTGCACCTAGGACCTCGGGTTCCAAGTTAAAGAACTGGCTTGGAGGCTTAAAATCGCTAGGGAAGGATTCATCCAAACTAGGTAAAGCGTTCAGAGGAATGGGAAAGGCTGTTCCATACGTAGGATCTGCTTTAGCAGTGTTTGATTTAGCTGGAATCAATAAAGATAATGCTGGCGAAAAGGTTGGTTCAATCGGAGGACGCATTGCCGGAGCGGAAGCTGGTGCAACAGCCGGAGCGGAAGCTGGTGCAACGATTGGATCTTTCGTTGGTCCGGAAGGTACAGCAATCGGCGGGGCAATCGGCGGAATTGGCGGCGGATTAGTAGGCGGAATCGGCGGCGAAGAAGCAGGTAAGAACATTGGTAAGATGTTTGATACTTCTCAAATCAAAGAGAACATTTCAAATACATTATTTAATGGTGATTGGTGGAATGAAAAATGGACAGGTGTTAAAACAACAACGAGTGATACTCTCGGAGGCCTTAGTGATACATGGACTAATATAAAAGATACAGCTTCTACTACTTTTTTTGACTCAAATTGGTGGGCTGAAAAAGCTGGTTATGCATACGGTACATTAGAGTCTACACTTTTCAATAGTGATTGGTGGGGCGGAAAATGGGAGTCCGTAAAAGGTTGGACACAGGAAAAATGGGATCAAGCTTCCTCTGTCTGGAACTCTGTAAAATCAAAAGTAAAAGAAACAGTCTTTAATAAAGATTGGTGGTCCGGTAAGTGGGAAGGCGTTAAGAGCTGGGCTCAGGAAAAATGGAACGGTGCCGTTTCTGTTTGGGAATCAATTAAATCAAAAGTAAAAGAAACAGTCTTTAATAAAGATTGGTGGTCCAGTAAGTGGGAAGGTGTTAAAGGCTGGACAAAGGAAAAATGGGAAAATACAAAGTCACTTTGGAAAAAATTCAAATCTACACTTGAAGACAGCCTATTTAATAAAGACTGGTGGTCTGGAAAATGGGATTCAGTAAAAGAGTGGGGAAAAAATATATTAGGAGATTCTTGGGATGCAGTACAGTCTGCAGGAGGGAAAGTAGTAAAAACTGCTCAAAAATTGGGCGGCGGAGTGACGTCTTGGGTTCAAGAAAAGGTAGAGCGTTTTCAAAATGGACGAGAGAAAGCTCACAGAGACTTTGGAATGAAAACTGATAAAAACGCCTCAGGTGGTTTTATTACGAAACCAACTATTTCTTGGATCGGTGAAGCGGGTAAGGAATTTGTCATTCCAGTCGACAACAATCGCGGCCGCGGCAAAATGCTGTTAGCGCAAGCCGCATCGAAATTGGGCATGCATGTGGTCGATGATATGGCATCAGCCTCTACACTTTCAGATGGGACAGCTCTAAACACTGTTGGCAGCCAATCTGCTTCAATGCCATCTTCTATTAATACATCTAGCCTTAACGGCCAAGCTTCAGACCTCGGACAGCAATTTTCAGAGGGCTTTGACAAGGGAATAAGCAATCAACCTGTCAAAATGGAAGACTGGAAAAAGAAAAACATCAATACGCCATTTACACAAATGATTTCTGCTTCACCAAATTACGGTAAACAAATGGTGAGCGGGTATGCCAAGGGCCAAAACGGCACTGCAACCGGCACAGACGGCTTTTTGCAATCAAAGGTCAAAACACCGTTCCAAGCCACTGTGAACAAATCGTCTTCATGGGGGACAGGTACGGTCAAAGGCTTTGCGCAAGGACAAAACTCATCCCAAACAGGGACTGCACAGTATGTGAGTACACATGTTGACAAACCGTTCCTGCGTTCAAAAGACACATCGAACAGCTGGGGCTCCGGTTTGATCGGAAACTTTGTGACAGGCATGAATTCTAAATCCAGTGAAGTAAAACAAGCAGCAAAGGATATGGCCCAGAGAGTGGAGCAGGCTTTCCGTGAGGAGCTAGATATTCATTCACCTTCCCGTGTCATGATGAGCTTGGGGCGTTTTGCTTCAATTGGTGTTGTCAAAGGCCTTGGCTCAGTAGATGTAAAGAAATTTGCTGAAAAACAAGCCGGATCACTGGCGGCTGCCTATTCCGGAATGGGAGCCATGGGCGGGAACGTAAAACAATGGATTATGGCTGCTCTCATGGCCACCAAGACACCTGTGAGCTGGCTTCCGGGACTCATGACGATTGCGCAGCATGAATCCGGAGGCAATCCGAATGCCATTAACTTGTGGGACAGCAACGCAAAAGCGGGGCATCCGTCACAAGGGCTGATGCAGACCATCCCAAGCACCTTTAATGACCATAAAGCACCGGGGATGGGTAACATTAAAAACCCGATTCACAACGCAGCTGCTGCGATCGGCTACATTAAAAGCAGATACGGATCAATCAACAATGTGCCGGGTATTAAAAGCTTGAATCATGGCGGACCGTATGTCGGTTACGCAAACGGCGGGCTGATTACAAAAGAACAAATTGCACGTGTCGGAGAAGGAAATAAACGTGAATGGATCATTCCGGAGGAGCGAGGCATCCGCGGCCGCTACCTCCTTCAGAGAGCTGCGCAAGCTCTTGGTATGGAAGTGACAGATCCGTCTCAATCCCAGCAGTCTGAGCTTTCTTCAGGACAAGTTTCCGCTGTTACTTCAGCTAGCCAGCCAACCGCAACGGTTTCCGGATCAAAAGAGATTTATATTCAATTTAACGGAGACCAGCACTTCCATAATGGACAGGACGCTGAAACCCTTGCAGCGAAAATCAAGCAGGCACTTATAGACGAACTGCAAAAGGATATCAATATTGGAACGAAGGGAGTCGTTGCATTTGACTAAATCCGTATATGAATTTTGGATTTCACAAGGGAAGGACAAGCTGCGGCTCCCCGTTCTTCCCGACCAGCTGAATATTTCAAATACGGTTCAGAATGAGACGGTTAAAGTAGCCAAGTTCGGTGACCTTACATTTATTGACGAACAAGGAGCGAAAGAAATTTCGTTCTCTTCGTTTTTCCCGAAGAAATACAGCCCAATAGCTGAATATCAAACCTTCCCGTCGCCGGAAAATGCGATATCAAAAATTGAGAAATGGATGAAGGCCAAAAAACCGGTCCAGTTTTTGATTACGGGAACTAAAGTGAATTTAACATGCAGCATTGAAGGTTTTTCCTATAGCGAAGGCCAGCAGGATATAGGTGATCGCACCTTTGATATTCAATTAAAAGAATACAAAACCGCTTCCCCGCGGAAAATCAAGCAGAAGAAAAAAACAAAGGCAAAACGTCCGTCGAAGGCTGCGCCGAAGACGTACACAGTGAAAATGGGAGACACGCTATGGGACATTGCAGGCAGATTTTACGGGAACAGCACTCAATGGCGCAAAATTTGGAACGCCAATAAAACAGCAATGATCAAACGAAGCAAACGGAACATCAGGCAGCCGGGCCACTGGATTTTTCCCGGCCAAAAATTAAAGATACCGCAATGAAACAGGTGATGTATGATGATAGAACTGTTCGTCATTAAAGACACAGAGTGGCTTGAGCTGGTTGCAGAAAGCGTATCGCTTGAGGGCCATCGTTATCAGGCGCCGCGCTCCATTGAAGCGACCATCGTCACCAAACAGGGCGACCAGACGTATTACAGTGTCTCAGAAGGAGATACGGTCTTGTTTAAATGGAAGGGAAAAGAGCTTTTTCGGGGCATTGTGTTTGCAAGAACCCCGGACGAGCATACGCTTGCCTTCAGCGCTTATGACATGCTTCAGTACCTGGTCAAAAACCAGGATATGTACGTGTTTTCCAATCAGCGGGTCGACCAGATCATCAGAAGGATTGCTAGTGACTTCCAGATACCGACAACCTCGATCGCAAACACAGGCCATACGATCAAAAGTCTTGTCATTAAAAATGATACGACATTGTATGACATCATATTAAAAGCGCTGAAACAGACGAAAAGCCAGACAGGACGACATTACCAGCTGTATTCGGAAAAAGGAAAGCTTGGTCTGCGCGCTTGGCCAGATCCGTCAGAGGTATGGGTGCTTGAAACGGGCGTCAATATCACAGGCTACCAATACAGCACTTCTATAAACGACACTGCTACTCGGGTGGTGCTTCGCCGGCAAAAGGACAATAAGACATATAAAGCCTCTGCCAAGGACAGTTCAGGCTTAAATAAATACGGTGTGCTTCAATATACGGAAACGGTCACAGATGACATCAACCAGGCACAGCTTCAGCAGCGGGCAGATGTACGCCTTGCTGAAAAAAAGGGCGTGAAAAAAGAACTGAAAAATATTCAGGCAGTGGGCATCCCGGAAGTGCAGAGCGGCTTGCCCGTCTATATTTCGATTCCGGAGGCCGGCATCAAGAAAACCTATTGGGTAGATACGGACCGGCATGAATTTAAAGGAACGAAACATACGATGACGATCGATGTTGTGGAAAAGAATACGATGCCGGAAGGAGTTTCCTGATGAGATTAAGTGAGGCTATAAAACATTTGGCAGTCGGCGCAGTTGACGCTGAGTTTCCGGTAGAACTGCTCCCGGCTGAAGTCGTTTCGGTTTCTCCTGTGGAAATCAAATTAAAAGAAAACAGCAAACTGATCATACCGGCTGACGCCATCATTATCCCAAAACGGATGCAGTCCGGAGGAGACGATGCACTCGAACCGGGGGATCGCCTCATGACCGCGGCTCTGACTGGCGGGCAATCGTTTTTTATTTTAGATAAGGTATAGACAAAACCGCTTCAATACGAAGGGGTTTTTATTTAGCATGTAAAAAGGAGTGGGCATCATGGCCCTGACACCAGAAGTGGAGTTTGAGGATTTTGAAGATGAGAGCGAAGTCATTGAAACCTCGCAAACGTACAAAATAGATTTTGAAAACGGAAGAATTACGAATGAGCTGATTACCGGGCTTGAAGCGATCAGGCAGTTCGTGTATATCGCCTTACAGACAGAACGCTATGCGTATTCCATATACAGCCATAATGTCGGAAACGAGCTTCAGGACGTGCTGACAGATCATGAGACGACTGATGCCTATAAAAAGATGGAGATCCCGAGACTGATAGAAGAGGCGCTGGTTTATGATGACCGGATATCGGCTGTAACAGATTTTGAGATTGAAAAACAAGGCGACGCGTTTCATGTGTCCTTCGTGGTGGAGACGGATGAAGGAACGCTTGAGATTGAGGAGGTGATTGGCGAAGATGTTTGAAGATCAGACTTTTGAAGCGATTATGGAGCGTATGCTGAACAGCATTTCCGCAGATATTGACACAAGAGAAGGCAGCGTCATTTATAATGCGTTAGCCCCGGCGGCGGCCGAGCTTGCGAAGTCTTATATATGGATGGATACTGTGCTTGAGCTAGTTTTTTCTGATACCGCACAAGGCGAATTTTTAGACAGGCGTGCAGCGGAAGCGGGAATTGAAAGAACTGCCGCGACAAAGGCTGTCAGAGCGGGAGAGTTTACGTCTGGAGTAACCATTCCTGTCGGCTCCCGTTTCTACGTGGATAATCTTTATTTTCAATATACGGCAGACGGGACGCTCATCTGTGAAACACCTGGTGAAGCGGGAAATGCCAATCTGACCGGACGCAATTTACTATCATTGGATACCATTCCCGGTTTAGAAACGGCCATTGTCAAAGAAATCCTGATTCCGGGACGCGAGGAAGAAGGAGATGACAGCTTGCGGGAACGGTATTTTACAAGGGTTCGGCGTGAGGCCGTCAGTGCCAATAAAATGCATTATAAGGAGTGGGCTGAAGAAGTGGACGGTGTGGGGAAGGCAAAGATCTTCCCGCTTTGGAACGGTGAAGGCACGGTCAAAATTGTCGTCACGAATGCAAATCTTGAGCCCGCTTCTCAAATTTTAATTCAAAAAGTGAAAGATTATATCGACCCTGAACCAGGACAGGGAGAGGGACAGGCGCCAATCGGAGCCGTTGTCACAGTGGAAAGCGCGGTCTGGAAAGAAGTTGAGATTTCTGCCGAAGTGCTGCCTGAGATCAATCACTCAATTGATGAAGTGAAGTCAGAAATTGAGGAAGGCGTTTTAAATCTTTTTAAGAAAATGGCGTTTGAAGATAACGTCATCCGTCTTTCTCAAATTAACAATATCGTCTATAATTCACCGTCAGTCAGTGACTACTCCAATATTCAAATCAACGGCACGTCTGAAAATCTGGTGCTGAGCGACGTGGAAATTCCTAAGCTTGGGCAGGTGAAGATCATTGAGCAAACAAGATGACATGACAGCGTATCTGCCGCCGTTTCTCACCAGCCTTAAAGAAATGGCTGAACTGCTGAAAGCGGAAGCGCCTGAGTTTGATAAACAAAATAACAGCATATTTGATCTGACGGATCAGTTATTCGTACCGACGGCGACATGGGGGCTTAGCCGCTGGGAAAAGATTTTAAATGTGCCCCGGGAATCAGGCGACACAGATGAGATCAGACGATTACGGCTCATTTCCAAAATGTCGAACATCCCGCCCATCACATACAGGGCCATTGAGCAGGCGGTAAACCGTTTCTTGAAAAACCCGTCTGCACAGGTCCGCCTGCTTCCAGGCGAATACCGATTTAACGTCGATATCAATGTTGATGACCTCCAGCACATGAATGAGCTGATCGAAGCGATAGAAAACATGAAACCCGCTCATTTGGCGTATACGCTCAGAGGAGGATTGAATGAGACGCTGCAAATCAAAGATACAGTCATCCTGAATCACCGCAGATACCGAACAGCCAGTGAGCTCAAGGTCGGTTATTCTGTCACTCTTAACAACAATGAGGTGGTCTTAACTTGATTTCAACCATATACAGAGAACGCACAGCGGCTGATCTAAAAAGCAGAATCGATCACGTGCTGCTCAACGGCCAAAAAACAGAAATAGTAGAGCTCGCCATTGACGGTGCGACCGTCACCGTTCTGACAAAACGTGAGGAAGACATCAAGCATATCGAAATGGTACAAATTTTTGACGAGCTGGGCAATGTGATCATAGAGAGAAAGACTGACCTGGACGTTAGCGAAAACAGAACACTCGATTTCAGATTTACTTTTGAGGTGGTGTAAACATGGCATACGAAGAAAAAACAGACTGGCTTCCGGACGACCCCATCAACGAAGATGACGTCAACCGCTGGGAAAAAGGCATAAAAGACGCCCACACCGACCTGGCCGCCCACAAAAACGACATGAACAACCCCCACAACACAACAAAGGCGCAAATCGGGCTGGGGAATGTGGATAATGTGCAGCAGGCGGCGAAGAAGGATTTTGACAAGCATATTTCAGATGAAACCATACACATTTCATCCAGTGAGAGGACAAAGTGGAACAACGCACAATTAACTAAGCTAACTGATGAAAAAGGAAAATATCTAGCAAGCATCCAAAACGGTCTGGATTTTCACAAGATTGTGGAAGAATTGGATCAAACCTTTTTCTTTTATACTGATAAGACGGGAATCAATACCCCACCGTTTGCCACTAGAGGATTGTATATTGGCTACAAATCTTATGGAGAAGCTTTGGCAATGGATTATGAAGGAGGTACATGGCGAAAAAGCCTGAATGATTCCGGCTGGACTGATTGGGTTCAATTAGAAACTTCAGAAGGCGCTCAATTTAAGGTGAGGAGCCATGAAGAAAAAACTGAAATACATGTAAATAAAAGCGATAAAGACAAATGGAATTCTGGACAGTTATTTAAAGTAACTGCCGATAACGGGACACAAAAGATTAACCTGTCATCTGGATCTTTTTATGATTCGCTCAAAGATGTTGGGACTGTTACTTTCTATGGAACAAACGCGGTCACAGATAACCCGTCAAACACAAGTCTTCGAGGTATGCAATTGGTCGGTCAGCTAGGAATAGGCATGGGGTATGCTGTGGATGTGGGAGGTAATGCTTGGTGGTTTTTCTATAACGCTAACGATAGTGCGATCAATTGGTATCAAATTGAGTCTATAACGGGAGTGCAGTCAAAGATAGATGCACATGCCAATAAAACAGATATCCATGTAACAACATCCGATAAGGACAAATGGAATAATGCACAACTATATAGATTAACTGATACTCAAGGTTGCCGAACTAAAATCCCAGATGGAACTGACTTATTAACGCTGCCCTCTGGCTTTTATTATGCAGTAGGGAATGTCATAATAAACAATCCTGTTTTGGGAGATGGATCATGGTATAACTATGATGTTATTGAAACAGGAGGTGGCGGCCGAAAAACAATTTTGGCCTCTAGAAGTTTCGACGGAACCTTTTGGATGGCAACGATTCATACAGATGGCGTGTTTAAAGGATGGAATAAGATCGAGACCGAGGCAAGTGCTCAAACTAAAGCAGATAAAGCCTTAGATGATGCTAAAAACTATGTTGATGCAAATTATTCTAATCAAAAATTAACTGTTTTAACAGGAACAAATGTAATCCAAGATGCGAGAATAAGCGGAAATGATTACCCAGCTGGTATCACATTCATGGATATAGGAGCTAATAACGCTACCGGTTACCCACTTACCTATGGCATTGTAAAAAATGAAAAGCATAGTAATTATCGCTTTACTCAGTATTTTTATGGAAATGCAGACACAACTAGTGGAAGCTATGATCATGTTGGGACTTGGATCCGCCATTGGTGGGCTGGTACAGGCTGGACAGCTTGGCATAAAATTTCTGGATTTGCACATGCCAATATTCGGGCCAACAGCATACAATATTTAAATAAAGCTAACCATACAAAAATTCAGTTTAAACGCAAAATAAAAGATAGTCATAATGCTTTTGACACAAATAATAGTAGATTCGTTGCCCCTAATGATGGAATGTTTTTAGTGGGAGTTGGGCTGTATATGATAAATACACCGGCTTACATCAATTTTCATCTGAAACTCTATCTAAATGGATCATTGTATAAACCAATTGACCATAAGAGAGGGGACTTTGTTGATAAGCAAAATGAAATGTACCTTGGATTAAATGGTAATGTAACCGTTCCTATGAACAAAGGTGACTATATAGAGATCTATTGTTATTGCAATTATAGCGGTGATGATAGAAGAGGTGTATCCGATTTTAACGAGCTATACAACTATATAGACGTCCAAGAACTTGGAGGACTTAACTATCCTACAGTATAAGATAGGAGGCAAAATGATGATCGCAGAAGCAATCATGTTTAAATACCCCAGTGCAGACCCAACAAGAGATTTTATCGTTCAAAATGACGGGGAAGGGTCTTATATAGCCGAGTGGAACCTGCGCTCGCCCATCCCAACACAAAAAGAACTCGAAACCTGGTGGGAGGAGCTGCAAAAAAATCCGCCGTATGAGCCGCCTGATCAGGTGGAGCTTCTCGCTCAAGAATTGTCACAAGAAAAGCTGGAACGCAAGCAGCTTGAAGAGCTGAACAAAATTTTGGGAAGCGAGCTGGCAGATATAAAGCTTTCAATACTTTCTTTGAAAGGGGATTATGCTGAATGAATTATTGGGTGCTTGCCCTCTATTATGAGTGGGCGACAACGGATATGGTGAAACAGGCCTTAGCATATCAAGACTGTTCAATTGAGGATCTGGCAGAAGGTGTGAACAAAAAGCTGATCACAACTGACCAGTATAAAGAAATTACCGGTAAAGCCATGTAAGGCTTTTTTATTTTGCCTGTTTTTAGATCAAAGGAGGATGAAGATGGTGAAGTATCAATATGAATTTCCTCTCGATAGGACTGGAAAAGCCGGCGCTGTAAAGCCCTATCGAGGAGGAAAAAATGATTTTGTGACACCTGTTGCGAATTTGTCGGGTGCAGCGGAGATTTTAACAAATGCTGCCTTAAAGGCGACTGAGGCATACAGTCAGCTCGGGCAAGACAGGCTTGGCGCAGTTCTGATTTCGAAAGTGAAGGGCTGGGCGTATGCAGATCGTGAAGGTACGCTCTTTATTGAAGAAAGCGACAACAATAATGTTTGGACAACGACAGCAGCAGTTAATGTCGCAGCAGGTGTCCTGACAGCGACGGATTGGGTATACCTTTCAAAACGCTATTATCGCTTCCGTTATGTGAACGGGAATCTTCAGCAATCTGAGTTTGTATTATACCAATCAGTCGGTGCGGGTGAGATGGATGTGCGTGTCAATGGAAAAACGCCTTTACAGATTGACTTTGCGGAGAATCAAACACACGATGGACGGCTGAAAGTCGAGGCTCGCAAAACATTTGACTTTGTCTTTCATGAAAATGCAGAGTCCGCCGGCGAGGGTGCTTCTTTACCTGTTGATGGTGCCGCGCATTTACTCGTTGAAGTCTACGGCACAGCGGAAATGAGCGAAGTCAAATTTTGGGGCAAATCGGTGTCAGGACAGAAACTACCGATCAGAGGCGTGAAAACTGATGATGCTACCACTGCCTCCAGTACATTAGGAAAAGCTGAGGCATGGGCCTTTGATATTAAAGGGTTTAAGGAGATCATCATGGAGATTATCAGTATCACCGGCGGTACTCTTTCGGTAAAAGGGACCGCGGTTTCATAACAGTCTCGGCCCTCGGAAGGGAGGTGATCTGCATGTGAAGGAGGAGTGAGAGATGCAGCAAGAGGCAGATGTGAATGTGTTTCAGCAGGATTTAGCAGACATGAAAGGCGAGCACAAAGCACTTGAGCAGAGGGTTTCCGCATTAGAACGCGTGTCTGATCGGCAAGACCAGCAAATCATGACGCTGAACGAAAAATTAAACAAAATTGAAGAAAACACAACGTGGATTAAACGCACCATCACAGGTGCCATCATTACAGCAGTGTCTACAGGCATTATTGGCGGAGCCATCGCCATTATGTACAGTCTGCTGCAGCATTAAAGGGGGATTTTTATGAACACGTTTGACAAGGGCACGGTCATCAGGACGGTGCTTCTTTTAATTGCTTTAATCAACCAGACCATGCTGATACTCGGCAAATCACCATTGGACATTCAGGAGGAGCAGGTCAATCAGCTCGCTGACGCTCTTTATTCAGCCGGTTCCATCGCATTTACAATTGGAACGACACTTGCCGCTTGGTTTAAAAACAACTACGTAACAGAAAAAGGGAAAAAACAGCGCGACTTGTTAAGGGACAATAATCTGACGAAATAAGGAGAGATGAAAATGGTTAACATTATTCAAGACTTTATTCCGGTTGGCGCAAATAACCGTCCAGGCTACGCAATGACGCCGCTTTACATTACGGTGCACAATACAGCGAATACCGCAGTAGGAGCAGATGCTGCAGCGCATGCCCGCTATTTGAAAAATCCTGATACGACGACAAGCTGGCATTTTACAGTTGATGATACAGAAATTTATCAGCATCTGCCTTTAAATGAAAACGGCTGGCATGCGGGAGACGGAAATGGCAGCGGCAACCGGGCTTCTATTGGAATTGAAATTTGCGAAAATGCCGATGGCGATTTTGCAAAAGCAACAGCAAATGCCCAGTGGCTCATCAAAACATTAATGGCTGAACAAAATATCAGTCTCGCCAATGTCGTCCCTCATAAGTATTGGTCAGGGAAGGAATGTCCGCGAAAATTGTTAGATACGTGGGATTCGTTCAAAGCAGGAATTGGGGGAGGCGGCAGCCAAACTTACGTCGTGAAACAGGGCGACACACTTACATCCATAGCGAGAGCATTTGGTGTTACGGTTGCTCAGCTGCAAGAGTGGAACAATATCGAAGACCCGAATCTTATTCGCGTTGGTCAAGTATTAATTGTAAGTGCTCCATCGTCCACTGAAGAACCCGAGCTCTATCCGCTCCCTGATGGTATCATTCAATTGACAACACCTTATACCTCAGGAGAACATGTCTTTCAGGTGCAACGAGCACTTGCGGCTCTGTATTTTTACCCTGATAAAGGCGCTGTTAACAACGGAATTGACGGCGTTTACGGACCGAAAACAGCTGACGCAGTTGCCCGTTTTCAGTCTGTTAACGGTTTAACTGCTGACGGTATCTACGGGCCTCCGACGAAAGCGAAGATCGCAGCGCAATTAAGCTGATCAAAGACCATAAAAAATCCCGGAGCCGCTCCGGGATTTATTTTTTCTTCTTCAACTTTTTAATAATTCCAGCACTGCGCTCCCTCACCCGAAGCGAGTACCCGGAAAGCCCAAACCTTCCGTAATCAACAAACTTCACACGCCTCACCAATTTTTTCACTGTATCACCTGACATTATCCTCTGTTTGTATTTATTATATGTAACCCTTTAAGAAAAGGAATAAGGACAAGAGCTGTTTTCCCTTGTCCTTTTAGTGTGATCATGCTTTTTTTCGTTTATACTCGTCAATCAGCCGTTCGTTTTCTTTGAAGATTCTTGCTGTATGCGGACTGACTTGATAGCTTGCGACACTGGTGGTTGAACGTTTTTTCAGGATTTTAAACGGCTTCGCCGCTCTGGGCTCGCATCTGTTTTGAAACGCACGTTCCATTATCCTTCACCTTCCTCCTCAATTGGCAGCACCAAATCATATATGCTCGTTAATGACGTAAATAGCAAATAATCAAATTCCGTGACAATGCTGTCAGACGTCAGCTTGATGACATAATTCTGTGTCTCGATGGTAAAAGGGATGAGAACCACTTTTCCGTATTGGTCGTAATAAACATCCTTTCGATCGAGCCGTGTTTGTACATCTGCCGGATCATCCATATGCTCGGTTAACCGGTCTTTATCAGCCTGTGTCGAATAGTGGCAAAGAGAGGCCGTTAAGTTCATTTTATCAGCATAGGTTTTCAGCAGCTTATCAATGCCTTCAGCATAAGCATCTATACTTCCATAATAAACATGGATCGGTTCGTTTTTCAATAGGTATTGGTATGTTTTCAGCCGATTGAGGTACATGTGGAGCATTTCGTTGTTTTCTTCAAGAATTTCTCTTGTGTCTGTTTCAAGCTCGCTGCCGGCCAGTTTTTTGACGTATGCACTTAAGAAGATAAAAGCATCAATCAAAGCAAAACTGACTGCGACAATGAGATACCGTTCCCAGTGGGTAAATAGGGAAGTGGGCTCATATGTCCAGTATACCATAGCGCCCAGAACAAACAGCAAATACCAAGTTTTCCGGATGGCGGATATTTTTTCTTTGACCTTCGCTTCGAAACGCCACGTGGCATACACGTATAACCCCAGTCCGGCCACGATGCACCAGACCATGATCTGAAAGAATAAAACCATATTCGAATCCCTCACATCTGAAATAGGTTCTGCTTATTGTATTCGAGAGATCCGGATGGTTTTCCTGTTCCATCAAAAAAACCGCTCCTTTGACAGAAGCGGTGTGACATTAAAATATCATATTTAAAATAAAGTAGGCGATGGCACCAAGCGTAGCTGAAATCGGAAGCGTGATGACCCATGTAATGAGCATTCGCTTGGCCGTACCCCAGTTTACGCCTTTTACCCGGTGTGACGCACCGACGCCAAGAATTGATGAAGAAATGACGTGGGTTGTACTGACCGGCAAATGAATAAACGTGGCACCGAAAATAATGGCTGCTCCGGTTAAGTCAGCGGAAACACCGTTTACCGGACGGATTTTCATGATCTTTCCGCCAACGGTTTTGATGATTTTCCAGCCGCCGATTGATGTTCCGAGACCCATGGCTGTCGCGCAGGCGAATTGCACCCAGGTAGGAATATCATTAGCAGAAGTATGTAAATTCGCTGTGATGAGAGCCATTGTGATAATTCCCATTGCTTTTTGCGCATCGTTTGTTCCGTGTGTATACGATTGCAGGGCAGCTGTTACAATCTGCACTCTGCGGAATTGCTTATTCGTTTTCGCCAAGTTGCTGTCTTTGAAAATCAGCTTAACGATGCTATAAAGAATAAAACCAAGGACAAAGGCAATAATTGGTGATAGGATCAGTGCTTCAATGATTTTAATGAAGCCCTTATAGTTTAACGCTGCAAATCCGGCTGCCGCAATGGCTGCACCGGCAATAGCGCCGATGATGGCATGGGATGAGCTGCTTGGGATACCGTAGTACCATGTGATAAGGTTCCAGGCAATTGCAGCGAGTAGCGCAGCCAAAATGACAACAGAGCCATTTTCCAGCGTATAAGGATCTACGATGTCTTTCGTAATGGTTTTGGCAACACCTGTAAACGTCATTGCTCCGACAAAGTTCATCACAGCCGCCAATATAATGGCATGGCGCGGTTTCAACGCTTTTGTTGATACTGAAGTCGCAATTGCGTTTGCCGTATCATGAAACCCGTTGATGAAATCAAACGCCAGAGCACAAATGACTATTAGTATCGTTAATATTAATAGAATATCCATTTTTACCCCTCGTTACGCGTTTTTCATAATGATGGTTTCAAGATTATTGGCAACACTTTGACAAGAGTCGGCGATTTCTTCAAGCGTTTCGTAAATTTCACGATATTGAATGACTTTGATTGGGTCTGTTTCATTTCCGAAAAGATTCTTTAATGATTTTCTGTGCAAGTTGTCACAGCTGTGCTCATACTCTTTAATTTTGATTGCGTGAGGCTGAATATCCTTTAAGCGATTTTCTGCCAGCAGCTCGATCGTAATCAAAATCTCTTTCGCACATTCTCTGATGTATCCGCTGAATTTATCGATATGCTCGTCTGATGAAGTAATTGAGAAAATCTCCATCATGGCAGAGAAATGTTCGATTCCGTCAAGCACATCATCCAAGCTGTTTGTCAGCTGAAGGATATCTTCGCGCTCAATAGGAGTGATGAACGCTTTGTTAAGCTCTTTAATCATGACATGAACATGATTGTCACCTTTTGTTTCATATTCCTTTAACGTATCTGCAAATTCTTTAAGCGTCGTTTGGTTAGTGACCTTAAAATTCACAAAATATTCTGCAGTTTCGTCTATGTTCTTTGCAATTTCTGTTAAAAGGAGTGAGAACTTATCTTTTTTTCTTCTTATCATTAAAAACCCTCCATAGTTTGAATGAACAATGCACACATCAAATTATTATATAGCCTTTTGTCGAAAAAAAACAGGTAAAGTCGAAAAAAACGTATCTTGACTTTTTTGATAAATCGTGTCTCCTTATTTTGACCTACTTCGCTTTAAAAAAACGACCCAAGTTTGCAAAAACTTTCTGCTTAACGTAAAAAGTATATCAAAAGTTGTGTTTTTCCTGTCAACTTTTATCTTCTGTTTCACCAAAAAATGGTTCCCTAAACAAGGGAACCGTTTTATCAGCTTGCTTTTCGTTTTTTCATCCCGTAATAAACAGGCAGTCCGGCAAGGCCGATGAGAATGGATAATCCGCAGCTCATTGTATCTGTAATGAGTGTGCTGCCTAACACAAAGAAGGAGCCCGCGATTGCCAGAATTGGCATAAATGGATAAAGCGGAACACTGTAGGCGCGCTTTTCTCCCTTTGCTCGCTTGCGGAGAATAAACACTGCAAAAAAGGCCATCACATAAAAAATGTAGATCATGAAAATAGAGATTTCTGAGAGCTTATCAGGGTTGCTGATCAGCATCATAATCAAAGCCAAAGCAATTTGAAAAGAAATCGCAATCCATGGTGTACGGAACGACGGGTGTACATGTGACAGTTTTTCAGCAAATGGAAGCTGTTTGCGTTCCGCCATTGCAAATGAAACACGCGGGAAAGAAAGCACCTTTCCATTTAAGCACCCAAAGATGCTGACGATAATCCCTACACTGATCAGCTTTCCGCCAATTGAACCGAACAGCATGGTTGCAGCGGTGCTTGTCGCATTTTCACCAAGCGTGACAATTTCGTTCGCTGACAGGATGTGAAGCAATGCAAAATTAATGAAAATATAGATCGCCGTTACAATTAATAATCCGCCCGTCATAGCGCGTGGCAGCAGCTTTTCGGGATTTTTCATTTCTCCGCCGAGAGCGGCAAGGAGAATCCAACCGTCATAAGCAAACAATGTAGCTAAAATAGCCGCCCCGAAGTTCATATCGGAAATGCTTTCGTTTACTGCTGTGAAGATGTGCTGATCGCCTTTCCAAAGGCCAAAGATGATGATGCAGGCAATCGGAATCAGTTTTCCAATCGTTGTCAGCGTTTGGACAAAACCGCCGTATTTTGTACCGATAATATTAATGACGCATAAAAAGAGAACTGCTATAATTCCAATGACTTTTGATAGTCCAGATCCCCAGCCGAAAAGATTCGCCATTAAAGATCCAAAATATAAACCCAGCGCGCCAATAATCGCCGGGCCGTAAATAATAATCTGCACCCAGCCGCACAAAAATCCCCAAAACTCGCCGTACACTTCTTCAAGGTACGTATAAAGACCGCCGGTTTTTGGAATCTGCGTTCCGATTTCCGCGATTGTCAAACCGCCCGCCAGTGTTAAAATACCGCCTAACAGCCAGGCGAAAAGCGCCGTTTTTGAATCACCTGAATAAGCAAGCACAGCGCCGGGCTTCATAAAAACACCAGAACCGATAATGGTTCCGATGACAAGAGTAAGGGCAAACAAGAGGCCTATCTCTTTTTTTAAACCGTTGTCTTCAGTATGCATGTCCTTAACCTCCTATGATGTTGAAGCTTCATGTTGAAGAATCTATTTTTTCATATTGTAAACCCTATTTTAGAAAAGTGAAATAAAATAAATTTTCTGATTTTCGAAATTTGCTTTGTGTACAGCAGATAAAACTGTGGAAATACCTGTTTTAACGATCTATAAACGAATAAACTTCATGATTTTTATTTGTAAAGTTCGTGTTTTCTGCGTTGGGATTTTAGCCGGTACGGAGGGGAGGTGAGAATTCAGAGAATGAACGAACCTTCGGTGAAGCTGATATGTTGACTTTCTCATGCGAATAAAATACTTTGTTATTAGAACAATAAATATACAACTATGATATAATATCTCGAAATCGAGATAAAATAACCTGGAGGGACAGCATATGAAAGTTAACGGCATTCACCACGTATCGGCATTAACGGCCGATGCACAAAAAAACTTGGATTTCTATAAGAAAGTATTAGGATTAAAGCTCGTCAAAAAATCCGTCAATCAGGATGAACCGACAATGTACCATCTATTCTACGGAGATGAAGTGGCAAACCCGGGAACTGAGCTGACGTTTTTCGAGATTCCCCGCATTGCACCGTTTCATGCGGGAACAAACAGTATTTCTTCTATTGGATTGCGCGTTCCAAGCACAGAAGCCCTGCATTACTGGAAAGAACGTTTTGAAGAGCAGCAAGTAACGCACAGCGGCATCTCCAAAAGAGCCGGACGTGACATATTGGCATTTCAAGATCATGAAGGGCAGCGACTTGTGCTGACTGCTGATGAGGAAGGAAAAGGATATGGTCTGCCTGTTAAGCAGAGCGGCATTCCGGAAGAATTTTCGTTTCGCGGGTTAGGGCCGGTTGAACTGACTGTGCCATATGCTGAACCAACCTTACACGTATTGACGAATATTCTTGGATTTACAGAAATCAGCCGTGAACCAGTCGAAGGGCAAGGAACTGCCGTTATTCTGGAATCAGGAGAAGGCGGTGCTGCAACGGAAATCCATTTAATAGAAAGAAACGATCTTCCGCGCGAGCGTCAAGGCAAAGGAAGTGTTCACCACGTCGCATTTCGGGTAAGAGATGAAGAAGAACTTGCCGGGTGGCACCGGATCATCAGCCGGGAAGGCTTTAGCAATTCCGGCATTGTGGAGCGCTACTATTTCAAGGCGCTGTATTTCAGAGAACCGAACGGCATTTTGTTCGAGTTATCAACGGACGGACCGGGCTTTATGGTAGATGAAAATCTTGATGAGCTTGGCCAAACGATCGCTCTTCCGCCGTATCTTGAGCATCGAAGAGCTGAAATTGAAGAAAAATTGAAACCGATCCAATAAAATTGTAATTCGTTTGCCTTCCGGTATGCCGGAAGGCTTTTTTATTTTGCTGAAGCAGCATCGCTCAATGGGAAGGAAGTATCGGGTTCCGGTTAAGGGAAATGGATGATTGGCATGAAATGACCTCGGCAAAAATATTGTCTTTGTTTATTAATAGTTTATTCATATTTGCTTGTTACACTATTTCCAAGTTAGACAAAAAGGAGTGAAAAACACGTGGAAAAGAAAAAACGCGAGCTGGATATTTTCCTCATCCTCATTTTGCTCGCATCTGCATTCTTAAATATCTATAACATCTGGAATGATGATACGGTGAATCCTTATTACACCGCTGCAGTCACAAGTATGATGCAAAGCTTTCATAATTTCTTTTATGCTTCGTTCGATGCTGCCGGCTTTATAACAGTGGATAAACCGCCTGTTACATACCAAATCCAAACGATCAGCGCACTGATATTCGGTATGCACGGGTGGAGCGTCATTCTGCCTCAGGCATTGGCGGGTATAGGTTCAGTCCTTCTGATGTACTTGCTGATAAAACCGACATTCGGAAAAACGGCGGCGCGCATTGCCTCATTTGTTATGGCATGTACGCCGATAGCTGTAGCTGTGGCACGTACAAACAATGTTGATGCATTACTTGTATTTTTCTTATTGCTGGCTACATGGCTTCTCTTTAAAGCGATCAGAAAAGGAAAAATGATCTGGCTGTTAGCGGCGTTTTTCGTTGTTGGAGTAGGTTTCAATACAAAAATGCTTCAGGCTTACATGATTTTACCGGCCTTCCTATTGTTCTATTTGATTGCGGCAAATGCCGCGATGAAGAAAAAAATCATTTCGCTGGTAAGTGCGTTAGCTGTATTAGCAGCTGTTTCGTTATCGTGGCCGCTCATTGTCGACAATATCCCTGCAAGCAAGCGGCCTTATATCGGAAGCAGCCAGACCAACTCTGTTTTGGAATTGGCTTTCGGATATAACGGGATTCAGCGGCTGACAGGCCAAAATTCCGGCGGCGGCCAGGGTGCACCAAACAAAGACGCTTCAAAAGAAATGTCTTCTTCTGATAACACTCAAGCACCGCCTAATCAGTCATCAAGCAGCAGCTCATCAAATGATGACAAATCTTCAAATGGCAATATGGCGGCGCCTCCATCCAATGGCCAAATGCCAAGCGGCGGTCAAGAAGGCCCTCCAAGCGGCGGAGATGGCGGCCGAGGCGGACCCGGCGGGAAAGGCGGTACAGGAACCGGTTCGAAAATGCAATCGGGTTCAGGGATGTTTGGAACGGGAACACCTGGTCCACTGCGGCTTTTCCAACAAGAGTTATCTGATCAAATCAGCTGGCTTCTGCCATTTGCAATATTTGGAATCTTGGGCTTACTGATCGCTGGCGCGAGAGAAAGAAGAAGATTATCTATAGAGCAGAAGGAAACGGTGTTCTGGGTTGCGTGGCTTGTACCGATTGCCGGATTCTTCAGTGTCGCAGAATTTTTCCATCATTATTATCTCATCATGCTGGCACCGCCGATTGCGGCTCTTGTCGGTGCGGGATGGGTTGCCCTTGTTCATCTGTATCGCAATCAGACAGGCTGGAAAGCATGGCTTTTGCCGGGATCAATTATTGCGACAACTGGATTTGAATTGTTTATTCTCAGAAACTACAACGATCAAATCGGTGCAGGCTGGAGCATCGGTGTAGGTGTTATCGGCGTGTTGTCAGCGATTGCTTTGCTGCTGTTTAAACAGCGCCAAAAACCGTTCAGTTATTATGTTTCACTTGCAGCTCTCCTCGCATTGCTGGTGATGCCGATTTATTGGGCAAGTACACCGCTTCTGTACGGAGGCAACAGCTCACAGCCTGAAACAGGCCCTCAGCTCGCATCAATGAGCGGAAAAGGCATGGGAATGTCTGATGCCGCTGTAAATGAAAAACTGATCAAATATCTGGAAAAGAATAACTCCGGAGCTGAATACTTATTCGCCACAACCGATTCGAACACAGCGGCGCCATATATTATTAAAACGAAAAAAGCTGTCATGGCTATTGGCGGATTCAGCGGTTCTGACCCGGCTATCACGCTGACTCAATTCAAAAAGCTTGTAAAAGAAGGAAAAGTGAAATACTTCTTGGCTTCTGGAATGGGAAGAGGCGGAAACAATGACATTGTTGAATGGGTTGAGAAAAATGGAAAAGAAGTAACATCAGAAAAATGGCAATCAAGTTCTGATCAAAAAACAGAAAATACTGATTCAGCTGATACATCAAGCAGCAAGGCTTCAGGTGAAAAAGGCAAAATGGGCGGACCTGGCGGAATGAATCAGTCAGCAACATTATACGAATTACATGCTGATGAATAGGAGGCAAAAACATGAGCAGACATATTCAATATTCAATTGTTGTACCTGTGTATAACGAAGAGCTTGTCATTCATGAAACCTATCAGCGCTTAAAAGAGGTCATGGATCAAACGAAGGAAAACTACGAGCTGCTTTTTGTCAATGATGGCAGCAAAGACCGCAGTATTGAGATTTTAAGAGAGCGCAGCCTGATCGATCCGAGAGTGAAAATTATTGATTTTTCAAGGAATTTTGGACACCAGATCGCCATTACGGCGGGTATGGATTATGCACAGGGGAATGCAATCGTCGTCATTGACGCCGATTTGCAGGATCCTCCTGAACTGATTTTAGATATGATTGAAAAGTGGAAGGAAGGCTATGAGGTCGTGTACGCCGTGCGGACTAAACGAAAAGGGGAAACCTTTTTCAAAAAACAAACCGCGGCTATGTTTTACCGGCTTCTCAGCGGTATGACAGATATTGATATCCCGGTTGATACGGGGGATTTTCGCCTCATGGACAGAAAAGTCTGTGATGAAATGAAGAGATTAAAAGAAAAAAATCCATTTGTAAGAGGGCTAGTCAGCTGGGTGGGCTTTAAACAGACAGCGGTCGAGTATGTACGTGATGAAAGGCTCGCCGGAGAAACAAAGTACCCGCTCAAGAAAATGTTGAAGCTGTCAATGGACGGCATCACGACATTTTCACATAAACCGCTGAAGCTGGCAAGCTATGCGGGGATTTTAATGTCAGGTGCTGGATTTCTGTATATGTTTATCGTGCTGTATCTGAAGCTATTCACAGACAGCACGATTACCGGCTGGTCATCACTTATTGTGATCCAACTCCTGTTCAGCGGCATTGTCCTTCTGATTTTGGGCGTGATCGGCGAATATATCGGCAGAATCTACGATGAAGCCAAAGACAGGCCGCTTTACATCGTCCAAAAATCGTATGGAATTAAAAATAAAAGACTCTATAGAGACCAGCATATGTCATAACCTCAAACCCCCTGTCCGTTACGGACAGGGGGTTTTTATGCTCTGAGCACGATCTAAAGCAAAAGATGCTGATAGATATATGGAAATTGGGTAAAGAAGAGATTGTGAGCTTGTACTGCGGTTCAGTCATGCTGAAATAAAAACAGCAAAACTTAAAGATTTCGTCATCGGCTTTGCTGCATGTCAGCTGTTAGATTGGGGGGCTTTTAAGAAACGCATGATTAGAGCCGTACCAGTTATGTTTAATAGAATACTGGTACCCAATACAATTCCCCACGTCAACGTCGATTCAGAGAGAAGAAAGCTCAGCAAAAGAAAAGCCAATCCTGCGCAGATCATACTCAGTCCAACGGTTTTCATGTTCATGCCTCCTGGTAAACGATGTTTCTAGCATCTGATGAGAATGATGTCAATCTGTATGATATACGGATATCTCGTCTGAAAGTTTCATAGAGCAATTAGGTCTTTTATCTAATAAAAAGCCTCAGACCGCTTTTGCGGCCTGAGGCGTTATGTCTTACGAAGTTTTCTCTTCTTTTTGATCCAGTTTAATTTTTTTCGTCATTTCTTTGCCGTTTCTGAGAATTTTCACTTCAACGGTATCACCGATCTTTGCGTCTTTATATAAGATATTGCGCAATTCACTGCCTGTATCAATTTCTTTACCTTTTAGGCCGATGATAATATCCTCTGCTTTTAATCCGGCCTTTTCAGCAGGAGAGCCTGAAGCGACTTCACGGATGTAAACACCTTTATTCAGCTGGCTGCCGAACAGGCCGAGTGTGCCTTCTTGGTAATTTTGCGGCACTTGTTCTAGATCAAGCATGCTGACACCGATATATGGACGTTCAATTTGACCTTTTGACAGCAGTTCTTCAGCAATCGGTTTTACGTCATTGCTTGGAATGGCAAATCCGATACCCTCAACATCATCCTCACTGATTTTCATACTGTTAATGCCGACAATTTTGCCGTCTGTATTTAACAAAGGACCGCCGCTGTTACCGGGGTTAATTGCTGCGTCTGTCTGAATGACGTTAATGCTCGTTTCGCCGGCTGATGTAGACATTGAAACCGTTCTGTCCACGCCGCTTACAATTCCTTGTGTTACTGTGCGGGACAGATCTTTTCCAAGCGGATCCCCAATCGCAATAACGGTCTCGCCTGTTCTGAGATCAGATGAATCACCGAAGTTTGCCACTTTTGTGACGTGGTCATCACTGATTTGGAGGACGGCTAAATCAGTTAACGAGTCACTGCCTACCAGCTTTGCAGTAACCTCAGTGCCGTCATATAAAGATACCTTCAGTGATGATGCCCCTTCTACGACGTGGTTATTTGTAATGATATAAGCCTTGCCATTCTCTTTTTTGAAAATGACACCTGACCCTGAACCGCTTTCTGTATCTTCGCTGGAATCAGAAGAACTAGAGCCGAACAAAGAGCTGTTTGATTGTGCCTGAAGATTTGTAATACCGACAATCGCTGGTGAAAGGTCTTCTACCATATCTGAGATTTTAGAAGAGTCCTCGCTCTTGAATGCAGATGAGCTGCTTGAGCTTGATGAGCTTTTTTTAGATTCAGAGGAGGTGCTTGTTGCTGTAACAGATTGCGTTTGCTGCTGGCTGGATGATTGTTTTGCAGTGTCCTGAGAATCATGGTCGCCAAGCGGTGTAAACGTATAGATGCCAAGGGCAAGACTGCCGCCGATCACTCCGCCAAGCAACGGTCTGAACCATCCGAATCCTCGTTTTTTCTTCTCCTGATCATGAATGACATTGCGGGCCGAGTAGGAGGCGCTCTGATCGTTCTCTTTCGTTAAAAAGACCTCATTCTCATTACCTTTCGTTCTGTTTTCATCACGATAGTTATCCATCATGTTCACTCCGTTTCTCTATTTTCACATGTCTATTTATATTGATAGGTTTATGACTTGAGTTTATCATAAACAAAAACTGTGGGATAAAAATGAAAAGATTATGGGAAATTGTGAAAAAGTGCGGAAAACGGTACACTTCATATTGTATATGAAAGGACTGAGTCGATGGAACAGATTGGATTGATTGGATATGGCAGCATGGCGGATATGATCGCCAGACAGCTGTTGAAACATGATCAAATAAAAGAGAATGAGCTATTTATTGAGACGAGAACGAAGGGGGAGCGGCTGCGGGCACTCATGTCAGATTATCCAAACGTATCGGCTGATCCGTTGGAGAATTGGGCAAATACGTGCCAATTGATTTTGATATGCGTCCCGCCGCTCCATGTCATCGAAACAATGCGCCGTCTGCACCCGTATGTGAACAGAAATACTCACATCGTATCCATAGCTGCCGGTGTGCCGCTGCGTCTTTTGGAGGCAGAAACAGAAGCGGGTATCTCACGTGTTATTCCTGCCATTACGTCCGAAGCAGAAGCTGGCATCTCACTTGTCGTTCACAGTGAAGCACTGGCTGCGGAGAAGAAAGAGCATCTGAATGAATTGTTATCGGTTTTCAGCCGTGTACGAGAAATCAAAGAATCGAATGTTGATGCGGCCAGCAATTTAACGAGCTCGGCACCGGGATTCATAGCTGCAATCTTTGAAGAGCTGGCACTGTCTGCCGTCAGAAACAGCAGCCTGTCCAAAGAAGAAGCCTTTGATTTTCTGATTCATTCGCTATACGGAACTGGCAAGCTGCTGATCGAAAAAAATATGTCTTTCGAGGAGACGCTGGAACGTGTCGCAACCAAAGGCGGAATAACGGGAGAGGAAGCTGAGGTGATACGTGCCTCTGTGCCGGACGTTTTTGATGAGGTGTTTGAAAGAACCCTGAAAAAATATGAACTGCTTACAGAACTGGTTGGTAAACAGACATGAATCCTTGAAAAAGGATTCTTTTTTTATCACTGAGTGGTTGAGATTTTCCCCAGTTATATTGCATTTTTCCTCTTTTTTTAATATAATCTGTTAGAATATTCATAATTTAGTAAAAAAGGAGGAGCGTTATGAAATTGTACATGTCAGTAGATATGGAAGGTATTTCGGGTCTTCCGGACGATACCTTTGTGGATTCCGGCAAGCGGAATTATGAACGCGGACGGCTTATCATGACTGAAGAAGCCAACTACTGTATTGCTGAAGCATTTAACAGCGGGTGTACCGAGGTGCTGGTCAATGACAGTCATTCGAAGATGAATAATCTGATGGTTGAAAAGCTTCACCCTGAAGCAGACTTGATTTCTGGTGACGTCAAACCATTTTCAATGGTGGAGGGACTGGATGATACGTTTACAGGCGCTTTGTTTCTCGGTTATCATGCGAGAGCCTCGACTCCCGGTGTCATGTCACACAGCATGATTTTCGGCGTCCGTCATTTTTACATAAACGATCGGCCTGTCGGTGAGCTTGGATTAAATGCATACGTTGCCGGATATTATGATGTCCCGGTATTAATGGTAGCCGGGGATGACCGGGCGGCGAAGGAAGCAGAAGAGCTTATCCCGAACGTGACGACAGCCGCAGTCAAACAAACCATTTCAAGATCCGCAGTGAAGTGCTTGTCCCCTGCGAAAGCCGGACGGCTGTTGACAGAAAAAACCGCGTTTGCCCTGCAAAACAAGGACAAAGTCAAGCCGCTCACACCGCCTGACAGGCCAGTTCTGAGCATTGAATTCGCCAATTATGGCCAAGCAGAATGGGCGAATCTGATGCCGGGAACGGAAATCAAGACGGGAACTACAACCGTTCAATTTCAGGCGAAGGACATGCTTGAAGCCTATCAGGCGATGCTTGTCATGACTGAGCTTGCGATGCGGACATCATTCTGCTAAAGGGGTGTTTTAGGCTTTGGCGCGATACATGATAAAGCGTTTTTGGGCAATGGCAGCTACGATTTTGGTGATTACCACCCTGACTTTTGTTCTCATGAAGGTCATTCCTGGATCTCCTTTTAACGAGGAGAGAGGCACAAATGAAGCCGTTCAAAAAAATCTCGAAGCCTACTATCACTTAGACGATCCTCTCATTTTCCAATACATTTTCTACTTAAAATCCATCATTACATTCGATTTCGGACCTTCAATTAAAAAACCGTCGGACAGTGTAAATGATATGCTGGAACGCGGATTTCCCGTTTCCTTTGAGCTTGGGATGACAGCGATTGTCATTGCTGTGATTTCTGGGCTGGTGCTGGGCGTAATCGCTGCACTCCGCCGCAATGGCTTTTTGGACTACGCCGCGATGAGTCTTGCAGTACTCGGCATCTCCATCCCGAATTTTATTCTGGCAACATTGCTCATTCAGCAATTTGCTGTCAATCTCAAACTATTTCCTGCTGCCACATGGACGAGCCCGATTCATATGGTGCTTCCGACCGCAGCGCTTGCTGTAGGGCCAATGGCGATCATTGCCAGGCTGACACGGTCGAGCATGGTCGAAGTTCTGACACAGGATTATATCCGCACAGCAAAAGCAAAAGGGCTTTCTCCGTTCAAAATTATTGTAAAACACGCACTCAGAAATGCACTCATGCCCGTCATTACCGTCCTGGGCACACTCGTCGCCAGCATCTTAACAGGAAGTTTTGTCATTGAAAAAATCTTTGCCATTCCGGGAATGGGAAAATATTTTGTTGAAAGCATTAATCAGCGGGACTATCCCGTGATTATGGGAACGACCGTTTTTTACAGCGTCATTCTGATTATCATGCTGTTTTTGGTCGATTTGGCCTACGGTCTCTTAGACCCGCGCATTAAACTGCATAAGAAAGGGTGAAGCGTGTGAATCTCCCTGTACAAACGGATGAACGCCAGCTAGAACAGCACAATCAGGTGCCTGATGAGTGGTTTGTCTCGAATCAGGAAAAAAATCGGGAAGCCGATTCGGTCAAGCGGCCGAGTTTGTCATACACGCAGGATGCCTGGAGGAGGCTGAAGAAAAATAAATTAGCGATGGCCGGACTCTTTATTCTTTTATTTCTTTTTGTCATGGCAGTTATCGGGCCCTTTTTATCGCCCCATAGTGTCGTACGCCAATCGCTGACAGAACAAAATCTTCCGCCCTCAGCCGATCATTGGTTCGGCACCGATGAACTCGGCCGGGATGTGTTTACCCGAACATGGTATGGCGCGAGAATTTCGTTGTTTGTCGGCGTGATGGCAGCACTGATTGATTTTTTGATCGGTGTCATTTACGGAGGCGTTGCCGGCTATAAAGGCGGCAGGATTGACAGCATTATGATGCGGATTATCGAAGTGCTGTACGGACTGCCGTACCTGCTTGTTGTCATTTTGCTGATGGTGCTCATGGGACCGGGACTTGGCACTATTATTGTGGCGCTGACTGTGACCGGGTGGGTCGGCATGGCGAGAATTGTAAGAGGTCAGGTACTTCAGATTAAAAATTATGAATATGTACTCGCCTCGAAAACCTTTGGCGCGAAAACCTTTCGCATCATCCGGAAGAATTTGCTGCCGAATACTATGGGAGCGATCATCGTACAAATGACATTAACCGTACCTGCCGCTATATTCGCAGAATCATTTTTAAGCTTTCTCGGCCTCGGCATACAGGCTCCGTTTGCAAGTTGGGGCGTGATGGCGAATGACGGCCTGCCTACGATTTTGTCTGGGCATTGGTGGCGCCTGTTTTTTCCGGCCTTTTTCATATCTCTGACGATGTACGCGTTTAATGTGCTGGGGGACGGATTGCAGGATGCGCTTGACCCTAAGCTGAGGAGGTAGCTGTATGGAAAAAGTTCTGTCAGTCCAAAATCTGCACGTGTCTTTTACGACTTACGGCGGGACGGTTCAGGCGGTCAGAGGGGTGAGCTTTGATTTGTATCAAGGAGAAACCTTTGCGATCGTCGGCGAATCCGGCTGCGGCAAAAGCGTTACCTCCCAAAGCATCATGGGCCTGCTTCCGCCTTATTCGGCGAAGGTGACAGACGGCAGCATTCTATTTAAAAACAAAGACCTTTGCCGTCTCTCTGACAAAGAAATGAGAGGTATCAGGGGAGCCGACATTTCTATGATTTTTCAAGACCCGATGACGGCGTTAAACCCTACGCTGACTGTCGGCGACCAGCTGGGGGAAGCGCTATTGCGCCACAAAAAAATGAGCAAAAAAGCGGCACGGAAAGAGGTGCTTTCCATGCTGTCATTGGTTGGTATTCCAGATCCCGAAGAGCGCCTAAAGCAATATCCCCACCAATTCAGCGGCGGCATGAGACAGCGGATTGTCATTGCGATGGCGCTGATTTGCGAGCCTGACATCTTAATTGCGGATGAACCGACCACCGCCCTGGATGTAACCATTCAGGCACAGATTTTAGAGCTGTTTAAAGAGATTCAGAGAAAAACGAATGTGTCTGTCATTCTGATTACACATGATTTAGGGGTCGTTGCCCAGGTAGCTGACAGAGTCGCAGTCATGTATGCCGGGAAAATCGCGGAAATCGGCACGAGAAAAGATATTTTTTATCAGCCGCAGCACCCTTATACAAAAGGACTGCTGGCTTCTGTTCCGCGGCTGGATTTAGATGGCGCTGAGCTGATCCCAATCGACGGAACGCCGCCGGATTTATTTTCGCCTCCGCCGGGATGCCCGTTTGCCGCCCGCTGTCCGAACAGGATGGTTGTGTGTGACAGGGTGTACCCGGGCCAGACGATCAGATCTGACTCGCACACCGTCAACTGCTGGCTGCAGGATCAACGAGCAGAGCATGCGGTGCTGTCAGGGGATGCGAAGGATTGAACATGAAAAGGGGGAAGAGGATGAAACGAGTGAAAAAGCTATGGGGCATGGGTCTTGCATTAGGACTTTCGTTTGCGCTGATGGGGTGCACAGCAAATGAACAGGCCGGAAAAGAAGGCAGTCATGATAAGGCAAAAACCAGCGGAGAAAAGGTGCTGTATGTAAATAATGAAAATGAACCGACTTCATTCGATCCGCCGATCGGCTTTAATAATGTGTCATGGCAGCCGTTAAATAACATCATGGAGGGGCTGACGCGTCTTGGCAAAGATCATGAGCCCGAGCCGGCAATGGCGGAGAAGTGGTCTGTTTCGAAAGATAATAAAACTTACACATTTACGATTCGGGAAAATGCGAAATGGACAAACGGAGATCCTGTAACAGCCGGAGACTTCGAATACGCGTGGAAGCGGATGCTTGATCCGAAAAAAGGCGCTTCATCGGCATTCCTAGGTTATTTTATTGAAGGCGGCGAAGCATATAACAGCGGGAAAGGGAAAAAAGATGATGTGAAGGTGACGGCAAAGGATGATCGAACCCTTGAAGTTACACTGGAAGCACCGCAAAAATATTTTCTGAGCGTTGTGTCCAATCCTGCGTATTTTCCGGTAAATGAAAAGGTCGATAAAGACAATCCAAAGTGGTTTGCTGAGGCGGATACATTTGTCGGAAACGGCCCGTTTAAGCTGACGGAATGGAAGCATGATGACAGCATCACAATGGAGAAAAGCGACACGTATTGGGATAAAGATACAGTGAAGCTTGATAAGGTGAAATGGGCGATGGTCAGTGACAGAAATACAGATTACCAGATGTTTCAATCAGGGGAACTTGATACCGCTTATGTCCCTGCTGAGCTGAGTGATCAGCTGCTTGATCAGGATAACGTCAATATTGTTGACCAGGCGGGTCTCTATTTCTATCGATTTAATGTCAACATGGAGCCGTTTCAAAATGAAAACATCAGAAAAGCCTTTGCGATGGCTGTGGATCAAGAGGAAATTGTAAAGTACGTCACGAAAAATAATGAAAAACCGGCGCGTGCCTTTGTATCGCCTGGGTTTACGCAGCCTGACGGCAAAGATTTCCGTGAAGCAGGCGGAGACCTGATCAAGCCTAACGAAAGCAAAGCGAAGCAGCTGCTCGAAAAGGGCATGAAGGAAGAAAACTATAATAAGCTTCCTGCGATCACGCTTACTTACAGCACAAAGCCGGAGCATAAAAAGATTGCCGAAGCTATTCAGCAAAAATTGAAAAATAGCCTCGGAGTCGATGTGAAGTTGGCCAATATGGAATGGAACGTATTTTTGGAGGATCAAAAATCGCTGAAGTTCCAATTCTCTCAAAGCTCATTTTTGCCTGATTACGCGGACCCTATCAGTTTTCTGGAAGCCTTTCAAACGGGAAATTCGATGAACCGCACAGGCTGGGCCAATAAAGAATACGATCAGCTGATCAAACAGGCGAAAAATGAAGCCGATGAAAAAACACGGTTCTCTCTTATGCATCAAGCTGAAGAGCTGCTCATCAATGAAGCGCCGATCATTCCGGTTTATTTTTATAATCAGGTTCACCTGCAAAATGAACAAGTAAAGGGAATTGTCCGTCACCCTGTCGGCTATATCGATTTAAAATGGGCAGATAAAAACTGATGGCGGTGATTGAGGAAATACTGCTTCTTTATGCGAAGGAGCGGTATTTTTTCTCTTTCTTGCACGTATACGTAGGGTGCAGAGCAAATGAAAGGAGTGTTTTCGTTGAATTACAAGCCGAAAGCGCTGAAAAAGGGTGATACAGTCGGAGTGATCGCGCCCGCAAGTCCGCCGGATCCAAAAAAGCTTGACACCGCGCTTTTATTTTTAGAAGAGCTCGGTCTTCAGGTGAAGTTGGGCAAGGCGCTGAAAAATCAGCACGGCTATTTAGCGGGACAGGATGATGAGCGGCTGGCGGATCTCCATGAGATGTTTAGAGACGAGGAGGTAAAAGCGGTGTTGTGCGCATGCGGGGGTTTTGGGACAGGACGTATCGCCGCCGGCATTGATTTCAGCTTGATCCGCAAACACCCTAAAATTTTTTGGGGATACAGCGATATTACGTTTTTACATACTGCCATTCATCAAAACACAGGTCTTGTCACCTTCCATGGCCCGATGCTCAGCTCGGATATTGGCCTTGACGACGTTCACCCGCTGACAAAAGCGTCATATAAGCAGCTCTTCCAGGAGACGGAATTCACCTATACAGAAGAGCTTTCTCCGCTGACCGCGCTTGTTCCCGGCAAAGCGGAAGGCGAGCTTGTCGGGGGGAATCTGTCTTTGCTGACGTCTACACTGGGCACGCGATTTGAAATTGATACGAGAGGAAAGCTTCTGTTTATTGAAGATATTGATGAGGAGCCTTATCAAATCGACCGGATGCTGAATCAGCTGAAAATGGCGGGGAAGCTGACGGACGCGGCGGGAATTCTAGTTTGTGATTTTCACAATTGTGTCCCGGTGAAGCGAGAGAAGTCTCTCTCACTTGAGCAGGTGCTGGAAGACTATATTATTTCTGCGGGCAGGCCTGCTCTGAGAGGATTTAAAATCGGCCACTGCTCGCCAAGTATTGCCGTTCCGATCGGTGCGAAAGCTGCTATGAATACAGCAGAAAAAACAGTCGTAATAGAGGCGGGCGTTTCAGAAGGGGCGCTGAAGACATGAAAATCATTCGAATCGAAACAAGCCGAATCGCCGTTCCACTGACAAAGCCGTTTAAAACCGCGCTTCGCACTGTGTATACGGCTGAATCAGTCATAGTAAGGATTACTTATGACAGCGGTGCAGTCGGATGGGGAGAAGCACCCCCGACGTTAGTGATTACAGGAGACAGCATGGATAGCATTGAAAGTGCCATTCACCATGTGTTGAAACCGGCATTGCTTGGAAAAAGCCTGTCCGGCTGTGAGGCCATTCTGCACGACATCCAGCATCTTCTTACAGGAAATATGAGCGCGAAGGCTGCTGTAGAGATGGCGCTATACGACGGCTGGGCGCAGATGTGCGGGCTGCCGCTTTATCAAATGCTTGGCGGATACCGAGATACGCTGGAAACAGACTATACCGTCAGTGTCAACTCACCTGAAGAGATGGCAGCTGATGCCGAAAATTATCTCAAACAAGGCTTTCAAACGCTCAAAATAAAGGTCGGAAAAGATGATATTGCAACAGATATCGCCCGTATCCAGGAAATCAGAAAACGTGTCGGATCAGCTGTGAAACTGCGTTTAGACGCTAATCAGGGGTGGACGCCGAAGGAAGCGGTAACTGCCATTCGGAAAATGGAGGATGCGGGTCTAGGCATTGAGCTTGTCGAGCAGCCTGTCCATAAAGATGATCTCGCTGGGCTTAAAAAGGTGACAGATGCAACAGATACGCCGATTATGGCTGATGAAAGTGTTTTTACACCGCGCCAGGCGTTCGAAGTTCTGCAAACCCGGAGCGCAGACTTGATCAATATTAAATTGATGAAAGCGGGCGGCATCAGCGGAGCAGAGAAAATTAATGCCATGGCGGAGGCCTGCGGGGTGGAGTGTATGGTCGGCAGCATGATCGAAACGAAGCTGGGCATTACGGCCGCGGCGCATTTTGCGGCAAGCAAGAGAAACATCACACGCTTTGATTTTGACGCGCCGCTGATGCTGAAAACAGATGTATTCAAAGGCGGCATAACATATAGCGGCAGCACGATTTCGATGCCTGGCAAACCGGGTCTCGGAATCACCGGGGCTGCGCTTTTGAAAGGGGAAAAAGAGCAATGATGCACACTGTCATATCAGCAGTGGCCAACATCTGGACAGCGCCTGATTCACCGCGTCCGTCTGATCAATTCATGCTTCAACCGACTGTAATGATCAGAGACTGGCTGAAGCGCATGACGTATGATGAACGGCTTAGATTATGTACAGACAATGTAATCCAAACTCAGGTTCTCTTTGGCGAAAAGGTACTTGTGACAGCGGAACAGGGGGAATGGGTTTCTGTGATCGTGCCTAGCCAGCCATCCCGAAAGGATCCACGCGGATACCCAGGCTGGATGAAAAAGAACCAGCTGGAAAAAACAAAGCCCATCCATACACAACACGATGTGATGATCAGCAAACCTGCTGCCTTTTTGTACAGAAGCAATGGGGAAAAGGAGATCGAATTAAGCTTTTTGACGGTTCTCCCCTTCATTGCAAAAGAAAACGGATATTTTAAGGTTTCGACTGTTTTGGGAGAAAGGTTTGTGAAGCAAAGTGATGCAGTGCCTGTCAGCGAACAGAAAGGGACTGCTGAAGACATCATTCAAACGGGAGCTTTTTTTCTCGGACTTCCCTACCTATGGGGAGGAATCAGCGGGTTTGGGTTTGATTGCTCCGGTTTTATGTACAGTATATTTAAGGCGAATGGATACAGCATCCCCCGTGATGCGGGAGATCAGGCTAAGGCGGGGGAGGATGTCCTGCTTGATGATATGAAGGCTGGTGATCTGCTGTTTTTTGCTTATGAGGAAGGAAAAGGAGCGATTCATCACGTCGGTCTCTCCGTTGGCGGCGGGAAAATGCTGCATTCTCCAAAGACAGGGAAGTCAATCGAAATCCTCACATTAAAAGAGACAATCTATGAAAAAGAATTATGTGCGGTGCGCCGCTGTTTTTCAGAATAAGGAGGGAGACAAATGAGGCGACTGCCTTTGTTAGAGGTCAGCCAGCTGAAAATGCATTTTGACGCAGGGAAAAAGCGGACAGTCAAAGCCGTCGACGGGGTCACCTTTCAGATTCATGAAGGAGAAACGTTCGGGCTAGTCGGGGAATCAGGGTGCGGGAAATCAACCTTGGGGAGAGTGCTGATGCGCCTTTATCAGCCGACAGAAGGAAGCGTGACATACCGCGGCACAAATCTTCATGCACTGAGTGAAAAAGAGCAGTTTGCCTTCAACCGCAAACTGCAGATGATTTTTCAGGATCCTTATGCTTCATTGAACCCGCGCATGACCGTTCGAGAAATTATTTTGGAGCCGATGGAGATTCACAATCTCTACAATACCCATAAAGCGCGGCTTCTCGTCGTAGACGAGCTGCTTGAGGCAGTTGGGCTTCATCCCGATTTTGGCAGCCGTTATCCGCATGAATTCAGCGGCGGGCAAAGGCAAAGAATCGGGATTGCGAGAGCACTGTCGCTGAATCCTGAATTTATCGTGGCGGACGAACCGATTTCTGCTCTTGATGTCTCAGTCCAGGCACAGGTGGTCAACCTGCTGAAGCGGCTTCAAAAAGAGAAAGGGCTTACGTTTTTATTCATTGCCCATGATCTTTCGATGGTGAAGCATATCAGTGACAGGATCGGTGTTATGTACTTAGGACACATGATGGAAATTACAGAGAGCGGCACCTTGTATCGTGAACCGCTCCATCCCTATACAAAGGCGCTTTTGTCCTCGATTCCGATTCCAGATCCTGAATTGGAGGACAAGCGTGAGCGTATTCTCTTGAAAGGAGAGCTGCCGAGCCCGGTCAATCCGCCAAGCGGCTGCGTGTTTCGGACCCGCTGTCCGGAGGCGATGCCTGAATGTGGGGAATCTCGTCCCCAGCTTCAAGAAATCGAACCCGGCCGTTTTGTCGCTTGCCATTTGTATCGAAATGCTGAAACGAAGGAAAAAGTGAGATAAATAAAAAGAGTGGCTCCTTTTTACTAGAGCCACTCCATTTGTTTATAGTTGATGTAAAAACTTTACACAAACCGGGTAAGGGACAGAAACCGTTGATGGGAGGAGTGTCAATCGGCCGGTTTCTTTGTCTCTTTCAAACAAGACGAGGTTGCCTGTTTCTTCATTTGAAGCAACGAGGAACCCTTCCGTTGGGTCAAATACAAAGTCACGAGGCCAGTTGCCTTCAGTCGACACTCTTTCTACGAAAGCCAGCTCTCCTGAATATTGATTCACTTCAAATACGGCGATACTGTCATGGCCGCGGTTTGCGACATAAACAAAACGTCCGTCCTCTGTGACATGAATTGCGCTTCCCTGGCTGTTATCTGTAAAATCATCAGGGATGGCAGAAACGACTTGGATTTCTCTAAATTCGCCGGCTGTCGGGTTGTATTCAAGCGCAATCACTTCATTGCTTAATTCTGTCATGACATAAGCGTATTTTTCTTTCGGATGAAAAGCGATATGGCGAGGTCCTGCACCGGGGGCGAAGGAATGGCTTCCGGATTCAGTCAATACGCCGTCTTTCAGCTTATAGGTGTAGAGCTTATCTATACCTAAATCAACCGCTACCACATAATTGTGTTCAGGTGTGAACCCCGCGTAGTGTGTATGCGGTTTTTCTTGTCTTTCGTGCGGCCCTTTTCCTGTGTGAGCGGCCTCTGAAACAGGTGATTGCAAGCTGCCGTCTTCCTGAACCGGAAAAACGTGTACCTTCCCGCTGTGATAATTGGCAGTCAGGACGAATTGATTTTGATCATCAACGCTTACGTGGCATGGCGAAGGGCCATCAATTAACTGATGATTCAGAAATGTCAATTCGCCGCTGTTTTTATCGATTTGATAGGCAGCAACTCCGCCTTGGCCGTCTGCTTTTTCGATGGAATAAAGGATGGTGTTGTTTTTATTCGGCGCCACATATGTCGGGTTGCCCAGCTTAGCGGCCAGCTTTGGCTCGCTGAGTGCTTTTTTCTCAGTATCAAGCTCAAATGAATAAATTCCTTCGCTTCCGCCTTTTGTATATGTTCCCACATATCCTATGTATTTTGTCATGCGATTTCCCCCTTAAAAATGATGTCACCTCTATATTAACGTATCTTGATAAAATAAGCTGTTCAAAACATGAAAAAGGGGAAGTTTCTTCAATCGCCTCGAATCAGCGGCATTGTGCAGCACCTGAAGGAGCCGCCTGATTTAATAATTTCTGACAGGTCAATTTCGATAATGTGATAGCCTCTTTTCGATAGCTGTTGATTGACATGGCGGTTGCCAGGGAGACTGATGATCGTTTTTTTTCCGATTGAAAGGACGTTGGTGCCAAGCGTAAATTGTTCGTCCTCGGGCACCTCAATAAGATCATAACGTTTCGCCAGCATATCGGCTGCCGTTGGCTCAATGGCCTGTGGATAAATTAACGCTTCGCTTTCAGATACAATGTTAAATACGCAGTCCAAATGCAAAAATTTTTCATGAAGCTTCACTGGAACGATCGTATATTCAGAAAGTGCCTCTTCCAGCTGGCCGATAGCTGAAATGTCGGTGCGCTGGCTGATTCCGACATAGACAATGTCATCATCGATAATGACGTCTCCGCCTTCAATACTCGTATCAAGCATACGGGTGTAAGAGATACCTTGGCTGTGAAAAAAATCTTTTATAACGGCTTCTTCTCCTTGGCGAATCGGTTCAGTCATGCTCGACAGGAAGGCTTTCTCTCCGATGACAAATCCTATGTCCCTAGTAAAAACCTGTTCCGGGAGTCCGTCGCGAACGGGCAAAAGGACGACCTCAACGTTATGTGACCTAAGTGCCTCCACTAAGCGGCTGTGCTGGTCGTTGGCGGTTTTTACATGAATATTGTCATCTTCAAAATGTTTTTGTGTTTCGTTTATAACATCTTTTATGGTCATGTGCTCAGGTTTGCATAAGATCACTTTCTGAAGTGTGCCGTATTCCGTTCGGCATACTGTTTTGTGCTGAGATTTCGGGATGGATACGTCCATTTGTTTTTCCTCCTAAAGTGTGAAGAATACATTTATTATTCCCTCATCATGAAAATCATTAAACCATTTTAAATTTTAGACAAATGGAAGAGAATATTGTTTAATAGGAGAATATAAGTGCATTTAGCTAAAAGATCAGACATCAAAGGGGAGAAAGGTATGGAAACACCGGAAACAAGATTTTGTAAAGAGTCAAAGGTTGTAAAAACCAGCAGGGTGTTCCCGCTTGACACGAACAACCATAATACGCTGTTTGGCGGAAAATTAATGAGCTACATCGATGACATTGCCTCTATTTCCGCGGCGCGCCATTGCAGACGTGAAACCGTAACGGCTTCAATGGATTCTGTAGATTTTTTAAAACCGATTGGGCAAAAGGATTCTGTCTGCCTGGAGTCCTATGTGACATGGGTCGGCACATCTTCCATGGAAGTATTTGTAAAAGTTATTAAGGAGCATTTGATGACTGGCGAACGGGAACTCGCTGCCACATCCTTTTTGACATTTGTCGCATTAGATTCAAATGGCAAGCCGGTGCCTGTACCGAGGGTTGTACCGGAAACAGAAGAAGAAATCATGCTGCATAATACAGCTGTACAGCGTGCTAATGAACGTAAGAACCGCAAGAAACACAGCCAGGCGCTTGCAAATGCGCTCGGAACTGATAAGCCTTGGTGAACGTTAAACCCAAAACATAAGTTGTTTTGGGTTTTTTTTGTGCTTTTCAATGGTGATTATTACAATGGTTAGTCCGTTTTTGCTAGGGGATTCTATAAAAAAGCAACAAATGTCATGTTAAATTGATAATTTTGTGACAACTTTATTAAAGATTCATTTTAGATATATCTTTTATTCGTAAGATCATGTATTTTAAAGATATATTCTGAATACATCTTTTCGAAAGGATTGTTTATACAATGTTAGATAACAAAACAATCGAAATTATTAAAAGCACTGTACCCGTATTGCAACAGCATGGAGAAACAATCACTGGCCATTTTTACGATCGGATGTTTCAAGACCATCCAGAGCTTTTGAACATTTTTAATCAAACAAACCAAAAGAAAAAAACACAGCGAACTGCACTGGCAAATGCCGTTATTGCAGCTGCGGCAAACATTGACCAATTAGGAAACATCATTCCGGTTGTCAAACAAATCGGCCACAAGCACCGCAGTATCGGAATTAAGCCTGAGCACTACCCAATCGTCGGTAAATATTTGCTGATTGCCATTAAAGATGTATTGGGAGATGCTGCAACTCCTGACATTATGCAGGCATGGGAAAAAGCGTACGGAGTCATTGCTGACGCGTTCATCGGAATTGAAAAAGACATGTATGAACAGGCGGAAGAGCAAGCCGGCGGCTGGAAGGAGTATAAGCCATTCGTTATCGCAAAAAAAGAACGGGAAAGCAAAGAAATTACATCCTTCTATTTGAAACCGGAAGACGGCAAGCCGTTACCTGAATTCCAAGCAGGGCAATATATCAGCATCAAAGTGCGGATTCCTGATTCTGAATATACGCATATCCGCCAGTACAGCCTGTCTGATATGCCGGGAAAAGACTATTATCGAATTTCCGTGAAGAAGGATGGTGTCGTGTCTTCCTACTTACACGATGGGTTGCAGGAGGGAGATTCAATAGAGATCAGCGCACCGGCAGGGGACTTTGTTTTAGATCCTGCATCACAAAAAGATCTCGTTTTGATCAGTGCCGGAGTTGGTATTACACCAATGATCAGCATGCTGAAAACATCTGTTTCCAAACAGCCTGAACGGCAAATTCTGTTCATTCATGCGGCGAAAAACAGTGAATATCATGCATTGCGCCATGAAGTAGAAGAAGCAGCAAAACATTCTGCTGTTAAAACAGCATTTGTGTATCGCGAGCCGACAGAGGAAGACCATGCAGGTGATCTTCAATTTCATGAAGGGCAGATTGATCAGCAATTTCTCAAAGAACTGATTGCCAACACAGATGCGGATTACTATATTTGCGGTTCACCGTCGTTTATTACGGCAATGCATAAGCTTGTATCAGAGCTCGGATCAGCGCCGGAGTCTATCCATTACGAGCTATTCGGCCCGCAATTAAGTTTGGCGCAGTCCGTTTGAACACATACATGAAACTCTTCTCCTTTTTAGAGAAGAGTTTTTTATTGAGATATAAGAAGGTAGACAAGCGCCGGTTTCTACATCCGGACAATCACAGACCCGCCGCCATTTGTGCATACACGGTTTTGCTGTTCTTGCATTGTTCTCAGCAATTCATTGTTTACCTCAATCGCTCTAATTAGTTGCTCCATCCTTAGCTCCAAACCGGCCAGCCTGTCGATTGTTTGCTGCTGGTAGCCCTCGGGTTGGGGAGCCAATGGCAGATCAAAGGGCCAAAGGGTATTCGACTTCTGATTTTTCATATTGCGTATTGCACCTCCAATCGGTGTCACTTTCTATTATGTTATGTTCAGGCGATGTGCACGTTCGCCTATTTAGACCCTGATGCATAGAGGGCCTGCCACGGGGCACAATAGGCTCAATATAACCAGCGGATGGAGGTAAGATCGGTGTTATGGATGATATGGGTATTTTTACTGAAGCCAGTTATCGTATTTTCGATTGCGTATATTTTGTTTCGGCTTGCCGGTAAAAAAGCTGTGTCACAAATGAACAATTTTGATCTGCTTTTGACCTTCGCAATCGGAACCATTATCAGTGAGCCGATCCTTACATCCAAGCTGCCGATGTCTATTTATTATGCGGGTGCTTTTTTGGTGCTTTATCTTATCATGAGCAAGCTCTCTTTATCTAATAAATGGCGATGGCTCCTGGTCGTGAGCCCGACTGTCCTAATCCGAAACGGGGATATTGATGAACGCGGCCTTCGTAAAGAAAGGCTGACTGTTAATGAACTGCTCGGAAAGCTGAGGGAAAAGGGCTATGCCGACCCGGCTGACATTGATCTTGCTATCATTGAAGAAACGGGAGAAGTAAGCGTCATCCCGAAAGAGGAAGCGAGAGCGGTGCAGGTGCGGGATTTGAATATGGAAGCTGAACGGAACTTTATCCCGATTCCGCTCATACTGGATGGCGAAATCCTTGATCATAATTTGAAATATCTCCAAAAAAACCGATCCTGGCTGTTTGAGAAGCTTGAGGAAAAAGGGTACAGCCCTAAATTGCTGTCTTCGATCACCCTAGGCACGATGAATGCGCGAGGTGATATATCCCTTGATTTAAATACCTCTAATGATCCGCAGCATGATCCTTACTTATATAAACCGGGAAATAACAATTAAGATGGCTCTCTCTTGTAATGAGGGCTTTTTTCTTTTTTAAAGGAAATTTTTGTTTGGTGTCAAATGTACCTAGTTAGGAGGGGAACTGAACATGAAGGACTTATCCATACGAAACGACATGGCGCCAACGGTCAGTCTGCTGTATTCCGCAGTGGAAGAAAACAGTCTCCGTCTGGCTTCTATCGTAAGCCATATGACACACAGTGAACTTTACTATAAGGGGCGCTGCCAAACAAAAAACAGCACGGCTCAGCTTTTGCACCATATCACAAATGTTGATATCAGATGGGTCTGGCGTATCAAGGAAAATCGGATACCGGACCATATTGAACAGGCATACGGCCCGATTACAGATAAAAGCGGACGGCTGCCTGAACCGTTGAATCAGCCAGACTTAGATGAACTCCTGAAAAGACATCAGCATGTAGTAGACGAGCTGAAATCGGTATGCTTCACTTTAACTGAACATGCTTTGAACCAGCCGCTTTCCTTCGAAGGTGACACCGCGACGATACGATGGGGAATTTGGCATATGGCAGATCATAACCGCTATCATCAGGCACATATTGAAGCTCTCAAAAAAGAATGGAAGCAGGATGTGGCGAAGTATGAACGCTAAAACGAAGCTTGTGACCGATCGAATTCGTTTGCGCTGTATGGAAGATCAGGATCAAGCCACTTTGTTTGGGCTGCTTTTTAATGATCCTGACGTCATGAGATATTATTCCGGTTTAAAAGATAAGAGGCAAACCCGCGAGTGGGTCAATTGGAACCAACGAAATGAAAAAGGGTACGGCGTTAGTCTGTGGATCGCCGAAGATAAGCGGACAGGGGCGTTTTTGGGGCAATGCGGCATCGTTCCCCAGCAGATCGAAAATCAAACCGTAATGGAAATTGGCTATATGTTTGCCCGCCGCCATTGGGGGAACGGCTATGCGCAAGAAGCGGCTCGGGCTTGTCTGGACTATGGCTTTAACGAGCGGCAGTTCGGCAAAATGGCGGCTTTGATTGACCCGGGTAATAAAGCGTCCATACGGGTAGCGGAGAAAATCGGCATGCATTACAGCAAAACGATCAGAAAATGGAATAAACCGATCGCGGTATATGAAAGAAAATCTTACAATTGAAAGATAGAGCTGAGTTTAGTATGATGATATCATGTAAAGTTTTCTAGGGTTCCGCATGTCAATTGACATGGACTGGTCCGAGAGAAAACACATACGCGTAAATAGAAGCGCGTATGCACACGGAGGGAAAAAAGCCCGGGAGAGTCAATCTCATGTGAGACGACTGTCCGGGGTTTTTTTGTTTTCGGAGAATCTTAAAAGATAGAAAGGAATGACTCAAAATGAAATGGGGATTGGTCGTGCTTGCCGCTGTTTTCGAGGTTGTTTGGGTGATAGGCTTAAAGCACGCTGACTCAGCCTTAACATGGAGCGGCACTGCCATCGGCATCATATTCAGCTTTTATCTTCTAATAAAAGCAACTCACAGTCTGCCTGTTGGTACCGTATATGCCGTCTTTACCGGACTCGGCACAGCGGGAACAGTACTTAGTGAAATTGTTCTGTTTCATGAACCGGTTGGATGGCCGAAGCTATTGTTAATTGGCGTGCTCTTAATCGGTGTAATCGGATTGAAGCTTGTGACACAGGATGAGACAGAGGAAAAAGGAGGCGAGGCATAATGCTGCACTGGATCAGTTTATTGTGCGCGGGCTGTTTAGAAATGGCCGGCGTGGCCCTTATGAATCAATATGCGAAAGAAAAAAGCGTGAAATGGGTGCTGTTGATCATTGTTGGTTTTGCCGCTTCGTTTTCCTTGCTGTCGTACGCAATGGAAACCATTCCGATGGGAACGGCTTACGCGGTCTGGACAGGGATTGGCACCGCCGGCGGGGCGCTTGTCGGCATCCTCTTTTACAAGGAGCAGAAAGACGCCAAACGGATCTTCTTTATCGCGTTGATTTTATGCTCAGCGGTTGGTTTAAAAATTCTGTCATAAATTGATTTTTATCAAATCTTCAGTATAATGGATAAATAGTTTAGACTTACAAAGATAAGAGGGATTATTCATGAAATCATATATGACTCAGCGGTTGGACGAATACCGTGACGGAAATGAGGATAAAGGGCGGCTCTTGGTCAGCTGCCCCGATCAGCCGGGTATCGTCTCTGCCGTTTCCGCGTTTTTATTTGAACACGGTGCCAATATTATAGAATCAAATCAATATACGACAGACCCTGAAGGCGGCCGGTTTTTCCTGAGAATCGAATTCGACTGCGCGGGCATTCGTGAGAAAAAAGCATCTCTTCAGGCGGCGTTTGCCTCTGTTGCGGATAAATTCGACATGACATGGAGCTTAACTTTGGCAAGCGAACTGAAGCGTGTCGCTATTTTCGTTTCAAAGGAGCTCCACTGCCTGCATGAGCTGATTTGGGAATGGCAAACCGGCAACCTGATGGCGGAGATCGCTGTTGTCATCAGTAACCATGAGGAAGCGAGAGAGCTGGTTGAGCGCCTGAACATTCCATTCCACTATATGAAAGCGAACAAAGACATCAGAGCGGAAGTCGAAAAGAAGCAGCTTGAACTGCTGGAGCAGTACGATGTTGATGTCATCGTGCTCGCACGCTATATGCAGATTCTAACTCCTGATTTTGTTTCGGCTCATCCGAATCGCATCATCAATATCCACCATTCATTCCTGCCTGCTTTTATCGGTGCGAATCCGTACAAACGGGCTTACGAGCGCGGCGTGAAACTGATCGGTGCGACATCTCACTATGTGACAAACGATCTTGATGAAGGGCCGATCATTGAACAGGATATTGAGCGCGTGGACCACCGTGATAATACGGAAGCGCTGAAAAACATCGGAAGAACAATTGAACGCAGCGTGCTTGCCCGTGCTGTGAAATGGCATTTGGAAGACCGTGTCATCGTTCATGAAAATAAAACAATCGTCTTTAACTAGACTGCAAGAGGCCCGCGCAATGCGGGCTATTTTTGATGACAAAAAACCTTGACAAGTGTCTTTTTTCTTTGCATAATATAAAAAAATCATTGAGCGTTGAAGAGGATTAGTAAGCAGACCTTTCTGTGACAGAGAGCAAAATGAATCGCTGAAACATTTTGCCGCATGAAACCTGCCGAACCTGCCTTGGAGTCCTAGGGGGAAAACCTAGGCGCATAACCTGGCGTTACAGGAGAGCGGAGCGTGCACAAGCACGTTCAATCAAGGTGGTACCACGGAAACCCATTTCGTCCTTATGAATCAGGATGAAATGGGTTTTTTTATTGTAGAAGAGCCGCGGAGGAGAATAAATGAAAAAACAAAGAATAGTAGTGAAAATAGGAAGCAGTTCGCTCACGAATAGCAAAGGAAGCATTGATGAGGCAAAAATCAGAGAGCATGTTCAGGCGATTTCCGTGTTAAAAAAAGCGGGGCATGAAATGATTCTGATTACCTCGGGTGCCGTTGCGGCGGGGTTTTCCAGCCTCGGTTATCCGTCCCGCCCCGTTACCATCAAAGGAAAACAGGCGGCGGCCGCGGTCGGACAAACACTGTTAATGCAGCAATATATGAATCAATTTAAACAATACTCACTGACTCCGGGACAAATCCTTTTAACGAGAAATGATTTTTCGAAAAGAGAACGGTACCGAAACGCGTATGCTACGATAATGGAATTATTGGAACGCGGCGTCATTCCGATTATCAACGAGAACGATTCTACATCTGTTGAAGAATTGACATTCGGAGATAATGATATGCTTTCTGCGTTAGTCAGCGGATTGATTCACGCGGACCAGCTCATGATTCTCACCGACATCAACGGACTGTATGATGCAAATCCGAATGAAAATCCTGAGGCGAAACGATTTGATTATTTGCCGGAGATCACGCCTGAATTGCTTGGATATGCAGGTTCAGCCGGATCAAAGGTCGGCACCGGCGGAATGAAATCAAAGCTGTTAGCCGCACAAACCGCGCTGTCTCTGGGAGTGAAAGTATTCATTGGAACAGGCAGCGGAGAGCAAAAACTTGCGGATATTTTGGACGGCAGGGGAGACGGCACTTATATCGGAGACAAAGAACTATCTTCGGTTAACAACACAAGGCAGTGGATTCAGTTCCACTCGCCGATATCGGGAGAAATTATCATTGATGCGGGTGCCGAAGAGGCGATGATCCATAATGGAAGCAGTCTTTTGCCCGCTGGCGTTGTGGGTGTGAACGGGAGCTTTCCGAAAGGGGCGGTTGTGGAAGTCAGGGGACCGGGCGGCGTGATCGGCAAAGGCCAAACTCATTACTCCTCTGAGGAGATTATGGAGGCCAAAGGCAAACGCAGTGACGAACTTGATTTTGAGAAAACGTTTGAGGTTATTCATAGGAATGACTGGGTCAATGTAAAAGACTAGGAGGCGGAAAAATGAGTGAAGTTTCTGTAAAAGCGAAGCTGGCGAAAGAAGCAGCAGCCGAAATGATCATGAAAACAACAGCCGAGAAGGATGAGGCGCTCAGCCTCATTGCAAACGGACTCCGCAAAGAACTGGATTTTCTCTTGGCGGAGAATGCAAAAGACATTGAGAACGGAAAAGAGAATGGTTTAACACCGGACATCATTGACCGTCTCACGCTGGATGAGAAACGGATACGCGATATCGCGGACGCGGTGGAGCTCTTAATCGACTTAGCGGACCCAATCGGCGATTCTCTTGAAACGATTGAAAAAGAAAACGGCCTGTTTATTGAAAAAGTCCGTGTGCCGCTCGGTGTCGTAGGAATGATTTATGAGGCGAGGCCAAACGTCACAGTTGATGCGGCTACCCTTTGCCTGAAGACAGGGAACGCGGTTGTGCTGCGGGGGAGCTCCTCAGCCATCCACAGCAACAAAGCGCTCGTCAGTGTCATTCACAGAGCACTTGAGCAATCAGCGCTTCCGATTCACGCTGTGCAGCTGATTGAGGATACGAGCAGAGAGACAGCAAAAGAGCTCTTTACGTTAAATGATGGCTTAGACGTATTGATTCCGCGCGGAGGCAAGAAACTGATTGATCTCGTTGTGAGAGAATCAACAGTTCCTGTATTAGAAACGGGAGCAGGAAACTGCCACATATTCATTGACGAAACAGCCAAACCGCAAATGGCAGAAAAGGTTGTCGTAAATGCCAAAACGCAGCGCCCTTCCGTATGCAACGCGATTGAATCATTGCTGATTCACAAGGCTTGGGCAAGACAGCACGGGAAAGAATTGCTGAACCAGCTGGAAAACGCGGGAGTTGAAATTCGCGGTGATGAATTGGTATGTGAACTTCATCCTTCAAGCAAACAAGCATCAAAAGAAGATTGGGAAACCGAATTTTTAGCGCCTGTCCTCAGCGTAAAGACGGTTGAAAACGTCCAAGAAGCTGTGAAGCATATCCAACAATACGGCACCAATCATTCTGAAGCGATTTTAACTGAAAATGACAAAAACGCGGCATATTTTCAAACGGCTGTCGATGCTGCTGCTGTCTATCATAACGCGTCAACCCGCTTTACCGACGGCTTTGAATTCGGCTACGGAGCCGAAATCGGCATCAGCACGCAAAAGCTTCATGCAAGAGGACCGATGGGGCTTCCTGCACTGACTTCTACAAAATACATCATTAAAGGAACTGGGCAAATCCGTGAATAGCGGGGCAATGTTCAATGAAAAAGCTAATCTCGTAACGAGATTAGCTTTTTTTTATACGAGAAAAATTGACATATCAAATTTAATTGTGTACAATTTAATTGTATAAAATATATTGGGGGAATGAAAAATGAGTCAGCCATTATTTACAGCAACTGTTTCAGCGGTAGGAGGAAGAGAAGGAAAGGTCATTTCATCAGACCGCGTTCTTGAGCTTGATGTCGCAATGCCGGGGACACCGAGAGCCAAGAAATTAGAAAAAGCGACAAATCCAGAGCAGCTGTTTGCAGCAGGTTATGCAGCTTGCTTTGACAGCGCCCTGCAGCTTGTCGCAAGAACAGAACGGGTAAAAGTAGAGACAGAGGTTACGGCGAATGTAAGCCTGTTAAAGGATGAAGCAGACCAGGGCTATAAGCTGGGTGTGACGCTGCAAGTAAAAGGAGAAGGAGTCAGTGCATCAGAATTGGAGGCGCTTGTGAAAAAAGCGCACGGCGTCTGCCCGTATTCAAAAGCAACCTCCGGAAATATTGATGTGACACTTGAAGTTGCTGAATAAATAAAAAGAGGATGCCTGTACAAGGCATCCTCAATTTTTTTGATGAAGTGTTTCCAGCAATGTATATAGAGCGGATTTTAACTGTTTGAGATCCTCCCCAGACTGCTTTGAGAGCCCCAGAATTGTCTCTGGAATATCAACCGCTTTTTCTTTTAATAACGCTCCGTCCTCTGTCAGGCTGATCAACACGGACCGCTCATCCTCTTCAGATCTTTTTCTCGTAATCAAACCCTGTTGTTCCATTCGTTTAAGCATCGGAGTGAGCGTCCCTGAATCTAAATACAGCTGTTCGCCCATTTTTTTGACAGTAAGCGTTTCATGTTCCCATAACAATAGCAAAGCCAAATATTGAGGGTATGTTATATTCAGCTTATCAAGCAGCGGCTTGTATTGCTTTGTCATTTCCCGCGAACTCGCATATAGCAAAAAACAAAGCTGATTCTCCAATTTCATATGATCAAATTTATTTTCCATTTTGTTCACCAACTCTTTTTTGTCATTCGATTCTATTGTATCTGAAAAACCTCACTTTTCCTATTCTCGGCAAACTTAGCATGTTTAAAAAGATCAGAAAGGGAAATATAACAACTAGATACAAATAAGGAGGTTGGGAAATATGTCACTATTTACAGCAAAAGTAACCGCGCGAGGCGGACGGGCAGGACATATTACATCAGATGACGGTGTTCTTGATTTTGATATTGTCATGCCAAATGCCAAAAAAGAAGGACAAACCGGCACAAATCCGGAACAGCTCTTTGCGGCAGGGTATGCTGCATGCTTCGGCGGCGCGCTCGAACACGTAGCCAAAGAGCAGAATATCGAAATTGATTCGGAGATTGAAGGGCAGGTCAGCCTCATGAAGGATGAGAGCGACGGCGGGTTTAAAATTGGTGTCACACTTGTTGTGAACACGAAAGATTTAGATCGGGAAAAGGCACAAGAGCTTGTCAACGCCGCTCATGAATTCTGTCCTTACTCAAAGGCAACCAGAGGAAATGTTGATGTAAAACTAGAATTAAAATAATGACCGGCATCCTGAGGGTTCTCAGGATGTTTTTTTGTGTCGGAGCGGGTGTGATCTTTTCGAGGTCTGAGACATTTCTTATAAATGGATTCAGACTTATATCCATTATGAATTGACGCGGAACGGGGTAGGAGTGGGCACAGATTATTGATAAAACGTCAGAGAAGCGATCACAGCGTTTAAAGCCTGCAAAAGTTACAGATGAAGGGGGCGGCTGGCTCGGTGTCTGCCAAGCTGAATTCCGGCTCGCATGATTGCTGTTTTGTATTTGCACAGGGCAAAGCGGCTACTTGGAGAAATAACAAGGATCAGGCCGCACATGCCTGATCCTTTTAATATTCTTTCTTGTTGGCAAAATCCCGCCATGCCTGAAACGGGGATAAATGCTCCATAAGAGTCACTTGATAAAAGGGGATCGTTCTTTCTTCAGCAGGTTTATCAATTTCTTTATAAATGAATGAATCATCAAACCCGGCTTCGGCAGCGTCAGTGTGCTCAGCTGCATAGAAAACGGCTTTAGGCCGGGCCCAGTAGATGGCGCCCAAGCACATTGGGCATGGTTCACAGCTCGTATACAAAATGCAGTCATCAAGCTGGTATGCTCCTAGCACCTTACAGGCTTTCCGAATAGCAGTGACTTCCGCGTGGGCAGTCGGATCATTGCTTGTTGTGACGTTGTTCTGTCCCTCGGCAATAATGACTCCGTCTTTCACGATAACGGCTCCAAAAGGCCCGCCGATTCCTGCATTCACTCCTTCACATGCGAGAGTGACAGCCCGTTTTAAGAACGTTTCATGATTCATCCCAATCCCTCCTGTCAATAGAGTGTTATTAGTATAGCCGAAAAAAGGGCAAAGAACATTCTCAAAAAAGTGTAAAATAAACAAAGTTTTTGGGGGATTTGCTAAGATAAGAGGAGAAAAGAGGAGGGGTAATCATGCTGCATTTATATATTGCCAGACACGGACAGACCCAATGGAACGTAGAAAAACGGATGCAGGGCTGGATGGATTCTGATTTAACAGAACTTGGGCTGTACAATGCCCGTGCTCTTGGGGAGCGTCTGAAGGATATTGAATTGAATCAGGTATACATCAGCCCGAGCAAGCGGACAGAAGAGACAGCAAAAACCGCACTAGGGTCGCGCAGGCTCCCGCTGGTGATAGATCATATGTTCAGAGAAATGTCACTGGGCTCATGGGAAGGGAAAAAACAAGAGGATATTGAAAGGGACGAACCAGATCTTTTTCACGCTTATTTTCATTATCCCGAAGCTTATCGCCAGCAGGGAAGTGAAACGTTTTTTGACTTTGAAAACCGGGTAAGGCTGGCACTCCAAACGATTTTAGACAGCCATTCTTCCGGTAATGTTCTCTTGGTTACCCATTCTGTCTTTATATTAATGCTGTTAAATATCATAAAGGGAAGACGCGTTAATGACATATGGAATTCTGCTTACATACATGATACATCATTGAGCCTTGTGGAATTTGATGAAAATGGAACAGCCGAAATAATAATAGAAGGGGACGGGAAGCATCGGAAACCGATTTCCGCTTTCTAATAGAAAAAACCATCTGCCAAATGCAGATGGTTTTTTCAAATTATACTAGCTGTGTCTGCTGTGCTCTTGCCTGTTTTGCGGCTTCAACCATGTTTTTCAATGCTGCAACCGTTTCTTCCTGCTGTCTTGTTTTCAATCCGCAGTCCGGATTTACCCAGAAGCGGTCAGTCGGACAGACGGCAAGCGCATCAACGATAATATTGTACATTTCTTCAGTTGACGGCACACGAGGGCTGTGAATGTCATATACACCAAGGCCAAGCCCTTTCAAATACGGGTGGTTTTTTAAGTAATCTAAAAATCCTCCGTGGCTTCTGCTATGTTCGATTGTAATCACATCGGCATCAAGATCATTGATTGTATCAACGATATCTTCGAAGTTGCTGTAGCACATATGTGTATGAATTTGTGTCTCGTTTTTCACGGAAGAAGTGGTTAATCTGAATGCTTCTGCCGCCCAAGTCAAGTACTCATCCCAATCGCGGGTTTTCAATGGAAGGCCTTCGCGCAGCGCTGGTTCATCGACTTGAATGATTTGAATGCCTGCGTCTTCAAGCGCTTTAACTTCTTTGCGAAGGGCAAGCCCGATTTGGAAGGCGATTTCTTTCCTCGAGATATCGTTTCGAGGGAAAGACCAGTTTAAGATTGTAACCGGGCCCGTCAGCATTCCTTTTACATGCTTGGAAGTCAATGACTGTGCGTAGACTGTGTCTTTCACTGTCATCGGTTCAATAAATTCAACATCTCCGTAAATGACTGGCGGGCGGACACAGCGTGAGCCGTATGATTGAACCCAGGCATATTTAGTGAAGGCGAAACCGGCCAGCTTTTCACCGAAGTATTCGACCATGTCTGTCCGTTCAAATTCGCCGTGAACAAGGACATCAAGCTCCAATTCTTCCTGAATATCAATCCATCTTTTTGTTTCCGCATTGATAAAGTTTTGATACTGTTCATCGGACCACTCAGCTTTCCGCCATTTTTGGCGTGCGCTCCGCACTTCAGCAGACTGCGGGAAGCTGCCGATCGTTGTCGTCGGCAAAAGCGGAAGGCCGAGAGATTCATTTTGCAGGGCTAAACGTTCTTCAAACGGAATCGGGCGCTTGAAGTCTTTATCAGTTAATTGCTCAAGCTCTTTCTTTTGTTCAGAATTGGCGCCTGTTGCAAACTGTTTAAGCGCCTGGATATCAGCCTTAGCCTGCTGAATCTCTTCGCTGATCGCCGCTTTTCCTGATACTAAACCTTCTTTCAAAGCTGTCAGCTCGGCCAGCTTCTCTTTTGCGTAGGACAATCCGTTCAATAGGTCTTTTTCCAAATGCTCATCAGGGTGTTTCGCTACCGGAACATGCAACAGGCTGCTGGAAGGCTGAATCCACAGTTCATCAACTTTTGCAATGCTGAGAATATCAAGAACGGCATCGAGACGCTCTTCAAGGTCCGCTTTCCAAATGTTGCGTCCGTCGATAACGCCGGCTGCCAGCACTTTGTCTGTCGGAAAACCATGTGTTTTAAGCTGTTCCAGGTTTCTGCCTTTGTCGTGAACGAAATCAAGGCCAATTCCCTGAACCGGGTAAGAGATCAGCTCTTCATACGCATCAACAGAATCAAAATACGTCTGCAAAAGCACATTCAAGGATGAAAGCTCACTTGTAATGCTTTCAAATAACTCTTTTGCGCCGCGGACATCTTCACTAGAGGCGGTAACGAGCGCCGGCTCATCGATTTGAACCCATTTTACGCCTTCTTCTTCAAGTTCTTTCAAAAGCTGTACATATAATGGCACAAGGCGTTTTTGGATCGCTTTTGCTTCGGACGGTTCATAGCCTTTAGCGAGCGTAACGAACGTATAAGGGCCGACAATCACAGGCTTTGTTTCCACACCGTATTCCTGTTTGATCCGGCGATAATCTTCGAGTTGTTTGTTTCTTGTCAGACGGAACTCAATGCTCTCGTCATATTCCGGAACGATGTAATGGTAATTTGTATTAAACCATTTTGTCATTTCACTAGATACAGCGTCTTTGATTCCGCGGGCGATAGCGAAGTATGTATCGGTAGCGTCAGTCAAATGTCTGAACCGTTTCGGGATCCAGTTGAAGCTGACTGCTGTGTCGAGTACATGGTCATACTGTGTGAAATCAGAAACAGGCACAACATCAATCTGCTGGTCAATTTGTGTTTTTACTGCGGATAAAAATAGTTCGTCGATTTGCTTTAAAAACGTATCTTTATCAGTACTGCCTTTCCAATACGCTTCAAGTGCTTTTTTCCATTCCCGGTTCAGTCCGATTCTCGGAAATCCTAAATTCGATGTTTTGATGGTTGTCATTGTTTCTCCTCCTTTATATGTAAAACACTCTCTTTAACCCGCGGATACAGGCTGCTAAGAGGTTTTCTCACAACAAAAAGCCTCTTTCCCATGAGAGAAAGAGGCTTTTCTACGTAAAACACTGCCTCTCTCATCTCTCAGACACAATCTGATGGAATTAGCACCGTGCCTTATGAGACATCAGTCTCGGCGCGAAAAGCAGTGCGCCCCATTTCACAATGGTATTACGGTCGGTTGCTGTTGGGGTCAAAAGGCCAATCCCTCGCCCAACTCTCGATAAGAGAAAATGTTATTAATTTTTTGAAAAGTTGAATCATTTGTTGGTAATCTTAACAGTAATTCAAATTCATTGTCAACATAGAATTTGAAATTTTTATTTACATGATGTGGTGTATATTATATAAGAAAAATAATCTTATAGGGTCAACAAATGTGATTGCTCTGCTTTTTCTGCGAGCTCATCAGGAGCTGTTAAATACAGGAATCCATTGCCTGCCAGCGTTTTTGCAATATCAAGAGGAAGTGTCCTGCGGATTAGCTGTGCGAAAACCTCAGATTCAGAAAGCTTTCTTTGAAATGATTCTTCTTCATAGCTTTTGATTAAAGCAAGCGCACCGCTGACATGAGGGGCAGCCATTGAAGTGCCGGTCAGCTTACCGTACTTCTTGTTGGGAAGGGTGGATAAGATGTTTTCTCCTGGTGCCACAAGGTCAATCTCTTTATTTGCGTTAGAAAATTCTGATAATTCTCGCGCTACAGAAACAGATCCAACTGCAATCACTTCATTATAAGCTGCGGGGTAGGAAAGCTCTTCTGTGCGTTCGTCGCCGTCACCTTCATTTCCCGCTGCACAAACGACAAGCACTCCGTTTTTCACTGCGTTTTTCACTGCTTCTTTTAGCTCTGGCACATCGCTTGGCCCTCCAAGGGACATTGAGATGATGTCGACTTTCTGTTCCACCGCGTAGTTGATGCCGTTAATTATCCATTCGTATTGTCCGCTGCCGTTCTCGCCGCCAAGAACCTTCACAATCAATAGGCTTGCCTCAGGCGCGACTCCGGCAATGCCTCCGTTTGAATCATTAGCTGCAATTGTTCCGGCGACGTGTGTGCCGTGTCCGTTGTAGTCGGAAATCGCATCTTCCTTGCCGCCGTCGTCATCCGTGAAGTTCTTTCCGCCGATGATTTGATTTTTTAAATCAGGGTGGCTTGTGTCGCAGCCCGTGTCTAATACAGCAACTTTAATATTTTTGCCTTTTACCCCTTTTGCCCACATTTCTGGCGCCTTAATCACTTTAATGCCCTCAGGAAGCTCGTTTACATCCATGATCTGCTCATTCGTCACATACGGGATCAAGCGGATTTCACCATTCATAAAAAAGCCCTCCTTTTTTATGCTTTCAAGTGGATTCAAGGGTGTTGCCTCATATTATATGAAAAAAGCAAGCGCTCGGACAGAGCCATTTGAAGCATTTTGAAAAAATAGGATACACACCAAAGAATTAGTAATCTTCAAAATATTGGATGGCTTCGGCGTGTATGACTGGGATTCAACTGTAAGTCAAGTTATAATAGTGTTGGGGAAAGGAGCAGTGTCATGAAACTGAATGAAAAATTATATGCATTTTTTTCAGAGCATGTGGAACAAATGGCCGAGGAATGGATTGAAACGATGGAGGAAAGTGATCCGAATTCGCTTTACGCCCTACATAATGCAACAGTAACGGAAGAATTGAAAGAGCAGGACAGAGAATTTTACCGGCATCTGAATTACATGTATGTTTTACCGGAAAAACAATTTCTCGAAGAGTTTCAAGAGTGGGTCATTGAGCTGACCAACGATCAAAAACATCTCGACACACCGGTTCAGTATGTCATTCGGGAGTTTATGAGAAACAGGAGATTATATACGAAGTATTTTGAGAAGTTCGCAGAAGAAAATGAATCAGCGTTTGAACCGGGAGAGAAGCAAAAATGGGCAGATTTGATTGTAAAAGTATTTGATTTCACCATTTATACATTCGTTGATCACGCTGAAATGAATGCCAAGCAGCAATTAAACGCCCAAAGAGAAATGATATTGGAATTAAGCTCACCTGTCATTACCCTGAGCAAATCAACAGCTCTGCTGCCGCTTGTCGGTGACATTGATACCGAACGGGCGAAGTTTATTCTGGAAAACACGCTTCAAGCTTGTGCGAAAAGACGTGTGGAGCATCTGTTAATCGATCTGTCAGGTGTTGTTGTGGTGGATACGATGGTGGCGCACCAGATCTTTAAATTGATTGAGGCGCTTAATCTGATCGGTGTCCGGTCAACCCTGTCAGGAATCAGGCCTGAAATTGCGCAAACTGCTGTACAGCTGGGGATTGACTTTTCGAATATTACTATTAAAACCAACCTTGCCCAAGCATTAAATTATCATCAATAAGAAAAAATCCGCTATCGTCGATAGCGGATTTTTTATGAGGCAAAACAGAAAGATACGAGAAAAGATCCTGCGAATAACAAGAGAACGAGGCAAAAGAACAGCCAGTCGCGCCGGTTCACGCTCAATGTCCTGTAATATGTCCGGTTTCTGCTTCCTGTAAAACCTTTCGATTCCATCGCAAGCGCTGTCCGTTCCGCTTTTCTGATGGCGCTTGCCAATAGCGGTATGGTATATCGTTTTAACGCACTGATTTTATTAATGATGCCGCTCTCCGCCGCTCCTCCTCTGATTTTATGAGCCTGCTGAATCAGCTGGACCTCATCCTTTAGCAGCGGAAGAAAGCGAAAGCCTGCAATGACACCGTACGCGAGCTTTGGTGAGAGCCTGCACTGCTGGACAAGGCTCAGCATAAATAAAATCGGATCGGTTGTAAAAACAAACATCATCGATAAGGCGGAGAAGCATAAAATACGAAACCCGAGAGAGATGCCGACAGACACATTATCGCTGTTAATTGAGATAGGGCCTGCTTGAAACAAAAAATTATCCGGTGTTGTCGGCACCTTTCCAAAAACTGCGGCTGTCCACACGCATCCGAATGCTAAAATCAAAAACGGAATCGTAAACAACAGCCATTTTTTCAATGGGATTCCGGCCGCCAGTAGAACGCCCGCAACGATGATGATATAAAAACATGCCGGAGTGTAAGGGTTGTAAATAAACGACAGCATGACGACACAACAAAAAACCGCCGCCGCTTTCACAGTCGGATTAATGAGATGTAACGGCTGCTTCATCACGCACCTCCTCTTGATATGCCATCCATTCATATAGAAGGGGAAGGGTGAGCTTTGCTTTTTGGACAAGCCCTGTTTCTTGAGAAAACAACTGCGCTGGAGATCCGTCAAAGGCCAGGCCCGTATCGTGAAGCACAAGCACGCTGTCAGCATACGAAGAGACTAGCTCCATATCGTGTGTAATTATAAGGACAGCGGTTCCCTCTGCCTTGATACGCTGAATCATTTCCATGCATTCAGCCGCTGTGCGGGCGTCCTGGCCAAAGGTTGGTTCGTCTAATAATAAAACCTTTACGTCATGCATGAGCATAGTAGCAACGCTCAGTCGCCGTTTTTGCCCTTGGCTGATCGCAAACGGATGATGATCAGCCAAATGCGCAAGACCAAAACGCTGCAGCAGGTGTTGCGCTTTTTTCTCAGTTTCAGCATTTGCTTTCTGGCCGAACAGAAGCTCGTCATACACCGTATCGGTGACGAATTGATGCTCAGGGTTTTGAAAAACAAATCCCATCCGTTTACGCAATTCTTTTTCTTTATATTTCTGCAGCGGCTGGTCATTAAGAAGGATTTTGCCGCTTTGCGGTTTCATGAGACGGGCCAAAACTGATAGGAGCGTCGATTTTCCAGTTCCGTTCGGACCGACAAGCGCCGTTAAAGAACCTTCGCGCAACGAAAAGCTGATGTCTTTGAAAATCGCCTGCGGTCCTCTCGCGAACGAAAGGCTGCTGACTTCAAGCACACTCTCCCCAGAAGGGGCTTTCTTCTTTTTGGCATGCCCGGCAGGAATAGGCTCTTTGAACAGCATCTCTTTTGATAAAGTAAACGGCATACTCAGCTTTTCCTGCAGATGACAGACCTTTGGAATGGCGATGCCCAATTTCTTTAGTGTCTCCGCTTCATGCTGAAATAGATTTTTCGTCAGGCCATCCAGCGCCTTTTTGCCTGATTTGTCGAGCACGATCGTTCTCTCAATCCAAGGCGCCCATTCATCAAGCTGGTGCTCAATGACGAGGAGGCTGAAACCTTTTTCCCGCTGAAGATCTTTCATCAGATGAACGAACTCCCGTGCTGAGAAAGGGTCTAAAAGAGAGGTCGGCTCATCTAAAATAATAAGCTCAGGCTCCATCGCCAAAATACAGGCGAGAGCCACTTTCTGCTTTTGTCCTCCTGAAAGGGTTGAGATCGTTTTTTCTTTTAAATGGGTAATGCGTAATTTTTCTAATACGGCGTTGATTTTCTCTGTCATTGCTTCTTTTGGAACTTGCAGATTTTCCAGCCCGAACGCTATTTCGTCCTCCACCGTCAGCATGCAGAACTGCTGATCAGGATCCTGAAAAACGACCCCGGCATGCTGAGCAATCGTTTCGGAGGTTTCAGCATCTGTGACCGGCTTTTGAAATAGAAATGCATGTCCGGACTGAATGCCGTCGCAAGCCTCCGGATATAGACCGTTTAAACAAAGGGCGAGCGAGCTTTTACCGCATCCGCTCGGTCCTAATAATAAAACACATTCTCCTTTTTGAAGCTCAAACGAAATGTCTTGAAAAACCGGTTTCTCGTCTTCTTCATAAGAGAAGCTGAGCTGCTCAACCGTCAGAAGCTCATCAAAGGCTTGCATGTTCTGACGCCCGCTTCCGTTTCTTTTTCAGTTCCTTTCCGAGTGCCATTCCGTTTAACACACCTGTATAAGCGAGAGAGTCGCTGACAGCTTTTCCGAGAAGCCCCGCCAAAAGCGCGCCGGAAATGAGGCGGATCACAAGCATAATGAGCAGATAACCTGGTGAATAGGCTGCATAGCCAGAAACAAAGAGATCATAGATAAAGCTGGCTACTGAAGACCCCATACCGGCCAGCATAAGGACAGGGAGAGAGTATGCTTTCCAGCGTGTTGCAAGAAACACAGCCTCAGCCCCGAGTCCTTGAACAATGCCAATGACGATGACCATCGGGCCAGACGGATTTCCCAGCAGGCACTCAACGAGAGCGGCAATGATTTCAGAAACGAGCGCCGCACCCGGTTTTCGAATCATGTACGCGGCGATCACAGAAACGATAAACCAAATGCCGTAAATCGGTTCATAGGCGATTGCCCCAAACATACCTGCAAGCACGTTTCCGAAATGTGTAAATAATAAATAAACAACGGCAAATACGATACTGATAACCGACATGATGACAATTTCTTTTACTTTCCAGCTTTTCATGTTATCCCTGCTTTCTGTTTTTTCTTGATGGACTGTTAGCCGAAAGATTCACAGTCATGGTGATGTGGTTTGTTTGCTGCTCGGCCATGCGGAAAACGGCTTCCAATGTGCTGAATACGTCATGCGCATCCCCGTCAAGCTCGCTCGCGTAATGGACACCCTGTACGAAAGTGCCTTGGGCTTTTGCAATGTCGACAGCCTTCATAATCAATCCCATATAATCCGGCTCGTTCATTGGATAAAGGGCAAATTGGCACGGCGCTTCCGCCTTCAAGCCTTGGACAGCATCTTCATTGACACGCTTATCACCTTTGGAAAGATATGTATCCCCCTGTGTGTCACCCGGGCATCCAATGGAAAACGTGCCGTTCATGACGATGTGTTGTTCGCTGTTTGCTGCATGAAGGTAAATGGCTTTTGCAGCATCGAATACATGATCAATCGATCCGCGTAACACCGTGCTGATATGGTCGGTTTTCGTCCAAACCTTGGATGTATCTGTTTTTTTCAGCGCAGACTTGATCACACTGATAAAATCATCCGTCATCGGATATAAAGAGAAGCGAAAACCGGCGATTCTGCTTGTACCGCAAATATGCTCCATTTCTCCGACCTCCTGTTTTTTTGGTAAAATAAAAAACTGCATATCCTAAGGGAATATGCAGTCATAGATCGATTAAGCGCACAAAAAAATACACCATTCGGTCAACCTGCACTTCCCCACGCTGGTATTATCCAGATCGGGTCATAAGGGATCAAAGCGCGTTTCTTTCGCGCTTTATCTCAGCCAAAACAGCACCCCTAGTGCTTTCCGTATACAATTTTTTATTTTGACATCATAATAGATGATAAGAATCATTTTGTAAACAACGAAATCATTTTTTTCATATAGGGACGGGAGAGGATGATCAAATTTGGAAAAAGGACACATATTAATTGTGGAAGATGAAGAAAAAATCGCCAGGGTTCTACAGCTTGAATTGGAATATGAAGGATACAGCGTCACCATCAAACACAATGGCACAGAAGGTCTGGATGCGGCAGCGGAAGGCGGGTATTCCTTGGTGCTTCTTGATGTCATGCTTCCGGGGCTTAGCGGACTGGAAGTGCTGCGCCGCTTGAGAAAAACGGATTCGCAGACACCGGTCATATTATTAACGGCGCGAGACAGTATTCCTGATAAGGTAACAGGTCTGGACATCGGTGCAAATGACTATGTCACCAAGCCGTTTGAAATCGAGGAATTGCTTGCGAGAATCAGGGCGGCGTTGCGGCAAAATGGAACAAAAACTGAAGATATCGGCACCTTTCTTACATATGACGATTTGCGGGTGAACGAAAAAACCCGTGAAGTGAGACGCGGAGACAAAGAGGTGGAATTAACGCCGCGGGAATTTGATCTGCTCGTCTATATGCTAAAGCATCCGCAGCAAGTGCTGACAAGGGAGCAAATTCTAAGCTCGGTATGGGGATTTGATTATATCGGTGATACAAATGTCGTGGACGTCTACATAAGATACATCAGAAAAAAACTGGACTATCCTTACGAAAAACAGCTGATCCATACGATTCGCGGGGTCGGCTATGCCATTAAGGGGTAAACGATGAAGCTGAAGACCAAGATTCATCTATACACATCAATATCACTGTTGATTTTATTAATTTTGGTTCATACCGCAGTATATCTCATTTTTTCGTCTGCGCTGACATCAAAGGATGCGGCCCGGCTTGCTGATGAGACGGATAACATTGCCGAAGCGCTGCGTGCCGCTGAAACAGAAGGAGTGGCTTTGCGGGATATGCTGCAGGCCTATCTTCCGGCAAATGGCATGGTGCGTGTAGTGAATGGTGATCAAAAAGCCGTTATGACGATCACAAAAGAAAAAGCCTATAAAGATTTTCCTCTCTCTTTTCATAGCGGAGAAACGGCAGATGTGAGGAAACATGACGGCAAGCTGTTTGCCGAGGCTGCTGTTCCGGTGATTTGGACCGATGGACAAGTGGTGTCTCTTCAGCTGGTTGAAAGACTGGAGAACACAGAAGAGAGTCTGTTTCTGTTGAAAATCATCTTAATCGCTGCAAGTGCTGCTGTCTGCATTGCTTCTTTTTTTGCCGGCAGCTTGCTAGCCCGCCGAATCATCAATCCGATCAGACGATTAATGATCACAATGAAAGACATACAGCGAGACAAAGAATTTAAAACGATTTCTTTAGAGGGACAGTCCAACGATGAATTGTATCAAATGGGGCTGACATTTAATGAAATGGCAATGATGCTGAAGGAGCACTATGATAAACAGCAGCAATTTGTTCAAGATGCTTCACATGAATTGAAAACGCCACTCACCATTATAGAAAGCTACAGCAGCCTGATGAAGCGGTGGGGGGCAAAAAAGCCGGAGGTGCTTGAGGAGTCGATAGAAGCCATTCACTCAGAAGCGGTGCATATGAAAAAACTGACCAATCAGCTTTTGGCGCTGGCCAAAAGCCATCAAGGACTCGAGCTTGATCTGAAAACAATCGATCTGATTGAAGCGACGCGCGCGGTTATGCAAACGCTCCAGTCCGTTTATCAGCGTGACATATTGCTTGAAACAGATAAAGAGAGCCTGCTTGTAAAGGCTGATGAAGAACGCATCAAGCAGCTGTTGACCATTTTGCTTGATAATGCAATCAAGTATAGTGAAAAGCCTATTGAGATGTCAGCCGGAACGAGGAATGGACGGCCGTTTCTATCAGTGAGGGATGAAGGCATCGGAATACCTGATGAGCATATCCCGCATTTGTTCGAACGGTTCTACCGGGCAGATGAGGCACGAAACAGAAAAACAGGCGGAACGGGTTTAGGCCTTTCCATTGCCAAGCAAATCGCTGATGAGCATGGCATTGAGCTGTCTGTCAAAAGCAAGCCGGGACAAGGAACAGCTGTCACCATGCAATTCAGCGAACAGAATGGGGGAGGCCGATGACGAAAACAATAAAAACAGTATCTTTTGCTGCAGCAGCCATTTTAGTTGTCATCATCTGTACGTTTCTCATCATTCGGCAAACCCATGAGAACATACTGTCAAAGGAGACTGTCGTAAAAAAAGTCGAAGCCTCCTATGAAGGCAACGTCACGAAAGCAAAACAATCAAAGGATAAAAAAACATATGATATAACCCTTGAAAATCCAAAGGGAACTTACTTTGTAAAAGCAGATGCAATATCGGCTGACATTCTTTCAATGAATAGAGTAAAAGCAGTGAATCCATCTGCCATGACAGAAAAAGAAGCTGAGCATCTTGCGCTTGAGCGGGTGCCGGGAACGATCAAAAAACAAACACGGCAAAGTCGAGTTGCCACTTATACCATACAAAAAGAAGATGGAAAAACATACGAAGTAAAGGTAGACATGCAGGCAAAAACAGTCTTGTCCGCCGATCAAATCAGCAGCAAAGACCAACAAAAAACGCCGATTACGAAAAAAGAAGCCAAAACAATTGCAGAGCGAAAAACGGGCGGAACAGCGGATGACGCAGATCTCGAAGAAAGTGAGGGCACTCTCATCTTTGAAGTGGACGTTGATCTTCCTGATGATAAGGAAGCGACAGTGAAAATCAATGCCTACACAGGAAAGGTAGCTAACATTGTGTATGAAGACTGACGTTTTCTCATCAAATTCTCATCTTGCTCTCGTTTTCCTTTCATGTTGAGTGTGTAAACTGTACTCATACAAAACAAAGGAGGACTCACAAATGCTCAAGAAAAAATGGATGGTTGGTCTTTTAGCAGGGTGCCTAGCGGCCGGAGGATTCAGCTACAACGCGTTTGCCACAGAAAACAATGAAAACAGACAGGCTTCTTCTAAGACGGATGCACTCACTGAACAAGAAGCAGAAGCAATTGCTAAAACAGTTGTTGACGGAACAGTAGAAGACATTGACAGAGACCTTTACAACGGCAAAGAAGTCTATGAAGTGGAGATTGAAAAAGAAGGTGAAGACTACGACGTATATGTAGATATTCATACAAAACAAGCGCTTAATGACCCGCTAAAGGAGAAAGCAGAACAAGTCGCCATAACCAAAGAAGAAGCTGAAGAAATTGCTTTAAAGCAAACAGGCGGAACCGTAACGGAAAGTAAGCTTGACGAAGATGACGGTGCTTACATCTATGAAATGGAAATCCAAACGAAACAAGGAACTGAGACAGAATTTGAAATTTCCGCAAAAGATGGACGCATTATCAAACAGGAGATAGATGACTAATCAAAACCCCCGCTGCAGCGGGGGTTTTTCATGATAAGAAACCTTCTTTTGGACAATCTAAGTAGAAAAGGAGGCGAAACGCATGGAAAAGAAAGAGGAGCAATACATCAATCAGGCTGAATATGTCCCTCATCCGACGAAGGAAGGAGAATATGCCTTATTTCTTCATGAAACGTATCATTTGCTTTCTGAAGATGACGAGACACAAACAACAGAATAAGGGCTTAGGCCCTTGTTTTGTTCCGTAATTGTGATGTAAGCGCATTTATTACTTTTTTGAGTTGACACAGCTTGTTTTTTTCTGTAATCTCAGTGTGTCAATTCAATTAGGAACTTCGTTAGGTGAGGCTCCTGTATGGAGATACGCTGCTGCCCAAAAATGTCCAAAGACGCCAATGGGTCAACAGAAATCATCGACATAAGGTGATTTTTAATGCAGCTGGATGCTTGTCCTATGCCATACAGTGCTAAAGCTCTACGATTGAAGGCGCCCGCACGCTTTTTTTGCCGTGCTTCTTTCACCTTCAATCCCGAAGGCTTTTTTTATGCCTTTAAAACGAAACCAATCAAAGGAGGTGCGGAGTATGGATTCTCCCCATTCGAGTCAATCTGAAGAAGTACCCATATACTATGACAGCAAGACAATTGATTACACGATGAGGAGACGAACTGCCGCACCTTCTGGCGAGGCCGGCACGTCTCCGTAGAGGAGGTACGAGTCCCGATGGTTCAAAACATGACCTATGACGAACTCATTTTACGCATCATTATTTTACTGCGAGACGGGAAAATCAGGGATTTCAGAAGTGTTATTGATGAGCTTCAGCCCTATGACATGGCATTTATTTTTAAAGAAATGCCGGAAAAACACCGCGCCCGCTATTTATCTTATTTAACTGTAGACGATATCACTGATATGATCGGGGAGCTGGAACGCGAATTTCAGCTTGTCGTCTTAAATAAAGTCGGAAAAACAAAAGCAACACTAGCGATGAACAAAATGGACAACGATGACCTCGCTCAATTGCTTGAAGAAATGGACGAAGAATTGAAGGAACAGCTTTTGTCCAGCATGGAAGCGTCAGAGTCAAAAGCTGTACAGCTCTTGATGAATTACCCGGCTGATTCAGCGGGACGCATGATGACAAACCGGTATGTGTGGATTCCTCAGCATTACACGGTAAAAGACGCGGTCGTCAAACTGAAAAGCTTCGCTGAAATAGCTGAATCGATCAACTACTTATATGTTATTAATGAAAGCAAACAGCTGGTTGGGGTTCTTTCCTACCGCGATTTGATTCTGGGTGAACCTGAAGAAAAGGTGCAAGATTTAATGTTTACCCGCGTCATATCAGCAGATGCTCTTCAGGACCAGGAAGAAGTTGCCCGCCTGATTGAACGTTACGATTTTTTGGCAATACCGGTTGTAGAAGAAAACAACGTGCTTGTCGGCATTGTGACGGTCGATGATATTATCGACGTCGTTATTCGGGAAGCTGATGAGGATTACGAAAAATTTGCAGCTTCCGGTAAAGACATCACCTTTGACACAAAAGCTTACGTGGCGGCATACCGGCGCCTGCCATGGCTGATTTTACTCTTGTTTATCGGACTGATTTCAGGAAGCATTATCAGCTATTTTGAAGACGCGCTGAAGCAGGTTGTCGCGCTTGCGTTTTTCATGCCGATGGTGTCAGGGATGACAGGAAATACGGGAACACAATCTCTCGCGGTTGTCATCAGAGGTTTGTCTAAAGAAGAAATGAACAAAAAAACGATTGTGCGCCTGATCTTCCGGGAGTTCAGAACAAGTATTTTTATCGGAGCGGTTTGTTCTGTGCTGATTGCGATTGTCTCCATCATATGGCAGGGGAATGCGCTTTTGGGATTTGTTGTCGCCTCTTCGCTGTTCTTAACCTTAATCATCGGCACGATGTCAGGAACGATTATCCCTATTATTTTGCACAAACTGAAAGTAGACCCAGCGATTGCTTCTGGACCGCTGATTACAACGTTAAACGATATTTTATCTTTATTAATCTACTTTGGCATTGCCACTGCATTCATTCACTCATTATAAACGTAAAAAGTCCGTCTCAACTGCGAGCCGGACTTTTATTATTTAACGGTTTTTGTACCGAAAGTGAGCATTAAGCTGCCCCTCCAGCATTTTTTTCCGCACTTGCGGATCGTTTTTTAACATCTGTTCTTTTTTGCGCATATCCTTTAAAATCTCTGCCGTCTGTACGCCGTCTTCACGCTTATTGGCGATATCCATCAGCCGCTCCACATCGGCAAAGGAGTATTTTCTTGTTCCCCTTGAAGAACGCTGCGGGTAAATGAGCTTTCGTTCCTCATAATACCTGATCTGTCTTACGGACAATCCTGTCAATTCACTCACAATTCCGATTGAAATCACTTTTTTGTCTTTATAAGAATGATCTTCTGTGGTCATTTTTCCACCCCTGGATGTCTTTTGATAATAGTATATAAAAAACAAAGAGAAAAAACCTGACGCTTGTCATATTTTCTAACATCAAATAGAAGATTTTTGAAAAAACACGGAAGAAAAATTAACAAGAATAATGCGTAACACCCAAGCGCGTTTTATCCTTTATGTAACAAACAAACGAGGAGGAAGGATAATCATGGAGGAAGAAAAAGCGGTCTCACTGGCAAAAGAAATTATAGAGTTGGATATCAAGCGTGATGAAATGCTGGAGACGTTTATGCAGCTTGCCGGAGAACAGGCTTTTCAATTATTAAGATCGGTTCAAAACGGACAATACCGAAAATCTTCGTAAACATAAATTCTTTACATTAGATTCATACCACGTTCATTTAAAAAGAGTATCTTTTGTATAGGATACCTCAAAATGAAGGAGGACGCTATGAGTAATTTATTGAAATCCGCTTTAGAAAAAGAACGACGCCATTATTCTGAAAAACTCTATCAGATTGGGGTTTATAATAAAGAGGTTATGAACAAAATGACGATTTCAGAGCTTCGGAAAGAATATGCATATTTCTTTCGAAGCATTACAAATCATAAAAATTATCCTTATACAAGATAATGTATAAGGATTTTTTTGCTTTTAGAAGGAATTTCTCGAATTATAGCGAATACGTATAGTAAGGGACTGAACTCTTATTATATGTAAGGGTTTTCATTATTTTTTTATAAAAATCCTATATACGAGGTAGATATGATGAGATTATCGTTTAACGAAGAAGAAGTTGAGCGTGCGATGAATTTGTACAGAGTTTTTGCAAGGGCTTTCAAAAGTGTGTCCGAACATAGTATCCGTGATAGCAAAGAGCACGGTTTTAATCCCACTGAATTTGCTGTACTGGAGCTCCTGTACACAAGAGGCCCGCAAAAATTACAGCAAATTGGGTCGAGACTTCTGCTTGTAAGCGGAAACGTCACATATGTTATTGACAAACTAGAAAGAAACGGGTTTTTAGTAAGGGAGCAGGACCCGAAAGATAAACGCTCTGTTTACGCACATTTAACTGACAAGGGAAATGAGTATTTGGATAAAATTTATCCGATTCATGCACTGCGTATTGCGAGAGCGTTTTCAGGCCTTTCGCCTGATGAACAGGACCAGCTGATCGTCCTGCTCAAGAAAGCAGGCATACACAGCCAGCATTTGCTGTTTCGTTAACTATTCTACACTCTCTGTTTCAGGAGAGTGTTTTTTTGTTTTATAAGATTCTTTTTAAAACATCTTCAATCTTCCTATCAGACATTTCGCCAAGGTATCCATTGACGTGTTTTTTATACTCCTTCATCTGTTCGTTCGATTGAAAAAATGCCGTGATATACTCTTCTGCTTTCTGCATGTCCCAGTTTCTCATATCTGTGACGAGCTTCCTTTCATGTAGAAGGTTTAAATTCATTTCCTCCTGTCCCGGCAGTGCATGATAAATAAATACCGGAAGCCGTTTCTGTAAGCATTCACTGATGGTCACGCCTCCGGGTTTAGTCATGATGCCTGTCGACTGTTCGTACAAACGGTTCATCTCTGCTTTGCTGTGAAGGTAAGGAATCGCCTCAATCAAGGGGTGGTGTAAACTTTTGACATAGCAGTAGAGCTTTTCGTTTCTGCCGCATAATATTTTGTATAAGATCTTTCCGCCTGGCGACAGTTCCTGCACCCATTTTAAAATCCCGCCGACCCCCATACTGCCCCCAGTGATGATGATGGTATATGGCGGATGGTGCTGCAAGGTATCTGCTGATTCCATTTCAAAATTTCGGTGAACTGGAATGCCGGTCAAGTATATGTTGTTCTGATCGATCCCCTCTGATATTAGCTGCTTCTTTACTTCCGTGCTCGGAACAAAATGGTAATCAATGTTCTTCCGTCCCCATAATTGATTCACGAAAAAATCAGTGTATACATTCACAACCGTCAGATTCGGATATTCAGGCTTTAATCGGTTCAGCAGATAAGAAGGCAGCGCATGTGTGCAGAAGGCGATATCAGGCTGTTTTTCTTGGAGGATGTGCCTCATTTGCTGTGTGAACAGCCATTCGTACATGAAATAGCGTTTATCATGCTGAAATTCTCCGCAGGCGAGGAGCCTGTAAATGCCGCTGTACGTTTTCGGGAAATATTGAATCCATTTTAAATAAGCTACGGAGGACAATTTTTCTAACCGCCTATACGCATGTGAAAAGATATCAATCTTTTCAGCTGCCAGCCCTTGAGACTCTAATTCAGCCTGCAATGCATCAGCCACATGATGATGGCCGGTGGAAATGCTTAAAAAAGGAAAAATGAGAATGTTTTTCATGACAGTCCTCCTAAAAAATATGGCAACTATATTTTGAGGAGAACGTTCACAAAATATAAGGGTGTTTTTGATCATAAGGAAGGTGAAAAGATGAAAACCTGTTTCCTTTCCATTTGGAGAATGGTTGATCCGATTTATTTCTTTTTTTCAAGGCTAAGCTTGATTGACAACGATCAAAAAAGCGTTTTTCGAGTCAGGCTGACGAAGTATAAAGGACATCATGTCGTGCTGAGCGATGGAACGCATATTAGAAAAAATGATGTGCTCGTTAAAATTCATCTGCACAATATTAAGCTGATAAGAGAACTGCAAAGCATTGAGAGCGCAGTCAGAAAAGGAATCATTATTTATCAGAAAGTATATCAATCGATGCCGCTTCTTCTTGACTATATCAACAATCATAAAAAAAGCGAGAAAATCAAAGGAATCATTGGGATTACAATGCTTGACAAAGGTGTGGAAAGGCTCGGCTTTGATGTGATCACCCCGGTGAATCCTTGTTACAGATTCTTTAAAAAAATGTCCCATGTGCCGATTTTATATTTGACTTCAAAGCCTGTGAGCTTGCGGCATTTACCGAATTCATCCTATTTGTTTATCTCAAAAGAAAAGCTGCAGAAAACCTATCAAAAAAAAGACTGATGCCTCGGTCAGCACAGTCTTTTTTGATTAAATCTGATGAAATGTTACTTCAGGGCGGCTTCCGACACGGATATTTACGCCGGTTTGTCCCAAGCCCTCGCTGATATAAAATGGTTTATCGTGATGATAATGAAGGCCTTTAATCATGTTCATTCGCACGAGCTTTCCCATTTTCACCAAATGATACGGTTTTGGCCAGTGAATTTGCCCGCCGTGAAAATGCCCTGACAGCAGGTAATCATAGTGAACATCTTTCATATCCAGAATAATATTTGGGTCATGTGTTAAGACAAGATGATAGCCATTTTCCAGACTTTGATAAGAGCCGGTGATATTACTTCGATTCGTACTGTAATCATCAATGCCGATAATATTGACTGGCCCTGCAGCCGTCTCAATTCGAACATGTTCATTTTGCAGCGTGATACAGCCGTTTTCCTCTAAAACTCGCTTCAATCTCTGAAAGTCCTCTTCTTTTAATACATAATCGTGGTTACCGAACACCGCGTACATTCCATATGCAGGCTTCAGCTTTTGCAAGGCGTTCAAGTAACCTGCCAGCTTCGGAATATTACGTTTCCGATCAAGAAAATCCCCGGTAAGAGCAATGATATCCACAGGCTGATCTTTTGTTAAATGATACAGCTCCTCAGGTGAGACTGAAATGTTTTCCAAGTGAAGATCTGATAAATGAAGGATATTTAATTTTTTTCTGGCTGGAAGGCCGTCTTTTTGGTCGATTGAAATGGTGTTGACTTTCACATCTTTTGTATTGCGGTTCGCTTTATATAGAAATGGCACAAATACGAGTATGGCCAATGAAAGTAAGATTGTAAACAAAATATATCCCCTCCCTCCTATCAGTATAGTAAGTGATCAAGCCCTATGGATAGCGGGAATTAATGGGTAGAGACAGGCTGAAAAACGGATTGTCATATGATGAATGATTTGGAAGGGAAAAGGGATAATAAATTTTGACACATGAGGCAGAACATGCCGACGGAGTCAGAATAACAAATGGATGTGTAAGCAATGTTACGATTGATGAGACAACAAAAAAAAGAAACATATTATCTCTGGATCGCATTATTTCTTCTTTTATTGTATGTATCCCCGCTTTTTATTTTAAAGGAAGATGCCCATATCCGGGTCCACGATAATTTAGATTCCAACATCGCTTGGTACAAGGTTCTGGCCGATAGCGGAGAAATCGTCGGCAAGGTTGACGCTGCCATTCCGCAAATCATTAACGGGCTGCCCCGGGATGCCTTTGGCACCGAGTGGAGCGGAATTGTTTGGCTCCATGCTTTCTTTTCTTCCATGACCGCCTATGCAATAAGCCAGACGGTTACAAGAGTTGTCGCTTTTTTTGGAATGTATGTGCTGCTGAAGAAACATATAATCCCGGAACCAAAAGCGGCTTTCATCCGAATTGGCGTATCGCTTGCATTTGCCTTAACACCGTTCTGGCCTTCGGGAATGCTGAGTACGCTTGGGTACCCTTTGGCACTGTGGGCTTTTTTAAATATGCGAAAAGGGGATATTTCATGGAGAGAGTGGCTGACGCTGGGCTTGCTCCCTCTATACTCAAGCTTTGTTCTAGGCTTCTTCTTTTTCCTGGCAGGGATGGGGTGTTTTTGGCTGTATGATGCCATTACAAAAAGAAGATGGAATTTGATGTTCTTAGGCAGTATTGCATTTATGACGAGTATCTATCTTTTCGTTGAATATCGGCTTGTCTATTCGATGCTCTTTGAACACGCACCAATGCATCGTATCGAATTTATCTCATCCAGGCATGATGTTTGGCATTCTCTTCGGCTATCCGTAAAAAACTTTGTCTATGGCCATAATCATGTGATGACCGTTCATACCGTTGTCATCCTCCCGATCCTGCTGGTCGTATTTGCTGCTCTGCTGTTCAAACGAAATCGGACAAAGCCAGAAAATGTTTATCTGTTTTTATGTGTGCTTAATTATGGATTGTCATTATGGTATGCGTTTTGGTTCAACAAAATTTGGGCTGTTCCAAAGCAGAAATTTGCCTTTTTAGCAGAATTTAATTTTGCCCGTTTTCATTTTCTTCGGCCGCTTGTTATATACGTGAGCTTTGCGCTTGCTTTATATCTCATTTGGCGGATGGGGAAAGGATGGCAATGGCTTGTGTACGCCGCAGTCGCTGCACAGCTAATGGTGTTGGCGCCTTTTAATGAAGAATATACGTATGGCGTTCATTACAACGCGCCGACATTCAAGGAGTTTTATGCATCGGAGCAATTCAAAGAGATTAAGGAATATATCGGACGTCCGCAGGATTCGTACAGGGTGGCGAGCATCGGACTGCATCCGTCTATCGCCCAATATAACGGGTTTTATACGTTAGATACGTATAACAATCTGTATCCGCTCTCATATAAATATGAATTTAGGAAAATCATCGAAAAAGAGCTGGAAAAAAATTCTCGGCTGAAACAATACTTTGATGAATGGGGCAGCCGCTGCTACCTTTTTGTCGATGAACTCGGTAAACGATATGATTTCAAAAAGAACTCGAAGAAAACGATCAACAACCTTCAATTAAATACAGATGTATTTAAAAAAATGGGCGGCCGGTACATTTTTTCTTCAGTTCCGATCATGAATGCTGAACAAAACCATCTCGCGCTCGTAAAGACGTTTGACCATAAAGATTCCGCCTGGCGCATTTATTTATATGAAACAAGATAAGGAGGATATCGATTGAAACAGTCACAGCCAGTATTAACCATCGTCGTCCCGTGTTTCAATGAAGAGGAAGTGTTTCAAGAAACAAGCCGTCAGCTGACAGAGGTTGTAGATGATTTAATTGAAGAAAAATTAATTGCTGAAGACAGTAAAATTCTGTTTGTCGATGATGGCAGCAAAGACCGCACTTGGGCTTTGATTGCTATGGAGAGCATAAGAAACAAGAAGGTTACCGGCTTAAAATTAGCCTGCAATGTCGGCCACCAAAAAGCGCTTTTAGCCGGACTCCATAAAGCGAAGAATAGGTCAGACTGCGTCATTTCGATCGATGCTGATCTTCAGGACGACATCTCTGTGATCCGGGATTTTATGCTGAAATATCATGAGGGCTGCGAGATCGTTTACGGTGTACGCCAGAGCAGAAAAACCGATACCTTTTTCAAGCGCACGACCGCGTTAGGGTTTTATCGTCTCATGAATAAGCTTGGGATTAAATTAATTTATAATCATGCTGATTTTCGTTTAATGAATAAAAGGTCCCTTGAAGAGCTTGAGCGTTATCCGGAAGCGAATCTGTTTTTAAGAGGTATTGTCCCTATGATCGGCTTTAAATCGGCCGAAGTTTTGTATGACCGCAAGGAACGCTTTGCCGGCAAAACGAAATATCCGCTGAAAAAGATGCTATCCTTCGCTTTTAACGGGATTACTTCATTCAGTGTCGCACCAATTCGATTCTTTACGCTTTTAGGGTTTGTTTTGTTTTTCCTCAGCGCTGTGGCAGGGGTTGGCGCGTTTATTCAAAAGATGCTCGGACATACGAATGCAGGCTGGGCGTCTCTCATCATATCCATTTGGTTTTTGGGCGGGCTGCAATTGATGGGAATTGGAATCATCGGAGAGTATATTGGAACGATTTTTTCTGAAGTGAAAAGACGGCCGAAATACGCGATTGATATTGATTTGTATAATGAGCAGCTGAGCCCGCTTCAGCGCCAGGAAAAAGAGCGGTTAGATAAAAAGTACAGTTAAACACGGAAAGAGCTGACTCCATTAGTCAGCTCTTTTTCTTCAACTGATGTAAAATAGCGCTAAGCGGTTCGTCTTGCGGGTTGCGGTAAAAATCAAAAAATGGGCAGCCCTGCTTCTTAATTCGATTGATGACCGTATCAATTGTAAACAGAGCGGGTGTTAAAGATGATTGCACCTCATGCCAGTAGAGCGGGGCTGCAACAGTCCCAAGCTCATTTCCTCTCGTCGAATAGGGACAGATAATCGTTTTTCCTTCTGCATGCTGCAAATAATCAAGATACAATTTGCCGTGTCTGTTTTTAATCAAGCGTTCAGTGGTAAATAGCTCGGGAAATGCATTGGTGCAGTACTCTGCGATCAGCTGCGTAAATTGGCGTGTTTCTTCATACGTAAATGCCTCGGGAGACAAGGGAATATAAAGCTGGATGCCTTTGTTGCCGGACAGCTTCGGGTACGATGTGATGCCAAAGGAATCCAACAGCCGCTTCAGTTCATTTGCGGCCTGCACGGCCATAAGAAAGTCATCTCGCGAAGGCGGGTCTAAATCAATGACAATCTCAGCCGGACGCCTGCTTTTAATGGTTTGAAAAGGAACGTGAAACTCCAAAGCAAGCTGGTTGCAAAGCCATAGCAATGTAGACATATCCTCACAGACTATATGTTCATGGCTTCCATCATAGAAAGATTGAACAAAATCCGGCGCATAGTCCGGCTTGTTTTTTTGGAAAAATGATTCACTCCTAGATCCATGCGGATAGCGGATGACGGTGACAGCCCGGTTTTTCAGAAAAGGGAGCAGGTAGTCACTGACTTCAATCATATACTGAATAAAATCTTCTTTTGTTTTTTTATTCTTTTCAAATATGATTTTATCCAGGCTTGTGAACTGCAGCTTTGGGTGAACCGGTTTGGAGTGTCGTATGACTTGCGCATACGTGCATTCGGTCCAGTCCATTTGGAATTCGAAACCGACAAACGATACCTCTCTTAATGTGCCTTGGAGAATTGTTAAGTATTGAACAGCTGCACAAATCGAAGGTTCAAGCGTAAATCCGCCTGAGGGTGTTTGATGTCCGTGCTGTTCCATAATCTCGCGTATAGCGCTTTTTTCCTCATCGCGCATTCCGTGCGAAACAGAGGCAATCGGTGTCATTATTCCGTTTTTTAATACTGATACCGTCAGAAACCCGTTGTTAGGGTTGAACCCTGTTATGCAAACATAAGCTTGTTTAAAGTTTTTATATTTGAGCCAATCGGACGACCGCTTCTTTTCAAGCCATTTGCTGTTTGTTTTCTTCGCTACAATTCCTTCTCCGTCATATTTTATTACCATCTCCCAGAGTTGATCAAAATGATCATAACAGGGAATGGATTGAATGGTTTCTTTTGCGTAAGGATCTGGAGATGCAGGAAGCTTTGCTGCGGATATGAGTTCACGCAGCGATTTTTTGCGGTCCAAATACGAAAGAAGCGTTACATCTTCTCCGCTTCGCTCTAACAAATCAAAGGCGAGAAAGCAGCACGGCCGCGCGTTTGCCGATTCCTGAATCTTGTCTGGTCTTTTCAAACGCCCCCGCACTTGAAGGTGTTCAAAATCTGCACGACAAGGATTCACCAAACATACTATTTCACCATCAAGTGTCAGCGGAAGCTCTTTTTCCATGTGCTGAAAGGCAGTTTTGGCGAATTGTGTGATTTCAGGGAAGGTGCTGCTGAGCTCCACACCATTTCTGCTGGTTAAGGTCACACCTGAAGAATGGATGCGGAGAATACAGCGGTACCCATCATATTTTACTTCGTAACGCCATTCTGCTCCGATTGGCGGTGACGAAGTTAGGACCGGCTGCATGGTAAACGCCATGGGCTATGACGTGCCGGAGGCTTTTTTTCTAGTTGTTTTTTGTTTTTTATCTCCGGCTCCTTTCGGTTCAGCGGCTTGTGCAGGTGTGGCAGCCGGTGTCTCCCGGTTCGGCCTTCTGGTTCTGTCAATGCTGGCTTGCAGAGCGCTTACCAGGTCAATGACATCTTCACGAGGTGGCGCTTTATCAGGAGTGACGGCCGTTTCTTTATTTTCTAGCTTGTCGTTGACTCTTTGCAGCAGCGCCTGTCGGTACGTGTCTTCATATTTCTCAGGCTCAAACTCAGCAGTCAGTTGATCTATTAATGTGATAGCGGTTTGCAGTTCCTTATCGTTTACATTCGATTGATCAGGTACACCTGGGACATGAGCGGCGCTTCTGACCTCATCGGGATAATGGATAGACTCCATGACGATACAATTTTCATACACACGGAGAATCGCCAGCTGCTGCTTTGACCTGATTGTCATATTGGCGATACCGATCTTTCCGGTTGAGCGCAGCGCCTCACGCAGCAGGGTATAGGCCTTCGTCCCATTATCCCCGGGGCCGACAAAGTAGGAGCGGTTAAAATAAATCGGATCAATTTCCTGGAGCTGAACAAAGTCAACAATCTCAACCGCTTTCTCCTCATGCTCCTGTTTTAAGCTTTTTAAATCTTCGTCCGTCAGCACTACATATTTCCCTTTTACATATTCATATCCCTTCACAATTTCATCAGGACTAAGAGTTTTTTCGCAATTTGTGCAAACTTTCTCGTATTTGATTGGTGCGTGATCCTCTTTATGGAGGCTGCGCAGTTTAATATCTTTATCTTCTGTGGCCGCATATAGCTTGATGGGGATGTTTACTAATCCAAAGCTGATCGATCCCTTCCACATTGTATGCATATCGATAAACCCCTTTTTTTCTTTAGTGTGAAGAGAAGGAGTACGATTCATGTGTAGTAACTTATGGGTGAAAAAAAGCCGGCGCACTTATTGCGACGGCTGTTCAGTAATGAATTGTTCGAGCTGTTCCGGAGGTATTGGCCTGCTGAAAAAGAAGCCCTGCAAATGGTCGCAGCCTTTTTCAAAAAGAAGCTGCTTTTGAGCTGCATTTTCCACACCTTCGGCAATCACCTGCAAAGACAGCTGATGCCCCATGGCAATAATAGCTCCGGTAATTTGCTCTGATTTAGGATGGGTCTGAATATCGTCAATAAATGATTTGTCAATCTTCAGCCTGTGAATCGGGAAGTCCTTCAAATAGCTAAGAGAGCTGTGACCAGTACCGAAATCGTCAATACTGATTCTGATTCCTAATTCTGTTAGGGATGACAAAACCTTTTTGGAGTGATCGAGATTGTCCATTGTCATGCTTTCCGTCACCTCCACTTCAAGAAGCTGCGGAGGAAGCTGGTATTTATTAAGCGTATCCTTGATGAGGGGAATCAGATCTTTAGATTGGAACTGTCTGGCGGAAATATTAATGGCGACAGAAAGATCATAGCCTTTGTCATGCCAAATCCTTGCCTGCTTGCATGCTTCATCTATAATCCACTTTCCGATATCAATAATAAGTCCCGTTTCTTCTGCAACACCGATGAATTCTCCGGGCGGACGCAGCTGCCCGTCTGGTGTCACAAGGCGTATCAGTGCTTCTGCTCCTGTCATTTTTTGTTTTTTTACACTGAATTGCGGCTGATAATGCAAGACAAATCTATCGTTTTCGATTGCTTCTCTGAGTACCATCTCTTGGTTAAGCTTGACGGTTTCTTTGTTGCCGATTGAAAAAGAATAGTATCTGTATTTGCTTTTGTTTCGTTCTTTAGCCGCATACATCGCCATATCAGCCTTTTTCATCAATTCAAGGCCATCCGTCCCGTCTTTTGGAGATATCGCAATCCCGATACTGACAGATGTGACAAGGGTGTGATCTTGAATTTTGAAAGGTTTTTTGAATTTTTGGATAATTTTTCTTGCTAAAACATCTGCTTCGCCTGTTCCTGTATTGGCGTCTGTTAATATAATAATAAATTCATCACCGCCAAGACGGGCAATAAATCCGTTATCAGGGACTACAGATGACAGGCGTTTAGCTGCAAACTGAAGCAGTTGATCACCGACATTATGCCCTAATGCATCGTTAATCACTTTAAACCGGTTTAAGTCGAGAAAGAATACAACGGTGTTATAATGCAAGGAATGCTCGCGATTCAGCACCTTTGTTAGATGAGAGATGGCATGCCTTCTGTTAGGTAAGTCTGTAAGCGAATCATAATGAGCCATTCTATGGATTTCTTTTTCTGCTTTGTACTGCTTCGTCATGTCTTTGCAAATGACATAAATGCTGTCTAGTTCCTGATTGACCTCAACAGGTATAAGCGTAATATTTAAGTGAAACTGGCCTTTTTCAGTGATAAGATCGCTATCGCTGTTCATCGCTTGTTTATCTTTTTTAACTTGCTCAAAAAGGCGCTTAATCTTCTGTGATGTGTAATTCCTCCAGTCATGCATGCTGAAGCCAAATTTGCTGATCATTTCCTCACCAGCGTGATTGGAAGATATTATGTCTCCTTCTAATGATAAAATAAAGATTGCATCAATATTGTGGACGATTAATGACTGAAATCGCTGTTCGTTATCCTTTATGCGTTCGCTCTGTTTAATAAACTTTCGATCTGCATGGGAACTGAATAACAATAACGTTTGGATACAAAAAATAATTAAAGTAACAAAAATTGACCAATGAAACGTTTGTACCTCCATAGGGCTTCCGGGCGGAGCCATGTCCTTATGGAAAGTTGCCGCAAGCATCCCTGTGTAGTGCATGCCCGAAATCCCAATACCCATTACAATTGAACTGATGACTTTATAGAATATAAGATGCTCAGAATGTTTTTTCACGGCCAAGTCAAAGAATATTTTTAACGAGACGAAAGAGGCTGCAATCGCAATGATAATTGAAACTGTAAATAAAATCGGTTCGTAAATAATCATTACCCGGGAAATGGCAGACATTCCGATATAGTGCATAGAAGCAATAGATGCGCCAAGCACAACTGATCCGGTAAGCAGTCTGTAATATGTAAGAATGTGCCGGCTGACAAAATATAATGACACAAATGATCCCGAAACAGATGCGCCAATGGCTGCCATTAAAGGCATGAATTCATATTCCATCGGCATTTCCATATGGACGGCCATCATCCCTACAAAATGCATTGACCAAATACCGAATCCCATAATAAGTGAGCCGCCGATCAGCCAAATTTTACTTTTTAAGCCTGTATTGATGGTGACTTTCCTGGAAAGTTCAAGGGAAATATACGAGGCGGTACAGGCAATTAGAATAGATAAACATATGAGCGTCGTATTATATGTAGCGTGTATTTCCAAATGGAGATTCCCCCCGTATCGTGTGTTCCAGTCTTGTTGACTCTCTTTATTATCGGCTGCTTAACCGCAGAGTTTCAGCCTTCAAAACGATAGAAATACGAGGGAGATCTATTTTTAGTTCAACTGACCGTGAAAAATGTGTTAAAATCATCTTGACGTTTTCCGAAAAAACAAAAATGTATGATACATAAACATGAAACAAGGGAGTTGGTGGCTATCGAAGAGCTGGTTATGTCATGGATAGAAGCATTTAAAAGCTTATCTTATTTTGGAATATTTCTAGCGCTCAGTATTGAGTTTATCCCGGCCGAAGTCGTTTTGCCGCTTGCGGGCTATTGGGTATCTAAAGGCGATATGACACTTGCCGGCGTTGTTTTGGCAGGATCGCTTGGGGGAGTGGCCGGTCCGCTTACGCTGTATTGGATAGGCCGGTACGGAGGAAGGCCGTTTCTTGAACGTTTTGGAAAGTATCTCTTTATTAAACCTGAAGCGCTTGATAAATCAGATAAATTTTTCAAAAAACATGGGGGCTTTGTCGCGTTCAGCGGGCGTTTCTTGCCTGGCATCAGGACATTGATTTCCATACCGTGCGGAATTGCAAAAATGAATGTTTGGGTGTTTTCGCTTTATACATTCATTGCTATGCTTCCGATTACATTTGTATATGTTTATCTCGGTGTGAAGCTCGGTGAAAATTGGAAGGAAGTCAGCTCTATTCTTGATCAATACATGCTTCCGATCGGGATAGCGATTTTGGCACTGTTCCTGCTCTACTTACTGTTGAAAAAGAGGAAGAAACGCACGCATTCCGAACAATTATCTGTATTTTTAAAAAATAAACGTTGACAAATCATTGCGCTGCGCATATCATTGACGTATAAAATCATATTTCTTGAAATCCCAAAGGGGAGTAGCGTCCGGAATGTATTCCGGAAACAAAGTCGTCATTTCATGGATTGTATCCATCGGCTTTGTTGGCATGCCTGAATTCATGTCTAGCAAGACCTTTGCCTTATGTCGGCAAAGGTCTTTTTTGCATGGTCCGGCCGGCATAAGATCGGATGAAGAGAAAGAAAACAACTTTTTTGGGAGGGTATTATTTATGGATGCAGCATTATTATTAGAGTATGGTTGGGTTCTTCTCGTCTTGATCGGGCTGGAAGGGATTTTAGCCGCCGATAACGCGCTGGTTATGGCGGTAATGGTAAAACATTTGCCGGAGGAAAAAAGAAAAAAAAGCGTTATTTTATGGATTGGCAGGGGCTTTTGTTCTGCGATTTGGCTCTTTATTCGCCATTTCATTTTTGGTCAACGTTTGGCAGGTTCAAGCGATTGGCGCGATCTATTTGCTGTATATCTCAGCAAGCCACTTATTGAAAAGATATGTATTTAAGAAAGAAGACACACATAAAGAGACGAAGCAAAGCGGTTTTTGGCCGACTGTTTTAAAAGTTGAACTGGCAGATATCGCGTTTGCTGTTGATTCCATCTTAGCAGCAGTAGCGCTGGCGGTTACGCTTCCTGGGACAACACTCCCGAAGATCGGCGGACTTGACGGAGGACAATTTCTCATCATTTTGGCCGGCGGTATCATCGGACTGGTGATTATGCGGTTTGCGGCTTCCATGTTTGTGAAGTTATTAAAGGAACGTCCAAGCCTAGAAACAGCAGCCTTTGTGATTGTCGGCTGGGTCGGAGTGAAGCTTGCTTTATATACGCTTGCCCATCGCGACATAGCGGTTGTTTCTGAGCACTTTATTCATTCTGGAATATGGAAGCTGATATTCTGGGGTGTCTTAGCAGCAATCGCGGTTTGCGGCTGGTTTATGTCAGGTGGGAAAAAACAGCCGGAGGGCGCACAAAACGAACAAAAAAACAGCACCCGTGAACGGGCGTAATCTGAAAGACTCTGCTTAAAAGCAGAGTCTTTTTGTGTTTGAAGCGTTTTCATAAGCGAAATAAAATAACATTTTTATAACATCTTTGTTACAAAAAACACGCATAAAACCCCCTTAATTCTTTAGAAAGGCACGAAATCATGTATAGGACGTCAGAATGGTTTGTCATAATTGAGACATTGGAAATCAATATTTCTTTTTCTCCTTTGCGAATCCCTATCAAATTAGCTATCATTAATGAGTAGTTATAGGGAGGAACTGAGGTGAAACCAGTGCTTAGCCTTTTGTTTAAATTGGGAAAAAAGAAGCAAACACTTGAAAAAGCTGTTGAGAGTATACAAAAAGGCAATAAAGATCTGCAAAATGAATTAATACAGCAATATAAGCCATTTATCGCAAAGACGGTTTCATCCGTTTGTAAACGATATATAGATGAAAAAGACGATGAGTTCAGTATTGGACTGATCGCGTTTAATGAAGCTATAGAAAAATATTCACCTGAAAAAGGAAATTCTCTGCTCGCATTTGCTGAGCTTATTATAAAAAGAAAAGTCATTGATTACATTAGAAAAGAAGCCAGAAGCGCACAAAATATAAATATTGATTTACAGGAAGGAGACGATCAGGAGTCATCACAAAGCCTGATTGAAGCCGAGCTTTCCATAGATGAATACCGCCGTCAGATTGAACAGGAGCAGAGGCGGGAGGAAATTCTCTATTTTCAAAAGCAGCTCAAGGATTATGGTTTATCGTTTAAAGAACTGCTTGAAAATTCTCCAAAGCACACGGATGCAAGACAAAACGCCATAAAGGTGGCAATGACGCTTGTTGAACATGAAGAATTGGCCGCTATCCTGTATACAAAGAAGCAGCTTCCAGTCAAACAGCTTGAACAGCTTGTCTCTGTAAGCCGAAAAACGATTGAGAGAAACAGAAAATATATTATTGCGATGTGTATTATCATTACGGGTGATTATATTTATTTAAAAGATTATCTTAAAGGGGTGCTGCACTCATGAGAAGAGGGATTATAGTAGAGAAAAATAAAAAATTCGTCACGTTGCTGACCCCTGACGGACAATTTTTAAAAGCCAAAAATGATCGACACAGCTATGAAATCGGAGAAGAAATCATGCTTCCGAGTGAAACACGCATGGGCAGAAGGGCCAGCTTTTTTGATTTTTTTAAACTGCGCCCTTTCAAAATGGGGATTTTTACGATGACTGCTATTATGCTTTTTATATTTATAGTTCTCCCCGTTTTTTCTAATAATAAGGCCTATGCGTATATGACAATCGATATCAATCCAAGCGTCGAAATGGCGTTAAACAGTGATTATGAAGTGATTGAACTGACGCCTCTAAACGATGAGGGACAGAAAGTCGTGAATGATATAGATGATTGGGAGAAGACTGATTTTAAAAAGGTGATTGACGATATTATAACCGACTGCAGTGAACACGGGTATGTAAAGAAATCGAAAGAAATATTGATTTCCACTGTTTATGAAAACACAGAAGACAATACATATAAAAAGGCTGTGAAAAAACAGCTGAATGATGTGACTGAAAAATATAAAACGACATACCGCATGGAATCTCTCGAGTCAGATATGCAAACGAGGGAAAAAGCGAAGAAAGAAGGCGTCTCAACAGGCAGCTACATCAAATCAAATGAAAAGAATGACAATAAAGATTTAAAAGATGACTCCAGCAAACCATCCGGGGAAGAGGATCAAAAGAGTGATGAAAATGAGGATGAAAACACCGATCAAACTGACACCCAGGACAGCAAGCAAGGAGATAATGAACAGCTGAATGATGCGGATTCCGGAGACCAGAAAGAAGATAAAGCGGATGACCAGATTGATGATAGTGACAAAGATAAAAAAATAAAGGAATCAGATGAAAACACAAATACCGAAAAAGATGGGGACCATGAGCAAACCCCAATACAAGATCCTCAAGATAAAGGAAATGAAAATAACGGCGCTGACAATGGCCAAAGCCAATATCACAGGGACTGGAACAATGGTGAACAAGGCAAGAACCGTTCTTCGTCCAGAAGGGATAACGCTTCAGACCGACGTAATCCAAACGGCTACAGCAGTGATAATAATTCAGCTCAAAATGAAGATTCGCCGAGTGCCCCCGGCGAATAAAGACCTGAATTTATTTAGTTGTGCCATTTAATTGTGATTGTGCTTGCTGTACCAGCCGCTTTGTCATTTCTCCGCCTACAGAGCCGTTAGCGCGTGCGACTGTATCAGAACCAAGGTTCACACCGAATTCTTGAGCCACTTCGAGTTTAAATTGGTCGAGTGCCTGCTCCACCCCTGGAACAACGAGTTTATTTCTGCTCGCCATCTTTTTCATCTCCTTTTTCGATAAAGAAATTCTTAACGCGTATTTAGTTTGAAATATACGGGGTTTATTTATGCTGGCAATTGTTGTGGAGAAAAATAAAACCCCGGCCTCTGAGCCGGGGTGACGCAGACTATAGAATGTCTGCTGTCATTTTATGTGCGGTTGCCTGAATATGGAACGTCAAAATGGAGAGGACTGTAATGGCGATAATTTGTCTGATTTTAAGCCATTGGCTGTGATTCAGTTCTTCAAAACGGTGACGGAGACGCTCTGTCTCCTGTTCGGCGATCTCCTGCAGATTTGATTCTTTCATAGAAGGAGTTTCTTGGTGATGGATGGCATCAAGCACATATGCGCAGCTTTCATAATAAGCAATCGGGCTGATGACATCATCAGATCTGTCTGAGATTGTGTTAAAGGCCACTTTTAAAATAGCCCGTATGTGTTCAAAGTCATAAATGGATTTTAAATCACGTACAATTAAAAGAATAACTGCCTGTTCAACTGAGTATTTTTTGCCCAGCTCAGGGTGTCCGATCAGATCCTTGATATCACGCTTTACCCAGTTTTGAATCGCGGTTGACTTTAACGAAGTCAGCTCGCACAAGTTGCCAAGCTCTACGATTTCATTTGTAGAAAGACCGTATTCTTTTTTCTGTTTTTTTCGTTCATATCTTGTAAGAAATTCAGGAATTTCTAGATGATTGGCTGCTTTTTCTGCTGACATATTCGCTGATTGGACGAGAATGTCGAGCGGGCTATGTTCTCCTTGTCCTTTTAGGGAATAGAGCAGCCGCACCATATCGGTTCGAGAGAGTTTAAAAATGTTCATTGTTCACCTCGTTAGACAATTTGACGCGGATATAGGTCTATGTATAAATTCAAAGTTCAAGCGTCAGCAAATTACATTAACATCATACGTCGAATTCCTTGCATTTTCAAATGGATGTTTTATAATTTAAATATACGGGTTCTTTTGAACTTAAAATAACGGAGGTTGTTATGGCGAAAAGAATTTTTCTGTTTATTCTAACGAATATTTTGGTGCTTACAACAATCGGGATCGTTTTGTCTGTTTTAAGCTCTGTTACAGGAGTCGGGACGTACTTTACAGCTGATGGCGGTATCGATCCAATGGCGCTTCTTGTGTTCAGTTTAGTTGTTGGATTTGTCGGTTCCTTTACATCTCTTGCGATGTCCAGATGGATGGCAAAGACGATGATGGGCGTCAGAGTGCTGAATCCGAAAAAACACTCGCTCAGCTATGAGGAACAGCAATTGGTTGATCGTGTTCACAGATTAAGCCGCTCTGCCGGTTTAACGAAAATGCCGGAAGTCGGGATTTACCGTTCACCTGAAGTAAACGCGTTTGCGACTGGACCGTCAAAACGCCGTTCACTTGTCGCAGTATCGTCAGGGCTGCTGGAGCAGATGGATGACGCGGCGGTTGAAGGTGTGCTTGCCCACGAGGTCGCGCATATCACAAATGGTGATATGGTAACAATGACGCTTTTACAAGGTATCGTTAATACTTTTGTCGTCTTTTTATCGCGTATCGCCGCTTGGATAGCAAGCCGTTTTGTCAAAGAAGATCTAGCGCCGATCGTTCATTTTATTGCAATGATTATTTTTCAGATTGTCTTTTCGATACTTGGCAGCCTGGTTGTGTTTGCGTATTCACGCCATCGTGAATTCCATGCTGACAGGGGAGGAGCGGATCTTGCCGGCAAGGATAAGATGATTCATGCGCTTCGGACGCTTAAAAGCTATTCTTCCCGGATTATGGAAGACGATCAGACAGCTGTCCAAACGTTAAAGATTAATGGCAAGAAGCGCTCTTCACTTTTCTCTACTCACCCTGATTTAGATGAGCGAATCAGACGGCTGGAAGCTAAATAATACAAACACATTGTTCCTCTGAGAGAATTCTCAGAGGTTTTTTATTTTATCCATTGACTAAAATCATAAAAAAATAAGCAAGTTAAGAAAATGTTTCGTAAAAGCCTTTAAAAATGGACCTAATATCTTTAGAATAATTACCGTACTTAAAAAGAGAGGCAGAAGGATTTTACATGAGATTAAAGTTTGGAAAATTGATACAGGCCTTGTCACCGGCCCAGCTGATCGCATTATATTATTTTCTTGCAGTTACTGTGGCCGTTATATTGCTGAGTTTGCCGGCGGCCCATAAACCGGGGGCGGATTGGACGTTTATTGATGCGCTTTTTACAGCTGTCAGTTCAGTCAGCGTAACGGGGCTGACGGTAGTTGATACAGCTGATACATTCAGCACAATAGGCATTTTTATATTAGCATTTGTTCTGCAATTTGGCGGAATCGGAATTATGACGCTCGGAACGTTCATTTGGCTGATCATGGGAAAACGAATCGGGCTGAAAGAACGGAAGCTGATTATGGTTGATCAAAACCAATCCCAGTTTTCAGGAATTGTCAATCTGATGAAGCAGGTACTGTTTCTGATCTTGTGGATTGAATTTTTTGGCGGGCTGATTCTCGGCACATATTTCTTAACCTACTATGACTCCTATCAGGAAGCCTATTTACACGGATTTTTTGCCAGTATCAGTGCAACGACAAACGGCGGATTTGATATTACCGGTAATTCGATGATTCCATTTCGCCACGATTACTTTGTGCAGTTTATTACAATGCTTTTAATTATATTTGGAGCGATTGGATTTCCCGTGCTTGTTGAAGTAAAGGATTTCCTGTTTTCAAAGCATCGGCGTTATCCATTTACGCTTTTTACAAAGATCACGACGATTACGTTCGGCTCACTTGTCTTGTTTGGAGCCATTGGCATCTTTGCCCTGGAAGCAAACCATGCGTTCGCAGGAAAATCATGGCATGATATTTTGTTTTTGTCCCTGTTTCAATCAACGGCAACCCGAAGCGGAGGGCTGGCAACAATCGATATCAGCCAATTATCAGATTCCACACTCTTTTTTATTTGTGCGCTGATGTTTATTGGAGCGTCGCCAAGCTCAGTCGGGGGAGGCATACGGACAACGACTTTTGCTTTGAACCTTCTTGCGCTGTTTCATTTTGCCCGCGGCAATAAGGCCGTAAAGGTATTCAAACGGGAGCTTCACCCTGCTGACTTGATGAAGTCGCTTGTTGTCACGATGATGGCGATCCTGCTCGTTTTTGGCGCGACACTCATTCTGACCATTACAGAAAAACATTCCCTGCTGGAGCTTTTGTTTGAAGTGTGCTCGGCATTCGGTACAACCGGTCTGTCGCTTGGAATTACGGCAGATTTGAGCAGTGTTGGAAAATGTGTCATTATGATTGTCATGTTTATCGGGCGAATCGGCATCCTGACCTTCCTGTATCTGATCGGAAGAAAGGAAATTGAAGCGAATTATCACTATCCGAAGGAAAGAGTGATTATCGGATAGGCTAAACACCGCATACTTTGCGGTGTTTTTTGATTGCCAAAAAAAAGATGTGTGCCTCCTGTTCAGTTGGAGAACCTAACTTCGACAGGTGCAATTTACGCTCCTGTATCTTAAAATGTCTGAAAACTGGCGAGGAGGATTCGTATGAAGCGTAAAGCTGAAGTGAATGAAGCCATTAAAAATAACAATACACCTACCGAGAGCATGGACCCCAATTCATATAAGACACAATATCATGATGATCCCAATTTTAGAGGGGCAAACCGCAATTCCAAACAGGGCCAGCAGGGAGGCATGTAATTGTGAAGAAAAACCGTCATAGCAAAGACATGCAAAATCATAAAAAGCCTATGAATAAAAAGGTGCTGGAGGAAGAGTTCTCAAGTGAACTTGGGGATTACAATGCCGGAAAGATCATCGAAACGCTGGAAATCACCAAGCCTGAAAAGAAAAAAGAAAAAAACAAAAATAAAAAACAACAATAAAAAAGACCTCTTAGGCGGTGTCCGCCTAAGAGGTGCTTTTCTATTTTAAATAAGCATTTTTGCCCGTTCCTCTGACAAATTGCAATAAGCTGGTCATCCTCAGCTCAATGAAGGGCTGAGCGACTGTCTTAACAAAGTTGCTGGAGAGGACTGATGTCAGGGCTGCTGTTAAAAGCAAGAGGATCACTAAGCTTTGATAGTCAGTAAGCCAATCCTCAAGCCCGACCTGCCGTAATGTTTTAATAATAAACCCGTGAAGCAGATACACGTAAAATGTCCGGGTTCCCCATCTGGTAAAGAAATACCGTTTTTGCGGAACAAGCGCTAAAAAGCTGAAGGTTGCCCCAAAGGCGAGTACATACCAGCCGATTCGGGATAGTCCGCTTACCAGGGTAACGTCTCCAAATGAAGAATACGGTTTTGAACCAAACAGAAAAGAATAGTCAAAATCAATGCCCCAGCAGATGACGAATACGGCGGCAAGCACTCCGAGCGCAATTTGTTTGCCGCGTTTTGATCTCAATAAATCAAAATGATGTTTATTTAAATAAAAACCGACAAGGAACATCGGTAAGAATACGAATGTCCGTGACAAGCTCAGCGTGCTGCTGACAAAGTCCAGATAACCGATCAGCACGGCGATTCCGCAGCTGACAAACAGCGCCCACTGCTTTGAAAGCTTTGAAAAAGGATATAGGAGCAGGTTCCAAAAGAATAAGCTTACAAGAAACCATAACGACCATTGCGGATCAATCGGGTTCACATTTGCCATGCTTTCATCTTGCATAATGTAATAAAAGACGGAATAAATGATTTGGAAAATCAAATACGGAATAATCAGCTTGACCGCCAGCTTTTTTACATATCCCGCCCGTTTAAAGCCTTTCGCGAAATAACCGGATACAAGAATAAATGCAGGCATATGGAATGTGTAAATGAACTTGTAGAGGTAGAGCATAAAATGATTATCATTAATAAAGGAACGAAGGATATGACCGAATACAACAAGGAATATCAATAAAAATTTTGCGTTATCGAAATAACTGTCCCGCGATTTACTCATAGCATCACCTTCTCTTTCATCAGTCACTAAGAGATTATTCCCTGCTGGTACATATTTTAAAATAAAAGATGAAAAAGGAATCTAAAAAAATGCTGATTGTTAGGTCGATGTAAAGTGACGGTAAGGATCGTAGAAAATGTCTTCGTAATGTAATGGCGCTGAAATTTTCTGAAATTTATAGGGCAAATGAAGGAAGTTCCCGCATTTTGTAGAAATATTGAGGGATAGGTTTTGAAGAAGGAGTGTACATGCATGGAAACTCTTGGTGTCCAGACAAACTCGGAGCTGCGAGAGGAACTGAATCGCCTCAAAGAAGAAAACGCGCGACTGAAAAAGGAATTGAATCAGCATCAAGTGATTGTCAACAATACGCTCGATGCTATTTTTATTTGTGATAACGAAATGCGGATTGTTCAGGCAAATGAAGCAACAGAAAGGATGCTTCAAGTTGACTCGGAAGATTTGAAAAAGCGTTCTGTTTTGGATTTTTTGTTTTCAATCCCAAAGGATGAACTGAATCTTTCCGTAAAGAAGTTTTTTAAAAAAGGCTTTCTGTGGAAGGAGGTTCCGATCAGGCTTGATTGCGGGGCAACAAAATACATAGAGTTTCTGGCCAAAAGAGGCATTGGTGAGGATTTCTTTTTTGTTGTCATGAGGGACATATCTTCTAAGAAGATTCTGGAGCGGGAATTCTCTATGAATGAACAGCTTTTTAAGGACTTGTTTGACAGAGCAGTTGACGGAATCGTCCTGTTTGATAAAGATGGCGGTTTTATTGATGCCAATTTGTCCTTTTGTAAAAGCTTTGAAATCAATCATAATGAGCTGTCTCATTTATCTTTGTATGAGTTCATAGACAGCGGCTCACGAAAAGATTTCGACAATATCTGGCAGGCGCTCAACCGCAAGGGAAAAGCGAAGGGCGAGCTGCCTGTCAAGCTTCGTTCAGGAGTTCAAAAACTATTTGAATTCACGATTACATCAAACATCATCAGCGGTTTTTATATGTCCATTATGAGGGATATCACAGAGAAGCGGTCCATGGAGCTGCAGCTCTTTAAAAGTGAGGAGCGCTTCAGAGAAATCTTTGAAAATGCAATGGACGCCATCATCATCTGGTCGAATGACGGAAGAATCGTAAAAGCGAATCAATCAGCCTGTAAAATTTTTGAGCTGCCGATGAATTTGCTGTTGAAAAGAAAGCTGTGTGATTTTCTCGTTGACTCGCAGCAGAAATACAGCATAACGAAAAGGAAATACGCAAAATACGGAGAGATCAGAGAAGAGCTGCTGTTTCAAATGGGGAACGGGCAATTCAAAGAGCTTGAATTTACTTCAAAACGGACAATCCTTGAAAATCAGCATTTGACGATCTTAAGAAATGTAAGCGACAGAAAGCGGATGGAAAAGGAGCTTCGGGAAAGCGAGCTGAAATTCAGAAAAGTGTTCAACGGCTCAATGGACGGCAATGTATTGTTCGACAATCAATACAGGATCATCGACGCCAACCCGTTAGCAAGCCATATTTTGGGACTGTCACATGAAGAGATAAAACAGCACAGCCTGTTAGATATTATTTCTGCTTATGAAATAGAAAATCTGGCATCACCGGCAAGGCAGATTAATTTTGATGAAATGGACAACGAAATTCCATTTTTGCTGAGCAGCGGTGATAACAGAAAACTCGAATTCTCATTTAAACGGAATATTATTCAAAATATGAACTTGGCTATCTTTAAAGACGTAACAGAGCGAAAAGAATTGGAGGAACGCCTGCGCAAATCAGATACCCTTCATGTTGTCGGCGAACTTGCAGCCGGCATTGCTCATGAAATCAGAAATCCGATGACTGCTCTTAAAGGCTTCATTCAGCTTCTGAAAGGGAGTGTCGAGGGAGACTACGCCCTTTACTTCAACGTGATCACCTCAGAACTAAAGCGCATCGAATCCATCATCACCGAATTCTTGATTTTAGCCAAGCCCCAGGCCATTATGTATGAGGAAAAACATGTTACCCAAATTATGAGGGACACGATAGACCTTCTAAATGCGCAAGCCAATCTCAGCAATGTACAAATGCAACTTGATTTAATTGACGACATTCCCCCGATTTACTGTGAACCGAATCAGCTGAAACAGGTTTTTATCAATATATTAAAAAACGCCATCGAAGTGATGCCTGACGGCGGAAATATTTTTGTAACGATAAAGGCATTGGATCCAGATCATGTTCTTATCTCCTTAAAAGACGAGGGAATCGGAATGACAGAAGATAAATTAAAGCGACTTGGTGAACCGTTTTATACGACAAAGGAACGGGGAACTGGACTTGGGCTTATGGTAAGCTATAAAATTATTGAAGAACATCAAGGCGAGATTATGGTAGAAAGTGAAGAAGGGAAGGGCACCGTTTTCCATATTACGCTTCCTGTCAGACAGAATGCTGAAGAAAGAAGGAATGATGAATGAACTACTATACGACAGCCGAAACGCCGCTCGGTGAACTTATCATTGCCGAAGAGGAGGACCGGATCACTCGTCTATTTCTCAGTCAGGAAGATTGGGTGGATTGGAAAGAAACGGTTCAGAATACTGAGCACAAGGAAACACCTAATCTTGCAGAAGCGAAACAACAGCTTCAAGAATATTTCGAAGGCGAAAGGAAGACATTCTCCCTGCCGCTCAGCCAAAAGGGCACTCCTTTTCAGCAAAAAGTGTGGCAGGCACTGGAGAGGATTCCATATGGTGAATCCCGAAGCTATGCGGATATTGCCGCTGCGGTCGGCAGTCCGAAAGCGGTGCGGGCTGTCGGACAGGCTAATAAACGTAACGACCTGCCGATTTTTATCCCGTGCCACAGAGTGATCGGCAAAAACAGTGCGTTAACAGGATACGCCGGAAGCAAAACCGAGATCAAAGCATTTTTGCTAAACATCGAGCGAATCTCCTATAAAGAAAAATAAAACATATGGCACGTTCCCTTTTTTTCACGGCCGACATATCATTTTATTAAGTTAAAAAAGTTGGTCTGATGAAAAAGGAGGACAAAGCAATTGAAGCCGAGCCGCTCTGAGAAACTTGCCGTTTTTGCCGAACTGTTTGTGAAACTGCATATCTTATCAAGCGCTCAAAAAGATGAAATCATCAATGTTAACAAAAAGAAACAAAAAAACCGCTGACTCGGCTCCAAATGAGCAAAGTCCAGCGGTTTTTTAATGCACCTTTTCTCCTCTAAACAGCTGTTCAATCTCTTCTTCATAGTTTCCGGTCATAATCCCTTTTTCTGTGATGATTCCTGAGATGAGATCATGAGGTGTAATGTCGAAAGCGGGATTAAAGACAGGCACATTGGATGGAGCGGTCCGAACTCCGGAAATCTGCCTGACTTCCTCGGGATCCCGTTCCTCTATCGGGATATCAGCGCCGCATTTGACCTTTGTATCAAATGTAGATAAAGGTGCGGCGACAAAAAACGGAATATCAAAGGCGTTTGCTAAAATAGCAAGACCGTATGTGCCGATTTTATTTGCCGTATCACCGTTCTTTGCAATTCGGTCGGCTCCGACGATAACAGCGGAAATTTGTTTTTCCTTCATCGTATGGGCGGCCATGCTGTCTGTGATCAGAGTGACATCAATGCCCCCCTGCATCAGCTCCCAAGCAGTAAGGCGTGAACCTTGCAGGACAGGCCTTGTTTCACAGGCATAAATGTGCAATCCCAAATCTTTTTGTTTGGCCAAGTAAAACGGAGCTAGCGCCGTTCCATAGCGGCTTGTCGCGATTGAGCCGGCATTGCAGATTGTCATGATCCTGTCGCCTTTTTTGAAAAGCTGCAGGGCGTTTTGGCCGATCAACCGGCACGTTTCCTCATCCTCGACCTGAATCTGAATGGCTTCATGGACAAGGTTTGTTTTTGCTTCATTTACGGAAATCGCGTTTTCGACCGAATGACTCAGTCTCTCAAGCGCCCATGACAAATTAATGGCGGTAGGCCGTGAGCTGTTTAAATATTGTTTGATGTCTTCCAGTCTGCGGCGGAATTCCGTGACATTATCTGTTTCAATGTTTTTGGCAGCAAGCGCTAGTCCGAAGGCAGCCGTAATGCCGATCGCCGGAGCGCCCCTTACTTTTAGCGTGACAATCGCTTCAAATACATCCTCTTTCGTCGTCAGCTCTAAATATTCCGTCTCATCAGGAAGCTTTTGCTGATTTAAAATGGTAATAGCTGTTTCTTTCCATTCAACAGAACGTGGAACAGCAAATGAATGGGTCATGAATGGATCATTCCTTTACAAGTAACTTAAATAATTCAATAACATCTGTTATCGTTTTGAATTCCGAACGTTTTTCGATAAAGGCTGTGCCGGTTTCGAGCGCCAGGCGTTTTCTGCCGATTCGTTTATCAAACGGCACGATCGTATCCAGGTCAGCTACATGGGCAAGGCCGATCGTGCGTCGTATCAGCTCACAGCCCGCAAATCCGATTGCTTCTTCAAAAATATGGCTGAGCGTATCAGTGAGGTAACCGTCGATGTTGGCGTAAACATCCAGACTGTCCTTCTGCCAGGCTTCACTAAACGTCTCTTCAAACGTTTCCCAGACCTGGTTGACATGTTCATATAACGGCTCTCTGTCAGCCCCGTCACGGCTGAGTGCGTTCAAAAATAAGTTGGCGATAAATTGCCCTACATCAAAGCCGATCGGTCCGTAAAAAGCAAACTCAGGATCAATCACCTTTGTTTCGTGTTCACTTGCGAAAATGCTTCCTGTATGCAAATCACCATGAATCAACGTTTCTGCAGACGTTAAAAATGACTTTTTCAGCTTAGCGGCTTCGATTTTAACGCTGTCATTATTCCAAAGCTTTTCGACAAAAGGACGGAGCTCTTCTTCAAAATCATTTGTGTCATGGTCGAAGAAAGGATCTGTAAAAACAAGTCTTTCCGTAATGTCGCATAGCTCTGGATTTGTAAACTGTTTAACAAGCTGTTTTTTCACCTTAGGTTCAAGCGCGTAATCTGATGAGTAGAAAAGTGTTTTTCCTAAAAATTCACCGATGTGCTGTGACAGATGAGGATAGTTTTCACCCTCAATGAGTCCTTTTCTTGCGATCTTGAGGTGAGAGAGATCCTCCATGACGGTAACCGCCATTTCCGTATCAGAATAAAACACTCTTGGAACCAGGTGAGGCACATGCTCGCCCTGACGGATGAGAGCGCTGCTTTCGATTCTTGCACGGTCGATTGTCAGCGGCCAGCTTTCTCCCACCACTTTTGCATACGGAACCGCCTGTTTAATGATCAATGCCCTGTCATGTTCTTGATCATAAATATGAAAAACGTAATTTAAGTTGCCGTCTCCGATCTCCTGGCATGTCAGCGTGCTTTTGCTTGGAAAAAGGCCAAGCTTCACCGCCAACGCCACAGCGGAGCTTTCATTTAACGTTTCGTATAAAGGTGTTTTTGTGACTCCCATCATCATAACCTCCAATTATGTAATCACTTAATATGTGGCCGTAAAAAAGCCTCCTTCTCAGAGAGAAGGAGGCTTAACATCTATGTCCGCCTCTCTTATCTCTCAGATCAGATCTGAATGGAATTAGCACCGTGCCTTAAGAGACTAGCGTCTCGGCGCGAAAAAGATGCGCCCCATTTCACAATGGAATTACGGTCGGTTGCTGTTGGGGTCAAAAGGCCAAATCCCTCGCCCAACTCTCGATAAGAGAATATATTCACTTGTTTGACAATTCTAATTTATCAGTTGATGAACATGGTAACAGGTAATTTAGTTAGTTGTCAATATATTTTTTAATATAAATCTTTTCTGATATCATCGAAAACAGGAATGCTCTCCCGAACTTCTGCGCTTTCTTGAAGGTCAATTTCCGCTCGGACTATGCCTTCTTCCCGGCCGCCTTCAGCAAGTACACGCCCCCATGGATCAATAATCAGACTATGACCTGCAAATTCATTATCCGGATTTGAACCGGTACAATTGCAGGCTGCGACAAAGCATTGGTTTTCAATGGCCCGCGCAATAAGCAGGCTTTTCCAATGATCAAGGCGGGGAAGAGGCCATTCCGCAGAAATAAACAGCACGTTGGCGCCTTTTGTCGTATGTTTTCTGATCCATTCCGGAAAACGGATATCGTAACAGATCAATCCTGAGCTTTTGACGCCGTCAAGCTCAAAGTATCCGTCTTCGGAACCGGCTGATAAATACAGATGCTCATCCATCAGCTGAAAAAGATGGGCTTTTCTGTACTCTTTAATGATTTGCCCTTCCTTATCCGCGATGTACATTGTATTATAAACATCAGAATTCTCCCTGACAGCGACCGATCCGGCGACAATATGAACACCATGTTTTTTTGCCGTTTTCTTCAGCCAGCTCTGAGCGGAGCGGCCGTCTTCGTCAGCGAGTTCATCAAGATTGGCCAGATCATATCCGGTCGTCCATAATTCAGGCAGAACAAGAACATCAGCATGTTTGCTTTCTTTTTCGATGAAAAATTCAGCTTTTTTTATATTTTCCGAAGGTTTTCCGTATGAAATATCAAATTGAAGACAAGATATCGTCCATTTCATCTTTTTAACACCCCAAATTTTTCTTTACTTTTTTCATTTAACCATATATGATGATGGACTATCATTTCAAGATTTTTTTAGAAGGTGAGAATAGATGAAATTTGAACAGTCTCATGTATTGAAGGAATTGCCTAAACAATTCTTCGCTTCTCTGGTGCAGAAAGTGAACCGAAAGCTCGCAGAAGGACATGACGTTATCAATCTAGGACAGGGAAATCCAGATCAGCCGACTCCTGAACATATTGTCGAGGAGATGAAACGAGCTGTTGCTGATCCTGAGAATCATAAATATTCGTCTTTTCGCGGCTCATACCGTCTGAAGTCAGCGGCTGCTGCATTTTACAAAAGAGAATACGGCATTGATCTGGATCCGGAAACCGAAGTCGCTGTATTATTCGGCGGAAAAGCCGGTCTAGTCGAGCTCCCGCAATGCTTGTTGAATCCCGGTGATACGATTTTGGTTCCCGATCCGGGTTATCCTGATTACTGGTCGGGTGTCACACTTGCAAAAGCGAAGATGGAAATGATGCCGCTCGTAAAGGACAGGGCGTTTCTCCCTGATTACAGCAGCATAGCCGCTGAAGCAAGGGAACAGGCGAAATTGATGTATTTAAATTATCCGAATAATCCGACCGGAGCTGTTGCTACTTCCGAGTTCTTTGAAGATACCGTGCGTTTTGCGACTGAAAACGGAATCTGCGTCGTTCACGATTTTGCTTACGGCGCTGTAGGATTTGACGGCTGCAAGCCTTTAAGCTTTTTGCAGACTGAAGGTGCGAAGGATATCGGAATTGAAATTTACACGCTGTCAAAAACGTATAACATGGCAGGATGGCGGGTTGGCTTTGCCGTCGGAAACGCTTCGGTCATTGAAGCGATCAATCTTTATCAAGACCATATGTTTGTCAGTCTTTTCAGAGCGACTCAGGAGGCTGCAGCAGAGGCACTGTTAGCCGATCAGACGTGTGTGGCAGAGCAAAATGCCAGATATGAGAGCAGGAGAAACGCTTGGATCACGGCATGCCGGGAAATCGGCTGGGATGTAACAGCTCCTGCAGGTTCTTTTTTTGCATGGCTGCCTGTGCCTGAAGGCTATACTTCTGAGCAGTTCTCAGATCTTTTGCTGGAAAAAGCGAATGTGGCGGTTGCGGCTGGAAATGGCTTCGGTAAATATGGCGAGGGCTACGTCAGAGTCGGACTTTTAACAAGTGAAGAAAGACTTAAGGAAGCCGCTTATCGAATTGGCAAACTGAACCTGTTTACCCAAAAAAGCATTGACAAGACCTTATAACGATGGGATAATTCAAAATAATTTATAAAATCTATATTTTCTTATCAAGAGCAGGCAGAGGGACGAGCCCGATGAAGCCCGGCAACCGACTTATAAAGCACGGTGCTAATTCTTGCAGCTAGCGGCTGAGAGATAAGATTCGGACGAGAAACGAAACCTCTTTAGACGCGATTGCAGTTTGAAGAGGTTTTTTGATATGGATGAAAATGAAAGGAGCTCTGGCATGAGTGAGTTATTAGCGACATATCTCCTGACCGAACCGGGAGCCGATACAGAGAAGAAAGCAGAACAAATCGCAACAGGATTGACAGTAGGCTCCTGGACTGATCTGCCCCTTGTAAAACAGGAGCAAATGCAAAAGCACAAGGGACGGGTGATAAAAGTTGAGGAGAGAGAGGGAACTGCTGCATCAGAAAAACAAGCGGTCATCACAATTGCCTATCCTGAAATCAATTTCTCTCAGGATATTCCGGCTTTGCTGACAACAGTGTTTGGCAAGCTGTCGCTGGACGGAAAAATCAAATTAATCGATCTTCACTTCTCTGAAGCATTTAAGCGTGCACTGCCGGGACCGAAGTTTGGCGTATACGGCATCCGGAAGCTGCTGGGAGAGTTTGAGAGACCGCTGTTAATGAGCATATTTAAAGGCGTAATCGGAAGGGACCTGAGTGATATTAAAGAACAGCTCCGGCAGCAGGCGCTTGGCGGAGTTGACTTGATTAAAGACGATGAAATTTTCTTTGAGACAGGTCTAGCACCTTTTGAAACAAGAATTGCAGAAGGAAAACAAATATTGAAAGAAACGTATGAGCAAACCGGACATAAAACGCTGTATGCGGTGAATTTGACCGGACGTACGACTGATCTGAAAGACAAAGCGAGACGCGCCGCCGAGTTGGGAGCGGATGCGCTTTTGTTTAATGTCTTCGCTTACGGCTTGGACGTTATGCAAGGCCTTGCGGAAGATCCTGAAATCCCAGTTCCGATTATGGCGCATCCAGCAGTCAGCGGAGCGTTTACGTCTTCTCCGTTTTACGGTTTTTCTCACGCTCTTTTACTCGGAAAATTAAACCGATATTGCGGTGCTGACTTCAGCCTCTTTCCGTCTCCATATGGTTCGGTTGCGCTTCCAAGAGCGGACGCACTGGCGATTCATGAAGAATGTGTGAGAGAGGATGCTTTTAACCAAACATTTGCGGTTCCGTCAGCAGGCATTCATCCCGGCATGGTTCCGCTATTAATGCGTGATTTCGGCATAGACCACATTATTAACGCCGGAGGAGGCGTACATGGACATCCGAACGGTGTCCAAGGCGGGGGGCGAGCCTTCAGAGCCATTATTGATGCAGTCCTAGAGGCCCAGCCGATTGATGAAAAAGCCGAACAATGCAAGGATCTTAAGCTTGCGCTAGATAAATGGGGAAAGGTTGAAGCCGTATGACGACTCGAAAACCTTTTATTATTTGTGATTTTGACGGAACCATCACGATGAACGACAACATTATAAATATCATGAAAACATTTGCTCCCCCAGAGTGGGTGGCATTAAAAGACGGCGTGCTTTCCAAAACGCTGTCGATCAAGGAAGGTGTCGGGCGGATGTTCGGCCTTCTGCCCAGCCGTTTAAAAGAAGAGATTACAAGTTTTGTATTGGAAGATGCAAAAATCAGGGAAGGCTTTCGGGAATTTGTAGCATTTATCAATGAGCACGAGATTCCGTTTTATGTCATAAGCGGTGGAATGGACTTTTTTGTATATCCTTTGCTTGAAGGCATTGTGGAGAAAGACCGCATTTATTGCAACCATGCTTCATTTGACAATGACTATATCCATATTGACTGGCCTCATTCCTGCAAGGGCACCTGCAGCAATCAATGCGGGTGCTGTAAGCCGTCAGTCATCCATGAACTTTCTGAACCGAACCAATATATCATCATGATCGGTGATTCGGTTACAGATGTGGAGGCAGCAAAGCTGTCTGACCTATGCTTTGCAAGGGATTATTTATTAAACGAATGCCGAGAGCAAAACCTCAATCATCTTCCGTATCAAGATTTTTATGAGATAAGAAAGGAAATTGAGAATGTAAAGGAGGTACAGGAATGGCTGCAAAACAAGAACGCTGGCGAGAGCTCGCTGAAGTAAAACGGGAATTGGCAGAGAGAGATTGGTTTCCGGCGACTAGCGGCAACCTGTCAATTAAGGTTACAGATGAGCCTTTAACATTTCTCGTCACTGCAAGCGGAAAAGATAAACGCAAAGAGACGGTTGAAGATTTTCTGCTGGTCGACCAAAACGGAGAGCCTGCTGAAAGCGGGCATTCTCTGAAACCGTCAGCAGAAACGCTTTTGCATACACATTTGTACAATAAAACCAATGCCGGATGCTGCCTGCATGTCCATACGGTAAACAATAATGTGATTTCAGAGTTATACGGAGACCAAAAGAAAATCACATTCAAAGGCCAGGAAATTATAAAAGCACTCGGCTTGTGGGAAGAGAACGAAGAAGTGACCATTCCGATTATAGAAAATCCGGCACATATCCCGACGCTTGCGGCACTGTTTGCGGAAGAGATTTCAGAAGATTCAGGAGCTGTTCTGATCCGAAATCATGGTATTACGGCTTGGGGGAGAACAGCATTTGAGGCAAAAAGAGTGCTTGAAGCGTATGAATTTTTGTTCAGCTACCATTTGAAATTGAAAACACTCCAGCATCAGCTGGTTAAATAAAAGGAGGAATTGAAATGGCTACAATTCAAATTCATGATGAGGCAAATACAACGATTGAAAATCAAGAGGAAGTAGCAAGCTTTCTGGACAGTCAAGAGGTTATTTATGAGCAATGGGATATCACGAAGCTTCCGGAACATCTTTCAGAGAAGTATGACCTGACAGAAGAAGAAAAACAGCAAATTCTTGATACCTTTGAAACTGAAATTAAAGATATCTCAACCCGCCGCGGCTATAAAGCACAGGATGTTATTTCATTGTCAGACAGCAATCCGAAACTTGATGAACTGCTTGAAAACTTTAAAAGAGAGCATCACCATACAGATGATGAGGTTCGTTTTATTGTAAGCGGACACGGTATTTTTGTCATTCAAGGCAAGGACGGCACGTTTTTTGATGTCCGTTTAAACCCTGGAGATTTAATCTCTGTGCCTGAGAATATCCGCCATTACTTCACGCTTCAGGAGGACCGCAAAGTTGTCGCGGTGAGAATTTTTGTCACAACTGAAGGCTGGGTTCCTATTTATGAAAAAGACAGCGTGAATCAATAAGCATGAGAAAGCCCCGTTCATCGAACGGGGCTTTTTATATTTATTGCAAACGCCACTTTTCATACTGTGACAGTTCTTTTTTAATCAGTGTCCAAATCAAACCTAAAACAGCTGCATCGTCAATGAACCCAATACCGAGGATTACGTCTGGAATGATATCGAGCGGCATGACGATATACAGAATTGCGGCAGTTAACAGCAAAAGTGTTTTAACCTGTGAACGAGGGTAGTCGCCATTTCGCCAATCGCGAAGCATCTGAAAAAAAGTAGTGATGTGCTGAATACATTTTTTTCGGTTTTTCCTTTTCAAAATTGCTTTTCCGCCTGCCGCTCCGAGCATAATTGCTTTCTTTTTCTTCATTGGGCATACCTCCTGCCTGGCGGCGTGTTTAAGATATTCTTCTCCTGGGTATTGTTCTTCTAATCCTATCAATATATCTATTATACCTGAAAAATTAACTTATTTAATGAAAATATGTTTACAAATAAAGTATAATCTGTAATAATGCACAATAACCCAATCAAACTTGTTTCCTATTTCTTAGCGGCGAGGGGTGAAGTGAATGGGCGGTTCTTCTGAACAAGAAAGATTGTTGGTGTCTATTGATGAAAAAAGAAAGTTAATGATAGATGCCGCTAGAAAGCAGGGATTTACAGGGCGTGACACGATCAGGCACAGTCAGGAGCTGGATTGTTTAATAAATGAATATCACCAGCTTATGCAAGAAAACGAACATTCCCAAGGGATTCAAGGCCTTGTAAAGAAATTAGGCTTGTGGCCCCGCAGAGATGTTATGCCAGCATATGATGCAAATAAATAGTGGCCTATCAGATGCATATATAAAGAGAGAGCTTTTCGGAAGCGCTCTTTTTTTCTGGGAAAAATTCATATGAAAGAGGGAACTAATGAAAGAACTGGCGATTCTCATTACCGAAATGGTCAATCAATTTCATGATGCTTTTATTTCCTTATGCGGAATATTTGGCATTGATTTAACTGACAAAGAAATGCATTTTTGGGTGATCGGCATTTTTGGCATATTCTTTTTCGGCGTCACTCACGCTGTGTTTACATGGCTTTCTAAATGGAGTATGACAGCCTTGTCCTTTATCTATACCATTACAGTCATCATTGTCATCGTATTTGCGATTGAGATTCAGCAAAAGGTGACGGGGAGAGGGAATATGGAGTTTTTAGATGCCACGGAAGGTATAAAGGGTTTTTTAGTGTTTTTTATGTTTTTTTTGCTTTTGAAAATGCTGTTGGGTTTCATCAAAATCCTTTTTTCTGGCAGACCAGAAAGCAAATCGAATGGCAATGCCCGGTCACGAAGATAAAAAACCCTCCTGACATGGTCAGGGGGGCTATGAAGCGGATACGGGGAGGGTGATTGTCACCTCTGTGCCTCTTCGCACTTCACTTTCAATATGAATAGAGCCTCCGTACATCAGCACGATCCGTTTACAAACGACAAGGCCGAGACCGGTTCCTTTTTCTTTAGAAGTAACAAAGGGGAGGAAGATGTGATCCAGCATTTCCTGAGAAATCCCTTCACCGTTATCCACAACTTTGATTATGGCTTTTTTATCTAAAGCTCCCAGGGAGATCGTCAGTTTGCCTCCTTCAGGCATTGACTCGAGGCCATTTTTTGCTACATTTAAAATCACTTGTTTAATATGATCTTTTGTACATTTTACGAGTAAGGGCTGCTCGGTTAAATACTGTAATTCGACTTCAACATTGTATAGATTGCCCTCAGAATAAATGATCGGCATAATTTCTCCGATAATGTCCTGAAGTGAGTTCAGCTCCCATTTTTCAGCTGTCGGCTTGCCGAGAACAAGAAACTCACTCACTATTTGATTGATGCGCTTTATCTCCTGTTCGATAATGGAGAAGTAAAGCTGATCTTCCTCACCTTTATATTTCTTTTGCAACAGCTGAATAAAGCCGCTTATCCCGGTGAGGGGATTACGGATTTCATGGGCTGTGCTGGCAGCAAGCGTCCCGATCAGCTCTAATTTTTGCGCCTCATTTTCTGAGCGCTCCAGCTGGGTCTGCCGCTTCAGCAAATAATACAGCACGAGAATAAATAGGATATTCAGCAGAACAATAATACATGAAAGCGGAAGCACTAGGCTTTTCGTCAGTTCTTCTATTGTGACCGGGTTCGGATAGACTTTCATATTCCAGCTGATATCATCCAGATATCCGCTGACAGGTTTCTGATCCTCTGCATGAGAGGCTTGTCCGCTCGCAAAAATCATTTTCCCGTCTTGGTTCACAACTTCAATATAAACATCAGGGCTCAGTAAGTTAATGAGATTTTTTAAATAATCAATTTGAATTGCTGCGACAAGATAATCTGTCACATTACGTTTTGAGTCCAAAACAGGCACACAAATTGTGAAAATTGGCTGACCAGTAATTCTGCTCGAATAACTATCTGAAATGACTGTCTTTTTAGTTTCCTTTGCTTTTGTAAAAAAAGATCTGTCGGCCAGGTTTACTTTCGTTTTTAATTCGGTTGTGCTTGCGGTGACGTCTCCTTTGGCATTGAGAAAATAGAGACCGGAAAATCTCGGCTCTGAATCAAAGGTCTTTTCCAAAATTGACTGCATTTTCTTTATATCAACCGGTCTGTCGATGGCGATGGACAAGGAGGTCATTCTCGCCATTGTTTCTCCGATTAAATAATTGATTTTGTTGCGGTGAAGGTTTAGCAGGACACTTGCTTCTTGTTTATGTTCTGCAGCTATTGTATCTTTTTCTTTTTCATATACGAAAAAGCTGATGACGATTGCCGGAATCACGACTAGTATGATATAAAGTTTGACTCTCCCGCAGGCGCCTTTTAGTATTTTCAATTTGCATCGCTCCAACATACACCTGATTAGAGGTATTATATCATTGTTTCTTCTTCTTTAATAAGAAAAAATAACCAAAAAAATTAGAAAAAGGTGTTGGCAAGCTTACATTTTAAAAAAGAAGAGAAATATTGGAAAGATTTTTATTGACATTTTGGTCTTTGTTTATTAATGTTTCTCTGTAACGGTTTCTAAAAGGATGATTGAGACATGACAGAAAAATCACTGAAGTTATTTATCGTGCTGTCGCGCGCGTATCGGTCTATTAACGATCATATGAATAAGCATATTCATAAGCATGGGCTGAATCCGACTGAATTTGCTGTGCTAGAGCTTTTGTACCATAAAGGCGATCAGCCGCTGCAGCAGATAGGAGATAAAATTCTCTTGGCTAGCGGGAGCATCACATACGTTGTAGATAAGCTGGAGCAAAAAGAACTTCTCATTCGGAAAGCGTCTCCTACAGACAGACGAGTGACATTTGCGCAAATTACTGAAAAAGGCATCGGTCTTTTGAACGATATTTTCCCTGATCACGCTGCTGAAATTGATGAAATGATCAGCGTATTAAGCGAAGAAGAGGTAGAGATGTGCACCGAAATGTTAAAAAGAGTAGGATTAAACGCAAAACAGTTTCATAATAAGTAAAAAAAGGAAGCCTGATATGTCACAAGGCTTCCTTTTTTGCTATTTTTCATTTGTTTCCGCTGCGCCTCTCGGCAAAATGAGAACTTCAACCCGCCGGTTTTTGCTTCGGCCTTCCGCAGTTTTATTGGAAGCCACCGGTTTATACTCGCCATAACCCTTGGCGCTGAACACTTTTGCATCGAGCTTGGGGTTTTCAATCAGGAGCCCCATAAAGTTTACCGCTCTCATGACGCTTAAATGCCAGTTTGATTGGAATTCAGAATTTTTAATTGGCATATTATCAGTATGTCCGCTGATAATGATATTTCTTGGCGGGTTAATCACAAGAAGATTTGAAATTTCTTTTGCAAGCGGCACATCTTCCTTACGGATGGTCGCTTTTCCAGAATCAAAGAAGATGCTGTCTTTAATCGTAATCAGAAGGCCTTCACTAGTCATCTTCGTCTCCAGCTGATGTTCCAGCTTTTTATCTTTGATGAACTTTTCCACCTGGCTCTTCACGTTTTCAAGTTCTTCTTGATCAGCTGCTTTTTCTTTTTCTTTCTTGTTTTTCTCTTTCTCTTCTTTTTCCTTTTTCACTTCATCGATGCCGTCTGACTCGTTTTCAGGAGGAGTGACACTGGAGTAGTCCAGTACACCGGTGCCGCCTGTAAAAACTTCATTAAATGATTTTGAGAGCATTTGAAACTTAGCTGCGTCAATCGAGCTGCTCGCGTACAGCACAATAAACAATGCCAGGAGAAGAGTAAGGATGTCGGCGTAAGGAACGAGCCATGATTCATCAACGTGCTCGTCCTCATGCTTCTTCTTCTTTTTTCTCGCCATTTTGCGCCTCTCCTTGTTCTGCAAATTTCAAGCGGTCCTTCGCAGGAAGATACATTAAAAGCTTTTGTTCGATGACTTTCGGTGCCTGTCCTTCTAAAACGGATAAAACACCTTCAATCATGACCTCACGCAGTTTTACTTCTTGTTTTGATTTTCGTTTTAATTTATTTGCGAAAGGATGCCATAACACATACCCTGTAAAGATACCGAGAAGTGTGGCAACAAAGGCGGCACTGATGGCGTGTCCAAGCTCATCTGTGTTATCCATATGAGAGAGAGCGGCAATCAGCCCGATTACAGCACCGAGTACTCCAAGTGTCGGGGCGTACGTTCCCGCTTGTGTAAAAATAGCGGCTCCGGCTTGGTGCCTGTCCTCCATTGCTTCGACTTCCTCTGTCATAATATCTCTTATAAATTCCGCGCTTTGCCCGTCAACAGCCATGCTGAGCCCGTTTTTCAAGAAAGCATCATCTACATCCTCAATGCTTGCTTCTAAAGCAAGCAGACCTTCGCGGCGTGCAAGCTGAGCCCATTCAGAGAACATAGGAATGAGTTCTTCTATTGTGAGCTGTTTATTTTCCTTAAATAACACTCGAAACAGCGCAGGCACTTTTTTAATTTCTTTTGTTGGGAACGCAATAACGACTGCTGAGATTGTCCCGGCGATAATAATTAAAATGGCAGCGGGGTTTGCAAGGGCGCTGAAACTGACGCCTTTCAGAACCATCCCGACGCTCAATGCCACAAAAGCAAGAATAATACCGATTAACGAAGTTTTATCCATAGTTTTTCACCAAATCCTTTTTTACTAGCTTGTCTATGGTTAATATCGGTTTTGGTGCCCGGAACTTTAGGGACATTGTGAATTTGTTCATGAAATATTCAAGGAAGAGGCATAGAAGGGAGAAATAAACAAAAACGGGCTCTCCAAAATTGAAAAGCCCGGGGGTCTACTGAAATTGGCAGCTTGCTTGCAAGCTGTCCTTCAGATGGTATTCATATAATAGTAGAAATACATATTCACTGTATATAAACATGTTCCATCCCTCCTTAAAAAAAGTGTAAAGGATGAAGGGAAGTAGCGCTTCAGGGGAAGGGATGGTAATTTCTAAGTCAAGAGTATGAAAGCAAGCATAAAAAAAGCGGCTTCCTAAAAGGAAACCGCTGATTGTTATTTCGCTCGCACTTTGATTTTATCATCTTCTAAAATCACGTGAAAACTTGTGATCTCGCCATTATCAAGCAGCAGATCGGTCATTTCATCCTCAACCCATTCTTGGATGGTTCTTCTGAGCGGACGTGCACCGAATGAAGGGTGGTAGCCCAGCTCAGCGATTTTTTCTTTCGCTTCATCTGTCACATTCAAGCTGATGCCCCGTTCAGCCAATGTTTCTTCAAGTTCTCCAAGAAGAAGGCTGACGATTTTGACAAGATGTTCTTTTTCCAATGAGCGGAACTCAATAATGCTGTCAAAACGGTTGAGGAACTCAGGTTTAAAGAACATGCTCAGTGAATCAATCAATGTTTGTTCTTCGATGACACTGTCATCTGATTGGAAACCGACTTTCGTTTGTTTCTCACCAGCACCCGCATTACTTGTCATGATGATCACAGTGTCTTTGAAGCTTACGGTTCTGCCTTGGCTGTCTGTCAGACGGCCATCCTCCATAATTTGCAGGAACATATGCTGAACGTCTGGGTGTGCTTTTTCAATCTCATCCAGCAACACAATGCTGTAAGGATTGCGGCGCACTTTCTCAGTTAATTGTCCAGCTTCCTCATGGCCGACATATCCAGGCGGTGAACCGATAATTTTAGATACGGCGTGTTTCTCCATGTATTCGCTCATATCGAGTCGGATAATAGCGTCTTTTGTCCCGAATAATTCATCTGCCAGTGTTTTAGAAAGCTCTGTTTTCCCTACGCCGGTAGGACCGACGAAGAGGAAGGAGCCGACTGGTCTGTTTTTGGATTTTAATCCGGCGCGGCTTCGTCTTACCGCTTTTGCCACTTTTTGAACAGCGGCTTCTTGTCCGATCACGCGTTCATGAAGTTTTGCTTCAAGCTCTTTCATTTTCGTTTGTTCGTCTGCCTGCAGTTTGCCGACAGGGATGCCTGTTTTTTGTTCAACAATTTCCTGAATGTGCTCAGCTTCCACAGTGACAGCGGTATGAGCGGAGGAGCTGTTCAGTTTTTTCTCCAATGCGAGTTCTTCATCACGGAGTTTTGCCGCCAGTTCGTAATTTTCTTCTTCCAGGGCTTTTGTTTTTTCGGCTTCAATTGCAGTTAAGCGTTCAGCGGCATCCTCATCATTCAATTCATCAATTAACAGGTTGGCTTTTGAACCTGCTTCATCTAATAAATCAATTGCTTTATCCGGCAGGTGTCTGTCCTGAATGTAGCGGGAAGATAAAGTGACACACGCTTTGATTGCTTCATCACTGAATGTTACGCCATGGTACGCCTCGTATTTGTCTTTAATCCCTTGCAGAATGAGGATAGCCTGTTCAATTGAAGGCTCCTGCACCATGACAGGCTGAAAACGTCTTTCCAGTGCGGCATCTTTTTCGATTTGACGATATTCTTTCAGTGTTGTCGCGCCAATGACTTGCAGTTCGCCTCTGGCTAGGGCCGGTTTGAGAATGTTGCCGGCGTCCATTGATCCTTCTGCAGAGCCTGCGCCGACGAGAAGGTGAATTTCATCAATGAACAGAATGACATTTTTTCGTTCCTTCAACTCAGTGATCAGCTGTTTCATTCTCTCCTCAAATTGGCCTCTGATCCCTGTGTTTGCAACAAGGGATGCAACATCAAGCAAATACAGCTCTTTGTTTTTCAGTTTGTTTGGAACATCACCTTCAGCAATTTTTAAAGCGAGCCCTTCAGCGATGGCAGTTTTCCCTACACCCGGCTCACCAATAAGAACCGGATTGTTTTTGTTCCGGCGGTTTAGAATTTCGATCACTCGCGCCACTTCATCATCACGGCCGATGACGGGGTCAATGAGACCGGCTTTTGCACCGTTTGTAATATTTTGAGCCAGCTCATCAAGCAACCCTTTTTTTCCGCTTTGTTTTGCTGCGCTGTGTTCTTTCGGCTGGAATGCCTGTTCAAACGGAAATCCGAAAGATTGAGGACCCATACTCATTGAAGGTTTACGGGTCAGTTCGTTATAGCAAGTTTCACAAAGAACCATCTGTTTATGAACGGAATTTATTTGCATGTTAAGGCGAATCGTCGCCTCGTTTTGATGACAATGTTGACAACGCATTTGCCAAAACCTCCTTAATAATTTGATCTTCTTTGACCAATGAAAGTGAATAAAAAGGTCTATTGGATTTGACCTTCTTTGACTATTAGTATACGGCAAACTTAACGGCATTCAAACCAATATGCTCAAAGCAGACTGAATATTTGACTATCTTTGACCAATTGATTTTTAAAAAAGGCCGGTTTGTTTGACCAACTTTGATTAATAGTATACTCTGACTATCTTTGACTTTCAAGTCTTATGCACAAAAAATTTTTGATTTGTTACAAAGTAAAACATGTTTTCTTCGTCTTTTCAAGGAACTTGTCTCATAGGTTATAAAAAGGCATATATGGACAAAACTGCGGTTCGTTCGGAGGGAAGAAATGGAACAATCAAAAGGGTCTGCAAGTCAGCTTGCTTTTGTGTATGTCGGCACAGTAGTCGGAGCTGGATTTGCGACTGGGAGGGAAATTGTTGAGTTTTTTCTGAAGTTCGGCTGGTTCGGTTTATTCGGCATTCTCGTCAGCGGCGGAATGTTTACGTTACTGGGGGCCAAGCTGATGATCATTTCAAAGCGAATCAATGCCAAGTCATATCAAGAAATGAACATATTTTTGTTCGGGGCGACGGCTGGGCGGATTATCAATGTATTTATGCTGTTTGTTCTCCTTGGAGTTACATCTGTTATGCTTTCAGGGGCAGGGGCGCTTTTTGAGGAACAGTTGGGGATGTCCGCTCAGATTGGGATGCTCATTACAATCGGTCTGAGTTTAATTGTAATGACTAGAGGAGTAAAAGGCATTTTCGGTGTCAATGTGTTTGTTGTTCCTCTTTTAATCATCTTTTCAATGATTGTGGTGGCCGACTCTTTTATATTCAGCGAATCACGAAACGCAGCTCAGTGGGTCTGGCCGCATCGCTGGGATTGGCTGTTATCAGCTGTTTCTTACGGGGCTTTGAATTTATCGCTTGCCCAAGCGGTTTTGGTTCCGCTGGCGAATGAAATGTCATCGGAGAAAGTGATAAAAAAAGGCGCTTTAATCGGAGGCACGATGCTGACGATTGTGCTGTCCGCGAGTTTTCTGTCTTTGTCGACTCTTCCGGATGTATTTTTGTATGATATACCGATGGCGCAAGTGGTTTATCTCTTTGCACGATCTGTCCATTTGATTTATTTACTCATTATTTTCGGAGAAGTGTTCACATCAGTTATCGGCAATCTATATGGATTAGAAAAACAAGTGCAAAGCTTTCTTCCGGTGAAAAGCAAATATATCTTTGCGGCCATTATGATCACGGCTTATATTACGAGCCAAATAGGGTACGGCAGGCTTATTTCAACGATTTATCCCTTGTTTGGCTATGTGAGCCTGGCCTTCATAGGCGCTTTGCTTTGCAAAAAAGCTCCTCGGCGGCGCAGTTTATAAATATATATAATGAAGCGAACCGTCACTATAGAGCGATAATTGATCTTGGAACCGGGGACTGACTTTTTTATTGTCAAGAAAAACAACATTATGGTAAGATAGCAGAAGTGAAAAAATTGAAGAAAATCCGTGCGATATGCGGGAGAGGTTCTAGCTACACCCTCTATAAAAAACTAAGGACGAGCTGTATCCTTGGATACGGCCTTTTTTATGTTTTTCTAGAGCACCTTCCGAAAAAAGGTGTTTTTTTGCGTGAATTAGCTGTAGCGATGTCTCTCGCCGGCGTTTTTATTGCGGAGAAGGAGAGGAATCATGAAAAAAGAAAAAGCAATTGTCGTATTTAGCGGCGGCCAAGACAGCACCACATGCTTACTGTGGGCCTTAAAAGAATTCGAAGAAGTCGAAACGGTGACTTTTCATTATAATCAGCGACATTCGCAGGAAATTGAAGTGGCAAAATCCATTGCGGAAAAGCTTGGTGTGAAAAATCATTTGCTTGATATGTCACTTTTAAATCAGCTTGCACCGAATGCCCTGACTAGAAATGATATTGAGATAGAAGTAAAAGACGGCGAACTGCCATCCACATTCGTTCCAGGCCGCAATTTGGTTTTCTTATCCTTTGCGTCTATCCTGGCTTACCAAATTGGCGCGCGCCACATTATTACAGGAGTTTGCGAGACAGACTTCAGCGGGTACCCTGATTGTCGTGACGAATTCGTGAAATCTTGCAATGTAACGGTAAATCTGGCGATGGAGAAGCCGTTTGTGATTCATACGCCTCTCATGTGGCTCAATAAGGCGGAAACGTGGAAGCTTGCAGATGAGCTTGGCGCGCTGGAGTTTGTGAAAAACAACACGCTGACATGCTATAACGGCATCATCGCCGACGGCTGCGGCGAATGTCCGGCATGTCATCTTCGTTCAAAAGGTTATGAAGAATATATGGTGATGAAAGGAGAGCGTGCATAAATTGTTATCTCAAATTTATCCGCAGGCCCAGCATCCTTATTCGTTTGAACTGAATAAGGACATGCATATCTCAGCCGCTCATTTTATCCCTAGGGAAAGTGCGGGAGCGTGCAGCAGGGTTCACGGGCATACGTATACCGTAAATATAACCGTTGCCGGCGACGAACTTGACGATTCCGGCTTCCTCGTCAATTTCAGCGTACTCAAAAAACTGGTGCACGGAAACTATGATCACACGCTATTAAATGATCATGAAGATTTTTCTCAGGACGACCAGTATTCGCTGCCGACAACTGAAGTCGTGGCGAAAACGATTTATGACAACGTACAGGCTTATTTAGACACTTTGGAGAATAAGCCGACCTGTGTACAGGTGTTTGTCCGTGAAACACCGACAAGCTACTGTGTCTACCGTCCGAAAAAGGGTGGTTTGAATGGCTAAAGGAATTCCTGTATTAGAAATTTTCGGCCCGACGATTCAAGGAGAAGGTATGGTGATCGGACAGAAAACGATGTTCGTCCGGACAGCCGGCTGCGATTATTCCTGCAGCTGGTGTGACTCCGCTTTCACTTGGGACGGGTCTGCTAAAAAAGATATTCGCTGGATGACGGCGGAGGAGATTTTTGCGGAGCTTAAGGACATTGGGGGAGACGCGTTTTCTCATGTGACGATCTCAGGCGGCAACCCGGCCCTGTTAAAACAGCTGGATGCTTTTATTGAACTGCTGAAGGAAAATAACATCCGTGCAGCGCTTGAAACTCAAGGGACCGTTTATCAGGATTGGTTTACGCTGATTGATGACCTGACAATTTCTCCAAAACCGCCAAGCTCAAAAATGGTAACGAACTTTCAAAAGCTTGACCACATTTTAACTTCACTTCAAGAGAATGATAGACAGCATGCTGTCAGCTTGAAGGTTGTCATCTTTAATGATGAAGATCTGGAATTTGCCAAAACTGTGCACAAGCGGTATCCGGGAATCCCGTTTTATTTACAAGTCGGAAATGATGACGTGCATACGACAGATGATCAGTCACTGATTGCACATTTGCTTGGAAAATATGAAGCGCTTGTTGATAAGGTAGCTGTCGATGCGGAGCTGAATCTCGTCAGAGTGCTCCCGCAGCTGCACACCCTGTTATGGGGCAACAAACGCGGAGTATAATAGAAAGGAAGATGAACATGACGACAAGAAAAGAATCAGAATTAGAAGGTGTAACATTGCTAGGCAACCAAGGTACAAATTATTTGTTCGAATATGCACCGGACGTGCTGGAATCCTTCCCGAATAAACATGTAAACCGTGATTACTTTGTAAAATTCAATTGCCCGGAATTCACATCTTTATGTCCGAAAACAGGGCAGCCTGACTTTGCAACAATCTACATCAGCTACATTCCTGATGAAAAAATGGTGGAAAGCAAATCATTAAAGCTGTATCTATTCAGTTTCAGAAACCATGGTGACTTCCACGAGGACTGCATGAACATCATCATGAATGACTTGATCGAATTAATGGACCCGCGCTACATTGAAGTATGGGGCAAATTCACGCCAAGAGGCGGAATTTCCATTGACCCGTACACAAACTACGGAAAACCTGGCACGAAGTATGAGAAAATGGCCGAGTACCGCATGATGAACCATGATTTGTATCCGGAGACAATTGATAATCGTTAATTATTCCGTTGTGTGATACGGAGTGTGAAACGAAGTGGAGTCACAGTAAAATCCGAACATTCAGTGCTAATTTTCAGCGGAATTGTAACCGAGTCACAGCGAAGTGTGACCCGACTGTGACCCGAAGTGACCGGAGTGTGACCCGGTCACACTAAAAGTGGGAAAAGTCACACCTGAAAATGGCTCTACTCATGGGAATTGTATTAAAAAGTGTGACCTGAGGTGCAACCTGAACTGTGACTTTTATGCAGTGAAAAATTGATAGTACAGAAGCAGATTAAGGCGTACAATTTGTACGTCTTTTCTTTTTTATCCGAAAGAAAAAATGCCTATCTAGAGATCATAGGCATTAAATATTATTATCAATATCTTCATTATTTTTTGGCTAAGTTTCTGAACCTTCTCTTTAACATTTGAAACAGCTCTTTTTTGAATTTCATCAAAGTTCTCCTGAATATAGTCCATGACACTTCTTATTAGAACTTCACTTTCAAAATTGAATATCTCATTTATTTCTGACTGTTCTTCATCTGTTAGGTGATGGTATTGAAGTTGTTTAGCATTTACTTCAGCAGCTACATCAATCCTAACTTAGTTGTTCTGGTTGTACAATTTCATATTCACCTTCTGCATACTCTTGCTCCGCATAATGGCTTCCCCATTGACAGAGCTCCTGCAAGATAGGTTTAAGAGATTCTCCAAGTTCAGTGGATGAATATTCAACCTTCGGCGGTACTTGATTATACATCTTTCTGCTCACAAGTCCACTGGCTTCAAGCTCTCTAAGTGTTTGAATCAGCATTTTCTGAGTTATATTTGGGATAATGCGCTTTAATTCACTCGTTCTCTTTGGTCCATTCATTAAAAAGTATAATACAAGGCCTTTCCATTTTCCGCCAATAACTTCCTTTGTCACTTCAAACCCACAGCTAAATTTTTTCATGTCTAAAGCTCTCCATTCCACATTTATTACTTTTTAGTTACTATATCACAAAAAAGTGGGTACTTCCGATAATGTGCTTACTGAAGGATACTATATCTTGTAAGTTGTTCTTCAAGTACTTAAAGGTACTAGACATAAAATAATATTAATTCTAAAGGAGTGTTAAGTATGGGTAAATTTGAAGGTAAAATAGCGCTTGTAACGGGTGGAACAAGTGGAATTGGTCTTGCTACAGCACAAAAGTTTGTAAACGAAGGTGCATATGTTTATATCACAGGACGTAGACAAAACGAACTTGATAAAGCTGTTAACCAAATTGGCAAGAACGTAACCGGTGTTCAAGGTGATATTTCTAAGCTTGAAGACTTAGACAAACTATATGACATTATAAAGCAGGAAAAAGGTAAGTTGGACATTCTTTTTGCTAATGCAGGGATCGGCAACTTCCTTCCATTAGGTGAAATTACTGAAGAGCAGGTTGATAGAACGTTCGACATTAACGTTAAAGGAACCATCTTTACTGTTCAAAAAGCGTTATCACTATTCCCGGACAAAGTAGGTTCTATTATTGTAACGGGCTCTACTGCTGGATCAATTGGCAACCCAGCGTTTAGTGTATATGGAGCATCTAAAGCAGCTTTAAGAGCACTAGTTCGCAACTGGATTCTTGACCTAAAAGGTACTGAAATCCGTGTAAATGTGGTTAGTCCAGGAGTTATTCTTACACCTGCATACGATGAGCTTTTTGGTGATGCACTTGAAGGAGCAATGGAAAATACCAGAAATACTGTTCCAGCTGGAAAAGTTGGGACACCTGAAGAAGTAGCAAACGCTGTATCTTTCCTTGCTTCAGACGAAAGCAGTTACTTGACGGGTGTTGAATTGTTCGTAGATGGCGGGCTAGCACAGGTATAATTTCACTGCGCAGAGATTACAAATAGTCCCCAAAAAAGGTTAATGGGGATTTACTTGAAGAAGTCGTATAAAAAAGTCGTTTTCCTTAAAGGACAGGGAATTCGACTTTTTTATGTTTCAATTTGATTAACGTTGTAAATTCGCATTTTCCTGGGGCTACCACTAAATGACCTGTAAAAAAGATTACACTGTGAATAAATGTACTTAAAGTAACGGGGGCGTTAGTTGAAGAACAAACAACACCGTTGTTGTAGTAAATGAGGTCATTTGTTGTACAAAAAAAGGATAGTTGAATACAGGCATTTTCACCCTGTTCATCTATCCTCTCTTTTTGTTTATAAAATGTGTGACATTTCATTTGGTTTCTTAATTATTAATAAAATTAAACATTCTCTTGACTTTTAATAAAAAATAATATCCCTGTCCTTGTATTCTAATACTTTTGAAAATATTTAAAGGAATCCTTATGTCCTGAATAACCACATAGGAAAATATGTTGTAGGTTGCTTTCTTTTTTTATGGGGCATCCCACACAAGCTATCACGTGATCTCACACCTGAACGTTTTTTTATAGACTAGTACCGCGACAAGTTATATTACATATACATACCAATAAAGTAGACATTAAAAAGTGAAAGAGAGGATGGAAATGTGTGAAAATTCTTTTCCTTGAGAGTCATCCCATGTGGCTCTATGGTTTACCGAATGGGTTTAGGGAAGCAGGACATACCGTAATGATTTCCGGTCCTGTAAGTCGGGAAAATATCACTGAAATGATAGACGAATTTAAACCAGATCTAATAGTATCTATGGGATGGACACCAGAGCATTCAAGGGAAAAGCAGGCCTGGATTCGCAACGCTATTAAAAAGGTGAATATCCCTCTCGTTTATTGGGCAACTGAAGACCCGCTGCACACTCAAAACTTTACTATCCCGTTAATTAAAAAGATGAAACCAGATTTTGTTTTCACGGTTACGCCTTCTCTGTGTAAAACTTATGAAAGCATGGGGATTAAAGCAGCTCACTTAGACTTTGCATTTCACGAAAGTATACATCACCAGATTAAACCATTAGCAAAATACAGTTGTGATATAGCAGTGGTGGCTAATGCTTACCCTAATTTTCTTGAAGAACATCCGGAAGTGTTCCGTTCGTCCTCTTTAAAAACGCTGATTCGTCCTCTTATACGGAAGGGTATTCGCATTGATTTTTGGGGGAGAAACTGGGAAAAAATGAGTAAATATATAGGAAGAGAAATTCCCCGCAATTGGATCCATGGATACCTTGATTATACTGAAGCATATAAAGTTTACAGTTCAGCAAAAATCATTATCGGTTTGCAAAACTGTGAAAGCCAACTTACGCAACGCACCTATGAGATTCTTCGTTCCGGGGGGTTTTTATTGACATCGGATACACCAGCAGTTCGAGGTAAATTCAAACCTGGCCGCGATCTCATCGTTTCTTCCTCCCCAAAAGAAACATTGGAAAAGGTGAAATACTATTTGAATCATGATAGCGAGAGAAAAAAGATTCAGATAAACGGTAAAAAGGCTGTAAAGAATGATTCCTATCGGCATAGAGCCGAGAGAATGCTTGAGGTGCTAAAAAGCAGAGGAATTATAAGAAACTTAGGGGAAACCATTCATTATGTAGATGTTCTCAAAGAAAAATACGTGATCCATCATGTTACTCCCGGTGAAACATTATCAATAATTGCCAGGAAGTATAATGTTTCCCTGCAGCAACTCATGGAGCTTAATCATTTCAAATCAGATCAAATATATGCTGGACAAATCATTAAGATTAGAGAGAAACTGTTTAGAAATATTGATAACAAATTTTTCTAAAGGAGAGTAATATGAATGAAGGGGAAAATACCTAAAATAAGAAATCAAGCGAATATAGTAAAAAGAACGCCTCGTTATATGGAATTTCCCGTGACATACGAAGTATATCATGTGGAATCCGGCGATACATTATGGACGATTTCTAAATCCTTCAATATCCCGGTACAACAACTTATGAATCTTAATAAGCTTTCTTCAGATATAATTTATCCTGGACAAATTATAAAGATAAAAGAAAGGTAATCTTTGAGATTTCGGAAACGAAACAAATTGAAACGATAATCCTCATTTTTTTATTTGTAGGGAATTCATATTTTTGAGGATGAAGGGGTTATGAGATGTTTCAAATGAGCTATTTCTATTCTGGATTAGGATGGGATTTTATTCAACACGTTGATCAAACGAACGGAGTATTAAATGTTGTGTCTCCTGATTTTTTCTATATCAGAAAAGATGGATCATTACTTCTCCGTTCAGCTAATCCCGATGTGATTAAAGCTCTTCATAGAAGGAAATTAAAAGTAGTTCCTTTTCTAAGCAATCATTGGGATCAGGATTTGGGACGATTTGCATTAATGAACCGAGTTCTTTTAGCTAAACAAATTTCTCATGCAATAGAAGAACTGGATTTGGACGGAGTTAATATCGATATAGAAAACCTTACAGAAAAAGATCGGAATCTATTTATAGATTTTGTTAGACTGGTAAGAAAAAGTATTCCTAGACAAAAAGAAGTATCAGTTGCAGTGGCGGCAAATCCTTTTGGCTGGACGAAGGGCTGGCACGGATCATATGATTACGAGTATTTAGCTAAATATGCAGATTACCTTATGATTATGGCCTACGATGAAAGCCACCTTGCTGGGCCTACTGCAAGTGTAGGATGGGTGGAAAAGTCCATTCAATATGCTCTGACCCAAAACATCTCTCCTCAAAAACTAGTTTTAGGATTGCCATTCTATGGCCGCTGTTGGATGAAAGGCCAATCTGCCTCTCAAGCCATTCCCCTTTACCTTGTTGACTCATTAGTAAAAAGGCATAACGGGACAATTATTTTTGACACAAAGAGTCAATCTCCAAAAGCTATTTTTACTGTCAATCACGATAACAAGGGGCTGTTGCCTTCGGGAACATATACATTATGGTTTGAAAATGAACAGTCACTCAGAGCAAAAATAAAACTCGCTCAAAAATATAATCTGAAAGGTCTTGGCAGCTGGAGTCTTGGACAAGAGGATGCGTCAGTCTGGAATACAGTGTTTAAAAATATATAATGATTTATAGTTCAAAGCAAAATTCGAAGATAATTGCAATGAATCTCTAAATCTTGGACATACTGAAAGGTGTTTATTACGAGTGCGGGTAAAACAGTGAGGGCATTCCATAGACCCTTGTCCCGAAATGTTCTATACGAGGCCTTGAAATACACATTCAAACTTATGTTATAGAACGCATTTCAAGTAATTACGGATGACTTGAATTTATTCTGCTTCCATGATTTATGTCATACACACGCTACCTTGATAGCGGGATTATTGCATTTCATTCAGAATTGTTCAGGATCGATATGGAAGCGCACGAATAACTAGAACTTTAAAAACTTACCTCATATACTTCCTGAATGGATGCTGGGTTATCTCATTAAAGGATGGGGAATTCGGCGCCAAGGTACGCATGGAGAACCATGACTTGTTGATAATCGACCATATAGTTTCTCCTCAGAAATGAGGGGGGTTTTACATAAAAAAGACGAGCGAATCCGGGGGGAATTCCACTCGCCGCTTTCTAATGAAAAGACGGGATGCTGGATGGCAGCTCGTCTGTTTTATTATAATTTAACGAACATATGTTTGTGAAGATGTCTTTTCGAATGAATTGGTTCATATAACCGTTAAGAACAGATTCATTGTAAATATTCGCTAAGGTATGCTAAGATGCATGGACTATAAAGGAGTGATATGAAGTGAAGACATTGCGGTTAAACAATGTAACGTTAGAAATGGCTGCATATCAAGAGGAGAGCGAGCCGAAGCGTAAAATTGCATTTACCTTAAACGTTACGAGTGAGACTTACCATGATATCGCTGTCCTGTTGTATGAAAAAACGTTTAATGTCGAGGTTCCGGAACGCGATCTTGCCTTCCGGGGGGAAATGACAAATTATTCAACATCTTTGACCAACCTGTACGAACCAGGGTCCGTCAGCGAGTTCTATATAGAAATAACGGAAATAGAAAAAAACGCCGATTCATGATCGGTGTTTTTTATGTAAAAAAGCTGCCGGCCGGCAGCTTTTGAGAAAGCGAATTTCATATGTAAGGTGTTAAATTGTCCGTCTTGCAGTTTTTTGAATAAATGTGGAAATAAGGAGGTTTTAATAGGAGTCTCTGATGATCTTATAATTTTTATGATTAACAACTGTCAATGAATCTAACTCAAGATCCCGATAGTTATCCATGATTGTCACATCAACGATAACAGAATTCTCATTTACTTTTTCAACAACACCGGTTAATCCGTTTTTAAATTCAATGACATTCCCAACCTTAGCGATTTTCACAAGCTTCCTCTCCTTTAAACATAATAATGCCTTTTGAAAGTATTTTGCAGTATTTTCATTGAGAAGTAAAGCGATAAGGAGTTTTATCTCCCTTATGAATTGTTCTGTCGCTATAAAGATGATATATTGATTTTCGTCAATAGAAAGAAAAGGGGGGAATTTTCGTTGCGTCCCGAAGAAATAACAGAAATGATTGAACAGCTGCGCACCGGCGCCATAACCGAACTGAGAGTCCAGAAAGAGCATTTTCTTAATTTCAGGGCCGTGTTATCTAAACAAGATGATTTTAAACATTTCCGAGGAATTGCCCAGCAAGGCGGAGATGTTATCTTTCAATACTTAGAACAGCCAAGAAGCTGAAGGTTTCTCATACGTGAGAAGCCTTTTTATCATATATGACAGAATACAAGCCTTTTATTACAGCTGTCTGTAACAGGTGTAAATAAAATGTAAAGTGCCAAAGATGGATAAACATGTTTTAATTTGACAATATTTATAGAATTTCAGACTGTTTTTTTGCCATTAAGCAGTGAGTCATCCTCTTTATTCCATCCTGATACCTCCTTGGGAGAGTTGGAAAATCTTTTTCCGTGAAAATGAATGGATCTCTTGTTAAGGTTATGAAGTGTTTTTTGGAGCACTTTAAGGAGGAAACTGTATGACAACGAAATTCACTGCTCTGGCTGTTTTTCTTCTTTGTTTCATGCCTGCAGCCAAAATTGAGCATACACAAGCTTCACTACTGAGCGCAAAGAAGACAAAACATGAAGAAGCGAAATGGCTTACACATATAGATCGAAATACGAATGAATCTTTCCCTTCACTGTCTGCTGATAAGGACAAGAAAATAAAACCGATTAAGCTATCAGCACACACTGAAAAGAAAGAGAAAGATAAACCCGACAAAACAAATGATGAGAAAGAAACATATACACAGTCTGAAAAAGAGTTGCTGTCCCGTCTCGTTCACGCAGAGGCCAAAGGAGAATCATATAAAGGCAAGGTCGCTGTAGCAAGCGTTGTACTGAACAGGACGGAGAAAAAAGGTTTTCCTGATACGATAAGAGGGGTTATTTATCAGAAAAACGCCTTTGAACCGGTCGCAAACGGGAGCATTAACCAAAAGCCTGATAAAGAATCGATTGAAGCTGCCGAAGAAGCGCTGTCCTCAAAAAATAGAGAAACAGATGCCATATTCTTTTATAATCCGAAAACAGCGTCAGATAATTGGATTCGTTCAAGAAAAATCGTAGAAAAAATCGGCAGACACGTTTTTGCCGTCTAAGCATAGAAGAGACAATTTGTCTCAGCTGTGCTTTTTTTCATATAAAGAGTAAAAATAAAATAATTTTTGAACTTGTCTCATATGATGTTGGTAGTACAAGAGACAAGGAGAGACATCATGAATCGATTTGTGAAAGGGATCATTCTTTTATCCATTGCCGCCTTTTTCGCTGAATGCCTTGAATTTGTCGTCAATATGATTTTGGCGCGGGAGCTTGGCGAGCATGGGATGGGGCTTTACATGAGTATTTTGCCCACGATCTTTTTAATTATTGTCATCGCGAGCCTGGAACTGCCGATATCCATTTCTAAATTCATTGCCGAGTCAAATCCTAAGCTTCATGAAAGCATGCTGAGGCACGCTTTCAGAATGACAGCCATTTTTACTGCTTTTTCTACTGCCGCCGCTAGTATTGCGCTTCCGTTTATACCGGTATTTGATACATACCACCCGTTTATTAAAGGGATTGTCATCGGCTTAATTCCTGTTGTCGCCTTTACTTCAATCGCCAGGGGCTACTTTATGGGTGTGCAGAAAATGGGGAAGATCGCAATTGCCAATGTGCTGAAAAAAATCATCCAGCTCTTGTGCTTATTCCTCTTTTTTCAATGGTACTCATTTGAATTGGACATGGCTGTGCTGATTTCCTTGTTTGTTCTAGTTGTGAGTGATGTGGTCGTGCTTGTTTATTTATATTCACAATTTATCATGGCAAGGCGGGCGTTATCCGGCCAGCAGCACATTCATTTGCGCGGAAAGGATGTAAGGAAAAGGCTGCTTGCTGTTTCAATTCCTACAACAGGACTGCGCATTTTTCATGCGGTTGTCAATGCAATTGAACCCTTTTTAGTAAAAGGAGCTCTTTTGGCTGCGGGCGTTGCCGGGACAGCGGCGATCGATCAATACGGAATGCTGGCAGGAGTGGCTGTGACGATAGGGTCGTTCCCTGCTTTTATTGCCCATTCGTTAATGGTCGTCATGATACCGAGTATTTCGGAAGCTTATGCACTTTCTCAGTATGACATCGTGTTAAAAAGGCTGAAGCAGTCGATTTTCATTACATTAGGTTACGGTATACCTGCCGTCTGGGTCATGTTCCAGTTTGCGGGACCTCTCACGCATTTGTTTTTTCACTCTCCTGAAGCGCAGTATTACCTGCAGCTGTTGTGGCCTTACTTTCTCTTTCATCTGTTTGTCATGCCGCTGCAGGCGTGCTTAATCGGGATGGGTTTTGTGAAAGAGGCTTTTTATCACAATGTATGGAGCCATATCGTTGCGCTAAGTATGATGTATGTACTGGGATCAATGGAGAATCTGCAAATGCTCGGGATCATCCTTGGAATGAACACTGGCATGATTCTTTTGACGAGCCTGCACTATGCCACGATCTGCAAAGCATTGAAGGTATCCGTATTCCTTACGGGAAGGACCAGAACGCCGCGAATTGAAGGATGATATAGGAACTGCAGGGGCAAGCTAATTGAAAAGCATGAAAGGAAGATTCCATGTTGACGAAGCGCTTGCTTACTATATACATTATGTTATTAGGGTTGATTGCATGGTTTCCAGGTGCGGCACAGGCTGAGGAAAAACAGCCTGCTGTTCCCGCTGTTTTTCTTATGAAAACGATAGAAGGGGAGGACATCTCGATTCCGAAAAAAGGGCAAAAAACAATTCTCCATTTTTGGACGTCATGGTGTCCGCCCTGCAAAAAGGAGCTTCCCCAGTTTCAATCGTTTTATGATGCCCATCCATCCGACAGTGTAAAGCTGGTAACGGTGAATTTAGTGAATTCGGAACAAAATAAGCAAGTCGTTGAAGACTTTATTAAAGCAAACAAGCTGACGTTCCCGATTGTTCTTGACTCAAAAGGGGAATTGATGAAGGAGTATCATATCATTACGATCCCAACATCATTTTTGCTGAATGAAAAGGGAGAAATTGAAAAAACAAAAATTGGCCCGATGACAGCGGAACAACTGAAGGAATGGACGGAAGAATAGCTGAGAGCATAGACTCTCAGCTTTTTTCATATAGAGAAGAAGTGAATAAACATTAATGATACTTATTATCAAAAAGAAATTAAAATAATTATAATTGAAATTCTCTTCGTGCGTGCTATAATAAAGGAAGACATCAAGAAATAACTGACGATAAAGCTGCCTTTTGGGCAGCGATTTTGTTTTTATAAGAGAAATGAAGATGATTTGCGTTCTCAATTAGAGAGGAGAATTCGATATGAATGAACAAGTTATCGTTCAACGTGACCCGCATGAGCCATTGAAAACAGACAAGAGGGAAAAAAACTGGACACAGCACGCGGAGCTTATTGCAGCACTTGTATCAGGCGCTCTTATTTTGGCAGGCTGGCTCTTATCCGGATATCAGGTATTATCCATAATACTTTTCTTGCTGGCTTTTGTGATCGGCGGATTTGCTAAAGCAAAGGAAGGAATCGAAGAAACACTCGAATCCAAAACGCTGAATGTAGAACTTTTAATGATTTTCGCTGCCGTTGGTTCCGCCTTGATCGGATACTGGGCAGAGGGTGCTATTTTAATATTTATTTTTTCCTTAAGCGGAGCTTTAGAAACATACACGATGAATAAAAGCAGCAGAGATTTAACGTCTTTAATGCAGCTTGAGCCTGAAGAAGCGACATTGATGGTCAATGGTGAAACCAAAAGAGTTCCGGTTTCAGACTTGCAGGCCGGTGATATGATTGTGATCAAACCTGGAGAACGCGTAGCGGCAGACGGTATCATTGAATCGGGCTCGACAAGCCTTGACGAGTCGGCTTTAACAGGTGAATCAATGCCTGTAGAAAAAAACACAGGCGACACTGTATTCACAGGAACGGTGAATCGCAATGGCTCCTTGACTGTCCGAGTCACGAAAGCAAATGAAGATTCGTTATTCAGAAAAATTATCAAACTGGTTGAATCAGCGCAAAATAGTGTTTCACCTGCGCAGGCTTTCATCGAACGATTTGAAAATGCTTATGTGAAAGGTGTGCTAATTGCGGTGGGGCTCCTTTTATTCGTCCCGCACTTTGCGCTGGGCTGGAGCTGGAGTGAAACCTTCTACCGCGCAATGGTGTTTATGGTTGTCGCGTCACCTTGTGCGCTTGTCGCCTCTATTATGCCGGCGGCGCTGTCCCTGATTTCAAATGGCGCCCGCAACGGTATGCTTGTGAAAGGAAGCGTCTTTCTTGAACAGCTGGGCTCAGTGCAAATGATCGCCTTTGATAAAACCGGCACTGTAACAAAAGGCCAGCCTGCCGTAGAAACGATCAGAATAGCAGAAGGATTCAGTGAAGCGGAAGTTCTTGAGGCTGTCTATGCCATCGAAATGCAATCAAGCCATCCGCTCGCCCAAGCCATAACGGCGTACGCTGAAAGCCGCGGCGTGAATCAGTCCGGCTACATATCTATAGAAGAAACCTCAGGGTTTGGCGTTATGGCAGAAGTGTCGGGTGCGAAATGGAAGGTCGGTAAAGCAGGTTTTATCGGCGAGGAAATGGCAGCACAATTTTTGAAACAAACAGCATCAGATGTCATTCAAAGCGGTCATACAATTGTATTTGTGAAAAAGGATGATCAAATAGCAGGCTGTATCGCACTGAAGGACCAAATCAGGCCTGAAGCAAAAGAGGTCATGGAAGAACTGAACCGACTTGGGATTAAAACGGCCATGCTGACAGGAGATCACGAAGACACGGCTCAAGCGATTGCCAAGGAAGCCGGCATGACAACTGTCGTAGCAGAATGCCTGCCTGACCAAAAAGTGAATGAAATCAAACGGTTAAAAGAAGAATTCGGAACGATTGCAATGGTGGGTGACGGAATCAATGATGCGCCGGCACTCAAAGCGGCGGATGTCGGCATTGCGATGGGCGGCGGAACAGATGTAGCACTTGAGACCGCTGATATGGTCCTCATGAAAAACGATTTGAAAAAGCTCGTAAACATGTGCCGCTTGTCTCGGAAAATGAACAGGATCATCAAACAAAATATCGTGTTTTCTCTAGCTGTAATCTGCCTGCTGATTTGTGCAAACTTTTTGCAGGTGATGGAATTGCCATTTGGCGTGATTGGTCATGAGGGAAGTACGATTTTGGTCATACTAAACGGATTAAGACTCCTAAAATAAAACCAGCAGCCCCATCAGGCTGCTGGCTTTTTATGTATCAAGCTTTCCCTTCATTTTTGTCTTTATCAGATCTTTTCATAACCAGGATGAGAGCGAGGATGCAGCAAAGGAAACCCGCTGCACAGCCTATGATAGAGCTGTAATAATAAAAGCCCACCATCTTCATCCCGATAAAAGGAGCGGAAATTCCCAAAACCGTTAAGAGCATAACTGCTTTTCGTCTGAAAAAATTCATCAGCAAACGGAACAACCCCCCTGCGATTGAACGTTACTGTCAGTATACAGGAAGAGGAGCAGGAAATAAAATGCATTAGAAAATGAAGGCGTCGTGAAAGGCAAACACCGGTAAAACCTGTTACAATGGAAGACAGAACAATGCATTGCAAATGGCAGGGAGGAACAAGAAGTGAATAGAATACAACGCGTCTCTTCATGGCTGAAGGAAGCGGGGCATACTGCCGCATTTATTCATACAAAAGAAAATGTTTTTTACTTAACCGGTTTTTACACAGAGCCGCATGAAAGATTAATGGGGTTATTTATTTTTCAAGAAGAGGAGCCTTTCTTTGTTTGTCCAGGAATGGAAGCAGGACAGGCCCGCAACGCAGGCTGGAATCATGAAATCATTGGCTATGCGGATCACGAAAATCCGTGGGAGCTGATAGAGAAAGCCTTGAAAAAGCGAAATATCAGCATACATATGCTTGCGGTAGAAAAGGATTCAATCTCGCTATCACGTGCAGAACAGCTGAAGCATGCGACGGGCGGGGCTCAATTTGTTTCAGCAGAAGAAACACTCAATCAATTTCGCCTGATTAAAGATGACAATGAGATTCGTTTGCTGAAAGAGGCGGCAAAGCTTGCAGATTACGGTGTTGAAGTTGGCACAGCCGCTTTGCGTGAAGGCATCAGTGAAGTGGAAGTGCTCGCTCAAATTGAGTATGAGCTGAAGAAAAAAGGAATTCAGGGCATGTCTTTCTCTACAATGGTTTTATTCGGAGAAAAATCTGGCCAGCCTCATGGAAATCCTGGTACAGCCACGTTGAAGAAAGGTGATTTTGTTTTATTTGATCTCGGTGTTATTCTTGATGGCTATTGCTCTGATATTACAAGAACGTTTGCATACAAAACCATCAATCCGAAGCAGGAGGCCATTTACGAGACTGTGCTTCAAGCGGAAAAAGCCGCGATTGAGGCAAGCAAACCCGGTGTGAGAATCGGAGATCTGGATTTAACTGCCCGCGGAATCATTGAAAAAGCGGGATACGGTGATTATTTTCCTCACCGGCTTGGGCATGGACTCGGAATTTCTGTCCATGAGTATCCATCAATGAGTCAGGCCAACGATACACTGCTGCAGGAAGGCATGGTCTACACGATCGAACCGGGGATTTATGTGCCTGAGATCGGCGGCGTGCGCATTGAGGATGACGTTCACGTAACAAAGGACGGAGCAGTTGCTCTGACCCAATATCCAAAGGAATTAATCATACTGCCGTAATAGAAATAAAAAAGGACTTTGTTCTCGACATCGTCCTTTTTTATCTGCATTAAATAAAAAAATCATCAAATGTTCGAAAGGGTTTAATTTCATGTTTTTGGTTGAGAGGTTTTACAGCTAGACAGCTGCCACCGAGAACAGTGAGACATAACCCAATTAAAATGAAGAAACCCATGTGATCTTCTCCTTTCAGCTAAAAACACAAAAAGATATCTGGTACGTCCATATCATATTGTATGAAACGCATTCCAGATCAAGGGGATTTAGAAAGAAGGGAATCTATGGCTAATATTAAAGACATTGCAGAAAAAGCCGGTGTCTCTGTTACAACGGTTTCCCGAGTCATAAACAATCATCCATACGTCAGTGAAGACAAACGAAAAAGAGTGTTTGAGGCAATGGAATCATTGGAGTACACGAGAAATATTCACGCTGTACATTTGTCGAAAGGATTTTCAAACATGATTGGTGTTGTCTTGCCGACGGTTAATCTGCCATATTTTGCAGAGCTGATTGCAGGAATAGCCGACGCAGCCGCGGAATCCGGGGTTCACCTCTCTTTATTCCAAACAAACTATGAGGTACAAAAAGAAATCTTTGCGCTGTCCCAATTAAAGCAGCGCCAGGTTGACGGTCTGATTTTTTGCTCAAAGGCGCTTGCTGATGAGAAACTCATGGAATGGGAGGGCCCGATTTTGCTTTGCCAGAATTCAGATAATGCCCGCTTCCCAACCATCAGTATTCCTCACCAAGAAGCATTTCGGAACGGCTTGGACTATTTAATTGCCAAAGGGCACAAAAAAATAGCCATCTGTTTGGCAAGAAAAAAAGGCATGAACAGCCATTTTCGAATCAAAGCCTACAAAGAGGCATTGGAAGAGATCGGCGAGGTATTTCGTGAAGACTGGGTAATCGAGAAAGCGATTACAATCAATGATGGGAAGGCGCTTTTTCATAAATGGAAAACGTGGAAGGAAAAGCCGACGGCTATTTTTGTTGCCAATGACCAAGTCTCAGCAGGGCTTTTTCTTGAAGCAAAGAACCAGCGGGTGTCAATACCGGATGAGCTTGCAATCTTAAGCGTTGATAACCACGAAATCAGCCAAGCGCTTGGAATCACAACGATCGATATTCAGACAAGGGAAATGGGAAAGCAGGCATTTGCCATACTGGAAAAAAGAATTCAAGGACAGCCGATTGAAAGGAAAGTTCTGGATTACCGTCTCATCGAAAGATCGACTGTTTAGTGAATGCATTGAAAAAAGGTTTGACGTGCATTCTGTTCGTTATGTACGATATGAGGTATTGAATGACAAAGGAGCTGAGGATCGTGAATGGGTCCTTCACAGTGAAAAAGGTACTGAATAATAACGTATTAATTGCTTCTCATCATAAATACAGCGAAGTCGTTTTAATCGGAAAAGGTATTGGTTTCGGAAAAAAACAAGATGATGTCATTGAAGATAAAGGCTACGATAAAATGTTCATTTTAAAAGACGAGAAGGAACAAAAGCAGTTTAAAAAGCTCCTTGACTATGTTGATGAAAAGCTCGTTGATATTTCAAACGATGTCATCTATCACATAAGCAATAGGACTAATCACTCATTAAATGAACATATTCACATTGCGTTGACAGACCATATCGCATTTGCGATCAAAAGGCAGCAGCAGGGATTTGATATGAAAAATCCATTTTTAATGGAGACTCAGTCACTATATCCTGAGGAGTACCAAATTGCCAAAGAAGTCATAGATATAATCAATGAAAAAGCGGGAATCTGTCTTCCTGAAGGGGAGATTGGTTTTATCGCTCTGCATATCCATTCAGCGTTAACAAACCGTCCGCTGTCCGAGGTCAATCAGCACTCTCAGCTCATGGCGCAGCTTGTCGAGGTGATTGAAGACTCATTTCAAATGAAAGTAAATAAGGAAAGTGTCAACTATTTGCGGCTGATCAGGCATATCAGATTTACAATAGAAAGAATTAAAAAAGAAGAACCGACTAAAGAACCAGAAAAATTAATGTTGTTATTGAAAAATGAATATCCGCTATGCTACAATACAGCTTGGAAATTGATTAAAATCTTGCAGCAAACATTGAAGAAACCAGTTCATGAGGCGGAAGCGGTTTATCTGACGCTTCATCTGTACCGATTAACCAATAAAATGTCATAAATTCAGTTTATCCTTATAACGTGTTACTGATTCGATCAGGCATGAGTGATTGAGGGAAAAAAACGGGAAGTTCATTCTCGTTCTTTTGCGCACCCAATTTTGCTCATGCCTTTTTGTTGTGTAAAAGGGCAAATGTAAACGGTTAAACTGGAAGACTTACGCCTGTGAATTCGTTGTCATGATTTTTAGCTGTAAGGTCAGACTAGTAAAAAGAGGAGGTCAATTCTTATGTTTAAAGCATTATTCGGCGTTCTTCAAAAAATTGGGCGTGCGCTTATGCTTCCAGTTGCGATCCTTCCGGCTGCGGGTATTTTGCTTGCGATCGGGAATGCGATGCAAAATAAGGACATGATTCAGGTCCTGCATTTCTTGAGCAATGACAATGTTCAGCTTGTAGCAGGTGTAATGGAAAGCGCTGGGCAGATTGTTTTCGATAACCTTCCGCTTCTTTTCGCAGTAGGTGTAGCCATCGGGCTTGCCAATGGTGATGGAGTTGCAGGGATTGCAGCAATTATCGGTTATCTTGTAATGAATGTATCCATGAGTGCGGTTCTTCTTGCAAACGGAACCATTCCTTCGGATTCAGTTGAAAGAGCAAAGTTCTTTACGGAAAACCATCCTGCATATGTAAACATGCTTGGTATACCTACCTTGGCGACAGGGGTGTTCGGCGGTATTATCGTCGGTGTGTTAGCTGCATTATTGTTTAACAGATTTTACACAATTGAACTGCCGCAATACCTTGGTTTCTTTGCGGGTAAACGTTTCGTTCCAATTGTTACGTCAATTTCTGCACTGATTCTGGGTCTTATTATGTTAGTGATCTGGCCTCCGATCCAGCATGGATTGAATGCCTTTTCAACAGGATTAGTGGAAGCGAATCCAACCCTTGCTGCATTTATCTTCGGGGTGATTGAACGTTCGCTTATCCCATTCGGATTGCACCATATTTTCTATTCGCCGTTCTGGTATGAATTCTTCAGCTATAAGAGTGCAGCAGGAGAAATTATCCGCGGGGATCAGCGTATCTTTATGGCGCAGATTAAAGACGGCGTACAGTTAACGGCAGGTACGTTCATGACAGGTAAATATCCATTTATGATGTTCGGTCTGCCTGCTGCGGCGCTTGCCATTTATCATGAAGCAAAACCGCAAAACAAAAAACTTGTTGCAGGTATTATGGGTTCAGCGGCCTTGACATCCTTCTTAACGGGGATCACAGAGCCATTGGAATTTTCTTTCTTATTCGTTGCTCCAGTCCTGTTTGCGATTCACTGTTTGTTTGCGGGACTTTCATTCATGGTCATGCAGCTGTTGAATGTTAAGATTGGTATGACATTCTCCGGCGGTTTAATTGACTATTTCCTATTCGGTATTTTACCGAACCGGACGGCATGGTGGCTTGTCATCCCTGTCGGCTTAGGGTTAGCGGTCATTTACTACTTCGGATTCCGATTTGCCATCCGCAAATTTAATCTGAAAACACCTGGACGCGAGGATGCTGCGGAAGAAACAGCAGCACCTGGGAAAACAGGTGAAGCAGGGGATCTTCCTTATGAGATTCTGCAGGCAATGGGTGACCAGGAAAACATCAAACACCTTGATGCTTGTATCACTCGTCTGCGTGTGACTGTAAACGATCAGAAAAAGGTTGATAAAGACCGTCTGAAACAGCTTGGCGCTTCGGGAGTGCTGGAAGTCGGCAACAACATTCAGGCTATTTTCGGACCGCGTTCTGACGGGTTAAAAACACAAATGCAAGACATTATTGCGGGACGCAAGCCAAGACCTGAACCGAAAACATCTGCTCAAGAGGAAGTAGGCCAGCAGGTTGAGGAAGTGATTGCAGAACCGCTGCAAAATGAAATCGGCGAGGAAGTTTTCGTTTCTCCGATTACCGGGGAAATTCACCCGATTACGGATGTTCCTGACCAAGTCTTCTCAGGGAAAATGATGGGTGACGGTTTTGCGATTCTCCCTTCTGAAGGAATTGTCGTATCACCGGTTCGCGGAAAAATTCTCAATGTGTTCCCGACGAAACATGCGATCGGCCTGCAATCCGACGGCGGAAGAGAAATTTTAATCCACTTTGGTATTGATACCGTCAGCCTGAAGGGCGAAGGATTTACGTCTTTCGTATCAGAAGGAGACCGCGTTGAGCCTGGACAAAAACTTCTTGAAGTTGATCTGGATGCAGTCAAACCGAATGTACCATCTCTCATGACACCGATTGTATTTACAAACCTTGCTGAAGGAGAAACAGTCAGCATTAAAGCAAGCGGTTCAGTCAACAGAGAACAAGAAGATATTGTGAAGATTGAAAAATAAGGGTGTTAGTACGCCGTGCTTGTCAGATGACAAGTACGGTTGTATGATATAATATTGTGAAGTAATAAAGCTTTAAGTTAAAAGGAGAATGATAAAAATGGCACAAAAAACATTTAAAGTAACTGCAGATTCTGGAATCCATGCTCGTCCTGCGACAGTTCTTGTACAAACTGCTAGCAAATACGACGCTGACGTTAATTTAGAATATAACGGCAAAACAGTTAACCTTAAATCTATTATGGGTGTTATGTCTTTAGGTATCGCTAAAGGCGCTGAGATCACAATCTCTGCTTCCGGAGCTGACGAAAACGATGCTCTTAACGCTTTAGAAGAAACAATGAAAAGCGAAGGACTCGGCGAGTAATGCAAGAATTAAAAGGGATTGGCGCTTCAGCCGGCATCGCGATTGCAAAAGCATACCGGCTTGAAGAGCCAGATTTAACGGTTGAAAAGAAAAACATCTCTGATTCTGAAGCGGAAGTAAGCCGTTTTGATGAAGCGATTGCACGTTCAAAAGAAGAGCTCGAAAAAATCAAAGAGCACGCTTTGAAAGAACTGGGTCAGGATAAAGCTGATATTTTTTCTGCTCACCTTTTAGTTCTCAGTGACCCTGAGCTTCTGAACCCTGTGAAAGAAAAAATCAGCACTGATTCAGTGAACGCTGAATTCGCTTTAAAAGAAACGTCTTCTATGTTCGTTACTATGTTTGAATCTATGGACAACGAATATATGAAAGAGCGTGCGGCAGATATCCGCGATGTAACAAAACGCGTAACCGGCCACCTGCTTGGCGTCGAAATTCCAAACCCAAGCATGATCTCAGAAGAGGTTATTATTGTAGCTGAAGACTTAACACCGTCTGACACAGCTCAATTAAACCGTGAGTTCGTAAAAGGATTCACTACTGATATCGGCGGACGCACATCTCACTCTGCCATCATGGCACGTTCTCTTGAGATTCCAGCAGTTGTTGGAACGAAAGCGGCTACAGGCACGATCCAAAACGGCGTGACTGTTATCGTTGACGGTATCAATGGCGATGTCATTATTGACCCATCTGCGGAAACTGTAAAAGAGTATGAAGAAAAACATAATGCTTATTTGGCTCAAAAAGCTGAGTGGGCGAAGCTTGTCAATGAACCGACTGTCTCAAAAGACGGACATCATGTAGAGCTTGCAGCGAACATCGGTACTCCTGATGATGTAAAAGGTGTTCTTGAAAACGGCGGAGAAGCAGTTGGCCTTTACCGTACAGAATTCCTTTACATGGGAAGAGATCAGCTGCCTACAGAAGATGAGCAGTTTGATGCTTACAAAACGGTTCTTGAGCGTATGGAAGGAAAATCAGTTGTCGTGCGGACACTTGATATCGGCGGAGACAAAGAGCTTCCTTACCTGCAGCTTCCTAAAGAAATGAACCCGTTCTTAGGATACAGAGCGATTCGTCTTTGCCTTGAAGAGCAAGAAATCTTCAGAACACAGCTTCGCGCGCTGCTTCGTGCAAGTACATACGGAAACTTGAAAATCATGTTCCCTATGATTGCGACAGTTAACGAATTCAAAGAAGCAAAAGCGATCCTTCTTGAAGAGAAAGAAAAGCTCGTAAAAGCGGGACAGGCTGTATCTGATGATATTGAAGTCGGTATGATGGTTGAAATTCCGTCAACTGCAGTCATCGCTGATCAGTTTGCTAAAGAGGTTGATTTCTTCAGTATCGGAACAAACGATTTGATCCAATACACAATGGCAGCTGACCGTATGAATGAACGTGTATCTTATCTGTATCAACCATACAACCCGGCAATCCTTCGCTTAATTACACTAGTAATTGAAGCAGCACACAAAGAAGGAAAATGGGTTGGCATGTGCGGAGAAATGGCAGGAGACGAGATTGCGATTCCTATCCTTCTCGGCTTAGGCTTAGATGAGTTCTCAATGAGCGCAACGTCTATCCTTCCGGCAAGAACACAAATCAGCAAATTGTCTAAACAAGAAGCTGAGTCATTCAAAGAGAAAATCTTATCTATGAGCACGACAGAAGAAGTTGTCGCGTTCGTAAAAGAAACATTCAAGTAATGTACAAAAACCAGACGGCCTCCGGCCTGTCTGGTTTTTTTCATAAGTAAGGGTATAGAAGGACACAATAACATGGCTAGGAGGGATAGTATGTCAAACCAATTTAACGCAGGAGATACTGTTTATGTGATCTACAGAAATCCGCACGCCGCCAATGTAGCCCACATAAAGGAAGCCGAAATTGTGCACCATCCATACCATGAAGGCGAGCTTTCCCTGTTTATTTATGAAACCTATCATCCGTTCGCAGAGGACGATGCTGTGTTTGCAAGCTATGAAGAAGCTAAATCGCTTTACAAAGAACTCTTTGATATTGATCCGTATGAGTAACAAGGAAATCATTACAACTCATATCCTTTCCGCCTAGTGAGAAAAGTAACGTTAGTAAAGGAAAAGGATGTGGCATCATGCAGAACCCATTTGTTCCGCAGCTTGTATATATAGAACCGAGGGCGCTGGAATATCCGCTAGGCCAAGAATTACAAGATAAATTTGAGAATATGGGCATTGAAATCAGAGAAACAACATCCCACAATCAGGTGCGTAATATTCCTGGGAAAAATCATCTTCAGCAATATCGCAATGCGAAATCAACTTTAGTTATCGGTGTCCGGAAAACATTAAAGTTTGATTCATCCAAACCCTCGGCTGAGTATGCTATTCCGTTTGCAACAGGTTGCATGGGGCATTGTCATTACTGCTACCTGCAAACAACCATGGGATCAAAGCCGTATATCAGAACTTATGTAAACGTCGAAGAGATTTTGGATCAGGCAGATAAGTATATGAAGGAGCGCGCACCAGAGTTCACAAGGTTCGAAGCATCATGTACGTCAGACATTGTAGGAATTGATCATCTGACACACACGCTGAAGCGCGCCATTGAACATTTTGGCCAAAGTGATCTCGGAAAGCTCCGATTTGTAACGAAATTTCATCATGTCGATCACCTATTAGACGCAAAGCATAACGGGAAAACGAGATTCAGATTCAGTATTAATGCCGACTATGTGATTAAAAACTTTGAGCCGGGAACTTCACCTCTTGATAAGCGGATAGAAGCGGCAGTAAAAGTTGCAAAAGCAGGCTACCCGCTAGGCTTTATTGTTGCTCCGATTTATATTCATGAAGGCTGGGAAGAAGGATACAGACATCTGTTTGAAAAGCTTGATGCTGCTTTGCCGCAGGACGTTAGACATGACATAACGTTTGAATTAATTCAACACCGTTTTACAAAACCGGCCAAACGAGTGATAGAGAAAAATTATCCGAAGACGAAGCTCGAATTAGATGAAGAAAAGCGCCGTTATAAATGGGGCCGTTACGGGATCGGAAAATATATTTATCAGAAAGATGAAGAGCATGCACTTCGAGAAGCACTTGAATCCTATATTGATACCTTTTTTCCTAACGCGAAAATTGAATATTTCACTTAAACGGGCTGTTGTGATCAACAGCTCTCTTTTTATAAAAAGGATTTTTCCATTCCATCAAAACGCCGTAATTCAATGATTCTTTATCCTCTATATAATTGCTGACTACACGAATAGGTGAACGCCCGCAACGGAGGAGAAAGGACAGCACAGGGTCGTTTTTCCTGCCTTCCATCACATCTTCAACGTACTGAACAGCGCTGATCTCGTGTGCGTATTTATGATATAAAGGAATGCGGCCGCCGCCGAGAAGGCGCTCCAGTCTCTTATCAACAGTCAGCTCATACATCGTATTCATCAGCCATTTTCCGATTCCAAGCTTTCGATAATGAGGAGAAACAGAAATATCCACTACATATAAAGTATTTCCTTGAGGTTCATGGTTTTTAATCGATCCGTTGTCTGTTGCTTGTGCCCATGTATGATCAGGAGATTCAGGCTCAAATTGTACAATAAGAGCAGTCATGGAACCGACAATTCTGCCATTGATAAACGCGCATAATGCGCCTTCCGGAAAGGTTTTGATATGGCTGTCAAGCTGGTCCTCTGACCACAGCAATTCCTGGGGAAACGGAGGAGGGAAACATTCTTTTTGAAGAGAAATCAGCCTCTCGATGTCAGTCTCAGTGTAGTTTCTGATGGTCAGAGCCTCAAATTTTCTGCCGTTGTGCACATACATTTGTTTTAGTATGATCATCACTCTCCTTATGTTGTTTCATTATAAAGAAGATTGAATTTTTAGTAAATATATTCCGATTTTCTTATAATTTATTTTTTGATTATTCATTTTTCAAACAAAAGGGCCGATATAGAAATTAGGAGGGGATTGGTTTGTTTAAAAAACTTCACATGAAGATTGCTGTTTTTGTTTCGATTATGTTAATCGTCACAGTTGTTCTTTTAATGCTGTCTTCTTATTTGACGCTAAAACCGATGATTACAGAGGATGGGAAAAATACAACTCAAAACGTGACGCAGTCACTTGAACAAAATATTGAATTGCAATTAAAGAGTTATGCCATTTCGTTATCAAGATTGGCTAATGGGGAATTAACGCATACATTTGTAACGAAACCAAGTAAAGAAGCTGCTCGGCTGTTTCACGATGACATTAAGCAAATCAAAGATAACGATGATTATGTTGCGATGGCTTACATAGGCACCGCAAAAAAAGAAATGTTTACATATCCAAAAGCGGATTTCGCTGAGGATTATGATCCAACATCAAGACCGTGGTATAAGCTTGCAGCTGAAACCCCGGATCAAGTTGTTTGGACGGAACCTTATAAAGATGTCGTGACTGGAGATATGATTGTTACTGCATCGAAAGCAATCTTAGACGGGCAAAAAGTGATAGGGGTTGCCAGCTATGACTTGAAACTCTCTGCTATCCAGAGTATGGTCAATAAACAAAAGGTGCCTTACAATGGATTTGCCTTTTTAGCTGATGAGAGCGGCAATCTTTTAGCCCATCCGTCAAATCAAGGAAAAAATATATCAAAGGATCAAACACTGCAAACCATCGCATCCGAGAAACAAGGGATACAAGATGTGAATGGGAAAATGGTTGTGTACCAAACGATTGGCGAAACGGGCTGGAAGGTCGGAACACAATTTGATACCGATCAATTAATGTGGATTTCAGATAAAATGAATCGGGCAAATCTTTGGATATCATTGATTGCGCTCATCATAACAATTATTCTCAGCTACTTCCTGGCCAAAACGATAACCGGTCCGATACAGCAGCTGATCGCAAAAACGAAAGCTGTTTCCGCAGGCGATTTAACAGTGCGCGCGGAATCAAAATCCAAGGATGAAGTCGGTATTTTAACAAGAGACTTCAATCTGATGGTTGAAAATATGAAGGAGATGGTTGAGCAAGTGAGACTCTCTTCAGGGAAAGTATCTGACACCTCTGAACAATTAACGGCTGTCTCTGCCGAAACAAATGAAACAAGCGGACAAATTGCAAAAGCGATTGAAGAAGTAGCCGCAGGGGCATCGGAACAGGCTTCTGAAGTTGAAACCATTAATGAAAAATCGGAAAGCCTGTCAACGAAAATCAGGCAAATCGCTGAGGAGGCAGGCGGAATTAAAGAACGCTCAAAATCGTCCGAGGATGCAAGCTATAAAGGACTTGACGCGCTCGGCCAGCTGCTGATGAAATCAAACGAAGCCAATATGGAAACGAAAAAGGTTGAAACGATGCTACTGGATTTGGAAAATCAAACTAAGAATATTGAAGAAGTCGTTACAGCGATTTCAAACATATCTGATCAAACCAACTTGCTTGCCTTAAATGCCAGTATTGAGGCAGCCAGAGCCGGAGAAAGCGGGCGCGGTTTTGCCGTCGTAGCCGATGAAGTGCGGAAGTTAGCTGAGCAATCAGCCCTTTCTACAAAGCATATCAGCGAGACTGTGAAGCTTATCCAGCTTGAGACAAAAGAGGCCTCTCACGCGATGGTTGAGGCAAGCAGAATGAATGATGAACAAAACAGTGCAATTCACGAAACTGGAGAGGTATTAAATACGATAACTGCAGAAATGCAGTCACTGGTACAAGGTATTGATCACATTTACGCGGAAATTCAAAGAATGAGTGAAGAACAGCTTGCGATATCTGAAGCTATTCAAAGCATTTCAGCCATATCACAGGAATCAGCTGCCGCAGCAGAGGAAGTGAACGCATCAACCGATGAACAGCTTGTCACCCTTGATAAAGTCAAACACTCAACGGAAACACTAAAACATGCAAGCCAAGAGCTTATGAACACAATTGCAAAATTCACATTGTAATCCAATTACATCCCCAAACATCATTTGTTTTGGGGATTTTTTATTTTATAAGATGAATAGATATGGTAGTCTAAAAAATGAAGGAAAAATGATAAATTTTAACTAAAATCAAAACGAAACATCTGGGAGGAATGACCTTGAAAAAAACAATTGGTTTTATCGGTCTTGGAGTGATGGGAAATAGCATGGCATCACATATTCTGAATGACGGCCACCCTATTTTGGTGTACACCCGGACAAAAGAAAAAGCAGAAAGCATACTTCAAAAAGGCGCGATCTGGAAAGATACGGTCAAAGATCTTTCGAACGAAGCGGATGTTATCATCACAATGGTCGGCTATCCCAGTGATGTTGAAGAAGTGTATTTCGGAAGCAATGGAATTATTGAAAACGCAAAAGAAGGCGCATATCTTATTGATATGACGACATCTAAGCCTTCGCTTGCGAAGAAGATTGCTGAAGCGTCCAAAGAAAAAGCATTGTTCGCTTTAGACGCTCCTGTTTCCGGTGGAGACGTCGGTGCACAAAACGGAACACTCGCGATTATGGTCGGTGGAGAAAAAGAAGCTTTTGAAGCCTGCATGCCGATTTTCTCTTTAATGGGAGAGAACATTCAGTATCAAGGACCGGCTGGAAGCGGACAGCATACCAAGATGTGCAATCAGATTGCAATTGCAGCCGGTATGATCGGTGTTGCTGAAGCGATGGCTTATGCCCAAAAATCAGGCCTAGAGCCGGAAAATGTTCTGAAAAGCATCACAACGGGCGCAGCCGGAAGCTGGTCATTGTCAAATCTTGCTCCCCGTATGCTGCAAGGCAACTTTGAACCGGGATTTTATGTGAAGCATTTTATTAAGGATATGGGAATTGCACTAGAGGAAGCAGAATTAATGGGGGAAGAAATGCCAGGCTTGTCGCTCGCAAAATCCTTATATGACAAGCTCGCTGCACAAGGTGAAGAAAACAGCGGTACACAGAGTATCTATAAGCTCTGGGTGAAATAAAAAAAGATTGCCTGTACGAAACAGGCAATCTTTTTTTATTATTTTCCGATGAATTGTTGTGTCCAGATGCTTCCAGACTCAACGTAGCCAACACCGATGTGAGTAAAGTTAGGGTTTAGAATGTTTTTTCTGTGTCCTTCACTGTTCATCCAAGCTTTTACTACTTCTTCAGGTGTCTTTTGGCCCTTAGCAATGTTTTCACCTGCTGTTTTGTAGCTGATTCCGAAAGATTTCATCATATCAAACGGTGAGCCGTAAGTTGGGCTTTGGTGATCAAAGTAGTTTTTGTCTTTCATATCCTGAGATTTTGCGCGTGCGGATTTGCTTAACGTTTCATCAATTTGAAGCGGTTTTAAGCCTTGTTTTTGTCTTTCTGCATTTGTAAGCTCAACAACTTTTTTCTCATATGCACTTACAGATGAAGGTGCAGATGTTGTTGTGTTTGTTTTTTCAGCAGTTGCGGGTGCTTTAGAAGCAGTGTTTTGATCAGCAGCTGCTTTTTCAGTAGTCTTTTGTGCAGGTTTTGCCGTTTCTGTCTTTTGAACATCCTGAACTTTCACGTTAGATTGCTTCGCATGTTTTTGAAGAAGCTGTTTAATCTCTTTTTCGTTTGCAGCGTTTAACGTTTTGACATTTGTGTTAATATGCAGTTTTTTCACTGCATCGTTAAGTGACATGTTTTGTACTGTGTTCCCCGTTTTTACTGTAACCACAGGCTGGCAGGAGAGTTCTTTCGCTGATGCTTGCTGTACGCCCCCGAATGTGAATAATCCAACCGCAGCGGCAGCAGATAAAATAAATGCTTTCTTCATTAGTTCGTAACCTCCTAGAGTTGTTTGTTTCTACAGAAAAATCATAACATAGCTTTTTTGTCATAAAGATTCCAGCACTTTCCTTTGACAAATAGAGATTGTCATTTTCGTAAAGTAAATCCGTTGAATCACTAAGAATAAGGGAATCATCGGTATATATGATTTTATCGTACCGTTACATAGCTTCCTTTTTTTTGAACCGTTAGTTATATTTTAATGTGTTTTTATATTGACAGCTTTTTTTACTCCTTTTCGCTGTAACAACTATTACAAAGGTGTTACAATTAATCTCAGTATATGTAAATATATTGAATGATTTGAGAGGGGTAACCAGAAGTGACTGAAATAGGACGTGAACCAAAGAAAAAGAGCAAAGGAAACAGAGCAATCAGAATGAATCTTTTTTTCCTAGCTGTCTTTGTTCTATTCACTGCATTAATTTTTAAGCTCGGGGTTGTTCAAATTGTTGAAGGCGAACAGCATGAAGAAGACGCTGAGAAATCAAATGCAAAAACAGCTTACTATCCTGCGCCTCGCGGGAAGATGTACGACAGAAACCAGAAAGTTGCTGTCGACAACCAGAGCGTTCCAGAAATTGTGTATGTATCAACATCTAGCACAAAAACAGAAGATAAAATCAAAACAGCGAAGCGGCTTGCTTCTTTCATTCATATTGATACCGAATTTTTGAAGGAAAGGGATCTTCGTGATTACTGGATCGCAGCTCATCCGAAAAAAGCCGCCGCTCTGCTTAAGGAATCAGAAAGCAATCTGAAAGGAGACCAGGCATACAAGCTTCAAATAGAGCGTGTTCCGGATCAAGAATTAAAGGCTATTCAGCAAGATGACGAAGAAATGGAAACTGCTGCGATATATACAAGGTTTTCAAGCGGAAATGCTTACGAACCTCAAATCGTAAAGGCAATGAATCCAAATAAGAGCAATAGCAATGGAAAAAACGGAGCGCTGCTTGATGAGAAGAAAAACTCCTCGCAAAGACCAAAAAATGACTTAACATATGATGAAATTTCCATTGTTTCTGAGCATTTAGAAGAACTTCCGGGAATCGATATCGTAAACGATTGGACACGAAAATATCCTTATGACAAAACCCTTTATTCTGTTTTCGGGGGCGTCACGACACCTGATCAGGGCCTGCTGAGCGACCGGAAAGATTTCTACTTAACAAGAGGCTATGCGAATAATGACAGGGTGGGAAAAAGTTATTTAGAGTATCAATATGAAGAATATTTAAATTCGCATAAAGAAAAAGTGGAATACGTAGAAGATAATAAAGGAAATGTCGTCAGCCAAAAAACCATTGATAAAGGCAGCAGGGGATACGATCTTCAGCTTTCTTTTGACATGGAGCTTCAGGCAAAGGTAGAAAAGATCATTGAAGAAGAAGTAAGAAACAGCCGTGCACGCGGAAATTACATGCTTGACAGAGCCTTTGTCGTGATGATGGACCCGAATAACGGCGATATTTTATCGATGGCAGGGAAAAAGATAGATTTAAAAACCAACAAAATTGAAGATTATGCGATAGGGGCATTTACCACCCAATATGAAATGGGATCAGCAGTAAAGGGGGCCACCGTGCTAGCCGGCTATCAGGACGGGATCCCGCATTATAAATATTTTGTTGACATGCCACTGTATTTTGCAGGAAACGGTAATAAGCCTAAGAAGTCGTATATGAATATGGGAACTATTAATGAATTAACGGCATTGCAAAAAAGCTCAAACGTATACATGTTTAATGTCGCCATGCACATTGCCGGTGTCACATACAAGCCGCATGGACCTCTTCCTGCTGACCAGAAGGATTTAAACAAAATGAGAAATTACTACAGCCAATTTGGCCTGGGAGTAAAGACAGGTATTGATCTTCCGCAGGAATCAGCCGGAATGCAAACTACACCTGATGCGGTAGGGGGGTTAATTTTAGACTTGGCCATTGGACAATACGATACATATACACCGCTTCAAATGGCACAGTACATCTCATCAATTGCCAATGGGGGCTACCGTGTGCAGCCAAGAATTGTTACAAGTATCCATGAGCCCAGCAAAAAAGAAGGCCTTGGGAAGACCATTGAACAAAGAAAGCCAAACATTCTCAATAAAATTAATAACTCAGAAAGTGACATTCAGCAGGTGAAGACTGGAATGAAGCTAGTTACCACTTCGGGAACAGCTAGAAATACGTTTGCAGAGGATGTTTCCGGAAAAACTGGAACTGCTCAAACATTTTATTACGGAACAAATCGTAATTGGTGGGGAAAAAGCACGTACAATCTAACATTTGTCGGCTATTATCCATCAAAAAATCCAAAAGTGGCATTCAGTGTTGTTGTCCCTTCTGTAGCGAACGACCACGACCCGATCAACAAACTCATTGCCAAAAGAGCTATCCACGCCTACGCAGAGCTCGAAAAAAAACACAGTAAAAAATAAAAAACAGGGTGCACAACTAAAAGATTGTGTGCCCTTTCTTTTATTCAAAAATTGACGTTCACCATAAGAATAGAAGGAGAATACTCATTTTCTAGCGAATCATACTAGGTAAAAGTCAATCTGTATATGTCGAAACACGATGATCATGCAAAGGAGGGATTCTGTGGAACAGGATACGCAGCATGTTAAACCACTTCAAACAAAAACCGATATTCATGCAGTCTTGGCCTCTAATGGACGCATCATTTATATATCTGCCAACTCCAAACTGCATTTGGGCTATCTCCAAGGAGAGATGATCGGATCATTCCTCAAAACGTTTCTGCATGAGGAAGACCAATTTTTGGTTGAAAGCTATTTTTATAATGAACATCATCTGATGCCGTGCACCTTTCGTTTTATTAAAAAAGATCATACGATTGTGTGGGTGGAGGCTGCGGTAGAAATTGTTACGACAAGAGCTGAGCGGACAGAACGGGAAATCATTTTGAAAATGAAGGTTCTTGAAGAAGAAACAGGCCATCAATCCCTAAACTGCGAAAAACATGAAATCGAACCTGCAAGCCCGGAATCGACTACATATATAACGGATGATTATGAACGGTTGGTTGAAAATCTCCCGAGTCCGCTATGCATCAGTGTCAAAGGCAAGATCGTCTATGTAAACAGCGCGATGCTTTCAATGCTGGAAGCCACAAGCAAGGATGCTATTATTGGTAAATGGTCCTATGAATTTATTGAAGAAGAATATCATGATATCGTGAAAAACAGGATTATACGAATGCAAAAAGGAATGGAAGTCGGAATGATTGAACAGACGTGGAAAAGGCTTGATGGCACACCTGTTCATTTAGAAGTGAAAGCATCCCCGACCGTCTACAAAAACCAGCAGGCTGAGCTGCTGCTGCTGATCGATATCTCTTCAAGGAAAAAATTCCAAACCATCCTGCAAAAAAGCCGTGAACGATATCAGCTGCTGATTCAAAATTCCATTGATACCATTGCGGTGATTCACAATGGAAAATGGGTGTTTATGAATGAGTCTGGAATTTCCCTGTTTGAAGCGGCTACCTATGAGGACTTAATTGGCAAAAACATATACGATCAGCTGCATCCTTGCGATCACGAGGATGTAAAAGAGAGAATCCAAAATATCGCTGAGCAAAAAACAGAATCAGAAATTGTCAAGCAATCCTGGTTCACCTTTCAGAACAGGGTCATCTATACGGAGATGGTCTGCATTCCGACGACCTTTTTTGGTGAAGCGGCCGTCCAGGTCATTCTTCGGGACATCTCAGAGAGAAAGCAAACAGAAGAATTGATGCTGAAATCGGAAAAATTATCAATCGCAGGCCAGCTCGCGGCGGGAATCGCCCACGAGATCCGCAACCCGCTTACAGCGATCAAAGGATTTTTACAGCTGATGAAACCGACAATGAAAGGAAACGAGCATTACTTTGATATTGTGTTTTCTGAACTCAGCCGCATTGAATTAATACTCAGTGAACTGCTCATGCTGGCGAAGCCTCAGCAAAATGCTGTCAAAGAATATTTGAACTTGAAAAAATTAATTGGTGAGGTCTCAGCCCTGTTAGAAACACAGGCAAATTTAAATGGCATTTTTATCAGAACCAGCTATGAAAAAGACAGCATTTATATAAACGGGGATCAAAACCAATTAAAGCAGGTATTCATTAATTTAATCAAAAATGCAGTTGAATCAATGCCTGATGGGGGAACAGTAGACATTATCATAACCGAAGATGAGCATTCTGTTCATGTTACTGTCAAAGACGAAGGGGAAGGTATACCTGAAAAGGTACTAAACCGGATTGGAGAGCCATTTTTAACAACAAAAGAAAAAGGTACGGGGCTTGGATTAATGGTGACATTTAATATCATTGAAAACCATCAGGGAGTTATACATGTGGACAGCCATCCTGAAAAAGGCACAGCGTTTAAAATTTCATTTCCAAAAAAATAAAACAACGGCTTAAACGCCGTTGTTTATCGTCTGCATTGCTTCACGTTTTTTTAATACAAATAATTCTAAACGGTCCAGGCCTTCTCTCAGTGTGTCCAGCGAGTACGCAAAAGACAATCTTACATATCCTTCACCATATGATGAGAACGAGCTACCCGGCACGAGTGCCACGCCAGCGTCTTCCAAAAGAGCCATACTAAAATCAAATGAAGTCATTCCAAATGATTTAATAGAAGGGAAGATATAAAACGCACCGGACGGTTTAACTACGTCAAGTCCCATGGAAACAAGACGGTCATAAACATAGTCCAGACGTTTTTTGTATTGTTCTCTCATAATCAATGCGTCGTCAAAGCCGTTTGTGACAGCTTCAAGCGCGGCTTTTTGAGAAATGGATGAGGCGCACGACACATTGTATTGATGAACCTTTAAAATGTGCTTTGCAATGTCTTTCGGTGCGAATAAAAATCCAATTCTCCAACCAGTCATGCTGTGTGATTTTGACAAGCCGTTAATGACAATTGTTTGATCCCGCAAATGGTTTGCGATGGAGTAATGCGGTCTGTCATATGTTAATTCACTGTATATTTCATCGGACAATACGAAGACATTTCTGCCTTTTAAAAGGGCTGCGATGCTTTTCAGTTCTTCTTCAGATAAAGTCACGCCGGTAGGATTTGACGGATAAGGAAGCACGACACACTTAGTGTTGGGTGTCAGAGCATCTTCAATCAGCCGGGCGGTAAGCTTAAAGCCGTGTGACGTAGTATCAACAATGACAGGCTTGGCCCCGCACAAATTGATAATAGGTTCATAGCCCGGATAAATAGGCCCTGGCATAATGACTTCATCACCGGGAGATAAAATCGTCCGGAATGCAGCATCAATGGCTTGGCTTGCGCCTGTTGTGATGATAATTTCAGATTCAGCATCATAGTTGAAATCCGCTTTTTTCTTCATATAAAGCTGCACAGCTTGTCTCAGCTCCAGGTAGCCGGCATTCGGAGTATATGACGTCACGTTTTCATCAATGGCTTTTTTTGCGGCAGCTTTCACATGATGCGGTGTGAAAAAATCAGGCTGGCCGATTGTAAGTGAAATGACGTCTTCGTGTTGGGCTACAAGATTCGAGAATTTGCGTATTCCTGAAATTTCGATCTCTCTTGCTTTCGGATTCAGCAAATGTTCCATAATTCATCACCTTAACAAATATAATGAGTTTATCCTATTTTACCACTAGCTGATCATTTGTCACCTTTTTAACTGATATATTTCGATTGTATGCGCCTTTTTTCTAAACATACCTTTCTTTTCAGAAAAAAAGAAGACAACCAGCGATTTGATTGTCTTTATTGTATCATGTTCTATTATTGTTTATATGTGCCAATTTCATTAATAGCCATAATCAAAATGAAGGTCTTCGTGCCAAATCAGATACGGAGGATGCTCTTCTTGAAGGTCAGCTGATTCTTTCTTCATATTCAGGTAAGTTTCTTCACTGATATCCTCTAAAACAGTCATTTCGTTTTCTTTAAATATTACTAAGGTACCCATTATTTACACCCTTCTTTGGAAAAATCCTTGACTATTTTATCACTGTTAGTTGGAAAGTCAATGGTTATTAGGAAAAAAGTTTCTTTTTTGAGGAACTCAGTTTGCTGCCTTCGGAATTTGATTTTGAGGAGCTGCCATTCACTTTTTACAAATTACGCCGATATATACAGTACAATACTGAATGCGAATAGCGAGGGATTGAATTGTCGTTACAACAATACGAGATTTTATTGGATTCTGGTACAAATGAATTAGAAATTGTGAAGTTTGGTGTGGGTGAAAATGCTTTCGGAATTAACGTCATGAAGGTAAGAGAAATTATTCAGCCTGTCGAGGTGACATCAGTGCCTCACTCCCATCAGCATGTAGAAGGAATGATTAAACTCAGAGGAGAAATCCTCCCTGTGATCAGTCTCTTCTCATTTTTTGGAGTAGAGCCTGAAGGATCAAAAGATGAGAAATATATCGTGACTGAATTTAATAAACGGAAAATTGTTTTTCATGTCGGCTCTGTGTCTCAAATTCACAGAGTATCCTGGGAAGCGATTGAAAAGCCGACATCGTTAAATCAAGGAATGGAGCGGCACCTTACCGGGATTATTAAGCTTGAAGACCTGATGATCTTTTTGCCTGACTATGAAAAAATTATTTATGACATTGAATCAGATTCAGGTGTTGACACGTATAATATGCATACCGAGGGCTTCGATGAAAGAAGAACTGATAAAAAGCTAATCATTGTAGAGGACTCACCGCTTTTGATGCGCCTCTTGCAGGATGAATTAAAAGAAGCAGGGTACAACAATATCGCTTCGTTTGAAAATGGAAAAGAGGCATATGAATACATTATGAACCTTGCTGAAAACGAAACTGATTTATCAGAACAGATTGATATGATCATCACTGATATTGAAATGCCAAAAATGGACGGACACAGGCTCACAAAGCTGTTGAAGGAAAATCCGAAAAGCTCAGATGTGCCGGTTATGATTTTCTCATCGTTAATTACGGATGATCTGCGTCACCGCGGTGAAGTTGTAGGGGCAGATGAGCAAATCAGCAAGCCTGAGATCAGTGATTTGATTAAAAAAGTGGATACGTATGTTATCGAATAAATAAAAACAGCCGTTGCCAGAAAGAGGCACGGCTGTTTTTATTTTAAAAGTAACTCTCGCCAAGTTTTTTAAAGACCGGTTTATGGTAAGCTGGCTGCTGGCGATTTGGCACTAGCGGCTTTTCTTTCATGCCGACATATTCTTGCAATAGGTGTTTCGCTTTTGTTAAAGACATTTGAGCTTTAGGATTTCGGTACGATTGATTAAGTGTACCTAAATGCGGAAGATGTTCGAAGTCTTCTTTAGTTGGAGGCATGTGAAAATAGTAGTCTCCGATTGAGATAAGCACGTCCGATTGCTGTTGGCTGAACCTTGGATTTTTTGAAAAATGAAGCCCTATTTTCTTTCCTTTACCTTCTTTGACAAGCTTTTGCAAAGCCCGTTTTTTCAGCAGATATAGGTATTTAGGGTTGGGGGCGGTTTTTGCATGGCGGTTCACAGTGTAAACTGCTTTTGAAAGATTTTCTACGGTTGGCTGCAGATCTTTCGTATATGCATGGTCGTCCATTATTTCTCTCCTTTGCTCTTATCAATTTCTATATGTTTAGATTATACTTTTTTAAAGTTGAAATGCAAATATTGAATGTAAAAATGCGCTTTTTTCTAAGAAAAAAAGCGCATTTTTAACCTGCATTATACAGATCTTGCCTTCTTTTTCGGCTGTTCTTGAAATGCTTCCTGAACATTCACTTCCACAGCCTGAGCACTGTATTTTGGCAGTGCAATAAAATAAAAAATAAAAACGAGCAGGATAATAACACCCATGCCGTAATAAAGATAATCAATGTTTGAAACAAACTTAGGGAATAACAGTGCGACTAAGCCAAGTGTCAAAGACTGTGCAAACATCATAAAAGGGTCCTGCATGCCGCTTACACGTCCCATCAGTTTTGGATGAACAATTTTGGGCATCCACCCTCCGATTGCAATGTTGATCGGTCCGATGCACATTCCCAGTGCAAAAGCTGCCGCGTAATATACCCATAAAATATTGGTGTAGCCGAGGACGAAGATCAGCAAACCTGCAATGAAAATCGGTATCGACATTAAAAAGTGCGGCTTCACTTTTTTAGAGATGATCGTGCCGATTACGCTTCCTGCCAGAAGCCCAAACCCGAGTGCGATCGTAAATACAGACGTATGCCACTCATATCGGTCAGGAGCCAATCCATATTTCATTGTAAACATCGGCAATACGGCGAATCCTCCGTTGACAAATCCAAAAATGAAGAAGCCGAAAATAAGAGATGCCAGCAATTTGTTTTTTAAAATATAGAGGATGCCTTCTCTAAAGTCATTTATTGAATCCTTAACAGAAGTCTTTCTCCAGCTGAATGCACCGTTTGGCTGTCGGGCTTCTTTTGGAATCCGGCAGCTGCGGATCAGCAGCCCGGAAATGATAAAGCTGACAAAATCAAGAATAATGGCGCCTTCAATACCGATGGTGTTGTACATAAACGCGCCTATACCGACTCCAAACACCATAAAAATGCTAAAAAGCATCTGATTAAGCCCTGCGGCTTTCGCATAATGCTCCTTCGGCAGAATGGCTTGTACCAAACTGTTTTCTGCCGGAAAGAAAAACTTTGTTACAGCGCTTCTGATAAATAAGATACAAAAAACAAGAGGAATATTGCCGGTAAATAAAGTGAAAAAAAGGACGACAGTCAGGCCTGCTCTGATCCAATCACAATTTTCTGCCACCTTTTTTCTGTCAAACCGGTCCGCGACGACTCCCACGATCAGAAATACAAATATGGTCGGAAGAGAATACATCAGCTCCGCCAAGGTCGTATATGAAGGCTGGCTGCTGAATCGGTCCAGCAAAAAAAAAGCAAAGGCCATGTTGCCTACTGTCGTGCCCATTTGAGAAGCGAGTGCTGCGAAAAATAGACGAACAAAATTACGATTTTTAAATATATCCATAAAAACGCTCCTTACCCTAAAGGTCCCACTTTATCATATTATAAACCGCCTGTTTTTGAAACAAATAAGAAAACATTACCGGTTAATCGTGACTCTTGTTCCGTTTGGCACAATTGAAGCAAGTTCGATCACGTCCTTGTTATGCATGCGAATGCAGCCTTTAGAAACAGCCTTACCAATCGAAGCGGGATTATTCGTCCCATGTATTCCGTAGTGCTGCTTTGAAAGGCTCAGCCAATAAGCGCCAAATGGGCCCCCGGGATTGCGCTGGCGGTTAATAATGTAAAACTCGCCAGTAGGCGTTTGCGTTAGTATTTTACCAACGGCGATGGGATAGGTTTTCATTACCCGATTATTTAGGAACAGCGTAAGGGTCTTCGCTCCGATTGAGACTGCGATATGATACGGAATTGTATAAGGGTCCGGCAGTCCGGGGATGACTATGGACTGTCCCGCGGTGAGCCTTGCCTGCAGTGACGGATTAGCCTGGAGTAATGCAGCCGTGCTGATTCTGAAATCAGCCGCGATGCTGTTCAGTGTATCACCTTGCTTCACCTGGTACGTAAGCAGTTTCCTCATCCTCCTTTTTTACTTATAAGTATTGATGAGGAGCCCATCCTGCTACATTAATTTGTGCTTTTTAAGGTGAAGACAGTGATTTCAGGCTTGGCCAGAAACCGCAAAGGCAGCCTGGTCATCCCGAGGCCTCGGTTTACGTAAATATGAGTGCTGCCCGTTTGATACATTCCCTCTGTGTAGACTTTTCCATATGGAGGCGTAATAATCGGTCCGTAAAAAGGCAGCTGAATCTGGCCGCCGTGTGTATGGCCGGAAAGCTGAAGGTTCACGGGATAATCTGTTGTTTTCAAGGCCGCATCAGGTTCATGGACGAGAAGAATGGAAAAAAGTCTGTCGCTCAGCCTTGAAAGGGTGCCTTCATAATCTGGGTTTCCCAGCATTAAGTCATCAAGCGAAGCAATCTCGATTTTGCTGCCATCTGCGAGTGACAATGTTTGATAGCCATTGCGATATACCGTGAAACCGCCGGCCGTCATCAGGCTTTTGTAAACGGCAGTTCCATAGCCTCCGTGATCATGATTGCCGTAAATACAAAGCTTGCCGAAGGGAGCATTAAGCTTTCTCAATAATGGAATGACTGCCTGGTGGTGCTGGTACGTATCAGGATTATCGATGATATCACCTGTAAAAACAATGAGATCAGGTTTAGATTCATTAATTGTAAAAATGACAGTTTTTAAATCTTCGAGAGTAAAGTAATCACTCAAGTGTGTATCACTGAACTGCACGATTTTAAAACCGTCAAATCCGTGCGGAATGAGAGAGCTTTTTATTGTGTGTTCGGTTGTCTCGATCATATGCGGCTCGAGATATCTGGCATAGCCATATCCCCCGCCGGCCGTTAAAGCCCCGGCAGCAAGAGCGCCGAACATTCCTTTTAGAAATTGTCTTCTGGACATCTTTTTCATTTCAAACCAACCTTTAATAGAGTTTTTCTATTATATCATCTGTATCTGATAAAAATCTCATATGAGCATGTGCTGACAGAGGCAGGGATATAATGATAGAATATTATTGAATGAATACTCATTCACAATAGGAGGGAGAAACATGGAAAAAAAGGCGGTTATCATTACCGGCGGGTCAAGCGGCATGGGAAAAGCGATGGCAAAAAAACAGGCTGAATTAGGGTGGCACGTTATGGTGACAGGGAGAAACCATGAAGCACTTGAGGAAACAAAAAAAGAAATTCAGACCTTTGAGGGACAGGTCGCTTGTTTTCAAATGGATGTCCGTTCCGATTCCGCCGCTTCAGACATGATTAAAGAAGCGATAAAAGCCTTTGGCCGGCTTGACGCGCTGATTAACAACGCGGCCGGAAACTTTATTTGTCCGGCAGAAAAGCTGACGCCCAATGGATGGAAAGCCGTTATTGAGATTGTTTTAAACGGCACATTTTTTTGCAACCAAGCAGCGGCAAGGCACTGGATTGACCAGAAGCAGCAGGGTGTCATTTTAAATATGGCAGCCACGTACGCTTGGGGAGCGGGAGCGGGGGTCGTTCATTCCGCTGCAGCCAAAGCAGGGGTATTGTCACTGACAAGAACGCTGGCCGTTGAGTGGGGGAGCAAGTACGGCATCCGCACAAACGCGATAGCCCCCGGACCGATTGAACGAACAGGCGGTGCGGAGAAGCTATTTGAATCGGAAAAAGCGATGGCCCGCACGATGAACAGTGTGCCGCTCGGCCGATTGGGCACACCGGAGGAAATCGCCGCTTTGGCAGCGTTTTTGCTTTCTGATGAAGCATCCTATATAAACGGGGATTGTATCACAATGGACGGGGGACAATGGCTGAATCCTTATCCGTTTTAAAGAATATTAATCTTTGGATTCAATGTGGTATAATCAGACAAAGATAGAGAAGCAGGTGATAACATGTTGGATCCACTTGATATTTTAACGAACATTGATGATGTCCTTCCATATTACCAGGCGATTTTCAGTGCCGAGGAACAGAAGGTCGTCGGATATGAGGTGCTTGGACGAATTTTGGCAGATTCAGAAATCCAAAGTCTCGGGCCCTTCTTTTTAGATGCAGGGATACCCGAAGAATATAAATTAGAGGTTGATAACAGAATTATCCGCCAGGCTCTTGACCGCTTTTTAGAGGCGGATTCTGATCTGCTGATTTTTATGAATCAGGATGCCAATCTGCTGATGCTGGATCATGGTGAAAGCTTTCTGGAGCTTCTGAAAGAATATGAAGCGAAGGGAATCGAACTCCACCGTTTTGTGCTTGAAATTACAGAGCACAATTTTGAAGGGGATATTGAGCAGCTCTACCATATGCTTGCATACTATCGTACATACGGAATTAAAATCGCAGTTGACAACATCGGAAAAGAAAGCAGCAACTTGGACAGAATCGCGCTGCTCTCACCAGATCTGTTAAAAATCGATTTGCAGGCGCTGAAAGTGTCACAGCCGTCACCGTCATATGAGCATGTGCTGTACAGCATCTCTTTATTAGCGAGAAAAATCGGTGCGGCGCTGCTGTATGAAGACATTGAGGCGAACTTCCAGCTTCAGTACGCTTGGAGAAACGGAGGCCGCTATTTTCAGGGCTATTACTTGGTGTCTCCATCTGAAACGTTTCTAGAGAGAGATGTATTGAAACAAAGACTTAAAACTGAATTTCACCAATTTATCACACATGAGAAAAAGAAACTGGAAACAGTCTATGAGCACTCCGAACAGTTTTACAAACGAGTGCATCAGGCTGTGACCTCTTTGAGAAAAAACAATCTGTCTTCTGATGATGACTTTATTAAAAAGCTGGCGGAAGAGCTGACAGATTGCAGCTTCAGGATTTACATGTGTGATGAAGAAGGCGATCAGCTGACGGGAAATGTGTTTAAGCAAGATGGAGAATGGATTTATCAGCCGGAATATGCGGAGAAAAACTGGAGCTGGCGCCTTATTTTCTGGAGAACATTATGAGAATGAGAAATCTCAGAAAAGGTTTTTTCAGTGATCTGTATAGTGATTTGGAAACAGGTGAAATGATTAGAACGTTTTCGTATCCGATGGAGGATCAGGTGTATTTATTTATAGACTTGCCTTATTCATATTTATATGAGCAGGATGGATTGATTTAACGGCTGAGAGGCCGTTTTTTTTATGAATTGAAAAAAATATCAAAAAACAATTGACATTGATACTGAGAATCATTATCATTTAATTATAGAGAGAAGCTACTCTCTGTTCCCCAACCCCTCTATCAGATCAAGATCCGAAAAAACTTGGCGCTACCCCCGCCAAGTTTTTTATTTGTCAAAGCATAGGACAATCCAATGAAACAATAAACCTAACTAGTGGTAAACGTTTAACACGGGGAGAAACATTCAGTGCCGAACACCCCTGACACTGCTGCACGGGTGAGGAGGAAAATTCGTTCTGAAATGATTATTTATTTCAGGTCCGTGTTTACTCTATCCAGCATGACTCCCATTGATTATGGCCACGCGGGACTTCACCAGAAAATTCAAAAGAAGGTTTTGACAAAGTTGCAAAAAGGCATTCTTAATGCTGCAAAGATTCGAAAAAAATTATAATTGTGTGCATGACATTCAAAAAAAGCCTCAAACTAAAGAAAAATAGTTTTTTTCACTTTTTTTCTTTGCTTAAATTCAGCAGTGAAAATGCCATCCTGTCCGACTTTATGGTATGATGCTCAATAGAACTTGTATTATAATAAATACTTGTTGATTTGAAGTTGCTTTTTGAAAGGAGTCTTTTTTTAGAATGTCACAATTAATGGGTATCATCACACGGCTGCAAAGTCTGCAAGAAACAGCGGAAGCGGCTAACGAGCCAATGCAACGCTATTTCGAAGTGAATGGTGAGAAAATATGCAGTGTTAAATATTTCGAAAAAAATCAAACGTTTGAACTGACGGTTTTCCAAAAAGGTGAAAAACCTAACACATATCCGTTTGATAATATCGACATGGTTTCCATCGAAATCTTTGAACTTCTTCAGTAAGATTCCTGAAATAGGGGGGAACAAGCTTCCGCCTTTGCAAAAGTAATCGAAATAAACGGTAAGGAACATACTTGTTTCATGGTTGTAAATCCTTGAAAAGGAGTGTCGTGATGGCTGATTCTTTTCTGTTTTATAATCTTTCAGAAGCACAGATGACCTTTCAAGATGTGATGGAACGGCTTAAAGCCTTTGTTCAAAAGGACCCCCGTTCTTCTTATGTGTTATCGATCGGAACCGATTCACAGGTTTACCGCGATTACACAAAGTTTATTACCGCATTGCATTTGCATCGTACAGGCAAGGGAGCTTGGGGCTGCTTGAAAAATCATACAGTCGACAGACCCATACATAGCCTTCGGGAGAAGATTTCGTTAGAAACGGCGTACAGCCAAGAAACGGCCGCTCATATTCTTGATGGACACTTAATGGATATTACCGATCTGCTCCTGCCCTTTACCGGTGAGGGGGCGGATCTTACCTTTGAAGTTCACTTGGATATTGGGAAAAAAGGGCTTACAAAAGATCTGATCCAAGAAATGACTGGACGTATTACCTCCATGGGGATTGAGGCCAAAATAAAGCCGGATTCATACACTGCCTTCAGCTATGCAAATCGTTTCACAAAATAATTTGGCTGGAAAAGCCAAGGTAAATGTCGAATTATGCGGTTGACGTTTGTTATCTGATTACTTATTCTAGCGGTAGAGCTGAAAGTAAGTTGTCTTGCTTTCAGAGGTATTCAGTATAAAACAGGGGGCCTGATTGCGAATGAGTCTTATCGGTGAACGATTTACAGAAGAAGAACAAAAACTTCTGCTGAATATCCTGATCAACCATGAGTATGCCATCGAGCTATTAAGCAGTGAGATCAACGATATAGAGACAGGGACCAAAAACGTTGACGGAACCACCTACAAAAAACTTGTAACGCTATACGACCGATTTCGATTTGAAAATTAATGGGACACCCTATAATTGATACTCCACAAAGAGTATCTTTTTTATTGAAAGGAAACTTTTCGACAAATACTGATAAAGTTTATATTATTGCAATATAGGGAATGTATTGATGATGAAAATGAAAAGGGGTCGAAAACATGATAAGCTTACAATCAGATCAACTTCTTGAGGCAACAGTCGGACAATTTATGATTGAGGCAGACAAAGTAGCGCACGTGCAAGTCGGAAATAACCTTGAGCATGCATTATTAGTATTGACAAAAACCGGATACACAGCCATCCCGGTTCTGGATCCTTCCTATCGTTTACATGGCTTAATCGGGACAAATATGATCATGAACAGTATTTTTGGGCTTGAGCGAATTGAGTTTGAAAAGCTTGACCAAATCACTGTTGAGGAAGTCATGCTGACTGACATTCCGCGCCTGCATATCAATGATCCGATTATGAAGGGATTCGGCATGGTCATTAATAACGGATTTGTCTGTGTTGAAAATGACGAGCAGGTTTTTGAAGGGATTTTTACGAGAAGAGTCGTTTTAAAGGAATTGAATAAGCATATACGCTCATTGAATAAGTAGGCTGTACAGCCTATTTTTATTATATAGGCAGAGTGAAAAAGAAAGCGCATACATAATTTAAACGAGAATAGGGCTTGAATAAGAAACTAAGATTTTATTAGAATGGGAGATAAGAAAAACTTATTGATAACAAAAAGGAGGACGACATGCAGCTTCAAGAGCTTCATATGCTCGTAGTTTTAGCTGAGGAATTAAATATGAGAAAGGCGGCAGAACGGCTTTTTGTATCTCAGCCGGCTTTATCTCAGCGCTTACAAACCATTGAAAAGGCGTGGGGAACAAAAATCTTTTTAAGATCCCAAAAAGGATTAACGGTAACGCCCGCCGGTGAGAAAATCATTCAGTTTGCGAATGATGTGACATTAGAGCAGGAAAGAATAAGAGAAAATATTGACGAGCTTGAAGGTGAAATTCACGGCACGTTGAAGCTTGCCGTCGCCTCCATAATCGGTCAGCATTGGCTCCCTAAAGTCCTGAAGACGTATGTGGAAAAGTATCCGAATGCAAAGATCTCGCTCATAACCGGGTGGAGCAGCGAAATGCTGAAAAGCTTGTATGAGGATCAGGTTCATATCGGCATTATAAGAGGCAACCCTGAGTGGAAGGGGCGCAAAGATTACTTAATGACAGATCATCTGTATTTAGTGGATACTGAAATTTCCTGCATCGAAGATATTGCCCATACAGAACGGCCGTTTATCCAGTTTAAAAGTGATAGCACTTATTTTCAGGAAATTCAGCACTGGTGGCATCAAAAATTTAAAACGTCGCCGAAACAGACGATATTGGTTGATCAGATTGAAACGTGCAAACAGATGGCGCTGCACGGAATCGGTTATGCTATTTTGCCGTCTGTTACCCTTCAAAATGAAGATAAAGTGAATAAAATGCCTCTTTTAGACATGAAAGGGCATCCGATCGGTCGGGATACATGGTTATTAGGCTATGAGCCTGCCTTTGAACTGAAACAAGTTCAAGCTTTTGTACAAGTGATAAAGGATATGCTGGATCAGGAAAATCCATTTTAAAGACAGCGAGGTGCTGTCTTTTTTTTTATTTATCTGTTGACAATGAAAATCATTATCATTTAAAGTGATACATATGATATTGAAAATCATTATCAATTAATGGGGTGATAACATGGCTAAAGCCTTGATTACATATGCCAGCATGTCAGGAAATACAGAAGACATTGCCTTCATAATAAAAGATACGCTTCAGGAATATGAGTTGGATATCGATTGTGTCGAGATAGATGATGTGGATGCGTCTTGTTTAACCTCCTATGATTATGTACTGATTGGCACCTATACGTGGGGGGACGGCGATTTGCCCTACGAAGCGGAGGATTTTTTCGAAGAGGTCAAACAGCTTCAGCTTAATGGTTTAAAAACAGCCTGCTTCGGGTCTGGCGATTATTCTTATCCACAGTTTTGCGAAGCGGTGAATTTGTTCAATGCCATGCTGCAAGAGGCGGGAGCTGCTGTTTACCAGGAAACACTAAAAATTGAATTAGCGCCTGAAACAGATGAAGATGTGGAAAGCTGCCGAGCGTTTGCGAGAGGTTTTCTTGCATGGGCAGATTATATGAACAAGGAAAAAAGCCATGTTTCATAAAGGAGCAACTGCTGTTACGGCATCGGCGTTTTCTGGATATTTTGTGGCGGTACAAAGAGAAGGCATTTTTCATTATTCTTTGGAGCGGGGCTGGAGAAAGCTTTTTCGTTTGAAAAGTAAGATACACTGTATCAGCTACATAGGGCCTTACTTATTTGGCGTCGGTGAAAAGGGAACAGTCATTCGTTCGGCTGATGAAGGGAAAACCTGGACGATGTCGAGCTTTCCGACAAATGCAACAGTGTGGGCGATTACCGGCAGAAACAACGGGTTTGTCTGCGCCCACGGTAAGCATTGTATTTATGTATCGGATGATTTTGGTGTCTCATGGCGCGTAGCCAAACCTTTTGCCGAATTTCATAATCCCCCTGTTATCCGGTCGCTATGCCTTCACGGGGGCAATCTTTTTATCGGCACGCAAATACACGAATATTTTGGCGGCATTTGGGCTTACGACATTAAGCGTGACAATGTCCAAGTTGTCAAAAAAGAAAAAAACCGGATGACGGCATCCATGCTCGTGTTCAATGAAGATTGGCTGGTGGCGGCGATGGGTTCTGTGAAAGGAAAGCACGGTGCTGTCACTGTACGGAATCTTTTGAATGGTGAAGAATTCATCATTCAATCCAGCATGATCAGAATAGAAGAATCATTTCTTGATCTTTCAGAGGATGATGGCATTATATATGTCACTACAACACAAGATGAAAATGGTTTTTCGAGAATTTACCAGGCTGATCTCGAAGCCCGGTCGTTAAAATGGTTCGATACCATTAAGGGGCATGGATGGAGAGTGGCCAATCAGAAAGAGAATTTCTTTTGCGCAGGCTTGTATGAATGTAAATTTGTCCAGCCGTACGAGGTTTCAGCAATGATTCATTAGAGGAGGAACAAGGAATTGGCGAAGATTTTGCTCGTTTATGCAACAATGTCAGGCAATACTGAAGCAATGGCAGATTTGATTGAAAAGGGGCTTCAGGAGGCGGAAGCAGAAGTAGACCGTTTCGAAGCAATGGATATTGATGATGCCCAGCTGTTTACCGATTATGACCATATCATAATGGGAACCTATACGTGGGGAGACGGAGATCTGCCTGATGAATTTTTAGATCTGGCTGAAGACATGGAGGAGATTGATTTTTCCGGCAAAACATGCGCTGTATTCGGTTCCGGTGATACAGCATATGAATTTTTCAGCGGAGCGGTTGATACGCTAGAGGCAAAAATAAAAGAACGCGGTGGAGACATTGTGCTGCCTTCGGTAAAAATCGAAAATAATCCAGAAGGTGAAGAAGAGGAAGAATTAATAAACTTCGGGAGACAATTCGCAAAGAAAAGCGGGTGCGCTGTCTGATCACTCACTGGGAACTGCTAAAACGGCTGTTCCTTTTTTTCTTGTCTTTGTATCTTTCCTTTGATACAGTAATGAGGTAGAAAATCAGGAGGAGGACTATACATATGAAAATGATGGACGCAAATGAAATTATTTCATTTATTCAAAATAGTACAAAATCTACACCTGTAAAGGTTTACGTGAAAGGTGAGCTGGAAGGAATCAATTTCGGCGAATCTGCGAAAGCTTTTATCAACGGAAACACTGGTGTCGTTTTCGGTGAGTGGAGCGAAATCCAAACAGCAATCGAAGAAAACCAAAGCAAAATCGAAGACTATGTGGTTGAAAATGACCGCCGCAATTCTGCGATCCCAATGCTTGATCTTAAAAACATCAAAGCGCGGATTGAGCCGGGCGCGATCATCCGCGACCAAGTTGAAATCGGTGATAACGCAGTTATCATGATGGGTGCTTCTATTAATATCGGTTCAGTCATCGGCGAAGGCACAATGATTGATATGAACGTTGTGCTTGGCGGACGAGCTACTGTTGGAAAAAACTGCCATATCGGCGCGGGTTCTGTACTTGCGGGCGTTATTGAGCCGCCATCCGCTAAACCGGTTGTGATTGAAGACGACGTCGTAATCGGCGCAAATGCTGTTGTGCTTGAAGGTGTAACAGTAGGTAAAGGAGCTGTTGTTGCTGCGGGAGCGATCGTGGTAAATGACGTTGAGCCATACACTGTCGTTGCAGGCACACCAGCTAAAAAAATCAAAGACATTGATGAAAAAACAAAAGGCAAAACTGAAATCAAGCAGGAATTACGCCAGCTGTAAGGAAAAGTTTGATAAAAAAGGCGTGGATAATGTATCCACGCCTTATTCGTATAGGCAGGAGGAATAGAAATGAAGAAAGAGGAGCTCATCGCAATTCGCAGAGATCTGCATCGTATACCGGAGCTTGGATTTCAGGAGTTCAAAACCCAGCAGTATTTATTACATGTCTTGGAACAATATCCCCAAGACAGAATTGAAATTGAGAAATGGCGAACAGGGCTTTTTGTAAAAGTGAACGGGACGGCGCTGAAAAAAATGCTGGCGTACAGAGCGGATATCGACGCGCTTTCTATAGAAGAGCAAACTGGTCTTCCATTCGCATCAGAGCATCACGGCAACATGCACGCCTGCGGCCACGATTTGCATATGACGATTGCACTCGGCATTATTGATCATTTTGTTCACCACCCAGTCAAACATGATTTGCTTTTTCTGTTTCAGCCGGCAGAGGAAGGGCCTGGCGGTGCGGAACCAATGCTTGAGAGCGATGTATTAAAAAAATGGCAGCCTGATTTCATCACTGCGCTTCATATTGCTCCAGAGCTTCCGGTAGGCACCATTGCGACAAAAAGCGGCCTTCTATTTGCGAATACATCAGAGCTAGTCATCGATCTGGAAGGCAGAGGGGGACATGCGGCATATCCGCATTTGGCGGAGGATATGGTTGTAGCGGCAAGTACACTTGTCACCCAGCTGCAAACGATTATCTCTAGAAACACAGATCCGCTAGACAGTGCTGTTATTACAGTTGGTACCATTACCGGAGGCTCGGCACAAAATATCATTGCGGAAACGGCCCACCTGGAAGGCACGATCCGCACGCTTTCTGAAGAATCGATGAAACAGGTAAAGGAACGGATTGAAGATGTGGTGAAAGGAATCGAAATCGGATTTCGCTGCAAAGGAAAAGTGACATATCCGTCTGTTTATCACCAAGTTTACAATACGAGCGGATTAACAGAAGAATTTATGTCTTTTGTTGCTGAACATCAACTGGCAACAGTAATTGAAGCAAAAGAAGCTATGACTGGAGAGGATTTTGGCTACATGCTGAAAAAATATCCCGGCTTCATGTTCTGGCTCGGCGCTGATTCTGAACATGGGCTTCATCATGCTAAGCTGAATCCCGATGAAAATGCGATAGAAACAGCGGTTAATGTCATGACAGGTTATTTTTCTGTTTATGCCAATTAAGTACAAATGAAAGAATAAAATTCCATAAAATGAGCACTCTAGTAAACGGAGGTGTTCAAAAATGGCTAAAAAAATTGGAATTGAACAATCGTTATCAGATGTAGAAGCTGCTTTAAAAGAAAAAGGATATGACGTTGTAATGATGAAAAGCCCTGCTGATGCTCAAGGCTGTGACTGCTGTGTCGTAACAGGTCTTGATAATAATGTGCAAGGGATAGCCGATACGGTAACACAAGCACCTGTCATTACAGCTTCCGGGATGACGGCTGAAGAAATTTGCAGCGAAGTTGAAAGCAGAATTCAGTAATATAAAAACCGAAGCAAAAAGCTTCGGTTCTTTTATTTATTCTGTTTCTTTAGGGAAAGCGCGGTCGAACGCGTTCTTTATTTCTTTTCTCAACACTCGTTCGACTCGCCACTGTTCCATATTTTCTGTTTTGGCAATGACCCTGATTACAATTTCGGAAGTCCCCAGTTCTTGAATCCCGATGACATTTGGGCATTCTTTTATTTGTGGAAGAGCCGCTGCCGTTTCATCACAAACCTGCTGTAAAATATGAATCATTTCATCAATGTTTCTTTCAGCCGGCACTTTAATATCAACAAGAGCCTGCATGGTACCACGAGAATGATTACTCACGTTTGTGATGTTTCTGTTGGGGATGTAATGCAATGTTCCGTCAAAGCTGCGGATTTGAGTTGTTCTTAAGCCAACCTGCTCGACAATTCCGTCAAAGGTGGAAACGGTAATATAGTCTCCGACATCCAATTGTTTCTCAAGCAAAATAAAAAAACCTGTCACGATGTCACTGACAAGCCCTTGGGCGCCAAATCCGACAGCCAGGCCGACGATTCCTGCCCCCGCTAAAAGAGCGCTTGGATCATAATGAAACAAATCTAGAACCATGACGAAGAATATAAAAATCAAAGTATAAGCAAATATGTTAAGAGTCAGGCTTCGGAGCGTATGTGCACGTCCGATAGACAAGCTATTCTGCTCCTCGAATTTTGCAAACAGATGTTTAATGATTTTCATGCCTAATGATCGAACGATAAAATAGAGCAATATCATAATGGCGAGTTTAATGAGCAGAACACCGGCATTTGTAATCAGTCCCGCCCAATCATATTGTTTAATAAAGTCCATGTTGAGCTCCTTTTCTAATTGATTGCTGCACATTGAGGCTAGTTACCCTGTACATGACCATGTTAAACGTTTTATTCAAAAATGTCGAAGCCAAAGACATGCATGATTTGTTAAAAATTGACTCAGGAAATCTACTTTTATATAATGGCATTGCAATATAACTAAAAATGGTTAATCACCCTTTATTTTCAAGCTATTTCGACCTTTAAGCCAAACAATAAATTGGAGGGATACATATGGCAGAACGTATGGTAGGTAAACAAGCTCCTCGTTTTGAAATGGAAGCAGTCCTTGCAAGCAAAGAATTCGGCAAAGTAAGTCTTGAGGAAAACATGAAAAACGACAAATGGACAGTGCTGTTCTTCTATCCAATGGACTTCACTTTTGTTTGTCCGACAGAAATTACAGCAATGTCCGACCGCTATGACGAGTTCGAAGATCTTGATGCAGAAGTCTCATCGGAGTTTCAACTGATACCATCCATACTCATTTAGCTTGGATCAATACAGACCGCAAAGAAAACGGTCTTGGCCAGCTGAAATACCCGCTTGCTGCTGATACAAACCATGAGGTATCCCGGGAATATGGCGTCTTAATCGAAGAAGAAGGTGTGGCTTTGCGCGGATTGTTTATTATTAATCCTGAAGGGGAGCTTCAATATCAAACTGTTTTCCACAACAACATTGGGCGTGATGTTGATGAAACGCTTCGTGTTCTCCAGGCGCTGCAAACTGGCGGACTCTGTCCGGCTAACTGGAAACCAGGCCAAAAAACACTTTAATTCTTTCCAAGAACGAAAAGCGGTCTAGCATATTCGTTAGGCCTTTCTGTTAAATAGGAGGGAAAAAGCAATGAAATTACGTCAGCCCATGCCGGAATTGACGGGAGAAAAAGCTTGGTTAAATGGTGAAGTGACGAGAAGGCATTTGATTGGGGAAAAGCCGACGCTTATTCATTTCTGGTCCATCAGCTGCCACTTGTGCAAAGAAGCGATGCCGCAAGTGAATGAATTTCGTGATAAATATCAAGATCAACTGAATGTTGTAGCTGTGCATATGCCTCGTTCCGAAGATGATCTTGACCTTGGTAAAATTAAAGAAACAGCTGCTGAACACGATATCACTCAGCCGATTTTTGTTGACAGTGACCATGCTTTAACCGATGCATTTGAAAATGAATATGTACCTGCATATTATGTGTTTGATAAAACAGGACAGCTCCGTCACTTCCAAGCCGGCGGGAGCGGTATGAAAATGCTTGAAAAACGTGTGAACCGCGTTCTGGCTGAAACGGAATAGGTATCTGACTAAATAGTATTTCCTAAAAACCTGATCACATCAGGTTTTTTATTTGTGCAAAAAGCAATGGAAGAAGAGTAAGAAGCTTATTTTTCCAAATTTGGGTATAGGAATTGATGATTTGTTTGATTGATACGCTAAAAAACACAGCTGATTTTTGATGTTTTTCCTCAATTTTAGATAAATCTCATATCTCATAACTCGAAAATTGTAGATATTACACTAAATTTCTTTAAAGAAGTAAGTAAAATATATATTTTCAACATTATACCAAATAAACTAGAAAGACCCTTGACCCCTTGAGAATAAAGGACTCTTTTGAAAAATAAAACTTTTTCAGAAAATAAGGAATTTTTCATAGAGTAAATATAATAGTAAAATGCTAAAATAATAGTTGATAAAATTACTTTTGTAATCTAATATCTTAATTAAAGATGTTAATTTTGATAGGGGGTACATTGAGGAATGTTTAATGAAAGAGAAGCTTTGCGCTTGCGGTTAGAACAATTAAATGAAGCTGAAGTGAAAGTCATTCGTGAATATCAAATTGAACGTGATAAAATATACGCAAAATTAAGAGAGCTGGACAGAAATGGAAGCCCTTCCGAAATCAAAAAGGATTTCCGTTCTGAAAAAAAACCTGACTCTCTGCCGGTTCTCGCTGAGCTTGCGGCTCAGGAAATCAGAAGCTATCAGCCGCAATCACAGCAGCAGTCTGTTCAGCCTCAGCTTCAATCTATTTCCTCTCTTCCTGCCGGTATACCAGACGGAACAACACGAAGAAGAAGAGGAACGGCAAGACCGGGATCAAAAGCAGCTAAGCTGCGTGAAGCTGCTATTAAAACATTAAAACGCCACAACGCGGCGATTAAGAGCTCGGAGCTTCAAAAAGAGATTGAAAAAGAAAGCGGTCTTGAAATCCCTAATATGACAACGTTTATGCAAAGCTTAATTAAAATGTACCCGGAAGTGAAAAAGCCATATCGCGGGCAGTACATTTTAGAGGGTGAAATCGAATCTGCAGAATCAGCAAATGAATAAATATAAAGAAAAACTGCTTGGCATCGCTCAAGCAGTTTTTTTATTGAGGTTTTTTCTGTGAAGGTTTGTTTTCTTTTTCAAGATTAAGCTTATACACCCACTTTTGATAAGGCTTTTCTTCAGCGGCTCTGTTTTTCAGCTCTTCGATTGTATGGCTCTTGGCCTGGTCTGATGATTGGGCGCGGGCAAGCTGTTTTTGAAGCACATGTATCTGTTTGGTGACATCTTCAAGGATGGTCTCTACATGATTTGGCTGCGCGTAGACCGCTGGAGCTTCTTCTTCCGTTTTTTCTTTTTGTGTCGTGCCGCCATCAATATCAGCAAAATGAGAAGCAATCCAGGCATCGCTTTCATCAAGCTGCCGTTTATACGATATAATAGTTTCGTGAAATAATTTTTCTTTCGTTTTTTCTATGTCTAGCAGTCTTTCTTTCGTTTCTATGATTCGATCTTTCATATGATCAACTTCTATTTTAATATGTTTTAGCTGATATTCTTTTTCTACCATTTGCTCTTTAAGACGCCCATTTTCGGCTTTTATCAATTCGGCTTGCTGTTTTGCCTGAAGCAGTGCATTTTGTTCCTGCTCAATTGAGGCTTGAAGTTCGCTGATCCGTTTATGAAGATTTTTATTTTCTTCTTCGATTTTGACTTTAGCAATATGAAGTTTATGTTTTTCTTCGATTTCGGCTCTGCGTTTATAGGTTTCAGCAGATAGAAGCTCCTGCAAAACAACGATTTTATCAAGCAATTCAGCTCTTATTTGGTGCAGGGTTTGGCTGGTGTGGGAGGCATGTTTTTCTTTTGTTGACATATGTGTTAATTCGGCAGACAGCTGCTGGAGTTTTTCTTTCATATCGTTATTTTCTTTGAGCAGTTTGTTATTTTTCTGATGAAAGTAGCTTGCTTCAAGTTCAGAAATCAGCTTATGGCACCTTGAAAGCTCGGATTTTAAATAAAGGTTCTCCTGAGACACGTCGTGGAAAAAAGGACCTGATCTTTTCATTCGAACCATCTCCCTCATGATGTTAACACTACAATATGCAAATACTGAACAGCTATTCCTCTTTAATAAACAGACAAGCAGTAGCGTTGAGCCTTTGCTTTTGCTATGCTTTTAACGAAACTAGAGGTGAGATGATTTGAAGCATGTACACGTACTGCTGGCAGGGGGAGTCTCGCGGCGATTTGGAGAACCGAAGGCGTTTGTCAAATGGAAGGGCAGGATGCTTTATGAATGCGCTAAAGAGGCACTTGGAGAACATACGGTTATCATCAGCCGTCCCGAATTTATTGATAGATTTCAAGAAAACGGTGAAAATGAAGTGTATCAAGATGCTGAGCCATTTCAAGGCATGGGGCCATTGGCTGGTATATATACCGCTTTTAAAAAGACAGACGGTGATCTTTATACTGTTCTTTCCTGTGACACACCGCTGATACAAAGAAGGACGATGCTGGAGCTCAAACGTCTGATGACTGCCGGTGCGGACGCGGTAGTCCCAATTTCAGACGGACAAGTGCAGCCATTGATTGCGATTTACCACAAACGTATCATGCCAGTTCTATACGATCAGCTTTCTGAGAAGAGGTTGAGAATATCAGATTTATTAGGCAGAATTTCGGTTTGTTACGTACAGGCTGAAAATATCGGAGCAAACCCGGCAGAGTTTATCAACATTAATACACGTGATGATTTTAGCTGTTTGGAAGAAAAATCGAATTCCCTCAAGCGGGACTGACGGGGCAATAACATGATAAGATGACATAAAAGATAAGGAGAACAGGTTTGATGGAGGAACGTTATTCACGGCAAATCAGATTTAAGCAAATTGGGGAAGAGGGTCAGAAAAGACTGGCAGACAGCCATGTGCTGATTGTCGGAGCGGGAGCGCTCGGCACTGCAGGAGCTGAAGGGCTTTCGAGAGCGGGAGTCGGTACTATTACCATTATTGACCGTGACTATGTGGAGTGGACCAATCTTCAAAGGCAGCAGCTTTATACAGAAAGCGATGCCAAACTCCGCATGCCGAAAGCCATGGCTGCCAAAGAGCATCTATCAGCGATTAACAGCGAAATACATATTGATGCGTATGTTACCGAAGGAACAGCCGAAACGCTTGAGCCGCTGATTGAAAAAGCAGATGTCGTGATCGACGCGACAGATAATTTTGAAACCCGCATGCTGATAAACGATCTTGCCCAGAAAACAAAGACACCTTGGGTCTATGGCGCCTGTGTAAGCAGCCAGGGAATGTTCATGACGGTCATTCCCGGAGAAACCCCTTGTCTGTCTTGTTTGTTTGAGCAAATTCCTGTCGGCGGGGCGACGTGTGATACTGCCGGCATTATTCCGCCTGCTGTGCATATCGTTTCAGCATATCAGCAGGCTGAGGCATTAAAGCTGTTAACCGGCCAAATAGAAGCAATACAGCGGGGTTTTGTGACATTTGATGTCTGGAACAATTCGCATATGAAGATTAACGTTAATCATGTACGCCGTGAGGAATGCCCATCTTGCGGAGCTAATGCGGTATATCCTTATCTTCAGGATTGGAACACACCAAAAGCTGCTGTATTATGCGGCCGTGATACAGTGCAGGTAAGGTCAGAATCATTAAAAAGAATCCCGAAACAGGAGCTCATTAAGCGGCTGAAAACAATCGGCAAGGTCGAGGCCAATGCGTTTTTGCTGCATATTTTTTACGAGGATTTCAGAATTGTCATTTTCAATGATGGACGGGCACTGGTGCATGGAACAAATGATGTGAAAGAAGCCAACTCCGTGTTGGCAAGAGTGATTGGATTGTAACAACAGGAGGGGTCAGAATGCTGGAGAAAAGAACACCGATACCGGTAGACGAGGCAGTTCGGCGTGTCTGCCATTTTCAAAAACAAGGTGAAACAGAATGGGTGGCGCTTGAAGACAGCCTTCATCGGTTTTTAGCCGAAGATATAACTGCGGATCACCACGTACCTGCGTTTGACCGTTCGCCATACGATGGTTTTGCTGTCAGAGCGTGCGATACGGCAGAAGCTTCACGTGAAAACCCAGTTCGGTTTGAAGTTATTGACCATATTGGAGCGGGAGCAGTATCTGAAAAAGAACTTGGCCCGTTTCAGGCCGTGCGGATTATGACTGGCGCGCAAATCCCTGAAGGGGCAGATGCAGTCGTCATGATTGAACTGACTCAAGCCTTTGAGGAGAATGGGAAGTCATTTATGTCTTTAAAACGCCGCTTTCAGACGGGGGATAATATTTCAAAAACAGGTGAGGACGCTCAAAAAGGGAGTGTTTTACTGAGAAAGGGCACCCGGGTGACACCAGGAGTGACGGCTCTTTTGGCAACATTCGGATACGCATCTGTGCCTGTCGTGAGAAAGCCTGTAGTCGGGATTATCGCAACCGGTACCGAATTGCTGAATGTCAGTGATCCGCTGGAACCGGGAAAAATCCGCAACAGCAATGCGAGTATGGTATATGCGCAAGCGATAGAAGCAGGCGCAACACCGCTTTATTTAGGGAAAATCTCTGATGAATTGGATAAAAGCTTTGCTGCAGTTAAAGAAGCGATGAAAAAGGTGGATTTCCTGATCACAACTGGCGGTGTGTCAGTCGGTGACTTTGACTTTTTGCCTGCGATCTATGAAAAACTTGGAGCGGACGTGCTGTTTAATAAAGTTGCCATGCGCCCGGGCAGCGTGACAACGGTGGCGCATGCAAACGATATGCTGCTGTTTGGCCTTTCAGGTAATCCGTCGGCATGCTATGTCGGTTTTGAACTGTTTGTCAAACCAATAATCCAGACATGGCTGCTCAATGAAACACCGCATTCAATTTGTGCGGAAGCTGTTTTGATCAAGGATTTTCCGAAGCCGAACCCATTTACCCGATTTGTTCGTGCGTTCGTGCACCATCAGGAAGGGAAGCTGTTGGCGACACCCGTTGGCTTAGATAAGTCGAGCTCTGTCACATCACTTGCAGATGCCAATGCATTTATTATCCTGCCGGGCGGCACGCGAGGCTACGAATCTGGCAGAACGGTTCAAGTGCTGCTCATCAGAGAAGAGAATGGAAGTGAATGGCCTTGGTCCGTCCTTTCCCGATCGTCCAAGTTGTAGGATTTCAAAACAGCGGGAAAACAACGTTTATTGAGCGCATTCTTGAAAAAGCCTCTGAACAGGGAGTCCATTTGGGCTGCCTGAAGCATCATGGTCACGGCGGTGAACCGCAAACGCTCACGGAAGGAAAAGACACGGACCGTTACAAGGCGGCAGGTGCTGATGTAACAGCGGTAGAAGGTGCTGGTGTGTTACAGCTGACTGCCCGCCGCAATTGGGATTTGGCACGGCTGATCGAGTTATACCAATTTCTCGAAACAGACTGTCTTCTGATTGAAGGCTTTAAAAAAGCCCCTTATCCTAAAGTGGTTATCCTAAGTGAAAAGGAAGATCTGGAAGCGCTGCAAGCAGTAAATATAATCGCCATCATCTATAGAAAAAAAAGAGCATATGACAGAGCATCAGGGATTACCCGTTTTTCATGCGGATGATCCGGTTGCCGTGGATTTTGTGCTTTCACAGCTGAAGGGGGAATCTGCATAATGGAACGGTTTGAGATTACGAAAACACCCATTAATACTGAAGACATCATCAAAAAAGTGGAGAAACGGGAAGCAGGAGCCATTACGACATTTATTGGTACGGTTCGGGAATGGACAAACGGAAAAAGAACGGTTCGGCTTGAATATGAGGCATATGAACCGATGGCCGTGCAAATGCTTGCTCAAATCGGCGCTGAAATCGAAGAAAAATGGGAAGGTGCCTCAGCTGCGATCACGCACCGTATAGGTGTGCTCGATATCGGTGAAGCAGCGGTAGTGATTGCTGTATCTTCTCCCCATCGAAAAGCCGCATATGAAGCCAATGAGTATGCGATTGAACGCATTAAACAGATTGTGCCGATTTGGAAAAAAGAAATTTGGGAAGACGGTGAGCAATGGATCGGCGACCAGCTAGAAACAACAGCTTATCCGAACGGAAAACCAGACCTAAGCGAGGGAGAGCAGCATGATTAAAATTCTTTTATTTGCAGGACTGGCTGAACAGGCCGGTACACAAGCAATAGAAATAGATGTGGAACAAGCAACCACAGATGAAATAAAAGCGAGTCTAAAAGAACAATACGGTCTTGAATCTATTGATACGGCTATGATTGCCGTTAACGAAAGCTATGTAAAAGAAAATACCTCTGTATCTTCGGGTGACACGGTAGCCATCATACCGCCGGTCAGCGGGGGATGAAAACCGGACGGCATTTCAGCCGTCCGGTTTTTCTGTATTTCATTGGCATATCCCCAAGTATCCCCAGCATACAATGATTTTCTGTAAGCGTTTATTCTACATATGTTACTCCCTATAAAGTAAGAGACTCACTCCATAATTAGACTGAAATTTCGAAAAATAATAGAAATTTATTTCGGATATCGATATAGTGAAGATGATAAATGTTGGAAAGGTGCTGGATATGGAGACATTTAAAAGATTAAAAATGTATTATTGGCCGTACAGAAAAGTGTTTATGTGGTCGCTTCTAGCCATGCTTTTGATGACTGCAATTACTGTCGTTTATCCGATTATCCTGCAAATTACGATTGATGAGATCGTGCTGGGACGGCAGTATCAGCTTGCGGCGTGGGTCAGCTTAGGATTTATTGCGGTAATGGTTTTGAAAGGAATGGCTACCTTTTTTCATCAGTATTTAGGTGATATGTTCGGGATCAAATCCGTTTATCGGCTGAGAAATGGTCTGTATGAAAAACTGCAGCGGCTTTCTTTTTCTTACTATGATAACGCGAAAACAGGAGATTTGATGTCCAGGCTGACTGCTGATGTTGAAGGGCTTCGTTTTTTCTTATCATACGGTCTCGCTGAGCTCATTCGATTCGGCCTGCTGGTAGCCATCAGCCTGTCGGTTATGTTTTACTATTCTGTTCCTCTCACGCTTGTGACAATAGCTGTTCTGCCATTTCTCGCGGTTGCGGTATACCGGTTTGACAAAAGAGTCCATCCCGCCTTCAGAGGCATCCGCAAATCGTTTGCGAAACTCAATACAAAAGTCCAGGAAAATATCAGCGGCATTAATACGGTTAAATCTCTTTCAAGGGAAGATTTTCAGATCAGCACTTTCAATAAAGCCAATGCAGAATACAGGGCGCAGTATTTACAAACATCATCCATCTGGTCTGCGTATTTCCCTTTAATGGAGTTCATTGGTAACATTTGTATTGTAGCTCTCCTCTCATACGGCGGTTACTTGGTTATGCAAAATCAGCTCAATCCCGGCGAGCTTGTTGCTTTCTTCAGCCTTGTCAATTATATGATGTGGCCGATTATGAACTTAGGTTTTGTCATCAATATGTTCTCTCAAGCAAAAGCGTCAGGGGAACGCCTGCTCGACATTCTGGAAAAAGAAGAAGACATTACAGATCATCCTCATGCTTTGCATAAACAAAAATTAACCGGAGATGTCCATTTCAAAAATGTTTCTCTTGCATACGGGAAAGAACAAACAAACGCGCTGTGCAATGTAAGCTTTGAGGCAAACAGCGGGAAGGTAATCGGACTGTTGGGCCCGACAGGTTCAGGCAAAAGTTCAGTGACACAGCTTCTCACCAGATTTTACAGTCCTGTTAGCGGAATGATTACCATTGATCACAAACCCATCACAGATTATTCGTTAAAAACCCTTCGCTCCAATATCGGGGTCGTACTTCAAGAATCCTTCTTGTTTTCATCTACGATCAGATCAAATATTTCGTATGGGCGGCCGGATGCCTCAATGGAAGACGTCATCGAAGCGGCAAAAAGGGCGCAGGCTCATAACTTTATTATGGAGCTTCCTGATGGGTATGACACCATGCTGGGAGAGAGGGGAATGGGACTTTCCGGCGGACAGAAACAGCGTATTGCCATTGCGAGAGCCATCTGCTTGAACCCGAGCATTTTAATATTGGATGATGCCACAAGTGCAGTAGATATGCAAACGGAGCACAACATACAGCTTGCCTTAAAAGAAGTCATGAAAAACCGCACAACCTTTATCGTCGCACACCGCATTTCTTCACTGAAACACGCCGATGAAATTCTCGTTTTTAATAAAGGACGCATTCGTGAAAGGGGAACACATCATGAGCTTCTTGAAAAAGGCGGATACTATAAAAAGATTTACGATTTGCAATACCGTGATGTCAAAATGATTAATGAGCCGCATGAGGTCGGATAGGGAGGGGCCAAATGAAACAAGCGAAAAAACAGGCGATTTTAGAGCGTTTCTATTACTCTTCAGATGAAATCATTGAAAAGCCGTTTAACTGGGCTCAAATGTGGCGGCTGCTGAGCTATGTCAAACCATATCGAAAAACAATTTTGCCGCTTTCTTTTCTCACCGTATTGATTGGCACTGCTGTGAAGCTTGTGATCCCCATTCTGATCGGCGTTTATGTTCTTGATCAAGCGATTACAGGAAGAAACTCGGAGCTGCTGATTCAGCTCATTTTTATTATTAGCGGTTTATATGTCCTCAATTACGCCGCCAATGTGTTAAGAATCAGGTGGATGAATCAGCTTGGCCAGCATGTCATTTACGATTTGCGACAGCATTTATTTACCCATGTGCAGCGCTTATCCCATCGATTTTTTGATCAGCGGTCGGCGGGATCGATCTTAGTCAGGATCATGAATGATATTAACTCTCTTCAGGAGCTCTTTACAAGCGGAGTCATCAATTTGTTGACTGACTTGCTGCTTCTGGCCGGCGTGATTATCATTTTGTTTACGCTGAGCCCTGAGCTGACTATAGCCATCATGGTGACATTGCCGATTATGTTTTTTATTTCAACAAGTCTCAGAAAAAAAATACGCCGATCCTGGCAAACGGTACGGCTAAAGCAATCGAAGCTCAACTCTCATCTAAACGAAAGCATTCAGGGCATCCGGGTCACACAGGCATTTACGCAGGAAGAAGAAAACATGGCGTATTTTGACGGTGTCAATCAGGAGAACTACGAATCATGGCGGGAAGCAACTAGAAAAAATGCCATGTTCCGTCCGCTTGTAGAAATGACGAATGCGATTGGGACGGCTGTCTTGATTTGGTATGGAGCCACACTCATCATGAATGAAACCATTACGATTGGCGTCTTCGTTTCTTTTGCTTTCTATCTGGGGATGTTTTGGGAACCTATTTCGAGACTGGGTCAGGTCTATAATCAGCTGTTAATGGGGATGGCATCATCAGAACGGATTTTTGAGTTTCTGGACGAACAGCCAAATGTCAAGGAGAAGCCGAATGCCATTCATAATGAAAAGATAAAGGGGGAGATCAGTTTTGAAGAGGTTGAATTTTCGTATGATGAAAAACGAAAAGCCCTTCACGCCGTTTCTTTCTCTATTCCGGCGGGCTCGACGCTTGCGCTTGTCGGGCATACAGGGAGCGGGAAGACGACGATTGCGAATTTAATCAGCCGTTTTTATGATGCGACCGGAGGCACCATTAAAATAGACGGTATACCGATTAAGGATCTTTCCCTTGCCAGTCTGCGCTCTCAAATCAGCATTGTCCTGCAAGATACATTTATTTTCTCTGGGACCATCATGGAAAATATTCGTTTTGGAAGGCCAAATGCTTCGGATGAAGAGGTGATGAAAGCGTCCCAAGCGGTCGGAGCGGATGAGTTTATTTCCGATTTAGCGGAAGGATACGCAACAGAGGTAGAGGAAAGGGGCAGCGTACTGTCTGCCGGTCAGCGTCAGCTCATTTCATTTGCAAGAGCATTGCTCGCCGATCCGGCTATTATCATCCTTGACGAAGCAACGGCAAGCATTGATACAGAGACAGAAGTAAAAATTCAGCAAGCGTTAAAAACGCTTCTGAAAGGGCGTACAGCAGTGATGATCGCTCACAGATTGTCTACGATCCGCGACGCCGACCGCATCATTGTTCTTGATCACGGCAGGAAAATAGAAGAAGGGAACCATGATCAGCTGATCGCTAAAGGAGGCATTTATGCCGGGCTTGTGAAAGCGCAATACAGCACAGCGATAGAATAATATGAAAAGCCTTCAATATTGAAGACTTTTGGAAATTTATTAGAAAAACATGAAACTTTTTGATATCCTTCCCGTACTATTTGTTAGATATTCTCAAGGAGGTTTTGAAATGGAAACGAATGTAGAAAAAAACAGCGGAACGGCGACTGAAAAGCCTTCACTTTTCGGAGTAATCACAAGTCCGTCCGTTCAATTTGAAAGAATAAGAGAAAGGCCGGCTGTATGGGGACCGCTTTTGATTGTTGCAGCAATTATCATCGTCGGTGCCGTGCTGCAATCACTCGGTACGGATTATAGTGAGCTTTTGAAAAGCCAGGATACGCAAGGGCTATCTGCTGAACAAATGGAAACTGTCGCAACAATAACCAAATTTGGCGGAATGGCAGGCGCTATTATCGGCGGTATCGCAGCATTATTTATTGCCCCTCTTATTTATTGGCTCTGTGTAAAAATATCAGGCGGAGTTACGACATATAAAAAAATGCTTTCTCTCGGTCTGTTTGTCTCTTTAATTAGCAGTCTCGGATTATTGGTTAATGGAATCGTTGCTTTTACGACTGACGTGAATCCTCTTTACAGCACGACGTCACTGGCAGGGATTATCTCATCTGATGGGGCTCTTGCCAGCGTGTTAAATACCTTTGAAATTTTCAGCATCTGGAGCTTTGTATTATTAGCAATCGGGCTTCACAAAACGGGAGGCATCTCCAAAAAAGCCGGGTGGATTTCAGCAATTATTCTATTCGGAATTTTAGTTGTATTTTCATTCTTTTCAGGTTTAATCAATTCTGTGGCGGGTGCATAAGCTCATGAAAAAAGTCTGGATCGGAATTGGAATCGCAGTTATAGTCGCTCTTTTTATTGGAATCAATATATACCGGTCTGCCGCTCCGACAAGCGGCAGCGCCGGCAAGGAGATACAGACGGGGAGCGTTGAAGAAAATGAAATCTCATCAACGGTTATGGTTCCTGGCACGCTAAAATTTTCAAATGAACAGTATGTCTTTTATGAAGCGGATAAAGGGACATTAGAAGACATTAAAGTAAAGGAAGGCGATAAAGTTAAAAAGGGCACGCCTTTAGTCACCTATACAAATGAGCAGCTGAGCCTGGAAAAAGAACAGAACCAGTTAACGTCTGAATCCAATCGGCTTCAAATTGACCAAATTCAAGAAAAGTTAAAATCCTTAGACAGCAAAGAAAGAGAACTGGAAAAACAGGTAGGAAAGAAAGAAGCAGAAAAACAAATCGAATCTGAACGGACAGAGCTTCAAATGCAGAAAAAAACAGCGGAGATCGAATTAAAACAAACCGAGCTTCAGCGACAGTCACTTGCCAACCGGGTATCAGATCTTGAAGTGAAAAGCGAAATTGAAGGCACCGTTATTTCTGTCAACCAAGAAGCGGCATCCAAAAAGTCAGATATTCAAGAGCCTGTCATACATATCGGCAACCCAAAAGACCTTGTCGTCTCAGGGAAATTGTCTGAATACGATACATTGAAAGTCAAAAAAGGCCAGAAGGTCACACTCACTTCAGATGTAATACAGGGTAAAACATGGAAAGGCACGGTTTCCGCAGTCGGGCTTGTTCCGGATCAGCAGGAGAGCGCTGCGGCACAAGGAACAGAACAGGCGGTCCAATACCCGCTTCAAGTGAAAATAAAAGGAAATCTTCCAGAAGGAAAGCCAGGCTTTAAATTTATCATGAATATTGAAACAGATAAACGGAAAGCAAATACGCTTCCTTCAAAGGCAGTCAAAAAAGAAGATGACCAATATTATGTGTATACAGTAAAAGACGGAGAAGCAAAGCGAGTTGATGTCAAAATCGGCGAAGTGACAGATGACCTGACAGAAATTAAAGAGGGGCTTACCCAAGATGATCAAGTCATTTTGAATCCATCTGATCAGGTGACTGACGGAATGGAAGTGAAATCTTAAATGATTCAGCTTTCTAATGTGCGAAAAAGCTACCAGATCGGAAAGGAAACGTTTGATGTTCTCCATTCTATTGATTTGGACATTCATCAAGGTGAATATGTCTCGATTATGGGGCCGTCAGGATCAGGAAAATCGACGATCATGAATATTATCGGCTGTCTTGATCGGCCGACTTCCGGTACATTTCAATTGGACGGCGAAGACATTTCTTCATATAAAGATAAAGAACTGGCGGCAGTCCGTAACCGGTCCATCGGTTTTGTATTTCAGCAATTTCAGCTTCTTCCGCGGCTGAACGCAAAAAAAAATGTCGAGCTGCCGATGATTTACTCCGGGATAGGCAAAAAAGAACGTCAAGAGCGGGCTGAGAGAGCATTGGAAAAGGTCGGGTTAGCCGATCGAATGCTCCACATGCCCAACGAGCTGTCGGGCGGGCAGAAGCAGCGGGTGGCGATTGCGAGGGCGATCGTGAATGAGCCGAAATTGATTTTAGCTGATGAACCGACCGGCGCGCTGGATACGAAAACAAGCGAGGCGATTATGGATCAGTTTACAGCATTAAATGCCGAGGGAACGACAATCGTTCTGGTTACTCACGAGCCTGAAGTAGCAGATTGCACGAATCGGATCGTCATGGTGCGTGACGGAAACATTGTTCCTGCCAGCTCCGGACAAAGGAGTGTGGGAGAATGAGCCTGTTAGAAAACATCAGAATGGCTCTAAGCTCTGTCCTTGCCCATAAAATGCGTTCGATCTTAACGATGCTCGGCATTATCATTGGTGTAGGCTCTGTCATTGTTGTCGTTGCGGTAGGACAGGGCGGCGAGCAAATGCTGAAGCAGTCGATCAGCGGCCCGGGAAATACTGTGGAGCTGTACTATATGCCTAGCGACGAGGAGCTTGCAAGCAACCCGAACGCTGCAGCTGAATCTACGTTTACAGAAAACGATATTAAAGGTTTAAAAGGAATAGAAGGCATTAAACAAGTCGTTGCTTCGACTTCTGAAAGTATGAAAGCGCGTTATCACGAAGAAGAAACCGATGCTACGGTTAACGGAATAAATGATGGATACATGACTGTCAATTCTTTAGAAATCGAAAGCGGCAGAACATTTACCGACAATGACTTTCTCGTGGGGAATAGAGCCGGAATCATCTCTCAAAAGATGGCTGAAGAACTGTTCGATAAAACCTCCCCTTTAGGTGAAGTTGTCTGGATAAACGGACAGCCCGTTGAAATTATCGGCGTGCTGAAAAAAGAAACAGGCTTGCTTTCTTTCGATTTAAGTGAAATGTATGTGCCATTTAATATGATGAAATCCTCTTTTGGCACAAGTGATTTCAGTAACGTATCATTGCAGGTCGAATCAGCAGATGACATAAAATCGGCAGGAAAAGAAGCGGCACAGCTGGTAAATGACAATCATGGCATAGAGGATTCATATCAAGTGATGAACATGGAAGAGATTGCGGCCGGAATTGGCAAGGTAACGGCAATTATGACGACGATTATCGGCTCAATTGCAGGTATTTCCCTTTTGGTCGGCGGAATCGGTGTCATGAATATTATGCTCGTATCAGTCACAGAACGGACACGGGAAATTGGAATCAGAAAATCCCTCGGTGCGACGAGGGGACAGATTCTGACTCAGTTTTTAATTGAGTCAGTCGTATTGACGCTGATTGGCGGTCTGGTCGGGATTGGTATTGGATACGGAGGGGCGGCGCTTGTTTCAGCCATTGCGGGCTGGCCGTCACTCATATCCTGGCAGGTTGTATGCGGGGGCGTGCTGTTCAGTATGCTCATTGGTGTTATTTTTGGCATGCTTCCTGCAAATAAAGCCGCAAAGCTTGATCCTATTGAAGCGCTGCGTTATGAGTAGCCTCATGCAACATGCATGAGGTTTTTTTATGTTTAGTGATTTCTACTATGAATATAAAAGACTTTTTTCATTAAAATAAGAAGAAAATGTCGTACAATTGTCCTTATTTTTGTCGAATTTACAGTTTACAAACCCTATAGACATACGTTAATATGGAGAAACGTGAAAGATTTTGATAGTTATTGAATGAATTTGAATGATTTTAGTTGCCTAAACCGAAAATAGCGTTTACAATGAAATTGTATTCAAAATGAATACGTTTTCATTAGGAGGTGAAGCATGCTAACTCCTGAACGGCATCAATTGATTATTGATCAAATAGAAAAGCATGATGTGGTAAAGATTCAAGAGCTTATAAATCTGACTAATGCTTCTGAATCAACAATCAGAAGAGATTTATCGACACTTGAAGAACGCGGTTTTTTAAAGCGCGTTCATGGTGGAGCGGCCAAGCTTTCCGATATCAGACTTGAACCCGATATGCTTGAAAAATCATCCAAAAACCTTCACGATAAACTGAAGATTGCTGAAAAAGCAGCTTCTCTTTTAGAAGAAGGGGATTGCATTTACCTTGATGCAGGCACGACGACATTGCACATGATTGATTTTATGGATAAAACCAAAGATATTGTCGTTGTCACAAACGGGGTAATGCATATCGATGCATTAATAAGGAAAGAAATTTCTTTTTATCTGCTTGGAGGATACGTAAAGCACAGAACGGGCGCGATTATTGGAGGCGCTTCATTGATTGCTATGGACCAGTACAGATTTGACAAGAGTTTTCTGGGGACAAACGGTGTCCATACAGAGGCTGGATTCACAACGCCGGACCCTGATGAGGCCCTTTTAAAACAGAAAGCGATCAAACAGGCAAAACACGCTTACGTCTTAGCAGACCCTTCGAAGTTCGGAGAAATTTCATTTTCGGCATTCGCCGGAATAGGCGACGCAACAATCATTACGACTGACGCTGAAGAGCTTACATTCGATAATTACCAAGAAAAAACTGTCGTAAAGGTAGTGAAACCATGATTTACACTGTAACACTTAATCCATCTGTCGATTATATTGTTCACGTTGAAGATTTTACTGTAGGAGGCCTGAACCGTTCTTCGTATGATACCAAGTATCCAGGGGGCAAAGGCATCAACGTATCGAGACTGCTGAAAAGACATCATGTGGCGTCTAAAGCGCTCGGATTCGTCGGCGGATTTACCGGAGAATATATCAAAACATTTTTACGGGAAGAAAACCTGGAAACAGCTTTTTCTGAAGTAAAAGGGGATACCCGTATCAATGTAAAGCTGAAAACTGGTGATGAAACTGAAATTAACGGGCAGGGACCGACAATTTCGGATGAAGATTTCAAAGCCTTTTTAGAACAGTTCCAATCTTTGCAAGAGGGAGATATCGTCGTTCTTGCAGGAAGCATTCCATCTTCACTCCCTCACGATACTTATGAAAAAATCGCAGAGGCCTGCAAACAGCAGAACGCACGAGTTGTTCTGGATATCTCAGGCGAGGCTCTTTTGAAAGCAACAGAAATGAAACCATTTTTGATGAAGCCAAATCATCATGAGCTTGGAGAAATGTTCGGCACGACCATTACATCTGTTGAGGAAGCCGTTCCTTATGGGAAAAAGCTTGTAGAACAAGGCGCTGAACATGTAATCGTATCAATGGCCGGAGACGGAGCGCTTCTGTTTACGAACGAAGCTGTTTATTTTGCTAACGTGCCAAAGGGGAAATTGGTAAACTCAGTCGGAGCAGGGGATTCCGTTGTTGCAGGTTTCCTTGCCGGAATTTCCAAACAGCTGCCGCTTGAAGAAGCATTCCGCTTAGGAGTTACTTCAGGCAGTGCTACCGCGTTCTCTGAAGAACTTGGAACAGAAGAATTTGTCCAGCAGCTTCTTCCTGAAGTTAAGGTCACACGTCTATAGAGGAGGAAACACAAGTGAAAATAACTGAGCTTTTAACGAAGCATACGATAAAGCTTAATATTGAGAGCAAAGAAAAAGAAAATGTTATTGACGAAATGGTCACTGTTCTTGATAAGGCTGGAAAGTTAAATGACCGACAAGCCTATAAAGAAGCCATTTTAAATCGCGAAAGCCAAAGCTCCACGGGTATCGGTGAAGGAATCGCTATCCCCCATGCGAAAACGGCAAGCGTTATCAACCCGGCGATCGCGTTCGGACGTTCAAAAGACGGCGTCGATTATGAATCATTAGACGGTCAGCCGGCTCACTTAGTGTTCATGATTGCGGCGACTGAAGGCGCAAACAACACTCACCTTGAAGCATTGTCAAGGCTTTCAACACTGTTAATGCGTGAAGAAATCCGTAAGCAGCTCCTTGAAGCTGAGTCTGAAGATGCCATCATCGACATTATTAATCAGCACGATAAAGATGATGACGAAGAGGAAGAAGAAGAAGAAGCGGCACCAGCACCTGCCGGAAAAGGAAAAATTTTAGCGGTTACTGCATGTCCGACAGGTATTGCCCATACATTCATGGCTGCGGATGCCCTTAAAGAAAAAGCGAAAGAGCTTGGTGTGGACATTAAGGTCGAAACAAATGGGTCAAGCGGCATTAAGCACAAGCTCACTGCCCAAGAAATCGAAGATGCACCTGCAATCATTGTCGCAGCGGACAAGCAGGTTGAAATGGAACGTTTTAAAGGCAAGCGCGTACTTCAAGTTCCTGTAACGGCGGGTATCAGACGTCCGCAAGAGCTTATCGAAAAAGCGATGAATCAAGATGCGCCGATTTATCAAGGCAGCGGCGGCGGTTCAGCAGCTTCAAACGATGATGAAGAAGCGAGAGGCAAGTCTGGAAGCGGTATCGGAAACGCGTTTTATAAGCACCTGATGAGCGGTGTCAGCAACATGCTTCCGTTCGTAGTCGGCGGCGGTATTCTCGTTGCGATTTCATTCTTCTGGGGAATTCACTCTGCTGATCCGAATGATCCTAGCTACAACACGTTTGCAGCAGCATTAAACTTTATCGGCGGCGACAATGCATTAAAACTGATTGTTGCAGTTCTGGCCGGTTTCATTGCGATGAGTATTGCAGATCGTCCTGGTTTTGCGCCTGGTATGGTCGGCGGATTTATGGCAACTCAAGCGAATGCTGGATTCTTAGGCGGCTTAATTGCCGGATTCCTTGCCGGTTATGTCGTGATTTTACTGAAAAAAGTATTTACGTTTATCCCTCAGTCACTTGATGGATTAAAACCTGTTTTGATTTACCCGCTGTTCGGTATTTTTATCACTGGCGTATTAATGCAATTTGTCGTCAATACACCTGTAGCGGCATTTATGAATTTCTTAACAAACTGGCTTGAAAGCCTTGGTACTGGAAACCTTGTGTTAATGGGTATTATCTTGGGCGGCATGATGGCGATCGATATGGGCGGCCCGCTTAATAAAGCAGCCTTTACGTTCGGTATCGCCATGATCGATGCAGGCAACTATGCACCTCATGCAGCAATCATGGCCGGCGGTATGGTTCCTCCGCTTGGTATCGCACTTGCAACAACCATTTTCCGAAACAAATTCACTCAGCGTGACCGTGAAGCCGGTATTACATGCTATTTCATGGGAGCTGCTTTCGTAACAGAGGGAGCAATCCCATTTGCTGCGGCTGATCCGCTTCGCGTCATACCAGCTGCTGTAGTCGGTGCAGCTGTTGCCGGCGGATTAACTGAATTCTTCCGTGTAACGCTTCCAGCCCCTCATGGAGGAGTATTCGTAGCTTTCATTACAAACCATCCGATGCTTTACCTTTTAAGTATCGTGATCGGTGCTGTCGTGATGGCAATTATCCTCGGTATCGTCAAAAAACCTGTTACAGAAAAATAAGAAAAAAAGCGTCCTTGGTTCGAAAGGACGCTTTTTCTTATCCGGCCGGCAGGGAGCGCGGTTAAGTTATGTATTTTATTCTTTTTTATGATAAAGTAAAAGAAGAGAAACAACTGACATAGCAATTGTCTAGGAGGAAACACTTTGACCGAGGAAAAAAATACGAATACTGAGAAAACGGCGAAGAAAAAAACCAATACGTACCTGGAATGGGGTAAAGCGATTGTCATCGCTGTTCTGCTGGCTCTCCTGATCCGTCACTTTTTGTTTGAACCGTATTTAGTTGAAGGTTCATCTATGTATCCCACATTACATGACGGAGAAAGGCTGTTTGTGAATAAAACAGTCAACTATATCGGCGAGCTGAAGCGCGGAGATATCGTTATTATCAACGGTGAAACTTCTAAAATCCATTATGTAAAAAGATTGATCGGAAAGCCTGGAGAAACCGTTCAAATGAAGGATGACACGCTTTATATAAACGGTAAAAAAGTAGCCGAGCCTTACTTGTCTAAAAACAAGAAGGAAGCAGAAAAACTTGGTGTCAGTCTGACAGGAGACTTTGGACCGGTTAAGGTTCCGAAAGGCAAATACTTTGTCATGGGAGATAACCGGCTGAATTCGATGGACAGCCGAAACGGGCTGGGACTGATCGCGGAAGATCGAATTGTCGGCACATCGAAGTTTGTCTTTTTCCCGTTTAACGAAATGCGTCAAACAAAATAAAAACGCCTTGCTGGCCTAGGACAGCAGGCGTTTTTATTTTGAAAAAGAAGCGACCAATGCAATGCATAAAACCGTGATGAACACTGAACCGATAATAGCTAGCACACTGAAGAAAAGGTGAACCTGTTTGTTCTCTTTTCCGCGCTTTTCTAAAAGCCGTTTAGAAAAAATGTGCGAAAATATGTAAATAAGGGCTATGCCTATATATAAGCCGATATCTTTGGCGGTAAAGCCTGTTACGGCAAGGTAAAAGCCCGTAAAAAAGATCAGTAAGCAATATTCAGTAAGTGTTAAAAGCCTCAACGTGTTCCTCCATGAGAGTGTGTAATTTTCCAGGCGGATGCATTCTCTCTCTTTAATTGTAACACAGCTGGCTGGTTTGGGTGTATAAGTGTTTTCTCTCTGTTTTATCATGGAATCATTTCTCTTGCCCTGCATTCATGGTATACTTTTATTGATGATAGACATGATGGAGGATAATAAATGATTGCTGTAAATAATGTAAGCTTGCGGTTTGCGGATCGCAAGTTATTTGAAGATGTTAATATTAAATTTACCCCAGGCAACTGCTATGGGTTAATTGGTGCAAACGGTGCCGGTAAATCAACGTTTCTAAAGGTGCTGTCAGGCGAAATCGAGCCTCAGACAGGCGACGTGAATATGAGTCCTGGCGAGCGTCTTGCCGTCTTGAAGCAGAACCATTTTGAGTACGAAGAGTATGAAGTGCTGAAAGTGGTCATTATGGGCCACAAACGCCTGTATGAAGTCATGCAGGAGAAAGACGCTATTTACATGAAGCCTGATTTCTCAGATGAGGATGGGATTCGTGCTGCTGAGCTAGAAGGTGAATTCGCGGAACTGAACGGTTGGGAAGCGGAAAGTGAAGCTGCGATCCTGTTAAAAGGCCTTGGTATCTCAGAAGATCTGCACACAAAAAAGATGGCAGACCTCGGCGGTTCGGAGAAGGTAAAAGTTCTCTTGGCACAGGCATTATTCGGCAAGCCGGATGTTCTGCTGCTCGATGAGCCAACGAACCACCTGGACCTTCAGGCAATCCAGTGGCTTGAAGAGTTTCTAATTAACTTTGAAAACACAGTTATTGTCGTGTCCCATGACCGTCACTTCTTAAATAAAGTATGTACGCATATTGCCGACCTTGATTTTAACAAAATTCAAATCTATGTCGGAAACTATGATTTCTGGTACGAGTCAAGCCAGCTGGCGTTAAAGCTTTCTCAAGAAGCGAACAAGAAAAAAGAAGAGCAGATTAAACAGCTTCAAGAGTTTGTCGCTAGATTCAGCGCCAATGCGTCTAAATCTAAGCAGGCTACATCAAGAAAGAAACTTCTCGAAAAAATCACGCTGGATGATATTAAACCGTCTTCCCGCCGCTATCCTTATGTTAACTTCACGCCGGAACGGGAAATCGGAAATGATGTTCTTCGCGTGGAAGGCTTAACAAAAACAATCGATGGCGTAAAGGTGCTTGACAATGTCAGCTTTATTATGAATCGAGAAGATAAAATTGCTTTCACTGGCCGAAACGAACTTGCTGTGACTACGCTGTTTAAAATCATTTCCGGGGAAATGGAAGCTGACAGCGGAACGTTTAAATGGGGTGTTACCACATCTCAAGCGTATTTTCCAAAAGACAACAGCGAATATTTCGAAGGCAGTGATCTGAACCTTGTAGACTGGCTTCGCCAATATTCTCCGCACGACCAAAGTGAGAGCTTTTTACGCGGCTTCTTAGGACGCATGCTGTTCTCTGGAGAGGAAGTCCACAAAAAAGCAAACGTACTCTCCGGGGGAGAAAAGGTCCGCTGTATGCTGTCGAAAGCGATGCTTTCTGGCGCCAATATTTTAATTTTGGATGAGCCAACTAACCATTTAGACCTAGAGTCCATTACAGCGCTCAATAACGGCTTAATCAGCTTTAAAGGCGCTATGCTGTTTACTTCCCATGACCATCAGTTTGTGCAGACCATTGCCAACAGAATTATAGAAATTACACCTAACGGCATCGTCGATAAGCAAATGAGCTATGACGAGTTCCTTGAAAATGCTGATGTGCAGAAAAAATTGACTGAACTATACGCGGAATAAAAAAAGCAGAGATTTCTCTGCTTTTTTTGATACCTAAATATGAAAGGAGATCACAACATGAAATTTTTGGTTGTCGGAGCAGGTGGAGTAGGCGGGTATATTGGCGCACGGCTTTCGGAGAAAGGAAATGATGTGACATTTCTTGTGCGCCAAAAAAGAGCTGAGCAGCTGAAAGAAACCGGGCTTGTCATCCATAGTGAAAAAGGGAATGTATCATTTCAGCCCGAACTAATCAGTGCAGGAGAAACAGGGCAATTTGATGTCGTTATCATTGCTTCTAAAGCATACTCGCTTGGCCAAGTGATAGACGATGTCAAACCATTTATCCATCAGGAATCTGTCATGATCCCTTTCTTAAATGGGTACCGCCACTATGAGCAGCTATTTGCGGCATTTTCAAAAGAACAGGTGCTGGGCGGCCTGTGTTTTATAGAAAGTGCTTTAGACAACAAAGGAGAAATTCATCATACGAGCGCATCGCATCGTTTTGTATTTGGAGAATGGAACGGCGAGCGTACGGAGCGAATAAGAGCGCTTGAAGAGGCATTTTCAGGTGTGAAGGCTGAAGTCATCATTAGCGGGCATATCGAGAAGGACATTTGGAAAAAGTATCTCTTTATTGCAGCGCAAGCGGGGATCACAACGTTATTTCAACGACCGCTTGGCCCAATCCTCGCCACAGAAGCCGGACGTCACACGGCCCAAACTCTTATTGGGGAAATTTGCGCTGTTTTACGAAAAGAAGGTGTTCCGGCTGATCCGGATCTTGAGGAAGAGAGCTTTCGTACGATGACCAGCATGTCTTATCATATGAAGTCCTCCATGCTTCGGGATATGGAAAACGGCCAAACGACAGAAGGCGACCACCTGCATGGATTTTTGCTTGAAAAAGCTAAACGTTTATCTCTCGCTGCACCAGTATTAGAAACCGTTTATGCGAATCTGCAAATGTATGAAGCAGAAAAATAAAAAAAGGAGGCGGAAAAGCCTCCTTTTATTTACTTAAAAAGCCCAATTTCCGTTTCTGAAGATAGGCTCTCTTTTCCCGTCTGCCGTAATTCCGTCAATATTCATATCCTTAGAACCGATCATAAAGTCCACGTGTGTAATGCTTTCATTTAGGCCTTCTTTAACAAGCTCTTCACGAGACATCTGCTTTCCACCTTCAATATTAAAGGCATAGGCGCTTCCGATCGCCAAATGATTTGACGCGTTTTCATCAAACAGCGTGTTATAGAAAAGAATGTTTGATTGTGATATAGGCGAATCGTAAGGAACAAGTGCCACTTCACCTAAATAGTGAGAACCTTCATCTGTTTCCACCAGTTCTTTTAAAATATCCTCACCTTTTTCAGCTTTAATGTCGACTATACGGCCATTTTCAAACGTCAGGGTGAAATTTTCAATAATATTTCCGCCGTAGCTTAATGGTTTTGTGCTTGATACCACTCCGTCAACCCCGTCTTTTTGCGGCAGCGTGAACACTTCTTCTGTCGGCATATTGGCCATAAACTCATGGCCGCTTTCATTCACGCTTCCCGCACCTGCCCAAACATGCTTCCTAGGCAGCTTAATTGTTAAATCAGTTCCTTCAGCTTGATAATGTAAGGCAGCGTAATGTCTCTCGTTCAAATGGTCAACTTTTTCATGAAGATTTTGGTCATGATTGATCCACGCCTGAACCGGGTTGTCTTCATTTACGCGCGTCGCTTTAAAAATTTCTTCCCACAGAAGGTGGATCGCTTCCTCCTCTGATTTGCCAGGAAACACCTTGTGAGCCCAGCCTGCTGAAGCCGCACCTACGACAGTCCAGCTGACTTTGTCTGATTGAATATATTGTCTGTATGTATGTAATGCTTTGCCTGCTGCTTTTTGGAATGCCGCAATTCGTTTGGAATCTATACCTTTTAGCAAGTCTGGGTTTGAAGACACAACAGAAATGAAAGCAGCTCCATTTTTGGCAAGCTCTTCTCTGCCTTTTGCTTCCCATTCAGGATATTCTTCAAATGCTTCAAACGGCGCTAGTTCGTATTTTAATTTGGCGACTTCGTCATCCTGCCAATTCACGGTGACGTTTTTTGCGCCCTTTTCATATGCGTGTTTTACAATTAAACGGACAAAATCCCGGACGTCTGTTGAAGCATTTACGACTACATACTGGCCTTTTTGGACATTAACACCGACTTCTACCGCCAGCTGTGCATATATATTTAATTTCTGTGAAAATGAATCCATGAATCATTCCTCCAAGCTTTTTTCTCATCATATCAAATATGATCCTATAAAGGAAAGAAGGAGCCCAAAGTGAAAAACCCAAAACGACACGTCTTGGGTTTATTCAATATTATGGATGATTCAGTTTTACAGTGCCGCCTGCAGGCGAATGGGGCATATTTGCCAAAGAAATGCTCATGCCTCCAAGAATAATTCCGCTTAAAATGGCTGCGATCGCTACTCTTCTTCCTAAATCTCTTAGCATCTGTTTCCTCCTTAACGTTTCTCCATTTCCCACAATATGAAGGAAGTGAGGAAAAAAGAAGCAAGAAATTTGCCGCGTGTGAGAATTTTGCGGGTAAAGACTATTTAATTGCCTTTTGCAGCTTATCAATCACTTCTAAAGAACGGCCTGTGCCGATTGCTACAGATTCAAGCGGGTTTTGCGCCACGTGTACAGGCACGACAATCTCTTCTGTGAGCCATTCTTTAATTCCATTAAGGAGCGCGCCGCCGCCTGTTAAAATAACGCCGCGATCAACAATATCTCCGCTCAATTCAGGCGGACAGTCCTCAAGTGTCGCTCTGATGGCTTCAAGAATATGCAGGAGGGATTCACGCATTGCATCTTGAATTTCGTTGGATTGAAGCATAATGGTTTTTGGAAGACCTGTCACGAGGTCGCGTCCCCGAATTTCCATTGCCTCTGGTATATGTTCAATCAGAGCATGGCCAATTTCCATTTTTACCTGCTCAGCTGTGCGTTCGCCGATCAGCAAATTGTATTTTTTACGGACGAAAGAAACGATATCCTCATCAAGCTGGTCTCCGCCGATCCTGATAGAATGGCAGGAAACAACGCCGCCGAAGGAAATAATAGCGACCTCTGTCGTCCCTCCGCCGATATCTACTACCACATTGGCAACCGGCTCATCAACCGGTAAATCCGCTCCGATGGCGGCTGCGACTGGCTCTTCGATTAAATGAACGTTTTTCGCGCCGCAATTTTTCACCGCGTCACTGATGGCGCGGCGTTCTACTGCTGTTGAGCCTGACGGTGTGCAAACGACTACGTTCGGTTTTCTGAACGACATGCCGATGCTTTTTGCGGCTTTTTTCATAATGTGCTTTAACAGATCAGTTGTCATATCATAGTCTGCGATCACGCCATCTTTCATCGGTCTGACAGCGACAATTTTTCCCGGTGTTTTACCGATCATGTTTTTCGCGTCAGCTCCGATTGCAAGCACTGCTTTTGTCGTCGTATCCACTGCGACAACAGATGGTTCATTTAGGATAATCCCTTTATTTTTGCTGTAAACAAGTATATTAGCTGTTCCTAAGTCAATCCCGATTTCAGTTGATTGAAACATGTTTTCACCCAATCTCTATCCTAATTTAATATGATTCTACATTTAAAGTTTCTCAGAAATACTGCGATTTTTGGGGGTGTGCGTCGGTAAAGAAATGTTTTTGTAAAAAATCAAGGAACTGTGTAACAGAAGTAATACATTTTTCGGTTTTATGGAAAAAATATCTTGTAATTCTTATAGAAAGCGGGAAACTTTTTCAAAGTTTCATTCGTCTACGATATATTGAGGTACATCCTTAAAACATTACATGAGAAAAGAAACATTTAAAGGAAGAAGGGTTTTTATGAAATCAATAGGTGTTGTGAGAAAAGTAGATGAATTAGGCCGCATTGTCATGCCGATTGAGTTGAGACGGGCATTGGATATTGCCATAAAAGACAGCATTGAGTTTTTTGTTGACGGAGATAAAATTATCTTGAAAAAGTACAAACCTCATGGCGTTTGTTTAATGACTGGAGAAATCACTTCAGAAAATAAAGAATACGGCAACGGTAAAATTACGCTAAGCCCTGAGGGTGCACAGCTGCTTCTCGAAGAAATTCAAGCCGCTTTAAAAGAATAAAATCATGCTAAAAAAGGCGGAGCGATATCATCTCCGCCTTTTTTGCGTGCCAATTTTTGATTACCGCCGCCTAAGATAAGACATCAAGATATTTGGTAATGAATGATTTGGGATACTTTACATATTTTACTCAATTATTTGTCGAAGAATGGTACAATAAGTAGAGAAACACAAGCGGCAGGTGGTCATATGAGAAAATATCAAGCTCGTATCATTTCCATCATTTTGGCAATGATTTTTATAATGTTTTGGGATTATTTATTTTATTATATAGGCAAAAATCCGATTAATTGGCCTGTTGATATTGTGTATACTGCAGTCACGCTGGTAAGTGTATGGATGCTGGCTTATTATATTGATGAGAAACAGCAGCTGGTTAAGAAAATGAAGGATAACGAATGGAAGTATAAACAGCTTTCTGAAGAAAAAAACCGCATCATGGATAATTTGCAGGAAATCGTATTTCAAACGAATGCAAAAGGCGAAATTACATATTTAAACCAAGCGTGGGCATCAATAACCGGCTTTTCAATCAGTGAATGTATGGGAACAATGTATAACGATTACTTCATAAAAGAAAAGCATGTAGCCGACCACATTAACACCCAAATCCAAAACAAAGCGTCTTCTGGCATGTTTACGGCAAAATACGTGACAAAAAACGGCACGATTTTTTGGGGAGAAGTTCATTATAAACTTTACTATGATCGGGATGACCAATTTACAGGCAGCCTGGGTACAATGTCAGATATCACTGAGCGGAAAGAGGCTGAAGATGAGCTCATTGAGATTAATGAACGGCTGGCGAGGGAATCCCAGAAACTATCAATCACAAGTGAACTTGCCGCAGGTATTGCTCATGAGGTCAGAAACCCTTTAACATCTGTCAGCGGTTTCCTCCAGATTATGAAAACACAATATCCGGACAGAAAAGACTATTTTGACATCATCTTTTCAGAGATTAAAAGAATCGATTTAGTGCTCAGCGAGCTGCTGCTGCTTGCAAAACCGCAGGCAATCACATTTAAAACACACCAGCTTAATGAGATCTTGAAACAAGTCACGACATTGCTTGATACCAATGCAATTCTGTCCAATATCGTCATAGAGAAAAATTTCAAAGAGACAGATGGCTGTATGATTAATGGAGACGAAAATCAGCTGAAGCAGGTCTTTATCAACATCATTAAAAACGGAATTGAGGCAATGCCAAAGGGCGGTGTCGTAACCATTTCAACTGCTAAAACCGCCTCTCATGCAGTGATAAGCGTAAAGGATGAAGGAAACGGCATGCCGCAGGAAAAGCTGAAGCAGATTGGCAAACCTTTTTATTCAACAAAAGAAAAGGGCACTGGACTGGGACTTCCCATTTGTTTGAGAATCCTGAAGGAACATGACGGGGAATTGAAAATCGAAAGTGAAGCTGGAAAAGGCAGCGTCTTTCAAGTGGTTTTGCCTTTAAAATCAGACAGCTGAGAGGAGAAAAATAAAGTGAGCTCGCTTCTGTTTGTATACGGGACATTAAGAAAGCATGAAAAAAACCATCATTTGCTGGCACAATCGGCATGTATCAATGAGCAGGCGAGAACAAAGGGAAGTTTGTTTGCTGCAAAAGAGGGGCCCACAGCTGTTTTAAATGGTGAAGGCTATATATACGGCGAAGTATATGAAGCAGATGAATTGTGTATACATAAGCTCGATCAATTTTTTCAAGGATATCATAAACAAACGGTGTTTGTAGTAACGGATGTCGGGATTAAAAATGCACTTATTTATTTTATGAACAAAGAAGGGTGTGCCGGTTTTACGAAAATAAGCAGCGGCGACTGGAAAGAACATCAGATGATCAGCAAATCGAAAAATCCCATTTATTATTTTGCCTATGGATCATGCATGGATAATGCCCGCTTTCAAAAAGCGGGAGTCGATCACTATTTTCAAGATCCAGTAGGAAGAGCTGTTTTAAAAGGATACACAACCCGCTTCACGCTAAAAAGGGATGACGGTTCAAGAGCGGACATGTTGGAAGACGGAGGAACAACAGAAGGCGTTTTATACCGTATTCCTTATTCTGCTCTCTCCTATCTATATAAAAGGGAGGGCGTCGAATCTCTTACGTATCGGCCGGCATTTGTAGACGTTGAAGCTGGCGGTAGGCACTATAAAGACTGCTTAACCTTTCTCGTCCTCCAAAAAGAAGCGGAAATTGCCCCGCCTCAGCACTATCAGATTGAAATCGAACGCGGAGCGGAGCTGTATTTGTCGCCTGAGTTTACTGAAAAGCTCAAGCGGCATATGAATTCGCTGCCAAAAGGATAACACTGTAACAAAAGAATATGATAAAATTTGATCAATATCATGTCATATAAAGGAGCACCACGATGAAAAAAGAATTTGCGGTAATTGGGCTGGGCCGTTTTGGTGGCAGTATTTGCAAAGCATTAAGCGAAGAAGGCGTCGAGGTTATGGCAATGGATATCGATGAAGATAAAGTTAACGAGTATGCCAAGATTGCATCTCACGCAGTTATCGGTGATTCGACAGACGAATCTGTCCTGAAAAATTTAGGCCTGCGAAATTTTGACCACGTTATTGTAGCAATCGGGGAAAATATTCAAGCGAGTATTTTAACGACACTCATTCTGAAAGAACTTGGCGTCCATACGATTACAGTTAAAGCGCAGAACGATTATCACGAAAAAGTGCTGTCTAAAATTGGCGCGGATCACATCGTCCACCCGGAACGCGATATGGCAAAACGAATTGCGCATAATATCGTGTCCAACAATGTACTTGACTATTTGGAGCTGTCTGAAGAGCATAGTCTTGTTGAAATCGTAGCCAACAGCCGTCTGGCTGGAAATACACTTCTCGATTTAGATATTCGCGCAAAATACGGTATTAACATCGTAGCCATAAAAAGGGGCAAGGAAGTCATCGTATCACCGCTTGCAACCGAAGTCATCCACCAAGAAGATATACTCATTGTTATTGGATCAGTTACAGATATCTCCCGTTTCGAAAAAAGAGTTCTTCATACTAAATAGCAGTCAAATAAGCCGTCCTCAAAGGGCGGTTTTTCGTATTATCAGAATATAACAACTTTAATGAACTGAGCGCCAATTTCTTAAAATTTCATTGACTAAGCACAGGCGTTCCGATAGCATATTGTACCATATAATAAAAAAGAGGAGGGGCCTATTTGAATAAAGAAGCGCTAGTCAATAGGCTGAATGCTTCAGCCAAAAGACAAAAAGCTGATATCGTCATTAAGAACGGAAAAATCATGGACGTATATAATCAAGAATGGATATATGAAGATATTGCGATTACAGATGGAGTTATTGTAGGCCTCGGTGAGTATGAAGGCGAAAATACTATTGATGCAGAGGGACAAATGATTGTTCCGGGTTTTATTGATGGACATGTACATATTGAGTCATCAATGGTTACACCGATTGAGTTCGCTAAAGCAGTGTTGCCTCATGGCGTGACGACGGTTGTTACAGATCCTCATGAGATCGCGAATGTGTCTGGTGAAAAAGGGATTGTGTTTATGCTTAAACAAGCTCGGCATACACCGCTGAATATCCATTTTATGCTTCCTTCCAGTGTGCCTGCCGCAAGTTTTGAGCGATCAGGCGCAATTCTCAAAGCTGCCGATCTCAAGCCTTTTTATGAAGAAGAAGAAGTATTAGGGCTGGCTGAAGTTATGGATTATGTGTCGGTTCATCAGGCTGAAGAAGACATGGTTCAGAAACTGCTCGATGCCCGTGTTGCAGGAAAAAGGATAGACGGTCATTTAGCTGGTTTATCAACAGACCTCATTAACATTTACAGAACCGCATTTGTCTTAAATGACCATGAAGTAACATCGAAGGAAGAAGCCCTTGATCGTATCAGAAGGGGCATGTATGTCATGATGCGTGAAGGATCAGTCGCCAAAAACACGCTCAATGTGCTGCCGGCGGTAAATGAAAAGAACGCACGCCGGTTCTTTTTCTGTACGGATGATAAGCATGTGGATGATTTATTGTCAGAGGGAAGTGTAAACCATCAGGTAAAAATGGCGATTCAAGCCGGACTTAATCCGTTTTTAGCCTATCAGCTAGGAAGCCTCAATGCAGCCGAATGCTATGGATTAGATACAAAGGGAGCGATTGCCCCGGGTTTTGACGCTGATTTGCTCTTTGTATCTGATCTGGAAAATGTCACTGTCACAATGACGATGGTAAAAGGGCAGACTGTTGCTGAAGACAGCAAAGCGGTCTATCAGGATCATGCTTCAACTGCAGCACCAGATCAGGCACTGCTTGATTCTGTTAAGCTTGCTGCTCCTCTTAACAAACAGGATTTTCATATGCCAATCAATTCAGAGCAGCAGATCAATGCCATTCAAATCATACCAAATCAGCTTGAAACACGATTAGTACAAGTTCCGGCTCCTGATGCCCGCGAATTTGAGCCTGACACTGAGTTTGATTTGTTAAAGATTGCAGTTGTCGAGCGGCATAAAGGATTAAAAGAAACCGGACTTGGTGTTGTGAAAGGTTTTGGATTCAAGAGCGGAGCGATTGCCACAACCATTTCACACGACTCCCATAATATTATTGCCGTCGGAACGAATGATGAGGATATCGCGGCGGCAGTTAATAAGCTGCAGGAAATTGGCGGAGGATTAACGATTATAAAAAATGGGGAAGAGCTCCATTCAGTACCGCTACCGATTGCAGGGTTATTATCCGACCAATCTGCAGAGCAAGTGAATCAAAGCTTGCTGACGCTGCATGATAAATTGCCGTTAATCGGTTTCACAGGCGGATTTAATCCATTTTTGACATTGTCGTTTTTAGCGTTGCCTGTCATTCCTGATATTAAAATGACGACTAAGGGATTATTCGATGTAAAATCATTTCAACACATATCACTGCAATAAAAAGAGGCACTCCCTTAGGGAGTGCCTCTTTTTTAAACCTCCATAATGATCGGCAGGATCATTGGACGGCGCTTTGTTTTTTCGTACAAGAAAGGCGCAAGAGTGTCTGTAATCTCGTTTTTGATTTCAGACCATTGAGTCGTTTTTCGTTCCATTACTTTTTGTAAGTGATTTGAAATGAGCTCTTGAGCGTCGTTGATCAAGTCGCCAGATTCTCTCATGTACACAAATCCTCTGGAAATCAAATCTGGACCCGCTGAAATCTTGAAGTCGTCCATGTCAATGCTGACAACAACGATGACAAGTCCTTCTTCAGAGAGAATTCTGCGATCACGAAGTACGATATTGCCAATATCACCGATACCGCTTCCGTCAATGTACACTGAACCGGACGGGATTTTTCCTGCAACTGAAGCCTCATCGCCTTTAAGCGCTAATACTTCACCATTATCCATGATAAAGCAGTTTTCCTCTGGGATGCCACAATCTGTTGCAAGCTTGACATGCATCTTTTGCATTCTGTACTCACCGTGAATCGGCATGAAGAATTTAGGCTTGATTAAACGAAGCATCAGCTTCTGTTCTTCCTGTCCGCCGTGACCGGATGTATGGATATCGTTAAGAGGGCCGTGAATAACCTCAGCACCCGCACGATACAGCTGGTTGATTGTTCGACTCACGCTGATTGTGTTGCCTGGGATAGGGGATGAAGAAAATACGACTGTATCCCCAGGATTGATTGAAATTTGGCGGTGTGTGCCGTTTGCAATTCTTGATAACGCCGCCATTGGTTCCCCTTGGCTTCCTGTACATAAAATTGTTACTTTATTAGCAGGCATACGATTGATTTCGTTATGCTCAATAAACGTATTTTTAGGACAGTTAATATAACCGAGTGTCTGTCCAATTTCGATAGCCGATTCCATACTGCGTCCAAATACGGCAACTTTTCTTCCATTTTGTACAGCAGCTTCAATTACCTGCTGCAAGCGGTGAATATTCGACGCAAATGTAGCGAAGATAATTCGGCCGTCCACCTTGCGGAAAATGTCATGAATGCTTTCTCCTACACGGCGCTCAGACATAGTAAACTCCGGATTTTCACTGTTTGTGCTGTCTGAAAGAAGGCACAAAACGCCTTCTTTACCGATTTCGGCCATTTTCGTTAAGTTTGCCGGCTCGCCGACTGGAGTAAAGTCGAATTTGAAATCCCCAGTATGTACGATGTTTCCGGGCGGCGTTTTTACAACAATGCCGTAGGAATCCGGAATACTGTGTGTTGTTCTGAAGAATGACACAGCCGTTTTGCGGAACTTTACAATATCATCCTCGCCGATAATGTTCAGTTTCGTCTGTCTCAATAAACCATGCTCTTCAAGTTTATTCCGAAGTAAGCCGATCGCGAGTTTTCCGCCGTATACAGGAATATTCACTTGTCTGAGCAGGTATGGAATACCGCCGATGTGATCTTCGTGCCCGTGGGTGATAAAAAGCCCTTTAATTTTATCTTCGTTTTTGACTAAATACGTATAATCAGGGATGACGTAGTCAATTCCGAGCAGTTCGTCCTCGGGAAACTTGATCCCCGCATCAATCAGTACAATTTCATCCTGGAATTGCACCGCGTACGTATTTTTACCGATTTCGCCCAAACCTCCGAGGGCGAAAACAGCAGTCTGATCATTTTTTACAAATTTCATACCGCTCATAACTCCAATACTTTAAAATTTTCGCTCTGTTGTTCATATTCTAAGAATGCACCATCAACAGGTGTAATAAACTCAATATTAAATTTCTTTTCTTTCAGCTTTGTTCTGACGTCACGCTCAGATACGCCTTCAATATAAAGTGAATCTGTCTTTTCCCGAACAGGTACTTCGTCAGCCTTCTCTTGATAAAATACCTTATAAATCATTCCAAATCTCTCCTTAAATGCCGTATGTTAGACTCGCTCATTCTATTATATTCGAAAACGGAATATAAGGAAAGCCTTGAGCAAAATAAGGATCTCTCAAAAAGTGAAAGATCCCTTGTCAGGCAATTGCTTTCTTGCGGAGCATTCCGTTCCATTGTCTTCTGAGTTTTTTTCTTAATTTACGCAGCATTAGCCAGTTCCTCCTTTATTAAAATATTTGTCCCAGAGTTCTTTTATAAAAATAGTATACGGAGATTGAGGAAGACTTTTCGTGGTTATTAATGGAATTTAATATGATTTTTGAACGAAATTGTTTGCTGAATGACAATCTTTTTGTATGATGAGGGTGGGAATTGCAGACCAAGACGATAAAGGGGAAGTTGCGATGGATTCTAAATTAATCTTTTTTGATATTGACGGCACAATATATGATCATGATAAGAATATACCGGAAAGTACGAGAAAAACCGTGGCGGAGCTGCAGCGCCAAGGGCATCATGTGTTTATTGCCAGCGGCCGGTCTCCATTTTTGGTTAAGCCGATTTTGGAGGAGCTGGGCATCCACTCATTTATTTCCTACAATGGACAGTTTGTTGTCTTTGAAAATCAAGTGATTTATAAAAATCCGCTGTCTGAAGATGCAATTAGGCGATTATTAAAGCAGGCGGATGAAGGCAAGCATCCTGTTGTGTTTATGGCTGAGGACACGATGAAAGCGACTGTTGCGGATCACCCTCATGTTCTCGAGGGAATCGGCAGCCTTAAAACCGATTACCCAGAGACCGATGACCTTTTTTATGAAGGGAAAGAAATTTTTCAGCTTCTTTTATTTTGTCAGGATGAAGAAGAAAAAGCCTATGCCGCTTTTCCTGAGTTTGATCTAGTTCGCTGGCATGAGCTATCGACTGATGTTCTGCCGCACGGAGGTTCGAAGGCAGAAGGAATCAAAAAAGTGATTGAGCGTCTTCCGTTTGATATCGGCGATACATATGCTTTCGGCGACGGATTAAATGATCTGCAAATGATTGAATATGTAGGGACAGGCGTTGCTATGGGAAATGCTGTTCCCGAACTGAAAGAAATCGCGGACTTTGTAACAAAGCCGGTGGACGAGGATGGAATTGCATACGCTGTCAAAGAATTGGGCCTTTTAAAATAAAGAAACGGCTGGCATTGTGCCAGCCGTTTTTCTATTAGCGCTCAATTGCGATTGCATTTTCAGGTTCTTTGAAAGGATTTTCCTTATCAATATGATCATAGAACATAACGCCGTTCAAATGATCGATCTCATGCTGAAACACAATAGCCGGAAATCCTTTTAAACGAATATCAATATTTTCGCCTTCTAGTGTTGTTCCTTTTACTCTGATGCGAGCATAGCGGGGAACATAACCGGGAATCGCTTCATCTACAGAGAGGCAGCCCTCGCCGCTTGTTAAGTAGCTTTTTTCAACTGAATGGCTGACGATCTTAGGATTAAACAGAGCATAGCTGTATAATTTACCGGAAGCATCTTCCGCATGAACGGCGATCATTCGTTTTTTGATATTAATTTGAGGAGCTGCGAGTCCTACGCCAGGGCGCAGCTTGTATTTTTCGGCTAATTCCGGATTTTGGCTGTTTTTAACAAATTCGATCATGTCGGCCAGCTGCTGTTTTTCTGCCTCAGTTGGAGGCAGAAAAACAGGTTCGGCAGTCTCTCTGAGGGCTGGATGGCCGTCACGTACGATGTTTTCCATAGTAATCAAGAAACTTCACTCCTAAAGCTTAATATGTAAATTATATCGGATTTCTTCACAAAGGTGCAACGAAACGAATGACCAGCCGTATATGGCTGGTCAATTTCATGCTGTGTGGTTAGCAACAGCCTCCGCCTAAATAAGCAGCTCCGACAATGATTAACAGAATGAATAAAACAACGATTAGCGCAAAGGTGCGGCCGTAGCCATATCCGCAGCCACCATATCCGTAACCACCATAACTGCAGCAGCCTCCGCCGTAACCATATCCATACATATTACATAACCTCCTCTTTTAATTACGCCAGAGCCTTTATAAGTAGGCATAGCGTCTAATATAACCTATGTAAAAACAAAAAAATTGTATGGTCATCTGTCCTGATTTTTCACTTTTTTGATTTAATTTCAGTATTGCATTAATACAGCACGACTATTGCCAAATGTCCCCATGGATTCTATAGTAGAAATTGTCAAGATTGGGGGATTTAACGTGAAAGACGCAATAAAACGGCGGCCTGGAATGAAGATCGGAGCTTTTTGTGCCATGGCACTGATATTAACAGGATGCATGGGACAGGACCCGGTTGATTCACTTCATCATTCATTAGAAAAAGCCGCGGAATCGGAAAAGCCGTTTCAAGAAGAACAAAAAACACTCAAAGAATTAGAGGCCAAAGAAAATCAGCTTTACGATAGTGTTATGAAGCTCAATATGGATGATTATAAAAAAATTGTTGCTTTATCTAATAAGGCGCTTGAAAATGTCAGCAAGCGCGAAGAACACCTAAAGCTTGAAAATGACAGCATGAAAAAATCGGAAACAGAATTTGAGGAAGCAAAAACGTCAGCGGAACATATTAAGGAAAAAGACATAAAAGAAAAGGCCGATGCCGCAGCAAACCATATGGAGAAAAGATATACATCATATGGCACCATGTATAAAGAGTATAAAAAAGCGCTTGAGCTTAATAAAAAACTGTATATGCAGCTGAAAGACAAAGATTTGACAAGAGATGGTCTGGATCAGCAGATCGATAAAGTCAATGCTTCTTATGAAAAGATCCTTAAATATAGCGGAGAATTTAATGAACAAACCGAAAAATATAATAAAGCCCGGGAAGATTTATATGATGCTGCAGGCTATCGTGTGAAAAAGAGCTGACTCGATCAGCTCTTTTTTTGAATGAAATGCGATTCGGATTTCGTTCAAAATTTTCATTTCTATTGTAGTACAGTATAGTGAGGTATACTAGTACAGTTTTGGGTGCGGTTGGCATCTGTTTTTTTGTTGAAAATGTAAAGCGAATACATTTATTGAAAATCAGCGATGAAAACGATTGACGGTTCTTCTTTATTTGGTGTAAACTAATCCATGTTAAGCGGTGTTGTATTAGTTTTTTACAACTTCGAAATAATACAGTTCAAAGCAGAGTGTAACTATCCTACATAAAAGGTTTTGGCAAACTGGGGATCGGCTAAAATATAATACGACTTACTGCTGATACTTTAGGGTACCCTAAGTTTGTATGTATAAAAGGAATGCACGTCTAATGACTGTTTAAAAGAAAGGAAGAGGTGACTTAGTATGGCTGCAAAAACGAAAAAAGCTATCGTTGACAGTAAGAAGCAATTTGATGCCATTAAAAAGCAGTTCGAAACGTTCCAAATTTTAAATGAAAAGGGAGAAGTCGTGAATGAAGCGGCGATGCCTGATTTAACTGATGATCAATTAAAAGAGCTAATGCGCCGCATGGTATTTACGCGTGTGCTTGACCAACGCTCTATCTCATTAAACCGTCAAGGACGTCTCGGATTTTACGCTCCTACTGCGGGTCAAGAAGCTTCTCAGATTGCAACGCATTTCGCGCTTGAAAAAGAAGACTTTGTTCTTCCTGGATACCGTGATGTGCCTCAGTTAATTTGGCACGGCCTTCCATTATATCAAGCGTTTCTTTTCTCTCGCGGACATTTCAGAGGAAACCAAATGCCTGATGATGTGAATGCCCTTTCTCCACAAATCATTATCGGTGCTCAATACATTCAAACTGCCGGTGTTGCGCTAGGTCTTAAAAAACGCGGTAAGAAAGCTGTCGCAATCACTTACACTGGTGACGGCGGAGCTTCTCAAGGGGACTTCTACGAAGGAATTAACTTTGCCGGAGCTTATAAAGCACCTGCAATCTTCGTGGTACAAAACAACCGTTACGCGATTTCAACTCCTGTTGAAAAACAATCTGCAGCTGAAACAATTGCACAAAAAGCTGTAGCTGCCGGTATTGTCGGCGTACAAGTAGACGGAATGGATCCGCTTGCTGTATACGCAGCAACTGCTGAAGCACGCGAGCGCGCAATCAACGGCGAAGGTCCAACACTAATTGAAACACTTACATTCCGTTATGGCCCGCACACAATGGCTGGTGACGATCCTACTAAATATCGTACAAAAGAAATCGAAAATGAGTGGGAACAAAAAGATCCGCTTGTACGTTTCCGTGCGTTCCTTGAAAACAAAGGCTTATGGTCTGAAGAAGAAGAAGCAAAAGTAATTGAGGATGCGAAAGAAGAAATTAAGCAAGCGATCAAAAAAGCTGATGCTGAACCGAAGCAAAAAGTAACTGATTTAATGAAAATCATGTACGAAAAAATGCCTCACAACCTTGAGGAGCAATTTGAAATTTATACACAGAAGGAGTCGAAGTAAGCCATGGCGCAAATGACAATGATTCAAGCAATCACGGATGCGTTACGCACAGAACTGAAAAATGACGAAAATGTCTTAGTTTTCGGAGAAGACGTTGGTGTAAACGGCGGCGTATTCCGTGCGACAGAAGGATTGCAAAAAGAATTCGGTGAAGACCGTGTGTTTGACACGCCACTTGCTGAATCTGGTATCGGCGGTCTTGCCCTTGGTTTAGGCTTAAACGGCTTCCGTCCGGTAATGGAAATCCAATTCTTCGGATTTGTTTATGAAGTAATGGATTCAGTTTCTGGCCAAATGGCTCGTATGCGCTACCGTTCTGGCGGACGCTGGACTTCACCTGTAACAATTCGTTCTCCTTTCGGCGGCGGTGTTCATACTCCTGAACTTCACGCTGACAGCTTAGAAGGTCTTGTTGCACAACAGCCTGGTATCAAAGTTGTTATTCCATCAACTCCTTACGATGCCAAAGGACTTTTAATTTCTGCGATCAGAGACAATGATCCTGTTGTCTTCTTAGAGCACATGAAGCTTTACCGTTCTTTCCGTCAGGAAGTTCCTGAGGAAGAATACACAATTGAGCTTGGAAAAGCTGACGTGAAACGTGAAGGTACTGATCTTTCAATCATCACTTACGGCGCAATGGTTCATGAATCATTAAAAGCTGCTGAGGAGCTTGAAAAAGACGGCATTTCTGCTGAAGTTGTCGACCTTCGTACAGTAAGCCCACTTGATATCGATACTATTATCGCTTCTGTAGAAAAAACAGGACGCGCGATTGTCGTTCAAGAGGCACAAAAACAAGCCGGTATTGCTGCAAACGTAGTAGCAGAAATTAATGACCGTGCGATCCTGAGCTTGGAAGCACCTGTACTTCGCGTGGCTGCGCCAGATACAGTATTTCCTTTCTCTCAAGCGGAGAGCGTATGGCTTCCAAACCATAAAGACGTTCTTGAAACAGCAAGAAAAGTGCTTGAATTTTAATCAAACTGCATAATCGAGAGGGAAGATGAACGTTTTCCCTCTATTATATATCTGTTTTCAATGCTTACGATGTAAACTTTAAAATTGCTTAATCAAACTAGGAGGTCGAGAACTGTGGCATTTGAATTTAAACTTCCAGATATCGGGGAAGGTATCCACGAAGGCGAAATCGTAAAATGGTTTGTCAAGCCTAACGACGAGGTAGACGAAGATGATGTACTGGCTGAAGTCCAAAATGATAAAGCAGTAGTAGAAATTCCTTCACCTGTTAAAGGAAAAGTATTAGAATTAAAAGTTGAAGAGGGAACGGTTGCAACTGTTGGACAAACGATTATTACGTTTGATGCACCTGGTTACGAAGATCTTCAATTTAAAGGCAGCGATGAGTCTGACGATGCGAAAACTGAAGCACAAGTTCAGTCAACTGCAGAAGCTGGACAAGACGTTGCGAAAGAAGAGCAAGCTCAAGAGCCTGCAAAAGCTACTGGCGCAGGACAGCAGGATCAAGCTGAAGTTGACCCGAACAAACGCGTGATCGCTATGCCTTCCGTACGTAAATATGCTCGTGAAAAAGGTGTAGACATCCGTAAGGTTACTGGTTCAGGCAACAACGGACGTGTTGTAAAAGAAGATATCGACAGCTTTGTAAACGGAGGAGCGCAAGAAGCTGCACCGCAAGAAACAGCTGCACCACAAGAAACAGCTGCTAAACCGGCTGCTGCACCAGCTCCAGAGGGCGAATTCCCAGAAACACGCGAAAAAATGAGCGGTATCCGTAAAGCAATTGCAAAAGCGATGGTTAACTCTAAACACACTGCTCCTCACGTAACGTTAATGGACGAAGTGGACGTAACAAACCTTGTTGCACATCGTAAACAGTTCAAACAAGTTGCTGCTGATCAAGGAATCAAGCTGACTTACTTGCCTTACGTTGTAAAAGCTCTTACATCTGCACTGAAAAAATTCCCTGTTTTAAACACGTCAATTGACGATAAAACAGATGAAGTCATCCAAAAACATTACTTCAACATCGGTATCGCTGCTGACACTGAAAAAGGCTTGCTTGTACCGGTTGTGAAAAATGCAGATCGTAAATCTGTCTTTGAAATTTCTGATGAAATCAATGGCCTTGCAACAAAAGCTCGTGAAGGCAAGCTTGCTCCAGCTGAAATGAAAGGCGCATCTTGCACAATTACAAACATCGGTTCTGCCGGCGGACAATGGTTCACTCCGGTTATCAACCATCCAGAAGTTGCGATTCTTGGTATCGGACGCATTGCAGAAAAAGCGATTGTTCGTGATGGCGAAATCGTAGCAGCTCCAGTCTTAGCTCTTTCTCTCAGCTTCGACCACCGTATGATCGACGGAGCAACTGCGCAAAATGCATTAAATCACATCAAGCGTTTACTGAACGATCCACAATTAATTTTAATGGAGGCGTAATGTTATGGTAGTAGGAGATTTCCCTATTGAAACAGATACTCTTGTAATTGGTGCGGGACCTGGCGGCTATGTAGCTGCCATCCGCGCTGCACAGCTTGGACAAAAAGTAACAGTCGTTGAAAAAGCAACTCTTGGAGGCGTTTGTCTGAACGTTGGATGTATCCCTTCAAAAGCGCTGATCAATGCAGGTCACCGTTATGAGAATGCAAAACATTCTGATGACATGGGAATCACTGCTGAGAATGTAACAGTTGATTTCACAAAAGTTCAAGAATGGAAAGCTTCTGTTGTCAACAAGCTTACTGGCGGTGTAGCAGGTCTTCTTAAAGGCAACAAAGTAGATGTTGTAAAAGGTGAAGCTTACTTTGTAGACAGCAATTCAGTTCGTGTTATGGATGAGAACTCTGCTCAAACATACACGTTCAAAAACGCAATCATTGCTACTGGATCTCGTCCTATCGAATTGCCAAACTTCAAATATAGTGAGCGTGTCCTGAATTCAACTGGCGCTTTGGCTCTTAAAGAAATTCCTAAAAAGCTCGTTGTTATCGGCGGCGGATACATCGGAACTGAACTTGGAACTGCGTATGCTAACTTCGGTACTGAACTTGTTATTCTTGAAGGCGGAGATGAAATTCTTCCTGGCTTCGAAAAACAAATGAGTTCTCTCGTTACACGCAGACTGAAGAAAAAAGGCAACGTTGAAATCCATACAAACGCGATGGCTAAAGGCGTTGAAGAAAGACCAGACGGCGTAACAGTTACTTTCGAAGTAAAAGGCGAAGAAAAAACTGTTGATGCTGATTACGTATTGATTACAGTAGGACGCCGTCCAAACACTGATGAGCTTGGTCTTGAGCAAGTCGGTATCGAAATGACGGACCGCGGTATCGTGAAAACTGACAAACAGTGCCGCACAAACGTACCTAACATTTATGCAATCGGTGATATCATCGAAGGACCGCCGCTTGCTCATAAAGCATCTTACGAAGGTAAAATCGCTGCAGAAGCTATCGCTGGAGAGCCTGCAGAAATCGATTACCTTGGTATTCCTGCGGTTGTTTTCTCCGAGCCTGAACTTGCATCAGTTGGTTACACTGAAGCACAGGCGAAAGAAGAAGGTCTTGACATTGTTGCTGCTAAATTCCCATTTGCAGCAAACGGCCGCGCGCTTTCTCTTAACGAAACAGACGGCTTCATGAAGCTGATCACTCGTAAAGAGGACGGTCTTGTGATCGGTGCGCAAATCGCCGGAGCAAGTGCTTCTGATATGATTTCTGAATTAAGCTTAGCGATTGAAGGCGGCATGACTGCTGAAGATATCGCGATGACAATTCACGCTCACCCAACATTGGGCGAAATCACAATGGAAGCTGCTGAAGTGGCAATCGGAAGTCCGATTCACATCGTAAAATAATTTTCATATCAAAAACAGCCCTCGCTCAAAGCGGGGCTGTTTTTTTATTTTGACAGCACATGCTGTAATGGTTTAATGATGTCTTCTTTCTTTTTCACACATCCCTCGATTTTCACCACGACATGGCGCTGATCAACAACCATAAGGGTAGGGACAGTTTCAATCTCATCTTCCCAGCCTTCTTTTTTATCATAGACCTTCATTTTATCTATTTGCTCGGGATAATCTTTTTCTAAATCAAGCAGTGCATCGTAATAAGGCGCTTCCTGGTCTATTTGGTTCTCATCAGAAAAAAACAGGATTTGTGTATGATGAATGTTGTCAATCCGGCTTTTTTTCATCGGATTGATGGTGGAAAGCGTACAGCCCGATAAAGCAAATACTATTATCAGCATGGGGAATACCGCGCGATATCGCATCTATCTTCTCCTCTGTATAAACAGTAGTTAACTAGCTTTAGTTTATCACGAGAGGCGGCTTAATCTGCTTCTTGTTACCTAATTGTTATATAATTGAAACCGTTTTTAAAGTGAGATTACATATTATATCAATCGTTTAAAATAGCAACCTGGGGTATATTGAATTTTTTGCTGCATTCTTGGATGAAAGTTCAAGAAAACGTGAAATTACATTATGTGCTGTGGCATATATATCGAGTAAAGCTTCTGTATGAAGAAGATATTGTATGATGGAAAATGAAAAACAAGGTGAATATGATGATATAAAATAAAATGTGTTATACAGTTTGCTGTTGACATTTTAAATGTGACATATTAATATAATAACAACAAAAGAAATTAAGCGTTTTCAAATTTCAAAGAAATGGGGAATAAGAGATGGGTACGATTGTTTGCCAAGATTGCAACGAAGCCATTCATTACTTTGAAGATGAGAAAGTGACAACATTATACGGAACATGCTGCGGACAATGTCAATGTCCTGTTGATGAAGAGTAAAAAAAGCATGCGGCTTTAAGCCGCATGCTTTTTATTTTTTATTGAATTGCTTTTTGTTCTTTGATGACTCGGATCATATGTAAAGTCGAGTCCTCAGGTCCTTGAACAGGGAGGCCTGCGTCAAGGTTTTTAAAAATGTAGCTGATGTTTTCTTCTGTAATAATTTCTCCTGGAATGAAGATTGGAATACCAGGCGGATATACCATGACAAATTCAGCAATAATCCGTCCGGATGCTTCTTTTAATGGGATGACTTCCGTATTTGCATAGAAAGCATCACGCGGAGTCATTGCCAATAAAGGTATTTCTGGAAGCAGAACCTCAGTTTGCTGATGTGTTACATCTTGTTCTGACATTTGCTGTGCGATCTCAGTTAAAGCCTCTACAAGCCGGTCTGCATCATTTTGGCTGTCACCAGGAGTGAAAATACACAAAATATTGTACAGATCAGAAAGCTCAACCTCAATATTAAAGGATTCACGAAGCCATTTTTCCACGTCATGTCCTGTCAGGCCAAGACTTTTCACAGAGATAATCAATTTTGTCGGATCATAGCTGTAAGCTGCTTTCGACCCAAGAATCTCAGAACCGACACAATAAATGCCTTCAATCTGGTTGAGGCGATCTCTCGTCTGATTGGCAAGCTTTAGTGTTTCCTCAGCAAGCTGGTGGCCTTCTGTTGCAAGGCGTTTTCTGGCAACATCCAAAGAAGCGAGAAGCAAGTAAGAAGTTGACGTAGTTGTCAGCATGCTCAGTATGGATTGCACTCTGTCTTTTGATACAAGACCCTCTCTCATGTTTAAAATCGAACTTTGCGTGAGTGATCCGCCCAGCTTGTGTACACTTGTCGCTGCTATGTCCGCTCCTGCCTGCATAGCCGATAGCGGCAATTCGTCGTGAAAATGAATGTGAACGCCGTGTGCTTCATCCACAAGCACTGGCACATCAAACGAATGAGCGAGTTCTACGATGCTTTTTAAGTCGGCTGCAACACCGAAATATGTCGGGTTGATGACGAGAAGCCCTTTTGCATCCGGATGTTCGGTAAGCGCCCGTTTAGCAGATTCAAGTGTAATGCCGTGGGAGATGCCCAATTCATTGTCAATTTCAGGATGAATAAAAATTGGAACCGCTCCGGAAAATACAATAGCTGTCATAATTGATTTATGAACATTTCTTGGAATAATAATTTTATCGCCAGGTCCGCAAACAGCCATTACCATTGTCATAATGGCGCCGCTTGTTCCTTGAACAGAAAAAAATGTGTGATCCGCGCCAAATGCTTCAGCAGCCAGATCTTGTGCTTGTTTAATAATGCCTTTTGGCGCGTGCAGATCGTCTAATGGTTCAATATTAATCAAATCTATGCTTAACGCGTTTTCACCGATAAATTGTCTGAATTCTGGGTCCATTCCTGCCCCTTTTTTATGGCCGGGAATGTGGAATTGAACAGGCTGTCTGCTTGCATGCTTTTTCAGTCCTGTGTATAAGGGTGTTTCATGTTGCGACAATTGTTTTCCCACCTTTGTAATCATACCTATGCATAATAGTGTGTATTAAAATCAGTTTCTCAACCGTTTTTTAGACGTAAAACAAATGAATTATATTATGAACTTGAAAGAATGTAAAGAACAATTTATGATCAAATGAAGATGCTTTCTCTTAAGGGAAGTAAATCTATAAGGAGTGAAGAAAATGGAGTATCAATATCCGATGAATGAAGATTGGACAACCGAAGAAGCAGTGGATGTGATTGCATTTTTCCAGCAGGTTGAGCTTGCATATGAAAAAGGGGCGGATCGTGAAGAACTGCTTAAAGCTTACCGCCGTTTCAAGGAAATTGTACCGGGGAAGGCCGAGGAAAAAAAGCTATGCGGCGAGTTTGAGGAACAAAGTACATATTCTCCTTATCGCACGGTCAAACAGGCGAGAGAATCTGATCACGCGAAGATTAAAATGTAAGAAAAAGAGCCGGGGGATATCCCGGCTCTTTTTTATGCTTGTGATACTTTTTGGGTGAGACGGTACAGAAAAGCCAGCTGCTTAAAGGCATCGTCGATACGCTGAAGGAATTCCTGGTTATTCATATTCAGCACTTCTTCTTTTTGGAGCTGGATGCCGCATAACAGCTCAGCTTTCTTTACAGTCTGCAAACGCTCAAACAGTGTCTTTAGCTGTTCCTTGTCCATTTCAGACTGTTTATGTACTCCCGGTTTTGTGTGATCTGCAGACCAAACGAAGCTGTCAGGGATATTTTTCGTAATGGTTTCTTGGTTCACTTCAAGCAATTTGCCGTATTCTTCTTTGATAGGGGATTCATAAATAATCGCGAACCACACAAAGACGTGGCTTTCCCATAAACCAATTTGGAAATGCGGCAGTTTTTTATAGCCTCTTTTGCTGTTTGCGAACGCCACCCAGCTGTCAGCCGGAGGATTGACGGATCTTCTTGCGTGCTTTGCCACATGCGGAAACATTTCATCTCCGGTTAAAGCTGATAAAGTTGGGGCAAAATGTTCGCCTAGAGCTGTAAGCTTCGGACGGACCGTCTCTTTTAATACTTCCATGCGCGCGTCTAAGCCTTCTATTGTAAATGTGTTAAAGTCCTCTTCAGTGAAACGCATTTGTGTCATGATTTTCCTCCTTCATGCTAAGTATACATATTTTATCACAGTTCATACGAGCTTCAAAAAGATTGAGTGCGTTTGAAGTAAGGGGAAATGTGGTAATAAACGAATAGGTAAACACACAATTTTCAGAATCATGTTGCGCGTAAATAGAACAATCATACGATATAAGAAGTAATCATTGTTGAATGGCAAAATGGGATGCTTTTTTACAAACAAATGATCTCTGGAAGGGGCGAAAGACAATGAGGCAAGTTGTAAAAGAGGGATTTAAGGAAGAGAAAAACAATCGTGTTGCTGTCTGGAGACTAGAGGTTGATTATGAATTGGCAACCCTATATGAAGCAATGCAGAAAGAAAATGAAGAGCAGATTGAACAAAGCAAAAACAAACTTGAGCGACTTAGAAAAGAATGGATTCGTCTTAACGGGTAAAAAAGCGATAGTGAAAACGAACCGCATGAATGGTTCGTTTTTACGTGAGAAGGGATATTTTTCATTTTCCTTGCTTTTTCATTGCCGTTATCAGTATCCTATAAAATAAAAGGTCTACATAGAAGAGAGGTACGAACGAATGACAAATTGGACGGAAATTGATGAGATTGCAAAGAAATGGATAAGAGAAGCAGGCGCGAGAATTACACAATCCATGCATGAAAGCCTAACAATTGAAACGAAATCAAATCCGAATGATTTAGTCACCAATATTGACAAAGAAACCGAAAAGTTTTTCATTGATCGAATTCAAGAAACATTTCCGGGACATCGGATACTCGGTGAAGAGGGGCAAGGAGACAAAATCCACTCACTTGAGGGAGTCGTATGGATTATTGATCCGATTGATGGGACGATGAATTTTGTGCACCAGCAAAGAAATTTTGCGATTTCCATTGGGATTTTTGAAAACGGTGAAGGGAAAATCGGTTTAATTTATGATGTGGTGCACGATGAGCTGTATCACGCTTTTAGCGGCAGAGGGGCTTATATGAATGAAACGAAGCTGGCTCCTTTAAAAGAAACCGTCATTGAAGAAGCGATTCTTGCCATTAATGCAACATGGGTAACGGAAAACAGAAGAATTGATCAAAGTGTGTTAGCGCCACTTGTGAAAAGAGTCAGAGGCACACGCTCCTACGGTTCTGCCGCTTTAGAGCTGGCAAATGTCGCGGCAGGAAGAATAGATGCTTACATCACGATGCGGCTTGCGCCATGGGACTACGCAGCTGGCTGTGTGCTGTTAAATGAAGTAGGAGGCATCTATACGACCATTGAAGGAGAGCCGTTTACCTTTTTAGAAAACCACAGTGTGCTAGCCGGAAACCCATCTATACATAAAACGATATTTGAAGAGTATCTTCATGCTGGGAAGTAGGCCATTTGAGCAGGATGATCTCAGCTTGTTAGAAAAGCTCGCGGAGGCTCATCCTGTATGGAAAGAGGAGGAGTTTGGAGATAAAGATGCAGAAGACTATATCATCTCCTATTCCATGTACAACGGGTCATGGCTTGTATGGGAAAAAGACGGTCTGCCTGTTGCCGTCAGCTACCATCTCGAGTGGTCTCCTTCAAACGGTAAGCCGTGGCTCGGAACGGTCCTGATTGACCCGGCTGAAGAAAAAAAGGGACATGCGAAGATGATCATTGAACAGATCAGCAAATTGCTTAGAGCCAAACACAAAGCGATGTTTGCGGGAGTTCCCATTGAGCGCAGGGAATGGATACTGTTTTTAAGCCAATGCGGCTTTGAACAGCTGAAAACGGAAAAAGATGAGAAAGGCAAATCATTTATGATCTTGGTGAAGCCTTTAGCAGAAGATTCCATATGATAACGGCAGCTTATTTGCTGCATGCGGGTTCAATAAAAAGCCTCTCAAACATTGAGAGGCTTCTGATGATTTGAAAATTATTTTTTTACCGCATGAATATAATGAATCGTTTCAAACGCTGACAAATTGTCTTTTCGATTACTAAAGAAAAGGTCATTGATGTCGTCTGGTGATAGATGTTCATAGATCAGTAAACCAGATGACTCTAACAGATGTTCAATCTCTTGATAAGTGAAACATGATTTCATCGGTTCTCCGCTTGCGGCAGCCATCTTCACCATATGTTCAACTCGATTCGACGTCCCTTTTGCTGTAAAAAGTGTTTCGTCTGCATAATCAAAAACAATAGAGCTTCCAGGCGGGACATGAGAAAATAAATTGCTGATCAAGCTTGCATTTTCTTCCCGTGTTACATAATAAGACACTCCGAGAAGGCTGAAGAATGTTTTTGTGTTCTTAAATCCTTCATCTAAGAGAGGATCATACGAAAACGTATTGGTGAAATCCATAGGAACAAAATGAAGATGATCCGGAATTGTCAGATTTGCATCCTTCAGCTTATTTTTTTTCAATTGCTGTGTAGCCGGATGGTCAACCTCGAAAACCTGTAAGCTGTTTTCTAATTCTGGATGCCGAAAGCAGAAAGTATCCAGCCCTGCTCCAAGAATGACATACTGTTTTGCTCCCAGCATTAATTCGTTGTGCAAGACTTTTTCACAATAAGAAGCACGTGCTAGGGGCGTGGGAGACAGCTGGATTTGTGCAACCCATTTTAATATTTTTTCAGGATCATTTTGGAAACGTTCGGCGATCTCTTTGTTGAAAAACGATATTCCTTGAATCATATTTTTACTGATGTCGATAAACTCTTTTTCGTTAATGAGATCTTTTGCGATAAAATCATCAAAAATAAGTGGTGTGTCATATCGGCTGTGATATGCACGGGCAAAAGCTGAAATCAAAGACGTTAAGCTGGACTCATTTTTCCTCATGAAATGATCCTCCACAAAAAATAAGATTCCCCTGGCCAGGAGAATCTTATTATACATACAAATATATTAATAGTAAATTTTAGCATAAATAAATTTTTTTGTCAATGTTTTTGCTCTTAATTGGACGCGCGATCCTTTACATAGCCACGTGACCTGGAGCAGAATTCGTCTATCAATTATGTGGACTGAATCATTAGCTTTTATAAAATGCGTACTTGCGGCTGCATCCCTCTTTTTGCAAATCAGGAGCGGTTTCTGTCTCATGGCAGCATCTTTTCGTCGTTTCTGCTGAGAGAGAAATCAAGATATGTAACAAAAAAAGCCTGAGAAATCTCAGGCTTTTCCTAATATTACAATCCAACAGCATTCCAGGCTGCTTCAACTTTAGCGGCATCAGTTGAGCCGTAGAGGTCACGGGCAGACTGAATGAGAGCTGCCTTGGCATCTTTGAACGTGGAAGAAGGCGTGAGGTACGTTGTTAACGCACGGTAATAGATTTGCTGTGATTTAGATACACCAAGTTTTGTGATGGTGTTGTAAGCGGCTTTGTTTGGAATTCAGGCTGTTTGTGTGTACACCGCCATAATCGCCTTCATCTGTGTTTGGAAGGTTTCTGTAATTGGCGTAATTGTCAGGCTGGTTGTATTTTGTAGGGTTGGACAGGCTGCGAAGAGCAGGCTGGCTGACCGTAATGTCTTCACCGATGTCCCAGTCTTCTGTATCGTTAAAATACCCGAATACGTCAGAGAAAGACTCGTTTAATGCACCTGGCTGATTTTCATAAATCAAGTTGGCTGTTTCTTGGGTGACGCCATGTGTCATTTCATGCGCTGTCACATCTAATGAGCCGGAAAGCGGAGAGAAGAATGAACCGTCGCCATCACCGTAAATCATCTGGTCTCCTGTCCATGCAGCGTTATTGTATTGAGTGCCGTAGTGAACGGAAGAAACGATTTTACTGCCTTTGTTATCATAGCTGTTTCGTTTAAAGTTTGAATAAAAATAATCGTACACTTTACCGAGGTTATAGTGTGCGTCAACGGCTGCCCGCTGTGATGAAGATGTAAATGTTTTCGTTGTGCTTGAGACAAGCGTGCCCGGAAGGCGGCTTTGTCTGTTTTGCAAATCATATGTGATGATTTGGGTGCCTGTTGGTTTTGAAAGATCTCTTAGAACATATTTTCCGCCTTCATAAGAGATGTTCAAAGGAACAGTTGCGCCCTTTAGAGTTGTTCCGCTTCCAGTGGCGGCGGCATGTTCTACTTTATTTTGCTGTTTTAAAATGCTGCCTGTTTCGGCGTCAACTAAGACTTCCCAGTTTGCAGGTTCAGGCTCGACATAGCGAATCGTCACGTCGTAAGCAAGACGATAGCTGCCGTCTTTTGTTTCTATCGCTTTCAATTCGGCTTTATTGCTGTTTTTGGCCGCTCCGTTAGAAACAGCGTCTGGTGATTTGCCGATAGCTTTGAAAGCGAGTGCCAGCGCTTTTTCAGAAGAGACTTTTTGGCTGTTATCTGTTTTTGCAGCAGATTGATTGTGTAATTCACCATTGACCGCATAGACATTATCGGATTTATCGACGTGAACGATCACTTGCGAATCTTTAATTGGCACTCCGTTAACGACAGGCGCATATCGAAAGTGCTTGTATCCAAGGGCATCAGTCGTGCTTTCAACAAGCTTCAGCCTTTTGGAAGGGTCACCTTTAAAAATGTTGCTGTTCTTTTTCAAAAACTGCTTGACAGCCTTGTCATTTGGTGCAGAGAGTTCTGATTGCGCAATCGCGTTTTTGGAGAGGAAATTTGTTTGATTCTCTTTAAGCTGATGACCTTCAGCAGCCTGAACACCAGGAAGGCTGATTGATAAACTCATAAACGAAGCAGCGACAGCAACAGACAATTTCTTACCTAAACCCACAATAAATCCCCCTTTTTGAAAATACTGAAAACTTTATATTGTTATATTAAACTAGCATTCTGGAATACTCAACAAAAACTAACATAACTAGACAAAATTGATAGTATTGTCCTGTGTTTGTTTTTGTTGAATAATATCAAGATGAGTCAAGTGTCATGTGATGGTTCATTCAAGAGTTCTGTTTTTTACATATCAAGGGGAAGATGAGATATTTTTGTTTCATCTTGAAACTTTTTGAAAAGTCCGCTGTCTAACCGAATGAGGCCTTAATAAGAAGTAAAGGATTGTTGTTTGTGTTGGAGTTATTCAGTCATTATGTATTGCATTTCGAACGTTATTTTATATTAAGCAGACAAAGCACTTTGCTGATTCAATGGTCAATTGTTGTTCTGGCGGGCTTATATCTTTTGGTGCATCATCCCAAAATAAACCGGCAGCGCACAATGTTCTTGGCGGGTGTTATATTGCGGATTGTGCTGCTGGCGGGAGTGTCTGTTGAACTTATTCACCAGGTGCAATCAACAAACTTCACCAGCGCTTACTTAAGAGAGGACGGAAAAGAACTGCTGCCGCTGCTGCATTTTTTGTTATACGGATATGTGCTGCTGACGGCTTTTCACTATATGCTGATGCCGCGTGATCATGGCGGAAAGGGTATGTTTTATACGTTCGATCTGGCCGTTGTCAGTTTGCCAATCGTACAAATGATATTCAGTTTCTTTTCGTATTGGAAGAAATACCCGGATGGGATGGAGCCGATTGCATTCGTGTTTCTGTTTTTCATCATCACTCTTCCCATTGCGTTGAATGTTGTGTTTTTCAAGCTGTATTGGAGAACAAATAAGATTTTACTAGGCATATTTTATACGCTGATTATCGGACTGCTTGTCTTGCTGCTTGCGCCATATCCAAATCAAATCTCAAAAGATTATGGTGCAGTAATGCCATATACGATTTATTTGACAATGGCGGGATTTTTGATGAGCTATCATCTGTTCCAAAAGTCAGGAAAGGTTTATGTGCGTGTGAATAAGTGGCTGACGATGGCTGTCATGGTGTTTTTTGTCCTGCTGTTAAATCCGATATATAACATAGGAACGGCTGCTTTCGCTGTATCAAAACCGATAAATGTCCATGATTCATTCAATTATGTCGGGGAGCACATTTCATCAGAAAAAGCGGAACAGATACTAAAGTCATTTTTTCCTACGGATGAAACACTTTATTTGCATGGTACAAACATGGATGTGCATTATTTCTACTCATTTGAAAGCAAAGGTTATAAAGCTGAGGTAGATGAAGTATCGCAGCTGATTCGTAATTATGAATACTTACAAAAAGCACATGGAAAAAAGCTAACGAATCAGGAGTACAAGCTAAAGTCCATCGCATTCCTTGAGCGACACGGACGTGTGTTACATAAGGATCATATCGAAACAAAGGTATCTCAAGAAGACGGCCAAACAGTCGTACGTATTTACCTGAAAAATCAACTTCATAAAAAAGATCATGCTGATGATGGCGCGGTATTTTATTGGGAAAAGGAAACCTTAATGGGTTTTAGTGAAGATCCTTCGATTTATCAGCTTGACTCTCTTCTGCATGTTCATATAACAGAACAAGACATTCAAGACAAAGTGGAACAAATGTTTACAGTACTGAACATCTCAAAACAGCCTTATCAGATCACTGATATTGAAAGCAATAGCCTGCTCGGAAGCATGGTGAGAGTGGAAACAAAAGGTGGAATTGTTTTGGAATTTGAGGGCGAATCCGGTTGTTTACATAGTCTTTCGCTTCCGATGAAAAAGAATATCTCAATGGCTAACAGCCGACTGCAGCATCAGATATTATCGATCTTCGATGCTCGTGGATCAGAAAAGAAGAAAAAAAGCAGTCAGGGTGACATGGTGATGTATACTGATTCTTCTAAAACATATGAGTTTTTTGAAGATCAAGGTCAGCTAAACGTTTATGTATACAGCGATACACCTGATCAGTCATTCCCCTATACGTATCGTAATGGAACATTGGCTTACGAAAAAGTAGCTTCTCTATATCAGGATGTCATTTACAAAAAGCGTATGCGTCCGATTATCGTTCAAAGAGGGGATGAACGGCATTATGCATGGCTGATCATTATTCAGCCGTTTGATTCAAATCGCCATGATGCCTATGTAGTGGATGGAGAAACACAAGAGGTGAAATGTCTTTATGAATCATAAAGAAAAAGAGTCTGTTTTTGTAGACTTATACGACCTGTATAAAGAAGGAGAGCTAGAGGATGAATCAATGGAATGGATGAAACAGCATGAATCCCTATTTCAAAAGAATGCGGAAGACTTAAAGAGTAAAACTTGTTTAAAGAGAAGTCCCGGTGCTGAAGAAGAAAGCCAAATCAGATATATGAAAGTATACCTGTCTTCCATGTATATCTGTTTCATTTTATTGGCCATTTGGATGACGGTGTGGTTTCACTTTTAATGAAGCATAAGGATTCCATTGAGGACTTGTATCGGCAGTATTATCAAGAAATTTTAAATTATTTATTCAGAAGGACTCATCACCTTGAAACAGCCAAGGACTTAGCGCTGGACACGTTTGTGAAAGCTCTTAACGGTCTGGCTTCGTTTAGGGGGCATTCTTCCATCAGAACATGGCTCTACACCATTGCGCATCATACCTTTATCAATTGGTACCGCAGGGATGTCAAATACCAATTTATTGATATCAGCAAAAATGAAGGGTTAACGCAAACAACTTATGAGCAGCCTGAACAGTATCTGTCACGGACGGTGAAAAGCGAAACACTGCGGCAGGAGTTCCTGAAGTTAAAAGATCAGCATCAATCCGTTTTGATTTTAAGAGAATTCCAAGAGCTTTCTTATGAAGAAATCGCTGAGATATTAGGATGGAGTCTTTCTAAGGTGAAAACCACATTGCACCGGGCTAGATTAGAGCTAAAGAAAAACATGACGAAAAGTAGAGAGGAGGAGCGGATATGACCTGCTTTCTAGTAAGAGACCTGCTTCCTCTGTATCTTGAAGGTGATTGTAAAAGAGAAACGGAACACGTTATAGAAGAGCATTTAAAAATGTGCAGCAGCTGCAGAGACATGTATGACACGATGGCTGAGCCATTTGAATTGGAAAGCGAACAGGCCGTTGAGGAGGCTTTTCTGCCGGAAGAAGAACTGCGTTTTAAACAGAGGTACTATGGTTTACTGATCATGAAAGCTGCCTGCTGGTTTGGAGCGGCGGTTGCCATGATGCTGATCATCAAACTGCTGATATAAAAAAGCGCTTGTCCGATTCCGGCAAGCGCTTTTTTACATTAAGCCTGGGGATGAATCATATCGTAAATAGCGGCAAGCTGTTCTTGTGACAGGGCACTGAAGAGTTTTTCATAAACGTCAGCTTGCAGTGGCGTTGCACCTGCTTGTAGCGCTGCGTCTTTATCATAGCTGTACACATCATCTTGTAGCACAATGGCTGCTTGTAGAATGTGAATCTTGAGAGAAACAGCGGAGAAAAATTGTTCAAGTGCAAGTGCTTCTTTTTCTGTGAAGCCAAGTTCAACTGCTTTTTCTGTATCAAATTTGTAATTTCCATCCTCGAGATACACACATTGTGAAACAATGCCGAAAAATTCTGATGTCGATTCCCAGAGTGTAGCAATTACCTGAGCCTCTTCTTTTGTCATTCCTAACTCGACAGCTTTTTCGCTGTCAAAATAATATACACCGTCTTGTTCGTAAATACATTGATTTAATATATCAATGAATGTATTGAGATCTTCGTTAGTGCTCGCCTGATGCTGGAGTTGAACAGCAGTGTTATCAACCAGTGTTTTTGCGCTGGCTGCATCAGGACCGAACGTTAATAGAGCAGCTGATGTCATTGCGGCAGTCGTTAACATAGCTTTTTTTACAAATGTTTTCTTCATGTTTCTTCTCTCCCTTTTATGAATTGTGCTACAAATTCCATTATAGGGAGTAGTTTCCGGTGGAGGAATAGGCGCTATGGTATTTTATGTGTATCGTTGCCGAACTACTTTTTGAAGGCTGCACGTGTGATCGTTAGAACGATTGTCTATGTATGAAGGATGATTTGCATCTTCCTGACTAAGAAACAGGGGAGATAAGGCTTAAAGAAATGAAAAACACCGCTTTCTTTGCGGTGTTTTTTGATTACAATGTCGCCGGCGGGGCAATGCTTTTAATCAAGCAAGCCTTGTTCGCGCATTTTCTTTTTTAATGTAAATCCGCCGCCCATGACAGCGCAAACAAGTACAATGCTGGCGATAATGCCTGCAGGGCTTTTTTCAGCGATAAAGACGCCGATCAGCATAATGCTGAAAACCGCTGCAAATGCAAATAATAGTAAAAGCCAATTCATTTTTTTCATAAATTCCATCCCCTTTTACGTCTTATATTAAGTTTACAGAAAAACGTGACGCTTTTAAAGAGGATGTGTGATATAATATGAAAGTTATCTAATTTTTTTAGGAGATGAAAAAGTGAAACTTCGAAATGATCTTCGCAACATCGCGATTATTGCCCACGTTGACCATGGGAAAACGACTTTAGTCGATCAGCTTTTACATCAGGCTGGTACGTTCCGTGCCAACGAACAGGTTGCTGAACGCGCAATGGACTCAAATGATCTTGAACGCGAACGCGGCATTACAATTTTGGCGAAAAATACTGCGATTAACTATAAAGATACACGTATCAATATTTTGGACACCCCTGGACACGCAGACTTTGGGGGAGAAGTAGAACGGATTATGAAAATGGTAGACGGCGTAGTGCTTGTCGTTGACGCATATGAAGGCTGTATGCCTCAAACTCGTTTTGTTCTGAAAAAAGCTCTTGAGCAAAACCTGAACCCTGTTGTTGTTGTAAACAAAATTGACCGTGACTTTGCTCGTCCAGAGGAAGTTATCGATGAAGTTCTTGATCTGTTCATTGAGCTTGATGCCAATGAAGAGCAGCTCGAGTTCCCAGTGGTATATGCTTCCGCGATTAATGGAACAGCGAGTCTTGATCCGAAACAACAGGATGAAAACATGGAAGCTTTATATGAAACCATTATTAAGCATGTTCCGGCACCTGTTGATAATGCAGAGGAGCCGCTTCAATTCCAAGTTGCCCTTCTTGACTACAACGACTATGTAGGCCGTATCGGAATCGGACGCGTATTCCGCGGCACAATGAAAGTCGGACAGCAGGTTTCTCTTATGAAGCTTGACGGAACGGCTAAGTCATTCCGTGTTACAAAGATTTTTGGTTTCCAAGGCTTAAAGCGTGTGGAAATTGAAGAAGCAAAAGCGGGAGACCTCGTTGCGGTTTCCGGGATGGAAGATATCAACGTTGGTGAAACGGTATGTCCTGTAGACCATCAAGATCCGCTTCCGGTCCTTCGCATTGATGAGCCGACACTTCAAATGACATTTGTCGTGAATAACAGTCCGTTTGCAGGCCGTGAAGGCAAATATGTAACAGCCCGCAAAATCGAAGAGCGTCTTCAATCACAGCTTCAGACGGATGTGAGCTTGCGTGTTGAGCCAACAGCTTCTCCTGATGCTTGGGTTGTTTCAGGACGCGGTGAGCTGCACTTGTCAATTTTAATTGAAAATATGCGTCGTGAGGGCTATGAGCTTCAAGTGTCAAAACCTGAAGTTATTATCAAAGAAATAGACGGCGTACGCTGTGAGCCTGTTGAACGTGTGCAAATTGATGTTCCTGAAGAGCATACTGGCTCTGTCATGGAATCAATGGGTGCCCGCAAAGGCGAAATGGTTGATATGATCAACAACGGAAACGGCCAAGTCCGTCTCATCTTTACAGTTCCTTCCCGCGGATTGATCGGTTACTCTACAGAATTCCTATCATTAACACGCGGATTCGGTATTTTGAACCATACGTTTGACAGCTACCAGCCGATGCAGGCAGGCCAAGTCGGCGGACGCCGTCAAGGTGTACTTGTGTCAATGGAAAACGGAAAAGCAACATCATACGGAATTCAAGGAATTGAAGACCGCGGTGTCATCTTCGTTGAGCCAGGTACTGAAGTATACGAAGGAATGATCGTTGGAGAGCATAACCGTGACAATGACCTTGTTGTTAACGTCAGCAAAATGAAACAGCAAACAAACGTCCGTTCTGCGACAAAGGATCAGACAACTACAATTAAAAAAGCGCGCATCATGTCTCTTGAGGAGTCTCTAGAGTACTTAAACGAAGATGAATATTGTGAAGTAACGCCTGAATCCATCCGTTTAAGAAAGAAGATCCTCAATAAGAACGAACGTGAAAAAGCAGCTAAAAAGAAAAAAACAGCAGGATTGTCTTAATCTCGTGCAGAATTTGAAAAGATAGAACCCGTACGTTTACAGGGGAGGGAATCTTTTTGAATGACGTAAGCGAACGTCTGTCGTTCTTCGCCGCTCTATATCAAGTAGACCGGCAGCCTGCGGCAGGCATGTGGCTGCTGTACGGCACGATTTTTGTGTTGGCCGTTATTGTATTTAAGCTTGGATTTGCTAAACGGCTTCCTGTATTAAAATCTGCAGTGGTGTATGTATTTTTGGCGTTGGGCTGCACTGTTTTGACTTTTTTAGGGGTGTTTTTGCCCGTGGCAGAAGGATTGGTCGTCGCTGCGCTGATTTTAATCATTTACAAAATCCGGCTGTATCAGTCGAAAAAAGGACAGTCTGCAAAATCATAAAAGACTCAGCTGAAAGCTGAGTCTTTTTTGTGTTCTGTATGGTTAAGCGGCCACTTTATTTTTTGACTTTTTCTTTTTTCTGCTGTCCCGGGTGAAAAGTAAATTTTCCCGTTTTCAGTCGTTCCTCTGTTTTTTTGGCAATCCGATCGTGGCATTCCTGGCACATATATGTATGGATCGGGCGGTTTCGAAGCCGTTTCGCGATCAGGGTATCATCATCAATTGTTTCAATTTTATCGCAAATAGAACATTTGACCCTCATCATATCACCTCTTTCACTAACATGTATTATAGCACGGATCAGAAGCTGTCCAAAATAAGAAAAAGCTAAAGCGCAAGGCTATAGCTTAGTCATTGTTGTTCTTTTTCATATGATGATCAGATTGATCGTTTTGCTCCTTCTCCATTTCCTGCTGCTGTTTTCTATTTAATTGGTCATTTTGCTGCTTTGTTTGCGGTTCGTCTTCATTGTCAATCACATCGTTAGGCACTTCGGGAAGCACTCGGCCGACAATTGCAGCTAATTCATCCAGTATACCTGTTACCGGATGGCCCTCGCTGATTTCTCTGCTCATTTCGCGAAGGCGGCTGACCGTATCGGGATCAGCAATGACTACTGCGTTGGCGCCATATCGATCATTCTTTAGCGCCTGGGCTACAGAATATTTAATGGTTTCCACTTTGCTTCTGTCCAAAGTATCATCGACATCAATCCCAACAACAGCATAACCTCCCAGCACAACGGCTGTTGCATCCTTGACGTCGGGGTTTTTTTCAGCAACGCTGACAAGATGCTTGGCAATATCCGTTCTTGTTCCATTGTCTTTTGTTTCTTGAGTTGTGTCCTTTACGTGAATCGGTTTAGTCTCCTGCTGTCTTGTTGATTCTTTTTCAACATTCTGGCCCTGTTTTCCTTGTTGATAGGCACAAGCGGACAGGATAAGTGTCAGCTGTATGATAATGAAAAGAATTCGCACTTGCGGGTTCCCTCCTTGAAATGCTTTCATTAATTTTATTGTTGAATTAACCTTCTATCTTTATGCACAAAAACATATATTTTAGCAGGCATTCACCTTTTTCATCAAAAGAGAAGCAGGAAGAACTTTGACCCTTATATCAGGAGGCTGAGACTTGAGTAAAATTTATGTGTTAGATACGAATGTGTTATTACAGGATCCTAACGCGATATTTTCTTTTGAAGAAAATGAGGTTGTCATCCCTGCTGTCGTTTTAGAAGAGGTTGATTCAAAAAAACGGTATATGGACGAAGTTGGGAGGAATGCAAGGCACGTATCTAAGCTAATCGATGCGCTAAGACAAAAGGGCAGGCTGCATGAGCATGTCCCGCTTGACACCGGCGGCACACTGAGAATTGAACTGAATCATCGTTCGTTTCACCAGCTGCAAGAGATCTTTATTGAAAAGACGAACGATAATCGCATATTAGCCGTTGCGAAAAACTTGAGCCTCGAGGAAGAAACCAAGGAAAATGGCAGGCCGGTTATCCTCGTCAGTAAGGATGTACTGGTCAGGGTTAAAGCCGACGCAATCGGACTGCTTGCTGAAGATTTCTTGAATGACCGGGTTGTGGACAATGATGAAATGTACAGCGGCTATAAAGATTTATATATCAGCCAGCAGCTGTTCAGCTCTTTTTACGGAAAAAATCAAATTTCAGTAAACGATGTGAAACAGCATGCGTTTTATCCGAATCAGTTTGCTTTAATGAAGGATGAGCTAGGAGGGTCCTCCTCGGCAGTCGGAATTGCAGATAAAACCGGAACGGTATTAAAAAGACTCGTATTTGATGATGAACATATATGGGGAATCAGGCCGAAAAATGTACAGCAGACAATGGCATTAGAGCTTTTGCTGCGGGAAGATATTCCGCTTGTCACCCTGATCGGAAAAGCGGGAACCGGAAAAACGCTCTTAGCTTTGGCGGCAGGGCTATTACAGACAGAAGACTTGGGAATATATAAAAAGCTGGTCGTCGCAAGGCCGATTGTTCCTGTTGGCAAGGACATCGGGTATTTGCCAGGCGAAAAAGAGGAAAAGCTAAAGCCTTGGATGCAGCCGATTTTTGACAACTTAGAGTTTCTGTTTAATGCGAAAAAACCAGGGGAGCTTGATGCTATTTTGGCGGGAATTGGCTCAATTCAGGTAGAGGCGCTGACTTATATCAGAGGGAGAAGCATTCCAGATCAATTTATTATCATTGATGAAGCGCAAAATTTGACCAGGCATGAGGTGAAAACTTTGCTGACGAGAGTCGGTGAGGGCAGTAAAATTGTCTTAATGGGTGACCCTGAACAAATTGATCACCCATATTTAGACAGTCTGAACAATGGTTTAGCCTATGTGGTTGAGCGGTTTAAAGGACAACCCATCTCAGGCAGCGTGAAGCTGTTAAAAGGTGAGAGATCAGGTCTCGCCCAGCTCGCAGCTGATTTGCTGTAACATTAAATAATTTCGATCTCTTTTACGTCGGTAATCGGCTGTTTGTGATGAATCGGGTCTTCAAAGTAAATATGCACGGGGCCGCCTTCTTGAATCGGCTTGCCTGCCTCACTGAAATGGACAATACTGTTCAGAGCGGTTTCCAGAGAAACGGCGGCCTTTCCCGAACTTGTGACAAATACACATTGTGTCGCAGAGCTGTTCGGCTCAGCATTTTTCAGGACAGTCCCAAGTCTCATTGCGAAACTGCCGTTCATCAGTTTTTGCTTCTCATATTGCTTTTCCGTCTTTAATGTAGGCGGGGCGATTCGCCCCTCTCTGATGACGCGTTCCGGATCAAGGTCGGATTCATCCCCGGCTGATTGTAAATATGTGTCTTGACTGTCCCCTTTGCGGTCAAACGAAAATTTGCGATCATCAAAAATCCATACGCTTGGATCAATGGTAATTGGATATGTAACATTGCCTTTTACTTGGATAACGCTCATGATATGACCCCCTTCTCTCAAAATTATAAAAGTTTTCGCATGAATTGTCACTTTGTGTACAAATTATGTGTATTGAAATGCTGAGGGAACGAGGGTGTTTGCATGGTATGCCAGCATAATGATGAGCTTGAAGCCTTAGTGAAAAAGGCGAAAAAAGTAACAGACAAGGGGGAGGTAGCCAGCTATATTCCCGCCTTGGCAAAAGCTGATAAACACGACCTGTCAGTGGCGATTTATTATTCCAATAATGTTTGTCTGTCAGCAGGTGACGTAGAAAAAACATTTACGCTTCAAAGTATATCGAAAGTCCTTTCCCTTGCTTTGGTGTTAATGGAATACGGCAAAGATAAGGTCTTCAGTTATGTTGGACAGGAGCCGACCGGTGATCCGTTTAATTCAATTATCAAGCTTGAAACAGTGAATCCGAGCAAGCCGTTAAACCCTATGATTAATGCCGGGGCATTGGTAGTGACAAGTCTGATAAGAGGAAGAACGGTGAAAGAGAGACTTGATTATTTGCTTTCTTTTATCAGAAGGCTGACAAACAACCAAGAGATTACATACTGCCGGGAAGTGGCTGAATCTGAATACAGCACTTCAATGATTAATCGGGCGATGTGTTATTATATGAAGCAGTACGGCATTTTTGAAGATGATGTAGAAGCAGTAATGGATTTATACACGAAGCAATGCGCGATTGAGATGAACAGCTTGGATTTAGCGAAAATCGGATCTGTATTTGCATTGAACGGCAGACATCCAGAGACTGGGGAGCAAGTCATCTCAAAAGATGTCGCTAGAATTTGCAAAACGTTTATGGTGACGTGCGGAATGTACAATGCAAGCGGGGAATTCGCAATTAAGGTCGGAATTCCTGCGAAAAGCGGCGTATCCGGCGGGATTATGGGCATTTCGCCTTACGATTTCGGGATCGGCATATTCGGCCCCGCATTAGACGAAAAAGGGAACAGCATTGCAGGTGTAAAGCTTTTGGAAATAATGTCTGAGATGTACAGGCTGAGTATTTTTTAATTTATGTCATATGCTTAAATCCTCTTGCATTTTCTGTTGATACCCTTTATGATAAATAGAAGAATTAGGTACTCGCCTGGGGAACGGAGGGATACTTTTGGCTTCAGAGATGATAGTTGACCATCGGCAAAAAGCTTTTGAACTCTTAAAAGTGGACGCTGAGAAGATTTTGAAGCTGATCCGAGTACAAATGGATAACTTAACGATGCCTCAATGTCCTCTATATGAAGAGGTTTTAGATACTCAAATGTTCGGGCTTTCGAGGGAAATCGATTTTGCTGTCCGCCTGGGATTGGTTGATGAAAAAGACGGTAAAGACCTTTTATACACATTGGAGCGCGAATTGTCTGCTTTGCATGACGCGTTTACAGCTAAATAAATGATAAAACTCAAACTTATTAACAGTTTGGGTTTTTTTATAACTGCTATTTTTCTCTCATCTCATAAAAGACGGTCTTTTTTTACACATTCCTTCCGAATCGTATAGAGATTCTTCGTCTCGTTTGATAAATTGTAGTAAAATAAAAAAGATAAATACATAAAAACCATAGATAATGGAAGTTAGAAGCAGGGAAGAGGATGTTATGTTAAAAAAAATGCTAAAATCTTATGATTACTCACTGATATTCGCAATTGTTTTATTATGCGGATTCGGTTTAGTGATGGTATACAGCTCAAGTATGATTACGGCTGTCTCCCGGTATGGTGTAAGCAGTAATTTTTTCTTCATGCGGCAGCTGTTTGCTTTAATTGCGGGTGGCGCTCTATTTATTCTCATGGCGTTGTTTCCTTATAAAGCACTGGCCCATCAAAAGTTTCAGAAGGGGATACTGCTTGTATCTGTTCTTGCGCTTATCTCACTGTTTGTTTTCGGGCATGTTGCCGGCAACGCGCAGAGCTGGTTTAAAATCGGCGGAATGAGTATTCAGCCGGGGGAGTTTGTGAAACTGGTCGTGATTTTATACCTTGCAGCCGTATATGCAAAAAAACAAAGTTATATCGACCATCTGTTAACGGGAGTAGCCCCTCCGGTAGTCATGACGCTTATAATTTGCGGGTTAATTGCCATGCAGCCAGATTTCGGTACAGCCATGATTATAGGGTTAATTGCGACGTGCATGATCTTGTGCTCCGGATTCAGCGGAAAGACGCTGGTGAGGCTGCTTTTGCTCGGCGGAATTGTTTTCATTTTAGTCAGCCCGATTCTCTATTTAAATCAGGATCAAATTTTAACTAAAGGCCGTTTGGCGCGTTTTGAGAGTCTTGAAGACCCATTTAAGTATGCAAATTCATCAGGTTTGCAAGTGATCAATTCTTATTATGCGATCAGCTCAGGCGGCATTTTCGGCCTGGGGCTCGGTGAAAGTATCCAAAAATACGGATATCTGCCTGAATCACACACTGACTTTATTATGGCTGTCATTGCTGAAGAGCTCGGCATTTTTGGGGTATTGTTTGTGATTTTCTTATTGGGTTTTGTCGTCATAAAAGGTTTTTATATTGCCAGAAAATGCGAGGACCCGTTTGGAAGTCTTCTGGCGATCGGCATTTCAAGCATGATTGCCATCCAGTCGTTTATTAACCTTGGCGGTGTCAGCGGATTAATTCCGATTACAGGGGTTACGCTGCCATTTATCAGTTACGGGGGCTCTTCTTTGGTGCTGCTGCTGGGGAGTATGGGGATATTAGCGAATATCAGCATGTTTGTGAAATATTCAGAGAATAAGAAAAAGAAAGAGCCCTTGGCGCCGAAGGGAATGAAAAAGAAACAGCTCAAAAAAACTGTTTATCTGTAAAAAACAAGTGTGTACAGGGGAAGGATATTCCGCTATGATAGATTATATTCCATTCGGGTAAGGGGGAGAAAAGTTTGTCTCAGCAATCGATACAAAAAGTATTAGTAGCAAACAGGGGAGAAATTGCAATCCGAATATTCCGGGCGTGTACCGAGTTGAATATTCGTACAGTTGCGGTCTATTCAAAAGAAGATTCCGGTTCCTACCATCGGTACAAAGCGGATGAAGCATACTTGGTCGGTGAAGGGAAAAAACCGATTGATGCTTACCTGGATATTGAAGGTATCATTGATATTGCGAAAAGAAACAAAGTCGATGCAATTCATCCGGGATACGGTTTCTTATCTGAAAATATTCATTTTGCGAGACGATGTGAAGAAGAAGGCATCGTTTTCATAGGGCCAAAATCCGAGCATCTCGATATGTTTGGTGACAAGGTAAAAGCGCGTGAGCAGGCAGAAAAAGCGGGAATCCCCGTGATTCCCGGAAGCGACGGTCCTGCCGAAACGCTTGAAGCCGTCGAACAATTTGGACAAACTAACGGTTATCCGATCATCATTAAAGCCTCGCTTGGCGGTGGCGGCCGCGGTATGCGGATTGTCAGATCTGAAAGTGAAGTTAAAGAAGCATATGAGCGTGCTAAATCAGAGGCGAAAGCAGCTTTTGGCAATGATGAAGTTTATGTAGAAAAATTAATTGAGAATCCGAAACATATTGAGGTTCAGGTCATTGGAGACAAGCAGGGAAATGTCGTCCATCTTTTTGAGAGGGATTGCTCCGTTCAAAGACGCCATCAAAAAGTCATTGAAGTGGCGCCGAGTGTCTCGCTGTCACCTGAATTAAGGGACCAAATTTGTGAGGCGGCAGTTGCGCTTGCCAAAAATGTAAACTATATAAATGCGGGGACGGTCGAATTCCTTGTTGCAAACAACGAGTTCTACTTTATTGAAGTAAACCCTCGCGTACAAGTTGAACACACGATAACAGAAATGATTACTGGTGTCGATATTGTTCAAACTCAGATCCTTGTTGCCCAAGGGCACAGCCTTCACAGCAAAAAAGTAAATATTCCTGAGCAAAAGGACATTTTTACAATCGGCTATGCCATTCAGTCACGGGTTACGACTGAAGATCCGCAAAATGATTTCATGCCTGATACAGGAAAAATCATGGCTTACCGCTCAGGCGGCGGTTTTGGTGTCCGTCTTGATACCGGAAACAGCTTCCAGGGTGCCGTGATCACACCATACTATGATTCACTTCTCGTTAAGCTTTCAACTTGGGCTTTAACGTTTGAACAGGCAGCTGCCAAAATGGTGCGAAACCTTCAGGAGTTCAGAATCAGAGGCATAAAAACGAACATTCCGTTCCTTGAGAACGTTGCAAAACATGAGAAGTTCCTGACAGGGCAATATGATACATCTTTCATTGATACAACGCCTGAATTATTTAATTTCCCTAAACAAAAAGACCGCGGAACGAAAATGCTCACTTACATCGGCAATGTGACAGTAAACGGCTTCCCTGGAATCGGGAAAAAAGAAAAACCGGCGTTTGACAAACCGTTAAGCGTAAAGGTAGACGTTGATCAGCAGCCTGCCAAAGGAACAAAGCAAATTCTCGATGAAAAAGGTGCAGAAGGGCTTGCAAATTGGGTTAAGGAGCAGAAATCTGTCCTTTTAACTGATACGACATTCAGGGATGCCCACCAATCGTTATTGGCAACTAGAATCAGATCGCATGATTTGAAAAAAATCGCAAATCCGACGGCTGCGTTATGGCCTGAACTATTCAGTATGGAAATGTGGGGAGGCGCGACCTTTGATGTAGCCTACCGATTCCTAAAAGAAGATCCGTGGAAGCGTTTGGAAGATCTTCGCAAAGAAGTGCCAAATACCTTATTCCAGATGCTGCTTCGCTCATCAAATGCGGTCGGCTATACGAATTATCCGGACAATGTGATTAAAGAATTTGTGAAGCAATCAGCTCAATCCGGTATTGATGTGTTTCGTATTTTCGACAGCTTAAACTGGGTAAAAGGGATGACGTTAGCCATTGATGCCGTTCGGGATACCGGAAAAGTGGCAGAAGCTGCGATTTGTTATACGGGAGATATACTTGACAAGAACCGGACGAAGTACGATCTTGCTTATTATACATCGATGGCGAAGGAGCTTGAGGCGGCCGGAGCCCATATTCTCGGGATTAAAGATATGGCAGGGCTGTTAAAACCGCAGGCTGCATATGAACTCGTTTCTGCGTTGAAAGAAACGATCGACATTCCGGTTCACCTTCATACGCATGATACGAGCGGAAACGGTATTTATATGTATGCGAAAGCTGTTGAAGCCGGCGTTGATATCATAGACGTGGCGGTCAGCTCAATGGCGGGATTAACGTCACAGCCTAGCGCGAGCGGATTTTATCATGCGATGGAAGGCAACGACCGCCGTCCGGAAATGAATGTCCAAGGCGTTGAATTGCTGTCCCAATATTGGGAGTCGGTACGTAAATATTATAGTGAATTTGAAAGCGGAATGAAGTCTCCGCATACTGAAATTTATGAGCACGAAATGCCAGGGGGTCAATACAGCAACCTGCAGCAGCAAGCCAAGGGAGTAGGCCTTGGCGACCGCTGGAACGAAGTCAAGGAAATGTACAGACGCGTGAACGATATGTTCGGTGACATCGTCAAGGTAACGCCTTCCTCAAAAGTAGTCGGAGATATGGCACTCTACATGGTGCAAAACAATCTGACTGAAAAAGACGTTTACGAAAGAGGCGAATCTTTAGATTTCCCTGATTCTGTCGTGGAGCTTTTCAAAGGAAATATCGGCCAGCCTCATGGCGGATTCCCGGAAAAACTGCAAAAGCTGATCTTAAAAGGGCAGGAGCCGATTACAGTCAGACCGGGCGAACTGCTTGAGCCGGTGTCATTTGAAGCGATCAAACAGGAATTTAAAGAGCAGCATAACTTGGAAATTTCAGATCAGGATGCTGTGGCGTATGCCCTTTATCCTAAAGTCTTCACTGATTATGTGAAAACGACAGAAAGCTATGGAGACATTTCGGTATTAGATACACCGACATTCTTCTACGGTATGACATTAGGTGAAGAGATAGAAGTTGAAATTGAGCGCGGCAAAACGCTGATCGTTAAGCTGATTTCAATCGGTGAGCCTCAGCCTGACGCCACTCGCGTCGTTTATTTCGAACTGAACGGGCAGCCGCGTGAAGTAGTCATTAAAGATGAAAGCATTAAGTCTTCCGTTAAGGAAAGGCTGAAAGCAGACCGGACAAATCCAAGCCACATCGCAGCTTCCATGCCTGGAACCGTTATTAAGGTATTGGCTGAAGCAGGTACAAAAGTCAATAAAGGTGATCATTTGATGATTAATGAAGCGATGAAAATGGAAACAACGGTTCAGGCGCCTTTCTCAGGAACAATCAAGCAGGTTCATGTGAAAAATGGCGAGCCAATCCAAACGGGAGATCTGCTTCTCGAAATTGAAAAAGCATAAAAAACAAGAGTGTATGTCATTTGATATACACTCTTGTTTTTTACAAAGAAAATGTGGAGTGAATCAGATGGTTAGAAGAGATATAAGGGGACTTCAGAGATTATACAGTACTGTCACAAGCCCAAAATAAAAAGAGGCTTATATACCACCAATTTTTTAGATGCTTTGTAGTAGTCCATGCATATTTCTTTAAGCACTATCTGATTTAAAAGGCTTTAATACTTATGTTCGCGGGCTATAGATCCATATGAAATTTCTATAATACGATGAGAAAGGGACAGACTGAAGTGAGCCGCTCACTGATCATCAAGTTCAGCGAAGGCTGGCGATTAAAACGCATAAAGTTCCAAAAAACAAGACATGAAAAAAGACCAAAGCCGCCTAAGGCTTTGGTCTTGAGTCCTTATGATTGCCTGGATTCGTAACGGAAACGAGCAATCAATAATAAGAAGTAGCATAGAACGCCAAACAGACAGGCAATAAAGAACGAGTGGGCAAGTGCAAAGCCCAGAGCCAGTTCAGAGTATACGATCATAATCCCGGACAGTGCCTGTAATGTAATGAAAATAAGACATGAGATCCATCCCCAAAAGATCTGTTTTTGATCTTTATAGGAGATAATAGCATGAACAGCGGCAACAATAATCCATACAAATAACAGTAAGGCTGCTGCTCTGTGGCCCATTTGCACCCATTCATGGAATTGGGTCGGAAGTCCATTGTTCAGCGGGCTGCACAGCGGCACATCAGGACATGCCAGACTTGATTCAGTGTGTCTTACATATGCGCCTGTATACACAACGATATAGGAATATATCAAAATTCCTATCATGTGAAATTGCATCTTTTTGCCGATTTGAAGCGGCTTAACCAGTGTTCTGACTGATTTATCAGCTTCAAATATGAGCAATGTCAAAATAAGCACTGAAGCAAAAGAAATTAATGATATGCCGAAGTGAAGCGCCATAATCAGCGCGTTCGAACCGAATACGACAGCCAATGCGCCAAGCAATGCCTGAAGAAATAAAAAGATAATTGACATGATCGCGAGAAACGTTGTTTCACGGAAAATCGGCGTGATTTTTCTCCATGACCAAAACGCAAGGCTTAGCACAAGGACAATAGAGATTCCGCTTGCGAATCGGTGGCTCCATTCAATAATTGAAGCCGGATTCAGTTCAGGGAAAAAACGGCCGTGACACAGCGGCCACTGTCTGCCGCATCCTTGGCCGGAACCTGTTTTTGTAACGAGGGCACCCCCGATTAAAACAATTAGCATGACAAATGTCGTCAGAACACCGAGAGCTTTTAATGCTTTATTCATACAATATTCACCTTCTCAACATACTGCTGCAATTTTATATACGTTCCAAGTGTAAGCGAATATGTGTTTTGTGGCAATTCCCAGAGCCTTTTGTTCACAAAAATATAATAGAATGACGGCTTCTGGAAAATGTACACTTGATTATTCATGCCGGGTCTGATAGAAATAAGGTAAACGCAATGACGATTTGGAGATTGCCTTCATCTTTGGTAAAATTCATAAAAAGTTCACAAATAAATTCCTGTTTGTCGTTTAATATTTAATAGGATGTTTTTTTACAAGATGTTATCTTGTATGATAGAGTTGCAGGTTATTTTATTTTCCTGCGTTAGGTTTGTAAGGGAGGTTTACGTTATGGCTAACTCCAGAATCTTAAATGATACAGCTATAGACGGACAAATTGAAGAAACAACGGCATGGAAAGATTTTCTGTCCCTTATTAAAATAGGGATCGTCAATTCTAACCTCATCACGACTTTCACTGGAATGTGGCTTGCACTGCATATTTCCGGTTTAAGTTTTTTAGGCAATATAAACACCGTTCTTCTTACGTTAATCGGGTCTTCACTGATTATTGCGGGCTCCTGCGCGATCAATAACTGGTATGACCGGGACATTGACCATCTTATGGAGCGTACGAAAGTAAGACCGACGGTTACGGGTAAAATTCAGCCGAGTCAGGCGTTATGGTCTGGAATTTTGCTGGTTGCTTTAGGATTGATCATGCTGCTGATGACAACTGTCATGGCTGCTGTTATCGGTTTTATCGGAGTCTTTACGTATGTTGTATTGTACACAATGTGGACGAAACGCCGCTATACGATTAACACAGTAGTAGGAAGCGTTTCCGGTGCAGTGCCGCCGCTTATTGGATGGACGGCAGTGGAAGGGAATATCGGTGTCGTAGCATGGGTGTTATTCATGATTTTATTTATTTGGCAGATTCCTCACTTCTTAGCATTGGCTATTAAGAAAACTGAGGATTACAGAGCTGCAAATATTCCGATGCTTCCTGTCGTATACGGATTTGAAGTGACAAAAAGACAAATTATTGTGTGGGTTGCGTGCCTGATGCCGCTTCCGTTTTTCCTTGGTAGCCTGGGTCTTCCGATTGTCATTCTCGGCTTGCTGTTAAATATCGGCTGGCTGATTCTTGGCTTAATGGGATTCCGCTCCAAGAATATCATGAAGTGGGCAACGCAGATGTTCGTTTACTCGCTTAACTACATGACAATCTATTTCGTTGCCATGGTTGTCTTGACGCTTTTCTAAAAAATAGATATGATGCTTGTTTTATCGCTTCAAAATAAACGATGACAACTAGTAAATGCCGCCTTGACCTCTTGTTTAATCAGGCGGCTTTACTTTTATACATAGATGGCATTTTGAGTAAAAAAACTCATAATTTAAGAGAAGAGGAAATGTAAGTGCTTTATTGGTGATAGGTTGGATGGCGATAGATTTCGATCCGCTTTCCGCCTTTGTATTGACCAGAAAAGGGGTTGGGTGAAATGGTAAAGCATTGGCGTCTTATTTTATTATTAGCCTTAGTGCCGCTTCTATTAAGCGGATGTGGAAAACCTTTTTTATCCACGCTCAAGCCTGCTGGCGAGGTGGCTGATAAACAGTATGACCTGACAGTGCTCAGCACATTGATTATGGTGGTTGTTGTTGCAGTAGTATCTGTTATCTTCTTTTATGTGATTGTGAGATTCAGAAGATCACGGGTCGGTGAGAACACGATACCGAAACAGGTAGAGGGGAATAAATTTTTAGAAATCACATGGACCGTGATCCCGATTTTGCTGCTCATTATTCTTGTGATTCCTGTTGTATTATATACGCTGGAGCTAGCGGACACATCACCAATGGATAAAAAAGGCCGCAAAGCTGAGGATGCTCTTGTAGTCAATGTTAGGGCAAATTTATACTGGTGGGAGTTTGAGTACCCTGATTACGGCATTATCACAAGCCAGGAGCTGATTGTACCGACAGATCAGCGTGTATATTTTAATTTAAAAGCCTCTGATGTAAAACATTCCTTCTGGATTCCTTCAGTTGGAGGAAAACTTGATACGAATACGGATAATGAAAATAAGTTCTTCCTGACATTTGATTCAAAACGAAGCAAAGAGGCAGGAGATATGTTTTTTGGGAAGTGTGCAGAGCTTTGCGGCCCTTCACATGCGCTGATGGATTTTAAGGTGAAGACGATGTCTGCAAAAGAATTTCAGGGCTGGACAAAAGAAATGAAAAACTATAAATCTACAGCAGAGAGCGATTTGGCTAAGCAGGGTGAAGAACTGTTTAAAGAGAAAAACTGCCTGAGCTGCCATGCGGTAGAGCCGAATGATAAGCGTGCAGAAGCCGCTAGAACGGCACCTAACTTGGCGACCTTCGGTGAAAGGACAAAAGTGGCAGGGGTGAAAGAGGCCAACAAAGAAAATGTGAAGGCTTGGCTGAAGGACCCTGACAGCATAAAGCCGGGGAACAAAATGACAGGCACATATCCAAAGCTCTCAGACAGCGAAACAGATGCGCTTTATGAATACTTAAAAGGCTTAAAAGCGGAAAGCAAGTAGGGAAGAAAGGGAGATATTGGGGGAGGTCACATATGTTGAATGCGCTTACAGAAAAGCGGACGCGCGGATCTATGCTTTGGGATTATTTGACGACGGTGGACCATAAAAAAATCGCGATTCTTTATTTAGTGGCAGGGGGATTCTTCTTTCTTGTCGGGGGAATTGAAGCGATGTTTATCAGAATTCAGCTTGCAAAGCCGGAAAATGCGTTTCTCAGTGCTCAAGCATACAATGAAGTAATGACTATGCACGGAACGACGATGATCTTTCTGGCTGCGATGCCGCTCTTATTTGCCTTGATGAATGCGGTTGTGCCTTTGCAGATCGGGGCTCGGGACGTTTCGTTTCCATTTTTAAACGCGCTTGGTTTTTGGCTCTTCTTTTTCGGGGGCATTTTCTTAAATCTAAGCTGGTTTTTGGGCGGAGCGCCAGATGCGGGCTGGACGTCATATGCCTCACTTTCGCTTCATTCTAAAGGGCACGGCATAGACTTTTTCGTCCTCGGACTCCAAATATCGGGGCTCGGGACGCTGATAGCCGGGATTAACTTTTTGGCCACGATTATCAACATGAGGGCTCCGGGCATGACGTATATGAGGCTGCCTTTGTTTACATGGACGACATTTGTGGCCTCGGCATTGATTTTGTTCGCGTTTCCGCCGCTTACGGTTGGATTGGCTCTCATGATGCTGGATCGACTGTTCGGAACCAATTTCTTTAACCCGGAGCTTGGCGGAAATACGGTCATTTGGGAACATTTATTTTGGATCTTCGGCCACCCGGAGGTTTATATCCTAATTTTGCCTGCATTCGGTATTTTTTCTGAGGTCATCCCTGTGTTCGCCAGAAAGCGTTTGTTTGGCTATTCTTCAATGGTTTTTGCAATCGTGCTCATTGGCTTTCTGGGCTTTATGGTTTGGGTGCATCACATGTTCACGACTGGTCTCGGCCCGATTGCAAATGCGATTTTTGCGGTTGCAACAATGGCTATCGCGATTCCGACCGGGATTAAGATTTTTAACTGGCTGTTGACGATTTGGGGAGGAAATGTGAAGTATACAACCGCTATGCTGTATGCTGTCTCATTTATTCCATCCTTTGTGCTCGGCGGTGTGACGGGAGTCATGCTGGCAGCTGCTGCGGCTGATTATCAGTTCCATGATACGTATTTTGTGGTTGCGCACTTCCACTATGTCATTATTGGCGGCGTTGTATTCGGCCTTTTAGCCGGTGTTCATTTCTGGTGGCCGAAAATGTTCGGTAAAATTCTGCATGAAACGATGGGGAAAATTTCATTTGTATTGTTTTTTATCGGCTTTCACCTCACGTTTTTCATTCAGCATTTTGTCGGCTTAATGGGGATGCCGCGCCGGGTTTATACGTTTTTGCCAGGACAGGGTCTGGAAACCGGCAACTTGATCAGTACAATCGGGGCGTTTTTTATGGCGGCAGCTGTTATTCTTCTGCTGGTCAATGTCATATGGACATCGGTAAAAGGTGAATATGTAGGTGCTGATCCATGGCATGACGGACGTACGCTGGAATGGACCGTTTCTTCACCGCCGCCGGAGTATAACTTTAAACAGCTTCCTTTTGTCAGAGGACTTGATCCGCTATGGATCGAGAAGCAGGCAGGGCACAAATCAATGACGCCGGCGGAACCGGTTGATGATATTCATATGCCAAACGGCTCAATCCTGCCGCTCATCATTTCCTTCGGCCTTTTTGTCGCAGCGTTCGGGCTGCTGTACAGAAGTGATTATGCTTGGGGCCTGCCAGTGATCTTTATCGGGCTTGGCATCACATTTATTACGATGCTGCTTCGTTCAGTAATTGATGATCACGGCTATCATATTCATAAAGAGGAACTGCCGAACGATGATAAAGGGGTGAAGGCATAATGCAAGTTCAAGAAAAATTCACCGCAGAAACCTTTCCAGCTTCTCCCGAAAAAGTAACCCTGGAAGGGAAAAATAAATTTTTAGGCTTTTGGCTTTTTCTTGGCGGAGAGACTGTTCTGTTTGCGTCTCTCTTCGCCACGTTTCTTGCGCTTCGGAATTCAAATGCCGGTGATCCGCCTACGACGGAAATGTTCGATGTGACACTTGTATTCATTGCCACAATGCTTCTATTAACGAGCAGTTTAACGAGTGTGTACGCGATGTACCACATGAAGAACTTTTCCTTCGGCAAGATGCAGCTTTGGCTGGGAATTACGATTTTATTGGGGGCGGGCTTTTTAGGACTGGAAATCTATGAGTTCAAGCATTACACCCATGAATTTGGCTTTACCATCACAAGCTCTGCCCTTGGTTCTGCGTTTTACACGCTTGTCGGTACACACGGCGCCCACGTGGCATTTGGGCTTATGTGGATCAGCACGCTTATGATTCGCAATGCCAAGAGAGGGCTGAATCTGTATACGGCGCCTAAGTTTTACGTTGCCAGCCTTTATTGGCACTTTATTGATGTCGTGTGGGTCTTCATCTTTACCGTTGTATATTTAATGGGGATGGTGGGATAAACATGGTCGATAAAAAAAGCAGAGGGCATATCAATAGCGACCTTGAATTTAAGAAAAAAAAGCATGCCCGAGAGATGAAATATCAAGTCCTGTCTTTTGGTTTAATGATCGGTCTTACGATTGTTGCATTTCTGACTGTGGCCACGGACGGTGTCGGCAGCTGGTTTACGATTCCTTTCATTATTTTGCTAGCTGCTATTCAAGTCATCTTTCAGCTGTATTATTTCATGCATATGAATCAGAAAGGGCATGAGGCGCCGGCACTGTTTTTGTATTCAGGGGTGTTTGTCGCGTTTATCACTGTGCTTGCGTTTGTGACAATTATATGGTGGTAATTTGAAACAGCCGCCGGAGGTGAAGAAATGAATCAGTTGGAGATATTCGGGTTTCGCGCGATGTGGAGCCCTTATCTTTTTTGTATCCTGTTAGGCATTACGGCGCTTTATCTCTATTTTTACAGGCGAATGTCTTCAAAGCCAAATCGAATAACTGGTAAAGAGATGGTATGCTTTCTGTCGGCGATGCTGTTTTTATATGCAGCCGAGGGAAGCCCGGTTGATCTGCTCGGACATATTATGTTCAGCGCGCATATGGTGCAAATGGCCGTCCTGTATTTGGTTGTCCCGCCGCTGTTAATCGCGGGAATTCCTGCATGGCTCTGGGAAAAAATCATTTTCAGGCCTTCAATCAAACCGGTTTTTTCCTTTTTTACAACGCCTTTAATTGCTTTGCTTTTGTTTAACGGCATTTTTTCTTTATATCATGTACCGCTTATATTTGATACTGTCAAAACGGATCCGTTTTACCATACATTAATCACTTGGCTTATCTTTGTGCTTGCGTTCTTCATGTGGTGGCCGCTTGTTCATAAGGTTGAGCGTCTACGGCAGCTCAGCGGCTTGATGAAGCTGGGTTATATTATGGCGGATGGTATGCTGCTCACACCTGCTTGCGCCTTGATCATGTTCAGCGGTGCACCGTTATACGCCACCTATACAGATCCGGCTGTATGGGCTGAGGCAATGAGGCTTTGCGTGCCAGCGGATATGATGGGGCAGGTCCCATTAACAGGGCCAGAGATGTTGAATACACTGCCTTTGTTAGAGGATCAGCAGCTCGGAGCAGTCATGATGAAAATCATTCAGGAAATTGTGTACGGTACTTTTTTGGCCATTATTTTTTTCCAATGGGTGAAGAAAGAAAGGGAAAAGGACGGGCAGGAGGAGCCGCCGTATATTCAGCAGACGATATCATAAAAGGTACAGCGAAATATGCTGTACCTTTTCGTTACATTTGAACTGTTTTTAACATGTTGGCTATGTCCTGAATCAGTGCCTTGCTTTTTGTCACAACCTGTACGGGAAACTCTTCCGTTTCTCCATATTCTACTCCATGCGGGTAGTAATGCTTTCCTAGGAGAGGGGACATTAATTGAATCACGGCGCGCCCGCTTCCGACATCGCCTTCTGCCGCAATGCCTTGTATCCGCAGGTAAAACGTACCCTCAATCGTCGAAAACTTCTTGTCATAGGTGACTCTCTCGTAATCCCATTGACCCGCTCTGATAAGACCTTTGCTTTCCATTAAGTCGTCTAGCCAGCTGAGCTCAGCCTTAACCCCTTCAAGTCCGCTTTCAGTAAACTTCAACACTGACCCCTCCTTATAAAAATTACCTTTCCTGACAATCATAGTATGAAAGCGTTAAACTTTCAATGAATCTTCTTCTTTTGAAAGTATGCAAAAATTAAATTTTGACGACAATAGCACTAGACTAAAGGAGGTTAAACGGATGACAAAAATAAAAGATCTGATGACAGCCGACTTGCAATATTGCACGGTATTAGATAATGTATATGAAGCTGCAGTAAAGATGAAGGACGCAAATGTAGGAGCAATTCCGGTAGTTGATGAGGACGGGGAAACATTGGTCGGCATCGTAACCGACCGCGATCTCGTATTAAGAGGAATCGCCATCAAAAAACCGAACTCGCAAAAAATCACTGACGCGATGACCGAAAATCCTGTCAGTGTGGAGGAAGATGCTTCAGTCGATGAGGTTCTTCATTTGATGGCATCGCATCAGCTCAGAAGGATACCAGTTACAAAAAATAAAAAACTGACTGGAATTGTCACGCTCGGTGATCTTTCTTTATCTGAGCAAACGAATGAACGTGCCGGCAGCGCCTTATCGGATATTTCCGAGGGTGATAATAGAGAAGAAGGCTTTTTTCATTAACACATAAATTTTTGACATGTTAAATAGGCTGTATTGTAATGGGATGTAAGCAAGAGATTGTGAATCGCCACGGGGGTGATAGATTGAAAAATATATTGAGAGCAATGGTTATCCTTTTGATTATCTGCGGAACTTATGTTCTGTTTATTCAATATGGATCTGTTCCTGAAAAGAAATCAAATGACAGCGAGCCTCAGGTGTCGAATGAGGAAGCGCAAAGCGGCAAACGAATACATATGCCGACTTCAGGGTTATTGTCCTTCATGGGCAAGCCCGCCGATGAAGTAACGAAAAAGCTTGGGGAACCTGAACGTATTGACCCTTCGGCTTATGATTACGATTGGTGGGTATACAATCAAGGTAAGGATCAATATATCCAAATCGGGGTATTAAACAATAAAGTGGTCACATTATTCGCGGCGGGTAATGATATTAACGCCAAGCCTTTCAAAATTGGAGAATCAACTGGCGAAGTATTCAAGACCACCCAGGTGGCACCATTTGTGAATGTAGAGTATAAAGGAAATTCCTATCGGTTTGAATTTTCTGAAGAAGATATCAATACAAGACCGACTGTAAAGGTAGGAAAGATGTATGTCCAGCTGTATATGGACAAATTTGAGGGGAAGCTATCCAGCATCAGGGCGTTTGATGCGCAAACCTTTGTAAAGCAAAGACCTTATGAGGTAGTGTACCGCGGGGAATTAATTAAACCGAAAGTCGTTTCAGATGAGAAATGGAAAAAGATCCAAACAACGAGCGAAAAGCAAATCCTTGATTTGACGAATGTCATACGCGTTAAACATGGACTTGCGAAGCTTGAGTGGGATCAGCCAACGGCGGAAGTGGCATTTGGACATAGTGAGGATATGAAGGAAAATAATTATTTCTCCCATGTCTCTAAAAAATACGGCTCGCTGAAAGACCGCTTAGAAGAAGGGCATGTTGACTTTCAGCAAGCGGGAGAAAATATCGCATACAATTATGTGGACGGTCCGGCTGCTGTAGAAGGCTGGCTGAATAGCGAAGGCCATCGAAAAGCGCTTCTGAATTCAGATTATACGCATCTTGGTGTCGGAGTAGACCGGAAATATTACACCCAAAATTTTATTAAGCGATGGTAATGAAAGCCGCGGACGAATGGTTCCCGGCTTTTTCTATTTCCATACAAGCTGGTCTGAATGAATGTGCTGATAGCTTACAGATAAGGCCGTTTCCCATCCCTTCAATCAGGCTTTTTCACCAGTGTATAGGGATATCGCTAAAAATTCATTTGGGAATGAATATAGGCGAACACAATGCCCGACAAAACGATACATTGTAGTAGGTAACGATTTTCGGAGGGGGTGAGGATTGTGGCGAATCAACATGCCAATCATTCAATCAATGACTTTAAACAATTCGTCAAGAAGCATCCCAAGCTGATAAAAGAAGTGCGCAAAGAACAAAGAAGCTGGCAGGACGTATATGAAAATTGGGTCCTCTTCGGGGAGAGCGACCCGATTTGGGATCCTTATCGGGAACCGGAAGAAGCTTCTGAAGCTGTGCCTGAAACACCGCAAAAAAATGATTTTGTCTCGAAAATGGTGACAGCGGTGAAAAAGATGGATGTCAATCAAATGAACGAACAAATCAATAAAATGAGCCAGTCGATCTCATCGTTGCAAAGCCTTCTTAATACATTTTCCGGAAGCGGACAGAAGCATTCTCAGCCAGGCTCTGGACAGCATCCTTTTTCTTTTCGAAAGGATTAAAAAAGGGGAGCTCATATGCGCAAAGAGGTTCAGGAATATATTTTAGCAAACGAAGAACGGAAACGATTCATCAGAGAACAGCCGATATGGTACCGCAGGCTTTCAAGAAAACCGGATGATCTGTCCTCCTTTCAGCTTGAAATGATGAATTTTTATGAAAAAACCATTCCGCATCGGGTGAATCAGTTTACGAACGGGATTCAAATGGCGCAAATGATGATGCAAATGTTTCAAGCGATGCGGACAAAAGATTAAAAGGCCCCGAAAAAGGGTCTTTTTTCATGCGGACATAAGGTTTTGTATACGGCTGCGGTTAAGCATTTTCCAATTGGCTGGTTTCATGGTAAACTAACAACTGGAGGTGCATGTTATGTATGCGACGATGGAATCCGTGCGGCTTCAAAGTGAAGCTCAGCAGCTTGCCGAGATGATTCTGCAGTCGGAGACGGCTGAGAACTACCGCAATTGTTACAAGCGTCTCCAGGAAGATGAAGAGGCAGGTCGGATTATTCGTTCTTTTATCAAAATAAAAGAGCAGTATGAGGATGTACAGCGTTTTGGCAAATATCATCCTGACTATAGAGAAATATCCCGGAAAATGAGGGAGATCAAACGTGAGCTGGACCTGAACGATAAGGTGGCTGACTTCAAGAGAGCTGAAAATGAGCTCCAGTCTATTCTTGATGAGGTCAGCGTTGAGATTGGGACAGCTGTTTCGGAGCATGTGAAAGTTCCGACTGGGAACCCTTATTTTGACGGTTTGTCTTCATGCGGAGGCGGCTGCGGTTCAGGTGGAAGCTGCGGATGTAAAGTGTCCTGACGAGACTGGCCGTCTCGTCTTTTACATATAAGAGAAAACAGGCAGGTGATTGTATTGGAGAATAGGCGCCAGGGCATGGTTGTGTATCTGCACTCCCTAAAGCAGAGCAAAATGCTGAGGAAGTTCGGGAATGTGCACTATGTATCAAAACGATTAAAATATGTCGTACTGTACTGTGATATGGACCAAATTGAAAAAACAATGGACAAGATTGCGTCTTACTCATTTGTGAAAAAAGTGGAGCCTTCTTATAAACCGTTTTTAAAATTGGAATTCGAGTCAAAGCTTGATAAGGCAAAAGAATACGATTATAAAATCGGCATATAGCTATAAAAAAATCCCCGCAGGCATCTGCGGGGTCCTTCTATTCCTTAATATGTTAAGGAGAAGGCAAAGGGAGAGGAGAAACCGGAGGAAGAACTTATGGGGAAACGTAAGTCTTCTCCGCGGTTGGCAACAACATCCTCTAGATGCTGTTGCTTATAGTATGGTCAAGGATCTTGCTGCCTATACACCTGTTTATCAAGATTAGCGTTCATTGTTTGGAAGAATGCTTTATGTTAAGATAGGATTGATTTTTTCTATGTACATAGCGGCGTCCGGCCGAATAAAGAAACAAAATAGCTTGTAGAAAAAGTGGTGTGGAACATGAGAGTAATTTCTGGATCAAAAAAAGGCCGTTCACTAAAGGCTGTACCCGGAACATCAACAAGACCGACAACCGACAAAGTGAAGGAATCCATTTTCAATATGATCGGCCCTTATTTTGACGGGGGCAGGGGACTTGACTTATTCGCAGGGAGCGGAGGTCTTGGAATCGAAGCGCTTTCACGCGGGTTTGAGCATTGTATATTCGTTGACCGTGATTTTAAAGCGATTCAAACGGTAAAATCTAATTTGAAAACGCTGGAGCTTACCAAACATGCACAGGTATACCGCAATGATGCGGAACGTGCTTTGCACGCTGCTGCTAAAAGAGAAACCGGCTTTCGCGGAATTTTTCTCGATCCGCCGTATAAGGAACAAAAGCTGAAAGCACTTTTAACGATGATTGACGAATATCAAATGCTGGAAGAAGACGGCTTTATCGTCGCTGAGCATGACAGAGAAGTCGAGCTTCCCGAAACCGTAGGAGATCTTGTGATGACAAGAAAAGAAACCTATGGGCTTACAGGTGTGGCGATTTATAAAAAGAGGGGGTAGTGAGGTGGCGAGTATAGCTGTCTGTCCCGGCAGTTTTGATCCGGTGACCTACGGGCATCTGGACATCATCAAACGCGGGGCGCATATTTTTGAACAAGTGTATGTATGTGTGCTGAATAATTCTTCAAAAAAGCCTTTGTTCAGTGTGGAAGAACGGTGTGAGCTTCTGAGAGAAGTGACAAAAGACATTCCGAACATAACAGTTGAAACATCGCAAGGCCTGTTAATTGATTATGCAAAAAGAAAAAATGCGAAAGCCATTTTAAGAGGCTTGAGAGCTGTATCTGATTTTGAATACGAGATGCAGGGGACATCAGTAAACCGTGTGCTTGATGAATCTATTGAGACGTTTTTTATGATGACAAACAATCAATATTCGTTTCTAAGTTCAAGCATCGTAAAAGAAGTGGCGAGATACAACGGCTCGGTATCAGAGTTTGTACCGCCGGAAGTAGAGCTGGCGCTTCAGCAAAAATTCAGACAAGGATGAGGGTTTTGACTCATCCTTTTTTTGTTCCGTTTGTCAGTCTGTAAGAAAAAATGATAATGTACGTAAACAGCGCGCATAGTGTGACAGCAGGTCCGATCTGCACAAGCAGATTCCAGCCGTTTATGAAGGCAGTTGGCATTTCACTGCTGTTAAGAGATTTAAATACATACTGATACGGATCATGCCATGCCGTGTAAAGAGGTTTCCATAAAAGCATGACGAAGACAGCGGCATAAACGCCCTGCAGCAAACGTGCGATAAAGAATGGTTTAAATCTAATGTCGGTTTCCGATAAAATACCTGCCACCTGAGCTTGTACGGAAAAGCCGCTAAACCCGAGAATAAAGCTGACGATAATGGCTTTTTGCAGAAGAGAAACATCTGTCTCGCTGACAAGCTTGCTGCCTAATGTAATTTCAAACATCCCTGATAAAAGCGGAATGTCCAATTGAGTCGGAAGCTGAAACAAAGTTAGTGCTCCTTTTGTGAAAACAGACAAAACATCAGTCAGCTGGACCACTGACAACAGCCGATTGAAGACAGAAAATAAAATAATAAAGCCGCCTACCATAAGAAGCGTTTGAACAGAAGACGTCACGGCGTCGCCTAAAATTTTACCCAAGGGCCGTTTTTCTGCAAGTCTGGCGGTATGAAGAGCGTGTAAAGCATCTTTGACTGAAGGGAAAGGTATCGTTTTCTTTCTTCTGAGATGCTGCTCTTCCTTGCGGCCATAGGAACGCATTGTTAAACCGACAGCCAGATTCCCCAAATAGTGTGCAGAAGCTAATAAAATGCCTAGTGACGCGTTTTGAAAGAAACCGACGGCAACAGCGCCGAAAATAAAGAGTGGGTTTGAAGAATTGGTAAACGACGCGAGCCGTTCTGCTTCTACTCTTGAAATCTGATTTTCCTGCCGCAGACGGGCAGTGAGTTTTGCTCCCGCTGGGTTTCCTGATGCCATTCCCATAGCAAGAACGAAGCCGCCGACACCCGGCACGCGAAAGATCGGCCGCATAAAAGGCTCAAGCAAAACACCGACAAACCGCACAATGCCAAAGCCGATTAAGAGTTCGGACAGAATGAAAAATGGCAGCAATGACGGAAACACAACCTCCCACCACATAGACAGCCCGGTTTTAGAGGCTTCGAATGAGGCCTGTGGATGTGAGATGACAGTCGCTGTTAAAAAAAGAAAAAACGAGGCAATCAAAAGTGTATTAATCTTCGACAAGTTCATTCTTACCTCCCCGATGCTAAAAATGCCCAATGACATGTATATCATGATAAAATAATGTATGATGTAAAACGGCCAAGCAGTACCTGTCCTCTTGATTCTTTGTACTAATATACGAGCATAGGGGTTCAGTTTAGACCATAGAATTCGGTATACAGGGAATTCAGGCAGGAGGTTAACGCTTTGGCCAAACCTAAAATCGGGTTAGCGTTAGGATCGGGAGGGGCCAGAGGGCTTGCTCATCTCGGTGTGCTTTCCAGTTTACATAAGCACCAAATTGAAGTGGATATGATTGCAGGAAGCAGCATGGGCGCTTTGGTGGGCAGTTTTTATGCCGCCGGACATGACGTGGCAACGATGAAAAAAGTAGCCAAAGCCTTTAAACGAAGGCTTTATGCTGATTATACGGTGCCGAAGCTCGGTTTTTTAAAAGGTGACCGCGTCAGACAGCTTGTGCATGCTTATACATTCGGAAAACCGATTGAAGAGCTCCAAATCCCGCTGGGCATTGTTGCGTGTGATTTACAGACGGGAGAAAAGGTTGTGTTCCGAAAAGGATCAGTGTCAGATGCAGTGAGGGCCAGCATCAGCATACCGGGTATCTTTATTCCGCAGCGGCTGGACGGACGCCTTCTTGTAGACGGCGCGGTCGTCGATCGAATTCCGGTTTCTGTTGTGAAAGACATGGGAGCTGATATTATCATCGCTTCGGATGTTTCCAGGGTTCGAAAAACTGAAACAGCAGTGCATATTTTTGATGTGATTATGCAAAGTATGGATATACTGCAAAATGAATTAGTGCGGCATCAAACAATTGCCGCAGATATCATGATTCGCCCTTCCCTTGAAACATACAGCTCAAGCTCGTTTGCCAATATTGAAGAAATGATATCGGCAGGCGAAGAGGCGACAAACCGAATGGTCAGCAAGATAAGAAAAGAAATAGAGAATTGGGAGGGCTCATAATTTGCTACGTAAAAAACATTTTAGCTGGATGCTCGTCATCCTCATACTGATCGCCGTTTTATCATTTATAAAACTTCCATACTATATTACAAAACCGGGAGAAGCGACAGAGCTTGCTTCATTGATAAAAGTGGAGGGAGGCTACCCGGAAAAAGGAAGCCTGTCCTTAATGACTGTTAAAGTGGGACCGGCTAATCCGTTTACATATGTGTGGGCAAAGATGCACCCTTATTATGAAATTGTTCCTGATGAGAGCATTAAGGAGGAAGGCGAGTCAGATAAGGAGTATATGAAAAGACAGCTCCAAATGATGAAAAGCTCGCAAGAAAATGCGGTTATAGCCGCCTATCAAAAGGCAGGAAAAAAAGTCAGCTATTCCTTTAACGGCATATACGCAAGCTCTGTTGTAGAAAACATGCCGGCAAAAGGGAAAATAGAAGTCGGTGATAAAATCATCAGCGCAGACGGCAAAAACTATCAGTCTGCTGAAAAGCTAATTGATTATATCAGCAGCAAAAAAGCGGGAGATAAAGTCACGTTAAAGATCGAAAGAGAAGAAAAAGAAAAGCGTGTCACCCTTACGTTAAAACAATTTCCTGATGAGCCGGATCGGGCAGGAATCGGAGTTTCACTTTATACAGACAGAAACGTGAAGGTAGAGCCTGATATTGATTTTGAAATCGAAAATATTGGCGGCCCGTCAGCAGGGTTAATGATGTCCCTTGAAATCTATAATCAGCTGACAAAACCAGACGAAACAAAAGGCTACGATATTGCGGGAACAGGTACGATTGATGTTGACGGAAAAGTAGGCCCGATCGGCGGCATTGATCAAAAAGTCGTCGCCGCAGACAAAGCCGGAAAAGACATTTTCTTCGCGCCAAATCAAAACGGCGCCAGCAATTCCGATTATAAGAACGCAGTAAAAACAGCAAAAGATATTGATTCAGATATGAAGATTGTTCCTGTTGATACCATGCAGGATGCGATTGATTATTTGAATAAGCTGAAAGCGAAAAGCACCTGATTCTCAGGTGCTTTTTCTATACATTTAAAAAGTGTTGTTCATCTTCGTCATATCGAATCGGTGCATGTCCGTATTCCTGCAGGTCAAACTCAGTTCTCAGCGGCTCTTCTATCGGCAGGCTGTAAATCCTGCTTGCTTTTACGTCCAGATCGAGAGCTGGATGGGCGAAAGAGGACAGTTTGCTGACAAGCGGAACAGACAGTGCTTTTTTCTTTTCGGATAAATAAGTCTGTCCTTTTTTCGTCATGCCGAGAAGCCTGATATACGGCACCTTATCGTCGTCAAGCAGCTTTTGCATATCCTGTTTTTTTGTTCTGGTTAAAATGTGTGTATTCATCCGCTGGAGCCTTGTCCACGTATAGCGTTTTGTTTTCAGCAGCTCCATAAATTCCTGATAGGAGCTGGATTTTCTGATCGAACGAAGAATTCTGTGCTCTAAACCTTCCTCCACCTCGTATACTTGTTGTAATTCCTGTGCTGTTACAGTTGAAAGGCTGTATTTTAAGTAAGAAAAGTAGCTCTCAGGTGTATGCCACAATCCGAAAGATTTGCGGTAAGCTGCTAATTCACGTGCAGATGCAGCAGGGAGAAAACGAAAGCAAGCTTCGAGATTCTGGCCAGTCATCGCTTTTCTAATGCTTGTGGCGCTTGCGATATGGTTTTCGCCTTCAGGGAGATCGGCATCATGATAGTTCGAAGAGATGCGTGCCGTAGTATAAGGTTTCATAGGATATCCCCCGGTTAGAATCGAGGTCACATACTGGCATCCCAAAATGTTATTTGGTTTTGACAAGTCAAGTGCACTTTCAGTATGCAAAATGGAGCTGAAGGCGCTAGCCGCCGCTACTGGGTAACTGGCCCCCTTTTTAAGTTCTTCTTTAATTCGGTCATTTAATATATGTTTATGCTCATCAATAAGCTGTGCTGTTTCTAAAAAAGGCTTGATATCCCCATTTTCACTCCCGAAAAACAGCGCCTCACATTCAAGTTCGTTCAGGATGGAAACACTGCCGCGTGCAAAAATGTCTGCTTTTTGCACGGCATAAAGATAAGGCAGCTCAATGACAAGATCAACTCCGCTTTGCAGCGCCATTTTTGTTCGGGCCCATTTTGATACAACAGCGGGTTCCCCGCGCTGTAAAAAATGCCCGCTCATGACCGCGACAGCCGTGTCACATCCGGTTTGCCGCTTTGCTGTTTGGGCATGATAAAGGTGACCGTTATGAAAGGGGTTATATTCAACCACCAATCCGACAGCTTTCATATTTTTTCCGCCTTTCTTGCTATGTTTAAAAACGTATGGTACATTTGCAAATGAAAACTCTTACGCCTTATTTTTGTTTTAAGTGTATGCATAGCATATTCCGCTGTCAACGATACTTCAATGGCAGCATTATGCTGTAAAGAAAAAATATTGACAAAAACAATCTTAAAAGCTATAATCATGTTTGTTGCTTTCCTGAGGTGATACAAATGAAATGGACGATTTATCAGCTGCATCAAATGCCAAAACAAAGTTTTGAGTTTGATGAAACAGTTGAGTTAAATGAGCTGACAAAGCTGAATTCTGACATTCGCCGCATTTCTCCCGTCCGGGTGAAGGGCAGAGCGGATATCAAATCCAAACAGGTTTCGTTTGATTTTACAATTTCAGGCGAAATGATTTTGCCATGCTCAAGAACACTCGTTGATGTCCCGTATCCATTTGAAATTTCAACAAAAGAACTGTTTATATTTCATCACACGGATGATATAGAAGATGATGACGTTCATATTGTTGAGGACGATACTATCGACTTAACTCCGATCGTGAAAGAAGAAATTCTTTTAGAAATCCCTATGCAAATCTTTTGTGAATCTGAACAAGAAAAAGGAGCTGCTCCTCAAGAAGGAAAGGATTGGCAAGTCATTTCGGAAGAAGACAAGAAGAATCAAGTTGATCCGAGACTTGCAGCCCTCGAAAAGCTCTTAAAACAAGATGATGAATCTTAACTCTTTAAGGAGGTGGGAATAATGGCTGTACCTTTTAGAAGAACTTCTAAAATGAAGAAAAGATTGCGCCGTACACATTTCAAACTTAATGTACCTGGTATGACAGAATGTCCGTCATGCGGAGAGATGAAGTTGTCTCACCGTGTATGCAAAGCATGCGGATCATACAACGGCAAAGACATAAATGTAAAAAGTAACTAATAAGAAAAGCGCGGGGTGAAAGCCCTGCGCTTTTTCTTTTTCTCTTCCTGTCAGCTTGCGGAAAATTTGTGAGTGCAAATAGTCTATCTAATCTATTACCGGCATATGTATGAGATAAATAAGCTGACATGGAGGGAGATTGAATTTGACCATTACAAGACAAGATGCTTGGACTCAGGATGAGGATTTGCTGCTGGCAGAAGTGGTGCTTCGTCATATTCGAGAGGGAGGAACACAGCTTTCAGCCTTTGAGGAGGTTGGAAGGGCGCTGACCAGAACCGCGGCAGCCTGTGGTTTCAGGTGGAACTCGTATGTGAGAAAACAATACCAGTCAGGTATAGAGCTTGCAAAAAAGCAAAGGAAAGAACTGAGAAAGCAAATCGGCGTTCATTCGGTCAATATGCCGAATTCCATGAAGCAGACTGCCTCGGCATCGTCAGAAGGAAAACGAGATTTGTCCATTCAGGATGTCATTCAATTTCTCGAACAATTCAAAGAAGCACCGTCTGCACAAGAATTTCAGCTTGAAAGGGAAAAATTGAAGGAGCAAATCCAATCGCTGCAAAAAGAGCTTGAGGATTTGCGGAGTGAAAATCAGACATTGCGGAATCAGCTAGAGATGACAGAAGAGGATTACAAGGCACTGATCGATATCATGGATCGGGCCAGAAAAATGGTTGTTTCGAAGGAAGACGGAAGAATGAAAAAAGCGGCTCAAGAAACGTAAAGAAACGCCTGAAATGAACCGGCCCTATAGTAAGAATAGGCCGGTTGTTTTGATTTCTATGCAGACTCTCCCGGTGTCATTTCATGGTCCATATCAGGATGCCAGATGAGCGGGTTTTCCCCTTTGTCCCGCGCCATATTATACTTAACAGTTTTAAAGTTCATTTTGTTCCAAAATTCCGCTGATTTCATTCTCGGATTTGTCCGGATCGGCATTTTGAATGATTTTGCAAATTCAACCAAGGCTCTCCCGTATCCCCTGCTCTGGTAGCCCGGAAGAACCTCAAGCTTCCACAGCTCCAAATAATCCTGGCGGTTGTCAAAATAGGGATTCGATTTGCCGTTAACTTGATACAGACTCATTCGTGCTACAAGTTTATCGCCAAAATAAATCCCGTAAAAAGGCGAGGTGCTGTCATTTTCAATAATATTATCCTGAAGTTCTTCAAGCATTGAAAGCTCCTGAATGCCGTATTCTTTGAATTTCTTGAATTCTTCCAGCGTTTTATAGTTGATAAGCAGACGTTCTACCTTTGTCAAACAAATCTCCCCCTTTGTTGTTTCTACATATATTGTAAACGCTTTATTTAAAAAATCCAAATATTTAAACTTTAATTTTAAGCACATGGGATCTTTGAGAAGTAATTTCTTCTTACTTCTGCTATGATAATACGTAAATGCTAAATTGGGTGTGACATCATGAAAATTGGAATTATCGGCGGAGGCTCCGTCGGTCTTTTATGCGCCTATTATTTGTCACTTTATCACAACGTGACTGTTGTGACGAGGCGGCAAGAACAGGCTGCGGCCATTCAGTCTGAAGGAATCCGGCTTTATAAAGGCGGGGAGGAATTCAGGGCTGATTGCAGTGCGGACACGAGTATCAATTCGGACTTTGACCTGCTTGTCGTGACAGTGAAGCAGCATCAGCTTCAATCTGTTTTTTCGTCGCTTGAACGGATCGGGAAGACGAATATATTATTTTTGCAAAACGGCATGGGGCATATCCACGACCTAAAAGACTGGCACGTTGGCCATTCCATTTATGTTGGAATCGTTGAGCACGGAGCTGTAAGAAAATCGGATACAGCTGTTGATCATACAGGCCTAGGTGCGATAAAATGGAGCGCGTTCGACGATGCTGAACCTGACCGGCTGAACATCATGTTTCAGCATAACCATTCGGATTTTCCGATTGATTATGAGACGGATTGGTACCGTCTGCTGACGGGCAAGCTGATTGTAAATGCGTGTATTAATCCTTTAACTGCGTTATTGCAGGTGAAAAATGGAGAACTGCTGACAACGCCAGCTTATCTGGCTTTTATGAAGCTGGTATTTCAGGAGGCATGCCGCATTTTAAAACTTGAAAACGAAGAAAAGGCTTGGGAGCGGGTTCAGGCCGTTTGTGGGCAAACGAAAGAGAATCGTTCATCAATGCTGGTTGACGTCATTGGAGGCCGGCAGACGGAAGCTGACGCCATTATCGGATACTTATTGAAGGAAGCAAGTCTTCAAGGTCTTGATGCCGTCCACCTAGAGTTTTTATATGGCAGCATCAAAGCATTGGAGCGAAATACAAACAAAGTCTTTTGAGCTTTTTCGGTAACATGCTATACTCATTTCGGATCACTAACTATTTATTGGAGAAAGGAAGTTCTAGAAGATGCAGCTAACTGAACTTTCCATCAAAAATCAGAATGTGTTTGTACAGCACTATATAGATGGCAAAGAAGAAATGTCTTCTTTTTTTGATTACAGTATTCATCATAAGGACATGTGGCGCGAAAGACTGGAAGACTTATCTTCCCGGTTTTTCGCAAGAGAGGAATTGGCGGCGTACTTAACCTCTTACCATAATAAATTCGGTTCAAGTGCGATGCAGTCTGCTATTGAGAAGCTGAAGGACCCGTCAAGTGCCGCTGTAGTCGGCGGACAGCAGGCTGGACTTTTAACAGGACCGCTTTACACCATACATAAAATCATTTCAATCATTGTTTTAGCAAAGCAACAAGAAAAGGAACTGCAAGTGCCTGTCATACCAATCTTCTGGGTGGCTGGAGAAGACCACGATTTGGATGAGATTAATTTTGTTCATACATCTGAAGAGAATGGGCCTGTGAAAAAAAAGCTGCCTCAGTCTTATTGGAAGAAATCATCAGCAGCGAGTACATCGCTTGATCAGGAAAAGTGTGCCGCGTGGATAGATGATGTTTTTGCCGCTTTTGAAGAAACAGACCATACGAATACACTTCTCGACAATGTGAAACGATGTTTAAGGGAATCTGTTACGTTTACTGACTTCTTTGAACTGCTGATAGCGGATCTGTTCCAAGAAGAGGGCTTAGTTTTATTAAATTCTGGAGATCCGGGGATTAAAAAGCTGGAAACGGCCATGTTCCAAAAGATTCTTCGAGAAAATGATGAACTCGCCCGGGCTGTATCAGATCAGCAGGCCTTCATGCGTCAAGCAGGCTACAAACCGATTATCGAGTCCGGAAAAGAGCAGGCGAATCTGTTTTATGAATACGAAGAAGAGCGTTTTTTAATTGAAAAAGATAACGGCCGATTTGTCATCAAAGAGCTTGATCTAGGATGGACGATGGATGAACTTCATACACATATGGAAGAACATCCAGAGCGTTTCAGCAACAATGTTGTAACGAGGCCGTTAATGCAGGAATTTCTCATTCCGACTTTAGCATTTATTGCAGGGCCTGGAGAAATCAACTATTGGGGCGAGCTCAAACAGGCTTTTGCGGTGATGGGCTTCAAAATGCCTCCTGTCATGCCAAGGCTGAACATTACGATACTTGAGCGGCATATTGAGAAAAAACTGGCTGAACGGAATATCTCGTTACAAGACGCGATTGAGCGCGGAACGGAGAATCAAAGAGAGACATACTTTGAGCGCCAGATTCCGGAAGAGTTTACGGCGGTGATGGATCAGACGAAAAGCCAAATTGAAGCGATACACAAAACGGTCCGGCAGGAGGCGTTAAAGGTTGATCAAAGCTTGGAACCTTTACTCCTGAAAAATGCCGCTTTTATTCAGGATCAGCTTCAATTCTTAGAGCGCACAGTGACGAAGCGAATTGAAGAAAAAGAAGGCTACGTCTTGAAGGATTATGAAAGAATTCAAAATAGCATTAAGCCGCTGCTTGCGCCGCAAGAACGGATTTGGAATATCATGTATTATTTGAACAGGTATGGTCCAAAATTCTTCACGACATTCAAGAATCTGCCATTTTCTTTTCAAAATCAACATCAAGTTGTCAAACTTTGAAATAAAGTTTTAAAGAACCCTGAATAGTTCAGGGTTTTTTTTTATGGGTAAACAGTGTAAAATGAAGTTGTGGAGCGAAGTGGTGAATAGTGGTGAGTTAAGGAGAGAAAGTGGGGCAAGAGATCATGTTTATGGGTGAATATCAGCATACCATCGATGCGAAAGGCCGCATGATCGTACCCGCTAAATTCAGAGAAGGCCTAGGTGAGCAATTTGTGCTGACTAGAGGACTTGACCAATGTCTCTTCGGCTACCCTATGCACGAATGGAAACAAATTGAAGAAAAACTAAAAGCTCTTCCTCTCACAAAGAAAGATGCCCGCGCGTTTACCCGTTTCTTCTTTTCAGGGGCGACTGAATGCGAACTGGACAAGCAAGGCAGGGTAAATATCGCATCATCTCTATTGAATTACGCCAAACTGGAAAAAGAATGTGTTGTTATCGGGGTTTCTAATCGAATTGAATTGTGGAGTAAAGTAATTTGGGAACAATACACAGAAGAGCAAGAAGATTCATTTGCTGAAATTGCTGAAAACATGATTGGGTTTGATATATAATGATTCTTCGTGTATAACACTCTAAAAACAATTTCAATTCATCCTGATAAAAGGTGGGACCAACACAATATGTTTCAACACAAGACAGTACTTCTTCGTGAAACCGTAGACGGACTCAATATTAAACCAGACGGTACATATGTAGACTGCACACTCGGCGGAGCTGGGCATAGTACATACTTATTGCAGCAGTTATCCGAGAAGGGGCGTTTAATCGCTTTTGACCAAGATGATACGGCATTACAGCATGCTAAAGAAGTGTTGTCCGATTATAAAGGACAGCTCATTCTGATTAAAAGCAATTTCAGGTATTTAAAAGAATGTTTGAATGAACAAGGCATTACAGAAGTAGACGGCATTTTATTTGATTTAGGGGTGTCCTCTCCGCAGCTGGATACACCGGAGCGCGGATTCAGTTACCATCATGACGCACCGTTGGACATGAGGATGGACCAGTCGGCTACGCTTTCGGCGAAAGAAGTCGTTAATGAGTGGCGCTATGAGGATCTCGTCCGTATTTTCTTTAAATACGGAGAAGAGAAGTTCAGTAAACAGATCGCCAGAAAAATTGAGGAGGCAAGAATGAAGTCTCCTATTCAAACTACGGGCCAACTGGTCGATCTAATAAAAGACGCGATTCCCGCTCCAGCGAGAAGGAGCGGCGGACATCCCGCTAAACGCGTGTTTCAGGCAATCAGAATTGCCGTAAACGATGAACTTAGGGTGTTTGAAGAAGCTTTGGAGCAGGCAATTGAGGTTCTGAAGCCAGGGGGCAGGGTATCAGTCATTACCTTCCACTCGCTAGAAGACAGAATTTGCAAAACCACTTTTAAAGAAAAGTCGTCGCTTCCGGAACTTCCTCCGGGGCTTCCTGTTATACCGGAAGAGTTTGAACCGGAGCTGAAGCTCATCACACGAAAACCGATTACGGCATCTCAAGAAGAGCTTGAAGAGAACAACCGGGCTCGTTCTGCCAAGCTTCGGATTGCTGAAAAAAGAAAATAACAAAACGCGAACGCAAAATTAAAAGGAGGTCATCAGCCTATGAGCAATTTAGCTTACCAACCAGAGAAACAGCAGCGGCATGCGATCAGTCCTGAGAAAAAAGTGATTGTCAAGAAAAGGGCTTCCATTACTCTCGGAGAAAAAGTGCTTCTTGTCCTCTTTGCTGCGGCGGTGCTCAGTGTATCGCTTTTGATCGTATCGAAGGCGTATGCGGCATATCAAACCAATATTGAGGTGCAAAAGCTTGAGGAGCAAATTTCATCCGAAAATAAGCAAATTGGTGACCTCGAAAAAAGCGTTGCTGATTTAAGCAAACCGCAGCGCATTATGGACATTGCGAAAAAGAACGGCTTGAATTTAAAAGATAAAAAAGTGAAAAACATACAGGAATGATTCAAATGCCAAAAAAGAATAAATTTATGAATAGAGGAGCAGCGATTCTAAGTATTTGTTTCGCTCTCTTTTTCTTTGTCATCCTGGGGAGAATGGCATATATTCAAATAACCGGAAAAGCGAATGGCGAAGTGCTTGCGACAAAAGCGACAGAGCAGCATGAAAAGAAACGGACCATCGAAGCGAGCCGCGGCTCGATTTTAGACCGAAAAGGAAAAGTCATTGCAGAGGACACAGCGACGTATAAACTGATTGCGATTCTCGATAAAAAAATGACCACTGATGTCAAGCATCCTCAGCATGTTGTAAACAAAGAAAAAACGGCAGAAGCATTGTCTAAAGTGATAAACTTGGACAAGGCCGACATCCTTGATATCTTAAATAAGGAGGATGCAAAACAAGTCGAGTTTGGCTCAGCTGGCCGGGATATTACGTATTCGCAAAAGCAAAAAATCGAAAAGCTGAAACTCCCGGGCATTTCATTTTTACGGGATACAAAACGCTATTATCCAAACGGTGTTTTTGCATCCAATTTAATCGGCTATGCCGAGGTTGATCAAGAAACAAATGAAATTTCCGGCGCGATGGGATTAGAAAAAGTGCTGGATAAGTATTTGAAGGAGCGCGACGGATATGTGACATATGAAAGCGACAAATCCGGCTGGGAGCTTCCGAACAGCAAAAATAAAATTAAAGCGCCAAAAAATGGTGACAATGTATATTTAACCATTGACCAGAAAATTCAAACCTTTTTGGAAGACAGCATGACAAAAGTAGCGCAAAAGTATAATCCGAAAAAAATCATGGCCGCAGTTGTCGATCCGAAAACGGGCAAAGTCCTTGCTATGGGACAGCGCCCAAGCTTTGATCCGAACAAGCGCGATGTGACAAACTACTATAATGATTTGATTTCATATGCGTATGAACCCGGATCAACGATGAAGATTTTCACACTCGCTGCTGCAATGCAGGAAAATGTGTTTAATGCGAACGAACAATATAAATCAGGAACATTTGAAGTTGGCGGAGCACCTGTTAAGGATCACAATAACGGAGTAGGCTGGGGTCCGACAACATATCATGACGGCGTCCTAAGGTCGTCGAATGTCGCTTTTGCGAAACTGGCGAAAGAAAAGCTGGGATATGACCGCCTCAATCAATATTTGCACAAATTCAATTTTTACCAGAAAACAGGTATTGATTTACCAGGAGAAGTCTCCAGTAAAATCAACTTTAAATATGAATTTGATAAGGCGTCAACTGCATACGGCCAAGCGTCTGCGGTCACACCAATTCAGCAGCTTCAGGCTGCGACGGCAATTGCGAATGACGGTAAAATGATGAAACCTTATGTGATTGACCATATCGTTGACCCAGATAAAGATAAAACTATTTATCAAAATAAGCCGGAATCAGCCGGAACTCCGATTTCTGCAAGCACTGCGAAAAAGGTGCGGGATATATTGGGAGAAGTCGTTACATCGAAGATCGGAACAGGGCAAGCTTATAAAATCGAAGGTTTTGATGTTGCCGGGAAAACAGGTACTGCGCAAATAGCCGGTAAAGGCGGATATTTAGACGGCACAGATAACTATATCTTTTCGTTTATGGGTATGGCACCAAAAGATGATCCTGAGCTTTTAATTTATGTTGCTGTACAGCAGCCGCAGTTAAAAGCAGGACAGAGCAGTTCAGAACCAGTATCTGAAATCTTCAACCCAACAATGAAAAACAGCCTGCACTACCTAAACATTGAACCAACTGAAAAATCTGACTCAGATAAGGAAGAAACAAAAGCACAGACAATGCCTGATTTAACAGATCAAACGGTAGCTGCTGCTCAAAAGAAAGCAAAAGAGGAGAATCTCACACCAATTGTCATCGGCAGTGATGTCGCTGTAAAAGAACAGTATCCGGAAGCGGGTGAGGAAGTTCTCACCAATCAAAAGGTCTTCCTGAAAACGGGCGGTAAAATCAAAATGCCTGATATGACAGGCTGGTCGAGAAGAGAGGTTCTGCAGTACGGTGAGCTCGCGGGAATTCATATTGAAGTAAACGGGCAAGGCTACGCTGTCAGCCAAAGTGTTAAGAAAGACAAAGAAATCAAAGACAAAACCGTAATCAAGGTCAAGTTTAAAAATCCTGATTAAAAAGAAAGCTTGCGTTATGCAGGCTTTCTTTTTTTTTATGCCTAGAGGAGCATCGTTCTACCTGTCCAATTTCAGGCATAAAATGAAACAAGCCTAAATAAGGAGTGAACGGTCTCTTGCGCGTCTCGAATGTAACGGTTAGAAAACGTTTATTATTTGTTTTGCTTTTTGGCGTGATCGTGTTTCTGATCATTGATACAAGGCTGGGGTATGTTCAGTTTGTGATGGGCGAAAAACTGACTTCGCTGGCGAAAGATTCCTGGAGCCGGAACTTGCCGTTTGAGCCGGAGAGAGGCGAGATTCTGGATCGGAATGGTGTGAAGCTCGCAACAAATAAAAGTGCGCCGACCGTATTCGTCGTGCCGCGCCAAGTTCAGAATCCGATGAAAACGAGCAAGCAGCTTGCGGCGGTGCTCAACATGTCAGAAGAAAAAGTATATAAACATGTGACTAAAAAAGCGTCAATCGAAAAGATCACTCCTGAAGGGAGAAAAATTTCAAATGAGAAGGCGAAGGAAATCAAAGCGCTTGATTTAAAAGGTGTGTATGTTGCGGAGGACAGTATCCGTCATTACCCGTTCGGCAGCTTTTTATCTCATGTGCTTGGATTTGCAGGAATTGACAACCAAGGGCTCCTTGGACTTGAAGCCTATTACGACGATGATTTAAAAGGGGAAAAAGGTTCTGTTAAGTTTTATACAGATGCCAAGGGTAAAAAAATGCCTGATGAAGCGGATGACTATACGCCGCCTAAGGATGGGCTTGATATGAAGCTGACGGTTGATTCAAAGGTCCAGACGATAATGGAAAGAGAGCTTGATAACGCTGAGGCCAAATATCATCCGGACGGCATGATTGCCGTAGCCATGAATCCGAAAAACGGAGAAATCTTGGGGATGTCTAGCAGGCCTGACTTCGACCCTGCTGATTACCAATCTGTTGATCCGTCCGTCTACAATCGAAATCTGCCAGTATGGAGCACGTATGAACCGGGATCTACCTTTAAAATTATTACACTTGCAGCAGCCCTTGAAGAGCAAAAAGTAAATTTGAAACGGGATCAATTTTATGATAAAGGGCATGCGGAAGTGGACGGAGCGAGACTGCGCTGCTGGAAAAGAGGCGGGCACGGGCTGCAGACGTATCTGGAAGTTGTGCAGAACTCCTGCAACCCGGGGTTTGTTGAATTAGGCGAGCGCTTAGGAAAGGAAAAGCTTTTCAAATATATCAAAGACTTTGGTTTTGGACAAAAAACGGGGATTGATCTCCAAGGCGAGGGAACAGGCATCTTATTCCCGCTTGAGAGAGTGGGCCCTGTGGAGCAAGCAACTACGGCTTTCGGACAGGGAGTATCCGTCACACCGATTCAGCAGGTTTCAGCAGTATCCGCCGCTGTAAACGGAGGAACGCTCTACACACCTTATATTGCAAAGGAATGGATCGATCCTGTTACGAAGAAAACGGTCAAAAAACAATCACCAATCGCAAAGAAACAAGTCATTTCTGAGGAAACATCCAAACAAATCCGCTATGCTCTAGAAAGCGTCGTCGCAGAAGGAACAGGCCGCAATGCATTTGTAGAAGGATATCGTGTCGGAGGAAAAACGGGAACTGCACAAAAGGTTAAAGATGGAAAATACCTTGAGAACAACCATATTGTATCATTTATCGGTTTCGCGCCAGCTGATGATCCGAGTCTAGTCGTCTACGTTGCGGTGGATAACCCGAAAGGCACGATTCAGTTTGGCGGAACGGTTGCAGCGCCTATTGTCGGAAATATTATGAGAGACAGTCTGCCGGAACTTGGTGTGAAGCCCCGGAAAAATCAAATCGAGAAAAAATACCAATGGAACGACACAAAAACAATAGAAGTTCCGAATGTTGTAGGGATGTCTGTCTCAGATCTTGAGTCACTATTGGTGAATCTCAATGTGGATGCTTCCGGGAAAGGGAGCAAAATCGTTAAACAATCGCCAGCTGCCGGAACGAAAGTAAAAGAAGGCTCAAAGATACGCGTGTATTTGACTGAAGAAGATGAAAAGGAGGCAGCCGATTGATTCGGGCTGCCTATTCTTTTATTGCAGAAAAAATGCTGATATCTTTCAAGATTAGCTGGATGTATCCTTTTATTTACGCTAAAATATGAACTGTATGCTTAAAATCATTACCACATCATTTGATGTGACTTCAATGATAAAAAGAACGAATTAGAATGTTGAGAGGTTTGATACGATGAAACTTACAAAGCTGCTTACATACTTAACAACCGAACCTTCTGTAAACGACTCACAAGACCCTGAAATAACTTCAATTGAGATGGACTCCAGAGAAGTAAAGAAAGGGAGTCTTTTTGTATGTGTAAAAGGGTATACGGTGGATGGCCACGATTTTGCGCAAAAAGCAGTAGAAAACGGCGCAGCGGCTATTGTGGCAGAAAGAGAGGTCGATGTGAATGTTCCTGTTATTATTGTCCGGCAGTCACTTCGCGCGCTCAGCGTTTTGTCTGATGCGTTTTACGGACAGCCGACGAAGAAGCTTCAGCTGATTGGGATAACAGGGACAAACGGCAAAACATCAACGACCCACATGGTCGATGAGATTCTGAAAAAAGCGGGAAAACGCACAGGCTTGATCGGTACAATGTACATGAAAATCGGAGACGAAACACTTCCTGTTAAAAACACGACTCCGGAAAGCGTCACGCTGCAGAAAACGTTTAAGAAAATGAATGACAAGCACGTTGACACTGCAATCATGGAGGTTTCTTCCCACGCTTTGTCTTTAGGACGCGTCCATGGCTGTGATTATGATATTGCCGTGTTTACGAATTTAACACAGGACCATCTGGACTATCATAAAACGATGGATGAGTACCGGCATGCAAAAAGCTTGCTCTTTTCCCAGCTTGGCGGGGCTTTCAACCATGAACATCCAAAGCGTGCCGTCCTGAATGCTGACGATGAGGCGAGCGCTTATTTTGAAAAGGTAACAGCTGCGCATATCTCTACATACGGAATTAAAAACGATGCTGATGTGATGGCGAAGAACATCAGTATCACTGCACAGGGCACAAGCTTTGATCTCGTGACAAACAAAGGCACGAAGCACATCACGATGTCTCTCGTCGGACAATTTAATGTGTATAACGTGCTGGCCGCTGTTGCGACATGTATTGCAGCAGGCATACCGTTTGAAATCATCACTGAGGCTGTTGAAGAATTGCATGGTGTAAGAGGACGTTTTGAATTGGTCAATCAGCAGCAGGAGTTTCCTGTCATTGTAGACTACGCGCACACACCGGACAGCCTTGAAAATGTGCTGGAGACATGCAGAGATATGACGGAAGGAAAGCTATTTGTCGTTGTCGGTTGCGGAGGAGACAGAGATAAGACGAAGCGCCCGAAAATGGCTAAAATTGCTGTGAAGCTGGCTGACGAGCCGATTTTCACGTCAGATAACCCGAGAAGCGAAGATCCTCGCGCGATTTTAAGAGATATGGAAGCCGGAGTAGAGAACGCATACTATCACAGTATTGCAAACCGCGAGCAGGCGATCTTTTTCGCAATTGCCAATGCCAAAAAAGGCGACGTTGTCCTCATTGCCGGAAAAGGACATGAAACCTATCAGCAGATCGGAAATGAAACTTTCGATTTTGATGATGCTGAAGTAGCGGCGAGAGCCATTGTTGAACTCAATAAGAATAAGACGAATTCATAGGAAAGAGATGTTACTGAATAATGGAGCTTGAAAAGATTTTTCATATGGAAAAAAATCATGAATATGATAACTACGTATGTCGTTTGAAAGAAACAGGAGGAGAAAAGGACAATGCTTGAGCAAGTCATTCTGTTTACAATTTTAATGGGGTTTTTAATTAGTGTTCTGCTCTCTCCGATTCTTATTCCGTTTTTAAGAAGATTAAAATTCGGCCAGAGTATTAGAGAAGAAGGACCGAAATCACATCAGAAAAAATCAGGGACACCGACAATGGGCGGGGTCATGATCATACTTTCTATCATAGTGACAACAATTGTGATGACACAGAAGTTCTCAGAAATAAGCCCCGAAATGGTGCTGCTTCTGTTTGTTACGCTAGGCTACGGTTTGCTTGGCTTTTTAGATGATTACATCAAGGTTGTCATGAAGCGCAATCTTGGGTTGACATCAAAGCAAAAGCTGATCGGACAAATTATTATTGCAGTTGTATTTTACGCTGTGTATCATTACTACAATTTTGCGACGGATATTCGCATTCCTGGAACTGACTTATCATTTGATCTTGGCTGGGCTTACTTTATCCTTGTGCTCTTTATGCTTGTCGGCGGATCAAACGCAGTTAACCTGACTGACGGCCTTGACGGGTTATTATCCGGTACTGCGGCGATTGCCTTTGGCGCCTTTGCCATTCTGGCATGGAATCAGTCTCAATATGACGTAGCGATTTTCTCAGTTGCCGTTGTCGGTGCAGTTCTGGGCTTCCTTGTATTTAATGCTCATCCGGCCAAAGTTTTTATGGGAGATACGGGATCGCTTGCATTGGGAGGAGCCATCGTTACCATTGCCATTTTAACGAAATTAGAGATCCTGCTGGTTATCATCGGCGGTGTATTCGTTATCGAGACATTATCCGTTATTTTGCAGGTCATCAGCTTTAAAACGACAGGTAAACGAATCTTTAAAATGAGTCCGCTTCATCACCATTATGAGCTTGTCGGCTGGTCTGAATGGAGAGTAGTCGTGACGTTTTGGGCTGCGGGACTTTTGCTTGCCGTTTTAGGAATTTACATCGAGGTGTGGTTATAAGTGGAAAATGATCAATTTTTACAGAAACAGCATTTTTTAATCCTTGGGCTTGCGAAAAGCGGATATGCGGCGGCCTCCATTCTTCATGAAAAAGGCATTTATGTTGCAGTCAATGATCAAAAGCCTTTTGAAGAAAATGAACCGGCACAAAAGCTTTCTGAAAAAGGAATCGAAGTTGTTTGCGGAGAGCATCCAGTTTCTCTGTTCGATCAGCATCAAATCACGATTCTGATCAAAAACCCGGGAATTCCTTATGAAAATATTATGGTTCAGGAAGCGGAGAAACGAGGCATTCCGGTTTGGACGGAAATTGAGCTCGCTTACTACCTGACCAGCGCCAAGTTTATCGGGATTACCGGATCGAACGGTAAAACGACCACAACAACGCTAATTTACGAAATGCTCAAAGCTGACTCGCAAAAAGCACTGATTGCCGGAAACATCGGCACAGTCGCAAGTGAGGTTGCCTATCATGCTGATGGAGATGAATGGATCGTTACTGAACTGTCTTCGTTTCAGCTGATGGGAACACACGCTTTCAGACCGGAAATCAGCCTGATTTTAAATGTATTTGACGCCCATCTGGATTATCACCATACGCGCGAAAACTATGAAAAAGCGAAACAGAAAGTGTACCTTCATCAGACTGCTTCAGATAAAGCCATTGTCAACCAGGATGATGAAACCGTCGTGCGTCTTGCTGAAGCCGGAAAAGCCGAAATCGTCCCATTTTCAGTCAGCAAAACGCTTGAACAGGGCGCATATGTAAAAGACAGTATGATTATGTTTAACGGCGAAGCCATTCTTCCTCTGGAAGAGGTTGTGCTGCCCGGTGCTCATAACCTGGAGAACATTTTAGCAGCTATTGCAGTTGTGAAAACGGCAGGAGCATCCAATGAGGCGGTTAAAAAGGTGCTGACAAGCTTTACTGGTGTGAAGCACCGCCTCCAATATGTCACAACTGTGAATGGCCGCAAATTTTATAACGACAGTAAAGCAACAAACATTCTGGCGACAAGCAAGGCGCTTTCAGCTTTTGATAAGCCGGTCATTCTGCTTGCGGGCGGACTGGATCGCGGAAATGGTTTTGATGACTTGAAACCTTATATGAAGCATGTCAAAGCAGTGCTTACATTTGGCCAGACGGCGCCAAAACTCGAGAAACTCGGCAATGAACTGGGAATACAACATGTCAAACGTGTCGATAATGTTGAACAAGCAGTATCTGCGGCGTTTGCGATCTCAAATGAAGGAGATGTCATCCTGCTGTCACCCGCGTGTGCGAGCTGGGATCAATTCAAAACATTTGAAGAACGCGGTGACATGTTTATAGATGCCGTGCATATGCTTAAGTAAGGGCTTGTCTTGAAGTAAATCGGCAGCCCTAATGACTTTAAGCTTGGGGTGTCGATTGCTTTGACTACTAAAAAAACATCGCCTGATTTGTTATTGGTCATCATTACGTTATTATTATTAACAATCGGATTAATTATGGTGTACAGTGCGAGTGCGGTATGGGCGGATTATAAATTTGACGACTCATTCTTTTTCGCGAAACGGCAGCTTTTGTTTGCGGGAATCGGCGTCATTGCTATGTTTTTTATCATGAATGTCGATTATTGGACTTGGAGGACATGGTCCAAATTGCTGATGGTTATCTGCTTTTTCCTTCTGGTGCTTGTTTTGATACCGGGCGTCGGAATGGTGCGGAACGGTTCAAGAAGCTGGATCGGAGTCGGAGCATTCAGCATACAGCCTTCAGAGTTTATGAAGCTTGCGATGATTGCATTCCTTGCTAAATTTCTCTCTGAAAAACAAAAAAACATCACATCGTTCAGACGGGGGTTCGTCCCCGCACTTGGCATCGTGTTTTCAGCATTTTTGATTATCATGTGCCAGCCTGACCTCGGAACGGGGACAGTAATGGTCGGAACTTGTATTGTCATGATTTTTGTAGCCGGCGCGCGGATCGCCCATTTCGTCTTTCTCGGGCTGATCGGCCTCAGCGGATTTGTCGGGCTCGTACTATCGGCTCCATATCGAATTAAACGGATTACCTCATACTTAAATCCATGGGAAGATCCGCTCGGAAGCGGATTTCAGATCATTCAATCGCTTTATGCAGTGGGGCCCGGCGGGTTGTTCGGAATGGGGCTCGGACAAAGCAGACAGAAGTTCTTTTATCTGCCTGAGCCGCAAACAGACTTTATTTTCGCCATCTTGTCAGAGGAGCTGGGCTTTATCGGGGGAACACTTATTTTGCTCCTCTTCAGCGTCCTGCTGTGGAGAGGAATCAGAATTGCGCTTGGTGCGCCTGATCTGTACGGAAGCTTTGTCGCAGTCGGCATTATTTCAATGATTGCCATTCAAGTCATGATAAATATCGGCGTAGTCACGGGCCTGATTCCTGTAACAGGCATCACGCTCCCGTTTTTGAGCTACGGAGGCTCTTCATTGACTCTAATGCTGATGGCAGTTGGTGTGCTGCTGAATGTAAGCCGCTACTCGAGGTATTAACGAATGTATGTCCATGCTTCCTGTCTAACATGAAGCTTGGAAACAATTGATGCGATAACCCTGTCCAACAAAACAGGGTTATCGTTATGTTATAGAGAAACTTAGACTGGGGGAAAAGAAATGCGAATTGCAATAAGCGGAGGCGGTACAGGGGGACATATTTATCCTGCGCTTGCTTTTATTAAAGAAGTGCAAAGACGTCATCCTAATGTGGAATTTTTATATATCGGAACAGAAAACGGGCTGGAGAAAAAAATTGTTGAGCGGGAGAATATACCGTTTCGTTCAATTGAAATTACAGGATTTAAAAGAAAATTGTCATTTGAAAATGTCAAGACTGTGATGCGTTTTCTGAAGGGCGTCAAAAAGAGTAAATCGTATTTAGCGGAATTTAAGCCCGATGCCGTAATTGGAACGGGCGGTTATGTATGCGGGCCGGTTGTCTATGCCGCTGCGAAAATGGGAATTCCGACTATTGTCCATGAACAAAACAGCCTGCCGGGCATCACGAATAAGTTTCTTTCAAAATATGTTAATAAAGTAGCGATTTGTTTTGAAGAAGCGAAATCACATTTTCCTAGCGAGAAAGTTGTATTTACGGGAAACCCGAGAGCCTCTGAAGTCGTCTCAATAAAGACGGGACGATCAATGGCTGAATTTGGGCTTTCTGAAGACAAAAAAACAGTCTTAATTTTCGGGGGAAGCCGAGGCGCTGCACCGATTAACCGCGCTGTCATTGACATGCAGGATGCGCTGAAAACAAGAGACTATCAAGTGCTGTATATCACCGGTGAAGTTCACTATGAAAAAGTAATGAATGAGCTGAAAAGCAAGGGTGCCGCTGATAATATGGTCACAAAACCGTTTCTTCATCAAATGCCTGAGTATTTAAAGGCCATTGATGTCATTGTGGCCAGAGCCGGTGCGACAACGATTGCCGAAATTACTGCTCTCGGAATCCCAAGTGTTCTGATCCCGAGTCCATATGTGACAGCGAATCACCAGGAGGTCAATGCGAGATCTCTCGGCCAGCATGATGCGGCGATTGTACTGAAAGAAACAGAGCTCAGCGGGGAGAAGCTGATTGAAGCGCTAGACCGGATTGTACTGAATGAGCAAACGTTAAAGGAAATGAGCGAACGAACAAAGTCACTCGGTGTTCCTGACGCGGCTGCCCGTTTATACAGCGTACTCGAGGAATTAAAAAAATAATAGAAAAGCAAATGGAATGCGGAGGTTTACGATGGAGAAAGTGATACAGGAATTAAAAGAACGCGAAGTCGGCAAGGTTCTTGCAAATGAACCGCTCGCGAATCATACAACGATGAAAATCGGCGGACCTGCGGATGTATTGGTCATTCCAAGCAGTGTAGATGCTGTTAAAGACATCATGGACGTGATTAAAAAATATGATGTGAAGTGGACAGTCATCGGTCGCGGATCAAATCTTCTTGTTTTAGATGAAGGAATTAGAGGCGTAGTAATCAAGCTGGGTGCGGGTCTTGACCACTTGGAGCTTGAAGGGGAGCAAGTAACAGTCGGAGGCGGTTATTCAGTGGTCCGCCTTGCTACATCATTGAGCAAAAAAGGCCTGTCCGGTTTGGAATTTGCTGCCGGCATTCCAGGATCAGTCGGCGGAGCGGTTTATATGAATGCCGGCGCTCACGGTTCTGATATGAGCGAGATCCTCGTCAAAGCCCATATTTTATTTGAAGACGGAACGATTGAGTGGCTGACAAATGAGCAGATGGATTTCAGCTACAGGACATCTGTACTGCAAAAGAAACGCCCGGGCGTTTGCCTTGAAGCTGTTTTGCAGCTGGAGCAGAAGGATAAGGAATCAATCGTTCAGCAAATGCAAAGCAATAAAGACTATAGAAAAAATACACAGCCGTATTCAAGCCCTTGTGCGGGAAGCATATTCAGAAATCCGCTTCCGAATCATGCCGGGAACCTTGTAGAAAAAGCAGGCTTGAAAGGATATCAAATCGGCGGTGCAAAGATATCGGAGATGCACGGAAACTTCATCGTCAATGCGGGGGGAGCATCAGCAAAAGATGTGCTTGATCTCATTGACCATGTGAAAAAGACAATCCGTGAAAAATACGAGATTGATATGCACACAGAGGTTGAAATCATCGGCGGAAATCGCTGATTCAAGTTCTGACTGAAGCTGTTCATATGATATACTGTAAGCAAACGACAAACGGCATCATAGTATGCCGTTTGTTTTGGAATAGACAGACTTTTAACAGCTGTTTCATTTGAATGAGGTGAACAGGCAATGAACCCGGGTCAAGACCGAGAAAAAATCGTTAACATTGAAGAGCGGATCCCTAAAATTAAAGAGCAGAGGAAACAAAAGGCAAACCGCCGTCTCATTTCATTTATTATGCTCTTTTTTATTATGGTGCTGATCATTGTGTACCTGCAAACACCAATCAGTAAAGTATCAACAATCTCTGTTACAGGGAATGAAAATGTATCAAAAAAGGAAATTATCGACCTTTCCGATATTAACAGCGGAGATACTGAGTTTTGGAGTTTGGACAAGCAAAAAACAGAAAAGAAGATTCAGCAAAATAAATTAGTGAAAAAAGCGGAGATCAGCAAATCGCTTCCTAATAAAATCAACATTGCAATCGAAGAATATAAAGCGATTGCTTATTTAGAAAAAGACGATGTGTACTATGAAGTGCTTGAAAACGGCTCAGTTCTGCCAAACGAAGTAACGCCGGATGATGCCGGACCGATTTTAGTGAATTGGACAAACGCGAAGAAGCGGTCTCAAATGGCTAAGCAGCTCGATGCGTTGTCAAATTCGTTAAAACAGTCGATTTCAGAGATTTATTATACGCCTGTAAAAATGGATGAAAACCGTATTAAGTTGTACATGAACGACGGTTATGTTGTCACTGCATCTATTAAAACGTTTGCAGACCGAATGAAGACGTATCCTTCTATCATTTCTCAGCTAAGCAGCAATAAAAAAGGAATCATTCATTTAGAAGTTGCCACCTATTTTGAAGAGTTTGGGAAAAACGATAAAGCTGCTAAAAAGGAAGATGAAAATTGAGGGGCAAATCAGCAGTCCTTCTTTCCTTGATTATGCTTATCGCAGGCTTTTTGATTTCATTTTCTTTTCAAATGACAAAAGAAAACAACAAAAGCGCGGCTGAGACGGAAGAGTGGAAAAAAGAATATGCGCTGAGAGATGAACTTCTGAAACAAGAGAAAGAAAATAAGAAGCTTGAAAAAGAATTATATCAAAAGCAAAACAAAGTCCGCCAGGCGGAAAATAAGCTGAAGAAAGAGAAGTCGGAATACTATAATGTCCTCGAAGATACAGAAAAATACAGGATGTATATTGGGGAAGTCGGTGTGCAGGGAGAAGGCGTTGAGGTGACATTGGAAGATGCGTCATACATACCGGAAGGGGAGAATGTGAATAGTTACATCGTTCACGAAAGCCATATCTTCCAAGTAGTAAACGAACTGTATATCTCAGGAGCGGCAGCTGTCGCCGTTAATGGACAGCGTTTGACGCATGATTCGTATATCAAATGCAATGGTCCTGTGGTAACAGTAGACGGGGTGCAGCATCCCGCTCCGTTTACGGTATCCGCTATTGGAGATCCAGATGTCCTGCTACCATCGTTAAATATCGCAGGAGGCCTAATTGATCAGCTGTCAATGGATCATATTTCTGTGTCGGCAGAAAAAGAGAAAAACGTACAAATGAAACCGATTCTGAAAACGAAGGAATGACTGAAAAAGCGGGTGAAATAGATTGAAAATAAAGCGTTCCTTCATAAGCATCAGTGTGCTTATGGTCATCTTCGGCCTGATGATATCTGTTCAGTTTAATTCGTTAAAGCACCCCAAAGTCCGGGATACAAGAGATATGTGGGATATTAGGGAAGAGCTGACATCAGAGCAGAAGAAGCAGGAAAAGCTGCTGGCTGAAATAAACAAATATGACAAACTGCTGAATAGCTATTCGCAAACGAAAGAAATGACAAAAGAAACCGCGCTAAATAATACCTTGCAATCCTTAAAAAAAACAGCCGGCATGACCGATATAACAGGTAGCGGAATTGTCATTACGATTTCCCCGCTTTTTTCTGAAAGCTTAACAGGAGAGCCGATCGAAAATCCGCCTCCGGATTTGCTGAAAAAGCTGATTAATGAACTCAACTCCTACGGTGCAGAGCATATCTCGATTAACGAGCGAAGAGTTGTGAATCATACAGTCATCAGAGATATAAACGGCACTACAAAAATAGACGGATACGCCCTTGACGATTATCCTTTAACAGTAAAAGTGCTTGCCAAAGATCCGGACATGTTACACAGCAGAGTGAAGGGGTCAGGCCTCGAGGATCTTTTTGCATCTGAAAATTTAGCATTAAAAGCCGGTAAATCTGAAAGCAAACTAACATTAAAAGCATATGACAGACCACTGGACGTACAACAGCTGAAACTGCTTAAAGACTGAAAAGGAGGAGAATTGTCATGTGGCTGCCCGTGTTGGGACTGGTGCTCGGAATAGCGATTGGACTAATGACAAACTTAACGATACCGAGTGAATACTCAAACTATTTATCGCTTGCGGTGCTTGCCGCACTTGATACATTAATCGGCGGAATCAGGGCGCATTTACAAGGTACATATGATGAAATGGTATTTGTTTCCGGTTTCTTTTTTAATATTATATTGGCAATAAGTTTAGCTTTTCTGGGAGTCCATCTTGGTGTAGACTTGTATTTAGCAGGTATATTCGCATTTGGAGTCAGATTATTTCAGAATATAGCCGTTATCAGAAGAAATCTACTAACAAAGTGGACTCTTTCTAAAAAAAATAAAAAAAATGTGATATAAAAGAGGATATACATAGGATATAACGAATATTTTCAATAAACATAAAATGTGAAAAGCACATAAAAATATTCTGTTGTTATTTTTTGTTACACACTTGTAAAGCCACATTCATTGTATTGTTGTTCCGCAAATAATAGAATAGAAATGATCGAAATGTGAGGAGGTGCCATAGAATGAACAACAATGAACTTTACGTCAGTCTTGACATCGGTACGTCCAATACAAAAGTGATCGTCGGAGAAATGACAGATGATTCCCTTAATATTATCGGTGTGGGAAATGTACCGTCTGAAGGGTTGAAAAAAGGCTCAATCGTTGATATAGATGAGACCGTTCATTCTATAAGAAAAGCGTTTGACCAAGCTGAAAGAATGGTAGGTTTTCCGCTTAGAAAAGCTATTGTCGGCGTTAATGGAAATTATATCAATATTCAAGATACAAACGGTGTTGTAGCAGTTTCCAGTGAAAATAAAGAAATTCAGGTTGAAGATGTACGCCGTGTCATGGAGGCGGCACAGGTTGTTTCAGTACCGCACGAACAGCTGATTGTCGACGTCATTCCTAAACAGTTTATCGTAGATGGAAGAGATGAAATCACCGACCCGAAAAAAATGCTGGGTGTGCGTTTAGAAGTAGAGGGCACCTTGATCACCGGTTCAAAAACAATCTTACATAACTTACTCCGCTGCGTTGAAAGAGCTGGTATTGAAATAACTGATATTTGCCTTCAGCCGCTGGCAGCCGGTTCTGCTGCATTATCAAAGGACGAGAAAAACCTTGGTGTGGCTCTCATTGATATAGGGGGAGGGTCAACAACCATTGCCGTATTCCAGAACGGACATCTCACTTCTACCCGTGTCATTCCTCTCGGAGGCGAAAATATCACCAAAGATATCTCCATCGGATTGAGAACGTCAACAGAAGAAGCAGAACGCGTGAAAAAGCAATTTGGACATGCCTACTATGACGAAGCCTCGGAAGATGAAATATTTGAGGTAACCGTTATAGGCACCAATCAAAAACAAACATTTACACAGCAAGAAGCAGCGAATATCATTGAAGCGAGAGTAGAAGAAATTCTTGAAATTGTTTCAGAAGAGCTTCGCAGTATGGGAATTACCGATCTGCCGGGAGGCTTCGTGCTGACAGGAGGACAAGCAGCTATGCCGGGTGTCATGTCTTTGGCACAGGATGTGCTGCAAAACAATGTCAGAGTGGCAAGCCCGAATTATATCGGTGTAAGAGATCCTCAATATATGACGGGAGTGGGCCTGATCCAATTCGCCTGCCGGAATGCAAGAATCCAAGGCAGAAAAATAGGCTTTAAGATGCCTGAAGAAGCGATACAGGAAATCGCAGTCTCATCATCTGAGGAACAAGAGCAGCATCATCACCAAAATGAGGTGCAGCAGCGGCCAAAAGGAAAACAAAAAACACAAGCCGAACATAATAAACAGAGCAAAATGAAAAAACTATTAAGCATGTTTTGGGAATAGATAGATAGTCATTCGGCAGATTAGGAGGATTTAGCATGTTGGAGTTCGAAACAAACATAGACGGCTTAGCATCAATTAAAGTAATCGGAGTAGGAGGCGGCGGTAACAACGCCGTTAACCGAATGATTGAAAATGAAGTGCAAGGAGTAGAGTATATCGCGGTAAACACGGACGCTCAAGCTCTTAACCTGTCAAAAGCAGAAGTGAAAATGCAAATCGGCGCAAAGCTGACTAGAGGATTGGGAGCAGGTGCGAATCCGGAAGTCGGGAAAAAAGCCGCTGAAGAAAGCAAAGAGCAGATTGAAGAAGCACTTAAAGGCGCTGACATGGTATTCGTGACAGCTGGTATGGGCGGCGGAACAGGAACAGGTGCCGCACCGGTTATCGCACAAATCGCGAAAGACTTAGGCGCATTAACAGTCGGCGTTGTGACAAGACCGTTTACCTTCGAAGGACGCAAAAGACAGCTTCAGGCTGCAGGCGGAATCTCGGCAATGAAAGAAGCGGTGGATACACTGATCGTGATCCCGAACGACCGTATCCTTGAAATTGTTGATAAAAACACACCGATGCTTGAAGCATTCCGTGAAGCGGATAACGTACTTCGCCAAGGGGTTCAAGGTATTTCTGACTTGATTGCTACACCTGGTCTTATCAACCTTGACTTTGCTGATGTGAAAACAATCATGTCAAACAAAGGATCTGCTTTGATGGGTATCGGTATTGCTACTGGGGAAAATCGCGCGGCAGAGGCAGCAAAGAAAGCAATTTCCAGCCCGCTTCTTGAAGCGGCCATTGACGGTGCGCAAGGCGTCCTCATGAACATCACTGGAGGAACAAACCTCAGCCTATATGAGGTTCAGGAAGCAGCAGACATTGTCGCTTCGGCATCTGATCAAGACGTAAACATGATTTTCGGTTCTGTTATTAATGAAAATCTAAAAGATGAGATTGTGGTGACAGTGATTGCAACCGGCTTTATCGAACAAGAGAAGGACGTGACGAAGCCTCAGCGTCCAAGCTTAAATCAAAGCATCAAAACACACAATCAAAGTGTTCCGAAGCGTGAGCCAAAACGTGAGGAGCCTCAGCAGCAGAACACAGTAAGCCGTCATACTTCACAGCCGGCTGATGATACGCTTGACATCCCGACATTCTTAAGAAACCGTAATAAACGCGGCTAATGTAAAGGACAAAATCGTTTTCGATTTTGTCCTTTTTTGTTTTTCTCTTCACACTTTCCTTCTTATAAAGTCTTTTTCCCTATTGCTTCCTTCGCTTAGTAACAAAACAGATAATTAGACCTATTTATTTTTGTGACATTTTTATCATTTTCATATATATGGAAATTGAATGACATGAAACGACAATATCTGTAATTCAGATTGTCTACAGTTAATATACAGCGATGTTCTGACAAACCATTCATTATTAAAAGGAGGGACGACACTTTTTTTAAAAAGCATGTTGAAAAAGGGGGATGAAAATGAAGAAAAAAACGAAAAACAGACTCATCAGCTCTGTTTTAAGTACAGTTGTCATCAGTTCACTGCTGTTTCCGGGAGCAGCCGGGGCAAGCAGTAAAGTCACCTCACCTTCTGTTAAAAAGGAGCTTCAATCTGCGGAATCCATTCAAAACAAGATTTCGAATTCATTAAAGAAAAGCTTTAAAAAGAAAGAAAAAACGACTTTTCTGATTAAATTTAAAGATCAGGCTAACACAGAAAAAGCGGCAAAAGCGGCTGTTAAAAAAGCGAAATCGAAGAAGCTGTCTGCCGCTAAGACGGAATATCAAAAGCGTTCTGCTGTTGTGTCATCTTTAAAAGTCACAGCCGATGAATCCCAGCAAGATGTCCTAAAATACTTGAACACCCAGAAAGATAAAGGAAATGCAGACCAAATTCATTCTTATTATGTGGTGAACGGGATTGCTGTTCATGCCTCAAAAGAGGTTATGGAAAAAGTGGCGCAGTTTCCCGAAGTGGAAAAGGTGCTTCCTAATGAGAAACGGCAGCTTTTTAAGTCATCCTCCCCATTTAATATGAAAAAAGCACAGAAAGCTGTTAAAGCAACTGACGGTGTGGAATGGAATGTAGACCAAATCGATGCCCCAAAAGCTTGGGCACTTGGATATGATGGAACTGGCACGGTTGTTGCGTCCATTGATACAGGTGTGGAATGGAATCATCCGGCATTAAAAGAGAAATATCGCGGATATAATCCGGAAAATCCTAATGAGCCTGAAAATGAAATGAACTGGTATGATGCCGTAGCAGGCGAGGCAAGTCCTTATGATGATTTGGCTCATGGAACCCATGTGACAGGCACGATGGTGGGCTCTGAACCTGATGGAACAAATCAAATCGGTGTAGCGCCTGGCGCAAAATGGATTGCTGTTAAAGCGTTCTCTGAAGATGGCGGCACTGATGCTGACATTTTGGAAGCTGGTGAATGGGTTTTAGCACCAAAGGACGCGGAAGGAAATCCCCACCCGGAAATGGCTCCTGATGTTGTCAATAACTCATGGGGAGGGGGCTCTGGACTTGATGAATGGTACAGAGACATGGTCAATGCCTGGCGTGCGGCCGATATTTTCCCTGAGTTTTCAGCGGGGAATACGGATCTCTTTATTCCCGGCGGGCCTGGTTCTATCGCAAATCCGGCAAACTATCCGGAATCGTTTGCAACTGGAGCGACTGATATCAATAAAAAGCTCGCTGACTTTTCTCTTCAAGGGCCATCTCCATACGATGAAATAAAGCCGGAAATATCTGCACCGGGCGTTAATATTCGTTCATCCGTTCCCGGTCAGACATATGAGGATGGATGGGACGGCACATCAATGGCAGGGCCGCATGTATCCGCTGTTGCTGCACTGCTGAAACAGGCGAATGCCTCACTTTCTGTTGATGAGATGGAGGATATATTAACCAGCACGGCTGAACCGCTCACGGATTCAACATTTCCTGATTCACCGAATAACGGATATGGCCATGGTCTGGTGAATGCTTTTGATGCTGTATCCGCTGTTACAGATGGTTTAGGGAAAGCGGAAGGACAAGTTTCTGTAGAGGGGGATGACCAAGAGCCTCCTGTCTATCAGCATGAGAAAGTAACTGAAGCTTATGAAGGTGGCAGCCTGCCATTGACTTTGACAGCTGAAGACAATGTGAGTGTGACATCTGTAAAGCTGTCCTACAAGCTTGATCAAGGTGAATGGACAGAAATAACGGCTAAACGAATCAGCGGTGATCATCTAAAAGGAACGTATCAGGCAGAGATCCCAGACATAAAAGGAACTAAACTAAGCTATAAGTGGATGATTCACGATTTTGGCGGTCATGTCGTTTCGTCTGACGTATACGATGTAACAGTGAAACCAAGCATCACGGTGGGATATAAGCAGGACTTTGAAACTGCACCCGGCGGCTGGGTTGCGAGCGGAACAAATAATAACTGGGAATGGGGAGTTCCGTCAACTGGCCCAAATACAGCAGCATCCGGAGAAAAAGTATATGGAACGAATTTGACAGGAAATTATGCCAACTCAGCAAACATGAACCTTGTTATGCCTCCTGTTAAAGTACCTGATTCAGGAAGTCTGTTCCTTCAATTTAAAAGCTGGCACAATTTAGAGGATGATTTTGATTACGGCTACGTTTTTGTTTTGCCTGAGGGTGAAAAGAATTGGGAGCAGGCTGGTGTCTATAATGGAAAGACATCAAGCTGGACGGACGAAGAAATTGATTTATCGGCTTATAAAGGTCAAAACATTCAAGTGATGTTTAACCTTCAATCAGATGAAAGTATTAACAAAGAGGGCTGGTACATTGATGATGTAGTGCTTTCTGACAAATCAGCCGGAAAAACAGTCAAAAAGAATAAGCTAGGCGTCGAAAAGCCGTCTGGAAAGCAAAAGAAAAAGCCAGTGAATCCGAAAAAAGCTAAGCCATCTCTAAATACAGCTGTAAAAATGGAGAGTAAAGATATGCAGCCTCAAGTTTTGCCGCTCAGGGCACAAGTCAGTGTAGTGGAAACAGGAAAATCAACATATTCAGATCAATCCACAGGGCAGTACACGCTGAAGCACAAAGCGGGAGACTATACGCTTATGGCAGAAGCATATGGTTATCAGTCGAAAACACAAAAAGTATCTTTAAAGACGGATCAGACGACACAAGCTAATTTTACGTTAGAAGAGATGAAGAAGGGCACATTAAAAGGCACGGTCATCAATAAAACGACAGGAGAGCCGGTAAAAGGCGCTTCCGTTTATGTTGTAGAGGATGCTGCGGTGGAACCGGCTATGACAAACGACAAAGGTGAATATACGCTGGAGGCCTATGAAGGCGCTTATACGATTAAAGTCGCTGCACCGGGTTATTACAGTGATGAATTTTCCGTTGAGTTAAAAGGTGATGTGACAAAAGAAACTGTACTGAAGCCTTTCGTCGGTTATCCGGGTGAAATTGCATATGATGACGGAACGGCGGAGAATGCCAATTCCTATTTTGCTGCCGGTAACGGATGGGCGGTCAAAATGACGCTCGCTGACGGCAAGGACAAAGGCATGCTTACAGGAGGGCTGTTCAGATTCTGGGATACAGAGTTCCCTGATCCCGGCGGCACAGAGTTTAAGGTTGAGGTATACGATGCTACAGGAAAAGACGGAGCACCGGGCAAGAAAATTGCAGGGCCATTTAACGCGGAAGCACTTCGCAATGGCGAGTGGACTAAGGTAGATCTCAGTTCAAAAGGGATTATGGTCGATAGAGACTTTTATCTCGTGTATATCCAGTCGAAACCTGATCCGTATTCACCTGGACTGGCAATGGATGAAACCGGCAAAAATTCCGGCCGCAACTGGCAGTATATAGGTGGACAATGGGAGCCGGGTGACGAAGCAGACGGCAACTATATGATTCGCGCATTAGTTAATTATGAAGCTGCTGTACCTGAGATTACTTCACCGACAGACAAATCATACACAAATAAGGATAGCGTCACTGTAAAAGGAAAAGCTTCTCCTGGTACAACGGTACACATTTATAATGGAGAGAAAGAAGCAGGAGAAACGAAAGCTGCTGCGGATGGCACGTTCCATGCAGGCATCACACTCAACAAGGGTGAAAATGAGCTGACGGCAACTGCATCAACTGACAACGGAACAACGGATGCCTCCAGCCCAATCACGGTCACGCTTGATCAAGAAAAGCCTGAATTAACGCTGGACGCTCCAAAGGATGGCGGGAAAACAAATAAAGAAACGCTGACTGTCAAAGGGGCTGTATCCGATGACAATCTGAAAGACGTCAAGGTGAATGGCAAAAAAGCAACAATAACTGATGGTTCATACTCAGCCCGTATTCTTTTGGAGAATGGAAGCAATGAAATCAAGGTGATTGCTACAGACTTAGCAGGCAACAAAACGACGAAAAAGGCTGTCATTGATGTCAACTTTGACAAGCCTATCATTTCCGGCCTAATTCCGGGAGAGGATAAAAACTTAAAAGCCGGTGAATCTGTGAAAATCGCTTTCTCAAGCGCTGAGGATTTAGATGCAACGTTTATCATTCGTATGCCGCTGACAAATGCAAGAGCGAGTGTGCAAAACGCCACCGAACTCCCGTTAAGAGAAATTTCTCCGGGAAGATATGAAGGCTATTGGACAGCCACTTCTTCTATTAAAGCAAAAGGAGCAAAAGTAGAAGTGATCGTACGAGATGATTATGGAAATGAAACAAGAAAAACTGCGAATGGAAAACTTAATATCAACACAGAAAATTAAGTGGAAAAAAGCTGCCGTCATTGGCAGCTTTTTTATATATCCTCTCATTACAATTCCTCGACAAATTAAGCAGATTTCCCTGAAAAATTGTATTTTCCTCTCAACATTAATTGACAGACTTTCCCACAGAGCTTGCTTTATACTTATGAAGCAAGAAGGGGAACAGCGTGAGGCAAGAAAGAAAGGAGTCAGATGTGAAAATCTATTTAGATGTCATTTGGCTGTTAAACTTTTGTTTTGATGCACTTTTGCTTTTGCTCACGGCATTTATTTTAAAACGGCATGTGAAAAAAAGAAGACTGGTAGGCGGAGCGTTCATCGGTTCCAGTATTGTCCTTTTGATGTTTACTCCTTTTTCGCCGATTGTTGAACATCCGGCTGGGAAGCTAGCTTTTTCAGTTGTGATTGTGGTGGTGACATTTGGCTTTAAAAGATTTCGGTTTTTCTTTCAAAATTTGTTTTCCTTTTATTTTGCCACTTTTTTAATGGGGGGAGGAATTATCGGAGCCCATTCTTTGCTGCAGTCAAATTCTATTGTTCAAAACGGTGTCATGATTACCAATCAAACAGGGTTTGGAGACCCGATCAGCTGGTTGTTTATTGTTGCTGGCTTTCCAGCATTATGGTTTTTTTCTAAAAGAAGAATTGAAGATATTGAAACAAAAAACATTCAATATGAGGAACGAGTCAGCGTGCAGGCAGATTTGGGCAGCCAAACACTTCATGTCAGAGGCCTGATTGATTCCGGTAATCAGCTGTACGATCCTCTTACAAAAACGCCGGTAATGATCATTTACATTGATAAACTGGAGCCGATTTTCGGAACAGCCGAAACGATGATCATTCGAAACACAGACCCATTGGAAGCCATCGAACAGCTCGATGATTCCTTTCGCTTTTTAGATAAAATGAGGTTGATTCCATACAGGGGAGTTGGTCAGCAAAACCAATTTTTATTATGCGTTAAACCGGATCACGTAACGATTATGACAAAAGAAGAAATGATTTCTGCAGATAAATGTTTAATCGGCATCAGCACAACAAAGCTGTCGGCAGATGGAGAGTTTGACGCGATTATTCATCCGAAAATGCTTTCGGGCAAGGCTGTCAAACACGTTTCATAATGTTCGCAAATGTCCGTTACTTATCATACTCAAACGGCGTGACATTTAGAAGGGAGAGGAAGATGAAAAAACTGAAATTACGGTTGACGCACCTCTGGTATAAGCTGCTGATGAAACTTGGGCTGAAAAGTGATGAAGTCTATTACATAGGCGGGAGTGAAGCCTTGCCGCCTCCATTATCTAAAGATGAGGAGCAGGTTTTGTTAATGAAGCTCCCAAACGGCGATCAGGCGGCGCGCGCCATTCTAATTGAACGCAATTTGCGTCTGGTCGTATATATCGCCCGTAAATTTGAAAATACGGGAATTAATATAGAGGATTTAATCAGCATCGGTACCATCGGTCTAATCAAAGCTGTGAATACATTCAATCCAGAAAAGAAAATCAAGCTTGCTACCTATGCCTCCCGGTGTATAGAAAATGAAATCCTGATGTATTTAAGAAGAAATAACAAAATCCGTTCAGAGGTTTCCTTTGATGAACCGCTTAATATTGATTGGGACGGCAATGAGCTTTTGCTTTCTGATGTGCTCGGCACTGACGATGACATCATCACTAAAGACATAGAAGCTAACGTCGATAAAAAGCTTTTGAAAAAAGCGCTTGAACAGCTTAATGAGAGAGAAAAGCAAATCATGGAGCTGCGGTTTGGGCTTGTCGGTGAAGAAGAAAAAACCCAAAAGGATGTAGCGGATATGATGGGGATTTCTCAGTCTTATATTTCGCGGCTTGAGAAAAGAATTATAAAAAGGTTGAGAAAAGAGTTCAACAAAATGGTGTAAAAAATTTTATGGTTAGAACCCCTTGATTTTACAGGGATTTCCTGATTTCGACAGTTTTTCGGTCTGAGTGCAGTGCATATTTTTCCCACCCAAGGAGATACTTAACGTTGTACAGCAGCTCCTGTAGGGAGGGAAAAAAGTGTCGAGAAATAAAGTCGAAATCTGCGGGGTGGATACCTCCAAATTACCAGTACTCAAGAATGAAGAGATGAGAAAGCTGTTTAGGCAGCTGCAGGATGAAGGCGATGATTCAGCAAGAGAAAAGCTTGTAAACGGGAACTTGCGTCTTGTCTTAAGTGTCATTCAACGATTTAATAACAGAGGGGAGTATGTTGATGACTTATTTCAAGTCGGCTGCATCGGACTAATGAAATCCATTGATAATTTTGACCTAAGCCACAATGTTAAGTTTTCAACATACGCTGTACCTATGATTATCGGAGAGATCCGCAGGTATTTACGCGATAATAACCCGATCCGTGTATCAAGATCACTCCGGGACATCGCTTACAAGGCGCTTCAGGTAAGAGAGCGGTTAATCAGTGAGACAAGCAAGGAGCCGACTGCAGAAGACATCGCAAAAGTTCTTGAAGTACCGCATGAGGAAATTGTATTTGCGCTTGATGCCATCCAGGATCCGGTTTCTCTATTTGAACCGATCTATAACGACGGCGGAGACCCGATCTATGTGATGGACCAAATCAGTGATGAGCGCAATACAGATTCACAATGGATTGAAGAGCTGGCTTTAAAAGAGGGCATGAGAAGGCTGAACGATAGGGAAAAAATGATTTTGAGAAAGCGGTTCTTCCAAGGGAAAACCCAAATGGAAGTCGCCGAGGAAATCGGAATTTCTCAAGCGCAGGTGTCCAGACTTGAAAAAGCGGCTATCAAACAAATGAATAAAAATATTCATCAATAATGAAAAGCCTTTAAAACGATGTTGTTTTAAAGGCTTTTCTATTGATTACGGATGGTTTACGTTTTGGAAAAAGTAAGGTATCCTAGTTCGTACAAAGTTTTATGAAAATTAAAACAATTATAAAAGGTAATAAAGAGGAGGACCACGATGATTTTGCAGCTTGACAATGTCTCACTAAAACGGAATGGGAAATGGATACTGAGAGATATTCATTGGAAGGTGGAAGAAAAGGAAAATTGGGTGCTTTACGGCCTAAATGGCGCCGGGAAGACAGCGCTGTTAAATATGCTTTGCTCATATTATTTTCCAACATCAGGCGAGATGCAGGTGCTTGGCCATGAATTTGGCAAAACAGAGCTTGGGGAAAAGCTCAGACGTAAAATTGGCCTCGTCTCAGCAGCTCTTCAGCAAAAATTGTATCCGGCAGATTCAGCCTTTGAAATTGCTTTGAGCGGAGCTTACGCTTCGATTGGGTTATATGAAACGCCAAGTAAGGAAACCAGGGAAAAAGCGATTGGTTTGTTAGAGGACTTGGGAGCAATTGAATATGCCGATCGCCGCTATGAAACCCTTTCTCAAGGGGAAAAACAAAGAGCGTTGATTGCTAGAGCACTAATGGCCGATCCGGAGTTGCTGATACTGGATGAACCAGTCACAGGGCTGGATTTTATTGCCCGGGAAAAGTTGTTAGATACGATTACATACATTGCAAACAAAGAAAATGCACCATCTATCCTTTATGTGACTCATCATGCTGAAGAAATTTTGCCTGTCTTTGATAAAGCCCTTTTATTAAAACAGGGAGAGGTCTTTGGATCCGGAGAAATAAAGGAAATGCTTACTGATCAAGTACTTTCCGCTTTTTTTGATACGCCAATCCATGTATTATGGAATCAGGATCGGCCGTTTTTAACAAGAGCTGAGCCGATAACGAATGCCTGACAAACATATATAGATTCATCCTAGGGGTGCTTTGCGAAGCTGAGAGAGACTTTGTCTCAACCCTTTTGACCTGATCTGGATCATGCCAGCGGAGGGAAGCGGTGAAAAGCGGAGTACATCGGACTCCGTTTGTTTTTATTAAGCCGTTTCATCACATTTGAAACGGCTTTTTTGATTTTAAAGAATAGGAGCGGATTTACATTGGATCAACAAATAGACTCTTTGCAAAAAAAAGTGGAAGAACAAAAGGAGGAGCTTATTCAGCTTGCTAAAACACTGATTTCTTATCAAACACCCGCTCCGCCTGCAAGAAATACAGAGGGCATTCAGTCATGGATTGCGGGTTTTTTAAATGAATTGGGATTCTCGATCGACAAATGGGATGTGTACCCTGGAGATCCCAATGTTGTAGGGAAGCTAAAGGGAACAGATTCAGCAGATTATTATAGCCTGATTATCAATGGTCATGTAGATGTGGCAGAGGTAAAAGAGGATGAAGAATGGGAGCACAATCCGTTTCATCCAATTGAAAAAAACGGTCTCTTAATCGGGCGAGGCGCTTCCGATATGAAGGGCGGAATGGCTTGTGTGCTGTTTGCTGTCAAATTAATTCGTGAAGCCGGCATTGAGCTTCCCGGTGATCTGATTCTGCAATCGGTTATTGGAGAGGAAGTTGGAGAAGCCGGCACACTTGAATGCTGCAAGAGGGGCTACCACGCTGATTTTGCAATTGTCGCGGATACGAGCGATATGCATATTCAAGGCCAAGGTGGTGTCATTACAGGCTGGATCGAAATCAAAAGCAGTCAAACATTTCATGATGGAACGAGACGGAATATGATTCACGCAGGCGGAGGAACATTCGGAGCAAGCGCAATTGAAAAAATGGCAAAAATCATTGCGGGGCTCGGTGAACTTGAGCGCCACTGGTCCATTATGAAAAGTTATCCCGGTTTTAAACCAGGCACAAATACGATTAACCCGGCAGTTATAGAAGGCGGCAGACATGCGGCTTTTATAGCGGACGAATGCCGGCTGTGGATCACAGTCCATTTTTATCCGAATGAAACCCATGACCAAGTGGCAGCGGAAATAGAAGATTACGTCAATCGGCTGAGTGACAGTGATATTTGGCTTAGGGAAAACCGCCCTGTATTCAAGTGGGGAGGCTCATCCATGATAGAAGACAGAGGAGAAATTTTTCCGGCATTGGAAGTTGACCCTGGCCACCCAGGCGTCTTAGCGTTAACTGCCTCTCATGAGAAAGTGAAACGGGAGTGTCCAATTATTGACGTTTCTCAATCAGTTACAGATGGCGGGTGGCTGTATGATGCCGGTATTCCATGCGTAATATACGGTCCTGGAGATCTGCACAATGCACACTCCGTGAACGAGAAGGTATCGATTGAGCAGCTAGTAGAGTATACAAAAATTATACTCGATTTTATCATCAGCTGGTGCAGCCGGAAAAAAGAACAATGACATGAAAATTTCTTCTTGCTGACAAGGTTCAGCCTGCCCGTTCATATACTTGAACAAAAGGACGGAAAAAGGACGTGATGGAATGATCAGCATTTCAGAATTTCAGGTAAAGGATGTCGTCAATGTCTCAAACGGAAAAAAGCTGGGGAGTATTGGGGATATTGATATCAATGTGACTACTGGAAAAATTCAGGCGATCATACTCGGAGGAAATGGGAAAGTTCTCGGATTTTTTGGAAAAGAAGAGGAATTGGTCATTCCATGGCGAAATATAGTAAAAATCGGGGAAGATGTAATCTTAGTCCGATTAAGTGAACCACATGCATAAACCTGCTTGTCTGCCGCAGATTGGCAAATGCCGGAAGTCTCGATTCTTCCGGCACATTTCATTTAGAAATATGCAAATCGGCGCTCAACGAATGCAGTAAGATGTGGTAAAATAAGTGGGAAATTCCGCTTTTTTAAATGTTTGTCGAAAGGTTGGATCATCATGAATACATATCACCCATTCAGTCTTACCACACCCTCGACACTCATGATACAAGACTGGGCTCAAACGAATCAAAACAACAAAGAGGTCATTGCCGGATTTACGACAAAAAACGGCGGTGTCAGCCAAAAGCCTTTTGAATCGTTAAATACAGGATTGCACGTTCATGACAAAGATGCAGATGTAGTTAAAAATCGTGAATATATTGCCGATATGTTTAATACTGATTTGCAGTCTTGGGTATTCGCTGATCAGACACATGATAATCGCGTTCAGAAAGTGACGCAGAGGGATAGGGGAAAAGGCGCCCGTGAGTATCACACGGCTCTAAAAGCAACGGACGGGCTCTATACAAATGAAAAAAATGTATTTTTAGCATTATGCTTTGCTGATTGTGTGCCTCTTTTCTTTTATGATCCGGTTAAGTCGCTTGTCGGAGTCGCCCATGCCGGGTGGAAAGGCACCGTCAAACAGATTGGCAGAGAAATGGTGAAGCAATGGACTGAGAAGGAAGGTTCAAATCCCTTAGATATTTACGCTGTTATTGGCCCGTCTATCAGCGGTGCATGCTATACGGTAGACGACCGCGTCATGGATGCTGTCCGCGCATTGCCGGTTTCAGCAGACCTTGCCGTTAATCAGACGGCAAAGGCACAATATCAGCTTGATCTGAAAGAGCTGAACCGTCTTATACTGATGGACAGCGGTTTGGCAAGTGAAAAAATTTCTGTCAGCGGTTTATGCACGGAAAGCGAGCCGTCTCTTTTCTATTCTCACCGCCGCGATCAGGGGAAAACTGGACGGATGATGTCCTTTATCGGAATGAAGGAGGCATAAAAGATCTTGCGTGTTGTTGATAATTTACGACATATAAACGAACGAATAAACGAAGCATGTAACAGATCGGGCCGCAGCTCCGATGAAGTTACGGTTATTGCAGTCACTAAATATGTATCGCCTGAAAGAGCACAGGAGGCAGTAGATGCTGGCATCACCTGCCTCGGAGAGAATCGGGATGCGGAACTGCTCCGCAAACAGGAATTGATGAAAGGGAATCCGGAATGGCATTTTATCGGTAGTTTGCAATCAAGAAAAGCAAAATCTGTCGTCAATGCGGTTTCCTATATCCATTCCCTAGACCGGCTCTCGTTAGCGAAAGAAATTGAAAAACGGGCTGAAGGTACTGTACGATGCTTTGTGCAGGTCAATACCTCTCTTGAGCCTTCTAAACACGGCATGAAAAAAGAAGAAGTCATTCCATTCATACAGGAGCTTTCCGGTTTCGAACATATCCTTGTTGCCGGGCTGATGACAATGGCTCCGCTGACTGATGATCAAGATCAGATCAGAAGCTGTTTCAGGTCGCTGAGAGAACTCCGTGACCAGGTTCAGAAGCTGAACCAGCCGAACGCTCCGTGTACTGAACTGTCGATGGGCATGTCAAATGATTTTGAAATTGCAATTGAAGAAGGAGCTACTTATATTAGAATCGGCTCATCGTTAGTCGGAAATGAAACAGGGGGTGTACAGCAATGAGTATGAAAAATAAACTGAAAAACTTTTTCTCAATGGAAGATGAAGAATACGAATATGAATATATTGAGACAGAGCGGGAATCTCATGAGGAGCATGAGCAAAAAGAAAAGCCGGCTTATACGGGGAATAAACCTTCGGGCAAACAGAATGTAGTGAGCTTGCAAAGTGTTCAGAAATCCTCTAAAGTGGTGTTGAGTGAGCCGCGCGTTTATGCGGAGGCGCAGGAAATAGCCGACCATTTGAAGAACCGGCGGGCAGTTGTCGTCAATCTTCAGCGGATACAGCATGACCAGGCGAAGCGGATTGTTGACTTTTTAAGCGGAACCGTTTATGCCATCGGCGGCGATATTCAAAGAATCGGCTCAGATATTTTCCTCTGCACGCCTGACAACGTAGATGTATCAGGCACAATTTCTGAGCTCATATCTGAAGACGAACATCAGAGGTGGTAAAGCGAGATGATCCTTTATCAAGTTTTTTCGGTTTTAAGCTTATTAATTACAATATACTCATTTGCCCTGATCATATATATTTTTATGTCATGGGTGCCGAGTACGAGGGAAACAGCAGTCGGGCGTTTTTTGGCTTCGATTTGTGAACCATATCTCGAACCATTCAGAAAAATCATCCCTCCGATTGCAATGCTGGATATTTCACCAATCGTAGCAATACTTGTGCTTCGGTTTGCGACAACCGGCTTGTGGGGACTTTATCGCATGATTGCGTTTTAATGTGACAGTTTGATAGGGGCTTGGCAGCAGCCAAGCCTCTTTACATAGAAGGGAAAGACGATGAGCGATATATATCAGCACTTCAGAAAAGACGAGCGGGCCTTTATTGATCAAGCGCTCGAATGGAAAAGAATTGTCCAGGAGCAGTACCGGATGAAGCTGACCGACTTTTTAGATCCCCGAGAGCAGGTCATCCTCTCTGCTGTTACGGGACAGGCTGATGTCGGGCTTGCTTTTTCCGGCGGCTATGACAGAGCGGAGCGAAAACGGGCGATTCTGTATCCAGAGTACATTACTCCGGAAGAATCGGATTTTGAATTGCAGGCGTTTAACGTCCGTTATGCTGACAAGTTTGTCTCAGTAGATCATCGTTCTCTGCTTGGTGCATTAATGGGCATAGGATTAAAGCGGCAAAAATTCGGTGACATCGTGTTTTCTGAGACAGCAGTGCAATTGATTGTCTCAGCCGATACCGCTGATTTTGTGGCTGCACAGCTGACCCAAGCAGGCAAAGCGGCGGTCAGCCTAGAGAAAATCGACTTGTCAGACCTTAACATTCCAGCAGTGGATGTCGAAATAAGAGATGACACGGTTTCTTCTTTAAGGCTTGACGCCGTCTGCGCCTCTATGAGCAGGCAATCCCGCCAGAAATCACAGACGCTTGTGAAAAACGGCCTCGTGAAAGTGAACTGGAAGGTGGTTGAAGATCCTTCATACATAGTCGCGGAAGGGGACATGCTGTCAATCAGAGGTTTTGGCCGGTGCAGCTTAACAAAAATCGAAGGGAAAACCAAAAAAGACAAATGGAGAGTTACGTTTGAACGACAAAAATAGTCGGTTTTTCAGTTTTTTTCTCCATCTGTGCGAAATTTGTTTTATAATGTGAACTAGATAACCGTACTGAAATGTAAAAATGGAGGTGGCATCATGCCATTAACGCCAAATGATATTCACAACAAGACGTTTACAAAAAGTTTTCGCGGATATGATGAAGATGAAGTAAATGAATTCCTAGCCCAAGTCAGAAAAGATTACGAAATTGTTCTCCGCAAGAAAACTGAGCTTGAAGCGAAAGTCAATGAGCTAGATGAAAGAATCGGACACTTTGCCAATATTGAGGAAACATTGAATAAATCCATTTTAGTTGCTCAAGAAGCGGCTGAAGACGTAAAACGCAATTCTCAAAAAGAGGCAAAGCTGATTGTTCGGGAAGCGGAGAAAAACGCTGATCGCATTATCAACGAATCGTTATCAAAATCAAGAAAAATTGCAATGGAAATTGAAGAGCTGAAAAAACAGTCTAAAGTGTTCAGAACACGTTTCCAAATGCTGATTGAAGCTCAGCTTGATCTTCTGAAAAATGACGATTGGGATCATCTCCTTGAGTATGAAGTCGACGCTGTATTTGAGGAAAAGGAATAAATTCTCTGATTATCTTGACATTTTCTTAGCTTGTCGAATATAATACGTTCATAAATTCAGATGAAAAAACGGTTGAAAGGGACAGTCATGTTTCCTTCAGGCCTTCATAGCGACCCGGAGATGGTGAGAGTCCGGGATGGCCGGAATCATGTAGATCAGCCCTTTAGTTTCCTTGCTGAACTCACAGTAGGTTAGGACGTTCATCACGTTACGATGCTCAAGAGGAAAAAGTGTATGCTTGCTTTTTCTAAAAGGGTGGTACCGCGAGATAAGCTTTCTCGTCCCTTATGGGATGAGAGGGCTTTTTTTATTTTCTGAAAAAATGCAGTGGAGGAATGAAAATGGATTTTAAAGACACGCTCTTAATGCCGAAAACAGATTTCCCGATGCGTGGAAATTTGCCAAACCGTGAGCCTGACATTCAAAAAAAATGGGAGGAAGAAGATATCTACCGTCTTGTTCAGGAACGGACGAAAGACCGCCCGAAATTTGTTTTACATGACGGACCTCCGTATGCAAACGGCGACATCCATATGGGCCATGCACTTAACAAGATTTTGAAAGACTTCATTGTCCGCTATAAATCAATGAGCGGCTACAACGCACCGTATGTGCCGGGCTGGGATACACACGGATTGCCAATTGAAACAGCTCTGACAAAAAACAAAAAGGTCAACCGCAAAGAAATGTCAGTAGCGGAATTCCGCAAACTATGCGAAGAGTACGCTTGGAAGCAAATCGAGGGACAGCGTGAGCAATTCAAACGTCTTGGTGTCCGCGGTGACTGGGAAAACCCATATGTGACATTAAAACCGGAATACGAAGCGCAGCAAATCCGCGTATTTGGTGAAATGGCAAAACGAGGCTACATTTACAAAGGGCTTAAACCGGTTAACTGGTCACCTTCAAGTGAGTCTGCTCTGGCTGAAGCCGAGATCGAATATCAAGATAAACGTTCAGCATCTATTTACGTCGCTTTTGGTGTAAAAGACGGAAAAGGCGTTCTTGAAAACGGCGAGCGCATCATCATTTGGACAACAACGCCTTGGACAATTCCGGCGAACCTCGGAATCTCAGTGCACCCTGATCTTGAGTACAGCGTGATTGCAGTAGGTGAAGACCGCTTTGTCGTAGCAAGTGCATTAGTCGAAAATGTTGCATCGGCATGCGGATTTGATCAGTATGAAGTGACAAGAACGGTCAAAGGGAAAGACCTTGAGAACATTATCGCTGAACACCCGCTATATGGCAGAGACTCTCTCGTTATGCTTGGTGAACACGTAACAACTGATGCCGGAACAGGCTGTGTTCATACAGCGCCAGGACATGGGGAAGATGACTTTATCATCGGCCAAAAATACGGTTTAGATGTGCTTTGCCCGGTCGATGAAAAAGGTGTAATGACAAGCGAAGCTCCTGGCTTTGAAGGCATGTTCTATGATGATGCAAACAAAGCGATCACACAGCAGCTTGAAGAAAAAGGCGCACTTGTGAAGCTTGAATTCATTACTCACTCTTATCCGCATGATTGGAGAACAAAAAAACCAACCATTTTCAGAGCGACAGCGCAATGGTTTGCGTCTATTAAAGATTTCAGATCAGACCTGCTGGATGCCATTAAAGAAACCAAATGGGTTCCTGAATGGGGCGAGCAGCGTTTGCACAACATGGTTCGGGACCGCGGAGACTGGTGTATTTCCAGACAGCGTGCGTGGGGTGTGCCGATTCCGGTATTTTACGCTGAAAACGGAGAACCGATTATTACAGATGAAACCATTGAACATGTTTCTGAATTGTTCAGACAGCACGGATCAAACATTTGGTTTGAAAAAGAAGCAAAGGATCTTCTTCCGGAAGGCTTTACGCATCCTGGCAGCCCGAACGGCACATTTACAAAAGAACAGGATATCATGGATGTTTGGTTTGATTCAGGCTCTTCACATCAAGCAGTGCTTGAAGAACGTGAAGACCTCGTTCGCCCGGCTGATTTATACCTAGAGGGATCTGACCAATATCGCGGCTGGTTTAACTCTTCTCTTTCTACAGCAGTAGCCGTAACAGGGAAAGCGCCGTATAAAGGTGTGCTCAGCCATGGGTTCGCACTGGATGGAGAAGGACGCAAGATGAGTAAATCAATCGGTAACGTTGTTGTTCCGGCTAAAGTCATGAAACAGCTTGGTGCCGACATCTTAAGATTATGGGTATCTTCAGTGGATTATCAGGCGGACGTTCGCGTGTCTGACGCCATTCTAAAGCAGGTTGCGGAAGTATATCGTAAAATCCGCAACACGTTCCGTTTCCTACACGGCAACCTTTTCGATTTTGATCCAAAAACAAATGCGGTGGCTGTCGAAGATCTTCGTGAAGTCGATCAGTATATGCTGATTAAGCTGAACAAGCTGATTGATAAAGTGAAAAAAGCGTATGATGAGTACGAATTTGCGGTTGTGTATCATAGCATTCATAATTTCTGCACAATCGAATTGAGCTCATTCTACCTTGATTTTGCAAAAGATATTGTCTACATCGAGCATGCGGATCATCCGGATAGACGCAGCATGCAGACAGTATTCTACGAAACGCTTCTTGCATTAGTGAAGCTTTCAGCGCCTATCCTTCCACATACGGCAGACGAATTGTGGTCTCATTTAACATTTGTTGAAGAGCAGAGCGTTCAGCTGACCGATATGCCAGAAACAATCGCGGTTCCAAACAGTGAAGCGACTGAAGAAAAATTTGACCGCTTTATGGCTCTTCGTGATGACGTGTTAAAAGCATTAGAAACTGCGCGAAATGAAAAAATTATCGGTAAATCTTTGGAAGCAAAACTGAAATTGTATCCAAACAAAGAAAACAAGGAGCTCTTGGCTTCCATAAAAGAAAACCTTTCTCAGCTGTTTATTGTGTCTGAACTGACAATCAGCGAAGAAAATGAAGCGCCGAACGATGCGCAAAGCTTTGCGACAGGTAAAATCGCTGTCGAGAAAGCGGAAGGCGAAATGTGTGAGAGATCTCGTGTGATTTCAAAAGATGTAGGGGCAAATCCGAAATATCCTACACTTTCATTACGCAACGCTGAAATCGTTGAAAAATACTATCAAAAATAATGCAAAAGAGCCTGGCGTAAAAGCCGGGCTTTTTTTGTGCCAAGAGTGACATCCTTTAGAACGGCAGGAAAAATCTTATGGGCTTTAGATCATCATTCATAGGCAACAATAAAGGTACTACGTTAAGAGCAGGAGTTGTGAAGAATGAATGATCAACTGACCGCAATTTATACGGAACTTCTTCTGATGAAAGAAGAATTACAGTCGAGATTATTTGAGTATTCTTGCTTTCAGGTTTCTACAAGCCCGCAAGCAGCAATCAATCATAAACAAAAAGCAACTCTGATCTATCATATTAAAGAAGAGCTTCAAGACGTTCTCCTTGCATTGTCAAAAATCGAAAACGGCACATTCGGATACTGTGAAGAAACAGGGGCCCCCATTCCTCTTTCAAAGCTGGCGGTGCTGCCGACGGCCCGAACAGCAAACGATTTTCTTTATTCTGTCCAATTTGAGAAAAAAACGCTTCCGATATGGAAATCAACGGATATCGAATATGGTCAGGCACTGTATGAATAACAGTGTCTGGCCGGTTAATATGCCTGATATTTCTTTACTCCAGTGCTTTTTATTGATAAAATGCATAATGGATTAAAGTAACCGTAAACTGGAGGAACGTTTGTGCTGTATTATATGATTGCACTACTTATTATTGCAGCCGATCAATTGACAAAATGGCTAGTTGTTAAGAACATGGAACTTGGCCAAAGCATTCCGATCATTGATCAGGTATTCTATATCACCTCCCATCGCAATACGGGTGCTGCATGGGGGATATTAGCGGGTCAAATGTGGTTTTTCTACCTCATAACAACCGCTGTTATTATTGGTATTGTTTATTACATACAGCGTTATACAAAAGGACAAAGGCTTCTTGGCGTTGCCCTCGGACTTATGCTTGGCGGTGCCATCGGCAACTTTATCGATCGGGCTGTCAGACAGGAAGTTGTGGATTTTATCCATGTTATTATTGTCAATTACAATTACCCGATATTTAACATCGCGGACTCTTCACTATGTGTCGGCGTAATGCTTTTATTTATACAAATGCTGTTGGACAGCGGGAAAAAGAAAAAGGAGCAATAGCATGAATCAAATTGATATAACCGCTTCAGAAGAACAAAAAAGTGAGCGGATTGATAAATTTTTGGCATCGACTGAGAATGATTGGTCAAGAACCCAGGTTCAGCAATGGGTAAAAGACGGACAGGTTGTCGTGAATGGAAGCGCGGTGAAAGCGAATTATAAAATTCAGCCGGGTGATCAGGTGACCGTCACTGTACCCGAACCGGAAGCGCTCGACGTCTTGGCAGAACCTATGGATCTGGATATTTATTATGAGGACCAGGATGTGCTGGTCGTCAACAAACCTCGTGGAATGGTTGTTCACCCAGCACCCGGGCATCTTACGGGCACACTTGTAAACGGCCTTATGGCTCATTGCACAGACCTTTCCGGAATAAATGGCGTGATGCGTCCGGGTATTGTTCACAGAATTGATAAGGACACGTCCGGTTTATTAATGGTGGCGAAAAATGATATGGCGCACGAGTCACTTGTAAACCAATTGGTCAACAAAACGGTCACGCGGAAATATACGGCAGTTGTCCACGGGCTTATTTCTCACGATGATGGCACAATTGACGCGCCGATCGGACGAGATAAGATAGACCGTCAAAGCATGACTGTGACACGTGATGGCAAAAGCGCTGTCACTCATTTTCATGTGCTAGAGCGTTTTCAGGATTTTACGTTAGTGGAATGCCAGCTTGAAACAGGGAGAACCCATCAAATTCGTGTTCATATGAAATATATCGGATTCCCATTAGCAGGCGATCCGAAATACGGCCCAAGAAAAACAATCGACTTTAATGGCCAAGCGCTTCACGCGGGAGTTTTAGGTTTTGACCATCCGCGAACAGGAGAATATGTCGAATTTGAAGCGCCGCTTCCTGAGGATATGGCAGAATTAATCGAAAACCTCAGAAAAAACGGTTGACAGATGGTTTCTTTTCTGAAATAATAAACGAAGCTGAATAGATTCTTTAAAACAGTCCAGAGAGGCTGAGAAGGATAACGGATAGACGGGATGCGTGTATATGCGCGCACCTTGTCCTAAAACCCCTCTATGCTCTGGCAGGAGGGGTTTTTTCTTCTATATGAACTGTGAGGTGTCACACATTGAATCAAAAAGCTGTCATTCTCGACGAACAGGCAATCAGACGGGCGCTGACCAGGATTGCTCACGAAATGATCGAACGCAATAAAGGAATGAATAACTGTATTCTTGTCGGCATTAAGACCAGAGGGATTTACCTGGCAAAACGCCTTGCGGAACGCATTGAACAGATTGAGGGAAATCCTGTTACAGTCGGTGAAATTGATATTACTCTTTACAGAGACGATCTTTCTAAAAAAACGAGCAACGATGAACCGCTTGTAAAAGGTGCAGATATTCCGGTAGATATTACAGATCAAAAAGTCATTCTCGTTGATGATGTTCTGTATACCGGAAGAACAGTCAGAGCAGGAATGGATGCGCTTGTTGATGTAGGCAGACCTTCATCCATTCAGCTTGCAGTGCTTGTGGACAGAGGACACCGGGAGCTGCCGATCCGAGCGGATTATATCGGGAAAAACATCCCGACATCAAAGTCTGAAAAGGTTATGGTTCAGCTTGATGAGGTAGACCAAAACGATCTCGTCGCCATTTATGAAAACGAATAATAGATCACCTTTTTAAGGGCAATCCAGTGAGGTTGCAAAGAGGTGCACAACAAAGGCCCAAAAAGGATTCGGCAGGTCTTTGTATGCCTCTTTGCGTAAAAAAGCAAAGAGGTTTTTTTATACAGTCATTGAGTCATCCTAAAATGAAAGTCAACAATCAGGGGGAAATCATCATGAGTAAGAAAAAAGTAAATTTAGGGGTCAGGGATGTCCCGACACCTTTCTCTTGGGTTTCATTCAGCCTTCAGCATTTGTTTGCCATGTTTGGCTCAACCATTTTGGTTCCGAAGCTCGTCGGAATGAGTCCTGCTGTGGCGTTGGTGACAAGCGGCATCGGAACACTGGCGTACCTTCTTATTACGAAAGGGCAAATTCCGGCGTATCTCGGTTCGTCCTTCGCCTTTATTTCTCCGATCATTCTGGTAAAAGCGACCGGCGGGCCGGGAGCGGCAATGGTTGGAGCGTTTCTTGCAGGGCTGGTGTACGGGCTGATTGCCTTATTGATTAGGCAGCTTGGAACAGGATGGCTGATGAAGATTCTCCCGCCAGTAGTCGTAGGGCCTGTTATTATCGTCATCGGGCTGGGACTGGCAAGCACTGCGGTAAACATGGCGATGTATGCTGATCCGAACGCGAGTGAGTTGGTCTACAGCTTAAAGCACTTTAGTGTCGCAGGAGTTACGCTGGCAATCACGATCATTTGTGCGATTTTCTTACGAGGATTTTTAAGCCTGATTCCGGTTCTGATCGGAATCATCGGCGGATACCTGTTCGCCCTTACTCAAGGGATTGTTAACTTCCAGCCGGTGCTTGACGCGAAATGGTTCGCAGTGCCTGAATTTATTATTCCGTTCAAAGATTATTCACCGTCAGTTACACTCGGCATCGCAGCCGCAATGGTTCCTGTCGCATTTGTCACAATGTCAGAGCATATCGGCCACCAAATGGTGCTGAGCAAGGTTGTCGGACAAGATTTCATTAAAAAGCCAGGTCTTCATCGCTCTATTATGGGTGACAGTGTGGCGACAATCCTCGCTTCCCTGATCGGCGGTCCGCCGACAACGACTTACGGAGAAAACATTGGCGTGCTGGCCATCACAAGAGTATTCAGCGTCTTTGTCATCGGAGGAGCGGCAATGATTGCTTGTTGCTTCGGCTTTATCGGCAAAATTTCAGCGCTGATCAGTTCAGTGCCGTCAGCGGTCATGGGAGGCGTCTCCTTCCTGCTGTTCGGAATCATTGCTTCAAGCGGCCTGCGAATGCTGATTGACAACAAAATTGATTATGAAAACAACAGAAACCTCATTATTACATCAGTTATCCTTGTCATCGGTGTAGGAGGCGCTTTTATCCAAGTGTCTCAAGGCGGATTCCAAGTGTCAGGAATGGCGCTTGCCGCAATTGTCGGTGTCATCTTAAACCTGATTCTTCCGCAGGCGAAGGAAGAGCAGGCAGACACATCTGAACAACATCATATCTAAAACCTTTTAATGAAAGTCCAGAGAGGCTTGGAAGGGTTATGAAGAGAAGGAAGCTTCAATGCTGCCCTCTATTTAACCATACCCCGAGTCTACCTTAGACCGGGGTTTTTTTCAGCCTTAAGTTGAAAAGAGAGGGGAAAGAACATGAAGCATTTAACGACGATGAGTGAACTCAGCACTGAGGAAATCAAAGATTTGCTTCAAACAGCACAAGACCTTAAAAGCGGAAAAACAGACAATCAGCTTACAGGAAAGTTTGCAGCAAACCTGTTTTTCGAACCGAGCACGAGAACGCGGTTCAGCTTTGAGGTCGCAGAAAAAAAGCTGGGCATGAATGTGCTCAACCTTGATGGAACAAGCACAAGCGTGCAAAAAGGCGAAACCTTATATGACACGATCCGGACGCTCGAATCAATCGGTGTGGACGTCTGCGTCATCAGGCACAGTGAGGATGAGTATTATGAAGAGCTTGTCAGCCAGGTGAACATTCCGATTCTGAATGCGGGAGACGGGTGCGGCCAGCATCCAACACAATCACTGCTTGATTTAATGACGATTTATGAAGAGTTCAATACGTTCAAAGGGCTTACCGTCTCCATTCACGGCGACATCAAGCATAGCAGAGTGGCAAGGTCAAATGCGGAAGTGTTGACAAGATTGGGTGCCCGGGTCCTATTTTCCGGCCCTTCGGAATGGCAGGATGAAGAAAATACATTCGGCACGTATGTCTCAATGGATGAAGCAGTTGAGTCTTCCGATGTTGTCATGCTGCTGCGCATTCAAAATGAACGACATCAGTCAGCTGTCAGCCAGGAAGGCTATTTAAACAAATACGGCTTGACTGTAGAACGGGCTGAGCGTATGAAGCGGCATGCGATCATCATGCATCCTGCTCCGGTAAACAGAGGAGTGGAGATTGATGACAGCTTAGTAGAAAGCAAAAAATCAAGAATCTTCAAGCAAATGCAAAATGGCGTATTTATCAGAATGGCAGTGATACAGCGTGCCTTACAAACCAATGTGAAAAGAGGAGAAGCAGCGTATGTCATATCTCATTAAAAACGGCTGGATACTAAACGAAAATGGTGAAAAAACACAAGCGGATATCCGAGTGACTGGAGAAACCATCACCGCAATCGGCAAGCTTGATGCAACGGATAATGAAACGGTAATTGATGCAAAAGGTTTGCTCGTTTCACCTGGGTTTGTTGATCTCCACGTGCATTTCAGAGAGCCTGGCGGAGAGAAAAAAGAAACTATTGAAACCGGGGCCAAAGCGGCGGCACGCGGTGGCTATACTACAGTAGCAGCAATGCCGAATACGCGGCCGGTTCCTGATACAAAGGAGCAGATGGAATGGGTGCAAAACAGAATTAAAGAAACATCATGCGTCAGAGTTCTTCCATATGCATCCATTACGATCAGACAAATCGGCGATGAAATGACAAACTTTGAAGCATTAAAAGAAGCCGGGGCATTTGCTTTTACAGATGACGGCGTTGGTATACAGACAGCAGGAATGATGTATGAAGCGATGAAACGGGCAGCCGCAATTGACAAAGCAATTGTTGCACATTGCGAGGACAACTCCTTAATTTACGGAGGAAGCGTACATGAGGGGACATTCTCCAAAGCGAACGGGCTAAACGGCATTCCTTCTGTGTGTGAATCGGTTCATATTGCCCGCGATGTGCTGCTGGCTGAGGCGGCAAACTGCCATTATCATGTATGCCATATCAGCACGAAAGAATCTGTCAGAGTTGTACGCGATGCGAAAAAAGCGGGAATCAGAGTGACAGCAGAAGTGTCGCCGCATCATTTGCTGCTTTGTGATGAGGACATCCCGGGGCTGGACACAAACTATAAAATGAATCCTCCGCTCCGCAGCGCAGAAGACAGAGCTGCTTTAATTGAAGGTCTTTTAGACGGAACAATTGATTTTATCGCAACAGACCATGCACCGCATACGGAAGAAGAGAAAAACACAGAAATGAAACTGGCGCCATTCGGAATTGTCGGCTTAGAAACAGCATTCCCGCTTCTTTACACACACTTTGTCAAAAATGGCAGCTGGTCGCTGAAGCAGCTGATTGACTACATGACAATCAAGCCATGCGAAGCGTTCGGTCTCCCATATGGAACATTACAAACGGGGCAAGCTGCGGACATTACGTTAATCGATTTAGAAAAAGAAGCAGTTATAGACAAAGAGACATTTTTATCAAAAGGAAAAAATACACCATTCAACGGCATCAGCTGCACCGGCTGGCCGGTCGCTACAATTGCGGCAGGGAAGCTTGCTTATGAAGAGGGGAGACTTGTCAAATGAAGAGACGATTAGTACTGGAAAACGGAGCGGTATTCGAGGGAGAAGCCTTCGGAAGCTTAGAACACAACATGGGAGAAGTCGTTTTTAATACTGGGATGACAGGCTATCAGGAAATTTTATCTGATCCTTCTTACTGCGGACAGATCGTAACATTAACATACCCGCTTATCGGAAATTACGGCATTAACCGTGATGATTTTGAATCCATTACCCCTTTTGTCAAAGGGCTGATCATCAAAGAATTATGTGAGCTGCCTTCCAACTGGCGTTCAGCATACACCTTAGACGAGTATTTAAAAATGAAAAATATTCCCGGACTCCAGGGGATTGATACAAGGAAGCTGACAAGAATGATCCGCTCGGCAGGCGCGCTAAAAGGAACATTCGCTTCATCTGATGAAGATATCGAAGCAGTGCTGAAAAGACTGAACGAAACGGAATTACCAAGAAATCAAGTATCCCAAGTATCAGCAAAAACAGCATATCCGAGCCCGGGAAGAGGCAAACGCATCGTCTTGGTTGACTTCGGCATGAAACACGGGATTCTAAGAGAGCTGAACAAACGGAAATGTGACGTCATCGTTGTGCCTTACAACATTACAGCGGAAGAGGTGCTTCAGCTGAAACCGGACGGTATCATGCTTTCTAACGGACCTGGAGACCCAAAGGATGTGCCTGAAGCGATTGAAATGATTAAAGGTGTTCTTGGAAAAGTGCCATTATTCGGAATATGTCTTGGCCACCAATTATTCGCGCTGGCGTGCGGGGCGAATACCGAAAAAATGAAATTCGGCCACAGGGGCTCAAACCACCCGGTAAAAGAGCTGGCTACAGGAAAAGTTGCCTTAACATCTCAAAACCATGGATATACAGTTTCGTCTATCAGTAAAACAGAACTGGAAGTGACGCATATCGCAATTAACGACGATACGATTGAAGGGCTGAAGCATAAAACATTGCCGGCATTTACGGTTCAATATCATCCCGAAGCCTCACCTGGTCCTGAGGATGCCAACCACCTATTTGACAGATTCATCGAAATGATCGAAACAACAGAGAAAGAAGGGGAAGCGGTATGCCAAAACGCGTAGACATTAACAAAATTTTAGTAATCGGATCTGGACCGATCATCATCGGCCAAGCAGCAGAATTTGACTATGCGGGAACACAAGCCTGTCTTGCTTTGAAAGAAGAAGGTTATGAAGTCATCCTTGTCAACTCAAACCCTGCCACGATCATGACAGATACAGAAATGGCTGACCGGGTTTATATCGAACCGCTCACACCTGAATTCCTGACAAGAATCATCAGAAAAGAGCGCCCAGATGCCATTCTTCCTACACTCGGAGGCCAAACCGGTTTGAATCTTGCGGTTGAGCTTTCTGAAAGAGGTGTTCTGGCAGAATGCGGCGTCGAAGTGCTTGGCACAAAACTGTCTGCAATTCAGCAAGCTGAAGACCGTGACTTGTTCAGAACATTAATGAATGAACTGAATGAACCGGTGCCTGAAAGTGAGATTATCCACTCCCTTGAAGAAGCGGAAAAATTCGTCAGTCAAATTGGATTCCCTGTCATTGTCCGCCCGGCATATACATTAGGCGGAACAGGCGGAGGCATCTGCTCGAATGAGACAGAGTTAAAAGAAATCGTTGAGAACGGCTTGAAATTAAGCCCGGTACACCAATGTCTGCTTGAAAAAAGCATCGCCGGCTATAAAGAAATCGAGTATGAAGTCATGAGAGACAGCCAGGATCACGCCATTGTCGTTTGTAACATGGAAAACATTGATCCGGTTGGAATCCATACTGGAGACAGTATTGTTGTCGCGCCGAGCCAAACGCTCAGCGATCGCGAATATCAGCTCTTGCGGAATGTATCGTTAAAACTGATTCGCGCGCTTGGAATCGAAGGCGGATGTAACGTACAGCTCGCTTTAGATCCAGACAGCTTCCAATACTACATTATTGAAGTAAACCCGCGTGTCAGCCGTTCATCTGCCCTTGCATCAAAAGCGACGGGATATCCGATTGCAAAGCTCGCTGCTAAAATTGCAGTCGGCCTTTCATTAGATGAAATGATGAACCCGGTGACAGGAAAAACATACGCAGCATTTGAACCTGCTCTTGACTATGTCGTATCCAAAATTCCGCGCTGGCCGTTTGATAAGTTTGAATCAGCAAACAGAAAGCTTGGCACGCAAATGAAAGCGACAGGTGAGGTCATGGCAATCGGCCGCACGCTTGAAGAGTCATTGCTGAAGGCAGTGCGATCACTGGAAGCGGATGTGTATCATCTTGAATTGAAGGACGCCGCTGACATTTCAGATGAGCTTCTTGAAAAGCGAATTAAAAAGGCCGGTGATGAACGCTTATTCTACTTAGCTGAAGCGTACAGAAGAGGCTACACGGTAGAAGACCTCCATGAATTTTCCGCTATCGATGTTTTCTTCTTGCATAAGCTGTTCGGAATCGTACAGTTTGAAAAAGAATTGAAGGCGAATGCGGGCGATACAGATGTGCTGAGACGGGCAAAAGAACTCGGCTTCTCTGATCAGTACATCAGCCGTGAATGGAAAATGAAAGAATCCGAGCTTTACAGCTTGAGAAAACAAGCGGGGATTGCGCCGGTATTCAAAATGGTAGATACGTGTGCCGCGGAATTTGAGTCAGAAACGCCATACTTCTATAGCACATATGAAGAAGAAAATGAATCTGTCGTTACAGATAAGAAAAGTGTGATGGTGCTTGGTTCGGGTCCGATTCGAATCGGTCAGGGTGTCGAGTTCGACTATGCGACGGTTCACTCTGTATGGGCAATTAAACAAGCAGGCTATGAAGCCATTATTGTCAATAACAACCCGGAAACCGTTTCAACAGACTTCAGCATCTCAGACAAGCTGTATTTTGAACCGCTTACGATTGAAGATGTTATGCACATCATTGACCTCGAACAGCCAATGGGCGTTGTCGTACAATTTGGCGGACAAACTGCGATTAACCTTGCTGACGAGCTTTCTGCACGCGGAGTGAAAATCCTTGGAACTTCATTAGAAGATTTAGACCGTGCAGAAGACCGGGATAAATTTGAACAAGCGCTTGGAGAACTTGGTGTTCCGCAGCCGCTTGGCAAAACAGCGACATCAGTTGATCAGGCGGTAAGCATCGCAAGTGATATCGGTTACCCGGTATTGGTACGCCCTTCCTATGTACTTGGCGGCCGGGCGATGGAGATTGTGTATCATGAAGAAGAGCTGCTTCATTACATGAAAAACGCAGTTAAAATCAATCCACAGCACCCTGTATTAATTGACAGATACTTGACAGGAAAAGAAATTGAAGTCGATGCAGTATCCGACGGTGAAACAGTCGTCATTCCGGGAATTATGGAGCACATTGAACGTGCGGGCGTTCACTCCGGAGACTCAATCGCTGTTTATCCGCCTCAGTCTCTCACAGAGGACATCAAGAAAAAAATTGAACAATACACGATCGCATTGGCTAAAGGGCTAAATATTGTCGGTTTGCTCAATATTCAATTCGTCTTGTCGCAAGGCGAGGTGTACGTGCTAGAAGTGAATCCGAGATCAAGCAGAACCGTACCGTTTTTAAGCAAAATTACGGGTATCCCAATGGCGAATCTCGCAACAAAAATCATTCTTGGTCAAAAGCTGGCTGCGTTTGGCTATACAGAGGGACTTCAGCCTGAACAGCAAGGTGTATTTGTAAAAGCGCCGGTCTTCTCCTTTGCCAAGCTGAGAAGAGTGGACATTACGTTAGGGCCTGAAATGAAATCAACAGGTGAAGTCATGGGGAAAGATTCGACACTTGAAAAGGCGCTCTACAAAGCCTTGATTGCTTCAGGTATTCAAATCCCGAACTACGGTTCCGTGCTTTTAACAGTAGCTGATAAGGACAAAGAAGAAGGGCTTGCCATTGCTAAGCGGTTCCACGCGATCGGCTACAACATTTTAGCGACGGAAGGAACGGCAGGCTACTTGAAAGAAGCTTCCATTCCAGCGAAGGTCGTCGGAAAAATCGGTCAGGATGGCCCGAACCTGCTTGACGTCATCAGAAACGGAGAAGCGCAGTTTGTCATCAATACGCTGACAAAAGGAAAGCAGCCGGCAAGAGACGGTTTTAGAATCAGACGTGAATCAGTAGAAAATGGTGTTGCCTGCCTAACATCTTTAGATACGGCAGAGGCGATATTGCGAGTGCTGGAAAGCATGACATTCCGTGCTGATCAAATGCCGGCAGTCAACACAAATCAGGAGGCGGCAGTCACTATATGAAAAAAGCGTATTTGACAGTATGTTCTAACCAGCAAATTGCAGACCGGGTGTATCAAATGGTTCTGAAAGGGGAGCTTGTCCAAGGGTTTACAACCCCTGGACAGTTCCTTCATCTTAAAGTGAGCGAAGCGGTTACGCCTCTTTTGAGAAGACCAATCAGCATCGCAGACGTCAACTTTGAAAAAAATGAAGTCACCATCATTTATCGGGTAGATGGGGAAGGGACAAGACTCTTGTCACTGAAGCAGCAGGGAGAACTTGTGGATGTCCTCGGGCCTTTGGGAAATGGCTTTCCTGTTAATGAAGTTCAACCCGGAAAGACGGCTTTGCTGGTAGGGGGCGGAGTAGGTGTGCCGCCTCTCCAAGAGCTGTCGAAACGCTTGAATGAAAAAGGGGTAAATGTCATCCACGTTTTAGGATTCCAATCGGCAAAGGATGTTTTTTACGAGGAAGAATGCCGGCAGTACGGAGACACGTATGTGGCAACAGCTGACGGAAGCTACGGGGAAACCGGATTTGTCACAGATGTGATTAAACGGAAAAATCTAGAGTTTGATATCCTCCTCAGCTGCGGGCCGACACCGATGCTCAAGGCGTTAAAACAGGAATATGCCCATAAAGAAGTATATCTGTCCATGGAGGAACGAATGGGCTGCGGAATCGGCGCATGCTTCGCGTGTGTGTGCCATACAAACGAAAGTGAGACATCCTATGTAAAAGTATGTCTCGACGGGCCTGTATTTAAAGCTCAGGAGGTGGCGCTGTAATGCTAGAGGTGAAATTGCCGGGACTTGATTTGAAAAACCCAATCATTCCTGCATCAGGCTGCTTCGGTTTTGGAAAAGAATTTTCACGTTTTTATGATTTGTCTTGTCTTGGAGCCATCATGATTAAGGCTACGACAAAGGAGCCGCGCTTTGGGAATCCGACGCCGCGGGTAGCTGAGACTGGTGCTGGAATGCTCAATGCGATCGGTCTCCAAAATCCGGGGCTGGATAGCGTGTTGCATAATGAGCTGCCGTGGCTTGAGCAGTTTGATACGCCGATCATTGCCAATGTCGCAGGTTCTCAAGTCGAGGATTATGTTGAAGTCGCAGAGCATATCAGCAAAGCGCCTAATGTTCATGCTCTTGAATTAAATATTTCCTGCCCGAATGTGAAAACAGGCGGAATCGCTTTTGGCACGAATCCTGAGATGGCTGCCGATTTGACAAAAGCGGTGAAAGAGGTTTCGGATGTACCCGTTTATGTGAAGCTTTCCCCGAACGTGGCTAATATCACAGAAATTGCATTAGCGATCGAGGAAGCGGGAGCGGACGGTCTTACGATGATCAACACACTAATCGGCATGAGACTCGATTTAAAAACTGGCAAACCGATATTAGCGAATAAAACAGGGGGACTTTCAGGCCCTGCTGTGAAGCCGGTTGCCATTCGCATGGTGTATGAAGTCAGCCAGGTGGTCAACATCCCGATTATCGGAATGGGAGGCGTGCAAACGGCTGAAGATGCCCTGGAATTTCTTCTCGCGGGAGCAAGCGCAGTCGCTGTCGGAACAGCAAACTTCGTGAATCCTTTTGCATGTCCAGAGATTATTGAACAGCTCCCATCTATTTTGCGCCAATACGGCTATCAATCAATTGAAGAATGCATCGGAAGGAGCTGGAATCATGAAAAACAACCTGCCCATCATCGCGCTTGATTTTGCATCAGGTGAAGAAACACTTGCGTTCTTAGCGCCTTTTCAGCAAGAACCGTTATTTGTAAAGGTTGGAATGGAGCTTTTTTATCAAGAAGGGCCATCGATCGTGAAACAACTAAAAGAAAGAAACTGCGAGCTGTTTTTAGATCTAAAGCTTCATGACATCCCGACTACTGTAAACAAAGCGATGAAGCGCCTTGCCAGTCTTGGAGTAGACCTCGTCAATGTTCATGCGGCCGGGGGCAAAAAAATGATGCAGGCAGCTCTCGAAGGCTTAGAAGAAGGTACGCCGACTGGAAAAAAACGTCCGTCACTTATCGCGGTAACCCAGCTGACAAGCACATCTGAACAAATCATGAAAGATGAACTGCTGATTGAAAAGTCTCTGATTGATACGGTTGTGCACTACAGCAAACAGGCGGAAGAAAGCGGACTGGATGGAGTGGTCTGCTCTGTTCATGAAGCAAAAGCCATTTACCAAGCGGTGTCGCCTTCATTTCTGACTGTCACTCCGGGGATCAGAATGGCAGAGGACGCTGCGAATGACCAAGTCCGCGTAGCGACGCCTGCCATTGCAAGAGAGAAAGGTTCATCAGCGATTGTAGTAGGACGCTCGATTACAAAAGCGGAAGACCCGGTAAAAGCCTATAAGGCTGTCAGACTTGAATGGGAGGGAATCAAATCTTGAAACAAATCATCGCAAAACATCTATTAGACATCCAAGCTGTATTTTTACGCCCGAACGAGCCGTTCACATGGGCAAGCGGCATTTTATCACCAATCTACTGTGACAACCGCCTTACGCTATCTTTCCCAGAGGTCAGAAACGAAGTTGCCTCAGGTATCAGCAAGCTTGTCAAAGAGCATTTTCCTGAAGCTGAAATGATTGCGGGAACAGCAACTGCCGGTATTCCTCATGCTGCTCTTGCGGCTGACCGTTTGAATCTTCCGATGTGTTATGTGAGGAGCAAGCCGAAGGCGCACGGAAAAGGCAATCAGATTGAGGGAGCTGTGCAAGAAGGGCAAAAAACAGTCGTCATTGAAGACTTAATTTCCACAGGAGGCAGCGTGCTTGAAGCTTGTGCAGCTCTACAAGCGGCCGGCTGTGAAGTGCTTGGTGTCGTCTCAATCTTTACGTACGGACTTCCAAAAGCGGAGGAAGCCTTCGCAAAGGCAGAACTGCCATACTACTCATTAACTGATTATGATACGCTCACAGAGGTCGCGCTTGAAAACGGAAATATTCATTCAGATGATCTAAAAAAGCTGCAAACATGGAAACGAAATCCCGAGTCAAAAGATTGGTTTAAAAAATAAAAAATAAATTCAAATGATGTAAAGAGGCTTCAAAGCCTTGCTGTACTTGAAAACAGGCTATGAGGCCTGTTTTTTTATTAATCCTATAAAAAAAGTCGGGTTGACTTATGTTAGAATTGTGCTAAAATTTACTACAAATCTAAAAACTTATCAAGAGCGGCTGAGGGACTGGACCTATGAAGCCCGGCAACCTGCATAGTTTGTAAGGTGCTACTTCCAGCAAAATGAATTCCATTTTGAAAGATAAGGGCTGCATGCTGTTCCTGTCTTTCTTTCCGCCGGATTGAAAGTTTTTTATTTTAAGAGGTAAAAAGGCTATCTGTATATCAGCAGCCGCGAATCACATTACATGGGAAAAGACAACCGGCAGAAAGCTACTGTTTGTTTGTCTCCGAAAGGAGGAAAGAAGAAATGTTAACGTATGATAATTGGGAAGAACCAACGATTACATTTCCGGAAGACGATCCTTATAAAGGAGCGCTGTCAGTTTTAAAATGGGCATACGGCCATTACGGCAATCAGCTTGTTTATGCCTGCAGTTTCGGAATTGAGGGAATCGTTCTGATTGACTTAATTTATAAAGTGAAAAAAGACGCAGAGATTGTGTTTCTTGATACAGGACTTCATTTTAAAGAAACCTATGAAACAATTGAACGAGTGAAAGAGCGTTATCCGGGTCTTAATATCATCCTGAAAAAACCAGACCTCACCCTTGAGGAACAAGCCGAAGAACATGGTGACAAGCTGTGGGAAAGAGAGCCGAATCAGTGTTGCTATCTTAGAAAGGTCGTTCCTTTAAGAGAGGCGCTTTCAGGACATCCAGCCTGGCTTTCCGGCCTGCGCCGTGATCAAGGGCCAAGCCGTGCCAATACGAATTTCTTAAACAAAGATGAAAAATTCAAGTCAGTAAAAGTTTGCCCGCTTATCCATTGGACTTGGAAAGACATTTGGAGATACACATCCCGGAATGAACTGGACTACAATCCGCTTCATGACCAAGGATATCCAAGTATTGGCTGTGCGCCTTGCACTGCTCCCGCTTTTACAGCAGAGGATTTGCGCTCAGGCAGATGGAATGGTATGGCGAAAACAGAATGCGGACTGCATGAATAAGGAGCTGCAAAATGGAATTAGCCGCTATTTTATTTAGCTTGTTTTTCGCGATGAATATTGGTGCAAGCGGCGCTGCAGCTTCGATGGGGGTTGCTTACGGCTCCGGAGCCATCAAAAAGAAAACCTACGCTTTGATCCTATGTGCAGTCGGTGTCTTTGCCGGGGCGGTCATTGGCGGAGGCGAGGTTGTAAAAACAATCAGCTCCGGCATTATTCCTGAGCAGACGATTACACTGACGATTGTTTGCATCATTATTGGAGCTGCTGCCCTGTCGCTCTTTACTGCTAATCTGCTCGGCATTCCTTTGTCGACAAGTGAAGTAACAGTCGGCGCGGTTGTTGGCGTGGGAGTGGCTTATAAAGTATTGTTTGTGAACAATCTTCTGATCATTGTGTCATTTTGGGTTCTTGTCCCGCTGTTCGCTTTTGGCTTCACCTATTTCGTATCTAAGCTGTTTCGTTATTTTAAGATTGAAGTAAAATCTTCTAAAAAACAAAAAATCCTCGGCATTGTTTTGTTAGTTGCCGGATTTTTCGAAGCATTCTCTGCCGGCATGAATAACGTGGCGAATGCTGTTGGCCCGTTAGTAGCTGCCGGTGTGCTTGATGTCGGAAAAGGAACCTTGTATGGAGGAGCTTTTGTTGCTCTTGGCGCACTGTTATTAGGCCGGCGTGTGTTAGAAACAAACGGGAAGAAAATTACGAGATTCTCCAAAGGGGAAGGCATTCTCTTATCCGGTACAGGAGCAGGACTTGTGATCATCAGTTCTGTATTTGGGATGCCGGTGCCCTTGGCGCAAGTCACGTCATCGTCTATTATCGGAATAGGCATGGCAAAAAACGGTCCGAACGTGTTCCATAAACAAGTTGTTCAAACGATGCTGAAGGTATGGATCGCATCGCCGTTTTTATCTTTATCGATTTCTTATCTGCTTGTATCCTTGTTTTTAAAAGCAGATTATTATTCGATCTTTATCATGGTAAGTGTGCTTTTAGCGGCGGGCGGTGCCGTCAGCCTGACAAAGGCCATTCGTAAAGAGAGACGCTCAGTCCACGAACAAGGCGGGGGAATCTGATCATTAATCTGAGTAATTTTATAAGTTAACTAGGAGGAGATGGATATTATGAGCTTAGCACCACACGGAGGAACATTAGTAAACAGGGTAGATGAATCATATGATGTGAGCGGCATTCAAAAAGAAATTGAACTTGATTTAATTTCTTTCGCGGATTTGGAATTGATCGGTATCGGTGCATACAGCCCGATTGAAGGTTTCTTTAATGAAAAAGATTACGTATCTGTAGTCGAAAACATGCGTCTTTCTTCCGGCGTTGTCTGGTCTCTTCCGATCACGCTTCCGGTCGATGCGCAAAAAGCAGCGGAACTGTCACTTGGTGAAACGGTAAAGTTAACGTATGAAGGAGAAACATACGGCGTTATCCAAATCGAAGACCTGTACGTGCCTGACAAACAAAAAGAAGCTGTCAATGTGTACAAAACAGATGAACAGGAGCATCCTGGTGTTAAAAAGCTGTTCAGCCGCGGCAATACATATGTCGGCGGACCGATTACGTTGATTAAAAAAGCTTCAAAACAGTTCCCTGAATTTACATTTGAACCGTCAGAAACGAGACGCCAGTTTGCGGAAAAAGGCTGGGAAACCATTGTCGGTTTCCAAACAAGAAACCCTGTTCACAGAGCGCATGAATACATTCAAAAAACGGCTCTTGAAACAGTAGACGGCTTGTTCTTGAATCCGTTAGTAGGCGAAACAAAATCTGATGACATTCCAGCTGATGTACGGATGGAAAGCTACCAAGTGCTTCTTGATCATTATTACCCGAAAGATCGCGTTTTCCTTGGTGTCTTTTTAGCGGCGATGCGTTATGCAGGCCCGAGAGAAGCAATTTTCCACGCGCTTGTCAGAAAGAACTACGGCTGCACACATTTCATCGTCGGCCGTGATCATGCAGGTGTAGGTGACTATTACGGAACATACGAAGCACAGGAGCTGTTTGACACATTTAAACCTGAAGAACTCGGGATTACGCCGCTGAAATTCGAGCACAGCTTCTTCTGTAAAAAATGCGGAAATATGGGAACAGCGAAAACATGCCCTCATGGCAGAGAGCATCACGTCATTTTATCAGGCACTAAGGTAAGAGGCATGCTGAGAGACGGTGTGCTGCCGCCTGCTGAATTCAGTCGAAAAGAAGTCGTAGAAGTGTTAATCAAAGGGATGAAGAAAAAAGAAGAAGTAGGCGTATCTTAAGGAGGACTGGCAGTGACAAATCGCGATATTGTATGGCATGAAGCCTCTATCACAAAAGAAGAGTACCAGCAAAAAAACAAGCATAAAAGCTCCATTCTCTGGCTGACAGGGTTAAGCGGCTCAGGCAAATCAACGATTGCCAACGCCGCTGCGAGAGAATTGTTTGAGCAAGGCTATCAAGTGATTGTGCTTGACGGGGATAATATCCGTCACGGCTTAAATAAGGATCTTGGTTTTTCTGATGAAGACCGAAAAGAAAACATCCGCCGAATCGGAGAGGTGGCAAAGCTTTTTGTTCAGCAGGGAACCATTGTGATTACTGCTTTTATCTCTCCTTTCCGCGAGGACAGACAACAGGTTCGCGAGCTTGTGGAAGCGGGCGAATTTAATGAAGTCTACATTAAATGCGACCTTGATATTTGTGAACAAAGAGATCCGAAAGGGCTTTACAAAAAAGCAAGAAACGGCGAGATTCCGTTCTTTACAGGAATTGATTCTCCTTATGAAGAACCGGAAGCTCCAGAGCTCGTTCTTGATTCAGGACAGCATGACCGTGAAGCGTGTAAAAATCAGCTGATCGAGTTTGTTAAACAAAAATTGAGCTGAATATGATCTGCTGCGTTCTTCTCAGGTGCCGGAATGCAAGCGAGAACATCATCACAGCGAATGCTCTGGAAGAACTCGAATAGATCGGGGGAAATACGATGGGGAAAGTATATATTGTAGGAGCGGGTCCCGGTGACCCTGATCTGCTGACAATTAAAGCGCTGAAAGCTATTGAAAAAGCTGATGTCATCTTATATGACAGATTAGTAAATAAAGAGATTTTACAATATGCCAAAGAGCAAGCAGACCTGATCTACTGCGGGAAGCTTCCGGATTTTCATACGATGAAGCAGGAAACCATCAATCGATTTCTTGTGAAGTATGCGCAAAAAGGGAAAATGGTTGTCAGACTGAAAGGCGGAGACCCTTTTGTGTTCGGCAGAGGAGGGGAAGAAGCGGAATGCCTCTCTGAAAATGGAATTCCGTTTGAAATCATCCCCGGCATTACGTCTGGAATCGCGGCAGCCGCTTATGCCGGGATTCCTGTTACTCATCGGGAGGCGGGCTCTAACGTCGCTTTTGTAACGGGTCATTATAAAAAAGAAGAAGATTTTGAGGAAAAGTGGAAAGCGCTGGCTACAGGAATTGATACACTTGTCATCTATATGGGTATCAAAAACGTGCAGCAGATTGAAAGAAAACTCCTTGAAAACGGCCGGGACGGTTCTACGCCGGCAGCCTTTATTCATTGGGGAACAACGGACAAGCAAAAATCTGTTTTTTGTACAGTTGACACCCTTTCAGAAACGGTGATAAAAGAAAACATTACAAATCCGAGTTTAATTGTCATTGGAAATGTTGTAAATTATCACTATAAGCTGGAATGGTTTGAATCTGAACTGAAAAAACAAGATTTAAGCGAGGCGTTGTAAAAATGAAACAAGCAATTTTATATGTCGGCCACGGCAGTCGGGTCAAAAAAGCGCAGCAAGAAGCCGCAGCCTTTTTGGAAGGATGCAAGGCCCACATCTCTGTGCCAGTACAAGAAATCAGCTTTTTAGAGCTTCAGGAGCCGGCAATTGAGACAGGATTTGAAGCATGTGTGAAGCAAGGCGCCACTCATATCGCAGTGGTGCCTCTGCTTCTTTTAACAGCTGCGCATGCAAAACATGATATTCCGGAAGAAATTGCCCGTGCTGCATCCCGATATCCGTCAGTCCGCATTTCATACGGAAAGCCGATCGGGATTGACGAAGAAGTAGTCAAGGCTGTATATCACAGAATGAAAGACATAGGTGTTCCATATGAAAATGCCAGAGTGGTACTCATCGGAAGGGGAAGTTCAGATCCAGATGTCAAAAGAGACGTAACCGGTATTGCTAATCTTCTTCAGGAAATGATTCCAGTCAAGGAAGTCATTCCGTGCTTTTTGACAGCATGCGGCCCGAATTACAAAGAGGTTTTTTCAGAACTTAAAAAAGATGACGGCATAACAACCTTTATCGTTCCATATTTGCTTTTTACGGGTATGCTGATGAATGAAATCGAACGAGAGGTTCAGAAATTAAAAGCTCATAATCCGAACGTCTACCTCTCTTCCTATATCGGTTTTCATCCTCATGTGAAAAACGCATTTTTGAACCGTGTAAGAGAAACTGGGGCAAATTCTGAGGGACAATTTGATTTTGATGGAGGTTCATATGCTTCCGCTGCACATTAGCCTGGAAAAGAAGAAGGTTGTCATTGCGGGGGGCGGCAGCATCGCTCTCAGAAGGCTGAAAACGGTGATTTCTGAGGGAGCTGATATAACGCTCGTCAGTCCGGATGTTGAACCGGAAATCAAGCAAATGGCAGAAGAGCGACGTATCAAATGGGAAAAACGGACAATTGAAAAAGAAGATTATCTCAATGCTTTCTTAATTATTGCTGCGACGGATAATGCGGCAGTGAACAAAGAAATTGCCCAATCCGCTTCGCCTTTTCAGCTTGTTAATTGTGTCAGTGACGCTGAGCTTGGCAATGTATATATGCCGAAAATCGTAAAAAGAGGGCATGTCACTGTGTCTGTTTCTACAAGCGGAGCCAGTCCAAAGCACACAAAAGAGCTTGCCGAAAACGTGGATAAGCTGATTGACGGCGATTTTGTTGCTGAAGTGAACAGGCTTTATCAGGTGAGAAGAAAGAAATAGCCAGAGCATTTGTATGCTCTGGCTTTTCTTTATGCGGCTCAGCTTTTTTTCAGCTTGATGACAGTATCAGCATCAGGCGTGACAAAGACGGTATGCTGGCTGTCATAGGTGACGAAACCGGGTTTCGCGCCGTTTGGTTTTTTGACATGCCTGATTTTTGTATAATCTACAGGCACTGAACTTGAATCTTTAGCTTTTGAAAAATAAGCTGCAATTGTCGCGGCTTCCATGATTGTTTGCTCATCCGGTTCGCTGCTTCTGATCACAACATGGGAGCCGGGAATGTCCTTCGTGTGAAGCCAGATATCGTCTCTGGCCGCCGCTCTGGTCGTTAAATATTCATTTTGACGATTGTTCTTACCCACTAAAATTGTCAGGCCTGAGGTGGATTCATATGTTTCTAACACCGGATTGTGCGGTTTTTGCTTTTTCTGGCCTTTTTGCTGCTTAGGGCGCAAATATTTGCCCTCAACAAGCTCTTCCCTGATTTCGCTGATATCCCGGGGAGAAGCGGACGAAAGCTGCTGAATCAGCTGATCGAAATATTCGATCTCTTCCTGTGCCAGCCTGATTTGCTCCTCGACAACTGCGACCGAGTTTTTCGCTTTCTGATACTTCGTGAAATAGGCCTGTGCGTTTTCAGAAGGCGTTTTGTTTGGGTTTAAAGGAATCGTGATTGTCGGGCTTTCTTCATCATAATAATTGATGACCTCAGCCTGTTTATCACCTTTTTTCAACATATATAAATTAGCGGTTAAAAGCTCCCCGTAAAGCTGAAATTCCTTCGCGTTTTCCGAATACTCCAGGGTTTTCTCTAATTTTTTGATTTTGTTGGCATTCTTCTTCCGTTCGTTCACAACAAAACGCTCAAGATCCTGAGCCTGCTGTTTGACTCGGTCTCGTTCAGCTTTTCCGAAATAAAAACGGTCGAGCAGTTCGCTTAATGAATCAAAACGGCGCGCTTCGCCCTTTAGATGAGTCAGCTCCAGCAGATAAAAATATTCCTTTCCGTTTACAGTCGTAATGTTGGGAATGAAACGGTGCTCTTTCACTTCGGCAAACAGTGCCAGCAACGCTTTTGGCAGTGTGACTTTGTTGGCAAGGCCTGCTCTGTGAACCGCTTCTTTGGCGAAAAGCGGAGACACGCCTGAAAAGTGGTCGACAATTTGTTTATCAAGCCTTCCTTCTTGAAAACTGAGGTGACGCAAAATATCATCTTCTGACGCCTCAAGAGGCGATATTTTGTCCTGAGCAGGCGGAAGCTTATAATCTTGGCCGGGCAGTACTGTACGGTAGCTGTTCATTGACGGCGATAAATGCTTAAGTCCGTCGATAATCACATTTTCTGCTGCGTCAGTCAAAATGATATTGCTGTGGCGGCCCATAATTTCTACATAAAGCTTTCGTACGGTTTCATCGCCAATTTCGTTTCGGCTTTTGATATGAAAAATCATAATGCGGTCTAAGCCCGCTTGTTCAATTTTCTCAATGAATCCGCCTTCGATATGCTTTCTCAGCAACATGCAAAACATTGGCGGTTCGCTTGGATTTTCATAAGCTTGTGTCGTGATATGCACCCGTGAATAGCTCGGATGTGCCGATAATAATAGTTTTTGGTTTTTTCCCTTGGCACGGATGTGGAAAATCACATCGTGCTTATATGGCTGATGGACTTTTGTAATTCGTCCGCCCATTATTTTCTCGTTAAGTTCGTGTGTCATTCCGTATGTAAACATGCCATCAAACGACATATGCAATACACCCTCTCATTCTTCCTGCATTCGATAATTATAGCATGAAATGGGACGAGTCAGAATAAGCATGCTTATAGAGTGATATCTCTATAAGAGAGCAGGGGAGTGGACGAGCGGAATGAAGTTTCATGAAATGGGACAAACAGATTTACTAGAGGCAACCAATACGTCCATGAAACAAGGATTAACAGAAAAAGAAGTAAAAAAACGCCTTGACAAGCATGGGCCAAACGAGCTGCAAGAAGGGAAAAAAACTTCAGCGCTTCTCTTGTTTTTCGCGCAGTTCAAAGATTTTATGGTGCTTGTGCTTCTGGCGGCAACGTTAATCTCAGGATTTCTTGGTGAATATGTAGATGCGGTTGCGATTATTGCGATTGTGTTTGTGAATGGCATACTCGGTTTCTTTCAAGAAAGGCGTGCCGAGCAATCTCTTCAGGCTTTAAAAGAGCTTTCAACACCGCATGTCATGGCACTCAGGGAAGGGAGCTGGACAAAGATTCCTTCTAAGGAACTTGTGCCGGGGGATATTGTGAAATTTACGAGCGGGGACAGAATTGGCGCAGACGTTCGAATTGTTGAAGCGAGAAGCCTTGAAATAGAAGAATCAGCGCTGACCGGGGAATCAATCCCGGTTGTGAAGCATGCTGATAAATTGAAAAAACCGGATGTTTCGCTCGGCGATATTACCAATATGGCATTTATGGGTACGATTGTGACCCGCGGCAGCGGTGTCGGGGTTGTCGTCGGGACAGGAATGAATACGGCTATGGGGAAAATTGCCGACATGCTTGAATCGGCAGGGACATTGTCAACCCCGCTGCAAAGAAGACTGGAGCAGCTCGGGAAGATTTTGATTGTTGTTGCATTGCTTCTGACCGTACTTGTCGTTGCTGTCGGTGTTATTCAGGGTCATAATCTGTACAGTATGTTTTTAGCAGGTGTCTCGTTAGCGGTAGCCGCTATTCCGGAGGGGCTGCCGGCGATTGTGACAGTGGCGCTTTCGCTTGGTGTACAGCGGATGATTAAACAAAAATCCATTGTTAGAAAGCTTCCTGCTGTTGAAACGCTTGGGTGTGCGTCTATCATTTGTTCAGATAAAACAGGGACAATGACCCAAAACAAAATGACGGTGACACATGTCTGGTCCGGAGGGAAAACATGGAGAGTGGCAGGAGCCGGCTATGAACCGAAAGGAAGCTTCATACTAAACGAAAAAGAGATCAGTGTCAATGAATATAAGCCGCTTCAGCAGATGCTTCTGTTCGGAGCGCTTTGTAACAACTCCAATATTGAGAAAAGAGACGGCGAATATGTGCTTGACGGAGATCCGACAGAGGGAGCGCTGCTCACCGCGGCAAGAAAAGGCGGTTTTTCAAAGGAGTTTGTTGAATCAAACTACCGGGTGATCGAAGAATTTCCGTTTGATTCTGCACGGAAAATGATGACTGTCATCGTAGAGGATCAAGACAGAAAGCGCTATATCATTACAAAAGGTGCACCGGATGTACTGATGCAGCGATCTTCCCGTATTTATTATGACGGCTCAGCGGCCCTTTTTTCAAATGAAAGAAAAGCAGAAACAGAGGCGGTATTAAGACATTTGGCATCACAGGCGCTCAGAACGATAGCGGTCGCCTACAGGCCGATAAAAGCAGGCGAAACACCGTCAATGGAGCAGGCGGAAAAAGATCTGACCATGCTTGGCCTTTCAGGTATCATTGATCCCCCGCGGCCGGAAGTCAGACAGGCGATAAAAGAATGCCGTGAAGCAGGAATTAAGACCGTTATGATAACAGGTGATCATGTAGAAACCGCTAAAGCGATAGCGAAAGACTTGCGCCTCCTTCCGAAAAGCGGCAAAATCATGGACGGCAAGATGCTGAATGAACTTTCTCAAGAAGAGCTTTCTCATGTGGTGGAGGATGTGTATGTATTTGCCCGCGTTTCCCCTGAACATAAACTAAAAATCGTAAAAGCCTATCAGGAGAACGGGCATATTGTGGCGATGACGGGAGACGGCGTCAATGATGCTCCTGCCATTAAACAAGCTGATATCGGCGTCTCTATGGGCATTACCGGGACAGATGTGGCCAAAGAAGCATCATCTCTTGTTCTCGTAGATGATAATTTTGCGACGATTAAATCAGCGATAAAAGAAGGCAGGAACATCTACGAAAATATCAGGAAGTTTATCAGATACCTGTTGGCGTCTAACGTCGGAGAAATCCTTGTCATGCTGTTTGCGATGCTGCTCGCCCTTCCTTTACCGCTCGTTCCGATTCAGATTTTGTGGGTCAACTTGGTGACGGACGGGTTGCCGGCTATGGCGCTCGGCATGGATCAGCCGGAAGGAGACGTCATGAAGCGCAAGCCCCGTCATCCGAAAGAAGGGGTATTTGCCCGCAAGCTAGGATGGAAGGTCGTTTCCAGAGGATTTTTAATCGGAGTTGCCACTATTTTAGCGTTTATCATTGTGTACCACCGCAATCCGGAAAACTTGGCTTATGCCCAGACGATCGCGTTTGCCACATTGGTGCTCGCTCAGCTTATTCACGTGTTTGACTGCCGCAGCGAAACTTCTGTTTTCTCTAGAAATCCGTTTCAAAACCTGTATTTAATCGGCGCGGTATTGTCATCTATTTTGCTGATGCTTGTAGTAATCTACTATCCGCCGCTTCAGCCGATTTTCCATACTGTAGCCATCACGCCGGGGGACTGGATGCTCGTCATCGGTATGTCCGCCATCCCTACTTTTTTGCTGGCGGGGTCACTTTTAACAAGAAAAAAATAAATTCATATGATATAATCTTAGGGGTAATAGCGTGTCTATTGCCCTTTTATTATGAGAACAGGGAAGAATTGGGTGTTTTAAAATGATACGAAGTATGACAGGCTTCGGCAGTGCAAGCAAAACACAAGACGATCTCTCTGTAAGCGTTGAACTTAAATCTGTGAACTACAGATTTAAAGAAGTGAACGCTCGTTTGCCAAGGCCTTTGCTATATTTTGAAGATAAGCTGAAACAGACCATTCTGCAGCATATTCAGCGCGGAAGAATTGAGCTTTTCGTATCCGTTGACAGCGATATGCTTGTTGAGAAAAGGCTTGAAATTGATTGGCCGCTGCTCGATGAGTTTGTCGCAGCCGCGAGAGATATGAAGAAGCGGTATCAATTGTCTGCAGAGCCCGATGTAATGGATTTCTTTAAGCTTGATCATGTCGTCCAGGTTCATGAAGAACAGACGCAAAATGACAAGCTGGAGGCGTTGATCATCGATGCTGCAGAAGAAGCGGTAAAAGGTCTCTGTGAAATGCGTGAAAAAGAGGGGCTGCTCTTAGCGAAAGACTGCCTGATGCATATTGATCAGCTTGAAGAGCTGGTGAGAGAAACTGAATTGCTGGCTGCAGATGTCGTATCTCGTTATCGGGAACGGCTGTACGCCAGAATCAAAGAATGGACTGAAGACGTATTAGACGAGAGCCGGCTTGTAACAGAATGCGCTATTTTTGCAGACCGCTCTGATATCACTGAAGAGATTACAAGGCTGAAGAGCCACTTCGCTCAGTTTCGTGATATATTAGCTAGTGGCGGAGCTGTCGGGCGCAAACTCGACTTTCTTGTTCAGGAGCTCAATCGGGAAGCAAATACGATCGGCTCAAAAGCAAATGATCATCAGATCACAAAGCTTGTCGTTGAAATGAAAAGTTCTATTGAAAAAATAAAAGAACAAGTGCAAAATATAGAATAGTGACTGTGCGTATTGTTTACAGACGGTCTTACTAGGCTAAACTAGAGACGTCTATCTTACAGGGGGAACGTAGAAGATGACGATTAAACTGATTAATATCGGATTTGGCAATATCATCTCCGCCAATCGGATGATTTCGATTGTCAGCCCGGAGTCTGCGCCAATCAAACGGATGATTCAGGATGCAAGAGACCGCGGAATGCTAATTGACGCTACATACGGACGAAGAACCCGTGCAGTTGTCGTCATGGATAGTGATCACATTATCTTATCTGCCGTCCAGCCTGAGACAGTTGCACACAGACTTTCTGTTAAAGAAGAAATTATGGATGAAGGGCAGGGGTAATTGCCGCATGAAAGAAAGAGGGTTATTAATCGTTCTCTCAGGTCCCTCAGGAGTTGGTAAAGGAACGGTTCGACAAGCGATCTTTTCGCAGGAAGACACAAAATTTGAATATTCGATTTCAGTAACCACAAGAAGTCCAAGAGAGGGCGAAGTGAACGGAGTCGATTATTTTTTCAAAACAAGAGACGAATTCGAGCAAATGATTGCAGACAACAAGCTGCTTGAATGGGCAGAGTATGTCGGCAATTATTACGGCACGCCAGTCGATTATGTTGAACAGACGCTTCAAGATGGAAAAGACGTCTTTTTAGAAATTGAAGTTCAAGGGGCTCTTCAAGTGAGAAATGCTTTCCCGGAAGGCCTGTTTATTTTCCTTGCGCCTCCAAGCCTTTCTGAACTGAAAAACAGAATCGTGACACGAGGCACAGAAACAGACGCTCTGATTGAAAATCGAATGAAAGCCGCAAAAGCTGAGATCGAAATGATGGATGCTTATGACTATGTCGTTGAAAACGATAATGTCGAAACGGCTTGCGATAAAATCAAAGCAATCGTTCTTGCTGAACATTTGAAGCGTGAACGCGTTGCACCAAGATATAAGAAAATGCTGGAGGTTGAATAATCAATGTTAGATCCGTCAATTGATTCTTTAATGAATAAATTAGATTCAAAGTATACGCTGGTGACTGTTTCTGCGAGACGCGCACGTGAAATGCAAATCAAAAAAGACCAAATGATTGAACATACGATTTCACACAAATATGTAGGCAAAGCTTTAGAAGAAATTGATGCAGGCCTGCTTTCGTTTGAAAAGGAAGACCGCGAATAGTAGCACAAGTAGCAACCTATATCATGTAGGTTGTTATTTTTTTCCGTGCGGTTTTGTAAAGTGCAGAGGGGGAGAATTCATTGCTAAACAATCGAAATGTGTTACTTTGCGTGAGCGGAGGCATCGCAGTTTATAAAGCCTGTGCGTTAACGAGCAAGCTGGTTCAGGCAGGAGCAAATGTCAAAGTGATTATGACTGAATCCGCTTGCCGATTCGTTTCACCGCTGACATTTCAGGCATTGAGCCGCCACGAAGTCTATACAGATACATTTAAAGAACAAAATCCAAGCGTTATTTCTCATATTGATGCCGCAGACTGGGCCGACTTGATTATCGTAGCGCCGGCTACGGCTAATGTGATTGGAAAACTGGCAAACGGCATCGCTGATGATATGCTGACGACAACATTGTTGGCAGCAACGGCTCCCGTTTGGATCGCGCCGGCAATGAACGTTCATATGTATGACCACCCGGCAGTCAAACGAAACATTTCTGTTCTTTATCAGGACGGTTATCGTTTTATTGAGCCAAGTGAGGGCTATTTAGCATGCGGTTACGTAGGAAAAGGCAGATTGGAAGAGCCGGAAAACATCGTAAAGCTGGCCGAAAAACATTTTGCTGAAGAAACATCCGCTCCTTTAGAAGGCAAGCATGTGGTCATTACAGCCGGCCCAACGCGGGAAGCGGTTGATCCTGTCCGGTTTTTTACCAATAAATCGACGGGCAAAATGGGCTACGCATTAGCGGAGGCTGCTGTTCAGCTCGGCGCACGGGTAACCTTAATTTCTGGGCCTGTTTCACTTGATCAGCCTAAAGGCCTTGCTGAGTTTATCCCTGTTCAATCGGCTGCGGATATGCGCGAAGCTGTGCTCTCTGTGTATGACGCAAGCGATATAGTCATCAAAACAGCTGCAGTAGCCGATTTTACGCCGAAAACAGTATTTGACCATAAAATGAAAAAACAAGACGGCGGCATGACCTTAGAACTGAAAAGAACAGTCGATATTTTGAAAGAATTGGGCGAGAAAAAGAAAGAGCAGATTTTGGTTGGATTTGCCGCCGAAACACAAGACATTGAACACTATGCACGTAAAAAGCTCGCCGCTAAAAACCTTGATTTGATTGTGGCAAATGATGTGAAGGCAAATGGGGCCGGTTTTGGTGCTGATACGAATATCGTGACAATCTTTTTCAAAGACGGGCATAAACGCGAACTTCCGATCATGTCTAAGCTCGATGTTTCTTTTGAAATCCTTCAGGAGATCGCAGCCCTCTCAAAACAAACCGGAGAGCGCTCATGAATTTTGCAGAAGTCATTGTTGATGTCAGCACCAAAAATATAGACAGGCCTTTTGATTATAAAATCCCAGACCATCTCAAGGGCATGATCAAAACGGGGATGCGGGTCATTGTTCCGTTTGGCCCCCGTAAGATTCAAGGGTTTGTGACAGCAGTCAAAGAAGCATCTGACCTATCGGGAAAATCTGTCAAGGAGGTAGAGGATTTATTAGATCTTACACCTGTTCTGACAGAGGAGCTTATGGATCTGTCATCATGGCTGTCAGACAAAACGCTGTCTTTTAAAATAACGGCGCTTCAAGCAATGCTGCCTGCCGCCTTAAAGGCGAAATATGAAAAAGAATTAAAAATTGCACACGGCGCCGATCTTCCGCCGCAAGTGGAACGGCTGTTTTCTGAAACAAAGACGCTGTTGTATTCAGATATACCCGATCATGAGACGCTGAAACTGATTCAAAGGCATGTTCAAAAAGGGGACATTGACGTGACGTATAAAGTCGCGCAAAAAACCAATAAAAAAATGGTCAGGCATATTCAGGCAAATGCGAGTAAAGAAGAGCTTGCTAAGCAGGCTGAGGGATTGTCCCGCCAAGCAGCAAAACAGCAGGCGATTCTTCACTTTCTCATCTCTGAGCCGAAAGGTGTGAAAATTCCTGCGGCAGAATTGTGCAAAAGAACGGACACGAGCTCTGCAACCATCAAAACCCTTATCCAAAAAGGGCTTTTGAAGGAAAGCTATGAAGAGGTTTACAGAGATCCCTATCAGGACAAAATGTTCAAAAAAACAGAGCCCCTGCCGCTGACAGACGAACAGAGGGCTGCCTTCGAGCCCATACGCGAGACAATGGACAGCGATGAGCATAAAGTGTTCCTCCTTCACGGCGTGACAGGAAGCGGAAAAACGGAAATTTATCTGCAATCAATTGAAAAAGTACTGGCGAAAGGAAAAGAAGCCATCGTCCTCGTACCGGAAATATCGCTGACGCCGCAAATGGTCAACCGCTTCAAGGGCCGCTTCGGCTCCCAGGTGGCAGTCATGCACAGCGGTTTATCCACAGGAGAAAAATATGACGAGTGGCGTAAAATCCACCGGAAGGAAGTACGGCTTGTCGTCGGTGCCAGATCCGCCATTTTTGCTCCGTTTGAAAATCTCGGAATGATAATCATCGATGAAGAGCACGAGTCTTCCTATAAACAGGAAGAAATGCCGCGCTATCATGCGAAAGAGGTGGCAATCAAGCGGGCTGAGCATCACAGCTGCCCGGTTGTATTAGGGAGTGCTACGCCGACATTAGAGTCATATGCAAGAGCTCAAAAGGGCGTATACGAGCTTCTTTCACTGAAGCACCGTGTTAACCATCGGGTGATGCCTGAGGTTTCGCTTGTCGATATGAGAGAGGAGCTTAGAAACGGCAATCGCTCGATGTTTTCAGTTGAATTGATGGAAAAGCTTGAAGAAACGATTGCCAAGGGTGAGCAGGCGGTGCTGTTTTTAAATAAGAGGGGCTATTCTTCCTTTGTGATGTGCAGGGATTGCGGCTATGTCCCGCAATGCCCGCACTGCGACATTTCCATGACGTATCATCGTTACGGCCAAAGGCTGAAATGCCATTATTGCGGACATGAAGAGCCTGTTCCGCACACTTGTCCTGAATGCGCAAGCGAGCATATCCGCTTTTTTGGAACGGGAACACAGCGAGTGGAGGAAGAGCTGACAAAAGTGCTGCCAAGTGCGAGAGTGATTCGGATGGATGTTGACACGACATCACGGAAAGGCGCCCATGAAAAATTACTGTCAGCTTTCGGAGAAGGAAAAGCGGATATTCTTCTCGGAACGCAAATGATCGCGAAAGGGCTTGATTTTCCTAATGTCACGCTTGTCGGAGTGTTAAGTGCTGATACAACACTTCATATTCCTGATTTCAGAGCGGCTGAAAAAACATTTCAGCTGTTAACGCAAGTCAGCGGCCGGGCAGGCAGGCATGAAAAGCCCGGCCATGTCATCATTCAAACGTATACACCGTCTCATTACAGTATCCAGCTGACGAAAACACACGATTATGAAACGTTCTATCAGCATGAAATGGCGCACAGGAGAGAGCAATCCTATCCGCCATACTACTATTTGGCTCTTGTGACTGTTTCTCATGAGGAAGTGGCGAAAACAGCGGTTACAGCTGAAAAAATCGCTCATTTTTTGAAAGCAAACTGCGGAGCTGACACGAAAATTCTCGGACCAAGCGCGTCGCCGATAGCCAGGATCAAAGATAGATATCGCTATCAATGCGTGATAAAATACAAACAGGAAACCCAGTTATCCGCTTTATTGAAGAAGATACTGGAACATTATAAACGCGAAATTGAACAAAAACATGTAATGATTTCAATTGATATGAATCCTTATATGATGATGTAAGATCTCACGTCTTGGAGGGTAACAAATTGGCAGTAAAAAAGGTCGTCACACATCCTGCGGAGGTTTTGGAAACACCTGCGGAAACCGTGACTGTTTTTGATAAAAAGCTAAAAAAACTGCTTGATGATATGTACGACACCATGCTTGAAATGGATGGTGTCGGACTGGCAGCGCCGCAAATCGGCATTTTAAAAAGAGCGGCCGTTGTAGACATCGGGGATGACAGAGGGAGAATTGATCTTGTTAATCCTGAAATTTTAGAAAAAAGCGGCGAGCAAACCGGAATTGAAGGATGCTTGAGCTTTCCTGGCGTCTATGGTGATGTCACACGTGCCGATTATGTCAAAGTGCGTGCGTTTAACCGTCAGGGAAAACCGTTCATTCTGGAAGCGCGAGGCTTTTTAGCAAGAGCCGTGCAGCATGAAATGGACCATTTAGACGGTGTGTTGTTTACATCTAAAATAAGTAAATACTATACAGAAGATGAACTAGCGGATATGGAAGGATGATTTGATGACGAGAATCGTATTTATGGGAACGCCGGATTTTTCAGTTCCTGTTTTAAGAACCCTGATTGAGGACGGATATGAAGTAGTGGGGGTCGTCACACAGCCGGACCGTCCGAAGGGCAGAAAAAAAAGTACTGACACCTCCTCCGGTCAAGGAAGAGGCATTGCGCCACGGCATCCCGGTTCTTCAGCCGGAAAAAGTTAGATTGACAGAAGAAATTGAGAAAGTGCTGGCATTAAAGCCTGACCTGATTGTAACGGCGGCATTCGGACAAATTTTGCCTAAGGAGCTTCTCGACAGTCCAAAATACGGCTGCATTAACGTTCACGCCTCTCTTTTGCCGGAACTGCGCGGCGGTGCTCCGATCCATTATTCCATTCTGCAGGGAAAGAAAAAAACCGGGGTTACCATTATGTATATGGTAGAAAAATTGGATGCCGGAGACATGATCTCAAAAGTGGAAGTGGATATTGAAGAAACCGACAATGTCGGAACACTGCACGATAAATTAAGCGTTGCTGGCGCGAAGCTATTGTCTGAAACGGTTCCAAACGTCATTGCCGGCAGCATTTCACCTGAAAAGCAGGATGAAGAGAAAGCGACGTACGCGCCTAATATCAAAAGAGAGCAAGAGTTGCTCGACTGGTCCAGAACGGGCGAAGAGCTTTACAACCAGGTCCGCGGCTTAAATCCATGGCCTGTTGCTTATACGACGCTAAACGGACAAAACTTGAAAGTATGGGCGTCGAAAAAAATACCGGCACCAACAACAGCTGAGCCCGGCACAGTCGTTGCAGTTGAAAAGGAAGGAATTATCGTTGCCACAGGTAATGAGACGGCCCTGTTATTAACCGAACTTCAGCCGGCCGGCAAAAAACGAATGAAAGGCGAGGACTTTGTGCGAGGCGCTCATGTTGAAGCCGGTGATGTGTTAGGAGTAAACAATGAAAAAAACTAGTGTTCGTGACATCGCCCTTGAGGCGCTGATCAAATTAGAACAAAACCAGGCATACAGCAACCTGCTGCTGAAATCGGTCATTAAATCAAATGAACTGAGTGATCAGGACAGAGGGCTTTTGACTGAACTTGTCTATGGTACATTACAAAATAAGATCGCGCTTGATTATATGCTTAAACCGTTTATCAATAAGCCTCAAAAGGTAAAGCCGTGGGTGATTCAGCTTCTTCGCCTATCCTTATATCAAATGGAGTATTTAGAGAAGATTCCAGACAGGGCAGCCATCCATGAAGCGGTTGAGATTGCTAAAATCCGCGGACACAAAGGCATTGCTTCATTTGTCAACGGCGTGCTCCGTTCTATTCAGCGCGAAGGTGTTCCATCCTTTGACGCGATCGAAGATCCTGTACGCCGGCTGGCGACAGAAACAAGCCATCCGGAATGGCTTGTGAAAGAGTGGGCGGATGCGTATGGATTTGAAGCTGCGGAAAAGATTTGCCGCATCCATCTCATTCCGCCGAAGCAGACGCTGCGTGTCAATCAAATGAAAGCAGACAGAGCTGAGCTGCTTGATCAAATGGCTGCTGAGGGAATCGAAGTTGAAAAAGGCGACCTCGCTGAAGATGCTGTGAAGCTCTTAAAGGGAACAATTGCCGGAACTCATTTCTTCCAAAACGGCGAAGTTTCCATCCAGGATGAGAGCTCCATGCTCGTCGCCCGCGCCCTTGATCCTAAGTCAGATGAAACAGTGCTTGACGCGTGTGCGGCGCCTGGCGGAAAGTCGGCTCATATCGCAGAATTAATGAAGAACAAGGGGAGCGTTACGTCGCTTGATCTTCACAAACATAAAGTGAAGCTGATCAAAGAAGCGGCAGACCGGCTTGGCCTGACAATCATTCATGCGGATACAATGGATGCTAGAAAAGCGGGGGAAACGTTTGAAAACGAACAGTTTGACCGAATATTGGTCGATGCCCCGTGCTCAGGTTTCGGTGTTATCAGAAGAAAGCCGGACATGAAATACACGAAAAAGCCTGACGACAGCGCCCGTCTAGCTGAAATCCAGCTGTCGATCTTGAGGGAAATCGCACCATTAGTAAAAAAAGGTGGCACTCTTGTCTACAGTACGTGTACAATGGACCGGACAGAAAATGATGAAGTAATACATGCGTTTATACAAGAACATCCTGATTTTGAACCCGATTTGTCTCTTGAAAAGCGGCTGCCTGAAAAGGTGAGACCCTTTGTTCGGGATGGAAGGCTTCAAATCCTTCCTCATTATTTCGGAACAGATGGTTTCTTTATTTGCAGCATGAGAAAGAAGGGATAAGCAATGGCAGAACTTAATAAAACAAAAGTAAGAAAAGAATTGCGGACAGAGCGTCCGTCTATTTATTCTTTTGAATTAGATGAAATTAAACAATGGCTGACAGACAACGGAGAGAAACCGTTCCGTGCGGCTCAGATCTTTGAATGGCTATATGAAAAACGCGTATCTTCTTTTGAAGAAATGACAAACCTCTCAAAGGATCTGCGTGAGAAATTAAACACTCACTTTGTGTTAACAACGCTGAAAACGGCTGTTAAACAAACCTCTCAAGACGGTACGATGAAGTTTTTGTTTGAGCTTCATGACGGTTATACCATCGAAACCGTTTTAATGAGACACGAGTATGGCAATTCTGTATGTGTAACGACACAAGTCGGCTGCCGTATTGGCTGTACATTTTGCGCGTCAACGCTTGGAGGCTTAAAACGAAACCTTGAAGCGGGGGAAATTGTCGCTCAAGTAGTCAAAGTGCAAAAAGCTCTTGATGAAACGGATGAACGCGTCAGCTCTGTCGTGATCATGGGAATCGGCGAACCTTTTGATAACTTTAACGAAATGCTCGCTTTCTTGAAAATCATTAACCATGACAAGGGCCTGAATATCGGTGCTCGCCATATTACGGTCTCTACGAGTGGAATCATCCCGAAAATTTACGAATTTGCTGATCAGCAAATGCAGATTAACTTTGCAATTTCTCTGCACGCGCCGAACACAGAAATCAGAAGCCGTTTGATGCCGATTAACAGAGCATATAAACTGCCTGATCTAATGGAAGCCGTTAAATATTATATTAATAAAACAGGACGCCGTATCAGCTTTGAATACGGGCTGTTCGGAGGCGTAAACGACCAGGTGGAACACGCCGAAGAGCTTGCCGACTTGCTGGAAGGAGTCAAATGCCACGTGAACTTGATTCCGGTAAACTACGTGCCTGAACGGGACTATGTGCGCACACCGCGTGATCAGATTTTTGCTTTTGAAAAAACGCTGAAATCCCGCGGAGTAAATGTCACAATCCGAAGAGAGCAAGGACATGACATTGACGCAGCCTGCGGTCAGCTTCGCGCGAAGGAGCGTCAAGACGAGACGAGGTGATGAGGGTTGTTAACAGCCTTAAAAACAGATACAGGAAAAATCCGCCAGCATAATGAAGATGATGCGGGGATATTCAAGGGGAAAGATGAATTTGTATTAGCGGTTGTCGCTGATGGCATGGGCGGCCATCTTGCTGGAGATGTTGCGAGCAAGATGGCTGTGAAAGCCATGGGGGAGAAATGGAATGAAGCAGAGACGATTCCAACTGCGCCCTCGGAATGTGAAAAATGGCTCATTGAACAGATTCTTTCGGTAAACAGCAAAATATACGATCACGCTCAAGCCCACGAAGAATGCCAAGGCATGGGTACGACGATTGTATGTGCGCTTTTTACGGGAAAAACGGTTTCTGTTGCCCATATCGGAGACAGCAGATGCTATTTGCTTCAGGACGATGATTTCGTTCAAGTGACAGAAGACCATTCGCTTGTAAATGAACTGGTTCGCACTGGAGAGATTTCCAGAGAAGACGCTGAACATCATCCGCGAAAAAATGTGTTGACGAAGGCGCTTGGAACAGACCAGTCAGTCAGCATTGACACCCGTTCCTTTGATATAGAACCCGGAGACAAACTGCTTCTATGTTCTGACGGACTGACGAATAAAGTGGAAGGCACTGAGTTAAAAGACATCCTGCAAAGCGATTCAGCTCCTCAGGAAAAAGTAAACCTGCTTGTGGACAAAGCCAACCAGAATGGCGGGGAAGACAACATTACAGCAGTTTTGCTTGAGCTTGCTTTACATGTTGAAGAGGGTGAAGATCAGTGCTAATCGGCAAGCGGATCAGCGGGCGTTACCAAATTCTCCGCGTTATAGGCGGCGGGGGAATGGCCAACGTGTATTTAGCTGAGGATATCATTCTAGACCGTGAAGTCGCAATTAAAATCCTGCGGTTTGACTATGCAAATGACAATGAATTTATCAGACGTTTCCGCAGAGAAGCCCAATCCGCATCAAGCCTCGATCACCCGAATATTGTCAGCATTTACGATTTGGGCGAGGAAGATGATATTTATTATATTGTCATGGAATACGTTGAAGGCATGACGCTTAAAGAATACATAACAGCAAATGGGCCGCTTCACCCTAAAGAAGCGCTGAACATCATGGAGCAAATTGTCTCAGCCATCGCTCATGCCCATCAAAACCAGATTGTTCACAGAGACATCAAGCCGCATAACATTTTGATTGATCATATGGGAAATATCAAAGTAACGGATTTTGGAATTGCGACGGCACTAAGTTCGACCACAATCACCCATACCAATTCAGTTCTGGGCTCGGTCCATTACTTATCACCTGAACAGGCCCGAGGCGGCTTAGCCACAAAAAAATCGGATATTTATGCGCTTGGAATCGTTCTATTTGAGCTTTTAACCGGCCGTATTCCGTTTGATGGAGAGTCAGCAGTCAGCATCGCCTTGAAGCATCTTCAAGCGGAAACTCCTTCGACAAAAAGGTGGAATCCATCGGTCCCCCAAAGCGTTGAAAACATCATACTCAAGGCAACTGCCAAAGATCCTTTTCATCGCTACGAAACGGCTGAAGACATGGACGCAGACATAAAAACAGCTTTTGATGCCGACAGACTCAATGAAAAGAGATTTACGATTCAAGAAGATGAAGAAATGACAAAAGCGATACCTATCATTAAAGATGAAGAACTCGCTAAAGCTGCTGGCGAAAAAGAAGCTGAAGTGACAAACGCACAAGAAAACAAAACAAAGAAGAACGGCAAAAGAAAAAAGTGGCCGTGGGTTTTGCTCACGATATGCCTCGTTTTTATCACAGCTGGAATTCTTGCGGTCACTGTTTTTCCATCGCTTTTCATGCCTAAGGATGTCAAAATACCTGATGTCTCCGGAATGGAATACGAAAAAGCCGCAGGGCTCTTGGAAAAAGAAGGTTTACAGGTTGATTCCGAGGTGTTGGAAATCTCAGATGAAAAAATTGAAGAGGGCCTGATGGTAAAAACGGACCCTAAAGCGGATACCACAGTCAAAGAAGGCGCCACGGTCACCCTTTATAAGAGCACCGGAAAAGCAAAAACGGAGATCGGTGATGTGACAGGCCAAACGGTCGACCAGGCAAAAAAAGCGTTGAAGGACCAAGGGTTTAAACATGTAACGGTAAATGAAGTGAATGACGAGAAAAATGCGGGCACTGTCATTGACCAAAACCCTTCAGCAGGGACTGAGCTTGTCCCGAGTGAAGATCAAGTCAAACTTACAGTCAGTATCGGACCCGAAGACATTACGCTTAGAGACTTGAAAACCTACAGTAAAGAAGCAGCGTCTGGATATCTGGAAGACAACGGATTGAAGCTTGTAGAAAAAGAAGCATACTCAGATGATGTTCCAGAAGGACAGGTTGTCAAACAAAAACCAGCAGCAGGTACGGCAGTAAAGCCGGGAAACGAAGTTGAAGTGACATTCTCTCTCGGACCAGAGAAAAAACCTGCGAAAACAGTGAAAGAAAAGGTCAAGATCCCCTACGAACCAGAAAATGAAGGGGACGAGCTTCAAGTGCAAATCGCGGTTGACGATGCGGATCACAGCATCTCTGACACTTACGAAGAATTTAAGATAAAAGAGCCGACTGAACGAACGATCGAACTAAAGATTGAACCCGGCCAAAAAGGGTACTATCAAGTAATGGTAAACAATAAAGTTGTCAGCTACAAAACCATTGAGTATCCGAAAGATGAATAACAAGGAGGGAAAATATGCCTGAGGGCAAAATTATTAAGGCGCTAAGCGGCTTTTACTATGTACTGGATGAATCAGAGGATTCAGATAAAGTAATACAATGCAGAGGAAGAGGCATTTTCAGAAAAAACAAAATTACCCCTCTTGTCGGTGATTACGTTGTGTATCAAGCTGAAAATGACAAAGAAGGATATCTAATGGAAATTAAAGAAAGAACCAACGAGCTTATCAGGCCGCCAATTTGCAACGTTGATCAAGCGGTCCTGGTTTTCTCAGCGGTTCAGCCTTCTTTCAGCACGGCATTGCTCGACCGCTTCCTGGTTCTCGTTGAGGCCAATGATATTCAGCCGATTATATGCATTACTAAAATGGATCTGATTGAAGATCAAGATACAGAAGAAACGATACAAGCCTATGCAGAAGACTATCGGAATATTGGTTATGACGTATACCTTACCTCCTCTAAGGACCAAGACAGTTTAGCGGACATCATCCCGCATTTTCAGGATAAAACAACGGTATTTGCCGGTCAGTCCGGTGTTGGAAAATCCTCGCTTCTCAACGCGATCAGTCCGGAGCTCGGATTGAGAACAAACGAGATTTCCGAGCATTTGGGCCGCGGGAAACACACAACCCGCCACGTGGAGCTGATTCACACGTCCGGAGGCTTGGTTGCAGATACACCGGGATTCAGCTCGCTTGAATTTACAGACATTGAGGAAGAAGAGCTGGGCTATACCTTCCCTGATATCAGAGAAAAAAGCTCTTCATGCAAATTTAGAGGCTGTTTACATCTGAAAGAGCCGAAGTGTGCGGTGAAACAAGCTGTTGAAGACGGGGAATTAAAGCAGTATCGCTATGACCATTATGTTGAATTTATGACGGAGATAAAAGACAGAAAGCCGAGGTATTAGCATAATGATAAAGGTTGCACCATCTATTCTTTCCGCTGATTTTGCCGCTTTAGGCAATGAGATTAAAGATGTAGAAAAAGGCGGAGCCGATTGTATTCATATTGATGTTATGGACGGCCATTTTGTCCCGAATATCACAATCGGTCCGCTGATTGTAGAAGCAGTCCGGCCGGTAACGGATCTGCCGCTCGATGTCCATTTAATGATAGAAGAGCCGGATCGTTATATCCCGGCTTTTGCGAAAGCAGGCGCAGATATCCTGTCTGTGCATGCTGAGGCATGTCCGCACCTGCACCGTACCATCCAGCTCATTAAAGAGCAAGGAGTGAAGGCCGGAGTAGTTCTAAACCCGCATACCCCTGTACAAGTCATCGAGCATGTTTTCGACGATCTCGATCTTGTTCTTTTAATGACGGTGAACCCGGGCTTCGGCGGGCAGAAATTTATTCATTCAGTCCTTCCTAAAATAAAAGAGGTTAAGCGAATGGCGGATGAAAAAGGAAAAAAAGATCTGTTAATTGAAGTAGACGGCGGCGTCAACAAAGAAACCGCTCCGCTCGTCATTGAAGCGGGCGCAAATTTACTCGTTGCCGGTTCAGCTGTTTATGGCCAGTCTGACCGCAAAAAAGCAATTTCTGAAATCAAAGGAAGTAAATAAGCAGCTTTAGAAAAGAGCTGGGCATACAATAGCCTAAGCTCTTTTTCCTGTATGCAGAGAAAGGAATCAGAGATGAAAAAAATTAATATCGTTGCGGGAGGCCCGAAAAATCTCATTCCCGATCTAACCGGCTATACGGATGAACACACGCTTTGGATCGGTGTTGACAAAGGCACCGTCACTCTCTTAGATGCCGGGATCATTGCTGTTGAAGCCTTCGGAGATTTTGACAGCATAACAGAGCAAGAACGCCGGCGAATAGAAAAAGCCGCTCCCGCCCTTCATGTGTATCAAGCAGAAAAAGATCAAACAGATTTAGACCTCGCCCTTGATTGGGCGCTGGAAAAGCAGCCGGATATTATTCAGATTTTCGGCATTACAGGCGGCAGAGCTGATCATTTTTTAGGAAACATTCAGCTTCTGTATAGAGGTGTAAAAACGAACATAAAAATTAGGCTGATAGACAAACAAAATCATATTCAAATGTTCCCTCCTGGTGAATATGATATTGAGAAGGATGAAAATAAGCGATATATCTCCTTCATACCGTTTTCCGAAGACATACATGAGCTGACCCTGACCGGTTTTAAATATCCTCTAAATAATTGTCATATTACGCTCGGTTCAACACTATGTATTAGTAACGAACTCATTCATTCACGAGGTACTTTTTCGTTTGCAAAAGGCATATTAATAATGATAAGAAGCACGGATTAAGCATGTGCTTTCATTCAATTGCTGAAAACAATGAACAAGGCGGTTACGGGACGTTATAGGAGGGGACAAAAAATGAAATTTTACACCATTAAATTGCCGAAGTTTTTAGGAGGAATTGTCCGGGCGATGCTGGGCTCATTTAGAAAAGATTAATGCCCAGGGGTTCAAAGCCCTCTTTCACCACATAAAAACGCCTGCCACATATCGGGGCAGGCGTTCATTTTGTTATACACGCTCAACTTTACCGGATTTCAAAGCTCGAGCAGATACATATACTTTTTTAGGTTTTCCGTTCACAAGGATACGAACCTTTTGAAGATTCGCGCCCCAAGTGCGCTTAGAAGCGTTCATTGCGTGAGAACGGTTATTCCCAGCTGTTGTTTTTTTACCTGTGATAACGCATTTACGTGCCATTTGTTTCCCTCCTCACTTGCACAAAACATCTACTTTTTAACATTCATATAATCTTAGATGCTTTCGATATGGATACTTTAAATAATTTACCACAGCTAAAAAACGTTTGCAACTATTGTTTCATCATCTTTCAAGAAAATTCACTTGACATCTTGCGGAAAAAGCAGCGCTATAGTATATGTAGAGGTACGGCCAGCGATTATTGCCTGGTCTTTTCATAATGGAAACCATATAGTAGAATAGCTGTAACTCTATGCATTCGAAGGAGGAACTAGTGTGTCCATTGAATTAAGAACGAAGTACGGACAGATTGATATATCTAATGAAGTCATTGCGATGGTTGCAGGAGGCGCGGCGGTTGACTGTTACGGCATTGTCGGCATGGCCTCTAAAAACCAGATTAAAGACGGACTGACTGAAATCCTTCGGAAAGAGAATTTCAGCAGGGGTGTCCAAGTTCGCCAAGAAGGAGAACAGATACATATCGACATGTATATCATTGTCAGCTACGGCACGAAAATTTCTGAAGTGGCACATAATGTCCAAACAAAAGTAAAGTACACAGTAAATCAAACCATCGGACTGGCAGTGGACTCTGTCAATATTTATGTCCAAGGCGTACGAGTGACGAACCCGTAGTTAGGAGGAGTAGGATTGTCTATCAGAACATTAAACGGCAGAACCTTTGCCGAGATGATTCTTGCGGGAGCGCAGAATCTGTCTCAAAACGCCAGTGCAGTTGATGCACTGAACGTGTTTCCGGTGCCGGACGGTGATACGGGAACAAATATGAACCTGTCGATGACTTCTGGAGCAAGAGAAGTTGAACAAATGGATACGGATGATATCGGGAAGGTGGGTTCCGCGTTATCTAAAGGGCTGCTCATGGGAGCACGCGGAAATTCAGGAGTTATCCTATCCCAATTGTTCCGCGGATTTAGCAAAAACATTGAAACGAAAAAAGAAATTAATGCACTTGAGTTTGCCGCTGCGCTGCAAGCAGGTGTAGACATGGCGTATAAAGCTGTCATGAAACCTGTAGAGGGCACCATTTTAACAGTTGCAAAAGACGCTGCAAAAAAAGCAATGATCTTAGCAGAAAAAGAAACCGATATCACTGCGCTGATGACTGCAGTGACAGAAGAAGCAGAGGCGTCTTTAAACCGCACCCCTGAATTGCTACCTGTCCTAAAGGAAGTAGGAGTTGTCGATAGCGGGGGCAAAGGCCTGCTCTGTGTGTATGAAGGTTTCCTTGCTTCATTAAAAGGTGAAACTGTACCTCAGAAAGCAGTTCTTCCGTCACTTGACGACATGGTCAGCGCAGAGCATCACAAGAGCGCGCAAAGCATGATGAATACCGAAGATATTGAATTTGGATTCTGTACCGAAGTGATGGTTAGGCTTGATCAGACAAAAAGAGAGTTCGACGAAGGCACTTTCAGGCAAGACCTCAGCCAGTTCGGAGATTCTCTGCTTGTGATTGCGGATGAATCGCTGGCGAAGGTTCATATTCATGCTGAAGAGCCGGGAAACGTGTTAAACTACGCCCAGCATTACGGTGAATTGATCAAAATAAAAATAGAAAATATGAGAGAACAGCATACCTCTATCATCAGTCAAGAAAGCAAACCTGCAGACAACGAAACACCGCCGGCAAAACAGCCGTATGGCATTGTGACTGTAGCGATGGGAGAAGGAATTTCAGACCTATTCAAAAGCATTGGCGCTTCTGTTGTGATCGAAGGCGGCCAGACCATGAACCCAAGCACTGAGGATATTGTTGATGCCGTGAAGTCTGTAAATGCAGATACGGTATTTATCCTGCCTAACAACTCCAACATTATCATGGCTGCTAACCAAGCGGCCAGTGTAGTGGATGAACAGGTTTTTGTCATTCCTGCTAAAACGGTTCCGCAAGGGATGTCAGCCCTGCTGGCTTTTAACCCGGATCAAGAAGCTGAAGCGAACGAGGCCAATATGCTAAGTGCCATTCAGCAAGTAAAAAGCGGACAGGTGACATTCTCAGTCAGAGATACTCATATTGACGGTAAAGATATTAAAAAAGGCGACTTTATGGGCATTCTGAATGGAACGATTATCGGCACTTCTGAAAATCAGCTGTCAGCCGCGAAAATGCTGCTGTCAGAAATGATCGGAGAAGATGATGAAATCGTGACCATTCTATATGGTGAGGATGCGTCTCAGGAAGAAGCTGAGCAGCTTGAAGCGTTTCTCAGTGAAAAGTACGAGGAGATTGAGGTTGAGATCCACAATGGGAAACAGCCTCTGTATTCGTATATAGTTTCTGCAGAATAGAAGGGCAATTTGCCCTTCTATTCTTATGTCTGCTTTTAAGTGCGGCAGCGCTGTAACGCGCCCGCTTGCCATTTTATATCTGATCAATTAGTCTAGAAGCAAAGCGCTAATAAGCTCTGGTTCATAAGGAGGAATAGCATGAAATACAGAAGCGTTTTTGATATTATCGGCCCGGTTATGATCGGTCCGTCCAGCTCTCATACAGCGGGAGCTGCTAGAATCGGGAGAGTGGCCAGAAGTTTATTTGGCAGAGAGCCTGAGCGCATCATTGTATCTTTTTACGGGTCGTTTGCGGAAACGTATAAGGGCCACGGCACAGATGTCGCGATTATCGGCGGATTGCTTGATTTTGATACATTCGATGAACGGATTAAAACCGCTATACAAATTGCAGAAGCTAAAGGAATTGATATAGAGTTTCGGGTAGAAGACGCAGTCCCGGTCCATCCGAACACAGCAAAAATCACCATTTCTGATGAAAAGGGTGAGCTGGAACTGACGGGTATTTCGATTGGCGGAGGAAAGATTGAAATCACAGAATTGAATGGTTTTGAGCTCCGGCTGTCAGGAAATCATCCGGCCATATTAGTTGTTCATAATGACAAATTTGGCACAATTGCCGGTGTTGCCAATGTTCTGGCGAAATTTTCAATCAACGTAGGACATATGGAAGTAGCCCGGAAAGATATCGGCCAGCTTGCGCTGATGACAATAGAGGTCGATCAAAATATTGACGACCATATTCTCGACGAGCTGTCGAAGCTGCCGAATATTATTCAAGTGACAAAGATTGCTGACTAGCGAAAGGGTCAGGAGGAGCCAGTTATGTTTCGTAATGTAAAAGAATTAATTGAGATTACTAAAGAAAAACAAATATTGATCTCTGATGTGATGATAGCTCAAGAGATGGAAGTAACAGAAAAAACAAAAGAGGACATTTTTCAGCAGATGGATCATAACCTGTCTGTTATGGAAGCGGCGGTTCAGAAAGGACTCGAGGGAGTTACGAGCCAAACGGGCTTAACAGGCGGAGATGCCGTTAAATTGCAGGCCTATATTCGATCAGGAAAAAGCCTGTCTGGCCCGCTGATTTTAGATGCTGTATCGAAAGCCGTTGCAACAAATGAAGTAAATGCAGCAATGGGAACCATCTGTGCGACACCGACTGCAGGTTCTGCCGGTGTGGTGCCCGGTACGTTATTTGCTGTAAAAGAAAAGCTGAATCCAACAAGAGAACAAATGATCCGCTTTTTGTTAACAGCCGGGGCTTTCGGATTTGTCGTAGCTAATAACGCAAGTATTTCCGGCGCCGCCGGAGGATGTCAGGCAGAGGTTGGATCAGCTTCAGGCATGGCGGCTGCGGCCATTGTTGAAATGGCAGGAGGAACACCCGAACAAAGCGCGGAGGCCATGGCCATTACATTAAAAAATATGCTAGGCCTCGTGTGCGACCCTGTTGCAGGGCTTGTTGAGGTGCCTTGCGTGAAACGGAATGCGATGGGCGCGTCAAATGCGATGATTGCCGCTGATATGGCATTGGCGGGCATTACAAGCCGTATTCCATGTGATGAGGTTATCGATGCCATGTATAAAATAGGCCAAACGATGCCGACTGCACTTAGAGAAACAGGCCAGGGCGGTTTAGCGGCAACACCGACAGGAAGAGAATTAGAGAAAAAAATTTTCGGAGGAGCGCTAGGTTCACGTGAAACAACATCAGCAAACTAGTATAGCTAACATTAAGGGTATTGGGCCGGAAACAGAAAAAACATTACACGAACTCGGTATTTATGACATTTCTGATCTTCTGAATTATTTCCCTTATCGCTATGATGACTACGAGCTGAGGGATTTAGAAGAAGTAAAGCATGATGAAAGAGTCACAGTCGAAGGGAAGGTTCATTCAGAGCCTTCTCTTACCTATTACGGAAAAAAACGAAACAGGCTGACATTCAGGCTTCTGGTCGGCCACTATTTAATTACAGCCGTATGTTTTAACCGGCCTTATTTGAAGAAGCAGCTTTCGCTCGGCTCTGTGGTGACGGTTTCAGGAAAATGGGACAAGCACCGCCAAACCATCTCTGTTCAGGAGTTGAAAAACGGGCCGCATCAAGAAGACAAAAGCATTGAACCAGTGTATTCTGTGAAAGAAAATGTTACCGTCAAAATGATGAGGCGCTTTATTCAGCAGGCGCTGACCCAATATGCAGACTCACTTCCTGATCCTCTTCCGGAAAAGCTAAGAAAAAGCTATAAACTGCCTGACTATTATCAGGCGTTAAAAGCAATGCACCAGCCTGAAACAAGGGAAGCATTAAAGCTTGCCAGACGGCGGTTTGTTTATGAAGAATTTTTGTTGTTTCAGTTGAAAATGCAGGCGTTCCGAAAGGCGGAAAGAGAGCAGACACAAGGGATACGGCAGCGTTTTTCAAACGAAGAACTCATGAGATTTATCAAAAGCCTCCCGTTTCCCCTCACAAACGCCCAGTCACGCGTTCTTCGCGAAATAACAGCAGACATGTCTTCTCCATACAGAATGAACCGTCTTCTTCAAGGGGACGTTGGATCAGGAAAAACGGCAGTCGCCGCCATTGCACTGTATGCCGCGATCCTATCCGGATACCAAGGAGCGCTCATGGTGCCGACAGAAATTCTGGCCGAGCAGCATGCTGATTCGCTCGTTTCGCTATTTGAAAAATGGGACGTCAGCGTTGCTCTTTTGACAAGCTCTGTTAAAGGGAAGCGGCGAAAAGAACTGCTTGAACGTCTTGCGGCGGGTGAGATTGATATTCTTGTAGGAACCCACGCTTTAATCCAAGACGAGGTGGAGTTTAAGGCGCTGAGTCTCGTTATTACTGATGAACAGCACAGATTTGGAGTTGAGCAGCGCAAAAAGCTTCGGAACAAAGGGCAGGATCCCGATGTTCTCTTTATGACAGCCACTCCAATCCCAAGAACATTAGCGATCACAGTGTTCGGTGAAATGGATGTATCTGTCATTGATGAGATGCCGGCTGGACGAAAGCGAATTGAAACCTATTGGGTAAAACATGACATGCTGGATCGTATTTTGGCATTTGTCGAAAAAGAATTAAAGCAAGGCAGGCAGGCTTATATCATCTGTCCGCTGATTGAAGAATCAGACAAGCTTGATGTGCAAAACGCCATTGACGTGTACAATATGCTTTCTGATATTTTTCGGGGAAAATGGAATGTCGGCCTTATGCATGGGAAGCTGCATTCCGATGAAAAAGACCAGGTCATGAGAGAATTCAGCGCAAATCACTGTCAAATTCTCGTATCAACCACTGTTGTGGAGGTTGGCGTGAATGTTCCGAATGCAACAATTATGGTGATTTATGACGCCGACCGTTTCGGACTATCACAGCTTCACCAGCTGCGCGGCCGTGTTGGACGGGGTGAGCATCAATCTTTCTGTATTCTGATGGCTGATCCAAAATCAGAAACAGGGAAAGAACGGATGAGGATCATGTCGGAGACCAATGACGGTTTCGAGCTGTCTGAAAAGGATCTGGAACTGAGAGGTCCCGGTGATTTCTTCGGGAAAAAACAAAGCGGAATGCCGGAATTTAAAGTGGCGGACATGGTTCATGATTACAGAGCACTTGAAACGGCAAGGCAGGATGCTGCGAATCTTGTGGCTTCTGACGCGTTCTGGAAGGAGCCGGAATACGCTGTGTTAAGAGATGAATTGCTGAAGAGCGGAGTAATGGACGGGGAAAAATTAAGCTGAGTATCAGAAGTTTTTGGTGTTCAGCCAGAAACAATCGTTGCATTCCAATCTATGAAATTATATACTACTATTAGTACCTAGTCTTAATTGTCCGGATGGTGTTTAGATATGAGAAGAAATAAGAGAGAACGCCAGGAATTACTTCAGCAGACGATTCAAGCAACCCCCTTTATTACAGATGAAGAATTAGCGGGTAAATTCGGGGTGAGCATCCAGACGATACGTTTGGACCGCTTAGAGCTTTCCATACCTGAACTGAGAGAAAGAATTAAGAACGTGGCAGAGAAAACACTTGAGGACGAAGTGAAGTCCCTGTCACTTGATGAAGTTATCGGAGAAATTATTGACCTTGAGCTGGATGATCAGGCGATATCCATTTTAGAAATAAAACAGGAGCACGTGTTCAGCCGGAATCAGATTGCGAGAGGACACCATTTATTTGCACAGGCAAATTCTTTGGCCGTTGCAGTCATTGATGACGAGCTGGCGCTGACTGCAAGTGCAGACATCCGCTTTACAAGACAGGTAAAGCAGGGTGAACGTGTCGTAGCAAAAGCGAAAGTGACGGCTGTCGAAAAAGAAAAAGGAAGAACGGTTGTCGAAGTGAACAGCTACGTTGGCGAAGAAATTGTTTTTTCTGGACGCTTTGACATGTATCGTTCAAAACATTCATAAAGGTGGAGCATGCATGAGAATAGCTGTAGATGCAATGGGAGGAGACCACGCTCCCAAAGCTGTTATTGACGGAGTTATAAAAGGTATAGAGGCATTTGATGATCTCCATATCACACTTGTCGGTGACAAAACAACGATAGAATCACATTTAACAACTACATCAGATCGCATCACGGTGCTGCACGCAGATGAAGTGATTGAGCCTACGGATGAACCTGTCCGTGCCGTGCGAAGAAAAAAGAACTCATCTATGGTTCTTATGGCGCAGGAGGTTGCGGAAAACAGAGCTGACGCCTGCATTTCAGCAGGAAATACCGGTGCATTAATGACAGCCGGTCTCTTTATTGTCGGAAGAATTAAAGGAATTGACCGTCCGGCGCTTGCTCCGACACTTCCGACTGTTTCGGGAGACGGATTTCTTCTCCTTGATGTCGGCGCCAATGTCGATGCCAAACCGGAGCACCTCGTTCAATATGCCATCATGGGTTCTGTTTATTCTCAGCAAGTGCGCGGTGTCACTTCACCGAGAGTCGGACTTTTAAATGTCGGAACAGAAGATAAAAAAGGAAACGAACTGACGAAGCAGACGTTTCAAATTTTAAAAGAAACAGCAAACATCAATTTTATCGGAAACGTGGAAGCGCGAGACCTTTTAGATGATGTGGCTGATGTTGTAGTAACAGACGGCTTTACCGGGAATGTTACACTCAAAACGCTGGAAGGCTCTGCGTTGTCTATTTTTAAAATGATGAGAGACGTAATGACGTCTACTTTGACATCAAAGCTTGCAGCAGCTGTGCTGAAGCCAAAATTGAAAGAAATGAAAATGAAAATGGAGTATTCGAATTATGGCGGAGCAAGTCTTTTTGGCTTAAAAGCCCCTGTGATCAAGGCGCACGGCTCTTCAGATTCAAATGCTGTATTCCATGCGATTCGGCAAGCAAGAGAGATGGTCAGCCAAAATGTGGCTGCGCTCATTCAGGAAGAAGTGAAAGAAGAAAAAACAGATGAGTAGTCTGGAGGTTTTTACATCATGAGTAAGATTGCATTTTTATTCCCGGGTCAGGGATCACAATTTATCGGCATGGGGAAAGAGCTTTATGAGCAGGTGCCTGCTGCAAAGCGTCTGTTTGATGAAGCCGATGAAACGTTGGAAACAAAACTCAGCTCGCTTATTTTTGAGGGTGCTGCTGAAGAATTAACACTTACATACAATGCGCAGCCTGCTTTGCTTACGACAAGCATCGCTGTTCTTGAGAAATTTAAAGAATCTGGCATTACACCTGATTTCACAGCAGGACACAGCCTTGGTGAATATTCTGCACTGGTTGCGGCTGGCGCTCTGTCTTTCAAAGATGCTGTTTATACCGTCAGAAAGCGCGGAGAGTTTATGAATGAAGCGGTGCCGGCTGGCGAAGGAGCAATGGCTGCGATTCTCGGCATGGATGCTGAAGCATTAAAGCAAGTAACCGATAAAGTCACAGAGGAAGGCAACCTTGTACAGCTTGCGAATCTCAACTGTCCTGGCCAAATCGTCATTTCCGGAACAGCTAAAGGGGTTGAGCTTGCATCTGAACTGGCAAAAGAGAACGGAGCAAAACGCGCAATTCCGCTTGAAGTAAGCGGTCCGTTCCATTCTGAACTGATGAAACCGGCTGCTGAAAAGCTGAAAGAGGTATTGGACGCCTGTGACATAAAAGACGCTGACGTTCCGGTCATCTCAAATGTTTCTGCTGACGTGATGACTGAAAAAGCAGATATCAAAGAAAAACTTATTGAGCAGCTTTATTCTCCGGTTCGTTTTGAGGAAAGCATTAACAAGCTGATCGCAGAGGGTGTTACGACTTTTATCGAAATCGGTCCCGGAAAAGTGCTTTCAGGCCTTGTGAAAAAAGTAAATAGACGGTTAAAAACAATTGCTGTATCAGATCCGGAAACGATCGAGCTGGCAATTCAAACGCTTAAGGAGGAGAATGATAATGCTTAATGATAAAACGGCTATTGTCACTGGCGCATCCCGCGGAATCGGCCGCTCAATCGCCCTTGATCTGGCAAAAAGCGGAGCAAATGTTGTCGTGAATTACTCCGGCAATGAAGCGAAAGCAAATGAAGTGGTAGATGAAATCAAATCTATGGGCAGAAACGCAATTGCTGTCAAAGCGGATGTATCAAATCCCGAAGATGTACAAAACATGATAAAAGAAACGCTGTCTGTTTTTTCTACAATTGACATTCTGGTTAATAATGCGGGAATTACAAGAGACAATCTCATCATGAGAATGAAAGAAGACGAATGGGATGACGTTATTAACATTAACCTGAAGGGTGTTTTCAACTGCACGAAAGCTGTTACAAGACAAATGATGAAACAGCGTTCAGGCCGGATTATTAACGTATCGTCTATCGTCGGCGTCAGCGGAAACCCTGGACAAGCCAACTATGTGGCTGCAAAAGCCGGCGTCATCGGTTTAACCAAGTCTTCTGCTAAAGAGCTCGCCAGCCGAAATATTACGGTAAACGCAATAGCGCCAGGATTTATCTCAACTGATATGACAGATAAACTTGCAAAAGACGTTCAAGACGAAATGCTGAAACAAATTCCGCTCGCGCGCTTTGGTGAACCTGGCGATGTCAGCAGTGTTGTCACGTTCCTAGCTTCAGAGGGAGCCCGTTATATGACAGGCCAAACGCTTCATATTGACGGCGGAATGGTGATGTAAGTTTTTTCTCGAAAATTTCATCATAGTTTCTCTAGTTTTTTAAAAACGAATCCACTATAATACTTGAGGGGAGGTGAATTGCTATGGCAGACACATTAGAGCGTGTAACGAAAATCATCGTAGATCGCCTTGGCGTTGATGAAGCAGACGTCAAACTTGAAGCTTCTTTCAAGGAAGACTTAGGTGCTGATTCCCTAGATGTAGTTGAGCTTGTTATGGAACTTGAAGACGAGTTTGATATGGAGATTTCTGACGAAGATGCTGAAAAGATTGCAACAGTCGGCGACGCTGTGAACTACATACAAAACCAGCAATAAGCTGATGCTAAAAGTCCCGCCAAAACGCGGGGCTTTAGCCCTTTATTCGTGCAGTTATTACAGCATGCCGCTTTTACGCGCGCTGTATCCGGTTTAGTCAGAGAAGCGCGGTGAACCTGATGTGCCTATGGAGGTTACTATGTCAAAACACTCACATTATAAAGATAAAAAAAAGTTCTATAAAAAAGTAGAACAATTTAAAGAGTTTCAAGAACGGATTTCGGTTCACTTTCAAAATGAAAAGCTTTTGTATCAAGCATTTACACATTCATCTTATGTGAATGAGCATCGGAAAAAGCCGTATGAAGATAATGAAAGGCTTGAATTTTTAGGTGACGCTGTTTTGGAACTGACGATCTCCAGATTCTTATTTGCCAAATACCCGGCTATGAGTGAAGGAGATTTGACGAAATTGAGAGCCGCAATTGTTTGCGAACCGTCTCTCGTTTCATTGGCTCACGAGCTGTCATTCGGCGATCTTGTCCTGTTGGGTAAAGGCGAGGAAATGACAGGCGGAAGAAAGCGTCCTGCTCTATTGGCGGATGTTTTTGAGGCATTTATCGGAGCCTTGTATCTTGACCAAGGATTAGAGCCGGTCGAAAGTTTCTTAAAAGTTTATGTGTTCCCTAAAATTAACGATGGTGCTTTTTCTCATGTGATGGATTTCAAAAGCCAGCTGCAGGAATACGTGCAGCGGGACGGCAAAGGCTCTCTGGAGTATAAAATTTCCAACGAAAAAGGACCTGCGCACAACCGTGAATTTGAAGCCATCGTATCTCTAAAAGGTGAACCACTCGGAGTCGGAAACGGCCGTTCAAAGAAAGAAGCCGAACAGCACGCTGCTCAGGAAGCTTTAGCTAAATTGCAAAAACACCATACGAAACAATAAAATCCCCCTTATGACTCAGGGGGATTTCAGTATGTATGCCGTCTTATTTCACCAATGTTTATGATAGAATTGAAATACTTATTACATAAGGAGGATCGCTATGTTCCTCAAACGTTTAGACGTTATAGGATTTAAATCATTTGCAGAACGGATTTCCGTAGACTTCGTTAAAGGCGTGACAGCGGTTGTCGGGCCGAACGGAAGCGGAAAAAGCAACATCACGGATGCCATTCGCTGGGTTCTCGGCGAACAATCGGCACGCTCTCTTCGCGGCGGAAAAATGGAGGACATTATTTTTGCCGGGAGTGATTCAAGAAAGCGATTAAATCTAGCTGAAGTTACGCTTACTCTTGATAATGATGATCATTTCTTGCCAATTGACTTCCACGAGGTGAGTGTCACAAGACGTGTGTACAGATCAGGTGAGAGTGAGTTTCTGATTAACAATCAGCCATGTCGGTTAAAAGATATTATTGATTTATTTATGGACTCTGGCCTTGGTAAAGAAGCATTTTCTATTATCAGCCAAGGGAAAGTGGAAGAGATCCTGAGCAGCAAAGCGGAGGATCGCCGCAGTATCTTTGAAGAAGCGGCCGGGGTGCTTAAATATAAAACGAGAAAGAAAAAAGCAGAAAATAAACTGTTTGAGACACAGGATAATCTAAATCGGGTAGAAGATATATTACATGAGCTTGAAGGACAGGTTGAACCTCTTAAAATTCAAGCTTCAATAGCGAAAGACTACCTTGAGAAAAAGAAAGAGCTGGAGCATGTTGAAATTGCGCTGACTGCCTATGATATCGAAGAGCTGCATGGTAAATGGTCGACTCTTAAAGAGAAAGTGCAGATGGCAAAAGAAGAAGAGCTTGCTGAATCGTCTGCTATTTCTGCGAAAGAAGCAAAGATTGAGGATACAAGGGACAAAATACAAGCGCTTGATGAGTCAGTAGATGAGCTCCAGCAAGTTTTACTGGTAACTAGTGAAGAGCTGGAAAAGCTTGAAGGCCGTAAAGAAGTCCTGAAAGAACGAAAGAAAAACGCTGTACAAAACCAAGAACAGCTTGAAGAAGCTATCGTTCAGTTCCAGCAAAAAGAAACGGCTCTGAAAGAAGAGCTATCGAAGCAGGAAGCTGTCTTCGAAACGCTTCAGGCTGAGGTGAAGCAGTTAAGGGCGCAAGTAAAAGAAAAACAGCAGGCTCTCAGTCTTCACAATGAAAATGTCGAAGAGAAAATCGAGCAGCTGAAAAGTGATTATTTTGAGCTGTTAAACAGCCAGGCTTCGATACGCAACGAACTCCAGCTTCTTGATGACCAGATGTCTCAATCCGCTGTCACATTGCAAAGACTTGCGGACAACAATGAAAAGCACCTGCAGGAACGGCGTGATATTTCTGCGCGTAAAGCCGCATGTGAAACGGAATTTGCCCGAATTGAGCAGGAGATTCACAGTCAAGTCGGTGCATATCGTGATATGCAGACAAAATATGAGCAGAAAAAGCGCCAATACGAAAAAAATGAATCCGCTCTGTATCAGGCATACCAATACGTTCAGCAAGCGAGATCAAAAAAGGACATGCTTGAGACGATGCAGGGAGATTTCTCCGGCTTTTATCAGGGTGTTAAAGAAGTGCTGAAAGCGAAAGAGCGCCTTGGCGGAATTCGCGGAGCGGTTCTTGAGCTGATTTCTACAGAACAGAAGTATGAAACGGCCATTGAAATAGCGCTCGGCGCTTCTGCTCAGCATGTCGTGACCGACGATGAACAATCTGCCCGAAAAGCGATTCAATATTTAAAGCAGAATTCCTTCGGCCGGGCGACGTTTCTGCCTCTTTCTGTTATTAGAGACCGCCAGCTTCAAAGCCGTGACGCGGAAACAGCCGCCCGGCATTCATCATTTCTCGGGGTTGCCAGTGAACTTGTCACATTTGATCCTGCGTATCGAAGCGTCATCCAGAATCTTCTTGGAACCGTTCTGATCACAGAGGACTTAAAGGGTGCAAACGAGCTTGCGAAGCTTCTCGGGCACCGGTACCGCATCGTAACCCTTGAGGGAGATGTTGTGAACCCCGGTGGTTCAATGACGGGCGGCGCGGTTAAAAAGAAAAATAACTCCCTCCTTGGAAGAAGCCGGGAGCTAGAAGATGTGACGAAACGGCTCGCTGAAATGGAAGAGAAAACAGCACTGCTTGAACAAGAGGTCAAAACCCTTAAGCAATCCATTCAGGATATGGAGAAAAAACTGGCTGACTTAAGAGAAACCGGGGAAGGCTTAAGGTTAAAGCAGCAGGATGTGAAAGGCCAGCTGTACGAACTTCAAGTTGCCGAGAAAAATATCAATACCCATTTAGAGCTCTATGACCAAGAAAAATCTGCTCTGTCAGAAAGCGATGAAGAGAAAAAAGCGCGCAAACGCAAGCTTGAAGAAGAGCTCTCTGCCGTTTCTGAAAAGATGAAACAGCTTGAAGAGGACATAGACAAACTGACAAAACAAAAACAAACGCAATCCTCAACGAAAGAGTCTCTCTCCAACGAGCTGACTGAGCTGAAGATCGCTGCGGCCAAAAAAGAGCAGGCATGCAAGGGGGAAGAGGACAACCTTGCCAGATTAAAGAAAGAGCTCACTGAAACAGAGCTTGCGTTAAAAGAAGCAAAAGAAGACTTAAGCTTCTTAACGTCAGAGATGTCATCTAGCACCAGCGGCGAAGAAAAGCTGGAAGAAGCAGCAAAACATAAATTGAATGACAAAACGAAAACGATCGAACTGATTGCATTAAGGCGCGATCAGCGCATCAAGCTTCAGCATGGGCTTGATACGTATGAGCGTGAGCTGAAAGAAATGAAACGCCTGTATAAACAAAAAACAACGCTCTTAAAAGACGAAGAAGTCAAACTCGGACGGATGGAAGTCGAGCTTGATAATTTACTCCAATACTTACGGGAGGAATACAGCTTGTCCTTTGAGGGGGCAAAAGAGAAATATCAGCTTGAAACTGATCCAGAGGAAGCCAGAAAGCGCGTGAAGCTGATTAAACTCGCAATTGAAGAGCTGGGTACCGTGAACCTCGGAAGCATAGATGAGTTTGAGAGGGTCAACGAACGGTACAAGTTTCTGTCGGAACAAAAAGAAGATTTAACAGAAGCGAAAAATACCTTGTTCCAAGTGATTGAAGAAATGGATGAAGAAATGACGAAGCGCTTTAACGACACATTCGTCCAAATCCGCTCACACTTTGATCAAGTTTTCCGATCCTTATTCGGAGGAGGGCGAGCTGAACTGAGGCTCACCGATCCTAACGATCTGCTTCATTCAGGAGTCGAGATTATCGCTCAGCCGCCGGGGAAAAAGCTGCAAAACTTAAACCTCCTGTCAGGCGGAGAGCGTGCGCTTACTGCTATAGCGCTCTTATTCTCAATCCTAAAGGTTCGTCCAGTGCCGTTTTGCGTCCTTGATGAAGTAGAGGCTGCGCTCGACGAAGCGAATGTGTTCCGGTTTGCGCAGTATTTAAAAAAATACAGCAGTGATACCCAGTTTATTGTGATTACCCACAGAAAAGGAACGATGGAGGAAGCGGATGTGCTTTATGGCGTAACCATGCAGGAATCCGGTGTTTCCAAGGTAATCTCCGTTAAGCTGGAAGAAACAAAAGAATTCGTTCAGTAACGAGGAAAGAGGTTAAAAGATGAGCTTTTTTAAAAAATTAAAAGAGAAAATCACAAAACAGACAGATTCCGTATCTGAAAAGTTTAAGGATGGCCTTGAAAAAACAAGAAACTCCTTTCAAAACAAAGTGAATGATCTTGTATCCCGTTACCGTAAAGTGGATGAGGATTTCTTTGAAGAGCTTGAAGAGGTTCTTATCAGCGCGGATGTCGGTTTTACAACCGTTATGGAATTAATAGATGAGCTGAAAAAAGAAGTCAAACGCAGAAATATTCAAGATCCAAAGGAAGTCCAGTCAGTGATTTCTGAGAAACTGGTCGAGATTTATAACAGCGGAGATGAGCAAATTTCAGAACTGAACATCCAGGATGGGCGTTTAAACGTAATCCTTCTGGTAGGTGTAAACGGCGTCGGGAAAACAACAACGATCGGAAAGCTTGCTCATAAAATGAAACAAGAAGGAAAATCTGTCGTACTTGCCGCCGGAGATACTTTTAGAGCGGGAGCCATTGAACAGCTGGAAGTATGGGGAGAGCGTACAGGAGTGCCTGTCATTAAGCAGACGGCAGGAAGCGATCCGGCGGCTGTCATCTACGATGCTGTTCATGCTGCGAAAGCAAGAAATGCCGATATATTAATTTGTGATACGGCAGGTCGTCTCCAAAACAAAGTAAATCTCATGAAAGAGCTTGAAAAAGTAAAACGTGTTATCGAAAGAGAAGTTCCTGAAGCTCCGCATGAGGTGCTGCTTGCCCTTGATGCCACGACCGGCCAAAATGCAATGGCTCAGGCAAAAGAGTTCTCTAAAGCAACAAATGTTACCGGCATTGCTTTAACGAAGCTTGACGGTACGGCAAAGGGCGGTATCGTCCTTGCGATTCGCAACGAGCTTCACATCCCGGTTAAACTAGTCGGTTTAGGAGAAAAAGTTGATGATCTTCAGGAATTTGATCCAGAATCCTATGTGTACGGACTCTTTTCAGATTTAGTGGAAAAAGCCGACGATTAAGAAAAAGGCCCCTACATCTTGGGGCCTTTTCTTTTTTTATCTTCTTATTTGATAGGCGAAATGATAAAGGCTGTTATCAGTGGATACCAGTCTTGATTCACCTGAAAAAACTCTGAATGGGATGATGTCATAGTAATGAACAGAAACAGATGTGTAATACGTGTAATACCCAGCAGCTGGCCCCAAATACATTGGAACCTCAAATGTTCCGTTTGCATCAGTTGTTCCTGAAGCAGTTTGTGTTGTGTTTCCGACCTTCGTGTCCGCTTCAAATCTTACGGGCGCGTTTGGCACTGGCTGTCCGTTTTGGTCGAGTAATTTGCCGCTTACTGTAATATTGTACTTGACTCGCCAATATTGACCTTGTCCGTAATTGATTTTACCGTATACCCCTCCATCTGTGCTGATATTTGTGATTGAGGCCTTATAAGGTGCCTCAGCAGCGTCTGCTTGCTGTGCCGGGAAACCTATTGTAAACAGGGCTGCCAGACATAACATAAACAATAAACCGATTTTTTTCATAAAAATCCTCCTTAAAATAGGGTTCATATACAATATCGGAATAAATTGGATGATATTTAGTGTATTTTGGAAAAAGTTAATCGCCGCTTTGACAAGATAAAAACTTGACAGTGTCAATAAAACCGTGTAAACTAAGTTATCGTAAAGGGATTTGACTTAACAAAGGGGAGAGCTCAAATGTCACTCGAAAAGACAACGAGAATGAATTATCTGTTTGATTTTTATCAGTCGTTGTTGACGTCAAAACAGAAGAGCTATATGTCGCTTTATTATTTGGACGATTTCTCCCTAGGCGAAATAGCCGAAGAATATGAGGTTTCAAGACAAGCTGTTTATGATAACATCAAACGAACAGAAGCGATGCTTGAACAATATGAAGAAAAGCTGCTCCTTTTGAAAAAGTTTCAGGAGCGTAAAGAGATGTTTAATAAGCTGAAGGAGCTTGCTTCCGGTTCAAAAGAAGAGGAAGAAATTACAGCTCTGATTGAAGCGCTTGAGAAATTAGATTAGGAGGCGGCAAACTATGGCATTTGAAGGATTAGCCGACCGACTGCAGCAGACGATTTCTAAAATCCGCGGAAAAGGGAAAGTCAGCGAACAAGATGTAAAAGATATGATGCGTGAGGTTCGTCTTGCGCTGCTTGAGGCTGACGTTAACTTTAAAGTAGTCAAAGATTTTGTCAAAAAAGTAAGTGAACGCGCTGTAGGCCAAGACGTCATGAAAAGTCTGACGCCCGGCCAGCAGGTCATTAAAGTTGTTAAAGAGGAACTGACTGAGCTGATGGGCGGCGAAGAGAGCAAAATCGCCGTCGCAAAAAGGCCGCCGACTGTTATTATGATGGTCGGTCTCCAAGGTGCCGGTAAAACGACAACAAGCGGTAAGCTTGCGAATCTGCTGCGCAAAAAGCATAATCGCAAACCGATGCTGGTTGCTGCCGATATTTACCGCCCAGCCGCAATTAAGCAGCTGGAAACACTCGGCAAACAGCTTGATATGCCTGTTTTCTCTCTTGGCGATCAGGTCAGTCCTGTAGAAATAGCTAAACAGGCTATTGAGAAAGCCAAGGAAGAACATTATGACTATGTCATTTTGGATACGGCAGGCCGCTTGCATATCGACCATGAACTGATGGATGAACTGACCAACGTCAAAGAAATCGCGAATCCGGAAGAAATTTTCCTGGTTGTCGATTCAATGACCGGTCAGGACGCTGTGAATGTTGCCAAAAGCTTTAATGAACAGCTCGGTTTAACCGGTGTTGTGTTAACTAAGCTGGATGGAGACACACGCGGCGGGGCTGCGCTTTCTATTCGCGCTGTCACAAACACGCCAATTAAGTTCGCAGGTTTGGGCGAAAAGCTTGATGCGTTAGAGCCGTTCCATCCTGAACGCATGGCATCAAGGATTCTCGGCATGGGCGACGTGCTGACATTGATTGAAAAAGCACAGGCCAGCGTTGATGAAGACAAAGCCAAAGAGCTGGAACAAAAAATGAGAACGATGAGCTTCACATTGGACGATTTTCTGGAGCAGCTCGGGCAAGTCAGAAACATGGGGCCGCTTGATGAGCTTCTGCAAATGATGCCGGGTGCAGGTAAAATGAAAGGCCTGAAAAACATCCAAGTTGATGAAAAACAGCTGAATCATGTGGAAGCAATCATCAAATCAATGACTGTTCTTGAAAAAGAACAGCCGGATATTATCAATGCCAGCCGGCGGAAGCGGATTGCAAAAGGAAGCGGGACATCCGTACAGGAAGTCAACCGTCTGCTTAAGCAGTTTGATGAAATGAAAAAAATGATGAAGCAGATGACAAACATGTCAAAAGGCAAGAAAAAAGGGTTTAAGCTACCTTTTATGTAATCGGTTATACATGATAAAACCGTTGTTAAGAAAAAACACTTTACAAACACTTTTATCATTGTTAATATACTATCTTGTTGAAATATTTTCGGAGGTGCTAGTAAAATGGCAGTAAAAATTCGTTTAAAACGTATGGGAGCAAAAAAATCTCCTTTCTATCGTATTGTTGTAGCAGATTCTCGTTCACCACGTGACGGCCGTTTCATCGAAACAGTCGGAACTTACAACCCGGTTGCAAAACCAGCGGAAGTAAAAATTGACGAAGAGCTTGCTCTTAAATGGCTTCAAACTGGAGCGAAACCATCTGATACAGTTCGCAACTTGTTCTCTAGTCAAGGAATCATGGAAAAATTCCACAACGCTAAACAAGGCAAGTAATGACTGATCAACACTTGGAAGATTTGATTGTCCACATTGTGACGCCGCTTGTTGATCATCCAGATGACATTCGCGTCATAAGAGAAGAAACCGATCAAAAGATTGCGCTGCGCTTATCTGTCCATAAGTCAGATACCGGTAAAGTTATCGGAAAGCAAGGCCGGACTGCAAAAGCGATTCGAACAGCTGTATTTGCAGCTGGCGCACAGTCTTCTAAGAAAGTTCAATTTGAAATATTTGACTAAAAGGGAGAGGGCCGGCACCTCCCCTTTTTTTACACGCAAAAAAAGGGTAAACTGATAGAAGCTTAGGCAAAATAGAAAAGCCTGGGCGAGAAAAAGTTTTAAAAGCGGGGAGCTTGGTGCGATGCAAATTATTCACCGTGTAGCCGTTATGCAAGTCTTAACCGAGCGCAGTAAAGAAAAGCTTTTAGCTTCTTTTGCCGAAAAGAAACAAATGCTTGAACGAGAATGCAGCCAGCTCTATTTTCAGCTTAGAAAACATGAGAAAGAACAGCAAAACCCTGATATGATTGAACAATTTAAAAAGGCAATAGAAAAGCGAAAAGATGATATAAAGATCATCGATTTTCAAATTGCTCAAGTACATACATTGCCGCTTGGCAGTGAGTTGAAAGAAAAGGAAGTCGATGCGCTGCTGACGATTGAAGCCGGGGATGACTGGCATGAGAAAACAGCAGCGAACACCATCGTCATAAAAGACGGAAAAGTAATTGAAATTCGCCAGAGGTGATCATATGACAAAGCGATGGTTTAATGTAGGCAAAATCGTAAATACCCACGGAATCAAAGGCGAAGTGCGGGTGATTTCAAAAACAGACTTTGCCGAAGAACGATACAAGCCGGGAAACACGCTGTATTTGTTTATGGACGGCCGTAACGAACCAGTGGAGGTAACGGTAAACACACATAGACTGCATAAGCAATTTCATCTCCTGCAGTTTAAAGAAAGACAAAACCTAAATGAAGTAGAAGAGCTGAAAAACGCAATCATTAAAGTTCCTGAAGAAGAATTAGGAGAGCTGAATGAGGGTGAATTTTATTTCCACGAAATTATTGGGTGTGAAGTATTTACTGAAGAAGGCGAACTCATCGGAAAGGTCAAAGAAATTTTGACGCCTGGAGCCAATGATGTTTGGGTCATCGGACGAAAAGGAAAAAAAGACGCACTCATTCCTTACATTGAATCAGTGGTCAAACATATCGATGTCAAGGAAAAGAAAATTGAGATTGAACTCATGGAAGGGTTAATAGACGAATGAAAATCGACTTTTTGACGCTGTTTCCCGAAATGTTTGAAGGCGTGCTCGGCTCATCGATTCTTCAAAAAGCCCAGGAAAAAGATGCGGTGCAGTTTCAAGTCGTAAATTTCAGGGAGTACTCTGATAACAAGCACAATACTGTTGATGATTATCCTTATGGCGGCGGGGCAGGCATGGTTCTCAAGCCCCAGCCTGTTTTTGACGCGGTCGAGGACCTGACATCAAAGGCAGCCGCTGCTCCGCGTATTATCCTCGTATGCCCGCAAGGTGAGCGTTTTACCCAAAAAAAAGCCGAGCAATTAGCTAAGGAAGAGCATTTGCTGTTCATTTGCGGCCACTATGAAGGCTATGATGAACGCATTCGCGAGCACTTGGTAACGGATGAAATATCAATTGGCGACTTTGTTCTGACGGGCGGTGAGCTCCCTGCAATGATGATCGCAGACAGTGTAGTCAGACTGCTTCCGGGTGTACTGGGTAAAGAGGCTTCCCATATTGAGGATTCCTTCAGCACCGGACTTTTAGAGCACCCGCATTATACAAGACCGGCAGATTACAAAGGTTTAAAAGTGCCTGAAACACTCTTGTCAGGAAACCATGCAAAAATTGAAGAATGGCGGAATAAAGAATCGATCAGAAGGACCTACCTAAGACGTCCGGATCTGTTGAAAGACTACCCGCTTACAGAGCAGCAAAGAAAGTGGATTTCTGAATGGGAAAAAGAATAGATTTTATTGCATAGGCTATGAAATTGTGATAAGATACTACTTGTGGCTTAAGCGGGCTTATCCGCTGCAAGCTTGAAAACGATGTTCCGCTGTGCCGGTTTTTGTGGCCAAGAGCATCTGTTGGAAGGAGTTGAAAACGATGCAAAAACTAATTGAAGATATCACAAAAGAACAGCTTCGTACTGATCTTCCTGCGTTCCGTCCTGGTGACACTTTACGTGTACACGTTAAAGTTGTTGAGGGTAACCGTGAGCGTATCCAGATCTTTGAAGGTGTTGTGATTAAGCGTCGTGGTGGTGGAATCAGCGAAACGTTCACAGTTCGTAAGATTTCTTACGGTGTTGGCGTTGAACGTACTTTCCCTGTACACACACCAAAAATCGCGAAAATCGAAGTTGTACGTTACGGCAAAGTACGCCGTGCTAAACTTTACTATCTGCGTGAACTTCGCGGAAAAGCGGCTCGTATTAAAGAGATCAGACGATAATGATAACGAACGAAAAGAGCTTGTTACCTGTAACAAGCTCTTTTTTTATACAGAATTTGAAAATGCCGGACAGGCATCGTAAAATACATAAAGGACAACAATGAATCATGCATACTGAAGATAAAGGCGGTGTTCGTGTCACATGACAATTCAATGGTTCCCGGGCCATATGGCAAAAGCAAGAAGGGAAGTAACCGAAAAATTAAAATTAATCGATATCGTATATGAATTGGTAGATGCCAGAATTCCAATGTCATCAAGAAACCCAATGATTGAAGATATTCTAAAAAACAAGCCGCGAATTATGCTGTTAAACAAGGCTGACAAAGCAGATGCGGCAGTTACACAGCAGTGGAAAGAGCACTTTGAGAAGCAGGGGATCCGCTCTCTGTCTATTAATTCTGTAAATGGACAAGGGTTAAATCAAATTGTGCCTGCATCAAGAGAGATCCTCCAAGAAAAATTTGACCGGATGCGTGCGAAAGGTGTGAAGCCGAGAGCGATTCGCGCTTTGATTATCGGCATTCCAAACGTCGGAAAATCAACGCTCATCAACCGGCTTGCAAAGAAAAACATAGCAAAAACGGGAGACAGACCTGGTATTACGACTTCTCAACAGTGGGTCAAAGTTGGGAAAGAATTAGAGCTATTAGATACACCGGGAATTTTGTGGCCTAAATTTGAGGATGAGCTTGTCGGTTTGAGACTGGCAGTCACCGGGGCTATTAAAGACTCGATTATCAATTTGCAGGACGTGGCCGTGTTTGGTCTTCGTTTTCTCGAAGAACATTACCCAGAACGGCTTAAAGAGCGTTATGGCCTTGATGAGATACCAGAGGACATTGCCGAGCTGTTTGATGCAATAGGTGAAAAGCGGGGCTGTCTCATGAGCGGTGGGCTCATTAACTATGATAAGACGACTGAAGTCATCATTCGCGATATTCGCACTGAAAAGTTCGGCAGGCTGTCATTTGAACAGCCGACGATGTAAAGGCGCGCAGAAATGCGGGTCTTTATTTTTTCTTGGCTGAACCGATACATACAGTAAGGGAGAAGAGAAAGTGAATACATTAACCGTAAAGGACATTAAAGACCGTTTGCAGGAAGTGAAGGATGCACAAGACCCATTTATTGCCCAATGCGAAAACGACCCGAGAAAAAGCGTTCAAACGCTTGTAGAGCAATGGCTTAAAAAGCAAGCGAAAGAAAAAGCGCTGAAAGAACAATGGGTGAATATGACTTCCTATGAAAGGCTGGCAAGAAACAAAGGATTTCGCTTGATTGCAGGTGTTGACGAGGTCGGCCGGGGGCCATTGGCAGGACCAGTTGTCGCCAGCGCAGTCATCCTTCCAGAGGAATGTGAAATACTTGGGCTGACAGACTCCAAAAAGCTTTCAGAGAAAAAACGCGAGGAATATTACGAGCTTATTATGAAGGAAGCACTGGCGGTCGGGATAGGAATTGTAGAAGCTACTGTGATTGATGAGATCAATATATATGAAGCTTCAAAAATGGCAATGGTGAAAGCGATACAGGATTTGTCGGATACACCTGATTATTTGCTTGTTGACGCAATGACACTTCCGCTCGACACGGCTCAGGCGTCAATTATAAAAGGAGATGCCAAAAGCGTGTCTATTGCGGCAGGTGCGTGTATCGCAAAAGTGACGAGGGACCGAATGATGAGCGCTTATGCCGAAACGTATCCCATGTACGGCTTTGAAAAAAATAAAGGCTATGGGACAAAAGAACATTTGGAAGCTCTTGCTGCATACGGCCCAACTGAATTGCACCGCAAAACTTTCGCTCCTGTTCAATCTTTCAGATAAATCACCATGGACAAGGAGGCACCTTTTTAAAATGAACATACGAAATGATGTGCAAAAGGCGCTGCAGCACCTTTTCGGGCGTACAGCCGTCCCGCAGGAAACATCAAAAGTAAACGAAGCGCTAAACGGGGAGAAGCGTCTCCTCTTAGGAAAAGTGCTTCGTTTACTAGGAGATCAGCATGCCCTGATCCAAGTCGGCAATCAAACTGTTCAGGGAAAACTTGAAACCCAGCTTCGTCCTCAGGCATACTATTGGTTTTCCTACGAAAAAAAAACGGCAGAACAAACAGGCCGTCTTCAGGTCGTTCAAAGCTTTGATCAAAATCCTAAAACCATTCAGGATGCAGCTGGCAAACTTTTAAATGCCATGTCAGTGAAGACGTCAAACGCAGCTCTCATGATGACAGGAGCGATGCTGAAAAGCAAAACACCCGTAACAGAAAATGATATCAAAACAGCTGTCCGCTGGATGGACACGCTGCCTTCGCAAGACACAAAAAAAGCAGTTGAAACGGTTCTCTTCGCTTTAAAGCGTGATCTTCCCATTCACTCCGAGATTTTGAATGGTGTTCATGCTGTGAAATCGCCTGTTCCGTTGCATCAGCACGTATCCCAGCTGCTTCGGGCAATCGACCAAAACCCTCAGCAGAGCCAAATGATATCAAAGCTAAAGGAAGCAGTTACGGTGCTTTTAAATAGTGAAATCGATGTCCATGCAGAACGGCTGATTGATAAGCTTATTTCTTTAACCGACAATACGAAAGCACCTTCTCCGGCGAATACAGCTGGAAGCAGGGAGCTTAGCACACCAGCTGGCTCCCCCGGAAAAGCCAGCCTGCCGATTGCAAATCACACAGCAGAACAGAGAAGCATACAAGAAGAGCCTGTTAAAACAGCAGCAGACATTCCAATTAAAGAAGCCCGCCAGCTGCTGGTGAAGCTGACGGAATCTGCTGAAAAAAACAGTCTCCAAATTGTGAAAGAGGCAGCAAATTGGATTAAAGCGGCTGCTTCATCGGGTGATAGTAAGTCACTTGCAGCTTCAGCTGTTTTACAGGCGGCACAAGTCACAGACCAGGAAGCCGAAGTCTTTTTAAAGGCTGTTCAGCAGACAGCACCCCATTTGGCGGATAAGGCAGATGTTCTTTCTTTCTTATCCAAAGTGAAAACGGCAATCGGCGCAAGGGACGAGGTTGCGTTCATTAAAGCGTTTGAACAAGGAAGCGCAGTCACATCTGGCGAAATGCAATCCATCAAGCTGGCTCTTTCTGCTTTAAGAGCATCGCATGAGGTAGCCGAACCAGTCAAACAAGAAGCCGATCAGCTTTTTCATAAATTAAATGGCCAGCTTTTCATGCAGCAGGACCATCCGTCATACAGCCAAATTGTAATGTCATTTCCGATGTTTTCGAAGTCAGGGGTTCAGGACATGACTGTTCTGTTTAAAGGAAAGAAGGAAGCAGATGGAAAGCTTGATCCTTCCCATTGCCGCCTTTTGTTTTTGCTGCAGCTTGATACACTAAAAGAAACCGTCGTTGATTGCTTGGTACAGCAAAAAGTCATGACGATTACAATAGAGACTGATTTCGAGCTGCAGGCTGCGATCGATCCGATGGTGCCCGCGCTTAAACAGGGGCTAAAGGAAATGGGGTACAGCCTTTCAGGGGTAAACGCTAAAAAAAGGGTTCACACCGAAGAAAAGGCTTCAATCGATCAATATATAACAAGTATCAGTGATCAGGAAGTGGATGTGAAAATATGAAAGAGCAGACACCGATCAGAAAAGCTGTTGCTCTCCATTATGACGAACAAAAAGACAAGGCGCCGAGAGTGATTGCCACAGGGAAGGGCCATGTAGCTGACAACATTATCAAAGAAGCGAAAAAAGTCGGGGTCCCGATTCAAGAAGATCGGACCCTTGTCGAATTAATGCGCCATTTGACGGTAGATGATCAAATTCCTGAAGCTCTTTATGAAACGGTAGCCGAGATTTTTTCATTCATTTACAAATTGGACGAAAGCGTAAAAAACAAAAAATAGCTAAAATATTCCCCACCCTCCTTTGAAATTTATGTTTTTAATAAAGTAAAAGTTTGAATGTTTAGAAGGATTAAAAGATTTTGCATCGAACTGTAGACAATTCTTCCAGTATTATTATAGAATGAAAGCGCAGTCTATTTTAGTTTTGTTACATAAGTTAGGAGGATGGGAAATGAATATCCATGAGTACCAGGGAAAAGAAGTCCTCAGAAAATATGGGGTATCTGTTCCTGAAGGTAAAGTGGCTTTTACAGCAGAAGAAGCAGTTGAGAGTGCAAAGAGCTTATCCAGCTCGGTTTATGTCGTAAAGGCTCAAATTCATGCTGGCGGTCGAGGCAAAGCTGGTGGGGTAAAAATAGCAAAATCATTAGATGAAGTAAAAGCGTATGCCGAAGAACTATTAGGGAAGACCCTAGTTACACATCAGACGGGTCCGGACGGACAAGTAATAAAACGCTTACTTATTGAAGAAGGCTGCGATATTAAAAAAGAATATTACGTGGGTCTTGTGCTTGACCGCGCCACTTCAAGAATCGTTTTGATGGCTTCTGAAGAAGGCGGAACGGAAATTGAAGAGGTTGCGGAGAAAACACCGGAAAAAATCAAAAAAGCTGTCATTGATCCGGCTGTTGGCCTTCAAGGCTATCAAGCCAGAGAAATTGCATTCGCTATTAATATTCCAAAAGAGCTCGTGGGAAAAGCTGCTAAATTTATGCTTGGACTATATAAAGCGTTTGTTGAGAAAGACTGCTCAATCGCCGAAATCAATCCGCTTGTTGTGACCGGCGACGGAAATGTGATGGCGCTTGATGCAAAATTGAATTTTGACAGCAATGCGTTGTACCGACAAAAGGACATTATGGAATACAGAGATTTGGATGAAGAAGATCCGAAAGAAATTGAAGCGTCCAAATATGATCTAAGCTACATTTCCCTTGATGGAAATATCGGCTGTATGGTAAACGGCGCGGGACTTGCAATGTCCACGATGGATATTATCAAGCATTATGGAGGAGAACCGGCCAACTTCCTTGATGTGGGCGGCGGTGCAACCGCGGAAAAAGTCACGGAAGCATTTAAAATCATTCTTTCTGATCAAAACGTTAAAGGGATTTTTGTCAACATTTTCGGCGGCATTATGAAATGTGATGTCATCGCAGAAGGGGTTGTTGAAGCGACTAGACAAGTTGGTTTGACATTGCCGCTTGTCGTCCGTCTTGAAGGCACAAACGTGGATCTAGGGAAGAAAATCCTTAGTGAATCAGGATTAAACATTACATCTGCGGAATCAATGGCTGACGGCGCGCAGAAAATCGTATCCTTAGTTTAAGAAAGAATGAAAGGCAGGGGACCAAATAATGAGTGTTTTCATTAATAAAGATACAAGAGTTATTGTGCAAGGGATTACAGGTTCTACCGCTTTATTTCATACGAAGCAGATGCTCGAATACGGCACAAATATCGTTGGCGGTGTAACACCTGGAAAAGGCGGAACAGAAGTGGAAGGTGTTCCTGTATTTAATACAGTGGCTGAATCAGTTCAAACGACCGGCGCTAACGCGTCTGTTATATATGTGCCCGCACCGTTTGCAGCTGATGCGATTATGGAAGCGGTAGATGCGGAGCTTGATCTCGTGATTTGTATCACAGAACATATCCCGGTTTTGGATATGGTGAAGGTCAAACGCTTCATGGAAGGCAAGAAAACGAGACTGATAGGGCCGAACTGTCCTGGTGTCATTACGCCTGAAGAATGTAAAATCGGCATTATGCCCGGATACATCCATAAAAAGGGTCATGTAGGCGTTGTATCACGTTCAGGAACATTAACATACGAAGCGGTGCACCAGCTCTCAGAAGCGGGTGTAGGGCAATCTACAGCTGTTGGAATCGGCGGCGACCCTGTAAATGGAACAAACTTTATTGACGTTTTAAAAGCGTTTAACGAAGATCCTGACACACACGCAGTCATCATGATTGGCGAAATCGGCGGTACTGCCGAAGAGGAAGCGGCAGAGTGGGTAAAAGCCAACATGACAAAACCGGTAGTCGGTTTTATCGGCGGTAAAACAGCACCTCCTGGGAAGCGCATGGGGCATGCAGGCGCCATTATTTCCGGTGGAAAAGGGACAGCTGATGAAAAAATCAAAACCCTTAATGCATGCGGAATCGAAGTTGCAGAGACACCTTCTGTCATGGGTGAAACCTTAATTAAGGTGCTGAAAGAGAAGAACTTGTTCGAAACTTGTAAAACGCATTAATAAAAAAGGGACAGCCGTCAAGGCTGTTCCTGCTTTTTCTAACAAAAGGAGGTCAATCTATTGGATCAGGCCGCTGCCTGCTTAACGATTTGCAGAATCAATCAATTATTATCCCCATCCCTTCTATTAAAATGGTGGAAAGCCGATCCGTCTATGTCGCTGACATCACCCGTGTTACAAACGGTTACTCGTGATCAAATAAAAGCAGCTGCATTAAAAAACGAAATAGAACAACTTTATCCAAAGCTCCAGCGTGTACTTACTGCTTATCGTGAGCAAGGCATTAACACCATCCCTATTTCTTCAAAGCAATATCCTTTCTGGCTTAAAAGCATTTATGATCCCCCCGCCGTACTGTTTGCAAAAGGTGATATGACTCTTCTTTCGAAAGGGAGAAAAATTGGAATTGTAGGGACAAGAAATCCAACAGCTTATGGGAAACAAGTTGTCAATCATCTTACAAAAGAGATCTGTCGTAAAGGTTGGGTGATTGTCAGCGGACTGGCGTCTGGGATAGACGGAATGTCCCATGCTGCAAGTATTAAGGCGAAGGGGCGGACAATTGGCGTCATTGCAGGCGGATTTCAACACATTTATCCCCGAGAAAACCTTCAGTTAGCAGATCACATGGCTAAACACCATATCCTGCTGTCAGAGCACCCACCTGAAACTAAACCCCAAAAATGGCATTTCCCTATGAGAAACCGTATTATCAGCGGAATAAGTGAAGGCGTTATTGTCGTTCAGGGCAAAGAAAAAAGCGGTTCGCTGATTACTGCCTATCAAGCATTGGAACAAGGGAGAGAGGTATTTGCCGTACCCGGTTCATTATTTGACCCTTACGCCGGAGGGCCTATAAAACTGATCCAGCAGGGGGCTAAAGCCATATGGTCAGCAGAGGATATTTTCGAGGAACTTCCTGAGAGAAACGTTCAATATACGGAACCCTTTTGAATTATCGTTTGACAAACGGTATTGTAATATTTAATAATAGTGAGGATTTAAAGTTGCATATTGTTTTCTATTTAATTAATGACGTTCATGATAAAGAATGAAATGTTGAAAGCCAAATAAAGACAGCTGCAAAAATAAAATTGAAATATCTTGAAAAGAGAGAGAACACCTCTTGAGGGGGATGAAAATGTCTGATTATCTAGTCATCGTGGAATCGCCCGCTAAGGCGAAAACGATTGAACGTTACTTAGGTAAAAAATATAAAGTAAAAGCATCAATGGGACATGTCCGGGATCTTCCAAAAAGTCAAATGGGAGTTGACATAGAACAGAATTTTGAACCGAAATATATTACCATTCGAGGTAAAGGCCCGGTATTAAAAGAGCTGAAAACGGCTGCGAAAAAAGCCAAAAAAGTGTATCTCGCAGCCGACCCCGACAGAGAAGGGGAAGCGATTGCATGGCATTTGGCACACAGTCTTGATTTAGATCTCAACTCTGACTGCCGTGTGGTGTTTAACGAAATTACAAAAGACGCTATTAAGGAATCGTTTAAGCATCCCCGCATGATCAATATGGATTTAGTGGATGCACAGCAAGCGAGACGTATTTTAGACAGGCTTGTCGGATATAAAATCAGTCCAATCTTATGGAAAAAAGTCAAAAAAGGGCTTAGCGCAGGACGCGTGCAATCCGTTGCCCTCCGTTTGATTATTGACCGTGAAAAAGAGATTAACGACTTTAAGCCTGAGGAATATTGGACAATTGACGGTACGTTCTTAAAAGGTCAAGAAACCTTTGAAGCGAGCTTTTTCGGGAAAAACGGCAAAAAACTTCCTTTAAATAGTGAAGCTGATGTAAAAGAGATTCTTTCTCAGCTCAAAGGGAATCAATATACAGTTGAAAAAGTAACCAAAAAGGAACGCAAACGTAATCCTGCTTTGCCTTTTACCACTTCTACCCTGCAGCAGGAAGCGGCTCGCAAGCTCAATTTCAGAGCGAAGAAAACGATGATGATTGCACAGCAATTATATGAAGGAATTGATTTAGGAAGAGAAGGAACGGTTGGTCTGATCACGTATATGAGAACGGATTCAACCCGTATTTCAAATACGGCTGTTGATGAAGCAGCTGCATTTATTGATCAGACATATGGAAAAGAGTTCCTAGGCGGAAAACGGAAGCCTGCGAAAAAGAATGAAAATGCCCAGGATGCCCACGAAGCAATTCGACCGACATCAGTTCTTAGAAAACCAAGTGAATTAAAAGCAGTCCTCGGCAGAGACCAAATGAGACTGTATAAATTAATTTGGGAGCGTTTTGTTGCCAGCCAAATGGCACCGGCTGTTCTCGATACAATGAGTGTCGACCTGACAAACAACGGTTTGACATTTCGTGCAAATGGAAGTAAAGTCAAGTTTTCCGGGTTTATGAAGGTGTATGTTGAAGGAAAAGACGATCAAATGGAAGAAAAAGACCGGATGCTGCCTGACTTACAAGAAGGCGACACGGTATTATCAAAAGATATAGAACCTGAGCAGCATTTTACCCAGCCGCCTCCGCGATATACTGAGGCCCGGCTTGTTAAAACCCTTGAAGAACGCGGTATCGGCCGTCCATCCACATATGCTCCGACACTTGATACTATTCAGCGGCGCGGCTACGTGGCATTGGATAATAAACGTTTCGTTCCGACTGAATTAGGTCAGATCGTTCTTGACTTGATCATGGAGTTTTTCCCCGAGATCATTAACGTTGAGTTTACAGCTAAAATGGAGAGAGATCTTGATCATGTTGAAGAAGGAAATACCGAATGGGTCAAGATTATCGATAATTTCTACACCGATTTTGAAAAACGGGTCAAAAAAGCCGAATCGGAAATGAAGGAAGTTGAGATTGAACCAGAGTATGCTGGAGAGGATTGTGAATTGTGCAGTTCTCCAATGGTATATAAAATGGGACGGTACGGTAAATTCTTAGCTTGCTCCAACTTCCCTGACTGCCGGAACACGAAACCGATTGTGAAACAAATCGGTGTGAAGTGCCCGAGCTGCGGAGAAGGAAACATTGTTGAGCGAAAATCGAAAAAGAAACGGGTGTTTTACGGCTGTGACCGTTATCCGGACTGTGAATTCGTATCATGGGACAAACCAATTGAACGAAAATGCCCGAAATGCGGAAAAATGCTCGTCGAGAAAAAACTCAAAAAAGGCATACAAGTCCAATGCGTGGAATGCGATTATAAGGAAGAACCACAGAAGTAGCGGTGAGCAGGGTCTTGCTCACCTTCTTTGTGTGTTAAAAGAAGGCCTTGAATAATAAACTAGGAGATGTGAAAGATGAACCAACAAACAGTGAATGTAATCGGAGCCGGACTCGCAGGAAGTGAAGCGGCATGGCAGCTTGCCAAACGGGGGATTCAAGTCAAATTGTATGAAATGCGGCCAGTTAAACAAACGCCTGCGCACCATACAGATAAATTTGCAGAGCTTGTCTGCAGCAACTCTCTTCGCTCTAATACACTTGCTAACGCTGTCGGTGTATTAAAGGAAGAAATGCGTGCGCTTGATTCAGCCATTATCGCGGCGGCTGACGAATGTTCGGTGCCTGCCGGAGGCGCTCTTGCAGTAGACCGTCATGAATTTGCCGCAAGTGTGACAAATCGGGTGAAAAATCATCCAAACGTAACCGTTATTAATGAAGAAGTGACTGAAATTCCTGAAGGCCCTACTATCATCGCAACGGGTCCGTTAACATCTGAATCGCTGTCCGCCCAGCTGAAGGAGCTGACTGGAGAGGACTATTTATATTTTTATGACGCAGCGGCGCCAATTGTAGAAAAAGACAGCCTTGATATGGATAAAGTGTACCTGAAATCCCGTTATGATAAAGGTGAAGCAGCATATTTGAACTGCCCGATGACAGAAGAAGAGTTTGACCGTTTTCATGAAGCATTAACATCAGCAGAAACAGTGCCGTTAAAAGAATTTGAAAAAGAGATTTTCTTTGAAGGCTGCATGCCGATTGAAGTCATGGCAAAACGGGGTAAGAAAACAATGCTTTTCGGTCCGATGAAACCGGTTGGTCTAGAGCATCCTGTTACAGGAAAACGCCCTTATGCCGTCGTTCAGCTCAGACAGGATGATGCTGCGGGAACACTTTATAATATTGTAGGATTCCAGACTCATTTAAAATGGGGAGACCAAAAGGAAGTTCTCAAGTTGATTCCAGGACTTGAAAATGTAGAAATCGTCAGATATGGCGTGATGCACAGAAACACATTTATTAACTCTCCAAGCCTGTTAAAGCCGACTTATCAATTTAAAAACCGCAGTGATCTGTTCTTTGCAGGCCAAATGACGGGAGTAGAAGGATATGTGGAATCAGCTGCCTCAGGACTTGTAGCAGGCATTAATGCGGCGAAGCTTGTATTGGGAGAAGAGCTTGTTATTTTCCCTCAGGAAACAGCAATTGGCAGTATGGCACATTATATTACAACAACAAACCAGAAGAACTTCCAGCCGATGAATGCAAACTTTGGGCTTTTAAAAGAATTGCCAGTTAAAATTAAAAATAAAAAAGAACGAAATGAACAATACGCGAACCGTGCGATTGAAACAATTCAAACAATTTCGAAAACAATATAGGTATTGATTGCAACCTGAGCGCGATTTGTGATACCATTTAAAAGCCCTTCCTAGGGAGGTTTTAGGCATGGAGAATGTTAAGAATTTCGTAAAGTTATTCGTTGAATATTTACAAATTGAAAAAAATTATTCACAATATACTATTGTGAATTATGTGGATTCAATTGAAGAATTCGAGACTTTCCTGCGCGTTCAAGGTATAAATGGATTTGAAGAAGCTGCATATCAAGATACTAGGATTTTTTTGACAGAAGCCTATGAAAAAGGTTTATCGAGAAGAACAATAAGCAAAAAGATATCTGCATTAAGAAGCTTTTATAAGTTTCTGATGCGGGAAAAGCTTATTGAAGAAAATCCGTTTCAGCTTGTTCATCTGCCAAAACAGGAGAAACGGATACCGAAGTTTCTATATCAAAAAGAGCTTGAGGAGCTGTTTGAAGTTTCAGATATAAGCCAGCCGGCCGGAATGAGGGATCAAGCGCTGTTAGAGCTGCTCTATGCCACCGGAATGAGGGTCAGTGAATGCTGTTCCATAACTATTAACGACGTTGATTTATTTATGGACACTGTGCTTGTTCACGGTAAAGGCAAGAAGCAGCGCTATATCCCCTTTGGGTCTTATGCCCGCGAAGCGTTGAAGGTATACATGAATAGCGGAAGACAGTGCTTGCTGATGAAGGCAAAAGAACCTCATGATCTATTATTCGTAAATCAAAGAGGCGGACCGCTTACAGCCCGTGGCATCAGACATATTTTAAGCGGGCTTGTTCAAAAAGCGTCAAGCACTTTACATATCCATCCGCATATGCTTCGACATACGTTCGCCACGCATCTGTTAAATGAAGGAGCGGATTTGAGAAGCGTTCAAGAACTGCTCGGGCATTCCAATCTGTCTTCTACACAGATATACACGCATGTTTCGAAGGAAATGTTGAGAAACACATATATGTCTCACCATCCAAGAGCATTTAAGAAAAATTAAAGGAGGCCCTTTATGTCATCTTTTCATGCGACCACAATATTTGCCGTACAGCATAAAGGACGAAGCGCTATGTCCGGAGACGGCCAAGTAACATTTGGTCAGGCTGTTGTCATGAAACACACGGCACGGAAAGTGAGAAAACTGTTTAACGGCAAAGTTCTTGCTGGCTTTGCGGGATCTGTTGCAGACGCTTTCACTTTATTCGAAAAGTTTGAAGCTAAGCTTGAAGAATATAACGGCAACTTAAAACGGGCGGCTGTTGAGCTTGCGAAGGAATGGCGCAGCGATAAAGTGCTAAGAAAGCTCGAAGCCATGCTGATTGTTATGAATCAGGATACTTTGCTTCTCGTATCGGGAACAGGCGAGGTGATCGAACCAGATGACGGCATTCTCGCGATTGGATCAGGGGGCAATTACGCTTTGGCAGCGGGAAGAGCATTGAAAAAGCATGCCGGTGAAAGCATGTCTGCAAGTGAGATTGCCAGAGCCGCGTTAGAAACAGCAGGCGAAATTTGTGTTTACACGAACGATCAAATCATACTGGAAGAGCTTGAATAGAAAGGACTTGAGGCGCATGGAAAAAAAACCGTTAACTCCTAGACAGATTGTAGATCGGTTAGACCAATATATTGTCGGTCAGCAAAATGCGAAAAAAGCTGTCGCCGTGGCATTAAGAAACCGCTATAGAAGAAGTCTTCTGGATGAAAAGCTGAAGGACGAGGTCGTTCCGAAAAACATTTTAATGATGGGTCCTACCGGCGTCGGGAAAACTGAAATTGCCAGACGAATTGCCAAGCTTTCAGGTGCGCCATTTATCAAAATTGAAGCTACTAAATTTACCGAAGTCGGCTATGTAGGCAGAGATGTTGAATCAATGGTCAGAGATCTTGTGGAGACTTCTGTTCGGCTTATCAAAGAAGAGAAAATGAATGAAGTAAAGGAACAGGCAGAAGAAAATGCAAACAAACGCATTGTTCGTCTGTTAGTTCCTGGGAAGAAAAAACAATCTGGCGTTAAAAATCCGTTTGAAATGTTTTTTGGAGGCAGCCAGCCGAATGGTGAAGATGAGGCGGAGAGCCAGGAAGAAGCAAACATCGAAGAAAAAAGAAAACGAATGGCGCATCAGCTGGCTTTAGGAGAGCTCGAAGACTACTATGTAACAGTAGAAGTCGAAGAACAGCAGCCTTCTATGTTTGACATGCTGCAGGGCTCGGGTATGGAGCAGATGGGTATGAACATGCAGGATGCGCTGAGCGGATTAATGCCAAAGAAAAAGAAACGGCGCAAAATGACAGTCAGAGAAGCCAGAAAAGTCCTGACGAATGAAGAAGCAAGCAAACTCATCGATATGGATGAAGTCAGCCAGGAAGCAGTTCAGAGAGCAGAAGAGAGCGGGATTATCTTTATTGATGAGATTGATAAAATCGCAAAGAACGGCGGTGCATCTTCTTCTGCCGATGTTTCAAGAGAAGGCGTTCAGCGGGATATCCTGCCGATTGTTGAGGGTTCAACCGTTGTCACAAAATATGGTTCTGTAAAAACAGACCATGTATTATTTATTGCAGCAGGAGCGTTTCATATGGCCAAACCGTCTGATTTGATTCCTGAGCTGCAGGGGCGTTTCCCGATTCGTGTAGAACTGAACAAACTCACGGTAGACGACTTCGTGAGAATTTTGGTTGAGCCGGATAATGCGCTGCTGAAACAATATCAGGCATTATTGCAGACAGAAGGTATATCTCTTGAATTTTCTGACGAAGCTATTCATAAGATTGCTGAAGTTGCTTATCATGTGAACCAGGACACAGATAATATCGGTGCGAGACGCCTTCATACAATACTTGAACGCCTATTAGAAGATTTATCGTTTGAAGCTCCAGATGTAACGATGGAGAAAATAACGATTACACCACAGTATGTCGAAGAAAAGCTCGGAACGATAGCCAAAAACAAAGATTTAAGTCAATTTATATTGTGAAAAATTTAATATGAGGAATGTTTAGGAGGATTATTTATCATGGCTTTATTACAAAAAACAAGAATTATTAACTCCATGCTGCAAGCTGCGGCAGGGAAACCGGTAAACTTCAAGGAAATGGCGGAGACGCTACGGGATGTAATTGATTCCAATATTTTCGTTGTAAGCCGCAGAGGGAAACTCCTTGGGTATTCTATTAACCAGCAAATTGAAAATGATCGTATGAAAAAAATGCTTGAGGATCGTCAATTCCCTGAAGAATATACGAAAAATCTGTTTAATGTCCCTGAAACATCTTCTAACTTGGATATTAATAGTGAATATACTGCTTTTCCTGTTGAGAACAGAGACCTGTTCCAAGCTGGTTTAACAACAATTGTGCCGATCATCGGAGGCGGGGAAAGATTAGGAACACTTATTCTTTCACGTTTACAAGATCAATTCAATGACGATGACTTAATTCTAGCTGAATACGGCGCAACAGTTGTCGGAATGGAAATCCTAAGAGAAAAAGCAGAAGAAATTGAAGAGGAAGCAAGAAGCAAAGCTGTCGTACAAATGGCTATCAGCTCGCTTTCTTACAGTGAGCTTGAAGCAATTGAGCACATTTTTGAGGAGCTTGACGGAAACGAAGGTCTTCTTGTTGCAAGTAAAATCGCTGACCGTGTCGGCATTACCCGTTCTGTTATTGTGAACGCACTCAGAAAGCTGGAGAGCGCCGGTGTTATCGAGTCTAGATCATTAGGAATGAAAGGTACTTATATCAAGGTACTAAACAACAAATTCCTAATTGAATTAGAAAATCTAAAATCTCATTAATCACAAAAAGAACCCTTTTTGAGGGTTCTTTTTTTATTTCAAATAAAGGAAATCAATAAGCTTTATTTCCTGGGTTGAAAGTCTTTCTATGTAATAATTTTAATAAATTTTGCATTTTTCTTCAAAAAGTTTCAAAAATGCCGAAAAGAAAGGAGAAAAAACAGAAATTCTGCTATTTTCAGGCTTATATCAAGACGAGAAATGTAGTTCTAACAATCTAGGACTTTATACCTAGTTACAAAATAGATAATTGTGAGGACATTTTTTTACACGAACTTCATAGACTTTATGCCTGTTATTTCTTACAATAAGCATATAGTTTTACAATTCTCGACAAGGATATTGAGGGTGAAAAAAACTGAAATGGAGGTAAGTGGATTTGAGCTTATTTTCTGGAACGATACAAAATCTTGAAAATGCCTTGAGTAGAGCGGATATTAAGCAAAAAGTCATAACTAATAATATCGCCAATATAGATACACCGAACTATAAGGCGAAAAAAGTCTCTTTCCAAAATTTATTAGATCAAGAATCCTCGCGTCTTGAAGCGATAAAAAAAGACTATCGTCATGTTGATTTTTCTGATACTGATTCGAATTATTCAATTGTTGCGAGCGGAGATACATCGTATCAGCAAAACGGAAACAATGTTGATGTTGACAAAGAGATGACAGAATTGGCGCAAAATCAAATCAACTATCAAGCTTTGGTTGAAAGAATGAACGGTAAATTTAATTCGCTGAAGACCGTATTAACAGGAGGAAAATAATGACAGCTTTTCATAGCTTAAATGTTTCAGCATCGGCTTTAACAGCTCAGCGAGTCAGAATGGACGTTGTATCATCTAACTTAGCAAATATGGATACGACAAGAGCTAAGCAGGTGAATGGAGAGTGGGTGCCTTACAGAAGAAAAATGGTCTCCCTTCAGTCAAAAGGTGAATCGTTCTCTTCCATTCTCAATTCTCAAATGAGCGGAAGCGGGAATGCTGGAAACGGTGTGAAGGTTTCAAAAATTACAGAGGATGATTCGGATTTTAATCTTGTCTATGATCCGACAGACCCTGATGCAAACGCTGATGGATATGTACAAAAGCCTAATGTTGATCCATTAAAGGAAATGGTTGATCTTGTCAGCAGCACCAGATCATATGAGGCGAATGTCACGGCGATGAATGCCACAAAGGGAATGCTGATGAAGGCGTTAGAAATCGGAAAGTAGGTGAATGAATGTGATTAATGCAATTTCTCCTTTTCAGGTTCAAAATACTCAAAACACTCAAAATGCAACAAATCAAGTAAACAATAGCCAAAAAACAGATTCTTCAAATCAAACAAGCTTTTCGGAGCTTTTAAAAAACTCTATTAGTTCGTTAAATGAGTCCCAAGTAGCTTCTGACAACATGACTAATGCCTTGGCTGCAGGAAAAGATGTAAATCTTGATGAGGTCATGATCGCTGCTCAAAAAGCTAGCATCTCTCTAACTGCAGCAACAGAGTTCCGCAATAAAGCTGTGGAAGCTTATCAGGAGATTATGAGAATGCAAATGTAGGGGGTCTGACGATTTAGAGAAAGAGTGGAATGACCGGGGGTTAACATGAATCGTACTCTAATGCAAATGAAAAACAAAACGAGTGAGTTTTGGAAAAATAGATCTAAATTACAAAAGATTTTAATGGTTAGTGCTTTAGCGGCAATTATTATTATTGGAATTATTATTAGTGTTTTTGCTTCAAATTCTAAAAATGGCGCCGCTGTACAAAGATTTGTCTGCCGAAGAAGCAGGACAAATCAAAGAAGAATTGGATGCAAAAAAAGTGCCAAACGAACTTTCGAATGGCGGTACAGTGATTAGTGTTCCGGAGGATCAGGTTGATTCTTTGAAAGTGCAGATGGCTGCAGAAGGACTTCCTAAAACGGGATCAATTGATTATTCATTTTTTGGACAGAATGCCGGCTTTGGTTTGACAGACAATGAGTTTGATATGGTGAAAGTAAAAGCTACACAGACAGAACTGTCAAACTTGATCAATGAAATGGACGGTATTAAAAGCTCAAAAGTAATGATTAATCTCCCGAAAGACGCGGTGTTTGTCGGTGAAGAGCAATCTGCAGCATCTGCATCAATCGTTTTGCAGATTCAACCGGGTTATACACTTGATCAAAGCCAGATCAACGGATTATATCATCTGGTATCTAAAAGCGTGCCGAACCTAAAAGAAGATAACATCGTCATCATGGATCAAAATTCTACATACTACGACAAATCAGACAGCGATGCAGGGTCCTACGCGGATAGTTATTCTTCTCAGCAAGGAATTAAGTCTCAAGTTGAAAAAGACATTCAAAAACATGTACAGTCACTTCTTGGTACGATGATGGGCCAAGATAAAGTCGTTGTCTCCGTTACAGCAGACATTGATTTCACAAAAGAAAATCGGACAGAAGACATTGTCGAACCTGTGGATAAAGAAAACATGGAAGGCATTGCAGTCAGCGCTGAAAAGGTATCTGAAACATATCAGGGCGACGGTGCAGCCAACGGCGGAACTGCCGGAACCGGTGAGGAAGATGTAACAAATTATAAGGCTGACGGTGAAAATACCGATAGCGGGAACTACGAAAAAAACAGCAACAAAATCAATTACGAGGTTAACCGAATTCATAAAGAAATCGCCGAAAGTCCTTATAAGGTCAGAGATTTAGGGATTCAAGTAATGGTAGAGCCGCCTGATGCCAAAAACACAGCGTCGCTATCAACTGAAAGACAGGATGATATACAAAAAATCCTTTCAACTGTAGTCAGAACATCTTTGGATAAAGATGAAACGCAAAACCAGAATTTATCTGATGCTGATATCAATAATAAGATTGTTGTCTCCGTTCAGCCATTCGACGGAAAAGTCAATTTGGATACAAATACGGAAAATTCCTCAGGTATCCCGCTGTGGGCATATATTGTAGGCGGTGTTTTAATCGCAGCGATCATTGTTCTGATCATTATGCTTATCAGAAAGAAACGGGCGCAAGAGGATGAATTTGAGGAATATGAGTATGAGGTTCCTCAAGAACCAATCAATTTGCCTGATATCAACGAAGAGGAAAATGAAACAGCGGAATCAGTCAGACGAAAACAGCTTGAAAAGATGGCGAAAGACAAGCCGGAAGATTTTGCAAAACTGCTGAGAAGCTGGCTGGCCGAGGATTAGGAGGAATTAGAAATGGCGAGACGTGATCAAGATAAGCTTACAGGAAAACAAAAAGCAGCCATTCTCATGATTTCCTTGGGGTTAGATGTGTCAGCTTCTGTCTATAAGCACTTAACCGATGAAGAAATTGAAAGGCTTACTCTGGAAATATCAGGTGTTCGAAGCGTCGATCATCAAAAAAAGGATGAAATCATAGAAGAATTTCATAATATAGCCATTGCGCAAGATTATATTTCTCAAGGCGGTTTAAGCTATGCAAGACAAGTTCTGGAAAAGGCGCTTGGAGAGGATAAGGCGGAGAACATTCTAAACAGGCTGACTTCTTCTTTGCAGGTTAAACCATTTGATTTTGCCAGAAAAGCGGAGCCTGAACAAATTTTGAATTTTATCCAGCAAGAGCATCCGCAGACGATGGCGTTAATCTTGTCTTATTTAGATCCTGTGCAGGCCGGGCAAATTTTATCCGAGCTGAATCCTGAAGTACAGGCTGAGGTTGCGAGAAGAATCGCGGTCATGGATAGAACGTCTCCAGAAATAATTAATGAGGTAGAACGGATTCTGGAACAAAAATTATCTTCTGCATTTACTCAGGATTATACACAAACAGGCGGAATTGAAGCTGTTGTGGAAGTGTTAAACGGGGTAGACAGAGGGACAGAGAAGACGATCTTGGATTCATTGGAAATTCAGGATCCCGATCTTGCTGAAGAGATTAAAAAGCGGATGTTTGTCTTCGAAGATATTGTCACACTTGATAACCGTGCCATTCAGAGAGTCATTCGCGATGTTGAGAACGACGATTTGCTCCTTTCATTAAAGGTTGCAAGCGAGGAAGTCAAAGAAATTGTATTCAACAATATGTCACAGCGTATGGTTGAAACCTTCAAAGAAGAAATGGAATTTATGGGCCCTGTACGCTTGAAAGATGTAGAAGAAGCTCAATCGAGAATTGTAAGCATCGTCAGAAAGCTTGAAGAAGCCGGTGAAATTGTGATAGCAAGAGGCGGAGGGGATGATATTATTGTCTAATATCATTAAACAAGAATCATCTATTTCTCCACAAAAGGAAAAAAGAAAACTTTCTATACAAGAGGTGCGTATTGATCATTCTCACCTTTTGCAGGCTGAAGAGAACCCGGAGGCGCTTATGGCCCGAGTGAAAGAGGAAGCTGACCGGATTTCTGAGCAGGCAAACAGTCATATAGAAAATATTCGCCGTCAAATTGAGCAGGAGAAAAACGATTGGGCGGCTGAAAAACAGAAGCTTATTGAGGAAGCTAAAGCCGAGGGGTTTGAACAAGGAGTAGCATTGGGCAAAGCTGAGGCAATGCAACAGTATGCCGAACTGATCGGCCAAGCGAACAGAATTACTGAAATGTCCAGAAAAGCTGTTGAGGACAAGCTTGAAGACGCTAATGAAGAAATCGTTGAGCTTGCCGTTGCCCTAGCAAAAAAAGTTTGGCAGCAAAAGTCTGATGATAAAGAGGCTTTCCTCCTGCTTGTACAACAGGTTATAAACGAAGTGAAGGAATATGACGATATATCAATTTATGTTGATCCATATTACTATGAGACAATCTTTCAGCAAAAAAATGAAATCCAGCAGCTTCTTTATAAAGAATGCCGGCTTGGCATATATGCTGATGAAAAAGCTCAAAAAGGAACCTGTTATATTGAAACTCCTTTTGGCAGGGTAGATGCGAGTATTGACACACAATTGATGCAATTGAAAGATAAACTTCTGACAGCGCTGGAAGCGGGTGCAGCTGAATGAAGACACAGAGTCTGATAGATTGTATAGAAATGACAGACTCGTATAAACGGTACGGAAAAGTCAAGCGGGTAATCGGCCTGATGATTGAATCAAAAGGGCCTGCAAGCTCAATTGGCGACGTGTGCCTGATTTATGCAAAAGGACAATCTGGGAAAGTCATTAAAGCTGAGGTAGTCGGCTTCCAGGAAGAAAATATTTTGCTTATGCCTTATTTAGAGGCTGCGAGCATTGCACCTGGCAGCATTGTAGAAGCTACTGGGGAATCACTTCGGGTTAAAGTTGGAGCCGGACTGATCGGACAAGTCATCGATGCTTTTGGAGAACCGCTTGACGGAAAACTTCTGCCGAAAGGGCTTTCGCCTGTATCGACTGAGCAATCACCGCCCAACCCGATGAAACGGCCGCCTATCCGTGAAAAGATGGGTGTTGGAGTCAGATCAATTGACAGCTTGCTGACAGTCGGTAAAGGCCAGCGGATTGGAATTTTTGCAGGAAGCGGTGTCGGAAAAAGCACCTTAATGGGGATGATCGCCAAGCAGACAGAGGCTGACTTAAACGTCATTGCACTTGTCGGAGAACGCGGACGAGAGGTTCGGGAGTTTATTGAAAAAGATCTTGGGAAAGAGGGGCTGAAACGATCGATTGTAGTCGTTGCCACCTCAGACCAGCCAGCATTAATGAGATTGAAAGCGGCATATACAGCGACTGCAATTGCCGAGTATTTCCGAGATAAAGGCCAAAATGTCATGTTTATGATGGATTCTGTTACAAGGGTGGCAATGGCGCAGCGAGAGATTGGACTGGCTGCCGGAGAGCCTCCGACGACAAAAGGCTATACACCTTCAGTGTTCGCTATTTTACCTCGTTTACTAGAACGAACAGGTGCAAACGAGCATGGAACCATTACGGCATTTTATACAGTGTTGGTAGACGGGGATGATATGAATGAGCCGATTGCCGATACTGTACGCGGAATTTTAGACGGACATATTGTGTTGGACAGGGCGCTTGCCAATAAAGGCCAGTTTCCTGCAGTTAACGTACTAAAAAGCATCAGCAGGGTGATGTCAAACATATCAACAAAACAGCACATGGATGCGGCAAATAAATTCCGTGAACTTTTATCAACATATCAAAATTCGGAAGATCTCATTAATATCGGAGCTTATAAAAGAGGATCCTCAAGAGAAATTGATGAAGCGATACAATTTTATCCGCAGCTTATTCAATTTTTAAAGCAGGAAACAGACGAATCGGCTTTATTGGAAGAAAGCATTGCTGCATTAACTAGTTTGACAGGAAATGAGGAATAAACGTGGCTTATCAATTTAGATTCCAAAAGCTGCTGGAACTAAAAGAAAATGAAAAAGACCAATCCTTATCCGAGTATCAGCAATCAGTTTCTGAATTTGAAAACGTTGCTGAAAAATTATATGAGAATATGAGCAAAAAAGAATTGCTGGAACAAAATAAGGAAAAGAAATTAAAAAGCGGCATGAGTGTACAAGAAATGAGGCACTACCAACAATTTGTCTCAAATCTTGATAATACGATCTATCACTATCAAAAGCTTGTCATTATGAAAAGAAATCAAATGAATCAAAAACAAGAAATTTTGACAGAGAAAAACATTGAAGTGAAAAAGTTTGAAAAAATGCGTGAAAAACAGTTTAAAATGTTTGCTCTTGAAGATAAAGCTGCAGAAATGAAAGAAATGGACGATATTTCGATTAAGCAGTTTATGATTCAAGGCCATTAGGAGCGAATGTAATGTCCGGCAAAAAGAAAGAATCAGGTAAGTTCCGTTCGGTTTTGCTTATCATTATCCTCCCGCTGATGTTTCTATTAATCGCAGGGGGGATTGTTCTTTGGGCTGCTGGTATCGATGTCTTAAAGCCGATACAGGATGCTGCGGCAAAAACGCCGGTTCTTAAAGAATTGGTCCCTGAAACCGAAAATAAAAAAGGTGCAGCATCAAGTAAGGATAGCAGTAATACGGCAGCTCTGGAAAAGACCATTAAGGATCAAAAAAGTGAAATCAGTATATTGAATAAAGATTTAGAAACAAGTAAATCAGAAATCGATAGGCTCAATCAAAAGATCCGTTCACTTGAAAAGACGGCTGAGGATCAAAAAAAGTCATCAGAAGATCATACTGAAGGATCAGCAGACTCGAAAGCTTCTTCAAAAAATGACAAAGTGATCAGTGTGTACAAAAGCATGGACAGCGGAAAGGCTGCTAAAATTATTGCCCAATTAAAGGAGCAAGAAGCACTGAAAATATTGAATGGCCTAAGCAAAAAGCAGCTTGCTGACATATTGGCGAAAATGACTCCTGAGCAAGCAGCAACCTATACAGAAAAAATTGCTGCCAGCCAAGAATAGGGGGAATGAAAGGTGAAGCTGCTTGAATTAGCCGGACCTTTGCTGCAAACCACAACGGGTTCTGCCGCTAAAAACATGAAAAGTAGCCAGGGAGTTTTTCAAAACTGGCTTATGTCTGAGGCTGGATTGAAGGAACTTTCAGAACAAGGAAAGGGTACTCCTAATTCCGAAGATCAGCTTTTAGCAGATGCGCTTAAAAAGATCGGTGAATGGCTAAATGCAAATCCTGAAGACCAAGACAAACAAAATGCGGATCTTTTGCAAACATTAAGCAAACTGACAGGGAAGCAATTGGATGCGAATGCTCTGCAAATGTTGCAAAATCTTTTGCAAGCAGTTGAATCAAAAATGTCAGGCGGGACGGATCAATTGCTCACAGAAACGGAGAAAATCTTTTCAGAAGCTAAAACGGCTCTGAGTGCCAATGATTCTGCTACTGACATTAATGGAGCACTGAAGTCTGATACAGAGCAATCAAATCAGGAAAATGAAGTATCCGAGCCTGCTAAAGAGCTTATCTATATCCAGATGTTCATTAGCCAGCTCGTAGAAGGGAATAAGCTGACTGATCGCGGGAATGGCAATGAAGCTCATGCCATTTACCAAAATGGAGATCAATTCCTTTCTGCATTAGAAAAGAAGGGTGTATCTCAACAACTAATTCAGGATCTTAAACAGCAAATATTCACTAAAGCTGAGTCAAGTTCAAAACTTTACTCCATGACAGCGTCAGAGCTGAAAAGTTTTCAAAGCTTAATGGATCAAATGTCTATGCTTCCTCAAAAAGGGACTAAAGAATGGAGTTTAGCTGAAAGCCAGCTGAAAGCCTTCTTGTTATCGAAATCATCCGAATCATCACAAGACTTTGGGAAGCGTGTTCTCACACCGCTCTCGCAGAGTTCATCCAGCAAAAATGCATCGGATGTTTCTGGAAGTATTCAGCCTGTAGATAGTAAATCAGGACTCCAAATGCTGTTTTCGGGGTATCGGGGCATAGGAGGAGTTCAAACACTTGATCTACAGCAGATGTCATCTGATATACCAAATGCCGAAACAAAAACGGTGGCTGATCAAGTGATTAATGCGTGGAAGCAGATGAAATATACGCCTTTCGGCAGATCGACGGGAAGCTTCACTATTCGGCTGAACCCTGAACATTTAGGATTTGTCACAATCAAGCTGACAAATGAAAATGGAATGTTTCAGAGTAAAATCATTGCATCTAGTCAATCAGCAAAAGAATTGCTTGAACAGCACCTTCCTCAGCTGAAGCAATCATTGCCGAATATGGCCGTCCAAATTGACCGTTTTACTCTTCCAGTCCAAAGCGGGGATCAGCCGGTATACGGCCAGCTTGCTGATGAACAGAAACAGCAGCAAGAGGGGCAGAGACAGCAAAGGCAGAAAAAGCAATCAAATGATTTTGGCGATCTGCTCGATGAAGTGTCGATGGTTGAAATGGAGGAAGAAGAATGACTTCTATAAGTTCAGAATATAAACTGCCTGAAAAAACGAATACTGTGTCGACGAACAACAGCAGCTTGGGGAAAGATGAGTTTTTAAAAATATTAATGACTCAAGTCCAAAACCAAGATCCGCTCAATCCGGTTGATGATAAAGAATTTATCAGCCAGATGGCAACTTTTTCAAGTTTGGAGCAAATGATGAATCTGAATACGACAATGACTCAATTTGTCGAAAAACAAGATCCGTTTACAACGTATGTTGATTGGATGGGAAAAGAAGTATCTTGGACTGATGGTAAAAGTGCAACAGATAAAACAGGCACAGTAAGCTCTGTTAAACATTTTAAAGGAAATTATTATCTCGTTCTTGATGATGGGACCGAGATCAGTCCTGCGAATGTCATGTCTGTGGGACAATCATCTAAATAAAAACATCTGGGGGAATATATTATGTTACGTTCACTTTATTCTGGAATCAGCGGTATGAAAAACTTTCAAACAAAGCTTGACGTAATCGGTAACAACATTGCCAACGTGAATACAGTAGGATTCAAAAAAAGCCGTGTGACCTTTAAAGATATGGTAAGCCAAACGATTGCCGGCGGTTCTGCGGCTGGTGCAACTATCGGCGGTACGAACTCTAAGCAGATCGGTTTAGGTTCATCATCTGGCACAATTGATACAATTCATTCAACAAGCGCGACACAAAGTACAGGAAGAACACTTGATTTAGCAATTGACGGCGACGGTTACTTCCGAATTGATACAGGTGACGGGACAGCTTATACAAGAGCAGGGAACTTCTATTTAGATAATACCGGAACACTGGTTACCGGTGATGGCTATCATGTGTTAAATATGACTGGTGGAACAATTAAAATCCCTCTTGATGCACAAAGCTTCAGCATTGGTTCTGATGGAAAGGTCTCAATTGTTGATGCTGACGGGAAAACACAAGACGGGGGACAAATCGGGATTGTTACTTTTGCCAACAGTGACGGTTTGGATAAAATCGGAAGCAACTTATACCGTGAGTCTTTAAACTCTGGGACTGCCAGTGTAGCCAACCAGCCTGGTGATGGCGGTACAGGTTCCCTTAAATCAGGTTTTCTCGAAATGTCTAACGTTGATTTAACTGACGAATTTACTGAAATGATTGTTGCCCAGCGTGGATTCCAATCAAACTCGAAAATTATTACAACATCTGATGAAATCCTTCAAGAACTGGTTAACCTTAAACGTTAAGGAGGGAGGGGAGGCGAGTAATCGCTTCTCCGCTGTTTTATGATTAAAGTAACCCGTTTGAATGGGCAGCCCTTTACACTGAATGCGCTGTTTATTGAACAGATTGAATGCTTTCCGGATACTACAATCACTCTGTCAAATGGTAAGAAGTTTGTAGTAAAAGAAGATGAAGAAGCTGTTCTGGAAAAGATCGCATCTTTCTACCGAAAAATACAAATATTTGCAATGGATCAAGGAATAGAGGAACCGGAATGAAGAAAAAGTTAATGATCATCTTACTAATTATTCTTATCGTAATTGGTGCTCTCGGGGCGGCGGCTTATTTTGTTTTAGGCGGAAAGTCCGAAAAAAGTGAAGCGAAAAAAAGTATTGATGAAATCGTTGCGTCTTCTGTTGATGTAGAAGAGATCACAACAAATTTAAAGTCTGATAACATTATCCGTCTTGCTATTAAACTTGAAACTGATTCTGATAAATCAAAAGAAGAACTTGAGAAACGTGATTTCCAAGTGAAAGACGCTGTTATATCACTGCTGGCTGATACGAATGCTGATCAGATTGAGGGAGACAAGGGAAAAGAAACCTTTAAGAAGGAACTAAAAGATAAAATAAATAGCTACCTCCAAAAAGGAAAAGTAGAAAAAGTGTATATTACCTCCTTTAATCTGCAATAAAGCATAATTTGACAGAATACGGAGGTGAGGAAAATGTCAGGAGAAGTTCTCTCCCAAAATGAAATAGATGCACTGCTTTCTGCAATATCAACTGGTGAAATGGACGCTGAAGAGCTGAAAAAAGAAGAAAAAGAGAAGAAAGTCAAGGTTTATGATTTCAAACGTGCGCTGCGGTTTTCTAAGGATCAGATCCGCAGTTTAACGAGAATTCATGACAATTTTGCAAGACTTCTTACCACTCATTTTTCTGCTCAGCTCAGAACCTATATTCACATATCTGTCAGTTCTGTTGATCAGGTTCCGTATGAGGAATTTATCAGATCGATTCCAAACATGACGATTCTAAATCTATTTGATGTTCATCCGATGGAAGGCAGAATTATGATGGAGGTCAACCCCACGATAGCTTATACGATGATGGATCGAGTCATGGGCGGGATTGGAATCAGTCATAACAAGGTTGACAGTTTGACAGAAATTGAAACAAAAATCATTTCTAATTTATTTGAAAATGCACTGGGTAATTATAAAGAAGCTTGGCAGTCAATTGCTGATATTGAACCGGAAATGACTGAGTTTGAAGTGAATCCGCAATTTGTTCAGATGGTATCTCCTAATGAAACAGTCGTGGTGATCTCGCTCAATACTCAAATTGGTGAAATCAGCGGTGTCATTAATCTCTGTATCCCGCATATCGTACTCGAGCCGCTCATACCGAAGCTTTCAGTCCACTATTGGATGCAATCAGACCGAAATGAGCCAAAGCCTGAGGAAACAAAGTCGCTTGAAAAACGTATCATGACAGCACAAATACCTGTCGTGGCCGAGCTCGGCACATCTGAACTGACGATAGAAGAGTTTTTAAGTTTAGAAGTCGGAGACTGCATAACTTTGGACAAATCAGTCACGGATCCTCTTACTGTATTGGTCGGAGATAAGCCGAAATTTTTAGGACAAGCCGGCCGGGTGAATCGAAAACAGGCAGTGCAAATTTTAGATCACGACATAAGAGGTGAACAAGATGGAGAATAATAGATTATCTCAAGATGAGATTGACGCGCTTCTTAACGGTACTGGCAGCACGCTTGATGAGCCAGAGGTTCCGGAAGTAGATGATTTATCGGAAATGGAGCGTGATGCGATCGGTGAAATCGGTAATATTTCATTCGGCAGTTCTGCGACAGCACTGTCAACGCTTTTAAATCAAAAGGTCGATATTACGACTCCAAGCGTAACGGTCATTCCAAGAAGTAAAATCAGCGATGCGTTTCCTGAACCGTATGTAGCGATTGAAGTGAATTATACGGAGGGCTTCAGCGGGAGCAACCTGTTAGTCGTGGAACAAAGTGACGCGGCGATCATTGCTGACTTAATGATCGGGGGAGACGGAAAAGGTGCGGACTCTTCACTGGGTGAAATCCATCTAAGTGCGGTTCAAGAAGCAATGAACCAAATGATGGGATCGGCTGCCACATCAATGTCTACTGTATTCAGTAAAAAAATTGATATTTCACCTCCTCGGGTTGAATTGCTGGATGTTACTGAAGAAAAGGGTACAGACCGTATTCCTGATGATGAAATGCTGGTGAAAGTTTCTTTCAACTTAAAGGTGGGAGAATTAATAGACTCCAGCATTATGCAGCTTTACCCATTGACATTTGCGAAAGATTTAATTTCAAGCCTTATGAACTCAGAAAGTGCAGAGGAAGAAGAAACGGTGCAGCCTGAAGTTACATACGAACAGCCGAAAGAGCCTGTGACGCCAGAGCCGCGTATTGAACCGAAGCAACAGCAGCAGCCGCCAAAAAGGCAGGGAACAGCAAAAAAAGCAGCGCCAGTTCAGGTTTCACCGGTGGAATTTTCAGCGTTTGATCCAAACGAAGCTGTACAAGCCCCTATTCATAATCTGGATATGCTTTTGGATATCCCGCTTTCGATTACTGTTGAGCTTGGCAGAACGAAGAGAAGCGTAAAAGAGATTTTAGAGCTTTCTGCCGGAAGTATTATCGAGCTTGATAAATTAGCCGGTGAGCCTGTAGATATTTTAGTTAATCAGCGTATCGTTGCCAAAGGCGAGGTCGTTGTCATTGAAGAAAACTTCGGAGTGAGAGTCACTGACATTTTAAGCCAGGCAGAGCGCATTAATAATTTAAAATAACGAAACACAAGGAGAGAGATAGATTATGGCACATAGAATTTTAATTGTAGATGACGCAGCATTTATGCGAATGATGATTAAAGATATTTTGGTTAAAAATGGTTTTGAAGTTGTAGCGGAAGCTGAAAATGGAGCACAAGCGGTAGAGAAATATAAAGAGCATTCACCTGACCTTGTTACTATGGATATCACGATGCCAGAAATGGATGGTATTACAGCATTAAAAGAAATTAAACAAATTGATGCGCAGGCAAGAATCATCATGTGTTCTGCTATGGGACAGCAATCAATGGTTATTGATGCCATTCAGGCCGGCGCTAAGGATTTCATTGTGAAACCTTTCCAGGCTGACCGTGTGCTTGAAGCAATCAACAAAACATTAAGTTAAAGGGTGTACGACTGTTGAAAAAGAGTCAATATTTTATCGTTTTTATTTGTTTTTTCGTTTTATTCAGTGTACATCCGATTGCTGCTGCCGCGGCAGACTCTGATAATTCAACTGTAAACGAATGGTTTCAAAAGAAAGATGAAAAAACTGCAGATAAGTCAGAGCAAAAGAAAGAAAAAACAACAAAAACTGCTGATGAGACGGAGGGAGCAGCTGCTCCTTCTGTCTCAGCTTTTGATTTTGTAAAGATGATTTTGGCTTTACTGTTTGTTATCGTGCTGATTTACGGGCTGGTTAAGCTCATGAACAAAAGAAATCGGCTCCTAAAGCCTTTTCAATATGTTGAAAATATTGGCGGCACATCGGTCGGCCAGAACAGATCCATACAATTGATCAAGGTCGGGAAAAGTGTGCTCGTCGTCGGTGTAGGAGAGACGATCCAGCTGCTGAAAGAAATTGAGGATGAAAAAGAGATTGAAGTCATTCTCAGTCAGCATGAAGAGGCAATGTCAAGCAAAATAGAGTGGCAAAAGTTTGTGAAGCCGCTTAAGAGTTCTGAACATCAGCCGCAGCAAAAACTGCCTTCATTTTCAAAAGCATTAAAAGAGCAACTTGAAGAGTTAAAACAAAACCGTTCTGAAGGAAAGAAGAAAGGCCCACGTCATCATGAATGAGTTTATAAATATTTTCAGTTCAAGCGATCCGGAAAACGTAAGTTCAACTGTTAAATTACTATTATTGTTAACTGTATTTTCAGTGGCGCCTGGAATATTGATTCTTATGACTTGTTTTACTCGCATCGTCATTGTTCTGTCATTTGTCAGAACTTCACTTGCGACGCAATCTATGCCCCCAAACCAGGTTCTTATCGGGCTTGCGCTGTTTTTAACATTTTTTATTATGGCTCCTACTTTTTCAGAAATTAATAAAGAAGCGCTGACCCCATTAATGGACAACAAAATCAGCTTGGATGAAGCGTATACGAAAGCTGAGGAACCGATTAAAGAATTTATGAGTAAACACACAAGACAGAAGGATCTGGCGCTGTTTATGAATTACGCGAAAATGGATAAACCTGAATCATTAAAGGATATTCCGTTAACAACAATGGTTCCGGCTTTTGCCATATCGGAGCTTAAAACAGCATTTCAAATAGGTTTTATGATTTTTATCCCTTTTTTAATTATAGATATGGTAGTGGCGAGCGTCTTGATGTCAATGGGAATGATGATGCTGCCTCCAGTTATGATTTCTCTGCCCTTTAAAATATTACTTTTTGTTTTGGTAGACGGCTGGTATTTAATTGTGAAATCTTTGCTTCAGAGCTTTTAGGGTAGGTGCTAAACGTGAGTTCAGAATTTGTAATTTCTATGGCGGAAAAAGCCGTATACGTAACGCTGATGATCAGCGGGCCATTATTGGCTATTGCTTTACTGGTCGGTTTAATTGTCAGCATATTTCAGGCGACAACTCAAATCCAGGAACAGACTTTGGCGTTTATTCCGAAAATCGTGGCGGTTCTCCTGGCTCTCATTTTTTTTGGTCCGTGGATGCTGTCGACGATTCTTTCATTTACAACAGAGCTGTTTTCTAATTTAAATCGTTTTGCAGGGTAATGTAGAGATGAATTCAATTATTGACTTATTTCCTGCTTTTTTATTGGTTTTTATTAGAATCTCTGCTTTTTTTGTAACGATTCCGCTATTTGGACATCGAAATGTGCCAGCTGTTCATCGCATAGGATTTGCTTTTTTTCTTGCGGTCATTTGTTTCAGCACCATTGATAAACCGCCCTCTTTGGAGATAGATGAGCACTATATGCTCTTGGCGTTTAAAGAAGCTTTGGTCGGCCTTTGTCTGGGTTTAATTGCTTATTTGATGATTGCTGCAGTGCAGATTGCCGGCTCGTTTATTGATTTTCAAATGGGATTTTCAATAGCAAACGTTATTGATCCGCAAACCGGTGCACAAAGTCCGTTGATTGGCCAGTTTATCTATACGATGGCACTTTTATTTATGCTGAGTGTCAATGCCCACCATTTGCTGCTGGACGGTATTTACTACAGCTTTCAGTATATTTCAGTTGATCAGGCATTTCCGAATTTCGGCGATGAAAAGTTTGCCTATTTTATCGCGAAAAGCTTTAATGCAATGTTTATTATCGCTTTTCAAATGTCAGCGCCGGTTGTGGCCAGTTTGTTTCTAGTTGATTTAGCATTAGGTATCGTGGCTCGAACTGTTCCGCAGTTAAATGTATTTGTGGTCGGTCTGCCTTTAAAGATCGCTGTCAGTTTCATCATGCTCATTGTATGTATGTCCGTTATCTTCGTCGTTGTCCGGAATGTTTTCAGTTTAACGATTGAAACGATGCGGAATCTTTTAGCATTGGTCGGTGTTTCTTAATGAAGCTTAGAGTTGACCTGCAGTTTTTTGCGGGAGAGAAGACAGAAAAAGCCACTCCGAAAAAACGGAAGGATACGCGAAAAAAAGGGCAAGTAGCCAAAAGCTCGGATGTCAATACCGCCATTTCTTTACTGGTAATATTCCTTTCGCTTATTGCAATTGGTCCGTATATGAGAGACAGGCTGCTGTCATTCATAGAAACATTTTATACCGAATCGCTCACAATGAAGCTCTCAGAATCAAATGTGCATACATTGTTTGTCAGCTTATTAAAGGATATGGGCATGATACTCGCACCGATCTTGCTTGTTGCTCTTGTTGCAGGAGTCGTAAGCAACTATATGCAGGTTGGGTTCTTATTTTCTGCTGAAGTGATACAGCCTAAGCTTGAAAAACTGGATCCGATCAAAGGCTTTAAACGAATATACAGTATGAGGGCGATTGTAGAGCTGATTAAATCAATTTTGAAAATCGTAGTCGTCGGTTTTGCGGCTTTTGCTGTGCTTTGGCTGCATTATGGAGAAATTCTCCGGCTTCCTCTCCTGACACCCGAAGAGGCACTTTCTTTCGTTTCAAAACTCACTTTGTGGATGGGACTAAGCGGTGCAGGTGCATTGTTGATTCTTGCTGGTCTCGACTATTTATATCAGAGATTTGACTATGAGAAAAATATCAAAATGTCAAAACAAGATATAAAAGATGAGTACAAAAAATCTGAAGGAGACCCGATTATCAAGTCTAAAATTAAACAAAGACAGCGGGAAATGGCGATGAGGCGGATGATGCAGGAAGTTCCAAAAGCAGATGTCATTATCACAAACCCGACTCACTATGCGATTGCTCTGAAATATGATGAAGAAAAAATGGACGCTCCTTATATTGTTGCAAAAGGCGTCGATCACCTTGCGTTAAAAATCAGGAAAATTGCTAAAGAGCATGATGTCATGATGGTAGAAAACAGACCGCTTGCCCGTGCGTTATATGATCAGGTAGAAATTGACCAGGCAGTGCCGGAAGAATTTTTTAAAGTTTTAGCAGAAATTCTGGCTTACGTATATAAAACAAAACAAAAAGTATATTGAATTTTTCGATTTAAAAGGAGAGAAAAAACAGCATGTCAACAAGAGATTTATCCGTTTTAATAAGTGTTGTCCTCATTGTGGCGATGCTGGTGATTCCATTTCCTCCATGGCTGTTAAGTATTTTGATCATTATTAATATTTCTCTTGCGTTGATCGTGCTTCTCACCACAATGAATATGCAGGAAGCGCTTCAGTTTTCGATTTTTCCGTCACTGTTGCTGCTTTTGACCCTATTTCGTTTGGGCTTGAACGTCTCAACTACCCGTTCAATTCTTTCACACGGTGAAGGAGGGAAAGTCGTCGAGACTTTCGGAAATTTCGTTGTCGGCGGAAATGTATTAGTTGGACTCGTTGTATTTATCATCCTTATTATTATTCAGTTTATCGTCATTACAAAAGGTGCTGAACGTGTTTCCGAGGTTGCAGCAAGGTTTACGCTGGACGCAATGCCAGGGAAGCAGATGAGTATTGATGCTGATTTAAACGCAGGGATGATTACCGAACAGGAAGCGAAGCATCGCCGCGAAAAAGTGGCAAGAGAAGCAGACTTTTATGGAGCAATGGACGGTGCCAGTAAATTTGTAAAAGGTGACGCCATTGCCGGAATCATCATTGTGATGATCAATATTATTTTCGGAATCGTGATCGGAATGCTTCAGCAGGGCATGTCCATTCAAGAAGCTGCTTCACACTTTACGATGCTGACTGTAGGGGATGGAATTGTTTCGCAAATCCCGGCACTGTTAATTTCTACAGCTACGGGTATTGTGGTCACAAGAGCTGCCTCTGAAGGAAACTTAGGGCATGACATTACAGGCCAGCTGTTTGCGTATCCAAAGCTTTTATACGTCGCAGCAGCTACGATCATGCTTTTAGGTATCTTCACTCCGATCGGCATCCTTCTGACGGGGCCGCTTGCGGGATTGCTTGCTTTTGGCGCATATACACTATCTAAATCAGGTAAGGAAAAAGAAGAAGTGGATGAGATTCTTGAGGAAGAGGCTGAGGTGGACGAGCTTAAAAGCCCTGAAAGTGTTGTTCAGCTTCTGCATATAGATCCGATAGAATTTGAGTTTGGATATGGCCTGATACCGCTTGCTGATGCCAATCAAGGCGGTGATTTATTAGACCGAATTGTTATGATACGCCGTCAGTTGGCTTTGGAACTCGGGCTTGTCATTCCTGTCGTGCGAATCAGAGATAATATAGCGTTGCAGCCTAATGAATACCGATTGAAAATTAAAGGAAACGAAGTAGCAAAAGGCGAGCTGTTGCTTGATCATTATTTAGCGATGTCGCCTACTCCTGAGGACGATCTCATTGAAGGGATTGAAACAGTGGAGCCTTCATTCGGACTGCCGGCTAAATGGATTAGCGAAGCGGTAAAGGATGAAGCCGACATGCTTGGTTATACAGTAGTTGATCCTGCATCAGTCGTTTCAACGCATATTACGGAGAAAATTAAGCAGCATGCCCACGAATTGATCGGAAGGCAGGAGACAAAACAGCTGATCGATCACTTGAAAGAATCGTATCCAGTCCTGGTTGAAGAGGTTACGCCGAATCCATTGTCTGTCGGTGATATTCAGAAAGTGCTTGCTAAGCTTTTAAAAGAGAAAGTTTCAATTCGAAACTTAGTAACGATTTTTGAAACACTTGCTGATTATGGGAAATTAACAACAGATTCTGATCTTTTGACAGAGTATACAAGACAAGCGCTTGCTAAACAAATTACAGCCCAGTTTGCCAAAGAAAATGAAGTGTTGAAGGTTGTTACTTGTTCGGGCCGTGTAGAAAAAGCAATAGCAGACGGTGTGCAGCAGACGGAACACGGGAACTATTTATCACTTGAACCAGATATTTCAGAAAGTATAGTGCGCTCTGTCGCTAAAGAAGCTGAACAGCTCTCATTACGTCAGGAAACCGCGATCCTTCTTTGCTCGCCGCCTGTCAGAATGTATGTGAAGCAGCTTCTGGAACGATACTTCCCTGATCTTCCGGTACTCTCTTATAACGAACTTGAGGCGAATGTTGAGGTACAAAGCATTGGAGTGGTGGATATTTAATGAAAATAAAAAAATTTACTGCTGCTTCAATGCAAGAAGCGGCACTTCTCATCAGAAAAGAGTTAGGTAATGAAGCGGTCATATTAAATTCGAAAAAAATTAAAAAGCGAAAATGGTTTGGCCTCGTCAACAAGCCTGCTGTTGAAGTAATCGCCGTATTGGATCAGGACTTTCTTGAGAAAAAAACGCCTCAGAAGGCAGCTGAACCGAAACAAACATTAAAAACTCCGGTCAGCAGTCCGAAAATAGAGGAGAGAACATCTCCCCCTCAAATTCCGGCGCAACAGGAGCTAGGTGATTTTTCAGCATATCAATCTGTACTTCCTGAGCCGCTGCGAAAAGCAGAAAAGCTTTTGCAAGAAACAGGGATCAAAGAGTCTACGAAAACGAACACTCTGAAAAAATTGCTTCGCTTCTCTGTTGAAGCAGGCGGCTTGACTGAAGAAAATGTTGTCGGCAAACTTCAGGAAATACTATGCGATATGCTGCCCTCAGCAGACAAGTGGCAGGAGCCAATTCATTCAAAATATATCGTTCTCTTTGGTTCAACAGGGGCTGGTAAAACAACTACACTGGCTAAACTCGCAGCCATATCTATGCTTGAAAAACATAAAAAAATCGCTTTTATTACAACAGATACGTATCGTATTGCAGCTGTTGAACAGTTGAAAACATACGCTGAACTGCTGCAGGCTCCTCTGGAAGTTTGCTATACAAAAGAAGAATTTCAGCAGGCGAAGGAGTTATTTTCTGAGTATGATCATGTGTTTGTTGATACAGCCGGAAGAAACTTCAAGGACCCGCAATACATTGATGAACTAAAAGAAACGATTCCTTTTGAGAGCAGCATTCAGTCATTTCTTGTTTTATCCGCGACTGCAAAATATGAAGATATGAAGCATATTGTCAAACGGTTTTCATCCGTCCCTGTCAATCAGTATATTTTTACGAAAATAGATGAAACGACTTCCTTAGGTTCTGTATTTAATATACTGGCAGAATCAAAAATAGGTGTTGGGTTTATGACAAACGGACAGAATGTGCCTGAGGATATACAGACCGTATCTCCACTTGGTTTTGTGAGGATGCTGTGCAGATGAACAGATATGACCAAGCAGCAACTTTACGGGCGAAAATGGAAAAACGTGAGCGCGTTCTGCCGATGGTTTATTCACAAAAAGCGAAGACACTTGCTGTCATCAGCGGCAAGGGCGGTGTCGGAAAATCCAATATTACCTTAAATATGGCACTTGCGCTGCAGGATAAAGATAAGAAGGTGCTGCTCATCGACCTTGATATCGGGATGGGAAACATTGATATATTAATGGGAAATTCATCGTCTGCCACGATAATCGATGTTTTAACCGATCGTAAGCCTTTGCTGCAGTCATTATCCGTTGGCCCAAAGGGTTTGCGGTATATATCAGGGGGAACCGGTCTGGATGTGATGTTTCAGCTCGATCAGAGAAAATGGACGTTTTTTGCCAATGAACTTTCTCATGCATTAAGCCAGTTCGATTATGTGCTGTTTGACATGGGAGCAGGCTTATCAAAAGATCAACTGCCTTTTATTTTATCAGCAGAAGATATTTTGATTATAACAACTCCCGAGCCGACGGCCATTATGGACGCATACAGCGCTGTCAAGCACTTGGTTTTGACAGAAAATAAGCTTTCAATGAAGGTGGCTGTCAATCGGTGCCGTGACCAAAAGGAAGGGCTTGACGCTTTTGCCCGCCTCTCCCGTACAATTCATATGTTTTTGGATGTTCAGGTTCAGTTTGCCGGTTCCGTTTCTGACGATGTGATCGTGAGCAAAGCGGTTGTCGAACAGGTTCCTTTTTTCATAAAAAGCCCTCAGGCAAAAGCCAGCCGGTCAGTCCGTATTTTAGCGGACGCCTTGTTTGAAAGAGAAGAAACGAGACACAAAGAAGACAAACAGACATTTATTGAGAAATTATCTTCTTTTTTAATGAGGAGGGCTTAATTTGATTCGTGTGCTTGTAGTTGATGATTCAGCTTTTATGAGAAAAATGATAAGTGATTTTCTGACCGAGGAAAAGCAGATAGAAGTAATCGGAACTGCGAGAAACGGAGAAGAAGCGCTTAAGAAGATTGAATTATTAAAACCGGATGTTATTACTCTTGATGTTGAAATGCCGGTCATGAATGGGACAGATACGCTCCGCAAAATTATTGAGATTTATAACTTGCCGGTCATTATGGTGTCGAGCCAGACCGAGAAAGGTAAAGAATGCACAATTAATTGTTTGGAGATCGGTGCCTTTGACTTTATCACAAAGCCATCAGGCTCAATATCTCTGGATCTATACAAAATTAAAGAACAATTAGTTGAGCGTGTCGTCGCGGCAGGACTTTCCGGCAAGCGGAAACGTCCTGTTTCCCAGACAGTTCGGCCCGAACCTATTGTGCGTGCTGTCGTTAAGCCTGAATTAAGCAAACCGAAACCTGGCACGGGCAGACAAATTGTGTGTATCGGCACATCAACAGGCGGTCCACGGGCGTTACAAAAGGTGATACCGAAGCTCCCTAAGGATTTGAACGCACCAGTGGTTGTCGTTCAGCACATGCCTGAAGGGTTTACTGCTTCTTTGGCTGATCGGCTGAATCATTTATCTGACATTCAGGTAAAAGAAGCAAAAGATGGTGAAGCAGCTCTTAACGGCTGTGTTTACATAGCACCGGGCGGAAAAAACATATCCGTTATTAAAAACAGCGAAGGACTCCAGATTGTGCTTGATAACCATGACACACCAAGCCGTCATAAACCATCTGCTGATTATTTATTCCGTTCTGTCGGGAAACTGACAGATTATGAAAAAGTAGCGGTTATCATGACCGGAATGGGCAGTGACGGCACTGCTGGGCTAAAGGACATGCTAACAGCCGGCAATGTGAAAGCCATTGCGGAGTCTGAAGAATCTTGTGTCGTATACGGGATGCCAAAAGCTGCTGTTAAAGCGGGTCTCATTCATGAGATTAAACATGTGGAAGATATCGCAGCATCCATCACAAGCTGTGTGAAAAAAGAGAGGGTGTGATTCAAATGGATATGAATCAGTATTTAGATGTCTTTATTGATGAGAGTAAAGAACATTTACAAACATGTAATGAAAAGCTTCTCCTTTTAGAGAAAGACCCGACTGATCTTCAGCTCGTACATGATATATTCAGGGCTGCCCATACATTAAAAGGAATGAGCGCAACGATGGGCTACACGGATTTAGCACATCTAACCCATCTGCTTGAAAACGTGCTGGATGCAATCCGAAACGGAGACATGGCAGTCACCTCAGACTGGCTGGATATTTTGTTTGAAGCTCTGGATCACCTAGAAGCAATGGTTCAGTCTATTATTGATGGCGGGGATGGTAAAAGAGATATCTCAGAAGTGAGTGCCAAGCTTGATGTGAATGGTGCGCACGCTGAATCCGCCGCCTCCGCAGAACCTGCAGAAGCACAGAGTTCAGCATCTGATTGGGAATATGATGAATTTGAACGCACAGTTATACAAGAAGCGGAGGAGCAAGGCTTCAAACGATATGAAATCAAGATTTCTCTGAACGAAAACTGTATGTTAAAAGCAGTTCGTGTCTATATGGTGTTTGAAAAACTAAATGAAGTCGGAGAAGTAGCCAAAACAATTCCAAGTGCTGAAGTGCTTGAAACAGAAGATTTTGGAACTGATTTTCAAGTTTGTTTCTTAACACATCAATCAACGGAAGACATTGAACAATTAATCAATGGCGTGTCGGAAATTGAGCATGTTGAAGTCATTCAAGGGGCTCCTTTAACATCAGCTGAAAAGCCTGAAGAATCTAAGCAAGAAGATTCACCAGCAGCAGCTGTACCTGCGAAGCAGGAGAAACAAAAACAGCCTGCTAAAAACGATGAACAGGCGAAGCATTCAGCCGGCGGATCTAAAACAATTCGTGTCAACATTGACAGGCTTGATTCTTTAATGAACTTATTTGAAGAGCTTGTCATTGACCGTGGGCGTCTCGAGCAGATTGCGAAAGAGCTTGAGCACAATGAACTGACTGAAACGGTTGAACGAATGACGAGAATTTCCGGAGATTTGCAATCGATTATTCTGAATATGAGGATGGTCCCGGTTGAAACTGTTTTTAACAGATTCCCGAGAATGATTCGCCAGCTTCAGAAAGAGCTGAATAAAAAAATTGAACTCTCGATCATCGGTGCGGAAACTGAACTGGATCGTACAGTAATTGATGAAATCGGAGATCCACTCGTTCACTTGATCAGAAACAGTATTGACCATGGTATCGAGGCGCCGGAAACACGTTTGCAAAAGGGAAAACCGGAATCAGGAAAAGTTGTGCTTAAAGCTTATCACAGCGGCAACCATGTCTTTATCGAAGTAGAGGATGACGGCGCAGGCCTTAATCGCAAAAAAATTCTGGAAAAAGCGCTTGAGCGCGGGGTCATAACGGAAAAAGAAGCTGAAACCTTAGAAGACAACCAAATTTACGAATTGATTTTTGCTCCGGGGTTCTCAACTGCTGACCAAATTTCTGATATTTCCGGCCGCGGTGTAGGACTTGACGTTGTAAAAAACAAACTGGAGTCTCTTGGCGGTTCAGTCAGTGTGAAATCAGCCGAGGGTCAAGGCTCTCTATTCAGCATCCAGCTGCCGCTTACCTTGTCTATTATTTCAGTTCTGCTGATTAAGTTGGAAGAAGAGACATTTGCCATTCCGATTTCTTCAATCATTGAGACAGCAGTTATTGACAGAAAAGACATTTTGCAAACGCATGACCGTGAAGTGATTGACTTTAGAGGGCATATTGTCCCTGTCGTTTATTTAAAAGAAGAGTTTAAAATAGAAGATACAAGAAAAGATGCGGAACAGCTCCATATCATTGTCGTGAAAAAAGGCGACAAACCTACTGCATTTGTGGTGGACTCCTTTATTGGCCAGCAGGAAGTTGTGCTGAAATCACTCGGAGATTATTTAACAAACGTCTTTGCAATTTCCGGAGCTACTATTTTAGGAGACGGAGAAGTAGCGCTCATTATTGATTGTAATGCACTGATTATTTAACCATTCGAGGAGGTGTCTCACATGACTGCAGAAATTAAAACAGGCGAAAAAATGATAGTCTTTATGGTAAATGGCAAAGAATATGCCATTTCCGTCACTCAGGTGAAATCAATTGAAAAATGGCAAAAGCCAACGAGGGTACCTGGCGTCGAACCATATATTTGCGGGGTAATCAATTTACGCGGGGTGGTGACTCCGGTTATTGATTTAAGAAAACGCCTGAATTTGCCAGAGTATGAAATTACCGATGAAACACGAATTATCATTATTGCTTATCGTGATATTGAAGTCGGCTGGATTGTGGATGAAGCGAACGATGTGATTACCGTACACGAAAGTGAAATAGAATCTGCTCCAGAAGGCGTTCAGAAAGATACGGATGTGTCGATCGAACAGATTGTGAAACAAGAGAACAGACTCTTAAATATTATTGATGCGAACGCGGTTTTGGATAAAGAATCATCTCAGTCCGCTGTGCCCGATCAAGCTTAATCTTAAAGGGGTTATGACATGAGTATTTTTAATGGAATCAAAGAAGAGCAGATGGACATTTTGCGGGAAGTCGGCAATATAGGCGCCGGCCACTCCGCCTCTGCAATGGCCCAGCTGTTAAATAGAAAGATAGATATGGAAGTCCCATTTGCAAAGCTGCTGTCTTTTGATGAGCTTGTTGATTTTTTCGGCGGCGCCGATGTCCCGGTTGCCAGCATCTTTTTAAGAATGGAAGGCGATTTAACGGGTTCAATGTTCTTTATAATGCCTTTTTTTCAGGCGGAGCAGTTTATCAGAGAGCTGATTGGAAACCCCGATTTTGACATAGAGGACTTAGGTGAAGACCACATGAGCTCATCCGCTTTGCATGAACTGGGCAATATTTTAGCGGGGTCATATTTAACAGCTTTGGCGGATTTGACGAAACTCCAGCTCTATCCAAGTGTTCCTGAAGTCTCTTTGGACATGTTCGGAGCAGTGATCAGCGAAGGGCTGATGGAGCTCAGTCAGGTTGGAGAACACGCCATTGTTGTCGACACGTCAATTTTTGACCAAAGCCATCAGCAGGAGCTGAAAGCGCATATGTTTATGCTGCCGGACTATGATTCATTTGAAAAGCTCTTTGTCGCCTTAGGTGCATCATTATGAGTACAACTGAGGCTGTTGTTATAAAGGTTGGGATTGCTGACGTGAAGATCGCCCGCTTCCCGGATACCATCCGGACCTCTGGTTTGGGCTCATGTGTGGGGCTGGTGCTTTATGATAAAGAAAAGCAAACGGCGGGTCTTGTTCATGTCATGCTTCCGGATTCGACGTTATCGAAAACTGCCGAGCTCAACCGGGCTAAGTACGCTGACACCGCCGTACAGACCACGATTGATATGCTGATAGAAGCGGGATGCCGGAAATTTGCATTAAAAGCAAAGCTGGCCGGCGGATCAGAGATGTTTAAATTTAAATCGACTAATGATTTGATGAAGATCGGACCGAGAAATGTATTAGCGATAAAAGAACAGCTGTCTTTATTTAATATTCCTATTATTAGTGAAGATACGGGCGGCTCAAGCGGCCGGACGATAGAATTTGAACCGAAGTCCTGCATGCTGCATATTCGAACTGTTAAACAAGGTGAAAAAACGATTTAATTAAGGTATTAGGGGGATAACAATGCAATCCTTGAATTATGAAGATCAGGTGCTTTGGACGCGCTGGAAAGAGTGGAAAGATCCTAAAGCCGGTGACGACTTAATGCGCCGTTACATGCCGCTTGTCACATATCATGTAGGCAGAATTTCTGTCGGACTGCCGAAATCAGTGCATAAAGACGATCTTATGAGCCTTGGTATGCTTGGTTTATATGATGCCCTTGAAAAATTTGACCCCAGCCGGGACTTAAAATTTGATACCTACGCCTCGTTTAGAATTCGCGGCGCAATCATAGACGGGCTTCGCAAAGAAGATTGGCTGCCCAGAACCTCGCGCGAAAAAACAAAAAAGGTTGAAGCAGCAATTGAAAAGCTTGAACAGCGGTATCTTCGCAATGTATCGCCCGCGGAAATTGCAGAGGAACTCGGAATGACGGTACAGGATGTCGTGTCAACAATGAATGAAGGTTTTTTTGCAAATCTGCTGTCAATTGATGAAAAGCTCCATGATCAAGATGACGGGGAAAACATTCAAGTCATGATCAGAGATGACAAAAATGTTCCGCCTGAAGAAAAGATTATGAAGGATGAACTGGTTGCACAGCTTGCGGAAAAAATTCACGAACTCTCTGAAAAAGAACAGCTGGTTGTCAGTTTGTTCTACAAAGAGGAGTTGACACTGACAGAAATCGGACAAGTATTAAATCTTTCTACGTCCCGCATATCTCAGATCCATTCAAAGGCATTATTTAAATTAAAGAATCTGCTGGAAAAAGTGATACAATAATGAATTTCATGGTTAGCGAGTGAAAAACATGTCAACACTATTATGGCTTTTAAGCTTTACGCTCCACGGCGTTCTTCTGTACGCTGTCATTATCCTGTATACGAGGCTCGCTGCAGTGAAAGAAACAGAAAAACAGCAAAAACAGATACTTGAAGAGACGGAAAACACCTTGGCGGCATTTCTGCTTGAATTAAAAGAAGAAAATGAGAAACTGATAGAAAATAAAGCTTCATCTGCAAGTCAATCAGATGAAGAATCCCAAAAGCCAGGCATTCAGACCTCTGAAACATATCAAGAGCGGGATCCAGTCCAAGAGGCAGAGAATCTTCCTGAACATATTGAAGGTCTGATTACAGAGGTTGACCGTCAGGAAGAGATCGTAAACAGTGAGGTCCAATCATTTGAAGACCAGGTCATAGAATTATATGAACAGGGATATTCGGCAAGTCAAATTGCCCAGAAAATGAAGAGCGGAAAGACAGAAATCGAGCTATTTTTAAAATTTCGCTCCAAAGGTGTAAAGGATTCTTGATTGTCGGATAAAGCTGTGTTATATTATGTCTTGGTGTTAAATACACACGCTTAACGATTTATGCAGAGGGTGCTGCAGGCGGCAGTTCTGCACAAAAATGACCTAAGCGGAGGAAAAAAACCATTATATTAGGAGGAAATAACATGTCAGTCATTTCTATGAAGCAATTGCTTGAAGCTGGTGTTCACTTCGGTCACCAAACACGCCGTTGGAACCCAAAAATGAAGCGTTACATTTTCACGGAGCGTAACGGAATCTACATCATTGACCTTCAAAAAACAGTCAAAAAAGTAGAGGAAGCTTACAACTTCACTAAAAATCTTGCTGCTGAAGGCGGAAAAATCCTTTTCGTCGGAACAAAAAAACAAGCTCAAGATTCTGTTAAAGAAGAAGCTCAACGCTCTGGCATGTACTATGTCAACCAACGCTGGTTGGGCGGTACATTAACAAACTTTGAAACAATCCAAAAACGTATTAAACGTCTTAAAGACATTGAAAAAATGCAAGAAAACGGTACGTTTGATGTACTTCCTAAAAAAGAAGTCGTTCAATTGAAAAAAGAATTAGAGCGTCTTGAAAAATTCCTAGGCGGAATTAAAGATATGAAGGATCTTCCTGATGCATTATTCATCATCGATCCTCGCAAAGAGCGCATCGCTGTTGCGGAAGCTCGCAAATTAAACATCCCTATCATCGGTATCGTAGATACTAACTGTGATCCAGATGAAATCGATGTTGTTATCCCAGCGAACGATGACGCTATCCGCGCTGTTAAACTTCTAACTTCTAAAATGGCAGATGCAATCTTAGAAGCGAAGCAAGGCGAAGAAGAAGCGGAAGTTGCTGAAGAAACTGCACCAGAAACAGAAACAACAACTGCGTAACCTATTCAAAAGGTGATAAGAGGGACTGCCTTTTATCACCTTTTTTCAAGAAAAATGTGTAATATACATACTCTTGTTTAAACATATAAGGAGGAATACAAATGGCAATTACTGCACAGCAAGTAAAAGAACTGCGTGAAAAAACTGGCGCGGGCATGATGGATTGTAAAAAAGCGTTAACTGAAACTGACGGAGATATGGACAAAGCAATTGACCTTTTAAGAGAAAAAGGGATTGCAAAAGCAGCGAAAAAAGCTGACCGTATCGCAGCAGAAGGTTCTACTCTTATTAAAACTGACGGCAACAAAGGCGTTATCCTAGAAGTAAACTCTGAAACTGATTTCGTTGCGAAAAACGAAGGCTTCAAAGAGCTTCTTAACACTTTAGCTGACCACCTTCTTGCAAACACGCCAGCAGATGTTGAAGAAGCAATGGGTCAAAAAATGGAAAATGGCTCAACTGTTGAAGAGTACATCACAAGCGCAGTTGCTAAAATCGGTGAGAAAATCACTCTTCGCCGCTTTACAGTTCTTACAAAAGACGACAGCTCTGCATTCGGTGCTTACCTTCACATGGGCGGCCGCATCGGTGTATTAACTGTTCTCAACGGTACAACTGATGAAGAAACTGCGAAAGATATCGCAATGCACGTTGCTGCAGTTAACCCTCGTTACATTTCTCGTGATCAAGTATCTGAAGAAGAAACAAATCATGAGCGTCAAATCTTAACTCAGCAAGCCCTCCAAGAAGGCAAACCTGAAAACATCGTAGCGAAAATGGTTGAAGGCCGTCTGAACAAATTCTTCGAAGAAATTTGTCTATTAGACCAAGCGTTCGTTAAAAACCCAGATGAAAAAGTGAAGCAAGTTATTGCAGCGAAAAACGCTACTGTTCAAACTTTTGTCCGCTATGAAGTTGGAGAAGGCATCGAAAAACGTCAAGAAAACTTTGCTGAAGAAGTAATGAACCAAGTGAAAAAATAATGGTGAAAAGATTTCGCGGCTAAGTCGCGTCTTTTCAGGCAGTATAGGGGACACATTTTGTGTTCCCTATTTTTAAAACTATATTTACAAACCTTTTTTTCTCTTGCATAATAGAAAACGGCAATGTTTACACTTGGAGGTTATCATGGAAAAACCAAAATACAAACGTATCGTATTAAAGCTTAGCGGAGAAGCATTGGCAGGAGAACAGGGAAATGGAATTAACCCGACTGTCATTCAATCCATTGCAAAGCAAGTGAAAGAAATCGCTGAGCTTGAAGTCGAAGTGGCTGTTGTAGTAGGCGGCGGCAACTTATGGCGTGGAAAAACAGGAAGTGACCTGGGCATGGACCGCGCGACTGCTGACTATATGGGAATGCTGGCGACAGTAATGAATTCGCTTGCTCTTCAAGACAGCTTGGAAACACTCGGAATCCAGTCCAGAGTGCAAACATCCATTGAAATGAGACAAGTTGCTGAACCGTACATAAGAAGAAAAGCGATACGCCACTTAGAGAAAAAACGTGTCGTTATTTTCGCTGCGGGCACAGGAAACCCATATTTCTCAACTGATACGACAGCTGCACTGCGGGCTGCTGAAATTGAGGCAGACGTTATTTTAATGGCTAAAAATAACGTTGACGGTGTGTATAATGCTGATCCTAGAAAAGATGAATCAGCTGTTAAGTATGAATCACTTTCTTATCTTGACGTTCTTAAAGACGGCCTGGAAGTCATGGATTCAACAGCTTCCTCTTTATGCATGGACAATGACATTCCGCTTATCGTCTTTTCTATTATGGAAGAAGGAAATATCAAACGTGTTGTTATCGGTGAATCAATCGGAACGATCGTGAGGGGGAAATAACGTGTCAAAAGAAGTATTAACTCAAACAAAAGAAAAAATGGAAAAAGCAATTGCTGCTTATCAGCGCGAATTGGCTACTGTACGCGCAGGCCGTGCAAATCCATCATTATTAGATAAAGTAACGGTTGAATATTACGGAGCGCAGACACCTTTAAATCAGTTGTCTTCTATTAACGTGCCTGAAGCTCGTATGCTCGTTATTACGCCATACGACAAAACAGCAATCGGCGATATCGAAAAAGCGATTTTAAAAGCTGATTTAGGTCTTACACCAACAAGTGATGGCAATATGATTCGAATTGCAATTCCGGCACTAACAGAAGAGAGACGGAAAGAATTAGTGAAAGTTGTAAAAAAATATGCTGAAGAAGCAAAAGTAGCTGTTCGTAACGTTCGCCGTGATGCTAACGATGATCTCAAAAAACTTGAGAAAAACGGAGACATTACTGAGGATGAACTGCGTGCTTCCACTGAAGACGTTCAAAAACTGACAGATGAATATGTGTCAAAAATTGACAGTGTCACAAAAGACAAAGAAAAAGAAATCATGGAAGTTTAATGAAAAACTATGTACAATAGATAATAGTGAAAAGACCCTCTCATGTTTACAGGGGGTTTTTTTGTTAATACTGTTGATTACATTGATTATCAGCAGGGAATGTAACCTTTTTGGGTGACGGAGGAATCTCATGCTCAACATACTCAAAAATTGGAAGAATCAGCAAACTGCGGCTTCCAACTTAGAACGTTATACAAAAGAAGACATACTTAAGGGAGAAATTCCCGAACACATCGCCATTATCATGGATGGAAATGGCCGTTGGGCTAAAAAACGCTCTCTTCCCAGAATTGCAGGCCACCATGAAGGGATGAAGGTGGTAAAAAGGACCACAAAGCTCGCAAACGAATTAGGTGTCAAAGTACTGACATTGTATGCATTTTCAACAGAAAACTGGAAAAGACCGAAAATGGAAGTCGATTTTTTAATGAAGCTTCCGGAAGAATTTTTGAATACGTATCTTCCAGAGCTTGTTGAGGAAAATGTACAGGTTCGGATCATTGGGGATGAAACGGCTTTGCCGGCGCACACATTACGTGCGATTGAAAAAGCTGTACAGGACACGGCGCAAAACGACGGAATGATCCTTAATTTTGCTCTTAACTATGGAGGCCGTACTGAAATTGTCAGTGCTGCAAAATCACTCGCGGAAAAAGTGAAGGAAGGCTCTTTGAATGTTGAAGACATTGATGAATCGCTTTTTTCTACTTATTTGATGACTGAATCTTTGCAGGATCCTGAACTTTTAATTCGAACGAGCGGCGAGATAAGGCTGAGTAATTTTATGCTATGGCAGGTTGCCTACAGTGAATTTGTCTTTACTGACGTCTTGTGGCCTGACTTTAAAGAAGATCACTTCTTGCAGGCGTTAGGAGAGTTTCAGCAGAGAGGCCGGAGGTTTGGCGGAATTTAGAGGATGGTGGACATGAAACAAAGAATTTTGACAGGTGTTCTGGCAGCAATTGTATTTTTATTTTTGGTTATTGTCGGGAAATTGCCGTTCACCATATTAATTTATGCTATGGGCAGTGTGGCGCTTTTTGAACTTTTACGGATGAAAAAGCTGAAGCTGGTTTCACTGCCGGGTTTGATCGGCCTTTTATTATTGTGGATGTTCTTATTGCCAAGCCAGTATTCGTTTTTTGAAGCGGACGGAATTTCCAAAATGGAAATCGCTTTATTTGCGGTACTGCTATTGCTGACTTACACAGTGTTGGTCAAGAACACCTTTACTTTTGATGAAGTCGGGTTTATTACGCTTGCAGCAATTTACATCGGAATGTGTTTTCATTATTTTATCGAAATCAGAAATCTTGACCAATACGGATTAACATACATTTTTTATGCGTGTGTTGTCATTTGGTCCACCGATTCCGGTGCCTATTTTGTCGGTAAATCGCTTGGGAAGCGGAAACTGTGGCCTGAAATCAGTCCGAATAAAACAGTGGAAGGGTTTGCAGGCGGAATTGTCATCGCACTTGTATTGGCGACGATTTTTCAGCTTGTTGCACAACTTCCGATCCCGTATATCTATCTGCTGTTGATCACGCTGTTTTTGTCTGTTTTTGGACAACTGGGAGATTTAGTGGAATCCGCGTTGAAAAGACATTACGATGTAAAGGATTCTGGGAATATTCTTCCCGGGCATGGCGGTATATTAGACCGTTTTGACAGTTTCTTGTTTGTCATGCCTTTCTTGTACTTTCTGCTTGCCCTTTTTTCATAAAAAAGTCTAATATGAATATGAGACTGATCACGCAGCAATAAGAATAGGAGTAGTGGCAACTTTGAAAAATATTTGTCTTTTAGGAGCAACAGGATCAATCGGCGAACAGACTCTTGATGTACTGCGTGCACATCAAGATCAATTTCAGCTGGTATCTATGTCGTTTGGCAGAAATATTGATAAGGCCGTTCCAATGATTGAGGTCTTTCAGCCGAAGTTTGTCTCTGTCGGTGATCTGGATACATATCATAAATTAAAACAAATGTCTTTTTCTTTTGAATGCCAAATTGGGCTGGGAGAAGAAGGACTGATAGAAGCAGCAGTGATGGAGGAGGTTGACATTGTTGTCAACGCTTTGCTTGGAAGCGTCGGTCTTATCCCGACGTTAAAGGCAATTGAACAGAAAAAAACAATTGCGCTTGCAAATAAGGAAACTCTTGTCACTGCAGGGCATATAGTAAAAGAACATGCTAAGAAATATGATGTTCCGCTGCTGCCTGTTGACAGTGAGCATTCAGCCATTTTTCAAGCTCTTCAAGGCGAACAGGCTAAAAACATTGAACGCCTCATCATTACGGCATCCGGCGGAAGTTTTCGGGACAAGACACGGGAGGAGCTCGAATCAGTAACAGTTGAAGATGCATTAAAACATCCAAACTGGTCAATGGGTGCAAAAATTACAATTGATTCGGCTACAATGATGAATAAGGGATTAGAGGTGATCGAGGCACACTGGCTTTTCGATATACCTTATGAACAAATTGATGTGGTTTTACATAAGGAGAGCATCATCCATTCAATGGTTGAGTTCCATGATAAAAGTGTGATCGCACAGCTCGGAACTCCGGATATGAGAGTCCCCATTCAATATGCGCTCACTTATCCTGACCGATTGCCATTACCAGATGCGAAAAGGCTTGAATTATGGGAAATCGGCAGCCTTCATTTTGAGAAAGCTGATTTTGACAGGTTCCGATGCTTACAATTTGCTTTTGAATCAGGTAAAATAGGAGGAACAATGCCGACAGTGCTAAATGCAGCAAATGAAGTAGCTGTCGCTGCCTTTTTAGCTGGCAAGATACCGTTTTTGGCTATTGAAGACTGTATCGAAAAGGCACTAACCCGCCATCAATTACTGAAAAAACCGAGCCTGGCGGACATTCAAGAAGTGGACAAAGATACCCGGGGATACGTCAATTCAATACTCACATAAGGTGGTATGTTCGTGAATACAGTTATAGCGTTTATCATTATTTTCGGAACGCTCGTTTTCTTCCATGAACTGGGCCATTTATTGCTAGCCCAAAGAGCGGGAATTCTCTGCCGTGAATTTGCGATCGGCTTCGGTCCAAAGATTTTTTCTTTCAAAAAAAATGAAACAGTTTATACGATCAGGCTGCTTCCGGTCGGCGGATTTGTTCGTATGGCCGGCGAAGATCCGGAAATGATTGAGGTGAAACCCGGATACACGGTCGGGCTTCTGTTTAATAAAGAAGATCAAGTTGAGAAAGTCATCATCAATCAAAAGGAAAAATATCCGGATGCTTTAGTCATTGAAGTGGAAACAGCTGATCTAGAGCATGACATGAAGATCACCGGTTATGAACAGGGGAAAGAGGACGAACTTTCCAGCTTTACTGTCAGCGAAACATCCTTTTTTATTGTAGATGGAGAAGAAGTGCAGATTGCGCCGTATAATCGCCAATTTGGTTCCAAACCTGTGTGGCAGCGGATTAAAGCAATTGCTGCAGGGCCGATTATGAACTTTATTTTAGCTTACGTCATTTTAGTGATGCTTGGGCTGATTCAAGGCGTACCGTCAAATGAACCTATGCTCGGGCAGTTGACAGACAATGGACGGGCGGCTGAAGCAGGGTTAAAAGAAGGGGATTATATCCAAAGCATTAACGGAGAGAAAATGAGGTCTTGGACTGACATTGTCTCCGCTGTAAAAGAAAACCCGGAGAAAGAAATGGACGTTGCAGTAAAAAGAGATAACAAAACGCTTCATATTTCAGTGACTCCGGAAGCTGTTAAAGATGAGAACAAAAAAACAATCGGACGTTTCGGTTCCTATGCGCCGACTGAAAAAGGCGTACTCTCAGCGGTTGCTTACGGCGCGACATCAACAGTTGATGTCACCAAAGCGATTTTAACCAATCTGAGCAAATTAGTAACAGGCCAATTTAAACTCGATATGCTGTCAGGTCCTGTCGGCATATATGATATGACAGACCAAGTGGCGAAAACAGGGATCGTGAACTTATTTCAGTTTGCGGCGTTTTTAAGCATTAACCTTGGGATTGTCAACCTGCTTCCGATTCCGGCACTTGACGGAGGAAGACTGTTGTTTCTATTTATTGAAGCAATTCGGGGCAAACCGATTAACAGGGAAAAAGAAGCATTTGTTGTGTTTATCGGAGTAGCTTTTCTAATGCTTCTTATGCTGGTTGTCACATGGAACGATATCCAGCGGCTGTTTTTGTAAACGAAAAGTAAATCAATCAGAGGTGCGAAGAAATGAGACAAAGCTTGACGCTTATTCCTACGCTCCGTGAAGTTCCAGCTGATGCCGAAGCAAAAAGTCATCAGCTTCTTCTGAGAGCAGGATTTATCAGACAGAATACGAGCGGGGTATACAGCTATATGCCTCTTGCGTATAAGGTGATTCAAAACATTCAGCAGATTGTTCGAGAGGAAATGGAGAAAATTGATGCCGTAGAAATGCTTATGCCCGCATTGCAGCAGGCAGAGACATGGCAGGAATCAGGCAGATGGTATACGTATGGTCCCGAACTGATGAGACTAAAAGACCGTCATGGCCGTGAATTTGCTTTAGGGGCAACGCATGAAGAGGTTATCACTTCGCTTGTTCGCGATGAGGTTAAATCTTATAAGCGTCTCCCTCTGACTCTTTATCAAATTCAGTCTAAGTTCAGAGATGAAAAACGTCCTCGCTTCGGTTTGTTAAGAGGCCGCGAATTTATTATGAAGGATGCGTACTCTTTCCATGCATCTGCAGAGAGCCTGGATGAAACGTATCAAAAAATGTACGAGGCCTATTCTAATATTTTTGCCCGCTGCGGCATTAATGTAAGACCTGTTATCGCTGATTCAGGCGCAATGGGAGGAAAGGATACGCACGAATTTATGGCACTTTCTGCGATCGGAGAGGATACGATTGCGTATTCTGATGAATCACAGTACGCGGCTAATATCGAGATGGCTGAAGTTCTTCACCAGGAAGTTCCTTCAGATGAAGAGCCTAAAGCTCTAGAGAAGGTTCATACGCCTAACGTGAAAACAATCGAAGAACTGACTGCGTTCTTGCAGGTTTCGGCTGAAGCGTGCATTAAGTCAGTATTGTTTAAAGCTGATGACCGTTTTGTCTTAGTGCTTGTAAGAGGGGATCATGAAGTTAACGATATTAAAGTGAAAAACTTGCTTCATGCAGAAGTTGTAGAGCTTGCCACACATGAAGAGGTCATTCAGCAGCTCGGAACAGAGCCAGGCTTTGTAGGCCCTGTCGGTATTCATCAGGATGTGGAAGTATATGCTGATCAAGCTGTGAAAGCAATGGTCAATGCTGTTGCCGGGGCAAATGAAGGAGATTATCATTATAAAAATGTCAATGTGAATCGTGACGCGCAAATTAAAGAATTTGCTGATCTTCGTTTTATTAAAGAAGGTGATCCTTCACCAGACGGCAAGGGAACGATCCGTTTTGCTGAGGGAATCGAAGTCGGACAAGTCTTTAAACTCGGAACACGCTATTCAGAAGCGATGAATGCGACATATTTAGATGAAAACGGACGCGCGCAGCCAATGCTGATGGGCTGTTACGGAATCGGTGTGTCAAGAACGCTTTCTGCTATTGCTGAACAGCATCACGACGAAAAAGGATTAATATGGCCAAAAAGCGTTGCGCCGTACGATCTTCATATTCTTGCATTGAACATGAAAAACGATGGGCAAAGAGAGCTTGCTGAAAAGCTGTATGCCGATTTAAAAGCAGAAGGCTATGAAGTGCTCTATGACGACCGTGCTGAGCGTGCCGGCGTAAAATTCGCTGATTCAGATCTAATCGGCCTTCCAATCCGCATCACTGTCGGAAAACGGGCTGACGAAGGAATTGTCGAAGTGAAAATTCGTCAAACAGGTGAGTCAACTGAGATTTCAGTAGACGAATTATCTGCGTTTATCAGCAAGCAGTAATCACCATAACGATTTATCAAAAAACATGTTAAAATAGAAATAATAGAAGGTACCTCATTGCCTGAGGTACCTTCACTTATGATGTTTTTAGGGAGGGATACTGTCTTAATGGAACAGTTATCAGTAAACAGAAGGCAGTTTCAAATTCTTCTGCAGCAGATTAATATGACAGATGATACCTTCATGACCTACTTTGAACATGGCGAGATTAAAAAGCTGACAATTCACAAAGCTTCTAAGTCTTGGCATTTTCATTTTCAATTTAAATCTTTGCTGCCTTTTCAAATATATGACACATTAACAACGAGGCTGACGCAATCGTTTGCCCACATAGCAAAAGTGACATCTTCAATTGAAGTTCAGGATGCCGAGGTCAGTGAAAGTATTGTTCAAGACTACTGGTCACGCTGCATTGAAGAACTGCAGGGCATTTCGCCGCCGATTATCAGTCTTTTAAACCAGCAAAAACCGAAGCTGAAGGGCAATAAACTGATTGTCAAAACCAAAACGGATACAGAAGCGGCTGCGCTAAAGAATAAATACAGTTCCATGATACAAGCAGGCTACCGTCAATTTGGCTTTCCGGATCTTCAGCTTGATGCTGAAATATTTGTATCCGAGCAGGAAGTTCAAAAGTTTCGGGAGCAAAAGCTTGCAGAAGACCAAGAGCGGGCTATGCAGGCCTTGATTGAAATGGAGAAGAAAGATAAAGAAAGTGATGAAGACCAAGCACCATCTGGTCCTCTTGTTATCGGTTATCAAATTAAAGATAACGAAGAAATCCGGACACTTGACAGCATCATGGACGAAGAACGGAGAATTACGGTCCAAGGTTATGTGTTTGATGTGGAGACGCGCGAGCTGAAGAGCGGGCGCACGCTGTGTATCTTCAAAATTACAGACTATACAAATAGTATTTTGATCAAAATGTTTGCACGTGAAAAAGAAGATGCGGCACTGATGAAGTCTCTGAAAAAAGGAATGTGGGTAAAAGCACGCGGAAGCATTCAAAATGATACATTTGTCAGAGACCTTGTCATGATCGCAAATGACGTAAACGAAATAAAAGCAAAAATCCGTGAAGATTCAGCACCTGAAGGAGAAAAAAGAGTGGAATTGCATCTTCATTCCCCAATGAGCCAAATGGATGCTGTTACGGGTATCGGAAAGCTTGTCGAACAGGCGAAAAAATGGGGACATGAGGCCATCGCTTTGACCGACCATGCTGTCGTTCAATCCTTCCCCGATGCGTATTCTGCGGCCAAAAAGCATGGAATTAAAATGATTTACGGGATGGAAGCGAATCTCGTGGATGATGGCGTGCCAATTGCTTATAATGCCGCACATCGTCTGCTCGAAGAAGAAACATATGTTGTTTTTGACGTTGAGACGACAGGATTGTCTGCTGTATACGATACCATTATTGAGCTGGCTGCAGTAAAAGTAAAAGGCGGAGAAATTATTGATAAATTTGAGGCGTTTGCGAACCCGCATCGTCCGCTTTCCGCCACAATCATAGAGCTGACAGGGATCACTGATGATATGCTACAAGACGCTCCGGATGTCGTAGATGTAATAAGAGATTTCAGAGAATGGATTGGCGATGATATCCTTGTCGCTCATAATGCAAGTTTTGATATGGGATTCTTAAATGTAGCCTATAAAAAGCTTCTTGAAGTCGATAAAGCTAAAAACCCAGTCATTGATACGCTTGAACTTGGACGTTTTCTCTATCCGGAATTTAAAAATCACCGGTTGAACACACTTTGTAAAAAGTTTGATATCGAACTCACACAGCATCACCGTGCGATCTATGATACTGAGGCAACCGCTTATTTGCTTCTGAAAATGCTGAAAGACGCAGCTGAAAAAGGCATTCAGTACCATGATGAGTTGAATGAAAATATGGGTCAGTCCAATGCTTATCAAAGATCAAGACCGTATCATGCAACATTACTTGCCGTGAACAGCACGGGACTTAAAAATTTATTTAAGCTTGTGTCACTTTCTCATATTCATTATTTTTACAGAGTGCCGCGTATTCCGAGATCTCAGCTTGAGAAATACAGGGAAGGGCTTCTGATCGGTTCTGCCTGTGACAGGGGAGAGGTTTTTGAGGGAATGATGCAAAAATCGCCTGAAGAGGTGGAAGATATCGCGTCATTCTATGATTACCTTGAGGTTCAGCCGCCTGAAGTGTATCGTCACTTGCTGGAGCTTGAACTGGTCCGTGATGAAAAAGCGCTGAAAGAAATTATTGCGAATATCACGAAGCTGGGGGAAAAGCTTAATAAACCGGTTGTTGCGACGGGAAATGTTCATTACTTGAATGATGAGGATAAAATCTACAGAAAGATTTTAATATCCTCACAAGGCGGGGCAAATCCGCTGAATAGGCATGAACTGCCGAAAGTGCATTTCAGAACGACAGACGAAATGCTTGAAGCTTTTTCTTTCTTAGGTGAAGAAAAAGCGAAGGAGATCGTAGTCACCAATACCCAAAAGGTTGCTTCTTTAGTTGATGACATCAAGCCGATTAAAGATGATTTATATACGCCGAAAATCGAAGGCGCTGATGAAGAGATCAGAGAAATGAGCTATCAGCGTGCAAGAAGCATTTACGGGGAAGAGCTGCCTGAAATTGTCGAAGCGCGGATTGAAAAAGAGTTAAAGAGTATTATTGGCCACGGATTTGCTGTTATTTACTTGATCTCTCACAAACTTGTAAAACGTTCACTAGATGACGGGTATCTCGTTGGTTCCCGTGGTTCCGTAGGATCTTCATTAGTTGCGACACTTACTGAGATTACTGAGGTAAACCCGCTGCCGCCGCACTATGTTTGTCCTGAGTGCCAGCATTCTGAGTTCTTTAATGACGGTTCTGTCGGTTCTGGTTTTGACCTGCCTGACAAGACATGCCCTCATTGCGGAACGCCTTTGAAAAAAGACGGCCATGATATTCCATTTGAAACGTTCTTAGGATTTAAAGGGGACAAAGTACCTGATATCGATTTGAACTTCTCAGGGGAATATCAGCCGCAAGCACACAATTACACAAAAGTATTGTTCGGAGAAGACAATGTATATCGTGCGGGAACAATAGGCACGGTGGCAGAAAAAACAGCTTATGGTTATGTAAAAGGCTATGCCGGAGACAACAATCTTCATATGCGCGGTGCCGAAATAGATCGGCTCGTGCAGGGATGCACGGGTGTAAAACGTACAACTGGACAGCACCCTGGCGGTATTATCGTAGTTCCGGATTATATGGATATTTATGATTTTTCACCGATCCAGTTCCCGGCAGATGCCACAGGTTCAGAGTGGAAAACGACTCATTTTGATTTCCACTCCATCCATGACAACCTGTTAAAACTTGATATTCTCGGACACGATGACCCGACTGTTATTCGGATGCTTCAAGACTTAAGCGGAATAGATCCGAAAACAATTCCGACGGATGATCCTGAAGTGATGAAGATCTTCCAGGGAACCGAATCACTCGGTGTGACTGAAGAACAGATTGGCTGTAAAACGGGCACTCTTGGAATTCCTGAATTCGGAACCCGATTTGTCCGGCAGATGCTTGAAGATACAAAGCCGACCACTTTTTCTGAGCTCGTTCAGATTTCAGGCTTGTCTCACGGAACTGATGTATGGCTTGGCAATGCACAGGAGCTCATCCACAATAATATTTGTGAGCTGAGTGAGGTTATCGGCTGCCGTGATGACATTATGGTTTATTTAATCTATCAAGGCCTTGAGCCGTCCCTTGCCTTTAAAATCATGGAATTCGTGCGTAAAGGAAAAGGATTAACGCCTGAATGGGAAGAAGAAATGAAAAATAACAATGTCCCAGACTGGTATATTGATTCTTGTAAAAAGATTAAATACATGTTCCCGAAAGCCCACGCCGCGGCATATGTCTTAATGGCAGTCCGCATTGCTTACTTTAAAGTGCATCATGCTCTTTTGTATTATGCGGCTTATTTTACCGTTCGTGCAGATGACTTTGATATTGATACAATGATCAAGGGCTCTACAGCAATCAGAGCGGTAATGGAGGATATAAACGCTAAAGGACTTGACGCTTCACCGAAGGAAAAGAACCTTCTGACTGTTTTAGAATTAGCGCTTGAGATGTGTGAGAGAGGCTATTCATTCCAAAAAGTCGATTTATATCGCTCCAGCGCCACAGAGTTTATTATTGACGGCAACAGTCTTATTCCGCCGTTTAACTCTATTCCAGGGTTAGGGACGAACGCTGCTTTGAACATTGTAAAAGCTCGTGAAGAAGGCGAATTCCTCTCAAAAGAAGATTTGCAAAAGAGAGGGAAAGTATCAAAAACGATTTTAGAGTACTTAGATCGCCATGGCTGTCTGGAGTCACTGCCTGATCAAAACCAATTGTCACTGTTCTAATATGGAAAGCAGAATTTCTCAGAAATTCTGCTTCTATGCATACATAAGCGCAAAAAGTGCCATCGTAATATTAGAGTTTCTGTCACTTGCTTAGGTATGAAGGTAAGCGTATATCCATTTGCAATAAAAATATGGTTATGGTATAGTTTTATTGGAAATGCTAACGATTACCGAGGCAAAGAGTGGGGAAACCCGCTCTTTTGTATTGAACAGGAGAATTTTGTCTCGACATGTTCATCGTTTACTTTTTAGCCCCTGCTCTTTTGAAGCAGGGTTTTTATGCAGAGTGACGAGACGAATATGAGATCGACAGCACAAGGAGGAAGAACATGAGCAAAAAAGTGACTGACACCGTTCAAGAAATGGCTCAGCCAATCGTAGACAGCCTTCAGCTGGAACTCGTTGACATTGAATTTGTCAAAGAGGGCCAAAGCTGGTTCCTTCGCGTGTTTATTGATTCCGATGACGGTGTGGATATTGAGGAATGTGCCAAAGTAAGCGAAGCTTTAAGCGAAAAGCTTGATGAGGCAGACCCAATCAGCCAAAATTACTTTCTTGAAGTCTCATCTCCAGGAGCTGAGCGTCCGCTAAAGAAAAAAGCCGATTTCGAAAAATCACTAGGAAAAAACGTATACATTAAGACGTATGAGCCTATTGACGGCGTAAAAGTGTTTGAAGGTGAACTGGCTGAATTTGATGGACAAACAGTGACAGTTGAGATCACGATCAAAACAAGAAAGAAACGGATCAATATTCCGTATGAAAAGATAGCTAATGCAAGATTAGCTGTTACATTCTAATGAATACAAATGTTTTAAGGGGGGAGACCGTTAAATGAGCAGTGAATTATTAGATGCTCTCACGATTCTTGAAAAAGAAAAAGGCATCAGTAAAGAAATTATCATCGAAGCAATCGAAGCTGCGTTAATTTCTGCTTATAAGCGGAATTTTAATCAAGCGCAAAATGTACGGGTGGATCTAAACCGTGAAACTGGCTCCATCCGTGTATTTGCAAGAAAAGATGTCGTTGACGAAGTGTACGACCAGAGATTAGAGATCTCAATTGAAGAGGCGCAGGGCATCCATCCGGAATATATGGTCGGCGATGTCGTCGAAATCGAAGTTACACCTAAGGATTTCGGGCGCATAGCTGCTCAAACAGCAAAGCAGGTCGTCACACAGCGTGTCCGCGAAGCTGAGCGCGGTGTGATTTATTCTGAATTTATCGACCGTGAAGAAGACATCATGACAGGGATCGTCCAGCGTCTGGACAATAAATTTATCTACGTGTCTTTAGGCAAAATAGAAGCCTTGCTGCCGGTTAATGAGCAAATGCCGAATGAAAGCTACAAGCCCCATGACCGCATTAAGGTATATATCACAAAAGTAGAAAAAACAACGAAGGGCCCGCAGATTTATGTGTCAAGAACACATCCAGGCCTGTTAAAGCGTTTGTTTGAAATTGAAGTGCCTGAAATTTATGATGGAACTGTCGAGCTAAAATCTGTTGCCAGAGAAGCCGGCGACCGTTCAAAAATTTCTGTTCGCACAGATGATCCTGACGTGGATCCTGTCGGTTCATGCGTAGGGCCTAAAGGCCAGCGTGTGCAAGCAATCGTCAATGAATTAAAAGGTGAAAAAATTGACATTGTCAACTGGTCCAGTGATCCTGTAGAATTTGTCGCGAATGCGCTCAGCCCTTCCAAAGTGCTTGATGTCATTGTTAATGAAGAAGAAAAAGCGACAACTGTTATTGTTCCTGATTACCAGCTGTCTCTGGCAATTGGCAAAAGAGGACAAAACGCACGCTTAGCTGCTAAACTGACAGGCTGGAAGATTGATATTAAGAGCGAAACGGACGCAAGAGAACTTGGAATCTATCCGAGAGAACTTGAAGAAGATGATGAGCCGCTCTTTACGGAGCCTGAAACTGCTGAATCGGATGAATAAGAGGTGACTTTAGGTGAATAAACACAAAAAGATCCCATTACGCAAATGTGTAGTGACTGGTGAAATGAAGCCTAAAAAGGAACTGATCCGAGTTGTACGGTCGAAAGAAGGCGAAATCTCAGTAGACCCGACCGGAAAAAAGAACGGGCGGGGTGCTTATTTAACGCTGGATAAAGAGTGCATCTTAGCAGCAAAAAAGAAAAACACTTTGCAAAATCAATTTCAATCACAAATCGATGACCAGATTTTCGATGAATTGCTGGAACTGGCGGAAAAGGTGAAAAAATAAAATGTCTGGAATGGAATGGTTTCCCTTGCTGGGTCTGGCCAATCGAGCTCGTAAGGTCGTGTCAGGCGAAGACTTGGTAATAAAAGAAATCAGGAATGCGCGTGCAAAGCTTGTCCTGCTTACAGAGGATGCATCATCTAACACAGCAAAAAAAGTAACTGACAAGTGCAATTATTATAAAGTCCCTTATAAAAAAGTCGAGAGTCGCGCGGTTCTTGGACGTTCTATCGGTAAAGAAGCCCGTGTCGTTGTCGCCGTCACTGACCAAGGTTTTGCGAATAAGCTGATCAGCTTGCTCGATTAATATTTTTGGGGGTGAACGAATGGCTAAAATGAGAGTATACGAATATGCAAAAGCGTTAAATGTTTCAAGTAAGGAAATTTTGACCGCACTGAAGAACATGGATTTAGAAGTGAATAATCACATGGCCATGCTTGAAGAAAAGGCCATTAAAAAGCTTGATGCCAAATATAAAAAAGGCGGCGCAGCTGCTAAATCTCAAAAGCCAGCAGAAACGAACAAAAACAAACAGCCACAAGGGGTTAATCAGCAATCAGCTGGAAATCAACCAAATAAAATTCGAGACGGAAAGAAGAATGACGTGCAGAATAATCAATTTAACAAAAACAAGAAGAATAACAACAACAAAAAAAATAAACGCAACAACAACAATAAAAACCAACATCAGCAAAAGCCTGTAAAACCGAAAAAAGAGCTTCCTGAGAAAATTACATTCTCTGGCACTTTAACAGTTGGCGCACTTGCTGAAGAGCTTGGCAAAGAGCCTTCAGAAATCATTAAAAAGCTGATGCTTCTTGGCGTAATGGCAACCATTAACCAAGAGCTTGATAAAGACACAATCGAACTCATTGCATCAGAATATGGTGTTGAAACAGAAGAGGTCATTGTGCTTGAAGAAACAGAGCTGGAAAAATACGAAGAGCCTGATAATGAAGAGGATCTTGAAATTCGTCCTCCTGTCGTGACAATCATGGGCCACGTTGACCATGGGAAAACAACGCTTCTTGACAGCATCCGTAAAACAAAGGTTGTTGAAGGAGAAGCAGGCGGAATCACTCAGCATATCGGCGCTTATCAAATTGAAGAGAACGGCAAGAAAATCACGTTCTTGGATACACCGGGCCACGCCGCATTTACAACAATGCGTGCACGCGGTGCAGAAGTAACTGATATTACGATTCTTGTCGTAGCTGCCGATGACGGTGTCATGCCGCAAACAGTTGAAGCGATTAACCATGCAAAAGCAGCAGAGGTTCCAATCATCGTAGCTGTGAATAAAATAGATAAAGAATCCGCAAACCCTGACCGTGTGATGCAAGAACTGACGGAATATGGACTTGTCCCTGAAGCTTGGGGCGGAGAAACCATTTTTGTGCCGCTTTCTGCTTTAACTGGAAAAGGCATTGATGAGCTCGTTGAAATGATTTTGCTTGTCAGTGAGGTAGAGGAACTGAAAGCGAATCCGAACCGTCAGGCAAAAGGAACGGTTATTGAAGCTGAACTCGATAAAGGCAGAGGGTCAGTTGCGACGTTGCTCGTACAGACTGGAACACTGCATGTCGGTGATCCGATCGTAGTCGGCAATACATTTGGCCGTGTCCGTGCAATGGTCAACGACATTGGCCGCCGTGTGAAAACTGCCGGCCCGTCAACTCCGGTTGAAATTACCGGTTTGAATGATGTCCCTCAAGCGGGAGACCAATTCCTTGTCTTTAAGGATGAAAAAACAGCTCGTTCTGTCGGTGAAGCCCGTGCTTCGAAACAGCTTGAAGAGCAGCGCAGCGATAAAGCGAAGCTCAGTCTTGATGATTTATTCGAGCAAATTAAGCAAGGTGATGTAAAAGACATCAACCTCATCGTAAAAGCTGACGTTCAAGGATCTGCTGAAGCTTTAACGGCTGCGCTTCAAAAAATTGAAGTAGAAGGCGTTAAAGTGAAAATCATCCATACAGGCGTTGGTGCGATTACTGAATCTGACATTATCTTGGCATCTGCTTCCAATGCAATTGTTATTGGGTTTAATGTGAGACCGGACGGAAATGCTAAGAGTACGGCTGAAGCTGAAAATGTAGATATTCGACTTCACCGTATCATTTACAAAGTAATCGACGAGATTGAAGCTGCCATGAAAGGTATGCTTGATCCTGAATATGAAGAAAAAGTAATTGGTCAAGTAGAAGTACGCCAAACATTCAAAGTATCTAAAATCGGTACAATTGCCGGCGGATATGTTACTGAAGGAACCATTACGCGCGACAGCGGCCTCCGTTTAATTCGTGACGGCGTCGTCATCTTTGAAGGCGAAGTAGATGTTCTGAAACGCTTTAAAGACGATGTGAAAGAAGTTTCACAAGGCTATGAATGTGGTATTACAATTAAGAAATACAATGACATTCGTGAAGGTGACATCCTTGAAGCGTTTGTCATGCAAGAAATTGAAAGAACGTGATCGGATTTGCGGAGTGTGAATGCATCATTTATGATGCAGGATCGCTAAAAGAAAAGCGTGCCGTTCTGAAGCGGGTTTTAACCAGGGTTCAAAACAAGTTCAATGTTTCGATTTCGGAGATTGGCTATCAGGACACCTGGCAAAGAACCAGCTTCGGAATCGCCGCTGTTTCTTCCTCTCGCGTTCAAACAGAAAAAGAACTGCAGCGCGTCCTAGCGTTTATCGATTCTTTTCCTGAAATTGAACGGACGATCACTAGGACAGAGTGGTTTTAACTTAGAGGTGATTGAATTGAGTATGAGAGCAAACCGTGTCGGCGAGCAAATGAAAAAAGAACTCGGTGATATTATCAGCCGCAAGCTGAAAGACCCGAGAATTGGTTTTCTGACAGTAACGGATGTACGTGTATCAGGTGATTTGCAAATTGCAAAGGTGTATATCTCGGTTCTCGGTGACGAGAAAAAACGGGAAGAAGCGCTGAAAGGGCTGGCAAAAGCGAAAGGATTTATCCGATCCGAAATCGGCAGCCGCATCAGACTTCGAAAAACGCCTGAAATTGAATTTGAGTTCGATGAATCAATCGATTACGGAAATCGGATCGAAACACTGATTCACGAATTACATTCAGAGAAACCATCTGAATAAAAAATGAGAGGATAGGCGTATATCGTCTGTCCTCTTTCTTCGTTTAAAAGAAAAAAGCTCAAAAGAAGGAGTGAAAGGCAAATGGTTAACGGAGTTCTCCTTTTACATAAACCTGTTGGCATGACATCGCACGACTGTGTCATGAAGATCCGAAAGCTGTTAAAAACAAAAAAAGTAGGACATACAGGAACGCTCGATCCGGAAGTGTCAGGCGTGCTTCCGATTTGTGTAGGAAGAGCGACAAAAATAGTCGAATACTTAACAGAAAAATCTAAAACGTATGATGCAGAAATAACGCTTGGCTTTTCAACCACAACAGAGGATCAAACCGGAGAAAAGGTGGAAACAAAGCCTGTCAATCACGACATTGATAAAGCGGATGTAGAAAAGGTTTTAAACAGTTTAAAGGGGAAACAAGAACAAATTCCGCCCATGTATTCCGCTGTAAAAGTAAACGGCAAAAAATTATACGAATACGCAAGAGCAGGGATTGAAGTAGAACGTCCGAAACGTATGATAACCATTGAAGACATTGCCCTGACGACAGAGATTAAACATCATGGAGAAACTGCAAGCTTCCGGTTTACAGTGACTTGCTCCAAAGGGACCTATGTAAGGACGCTGGCGGTCATGATCGGAGAAAAGCTCGGATATCCGGCTCATATGTCTCATTTAATCCGTACGGCATCCGGAGATTTTTCTCTCGACGAATGCTTTACTTTTGATGAGCTCGAAGCACAGGCCCAATCCGGAACCGTGGAAGAGCATACAGTTCCTATTGAACGTGCGCTCAATCATTTGCCGAAATGGATCATAAGTGATACATTAGCTAAGAAAGTAGAAAATGGGGCTTTGCTTGAGACGCCCGAGCAGTTTTCTGAATTGACAAGTGAAGACCGTATTGCCGTCTTTACTGAATCCGGAACCTGCTTGGCGATCTATTTCCCTCATCCTGCAAAAAAAGGGCTGCTAAAGCCGGCAAAAGTATTGATGCAAAAAAGCGAACAATAGAAAAAAGGTGACCGTTCTGTGAAGACGATACATATGACACATCCTCATCATTTAATAAAAGAGGAGCAGGCAAAATCAGTGATGGCGTTAGGTTATTTTGACGGCGTTCATCTCGGGCATCAAAAGGTAATCGGCACAGCGAAGCAAATAGCCGAAGAAAAAGGCCTGACATTGGCTGTGATGACCTTTCATCCCCATCCTTCTCACGTGTTGGGCAGAGATAAGGAACCAAAGGATCTGATTACACCTCTTGAAGACAAAATAAACCAAATTGAACAATTAGGCACAGAAGTTCTGTATGTCGTTAAATTTAATGAAGTGTTTGCTTCTCTTTCTCCTAAGCAGTTTATAGACCAGTATATTATCGGCCTAAATGTGCAGCACGCAGTGGCAGGCTTTGACTTTACGTACGGCAAATACGGCAAGGGAACAATGGAGACCATGCCGGATGATTTAGACGGAAAAGCTGGGTGCACAATGGTAGAAAAATTGACGGAGCAGGATAAAAAAATCAGTTCTTCGTATATCCGTACCGCGCTTCAAAACGGAGATGTTGAATTGGCGAATGTCTTGCTTGGACAGCCTTATTTTATTAAAGGAATTGTCATTCATGGTGATAAAAGAGGGCGGACCATCGGGTTTCCGACAGCAAATGTCGGTTTAAATAACAGCTATATCGTTCCGCCCACAGGTGTATATGCCGTAAAAGCGGAAGTGAACGGCGTTGTTTACAATGGCGTTTGCAATATTGGCTATAAGCCGACGTTTTATGAAAAGCGCCCTGAGCAGCCTTCCATCGAGGTCAATCTGTTTGATTTCGATCAGGAAGTATATGGAGCCGCTATAAAAATCGAATGGTATAAACGGATCCGGAGCGAGCGGAAATTCAATGGCATCAAAGAATTAACTGAGCAAATTGAGAAAGATAAGCAGGAAGCCATCCGTTATTTCAGCAATTTGCGGAAATAACTTGCAACGCACACAAATTTTATTCTAAAATATTTGCATATAGGCGCGATTTTTAGTATGATAGTTTTCGTAGTCTTAAAACCATTGCTTGGCAATCCGAAGTCACCGACGGTTGCTAGGTAACTGGGGCTAAATATGATTTGGAGGTGAAACAGGATGGCAATTACTCAAGAGCGTAAAAACCAACTCATCAATGAGTTCAAAACACACGAATCTGATACTGGATCTCCAGAAGTTCAGATCGCTATCCTAACTGACTCAATTAACAACTTGAACGAGCATTTACGTACTCACAAGAAAGACCACCACTCACGTCGCGGTCTTCTTAAAATGGTAGGTAAGCGTCGTAATCTTCTTACGTATCTGCGTAATAAAGACGTAACTCGTTACCGTGAGTTAATTAACAAACTAGGCTTACGTCGATAATCGTAAAAAGCGGGAGGATTCCCGCTTTTTTATCGTATTAAAGCGAAATTTCTTATAACAAATCATTGAAATCCTTTTACATACTACTTTGACATTGATATGTTCAATTCATTTCGTTCATAATAGGAGTAATTGATTATTTCACACAACGAAGAGAGGAGTTCGTAATTGTATGGGACAAGAAAAACATGTCTTTACCATAGATTGGGCCGGAAGAACGCTAACTGTTGAAACCGGCCAGCTTGCCAAACAGGCAAATGGTGCTGTGATGATCCGCTACGGTGATACAGCAGTACTTAGTACAGCAACCGCTTCAAAAGAACCTAAACCGCTTGATTTCTTCCCTCTTACTGTAAACTATGAAGAAAGATTATATGCGGTAGGGAAAATTCCGGGCGGATTTATTAAAAGAGAAGGACGTCCAAGTGAAAAAGCGGTTCTTGCCAGCCGTTTAATTGACCGTCCGATCCGTCCTTTGTTTGCCGATGGATTCCGTAATGAAGTTCAAGTCATCAGCATTGTCATGAGTGTTGACCAAAACTGCTCTTCAGAAATGGCTGCCATGTTCGGTTCATCTCTTGCACTTTCTGTATCGGATATTCCGTTTGAAGGACCGATTGCAGGGGTTACTGTCGGACGCATTGATGATCAATTTATCATTAACCCGACAGTCGATCAGCTTGAAAAAAGCGACATCAATCTTGTCGTTGCCGGCACGAAAGATGCGATTAACATGGTAGAAGCGGGAGCGGACGAAGTTCCTGAGGAAATCATGCTTGAAGCCATTATGTTTGGCCATGAAGAGATTAAACGCCTGATTGCATTCCAAGAAGAAATTGTTGCAGCAGTCGGCAAAGAGAAATCTGAAATTAAGCTCTTTGAAATTGATGAAGAGCTTAATGAAAAAGTAAAAGCTTTGGCAGAAGAGGATCTGCTGAAAGCCATCCAAGTTCATGAAAAGCATGCCCGTGAAGATGCCATTAACGAAGTGAAGAACGCAGTTGTGGCAAAATTCGAGGATGAAGAACATGATGAAGACACAATCAAGCAAGTGAAGCAGATTTTATCCAAGCTGGTGAAAAATGAAGTTCGCCGCTTGATTACTGAAGAGAAAGTAAGACCGGACGGCCGCGGTGTCGATCAAATCCGCCCGCTCTCTTCAGAGGTTGGCCTCTTGCCAAGAACGCACGGTTCAGGCCTATTTACAAGGGGACAAACTCAGGCCCTCAGCGTATGTACGCTAGGTGCTCTGGGAGATGTGCAAATCCTTGACGGCTTAGGTGTCGAAGAGTCGAAACGTTTTATGCATCATTACAACTTCCCGCAATTCAGCGTTGGGGAAACAGGACCGATGCGAGGACCGGGACGTCGTGAAATCGGACACGGAGCACTGGGTGAGCGTGCGCTTGAGCCAGTTATTCCGTCTGAAAAAGACTTCCCTTATACTGTCCGTCTTGTTTCAGAAGTGCTTGAATCAAACGGTTCTACATCTCAAGCAAGCATTTGCGCAAGCACACTTGCAATGATGGATGCCGGTGTACCGATTAAAGCGCCAGTTGCTGGTATTGCGATGGGTCTTGTCAAATCAGGCGAACATTACACTGTCTTGACTGACATCCAAGGCATGGAAGACGCGCTCGGGGATATGGACTTTAAAGTAGCGGGAACTGAAAAAGGCGTAACGGCCCTGCAAATGGACATTAAAATTGAAGGCCTTTCCAGAGAGATTCTTGAAGAAGCGCTTCAGCAGGCGAAAAAGGGCAGAATGGAAATCCTCAACAGCATGCTTGCAACATTAAGCGAATCAAGAAAAGAGCTTTCTCGATATGCGCCTAAGATCTTAACAATGACCATTAATCCTGATAAAATCCGCGATGTCATCGGACCAAGCGGAAAACAAATCAATAAGATCATCGAAGAAACCGGTGTTAAAATTGATATTGAGCAGGACGGCACAATCTTTATTTCCTCTACAGATGAAAGCGGCAACCAAAAAGCGAAAAAAATCATCGAAGACCTTGTTAGAGAGGTTGAAGTCGGCCAACTTTACCTAGGTAAAGTGAAACGGATTGAAAAATTCGGGGCTTTCGTTGAAATTTTCAGCGGAAAAGACGGTTTGGTGCACATTTCAGAGCTTGCGCTTGAACGCGTAGGGAAAGTTGAAGATGTTGTAAAAATCGGAGACGAGATTCTTGTCAAAGTCACTGAAATTGATAAACAAGGACGAGTGAATTTATCCCGCAAAGCGGTGCTCCGTGAAGAGAAAGAAAAAGAAGAACAACAATCTTAAATGAAAACATAAAAGGAGCCTGGGAGACCCGGCTTCTTTATTTTGAAGCTTTTCAAAAGCAGGCGGGTTCTACCTTGTCCTTCTCCTTCATAATGTGAGGTGAGGGGGGGACAGAACATGTACAAAAAATTTGTACCGTTTGCCGTTTTTTTATTTCTTTTTTTTGTCTCATTTGAGATGATGGAAAATCCGCATGCACTTGATTATATAGGGGCAATGAAAAAAGATACGGTGACTGTCACGGCGTCAAAAGATCCGTTATATGAAGAATTGCTTCAAAAAGCGCCGGAGTATGAAGTTAAGCCCCAGAATGCAAGAATTGATAAAGTGTGGAAAAGCATTCCAGGCTATAATGGATTAAAGGTCAATATTGAACAATCATATAAAAAAATGAAACAGCATGGTGAGTTTCGGGAAAAAGATTTGGTGTACAGTCAAGTAAAACCAAGTGTTCATCTTGAGTCACTTCAGCCTGAGCCTATTTATAAAGGAAATCCTGACAAACCGATGGTGGCTTTTTTAATCAATGTGGCATGGGGAAATGAGTATTTGGAAAAAATGCTTCCTATTCTGCAAAAGCACCAGGTTAAAGCTACGTTCTTTTTAGAAGGCAATTGGGTGAGAAACAATGTACAGCTCGCTAAGAAGATTGCAAAAGACGGACATGAAATCGGAAATCATTCATACAATCATCCGGATATGAGCAAACTGACTACAGGAAGAATTTCCGAGCAGCTCGACAAGACTAATGAACAAATAGAACAAACGATCGGTGTTAAGCCAAAGTGGTTCGCTCCGCCGAGCGGAAGTTTCAGAAAAGCGGTTATCGACATTGCAGCTGAGAAACAGATGGGAACAGTCATGTGGACAGTTGATACAATCGATTGGCAAAAGCCGGCTCCGTCTGTACTTCAGACGAGAGTGTTAAGCAAGATACATAATGGTGCCATGATTTTAATGCATCCGACTGACCCTACGGCGGAAAGTCTTGAAGCGCTGATTACACAGATAAAAGACAAAGGATATGCGCTTGGAACAGTCACTGAACTAATGGATGAAACAAGACTATTGAAGTAACAGATGAAGGCAGCTTGTCTTTGAATAGGAGGAACAAATTTGATTAAACGATATACGTGTCAAAATGGTGTAAGAATTGTGCTGGAAAATAATCCGACAGTCCGTTCTGTTGCGATCGGCGTATGGATCGGCACAGGTTCGAGACATGAAACGCCGGAGATAAACGGAATTTCTCACTTTTTAGAGCACATGTTCTTTAAAGGGACGAGCACAAAATCTGCACGCGAGATAGCAGAATCTTTTGATCGTATTGGCGGACAGGTCAATGCGTTTACTTCAAAGGAATATACCTGCTACTATGCAAAGGTGCTTGACGAGCATGCGAATTACGCGCTGGACGTATTAGCAGATATGTTCTTTCATTCAACGTTTGATGAAAACGAGCTGAAAAAAGAGAAAAATGTAGTATATGAAGAAATTAAAATGTACGAAGATGCGCCGGACGACATTGTACATGATTTATTGAGCAAAGCCACTTACGGCAATCATTCTTTAGGCTACCCAATTCTAGGCACGGAAGAAACGCTTGCTTCCTTTAACGGTGACTCTCTCAGACAATACATGCATGATTATTATACGCCGGACCGAGTGGTGATTTCGGTAGCGGGCAATATATCTGACAGTTTTATCAAAGATGTAGAAAAATGGTTCGGGTCATACGAGGCGAAAGGCAAAGCGACAGGCCTTGAGAAGCCTGAGTTCCACACGGAAAAACTGACGAGAAAAAAAGAAACAGAGCAGGCTCATTTGTGCCTTGGATTTAAAGGCTTAGAGGTTGGCCATGAACGTATTTATGATTTAATCGTCCTCAACAATGTGCTCGGAGGCAGCATGAGCAGCCGGCTGTTCCAAGATGTGCGTGAAGATAAAGGACTTGCTTATTCTGTTTACAGCTATCACAGCTCATATGAGGACAGCGGAATGCTCACTATTTACGGCGGAACGGGTGCAAATCAGCTTCAGCAGCTGTCGGAAACAATTCAAGAAACCCTTGCCACATTAAAACGTGACGGCATTACCTCGAAAGAACTGGAAAACAGCAAAGAGCAAATGAAGGGAAGCTTAATGCTGAGCTTAGAAAGCACAAACAGCAAAATGAGCCGAAACGGAAAAAATGAACTGCTGCTCGGCAAACATAAAACATTAGATGAAATCATCAATGAATTAAACGCCGTGAACTTAGAGCGTGTTAACGGCCTTGCCAGACAATTGTTTACCGAAGACTATGCATTAGCACTTATCAGCCCTTCCGGCAATATGCCGTCTTAAAAAGGAAAGCCTGCCCCATAATGGAGCAGGCATTTTTTAATCCCTTTCATCATACATAGTACAAGGGGGTGACAGACATGCGGCTCAGTGAATTATCAGGGAAGGAAATTGTAGACATCAAAAGAGCTGAACGGCTCGGAGTGCTCGGCCAGACCGATTTGGAAATCAATGAACAGGATGGACAGATTACAGCACTCCTCATTCCCACAGTTAAGTGGTTTGGTTTGAGAAAGCAAGGTCATGACATTCGTGTCCCATGGCACCATATTCAAAAGATCGGTTCAGATATGATTATATTAGATGTACCTGAGGAAATGCCTCCTCGACAAGAGTAAATAGCCCAATTGACTGTGAAGCGGGCTCTAAAGAAAACATCTGAAACATCGGCTGCCGGAGCCGATGTTTTTTTATATGGAAAAAGCGCATCTTTTATATTCACCGGTATTTCCTTTTAATCATAAGATGAAGGGGAGCTTAACAACTAGAGATCCAGTATATACAAAGAAGGTGAACGTTTAGAATGTTAACCGGATTGAAAATTGCAGTTATCGGCGGTGACGCAAGACAGCTCGAAATTATAAGAAAGCTCACTGAACAGCAGGCTGACATCTATCTTGTCGGTTTTGACCAATTGGATCACGGTTTTACCGGGGCAGTAAAATGCAATATTGATGAAATTCCTTTTCAGCAAATAGACAGCATCATTCTTCCAGTATCCGCGACAACAGGAGAAGGTGTCGTATCGACTGTATTTTCGAATGAAGAAGTTGTGTTAAAACAGGACCATCTCGACAGAACGCCTGCACATTGTGTCATTTTCTCAGGAATTTCTAACGCCTATTTAGAAAACATTGCAGCTCAGGCAAAAAGAAAACTTGTTAAACTGTTTGAGCGGGATGACATTGCGATATACAACTCTATTCCGACAGTAGAAGGAACGATCATGCTGGCTATTCAGCACACGGATTATACGATACACGGATCACAGGTGGCCGTTCTCGGTCTGGGGCGCACCGGGATGACGATTGCCCGTACATTTGCCGCGCTCGGGGCGAATGTAAAAGTGGGGGCAAGAAGTTCAGCGCATCTGGCACGTATCACTGAAATGGGGCTCGTTCCTTTTCATACCGATGAGCTGAAAGAGCATGTAAAAGATATAGATATTTGCATTAATACCATACCGAGTATGATTTTAAATCAAACGGTACTTTCTAGCATGACACCAAAAACCTTAATATTGGATCTGGCCTCACGTCCCGGGGGAACGGATTTTAAATATGCCGAGAAACAAGGGATTAAAGCACTTCTTGCTCCCGGGCTTCCAGGGATTGTCGCTCCTAAAACAGCTGGGCAAATCCTTGCAAACGTCTTGAGCAAGCTTTTGGCTGAAATACAAGCTGAGGAGGGGAAATAAGGATGTCGTCATTAAAAGGAAAAAGAATCGGGTTTGGGCTGACCGGGTCACATTGCACATATGAAGCGGTTTTCCCGCAAATTGAGGCGTTGGTCAACGAAGGAGCTGAAGTCCGTCCGGTTGTCACATTTAATGTAAAATCCACAAATACCCGATTTGGAGAGGGAGCAGAATGGGTTAAAAAAATTGAAGACCTGACTGGATATGAGGCCATTGATTCGATTGTAAAGGCAGAACCTCTTGGGCCGAAGCTGCCCCTTGACTGCATGGTCATTGCGCCTTTAACAGGCAATTCAATGAGCAAGCTGGCAAATGCCATGACGGACAGCCCGGTGCTGATGGCGGCAAAAGCGACAATCCGAAACAATCGGCCTGTCGTTCTGGGTATCTCGACAAATGATGCTCTTGGTTTAAACGGAACAAATTTAATGAGGCTCATGTCAACAAAAAATATCTTTTTTATTCCATTCGGGCAAGATGATCCATTTAAAAAACCGAATTCAATGGTAGCCAAAATGGATCTGCTTCCGCAAACGATTGAAAAGGCACTCATGCACCAGCAGCTTCAGCCGATTCTAGTTGAGAATTATCAGGGAAATGACTAAATTTACAGAAAATCTTTCCCAAACTAAAAAATTCGGTCATCACCCGCATATTCTATGGTAAAATAAAACGTAAAATCATAGTCAAATCAATTCAATGAAGCTGATTGGCGGAAGGAGTTTTACAGATGGGAAGAGGTTTACACGTAGCTGTTGTCGGAGCGACAGGGGCTGTGGGACAACAAATGCTTAAAACACTTGAAGACAGAAACTTTGAAATGGACACACTTACATTGCTATCTTCAAAACGCTCTGCGGGGACAAAAGTCACGTTTAAAGGCCAAGAGCTGACTGTTCAGGAAGCTTCTCCTGAGAGCTTTGAAGGGGTAAATATTGCTTTGTTCAGCGCCGGCGGAAGCGTATCACAAGCATTGGCACCAGAAGCTGTAAAACGCGGCGCTATTGTTATAGATAATACGAGCGCGTTCCGCATGGATGAAAATACACCGCTTGTTGTGCCAGAAGTGAATGAGGCAGACTTGCATGAACACAACGGCATTATTGCCAATCCAAACTGCTCTACAATCCAAATGGTTGCGGCACTTGAACCGATCCGCAAAGCATATGGCTTAAACAAGGTCATCGTATCAACTTACCAGGCAGTATCAGGAGCGGGTAATGAAGCTGTAAAAGAGCTTTACAGCCAAACACAGGCGATTTTAAATAAAGAAGAAATAGAGCCTGAGATCATGCCGGTAAAAGGTGACAAAAAACACTATCAAATCGCCTTCAACGCGATTCCGCAAATCGATAAATTCCAAGATAACGGCTATACGTTTGAGGAAATGAAAATGATAAATGAAACGAAAAAAATCATGCACATGCCTGACCTTCAAGTAGCGGCTACATGTGTGAGACTGCCAATCCAAACTGGGCACTCAGAGTCCGTCTACATCGAAATAGACCGTGATGACGCTACAGTTGAAGATATTAAAAATCTATTGAAAGAAGCTCCGGGCGTGACACTTCAAGATGATCCAAGCCAACAGCTTTATCCGATGCCTGCTGATGCTGTCGGCAAAAACGATGTGTTTGTAGGCCGCATCCGCAAAGACTTGGACAGAGCAAACGGTTTTCATTTATGGGTTGTTTCTGATAACCTATTAAAAGGCGCGGCATGGAACTCTGTTCAAATTGCAGAAAGCCTGAAAAAACTAAACCTCGTATAAAAGAGAGAATTTTCTAAAGACGAATAGAAGAGAGTAAGGCGCTATCAGCCTGCTCTCTTCTGTTACGTCCGAATAATTTGGAGTGAAAACAGTGAAGATAATTGTTCAAAAGTTCGGCGGAACATCAGTAAAAGATGATAAAGGCCGCAAACTGGCTTTAGGGCATATTAAAGAAGCAATCAGTGAAGGATATAAGGTTGTCGTTGTCGTTTCAGCGATGGGCCGAAAAGGAGACCCGTATGCAACAGATTCTTTGCTCGGGCTGCTTTACGGCGATCAGTCAGCGATTTCTCCTAGGGAGCAGGATTTGCTTTTATCTTGCGGAGAGACTATTTCCTCTGTCGTCTTTACAAGCATGCTGCTTGATAACGGTGTGAAAGCAGCTGCGCTGACAGGGGCTCAGGCTGGCTTTTTAACGAATGATCAGCATACCAATGCGAAAATCATTGAAATGAAACCGGAGCGTTTATTCAGTGTGCTCGCCAATCATGATGCGGTAGTCGTCGCAGGCTTCCAGGGCGCAACCGAAAAGGGTGATACAACAACAATCGGCAGAGGGGGCAGCGATACGTCTGCAGCCGCACTCGGAGCAGCTGTTGATGCGGAATACATCGATATTTTCACCGATGTAGAAGGCGTAATGACTGCTGACCCAAGAGTGGTGGAAAATGCAAAACCGCTTCCTGTTGTGACGTATACGGAAATCTGCAACCTGGCGTATCAGGGGGCCAAGGTCATTCATCCGCGTGCTGTGGAAATCGCAATGCAGGCCAAGGTTCCGATCCGCGTCCGTTCGACTTATTCGAATGATAAAGGTACATTGGTGACATCACATCACTCTTCCAAGGTCGGCAGTGATGTTTTTGAAAGGCTGATTACGGGAATCGCCCATGTCAAAGATGTCACGCAGTTCAAAGTGCCTGCGAAAATCGGCCAGTATAACGTTCAGACTGAAGTGTTCAAGGCTATGGCAAACGCTGGAATCAGTGTCGATTTCTTTAACATTACACCTAGTGAAATCGTCTATACGGTAGCCGGAAATAAAACAGAAACAGCTCAGCGTATTTTAATGGATATGGGCTATGATCCAATGGTGACGAGAAACTGCGCGAAGGTATCGGCGGTCGGCGCGGGCATTATGGGTGTTCCCGGTGTTACGTCCAAAATTGTATCGGCTCTTTCAGAAAAAGAAATTCCGATCCTTCAGTCGGCTGACAGCCATACGACGATATGGGTGCTCGTCCATGAAGCGGATATGGTTCCTGCTGTAAACGCTTTGCATGAAGTGTTTGAACTTTCGAAGTAAATGTGATTGAATCATGATGAGGTGAATAAAATGAATTTCGGAAATGTGTCTACAGCGATGATTACACCCTTTGACAATAAAGGGAACGTAGACTTTCAAAAACTGTCTACACTGATTGATTACTTGTTGAAAAACGGAACGGATTCTTTAGTAGTAGCGGGAACAACTGGAGAATCTCCGACCCTTTCAACTGAAGAAAAAATTGCGCTTTTTGAATATACGGTAAAAGAAGTAAACGGACGGGTGCCCGTTATCGCTGGTACTGGAAGCAACAACACGAAAGATTCCATTAAGCTGACAAAAAAAGCTGAGGAAGCGGGCGTGGACGCTGTTATGCTTGTTACCCCGTATTACAATAAACCTTCTCAAGAAGGAATGTACCAGCATTTTAAAGCAATTGCGGCAGAGACATCTCTTCCGGTTATGCTCTATAATGTTCCTGGCCGTACGGTTGCTTCTCTTGCTCCTGAAACGACGATCCGTTTGGCGGCGGACATTCCGAATGTGGTTGCGATTAAAGAAGCGAGCGGAGACCTAGAAGCGATTACAAAAATTATTGCTGAAACACCGGAAGACTTCTATGTCTATTCAGGGGATGACGCTCTGACGCTTCCTATTCTTTCAGTTGGAGGAAGAGGAGTTGTATCAGTGGCGAGCCATATTGCAGGCTCTGATATGCAGCAAATGATCAAAAATTATACGAATGGGCAAACAGCTAATGCGGCACTGATCCATCAGAAACTGCTGCCGATTATGAAGGAACTGTTTAAAGCGCCTAATCCTGCTCCAGTCAAAACAGCGCTTCAGCTGAGAGGTCTTGATGTCGGTTCTGTGCGTCTGCCTCTAGTCCCGTTAACTGAGGATGAACGTCTGAGCTTAAGCAGCACGATCAGCGAACTGTAAGAAAATTTCATACAGTGAAACAAACGCGGTCATTCTCACATTCAGCTGAGTTTGACCGTTTCTTTTACATATTGGTTTTCCCTAAACCTTCTGCTTTATCTTGTTTTCTAAATTTACTTTCAGTTATAATAGGAACAAGTGATGATGGACGGGTATGAGACTAGGAGGATATAGATTTTGAAAAAGAAAAATACAGAAAACGTTAGAATTATCGCCCTTGGCGGTGTCGGAGAGATTGGGAAGAACCTTTATGTCATTGAAATTGACTCAGACATATTTGTCGTTGATGCCGGCCTTATGCATCCAGAAAACGAAATGCTCGGTATTGATGTAGTGATTCCTGACATATCATATTTGATTGAACGGGCTGACCGCGTCAAGGCAATCTTTTTAACGCACGGGCACGATGAAAATATCGGCGGCGTTTTTTACTTATTAAACAAGCTGTCCGTACCAGTGTACGGAACAAAACTGACGCTTGCACTGTTAAGAGAGAAATTAAAACAATACGGACATAACCGAAAAACTGATTTAAGAGAAATTCACTCAAAATCTGTCATTACATTTGAATCAACAAAAGTATCGTTCTTTAGAACGATTCACAGCATTCCTGATTCTGTAGGTGTGAGCTTTAAAACATCACTTGGATCTATTGTATGCACGGGAGACTTCAAATTTGACCAAACACCTGCACTTAATCAGACGTGCGACATTGGCGAGATCGCCAAGATTGGCAATAGCGGCGTGCTCGCTCTGCTTTCTGACAGTGCAAATGCGGAACGGCCGGGTTACACCCCTTCGGAAGCGGCAGTCAGCGGAGAAATTTCGGATGCGCTGTATAATTCACAGAACCGGGTGATTATTGCTGTTTTCGCATCCAATATTAACCGGATTCAGCAAGTCATTCATGCAGCGGCTCAAAATGGCAGAAAGATTGCCGTAGCCGGAAAAAATCTTCAATCTGTCCTGCAGCTGGCGAGAAAGTTAGGATACATTGAAGCAGATGATGAATTGTTTATTTCTGTACAGGATGTCAAAAAATATCCGAAGCGCGAAGTGGCCATTATTACAGCCGGAAGCCAAGGTGAACCATTAGCTGCTTTGACAAGAATGGCAAACAAAGCTCACAAACAGCTGAACATTGAAGAAGGGGATACGGTGGTCATTGCGTCAACTCCGATTCCCGGGCAGGAACTCATTTACTCTAAAACAGTAGATCTTCTTGCGAGAGCCGGTGCACAAGTCATCTTTGCCCAAAAGCGTGTTCATGTATCAGGCCACGGCTCACAAGAAGAGTTAAAGCTGATGATCAACCTGCTTAAACCAAAATATTTGATTCCTGTAAACGGCGAATACAGAATGCAAAAAGCTCATTCAAAAATCGCTGAAGAAACAGGCATGAAGCGCAGTGACATCTTCTTAATTGAAAAAGGAGACGTCGTTGAATTCCGCGGCCAAAACGTAAAAATTGGGGATAAAGTTCCTTACGGCAATATTTTAATTGATGGTTTAGGTGTCGGTGATATCGGCAATATCGTATTGAGAGACCGCCGCTTGCTTTCACAGGACGGAATTTTAATCGTTGTCATTACACTTGATAAACAAAAGAAACATCTTGTATCAGGACCAGAAATTATCACTCGCGGCTTTGTTTATGTAAGAGAGTCTGAAGGTCTTATCGTACAGGCTACTGAGCTTGTCCGGTCCATCGTGACAGAAGCGACTGAAACATCAAATGTCGAATGGTCAACGCTGAAGCAGGCAATGCGGGATGCTTTGAACCAATTCCTTTATGAAAAAACGAAACGTAAACCGATGATCATCCCAATTATTATGGAAGTATAATGACTGACTAAAGACCGGAGCTGCTCCGGTCTTTATTTTTTGTCCTTCAAGCCGGGATTGAATGAAGTATCTTTGTTCATAATACAAAGAGAAACTCGGAAAGGATGAAAGCGAGATGGATCATCGTATGGAAAACACAGAAGAAGAGCGTCCTGAAAAAAATGATGCGAAGGACAGCATTATGAATAAAATACAGCAGCTTGGTGAAACGACGCTTCCGCAGCTGCCCCAAGATACAAATATTCATTGTCTGACCATTATCGGACAAATTGAAGGCCATGTTCAGCTTCCTCCGCAAAACAAAACAACAAAATATGAACATGTCATCCCGCAGATTGTGGCAATTGAACAAAATCCCAAAATTGAAGGCTTGCTGATCATATTAAATACTGTCGGAGGAGATGTTGAAGCTGGTCTTGCCATAGCGGAAATGCTTGCATCTTTATCGAAACCGACCGTTTCTATCGTGCTTGGCGGGGGGCATTCCATCGGCGTTCCGATTGCTGTATCCTGTGATTACAGCTATATCGCCGAAACAGCAACGATGACGATTCATCCAGTTAGGCTCACCGGGCTGGTCATCGGGGTGCCGCAAACGTTTGAATACCTGGATAAGATGCAAGAAAGAGTTGTTAAATTTGTGACAAGCCATTCCAATATAACCGAAGAGAAGTTTAAAGAGCTAATGTTTTCAAAAGGAAACTTAACACGCGATATCGGAACAAATGTAGTCGGTAAGGATGCAGTTAAATATGGATTGATCGATCACGCAGGCGGTGTCGGACAGGCAATCAATAAACTGAATGAGCTCATCGATGAAGCAAGGAAAGAAGAAGGACGGATGATTCAATGATTCTTTATACCGTGATGCCGCAGGAAATTGTGTTTGCAGAACAGAACCAAGAGACAAGCGCACATGAGCAAATTGAATATAAAGGTGTACCGCTTCTAGTCGAAATGAAAGGGAATGAAGCGGAAGTCATTCAAATCATGAGCACCAATCCAATGCATTTTCTGCATCCGGACATTTCACCGGGACAAAAGCTGAAATTAAACGTATAAGAATCCAACCCTTTTTTAAGGACAAAATATGCTATAATAGGGGAATCCTACAGAAAAAACGCAGCCTGTAAACGGCTGCTTTCTTCATTATGTATGAACTTACATTTTTTAACGCAGTAAGGTGATGAGTGTGGCAAAGAAAAAACGAAAATCAAGAAAAAAACAGGCGAAACAGCTCAATATAAAATACGAGCTCAACGGATTGCTGTGTATAGCCATTTCAATTATCGCAATCTTGCAGCTGGGGGTAGTCGGGCAAACGTTTATCTATTTGTTCCGCTTTTTTGCTGGAGAGTGGTTTATTTTATGCTTGTTAGGTTTATTGGTGTTAGGAGTCTCACTGTTTTGGAAGAAAAAAACCCCAAGCCTTTTAACGAGACGAAAGGCCGGGTTGTACTGTATCATCGCAAGCATATTGCTGCTTTCTCACGTGCAGCTATTTAAAAATTTGACGCACAAAGGGTCTATTGAGTCTGCAAGCGTGGTGCGCAATACGTGGGAATTGTTTTTAATGGACATGAATGGCAGCTCTGCTTCACCTGATTTAGGCGGAGGAATGATCGGTGCGCTGCTGTTTGCGGCTTCACACTTTTTGTTTGCGTCGACTGGTTCTCAGATCATGGCAATTGTCATGATTTTGATCGGAATGATTTTAGTAACAGGGCGCTCACTGCAAGAAACGCTAAAAAAGTGGATGAGCCCGATTGGACGTTTTATAAAAGAACAATGGTTAGCATTTATTGATGATATGAAATCCTTCAAATCAAATATGCAGTCATCGAAAAAAACGAAAGCGCCAAGCAAAAAACAAAAACCGGCCCGCAAAAAACAGCAAATGGAACCGGAGCCTCCTGATGAAGAGGGGGATTATGAAACAGTATCGCCTCTTATTCATTCAGAGCCGATTATCTCAAGCTTTTCTGATCGTAATGAAGAGGAAGAGTCTCCAGTTATAGAAAAGCGCGCCGAACCTGTGTCGAAGCCGCTTCAGGACATCCAACCGGAGACAGGTGATCAGGAAACTGTTTCTGCTCCTCCTATGACCTTTACAGAGCTCGAAAATAAGGATTACGAGATGCCGTCACTGGATTTGCTGGCAGATCCGAAGCATACCGGCCAGCAGGCTGATAAAAAGAATATTTATGAAAATGCGAGAAAGCTTGAACGCACATTCCAAAGCTTTGGCGTAAAGGCGAAAGTCACACAGGTTCATCTCGGACCGGCCGTAACAAAATATGAAGTATATCCTGATGTCGGAGTGAAGGTTAGCAAAATTGTCAATTTAAGCGATGATTTAGCGCTTGCGCTTGCTGCGAAGGATATCAGGATCGAAGCGCCTATACCAGGAAAATCAGCAATCGGAATTGAAGTTCCAAACGCAGAAGTGGCAATGGTTTCGCTGAAGGAAGTGCTGGAGTCTAAATTGAATGACAGACCGGATGCGAAGCTGTTAATTGGACTCGGCCGCAATATTTCAGGTGAAGCTGTATTGGCTGAGTTAAACAAGATGCCCCACCTTTTGGTCGCAGGCGCAACCGGTAGCGGGAAAAGTGTCTGTGTCAACGGCATTATTACAAGTATTTTAATGCGCGCGAAACCGCATGAAGTGAAAATGATGATGATCGATCCTAAAATGGTAGAGCTAAATGTCTACAACGGGATTCCGCATTTGCTTGCTCCGGTTGTAACCGATCCGAAAAAAGCGTCGCAGGCTTTGAAAAAGGTTGTCAATGAAATGGAGCGGCGGTACGAATTATTTTCTCATACGGGTACAAGAAATATTGAAGGATACAATGATTATATAAAACGCGCCAACAATGAAGAAGGAGCGAAACAGCCAGAGTTGCCCTATATTGTTGTCATTGTGGACGAGCTTGCCGATCTCATGATGGTCGCTTCATCTGATGTGGAAGATTCGATTACGAGATTGTCCCAAATGGCGCGGGCTGCCGGCATCCATCTTATTATTGCGACACAGCGGCCATCGGTGGATGTTATCACAGGGGTGATCAAAGCGAACATTCCGTCACGAATCGCGTTCAGCGTATCTTCACAGACGGATTCAAGGACCATTCTTGACATGGGTGGCGCTGAGAAGCTTCTTGGCCGCGGCGATATGCTGTTTTTACCTGTGGGGGCTAACAAACCTGTCCGTGTGCAGGGAGCATTTTTGTCGGATGACGAAGTGGAGAAGATCGTCGACCATGTGATTACGCAGCAGAAAGCGCAATATCAAGAAGAAATGATTCCTGAGGAGACAACAGAAACTCATTCCGAGGTTACTGATGAACTTTATGATGAAGCTGTTGAATTAATTGTCGGCATGCAGACGGCATCTGTTTCAATGCTGCAAAGAAGATTCAGAATCGGCTATACGAGAGCTGCGCGCCTGATTGACGCAATGGAGGAACGCGGTGTTGTCGGACCGTATGAAGGCAGCAAACCTAGGGAAGTATTATTATCAAAAGAGAAATATGATGAGCTCTCTTCTTAATGAAGGGAGTTCCGCTTTCTATAGTTGGCAATAATAACATTATGTAAACTGATCACCTTTCTATTTATTTTTTCGACAAAACATGATATAGTTGTCCCAATTGTTCAATAATTTTTATCGAAAGTGGTTTACGGAGGGGAAACATGTCTACAAAAGCTGATAATCGGCACTTGTATTTGAAAGTAATTGAACGAATTAAAGAGGATATAAAAAATGGGATCTACACTGAGAAGGAAAAGCTGCCTTCTGAATTTGAGCTTTCCAAAAAGCTTGGTGTCAGCAGAGCGACGCTAAGAGAAGCCTTGCGGATACTGGAAGAAGAGCATGTGATTATCAGAAGGCATGGTGTAGGCACTTTTGTCCATTCTAAGCCGTTATTTCTTTCGGGCATTGAACAGCTGAACAGTGTAACCAAGATGATAGAACAGGCGAATATGACCCCTGGCACGATTTTTCTATCATCACAAGTGCTTATGCCGTCTGAAGATGATACAAAGAGATTTCATTTGGCAGAAGGGCAAGAACTTTTTTACCTTGAACGAGTCAGGACAGCTGACGGACAGCCGATTGTGTATTGTATAGACAAAATTCCGATGAATATTTTGCCGAATTCTTTTTCTCATCAGCAAGAATCTATGTTTGACCTGCTTGAGAAAAATTCAGGCTCCGTAATCAGCTATGCAGTAACTGATATAGAACCGATCGGCTATCACGATACCATTTCTCCAGTACTTGAATGCGATCCGGAAACAGCTCTTTTGCTGTTAAAACAAACCCATTACGATCAGCACGATAAACCGGTGCTTTATTCTTTAAATTATTTTAGAGCAGATAAATTCAGATTTCATGTTTTGCGTAAACGATTCTAAAAACGGACGCCTGTATGTGTCTGTTTTTTTATTTGCACTGATTCATGTTTCTTTGTACATACTTTCATTCCGGTTAACGCAATATATAAGGGATGACAAGAAAGTGAATGGGTGAAAATGTTGAGAGAGAAAAATGGAATGAAAAATATTATTGCATTGTCTTCCGTCCCGCTTGTGATGACACTCGGGAACTCCATGCTGATTCCTGTTCTTCCGATGATGGAGAAAAAGCTGTCGGTGACTTCATTTCAAGTATCTTTAATCATTACTGTATATTCAGTAGTAGCAATTATTTGCATTCCGATTGCCGGATATTTGTCGGATCGTTTCGGAAGAAAAAAAATATTGCTTCCATGCCTCCTCATTGCAGGATTGGGGGGAGCGGTAGCTGCTTTTGCCTCGACCTATATGAAAAATCCTTATGCTATGATCTTGGCGGGGCGGGTTCTTCAAGGCATTGGTTCTGCAGGTGCCGCTCCGATCGTCATGCCGTTTATCGGCGACCTGTTTAAAGGAGACGATGAAAAGGTCAGCGCTGGTCTTGGCGATATTGAAACCGCTAACACGTCAGGGAAGGTACTGAGTCCCATACTTGGAGCCTTACTGGCTTCTTGGTATTGGTTTGTACCGTTTTGGTTTATTCCGTTTTTCTGTTTGATCAGCTTTTTACTCGTATTGTTTTTGGTGGCTAAGCCTGAAGAAGATGAAGATGCGCCTGCTGTTTCTGAGTTTATTAAGAGTGTGAAGAAAATCTTTAAACAGGATGGTCGCTGGCTTTATACGGTCTTCATTATCGGGTGTGTCATTATGTTTTTGTTATTTGGCGTATTATTTTATTTATCAGATACGCTGGAGAACAAGTATGCCATTGACGGAGTAGCTAAAGGCGGATTATTGGCAATCCCACTTTTGTTTTTGTCAACCAGTTCTTTTATAGCTGGCAAAAAGATCGGTAAAGATAAAGGCCGGATGAAATTTTGCGTTGTTACAGGGATGATTCTGTTAACCCTTTCGTTTATTGCCTTGTGGTGGAACCACAGTTTTTATTTTTTATTTGTCTTTTTAAGCTTTGGCGGGATTGGGATTGGAATGGCTCTTCCTGCTTTAGATGCATTGATAACAGAAGGGATTGAAAGTGAACAATGCGGAACCATTTCCTCCTTCTACAATAGCATGCGCTTTATAGGAGTAGCTCTCGGTCCACCTGTTTTTGCTGCATTAATGTCTAATGCAAACTGGATTATTTTCATACTCTCGGCGTTTTGCAGCATCGTTTCTTTATTTTTAGTGCTCTTTACTGTAGATGCTAAAAAAAGTGAAGAAGAAGAAAAAAACTTAGGGACGGTCTAGCCAACCGTCTTTTTTTTGCGCTTACTTGCACAGTTTACAACTGTACCTATACAGCATGCGGAGGTTATTGTTTCCTTATAAATCCTACAGTTGCTATAATTACATGAAAGAGTGTTTCTGCGGATGCTGAAAATTGGTCATAATACATACTAATTAAGAAATGAACGAAGGAGGTTCCATATGTCATATGTTAATGAACTCAAATCAAAGCACGGCGGTTTAACCGCACACATTGTAGAAACAGAAAAATTCAAAACCGTCTCGCTTATTTTTAAGATGCTTGCGCCGCTGACAAAGGATCAAGTCACCAAAAGAGCGCTGCTCCCGCATGTGCTTCTTCGCGGAACGAAAAGCCATCCGAAAACCGCAGAATTGCGTTCATACTTGGATGAGCTGTACGGCACGTCAGTATCGGCTGACCTTACGAAAAAAGGAGAGCGGCACGTCATTACGTTCAGGCTTGAAATCCCGAATGAAAAATATTTAAAAGACCAAACGCCGCTACTTGAGAAAGGGCTCCAGCTTCTCGCAGAAATCGTCTTTTCACCTGCTTTGGAGGGAGACGCTTTTCAGTCACAATATGTGGCTCAAGAAAAACGGACGCTTAAGCAAAGAATCCAAGCCGTCTATGATGATAAAATGCGCTATTCGAATTTAAGGCTGATACAGGAAATGTGCAAAAATGAGCCTTACGCGCTTCATGTCAATGGTGAAATCGACGATGTCGATGACATTACGGCAGAGCAATTATACGAAACATACCAAAGCGCTATCCAAAAAGACCAGCTTGATCTATATGTTGTTGGTGATGTGGACAGTAACCAGGTACATTCGGCAATTGATAAGTATTTCAAAACAGAAGAGCGCACTCTTGGCACGATTGAAAACAATCACGCTGATGAAAAAGTGCAGCCAAAAGAAGTAATTGATGAAGAGGATGTTAAGCAAGGAAAGCTGAATATCGGCTACCGCACCAGCATCACTTATACAGATCAGGATTATCCTGCTTTACAAGTGTTTAACGGATTGTTCGGCGGATTCTCTCATTCTAAACTTTTCATTAATGTTCGGGAAAAAGCCAGTCTTGCTTACTACGCGGCTTCGCGTATAGAAAGTTTTAAAGGCTTGTTAATGGTGATGTCAGGCATTGAAGTGAAAAATTTTGAACAGGCTGTTTCGATTATTGCTGAGCAATTCCAAGCAATGAAAAACGGCGATTTCAGTGAGCAGGATATAGCACAGACAAAGGCCGTCATTCGAAATCAAGTGCTGGAAACGATTGATACAGCATACGGTTTATCTGAATTTTTATATCAGCAGGCCGCTGCTCAAGTCGAGATTCCTATCGAAGACTTTCTTGCCAATATTGAGAATGTCACAAAAGAGGATATCATTAAAGCCGGCGAAAAGATTCAGCTTGATACGACTTATTTCTTAAAAGGGACGGAGGGTGCATCTTGATCAAACCAATCGAATATGAACAGCTTCAGGAGACGCTGTATCATGAAAAAATGTCCAACGGCCTTGATGTTTACGTTTTGCCAAAAAAAGGCTTTAACAAGACATATGCGGTCTTTACAACAAAGTACGGCTCGATAGATAACCGGTTTGTCCCTTTAGGTAAAAACGAGATGGTTCACGTGCCGGACGGGATTGCTCACTTTCTTGAGCACAAGCTGTTTGAGAAAGCGGACGGAGACGTTTTTCAAGATTTCAGCAAACAGGGGGCTTCTGCCAATGCGTTTACGTCATTTACAAGAACAGCTTACCTTTTCTCAAGCACATCAAATGTTGAACGCAATTTAGAGACGCTTATCGATTTCGTACAGGACCCATATTTTACTGAAAAAACGGTTGAAAAGGAAAAAGGGATTATTGGGCAGGAGATTAATATGTACGACGATAACCCTGATTGGAGGCTTTACTTCGGGGTCATTGAAAACATGTACAAAGAGCATCCTGTCAGAATTGACATAGCGGGAACAGTGGAAAGCATTTCACATATTACAAAAGACCTTCTTTATGAATGCTATGAAACGTTTTATCACCCGAGTAACATGCTCCTTTTCATTGTCGGACCTGTAGATCCTGAAGCGATTATTTCTCAGGTAAGAGAAAACCAGGGGAAAAAGCCGTATACTGATCAGCCGGAGATCAAACGGGAAGAAGTGAAAGAGCAAGAAGCGGTTTTCAGAAAAGAAAAAGAGATCAAAATGAACGTGCAGGGACCGAAATGCCTTGTCGGGCTGAAATCCAAAAAGCCGTTTAAATTAGGCAAAGAGCTCTTAAAGCATGAACTTTCAATGAACTTATTGCTTGAAGCGCTTTTCGGCAAAAGCTCTGCCCAGTATGAATCACTTTATGAAAAAGGATATATTGACGAAACGTTCAGCTTTGATTTTACTGCTGAATATGGGTTTGGTTTTGCGGCGATCGGCGGAGATACGCCTGAGCCGGATCAATTGGCTGAAGACATTTCAAGCATGCTTTTGCGCGCCGGTGAACTGATTACTGCTGAAAAGATTGAACTTGCCAGAAAGAAAAAGATCGGTACATTCTTAAAAGCGCTGAATTCCCCTGAATACATCGCCAATCAATTTACCCGTTATGCGTTCTTGGATATGAGCCTGTTTGACGTTGTAACGGTACTCGAGCAGATTACCCTCGAGGATGTCCAGAACGTAATACAAGAGGAAATTGCTGCAGACAGACTGACTGTCTGCAAGGTTGTTCCTAAATCATAAACAAAACATCCCTCCAGTGTGAGGGGTGTTTTTCTGCGGAAAGAAGGAAAGAGGATGAACAAAACAGCACTAATCACCGGAGCGAGCGGCGGCATTGGCAAAAGCATCAGCGAAACCCTTGCTGCTAAGGGATACAATCTGTTGCTGCATTACAATACAAATCAATACGCGGCAGCGGAGCTTGCTGAAAAACTAAGTCAGATGTTTGGCGTAAATGCGGAGATATTACAAGCTGATCTGTCCGCGCAAGATGGAGCAGATAAGCTGACAAGTTCAATTGTTCAGCCGATTGATGCGATTGTTTTAAACAGCGGACGAAGCCATTTTGGGCTGATTACGGATGTAGATAACGCAACGGTCCAGGAAATGGTTCAGCTTCATGTAGCGAGTCCGTATATGCTGACGAGAAACCTTCTGCCAGGCATGATTCGGAATAAATCGGGAGCGATTGTGGCTGTCAGCTCGATTTGGGGAGAGACTGGGGCATCCTGTGAAGTGCTGTACAGCATGGCAAAAGGAGCTCAGCATTCGTTTGTAAAAGGATTGGCTAAGGAGCTGGCGCCAAGCGGAATCAGGGTAAACGCCGTAGCGCCGGGCGCAGTTGATACAAATATGATGAATCAATTTACCCCGGCTGAAAAAGAAGAGATCGCTGATGAGATTCCGATCGGCCGGCTGGCCCGGCCGCAAGAAATTGCGGATGCAACAGCTTTTCTCCTGTCTGAAAAAGCGTCATATATCACCGGCCAAATTCTGTCGGTGAATGGCGGCTGGCACTGCTGATCCGAAAATATTCGGTGTATAGTTTCTTTTGCGAAGGATACAATAATCTTGTAACTTCACATGAAATGGAGGAAACAAGCATGTCAGTATTAGAAAACTGGGATAGCTGGAAAAACTTCCTTGGCGACCGTCTGAACTATGCGCAAGATAAAGGTATGAGCCAGGATACGATTACAGATCTTGCGACAGAAATCGGCAGCTACTTGGCTAATGAAGTGGAATCTAAGAACGAGCAGGAAAAAGTGCTGGCAGATCTTTGGAGTGTAGCATCAAAAGATGAACAGCACGCCATTGCCAATATGATGGTTAAGCTTGTTGAAAATAACAGCACTCACTAGGAAGAGAGGGGATTTTTCCTCTCTTTTTTATGTTTTCCTCATCACAGCAACATTCTTCTTTCTAATTAGAGAAAAATGCTTTATGATAAAGGAAGGTAAAATTTTGCCACAATGAAGGGGGTATATCATTTGGCAAAGCTCGAATGGTATTTTGAATATGAAATTCAAGTGAACCGCCCCGGACTGCTCGGGGATATTTCATCTCTTCTTGGGATGCTTTCTATCAACATCGTAACGATAAACGGCGTCGATCTTTCCAGAAGGGGAATGCTCCTCAGGTGCCGCCATATAGATCAAATTAAACGATTAGAATCAATCTTAAAAACGATGGAAACAATTAAAGTAACGAAGCTTAGAGAACCGAGGCTTCGCGACCGTCTTGCCGTACGCCACGGCCGTTATATTCAACGGGATGCCGATGACAAGAAAACGTTCCGCTTTGAACGGGACGAGCTTGGCTTATTAGTCGATTTTATGGCCGAATTGTTCAAAAAAGAAGGCCATAAATTAATCGGAATCAGAGGTATGCCGCGTGTCGGGAAAACGGAATCGATTGTAGCCTCTAGTGTGTGTGCAAGCAAAAGGTGGCTGTTTGTGTCATCAACCTTGCTGAAGCAGACGATAAGAAGCCAGCTGATTGCCGATGAATACAGCACTGAAAATGTTTTTATCGTTGACGGAATTGTGTCAACACGAAGAGGATCGGAACGCCATCTCCAGCTGGTCCGAGAAATCATGCGGCTTCCGGCAACAAAAGTGGTGGAGCATCCGGACATATTCGTTCAAAATACAGAGTATACACTAGATGACTTTGATTATATTATTGAACTGAGAAATGACCCTGATGAGGTTATTACATATGAACATGCCGAGGAACCCCAAATGTTTGATCAATCCGGGTTTTCAAGCTTTGATTTTTAAAATTGGAAGGTGTTTGTTGTGACTGAACTAGGAATCCGGCTCAAAGAAGCCAGAGAGGAAAAAGCAATGTCATTGGATGATCTCCAAGCGGCAACAAAGATTCAAAAAAGGTATTTAACCGCCTTGGAGGAAGGGAACTATGACATTATTCCGGGGAAGTTTTATGTTCGGGCATTCATCAAGCAATATGCAGAAGCCGTTGGGCTTGATGCGGATCAGCTGTTTGAGGAGCATAAAAAAGATATCCCTAATACGTATCATGACGATGTGTCTGAAAAGATCTCCGGCATGAATCTTCAAAAGGAAATGCCAAAGCCAGCATCTAAGGCGCTGGAGCTGCTGCCAACGATACTTGTTATTCTCGGCGTGATTGTCGTGATTGCCATTGTGTACGCGATCATTCAATTTGCCAATCACAAAAACAGTGATGATCATAATGCGGCATCAGAAAAAGCAATTACGCAAAGTGAGAGCAAGTACGAAATCCCTAAAGATTCAACGCTGAAAGAGAATCAAAATAACAGCTCTGAAAAAGAGACAGACACTAAAAAAGAAACGAAAGAAAACGAAGATAAGAAAAAAGAAAATGACAGTGAGAAGCTGGAGATTAAAGCTGCTGGCACTGAAGGATCATTAACGACTTATGAAGTGTCCGGCGCTGATAAAATCGAGCTGGAACTGAAGGCATCAGACAGCTCCTGGATTCGAGTGCGTGATGAAAACAGCAGCTCTTTAAAAGAAGGAACGCTGAAAAAAGACGAAACCTATAAAAAAGACATAACTGATCAGAAACAAGTTGATATCCGCACCGGATATGCACCTAATCTGAAAATAAAAATCAACGGTAAGGTTCTTTCATATGAACTTGATCCGAAAAAAGTGATGGCACAAACCATAAAGATTGTAAATAAAAAGGAAGAAAAGTCATCTTAAATTATCAGATGACTTTTCTTCACGTCCGAGTATGAAATTGGAGGGGCTTTATGTTTAACTTACCAAATAAAATCACACTAGCTAGAATCGCATTAATCCCAATCTTCATGATTATCATGCTGGCGCCGTTTGACTGGGGCAGGCTCGAAGTTGGAGACGAATCAATCCCGGTCGCACATTTGGCGGGGGCTATTCTATTTATTATTGCATCTACAACAGACTGGGTGGACGGGTATTATGCCCGAAAACTGAATCTCGTAACAAACTTCGGGAAATTTCTTGATCCGCTTGCGGACAAACTGCTCGTATCCGCAGCGTTAATTATCCTTGTTCAATTTGATCTCGCTCCAGCTTGGATGGTCATTCTGATTATCAGCAGGGAGTTTGCCGTGACAGGTTTAAGGCTTGTCTTAGCCGGAACAGGAGAAGTCGTAGCTGCTAACATGCTTGGTAAAATCAAAACCTGGGCACAGATTATTGCGGTATCCGCATTGCTTCTTCATAATCTTCCATTTGAACTTGTGTCATTCCCGTTTGCTGACTTGGCGCTGTGGGTAGCCGTCTTCTTTACTGTCGTCTCAGGCTGGGAATACTTCTCTAAAAACTGGGAAGCGTTAAAAACATCTAACTAAGAAAGAAGGACTTCGTCATGGAATTTCCAAAAAAAGCAGAAATAATTGCAGTCGGTTCAGAGCTGCTGCTTGGCCAAATCGCCAATACAAATGCTCAATTTATCAGCAAACAGCTCGCTGAAATCGGGGTCAACGTATTTTATCATACAGCGGTCGGAGATAACCCGGAGCGGCTGAAGCAGGTCATCCGCATTGCTGAAGAACGCTCTGACTTCATTATTTTTTCAGGAGGTCTTGGACCCACAAAAGATGATCTGACGAAAGAAACGATTGCAAATACGCTGGGACGTCCGCTTGTGTTAAATGATGAGGCATTCCAATCCATTGAGGACTATTTCAAACGAACAAAACGCACGATGTCACCTAATAACCGAAAACAGGCGCTTGTGATCGAAGGCTCTGACGTGCTGGCGAATCACTTTGGAATGGCCCCGGGAATGCTCACAGAGCATGAATCGCGCTATTATATGCTTCTTCCTGGACCGCCGAGCGAATTGCGTCCAATGTTTGAAAACGAGGCAAAACCTCTTCTGCTGAAAAAGATGGGTTCAAATGAAAAAATTGTGTCAACCGTTCTTCGCTTTTTCGGTATCGGTGAATCTCAGCTTGAAGCCGATTTGGAAGATATTATTGATGCGCAAACCAATCCGACAATTGCGCCTTTGGCGGCTGATGGAGAGGTGACGCTGCGTTTGACAGCCAAACACGCCGATGAAAAGGAAACAGAGCGTCTGTTAAAAGAAACAGAGGCCGTTATCTTAGAGCGTGTCGGTGAATTTTTCTATGGTTACGATGATACTTCTCTTGTAAAAGAGCTATCTATAGCGTGTAAGGAAAAAGGCATTACAATTTCTGCGGCAGAAAGCTTTACCGGAGGGCTGTTTTCTGAATGGCTGACGGATCATAGCGGTGCCTCAAAATTATTTGCCGGGGGCGTTGTTTGCTATACAAACGACGTGAAGCAGAATGTGCTTGGTGTCAAGAAGGAAACATTAGATCGTTTTGGGGCGGTCAGCAAGGAGTGCGCATCCGAACTGGCTAAGGGTGTTCAAAAACTCACTGGCAGCGATATCGGCATTAGCTTTACTGGTGTAGCAGGACCTGATGCTCAAGAAGGGCATGAGCCTGGGCATGTGTTTATCGGCATTTCCGCAAATGGTAAAGAAGAGGTTCACGAGTTTCACTTTGCGGGCTCCAGAACGGGGATCAGAAAACGCGGCGCTAAATACGGCTGCCATTTAATCTTAAAGCTTTTAGAGCAAAAATAATATTTTCAGCACATTATCCTCCTAAGAAAACATGATTTCTCTGATACATTATGATATTTTGATAGGAATCACGCCAAGAAAAAATCCGAATATGCGTTCGCTTTTTTCTTGGCAAATCCCTTCAAACAGGGTATAGTATATGTAGTGGTAACATAAAGGAGGAAAAAATAGAATGAGTGATCGTCAGGCAGCCTTAGATATGGCTCTTAAACAAATAGAAAAACAGTTCGGCAAAGGTTCCATTATGAAACTGGGAGAAAAGACAGATACAAGAATTTCTACTGTCCCAAGCGGCTCCCTCGCTCTCGATACAGCACTGGGAATTGGCGGATATCCTCGCGGACGGATTATTGAAGTATACGGTCCTGAAAGCTCAGGTAAAACAACTGTGGCGCTTCATGCGATTGCTGAAGTTCAGCAGCAGGGCGGACAAGCCGCGTTTATCGATGCGGAGCATGCGTTAGATCCGGTATACGCGCAAAAGCTCGGTGTTAACATTGAAGAGCTTTTACTGTCTCAGCCTGACACAGGCGAGCAGGCGCTTGAAATTGCGGAAGCATTGGTTCGAAGCGGGGCAGTTGACATTGTCGTTGTCGACTCTGTAGCCGCTCTCGTTCCGAAAGCGGAAATTGAAGGCGACATGGGAGATTCTCATGTCGGTTTACAAGCACGCTTAATGTCTCAAGCGCTTCGTAAGCTTTCAGGGGCCATTAACAAATCGAAGACAATCGCGATTTTCATTAACCAAATTCGTGAAAAAGTCGGTGTTATGTTCGGGAATCCGGAAACAACTCCTGGCGGCCGTGCGTTGAAATTCTACTCTTCCGTGCGTCTTGAAGTGCGCCGTGCTGAACAGCTGAAACAAGGCAACGACGTAATGGGGAACAAAACGAAAATCAAAGTCGTGAAAAACAAGGTGGCTCCGCCGTTCCGTACAGCCGAGGTTGACATTATGTACGGAGAAGGCATTTCAAAAGAAGGCGAAATCATTGACCTAGGAACTGAACTTGATATCGTGCAAAAAAGCGGTTCATGGTACTCTTATGAAGAAGAGCGTCTTGGCCAAGGCCGTGAAAATGCAAAACAATTCCTGAAAGAAAATAAAGATATCATGCTGATGATCCAGGAGCAAATTCGCGAACATTACGGCTTGGATAATAACGGAGTAGTGCAGCAGCAAGCTGAAGAGACACAAGAAGAACTCGAATTTGAAGAATAAAAATAAAATAAGTTTCAAATGATACAAAAGGCTGAGTGAAAAACTCAGCTTTTTTGTATTTTGCAAAAAAATGATAAAAATATTGCTTTTTTTGACAACTTTTTTAGGGCTTTATTCGTCTAACAAAACGTGTGCAAAATGGAATTTATTTTGGGAGGAAAAAATGAATGACAAGCCCAACCCGCAGAAGAACTGCGAAACGCAGACGGAGAAAACTAAATAAAAGAGGAAAACTGTTGCTTGGTCTTTTAGCAGTGATGGTTTGCATTACGATTTGGAATGCTATTCATCGAAATAGTGAAGAAAACGAGCCATCTCAAGAAATTGCAGCGGTTTCAAATACCGATCAGAAAAAAGAGGTCAAAAAGAAAACTGCCAAAAAATCAGAGGAACAAATCAAAACAGTGGATCGAAATCAAAAAATCAGCAATTATTTAGAAGAGATCGGTTTCAGCGGAACAGCCATGATTGTCAGAAATGGAGAAATTGTAACAAATAAAGGTTTTGGCTATGCTGACCGTAAACACTACATTCAAAATAATCCATTGACATCTTTTTATGTCGGTTCATCACAAAAAGCGCTGATTGCAACTGCTATTTTGCAGCTTGAGGAAAAGGGGAAACTTCAGACAAGTGATCCGGTAAGTACGTATTTACCTCATTTTCCCAATGGACAAACGATTACTTTGAAGAATCTGCTTACACATACATCGGGGATAAACGGACATATTGAAGGAAACGGCGCCATTACTCCGGACGATTTAATAAAAGACATAGAACTTCAGGGAATTAAACGTCAGCCGGGCGTATGGGACTACAAGGATTCCAACTATTCTGTTCTCGCTTATATTATTGCTGAAGTAAGCGGTGAGCCCTATGAACAGTACATAAAGAATCATATTTTTAAACCTGCGGGAATGACGCATGCAGGCTTTTACAAAACATATGAAAAAGAACCTTATCCTGCTGTCGGGTATAAGATGGAGGGCAGCAAAACAGTTACACCGTATATACCTGATCTATCCCAGCTGTATGGAGCGGGTGATATTTATATGAGCGCTATAGATATGTACAAATTTGACCAAGCGCTGATAGACGGAAAACTGTATTCGCAAAAAAGCTATGAAAAGATGTTTACGCCAGGGAGCAGCTCCACATACGGCATGGGATTTTATGTTGCTCCCGGAAGCTATTCAAACCATGGTGTTATGCCGGGCTTCAATATCTTGAACAGCTTTAGCAAATCTGGGCAAACCATTGTTATTTTGTTCTCAAACATTCAAAATAATGCTAAATTGGGCCAAGTGAACAATAAAATATACCAGCTTCTAAACCAAGAATGATTGGCGATCTTCTTTTGGATGAATTGCATTCGGCACGTGAAAAGACGACTGGCCTGCAAACGTTAAGATGGCAAGCTTGACAAGTATTTCCGACACATTTACAATGAAGTTGTAACATTTGTTTTTTTAACATGATTGTTAAACCATTTAAACTTGACAAGGGCGATGAACACACTCATTCCCTGTGAAGGTTCTGTATGTTGAGAAAACTAGACAATGTACATGCCGACACTTTTAAGCAACAACCAAGTTCATAGCAAGAGGAGGTGAAAGTATGACCCCAATTATGATGGTTCTCATCTCCATTTTGCTGATTCTACTCGGTTTAGTTGTTGGCTACTTTGTTCGTAAAACCATTGCCGAAGCGAAAATTGCGGGCGCACGCGGTGCAGCCGAGCAAATTCTTGAAGATGCGAAGCGTGATGCTGAAGCACTGAAAAAAGAAGCTCTGCTTGAAGCAAAGGATGAAATCCACAAACTTCGAATAGATGCTGAACAGGAAGTTCGTGAAAGACGAAATGAGCTTCAAAAACAAGAAAACCGTTTACTCCAAAAGGAGGAAAACCTTGATCGCAAACATGAGGGAATTGATAAACGGGAAGCGATGTTGGAGAAGAAAGATCATTCTCTGAATGAACGACAACAACATATTGAAGAGATGGAAAGCAAAGTGGATGAGATGATTCGTATGCAGCAGTCTGAGTTGGAACGAATTTCGAGTCTGACTCGTGATGAAGCGAAACAAATCATTCTTGAGCGGGTTGAAAACGAGCTTTCACATGACATCGCCATCATGACAAAAGAAACTGAAAACCGTGCGAAAGAAGAGGCGGATAAGAAAGCGAAAAACATTCTTTCACTCGCCTTACAGCGCTGCGCAGCGGACCACGTTGCCGAAACAACGGTATCAGTTGTCAATCTTCCAAATGATGAGATGAAAGGACGTATCATCGGACGGGAAGGGCGTAACATTCGTACGCTTGAAACGCTGACAGGAATTGACCTGATTATTGATGATACGCCTGAAGCTGTCATTCTTTCCGGATTTGATCCGATCAGACGTGAGACAGCCAGAATTGCTCTTGATAAACTCGTTCAGGATGGCCGTATTCATCCGGCACGGATTGAAGAAATGGTTGAAAAATCTCGCCGCGAGGTCGATGACTATATTCGTGAGATGGGTGAGCAAACGACATTTGAGGTTGGTGTTCACGGCCTCCACCCAGATCTCATCAAGATCCTCGGCCGCTTAAAGTTCCGTACAAGCTACGGTCAAAATGTGCTTAAGCATTCCATGGAAGTCGCATTCTTGGCCGGTCTAATGGCATCGGAGCTTGGTGAAGACGCAAAGCTTGCTAAACGTGCGGGTCTTCTTCACGACATCGGGAAAGCAATTGACCATGAAGTAGAAGGAAGCCACGTTGAAATCGGGGTAGAGCTTGCGACCAAATATAAAGAGCACCCAGTCGTGATTAACAGTATTGCATCACACCACGGGGATGAGGAGCCGACTTCCATTATCGCTGTGCTGGTAGCTGCAGCAGATGCGCTTTCCGCTGCAAGACCTGGCGCAAGAAGTGAGACGCTCGAGAATTATATTCGAAGACTTGAAAAACTCGAAGAAATTTCTGAGTCCTACGAAGGTGTTGAAAAATCATTTGCCATTCAGGCTGGACGCGAAGTGCGTATTATGGTGAAGCCGGATTCAATTAATGATCTTGAGGCTCATCGACTGGCGCGAGATATCCGCAAGCGAATTGAGGACGAGCTCGATTATCCAGGTCATATTAAGGTGACAGTAATCAGAGAAACTCGAGCCGTAGAGTATGCAAAATAAAGTGATGCGCTAAGCATCACTTTATTTTTTTGACGGCAAGGAATTTTCAAGAAGAAAGGATTTACAAAATGAGAATTTTATTTATCGGAGATGTTGTCGGTTCACCGGGCCGTGACATGGTCAAAGAATATGTACCAAAGCTAAAAACAAAATATAAGCCTCACTTTACCATTATTAATGGTGAAAACGCCGCACATGGAAAAGGCCTGACGGAAAAAATTTATCACAGCTTAATCCAGTCCGGCGCAGATGCAATCACAATGGGGAACCACACATGGGACAAAAAAGAAATATTTGATTTTATAGATGACGTTCCGAACTTGGTTCGCCCGGCAAACTTTCCTGAAGGAACACCGGGGAAAGGGATCACATATGTGAAAGCAAACGGCAAAGAACTAGCAGTCATTAATTTGCAGGGACGTACGTTTTTGCCGCCGCTTGATGACCCGTTTTTAAAAGCGGATGAATTGATCGCAGAGGCTGCGAAAAGAACACCGTACATTTTTATCGACTTTCATGCCGAAGCGACAAGTGAAAAGCTCGCACTTGGCTGGTACACGGATGGGAGGGCGTCGGCTGTAGTAGGAACTCATACACACGTGCAAACAGCGGATAACCGCATTTTGCCGAAGGGAACGGCATATATTACTGATGTGGGAATGACTGGCCCGTATGACGGTATACTGGGGATGGACAGAGAGACGATTATTAAGCGATTCAAAACGAACCTTCCAGTCCGGTTTACTGTCGCTGAAGGAAAAACAACGCTCAGCGGAGTTGTCATTGACATTGACGATCAAACGAAAAAAGCCGTGAAAATTGAGCGTATTTTAATCAACGATGATCACATGTTCTTTGAATAGTTGAACATATGGTTATTTTATAAAAATATTAAAAAGAAAAGCAGGAATATAGCAACTCCTTAGTGAATATAGTAAAAATGGAAGGTAGCCCGCTATTTTTGAAAAGCATTGTGGGGATGGCTTTTTGGATAGCAACATCTAATAATGATTGTTCTAATGAACACTCACTTATCCATTGTAAAACTAAGGGGGAGCAGAAATGGAAATCTTAAAAGTTTCAGCAAAATCGAGTCCAAATTCAGTGGCAGGTGCGCTTGCAGGCGTGTTGAGAGAGCGAGGAGCCGCCGAGATTCAAGCGATCGGAGCGGGTGCATTAAACCAGGCTGTAAAAGCTGTGGCGATTGCCAGGGGATTTGTGGCGCCAAGCGGCGTTGATTTGATTTGTATTCCGGCTTTTACAGATATTCAAATCGATGGGGAAGAAAGAACAGCGATTAAATTAATCGTGGAGCCTCGCTAAAAACAAATAAAGCATTCTCAACCTGTTTGCGTAATGCAAACAGGTTGTTTTTCATTTATTGTGATATTTTCTCCCGATAGTATTTTTAGCACATAAATGAGCGAATATACAAAATCAGAAATGAGCTAAAACGTTTCAAAAAAAAATTCCGCCCTTTTTTCAAGACAGATACTTTTGTCCTTCTGGAAAAGACAGTACTGTTTACGCTTATTCCATATCATGGTACAATCCAAATATAACAAGAATTTTTCAAGGAGGATTGTACATGCAGAGTGGAAAGATGAAAGCTCTAATGAAAAAGGACGGGGCGTTCGGTGCTGTGCTGACTGAAGTTCCCATTCCTGAGATTGATAAACATGAAGTCCTCATAAAAGTGAAAGCCGCTTCCATATGCGGCACGGATGTCCACATTTATAATTGGGATCAATGGGCACGTCAGAGAATTAAAACACCCTATGTTTTCGGCCATGAGTTCAGCGGCATCGTAGAGGGTGTGGGAGAGAATGTCAGCAGTGTAAAAGTGGGAGAGTATGTGTCTGCGGAAACACACATTGTCTGTGGTGAATGTGTCCCTTGCCTAACAGGAAAATCTCATGTGTGTACCAATACTGCTATAATCGGAGTGGACACGGCAGGCTGTTTTGCGGAGTATGTAAAAGTTCCAGCTGATAACATTTGGAGAAATCCCGCTGATATGGACCCGTCGATTGCTTCCATTCAAGAGCCTTTAGGAAATGCAGTTCATACCGTACTCGAGAGCCAGCCTGCAGGAGGAACGACTGCAGTCATTGGATGCGGACCGATTGGTCTTATGGCTGTTGCGGTTGCAAAAGCAGCAGGAGCTTCTCAGGTGATAGCGATTGATAAGAATGAATACAGGCTGAGGCTTGCAAAACAAATGGGAGCGACTTGTACTGTTTCTATTGAAAAAGAAGACCCGCTCAAAATTGTAAGCGCTTTAACAGGTGGGGAAGGAGCGGATCTTGTTTGTGAGATGTCGGGCCATCCCTCAGCGATTGCCCAAGGTCTTGCGATGGCTGCGAATGGCGGAAGATTTCATATTCTCAGCTTGCCGGAACATCCGGTGACAATTGATTTGACGAATAAAGTGGTATTTAAAGGGCTTACCATCCAAGGAATCACAGGAAGAAAAATGTTTTCAACATGGCGCCAGGTGTCTCAGTTGATCAGTTCAAACGTGATCGATCTTGCACCTGTTATTACCCATCAGTTTCCGTTAGAGGAGTTTGAAAAAGGTTTCGAACTGATGAGAAGCGGCCAGTGCGGAAAAGTAATTTTAATTCCATAAAGGGGGATAAACATGACGAAGGAATTTGAGTTTTTAAAAGCAGAGCTTGATAGAATGAAAGAAAACCATACTTGGCAAGACATAAAACAGCTTGAATCTATGCAGGGCCCATCTGTCACAGTGAATCACCAAAAAGTCATTCAGCTATCTTCTAATAATTACCTCGGTTTCACTTCACATCCTAGACTCATCAACGCCGCACAGGAGGCCGTTCAGCAGTATGGAGCCGGCACCGGATCAGTGAGAACGATTGCCGGTACATTTACAATACATCAAGAGCTTGAGAAAAAGCTGGCAGCCTTTAAAAAAACGGAGGCGGCACTTGTATTCCAATCAGGCTTCACAACAAACCAAGGCGTACTTTCAAGTATTCTATCAAAAGAGGATATTGTCATCTCCGATGAATTGAACCATGCCTCTATTATTGACGGAATTCGACTGACAAAGGCGGATAAAAAGGTGTATCAGCACGTCAATATGAGTGATTTAGAGCGGGTGCTGAGAAAGTCAATGAATTATCGGATGCGTCTGATTGTGACAGACGGCGTATTTTCCATGGATGGCAACATAGCCCCTCTGCCTGATATTGTAGAGCTCGCTGAGAAATATGACGCATTTGTGATGGTGGATGACGCCCATGCATCCGGAGTACTTGGCGAAAACGGCAGGGGAACGGTGAATCACTTCGGTCTTGACGGCAGAGTTCATATTCAGGTCGGGACATTAAGCAAGGCAATCGGAGTGCTCGGCGGCTACGCTGCAGGTTCAAAGGTGCTGATCGATTATTTGCGCCATAAAGGCCGTCCATTTTTATTCAGCACATCTCATCCGCCGGCTGTCACTGCAGCTTGTATGGAAGCGATTGATGTCTTGCTTGAAGAGCCGGAGCATATGGAGCGCTTGTGGGAGAATACTGCCTATTTTAAAGCAATGCTTATGAAAATGGGTTTGACTCTCACAGAGAGTCAAACGCCGATTCTTCCTATTTTAATAGGTGATGAAGGTGTGGCAAAGCAATTTTCAGATCAGCTCCTTTCTCACGGTGTTTTTGCCCAAAGTATCGTTTTCCCGACTGTAGCAAAGGGAAAAGCCAGAATTCGCACGATTATAACAGCAGAGCACACCAAAGATGAATTGGATCAGGCGCTTGATGTCATCGAAAAGACGGCAAAGGAGCTCCAGCTATTGTAACAAGAGGAAGAGTTTACTCTTCCTCTTTTGATTCCTTATTGATTATTATTCTCAATGAGTGTACAATGATAGGTTGCCAGTTGTGCAGAGCTTCAATAACCTTTATACTGAAGGGTGGAAGTTTGGTTTGAAAGGAGAAAATATGACATGAATGAAAAACAAAAATTAGAGAGCGGACAAGTTAATCCATCGGACAAAAAATCCGAGAAGGATTACAGCAAGTACTTTGAAGCTGTTTACATTCCGCCTTCTTTAAAAGACGCGAAAAAACGAGGCAAGGAAGCCGTTACTTATCATAATGACTTTAAAATTTCTGAACAATTTAAAGGATTGGGAGACGGAAGAAAGTTCTATATCCGTACGTACGGCTGCCAAATGAATGAACACGATACAGAGGTTATGGCAGGGATCTTTATGGCGCTCGGTTACGAAGCGACAAACTCTGTTGACGACGCCAATGTCATTTTGTTAAATACATGTGCAATCCGTGAAAATGCTGAAAACAAGGTGTTTGGTGAGCTCGGGCACTTAAAAGCACTGAAAAAAAACAATCCCGATCTGATTTTAGGCGTGTGCGGCTGTATGTCCCAAGAGGAATCAGTCGTGAACCGTATTTTGAAAAAACATCCGTTTGTCGATATGATTTTCGGAACGCATAACATTCATCGCCTGCCGGAGCTTTTGTCAGAAGCATACCTTTCAAAAGAAATGGTTGTAGAAGTTTGGTCTAAGGAAGGGGACGTTATTGAAAACCTTCCGAAAGTCCGAAATGGAAAAATTAAGGGCTGGGTCAATATCATGTACGGCTGTGACAAATTCTGTACGTATTGCATTGTGCCTTACACACGCGGAAAAGAAAGAAGCCGCCGCCCTGAGGATATCATTCAGGAAGTGAGAAGGCTCGCAAGTGAAGGCTATAAGGAAATTACACTGTTAGGCCAAAACGTAAACGCGTATGGAAAAGACTTTGAAGATATGACGTACGGACTTGGTGATTTGATGGATGAACTGAGAAAAATCGATATCCCGAGAATCCGTTTTACAACGAGTCATCCGCGCGACTTTGACGACCGCCTCATTGAAGTGCTGGCAAAAGGCGGAAATCTGCTTGATCACATTCATCTTCCGGTTCAATCAGGAAGCTCAGAAGTTCTGAAGTTGATGGCCCGCAAATATGACAGAGAGCGTTACATGGAGCTGGTGCGAAAAATTAAGGCAGCGATGCCAAACGCTTCTTTGACGACGGACATTATTGTCGGATTTCCGAACGAAACGGACGAGCAGTTTGAAGAAACGCTTTCTCTATATCGTGAGGTGGAGTTTGACAGCGCTTATACGTTCATTTACTCTCCGCGTGAGGGCACTCCGGCTGCTAAGATGAAAGATAATGTACCGATGCGTGTGAAAAAAGAACGCCTGCAGCGTCTGAACGCACTGGTGAATGAAATTTCTGCTAAAAAAATGAAGGAATACGAAGGCAAGGTTGTCGAAGTATTAGTTGAAGGTGAAAGCAAAAATAACCCTGATATTCTTGCCGGCTATACTGAAAAAAGCAAGCTTGTCAATTTTAAAGGGCCGAAGGAAGCCATCGGCAAAATCGTCCGCGTGAAAATCCAGCAAGCGAAAACATGGTCGCTTGACGGAGAAATGGTAGGAGAAGCAATCGAGGTGAAATAAGATGACGCTCTACTCAAAAAAAGACATTGTGCAGCAGGCACGAAACCTTGCAAAAATGATTTCTGAAACAGAAGAGGTTGATTTTTTCAAACGGGCTGAAGCGCAAATCAATGAGAATGACAAAGTGTCCACAATCGTTAATCAGATTAAAGCCCTGCAAAAGCAGGCTGTCAATCTGAAGCATTATGAAAAGCATGAAGCGCTCAAACAAGTAGAAGCAAAAATTGACGCGCTGCAAGAAGAGCTTGAAGAGATTCCTGTTATCCAGGAATTCAGAGACTCGCAGATGGAAGTAAATGACCTACTGCAGCTCGTTGCACACACCATTTCCAACCAAGTCACAAATGAAATCATCACATCAACCGGAGGCGACCTGCTGAAAGGGGAAACCGGTTCAAAGGTGAAGCATTCAAATAACAGCTGTTCTCTCTAAACACGGTGCCTTTACAGGCCCGTGTTTTTTTATCATTTGTGCGGTTATAAATGAACTAAATAATCTATGTACCAAATGTTCAATTTGTTTTTCTGTGCGCAGCCGCGTGTAAACTTTATCGCACTTATAAGTAAAGTTTCTAGGCACACCTGCATACAATGGAACAGAAACTTTGTATTTTTATATTTTATTTATAAAAATGCACACTAGACAAATGCCCAGCATAAGATAACACGAAGAAGAACAAGGAGGCATGCCGGAATGTCTGAATACAGGGAAATTATTACGAAGGCAGTAGTAGCGAAAGGCCGAAAATTCACCCAATGCACCAACACCATCTCGCCTGAGAAAAAACCGAGCAGCATTTTGGGTGGTTGGATTATTAACCACAAGTATGACGCTGAAAAAATTGGAAAAACGGTAGAAATTGAAGGGTATTATGATATAAACGTATGGTACTCTTACGCGGACAACACAAAGACAGAGGTTGTCACAGAACGGGTAAAATACGTAGATGTCATTAAACTCAGATACAGAGACAATAATTACTTAGATGATGAGCATGAAGTAATTGCCAAAGTGCTTCAGCAGCCAAACTGCCTTGAAGTGACCATTTCGCCGAATGGAAATAAAATCGTTGTGCAGGCAGAAAGAGAATTTTTGGCGGAAGTGGTAGGGGAAACAAAGGTAGTTGTTGAGGTCAATCCTGACTGGGAAGAGGACGACGAGGAAGATTGGGAAGATGAGCTTGATGAAGAGCTTGAAGACATCAACCCGGAGTTTTTAGTGGGAGATCCTGAAGAATAAAAAAGGGACTAGGGGAGACAGTACCCCCAAGTCTCTTTTTTATATTGATATATCATTCTTTTATCACTTTTTGTTTATGTTATAATGAAGGTTGGAAAATAGAAACGTTGATACATAGTGAGGGATTAAACAATGGCCGGTTATACGCCTATGATACAGCAATATTTAAAAATAAAGGCAGAGCACCAGGATGCCTTTTTATTTTTTCGCCTGGGTGATTTTTATGAAATGTTTTTTGAGGACGCCAAAAAAGCGTCACAAGAGCTGGAAATTACGTTAACGAGCAGAGATGGCGGTGCGGCTGAAAAAATACCGATGTGCGGTGTGCCGTATCATTCTGCTTCCGCGTATATCGAACAGCTTATTAAAAAAGGGTACAAAGTGGCAATCTGTGAACAAACGGAAGATCCGAAAGCCGCAAAGGGCGTTGTGAAAAGAGAAGTGGTTCAGCTGATTACGCCTGGAACTGTTATGGACGGCAAAGGCATCCATGAATCGGAAAATAACTTTATCGCATCTGTTTCAGCTTGCTCGAACGGATACGGACTTGCGCTGTCTGATTTAACAACGGGAGAAAATTTGGCTGTTCTGATTGAACGGCTTGAAGACGTCATATCAGAAATTTATTCAGTCGGCGCACGGGAAATCGTGGTTTCAGGAAGCTTGGATGCCGATACAGTGGCACAGCTGAGAGAGCGGTGCGGTGCAACGATTTCAATTGAAGACGGAGAAACAGACGAACACGTAACGATCATTGAGCACTTAAATAATGAAGATATAACAAAAACATTTATGCGCTTATATACGTATTTGAAAAGAACCCAAAAGCGCAGCCTTGATCATCTTCAGCCCGTGCAGGTGTATGAGCTTGAGGAAGCGATGAAAATTGACTTATACTCAAAGCGTAATCTGGAGCTGACCGAAACGATCCGTTCAAAAAATAAAAAAGGCTCCCTTTTGTGGCTGCTGGATGAAACAAAAACGGCAATGGGAGGCCGGCTGCTTAAACAGTGGATTGACCGGCCGCTTATCAGAGTCAATCAAATCGAAGAGCGCCAAGAAATGGTGGAAACATTGATGTCCCATTTCTTTGAACGGGAAGATCTGCGTGAACGTTTAAAAGAAGTATATGACTTAGAACGCCTTGCCGGCCGCGTTGCATTCGGAAATGTCAATGCCCGGGATTTGATTCAGCTGAAGGAATCGTTAAAGCAAGTTCCTGGCATCAAACAGCTGGTTGCTTCACTGGCTCATGACAAGGCCAAAGAACGTGCAGAGCGCATTGACCCTTGCGGGGACGTACTTGAACTGCTGGAAGAAGCGCTGTACGAAAACCCTCCTTTATCGGTAAAAGAAGGGAACCTGATTAAAGATGGTTATAATCAAAAGCTTGATGAATATCGTGATGCAAGCAGAAACGGAAAAGACTGGATTGCCCGCCTGGAACAGCAGGAGCGGGAATACACAGGCATTCGTTCTTTAAAGGTCGGCTTTAATAAAGTTTTCGGTTATTACATTGAAGTGACAAAAGCAAATTTGCACTTGCTTGAGGAAGGGCGTTATGAGCGGAAGCAGACGTTAACCAATGCAGAGCGCTACATTACACCTGAATTAAAAGAAAAAGAAGCGCTCATTTTAGAGGCGGAAAATAACATCTGTGAGCTGGAGTACGAGCTGTTTACCGAGCTGCGCGAGAAAGTGAAGCAGTATATTCCGCGGCTTCAGCAGCTTGCAAAACAGATGAGCGAGCTGGACGCACTGCAATGCTTTGCGACAATCAGTGAAAATCGTCACTACACGAAACCGGAGTTCTCTAAAGATGAAGTCGAAGTGATTGAAGGCAGACACCCGGTTGTTGAAAAAGTCATGGACAGCCAGGAATATGTCCCGAACAACTGTATGATGGGCGATAACAGACAAATGCTTCTCATTACAGGTCCAAACATGTCAGGGAAAAGCACGTATATGAGACAAATCGCGCTCATTTCCATTATGGCGCAAATCGGCTGCTTTGTACCCGCGAAAAAAGCGGTGCTTCCGATTTTTGATCAAATTTTTACACGAATCGGCGCTGCAGATGATTTGATTTCCGGACAAAGTACATTTATGGTAGAAATGCTTGAAGCGAAAAATGCGATTGTCAACGCGACGAAAAACAGCCTCATTCTGTTTGATGAAATCGGGCGGGGAACGTCCACTTATGACGGCATGGCGCTGGCACAGGCGATTATTGAATATGTTCACGATCATATCGGCGCCAAGACGCTGTTCAGCACACACTATCACGAGCTGACCGTTCTTGAGGACAAGCTGCCCCAGCTGAAAAACGTTCATGTTCGCGCTGAAGAATATAACGGAACGGTTGTCTTTCTTCATCAAATTAAAGAAGGTGCCGCTGATAAAAGCTATGGTATCCATGTAGCTCAGCTTGCCGAACTGCCGGGAGATCTGATTGCACGCGCTCAAGATATTTTAAAAGAGCTTGAGCATTCAGGAAACAAACCGGAAGTGCCGATGCAGAAGCCTCAGGTGAAAGAAGAGCCGGCACAGCTGTCCTTTTTTGGCGAAGCGGAAAAGCCGGCTGAAACACCAAAGCTTTCAAAAAAAGAAAAGCAAGTGATCGATGCTTTCAAATCACTTAATATACTGGATATGACACCGCTTGAAGCGATGAATGAAATGTACAAGCTGCAAAAGAAATTACATTAAAACGGGGTGATGAATGTGGCAAAAGTCATCCAGCTGTCAGATGAGCTTTCAAATAAAATAGCGGCGGGCGAGGTTGTGGAACGGCCCGCCTCAGTCGTCAAAGAATTGGTGGAAAATGCGATCGACGCTGACAGCACAGTCATTGAAATCGATATTGAGGAAGCAGGACTTGCATCCATTCGGGTTTTGGATAACGGCGAAGGAATGGAGAATGAAGATTGCAAGCGTGCTTTCCGCCGCCACGCAACGAGTAAAATAAAAGATGAAAATGATTTATTCAGGGTGAGAACGCTCGGTTTCAGGGGAGAAGCCCTGCCGAGTATCGCGTCAGTCTCTCATCTGGAGATTACAACAAGCACTGGTGAAGGAGCTGGGACGAAGCTCGTCCTCCAAGGAGGAAACATCATTTCCGAATCGCGTTCCTCAAGCAGGAAGGGAACTGAAATTGTCGTTTCCAACCTGTTTTTTAACACACCGGCCCGTTTGAAATATATGAAAACCGTTCATACAGAGCTTGGAAACATTACAGATGTGGTGAACCGTATTGCTCTGGCGCATCCAGAGGTATCGATCCGCCTGCGCCATCATGGGAAAAACCTGCTTCAAACGAACGGAAACGGAGATGTGCGCCATGTACTGGCAGCGATTTACGGCACGGCTGTCGCCAAAAAAATGCTCCCGCTGCATGTGAGCTCCTTGGATTTTGAAGTAAAGGGATATATCGCCCTCCCAGAGATTACACGGGCGTCGAGAAACTATATGTCGTCTGTGGTCAATGGCCGTTACATTAAAAATTTCCCGCTCGTCAAAGCGGTTCATGAAGGCTATCATACGCTTCTGCCGATCGGACGCCATCCGATTACTTTTATAGAAATTACGATGGACCCGATTTTAGTCGATGTCAACGTGCATCCATCGAAGCTTGAGGTCCGGCTCAGCAAGGAAACAGAGCTTCATGACTTAATACGTGACGGAATTAAAGATGTGTTTAAACAGCAGCAGCTGATTCCGAGTGCCCAGCTCCCGAAAAAATCGGCACCTGTAATCAAAAATGAGCAGCAGTTCATAACCTTTGATGAAAAGCCTGCGGAAAAAAAAGTTCCGGAAAAATCGACTGCGTCATCTTATTCACCAATGAAGCTCAGTTCAGTCGTAAAAGAGCCGCTTGATGCGGAGGAAGAATTGCCTCCTCTCCAATTTGATGCTCCTCCTATCGTTGATCAGGAACAAACCCTTGAGGTGTCCGATGTTTCAGCAGAAGAGCCTGAAACATTTGAGCAGGAATGCCATGAGGAACAGCAGCAGCCAGCGTCTGAGCGGGTTCCGATTATGTACCCGATCGGCCAGATGCACGGGACTTATATATTGGCACAAAACGAAAACGGCCTGTATATTATCGACCAGCACGCCGCCCAAGAACGTATTAAATATGAGTACTTCCGTGAAAAGGTGGGGGAGGTTGAGCCTGAGGTGCAGGATATGATTGTACCGCTGACGTTCCACTACTCCACAAATGAGGCTTTGATTATTGAACAGCACAAACAAGAGCTCGAAAGCGTGGGTGTCTTTTTAGAGTCATTCGGCTCTAACAGTTACATCGTCCGCTGCCACCCGGCCTGGTTTCCAAAGGGAGAAGAAGCAGAGCTCATAGAAGAAATCATTCAGCAGGTGCTCGACTCCAAAAATATAGATATTAAAAAACTCCGCGAGGAAGCGGCGATTATGATGAGCTGCAAAGGCTCCATCAAAGCAAATCGCCACCTCAGAAACGACGAAATCAAAGCGCTTCTGGACGACCTCCGAAGCACATCAGACCCATTTACATGCCCGCACGGCCGCCCGATCATCATACACCATTCCACTTATGAGATGGAAAAGATGTTCAAACGCGTGATGTAGCGGGGGTGGTAAGCATTGATCCATTCTCTGAATGGATCAATGCTTTTTTTGTACTCCTTCGAGTGTCAGATTATAAGAAACGGTTGTAAACGTGTGAGCAGTGTTAACGCATTATACTTCATGGTTCCTCCGTATAACAAAATTTCCATTTACAGTCAATTGGGATTAATGTATATTTTGAGTGAGGAGGTGGAAACATATGGCATGTGGTCCGAAGATCATTATCTTTTTGGATGAACTTGATGATCCGAATGTAAGAATCATTTTAGAATGCAGAATTTAAATTACAACATTGTGTTTTGCTTCCTGTTCGTGTGAACAGGGAGTTTTTTTCGTTTATATAACTGGTGATGTCCAAATATAAGGTGTTATGAATTCTCCATATCTGCCATCGGCATTTTAAGCTGCTTCTCCATTAGGCTGGTCATCAAAAGCAAGTTCAGTGAAAGCCATCACTGCTGATATCACAACAAGCAAGATATCTGGAATATAAATAGACTGCATAAAGTAATCTGCAAAACAGATCGTTATAAGATTGCTGATAAAATACAGTATAAAAGCAAAAAGTGCAGTCTTTTTCAATGAAAGTGATTTTGCCAAAATGATAGAGATAATCTTTGTGAGTGGGTCTATAATTAAACCTGCAGCAAAGCAGGCTAAAATAAATAAAGCTAATGTTTGATTGGAAGCGTATGTGATGCCCAGTATAGAGAATAAGCCTTTCATTCCGAAGAAAAAGCCGCCGAAGATGACTGCAAGCGCAATGGCCGCGATAAAAGTGATAGATACAATTCCGATTAATTTTGATCTCAGGTTAAAATCTTTAGAGTGCTCGTTCTGTTCTTTTTGGTTCAAGTATGACACTCCCTTCACCTGCTTACTCATACAAACAGTTACCCTTGAATCAGCCCAAAATATCTATAAGTCTGTTTTCTAACGAAAATAGTATAGCATATTTTAACAAAACCAAAAAAGGCTCCTTCCACTGGGGAAGGGCCTTTTCATCATGTTAACTCCTGAGATTCGCCGAAGCTTTCTCTTTTTTTGGCCAAATAAAATAGCTGGCTGTAATGAGAAAGTCAATGCCTATAATGACAGTCCACAGTTTAAGAATGCCGCTCAATGCCTCGGTTCGGGCATAGTCATTGATAAAATAGATCATCCCTGCCAATAGTCCCGCACCAATTAAGTAGGCCAGCACATGTCTTAGCCAGCCTTTCGCACCGTGTTTGGCATGATCCATTCCAAAACGTTTCAGCGGTTTTGCGCCTTTTTTTGTCACATAATATTGAAATTTTTCATCTGCCCATTGAATCATTTGTTTCCCATAAGCGATCGATATACCGATGTAAACAGCTGCAATTCCATGGGCTGCGGTCGCTGAGGCTCCGCGGTAAAGGTCCACACCAGTTGCCGCTAACAAGATCAAATCAATAACTGGAGTTAAGGCAAGGAATAGCAGTCCTAATGTATGTCGTTTGAATACGTAGCGTACAGCAAGCCCCAAAACAATGACAACCCAAAACGCAATTTCACAGAAAACAATCATCCATGCGATACCGTTCAATCCATTCCCCTCTTTTCAATACAGTTGTATTATTTAAATAATATGTTACCATCTTTGTTTTTGTAACACAACTGTATTATAAAAATTGCTCTCTCATTTTTTTCTTGTTACAATAAAGCTATGCCAAAACAAATTGACCATGAGAAAAGAAGAAAACAAATTGCAGAAGCAACGTGGCGCGTCATTTTAGAACGAGGAATGGAGGGAGCATCAGCCAGAAACATTGCAAAGGAAGCAGGATTGTCATTAGGTGCGCTGCGCCATTATTTCTCTACACAGGATGAATTGCTTGCTTTTGCAATGAAACTTGTCCAAGAAAAGGTGACGGACCGAATTAAGGACATTGCAGTGAGGGATTTGCTCCCTAAGGAAAAAGTGTTGCAAATTTTGCTTGAAATGGTCCCAACGAATGAAGAAACGATTAGAGAGATGGAGGTTTGGTTTGCTTTTACTGCTTACGCCAGACATAAAAAGGATATGTTTGATGCGAATCATGACGGGATTTTCAGCGGCATGCGGAATCTGATTGCCTATTTAGATGAATCCGATTTACTGAAGCAGAATGCTGATAAAGATATTGAAGCTGAGAGACTTTACGCGCTTGTTGACGGCTTGGCTTTACATGCCATGCTTGACCCTGTGCGAGTGAATGAAGACCGAATTAAGCGGGTCATTATGCAGCATGTAGAGTCAATTTGCGTGGAAGATACACGTGAGACATAAAAACGACATCCTTAAGGCACTAGTGCGAAAAGCGATTCTTGTTGGGCATGCGTCCAAAAGAGTCGCTTTTTTATATTCAAAGAACAAGGATCTCTGAAAAAAATGGAAAACAATCATGCTGTTTGGTAAAGTGGAATGAAAGACGGACTGAGGGATGAACACTGGTCCATCGTTTAAGAACTTTACATGATAGGGATGGTATAAATGAATCTTACTTACAAGGTGCATCCAATTAAAACAAGGTATCAGGGCTGGACGAATTATTGCTATATCATTGAAGATATTGTAAGCAGATCTGCAATTGTTGTTGATCCCTCATGGGAATTGAGTAAGATAACCACTACACTTTCTGAACTCGAAGTGGAATTAAAGGCAGTCGCATTGACACACTCTCATTATGATCATGTAAATCTGGTAGACCCGCTGACGAAGATGTTTAACGCTCAAGTTTATATGTCGAAAAAAGAAATTGATTATTATCAATTCCGATGCAGAAATTTAATTAGCCTAGATGATCATCAGACGATCAGCATAGGAAACACAAGAGCACAATGCCTTCTCACACCGGGGCATACAGCCGGCGGAATGTGTTATTTGTTTTCTGAGAGTATTTTTACCGGAGATACGGTGTTTACAGAAGGGTGCGGCATATGTGAGGATGATGGCAGCTCTGCGGAAGAGATGTTTGATAGTATTCAAAGAATAAAGTCGGAGGTTTCACCCCATGTACGGGTGTATCCTGGTCACTCATTTGGCAAATCGCCCGGCCATTCGATAAAGGATCTTTATCAGCATAATATTTACTTTCAAATTGATAAGAAAGAATATTTTGTGAAATTTCGCACTCGTAAAAACCAAAAAGGTATTTTTGATTTTAAATAATCCTTCTGAATCTATTGTCCTATTTTTCTTCGAATATCTAAATGATTTTTATTTTCGAAAATGATTACATAGAAGGTGTTATTTATTTTGAAAACTCATTTGAAAGAAAATGAAGCGCATTATCATGATATGGCGCCCTATACGTAATCCGGGTCTTTTTTCTTAAGTTCTGTTATATCTCCTGATCCTTTATTCCTCAATGGAAAAAAGCAGAAAAACAATCGAGCAAACTGTAGGAAAAATTAACTTGACGGATAATATTTACAGAGGTTACCATCAACATGAACATGCTACTATTTATCCGGTCATCACTATTATAAAATCATACAGAAGTGAAACACATCTACTAATCGGAAGGGTGGCTTTGAGAGAATGATCACATATGTTTTTCCAGGTCAGGGTTCACAAAAACAGGGAATGGGCAGCGGCCTATTCGATGAATTTAAAGAACTGACGGATCAGGCAGATGAGATCTTAGGATATTCAATCAAACGTCTTTGCCTGGAAAATCCTTATTCCAATTTAAACAAAACGCAATTTACTCAGCCGGCGTTATATGTGGTAAACGCACTAAGCTATCTGAAAAAAATCAAGGATGAAGAAGTTAAACCTGACTTTGTCGCCGGGCACAGCTTGGGTGAATACAATGCATTATTTGCGGCTGAAGCCTTTGATTTTGAGACAGGTTTACAGCTTGTCAGAAAAAGAGGCGAACTGATGAGTCTGATAAGCAACGGCGGTATGGCAGCTGTTATGGGACTAAATGAAGAGCAGGTTGCAAAGGCTCTGAAAGAATATCATTTACATGATGTTGATATCGCTAATGTGAATGCCCCATATCAAATTGTAATTTCAGGAAAAAAAGATGAGATTGAAAAAGCCGCATCTCTTTTTGAAGCGATGACTGAAGTTACAATGGTACTCCCCTTAAACGTAAGCGGCGCGTTTCATTCCCGATACATGAATAAGGCAAAAGAAGAATTTGAGGAGTTCCTTCATGCCTTTTATTTTTCGCCTCCGTCTATCCCGGTTATTTCTAATGTGTATGCCAAACCGTATACATACGAATTCATGAAACAGACGCTGGCTGATCAAATTAATCATTCAGTGAAATGGACTGACAGCATAAGATACTTAATGAAAAAAGGCCATATGGAGTTTGAGGAGGTAGGGCCTGGAAATGTTTTAACTGGGTTAATTCATCGCATAAAGAAAGATGCGGAAGCAATGCCACGCTAAAGCATTTGCTCCTATGGCCATGTATCTCATCAATCAGGTCTAAACACAGATTTCCTTTCATTTAAGGTATAAAGTTTTAAAGATTCAATCGTTCGATTGACACTGTTTCTAATTGAATAACTTTATATACTGTTACATAAAGAGGCTGATAAATTAAGTTAGACATTTGAACTATGTCAGCCGGTCTGTCAAACCATCGCTCCCACATCTAGATGGTCCATTTTTTAACCGCACCCACCAATCATAGAGTCGATGTTCTTTGCTGATCCTGTTATCATGTTACATCAATTTTGAGATATCAACATACATCTACGATCACGTCATAAATGAACCACATCCAGAGCACCAATAGCAATCCTTCCAAGTTGAATCTCCTTTACTTTTTTACATATGTCTTTTCCATTTATTAATTTCATTTCAATCGCTGCTATGTGCTTTTACAACATACATGAAAATAAGAAATCCAATAGCCGTCAAAAATATAAAAAAAGAAGGTTATACACATGAATGAACCGCTTGTTTTTATGTTTTCCGGGCAAGGTTCCCAATACTATCACATGGGGAAAGAACTATTTAAGGAAAATACCGTGTTTCGCCAATCAATGCTTGAAATGGATGCCATTGCAGCACGGCGAATCGGCACATCCATTGTTGAAGAAATCTACCATCAAGATAAACGTGTGTCAGATCCGTTTGACAGTATTCTTTTTTCCCACCCCGCCATTTTTATGATTGAGTATTCCTTATATAAGGTTTTGGAAGACAGGGGAATTTATCCTGATTACGTATTGGGATCAAGTCTGGGAGAATTCGCAGCAGCGGCAGTTTCTGGTGTGTCAGACGCAGAGGATATACTGGATTGCATACTAGAACAGGCTATTATCATCCAAAATTCCTGTGATAAAGGAAAAATGGTGGCCATTCTGGACAAACCGCAATTGCTGAATGATTATCCGCAACTGTTTGGAAATAGTGAACTCATTTCTATCAATTATGATTCGCACTTCGTCATTTCTGGTGAAGAAGATCATATAAGGAAGATTATGGAGGATTTAAAAGAGAAGCAGATTCTTTGCCAGCTGCTTCCTGTGTCCTATGCCTTTCATTCTTCGCTTATTGATCCGGCAGAGAGTGCCTATGCAGAATTTTTAAGATCAAAATCTTTTAAAAAACCGTCAATACCGATTGTATCGAGCTTAACGGGAAGCTGCCTTCACGTAATGGACGAGAATTTCTTTTGGAATGCGGTCAGAAAGCCAATGTTGTTTCGTGAAGCGATTCGATATTTGGAAAGCCAGCATACATGCAAGTTTATCGATTTAGGGCCATCCGGCACCTTAGCTGCTTTTGTGAAACAGCTGATTCCGAGTGATTCAGCTGACCGTTGCTGCTCAATCATAACACCATTTCATCAGGAGCTGAAAAATCTGAATACGGTTGAGTATTTCCGTACACCAGAAAGGAAGTTTACAAGATGATTACATATGTCTTTCCGGGGCAAGGCTCCCAGCAAAAGGGGATGGGACAAGGGCTATTTGAACAATATCAGCATTTGACTGATCAAGCAGATCAAATATTGGGCTATTCAATAGAGAAGCTATGTACCGAAAAATCATATCTGGATGTAAATCATACTGAATACACGCAGCCGGCTTTGTACGTTGTTAATGCACTCAGTTACTTGAAGAAAGTGGAGGAGACCGGCAGAAAACCTGATTTTGCGGCAGGACATAGCTTAGGAGAATACAATGCGCTGATGGCAGCCGGTGCATTTGATTTTGAAACCGGATTAAGGCTCGTCAAAAAAAGAGGAGAATTGATGGGACGAATTACAGGGGGCGGAATGGCTGCTGTGATCGGCCTGAGTAAGGAACAAGTTACAGCCGTTTTAGAAGAGCACTGTCTTCATGACATTGATGTGGCAAATGAAAATACGCCCCGGCAAATTGTGATTTCTGGCCCGAAAAAAGAGATTGAAAAAGCTCGGGCTATTTTTGAAAACACTAAGGATGTAATGCTGTTTCATCCATTAAATGTGAGCGGAGCTTTTCATTCCAGATATATGAATGAAGCCAAACAGGTATTTAAGCAATATATTGACTCATTCCAGTTTGCACCTTTGGCGATCCCGGTTATCTCCAATGTCTACGCAGAGCCATACCATCAAGACAGATTAAAAGATACATTATCTGAACAAATGGACAACACAGTGAAATGGACGGACAGCATTCGTTTCCTGATGGGAAGAGGAGAAATGGAGTTTGAAGAGATTGGGCCTGGAGCTGTTTTAACCGGTCTCATTCATCGGATTAAAAATGAAGCTGAACCATTGACATATATACCGAAAAAGAACCCCGCGATCAGTGCGCATCTAAAGGAGCAACGCAATGTTCAAGCTGGGATTACGGCAGAATCTTTAGGAAGTGCTGAATTTAAACAAGATTATCATCTTACATATGCTTATCTTGCAGGCGGAATGTACCGCGGCATTGCTTCGAAAGAAATGGTAGTAAAGCTGTCAAGAGCGGGAATGATGGGGTTCTTTGGCACAGGAGGTCTGAGCCTGAAAGAGGTTGAAGATGCGATCCATGCTATACAAGGTGAATTAGGGAAAGGACAAGCCTACGGCATCAATCTGGTCCACAATATGAAACATACTGAATCAGAAGAAAAAATGATCGATCTTTTATTGAGGAATCAAGTGAGCATTGTGGAAGCTTCAGCATTTTTAAGTGTCACTCCCGCATTAGTAAGGTACCGCGCAAAAGGAGTGAAACGAAATCAAAATGGTGACGTTATATGCTCAAATCGTCTCATAGCAAAAATATCACGGCCGGAAGTTGCAGAATCATTTCTGAGTCCTGCGCCTGAGAATATGCTGCAAAAGCTTTTAGGAGAAAATAAAATCACTATGAACGAAGCTGAGTTGTTGCGGTGCATTCCGATGGCCGACGATATTTGTGTAGAAGCTGATTCAGGCGGTCATACAGATGGCGGTGTAGCATACAGCCTGATGCCGGCGATGACATCTTTAAGAGATGAAATGATGAAAAAATATCAATACCGGAAAAAAATAAGAGTTGGTGCAGCTGGAGGAATTGGAACACCTGAGGCAGCGATGGCGGCTTTTATGCTAGGAGCTGATTTTATTCTAACAGGCTCAATCAATCAATGTACGGTTGAGGCGGCAACAAGTGATAAAGTAAAGGATTTGCTTCAGCAGATGAATGTACAAGATACAGCCTATGCGCCTGCAGGTGATATGTTTGAATCGGGCAGTAAAGTGCAGGTGCTAAAGAAAGGCGTGTTCTTTCCCGCACGGGCAAACAAGTTATATGAACTGTATCAGCGGTATGGGTCTATACGTGAGCTGGATGCAAAGATGCTGGCCCAGCTTGAGGAGAAATACTTTAAACGCAGTATAGAAGACATATATAAAGATATTGCATTGCATTATCCCGCTGCAGACATTGAGAAGGCTGAACAAAATCCGAAGCATAAAATGGCTTTGATTTTTCGATGGTATTTCAGATACAGCTCAAAATTGGCAATCAGCGGAAGCGAACATTCGAAGGTCGATTATCAAATTCACTGCGGTCCCGCGCTGGGAGCCTTTAATCAATGGGTCAAAGGATCGCAATTAGAAAATTGGCGAAACCGCCATGTGGATGAAATCGGGAAAAAATTAATGACAGAAACGGCAGTATTGCTTCATGAACGGATGCAATCGATGTATCAGCCGTCGCATGAAACAGACAACATAAAAATAAAAGTTTGAATATTATGAAAATATACCTATAAAAATCATTAAAATAATCCCTTGAAGGAGAGAGCGCATTATGGATAAGCAGAGAATCTTTGAAGTACTAATCACCAATATTTGCGAGGTGCTTCCTGAATTAGACGGACACAGATTTGAGCCTGAAGATCAGTTAGTTGAGTTAGGAGCTGACTCTGTAGACAGAGCTGAAATTATCACGATGGTGCTAGAGGATTTATCGTTAAAAATCCCTCGCATTGAGCTATCCGGGGTGAAAAACATCGGTGAATTAGCTGAGGTGCTTTATGACAAAGTGCAATCTGCCTGAGGTGGTGGTGACCGGTGTAGGCGTCACGGCCTCTATCGGTCAAGGGAAAGAGGACTTTGCTTCCTCGCTCTTGTCCGGCAGACATGCCTTTGATGTCATGAAGCGTTCAGGCAGACAAAAAGACAGCCGGTTTATCGGAGCCGAAATTGCGTCATTGTCTTATCCTGACCGACTCTCTAAAAAAATGTTGCGAAAAGCATCATTTTCCAGCCGCGCTGCATTGGTAACTCTCACAGAGGCTTGGGAGGAGGCTGAATTGGACGATTCAGATTCCTCACGTATCGGACTGGTTGTTGGCGGGTCAAATTTTCAGCAGAGAGAAAACTTTGAAGTTTATGAAAGGTATCAAGACCGCTCCGGTTTTATTTCTCCGGCGTATGGCCTGTCTTTCATGGACAGCGATCTTTGCGGGATATGTACAGATCAGTTTGGCATCACGGGATTAGCATATACGGTGGGAGGAGCCTCGGCCAGCGGCCAGTTAGCAGTCATTCATGCAATTCAGCAAGTCCTGTCAGGCGAAGTTGATACTTGCATAGCACTTGGTGCTTTAATGGATCTTTCTTATATGGAATGCGAGGCGCTAAGGGCTTTAGGCGCTATGGGGACGGACAAATATGCTGATGAACCTGAAAAAGCGTGCCGTCCCTTCGATCAAAACAGAGACGGGTTTATCTATGGAGAATCGTGCGGTGCATTGGTAATAGAACGAAAGGAGACGGCTTTACGAAGAGGTCTCAAACCTTATGCAGCATTGTCTGGCTGGTCAATCAAACTGGACGGAAACCGGAATCCTGATCCTTCATTAGAAGGAGAGATTCATGTCATCCAGAAGGCACTGGAGCGTGCCAGGCTTTTACCAGAAGATATTGATTATATTAACCCTCATGGAACAGGCTCTTTTATTGGAGATGAAATAGAATTAAAGGCGCTCCGTGCATGCCGGCTTTCCCATGCTTATATCAATGCAACAAAATCGATAACCGGACACGGGCTTAGTGCGGCGGGCATCGTAGAGATTATTTCTGTTTTGCTGCAAATGAAAAAATCTGCCCTGCATCCGAGCCGGAATTTGGATCATCCAATCAATGATTCTTTTCATTGGGTAAATGAGAAATCGATTTCATACCGCATCAAAAATGCGCTGAGCTTAAGCATGGGGTTTGGCGGAATGAACACCGCGGTTTGTATACAAAACATTGAGAAATGTGGAGGCGAATCATAAATGGTTTCAGCCGGAATAGAAGCGATGAATGTCTTTGGCGGAACGGCATACCTTGATGTCATGGAGCTGGCCAAATACAGACACTTGGATACTGCGAGATTTGAAAACTTATTAATGAAAGAAAAAGCGGTAGCACTGCCTTATGAAGATCCCGTGACCTTCGGAGTCAATGCAGCTAAGCCGATTATTGATGCTTTATCTGAAGCAGAGAAGGACCGGATTGAATTGCTGATCACTTGCTCTGAATCCGGGATCGACTTTGGGAAATCGTTAAGTACATATATCCATGAATATTTAGGTCTCAACCGCAACTGCCGTTTGTTTGAGGTTAAACAGGCGTGTTATTCAGGGACAGCGGGATTTCAGATGGCGGTGAATTTTATATTATCCCAGACCTCTCCGGGTGCCAAAGCACTGGTTATCGCCAGTGATATTTCACGTTTTTTAATCGCTGAGGGCGGAGACGCTTTAAGCGAAGATTGGTCTTATGCGGAACCGAGCGCCGGAGCGGGAGCGGTGGCCGTTTTAGTTGGCGAAAATCCCGAGGTGTTTCAAATAGATCCCGGAGCAAATGGTTATTACGGCTATGAAGTGATGGACACGTGCCGCCCCATTCCCGACAGTGAAGCGGGAGATTCTGATCTGTCTTTAATGTCATATTTGGATTGCTGCGAACAGACTTTTCTGGAATATCAAAAGCGTGTACCGGGTGCCAATTATCAGGACACGTTTCAATATCTTGCTTATCATACGCCCTTTGGCGGGATGGTGAAAGGTGCGCACCGGACAATGATGCGTAAGGTGGCGAAGGTGAAAACCTCTGGGATTGAGCCGGATTTTTTAACTCGTGTAAAACCAGGTTTAAACTACTGTCAACGGGTTGGAAATATTATGGGGGCAGCCTTGTTTCTGGCATTGGCCAGCACGATAGACCAAGGGAGATTTGATACGCCTAAACGAATTGGCTGTTTTTCCTACGGATCCGGCTGCTGTTCTGAATTTTACAGCGGAATTACAACTCCGCAAGGCCAGGAGCGTCAGCGAACATTTGGTATTGAGAAGCATTTGGACCGCCGCTATCAGCTCTCCATGGAAGAGTATGAGCTGCTGTTTAAGGGGAGCGGGATGGTGCGGTTTGGGACGCGCAATGTAAAGCTGGACTTTGAGATGATACCGGGCATCATGCAGTCCACTCAAGAGAAACCGCGCTTGTTTTTAGAAGAAATTTCTGAGTTTCATCGGAAGTACAGGTGGATCTCGTGACCTATCAAACGATAAAGGTCCGCTTTCAAGCGTCGGTTTGCTATATTACCTTTCACCGTCCTGAAGCGAATAATACGATTAATGACACGCTGATAGAAGAATGCTTGCAAGTGTTAAACCAATGTGAAACATCAACGGTGACGGTTGTCGTTTTAGAGGGGCTTCCCGAGGTGTTTTGTTTCGGAGCTGATTTTCAAGAAATCTATCAGGAAATGAAAAGGGGCAGAAAACAGGCAAGCTCCCAAGAGCTTCTCTATGATTTGTGGCTGAAATTGCAGACCGGTCCTTACGTCACGATATCTCATGTCAGGGGAAAAGTGAATGCAGGCGGTCTTGGATTCGTATCTGCCACAGATATTGCCATTGCTGATCAGACGGCGTCATTCAGTCTCTCTGAGCTGCTATTCGGCCTTTACCCTGCTTGTGTTTTACCGTTTCTGATCCGCCGTATCGGCTGGCAGAAAGCGCATTATATGACGCTTATGACAAAGCCGATTTCCGTTCAGGAAGCCAGTGAATGGGGGTTAATAGATGCTTTTGATGCTGAAAGTGACGTGCTGCTGAGAAAGCATTTATTGCGTTTGCGGAGGCTGAATAAAAAAGGAATCGCACATTATAAACAGTTTATGAGCTCACTTGATCATCAAGTCAGTCGTGCGAAAGCCACCGCTTTAACTGCAAATCAAAACATGTTTTCTGATCCTCAAAACCAAATGGGAATCATCAGGTATGTTGAAACAGGGCAATTCCCATGGGAGGATCAGTAACCGTTTAAAAATGACAATCAGAACCGTTAGGAGGACATCATGACGCATTCTGTTGTAGAGCTTATCGAAATTGATTCCGCCATTATTCAGGTAAAGATGCAAGATCGCACTCATAAAAACGCGTTTTCACAAGAACTTACAGACGGTTTAATTCAAGCGTTTGAATACATACGGCAGAACCCCAAATACAAAGCGGTCATTTTGACAGGATATGATAATTATTTTGCTTCAGGGGGAACGCAAGAAGGACTGCTTCGAATTCAGCAGGGATTGACCAAGTTCACTGATGACAATCTTTATTCTCTGGCGCTGGATTGTGAGATTCCAGTTATTGCGGCAATGCAGGGCCATGGAATTGGAGGCGGCTTTGTCATGGGGCTCTTTGCTGACATAGTCATTCTGAGCAGAGAAAGCGTGTATACGGCTAATTTTATGAAATACGGATTTACGCCTGGAATGGGCGCTACCTTTATCGTTCCTAAAAAACTGGGTTTCAGCCTGTCCCAGGAAATATTATTGAATGCGTGCAGCTACCGCGGAGCTGATCTTGAAAAAAGAGGGGTTCCTTTTAAGGTGCTGCCCCGTGCAGAAGTGTTAGATTATGCAGTGGAGCTGGCGCAAGAACTGGCGGAAAAGCCGAGAAACTCACTGGTCACACTGAAAGATCATTTGGTTGCCCCGCTTCGCGATCAGCTGCCGCGCGTCATTGAACAGGAATTGATGATGCATGAGAAAACATTTCATCATGAAGAAGTCAAAAGTAGAATCAAAGGTTTATATGGTAATTAACTGAAAATATATATAAATTTTGCAGGTGAAATGGAGGCAGCGTGATGAGAAATAATGATAATATCCGCATATTAGCTAATCCTTCTGTCAGTCATGGGGAGCCTTTACATATATCTGAAAAGCAGCCGGCAACAATACCTGAAGTTTTATACAGAACGGCGGCGGAGCTTGGGGATACAAAGGGAATCATTTATTTGCAGCCGGATGGGACTGAAGTTTACCAATCATACAGACGATTATGGGATGATGGACTGCGCATTGCGAAGGGGCTTCGCCAATCAGGCCTGAAAGCAAAACAAAACGTGATTTTGCAGCTTGGTGACAATTCACAGCTTCTCCCTGCGTTCTGGGGGTGTGTGTTAACAGGGGTTGTTCCGGCTCCATTAGCCGTTCCGCCAACGTATGCTGAATCGAGCAGCGGCACCAAAAGCTGAAAGACGCATGGACGCTTCTTGACAAGCCAGCGGTGATTACGGACCGGGGGATGCACCAGGAAATGCTCGATTGGGCAAAAGAACAAGGGCTTGAAGGGTTCAGGGCAATTGCTGTAGAGGATCTGCTCAGCGCTGAAGCGGACACAGATTGGCATCAATCCAGTCCCGAAGACTTAGCGCTTTTATTGCTGACTTCAGGCAGTACGGGAACGCCCAAAGCAGTTATGCTTAATCATCGTAACATTATGAGCATGGTGAAAGGGATTATTCAAATGCAAGGCTTCACCAGAGAGGATATTACGTTTAACTGGATGCCGTTTGACCATGTCGGAGGGATCGGAATGCTGCATTTGCGGGATGTTTATCTTGGCTGTCAGGAAATTAACGTCTCAAGCGAAACAATCTTAATGGAGCCGTTGAAATGGCTGGATTGGATTGATCATTACCGAGCTTCTGTTACGTGGGCGCCGAATTTTGCGTTTGGTCTGGTCACTGATTTTGCAGAAGACATAAAAGATAGGAAATGGGATCTGTCTTCAATGCGATACATGCTCAATGGCGGTGAAGCAATGGTAGCCAAGGTAGGGCGCAGAATACTTGAGCTTTTAGAACCACATGGACTGCCTGCTGACGCCATCCGACCTGCATGGGGAATGTCCGAAACTTCATCGGGCGTTATTTTTTCTCATGAATTTACCCGGGCTGGAACAAGTGATGATGATCATTTTGTTGAAATAGGCTCTCCAATCCCCGGCTTCTCTATGAGAATTGTGAATGACCATAATGAATTGGTTGAAGAGGGCGAGATCGGCCGTTTTCAAGTCTCGGGTCTTTCTGTTACTAGCGGTTATTACCAGCGGCCTGATTTGAATGAGAGTGTGTTTACAGAAGACGGCTGGTTTGAAACCGGAGATCTTGGCTTTTTGCGAAACGGGCGCTTAACCATAACAGGCCGTACGAAAGATGCAATTATCATTAACGGCATTAATTATTACAGTCATGCAATTGAGTCTGCAGTTGAAGAATTATCTGAAATTGAAACTTCTTATACTGCTGCCTGCGCTGTCCGTCTGGGCCAGAATTCAACAGATCAGCTGGCTATCTTCTTTGTTACTTCTGCAAAATTAAATGATGAGCAGATGTCTCAGCTTCTTAGAAACATACAATCCCATGTCTCACAGGTGATCGGAGTCACCCCGGAATATTTGCTGCCTGTACAAAAAGAAGAGATTCCAAAAACGGCTATCGGAAAGATCCAGCGCACCCAGCTAAAAACTTCATTTGAAAATGGAGAGTTCGACCACTTGCTACATAAACCCAATCGGATGAACGATGCGGTCCAGGATGAGGATATACAGCAAGCAGACCAGGTGAAAAGAGTAAGGGAAGAAATACAGAAGCATCTGCTCACCTGTTTGACTGAGGAGCTGCACGTTTCCCGCGATTGGGTGGAGCCAAATGCAAATATCCAAAGTCTTGGTGTGAATTCTATCAAGATGATGAAGCTCATTCGATCGATCGAGAAAAACTACCATATCAAACTAACAGCCAGAGAGATACATCAATATCCTACAATTGAACGCTTAGCCAGCTATCTATCAGAACATGAAGACCTCAGCAGCTCGTCTGCTGACAAAAAGGGCACGGACACATATAAAACCGGACCGGAAAGGAGGCAGGCAACTTTTCAGCCTCTTTCTGAGGTTCAAAAAGGATTATGGACATTGCAAAAAATGTCACCCGAAAAAAGTGCATATCACGTACCTCTCTGTTTTAAATTTTCGTCAGGGCTCCACCTTGAAACATTACAGCAGGCTTTCGGCCTTGTATTGAATCAGCACCCAATCTTAAAGCACGTCATCCAAGAGAAAGACGGAGTGCCATTTCTTAAAAATGAGTCAGCGCTTTCAATTGAAATCAAGACAGAAAACATCTCAAGTATGAAAGAGTCTGATATTCCTGCTTTTCTTAGAAAGAAAGTAAAGGAACCGTATGTAAAGGAAAACAGCCCGTTAGTGCGTGTCATGAGCTTTTCCAGATCTGAACAAGAGCATTTTTTATTAGTTGTCATTCACCATTTGATTTTTGACGGAGTTTCGTCAGTCACATTTATACGCAGTCTGTTTGATACCTATCAGCTTCTTTTAAAAGGACAGCAGCCGGAAATAGCTGTTTCTCCTGCCATTTATCATGATTTTGCGGCATGGGAGAAAAACATGCTTGCCGGCAAAGATGGTGTGAAGCATCGTACATATTGGCAGAAACAGCTATCGGGAACTTTGCCGAATCTTCAGCTGCCTAAGGTCAGCGCAAGTTCAGTCGATTCTGAGTTTAGAGAGGATACATACACCAGGCGGCTGTCCAGCGGCTTCATGAATCAGGTCAGAACGTTTGTGAAAGAGCATTCTGTAAATGTCACGACGGTATTCTTAAGCTGCTATATGATGCTGCTTGGCCGTTACACCGGCCAAAAGGAACAGATCGTCGGCATGCCGGCCATGGTGAGGCCGGAAGAAAGATTTGATGATGCCATTGGACATTTTCTCAATATGCTCCCGATTCGGAGTGAGCTGAACCCGGCAGACACTTTTTCTAGCTTTATTTCAAAATTGCAATTAACGATATTAGATGGGCTTGATCATGCAGCATATCCTTTTCCAAAAATGGTGAGGGATCTGAATATTCCTCGCAGTCAAGCAGGTTCACCGGTATTTCAAACCGCTTTTTTCTATCAGAATTTTCTTCAATCCGGAAGCTATCAAAGCTTGCTGAGCCGCTATGCTGATTTCTTTTCTGTCGATTTCGTTGAGTATATTCACCAAGAGGGCGAATACGAATTAGTATTTGAACTGTGGGAAACAGAAGAAAAAATGGAGCTGAACATCAAGTACAATACTGGGCTGTTTGATGCGGCTTCTATATCCGCCATGTTCGACCATTTTGTTTATGTAACAGAGCAGGTGATGTTGAATCCTTCTCAGCCTTTAAAAGAGTATTCTTTATTACCTGAGGCAGAGAAGCAGATGATTCTCAAAACATGGAACGCCACAGGAAAAACGTATCCATATATAACTTTTCATGAGTTGTTTGAGCAGCAGGCGAAAAAGACGCCTGATAGAGCGGCTGTCAGCTATGAAGGTCAAACATTGACGTATCGGGAGCTGGATGAAAAAAGCACACAACTGGCCATTTATTTGCAGGCGCATGGAGTGGGTCCTGACCGTCTGGCGGGGATCTATGTGGATCGATCGCTGGACATGCTAGTGGGTTTATTAGCGATCCTCAAGGCTGGGGGAGCGTATGTGCCGCTAGACCCGTCCTATCCGGCTGAACGATTGGAATACATGCTTGAGGACAGTGAAGTTTTCATTACACTGACGACATCGGAATTAGTAAATACGTTGAGTTGGAACGGTGTCACAACAGCTCTTTTAGATCAAGATTGGGATGATATTGCTCAAACAGCCTCTGATCGAAAAGTGCTTACACGCACTGTCACGCCGGAAAACTTGGCGTATGTCATTTATACATCCGGCAGCACAGGAAAGCCAAAAGGTGTCATGATACCGCATAAAGCTTTGACAAACTTTCTCGTTTCGATGGGGGAAACACCAGGTCTTACGGCAGAGGATAAAATGCTTGCTGTCACAACCTACTGTTTTGATATCGCAGCTCTGGAATTATTTTTGCCTTTAATAAAGGGCGCACACTGCTATATTTGTCAAACGGAGCATACAAAAGACGTTGAAAAACTGAAACGGGACATCCGCACGATCAAACCGACAGTGATGCAGGCAACCCCTGCTACGTGGAAGATGCTCTTTTATTCAGGCTGGGAAAATGAAGAGAGCGTGAAAATTTTATGCGGAGGCGAAGCATTGCCTGAGACATTAAAACAATATTTTCTGCATACGGGCAGCGAAGCCTGGAATATGTTCGGGCCAACCGAAACAACTATCTGGTCAGCGGTTCAGCGCATTAACGATGAATGCTCTCATGCCACGATAGGAAGGCCAATCGCCAATACACAAATCTTTATTACGGATTCTCAGCTCGCGCCAGTGCCGGCAGGAGTCCCGGGTGAGCTGTGCATTGCAGGAGACGGTGTGGCGAAGGGCTACTACAAAAAGGAAGAATTAACGGATTCGAGATTCATTGACAACCCTTTTGAGCCTGGGTCTAAGCTTTATAGAACGGGAGACATGGCCCGCTGGCTTCCGGGAGGGCGAATTGAATATATAGGCCGCATCGATAATCAAGTAAAAATCCGCGGATTCCGTATTGAACTTGGTGATATTGAAAGCAGGCTTAGTGAGCATCCCGGCATTCTGGAATGCGTTGTGGTCGCAGATATGGATAACCTAGCTGCCTATTATACAGCTAAACATGCAAATGCTTCTCTCACAGCGAGAGAGCTGCGTCATTTTGTGAAAAATACTTTGCCTGCCTATATGGTGCCTTCTTATTTTATTCAGCTTGATCATATGCCGTTAACTCCGAACGGAAAGATAGATAGAAACAGCCTTAAGAATATCGATTTATCAGGGGAGCAGCTAATGCAAAGGCAGACCTCTCCTAAGAACATTCAGGATACTGTTTTTACCATTTGGCAGGAAGTGCTGAAAACGAGTGACATTGAATGGGATGACGGATTTTTCGATGTGGGCGGGGATTCGCTTCTCGCGGTCACTGTGGCTGATCGCATCAAACATGAACTATCCTGTGAGTTTTCCGTCACAGACCTGTTTGAGTATTCAACGATTAAAAATATCAGCCAGTACATCACTGAACAGCGAATGGGCGATGCAAGTGACCATGTGCCGACAGAACCGCCAGCTCATATAGAAGATCAGTCTACCGAGATGAGTGATCTCCCGGACTATTATGACGATAGTGTGGCGATTATTGGCATATCGTGTGAATTTCCAGGGGCAAAAAATCATGATGAATTTTGGGAGAACCTCAGAGACGGCAAGGAAAGCATTGCGTTTTTCAATAAAGAAGAGCTTCAGCGCTTTGGCATTTCAAAGGAGATAGCGGAGAATGCCAACTATGTCCCGGCTAAAGCTTCAATTGAGGGGAAAGACAGATTTGATCCAAGCTTCTTTCAAATCTCTCCTAAAGACGCTGAATTTATGGACCCTCAGCTTCGGATGCTGCTGACTCATTCATGGAAAGCAATAGAAGATGCCGGTTATGCTGCGAGACAGATTCCGCAAACCAGTGTTTTTATGTCGGCAAGCAATAATTCTTATCGCGCGCTGCTGCCGTCAGATACAACAGAGAGCCTAGAGACGCCGGACGGTTATGTTTCGTGGGTGCTTGCACAGAGCGGGACGATTCCGACAATGATTTCTCATAAGCTCGGGCTGAGAGGGCCAAGCTATTTCGTCCATGCCAACTGCTCATCATCTCTGATTGGATTGCATTCTGCCTATAAGAGCCTGCTGTCGGGTGAATCTGATTATGCTTTAGTTGGCGGTGCAACGCTGCATACCGAGTCAAATATCGGATATGTGCATCAGCCGGGGCTGAACTTTTCGAGTGATGGACATATTAAAGCTTTTGACGCTTCAGCTGACGGAATGATAGGCGGTGAGGGCGTTGCTGTTGTATTGCTGAAAAAAGCAGCTGATGCAGTAAAGGACGGGGATCATATCTATGCCTTGCTGAGAGGCATTGGTGTAAATAACGACGGCGCTGACAAAGTCGGCTTTTATGCTCCAAGCGTTAAAGGCCAGGCTGACGTGGTCCAACAGGTCATGAATCAAACGAAGATACAGCCTGAATCCATCTGCTATGTAGAAGCACACGGAACCGGAACGAAGCTGGGGGACCCGATCGAGCTGGCGGCTTTAACAAACGTTTACAGGCAATATACAAATAAAACGCAATTTTGCGGCATTGGGTCGGTGAAAACCAATATCGGACATTTAGATACAGCCGCCGGTCTTGCGGGCTGCATTAAGGTCGTGATGAGTCTTTATCATCAAGAGCTTGCACCGAGTATCAATTATAAGGAGCCGAATCCAAATACAGACTTAGCCAGCTCTCCTTTTTACGTCGTCGATCAAAAGAAAACGTTAAGCCGTGAGATCAAAACGCACAGGGCTGCACTTAGCTCGTTCGGGCTTGGCGGGACAAATACCCATGCCATTTTTGAACAATTCAAAAGGGATTCAGATAAGGGAAAGATAGACGGAACCTGCATCGTCCCAATCTCGGCGAAAAATAAAGAGAGGCTGCAAGAGTATGCAGAAGACATTCTGGCCTATTTAGAAAGAAGAGGGCTTGAGAACAGCCAGCTGCCTGATTTTGCGTATACCCTTCAGGTGGGGCGCGAAGCGATGGAGCATCGCGTTGTCTTTATTGCCGATCATGTAAATGAGTTAAAACAGAGGCTCACAGATTTTATCAATGGAAATACAGCGATTGAAGGCTGTTTTCAAGGAAGTAAGCACAATGCCAGAGAGGTTTCATGGCTGACGGAGGATGAGGACAGCGCTGAACTCATACGTAAGTGGATGGCCAAAGGAAAAGTAAACAAGCTTGCAGAAATGTGGAGCAAGGGAGCGCATATAGATTGGATGCAGCTTTACAAGGGTGAGCGCCCAAACAGAATGAGTCTGCCGACTTATCCATTTGCAAAGGAACGATACTGGCCGTCGCAGGATGACCGCAAACCGGTGGCGCAGATATCCGGAAATCAGACAGGGATCGGCTCTATTCATCCATTGCTTCATCAGAATACATCTGATTTTTCTGAACAGAAATTCAGTTCGGTTTTCACTGGTGACGAATTTTTCCTGAGAGACCATGTGGTAAGAGGAAAGCCTGTGCTTCCTGGTGTTGCGTACCTTGAAATGGCGTACGCGGCTATAAACCAGGCGGCAGGAAGTGAAATTGGCCAAGATGTCAGAATCAGATTGAATCATACAGTCTGGGTTCAGCCTGTTGTGGTTGACAGACATTCAGCTCAAGTGGATATCAGTCTCTTTCCTGAAGAAGATGGAAAAATCACCTTTGACATTTACAGTACACAGGAAGACGGGGACGACCCTGTTATTCATAGTCAAGGCAGTGCGGAGATGGCATCTGCCGCCGAAACGCCAGTCGCAGATCTCACTGAAATGTCACGCCGCTGCGGCAAAGGAAAGATGTCGCCTGATCAATTTTACGAAGAAGGCAGAAGCAGAGGAATGTTCCATGGTCCGGCCTTTCAAGGAATTAAGAATGTGAATATAGGAAACAGAGAGGTTTTGGCGCAGCTGCAACTTCCAGAAATCGTTTCTGGAACGAATGAACAGTTTGTGCTGCACCCAAGTATCATGGACTCCGCCTTGCAGACAGCAACAATATGCATCATGCAGGAATTGACGGATCAAAAGCTGATTTTGCCATTTGCGCTTGAGGAGCTTGAAGTGATCAAAGGGTGTTCTTCTTCTATGTGGGCTTATGCTCGCTTAAGTGACAGCGATCACTCCGGAGGGGTTGTTCAGAAAGCGGATATTGATGTCATTGACGAGAGTGGAAGCGTATGTGTCAGGATCAAAGGATTCTCAACGAGAGTATTAGAAGGGGAGGTTCATACTTCAAAGCCTTCATCACGGCACGAACGCTTAATGCTTGAACCAGTGTGGGAAAAACAGAATGAAGAACGAGAGGACGAAGATTCTTCGTACACGGAGCATATCATTGTTCTCTTCGAAACTGAACGAAGTGTTACAGACAGCATTGCCTCCCACATGAAAGATGCCCGTGTGATTACTCTGAACGAAGCTGTAGGACATATTGCTGAACGTTATCAATGTTACACGCAGAACATTTTTGAACTCCTGCAAAGCAAGGTCCGTGAGCTTTCTGCAGGCCGTATCATCATTCAAGCGATTGTTCCGCTGGAAAAAGAGAAGCAATTGTTTGTCGGCGTTTCCGGTCTGCTTAAAACAGCAGAAATAGAGTTCAGCAAACTGACTGCTCAGGTCATTGAAATTGAAAAACCTGAAGAGATGATAGACCTTCACCTCAAGCTGAAAGACGACAGCCGGAGACCATTTGACAAACAGATTCGATATGAGGCTGGACACCGTTTTGTGAAAGGCTGGAGGGAAATGGTGCTTCCTTCAGCTGATACGCTTCACATGCCGTGGAGAGACGAGGGTGTTTATCTAATCACAGGCGGAGCAGGAAGCTTAGGCCTTCTGTTTGCAAAGGAAATTGCCAATCGAACTGGCCGGTCTACTATTGTGCTGACGGGACGATCTGTTTTAAGTGAGGATAAGGAAAACGAGCTGGAGGCTCTTCGAAGCATCGGAGCGGAGATTGTCTATCGAGAGGCTGATGTAAGTGATCAGCATGCGGTTCGTCATCTTTTTGAGGAAATCAAAGAAAGATATGGCACTCTCAATGGAATTATTCACGGTGCAGGCAGCATTAAAGATCACTTCATCATTCATAAAACGAATGAAGAGTTTCAAGAAGTGTTGCAGCCAAAAGTGAGCGGGTTGTTACATGTAGACGAATGCAGCAAGGATTTCCCATTGGACTTTTTCATTTTCTTCTCATCTGTTTCGGGATGTTTAGGAAACGCTGGACAAGCCGATTATGCGGCAGCCAATTCGTTTATGGATGCATTTGCTGAATACCGCCGTTCTCTTGCGGCATCAAAAAAGAGATTCGGCTCCACCATTTCCTTCAATTGGCCGTTATGGGAAGAAGGCGGTATGCAAGTCGGCGCTGAAGATGAAAAGAGAATGCTGAAAACGACGGGAATGGTCCCGATGCCGACAGATAGTGGCTTGAAAGCATTTTATCAAGGGATAGCATCTGATAAGCCGCAAGTTTTTGTGATGGAAGGACAGCTTCAGAAAATGAAACAAAAACTGCTTTCCGCAGGATCGAAAGCCAAGCGGAACGATCAGAGAAAGGCGGATCAGGATCAAGGACAAACTAGAAAATTGGAAGCAGCCTTAATCCAAATGGTTGGCGCAATTTTGAAAGTAAACACTGACGATATCGATGTCAACACAGAGCTGAGTGAGTACGGATTCGACTCAGTTACATTCACTGTCTTTACAAACAAGATCAACGAAGAATTTCAGTTGGAGCTAACGCCGACCATTTTCTTTGAATATGGCAGCGTCCAAAGCCTAGCTGAATATGTAGTTGCTGCGTATCAGGGCGAATGGAATCAAGATGCTACTGCTAAAGGCATAGATGAAAGAACAAACTTAGTGCACAGTTTAAGCAGCCTGGAGGCATCATTAAGCAACATGGTCAGTGCAATTTTAAAAGTAAATAGTGAAGATATTGATGTCAATACAGAGCTGAGTGAATACGGATTTGATTCCGTTACATTTACGGTCTTTACAAACAAGATCAACGAAGAATTTCAGTTGGAGCTAACGCCGACCATTTTCTTTGAATATGGAAGCATCCAAAGCCTGGCTGAATATTTGACCGCTGAACATGAGGACACCCTGGTTCAGGAGCGTGAAAAACCAGAGCGGCAGGAAGAGTTACAGACAATATCCCATGAAGCGCCGAAAATCACATCACGTAGAAAGCGCCGCTTTACTCAGCCTGTTATTGCAAAAGCAGAAAGAAACAAAAAGCAGGCTGACGATTTTGAGCCGGTTGCAATTGTCGGCATCAGCGGCCGATTCCCTGGCGCAATGGATATAGACGAATTTTGGAAAAACCTAGAAGAAGGAAAAAACAGCATCACAGAAGTTCCAAAAGATCGATGGGATTGGCGGGAGCATTATGGAAACCCAGACACTGACGTCAATAAAACCGACATCAAATGGGGCGGGTTTATTGATGGTGTCGCAGAGTTTGATCCGTTGTTTTTTGGTATTTCGCCGCGAGAAGCTGATTATGTAGACCCTCAGCAGCGCTTGTTAATGACATACGTGTGGAAGGCACTGGAAGATGCGGGTTGCTCGCCGCAACGCCTTTCGGGTACAGGGACCGGTATATTTATCGGTACGGGAAACACCGGTTATAAAGATCTATTCCATAGAGCGAATCTTCCAATTGAAGGCCATGCTGCTACAGGTCATATGATTCCTTCGGTAGGCCCGAATAGAATGAGTTATTTTTTAAATATTCATGGTCCGAGCGAACCAGTAGAGACGGCTTGTTCCAGTTCTCTTGTAGCCATTCACCGTGCTGTGACTGCGATGCAAAACGGTGATTGTGAGATGGCGATCGCTGGAGGCGTGAATACGATCTTAACCGAGGAGGCGCATATTAGCTACAGCAAGGCTGGTATGCTCAGCAAAGACGGCAGGTGTAAAACCTTCTCCGCCGATGCGAATGGCTATGTCAGAGGCGAAGGGGTCGGAATGGTCATGTTGAAAAAGCTGGAAGATGCCGAGCGTGACGGAAATCATATTTACGGCGTTATTCGGGGGACAGCGGAAAATCACGGCGGAAGAGCCAATACCCTGACATCGCCTAATCCGAAAGCACAAGCTGATTTGTTGGTGCGTGCATATCGCCAAGCAGGCATAGATCCAAGCACTGTCACATATATCGAAGCACATGGAACAGGGACGGAATTGGGCGATCCGATTGAAATAAATGGGCTGAAAGCCGCGTTTAAGGAACTATCCAATATAAGAGGCGAGAGCCAGCCGGATGTTCCGGATCACCGTTGCGGCATCGGCTCAGTTAAAAGCAATATCGGTCATTTAGAGCTAGCAGCAGGTATTTCCGGTTTGATCAAAGTGCTTTTGCAAATGAAGCATAAAACATTAGTGAAAAGCCTGCATTGCGAGACGCTTAATCCTTATCTTCAGCTGACTGACAGTCCGTTTTACATCGTTCAGGAAAAACAGGAATGGAAGTCTGTCACAGATCGTGACGGAAACGAGCTTCCGCGCCGTGCCGGAATCAGTTCGTTTGGAATTGGCGGAGTAAACGCGCATATTGTGGTTGAAGAATATATGCCAAAAGCCAATTCAGAACACACGGCTACAGAACAGCCAAACGTGATTGTGCTGTCGGCTAAAAATAAAAGCAGGCTGATAGATCGTGCTTCGCAATTGCTTGAGGCGATTCGCAATAAAAAATATACAGATCAGGAGTTGCACCGCATCGCTTACACCCTGCAGGTCGGGCGCGAAGAAATGGATGAGCGTCTGGCGTGTGTTGCGGGCACGATGCAGGAACTTGAAGAGAAACTGCAGGCGTTTGTTGACGGTAAGGAAGAAACAGACGAATTTTTCCGGGGACAGTCTCATCGAAATAAAGAGACCCAGACTATTTTTACAGCAGATGAAGATATGGCGTTGGCACTTGATGCTTGGATCAGAAAAAGAAAATACGCCAAACTTGCTGATTTATGGGTCAAAGGGGTCTCAATCCAGTGGAACACATTATACGGAGAGACCAAACCGCGCCTGATCAGCCTCCCTTCATATCCGTTTGCGAAGGATCACTATTGGGTGCCGGCAAAGGAACATTCAGAAAGAGACAAAAAAGAACTGGTTAATGCGATTGAAGATCGCGCCGCATGCTTTTTGACGAAACAATGGAGTTTGAGTCCAATTGGCTCAGCAGTGCCGGGGACAAGAACTGTTGCCATCCTGAGCAATCAAGAGACAGCAGATTTAGCAGCAGAAGTGTCTTCGTATTTTCCGAATCATCTCTTATTAGATGTGAGCCGGATAGAAAATGATCAGTCAGACATTGATTGGAAAGAGTTTGACGGCCTAGTGGATGTCATCGGATGCGGTAAGGATGATGAGGGCCGGCTGGATTGGATTGAATGGGTGCAAAGACTGGTTGAATTCGGGCATAAAGAGGGGCTCAGGCTGCTTTGTGTGACGAAGGGGCTCGAATCGTTTCAAAACACATCTGTCCGGATGGCTGGCGCCTCACGGGCTGGGTTGTATCGAATGCTCCAATGCGAGTACAGCCATCTTATATCAAGGCATATGGATGCTGAAGAGGTTACTGATCATCGCCGTCTCGCGAAGTTGATCGCTGATGAGTTTTATTCCGATTCTCATGATGCCGAGGTTTGCTACAGAGATGGTTTACGGTATCAAGCTTTTCTAAAAGCTCATCCGGAAACAGGTAAGGCCACGGAACAGAGCGCGGTCTTCCCGAATGATCATGTACTTCTCATTACAGGCGGCACACGCGGCATCGGACTATTATGCGCCCGTCATTTTGCAGATTGCTATGGAGTGAAAAATATGGTGCTGACCGGACGAGAACAGCTTCCTCCGCGAGAGGAGTGGGCTCGTTTTGACACCTCGAACACATCAGTTGCCCAGAAAATCCAGGCAGTGCGGGAGCTGGAAGCGAAGGGTGTACAGGTGGAGATGCTGTCGCTGACGTTATCTGATGATGCTCAGGTTGAGCAAACGCTGCAACATATCAAGCGAACATTAGGACCGATTGGCGGTGTCATTCATTGTGCAGGTCTGACGGATATGGATACGCTGGCATTTATCCGAAAAACTTCAGATGATATCCAGCGGGTGATGGAACCTAAGGTGTCAGGTCTTACAACGTTATATCGCCATGTGTGTAACGAGCCTTTACAGTTTTTTGTCTTATTTTCTTCTGTTTCAGCCATTATTCCGGAGCTTTCGGCGGGACAAGCTGACTATGCGATGGCCAATAGCTATATGGATTATTTTGCAGAAGCACATCAGAAACATGCGCCGATCATCAGTGTTCAGTGGCCGAACTGGAAAGAAACCGGTATGGGTGAAGTGACAAACCAAGCGTATCGGGAAAGCGGCTTGTTGAGCATTACGAATTCAGAAGGCTTACGTTTTCTAGATCAAATTGTATCGAAAATGTTTGGACCGGTTGTTCTCCCTGCAATGGCGAATCAAACAAACTGGGAGCCGGAACTGCTGATGAAGAGGAGGAAACCGCGTGAGGGCGGTTTGCAGGAAGCTGCTTTACAGAGCCCGCCAGCCAGAGACATTGAAGAGGCCGATGAAGTTTCCAAATGTGATGGATTATTATCTGAAACACAGTCCTGGCTTGTTGATCTGTTTACCGAAGAGCTGAGAATAGATCGTGAAGACTTCGAGATTGACGGGGTGTTTCAGGATTATGGCGTGGATTCGATCATTTTGGCACAGGTGCTCCAGCGTATAAACCGCAAATTAGAGGCAGCGCTCGATCCATCGATTCTATATGAATACCCGACAATTCAAAGGTTCGCAGATTGGCTGATCGGTTCTTATTCCGAAAGGCTGTCCGCTTTATTCGGAGGCAGGATATCGGATGCATCAGCACCTTTGGAGAACAAAATAGAGGCGGAGGCATCTGTTCCTGCGAAGGATCGAGCTCTTACACCTCAGATTCAGGCGCCAGCGATTTTGTCACCGGACTCTCATGCAGAAGGTATTGCCGTTGTCGGACTCTCTTGCCGATTCCCTGGGGCAGAGACATTGGAGTCATATTGGTTGTTACTATCCGAGGGGCGTTCGTCAATCGGCCCGATTCCGGCAGAGCGTTGGGGCTGTAAGACGCCATATTATGCCGGCGTGATTGATGGCGTCAGCTATTTTGATCCTGATTTCTTTTTGCTTCACGAAGAAGACGTAAGGGCGATGGATCCGCAAGCACTGCTCGTATTGGAAGAGTGTCTGAAACTCTTGTATCACGCCGGTTATACGCCTGAGGAAATAAAGGGCAAGTCTGTCGGTGTTTATATTGGAGGCAGAAGCCAGCACAAACCTGATGAAGAGAGCCTTGATCATGCCAAGAATCCGATCGTGACAGTCGGCCAAAATTATTTAGCGGCTAATCTTTCACAATTTTTTGATGTCCGCGGCCCGAGTGTTGTAGTTGACACTGCATGCTCGTCAGCTTTGGTCGGCATGAATATGGCCATTCAGGCGCTGCGTGGCGGAGATATTCAATCCGCCATAGTCGGCGGTGTCAGCTTGCTGAGCTCAGATGCCTCTCACAGGCTGTTTGACCGGCGCGGCATTTTAAGCAAGCATTCATCCTTCCATGTGTTTGATGAGCGTGCTGACGGAGTTGTGTTAGGTGAAGGCGTCGGAATGGTCATGCTAAAAACCGTAAAACAGGCACTGGAAGACGGAGATACCATATATGCTGTCGTGAAAGCGGCCTCGGTCAATAACGACGGAAGAACGGCGGGGCCTGCAACACCTAATCTTGAGGCGCAAAAGGAAGTCATGAAAGATGCGCTTTTCAAAAGCGGAAAAAAACCAGAGGACATCAGCTACCTTGAGGCAAACGGGTCAGGTTCAATCGTAACCGATCTCCTTGAGCTAAAAGCGATCCAATCAGTGTACCGTTCTGGGCACTCATCGCCTCTTTCTCTTGGCTCAATCAAGCCGAACATCGGGCATCCGCTATGTGCTGAAGGGATCGCCAGCTTCATTAAGGTTGTGCTGATGCTGAAAGAGCGCCGCTTTGTCCCATTTTTATCAGGTGAAAAAGAGATGGCGCATTTCAATCAACAGAAAGCGAACATCACGTTCAGCCGAGCCCTGGAAAAATGGACAGATTCGCAGCCTACTGCGGCTATTAACTGCTTTGCCGATGGGGGGACGAATGCCCATGTCATCGTAGAGGCGTGGGAAAAAGATGAAAAACACGCCATCAAGCGCAGTCCAATATCGCCTCCTCAATTAAAGAAACGAATGCTTTCGCCAGGCGAGCCTAAGCTGGAAGCGGAGACTTCGAAAATGACTGCGGCAAACATATGGGATACTTATGAGGTGGAGGTCTAACGTGAAAAAGATAACGAAACAACTCACATTATCGTTAAAAAATCCGTTTATTTATCACCATGTGGTTTACGGACAAAATGTCCTGCCGGGATTGGCTTATATCGATATAATCTACCAGATATTCAGAGAACACGGCTTCTCCTGCTCAGAGCTTCAGCTGCGGAATTTATCTATCTATCAGCCATTGACGGCGGAACAGGATGCAGTAATTGTTCTGAATATCCAATGTGCGGAGAAAAAAGAAGGACAGTGGCAAATCACAGCCAAGGGAATTGAAAAACGTGATGAGAAAGAAGCTTCAGAAGAAAAGCTCTATATGAAGGCTGATATGTACGCAGACTCCCAAGCCATATTTGAAGAAACACTGGATCTCAGTCAAATCAAAGCATCTGCACAGAACGTTGTTCAGCTTGATGATGTATATGAACAATGCAGACGTCAGGAATTGGTGCACAGCGAATATATGAAAGCAAGTGGCTGCATCTATGAAGAGGAAGACGGCGTCCTTCTTGAGCTTTCTCTCGGTTCGGAAGCCATGCTTCACGCAGAAGGCTTTATGTTTCACCCGACTCTCATAGACGGGAGCGGGGTGGGTGCCAATCATTTGCTCACATCTTTGCTTAAAGGAGAACAGAGGCTGTATTTGCCTCTGTTCTATGAATCCTTTTCCGCTTCTGCACTTTTGCAGTCGGATTGCATGACGAGAATTAAGCGCTCCTCCGTCCGGCGGGAAAAAGAGCTGATTTATGTAACACTTGAATTTTTTAATGCGTTGGGAGAAAAAGTGGCTGAGTTGAAAAACTTTACAAGCAAATTGGTGCGAGAAGCGGAGCTGATTAGCGGAAAACATCAAGATGCACAGGAGACACAAATGACAAGAGCGGACACTGCTGAGCGTGAGAAACCTGCTGACATGGTATCTTCTCCCGTTAATTCCTACAGCGGGGCTGAACAGTTCGTAAGCCAATTAATCGCAGAGAAAATCAATAAGCCGGTAGAACAAGTTGAAAAACAGGTCGGTTATTACCAAATGGGACTGAATTCATCGGGCTTGCTTGAGGTGGTAGAAACGATCAGTGATAAGATCGGTGAGAGCCTTTCGCCGACTCTTCTGTTTGAGCATACCACCATAGCGGAGCTGTCAGCGTTTCTTGCCGAGGAATATGCTGAGCATTTTAGTGCCGCTGGTTCCCTTGGCCTTGGCCAGAATGAAAGAGAACGCGTTTCCGACACAATAAACGATCGTAAGACTGTTGAAGCTTCTCATGCTGTACCTATTGAGGCAGCAGGCGACATTGCGATTATCGGCTTGGCGGGCAGGTATCCGAAGGCAGCCAATATTCATGAATTTTGGAACAATCTGAAAGAGGGGAAGGACTGCGTTAGCGAGATTCCTGAGTCGCGCTGGGATTGGCAGCGACTTGAAGGAATCACATCTCCTTCGGGTAAGGACATTTCCAAATGGGGAGGATTTATTGATGATCCCGACTGCTTTGATCCCCAATTTTTCAGAATCACGCCAAGAGAAGCGGAGACAATGGACCCTCAAGAGCGGCTGTTTTTAGAAACATGCTGGGAAACGATTGAGGATGCGGGCTATACGCCAAAGACGTTGGCCAAGCCTAAAGGACGAAATAAAAGGCAGCATGTAGGAGTTTTTGCCGGCGTCATGCACAAGGATTATACATTAGTCGGAGCTGAAGAAGCATCAGCAGAAAATGTGTTTCCTCTCTCGCTTAACTATGCGCAAATCGCCAACCGTGTTTCTTACTTTTGTAATTTCCACGGTCCGAGTATGGCTGTCGATACGGTATGTTCATCCTCTTTGACTGCAGTGCACTTGGCGTTGGAAAGCATACATCACGGTGAGTGCGATGTTGCGTTAGCAGGCGGCGTGAACCTGTCTTTGCACCCGAATAAATATATGACATACGGGGTCTGGGATATGTTTTCCACTGACGGACACTGCCGTACGTTTGGAAAGGATGGAGACGGTTATGTGCCTGCCGAGGGTATAGGCGCGGTTTTATTAAAGCCTTTGCGCCAGGCAGAGGAAGACGGAGATCGCATTTATGCAGTTATTAAAGGAAGTGCTGTGAATCATGTGGGCACTGTAAGCGGCATTTCAGTGCCGAGCCCTGTTTCTCAAGCTGATCTGATTGAGACATGCTTGGAGAAAACGGGAATCGACCCGCGAACGATCAGTTATGTGGAAGCCCATGGAACCGGCACGTCCTTAGGAGATCCGATCGAAATACAGGGATTAGTGAAAGCGTTCCGCCAATATACGCAGGATCGGCAGTTCTGTTCAATCGGTTCTGTAAAGTCGAACATTGGGCACGCCGAATCCGCCGCGGGGATCAGCGGTTTAAGCAAGGTTGCCCTTCAGCTTCACCATCAAAAACTTGTGCCTTCTTTGCATTCGGAAGAACTGAATCCGTACGTTGATTTTGAAAAGTCTCCATTTTATGTACAGCATGAAACAGAAACGTGGAAGCAGCCTGTTATCAAGGAGAATGGGGAAGAGGTCCCTTATCCGCGGCGGGCGGGTATCAGTTCCTTCGGAGCAACTGGTTCAAACGCACATATTATCCTTGAGGAATATATTCCTCAAGCAGCGGAGCAGGACGTTTCTTTGTCCTCAGATTCTGACATATCCGCAGTTATTCCGCTTTCTGCCCGTAATCAAGAACGTCTCCGTGTATATGCAAAACGTCTCTTGGATTTTCTTCATAATGGGATTCAGATTAGAGATTTGGCGTATACATTGCAGGTAGGCCGTGAACCGATGGAAGAACGGGTTTCTTTCTTAGCATCCGGAATTCAAGAATTGAGTGACCAATTGAAGGCTTTTATAGAAGGACGAAAAGCCATTCAGCATTGCTGGAAGGGCCGCGTGTCAAGAGGAAGCGAACCATCGCGTCCCGCCGAATCGGTACATAAATTGCTGGAGCAAAGAAAACTCGATCAAATTGCGGAGCAGTGGGCGAACGGATCTGGTGTTGACTGGAAGCTGCTTTACGAGGGAAACAAACCAAAGCGGATCAGCCTGCCGACTTACCCATTTGAGAGGGTGCGTTATTGGGTGCCGAAAGCGGAGAAAAAGACTGATCGTTCAAAACAGGAGCGGCACATCCTGCATCCTCTTCTGCATCAAAATGTGTCCGACATATCAGGTGTCCGCTTCCGTTCAGTGTTTACAGGACGTGAATTTTTCTTGAAGGATCATGTCATAAAGGGCGAACACGTTTTACCTGGCGCAGCTTTATTGGAGATGGTTCGGGCAGCTGTGGAAAGGGCAGCTGCGGATCAGTTCCCGACAGGATTCCGACTCCGGAATATCGTCTGGGTCCGGCCGTTCGCCGTCACGGAACAGCAGAAAGATATAGATGTACGTCTATATCCTGAGGAGAATGGTGAGATTACATTTGAAATCTGCCGGGACCCTGAAAGCGCAGAGGAGTCGCCGATTATATATGGGCAAGGGAGTGCAGTGCTTTGTGAGGCTGGTGAAAATCCGGTTATCAACATTGAAGAAATGAAGGCAAGCTATAATGGCCGGACGCTGTCACCTTTTGATTGCTACGAGGCTTATACAGAAATGGGTATTCATTATGGTGACAGCCACAGAGCGATCGACAGCCTATATGCCGGCGAAAACGGAGTTCTAGTGAAATTGACGATGCCTCCTGTAATCTCTGATACAGAAGACCATTATATTCTGCATCCGAGCATGATAGATTCGGCATTTCAAGCATCTATCGGTTTGAGGCTGGGAGGAGCTACGAGTTTAGAAGACAGAAAGGCAATGCTGCCTTTTGCCATACAGGATGTCCAAATCTTCAAAGGCTGCGAGGCATCTATGTGGGCGCGGATCACATATAGCGAGGGCAGTACAGCTGGGGATCGTATGCAGAAGCTTGATATCGATTTATGCAATGAAGAGGGGCAGGTTTGCGTGCGATTGACGGGCTATTCTGCAAGAGTGTTAGAAACAGATCAAGAAGATCCTTCTGAAGCGACTGACACGCTATTGTTCGAACATATTTGGGAAGAGCGTGCTGCAGAGAGGCAAGAGCTCATAGAGTACGACACGCATAAAGTCGTTGTTTGTGATGTTGGAGAACAAATGGAAAGCCTCCAAAATCATCTTGACTGTACAGTTCTGCAGCATGATACAGAGACAATTGATGAACGGTTTGAAGGTTATGCCATACAGTTATTTGAAGAAATCAAACAGCTAATGTACTCAAAAACAGGGGGACATACATTCATTCAAGTGGCGGTGCCTGCGTTGGACGAGCCTCAGCTATTAAGCGGCTTAACTGGATTGCTCAAAACGGCTCAACTGGAAAATCCAAAACTGACAGGACAGTTGATCGAAATAGAAACCGGGATGTCAGCTGGTGACCTATTCGAAATATTGGAGGAAAACAGACGCTATCCGCGTGACACGCATATCCGCCACTGGCAAGGGAAGCGATTTGTAAGCAAGTGGAAAGAAGTGTCTGGTGAGCACCTAAGTGCTGACATGCCATGGAAGGATAAAGGCGTGTATCTGATCACAGGCGGTGCAGGCGGTCTTGGATTCATCTTTGCAACTGAAATTGCGAACCAAACGAATGACGCGGTTGTGATCCTGACAGGACGCTCTCCGCTTGATGAAAGGAAGAAGAAGAAGCTTAAAGTCTTACAGAAACTTGGCATCCAAGCGATTTACAGACAAGCTGATCTGGCTGACAAACAAACGGTTGATGCCTTATTAAAAGAAACCCAAAACGTTTACGGAGACTTAGATGGCATCATTCACAGCGCCGGTTTAATAAAAGATAATTTCATTATGAAGAAAAAGAAAGAAGAGGTTCAAACCGTTCTTGCTCCAAAGGTAGCAGGACTGATTCACCTTGACGAAGCAACGAAAGATATTCCGCTCGATTTCTTTATCCTTTTTTCCTCAGGTGCCGGAGCAGTAGGAAGCGCGGGACAGGCTGATTACGCAATGGCCAATGCATTTATGAATGCATTCAGCGAATATCGAAATGGCCAAGCAGGGCTGCACAAGCGTTACGGAAAAACTCTTTCAGTGTGCTGGCCGCTGTGGAAAGACGGGGGCATGCAAATTGATGCGGAAACTGCAAGGATGCTGAAAAGAGAAACAGGCATGGTGGCCATGGAAACAGATCGTGGGATTCAGGCGCTATATCATGGCTGGACGTCAGGAAAGCCGCAAGTGTTAGTTGCTTCCGGTGTTACTGATCGGATTCGTGCATTTTTACATGAAACGGGACATGGCAAAGGCCAATCTCACAATATCAAAAAAAGCAGTCTCAATCAGGACGCAGAAAAAGCAGACATGATCGGGGAAATTGATGAAGAGATACTAAGAGAAAAAGCGGAGAACTATTTTAAACAGGTGCTTTCTTCGGTGATTAAGCTGCCAGCCGGCCAGATTGATGCTGAAGCTTCTCTCGAGGATTACGGGATCGATTCTATCATGATCATGCATGTAACGGGTCAATTAGAAAAAGTATTCGGTTCTTTGTCCAAGACGTTGTTCTTTGAATATCAGGATATTCGCTCATTAACACGGTATTTTATTGATTCCCGCAGAGAAAAACTGCTGGACATCTTGGGAATTGAAACAGGTAAACCTTCTGTTGAAAGAAAATCAGAACCTGAAAAACAAGAAATCCCAGTTACCCCAAGAAAGTCTGGATTTCTTCCTTTGCAAGATAAAGAGCAGAAGCAGTTAAGAGAGAAGGAAACGGAAGAAATCGCGATCATCGGTATCTCAGGTCGCTATCCGCAGGCAGACAACATTGATGAATTGTGGGAAAACCTGAAAGACGGTCGAGACTGTATTACTGAAATTCCTTCAGATCGCTGGGATCACAGTCTTTATTATGACGAAGATAAAGACAAGCCTGGAAAAACCTACAGCAAGTGGGGAGGCTTCTTGAAGGATGTAGACAAGTTTGATCCGCAGTTTTTCCATATATCGCCGCGCGAGGCAAAATTAATGGACCCGCAAGAGCGTTTATTTTTGCAGTGCGTGTATGAAACGATGGAAGACGCAGGCTATACAAGAGAGCACCTCGGCCGTAAGCGTGATGCTGAGCTTGGCGGAAGCGTCGGTGTTTACGTCGGTGTCATGTACGAAGAATATCAGCTGTACGGGGCACAAGAGCAGGTGCGGGGAAGGTCTCTGGCTTTAACGGGAAATCCATCATCCATCGCGAACCGGGTATCTTATTATTTTGATTTTCACGGACCGAGTATTGCATTAGACACCATGTGTTCTTCTTCTTTAACGGCTATCCACTTGGCCTGCCAAAGCCTGCAGCGCGGAGAGTGTGAGGCGGCATTCGCGGGCGGCGTGAATGTGTCAATCCATCCAAATAAATATTTGATGCTCGGGCAGAACAAATTTATGTCCAGCAAAGGCCGGTGTGAAAGCTTCGGACAGGGCGGAGACGGCTATGTGCCGGGGGAAGGCGTTGGAGCAGTGCTTCTGAAGCCATTGTCTAAAGCAGTTGAAGATGGTGATCACATTTATGGAATCATTAAAGGGACAGCCATCAACCACGGGGGAAAAACAAACGGGTACTCAGTTCCCAATCCGAATGCCCAAGCAGATGTCATCAAAAAGGCGTTTGTGGAAGCGAAGGTTGATCCGCGGACAGTCAGTTACATCGAAGCCCACGGCACGGGAACCTCTCTCGGTGATCCTATTGAAATCACAGGGCTGTCCAAAGTGTTTACGCAAGAAACCGATGACAAACAATTTTGTGCAATAGGGTCAGCCAAATCAAATATCGGGCACTGTGAGAGTGCGGCAGGTATCGCAGGAGTAACGAAGGTATTGCTCCAAATGAAATACAGGCAGCTTGCGCCTTCCCTGCATTCAAACGTGCTGAACCCGAATATTGATTTCCTTAACTCGCCGTTTAAAGTACAGCAAGAGCTAGAAGAGTGGAAGAGGCCGATCATCAGTGTCAATGGCAAAGACATCGAATTACCGAGAATCGCAGGAGTCTCTTCATTTGGTGCCGGGGGTGTGAACGCCCATATTTTAATAGAAGAGTATGCTCCGGAACCTGTGGAGGAACGTTTACCAGCGAGGAAACAGCCGGCTGTCATTGTGCTCTCAGCAAAAAATGAGGAAAGACTTCAGAAACGCGCGGAGCGATTGCTGTATGCCATTCGTGAACAAACATATGTTGAAGCAGATTTACACCGAATTGCCTATACGCTTCAAGTCGGACGGGAAGCGATGAACGAACGGCTGGCGTTCGTTGCGGAATCGATGCGGGAGCTTGAAGAAAAGCTCAATAAATGTATCTCTGGAACAGAAAATCGTGAATATGTCTATCGCGGACAAGTAAAGCGCAACAAGGAAGCCATTGCTGCTTTTGCTGCTGATGAGGATATGTCAAAAACAATTGAGGCATGGCTGCAAAAAGGAAAATATGCGAAGGTTTTAGACCTGTGGGTAAGAGGTTTGCGAATCGACTGGAGCACGCTATATCAGGATCAAAAACCGCGGCGCATCAGTTTACCTGTCTATCCTTTCGCAAGAGATCGCTATTGGATAGACGTACATGCAAAGGCTGAGGAAAAAAGAACGAAGGAGCCATTCGCTCCAGTACAGCCCGTCCTTCCAAAGCCGTCTGTAGCCAGAGAAGCCAGCGGCAAGCCTGCCAATATTACGTTACAGCCTTTAATGACCAATCAGGATCGTTTGGAGCGGACAGCATCTCTGGTTCCATCAGATACAGAAACAGAGACGATCACGGCGGAAGCCTTGTGCGATGAACTGACAGCGAGCTTAGCGGAAGTGCTGTACATGGACCAAAACGAGATTGATCCAGACGAAGCATTCATAGATATCGGTATGGACTCGATTACCGGGCTCGAATGGATAAAAGCAATAAATAAACAGTATGGCACATCACTAAATGTCACAAAGGTATATGATTATCCGACAACACGTGATTTCGCTGTTTACTTAGCACACGAGTTAAGCACACAAGCTGGGGAGAAAAAACAAACGGAGACGTACACGCCGATCAGACAAAAAACAGCGGTACCTGCTGCTAAACCGGCTAATATATCTCTGCAGCCGTTAGAACATCATCAGCCAGTGCAAGAGGAGGCTGAAGAAACGATTCAATATGCAGCGGCAGAAATATCTGCATCAAGACAATATACTGTAGCAATTGAAACGCTGCATGAAAAATTGAGGGAAAGCATAGCAGACGTGTTATACATGGAGCCATACGAGGTGGATATTGACGAAGCGTTCATAGATATCGGAATGGACTCGATTACCGGACTCGAATGGATAAAAGCGGTGAACAAGCAATACGGAACGTCTTTTACGGTAACCAGAGTATATGATTACCCAACGATACGTGATTTTGCCGAAATGCTAAAGTCCGAGCTTGGAACTCATCATGATAGAAAGATAGAGCATACTGACTCTTTCGAAGCAGCCCAGCAAAAGCCAGCAGCACCATCTAATCCAAAGCCGGCAGAGCGACCGCTACAGTCTGTTCAACATCCTATAAAGAAAGAACATGAGAAGAAAACGGTTCCTGTTCATCAAGACCGCCCGGAGGATGCGATAGCGATTGTCGGGATGTCGGGAAGATACCCGGGCGCTCGTAATGTAAGAGAGTACTGGGATAACCTGGTTCATGGGAGAAATGCCATTCGGGACATTCCAACATCACGGTGGGATGTAGACAAATACTATGATCCTGTCCTCAACAAAAAAGGGAAAGTCTACTGCAAATCAATGGGGATGCTTGATGATATTGAACATTTTGATCCGTTGTTTTTTAATATTCCGCCGTCAGAAGCTGAACTGATGGACCCGCAGCATCGAATCTTTTTGCAGGAAGGCTATAAAGCCTTTGAGGACGCTGGGTACAACGCTCGAACTTTAAATGAGAAAAAATGCGGTGTATATCTCGGCATTATGAGCAGTGAATACGGTGTCATGCTGAATCGGCAGGCAAGCGCAAATGCCACGGGGAACAGCTTTGCGATCGCTGCGGCGCGTATTCCGTATTTTCTTAATTTAAAAGGGCCTGCGATTCCTATTGACACCGCTTGTTCATCTTCATTGGTCGGCACACATTTAGCGCGGCAGGCACTTATAAACAAAGAAATTGATATGGCGCTGGTCGGCGGGGTCAGCTTATACCTGACGCCGGAATCTTACATGAGTATGTGTGAGGCCGGCATGCTTTCACCTGATGGACAATGTAAAGCATTTGACAATAGCGCGAATGGTTTTGTGCCCGGCGAGGGTGCGGGTGCGCTGGTTCTGAAAAGGCTGAAAGATGCAGAAGCGGACCGTGACCATATTTATGGCATTATCATTGGCTCGGGTATTAATCAGGACGGGAAAACAAACGGAATCACGGCACCGAGTGCGAAAAGCCAAATGGATCTGGAAAGAGACATATATGAAACATACGGTATACATCCTGAGAGTATCAGTTATGTCGAGATGCACGGCACAGGAACAAAACAAGGCGATCCAATTGAATTAGAAGCTCTGTCCACCGTATTTCAAGAAAAAACAGACAAAAAGCAGTTTTGCGCAATCGGTTCCGTCAAAAGCAATATTGGCCATACATCCGCGGCGGCAGGAGTAGCCGGGGTTCAAAAAGTGTTATTGTGCATGAATCATAAAACACTTGTGCCGACATTGAACTTCACGACACCGAATGAGCATTTTGAATTTGAGCATTCTCCTTTATACGTAAATACGGAGCTTAAGCCTTGGGAAACGGCTGATGGAAAACCGCGGAGAGCATGTGTGAGCTCCTTCGGATATAGCGGAACGAATGCTCATATTGTGATAGAGGAATATCAGCCTGACAAGAGGAACGATCCATTAACAAAGCAGCACCGCTCAGCATTATTTGTACTTTCAGCGAAAAAAGAGAAGCAATTGAAGGCCTATGCGGAAGCAATGAAAGATTTCGTAACTTCCAATGAAGATATCGATCTGGAGGATATGGCATACACACTTCAGACGGGCCGAGAAGCAATGGATTATCGCATGGCGTTTTTGGCGGATTCGAGAGAAATGCTGATCAAAACTTTAGATGATTATTTGGCTGAAATGCCGAACAGCAGCATATTTGCTGCTCACGTGAAAACGAAAAAGAGCGAAATCAAGCTGTTTGAAACGGATCAAGATGCCAAAGCGTTGCTGCAAACATGGATAGAGAAAAAAAGGCTGGAGAAAGTAGCGGAACTATGGGTGAAAGGGCTGCAGATAGATTGGAACAAGCTTTATCGGGAATACACGCCTCGTCGAATCAGCCTGCCTGCTTATCCGTTCGCGGAAGAGTATTACTGGCTGCCAACTCAAGAAGGTGAACCCAAAACCATTGCTACAGCTCTGCCTCATTCCGAACTGATGCCAAAGCGCTGCTTTCTGCGTAAACAGTGGCAGCCTTGTCCGATTGAACCGGAAGAAATGACGAATCAAACCGTCGCCATTTTGGCAAATGAGGAGACAATGGCATTAGCGGAAGAGCTTTCAACGTATTTCTCGACATACCGTATATTTGACAGTCAAGAGCTGGATCGGGTATCTGCTGCTGACTATGAACACGTTGCTGGAGTAATCGATCTGATCGGGTGCGGAACGAGCCATGAGCATTCTATGGGCTGGATAAACTGGCTCCAAAAGCTGATCGAGCAAGGACGTACAAGCAAGCATCATTTGACGATCTTGGGTGTAACAAAGGGGCTGGAGGCCTACGCAAATGAGGGTGTTCTTTTGTCTGGTGCTTCACGGGCCGGTTTATACCGCATGCTTCAAAGTGAGTACAGCCATCTTACTTCAAGACATGCAGATATGGAGTTTGAAGCCTCTCATGAGGAGCTGGCCAGACTGATTGCAGTTGAATATTATGCCAAGAGCACAGAATCAGAAGTCTGTTATCGAAACGGACAGCGATATCGCGCATATTTGGCAGAGCAGCCAGCAGAAGCCGCTCTTAGTCATAAGCAAGTATCGTTTTCAACAGACAAAGTCCTGCTTATTACAGGCGGGACAAGAGGTCTCGGCTTGCTGTGTGCGCGGCATTTTGTGAAAACATACGGCGTTAAGCGGCTGGTCCTTATCGGCCGTGAAGAGCTTCCGTCGCGTGACCAGTGGAATTTGGTAAAAATCGCCTCGCTTGCCGAGAAAATAAAAGCCGTTCAAGAGCTAGAAGACATGGGTGCGCAAGTTCAGGTGCTGTCTCTGGATCTCACAGACAGGGTTGCTGTCGAACAGAGCCTGAAGACAATACACGAAACAATGGGGGCGATTGGCGGAGTCATCCATTGTGCCGGGATGGTGAACAAACAAAACCCGGCTTTTATCAGAAAATCACTAGAAGAGATCGGACAGGTGCTTGAACCGAAAGTCGAAGGTCTGCAAACGTTGTTTGACCTGCTTCAGGATGAACCATTGGCGTTTTTCACCTTGTTTTCATCAGTATCAGCGGCCATCCCTGCACTAGCAGCAGGACAAGCTGATTACGCGATGGCAAATGCTTTTATGGATTATTTTGCGGAGGCTCATCAAGATAAATGTCCCATTGTAAGCATTCAGTGGCCTAACTGGAAGGAGACCGGTTTAGGCGAGGTTCGAAGCAAAGCTTTAGAACAAACTGGATTGATCAGTTTGACAAACGACGAGGGATTACAGCTGCTTGACCAGATTCTATCAGACAGACAGTATGCTGTCGTGCTGCCGGCAGTACCAGATACAAACGTTTGGAAGCCGGATAAGCTGATGCAGCCGTCACTGCCTGTCGAAGCTCTCTCGCATCCTGTTACGAAAGAGCAAACCGGCACTCGCAACCTGTTCCCTGAAACAGTCGACTGGCTCGTAACTCTTTTTTCAGATGAACTGAAAATAGCTGTAGAAGACTTTGAAACGGATGAACCTTTCCAAGAATACGGAATCGACTCGATTATATTGGCCCAGCTGGTACAGCAGATGAACCAACAATTAAATGGAGATATTGATCCGTCAATTTTGTTTGAATACCCGACAATAGAATCCTTTGCACACTGGCTCATTTCGAAATATGACATATCAGCTGTTTTACAGCCATCTGTTCCTGAGAAACAGATACCTTTCAAGCCGCAATCAGCAATGAAACAGAAGCCGGTGCCAGAACAGCGGCCGCAACAGATAAGCCATGAAAAAACGGCACTTCTTGCTGAGGACATCGCTATCATCGGTCTTAGTTGCAGGTTCCCAGGAGCGGAAACCCTAGAGGAATACTGGGAACTAATACGTGATGGACGGTCTGCGATTGCGCCTGTTCCGCCTGAACGATTCGGGAACTCCAGCTCAAATTACGCGGGCCTCATTGATGAAATGAACCGGTTTGATCATGATTTCTTCATGATGTCCGAAAACGATGTCAGAGCGATGGACCCTCAAGCTTTGGCTGTATTAGAGGAAAGCTTGAAGCTGTGGTATCACGCCGGTTATACAGAGAAAGAAGTGAAAGGCATGAGGGCTGGCGTTTATATAGGTGGCCGCAGCCAGCACAAGCCTGATCCGGCCAGTCTTTCAAAAGCAAGAAATCCGATAGTCGCTGGCGGACAAAACTATTTAGCAGCTAACGTCTCACATTTTTTTGACTTGAAGGGACCGAGTATTGTCCTCGATACCGCTTGTTCTTCTGCGCTGGTGGGGCTGAATATGGCCATTCAGGCTCTGCGAAGCGGAGATATTGAGGCAGCGGTTGTAGGCGGCGTCAGTTTGCTTGATGCTGATGCGCATCGAATGTTTCATGAGCGCGGACTTTTATGTGACAAACCTTCATTCCATATTTTTGATAAGCGGGCAGACGGTGTCATTTTAGGAGAAGGCGTGGGCATGGTTCTCGTCAAAACCGTCAGCCAAGCGCTTGAAGACGGAGATTCCATATATGCAGTCATTAAAGCTGCTGCGATTAATAATGATGGAAGAACGGCTGGCCCATCATCTCCGAATCTCGAGGCACAAAAGGACGTCATGCTGTCAGCGCTTGAAAAAAGCGGCAAAAAGACTGAAGAGATCAGCTATCTCGAAGCAAACGGCTCGGGATCGGCAGTAACAGATTTACTTGAATTAAAGGCAATCCAGTCCATTTACCGTTCTGAATCAAAGGCTCCGTTAGGGCTGGGATCGGTGAAACCTAACATTGGCCATCCATTATGTGCAGAGGGGATTGCGAGCCTGATTAAAGTAGCTCTAATGCTGAAGCATAGACAATTGGTTCCGTTCCTGTCAGGTAATGAAAATATGCCGTATTTTGATATAGAAAAAACAGATTTGTATTTCAGCAGATCGCAAGCCGAGTGGAAGGAGACAACGCCGGCTGCGGCAATTAATTGTTTTGCAGATGGCGGAACGAACGCCCATCTCATTATAGAAGCCTGGAATGAATCGGTTGCTCGTCCAATTAGAAGAAAACCTCTGCCTTTGCCGGAATTAAATAGGCAGCCCGTTTTAATCAAACCATCAGCTCAAAACGTGCAGGAAAAAGTGCATTCAGACTCAGGGGCTTCTAAAGATATGTTTTGGAAAACTTTCAAATAAGAGAGGAGTGGGAAAATGATAACTGAACAACTGCACATTTCATTAAATAATCCAATCATGTCCAACCACAAGGTATATGGACAAGCGTTATTACCCGGCCTTGCTTATATAGATTTGATCTACCAAGTATTCCAGGAACATGGTTATGCATACCAAGAGCTTGAATTAAAAAACCTGACCATTTTTTACCCTTTGATCGCAGATGAGTCATATGACATTGCCCTGACCATTCACGTGTCTGAAAGAAAGGAAGGGACATGGTCCATCATCATCGACGGACAAAAACAGCATGGAGAATCACTATCTGACAAAAGACAATATGTGACTGCTGACATGCATCGAAAAGAGCAAACTTCTTTTGCCGAATCAATAGACCCTAATCAGTGGAAAAAAACAGCTGATAGGATTCTGAATTTAGATGAAATCTATGAACAATGCCGTTCTCAAGAGTTAGTGCATACCGGCATGATGAAGGCGGAAGGACAGATTTATGAAACCAAAGAGGGTGCTTTAATTGATTTAGCAGTTGGACAGGACGCCCTGCGCCATTCTGAAGCTTTTCTGTTTCATCCGACGCTTATTGACGGCAGCGGCATAGGGTCAAGCTGCCTGCTCTCAGATCAAACGATGTATCTGCCATTGTGTTATGAATCGTTTTCTGCTTCAGAACGATTGCAAAAAGGATGTACAGCACGGATCCTCTCCTCATCTGTGCGCCAAAAGAAAGAGCTCACTTATATGACGATTGAATATTTTAATTCAGCAGGACAAAAAGTGGCCGAGCTGAAACAATTTGCAGGCAAGTCTGTACGGAATATGTCAGCCTTTCATTCTGCAAAAGAAATTCAAGAAGAAAGAGCTGCTGTCTCTCAGAACATCAGTCGGGACTATCCCGTATTTGAAATGTATTTGCGTCAGTTGCTTGCTAAGCAGCTTGAAAGGCCGGCAGAACAAATGGATATCCACGCTGGGTACTATGAGCTAGGCTTGGATTCTCCGTCATTGCTTACCGTGGTTCAGGAAATTGGAGATAAGGTTGGAGCGGATCTTGCTCCGACACTGCTGTTTGAATTTACAACAATTGCAGAACTAGCTGCTCATCTTGCTGATCACTATTCAATTGGAGAGGCGGACAGCATTGTCCGCCAATCTCCTTCACCAATGAAGGATTCTCCTGATGGTGTTATCTCTTCACCAGAGATCGGGGAGGACATTGCCATTATCGGAATGGCGGGACGCTATCCTAAGGCGAAAAACATACAGGAATTTTGGGAACAGCTTAAAGCAGGTACCGACTGCATCACAGAGATTCCAAACTCACGCTGGGAATGGAAAGAAAACAATGGACTGGATTCACCTGCAGGCAAGCCGCTCTCGAAATGGGGCGGGTTTATCGAGGAGGCTGATTGCTTTGATCCTCAATTTTTCAGAATCTCTCCGCGTGAAGCGGAAATGATGGACCCTCAGGAACGGTTATTTTTAGAGACGTGCTGGGAAGCTATTGAAGATGCGGGTTATACACCAGAGACAATTGCTTCACCGCAGGGAGAAAATAAAAGACAGCATGTCGGTGTGTTTGCCGGTGTTATGCATAAGGACTATTCCCTTATAGGAGCTGAAGCTCTATCAGAACACAATCCATTTCCTTTATCGCTGAATTATGCGCAAATCGCCAACAGGGTCTCTTACTATTGTAATTTCCACGGCCCAAGCATGGCGGTGGACACGGTCTGCTCTTCCTCATTAACTGCGGTTCATCTGGCAATAGAGAGCATCCGGAATGGAGAATGCGAGGCCGCGCTTGCCGGAGGCGTCAATTTGTCACTGCATCCGGCTAAATATATCAGCTATGGCAGTGTAGGGATGCACTCAAGTGACGGCTATTGCCATACTTTCGGTAAAGGCGGGGATGGCTACGTATCTGGAGAAGGTGTCGGCACAGTATTGCTAAAACCGCTGCGAAAAGCTGAACAGGACGGTGACCGAATCTATGCTGTCATCAAAGGCAGTGCGATAAATCATGTAGGGAAAGTAAGCGGAATTACAGTACCGAGCCCGGTTGCTCAAGCTGATGTTATCGAAGCGTGTCTAGAAAAAACAGGAATTGATCCGCGCACCATCAGTTATGTTGAAGCCCATGGCACTGGCACCTCATTGGGAGATCCGATTGAAATACAGGGGTTAGTAAAAGCTTTCAGCCGCAATACGCAGGACAAGCAATTCTGTTCAATCGGTTCTGTTAAATCGAATATTGGCCATGCTGAAGCTGCAGCCGGCATTAGCGGCTTAACAAAGACTGTCCTGCAGTTGCATCATAAAACCTTGGTGCCGTCATTACATTCAGAAGAGCTGAATCCTTATTTGAAGCTTGATCAAACCCCATTTTTTGTCCAGCATGAAACAAAGGAATGGAAGCAGCCATCTTTTACAGAAAACGGGGTGGACGTCACATATCCCCGCCGCGCCGGTTTAAGTTCGTTTGGCGCTTCAGGATCAAATGCGCATCTTATTTTGGAAGAATATATTCCGGCAGAGAGCCATTCAGAGACGATTTTAACGAAAAATGAAGAAATAGTGATACCTTTGTCTGCGAGAAACAAAGATCGTCTGCAGGCTTACGCTCTTAAACTTCTTGATTTTCTTAGCGAGGACGTCAATCTTTTAGCGTTAGCTTATACCATGCAGGCAGGACGGGTTGAAATGGAGGAGCGTGCGGCCTTCATCGTAAAAGACATAAAAGATTTAACGTCTAAACTTCGGGCGTTTGCCAATGGCGAAGAAGAGATCGAGGGCTGCTGGACGGGACAAGCCAAGGAGAATCAGGAGGCGGCTGGGCCAACTTCGGTAAATGCGCTGAATAACAATTTGATAAGAGACAGTGAAATGATGGAAATGGCGAAAGCATGGGTTCAAGGAAAGCGGGTCACCTGGGACGGCCTATACGGCGATCGCAAGCCGCTTAAAATCAGTGTTCCGACCTATCCGTTTGCAAGGGAGCGCTACTGGATCCCGGTTCCTGAAATGAAAACCAGCACTGTGAATCATATCTTACATCCGCTGGTGCACCGCAATACATCAGACTTTACTGAGCAGCGCTTTAGCTCTGTATTTACAGGCACGGAATTTTTCCTTTCTGATCATGTTGTACAGGGACAGAAGATTTTGCCGGGCGTTGCCTATTTAGAAATGGCAAGAGAAGCAGCGGAAAAAGCTGCAGGCGATCTGGACGGCGAACAAAGAGTGGTGTCGCTTAAAGACATTGTGTGGGTGCGTCCTATCACGATAGAAAGTGAACCAAAAGAAATACATATTGGCCTTTTTCCTGAGGATAACGGGGACATTTCCTTTGACATTTATAGCAGCTCTGAACATAAAGAAGAAGCCCTGATGATACACTGCCAAGGTCGCGCTGTCATTTCAGATGAAACGGACACTTCCATTTTAAACCTTTCATCAATACAGACAGAATGCAGTTTGGACACAGTGACGTCAGAACAATGCTATGCAGCGTTTCGAAAGATTGGGCTTGACTATGGAGAGGGCTATCAAGGGATTGAAAAAGTCTATGTCGGCAAAGATCAATTGCTTGCAAAAATCTCGTTACCCGCTTTTCTAAAAAACGACAGGCAGCATTTTGCGCTCCACCCGAGTTTGATGGATTCCGCGTTCCATGCCACAGTCGGTTTTATCGTTAGCTCAGTCAATGCCGCTGGACAAGCTCAGACGCTGTCTCTTCCATTTGCGTTGCAGGAGGTTGATATTTTCAGCCCATGTCCAGAGAAGATATGGTCTTATATTCGATACAGTTCAGACAGTAAAGCGGAGGACAAAGTCAGAAAGTATGATATTGATTTATGTGATGAGAACGGACACGTTTGTGTGCGAATGAAGGGTGCCTCGATGCGGGCACTTGATGGAGAGCAGCATTCAATGCCGCAACTTTTAACTGATTCTCAGATGACCGGGCATACGATGATGATCCCTGTCTGGGAACCAGTCTCTTCAGATACGAAGGATAATGCTTCGTTTGCTGGTACACGAGTTGTTTTATGCGGTGCTGCTGAAGCTGATCGCGCATTAATAAAGCATCATTATCCGCAAGTTTCCTTTATCGATATCCGGCCTGCAGATGACATTGAGGGAATAGCGGACAAACTGCAAGCGTACGGAAGCATTGACCATGTATTGTGGATTGCCCCGTCACACCGGGGAAGTATAGGTAGTGATGGACAAGGAGAAGCTGTTCTTCACCTATTTAAGCTTGTGAAAGCATGCCTGCAATTAGGCTATGGCGAGAAACAACTTGAATGGTCTCTTGTGACCGTCCAAGCGCAGCCGGTTATGCAACATGAGGCAGTACAACCCGCCCATGCAAGCATTCATGGGCTTGCCGGCACAATGGCAAAGGAATATCCACACTGGAAAATCCGTCTTCTCGATCTTGAAAAAGGCTGCACATGGCCGGTAAATCACATGTTTGCGCTCCCAGCTGACCGCCTTGGCCATGCTTGGGCCTATCGTAATCAGCAATGGCATCAGCAGCAATTGATCCCATATCGGCACTCACTGTCAGGCGACACGCTATATCGGAAAGGCGGAGTCTATGTGGTCATCGGAGGAGCCGGGTATATCGGAGAGGCGTGGAGTGAGTACATGATCCGCCGCTACCAAGCGCAAATCGTTTGGATTGGGCGAAGTCAACTTAATGCTGCCATCCAGTCAAAAATAGACCGACTTTCGGCGCTTGGCCCTGAGCCTTTCTACATTGCAGCCGATGCAGCCGATAAACATTCATTGCAGCAGGCTTATGATCAAGTGAAAAAACGCCATCCTCATATTCACGGGATTGTTCACTCTGCGATGGTTTTATTTGAGCAAAGCCTGGAAAAAATGAAGCCGGAAGAATTCACCGCTGGACTGGCGGCGAAGATCGATGTCAGTATTCGGATGGCCCAAGTGTTCCGCCAGGAGAATGTAGATTTTGTATTATTCTTCTCTTCGCTTGTAGCCCATATCAAAAATGTGAAGCAAAGCCATTATGCCTCTGGCTGTACATTTGCAGATGCTTTTGCCCACCAGCTTTCTCAGAGCTGGGCATGCCCTGTAAAAGTCATGAACTGGGGATATTGGGGGAATAGTGAAGCGGCTGAGGATGAACATTATGTACAGCTCATGAATCAAATCGGCTTAGGTTTAATTGAGCCTGCGGAGGCTATGAAGGCGCTGGAAGCACTGCTTTCTGGGCCAGTCAGCCAAACAGCTTTCATTCATACGACAAAGCCTGTAGCAGTCGAAGGCGTGAATCAGAATGAATTCATCACTCTTTATCCAGAGCAACCTTCAGCAGATACAGAGAGCCTGATGGAGCGTCTGCCGACTACGGGACAATTCCAAAGAGTGACACATGAAGAGCTTGATGATCTTCTTTACAGGCTGTTGTTAGGACAGCTGCAAACGGCCGGGCTGTTTGATGGTTATACATTATCGGTTGAACGTCTTCAACAATATAAGACTCGTGAATTTTATGGGAAATGGATTCGGCAAAGCAGCGAATTTCTCTTGCAGCATGGCTATCTTAAGAAAGTTGGAGATTCATTGGTGAGGAAGGACCAAGCAGAGGATATCGAGCTGCTTTGGCAAGAATGGAATGCGAAAAAAGAAAAGTGGCTTAAAGACAGCGAGACAAAGGCGATGGTTGTATTAGCAGAGGCCATGCTGAAAGCATTACCGGATATTTTGACAGGGAAAGTCCCTGCAACAGATATCATGTTCCCGCATTCCTCGATGGAACTGGTGGAAGGCATTTATAAGCATAACCAAGTGGCAGATTATTTTAATAAAGTGCTTGCCGATACATTATTAGCTTATCTGGATGAACGTCTGAAGCACGACCCTGAGGCATCGATTCGCATTATGGAAATAGGCGCAGGCACAGGCGGCACGAGTGCCGGAATCTTTGAAAAACTGAAACCATATCAAAAGCACATCAATGAATATTGCTATACAGATCTGTCTAAAGCATTTTTGCTACATGCAGAAAAGGAATATGGGGCGGAAAATCCGTACCTGACATATCAGCTTTTTGATGTGGAAAAACCGATTGACCAGCAGGAATTTGAAGCGGGAGGCTATGATGTCGTCATTGCCGCTAATGTCCTTCACGCAACAAAAAATATCCGTCAAACACTGCGGCATACAAAAGCAGTAATGAAAAACAACGGAATGCTGCTGCTGAATGAAATGGCGGGAAACAGCCTGTTCCCTCACATCACCTTTGGTCTTTTGGAAGGCTGGTGGCTGTATGAAGATCCTGCAGTGCGGATTCCCGGCTGTCCAGGCTTACATCCTGACAGCTGGAAAGCGGCACTTGAAAGCGAAGGCTTTGAATCTGTCTTTTTCCCGGCCGAGGCGGCACATGATCTGAGTCACCAAATCGTCGCAGCCTCAAGCAACGGGCTGGTTCGACGTATGATGAAAAATGTGATCTTGCCGGAGAAGGTTGTTTCACAAGCGTCTAATCAGGAGCCATCCTACATTCATACCATAGATTCAGAGGAAGCTGGACAATCAAAACATGCTCTCCTAAGAGAAAAAAGCACAGAATATATGAAAAAACTAATCGGGGAAACGTTGAAAATTCCTGCAGGAAAGATTGAGTCATCTGAACCGCTTGAAAAGTACGGTATTGATTCTATCGTTGTTGTCCAGCTGACGAATACATTGCGTAAAGAATTTGACCATGTAAGCAGCACTTTATTTTTCGAGTACCAGACCATTGACGCATTAGTGGAGCATTTCATCAAAACAAAAACAGAAGCGCTGATGAAATTAACAGGTCTTGACCGTCAAGTTCAACAACAGACCCCGGCCGAAAGCAGAACCCAATCTTCACAGAAACCTGATCAGGCCGCTAAAAGAACACGGCGCTATCGCAAGCTTGGCTTCAGCGGGGAGAAAGAAACTCCGACAAACACTCTTGCAAGCCGTGACGTTGCCATTATCGGCATTTCTGGACGCTATCCTCAGGCGGAAACAGCAGAAGACTTTTGGAACAACCTAAAAGAAGGAAGAAATTGTATTGAGGAAATTCCGAAAGATCGCTGGGATTGGAAAGCTTATTACGATAAAGAAAAAGGAAAAGAAGGATCAATTTATACGAAATGGGGCGGATTTATCAAGGATATGGACAAGTTTGACCCATTATTCTTTCAGATTTCTCCGCTTGAGGCAGAAAGAATGGACCCTCAGGAGCGATTATTTCTGCAAACCGCTTATGCAAGTATTGAAGACGCGGGATACACGCCTGACTCGCTCTGTTCAAGCAGAAAAATCGGCGTCTTTGCCGGAGTCATGAACAAAAATTATCCGACCGGCTACGGCTATTGGTCTATCGCCAACAGAATATCCTATTTACTGAATTTCCAAGGCCCGAGTCTTGCAGTCGATACAGCCTGCTCATCCTCCCTGACAGCGATTCATTTAGCGCTGGAAAGCATCTATAGCGGATCGAGTGATTGTGCCATTGCCGGCGGTGTCAATTTAGTTGTCGACCCGGTTCACTATCAGAATTTATCTGTCATGAATATGCTCTCTGCTAGTGATACATGTAAATCATTCGGCGATGATGCAGATGGTTTTGTCGACGGTGAAGGCGTAGGCGCCATTGTGTTAAAGCCGCTGCAGCAAGCAATAGCGGACGGTGACCATATTTACGGTGTGATAAAGGCAAGTGCCATTAATAGCGGTGGAAAAACAAATGGATACACGGTTCCAAATCCTCATGCACAGGCACAGGTAATTAAAGAAGCAATGGAGCGCGCCGACATTCCTGCCCGAACCATCAGTTATTTAGAGGCGCATGGAACAGGCACTGCATTAGGAGATCCGATTGAGATAGCGGGGTTAACAAAAGCATTCGAGAAAGATACGCAGGAGAAACAGTTTTGTGCGATCGGCTCCAGCAAATCAAATATCGGTCATTGTGAAAGTGCAGCCGGAATTGCAGGGCTGACAAAAATACTTTTTCAGTTTAAATATGGCCAAATTGCACCATCATTGCATGCTCAGCGGTTGAATCCGAACATCGAGTTCAGCCATACGCCATTTGTCGTTCAGCAGCAACTTGGTGAATGGAAACGCCCGGTGATTGGCGGGCAAGAGGTGCCTAGGCGCGCTGGCTTGAGCAGTTTTGGCGCCGGAAGGTCCAATGCCCATATCATCCTGGAAGAATATATTCCAAGAACGGGGGCGCAAACGCCGAAAGACCATCCTCCAGCGCTGATTGTGCTATCGGCCAAAAACATGGAACGCTTGCAAGAAAAAGCGGAACAGCTGCTTACAGCCATCAAACAAAAAAGGTACCGCGAAACAGACCTGATCAGGATCGCCTATACCTTGCAAACAGGCCGTGAAGCAATGGAAGAACGGCTGGCCTTTATAGCGGAATCACTAGAGGATCTTGAGAGAAAGCTGAACGATTTTATCGAAAACAAAGCAGACTGCCTGTATCTGGATCGCATCGATGATAACAAAAAAGCGTTAGCAGTCTTATCAGCGGATGAGGATATGGAAAAAATCATAGAAGCATGGATGAGCAAAGGGAAATACACGAAACTGCTGGACCTTTGGGTGAAAGGCTTGTCTTTCGACTGGGGCATGCTGTACGGCACCCAAACGCCTGTCCGGATCAGTCTTCCGACATATCCATTTGCAAAAGAACGTTACTGGGCACCAGGCGCGGCAAAGGCTCCGGCGTCTATAGAACAGGATCATGATCAGCAAACAGAAGAACCTTTCAAGGTTATGACGTTTCAAGAAGTGTGGAAAGAAGAGCCGGCGACTCTCACATCGAAACGTATCAAAACGCTCATCTGTTTTCTGACTGAAAGAGAAAAGCAAAACGCATTTGCTTCAGCCTTGAAAAACGTTGATCAAGACACTAAGGTCATTTTTATATCACAGGGCGAAGTGTACAGCAAACAGTCTGAATATAGTTACCAGATTGTGCGGCAAGAACCCGTTACTTTTGAAAAGGTCTTCCAGAGCATTAAAGAAGAACTTGGAGAACCAGATGCAATCCTCTATATGTGGCCTATGGAAGACAAGCGCTGTATAAAGGACCATTCCTGTATTGTTTACCTATTACAAGGTATGTCCGCAGCAAAGCTTCATCCTTCACGGCTGCTGCTGGCAGGATGTTTTGAAGATGGTCTTGACCGAAGCTATCTGGAATCATGGATTGGCTTCGAACGTTCACTCGGGCTTGTCCTTCCGCACACAAAAGTGACTGGAATCTTTCAGCCGGCGGAACAAGGATCGATGGATGATTGGACACGTAAAATATGGGCAGAATTACAGGCTTCAGCTGAACAAACGGTTTTGTATCAGAATGCGAAACGATATGTAAATCACATTGAACAGACAACGATACAACCGGACGACAGCAAATTGAAGTCTGGCGGTACTTACCTGATTACAGGCGGTGTAGGAGGGCTTGGTTATTTATTTGCCAAGCATTTAGCCAAAAACTATGCCGCAAACCTGATTTTGACAGGACGGTCGCCTTTTAATGATGAAAAGCAAAAGCAAATAAAAGAATTAAAGGATCTAGGCGGCGAAGCGATGTATGCAGAAGCAGATGTGTCTGATCCTATCGCAATGGGAGACTGCGTAAAAAGAGGGAAAGACCGATTCGGTGCCATCAACGGTGTCATTCATGCAGCCGGAATCGAAAGCGACTCTGCTATTTTTGACAAAAAGATCGAAAGCTTCCAGCGCATCATTGAACCGAAAATCAACGGCACGATAGCGCTTGATGAATGGCTTAAAAATGAAGTCCTTGATTTTATGTGTTATTTTTCTTCTTCTTCTGCAGTTTTAGGGGATTTTGGATGTTGTGATTATGCGATTGGCAACAGGTTTCAGATGGCTTACGCACAATACAGAAATGAGCTGCATAACGGTAAAACGTTTGCCATCAACTGGCCTGTATGGAAGGATGGCGGAATGAAGATCGGTGATGAGGAAACAACGGATATGTACCTGAAATCAAGCGGCCAACGCTTCCTAGAAGCCGAGGAAGGCATCCGTATGTTTGAGCACATCCTAGCTCAGCAGGATGCTCAGCATCTCGTCATAGCCGGTCAGCCCAGCCGTGTCAGCCGATTTTTAGGAATGGCTGAACCAGCTATTCCAGAACCGGCCACTCAAGCCCCTCTAGCACAAGAAAACAAGGATGAGGTAAAAACGTTAAGCGTTGAAAAGCGTTTAGAACACGACTTGAAAGAGCATATTCACACATTGCTTAAGATTTCAAAGGACAAGCTGAATTTGAACAAAAATTGGGCCGACTTCGGATTTGATTCAATCTACTTGGCTAAATTCTCGAATGTGTTATCAAAGCATTTCAACATTGAAGTGACACCGGCTTTATTTTTCGGCTATTCGACTTTACAAGAATTGATCGGCTTTTTCTTAACCGATCATAAAGAGCTGATTGAAGCATTTTACCGGGATGATACATCAGAGGCGCAAAAGCCCCCTGAAGCTTATGCAGCAATTCCTGTAGCTCCAGAACCGGAAACCAGTAAAAAAAGCATTCGGCAGGTTCACGATGAGCCTATTGCCATTATCGGCATGAGCGGCAGGTTCCCTCAAGCTGATTCGGTCCATGAGCTGTGGGATAATCTGAAAAACGGTAAATCGTGTATCTCTGACATCCCGGGCGAACGCCGGGACTGGGGGAGAGCTAACAGAGATCCAGAAAAAGCAGTGCCAAGGTGGGGTGCATTTTTGAAGGACATAGACCGGTTTGATCCGCTGTTTTTTCAAATATCGCCTAAAGAAGCCGAAAGCATGGACCCGCGCCAGCGCATTTTTCTAGAGGAAGCATGGCACACGTTTGAAGACGCCGGCTATATGGGAGATCGGATAAAAGGAAAATCCTGCGGTGTTTATGTAGGTGTGGAAGAAGGGGAATATGCGCATCTAACCGGAGATACGGATTACATTAACGGAACACAAAACGCCACATTGTCTGCGAGAATCGCATACGCATTGGATTTAAAAGGGCCTAATATGGCTTTGACAGCAGCATGTTCATCTGGACTGGTGGCGATTCACCAGGCATGTTCAGCTCTGCGTCAGGGGGATTGTGAAATGGCTTTAGCGGGCGGCGTCAGCTTGAATATTTCTCACATGTCTTTTGAGGCGCTGACAAGGGCCGAAATGCTGTCTCCGAACGGACAATGCAAAGTGTTTGACCAGGATGCCAATGGTCTTGTGCCAGGTGAAGCGGTGGCAGCTGTTCTCTTGAAACCATTATCAAAGGCAATTGAAGATAAAGATCATATTTATGGCTGCATCAAGGCCAGCGGCGTGAATTACGATGGCAAAACCAACGGCATTACTGCGCCAAATCCTTTTAGCCAGGCAGAATTGATCGAAAACATTTATGAAAAAAATGAAATCAATCCGCTCGATATTCAATATGTGATGGCGCACAGTACCGGCTCGAATCTTGGTGATCCGCTTGAGGTCCAAGCGTTAACGAGCGTGTTCAGCAAATATACGAAGCAGAAGCAATTCTGTATGATCAGCTCAATTAAACCTTTAATCGGACACACATTTGCAGCGTCAGGAACAGTTGCTTTAATCAGTATGCTGATGGCTATGAAAAACCAGATCATTCCGGCCACTCATCACTGTGAATCGGAAAATCCGTATATTCCGTTTAAAGAAAGCCCATTTGTGCTTTGCAAAGAAAACCGTTCGTGGATCAGGAAAAATCAGAAGCCGAGGATGGGAACGATCAGCACGACTGGAATCAGCGGCACCAATGCACATGCAGTCATTGAAGAATACATTCCGAATGATCAGCCGTCCACACAGCGGCATCAAGAGTCACCGCAGGTCATCGTGCTTTCAGCCCAAAATGATGATCGGCTTCAGGGTGCTGCCTGCCGCATGATTGCGTATCTGGAGCAGAATCATAACCATAACCCTTCTTTACCTGATGTGGCATATACGCTTCAGGTTGGGAGAAAAGCCATGGAAGCAAGGCTCGCGATCGTTGCAAACAATCAGGAGCAATTGGTGCGAAAATTGAAGGAATATGTGGAAGCAATGAAGAATGGTGGGATATCGGGCCAACAGAGATCCCTTTATACAGGATATACAGAAGGGATATTAGAAGAACAAGATGAAGCAGTTCTGCAAGCTCTCGCAAAAGAAAGAAATTTGGAAAACATCGCGGATTGCTGGGTGAAAGGATATCAGATTCCTTGGGAACTCCTTCATGATGGCGGTCACGTTCGGATGGTTTCTTTACCTGGTTATCCATTTGCAAGGGAGCGGTATTGGGTTTCGTCAGGCACTCAGCAATCAGAGGCCGTTAAACAGCATTCACAAGATATGAAAACAGAGATTGGCGAGCCGAATGGCAAAACCCATATTCAAAAGATCATTGTTCAATTTTTAGCACGAGAATTGGGCATATCTGAGGATCGAATCAATTTCAAAAGAAACTTTCTGGAATATGGGATGGATTCAATTCTTGGCCGAAAATTGATGCGGCATATCGAAAAAACCACGCAGCTGAAGATGGCCGGCCGGGAAATCCTTGAATGTCAGACAGTCCAAGCTCTATCTGACCATTTGGCCTTAAAAGCGGAAAAACAAAATCATAGCGCAGCAGCACATCAAATAAAGGGCACGTATACAGACGAGCACATCATCGGAATGATGCAAGAGGTGGCGCTAGGGAAATTGGATTTTAAGAGTGTGCAAAACATCATAGAAGGGAGTAAATCGTATGAATCATAAAGAAATTCTCGATGCCTTCAGATCAGGAGAATTAACCATTTCTGAGGTGGAAGAACATCTTAAAGGCATGAAGCGGCAGTTGAAAAGCCCGCTTTCAGAAGGGCAAAAAGGGCTGTGGATGCTTCAAAAAATGTCTCCTGGGATGAGTGCATATAATATTCCTTTATGCTTTCGCTTCAGCAAACCAATACATGCAGAGACGTTCAAGAAAGCCCTTCTGTTTGTACAGAAACAATATCCAGTCTTAGCCAGTGTGATTCAAGAAGAGAATGGCGTTCCATTTCAATCGGTTCAGTTATCAAAGGATCTTTGTTTTGTGGAAGAGGATATATCAGCAATAAAATCAGCAGATATTTTGTCTTTTCTAAAAGAAAAAGCAAAAGAACCTTTCCAGTTGGAAGCTGGTCCGTTATGGCGCACACATCTTTTTCAACGGTTAGAAGAAGAATGCATTGTTCTTATAACAATTCACCATATCATATTTGATGGTGTGTCGATGCTGACATTGATATCGGCGCTATTCGAAGCGTATCAACAATTACTGAATGGGATTGAGCCCTTGCAGCAGCCATTAACAGCTGATTATTACGATTTTGTCGATTGGGAAAAACGGATGCTGACTGGCAGAGAAGGGGAAGAGCATCTCGCTTACTGGAAAGAACAGTTGTCTGGGAGTCTGCCAGTTCTTGATTTGCCTGCTGACCGTCCGCGGTCTTCAGCACGAAAATTCAAGGGGCAAGCTTATAAAAGCTTGCTCCCCCATCACCTGAGAAATCAAATTAAATCGTTTGCCCGCACCAATCATGTGAATGAATCGGTTGTGTTTCTCTCCATTTACAAAGTACTGCTGCACCATTATACAAAACAAAAGGATATCATTGTCGGCGTTCCGACAATGGGTCGGCAAGAAGACAGATTTGAAACCCTAATCGGTTATTTTATCAATATGATGGCTGTTCGGAGCAAGAATATCGGAGCTCAGCCATTAACAGCATTTATTCGGGAGCTGCAGCTGACAATGGCTGACGGTCTGGATCATGCGGCGTTTCCGTTCCCTGCATTGGTAAGAGAGCTGAATGTAGACCGCTCGGCCACGGATTCTCCGGTTTTTCAAACAGCCTTTCTGTACCAAAACTTTTTTCAGGCAACAGGCTTGCAAAAAGTGCTCGAACCGTATCAAACGCTTGGCATCGAATATATTGAAGACATTCGGCAAGAGGGTGAATTTGAGCTGGCACTCGAAATATATGAGCAACAAAATGAAACAGTGCTTCATCTTCTGTACAACCCTGATTTGTATGAACTGTCCTCCATTGAAAGCATGATGGAGAACTATATGAAGCTCGCGCAGCACATGATGGAGGACCCGTCTTTGCCGCTTGAAGCTTACTCTTTGCAATTAAATCAAGAACAAACTAGTTTGCTGGAACAATGGAATGCGACAGGGACAAACATTGCAAATGACAAGTGTATACATGAGGTGTTTGAGGAAAAAGCGAAACAAACCCCCAATGCGGTTGCTGTGATGTTTGAAGACAGATCACTTACATATAAAGAAGTAGATGAAAAAAGCACATCTGTGGCAGTCTACCTTCAACATCAGGGTGTTGGACCTGAACAGCCCGTTGGCATTTGTGCAGAGCGTTCGTTTGATATGATCATCGGAATTTTAGGAATACTGAAAGCTGGCGGAGCGTATATGCCGTTAGATCCAAGTTTTCCGCAAGAACGATTAGAGTACATGCTCAAAGACAGTCAGGCATCCATTGTCCTCACCCAACCTAACGTTCATGAGAGGATCAGCGGATTAACTGGCAGCCATGTAAAAGCGATCAATATCGAGTTAGCTTGCCGAAACGGTTATACAGACCAGCAAAGCAGCGGTTTAAAGCGGGAAGTAAAACCGGAACACCTCGCTTATATTATTTATACATCGGGAAGCACCGGAGAGCCTAAAGGGGTTATGGTAGAGCATCGGAGCATTATGAATACCCTGAATTTTCTTGAATCTCACTATCCTGTAACGGCTGAGGATGCATATTTATTGAAGACGAACTATGTGTTTGATGTATCGATCTCAGAATTATTCGGATGGTTTATTGGAGACGGCCGTCTAGTGATTCTTCCGCCTAATGGGGAGAAATCACCGCAGCTTTGCATGGATTATATTGAAACATATAAAGTGACTCACATTAATTTTGTGCCGGCCATGCTGCATGTTTTTTTAGAAATGGCGAAAGACAACAAGCGATTCACAGAGGACGGACCGCTGAAGTATATGATGGTTGCAGGTGAAGCCTTCCCTAAAGAATTAGTGAAAAAGGCGGTATCACTCTTTACAAACTGCCGTGTTGAAAATATATACGGACCGACGGAAGCCTCCATTTACGCTGCGTATTTCGGATGCGGAAAAGGAGATATCGCAAGTCACCATACACCGATTGGAAAGCCTGTCTCCAACACGAAAATTTATATTGTGGACCAGCATTTGAAGCCTGTCCCGATCGGAAAGCCTGGTGAGCTTTGCATCGCTGGAGCCGGTTTGGCAAGAGGCTACTTTAAAAAGCCGGAGCTTACGGCTGAAAAATTTATTGATAATCCCTTTGAACCAGGGACGAAGCTATATAAATCGGGTGATTCAGCAAGGTGGCTTCCTGACGGCAACATAGAATACTTGGGACGGATTGACAGCCAAGTCAAAATACGCGGTTTTCGCGTCGAGCTGGGCGCAATAGAAACAAAGCTGAGTGAATTTCCGGGCATTTTAGATCAGGCGGTAGTGGTGAAGCAGCTGGAGGGCCATCAACAGCTCGCTGCTTATTATACAGAGGAAAGCGGACATGCCTCTGCCAATCCAAAAGATTTGCGCCTTCATCTAAAATCGAGTCTGCCGGAATATATGATACCTTCACACTTTATCCGCTTAGATGAGCTTCCATTATCGCCCAGCGGAAAAGTGAACCGTAAAGAATTAGAAAAACGCAAGATCGTGTTCAACAGAAGGAAACCAAATCACTTGCAATTAACGGAAATAGAGGATCAGGTGCTGCGCATTTGGGAGGAAACGCTCAAGGTCAGCGGATTTGGGCCGGAAGACGGATTTTTCGATGCGGGCGGCGATTCGCTTCTGGCTGTAGCTGTGGCTGAACGAATCAAAAAAGAATTCGATTGTGAGTTTCATGTTACTGAGCTGTTTGAGTATTCCACGATCCGTGCAATCAGTGAATACATTTTGGAGATGAAAAACTCAGATCTAGCCGGGACACAAAATGAAGATCATCAGGATGTCAAAAAAGATAGAAAACACCTAGAACAGACGATTCCTCCTTATTTTGACGACAGTGTTGCGATTGTGGGGATATCTTGCCAGTTCCCGGGTGCGCAAAATCATCATGACTTCTGGAACAACATCAAAGAAGGCAAAGAAAGCATACGATTCTTTTCTGAAGAAGAGCTTCGCGCAAATGGAGTTCCCGAAGAATTGATACAGCATCCTGACTATGTGCCGGTGCAATCAGTGATCGAAGGGAAAGACTTATTCGATCCCAGTTTCTTTCAAATTTCGCCAAAAGATGCTGAGTATATGGACCCTCAGCTCCGCCTCTTATTGCTGCACTCCTGGAAAGCGATTGAAGATGCAGGATATGTGGCTAAGGAGATTCCGGCAACAAGTGTATATATGTCTGCAAGCAGCAATTCATATAGAACGTTATTGCCGAAGGAGACAACAGAAGAACATGAATCACCGGATGGCTATGTCTCATGGGTTTTAGCCCAAAGCGGAACCATTCCGACCATGATCTCACATAAGCTCGGATTAAAAGGGCCAAGCTATTTTGTTCATTCTAACTGCTCTTCATCACTAGTCGGTTTATATCAAGCATACAAAAGCCTGACATCGGGCGAATCACAATATGCGCTTGTCGGAGGCGCAACATTGCACGCACAATCAGCGATCGGCTACGTGCACCAAAACGGGTTGAATTTTTCAAGCGACGGGCATGTGAAGGCGTTCGATGCTTCGGCGGACGGAATGGCCGGAGGTGAAGGCGTAGCAGTCATCCTGCTGAAAAAAGCTGTGGATGCCGTAAAAGACGGTGACCATATTTATGCCATTATGCGCGGAATAGGCATCAATAATGATGGGGCAGAGAAGGCAGGCTTCTATGCGCCAAGTGTAAAAGGCCAAACAGAAGTGATACAGCATGTATTGGATACAACCAAGATCCATCCTGAAACGGTCAGTTATATTGAAGCACACGGGACGGGAACGAAATTAGGCGATCCTATTGAAATGTCTGCTCTAAATAAAGTGTACAAGCAATACACCGACAAAACACAATTTTGCGGAATCGGTTCAGTGAAAACGAATATTGGCCATTTGGATACAGCTGCGGGGTTAGCCGGATGCATTAAAGTTGCGATGAGTTTATACCATAATGAACTTGCACCGACTATCAACTGTACGGAGCCGAATCCGGATATAAAGTTTGAAAGCTCTCCTTTTTATGTTGTCCGTGAACGAAAATCGTTAGAGAAACACTCAGGTATCCACCGGGCGGCTCTGAGCTCATTCGGCCTTGGCGGAACTAACGCCCATGCTATATTTGAGCAATATGAAAACATTTCTGATGCAGATACCGAAAACGAAGGCAATCAGCCTTACATCATTCCTATATCAGCTAAAAATAGTGAACGGCTCCAAGTATACGCGAAGGAAATGCTGTCCTATATCAATCAAGACGAGCAAAGGTATTTCTCTTTAAGAGATATTGCATATACCTTCCAAGTCGGCCGTGAAGCAATGGATAACAGGATCGTTTTTATAGTGAACGATCTGGAAGAATGGAAACATCAGCTGGAAGCTTTTGTGACTGGAAAGCCGCTCACAGAAGGCTGTATTCAAGGAGAAAAAACGAGAATGACATCCGCTGAACAGCTGCTTGGAAATGCTGAAGCAGATGATATGGCTTCATCACGGATATCAAAAGAAGAATTGAGAAAGCTTGCCGAGATGTGGGCAAATGGCTTTCACGTTGAATGGCGCAGGCTCTATCCAAATACAAAGCCACGCCGCATCAGCTTGCCGACATACCCTTTTGCCGAAGAACGATACTGGCCTGAAAGCAGCAGCGGCGCTATCACAACAATTGAACCATCTCGTTTGCATCCTTTGGTGCACCATAATACATCGGTTCTGTCAGAGCAGCGTTTCAGCTCCATTTTCACAGGACAAGAGTATTTTATTGCCGAGCATATCATTAAAGGCATGGCGATACTGCCGGCGGCGGTCACGCTTGAAATGGCAAGAGCCGCTATAGAACAAGGAATTGGCGGATTGGAGGATCATGAAACTGGAATCAGGCTGAAAAATGTCGTGTGGGTTCGCCCGGTTGTAGCAGAAAGTGAGCCGGTTCAGGTAAATATCGGACTTTACGATGAAGATGGCGGACACATTGCTTATCGGATGTATGGTAATCCGGAATCCGCTGATGCAGAACCAGTTGTATATAACCAAGGTATAGCGGAATTGATTCAGTTAAAGCATGAAAAAGTACTGGATCTTTCTAAGATCAAGAAACAATGTGATCAAAGCAGACTGGATGCTGCCTCGTTTTATGAAGGGATGATCGGCGCCGATTACGGTCCAGGTTACAAGAGTGTAGAGACCGTATATAAAGGCGACGGCCAGCTGCTTGCCAAATTATCACTGCCGGAATCTGTTGCACATACGTTGGACGATTATGTTCTTCATCCAAGTGTAATGGACGGGGCGTTACAGGCGGCTGAATATTTGCAAAATGTCGTCAGAGCGGAACTTTCAGACACTGAAGATTTTAAGGCAGCACTGCCATTTGCCCTGGAGGAACTTGAGGTCTTTCGTCAGTGCGTTTCTGACATGTGGGTTTATGTTCAATTCAACTCGAAAAACAAACCAGGGGATTTGATACAGAAAGTCGATATTCACCTATGCGATGAGCATGGCATGATCTGCGTGCGGCTGAAAGGATTTTCGACGAGAGTGATGGAGGCAGATGTACAAACCGAACCATCAAAAATCAACACTGAAACTTTATTGCTTCAACCCGTTTGGCAAGAACAAAAGGCTGCTGCCGGCTTAGCTGCAAAAAAATATGCAGAGCATCTCGTATTCCTATGTGAATATGATCATGAGACGAGAGAACAAATTGAAGCAGCCATCGAGAGTGTCCGTGTATACAGCCTGGAAGCAAGGCCTTCTTCAGTAGATGGGCGTTTCCATTCTTATACAGAACAAGTGTTTAAAAAGGTACAAGAGATCATTCGTACGAAACCGAAAGACGGCATTCTCGTTCAGATCGTAACCTCTGCAGAGGGAGAACAGCAATTGTTTTCAGGGTTGACAGGACTGCTGAAAACAGCTTGTCAGGAAAATGCCAAACTAACCGGCCAAATGATTGAAGTCAGCAGTGAAGAAAGTGGAGAAAGCATCGCTGGCAAACTGTTAGAAAATCAAATGAGCGGCGATTCATATGTCAAATATCAAAACGGGACACGGTATATTGCTGATTGGCGTGAAATCAAACAGGCAAAAGGCGTCGGCAGCAAACCGTGGAAAGACAATGGCGTTTATCTCATTACAGGAGGTGCCGGCGGACTAGGTCATATTTTTGCAAAGGAAATTGCGGAACAAACGAAAAATGCGACAGTCATTCTGGCAGGCCGCTCACCTCTTAGCGAAACCAAAAGCAAAAATCTGGAAGAGCTTCATAGCAAGGGGGCTGACATCACCTACCGGCAAACAGATGTTACCAATAAAATTGAAGTCTATCAGCTTATTGACGACATTCAAAAAAGATATGGCCGTCTGAACGGTATTCTTCATAGTGCCGGAATCATCAAGGACAGCTACCTGGTTAATAAACAGGCAAAAGATCTGCACGATGTACTGGCGCCTAAAGTAAAAGGGCTTGTTTATCTAGACGAAGCGAGCAAGGATTTGCCTTTAGACTTCTTTATTCTCTTTTCATCTCTTTCAGGAAGTTTAGGGAGCATTGGCCAGTCTGACTATGCGGCAGCCAATGTATTTATGGATATGTATGCAGGCTATCGAAATAGGCTTGCCGGCCTCAGCCAGCGGCATGGGAAGACGCTTTCTGTAAACTGGCCTTTATGGAGAGATGGAGGCATGCAGGTCGATCAAGAAACTGAGAAAAGGCTTGTGCAACTGGCTGGTATTGTTCCTATGAGGGCGGAAAAAGGAATTCAGGCATTATATCAAGCACTTCATTCAGAGGCAAACCAAGTAATGGTGATCGAAGGCGATGTGCAGAAAATAAAACAAAACATGCTGGCAAAAAACGCCTCAGCACCTATGGAAAAGAAGGAAGCAGAACACATGACTGAACAAATAAATAGCATTGATACAGACAGTTTGCTGGTTAAAGTAAAGGCGATGTTAAAGCGAGAGATCGCCAAGCAGTTAAAGGTCAAGCTTGAAACGATTGATGATCATGCCGAGATGACGGTGTATGGTTTTGATTCTATCTCCATGACTGAATTCACCAACCATATCAATCGCGCCTATCAGTTAGAGCTGACGCCAACCGTATTTTTTGACCACCCGACGATTCATGCGTTTGGCAAGCATTTGTCAGAAGAATATCAATCGGTATTTGCGAAGACATTTGCTGTGCGCGCTGCATCGACTCAGCTTCAGCCTGCTGCGAAACAGGAACAAGCCGTGCGTGCCAAAGCTAAAAGACGCAGAAAGCAGCAAGTCGTGCTGCCAAACGCCATACAGAGTGATGCTGGGCCTGAGCCAATTGCCATTGTGGGCATAAGCGGGATTTTTCCTATGGCGAAAGATGTTGAGGCGTACTGGAACATCTTAAAAGAAGGCAAAGACTGCATGACGGAAATCCCGAAAGATCGCTGGGATTGGCGTGAATATGAAGGTGATCCGGCGAAGGAAGTCAATAAAACGAACGTGAAATGGGGCGGTTTTATTGACGGAATTGCAGATTTTGATCCATTATTCTTTGGCATTTCCCCGCGTGAAGCTGAACAAATGGAACCTCAGCAGCGCTTACTGCTGACTTACGCCTGGAAAGCGATCGAAGATGCAGGATATTCGGCGAAAAGGTTGTCAGGCACAAAAACCGGCGTCTTCATCGGAACGGGAAATACAGGATACAGCTCTCTTCTATCTAAAGCGAACTCGGCAATAGAAGGATCAGCGGCAGCCAATACGAGCCCATCGGTCGGTCCGAACCGGGTCAGTTATTTCCTTAATCTGCACGGGCCGAGCGAACCGATTGATACAGCGTGCTCAAGTTCACTAGTGGCGATCCACCATGCCATCTCTTCAATTGAGGAAGGCACTTGTGACATGGCATTAGCCGGCGGTGTAAATACGATTATCCTTCCTGAGGTGTATATCAGCTTTGATAAGGCGGGTGCACTGAGCAAAGAAGGAAAATGCAAGACGTTTTCAAATCAAGCCGATGGTTTTGCGCATGGGGAAGGTGCCGGCATACTGTTCCTGAAAAAATTAAAAGCGGCTGAAGAAGCGGGAGACCACATTTACGGAGTCATAAAAGGCAGTGCAATCAATCACGGCGGCCGTGCAGCCTCTTTAACGACTCCCAATCCGAAGGCGCAGGCAGATGTTATTCAGTCGGCATATCAAAAAGCGGGAATCGATCCGAAAACCGTGACCTACATTGAAGCCCACGGAACCGGGACGGAGCTTGGAGACCCGGTTGAAATTAACGGTTTGAAATCAGCTTTTAAAGCATTGGGTGTAAATGAAGGAGACACATCAGCCAATCCTTACTGCGGATTAGGGTCTGTAAAGACAAACATCGGCCACTTATCGCTGGCAGCCGGTGCAGCAGGAGTTATTAAAATATTATTGCAGCTTAAGCATAAAACCTTAGTGAAAAGTCTGCATTGCGAAAACGTGAATCCATACATTCAACTGAAAAACAGTCCGTTCTATATCGTACGGGAAACGGAAGAATGGAAAGCGCTGAAAAATGAACGGGGAGAAGAGCTTCCTCGCCGGGCAGGTGTCAGTTCATTTGGAATCGGCGGGGTAAACGCCCACGTGATTATCGAGGAATATATTCCGGAAGCATCCGATGAGAATATACCATCCATCACGCCGGAACATCCGGGTATCTTCGTTTTATCGGCTAAAAATGAAGCGCGGCTAAAAGAACATGCACAGCAGCTGGCAGATGCGCTTGATAAGCAAACATATAGTGACGTAAATCTCGCCCGAATCGCTTATACACTGCAAGCCGGACGGGATGCGATGGAAGAACGTCTCGGGATTATTTCCGGTTCCATTGAGGATGTACAGCAAAAGTTAAAAGACTTTGCAGCAGGCAAAAGCGGTGTGGAGGATGTATTTAAAGGCAGGATTGATAAAGGCACACTCCAAATGCTGACAGAGGACGAAGAGATTCAAGAAGCCGTCGAGAAATGGATGGAACGGGGAAAGTATGCAAAATTGCTTGAATTATGGGTAAAGGGGCTTGATGTAGACTGGACGAAATTGTATGGCGAGAATCTGCCAAAGCGCATCAGCTTGCCGACGTATCCTTTCGCAAAAGACCGTTATTGGATCTCTGATCATATTGAAAAAAGCGGCAGCATTGATGCAAATCAAGCAGCCTCCCGCCTTGGCGGAGCCATGCTGCATCCATTAATGCATCAAAACACATCGAATCTCTCGGAACAAAGGTTTAGCTCTATTTATACGGGAGAAGAGTTTTTCCTTGCTGATCATGTTGTGAAAGGCCAACGGATTTTGCCGGGAGTGGCTCATCTTGAATTGGCGCGGGCAGCTGTTGAGCAGGCCGCAGAGGTACAAGATGTACCGCGCATCATGAAGCTAAAGAATGCGGTGTGGGTGCGGCCTATTGTTGTAGAGGATCAGCCGCAGCAAGTACACATTAGGCTTTTACCGGGAGAAAATGGTGAGATCTCTTATGAAATCTATGGTCATTCAGACGTTACTGGCGAACAGTCAATCGTCTACAGTCAAGGCAGCGCGGTATTGAATCCTGCTGAAAATCTGCCGGCGGTTGATTTGCAATCTCTGCGGGAGCAGTGTCAGGAAAGTCATTTCAGCGTAAACGAAGTATACGACACCTATCGAATGATTGGATTTGAATATGGTCCTGCTTATCGCGGAGTGAAAAAAATCTATACAGCTGAACAATTTGTTTTGGCAAAATTGTCATTGCATCCGTCAGCTGCAGATACGCTCAGCCAGTACAACATGCACCCTGGGCTGATGGATTCTGCTTTGCAGGCGTCAAGCATTTTGACAGGCGCCGGGGATAACCAGCTGACACTGCCTTTTGCGGTGCAGGAGCTTGAAGTCTTCGGAGCATGTTCTTCAGAAATGTGGGTATACGCAAGATACAGCCAAGGCAGCAAGGCAACTGATAAGGTGCAAAAGCGCGATATTGATATTTTAGATGAGAGCGGCAATGTTTGCGTACGGATGAAAGGATTATCTTTCAGAGCAGCAGAAGGCGGCTCTGGATCGGCGGAATCTGATCAAACGCTGGAAACCCTGATGTTTGAAGAAAAATGGGTGCCTAAGGATTTTAAAAAAGAAAGTCCTGAGCCTCATTACGAACGGCACATTGTCATGCTTTGCGACATGAATGGCCTCTCAAAAGATCGCATTGAATCAAGAATGACAGGAGCGGAATGCATCGTTTTGGAGTCATTCCGCGAAGGACTTGCAGAGAGGTTCCAAGATTATGCCGAACAAGCGCTTGAGACGGTCCAGGGTCTTCTCAAAAGCAGACCTCAGGGCAATGTTCTGATCCAGCTGCTTACCTCTGCACAAAGAAAGCAGTACTCATTCTCAGGGCTATCGGCGCTCCTTAAAACCGCCGGCCTGGAGAATAAAAAACTAATCGGCCAGACGATTGAAATCGATTCACATGAAAATGTTGAAAGTGTAATAGAAAAACTGAAAGAGAATAAAAGGCACACAGAAGATCAGCACATCAAATATGAAAAAGGCAAACGGTACATCAATGATCTGGATGAAATGCAAATAGATGATCGGGAAATAAGCATGCCGTGGAGAGATAAAGGTGTATATCTCATCACGGGTGGCGCAGGAGGACTTGGGTTTATTTTTGCAAAAGAGATTGCTCGTCAAGCCGAACAGCCTGTGCTCATTCTGACAGGCAGATCCGCGTTGAATGCGGATCAGCAGGCGGAGCTTAACGAACTTCAGCAATTAGGGGCACGCGCAGAATACAGGCAGGTTGACGTGACACAAACGGAAGCAGCCTCCGAGCTTATCACAAGCATTACGTCTGATTACGAAGACTTGAATGGTGTCATTCACAGCGCTGGGCTGATTAAAGATAACTATCTTATGAGCAAAACCAATGAAGAGCTGACACAAGTTCTCGCTCCTAAGGTGAAAGGGCTTGTGAATGTGGATGAGGCAACCGAGCATCTTGCGTTAGATTTCTTTATCCTCTTTTCTTCAATATCAAGTGTTGCCGGCAGCGCGGGACAGGCCGATTATGCAATGGCTAATGCATTTATGGACAGTTATGCTGCTTATCGAAATGCGCTTGTAACCGCCATGTACAGGCACGGACAAACGTTGTCAATCAATTGGCCGCTCTGGAAAGAAGGCGGCATGCGCGCGAATAAAGAAATTGAAAACATGACGTTGAAAAACACAGGTGTGACTCCAATGCGGACCGAGACCGGCATTCAAGCGCTGTATAAAGGTTTGGCATTTGGCAAAGATCAAGTTATCGTCATGGAAGGAATCAAAGACATGATGAGGGAAAAGCTGACTCAAAAGCCGTCTTCTGATGATGTACCAATGAAAACAGTGCAAGTACCGGTGACATCTGAAGCGAGAATGGATCAAGGGAATATGTTTGACCACATTCAAGAAGTTTTAAAGCAAACAATCTCTCAATTGCTCAAAATCAAACCTGAAGAGATTGACCCGGACATGGAGTTTAATCAATATGGATTTGATTCGATTACGTTAACTGAATTCGCAAATACACTGAATGAGAAGTACAAGCTGGATCTTACGCCTACGATCTTCTTTGAGCACGCAACTGTTTATGCATTTGCAGGGTATCTGTCAGAAGAATATCCAAATGCTTTTACAGCTCAAACGCCTGCCAAAGCTGGGGTGCTGATGCAGCCTGTCGAACAGAATATAAAAAATATGACGTTTTCGACTGAAAACCGCTTTGTAAAACCTTCGGTAACACCAATGCAAAAGGAAGCTGATCACAAGCCTGAGCCTATTGCGATTGTGGGGATGAGCGGCGTTTTCCCAAAGGCAAAAGACGTTGAGGAATATTGGAAGAACCTGTCTTCGGGCACAGATTGTATTACAGAGGTTCCAAAAGACCGCTGGGATTGGCAGGAGTATTACGGAGACCCTCTGAAAGAAGCGAATAAAACAAACGTCAAATGGGGCGGTTTTATTGATGAAGTAGCTGACTTTGATCCATTGTTCTTCGGCATATCTCCGCTGGAGGCTGAGCAGATGGAGCCTCAGCAGCGCCTGTTAATGACCTATGCGTGGAAGGCGGTAGAAGAAGCGGGACACTCAGCGAGAAGCCTGGCAGGAACCAAAACGGGAATCTTCATCGGGACAGGAAACACAGGGTACAGTTCACTTTTGTCAAATGTAGACATCGAAGGCTCAGCGGCTGCGAATATGAGTCCTTCTGCAGGACCGAATAGAGTCAGTTATTTCCTGAACATTCATGGACCGAGTGAACCGATCGACACTGCGTGCTCAAGCTCTTTGGTCGCCATTCATCATGCGGTTTGCGCCATTGAAAATGGAAACTGTGAAATGGCGATTGCGGGAGGGGTCAACACGGTCGTAACTCCGCAAGGCCATATCGCCTATGATAAGGCCGGGGCGCTGAGCAAAGAAGGAAGATGCAAAACATTTTCTGACAAAGCCGATGGATTCGCAGTCAGTGAAGGTGCCGGCATTCTCTTTCTGAAAAAGCTGACAGCGGCTGAACGAGACGGTGATCATATTTACGGTGTCATTAAAGGAAGTGCGGTAAACCACGGTGGCCGCGCAAATTCTCTAACGACTCCTAATCCGAAAGCTCAGGCGGATGTCGTAAAAACAGCATATGAAAAAGCGGGAATTGATCCAAGAACCGTAACTTATATTGAAGCGCATGGGACTGGAACCGAGCTGGGCGATCCAGTAGAAATCAACGGCTTAAAAGCGGCATTTAAAGAGCTGTATGAAAAAACGGGGGACCCGGCTGTTCATGGCAGCCATTGCGGACTTGGGTCAGCGAAAACAAACATCGGTCACTTATCGCTGGCGGCCGGTGTGGCGGGTGTCATTAAAGTGTTATTGCAGCTCAAGCATAAAACGCTTGTCAAAAGTCTGTACAGTGAAACTGTAAATCCATATATCAGACTGGATGACAGCCCGTTTTATATTGTGCAGGAATCGAGAGAATGGCAGGCGCTTCGGGATGAAGCCGGCCGAGAGCTGCCGCGCCGCGCAGGTATCAGTTCGTTCGGGATAGGCGGCGTCAATGCCCACGTGGTCATTGAGGAATACATTCCGAAAGAAACAACCCATCCTGCAACAGCACCAGCTGTGACAGCACAGCACCCGGGCATCTTTATTTTGTCGGCAAAGGATGAAGATCGTCTGAAAGACCAAGCCCGGCAATTAGCAGACTTTATCAGCAAGCGATCTATCACTGCTCGTGACCTCACTGATATTGCTTATACACTCCAAGAGGGGCGTGATGCAATGGAGGAGAGATTAGGGATCATCGCTATCTCGACTGGGGACTTGCTGGAAAAACTGAACCTCTTTATAGAAGGGGGCACCAATGCGAAGTACATGTACAGAGGCAGAGCAGAAAAAGGTATCGCACAAACATTGAGATCAGATGACGAAGTACAGAAAACGCTCAACAATAGCTGGGAGCCTCACATATATGAAAGACTGCTTGATTTATGGGTAAAAGGCATGGAAATAGGCTGGAGTAAACTGTATGACGGCAAACAGCCGAAACGCATCAGCCTCCCTACCTATCCATTTGCGAAAGAACGCTACTGGATAACGGATACGAAAGAGGAGGCAGCCGCCCATCAAACAGCTTTAAAAACAGTCGAATCAGCAGCTTTGCATCCATTGATACATGTCAACACATCTGATTTGTCAGAGCAGCGTTTCAGCTCGGCCTTTACAGGTGCTGAGTTCTTTTTCGCCGATCATAAGGTGAAGGGAAAACCGGTTATGCCGGGCGTGGCATATCTTGAGATGGTTCATGCTGCCGTTACAAGAGCAGTGAGAAGAACCGAAGATCAACAATCTGTTATTCACATCAAAAATGTTGTGTGGGTGCAGCCGATTGTGGCGGACGGCCAGCCTGTGCAAGTGGATATCAGTCTAAATCCCCAGCAGGACGGCGAGATTGCTTTTAACGTCTATACAGAGGCTGCACATAATGATCGAAAGATACATTGTCAAGGCAGTGCTTCAATCCGCGGGGCAGGAGACATTCCAGTCCAGGATATCAGCGTGCTTCAAGATCAATGCAGTTTAAGCACACTCTCACACGACCAGTGTTATGAATTGTTTAAGGCGATCGGCATTGACTACGGACCTGGTTTTCAAGGGATAGATCGGCTTTACATCGGCCGCGATCAAGCCTTGGCAGAGCTTTCTCTGCCTGCTGGTGTAACTCACACACTGAATGAATTCGTTCTTCATCCAAGTATGGCCGATTCTGCTTTACAAGCGTCGATCGGGCTAAAGCTGAATTCCGGTGACGAGCAGCTTTCTCTGCCTTTTGCGCTGCAAGAGCTAGAAATATTCAGCCCGTGTACAAATAAAATGTGGGTGTCTGTGACATCTCGTCCTAATGAGGACAAAATACAGAGACTGGATATTGATTTGTGTGATGAACAAGGCCGAGTGTGTGTAAGAATCAAGGGGATTACCTCAAGGCTGCTGGAAGAAGGCATACAACCGCCAGACGGGCCGACATCACTAGGAAACTCCAAAGCAACTCTTAACGGAGCGCTTCTTATGGCGCCGATATGGGATCGAGTGCAGCTGGAGAAGAGGATCATTTCGCCTGCTGATGAGCGTGTTGTCATCCTCGGAGGGGATGACAACAGCAGAAAAGCTGTTCAAAGGCAGATCCCATTTGCCAAGGAGCTGTACATTGAGCCGAACGCATCAATTCATAGAATTGCAGGACAGCTTGAAGCACTCGGATCGTTTGACCACATCGTGTGGATGTCTCCTTCTCGTGTGACTGAGTGCGAAGTCGGCGATGAAATGATTGAAGCCCAAGATCAAGGCGTCATTCAAATGTATAGGCTCATTAAGGCAATGCTTTCTTTAGGCTATGGACAGAAGGAGATAAGCTGGACGGTCGTGACGGTGAACACACAATATGTTGATCAGCATGATATTGTCGATCCGGTCGATGCCGGGGTGCACGGCCTGATCGGTTCAATGTCAAAAGAATATCCAAATTGGCAGACAAAGCTGATCGATGTTAAAAAATACGAAGACCTGCCGTTATCTCAACTCCTTTCCTTGCTTGCCGATCAAGAAGGGAATACGTGGGCCTATCGAGACAAGGTCTGGCATAAGCTTCGTTTGATTCCAGTACACAACAATCAACCGGTGCACACGAAGTATAAGCACGGAGGCGTTTATGTTGTCATAGGCGGAGCTGGCGGTATTGGTGAGGCGTGGAGTGAATATATGATCAGAACATATCAGGCGCAGATCGTTTGGATTGGCAGAAGGAAAAAGGATGCAGCCATTCAAAGCAAGCTGGACAGACTTGCACGTCTAGGGCCAGCCCCGTATTACATTCAAGCAGATGCGGCTAACCGAGAGGAATTAGAACGCGCGTATGAAACAATGAAACAAACGCATCGAGAAATCAACGGTGTCATTCATTCTGCGATTGTCTTACAAGACCGAAGCCTGATGAATATGAGTGAGGAATGTTTCAGAAACGTTCTTGCTGCAAAAGTTGATGTAAGCGTGCGAATGGCACAAGTTTTCCGGCATGAACCACTGGATTTTGTTTTGTTTTTCTCTTCCGTACAATCGTTTGCAAGAGCTTCCGGACAAAGCAATTACGCTGCGGGCTGCAGTTTTAAGGATGCTTTTGCACAGCGGCTGTCTCACGTATGGCCTTGTACAGTGGCCGTGATGAATTGGAGTTATTGGGGAAGCATTGGTGTTGTTTCATCACCGGATTACCAGAAGAGAATGGCTCAGGCAGGCATAGGCTCAATTGAAGCCCCTGAAGCAATGGAAGCTTTGGAATTGCTGCTCGGGGGACCGCTGAAGCAGCTAGTAATGATGAAAATGGCAAACGAAACGAATGATGAAGCGGAACAGACAGAAGAAACGATTGAAGTGTACCCGGAAACTCACGGCTCCGCCATTCAAAAGCTGCGAAGCTATCACCCGGGTGACAGCACAAAGATTCAACAACTGTTATAGGAGGGGAAGCGCCAATGCTGAACACAGAAGACATTCTCTGTAAAATGCTTTTCGCACAATTACAGTCCATAGGGTTTTTCACAGAAAGTAAATCCCAGCCGGTATTGGAGAATTTCTATGGCAGATGGTTCGAAGAAAGCCAATCAATTTTAGAACGGCAGCAATTTTTGAAGCGAACGGAGAACGGACATGTTCCAACACGCTCAATAGGCACCATGAGCGAGCTGTGGAAAGAATGGAATGAACAAAAATCTGACCTGCTTCAAGACAATAATATGAAAGCCATGGTGACATTGGTGGAGACAGCACTTAAAGCCTTGCCGGAGATTCTGACCGGCAAGGCGTCAGCCACCGATATCTTGTTTCCGAATTCATCTATGGATTTAGTAGAAGGGATCTATAAAAACAATCAAGTCGCAGACTATTTTAATGATGTTCTTGCAGATACGTTAACAGCCTATCTGCAAGAACGTCTGAAGCAAGAGCCTGAGGCGAAGATTCGAATATTAGAAATCGGAGCCGGGACCGGCGGGACAAGCGCGGCTGTTTTTCAAAAATTGAAAGCATGGCAGCCACATATAAAAGAATATTGTTATACAGATCTGTCTAAAGCTTTTTTAATGCATGCAGAAAATAAGTATGGTCCTGACAATCCATATTTGACATATAAACGATTTAATGTCGAGGAGCCGGCGTCTGAACAGCATATTGATGCGGGAGGCTACGACGCGGTCATCGCGGCAAATGTGCTTCATGCCACAAAAAATATCCGGCAGACATTGCGAAATGCAAAAGCAGTTTTGAAAAAAAACGGGCTGCTCCTTTTAAATGAAATAAGTGATCATAATATATATTCGCATTTGACGTTCGGCCTTTTAGAGGGCTGGTGGCTGTATGAGGACCCTGATCTCCGCATATCGGGCTGTCCGGGCCTGTATCCAGACACTTGGAAAATGGTGCTTGAGAGTGAGGGATTTCGCTATGTTTCCTTTATGGCTGAACAATCGCATCAGCTCGGCCAGCAGATCATTGCCGCTGAAAGTAACGGAGTCGTCCGTCAAAAGAAGAGAACGGAGGCAGAAGAAGATCCAAGCCATATACAAATGAATGCTGAAATCGATCATTCACAGGGAAGCGATTCTCTCATCGAACAAACGGCACAATTTGTGAAGCATACGCTGGCAAAATCAATCAAACTATCACCAGAACGTATTCACGAAGATACGACATTTGAGAAGTATGGAATTGATTCGATTTTGCAGGTGAATTTCATTCGTGAATTAGAAAAAGTGACGGGAGAGCTTCCAAAAACCATTTTATTTGAACATAACAATACAAAAGAACTCGTCGAATATTTAGTAAAGGGGCATGAAAATAAGCTCCGGACAGCATTGTTAAAGGAAAAAACGAAGCCTGCAAAAAATGAAGCTCCACTTCAAACAGAGCGTACAGATCCTAATAAGCCATTTACTTTTCATACACGCCGCTTTGTTACAGAGCAGGAAGTCACTGAAACTCAGCTAGCAAATACCGAACCACCAAAAAAAGAAAAGACAAGTAATTTGCAAGGAATACATTTTAATGATTCTAGTACAGAAGATATCGCAATAATCGGGGTAAGCGGGCGCTATCCGATGTCTAACAGTTTAGAAGAGCTTTGGGGGCATTTAATCGCCGGAGACAATTGTATTACAGAGGCACCGGAATCCAGATGGCGCACATCTTTATTGAAAACATTATCAAAAGATCCAAAAAAGCCGGCAAATAAGAAACGCTATGGCGGATTTTTACAAGATATAGAGGCATTTGACCATCAGCTTTTTGAGGTGGAGCAAAACCGGGTGATGGAAATGACACCGGAACTCCGTTTATGTTTAGAAACCGTCTGGGAAACATTTGAGGACGGCGGCTATACGCGAACCCGGCTGGATAAATTGCGGGATGATGACGGAGTAGGTGTTTTTATAGGGAATATGTATAACCAGTATTTTTGGAATATCCCATCTTTAGAGCAGGCAGTCCTCAGCTCAAATGGGGGAGACTGGCACATTGCAAATCGCGTTTCCCACTTTTTTAACCTGACCGGACCGAGTATCGCTGTCAGCTCAGCATGCTCTAGTTCATTAAACGCCATACATCTTGCATGTGAAAGCCTGAAATTGAAAAACTGCTCAATGGCGATTGCTGGAGGTGTCAATTTAACACTCGATCTCTCTAAATATGATTCTTTGGAGCGTGCCAATCTGCTGGGAAGCGGCAATCAAAGCAAAAGTTTTGGCACAGGAAACGGGCTTATTCCCGGGGAAGGCATCGGAGCTGTCCTGTTAAAACCGCTTTCGAAGGCGATTAAAGATCGGGATCATATTTACGCTGTAATCAAAAGCAGTTTTGCCAACCATAGTGGCGGAAGACAGATGTATACAGCTCCGGATCCGAAGCAGCAAGCAAAGTTAATTGTCAAGTCGATTCAGCGGTCGGGCATTGATCCAGAGACTATCGGCTATATTGAATCGGCGGCAAATGGTTCGGCGCTGGGCGATCCTATTGAAGTAATTGCCTTAACAAACGCGTTTCAACAATATACAAACAAGAAACAGTTTTGTGCGATAGGCTCTGTCAAATCCAATCTGGGGCATTTAGAGGCGGCTTCCGGTATTTCTCAGCTGACAAAAGTGCTGCTGCAGATGAAGAAAGGGACGCTGGTGCCGACAATTAACGCGATGCCTGTCAACCCAAATATTAAGCTGGAGCACACGGCTTTCTATCTTCAGGAACAAACAGAGCCATGGCATCGCTTGAATGATCCTGAAACTGGAAAACAATTGCCTCGCAGAAGCATGATCAATTCCTTCGGAGCGGGGGGAGCCTATGCCAATCTTATTATAGAAGAATATATGGAGACGGCCCCTGAGAAAGAACATATCGCTCCCCGCCAGCAGGAATTCACTGCCGTTTTTTCAGCCAAAACAAAATGGAGCCTGCTTAGCTATCTAGAAAATATGCAATTGTTTTTAGAGAAGGAAGCTTCTCTGGATATTGAACCCGTTGTACAGGCTTTACACAGGAGAAACCATAATTTAGAGCATAGGGCTGCATTTACAGTGGCATCGACTCAAGAGCTGATCGAAAAACTAAAGATATTCCGAACATCAAGAGAAAGCTCACTCCAGCAAGGCATCTATACATCATTCGATTTACAGCCATGTGCGGAATCAGCATCTAGGGATAGAGAAATAAACGCAGCAGAGCAATGGGCACAAGGGGCATCGATTGCTTTTAAAGAAGCTGGTATAGGGAACCGATCAGGCTGGGTTCATCTGCCTCACTATGCATTTGACCATAATACACCATTTCATTTCGATGTATCGTCTATCAATGAGAAATCGTCAGATGTTGAAGACAATATCAATCAGCCGGTCATTCAAGATCAATTCACTTATGATGAGCCTTACGTTCAAGGACACGTCTTCAACAATGAACGGGTGCTTGTCGGTGCCACATATGGCAGTCTGGCCATTGAAGCATTTTTTAACCTGTTCCCTGAGGAAAACAGCGGCCGTATCAGCAAATTAAGTTATATCAGTCCAATTGTCATCAAACAAGGTGAGACCATTGAACTTCAGGCAAAGCCGCTGCAAAAAGATCAAGTCATAGAACTGCAAATCATGTATCGCGAGCCGTCCTCTGGTTTGTGGAAGCCTGCCGCAATCGGACAATGCGGAATAGGTTCTTTTGAGCCCAAAAAAGTCAATATCGAGAACGTTAAGCATTCATTAACTAAGCTTCATCACATCGATCAGATGTATAAAACCGGAAACGGTCCTGAATGGGGAGAGTTATTTAAGACAATTACTCATCTCTACAGAGATCACAAGTCTATACTGGCAAAAATTCGCCTGCCCCAAAGCGGGCTGGCAAACGGGCACCATTACACTGTAAGCCCATTGATGACAAACAGCGCGTACTTGGCTATCCTCAGTTTCTTAGAGCAGTTTGACATGACAGGCGGCTTCCTGCCGTTTGGAATCAATGATATCCAGTTTACAAAGCAAACGATAAAAGGGGATTGCTGGCTTTTGATTACATTGGTTAAGAATACAGGTGACATGCTGCTGTTTGATGTAGATGTGATCAATGAGTCGTCAGAAACAGTGCTGCACTACTCGGGCTACTCGCTTAAACAGCTTCGTATTTCGAATCAAAGAGGAAATCAAAATAAGGCCATCAAAGCCAGCAATCTGAAAGATCGTATCAGAAGCTATGTAACAGAAAAACTGGCAGTAAACATGGCCGATCCGTCAAAATTGTCTCTTGCAAAAGCGCATATCATGGATTTTGGAATCGATTCTTCTCAATTGGTTGCACTGACAAAGGAGATGGAAGCAGAGACAAAGATCGAATTAAATCCGACTCTATTTTTTGAGTATCCGACTATTCAAGAGCTAATCGACTTTTTTGCGGACAAACATGAAGCATCATTTGCTCAGCTGTTTGGTGAAGCTCATCAGCAGGAAGAACGCCCAGCTCAAATCGAAAACCAAATGAAACAGATTCCGGCATACGAGACGAACACGGATAAAACAATCGAACACGCGGCAGACGGCATAGCCATTATCGGCATGTCGGGACAGTTTCCGAAAGCAAACAGTGTAACGGAATTTTGGGATAACCTTATCCAGGGAAAGAACTGTGTCTCTGAAGTGCCGAAAGAACGCTGGGACTGGCGCAAATATGCCGCAGCCGATAAGGAAGGGCAATCAAGCCTTCAATGGGGCGGTTTTATAGAAGGAATAGGTGAGTTTGATCCCCTGTTTTTTGGCATATCGCCTAAAGAAGCGGCGAATATGGACCCACAGGAGTTTCTGCTCTTGATACATGCATGGAAGGCGATGGAAGATGCAGGCTTAACAGGGCAGGTTGTATCCAGCCGCCCGACAGGAGTATTTGTCGCAGCCGGCAATACGGATACAGCTGTGGTTCCTTCCCTAATTCCAAACCGTATATCCTATGCGCTTGATGTAAAAGGGCCAAGTGAATATTATGAAGCTGCCTGTTCCTCAGCTCTAGTGGCTTTGCACAGAGCTATACAATCCATTCGAAACGGCGAATGTGAGCAAGCCATTGTCGGGGCTGTGAATTTGCTGCTTTCACCAAAAGGCTTTATTGGCTTCGACTCAATGGGCTATTTGAGTGAGAAAGGACAGGCCAAATCCTTTCAAGCAGATGCAAATGGCTTTGTCAGAAGTGAAGGAGCAGGAGTTCTCATCATTAAACCATTGCAAAAAGCCATTGAAGATTCTGATCATATTTATTCGGTTATTAAAGGTTCAGGTGCATCGCATGGCGGCAGGGGAATGTCACTTCACGCGCCAAATCCGGCCGGCATGAAGGATGCAATGCTGAAGGCTTATCAAGGAGCGCAAATTGATCCCAAAACGGTGACCTATATAGAAGCGCATGGGATCGCCTCTCCATTGGCAGACGCGATAGAAATAGAGGCGTTAAAGTCAGGCTGCAGTCAGCTCGAATTGGAACTTCCACAGGAAGTACGGGAGGAAGCGCCATGTTATATCAGCAGCTTAAAGCCGAGCATCGGTCACGGTGAACTCGTCTCAGGCATGGCTGCTCTTATGAAGGTCAGCATGGCGATGAAGCATCAAACAATACCAGGCATATCCGGATTTTCGTCTTTGAATGACCAGGTGTCAATAAAGGGCACCCGTTTCCGAGTGACTGCCGAGAATCAGCAATGGAGGGATTTAAGTGACGATGCAGGCAAAAAAATTCCGCGCAGAGCGAGTATCAACAGCTATAGCTTTGGAGGCGTAAATGCGCACGTCATTTTAGAAGAATATATTCCTTTACCAAAACCACCGGTTAGTATGAGTGAGAATGGTGCCCACATTGTAGTTCTTTCTGCAAAGAATCAAGACAGGCTAAAAGCAATTGTTCAACAGCAGTTTGACTATGTGAATAAACAACAAGCACTGTCATTACAAGATTATGCTTATACACTCCAAACCGGCCGAGAGGAAATGGAAGACCGCCTGGCGCTCGTCGTCCGCAGTAAAGAAGAACTGGTAATCGGCTTGCAAGACTGCTTAGCTACAGAAAAAGGCGATAAGCCGAAAAGTTCTGTACCTGTCTTTAGCGGAAATGCAGAAAATGGCTCGTCAGATCTCGAAGCCTTGCTGGATGGTCCATTAAGAGAAATGGTGATCGAGACTTTGTTGTCTGAAAACAACCTTGAAAAGATCGCGTTTTGCTGGACAAAAGGGGTGCAAATCCCATGGGAGAAGCTTTATCAAGGAAAAGGTGCCCGCAGAATACCGTTGCCAACCTATCCATTTGAAAAGAGAAGCTGCTGGAACGGCTTTCAAGCAGTAGAGAATACGCCTTCTGTTTCACAGGATGAGCGTATCAACAACAGCAGCGATCATCACATATTAGCAACTGTACTAGGGATGGCTCCGGATGAACTGCAGCCTCAGAAGCCATTGCAGCAGTATGGATTTGATTCAATTTCTTGCATACAGTTATTACAGCAATTGCAATCAAAGGTGGACCCTCTCATTGCCTTGACGGAGCTTCAAGCATGCCATACTGTTCAGGACATGATGGACTTGATCGCAAAGAAACAGGAGGATACATCCTTACAAAATGATCAAGCTCGCACGTTTCCGGAATTGATACCGTTAAATGACGGCAAGCGGGGGCGCCCTGTCTTTTGGTTCCATGGCGGAGTAGGAGGAGTTGAAATCTATCAGCAATTTGCACAAAAGAGCCAGCGCCCTTTTTACGGCATTCAAGCCAGAGGATTCATGACTGATTCTGCGCCTTTGCATGGAATTGAACAAATGGCTTCCTATTATATAGAGATCATTCAATCCATACAGCCTGAAGGTCCTTATGATGTAGGCGGATATTCCTTAGGCGGGATGATTGCATATGAAGTCACTCGCCAGCTGCAAAGCCAAGGCCTTGCTGTCAAAAGCATGGTGATGGTTGACTCCCCATATCGTTCTGAGACAAAAGAGAATGAGGCATCTATGAAAACGTCAATGCTGCAAACAATTAATACGATGCTGGCATCGATTGCGAAACGGGAAAAGCTTACGGATGTTCTCATCAGCCGTGAAGAGGTGGACATAAGCTTAGAGGATGAAGAATTCCTGTCTGAGTTGATTGACTTGGCAAAAGAACGAGGGCTAAACAAACCAGATAAGCAAATACGTACGCAGGCTCAGCAAATGATGAAAACACAGCGCGCCTATGATTTGGAGTCGTACACTGTTAAGCCTCTCCCTGATCCTGAGACGGTAAAATGTTATTATTTCCGCAACAAAAGCAGGTCTTTCTTTGGTGATTTAGACACTTATTTCACTCTATCAAATGAAAAAGAACCGTTTGATCAAGCTACCTATTGGGAGGAATGGGAGCGGCAAATTCCCCATTTCCACCTGGTGGATGTCGATTCAAGCAACCACTTCATGATATTAACCGAACCGAAAGCGTCAACAGCCATGTTAGAATTTTGCGAAAAGCTCTATTCAAACAGGGGAGTAGTGAATGCGAATTTCCTTAAGGCTTTCCGGAAGAAACATGAAGCGAGGGAAGAAAAAGAAACAGATGAATTGGTGAAGCGCTGAGAAAACACAAACGCCCCCTCTTTTAAAAGGGGGCGTTTTGAATGTTATTTTGAAAGTGAAACAGGGAGACTTTCTAATCCTCTTAAAAAGACATTTTTTCTCCAGTGAATGTCTTCAGGTGCAACCGCAAGTTCAATATCAGGAAATCTCTTCAGAAGTGCGTTAAATGCAATGTGGCCTTCCAGCCTGGCAAGAGGCGCTCCTAAGCAGAAATGAATGCCAAAACCGAAAGAAATATGTCTGTTAGGCGACCGATTTATATTTAATATTTCGGGGTTTTCAAAAAAATTCGGGTCGCGATTGGCAGATCCAATGCCTATAAAAATCATGTCTCCTCTTTTGATCGAATGCCCCTTATATGTAAAGTCTTCAATGGCCCACCGATTTGCCATCATAACGACAGGTGAGGTGTATCGCAGCAATTCTTCAACCGCTGTAGCGATCATTTCAGGATGCTGCTTGAGCTTCTCACATTCCTTCATGTGCTGCAGCAATGCGAGGGTGCCTGAGCCGAGTAAGTTAACAGTCGTCTCAAGGCCGGCTACAACGAGCAAGAACAGCATCGAATAGAGCTCTTTTTCGCTTAACTTGCTGCCGTTTTCCTCAGCATGCACAAGTTTGCTGATTAAATCGTCTTTTGGCTTTATCCTTCTGTCATGGATCAGCTTGGCGATATAATCTTTAAATTCACGAAGGGCCTGATTTGTCAGCTCTCTATTACCTTCAGAGGTATCAACCATCGCATTGGTCCAGATTTGAAACTGTGACCGATCTTCTTTTGGGATTCCCATCAATTCAGATATAACAATAAAAGGCAAAGGGGAAGCGAAGGATTTCATGATATCCGCTTTATTTTCTTTTTCCATTTCATCTAAAAGCTGTTCAGCAATTTGTTCAATGCTGCCGCGTAGATTTTCAATGGTTCGGGGAGTAAATGCTTGATGAACAAGTGATCGCAGGCGGGTATGGTCAGGTGTGTCTTTTGCCAGCATATGATCGGATACAAAATCGATATCTTCACTAACGTTGAGCATTTTGATTTGTTCTTGGTTCATCACATTTTTTACGTCTCTTGTAATTCGATTGTCTTTTAAAAAGGCCATACAATCATCGTATCGGGTAATTAACCAGGCCGGATATGTGGCTCCGAACCGTTTTAATTCAAATCGGTGAATGGGCTCTTCCTCTCTAAATCGTCCTAAAACTGAAAAAGGATTGTGATGAAATTCTTTACCATGCGGATGAAACATCAATTTTTCCATTTGCATTCTCCTCGCCTAATAGGGTAAATAGATGAATCAAATTGCTGAACTTGTTTACAAAAAACAGAATGATTTGAAATGTAATCCTGTCTCTAAAACTATATATCTATTTTAGGAGTCATTCAATAGGGTGAAGAACGAAAAAGTGAAAAAACGGCTCGATATAAAGCAGCGCCTTTGAACGAAAGCTCAAAGGCGCTACGCTGTATTATTTTGATGAAAGTGATTGTCAGCTGTGCTGGATATCAATTGTATATACTGCACGATCTGTTATGACCTTCAATCCTTCGTTTTCTTGGTGAAGATGCATTTCACCTAATAAAGGAATCTCATAGGCATTTTGCGGAAGCGGTACGTTTCCGTCCTCAGTGAATGTTGTTCCTTCGCCTTCTAAAACCAGCTCTTCTTTCGCAACATAATCATCAGGATGATTCGTACTGCGTATAGCCACTTTTTGAAGGTGGAGAACTATCTGATCCAAGTCTGATATCTCTTCATCATGGGTCAATTCACCTTTTCTAATATCAAGCGTCTGGCCGACTTTTGATTCCAGCCATTGAGAAAGCTGTGTATTCGTGTGTGCCATCAATATTCCTCCTTTTGATCTACACGATACTATTCCCAATTGCTGCATCTTTTACACGGAAAAGAGCCGCCTCACTCTTTATGTATGAAACAATTCGCTGTTGAGAGCCTTGATATAGCGTACGGCAGAACGCTGGACCGCTTCGCCGGCATTTTCTTTGACAACTTTAGAAAAAGCATTGTAAAGCCGGTTGAATTGAAGCGGTTTTACTTTGGCTGCCATTTCTTCAACTTTGGAGGCGGGAAGGGGAATGAGGTTTGGGTAGCTGTACATAAAGCTGACCCAGTTTCGGTCCGCCGCAACCGTAATGATATCTCCGGTCAATAGACAGCCTTTCCCTTCATTGCCCTTGCTCCAATGCAAAACAGCACCGCCTTTAAAATGTCCGCCCAGTCGGTAAAGGTCCAGTCCCGGCTTCATATTGAGCGTTTCCCCTGACCAGAAGTGAATGTGATTGCTTGGCCTTGTCACCCATTCTTTATCATCCTCATGGATATAGATCGGGGCCTGAAATGCTTCAGCCCACTCAACCTGAGTAGAGTAATAATGTGGATGAGACAAGGCGATGGCTTGAATACCGCCTAATTCGTTGATTTGGTCAATTGTCTTTTGGTCAAGATATGTCATACAATCCCACAGCACATTGAAGCCCTTATGCTGGATAAGATGGGCTGTTTGTCCGATCGCAAACTCTGGTTCAGTTTTGATGCTGTAAAGATGCTCTTCTTCTTTTTGGAGGATGTTTTGAAGGTTTCCTTTCTCACGCATGTCTTCAAGGGTTGTCCAAGTTTGTCCATCGGGATGAATATACTGTCTTTCATCCTCGCAAATCAGACACGAGTTGGGCGGATCTACAGTCTGTGCATGTTGCACACCGCATGTATTGCAGATATAATATGGCACTTTCTTCACTTCCTTCATCTATTTTCCATTATTTTACCTTATGATTATGAATATTCAAACGAAAAAACCGGCAGTTTCTGCTGAGAGAGAATTGCCGGCTTTTTGGTGCTTTTTATTGGCCGGGAACGGAATTTTCTGCGTTGACAGCGCCCGCTCCGTAGATATTCGGATCTTCATCTTTCCATTTGTCCGTGCCGTTTTTCAAAAGCTCTTTTACTTCATCAGGGGTAAGATCCGGGTTTTGTTGAAGAATTAAAGCTGCGATTCCTGCGCAAATCGGTGTTGCCATCGAGGTTCCTGACATTGTAAAGTACTGAGACCCTACACGGCTTGACTTTTGAAGCTTATCAATATAAGAATTGGGAGAGCGAAGGGAAATAATATTAACACCCGGCGCTAAAATATCGGGCTTTTCTTTCCCGTATACTGTCGGGCCGCGGCTTGAGAAGGAAGCGACAGTATCATCATCGCTGCTTGCAGTATTGTTATCATCAAGCGCACCTACTGTAATCACCTTTTCGCTCACGCCCGGGCTTGCAATGGTCTGCGAATCAGGGCCTGAGTTTCCGGCAGCGACACAGACGACAATCCCTGCGTTCCACGCTTCTTCAACCGCTCTGACTAACGGATCTTCCTGTTCATGATCATATCTAAGGGCATCGCCCCCAAGCGACATACTAATAATATCAATCGGTTCATCGGGGTTGTCCTCATTGTATTGAATACACCACTCAACACCCTCTATAATATCTGCTAACGTTCCTGAACCCTGCTTGTTTAATACCTTTACGCCGATGAGATTGGCTTCCGGTGCAGGTCCGCGGTATTGACCGGAAGAGGATGCGCCGCTGCTTGCGACATCACCTGCACAGTGTGTGCCATGACCATTATCATCGTACGGCTCTGTTTTTTGATTGACCATGTCCGCGAATCCGATAATTCTGCCTTCTAGATCAGGATGCGGGTAGATTCCTGTATCGACAACAGCGACAGTAACGCCTTTTCCTGTCAGGGTTTGCCCGTTTCTGACGACTTCCTTCGCATGGCTTGCTTCGGTTGCCGTGTCTAAAAGCGCTTTGACTTCGCGGTTTAAATACACTTTACGGATATTGCTGCATTCAGAGAGAAGGGAATGTAATGCTGAAGGAGTAACCTCGGCGCTGCAGCAGTTGATTTTGTTGAAGCGGCTTTTTAGCTTGCTGCGTTTTTCTTTTTGCAGCACCTCTCCAGCCATTTGAAAGCCGGTCTCGTGACAGCCTTCCTCAAATTCGATAATGACTGACATTTTTTTTCTGTTTTGCAATTTGGTTTCGAAAAATTTATGCAAGAAGCAAGGAGTCCATTTGAAGGGCTTGTAAAGCTGCAATACGGTTTCCCGTAACGGCCAATCTAGCTTGTGAGCATTTGCTCTCACCATTTGTACCATAGAGTACCCAAACATGTATTTTCCTCCTATTATAAGGTTCTCTGTATACTCTATGAACAGATGATAGGTTTGGTAAGTTTGTTTGTCCTCTGTAAGAGACAGACAAGAGTTTGTTTTTCTGAATCTTTCGCATTAGATACAATAGATTCAGAAGTTGAGGAAATCATTGGGGATTGAAAAAGAACGTTTGTTCGTAATATAATGTGATCATATCAAACTGGGAAGGGGAGAGCAACCGTATGAATTTCTACTTGCACCGATCTTTGGAAAGCCAAATGCCAATCAGCATTATATATATGAAGAAAGACGGAACGATTAGTAAAAGAACGATTATTGTAAGACAGAAAAGCAAAACGAAAATCAAAGCATTTTGTTTTTCGAAACAACAGATCAGAACATTTTTATTGGACTCTATCCTCTCCTGTGACTTTGTGAGAACAAATAAGCAAAATCTCTATTCTGCAGGCCGGTAACAGCTGTCCGTCTCAGCAACCGGGCAGCCTGTTACTAAAACCCTCCTTAAACCTATATACATTTATTTGCCAAGTGAGGTTGTTCCTACCTTTTTTGTCTTTCCTCTCAACCTTTTTTCACTCTTATTTGAAATGAACCGCTAATAACCGTGACAATCAATTGATTTTTTGAAACCGGGAACTTTTTCACTGATGATATTGTGTATACAATGGTAAGATAAAACCTATTGGCTAAACCTCATATAATGAACCGCGCCATTCTTATGAAAGGAGTTAAACATGAGAAGATTTTTACTAAATGTCATATTAGTCTTAGCCATTGTCTTGTTCTTGAGATATGTTCATTACTCATTGGAACCTGAACCATCAAATCAGCCAGATACATATTCAAATTTCAGCAGCTTGGCAGAGAATGAGAGCCCAGCCGATTACGATATTTCATATAATGAGAAAAAAGGAAGCAAAGTCTTAATTATGTCTCCGCATGGCGGAAGAATTGAAGGCGGAGTAAGTGAGCTTGTTCGTTATTTCAATAATGAATACTCTACATACCTGTTTGAAGGGTTGAAGTCCCACGATAACCAAACGCTGCACATTACAAGCACCAACTTTGATGAGCCATTGGCAAAAAAGAAAATCAAGGAGCATCAATATGTGGTGGCTTTTCACGGATATAAAGGAGAGAACAAGAATACGCTTGTAGGGGGAACAGACCGAAAGCGGGCGAAAATGATTGTGAGAGCCCTTGAGCGGAGAGGGTTTTCCGCTGAGTTAGCGTCGTCTAAAAGCGGTCTTGCTGGATTGAATGCCGAAAACATTAATAACCAAGGGGAAACGGGGCTAAGTATCCAGCTGGAAATCAGCCGTGAGCAGAGAGAAGCATTTTTTGATGATTTTTATTATAAAAATAGAAAATACACAAAGAATAGTGAATTTTATGCTTATGTCAGTGCGATCAAAGGTGTCCTGGAAAAAGAGTATTCGTAACAAGCAGATCAGAAGACAAAATAAGAGAAGATCAGTAGACTGAAATAGGATAAAAAAGGAGGCGAAACAATGGCAGATCATCATTTTTATTTAAAAGCGAATTGGCCGGGTAACCGCAATGATGTCGGTACGATTGAAAGCGGAAACCTGATCACATCGATTTCCATTCCTAAAGAAATGGATGGCCCGGGAGAAGGGACCAACCCAGATGAAATGCTTCTCGGGGCGGCAGCGACCTGTTACATTATTACACTTGCAGCGATGATGGAGAGAAGCGGGCTGGAAAAAGAAGACTTACAGATGGAGTCAGAAGGCATTGTCGACGTCACAAAAGGAGTCTTTACATACAAAAAGATCATTCACCGTCCCACTGTCGTGCTTAAACATGATGCTTCACAAGATGACGTCGCATTGGCTCACAAGCTTTGTAAAAAAGCGGAGGCGTCATGCATGATTTCGCGTGCAATTCAAGGAAATGTCGAGCTGCAGCTTGAAGCCTCTGTGAAACTGGGTGGAGAATAAAGAAAACAGACGGTCACTCACAGACCGTCTGTTTTTTATCTTCAGCGTGGGCTTTCGATTGATTTAGCACGACCACGCCTGCAATGACAAGCGTGAGACCGAATACACCTTTTAAACTGATGGTTTCGCCAAAAAGCAAAAAACCGACAATTGCTGTAAGCGCGGTACCAACGCCCGACCATGTTGCATACGCGCTTGATAAGTCAATTGTTTTTAAAGAAAAGCTTAGAAACGTAAAAGCAGAAAGAAATCCGACTATGACTCCGGCAATGGGCCAGGCTTGTGTAAATCCTTCTGAAAGCTTCAGCATCGTGCTCCCAAACACTTCAGATACAATGGCGAGAGCCAAATAAAGCAATCCTCTCATCTTCATCACTCCTTTACTGCCAATTAAGTAACACGACCCCTGATAGTAATAAAAGAATCCCGATAAGCCCTTTGGCATTCAGATCTTCCTTGAACCATTTTACTCCGATCACTGTCGTCAGCACCGTGCCCGCCCCGCTCCAAGTCGCATAGGAGAGGCTCAGGGGAATATGGTTTAAAGTCAGGGACAGCATATAAAAGGCGAGGGAATAGCCAATAACGACCAAAGCACTTGGCTTCCACTTTTTGAAGCCATCAGATACTTTCAGCATGGCTGCTCCTATCGATTCCGAACATATGGCAATCGTGAGGAATATATATCCTATCAACATCATGAATTCTCCTCACTATATTTTTAGATTAGAAAAAAACTTCAGCTAGAAAAATATTAGTGTATGCCTATGTATGAGTCAAGAGATTCATTTTCACACACTTAAAAAGACCCCTTTTTAAGGGGTCTTTTGCGTTTAATAATAATAAGGGAACGGGGCATACGGATAATAGGGGTATCCGCCATACAAATAAGGATTAAATAAAGCGCTTCCTATAAGCCCGCCTGCAAGGCCGCCGATAAACGGTCCTCCAAAAAATCCGAATGGCCGGCCAAAACCAAATCCATAACCAAATCCGGGTCTTCCAAACCCGTAACCGAACCCGAACGGTCTTCCAAACCCAAATGGTCTCCCGAATCCGAACGGTCTTCCAAATATTCTTGTATCTTCAGGGCTGAAATTTTCTAACTCGTTCATGTTTTCTTTCCTCCTGTAATAAAGTGTAGATGATGCAGTGTATTCACCCTGCCCGGATTTGATTGGGCGAATCGAGGAAAAGGAGGATGTGAACACATTGGGCCTGTATCAGTCTGACTGGTCAAAAGCACCGCCCCACGCACATGCTTATCATGTCAAAACAACGAGAGAACAGGGCCATTATCATCTCATTGAAGGGTTTACTCAGCCGGCAAACGGATCAAATACCGATCAGCATACACATTACTATACAGGGATCACTTCATTTGAAAACGGCCATTTTCATCGGTATTACGGAATCTCAGGGCCGGCGATTCCCTTAGCAGATGGCACACATTATCATGAAATCGAAGAAACGACGTATCTGGCCTATAACGAGCCGATTGAGATCCAGTATGGAGGGGTTGTGTACGATCCAGGAGATGACAGAAGAAAAACGCATCGTCATACCCTGAAAGGAAAGACAAGGGAAATTGTCGGCAATGAGCCGCTCGGCTGGTAGAAGGATGTTTACCGATGCAAAAAAAGGGCAAAATGGATAGGTGGTTATCCATGTTGAATGCTATAATGGGGGGAGATTTATAAAAGAGAGTGATACATATTGAATAATACGAAGCAGCCCGTTGTCATTTTAGTCGGACCGACGGCAGTGGGGAAAACCAATTTAAGTATTCAGCTAGCCAAATCCTTAAACGCGGAAATTATCAGCGGAGATTCAATGCAGATTTATAAAGGGATGGATATTGGAACAGCTAAAATTACCAAACAGGAGATGGAGGGAGTGCCCCACCATCTGATTGACATTTTAGATCCCCAAGACTCTTTCTCTACTGCCGATTATCAAAGCTTAGTAAGAAATAAAATCAGTGAGATTGCAAATAGAGGAAAGCTTCCGATGATTGTCGGCGGTACAGGGCTTTATATACAATCTGTGCTTTACGATTATACATTTACGGAAGAGGCAAATGATCCCGTGTTTCGAGAGAGCATGCAAATGGCTGCTGAGCGGGAAGGCGCTGACTTTCTTCATGCCAAACTTGCTGCAGCAGATCCCGAGGCAGCAGCTGCGATTCATCCGAATAATACAAGAAGAGTCATTCGCGCACTGGAAATTTTACATACGTCCGGAAAAACGATGTCCCAGCATTTGAAGGAACAAAAACGAGAACTTCTGTACAATGCAGTGTTAATCGGCCTGACAATGGATAGAGACACACTTTACGAAAGAATTAATCAGCGGGTCGATATGATGATGGAGTCAGGCCTTCTTCCGGAAGTGAAGCGCTTATACGACAAGAACGTGAGAGACTGTCAATCAATACAGGCGATAGGCTATAAAGAGCTGTATGCATATTTTGACGGTTTTGTGACACTTTCCGATGCTGTCGAACAGCTAAAGCAGAACTCGAGGCGGTATGCGAAACGCCAGCTGACGTGGTTTCGCAACAAAATGCAGGTCACATGGTTCGATATGACACCGCCTGTTGATATGGAGCTGAAAAAAAAGGAAATTTTCACACATATAGCAGGAAAACTCGAACTTTAATCGAAACTGTATGATATAGAGAATCAAGGAGGACGAAACATGAAACCGATTAATATTCAGGATCAGTTTTTGAATCAAATCCGGAAAGAAAATACGTATGTCACTGTTTTTTTGCTGAACGGCTTTCAGTTGCGGGGCCAGGTGAAAGGCTTTGATAACTTTACCGTATTGTTGGAATCGGAAGGTAAGCAGCAGCTTATATATAAACATGCGATCTCAACGTTTGCGCCGCAAAAAAACGTCCAGCTTGAACTCGAATAGATCAAAAAATGCCATGTCAAGACATGAGGAAAGGCTGCCGGGGGTTCCCGGCGGCCATTTTTAACATGAATCCACTTTTGCTCCAAGCTTTTTGTGTAAGCTGACCATGCTAAGGCACGGTCTTTTTTTATGAGAACAACATACGGAAGTGAAATTGGTATATTATGTATAAAATGAATTTGGGAGTGATCGACCTTGTTTGAAAGTGAAGCAGAACTGAGACGAATCAGGATTGCACTTGTATGGATAGCTGTCTTTTTACTGTTCGGGGCGTGCGGGAATCAAGATACCATTATTGAAACAGACAGCGGCAATTCAGACTATGAAACGCCTCAGCCCACCTCGTTTCCGCTTGAACATAACCATTTTGGCGTTATGGAGGACGGCTATATCAAAATTTATGAGTATAATGAGTCCCGCAATGAGGTAAAGCTGAAGAAAGAATACGCGGATGATGAACTTGAATAAAATTCACAAGCATTCGAATTTACAAAGCGGATGCCAGCCGCTAAACTAAATACAGACACAGATCAAACAGAGGGTGAAAACATGAAGCATAAAGTGATCGTGAATCATTGGGAAGAAATTTGCGAAGATGATTCTTGCTATGAATACGGAACAAGTATCATTGTGAACGGAAAAGAATTAATCAGAGAAGCGTCAATTATCACTGCTTTGAAGGCGGTTTTAGAAGAGATCGGCGCGGATGTTGAAATAGAAGAAACAGTAGAGAGCGAAAAATGCTGTGATAGCTTAAGAAAAAAAAATCTAGACTACTAAGCAGTTTTTTTTCATGTTATGATATACATCGGCTAAAAAACGACACCCCGAGTAGGACGAGAGATGATTCTCGTTCTGCTCTCTTTTTTGGGCCCTAATGAGTCTGCCCATTTGCCTGATTTGATCAAAATATGAATTTTTCATAAAAACGAATCTATATATTGTGTTTTTGCTAGAGGGTAGTATACTATATATAGTGTTAGTGATGAGAGATTCATATTTTTTGATAGGTCGTGATAAAACGTGGTACAAATCATATTTGATTCGAAAACAGGGAATGTTCAGCGGTTTGTGAATAAAACAGGCTTTCAGCAGATACGCAAGGTGGACGAAATGGACCACGTGGACACTCCGTTTGTTTTGGTCACCTACACGACAAACTTCGGTCAGGTACCGGCATCAACACAATCATTTCTCGAAAAATACGCCCATCTCTTATTAGGTGTCGCTGCGAGCGGCAACAAAGTATGGGGCGATAACTTTGCAAAAAGCGCCGATACCATTTCAAGACAATATCAGGTGCCGATCTTGCACAAATTTGAACTCAGCGGCACATCTAAAGACGTTGAATTGTTTACTCAGGAGGTAGAAAGAGTTGTCACAAAATCAAGTGCCAAAATGGATCCAGTTAAATAACGAAATCATGATCCAAAAAGATGGAAAATTCCAGTTTGATAAGGATAAAGAGGCTGTACATAGCTATTTTGTAGACTATATCAATCAAAACACAGTGTACTTTCACGATTTAAAAGAGAAGCTGGATTATTTGATTGAAAACCAATACTACGAAGAGGAGTTCTTAAGCCTTTATTCTTTTGAAGACATTAAAGAAGTGTTTAAGACAGCTTACGCAAAGAAGTTTCGTTTTCCTTCCTTCATGAGTGCGTTTAAATTTTATAATGACTATGCTTTGAAAACGAATGACAAGAAAAGAATCCTCGAGCGTTATGAGGACCGGATCTCAATTGTTGCGCTGTTCTTCGCAAACGGCGACACTGAGAAAGCAAAGGAATATGTGCACCTGATGATCAATCAGGAATATCAGCCGAGCACACCGACATTTTTGAACGCCGGCAGAAAACGCCGCGGTGAACTTGTGAGCTGCTTCTTGCTCGAAGTTAATGATTCTTTAAACGACATTTCAAGAGCGATCGATATCTCCATGCAGCTTTCTAAACTGGGCGGAGGGGTTTCTCTTAACCTGTCCAAGCTTCGCGCGAAAGGTGAAGCCATTAAAGATGTTGAGAATGCGACAAAAGGCGTTGTAGGCGTCATGAAGCTTCTTGATAACGCGTTCCGTTATGCTGACCAAATGGGACAAAGACAAGGGTCCGGCGCGGCGTATTTAAACATTTTCCACCGCGATATCAATGATTTTCTTGATACGAAAAAGATTTCTGCGGATGAAGATGTGCGTGTCAAAACGCTTTCGATCGGTGTTGTCATTCCGGATAAGTTCGTTGAGCTTGCACGCGAGGACAAAGCGGCTTATGTATTCTACCCGCACACGATTTATAAAGAGTACGGCCAGCACATGGATGAGATGGACATGAACGAAATGTACGACAAGTTTGTCGACAACCCTCGGGTGAAAAAGGAAAAAATCAACCCGCGGAAACTGCTTGAAAAATTGGCGATGCTTCGTTCTGAATCAGGCTATCCATACATCATGTTCCAAGATAACGTGAATAAAGTGCATGCGAATAACCATATTTCGAAGGTCAAATTTTCTAACCTTTGCTCTGAAGTGCTGCAGGCATCTCAAGTTTCTTCATACACAGACTATGATGAAGAAGATGAAATCGGTCTGGATATTTCCTGCAACCTGGGCTCGCTTAACATTCTCAATGTCATGGAGCATAAATCAATCGAAAAGACAGTCAAGCTTGCGACAGACTCTTTAACACACGTGTCTGAAACAACTGACATCCGTAATGCGCCTGCTGTAAGACGGGCAAACAAAGCGATGAAATCAATCGGCCTCGGTGCTATGAACCTTCACGGCTACCTTGCGCAAAACGGCATTGCGTATGAAAGCCCGGAAGCGCGTGACTTTGCAAACACGTTCTTTATGATGGTGAACTTCTACTCCATCCAGCGTTCTGCGGAAATCGCAAAAGAGAAGGGCGAAACGTTTGATCAATATGAAGGCTCAACCTATGCGACAGGTGAATACTTTGACAAATACGTTTCTACTGATTTCTCACCGAAATATGAAAAAATCGCTAATTTGTTTGAAGGTATGCATGTCCCGACGACAGAGGACTGGAAAAAGCTAAAAGCATTTGTGGCTGAACACGGTATGTATCACAGCTACAGATTATGCATTGCGCCAACAGGCTCTATCTCATACGTCCAATCAAGTACGGCGTCTGTTATGCCGATTATGGAACGCATTGAAGAACGAACATACGGCAACTCAAAAACGTACTACCCAATGCCTGGGCTTGCATCTAATAACTGGTTCTTCTATAAAGAAGCCTACGATATGGACATGTTCAAGGTTGTGGATATGATCGCCACTATCCAGCAGCACATTGATCAGGGAATCAGCTTTACATTGTTCTTAAAAGACACAATGACGACCCGTGATTTAAACCGAATCGATCTGTATGCACATCATAGAGGAATTAAAACCATTTACTATGCAAGAACGAAAGATACTGGGCAAGACAGCTGCCTTTCTTGTGTTGTTTGATTAAAGGAGAGTTTATAGTGACAAAAATTTATGACGCAGCAAACTGGTCAAAGCATGAAGACGATTTTACCCAAATGTTCTATAATCAAAACGTGAAACAGTTCTGGCTTCCGGAAGAGATTGCTTTAAACGGCGATCTCCTCACATGGAAGTACCTCGGAAAAAACGAGCAGGACACTTATATGAAGGTACTGGCCGGACTTACGCTTCTTGATACAGAACAGGGGAATACGGGGATGCCGATCGTGGCTGAACACGTAGATGGCCACCAGCGGAAAGCGGTGCTGAACTTTATGGCGATGATGGAGAACGCTGTCCATGCGAAGTCGTACTCTAATATTTTCATGACCCTTGCACCGACTGAAACGATTAATGAAGTATTTGAATGGGTTAAACAAAATAAATATTTGCAGAAAAAAGCGCAAATGATTGTCGGGCTTTACAAAGCCATTCAAAAAGATGATGAAATTTCACTGTTCAAAGCGATGGTTGCTTCCGTCTATCTGGAAAGCTTCCTTTTCTACAGCGGTTTCTATTATCCGTTATATTTCTACGGACAAGGAAAACTGATGCAAAGCGGTGAGATCATTAACCTGATCCTTCGTGACGAAGCGATTCACGGCGTGTATGTCGGTCTCCTTGCTCAGGAAATTTATAATAAACAGACAGAAGAGAAAAAAGCAGAGCTTCGTGAATTTGCGATCGACCTTCTGAATCAGTTATATGAAAATGAGCTTGAATATACAGAGGACTTGTATGATCAAGTCGGACTCTCACACGATGTAAAGAAATTCATCCGCTATAATGCGAATAAAGCGCTGATGAACCTTGGATTTGATCCATACTTCGAAGAGGAAGACATTAATCCGATCGTTTTAAACGGATTAAACACAAAAACAAAATCACATGACTTCTTCTCTATGAAGGGGAATGGTTATAAAAAAGCGACAGTTGAGCCGCTTAAAGATGATGACTTTTATTTTGAAGATGAAAAAGAGCAGATATAATATCTGCTCTTTTCGGCTTGAAGGTTCAAATGAGGAGGACGCAGTACCCATGGGAAAAATGGACGAAATGATTTTAGTTGCCCCGCGCGATGATGTGTTTAAGAAAGAAAGCTTAACCTTCCAGGGCGTGTACAGTGAAGATAGCAGAGTAGCAGAAATCATGGCTCAGATTGAAGCGGCTTATCGTGAAATGAGAAGAGGGGACGCAGAAGAAGATCCGCGTTTCAAGCAGCCGATACCTTATGTCGTCATTAAGCGTGAAGATGAAGTTTTTCTTTACGAGCGGCTGGCTGGCGGCGGTGAATCACGACTGCACAACAAGCTTTCTCTCGGCTTTGGCGGCCATATGAACGCCATCGATGGGACAGCTTCATTTGCTGAAGTCTTAAAGCTGAACACAGACCGTGAGCTTGAGGAAGAACTGCAAATAAATGAAGAAGATAAACAGGCGATAGTCACACTGGGATTAATCAATGATGATGAAAACAGTGTTGGCAAAGTACATATCGGTATTCTTTCTGCGCTTCAATTAAAGCCTGGCGCACAAGTGGAAGTGAAGGAAAAAGAACAAATTGCGGGTAAATGGATGAAAGTCTCTGAATTAAAACAGGATGACATCTATAACCGTCTGGAAACATGGTCACAGTTTGTTGTTGATATTCTTGAATAAAAAAACCCGGTTTCTCGCGATGAGGAGCCGGGTTTTTTTATGAGACGCTCGTCCCCGTCTCGGCTATGATTCTAGGATCACAATAGCGTCAAAGCCGGCATTTTTCGCTCTGGCAGCGAGGGTGTCTGCATTGTCTTTGGATGAAAATGCGCCAATCTGCACTTTGTAAAATCCGTCCTTTAAAAGGACAATCGAGTCAAAACCTTTGGCTTCGGCTTTACTTGCGAGCGAGTCGGCATTCGCTTTGACTTTAAATGCGCCGATTTGAACCTTATATAACCCTGAGCTGGAAGTCTTTTTAAGGTTAAAGGCTTGCTCCAGCCCGTTTGCATGTCCTCTCGCTAAGCTTTGAATAAAACTGCTCGTTTTCAGCTTATTTGCATCGGCAACGGTATCAATGAAGCCGTTCTCGGTCAAGAGGGCAGGCATTGCCGACTCCCTTAGGACGTGGAAGTTCGCTGTTTTTTTGCCGCGATCGGCAAAGTCGACAGCTTGTATCACTTCAGAGTGAATTGTCGATTGATAAGTCGTCGTCGGGGCTCCTACACCTGGATAAATATAGCTTTCAAAACCTGTGCCTCCCCCGGAATTAACGTGAATGGACAAAAAGAAATCTGCACCCCAGTTATTTGCGGCATTTGTCCGGTCGTTTAAGCTGACATATTGGTCGCTTGTCCGGCTCAGCAGCAAAGAAACGCCTTCATATTCATTAGTTAATATCGTACGTAAGGCTAAAGCGATTTGCAGGGTTAACGTTTTTTCCTGAAGGCCATTACCTGTTGCGCCTGGATCAGACCCGCCATGGCCAGGATCAATAAAAATTTTAACCATTTTTCATCACCTCATTACAGGATATGAAAAAACACGGCTTCTGCTTGTACGATTATCATTCAACTGAAAAATGAGGAAATAACCCTTTCAAATACGGAAATTATTTCTCGGGAAAGCGCACAATCCAACATGAAGCGACAACAGATACGGTCCGACATGAAATATGTGCATATGCCATATGTTTGTATGTACTATGGGTTCGGTTAATCTGCACTGAGTCCTGCTGGTTTTAAGCTTTGCGTTCATATTAAATCAAGCATTTGAAACGTAAATTGATGAGAAAAGCTCCTTTCATTAAAGACACCACTTATAAATAAAAAAAGAAAAACACTTCAGGTATCTTAAGGCGGGTAATACGCTTCGTACAAAAAACAGCCCGTTGCATGAAAAATGGATTGGCGAATGGAGAAAATAATGAGAAAGAAGTTCACCATAATACTCTGACAAAATGATTAAAAACAAAATCTCATGGTTTGTCCACTCCATGTCCGTGAATACAATAAGAAATAAAGTATTTCTCGGGAAAGCGCAGGATTCCTTATTGTTCCCGAAAAAAGCAATTGTTTCGACACATGATAGGCGTTTGTCACAATCGGCATCCGCTTGAATATCATATAGAGAGAACAGAGAGGTGAAGATGTTGGAGCGCGCTGTGACTTATAAAAACAACGGACAGATCAACATTATTCTGAACGGGCAAAAGCAGGTGCTGACGAATGCTGAGGCAGAGGCGGAATATCAGGCTGCATTGCAAAAAAACGAAGCAAAGCACGGCATTTTGAAGGAAATCGAAAAAGAGATGAGCGCATTAGTTGGGATGGAGGAAATGAAACGCAACATCAAGGAAATATACGCCTGGATTTTTGTGAATCAAAAACGCGCGGAGCAAGGCTTGAAGGTTGGAAAGCAAGCGCTGCACATGATGTTTAAAGGAAATCCGGGAACGGGAAAAACGACGGTTGCACGGCTCATCGGCAAGCTGTTCTTTGAAATGAATGTCCTGTCAAAAGGTCACTTAATAGAAGCGGAGCGGGCTGACCTGGTCGGGGAGTATATCGGACACACCGCCCAAAAGACGAGAGATTTAATCAAAAAGTCATTAGGTGGCATTTTGTTTATAGACGAAGCCTACTCGCTGGCAAGAGGCGGCGAAAAGGACTTTGGGAAAGAAGCGATCGACACACTTGTCAAGCATATGGAAGACAAACAGCATGAGTTTATTTTGATACTCGCCGGATATTCACGGGAAATGGATCATTTTCTCTCGTTAAATCCCGGACTCCAATCAAGATTTCCCATCTCCATTGATTTTCCGGATTATTCTGTGACCCAGCTCATGGAGATTGCGAAACGAATGATCGATGAAAGGGAATACCAGCTCAGTCAAGAAGCTGAATGGAAATTGAAAGATTACTTAATGACAGTGAAAAGCACGACAAGTCCCATTAAATTCAGCAATGGACGTTTTGTCAGAAATGTGATCGAAAAATCGATCAGAGCACAAGCCATGAGGCTTTTAATGGGAGACCAATACTTAAAAAGCGACTTGATGACCATCAAAAGCCAAGATCTTTCCATTAAAGAAGAAGCATCTGGATCTGCATAGACCTCTCAGTTTGTGAGAGGTCTGTTTTTTGCTCGTATTTCCGCTTTTCAAAGCAATCGATTTGTGGTATACACATGCAGGGTTTGGTATGATAATACTACTGCCCAATATGCAAAAGAAAGGAACATCCATTTGAACGAACAAGAAACGATTCAGGAGAAAGCCATTTTAGTCGGATGTCAGCTGCCGCATATCACGGATGAGCATTTTGAAAATTCTATGGAAGAGCTAGCATCTCTGACGAAAACAGCAGACGGAAAAGTACTGACCAGCGTCACACAAAAACGGAACAGGGCTGACGCCGCTACATATATAGGAAAAGGGAAGGTAGAAGAGCTGAAGGCACTGGTGGAAGAGCTTGAAGCTGATCTCCTCATCTTTAATGATGAACTGTCGCCAAGTCAGCTGAAGTCATTGGCAACAGCAATTGAAGTGAAGATGATTGACCGCACGCAATTGATATTAGATATTTTTGCAAAGCGGGCGAGAACGAGAGAAGGCAAACTTCAAATTGAGCTGGCTCAGCTGCAATATGCACTGCCGCGTCTGACGGGACAAGGGATCAACCTTTCCCGGCAAGGCGGTGGAATTGGGGCAAGAGGTCCCGGGGAAACGAAACTGGAAACCGACCGCCGCCATATCAGAAATCGCATTCATGAAATCAACACACAGCTTTCCACTGTCATTCGCCATAGAAGCCGATACCGTGAAAGAAGAAAGAAAAACGGTGTGCTTCAAATTGCGCTTGTCGGCTATACAAACGCAGGGAAATCAACATGGTTCAACCGCCTGACGAGTGCTGACAGCTATGAAGAAGACCTCCTGTTTGCCACGCTGGACCCGATGACCAGAAAAATGGTCCTGCCAAGCGGCTACAGTGTTCTTCTTTCAGATACAGTAGGATTTATTCAGGATCTTCCAACGACATTGATTGCTGCATTCCGCTCAACGCTTGAGGAAGTAAAAGAAGCGGATTTAATTCTGCATTTAATTGATTCTTCAAATGAGGATTATGCGGGACATGAAAAAACAGTGCTTCGGCTGCTTGAGGAGCTTGAAGCAGATGATATCCCGATGCTGACGGCTTACAATAAACGTGATCAAAAACTGCCTGATTTTATACCGTCCGCCGGAAGGGATCACATTATGGTCAGTGCGAAATTTGAGGACGACGCTGCAGCCTTTAAAGAAGCGATTCAGCGCTATTTGCGCCAAGAACTGTTAACGTCTTTTGAAGCACACGTGCCGGCAAGTGAAGGGAAGCTCCTTTCCAGAATCAAATCGGAAACGATGGTAGACCGCTTCTATTTTAATGAAGAAAATGAACAGTATGACATATCCGGCTATGTCCAAGAAGAGCAAAGTATCATCGGTGAATTAAAGAAGTATATGTAGGAAGGAAATATAAAGACATGTTTGACACATTAACACACGGAGAATTATTGAAGAAAACGGCAATGGAAGTGGAAGCGGACATTGCCGGCATTCATAAACAAATAGAAGAAATCAGCGAGCGAAATGAGTGGAGAGTGCTTCAAAGCTATAGAAAACACAAAGTAAGCGACACTCATTTCACGCCGTCTACTGGATACGGCTATGATGATATCGGAAGAGACACGCTTGAAAGCATATATGCGGATGTGTTTGGCGGAGAAGCGGGGCTTGTAAGGCCGCAAATCATTTCAGGCACACATGCCATCTCAATTGCTTTGTTCGGTGTCCTCAGACCGGGGGACGAGCTCCTTTATATCACGGGCAAGCCGTATGATACGCTAGAGGAAATTGTGGGCGTCAGGGGTGGAGAAAACGCTGGATCGTTAAAGGATTTTCAAATCGGCTATAATGCGGTTGATCTGACGAAAGACGGAAAGATAGACTATGATGCAGTCGCAGCTGCGATCAATCCGAAGACCAAAGTAATCGGCATTCAGCGCTCAAAAGGATATGCGAATCGCCCTTCTTTCTTAATTAGTGAAATAAAAGAAATGATCCGTTTTGTAAAAGAAATCAATGAAAACCTGATCGTCTTTGTGGACAACTGTTACGGAGAATTTGTGGAAGAGCTTGAGCCTTGCCATGTCGGAGCCGATCTGATGGCGGGATCTCTCATAAAAAATCCGGGCGGCGGCCTTGCGAAAACAGGCGGCTACCTCGTCGGAAAAGCGAAATGGATTGAAGCTTGCTCATACCGTATGACGTCACCCGGTATCGGCAGAGAAGCAGGGGCATCTCTTTACTCGCTTCAAGAAATGTACCAAGGCTTCTTTTTGGCTCCTCACGTTGTGTCTCAAAGCTTAAAGGGAGCGGTATTTACAGCGAGATTCCTTGAAAAACTCGGCTTCACTTCAAACCCGAAATGGGATGCGAAAAGAACGGATTTAATACAATCCGTTGAGTTTTCAGACAGAGAAAAGATGATTGCTTTTTGCCAGGCTATTCAATATGCATCGCCAATCAATGCTCATGTGACGCCTTATCCAGCCTACATGCCGGGATACGAGGATGATGTCATTATGGCAGCAGGGACGTTTATTCAAGGAGCAAGCATCGAATTATCAGCTGATGGCCCTATCCGCCCGCCATATGTAGCGTATGTTCAGGGAGGATTAACCTATTCGCATGTGAAGAATGCCATATGCAGTGCAGTGGATTCATTGATGGAAAAGCAATTAATTTAAATTTTTTAAAAATTTCTCTGGATTTGATGTTAAGAATCCTTACATCGTATTGACACAAAATATAACATCACCTATAATGAAACTAAGTTAAGAAAAGGAGGAAATTGAGATGAGTGATAATATTCGCCGCTCAATGCCTTTATTTCCAATAGGAATTGTCATGCAGTTAACTGAGTTATCAGCAAGACAAATTCGATATTATGAGGAAAATGGACTGATATTTCCAGCCAGAAGTGAAGGGAATAGACGATTATTTTCATTTCATGATGTAGATAAACTGTTAGAAATCAAGCACCTGATAGAACAAGGTGTAAACATGGCAGGAATTAAACAGATTCTGGCGAAAGCCGAAGCCGAGCCAGAGCAAAAACAAAGCGAGAAGACGAAAAAACCAATGAAACATGATCTGTCCGATGACGAACTGAGACAGCTCCTGAAAAACGAGCTCATGCAAGCCGGCCGTTTTCAAAGAGGGAATACATTCCGTCAAGGCGACATGTCCCGCTTCTTTCATTAATCCGTTAGCAACTGTTTTGCTATATACATTTACCTTTTAAGAGGAGGAATTTTACCAAATGGCAAAGTACACTAGAGAAGATATCGAAAAATTAGTAAAAGAAGAAAACGTGAAGTATATCCGTCTTCAATTTACTGACATTCTTGGAACAATCAAGAATGTTGAGATTCCTGTAAGCCAGCTTGGAAAAGCGCTTGATAATAAAGTCATGTTTGACGGTTCTTCTATTGAGGGATTCGTTCGTATCGAAGAGTCAGACATGTACCTGTATCCAGATCTAAATACATTTGTTATCTTCCCATGGACAGCTGAAAAAGGTAAAGTAGCACGTTTCATCTGTGATATTTATAATCCGGATGGCACACCTTTCGAAGGTGACCCGCGAAACAACTTAAAACGGATTCTGAAAGAAATGGAAGACCTCGGCTTCAGTGATTTTAACCTTGGACCTGAGCCTGAATTCTTCTTATTCAAATTGGACGAAAAAGGCGAGCCAACGCTTGAACTAAACGACAAAGGCGGATATTTCGACTTAGCTCCAACTGATTTAGGAGAAAACTGCCGCCGCGATATCGTACTTGAGCTTGAAGAGATGGGCTTTGAAATCGAAGCGTCTCACCACGAAGTAGCACCTGGTCAGCACGAAATCGACTTTAAATATGCTGGAGCAGTCCGCTCTTGTGATGACATCCAAACATTTAAACTAGTTGTCAAAACAATTGCCCGCAAACACGGCCTGCATGCGACATTTATGCCAAAACCATTGTTCGGTGTGAACGGTTCAGGTATGCACTGCAATCTATCACTCTTCAAAAATGGTGTTAACGCATTCTTTGACGAAAACGCAGATCTTCAGTTAAGTGAAACAGCGAAACACTTCATTGCAGGTATCGTGAAGCACGCAACAAGCTTTACAGCAGTAACAAACCCGACAGTAAACTCATACAAACGTCTTGTTCCTGGCTATGAAGCACCTTGCTATGTAGCATGGAGCGCGCAAAACAGAAGCCCGCTTATCCGTATCCCGGCTTCTCGCGGCATCAGCACACGTGTTGAAGTACGCAGCGTAGACCCAGCTGCAAACCCATACCTTGCACTTAGCGTATTGCTTGCTGCAGGATTAGACGGAATCAAAAACAAACTGGAAGCGCCGGCTCCAATCGACCGCAACATCTATGTGATGAGCAAAGAAGAGCGCATGGAAAACGGAATCGTTGACCTTCCAGCAACACTTGCGGAAGCACTAGAAGAATTCAAATCAAACGAAGTCATGGTCAAAGCGCTGGGCGAGCACCTATTCGAACACTTCATCGAAGCAAAAGAAATCGAATGGGATATGTTCCGCACGCAAGTACATCCTTGGGAACGCGAACAGTATATGTCTCAGTATTAATCTTTCAATCCCTTGGCACTATTGGTGTCAAGGGATTTTTTGATTTTGATTAATAGAATGATGAATTAGTATTTTTGGTCAATGACCAAATTATGACCAAAAATATTTGGAGTTAGAAATCTAACTGTACGATTGACGAGACGTAATTCTCGTAATTCTTTATTGGGTTTTGGTCAAGTTTTTTACTTACATGGGAATAAACATCGGCGGTTACCATCATACTTTTATGACCTAAGCGCTCTTGAATATATTTCATGTCTGCACCCGATTCTAAAAGTAATACAGCATGTGTGTGCCGCAATGCATGGATTGGCATTTTATCAATGTTTGCTCGTTTTAAAATGCGATTAAATGCATTGAAGAGGGTAGACTTCGGTAAGAAATTCCCGTCAACGCGACTAAAAACTAAGCTAAGATCATGCCTATAATCATCTTGTAACATTTGTTTGTTCTCAAATTGCCACTTCTTATGTTTTTGTAAAGCCGCAGAAAGTGAGGCGCCGATTGATATTCTTCTTTTGGATTCATAAGTTTTAGTTTCGCCGAAGAGTTCATCAGCTGTTTTTGCAGAGAAATCTAAGGTATTTTTAATGTCTATGTAATTCTCTCTTAAATTGATATCTGTCCATTGAAGAGCTGCAGCTTCACCTTACGCATACCAGTCTCTATGAGCGTTCTAAAAAAGATGTAATAAATATAGTTATACTTATATGCTTCCTGAAGGAATTTCGGAATATCTTCAGAAAGCATGTATTCGAGTGTACCTTTTTTCTTTTCATTCTTATTTGATATTGTGGCCCCGTAACAAGGGTTTTTTGCTAATTTTCCTATGATGACAGCTTTACTAAAAGCGTTAAACATTGTACCGTGTATAATTTCTACAGTGCGTTTGCTGTACCCCTGATCAGTTAAAAAGTTAAGGAATTTTTGATACATAATAGGTTTAATATCTGTAATCTTGATGTTTTTGAAGTAAGGAAGAATATGATTCTTGATGTTTCGTTCGTGGAGTTCATATGTATTCTTTCTAACGGTGTCTTTTTTGTATTCATGTAGCCAACTAAATAAAAATTGCTCAAGCGACATGGTTTCTGTATCAAATTCAAATCCAGCAGCTATTTGCTTTTCTTGTTCGGCAGCAGCTTTTTGAGCTTCTTTCTTTGTTTTAAAACCACTTTTTGATTTTATTTTGTATTTGAGAGTAAAAGGGTCCTTAAAGGAGACACGATATTCCCACTTGTCTCCTCTTTTTCTGAATGTAGCCACGCGATCACTCCTGTAGGGGAAGAAAGCATGACAATTATTCACTATAACTATTCGGAAACGGAGTTAAAAGAAATTCTGGACAGCATGATCATTATTGTGGATACGAGAGAGCAAAAGAATCAGCATGTTCTTGATTATCTCCGTAAAAAGAAAGTGGCAATCAAATTCAAAGGAATGAAAACCGGCGATTACTCGGCCATGATTCCCAAGAATGATGAATTTGGAATCAGCCGTGATATGTATTTGAATGCAGCCATTGAACGAAAAAATGGAGTGGACGAGCTGGTGCAGTCGATTAAAGATCGTTCTCGTTTTGCAAATGAATTGATTCGAGCACCCAGGCATCCATTCACTCTTCTTGTGGAAGACCTGGAAGGGTACCAAAAGATACTCAACGGAAAATATCGTTCAAAGTATGAACCTAAAGCGCTGCTGGGCAGCTTGAAAACATTTGAGGTTCGTTACGGATTTTCAACTGTTTTTCTTAGCCCTAACGCTACCGGAAATTACATTTACCATCACTTTCATTATATGGCCCGGGAACTGCTGAAAGGCGGACTTGTGTAAATCTGAATAAAACAATCAAAGGGAGGAAGGTAACGTGGCATTTGTAGGTTTTGAAGAATCGAAGGAAGTACGGCAGCTGGCTGAAAGCATAATTGACGAGCATCACCCGCATTTAAAAGACGCTAAACAGCAAATAGGTTTTTATCTCCGTGAGGGTAACAGCAATGGGCAGGAAAGGCGAAGAAATGCACGGCTTTTGAGCGCCATGGTTTATGGGATACAGGCATTGAAACATTTGCCGAAGCTGTCCGGGAGGCTGACTATCAAATGAATTTTGAAGATGTGAACAGAGAGCAACGGCTTCAGAGGGTGAAATAAAAAAGAAGCAAGGAGCTATTTTGCTCCTTACTCTTTTGGAGGTAAAAGTTTATTTATGTGTTCTAGGAATTGACCAGCTGAATTTCCAAGCCCTAATAGTTTAGTTAATTTATCAATTACTTTAAAGAAACCTTTAACTTCAGGTGAACTTGATTCAGTTTGAAAGGAATCTGCATTTAAGAATATTGAACCTAATGTTTGTTCTAGGACCTCTTCAATACCATTTGGTCCGGTAATTGCATATTGTGTTAAAGCGTCTCTAATTAAATTTAATTTGTTTATTGCAATAAGTTTTAGTTTTTCAGGGAGCGTAGAAACACTGAAAAGATGGGTCAACTCTTCGATTTCTGAAATGAGAGAGTTAATTTGTTCTGAGTCAAGTTCATTTGTTGAAAACTCATTAAGTAGAGATATAGCTTCACCTATATAACCAAAGGCGGTAAGTGTCTCTTTATTAATATGGTTATAAAAATTTTCCATTGTACCGTTTTTTAAATTAATACTAAAAATTCCTAATTCAATCTTGTTTAAAAAACGGATGTTTTTTTCTGTGTTTAAACGGGGGTGAGATTCAATAATGGATCTACTTGTCCTAATAGATTCCAACAATAATGAAAGTGAGCTTAATAATGAAGGTGTATCATCCTCATCTATTTCAAATACTTTTGCCCAAGTTTTTCGGTAAGAAGTAGAATTAAGACTACCACCTATTTTATATGCTGAATCCAGCAAACTATGTACACGTAAAACAACATTATCGTTATTCATCCTTCTTATCCTCCTACAATATCTGAATTAATAATACCATATTTGGTTGAAAATTGTAGTAGGATTTGCGAGTGTGTATTCCTAGGTTGATGATGAAATCGGAAAGGGTCTTACGCAGATAATATTTATAAAGGATAAGCAATAGAATACTAAGGAGGCAAACATGATATATGTGTTTATAGTAATCTTCATCATTGCTTCCTCATTAATCTGGATAAAAATTGTAGAAAGAAGTATCCAGGAATGGGAAAAAGAAAAATGAACGAATGGAGGGAAGAGGTGTCAATGGCACAGCTATCTTTTCTTGATGATGTGGACGAAAAAGCTGTTCGTAAAATAGTTATCAAAGAATTGAAAAATTATCGCGCGCTCAAAGTCCAATTAGAAAATAAAAAAGAGTGTTCATCTACAGGCATTAATATTTTCCCTCCCCTCCGAGATTCGTTTACCGTTAATGAAACTAAAGGTGAAGCAGATGGAACGGGCTTTAAAAAACAGCCTGGACGATGAAGAACGTTTGATCATTGAAAAGAAATACCTTACTGCAGCCAAGGTGAAGGACATCAATATTTATATAGAACTCGGCATGAAGAAGGACACCTATTATGAAATAAAACAGCGTGCCATTCTATGTATTGCCACAGCACTCGGAATTATCTGAGTGCTTTTCTTTTTTTATGTATAATAAAAAAACGTTATTGAGGTGAAATATGAAGAAAATTAAGAAGAGTACGGAAGATTTCTCAGACTTTAAACCACTTATACATTTTATGAGAAGAGGAGAAATTCCTTTATTGCACCATTATGAAAAAAATAATTTAAATTTTGAGTATGGTTTTTTTCTTGGTCTTGACGTAGTAATGCCACTATATAAAGTTTTAGACTTTCCTGCCCAGGACTTAAAAACTGCATGGGGAAATACACAAACTTATATAAATGATGCTTTGGAAATTCTTGAAGAGCAATATTTTGAGGAGATTGATAAAGATAACATCACTATTGATGTTGATAGAGAACAAATATCATATATCATAGATAAATTAGAAAATATACCTGCCCGATGTTATCCGATTTACTTAATTACTACCGGCACGGGTGATAATGAGAGATTAGTTTATGTTGGTAAAACATCATCAGAGAACCATAGATTTGCAGGGGGACATCTTGCAGCTTTAAAGTTAAATGATCCTAAATACGATGGATTAGAAAAAAATATATATTTTGGTTGTTTGACTTTCCTAGATGTACATAAGAAGCATGTACCATTAGAATGGATAAGTCCTTTTGATTATTGTAAAGAGTTACTTGAAAGTGTTGAAGCCAGTTTGATTTATCATTTTCAACCAGAGTTGAATACTGAACATACTAAACGACATAATTCTAAAATACCTATACATCTGATGATTGAAAACTGGACAAGAAAAACTAAATTTTTGCATTATACACAAATTGATTCATAACACTGGGAAGCCTTCAAGATTTTGAAGGCTTTTTTTATCGACAAATTCCCGATAAAACAGGGTACAACGCTCACAGGTCCAAATGTGTTTTTCACACGCCACAATCTCACCCGATATCACTTCGCGCGAGTAATCAATGAGAAATTGTTTGATTGTCTTCATACGTTTTTAAACTCCTTCTCCGCAGCCGTCTTTTCCGGCTCAGGCACAATGTTTTCACCCTGCAAAGGGCCTTTCGTATGTTTAAATTGGGTCATCCAGTATAGGAACCGGCGGGCTTTTTCATCATCAAACACATAAGGAAACTCCCTTGCGCTTGGTTCGGTTATGTCCGAAAAATGCTCAGTTTTCTGGTGGTCATTGTGGCAAATATCGTAGATACAATCCTCAATCTGAACGGTGTCCTTACATTTGGAACCGTTCTTTTTTATATCGCCAATGAGGGGCTTTCCATTACGGAGAACCTTGCACAAATCGGCGTTAAGATTCCGGCTGCCATTACTGACCGTCTTCATGTAATCGAAAATGACAATGACCAAACAAATGAAAAGGATGAACAGGCTGCTGGGTAACCCAGCGGCTTTTTCTATATCAAAAATAAAGGAGAGAACACTTATGACAATCACAGTGAAAAAGAATCTTGTATCAGAAGCTAAATACGCTTTGAAATGCCCTAATCACATGGACGCTGAATACATCACCATCCACAATACAGCGAATGACGCGTCAGCTGCCAATGAAATCAGCTATTTGATCGGAAATACTAGCTCGACAAGCTTTCATTTTGCCGTTGATGACAAAGAGGTTATTCAAGGGCTACCGTTAAATCGCAACGCATGGCACACAGGAGACGGCACCAACGGCAGCGGGAACCGTAAGTCGATTGGTGTCGAAATTTGTTATAGTAAATCGGGAGGCGCTAAATACTACGCTGCTGAAAAATTGGCTATTAAATTTGTGGCGCAGCTGCTCAAAGAGCGCGGCTGGGGTATTGATCGTGTGCGCAAGCATCAAGACTGGAACGGCAAGTATTGGCCGCACCGTATTTTGTCAGAGGGAAGATGGGACGAGGTTAAGGCTGCCATCGAAGCAGAATTGAAGGCTCTGGGAGGGAAAACAACTTCTAAACCGACATCATCTGCTTCTAAAGCTTCTGGGGGCACTTACACAGTCAAAAAAGGCGATACTCTTTCCGCAATTGCAAAAGAGCATGGGGTGAGTGCGGCGAACCTTCAGAGCTGGAATAACATTAAAGACCCGAATAAAATCACAGTAGGCCAAAAGTTAAAGTTTAAAGGGCTCCAGCACTAAATCAAGTAACAAAAAAACGTCATATGCGCTGCCTTCTGGCATCTATAAAGTCACAAGCCCTATGCGAAAAGGGGATGACGTAAGGCAGATTCAAAGAGCTCTTGCTGCTCTTTATTTCTACCCGGATAAAGGGGCAAAGAATAACGGTATTGATGGCGTGTATGGTCCGAAAACAGCAAATGCGGTCAAACGGTTCCAGTCAGTAAATGGCCTGACTGCTGACGGTATTTATGGACCTAAGACTAAAGCGAAAATTGAAGCGAAATTGAAGTAATAAAAGAGCCTCTCATATAATGAGGGGCTCTAAATTGCAATCCTTTGACTTAATCGTCCCAGTCTTCATCATCAATCCAGTCGTCTTTCGCTTCTTCAAGCTCTTCTATTAAAAACTCTAGGAATGTGCTACCAACTTGTTTACCATATCCCTCTTGGTTATCCCAAAGGATGACAGGGCATTCTCCTTCTTTCATCTTGTTAGTGTCAAGACAATAAGAAAATTCATCAACATATTCGATCACTACAAGACCATCGAAAAGGTTATAATATTTTTTATATTCATTGGTCTGTTCGACAACTTCAGCACCGTGAGAGTCATATCCGAGTATCATTGTCCCGTATGCTCCCCCTGAACCATACTCAGTTAAAAACCATTTATAGCTTTCTGGAAGGGTTACATTAAGATCCTCTTCTATTTCTCTAACCTGATCTTCAGTGACTCCCCCGGTGAGAATTGAATTTTCTTTATTTTCATCAAAGAAAGTTTTCACTTTTGAATAATCCATTAAATTTTCACCTCTTATTCTTGGTTCTCAAATTGCTGAGCTCTCCATCTCCAATACCTTCTCCTAAAGCTTTTATATTGTTTATCAAGTACTGGATCGTTTCTAAAACTTTGTCCATTCTCTTTTAATCCATGCAAAACATCACTGTACTTATTGTGCCAGCTTTCAGGTATCTCGAGCATATTGCCAGGCTCTTCTTGAATCAAATGATGCAAATTAATTTGGGTTCCATCTTTTGCAAAAGGAGCATTACCATTTTTCATTAGTTGAAGATTCGTAAGGCCTTTCCGATTTTTTTGATTAAGATCAATATCTTTCATTGTATAGACTCTACGGCTTACATCTCTAGGTTGCCCTTTAACTTTTACCTTGCCGCCTATTTCGTATGCTTCATATTTTTCTTTATTTAACCAAGGGACATTTACTTTCTGACCTGTAAATGGCTTTCTTGTTTCATCTAATTTTTTAGCAAGCTGAAGCAGCCTGTCTTTTGCGCTCACATCATTGATGACATTATAAGGCATGCCGCCTGCTACAACAACATCTTCTCGCATGACAAACGGTTTGATTGATGTTAGTGGATCAGGAGTTTCATCCAGTTTTTTAGACACTTTCTTAACTGCTGCTTTTCCGGCTGTTTTCACTCCAATTTTAGCAACTGAACCAGCACCTTTTAAACCAAAGATGTTTACTGCGGCATATGTAAACCAGTGAGCCTTTGATTCTGTGTCTCCGTTCTTTACATCTCTAACATAGGAGGTTATTATTGCATCTTTAATTGAATTATACGTGGAATCATAGTGATAAACTGCAACTGCAGAATTAATAAGCATGTCGACAGGATGATTATGTGCCATATAGTCTAATGTTTCAGCTGTCATATCATAAAGAGCTGTAACAGTACCTTTGGCTCCAGCCATCAACTCACGTGTGTTTTCAATTTGTGTGAAATACCTCTGTTGATCTTTAGTAAGATTCTCAAAACCAATGGTTTTTGCCATTGAGTAAAATTCATCGGCATCCGCATAATCGTAGTTTTTTAGTCTTTTTTTCAGTTTTTCAATCTCTCGGTCTTTTTCTTCCTTCTTCTTAATCGTCAAATAAGCTTCTGTACGTTTTTCAATATCGCCTTTTTTCTTATGTATGTCACTTTCACGGTACGCCTTGGCGTTGTAGTGAATAGGTGTAGCATTTTTGCCCTTGCCTGTGGATTCCTCAAGCTTTTGGAAGTCTTGCTTGATGAATTGCTCGTTAGGCTCTTGCTGGGCATATTCAGTAACAAGTGCTTCGTCCACACTACCTAGTTTGTCGACTGTTTTTTTGCGTTTGTCCTCCGCATTGGCGAGTTCGTCTTTGAAGTTTTCTGTCGAGAACAAATCAAGCGGAAGTATATCGTCAATATCATTTAAGATATCCTTCATGGCTTTCTTTTGTTCTGACATAATAGATTTTGATTTTGTGTAGGCGTTAGCCAGCTCGTGTTCTAAGAAGGATTCTTCTATATAAGCATCAGATAAGCTGGCGTCCTCTAGAGTGCCTGAAATGCTTGTCAAGAAAGCAATTTTCATATCAAGTAAGTCAATCCAATTGTCAGCTACACCTGCATGGTCTTGATAAAATGTTTTAATGTTGTCGGCGCCTTTGCCGGAAAATTCACTGTCATCTAAATCAGCTACAGCTTTAAAAGCCTTTTTTAGATTGACCATCTGACTTCTTAATTCTTTGTATTCCTTTGCACGTCTATCTGCTTCTGAAAGCAGTGATTTGGCTTCAAATACTTTCATGATCATATCCTTTCGTTTGAATAGCTCCAACAAGATTTTACCATGGGAAAATGAAGAAATAGACACGGATGTGATTCAAAAGTGAGAAATGATTAATTTGATCTGTGTCATTTTACCTATCTGAATTAATTGAAGACCGTTTACGAAGTCAGGCGGTTCCAGTCCGTGCATGGATATCGCATAACAAAAATAGCCCTTTAGCACCTTACTTTTTTTGTTAAAATGATGAAAACAGCAAGGGGAGATAATATGGCATTACTACGCTTTATAAGTTTATATGGAATAGCCATCATAATACTGATGGTCATAGCGAATTTTGCTCCTTTTTTGGCGATGCCATTATACTATGTTGCCATGGCTACGTTAGTCTTTCTGATTGTTTATCTAATATATTATTATTCCCAAAAGTTTAGAGGGAGGAAAAAGTAAACAAGCAAAAAGAATTCCAAATATATTTTTGCGCAAACTTCGCACAAAATATGGTTATAAATCCTATTAAATCATTGATTTAATAGGGGTGATTAACTCCCTCCTAGGTAGTAAGCATATTATTCATAAAACATGCTTTTGACCAAAATTAAGACCAAAATTTGACCAAAAAAATTAACTAATCATACTTAATGTATTACAAATCTAAACGAATGAATTTGCTGAAACGCTTGATAAGTAAGGGTTTTGATTGTTATAGATTAGCTCTTTTATCTAAAGAATCATGTTTAGAACGCAAGTACATCCTTGGGAACGCGAACAGTATATGTCTCAGTATTAATCTCTCAATCCCTTGGCACTATTGGTGTCAAGGGGTTTTTTGATTTATAATATAAATCATGTGCGACCCCACAAAACATCCACAAAAAATCAATAATAATTGGGGAGACATCTCTTACAGTTGCCAGAAATTTTTAAACAAAGATCACAATTTACAGCAAAGTACACGGTCTATCACAAATGAATTTAAAAAAGTGTTGTCAGTAAAGAAGGAATTTCAAGACTTATCGAAATGGATAAGTCTTTTTCTTTGTACTAAATTTTCAATTAGGAAAATAATTCTATGCTTAAGGAAAGCAATACGCATAAATAATTCGACAAATTCTGTGATAATTCCATTGTTCAATACTTCTACCAACAATAATAAGATGAGTAAGGTGGATGTTTATAGATTGACGCAATTACCAAATAAATCCATAATTACGATGAAATCTAAATCAATTTTCAAAAAGGAGATTTCTATGAAAAAATTGACTATCTTTTCCGGGGGATTAGGAGTGGTTTTTTCTGTACTGGCTCAACTGTTTGCGGTTATAGATGACTCTTACACTTTGGGGAATTTATGGTTTTTAGGTGCTTTGGCGGGAATTATAACCATGCTTGCTTCAATCCAGACAAATAATAAACCAATCTTCAGCATTTTATTAATTTCTAGTTCAGTAATAGGTCTACTTGGAACTGGTCTTGTATACATCATACCAACACTGTTCAATATAATAATAATTTATAAATTTTTAAAAGTAAGCCAATGGTAAAATAAAGGTTCTTTTTTTATTTAGTATCCCTTTGACAAGGTCAGTAATGATGTTTATGCTTGCAACTGGTCCACACAGCTGGGGCATCCGTGGGCATGATTATCGAACGCCATGTTTCTAGGATACTGGAATTGAAACATTTGCTGCTGCATTTCGTGAAGCTGATCACCAAATGACCATTTCCATAGAGGCACGTCTAAAGAAGCTATCATAGGAGGACAACACTGTGTGGAAAGCTTTAAGTCAATTACTCAAGAAACAGAAAAATCAAAGTCCACTCGATGAGGGTTATATACAGATTCCAGAAAAGGATATAAATCAATAATTAAAGCAAATGATATTTGAGTTGGAGAGCCTGGGGGAAGTAGTATCGAAAAAGCTGCAGAATAAGTATATAGATGTTTTTGAAGCACAGGGTAAACCAAACCTAAGCATCAAAATTTGTAGAGACATAGATGGAGATGTGCTAAATGATTTTACAGCTGAGAGATGTTTTGAAAAAGAATATCGTTCACAAATAGCAATTAATTACTATAGAACCTGCAATAGTCTGTGATGAAGAATTAGACTGTTTCACAATGGATTTGTGGTATTACTACGGTGGATATAAAGGGACGGGTTATGGAACATTATTCGATTTAAATAATAATGACTTAGAAAAAGAAATTGAAGAAACGCTAATATTTTTACTCAATGACAAACAATTCGAGAAATAAAAAAGAAAGCCGCAAAGGGCTTTCAATCAACGTTCATTTGCATAGTTGTCTTGATCGTTGTCTTGATCTCTGTCCATTTTATGTTGGTAAGCAGGGTGGGGAACTAGGCACTCCATTCAGATATTTCTTTCTTAACTCAGTCAATTTTTAAACGTTTCTTCACTTATTTTCCATTAATTGGAAAAATAAAAAAATAAAGAATAATTGAATTTTTTTGTTATATTAAATATATAACGTTGGATAATATGAAAGGTGGTTAAGAAATGAAATTTGATAATGTTTTAGATTCAACATCTCCATATGGGCCTCAAGGTCTTTTGGAAAAAGAGGGGCTTTTAATATCTACTAGATTCTGGGCAAATACTCAAGCGGATATTCTTACAGGATCGGGTTTACCTGTGAGCAATGAAGAGATGAAAACTTATCTGGCTATACCGAATGACGTTGGAATTCCTCAAGATTTTCAAAAAATATATGATGTTTTTAATGAATATAAACAGTTGTGTAACTGGTGGATGAAGAATTTATTCAGCAGTGTTCTTAATATGGTTAACGATATTAATAATATTGGATCTTTTGCAACTAGAACGATTAATAGGGATATAAAATTATTACAAATAATGTCTAACGATAGCAATGAACAAGGAAGACAAGAGGCTGCGAAGCAATTTCAGTCTTCCTGTTCAATGCTTGCTGGAGAACTCAATCAACACCAACAGTCTATGAAAGAGGTTCAAAACCAATTAAATTCCCTTCTTCAAGGTAGTAACGACTGTATAGGTGTTAGACAATTGAATAATTCTTTAGAAAAAGAAGTCGCATATTTAGATTCACAGTATAATGATGAGAGTGAGATACATGATTCAATAAATATGTTCTTAGGATTAAAAAAATATTGGGTATATTTGTTGAAGGTCATGATATTAATGAGAAAGTAAAATTCAGCTTTGATCTAGGGCCTTTATTTGGTTTTATTGTATCTGAAATATTAGAGTGTTCTGATATACAATCAGTTAAACAACAAATTGATCATTTTCTGAATATGTTAAACAATATAGATGCACAACTTTCATTAGAAGTAAAAGTTTTGGGGATGCTTCACAGTATCAATATAGACTTGGTTAATGTAATAGTCCAAGCAGAAAAGTCTAAGGAGTTTATAGGACAAATCGAAGGCATCTGGCATTCTATAGCAAATCAATTTTATTCACTCGCCCAAGGGTTTGAGAATGAGGATATCAATAAGCTTTCTACGGATCTTGATAATGCTGTCGCCACTTGGGAAGCTGTTGCTAATAAAGCAAAAGAGTTTGTAACAAATTCATACCAAGGATAAAAGAAAAGTAAGGGCCTGAAAGGGCTCTTTTGCTTATAGTCATATTTCCCGTAAGTATTACTTTTTGGATTTATTGAATTTTAAAGCGTGTTTGTTGCACTGAATTCATAGTCAAAAGGGGAATGTTTTTATGCTTGGAATCAACGTTAAAAAATCAAATGAAAACTTAATTATCAATTGGCAGCTATCCAAAATTGAAATTCCAATCAATGAAATTAACGATGTATTCTTTGATCCAAACTATGGGGGAGAGGAGAAAAGCGCAGTAAGGATTGGGTTTCCTTATGGCTCAACAGATAGGGTAGTAATTAAAACAGCACATAACACTTACATTTTGTTCACCACTAATCCTGCTTTAATTATGAGTAAAATTGTTTCTTAATAAACAGTTTATGTCCCTTTTAAATGTATCTATTAATGTTCTGTGTGAGAAAATTTAGTGAGATGATTTAAGGAGGAGCATTTATGGAAGAAAGAAAGTTAGTTCACATGACACTAGATGGTATTAAGAAAGCAGTTACTAAATATGGTACATTTCCTGTGTTCCATCATGGGGGTTATGTCTTGGAAGATGCTACTTTTCATTTCAAAAATCCAGCAACTCCTCAAGAAATTAGCGGCTTAGAAAAGAAATTAGGTGTTACTTTCCCTAATGACTATAAAGAGTTTTTGTTACAACACAATGGGATGGAAATGTTTGATGGGATTGAAATACTTAGCTTAGAGGGAATCATTGAATATAATGAGGTTCAAGATTTCCCAGAGGGATACGTTTTAATTGGATATCATTTTGATGGAAGATATGTCATAGACACAAACAAATCAAAAAATGGATTAGGCTATATGCTATATCTAGACTCAATTGATGATATTGAAGATGCGATTAACTTAGATTCTAATTTCGAGATATGGTTTGATATGCTAGTGTCTTCAAATGGAACGAAATATTGGGAAGTAAATCCGAATCTCCAAGAGTATTATAAACTGGTTTCAGAATAACACTTCGGCAAAAGAAAAAATTATGACTAATTTCAACAACCAAAGAAACTGCAATTTGAGGGAAGTATAATGACAATTTACGAGCAAATTAAGGATGCTTTGAAAAATAAGATCAATGAGTTGGTTTCACCTCAAGAAGTAAAGAAAACCCTTCAAGAAAAATACGGAACTAATCCGGATAGCATTATTTTATCAGATTATTGTTATAACCGGTATAATAAGGGGATTTCTTTTAATAAGCACCTCTTTGAATATATGAATAGAAGTTCTTACAAATACTTAGGTGAAAACTCTCTTTATACAGGACTTATTTTCAGAAAATCAAAAGGGGAAGATAAGGAAGTTATCGTAGGCGAATGGGTAAACGGTGTTAAATCACTCCGAGAAGCTTCTGTTACTAATAACCAAATAAATGATCAAGCCGAAATCATTAGTAAAGAACAACTTGTAAACCTTTATAATGAATATAACCAAATCCTGAGATATGAAATGAATGTATTGAACTGTAAGCCTACAGAATTGAGGCATTTAATTGGCAGAATCGGTGAATTCATTTGTGCAATCCAAACCAACGGCACTCTGGCACGCCAAAACTAATCAGCATGGATTTGATGTTGTGAGTGATGGCAGACGGATTAGTGTAAAAAACAACAGCTCAATCAAGTGGTTTTATTTCGATAAATAAAAATACATTTGATGATTTTGATGATTTTTTTGTAGTTCAATACGCAAATGATGATTTTAAAGTTATTTTCTTCGGCTCAAAGGGAGAAGTGCAAAAAATAAGCAGAATTTATGGAAGCCAATACGAAGTTGAAATTTCACTTCTTAAAAAGCTTAATAAGGAATACCAATTAAATTAAACAATCTTGTTGGTAACAAACATCCTCTTACTTATTGTAAGAGGATGTTTGTTTAATTCTTACATATTTTATCTTTGCAATCTGGCTTACGAGTTGCATCCACAGTAAATGATCTTACTTCGTCTTTAGTTTTGTCATAAATTCCCCATATTACCCCTCAGAGAAGGATAGGGGGATTATTTTGGAGAATCATATTCCTTTGCTTCTTCATAGTCAGAAATCCTTGAGTTGTTCTAGCAAGAGGCAATATTGTTGAATAAGGATAGTTTAAAGAGGTTATTGTTGTCTTAATATCGAAATAAAGATCAAGTAAGCATGAGGGGAGTTACTTTAATGCACATAACAACAAAAAGGTTATTGATACGTGAATTTGAATTCAAAGATTGGCAAGCAGTATATGAGTATACATCTGATAGTAATGTAATGAAGTATATACCTGAAGGGGTTTTTACTGAAGAAGATGCAAAGGCATTTGTAAATAAAAACAAAGGTGATAACGCTGAAAAATTCCCTGTCATACTAATAGATGAAGACTTTCTTATAGGCCATATTGTTTTTTATAAGTATTTTGGTGAACATACATACGAAATTGGGTGGGTGTTTAATCCCAATTATCAAAATAAAGGGTATGCTTCTGAGGCAGCCCAAGCTATCTTGGAATATGGATTTAAAGAAATGAACTTACATAGGATTATAGCTACGTGTCAACCTGAGAATATTCCTTCATACCGAGTTATGGAGAAGATCGGAATGAGAAGAGAAGGATTTTTTAAAAAATGTATTCCGAAAGGCAATGAATGGTGGGATGAATATTATTACGCTATTTTAGAGGAAGAGTGGAATTGTAAGAGGGGTAATGCAGGAATTTGAAACCATAACAGCTATAGAACGTATAGTGATAGTAGGGCTTATAGTGCTTAATATGAATGATGTGAGAGGGATACACAAATGCAAATTCATCTTACCAAAAGCGGAAAACAAGACAATCATCATAAATGGTTAGGAACTGTCTTGCTCAGTTGGGGAACATTCGTATTTGCTTTGTTTTTTGCTACTTTAGTCGGTTCAATGGCTAGCCAAACAGGAGCTTCCAAGCTTTTGAAGCAAGGCATCCAAGCAGGTTTAGTCACATTAATAACTGTCCCGTTGCTCTACATTCTTCTTAAACGGATGTCTAGTAGACCCTTTTATTCTATAGGACTGTCTGGGTGGCGGCAAGCCATTCCGAAAGCCATAATAGGAGCAATATATGTGATTGTATTATCCGGGTCTGGTTTCGCTATCGCCCATTTATTAGGCTGGATCAAAGTTACACAATTTCACTTCTCTGTCCATTTAGTGACAGCATTGCTCTTAAATATGATTATCGCTTTCTTTTATGAAGCTTTTCCAGAGGAATTAACTTTTCGTGGGACGGTGTACTATGCTCTAAATAAGCGTTGGAACTGTTTTATGGCCTTACTCCTACAGCCGATCCTGTTTGTGCTTGCACCAATAACTGTAAGTGGCTTGCAATATATAGTTGGAATTGAATCATCTGCTATCACATTAGATTACATTGTTTTATTGTTGGGTTTTGGATTCATCCTTCAACTCCTGCGTATTGTAACAGGAAGCTTATGGACGTCTATCGCTTTTCATCTAGCCTTTCTCGAAAATTCTCGGTTCTTCGTCCTGCAGGGGGAGGAGCGCTTTATTACCTATGAAGAAATTGTTCCGGGAACAGGTGCGCTGTTTGTGATCTTTTTTATGTTGCTTATTGTCGGTACTCTACTCTTAATACCTGTTGCGATAACTCGCCGAAATACTATTCAATGGCGGAAGAACGAGAAATGCGATCAAGATGTTTAATTTCTAAGTAGAACAGTAGTTTTAAAGTGATTTTAAGGAGGATCTAGACAATGTTGAAGAAGCATTCATTAAGAAAGAGGTTATAAACATGCAAGTTTTAAGGATCATATTTGTTCATGTCTTGTCCGCGTTATCAGCTGCTGTTGTTTATGTTTTTGGCATTGGTTATGACGGCTACATACCATACTTCCTAATAAGTGTTCTTCTCTTTATCTTTTATTTAATCTTTGCTGCACCTGTTCAATATTTCTTAAATCGCAATCCAAAAAGGTTTAACGCGAAATATTTACTCATATACATATTCTTTTCCTTCTTAGTATGGATATTCTTCGCTTTCATTACTTATCCAAAAAACACCTTAAACTTTCTGATGGGATATGAAATATACTTGTTTAGCGTCTCATTTGCCGTAATATTTTGGATCTGGGACTCGGTTTTTCTGGCAAAACATTGGGAGGGTAGCAGCGTAGCTTAAATCATCACAATCCTTTTCCTTATGCACGGTCAAAAAGCCCTTTCATTTACCGAATTATGCCATAAATGGGTAAAGGGAGAGAGGAATGAAAAGGGTTAATCGTTTAACTTTGGTTTGCTTAGGCTTAGTCTCAAGTTTTAATCTTCCGAATGCTGAAGCAAAGCTAACGATGGATTAAACAAATGTAAATTTTGTTTTGAGCGAGGAATCAACAATTGTCTTCATGACAGATAATTTCGACCGGAATTTTGACCGCACTTGGTTATAAATTCACAATACACAATAATAAAGACTGTACTCTAAATATGAAACTTAGCAGAATAGCTCTAACTGATGGATATTTTCAAGGAGCGAGAAAGAATTCACAGGAAGTTATTTGGACTACAGTGCAGCAGATCGAGTAGAAGGTGATCAGTTGGAAGTAACAAAAAGTCCAGGCTGCGGCGATGTGTGGATAAAAGGTATTTATGGATTTTAACATGAAGAGCGGGATTATTAAATTCAGAGAGGTCAAGGATCCATTATAAACTTAATGATCATTTTAAGTGATCAAAAATAACTAAAAGGTGAGAATATGATTAAATCAAAGTTAAAAACGATTATAGACCAAAGAAAGATCAGTATCCGGAAACTTTCCAGAGATATTGATCATGAGTATCCAACTGTCATAAAGCTATATAATGACGAAATGGAGCTGTATCCGAGAGAGCTGTTTGATAAAGTCTGGCCCTATCAAAACATCGAACTGCATGAGTTGTTGATATTCCAAAAAGATCATATTCCTAAAGTGAGAATGTCTAAATGAAGATAATGGAGTATATGGAGGAAAGGTTTCAAAACCTCGAATTAATTCCTAGCATCTATAATCAATGGGGCACAGGAATCCATTTTTGTCTTGGGGAAAATATCTATCAACTCAAAGCAAATGAAGAATTAAATTTAAAGATGTTTCGGGTTGTATATGAACAAACCTCAATCATTTTTAATGAATTATTTGAACAAAACGATGACATATTCCTTGTGACAAATATGTATAAGCACAAGAAAGAGAAATGCACAAGAAAGAGAAATGCATAAGAAAATTAAAGGTGTATCAACCGTTTCTAAAGTGTAAAAATCATTTGAATCAAATTCTGGTGAAGACATATCCCTACCCTTTCGAAATCAATAAAGCTGAAGAATACGAGATGCAACAATTTTCCTTGTTATGCAAACCTCGAGACTTACGTGTAACTGAATTACTTAAAGCAGCCAGTAACGAAGATTTTCCATTGAAACCGAAATTCGGAGGCTATTCTATTGATTACCCTGATGTTTTCTTTGTGAACATTACAAAAGACATTATTTTCTTTATCTATGATGACCGTGGATGTGAAGTCACAGCTCTTGATTTCAAACGAATACGTCCACTTTATGAAAAATATCACGACTGGGTAGAAGAGTATAAGTGCATGTAATACTCTTTTATAAAACGATTTATATCAGGAAAGGCAGAATTAGATTATGAGAGATCTGCATTTTTATTAGTATTTGATGAAAGATTAGTGGATTTTGATTCTCAAGGCGGAAACCATATTAGTGTTTATTAGTTACTCACTTTGAGTTATCTGATCAGTCGTATAAAGATGTATTAAGCTTTAATGGTGATCTTTTAGGTATGAAGCATAATTGTTCGTATGCAATGGATATTCTAAGCGTTAAAGAAGAACTTGATTTCGATTTCCCATTTAATATGCTTGCAATAAAAAGCTACGTACAAGAATTAATAAAAATGTTAGGGATTGATATAACTCTGCCTGAAATGAAAGAAAGAGATTTTGACAAACTTTCTCAAGACTAAATAAAACTACAATTTTAAGGAAAACGGAGACTTGCTTTCAATATGAATATTAGAAAAGCTGCAGCTATTTTTTCAATCACGATTCCAATTATCTCAGCTATCTTAATTATTAATTTTTTTACGGGAGTTATGTCATTTCCATGGCAAGGAATGCCGGTGTTTTTTCCAATATTACTTTCTCCTATAGGAATCATTTTAGCGTTCGTTTCAATAAAGACAAATAAACGGTGTGCTGTATATGGGATTGTCTTAAATGCAATTATGTTTCCATTTCCTTTTTTCTGGTTTATAGGAGGGACTTTGTTATTTGGAGTTTAAAATTTAAAGAATAGCGGAGGTACCATTTTGTGGTTATATAAACCGTTAGGCAGTTACGCTTATACATTGGTATTTTCAAGCTTATCATATGGTCTAGTCTTTGGCTTGTATATGTTTGTTTATTCAAGTTTTATGGCGATCGCATTAATCACAATAGGAATCATAGCATTCTACTCATTTATCACTTACTTATTATTTGCTATTCCTTTGCAAAAATTACTAAGAAGAAGGCCCAGAAAATTCAGTTTGATCAATTTGTTAATTTATGCTGCAGTAGCCTTTTTAGCTGTGTTTTTTTTCTGGTTTGTTGATTATCCGTCAAATGCTCTTACCGTATTCTGAAGCTTTGGGTATTACATTATGAGCATTATTGCTGCGTTAATTTATTGGTTCTGGGACTTAATATTTCTGCGAATTTAAATTTGATTTAAATAATGTGTTTACACCGTTCACAATAAGTAAAGGCTGCTGAAACAAACAGAGTAAATATTCAGATTGTTTAATTAATCCGAGAGCATAAGAAGTGTTATTTTTAATTGGGGGAATTGACTTGAATTTTTTTATTTGGATTGTAATGTTATAGTTATTTTTGGCGGCCTCTATGCAGGTTACAAAAGGAATAGGAAGAACTTTTAAAAATGATGAAAAGTTAAATACATAAATTTCTTTGTATATGACTGTCGGATACCAAAAGCAAAAAGAGCATTAAACTAAATGCTCTTTTTCATTCCACAACATCGGCATTCACGCATCAAAAGGAGGGGGATACCATGAAAAAATTAGTTTTATTATCCAGCTTTTTCGGGATTGTGCTATCAATTATTGGACAATTATTTGGAGTCCTAACAGATTTCTTTATTTCAGGTATTGCACGACTTATAGGGGTTTTAGCCGGTATCCTAGTATTACTTAGCCTGAAGTCAAGAAATACAGAAATGCAGGCATTTATAGTGAGTTCAAGTACTGCCCTGGGAATAATGGGTGCAGGAATTTTATATTTTCCAGCAGCGATTGTCAATGTCTTAATTGGGTTTAAGCTAAACAAAAAGTTAAAAGAAGAAAACACTAAGGAGCAGATCTGAATAGACTGCTTTTGGTTGGAGAACCTGGGGAATGAAGTATACTATGAATTTAAAATTCTATACACTTATTATAACAAATGGAACCGATTTTTTTAAGTAATACAAAAGGCTTTTTAGATGAAAGAATTCTTTTAAAGTGGAGATTGTAAAAATGATCTTCAGGGTTTTTAGAGTTTTAAAATCTTACCTGTTTAAACTTTCTGAAAAAGATGTTGAAAAAGTCGAAAGGATTTTATAATATTAAATCAAGTTAGTTTGTTCGGTCAACAAACTAATGAGATGAACTTTCATTGTCCACAAGATAAGGTCTTACTGAATATGGATGGAAGGGGGATAAGAGGGTCGATTTAATGGAGCTAAACAATATAAGAAACGAAAGAATGAGGCTTTTATCCTTTTCCAGATATATAAGGCATATCGAAAAAAGATGAATTTTTTGCTTGCTGATCACCATATTTTTTTGCACTGTTTTGAAAGCGCTTTTATAAACGTTTACTGACCGTAAATTCGAGAAATTGTTATACCGTTTCACACTGTTCCATATTAAAGGATCGAAAAGGGGAGAAATCATGCTCAGTGAAAATGTAAAGAAGATTAGCATGGTTGAAAAAGTTGGATATGCGTCTGGAGATTTTGCTTGTAATTTAATTTATGCAACAGTGTCTACGTATCTTTTGTTCTTCTATACAGATGTTTTTGGTTTATCGGCAGCAGCAGCCGGTACTATGTTTTTAGTGGTTAGAATAATCGACGCTCTCGCTGATCCTTTTATCGGAACAATAGTTGACAGAACGAACAGCAGATTTGGACGCTTTAGACCGTATCTTTTATTCGGAGCTTTTCCATTTGTCATACTGGCAATACTCTGTTTTACAACACCAGACTTTTCGGATATGGGGAAATTAATATATGCCTATATAACCTATGTTGGCTTGTCGCTTACATACACAACGATAAACGTTCCATATGGCGCGTTAACTTCTGCAATGACTAGAAATAATCAAGAAGTGGTTAGTATAACATCAGTTCGCATGTTATTTGCGAATCTTGGGGGACTTGTCGTTGCATTTTTTGTTCCCTTACTGGCTGCTTATTTAAGCGATACTTCCGGCAACGAATCTCTTGGCTGGCAACTAACCATGGGTATTTTGGGAATGATAGGCGGGTGCCTTTTAATCTTTTGTTTTAAAAGCACAAAAGAGCGTGTCACTCTTCAAAAATCCGAAGAAAAAATTAAATTTACGGATATATTTGAGCAGTTTCGTGTTAATCGTCCACTTGTTGTATTAAGTATTTTCTTTATTATTATTTTTGGAGTGAATTCCATCAGTAATTCGGTTGGCATTTATTACGTAACGTATAACTTAGAAAGAGAGGATTTGGTGAAGTGGTACGGTTTGATAGGTATTTTGCCCGCTTTGGTCATTTTACCGTTTATTCCAAGGCTTCATCAATTTTTGGGGAAGAAGAAATTACTAAACTATGCATTATTACTGAATATGATCGGCCTCTTAGCTTTACTGTTTGTTCCGCCAAGTAATGTATACCTCATACTTGTCTGCCGATTAATCGCTGCTGCTGGAAGTCTCACTGCCGGGGGATATATGTGGGCGCTTATTCCTGAAACAATAGAATATGGAGAGTACAGGACTGGGAAAAGAATGGGTGGGCTCATTTACGCTATAATCGGATTTTTCTTTAAGTTTGGTATGGCCTTAGGAGGAGTTGTTCCGGGTCTGGTTCTTGATAAGTTTGGATATGTGGCAAATCAGGCACAAACCCCGGCGGCATTAACGGGGATTTTAATTACAACAACCATTATTCCCGTGTTCCTGCTGGTTCTAGCTTTAATTGATATTAATTTCTATAACTTAGATGAGAAAAAATATAAAAACATGGTTCGAGAATTAGAGAATAGAGACAAAGTTTATTTGGATCATATTGATGATTTCAAGGCTTAAAAAAGAAAATAAACTGAGGAGGAATTCCCTATGAAAATTATCAATCCCGTACTTAAAGGATTCAATCCCGATCCAAGTATTTGTAGGGCAGGAGAGGATTATTATATCGCGGTATCTACATTTGAGTGGTTTCCGGGAGTCCAGATACACCACTCAAAAGATTTAGTAAATTGGCACTTAGTTGCACATCCATTACAGAGAGTTTCACAATTAGACATGAAAGGAAATCCAAATTCAGGTGGGGTTTGAGGCACCCATGTTTAAGCTATAGTGATGGGAAGTTTTGGCTGATCTATACGGATGTTAAGGTAGTAGATGGCGCATGGAAAGATTGTCACAATTATTTAGTTACTTGTGAAACGATTAATGGTGATTGGAGTGAGCCGATTACATTAAATAGCTCGGGGTTTGATGCTTCTTTGTTCCATGATACGGATGGAAAAAAGTATTTATTAAATATGTTATGGGATCACCGTATTGATCGGCACTCATTTGGAGGAATTGTTATACAGGAATATTCTGATAAAGAGCAAAAATTAATCGGTAAACCAAAAGTTATATTTGAAGGAACTGATAGAAAACTGACAGAAGCTCCGCACCTTTATCATATCGGGAACTATTATTATTTATTAACTGCAGAAGGAGGAACACGGTACGAACATGCTGCTACAATTGCCCGTTCTGCAAATATTGAGGGGCCATATGAAGTTCATCCCGATAATCCAATCTTAACGTCATGGCATGACCCAGGAAATCCATTGCAAAAATGTGGTCATGCATCCATTGTTCAAACACATACAGATGAGTGGTATTTAGCTCATTTAACGGGACGTCCTATTCATCCTGAAGATGATTCAATTTTTCAGCAGAGAGGATATTGTCCTTTGGGCAGAGAAACAGCTATTCAAAAACTTTACTGGAAAGACGAATGGCCCTATGTAGTAGGTGGAAAAGAAGGAAGCTTGGAGGTAGATGCACCATCTATACCCGAAACAATATTTGAAGCAACGTACCCGGAAGTTGATGAATTTGAGGATTCAACATTAAATATAAATTTTCAAACGTTAAGGATTCCATTCACAAATGAATTAGGTTCATTGACTCAAGCGCCAAATCATTTACGATTATTCGGTCATGAATCATTAACCTCGACATTTACTCAGGCATTTGTAGCCAGACGCTGGCAAAGTCTCCATTTTGAAGCGGAAACTGCTGTTGAGTTTTATCCGGAAAATTTTCAACAAGCCGCTGGATTGGTGAATTATTACAATACAGAGAACTGGACGGCTCTTCAAGTCACGCATGATGAAGAACTGGGCCGCATTCTTGAATTAACAATATGTGACAACTTTTCTTTTTCACAGCCATTACACAATAAAATTGTTATTCCTCGTGAAGTAAAGTATGTATATTTAAGAGTAAATATTGAAAAGGACAAATATTATTATTTTTATTCTTTTAACAAAGAAGTTTGGCACAAAATTGACATTGCATTAGAATCGAAAAAATTATCGGATGATTACATTCGTGGGGGAGGATTCTTCACAGGGGCCTTTGTAGGGATGCAATGCCAAGATACCAGTGGTAATCATATTCCGGCCGACTTTAGATATTTTCGTTATAAAGAAAAATAATTTGCACATGAAAAAGGAGATTTCTATTTTAGAACTCCTTTTTCATATGAGAAGGTGCCTATGTCACTATTGCTTCAGAAATACTCCTAGAATAAAAAAACTCATCTTTAAAGATGAGCAGTCCATTCCTTAAAAAATTACATTGTAATCATGTCCAGAAAATGATCAATCACAATGGAGGACATTCCTAATGCCGGTGCATTCTGTCCTAAGGAAGATGGCAATAATTCATAGCTATTGCCTAGTTGGGAATAAACCCTTGACGATACTTCACTTCTCATTGAATTTAAAACCATAGGATGCGATTCAATTATGCTATTTCTTAAAATTACGGCCTGTGGGTTGAAAGTATTTAAAATATTGGTAAGGCCTATTCCTAAATAGAATCCAAAATTTTGTAATGCATTTAAGGTTCCGATATCATTCAGATGGGCGAGGTCTATGATATCTTGATAGGACAGTTTTTTCTCTTTGGTCTGAAGAGATTTTAATAAAGCCTTCTCTGAAGCATACAATTCCCAGCATCCTCGGTTTCCGCAACTGCATTTAGGACCATTAAAGTCTATTGTCATATGTCCCATTTCTCCAGAGAAGCCGCTTACTCCTCTATATAAATGATTGTTGATAATAACACCGATCCCTATCCCTGTGCTGATACTTACGTAAATAATGTTATCGTGATTTTTTGCAGCTCCAAATACTTTCTCTCCATATGCACCAGCATTTGCCTCATTTTCAATAAAAACAGGCACATTGTACTTCTCTTGTATCGAAGATTTTAAGTCAATATCTCTCCAGTTAGAGTTCGGAGTGAAAACAATTTTTTGATTTTTATCAATGAGTCCAGGCACGCAAATACCTATACCAATAAGCCCGTACGGAGATTGGGGCATATGCGTAATAAAGTGATGAATCATATCAATCAAAATGTCTTTCGTTATTTCTGGAGAATTGGATTCCAAATGGCGGTATTGATCAAGAACGATCGTTCCTTCAAGGTCTGTTAAAATGCCATTGATATAATCCACACCAACATCAATTCCTACGGAGTATCCTGCCTTTTTATTAAAAACAAGCATGACAGGTCTTCTTCCGCCACTTGATTGTCCTTGACCTATTTCAAATACCAGATTTTCTTTCATTAACGTGTTTACCTGTGATGAAACAGTTGATTTATTTAATCCAGTCATTTCAGATAATTTTGCTCTTGAAATAGGTGAATTTTTAAGGATTTCTTTTAATAATAACTTTTGATTTACTTTTTTGACAAAGGTTTGATCAGCGATATCCACTTCATCCACTCCATTTGTTTAATCTTTAAATTAAGTATGAACATAGTACATAGCGAATCTTCCCTTTATTATATCTAATGTGTTCATAAAAAACTAAAAAAAATATTGAAAATACTGATGAGGTTATATAAGATGAAAATAAGTTAGTTTGTTTAAACAACAAACTAATAGTAACTTACAAGATGAAATAAAATGCATTTGTATTTGAATGATCATGTTTTGAATTTATTTTTAAGGGGGAAATTACATGGCTCAATCTCATTCCAGTTCAATCAACTATTTTGGAAGCGCAAACAAAGTGGTTTACGAAGGGAAAGATTCGACTAATCCTTTAGCATTTAAATATTATAATCCTCAAGAAGTAATCGGCGGAAAAACGATGAAAGAGCATTTGCGATTTTCTATTGCCTATTGGCATACATTTACTGCTGATGGTACAGACGTTTTTGGAGCAGCTACGATGCAAAGACCATGGGATCACTATAAAGGCATGGATCTAGCGAAGATGAGAGTAGAAGCAGCATTTGAGATGTTTGAAAAACTAGATGCACCATTCTTTGCTTTTCATGACCGGGATATTGCACCAGAAGGCAGTACGCTAAAAGAGACAAACCAAAATTTAGATATGATCGTGGGCATGATTAAAGATTACATGAGAAATAGCGGCGTTAAGCTATTATGGAATACCGCAAACATGTTTACGAATCCCCGTTTCGTCCATGGTGCCGCGACTTCTTGCAATGCAGATGTGTTTGCGTATGCTGCAGCACAAGTGAAAAAAGGGTTAGAAACAGCAAAAGAGCTTGGCGCTGAGAACTATGTATTTTGGGGCGGCCGTGAAGGATATGAAACATTGTTAAATACCGATTTGAAATTTGAGCTTGATAATTTGGCTAGATTTATGCATATGGCAGTGGATTATGCGAAGGAAATCGGGTACACAGGGCAGTTTTTGATTGAGCCAAAACCAAAAGAGCCGACCACCCATCAATACGATACAGATGCAGCAACAACCATTGCCTTTTTGAAGCAATATGGCTTAGACAATCATTTTAAATTAAATCTTGAAGCCAATCATGCCACATTAGCTGGGCATACATTCGAACATGAATTGCGCATGGCAAGAGTACATGGTCTGCTTGGCTCTGTTGACGCAAACCAGGGTCATCCTCTTTTAGGCTGGGACACGGATGAATTTCCGACGGATTTATATTCTACGACATTAGCAATGTACGAAATCCTGCAAAATGGCGGCCTAGTAAGCGGCGGATTAAACTTTGACGCGAAGGTCAGAAGATCTTCTTTTGAGCCTGATGATCTAATATATGCCCATATTGCAGGGATGGATGCATTTGCAAGAGGATTGAAAGTTGCCCACAAATTAATCGAAGATCGTGTGTTTGAAGATGTGATTCAACATCGTTACCGCAGCTTTACTGAAGGGATTGGTCTTGAAATTATAGAAGGAAGAGCTAATTTCCACACACTTGAGCAATATACGCTAAATCATAAATCAATTAAAAACGAATCTGGAAGACAGGAGAAATTAAAAGCGATATTGAACCAATACATTTTAGAAGTATAACAGGATAAGCTCCAGATCCTGCTATCAATACCAAGTCACTGAATTACCCGTCATGATTCCTTTCCTATTGCTTGTTGTTATGACGGGTAACTTCTATAATTAGGATTTATTTAGAGTGAATGGTTTTTTAAAAGGGCAAGGAGTGAAAAAATGAAGTATGTCATTGGAATAGATCTTGGAACGAGTGCTGTTAAAACCATTTTAGTTAACCAAAACGGCAAGGTTTGTGCAGAAACGTCCAAAAGGTATCCGCTCATCCAAGAGAGGGCGGGATATAGTGAGCAAAATCCTGAAGAATGGGTGCAGCAAACAATTGAAGCATTGGCTGAATTGGTTTCTATATCCAATGTTCAAGCCAAGGATATTGACGGGATAAGCTATTCGGGACAAATGCATGGATTAGTACTGCTTGACCAAGATCGTCAGGTGTTACGTAATGCAATTCTTTGGAATGATACCAGAACAACGCCTCAATGTATAAGGATGACCGAGAAATTTGGCGATCATCTTCTTGACATCACAAAAAACCGTGTTTTAGAAGGGTTTACATTACCTAAAATGTTATGGGTAAAGGAACATGAACCTGAACTTTTTAAAAAAACTGCTGTGTTTTTGCTTCCGAAAGACTATGTGCGATTCCGTATGACCGGTGCCATTCACACCGAATACTCCGATGCAGCAGGAACTTTACTTTTACATATTACCCGCAAGGAGTGGAGCAATGATATTTGCAATCAAATTGGTATTTCTGCAGATATTTGTCCTCCGCTTGTTGAATCTCATGATTGTGTAGGATCGCTGCTTCCGCACGTTGCCGCGAAGACCGGGCTATTAGAAAAAACAAAAGTGTACGCTGGGGGAGCAGATAATGCTTGCGGCGCTATTGGAGCAGGTATCCTTTCTTCCGGAAAAACTTTATGCAGTATTGGGACCTCAGGGGTCATCCTTTCCTACGAAGAAGAAAAAGAAAGAGACTTTAAAGGGAAAATCCACTTTTTTAATCATGGAAAAAAGGATTCTTTTTATACGATGGGCGTCACGCTCGCTGCAGGATACAGCTTGGACTGGTTTAAAAGAACGTTTGCACCAAACGAATCGTTTGAGCAATTATTGCAGGGAGTGGAAGCTATTCCGATAGGAGCTAATGGACTGCTATACACTCCTTATTTGGTTGGTGAAAGAACGCCGCATGCTGATTCTTCTATTCGGGGAAGCTTGATCGGAATGGATGGAGCCCACAATAGAAAGCACTTTTTGAGGGCAATAATGGAAGGTATTACATTCTCTTTACATGAATCAATTGAGTTATTCCGCGAAGCGGGAAAATCAGTTCATACTGTTGTTTCTATTGGTGGGGGAGCTAAAAATGATACGTGGCTGCAAATGCAAGCTGATATTTTCAATGCGAGGGTGATTAAGTTAGAAAATGAACAAGGGCCAGCTATGGGAGCTGCAATGCTGGCTGCCTTTGGAAGCGGTTGGTTTGAATCCCTTGAAGAATGTGCAGAGCAGTTCATTCGTGAGGCTGCTGCATTTTATCCAAAGGCGCAAAATGTTCAAAAATATAAAACACTATTTGATTTGTATAAGAACATTTACACTCACACAAAGGATCTCAATACAGCTTTGAAGAGCTTTCGAAAAAACTAATGATGTTATTGTCCGGAGATCAACCGAAAAACAATTAATGATCAATCATCATCAAAGGCCTTTGATGACATGGCTGCCTTCTTTTGAAAAGATGGTGAGAACAAGGTATCGCAACCTTTAAACAGTATTGGAGTGTCCAGCAGACAAAACGAACGAGCGGAATCGTATTCTGTCAGCGAACACTTCAAGAAGTGGGGAAGCTTAGGAATGCCAATGGGTAAGATGTATGAAACCGCGCTAACGACGGTAGAGGGATCTCTTGATTTATGATGAAATAGGAAGGATGTTTACACACAAATAACCCCCTCACATTGACGTGAAGGGGTGTTTTTTATTGTTACTATACAGCGGAAATTTTACAGGCTAGTTGCATGATTTTAGCTTGATAAGCAGAATGGAAACTAGACACGCCATCATCTCTTTCTCATTCTTTGGAAACTGCATTCTGCTAGGTTTGCTGCTTTTTTTAACAAACAGTGTTTTTCTATTTCACACAGCCATTAAATCCTCTGTTCGTCACATAACCGCTCTTACTCCAAATTGACAGTTTATCTGATTTTGCTTCTTGCTCATCTAGTCTGAATTGGTCTATGTATTTTGTGTTAGGCTCATATACATATGCTACTCTGGCCAATCCCTCTTTCAATAATGTCTCTTGAACAGATTTGCCGTCAACATAAACGTATGCTAACAGTCTTCCATACTTATCTCTGCGATCGCCTTTATCAAATTCCAGCTGTAGCTTACCGCTGTTGACCAATTCTTTATTTCGTTTCGACGCATCCTCACCGTATGGTTGAACACAAGAATTTGGTTTCTTCGTCTCAGGTGTATCAATGAGCAAGTAGCGAACTGTGTCTTTCTTTCCGTTGTAAATAACCTTAATCGTATCTCCATCTATTGCTCTGTCTAATGTAACATTGACCAATTTCTTCTGCTTTTTTGAATGAGGCGTGCCGGCCTTTTGTTCTGTCTGATTATATTCATTAGATTGAGTATCTTGAGAGACTTGCTCCGTCCCATTAGAATCTGAATGGTTTTTGGCTGCGTGATTTGATCCGCAAGCTGCCAAAGTAATACTTAAAACGATTGCGATCATACTGATCAAAATCTTCTTCATATTGATTCCCTCTTTATCATTTTCTCTTTTCGCGATTAAACATCATCATTATAACGATATGGACATTTTTTGTGAATGGAAAACTTCAAGGGAACTTATAACACTCAAATTGCCAATAGTTAACTTCACAACGAGATGATCAAAACATCACCATCACATAGCGGGAATAAATAATCCTGAAAATAATATTGACTGAAAATGCTTTTGGAATTATGATAATATGAGAAATGACAATGATGTGACAAAAACATTACTACAACATAACAACTAATAGCTTAGGTTTATTCTACTGTCTAAAAATGTAAACGGTTACAAATCCAGAGGCGAAAATCTAAGATAGAGATGACTTTAGTTTTGACTCAATATCCACACTGAAAGAGCTTATTAAGTATACTTAATAAAGGCAGGGGAAATGGATATGAATGAACATCGAAATCGAAGGTTGAAATTAATAATGATTTCAGCAACTTTTGGAGGGCTTCTCTTTGGATATGACACCGGAGTTATAAATGGAGCTTTACCTTTTATGGCAAGGCCAGATCAGCTTGATTTAACACCGGTTACAGAAGGGCTTGTTACGAGTATTCTTTTATTAGGTGCCGCATTTGGAGCGTTGTTATGCGGAAGATTGGCTGATCGATATGGCCGACGTAAAATGATCCTTAATCTTTCCTTTTTATTTTTCCTGGCATCACTGGGAACAGCGTTAGCACCTAATGTTTTCATCATGGCGGCCTTTCGTTTTTTACTGGGGCTGGCTGTTGGAGGAGCCTCGGCGATGGTGCCGGCCTTTTTAGCAGAAATGGCACCGCATGAAAAGAGAGGGCGTATGGTAACCCAAAATGAACTAATGATTGTTGGCGGGCAATTTTTAGCATATGTTTTTAATGCGATCCTCGGTGTAACAATGGCAAATACGGGACATGTTTGGAGATACATGCTAGTCATTTGTGCTGTTCCGGCTATCATGTTATTTGCCAGTATGCTTAAGGGACCAGAAAGCCCGCGATGGCTAATCTCCAAAGGCAAAAACAGTGAGGCGCTGCGTGTTCTTAAACAAATTCGAGAAGATAAACGTGCAGAAGCTGAATGTAGAGAAATTCAAGAAGCGGTAGAAAAAGATACAACACTAGAAAAGGCATCACTCAAGGACTTTTCTACACCATGGCTGCGCCGTCTTTTATGGATTGGAATCGGTGTTGCCATCGTGAATCAAATTACAGGTGTGAACTCGATTATGTATTATGGCACACAAATTCTTAAAGAATCTGGTTTTGGTACAAAAGCGGCTTTAATCGCTAATATTGGAAATGGGCTGATATCAGTTATTGCAGTTATATTTGGGATTTGGCTTGTCGGGAAAGTGAGACGGCGTCCAATATTATTGATTGGTTTGGCGGGGACGACTACAGCTCTCCTATTGATTGCGATTTTCTCAATTGTGCTTGATGGATCTATGGCACTTCCTTATGTAGTGCTTTCTTTGACCGTTTTATTTCTTGCCTTTATGCAAGGGTGTGTAGGACCTGTGACTTGGCTTGTCATAGCGGAAATATTCCCTCAAAGGTTAAGAGGACTTGGTTCTGGGATAAGTGTTTTTTTCCTTTGGATATTAAACTTTGTGATCGGTTTTGCTTTCCCGATCTTGCTTAGCTCTGTAGGTTTGTCTTTTACATTCTTTATATTTGTGGCTTTAGGTGTATTGGCAATCGGTTTTGTATACAAATTCATGCCGGAAACAAAGGGGCGTACACTTGAAGAATTAGAAGAGCATTTTCGTTCTCGACACGATCATAATACTCCTGAACAATCAATTATTGAGGTATAAATATGTTGAAAATCTCTCTTCTTATAGGAGGAATTTTTTTAGTTTCAGAAAAAACAAAATCCCTCTGGTAGAGGGATTTTGATTCAGCATTTTAAGATGTTCTACACGTATAATACTGGAGTTGATACTTTAAAAATCTCGCCATCTCTTATATAAAAACGAGGGATGCGGCGGCTTAATGTAGACACGACTTCATAGTTAATCGTATTGAGCATTTCAGCCACTTCATCAACGGAAATCTCGGCTCCTTTTTGCTTACCGTAAATCACGACTTCTTCTCCTTGTTTACCTTCACCGTTTTCTCCTAAACTGACCATGATCATATCCATTGTTACTCTTCCCGCCACTGGCACTCGTTTTCCGCGATGAAGAACAAACCCCCGATTGGAAAGGGCGCGAGAATAGCCGTCAGCATAGCCAATCGGGAGTGTAGCAATGACTTCATTAGGTTCTGCGACGTATGTAGCACCATAGCTAACGGTTCGGGGTTCTGTCCGCATGGTTTTCACATAAGCGATGCGTGCCTTTAAACTTAACGCAGGTTCAAGCTTAACGAGATTTAGTTGTTTAATATAGGCTGAAGGATATAAACCATATAAGCCGATACCTAAACGGATCATATCAGCGCTAAATTCCGGAAATGCGATAGCTGCAGCCGTGTTGCACATATGCACGGTGGGCAGCTCAATCCCCTGTTTTTTTAAAAAGCTGAGAAAACTGATGAATTTTTCGTGCTGCAGCTTTGTGAGTGTTGTGTCCGGTTCATCAGCTGTCGAAAAATGTGTGAAAATCCCTGTCCATCTGAGGAATTTACTTGCCTTTAAGGCTTTCACTACTTCTAAAAGTTCTTCCTTTGTGCGTACACCTAATCGTCCCATGCCGGTATCCACGTTAATATGAATGGCCAGCCGGTTAGCACTCGCTTCTTTTTCCAATATCTTGTTTGCTTCTTTTATCCAATCAACCTGAAATGCTGATAATGTTATATTCCAAGCTGCTGACTTCTTTACACAACTAAGGGATGTAAAACCAAGCACAAGGATAGGTGCTGTAATCCCAGCTTTTCGTAAAACGATTCCTTCTTCCACACTGGCAACAGCGAGCTCACTCGCCCCGTGTTCCAGTGCATGGCGTGCCACTTCTATAGACCCGTGACCATAACCGTTCGCTTTTACGACAGCCATTATTTTGCTCTTATGTGGAATATGACGGCGGATCGCTCGCAAATTCTTTTTAACGGCATCAAGATTGACTTCGATCCAAACTTCTCGGCAAAGCTTTATCATCAACGCTTCCTTCCTTCTTATGGATTATAAATACCACCTATTGCCGCAAGAGCAAATGTTAATTGTTGGATGATTCGATCTTATTTTATTCAACTTTATTTGAAATCATTCAACAGCAAATCCATGTGATACGAGAAGGTGCCTATCAATGTTCGAATAATAGCAAGTACGGGATACATGAGGCTTGTAAGTGGGGTGTTAATGGGTACGGCGACCGAGGATTACAAAAATGATTATTTGTTTTGGGACATTTTTTTCTAAGGGTAGATGATAACGAGAAATCTAATCAGGAAATACTTACCGTTGTTATGAACATTGGAAGAACCTTTTAAATGAGAAGGGCTGAGGAAATTCTGTAAAAGATAATCGGTTGAAAAGGCAGTCGATTCCTTGTTCCATAAACCTAACATTAGAGTATATAATTAAACTCGTATTCACAAAAATCGTTTAAGTAAGGGGTATACATGAATAGGGGAGTTAGTTTTCAAATACCGAATGAATATGGAAATTTTCTATGGAGAATACTGCAGCCGGTAGAAATAGCTAATTATAGGTGGCAAACGAGTGGGGAATCTTATTTTGTTGTAGAAGGAGAGCTCGATGATGAGGAGCTTTTTCATGACTACGCAATTGTTGAAGGGGCAGTTTTTGAGCAACAATTAAAAACGAATCAGTACTATACCATTTTCGTTGAACTGAAAGCATTTCCATATGGAAAAATGGTTAATCAAGTCAATTCATATGAAGAGTTTGCTGACAGTGATTGCGAACTTGTCCTTTTGATAGCAGATAATAGCTACGTTTCGATTTACTGTAAAAACAAAAAATTCATTGAAAAACTTTACTTCAATGCTTTACAGAATGATTTTGAAGACGTTCAATTTATAACTGATGAAAATGACACAAGAACAAGCCTTACTGTATGATAGTCAATAAAAATTAAAGGAGCTAGTACATGACAATGCAAATTAAAATCAAGTATCTAGATGAAACACAAACAAGAATCAGCAAAATTGAGCAGGGAGACTGGATTGATCTTCGGGCAGCTGAAGATGTAACAATCAAAAAAGATGAATTTAAGCTTGTCCCATTAGGTGTTGCAATGGAGCTGCCTGAAGGTTACGAAGCACATGTCGTCCCTCGTTCAAGTACATATAAGAACTTTGGCGTTATACAAACAAATTCAATGGGTGTTATCGATGAGTCATATAAGGGTGACAACGATTTCTGGTTCTTTCCTGCTTATGCATTGCGTGATACTGAAATTAAGAAGGGTGATCGTATTTGTCAGTTTAGAATCATGAAGAAAATGCCGGCGGTTGAATTGGTTGAAGTCGAGCATTTGGGAAACGAGGATAGAGGAGGACTCGGTTCAACAGGTACTAAGTAAACAAAATAAATCCTTGGCTGTCTTCATGCTGTGTGATTGATCAATGGAGGTTTCAGCCAAGGTACAAAGAAATACTTTTATCTAAATTTTTATAAGTAGGGGAAGGCAACTACAAACTAGTAATGCCACTAATAATAAGCCAAGTTAAATGACATGTGTTCATTAATAATTGAATTTACAGCAGCCATGAGACAAGTTCAAAATATAAGATGAAATGAGACATAAGACTTCACAAAAAAATCTGAGTATCGTCGATAAATATCATAAAAAAGCCCCCGGTATGTCGCCGGGGAATAAATAGACGTTTAAGAGATTTAGTGATGTTTTTTATATGATTCGACAAAATCATAATAATGATCATCGTCATCATGATACTTTTTTTCGTAATGATAATCGTGATCATCGTAATATTTTTTATCATGGTCATAATACTTTTTGTCGTAATCATAATGTTTTTTATCATGATCATAATACTTTTTGTCGCAATCATAATGCTTCTTATCATTGTCGTAATACTTTTTGTAATATGTTTTTTTCCAAGTGTAATACTCTTCTTTATATTTTTTATAATAACCCAATTAAATTCCTCCTTTATTTTATTCGAATTTAGTTTATGAAGTTTAAATGATATGGTATGGTCAAATGAAATAAGAATAGTAAAAAGAGGCTGTTTAAAACACTTTCTGAAAAACAAAACGGATAGCTGTTTATGAAAATAAGAGCGAGAGAGAGCACTCAATCACTGTAAAATAAAAGTAAAGTATATAGAGAAGATTAATATACGTAAAAAGGGACTTTCTCATTGAAGAATATTTGAACGTTATGGTTAAGATTCAAGAGATCTATGATGTGATTTTTCACACTGCTTTTGGAAGGATTTAAAGTTAGACATCAAAAACAAGCAGCAAAACCGGTTAGAAATGGATCATATAAGGTATGAACCGCTGCCAAATATCATAAAAAAGTTGTTAATGATCAAATGAATGAAATTAGAGAGAATTTATTTTAAAGAAAGCCCAATTGCACATGGACAACTGACAATTGATATTGAGGTAAAATACAATGCATTAAATCAGAAAAAGCTATTGGAGGATTTAATGTGTTTAGACAATTTCCAATTTGGTATACACAAACACCTAACTATTTGAATTTTTATATGCCGCAATATCAAACCATTTCTTATAATCCTCAACAATGTTATCAACGGTGTATGTACCAAACTGGCGGTAACTATGAGCTATGTGACAGACTATGTTATGGGGAAATACAGGTGTAAAAGAGGGGGGGGATTAACTCCTCTTTAAACACACAGTGAGTGGAATAAGATCCTCACTTTATCTGCGAGTGCTTAGTATTTGCGATAATATTGCATTCGTAATAAATTATGCTTAGCAACTGAAAATGAAAGAAGGATATGAATAGTTATGACGCAATTCGATAAACAATACAATTCAATTATAAAGGATATTATCAATAATGGAATCTCAGACGAAGAGTTTGATGTGAGAACCAAGTGGGACTCAGATGGAACACCGGCACATACTCTAAGTGTAATCAGTAAGCAAATGAGATTCGACAACTCAGAGGTTCCGATTTTAACGACAAAAAAGGTTGCCTGGAAAACAGCCATTAAAGAGTTGCTCTGGATTTGGCAGCTGAAATCTAATGATGTTAATGATTTAAACAAGATGGGCGTACATATTTGGGATCAGTGGAAACAAGAAGACGGCACCATCGGACATGCATATGGATTTCAGCTGGGGAAGAAAAACAGAAGTCTAAATGGAGAAAAAGTGGATCAGGTTGATTATCTTCTTCATCAATTGAAGAACAACCCGTCTTCACGCAGACACATTACAATGCTGTGGAATCCTGATGATTTAGACGCAATGGCCTTAACGCCATGTGTATACGAAACTCAATGGTATGTGAAGCAAGGTAAGCTCCACCTTGAGGTAAGAGCACGGAGCAATGACATGGCGTTGGGGAATCCATTCAATGTATTCCAGTACAATGTGTTGCAGCGCATGATTGCTCAAGTGACTGGTTATGAGCTTGGTGAATATATCTTTAACATTGGGGATTGCCATGTTTACACACGTCATATAGACAATTTGAAAATTCAAATGGAAAGAGAACAGTTTGAAGCACCTGAACTATGGATCAATCCTGAAGTCAAAGATTTTTATGACTTTACCATTGATGATTTCAAGTTAATCAACTATAAACATGGGGACAAGCTTTTATTTGAGGTAGCGGTTTAATGCTGCCTTTTTATTGTGCAGTGAATTAATGGTAGGGGCGGAAGGGGATAATATGTTATTTTTCAGAATATAAGCTGGCATTAGGCTAAATATGAAGAAATTTCTTCTTCATATTTCTATAAACAAATAGTAAACAAAATTGGAGCCCAACGCGAAACAAAAGGATTGTTAGAAGCGTTGGGTTCTCTTAGTACAAGTGAACAACGGATGCGTGGTCTGAAAAATTAAACGAACGATATGAAAAGGCCATTGGTTTTATAAGGTGTTAATTCCTCCTATTAATATCATAAGGCTCAAGAAAATTGTAATGAAAAGAAAAGCCCATACTATAGCTGTAAAAGGATTGTTGAGCCCCATCCTTTCCTTCCAATTTATATTAGTGGATCGATTGGTTTTGTATTTTGCTAACTGGATACATAAGATCACATTAAAAAAAACTGAAATAACAAGAGCTATAACTAAATAAAGGTTCATGTTCATCAACCTTTCTAGATTATTTTTAAAACACTTGAATAGCTTAATTGTAAACCTAATATTAACATATACATATTTCACCTTAAAAGACCAACATCGTGCAATGAATTCAATTACTTTGTGCAGTTCTAGGTTATTTGTTTTTGTTATGAAACTTTTTGGTCCCTGACTAAAATTCAACTTAAAAATGAAAAGATTGAAATTATCCATAACTATAATTAAAGGAAAAGTTTCATATTTTTTAGCACGGGATTGTGTTTCTGCGATGGATTGCCTTAAGATTTGCCAGGGATGAACAAGCACTATGTTAAATAATACTATACCAATGAATTTCTATTAAAAAATTCATAATATTTTAAAATAACCATTTAAATATATTTCTAGAAATTGTATACTTATATGGTACTAAATGAATACATAGAAAGGACTGTTGTCGATGAAAAAAGTTTTTTGTAAGTTAGCCATTAGTTCTATAGCTCTATTTACCCTGTCTCTTCCTAATGGCAATGTATTAGCTGCTGAAAAAGGGGAAGAAAAACCTGTCTCAATTAAAGGCGTTGAGTCACAAGTGCATACTGTATTTGCAAACGAGACAACTGGAGTAACAAGCAACTTAGGAGGAGGGGAGTTTACTGCGCAATTTGTGAATGATTTTCGTAATGTTAAGATGAATGTAAAAACATATAAAAGCTGGTCTAGCTTTAAAAGAGTTTCTGATAATATAGCAACGGGGAGTAAAGGTGGATCTATTACTGCAAACAAAACAGTTACTTTTACAACAACTGTCAGCGGATCTATAAGTGGTTTAGGAATATCGACTGCAGGCTCTGTAGCAAGCTCTAAAGGATACACTCTAAATGTTGGAGCGAATAAAAGAGTCTATATGGCATATAGAGTTAGGTATAATGTAGAAGAAGGATACAACTGTCGTAAGGATATAGTTACTGGTAAATGTGTATCAAAGAAAAAATATGTAGTTAAAAAACCTATGTATGGAGAATATGCACTGAAAAACTATTAATTTTATATAAAAAAGATTAGCTATAAAAGCTAATCTTTTTTATTAAGAAGAAAATATCCTAATTTTGAAACTAGATACAAAGTGAAAGCAATCATTAATGTTCTCGATATAACAATACCATGAATAGCCAAATCATATCCAGCAGGTATCAAAGCTTTTGTATTAAACATAAAATACATTGATACCAGAAGAGCAATAATAACTAAAATAATTCCAAAAAGACCTATTTTTCCGTATTTCATACAAATTCCACCCTATATTAAAATATGATAAATAACCAAAGGAGCTGAAGATTTCGATAATTCACTTTACAATCATCAAGCAATGACCAACATCGAACCTCTGTTAGTGTAATTGTCAACCTAAGCTTCAAGGTAGTTATTTTTGTAATTAAAAAAATAATTGAAAGCCCCATAAATAAGGGGCTTTTAATTTATGTAGTTCTATAGTAATTGAATTAATCATACCAAAGTTATTTCAAAATTTCAACTTTTGCTTATGATTAATTTTATCATCGAAACAAAAATGTCTTAATTCTAACGCTGTTTAAATAAAGTTACACATAAAAAGGGAAGTACTACTGTTCGTAAATCTATATAGGGAGTGGATTCCGACACGGTTTTTTATGGGGATGGAAAATTGATTATAAAACCGCCAGACAATGCTGGCGGCTTTTTGCTGCTTCGTTTATTTATTAACAGAGATCGTAACGTTATTTCCTGCAACTGAAACCTTTGCGAAATCCTGTGTATCTACCACAGGAGTGACGGCTTTATTGTCGATTGTGATGTTGTTAAAAGATGTCGAAAAGGTTGCTTTGATCGCATCACGCTGGCTTTCATACGAAACAGCCGCGGTAGCAAGGGTTTTCCATTTTGAAATCGTGCCGATGTTGGTTCCTTGAATTTCTGTGGTAATCCGTCCGGTATAGCCGTCATTGTTCGTTCCCCAAAGGGTCATGCGCGTATTGCCGCTTAAATTTTTATAGATTGTCATTTGGACTGTGCTTCCAGGTCGGAAGCCTTTATTGTATGTGAATTTGTCTTTTCCTTCGATGTACGTTTCTTCATTTTTGGACCCAACCTTCATGAGGGGCTTCCAGACGTTGTATTGTTTGCTGTACTGAAGCCCGATATCGGCTTCAGTTCCGCTTGATGCCCTAAAGCCTGAATAAATATAGGGAGTAGAGACCGAGTCGTTATTTTTGACAGTTTCAGGAAGCGTGATTTTAGCTGTAAAAACGGCGCCCGTACTGTTCAGGTAGGCACGGCCGCCGATTCCGTTAGGCAGCTGGGATGCTGCTTTTGCGACTTGAGCGTCTGCCGCTGGTAAGCCTGGTATACCTGATGAAAGGGTTCCGAAAAGAACTGCTGTTCCTACTGCACCTGCAATCAATACTTTTTTCATCAAAATTCCCCCTTTTGATAGTGGTTTCGCCATTTATTATACCTTATTTTGGAACTGGATTGATGTATATAAATCGACAAAATATTTCATTTTGAGTGAAGTAAGGGACGAACCGCTTCGCCAATCTTAAAGCTATATACCTTTATTAGAGGAAAGAACGAGATCACAATCGTTTTAACCGATTTGAAATTTTCCTCAAAATAAAAGTACAAATGCTTAAAGAAACGATCATTAAAAGAATGCCCGCTATCGTTTCCCAGCCTGTAAAAAAGAGGTGACGTTTCATCAATGTCTGTCCTTGTAAAATGACAAAAGCACAGATTCCGACTAAGAAAAGAAAACAAATACTTAGGATTGCTAACGCTTTACGTGAGTATGTTTTCATTTCATCTTTAAAATACAGCAATACGAAAACAAAGCAGATAACATTGGCTATTGTTCTTATCACCTCAAAGCTTTTCATGACAACTGATATAAATAGACAAAGTAAAATGAGATAAAATACGATGTTTCTATACAAAAAACCTCTCCTTTTATGTATGATCCTCAAAGAGTTTATAAAAGTTTCTTTGTAACTGCAATAAACTGAATGCGCTCACTTACGAACTAACTAAACTATGTACTAAATATTCATTATTCTTTTTTAGATTCAGTCACCAAGGTTTTCATAGAAAGGGAAGCTTCAGAAATATACATATAGTGCACAAACAAAAAAAGACCCGGCAATAGCCGGGGGAAAGTAAAAACGAGGAGATGTTAATCGTTTAGTAGTGTTTTTTATGCTTTTTATACTCTACAACATAATCATAGTCTTTTTTATCGTGATCATAATATTTTTTATCATAGTCATCATATTTTTTGTCGTAATCACAGTCATAATATTTTTTATCATGGTGGTCATAGTATTTTTTATCATATTCGTAATACTTCTTATAATACGTTTTTTTGACCGTATAATACTCTTCTTTGTATTTTTTGTAATAACCCATATATACTCCTCCTTTATTTTTACTACGCTTTATTATACGGCGAGTAGATTTTGCGGCTTGGACAGTTAAAATCATAGAAGGAAAAAAGGGCTGTCCAAATGATAAAAAAAAAGACAGATGACACAAAAACAAATCAAAATAAAGAGCCGATTTTTCATCGGCCCAAACGATTTATCCTATATTTGTTTGTCTTCTTTGTTTTCTGAGTCACTTTTTCTGATATCCTGAGTCAGTCCGCTTGTTGCTTGTTTAAATTCTGATAAGGCTTTTCCTGCTGCACGGCCAAGCGCCGGCAGTTTATCAGGTCCAAATACTAAAAAACCTACAAACAAAATAACGAGTATTTTTGTGAAGCTTAATTCCATATCCTTTTCCCCCTGATTGAAGTACAACCTTTTAAACAAATTATAAGAGATAGCAGTACAAATGGGAATGCATTTATTTTGAACATTTAAAACCTACACAAAGGCGAATTCATAAAACGGCTGCTGCTGAATATAATGTCCAATGCCACCTGCCTAAGAAGCAGGGAGGCAGGCTGGATCAATTATGTACCTCTGCCGGAAATGATACAAACGTATCTGCGGCTATCATTGAAATAGAGGAGTGGTGTAGCTATGAGATTCACTAAGGTAGTTGGATTTTTGTCTGTTTTAGGGTTGGCTGCGGTTTTTCCATTAACGGCACAAGCAGAAAAAGCCGGAACTGCGGGGGCTGGAGAGTGGGATAAGTTGGGGACTTACACATATACTTACTCAAGTCCGACGGTATACTCAACCGGAGGAGATTTTAGAGTGTGCCTTTCAGGAAGCACTCCTTTTTCTGTCTCACTGCACTTATATGAAGATGATCCCGGTGACAATCCTGATGATTATGTAGGGGCAAACTATTTTTCACCTGGAGAATGCCACACCTTTGGCAGTATTGGGAAATTTGTTGATGGGAGCAATAACAAAGCCGAGTTTTTTGTTACCGATTACTCTGGTAAATCTAAAACTGTTACGTTTTATGATTGATGGACTCAAATTGTGAAGTATAACCCTTGGAAAAAACAAAAAAGAGAGATACCTCTCTCCAGGCTGTCGAGAAAATCTCGACAGCCTTTATTTTTTCTTAAAATATCCATTCTTCTGTAATAAAATAAAAGAAAGACTTCAAAAGGACGGTGTCTTTCCCATGTTCCACACAAGAAATTCTTCTCAAAACGCAGCCGAATTTGTTCTTCTCGACCAACTTGTCGAAGAGGATCATCTGCTTGGGAAAAATCGATAAATACATAGACTTCTCTTTTATCATTGAAAAGGTTAAACCTTACTACAGTGAAAACAAAGGCCGCCCCTCACTTGATCCGCTGATTTTATTCAAAATGATGTTTATCGGATACCTCTATGGTATCCGTTCAGAAAGACAGCTTGAAAAAGAAATTTACTACAATATGGCGTACAGATGGTTTCTCGGATTGAACATAAACGATCCAGTTCCGCACCACTCCACCATCAGCTGGAACAGACGCACACGTTTTAAAGATACAACCATCTTCCAAGATATTTTTGATGAGATCGTTCTTCAGGCCATCAATCATGACATGGTGGGCGGACGTGTCCTATTCACCGATTCCACTCACCTTAAAGCCAATGCCAACAAGCATAAATACACAAGAAAAACGATTGAACAGGATACACAAAACTATATCAAAGATTTAAATGACGCCATCCAAGAAGATCGAGAGGAACACGGAAAAAAGCCACTAATAGTCAAAGAGGAGGTGAAAGCTGAAAAAGAGATCCGCCACAGTACAACTGATCCCGAAAGTGGATATCTGTATCGCGAAAACAAACCAGAAGGTTTTTTCTATTTAGATCACCGCACAACGGATATGAAATACAACATTATCACCGATGCCCATGTCACACCGGGAAATGTCCATGATTCTGTGCCTTATCTTGACCGATTAGATCACCAAATCGCACGATTTGGTTTTCAAGTAGAAGCTGTCGCCCTTGATTCCGGATATTTAACAGCTCCTATCTGTAAAGGATTATCTGACCGTCATATTTTTGGCGTCATTGCCCACAGACGATATCACCCTACTAGAGGCTTGTTTCCAAAATGGAAATTTCATTACGACATTGAAAAAGACAGGTACATTTGCCCGAACCAGCAAACACTCACATACTCAACAACTGACCGAAAAGGATACAGGTCATATAAATCAAATCCTGAAACATGTTCCTCATGCCCTTTTCTTGAAAACTGCACAAAATCAAAAAAACATCAGAAAGTCATCACCCGGCATGTATGGGAAGACCACAAAGAAAAGATCAGGCAAAATCGCTTGTCTGTTTCAGGAAAAAACCTCTACAAAAAAAGAAAAGAAAAAATAGAGCGAAGCTTTGCAGATTCAAAACAACTGCACGGGCTTCGCTATTGCAGGTTGAGGGGAAAACGGAATGTGAGCGAACAAGTTCTCCTCACAGCCGCATGGCAGAACATGAAGAAGATTGCCACATACCTAGCCAAGCAGAGCTAGGTATGTGGGAGCTCTTTTTCTGTTTTTGAAATCAGCTGAATACCTAAAGAAACAGCACACAACAAAAAAGCTTGTAGAAAAAACATCGTTTTCTCTACAAGCTGAAGAGAGATACCTCTCTCTTTTTTATATAGCCTTACGAAGCCGTTCATTTACAATGCCAGTCCAGCCGCCATCCATCTTACCGCGAACGACGGAGCTTTTCTCGTTTGCTTTGCCGATCACTTCATTCGGCTCTTTCCAGCCGCTGTGAATAAGGGTAAACCCTGTCTTTTCCCCAAAGTCTTCTAATTGAAAGGTAACGACCCATCCTTCTGTATCCCATTCAAAAGAAAGTTCAGTTGGAGCTTGAACAGCCAAAACTTTACAAGGGGACGGCCCAAACGGCGATTGTAAGTGAAATTCTTGTCCTTCTTTGAGCTGAAAGTCATTAGGCATAAACCACTTGGCAATGCCTTCTGAAGTAGAGACTGTCTCCCAGACTTTCTGAATGGGAGCCTCCAGGGTAATGTTTTTTGTAATATCCGGTAGTGCGTTTTCGTTGTTTTGAGCCATTTCGTTTACCTCTTGACATATGATGTTTTTTTCAATTCAATCATATAATAACTAATAAGATCATGTCCACAGCGTGCATTATTTATGCTAGAGCTGCTGTTGAACAGCGTGTCAGTCGCCAGTCTGATCTGTGAATGGGAGAATTCTGCATGCACGAGAAAGAGAGAGATGTGTATGTTGTCATTTCTTTCATGCTTGTTTGCTCAGCCGCAACTGTTATGTTTGAACTGGAATTCCTGTTCAGCCAATTTATTTTGTGATTTTTGTTTTAATAGTAAATGAGCCATTTTCTAAAACAGGAGGTTTTTTATGCTTGGAAAAATCAAAGCAGCCATTGATAACAGTCCAGGGAAGCCGGCCAGAATTATAGTTAGTGAAAAAGCGTTTCAGCAATTAGAGGAAGAAATGCGCTTTGTTTATGTTTCCAAACCGAAAACGATAATGGGGATTCCTGTGAAAGTTTCAGATCAGGCAGAAAGCTTCAAGCTGGAATTTTAGTTTATCCCAGACTGCTAAAAGGCTCATTTTGTGTTAATTATGCGAAATGGTCAGGTTGATTTCTTTAAAAGCATGATGAAATGTTCATCATGCTTTTTTTATTGAGAAAAAAAGACGAACATAAAAAATAGGTATACGGGAAAAATAATCCTATTAGAGAGAGGGGAACTGACAGATGGATAACATGATATCAACACTTACTGACTGGAATGTGTGGTTTCAAGCGTTAGTTGTATTTCTCGTTCCATATGTAATCTATAAAGTGTTTACTTGGATTCATGTATAAGAAGGTGCAATGATGAGGTGGCGGAGCAATCAGTACAAAACACAGAAGCAGCATAAATCAGATTATTCAACAGCTGAAAAGCAGGATCAGGATGTGTTAACTGGTAACATCGGATACGATTTAGAACATGTAAAAAGAAAAATAGGACATAACGGGGACGTTCACTTCCGTGAGCTTGAAATCACTCATTTACATGTGAAAGCGGCATTGATCTTTGTTGAAGGACTGTCTGATCAGGATTTGATTAATAAAGGACTATCAGTGTTAGCCATGAATCAACCTAATCAGGTAAGCGATGAAATTTCTCAATCCGGCAAAGGTATTTTAACTTCGAAACAGATAAAAAATCAAATCGTATCAATCGGTGATGTCATAGAATCAGAGAAAATCAGTGATATCGTGTTGAATGTTTTCATGGGTTCGACAGCGCTTCTCATCGATGGAATACCGCAGGCCTTTCTTCTGGGAACTGTAAAAAAACAAAATCGAAGTATCGAGGAGCCGCTTTCAGAAGCGCTTGTCAGAGGGCCGCGCACAGGCTTTACAGAAGAGTTGAGTACGAATACAGCTCTTTTGAGACAGCAAGGAAAAAATGATCAATTAACATTGCAGAGATTTGAAGTAGGAACACGATTAAAAAAGGATTTAATCATCGCTTATATGAATGACATTGCAGATCCAAAAGTAGTCGAGGAAGTAAGAAAAAGAGTGAGAGGGATTGAGATCGATCATTTGCCGGAGTCAGGCTACGTTGAACAGTTAATTGAGGATAATTACTTGAGCCCGTTCCCGCAAGTACAGAGTACAGAACGTCCTGATCGCGTCATAAGCGGACTAATGGAAGGAAGAGTAGCCATTCTGCTTGACGGCACTCCGTTTGCTTTGATTGTTCCTGTCACTTTCAGCATGATGCTTCAATCGCCTGAAGATTATTATGAAAGGTGGTTCCCGAGCTCGCTCATCAGATTGCTGAGGTTCATAGCAGCAATGATAACGTTATTCGCACCCGCTTTATATATATCATTTATTTCTTTTCATCCGGGGTTAATTCCGACCAAGCTGGCGATTTCAATTTCCGGGACGCGCCAGGGTGTTCCGTTCCCATCCCTCATTGAAGCCTTATTTATGGAAGTCGCGATCGAAATTTTAAGAGAAGCGGGGCTTCGTCTGCCAAAACCAATTGGACCCGCAATTGGCATAGTTGGCGGATTAATCATCGGGGAAGCAGCTGTGCAGGCGGGGATTGTCAGTCCAATCATGGTCATTGTTGTTGCGCTCACAGCAATTTCTTCATTTGCCATCCCGCATTATAGCACAGGTATAGCACTTCGGATGCTTCGGTTTGGCGCGATGTTTTGTGCGGCGGTGTTTGGATTGTTTGGAGTCATTATGTATTATCTGCTGCTAAGCAGCCATGTCGTAAAGCTAAAGAGCTTTGGTGTGCCATACGCAAGTCCGGCAGTGCCCTATCACTTAAAAGATTGGAAAGACTTTGTTATCAGAATGCCTCTTTTAGTCATGAAGCGCCGGCCTAAAATGATGAATACAGATAATACAAAACGGGTGAAGTGATGAACTCGACAGGATGGTGATAAAGTCTCATGTTCAGCCCAACCAGTAAAATCACAACCGCTCAGGCAACGATTATCATCATTAATTATATGCTTGCTGCCGGAGTTCTTACGCTCCCTCGGACAGTAACAGAACAAACACAATCTCCTGATGGATGGATTTCAGTTTTATTAGGAGGGGTCCGTAGCGGTAATAGCCGGGATGATTATCGTTAAATTAAGCCAGCAGTATCCTCAGGAGACCTTTTATGAATACTCCCGACATATTGTAGGAAAATGGCTCGGGCATCTGATCAGTATTGTTTTTATTACTTATTTTCTGGCACTCGGTGCGTTTGAAGTCAGAGTCATGTCCGAAATCGTGGATTTTTTTCTCCTCGAAGGGACACCGTCTTGGGCCATCATTATGACAGTTCTTTGGATTGGGCTTTATTCAATTACACAAGGCCTAGATCCGATTGCACGGCTTTTTGAAATGATTTTTCCGATTACGGTCATCATCTTTTTAACGATAGCCCTCATGAGTTTAGGCATATTTGAGATCAACAATTTGCGCCCTGTATTAGGTGATGGAATCATGCCGGTTCTTAGAGGTGTAAAGACAACGAACCTTTCATTTACATGTTCAGAAATTATGTTCATTTTAGTAGCATTTATGAAAAAGCCGAAAAATGCGGTGAAAGCGGTTGTGATCGGGACAGGCGTTGTGACCAGTTTTTATATGATTACGATGATTATGGTCATCGGTGCACTATCAGTTGAGGGAGTTGTGACGAGAACATGGCCGGGGCTTGACCTGATGAGAAGTTTTGAAATACCTGGTTTAATATTTGAACGGTTTGAATCATTCCTGCTTGTGATTTGGATTATGCAGCTTTTTGCTACGTTTATTATCACTTTTTATGCAGCTTCCCTGGGAGTCTCACAAGTTTTTAAAAAGAAACCCCTTTCATGTATGTTTGGGCTGCTTCCTGTTATTTATATCCTCTCTTGCATGCCGAAAAATGAAAATGACGTCTTTATATTGGGCGATACGGTCAGTCATATCGCTTTGTATATATTTGGCGCTTTGCCGATTTTGCTGTTAGTCATTTCGAAATGGAGGAAAAGAGGTGAAAAGTAAACTAAAACGTCAATTGCCTGCTATGGTCATGGTATGTCTGCTGATGATTTGCGTAACAGGATGCTGGAGCAGCCGGGAAATAGAAGATCTGGGTCTCACATTCGCTATCGCAATTGATAAAGGAAAAGAAACGAACACTGAAAAAGAGTTAAAAGAAGAGGGCGGGAGCTATCCGAAAAAAGACAACATTACGCTGACCTATCAATTTGTTAATGAAAAAGCGGCAGGCGCGGGCACTGGCGGGGGAGGCGGTAGCGGACAAGGAGCGCAAAAAGCGTATATTAATATAAGTGAAACAGGGGATTCATTACAGCAGATCGGAAGTGAGGTTGCATTAAGACGGGACCGAGAAGTGTTTAGCCCGCATTTAAAAGTTGTTGTCATGAGTGAAGATGTGCTGCACACATTTCCTATCGACGAAATGCTGGATCAATTTTTTCGTGATAATGAAATCAGGCTGAGCTGTCTTGTTTTATCTGCTAAAGGGGAAGCAAGAGAAGCTCTCCAGCTGAAAGAGAACGGAGAAATTCCGGCATTTCGGCTGATTGGACTAGGTGAAAATGAACATAAGGTTTCCAGAATTCTTCCCCCTGTGACACTCGCGAAACTAATTAGAAAACTGCATTCTGGCAGCAGTTTTTTACTGCAAAATGTGGTCGCGGCGAATGGAGCGATCAAGTATTCCGGAGCAGCTGTAATCAACGGAAAGTCGAAAAAAATGATCGGCACCTTAAATGAATATGAAATTGAGGGGATTACATGGATTAGAGGGGAAGGAAAAGGCGGAGTTGTCAAAAGTCATGATAAAAAGAGCCAACAGACGTTAGCGTACGATATCAATAAAATCAAAAGCAAAATTCATCCAGTCGTAAAAGGGACGGATATTTCATTCCATGTCGATATTGAATCAGAAGGCGATTTGGTTGAAAACTGGAACACAAAAGAGGCATTGGACACCCAGTTTATAGATCGTCTCGAAACGACTATTGAAAACGAGGTAAAGAAAATAGTTGGTCATGTATTAAAAAAAATTCAGCATGATTATAAAGCAGATGTTGTGGGTTTTGATGAATCTTTAAGACTTACATATCCTCACTTATGGAAAAGGGTGAAAAATAACTGGGATGACACCTTCAGTAAAGCCGACATCACATACAGTGTGAACGTCACAATTACTCATTACGGCACGGTTAAAACTCAGTAATGAATCCCAAGGAAGAGAAGGAAACCTCTCTTCTCTTTTTTATGCATTTTTTAGGATAAAGATGCTTTTTTTGGAAAGATATACACTTTTCAAATCGACCAATATGCTAATATAGGAATTGCTTGAAATAGAATGGAGGAGGGGCTGTGAGGCAGAATCCGATTTATGTAGAAATCGAAATGAAATCTGATCTGGATACACTCTGGGAATATACACAAAACCCATCACTGCATAAGGAATGGGATCTCCGGTTTTCTAATATCACGTATTTGAATAGACAGCCATGCGAAAAACAGAAGTTTCTTTACGAAACAAAAATAGGCTTTGGATTAAAGGTGTCAGGTACTGGAGAAACCGTCGGTGTTTTCAACAAATGTTCATCTGAAAGGTCTTCTTCACTGGCTTTTGGCTCTGATCATCCATTATCTCTGATTCGGCATGGAAGCGGCTACTGGAAGTATATACAGAGAGAAAATGGGAAAATGACGTTTTTAACACAGTACCAATACAAAACAGCCTACGGACTGCCGGGAAGATGGATCGATCGTTTATTATTTCGACCGCTGCTTGGCTGGGCGACTGCCTGGAGCTTTGATGCATTAAGGCTTTGGGTAGAGCAAAATAAACATCCGAAGCGCTTCATTCGATCCGCTATCATCTATGTGTTCATGTGTCTGTTTTTCAGCCTGTTTTGGTTCTATCAAGGCTTTGCAGGTGTTGAAACAAGCATATTGGCAGGAACAGCGGAGATAGGCTTAGCTATTTTGTGGCTGATTCCTTTAAAAAGAAAATGGATCATTCATGGTGTCCAGGCTTGTATTTTTGCTGGGTTTGCTTGTCTAGGTTCCGAAATATTCATGTGGGTTCTATTGAGTGTGTTTTCCGCTGCAAGCGGCGCTCTTAGCCTGCAGCTCCCCAGTGCCAGGCGCACAAAACGAAAGAGAAAGAAGTGACATTGTGAGTTCGATTTATGAAAAATCAATTATTAACTATCATTTGCTACATCCCAAGCTGCAGAAACGGTACCAATTAGACGGGTCTCATACATTCAGCGGGACGGGAACGATGTCAGAAATAAGCGGAGGCTCTTTTCTGGTTAGAATGCTGTTAAAGCTTGGTGTTTTTTTCAGATGCTTCTTTTCAGAAAGAGGCAAAGACATCCCATTTACAATACAAAATAGAACTTGTCTTTTGAAATCGCAACATACAGGGATAGAATGGAATCGTACATTTTTCTTTAAAGGCAAAAAACGTTTCTTTGACGCGATAATGATATATGACGAGAAAGAAAATAGAATACTTGATTTCTTCGGCAAACCTCATCTGCTGCTGTCTGTTTTGACGTTCGAGGCATCTCATGACGGCTCTCTTACGATCACATCGGGAAAGCAATGGCTATTGATATGCGGAAAAAGTATCCCGCTGCCGAAATGGCTGACAGGTACATCCGTAGTTTGCGAAACGTTTGATGAAAGAAAGAATTGTTTCACCATTGAAGTGCATGTGCAAAATACAATTCTGGGCACTCTTTTCTTTTATAAAGGAACGTTTCAAGAGGAAGAGAGAGAATCATGAAACGAAATGGCATAGTCAGTGCGCTTTGTTTTATTGGATTTCTTGCAGCGGAAACACCGGATATTTCAGTGGCAGAGGCACTCGTTTTGTTATCCATTCTATTTTTCGTGCCGGGAATTTTTCCTTTTGTTTTTCGTCAATCTCCGGTTCATGCTGCTCAGTTTATGGAATATGGGCTAATCCAGTGCTATCCTGTAGCCGCATTCTTTGCGGTGCTGGCTCTAGTGACGGAGGTTGGGGGTTTCGCGCTAATCTGGTGGACGTACACAATTTTTATTGCATTGTATGTGATCCTCCGCCTTTGGGAAACAAAGATACATAGAATCGAAGAGACATCAGTTTTGTTCGGTCTTATTTATTTGGCGGGAGGAGGATTTTGGTTTTTTGCTTATGCTGCCCATTTGCAGATCATGCAATTTGGCCCTCTCATCATTTTGCTGACTGCTGTCCACTTTCACTATTCTGCTTTTCTGATCCCGATCTTCAATGGTTTACTCGGCAGAACCATTAGAAAGCATCGGATGTTGTACAGTTGGATAACATGGGTGATTTTACTTTCGCCCCTTCTTATCGCGCTGGGCATCACATATTCAAAAACACTTGATGTCATTGCGGTTAGCATTTATATGGCGGCGATTTATCTTCATGCATTTTTGGTGTTCACGGCAGCTTTTCGCACCAAGACGGGGACATTTCTTATTCGGCTTTCTTCCGCTGTTTTAATGATAACGATTGCTTTCTCGATGATTTATTCATTTGGTGTATTTCGGCAAGAAGTTACATTGACCATCAATCAGATGATTTGGATTCACGGTTTTGTCAACGCGTTTGGTGTTATCTTGCCCGCTCTTATAGGGTGGAGAATAGAGGTTCCGAAGCCTTTTGATGCAGACCGTGTAAAGACATTCAGCCGTATCTACGGAAAAAGAAAGATTGGAGAAGAATTTTTAGCTAATATTCAAGCTGAAAATAACGCTCGGTACAGCGGACTTGTGGATGATATGGGCAGCCTGCGTTCAAAAGATTTTTCACCAGAAAAACTGGCGCCGCTCATTCTTTCGTTTTATGAACAAACCATCGAATACAATATTAAAGCAAAAGTAACATGGAGCACGTGGTTTCGGCCGCTTGCAATTATTTACGAATGGTTCAGCAGAAGAATCGGCCAAATACATCTTTCGACGAACCCTGACTGGTATAGGATGTACAGCAAGATAAAAGGTGTTCATTCGAAAAAAGACGGAAGGGAAAGAGTTCGTGCCTGGATTAGAACAAATGAAAAAAACGAAACCATTTTTACCGCTCTTTATTCAGTGTATCGCTCAAATGGAGAGGGGTATATGAATATTTCTTTACCGCTTCCATTCAGCAGCATGACAGGTATTTTAAAACCATATCATCATCAGGAGAAGCTGGTTTTAACAAGCAGGCGGAGAAAAAGCAGAGCGGGGGATGAGGGGATTTATCTGCAAACAAGAGCGGGAACTTGTCCGCTTCCTTTATCTGAAACCTTTCTGATAGAAGCTGCACATGACAACAAATTAACCGCTGTTCATCATATGTGGCTGTTCGGAATAAAATTTCTAACTGTTCATTACAGCATTACACATATTAACCAGCCTATTGAAAGAACCTAATACAAAGAAGAAGCTTCGTCTGCCAGTTGTAATAGATGAACTGTTTTAAAATTCTGCGCCGCATCAAGACAGGAAAGGAAGGGTTTATGGTGTTTTATATCAGTTTATTTCTGATTCTTTGGCTGGCTGCTGGGTTTGCAGTGGGAATGAAACAAGTGTATGTCGATCAGCTGTTTGATAAAACTGTGATCGAAAGGCTGGAAAAAGAAGCGAATGATCATGGACACGCTGACCGGATGATCAAACAGCGCGTCCTTTATATTGCAGCAGTGACATTAAGCGGGTTTATTTCTGTTTATTATGAAATGAAAACAATCCCGCAAAGGCGAAACATAAGAAAAATTGAAAAAAACATTATGAATTTAAATCAAGCAAAAAAACGAAGAATGAAGAGAAAATAAAAAATGCACAGGCCAAAGGGCAGGTGCATTTTTGTTTTGTATGGAAATGGGGGAGGTGGTGCCAGCTTACTTTTCATAAATTCAAAAATGAGAAGAACAGCGCCCGGGCTAATGGTATATAATATTGTGAATTTAACAAAAATTTAACAAGGAGGACGAGAGAATTCGTGCTAAAGCCTCAAAGAGACCTACATCCTGTTGATTTGGACTTAGAGGCGGAGTAGATGAAAACGGCCAAAGTATCCCTGCTCCGCCGTTTGCTCCATTCCTTGAAGCATGTTGATTGTAACATAGCCAAACGTTTTCCATCAACTATTAAAATTGTAAAATTATTGTTAATTTTTATGGTATTTACTCCGATTTCTTCAATTTATGCTGAAGATGTATATCAGAATTTTGAGGAATTAAAAAACAATGAAGATCCTTCTGATTACGACGTTGTTACGAAAGAAACCGGAAGCTCTGTTCTTGTTTTAGCTATTCACGGAGGAGGTATTGAAGGCGGGACAAGTGAAGTAGCGAGAGAGCTCAGCAAAGAGTACTCGATGTATTTATTTGAAGGCTTAAAATCGGCAGGAAACTCAGTCCTGCACATTACGAGTACGCACTTTGATGAACCTCGGGCCCTTAAAATGACGGGAAACCATGAATATGTCATTTCATTACACGGGTACGCAGAAGAAGATCAGCAGATCGAAGTCGGCGGTACAGATCGCGTAAGAGCGGCAGATTTAGTTGAGAAATTGCAGCATGCCGGTTTTCCTGCTGTATTGCTCAATACGGACCATCCGCATGCGGGCGTTAGTCCGAATAACATTGCAAATAAATCAAAAACAGGTTTAAGTATCCAGATAGAAATGAGCACTGGCTTTCGAAAGTCTTTGTTCGGCATCTTTTCTTTAAAAAGCAGAGCTGTTACTCAAAATGAGAGGTTTTATGAGTTTACAGAAGTGATGTTCCGTTTTCTCAAAAATAGCTACTGAAAAATAGGAGGCGATAAGACAGCCTCCTATTCCTTATGTTTCTCATTCGTTTCGGGAAACAACTCGTCTGCGGCTTCCGTTTGATACTGCAACGTGTTATCTCTCGCTGACAGTTCATTTCGGAAATTTTCATCAAGCACATTTTTCAGTAAATACCGATGAAAAAAGTATTCAAAAACAGTAAGACAGGCAGCGGAAAGGAGAGCCGCTCCAAATGGTGAGAAATCGTTTCTTGTTTGGGTTAAAACAAATACCCAAAGAATAACGAATGAAAGGCCAAAGTCAGCCAATGAAGCTGTAATATTGTTTGTTCTGGGTAAGACGAGCATGTCACCAGAAAGATAAGAAACAAAACCTAAGAAAAGTGCAATAAACATCACACTTAAAAAGGATGCGTGATAGACTCTGTCCAAAATCACATATAAAAGGGCGAGAGTGAAAGCAATCTTTGAAGCAAGCGCAATGATATGTTTCATTTGACCACCTAAATTGTTATTTTTTGAAGGAAATTCTTGGGCGTAAACAAGTGATAAATAATGCAATTCAAAACCATTCATAATGTCATGTTACTATTTTAAACAGTCCGTTTTTGTTTACACTGGTATTTTTTTCAGCTGTATGAAACTTTCTTATGAAAAAGTCGTATATGTGGTGATCAGCTTTCAAGGGGGGAATGATTTGTGGAGATAAAAGGAATCAATCACTTGCTATTTTCAGTTTCGCATTTGGATACATCGATTGATTTTTATCAAAAAGTGTTTGGTGCAAAGCTATTGGTAAAGGGAAGAACAACTGCATATTTTGATATGAACGGCATCTGGCTAGCTCTTAATGAAGAACCAGACATCCCGAGAAATGACATTAAGCTTTCTTATACCCATATTGCTTTTACAATTGAAGATCATGAATTTGAGGAGGTGTCAGCTAAATTAAAAAGACAACATGTCAATATTCTGCCTGGCAGAGAACGAGATGAACGCGATCGAAAATCAATTTATTTTACCGACCCTGACGGCCACAAATTTGAATTTCATACCGGAACCCTTCAAGACAGGCTTCGATATTACAAACAAGAAAAAACGCATATGCACTTTTATGATGAAACGGCCTTTTGATATCACAACCATATTTCATATAAGGTTAAATTGAAAGAAGGGTGTTGGGGGAGACTTTATGTTTGGGGAAGGTTTCTACCCGACTTGTTCAACGATGCCATATCTTTTGAACTGCACAAGTGATTGGGTGAAGGTGAAATTGAAATACACATTACATTTTATATGAAGAAAGCGAGCTGTTTTAACAGAAATATGAACTAATTAAACTGTGTACTAAATTTTCATTATATTTCAATTGCCTCGCCCCTTAATAAATATGAAACCGCATCCTTCCACGACCTAAAAAATGAAACGTTTTTAAGAAGATAGCGTCTAATATTCTAAACGTTCATATTTTGATAAAAGTTTCCTGAAGGAAAAAAAATTTCTTGACTTCAACAATCTTTTGGTGGATAATTATGGTGTAAACATGATGTTCTTTTTCCTCCTATTCAGGCTCGCACCCAAAAGTCAGGGCGAGCCTGCTTTTTTTGAACAACAAACCCCCTCTCCGTAAAGGAAGAGGGGGTTATTTCATGCATCTGATAGATCAATAGATTAATGGACGGTTCTGAACACGCCAATCACTTTCCCTAGAATGCTGACATTCTGCAAAATGATAGGTTCCATCGTTGGGTTCTCAGGCTGCAAGCGAATGTGGGTATCCTCTTTATAGAATCGTTTTACAGTTGCTTCATCATCTTCTGTCATCGCAACTACAATTTCCCCATTGTTCGCTGTGTTTTGCTGTTTAACGATGACATAGTCCTTATCGAGAATACCGGCATCTATCATACTGTCTCCCATAATCTCCAGCATAAATACATGCTCGTCTGGAGGAACCATGCGGTCAGGGAGCGGAAAATATTCTTCAATATTTTCTACTGCTGTAATAGGAGATCCCGCCGTGACTTTCCCGATGACCGGTACATTAACGACCTGGCTTTGCGGAATGTCTACTTCTTCATCAAGAATTTCTATTGCTCTTGGTTTTGTCGGATCCCGTCTGATCAGTCCTTTTGTTTCCAAGCGGGCCAAATGGCCGTGGACAGTAGAGCTGGACGCAAGCCCGACAGCCTCTCCGATCTCTCTAACGGAAGGCGGATATCCTTTTGATTTAACCTCTGCTTTAATAAAACGGAGGATATCAAGTTGCCTTTTTGATAGCTTCGTCATTTTTCGCACCTCAAAACGTCGATTTTAAGAAGATTATAGCATGATTTTCCTTACAGTACAAACATAGGTTCGAAAAAACAATTGACAGAAACGTTTGTTCGTATATACTGAAATTATAAAAATGCGAACAAACATTCCTGTTGGAGGTTATGATCATGAGTAAAGAATCTATTATTTTTGTCGGTCTGTTCACAGTGATTTTGAGCGCGGTTATCCTTATGCTGTCATATACAAGCAGCGGCCAGGAGCTTAATCAGTATGTTAAAATAGAAGTCCAGCAAGGCGACACACTTTGGTCAATTGCTGATCGGGTAGCAGATACAAAAAAGATAAACAAAAATGATTTTATTGAATGGGTAGCTGATAAAAATCAACTACAAACATCTGATATCCAGCCGGGTGATGAGTTAGTGATCCCATTGAAAAAGAAGCATCAGGATGCATATGAATTGGCAACTGTAAGATAGAGAGGAAAGAGAGATAAAATGAAAGCACTCATTTATGCCCGTGTAAGCACAAATAAAGAACAGCAGGAAACGTCATTAAAGCGGCAGGAGGAGGAGCTTACGGCCATTGCAGCGGAGAACGGCATGGAAGTGGTCAAAGTGATTTCAGAAAAAGCCAGCGGATATGAAATGGATCGGGATGGTGTATTTGAGCTGCTTGATGAGATTAAGAACGCTGGAATTGATGTCATTTTGGTTCAAGACGAGACAAGGCTCGGGCGGGGAAACGCAAAAATCGCACTGCTTCATTGTATTTACAGAGAAGGTGTGAAAGTCTATACAACGGCTCACAGAGGTGAACTGGAGTTATCGGAGGCTGACTCAATGGTCTTGGAAATCGTCAGCATTGTGGAAGAGTATCAGCGAAAGATTCACAACATGAAAATCAGACGGGGAATGAAGCGTGCAGTAAAAAACGGTTTTAAACCGCAAAAAAACTTAAAAAACCAACATGAGAACAGTGGAAAAGAAAAAATAGAGGTGCCAATCTCTGAGATCGTCCGCCTAAGAGCGAATAAACTGACGTTTGCTGAAATCGCGGCTACCCTAAGAGGGTTTGGCTATGATGTCTCTAAAGCAACCGTTCACCGGCGTTTTCAGGAATACATAGAGAATGAAGAGACAGCAGAGTGAATCAGTTGTAAAACTTTTTTTGATCTAGTACTATATAGACAAAATGCAATAAAGGAGTTTAACATGATTTCAAACGCGAAAATTGCCAGAATTAATGAGCTTGCTGCCAAAGCTAAAGCTGGCGTTATTACAGAAGAAGAAAAAGCCGAACAGCAAAAGCTCCGTCAAGAGTACTTGAAAGGTTTTCGTTCTTCTATGAAGAACACGTTAAAAAGTGTGAAAATCATTGACCCAGAAGGCAATGATGTAACACCGGAAAAGCTAAAAAGAGAACAAAGAAATAACAAACTTCACTAATAAAAGAGGAATACGGCAATATCGTATTCCTCTTTTGCATATACTATAATCAAAACTCTTATGTGACAAAATTCAACAAGTTTCTCTCAAATTTAAGCTGAAACAGTTGAGAAAAAGTCGTCAGACATTTATGATGTAAGGGTACAACACATAAGGAAGGGGATTTTTATGGATACAATTGAAAAGAAATCAGTTGCTACCATTCGCACACTGTCAATAGACGCTATTGAAAAAGCAAATTCTGGTCACCCAGGGATGCCGATGGGAGCCGCTCCAATGGCATACACGCTGTGGACAAAATTTATGAACGTAAGTCCGGCAAACCCTGGCTGGTTTAACCGTGACCGTTTTGTTTTATCTGCTGGACACGGGTCAGCACTATTATACAGCATGCTTCATTTAAGCGGGTTTGATCTTAGTATTGAAGATCTTAAGGGATTCCGCCAGTGGGGCAGCAAAACACCTGGACACCCGGAATTCGGACATACTGCCGGTGTTGATGCTACAACAGGACCGCTTGGTCAAGGAATTGCCATGGCAGTCGGTATGGCAATTGCTGAACGCCATTTAGCGGAAACATACAACCGCGATTCATTTAACGTAGTCGATCATTATACATACAGTATTTGCGGTGATGGTGATTTAATGGAAGGTATTTCTTCTGAAGCCGCTTCACTCGCAGGCCATCTTCAGCTTGGCCGTCTGATCGTACTATACGATTCTAATGACATCTCTCTTGATGGAGACCTCGACCGTTCATTCTCTGAAAACGTGAAACAGCGTTTTGAAGCAATGAATTGGGAAGTTCTTTATGTTGAGGATGGAAACAATATTGAAGAATTAACAGCGGCTATCGAAAAAGCACGCCAAAATGAAAAGAAACCTACATTAATTGAAGTGAAAACGACAATCGGATTCGGTTCACCTAACCGTGCCGGTACATCCGGTGTTCACGGTGCGCCGCTTGGTAAAGAGGAAAGCAAATTAACAAAAGAAGCTTACGCGTGGACGTATGAAGAAGACTTCTACGTTCCGTCAGAAGTTTATGAGCATTTCGCTGCAGCTGTTAAAGAATCAGGTGAGAAAAAAGAACAAGAATGGAATGCTCAATTCGCTAAATATAAAGAAGTTTATCCTGAACTTGCTGAACAGCTTGAACTGGCAATCAAAGGAGAGCTTCCGAAGGACTGGGATCAAGAGGTTCCTGTGTATGAAAAAGGAAGCAGCCTGGCATCCCGTGCATCTTCCGGTGAAGTTCTCAACGGACTTGCGAAAAAAATTCCTTTCTTTGTCGGAGGTTCTGCTGACCTAGCGGGATCGAACAAAACGACTATTAAAAATGCCGGTGATTTTACAGCGGTTGATTACTCAGGCAAAAACTTCTGGTTTGGTGTACGTGAATTTGCGATGGGTGCAGCCTTAAACGGTATGGCGCTTCATGGCGGTCTTCGTGTATTCGGCGGAACTTTCTTTGTCTTCTCTGATTACCTCCGTCCTGCGGTTCGCCTTGCAGCGTTAATGGGCCTTCCTGTGACATATGTCTTCACACATGACAGTATTGCGGTAGGTGAAGACGGTCCGACGCACGAGCCTGTTGAACAGCTTGCTTCACTCCGTGCGATGCCTAACCTTTCTTTGATCCGTCCAGCAGACGGCAATGAGACAGCAGCAGCATGGAAGCTTGCAGTGCAAAGCACTGACCACCCAACAGCGCTAGTGCTTACACGTCAAAACCTTCCTACCATCGATCAAACATCTGAAGAAGCATTGGCAGGAGTAGAAAAAGGTGCATATGTCGTTTCTAAATCTAAAAACGAAACACCTGACGCTCTTCTCATCGCTTCCGGATCAGAGGTAGGTCTTGCAATTGAAGCGCAGGCTGAATTGGCAAAAGAAAATATCGATGTTTCTGTTGTCAGCATGCCTTCAATGGACCGTTTTGAGAAACAATCTGATGAATACAAAAACGAAGTCCTTCCTGCAGATGTGAAAAAACGTCTTGCAATTGAAATGGGCTCATCATTTGGATGGGGCAAATACACGGGGCTTGAAGGTGACGTTCTCGGCATAGACCGATTCGGTGCATCTGCTCCAGGTGAAACCATCATTAACGAATACGGCTTCTCAGTTCCGAACGTAGTGAATCGAGTTAAGGCATTAATCAATAAGTAAGCTTTTGAAAGAGGATGGGTCAAATCATCCTCTTTTTCTTGTTTATCCGACAAAAATAGTATTGGCTGTTTAACAGTAATAGACAATTCTTTCTTTTCTTCTTTTGTATAATAGAGAGCAAATGAAATGCTGCTGGAAAAGGGGATGAAAAGATGGAACGTCACTACTATACGTACCTGATCAAAGAGGAATTTGCCAATCACTATTTCGGCCGGGAATCGGTTATGTTTGAGCTGTTTCAAGACTATCATTGGACAAGCCTTGAAAAGCAGCAGTATGAAATGACAGAGAAACAGATTCAATATATTACACAACCAATCCCGATTTTACATATGCATCAGCGGTTAAAATTGAATTTAAACAAGACGGATTACAGGCAGCTGGATTATATTTATAGAATAGCTTTGCCGAAAGCAAAAGGCCATGCGACGTTTATGATGAAGGAGCACATGATAGAAATTGTGGCTTCGGGAGATTACGAGGCAGAAACGATATTCTTTGAAGTGTTAAGAAAAGTAAGCCCTTGCTTTTTAGCAATGGATTTCAATTCGAAGCGTTACGGATGGCTAAATCCGGTGAAAGAAAGAAATTTTGTCTAAAACCGAAGAAAAAGAGATGTAAATGTTGTATAATAGCTTTTGGTTTAGTACACTTTAAACTAGACAACATGAAGGAGGAAATAAAATGACTTTATGGGTTGGCATCCTAGTGGGCGTTGTTGCATTGCTCATAGGTGTTGCACTCGGGTTTTTTATTGCTCGTAAATATATGATGAGCTACCTGAAAAAGAATCCGCCTATTAATGAACAAATGTTACGCATGATGATGATGCAAATGGGAATGAAACCTTCTCAAAAGAAAATCAATCAAATGATGAAAGCCATGAATAATCAAACGAAATAATACGTAAAGATTATGATATAGAGAAACATGGTTATAAAATAAAAAACCCTTATACGGGTTTTTTATTTTGCAATCATTCATCACCCGCTACTGCACGAAGGCGCTGCTTTTGATATTGTATGAGAAGATGGTCAAGCTCCTGACTGAGCTCTATCGTAATATGAGATGTCATTCCGTTCGCCATGACAATTTGCAGCAGCTCTGCTCTTTTTTTTTCAATTTCTTTTAATAGATGCTCTCTAATCACAGGGATGTATCCTTTCATACATTAGATCTTCAAAGTGAATGTTTATATTATATCCATATTTATACTAATTTTCAAATGAGAAGGAGTATAATGTCTCAATGTCAAATTAAATTATATAAGTTTTTTCTGAAAATAGAAATCCTTCAAGTGAAAGTGTTAAAAAAATGAAATGATTTTGTCATAACTTGAAGGAATGTCAAATCATGAAGGGATGATGACATGGGAGACGTGAATTATTTTTTGACATTCGGAGCGGGGTTTTTATCCTTTATTTCGCCTTGCTGCCTGCCGCTTTACCCAGCTTTTTTGTCATATATTACAGGGGTCAGCATGGACGATGTAAAAACAGAAAAGCTGCTGCTGCAGAAAAGAAGCCTGTTTCATACTTTGTGTTTTTTGCTTGGCTTTTCAGTCATTTTTATTGCTTTAGGCTATGGAACATCTTTTATTGGCAGCCTGTTTAGGGATTATCACGATGCGATTCGGCAAATTGGCGCGTTGCTTATTATTTTGTTCGGTTTCATTACACTAGGTGTGTTCCGGCCTGAGGCTATGATGAAAGAACGGAGAATCCATTTTAAGCATAAACCAAGCGGGTTTTTAGGGTCGGTCTTAATCGGAATGGCATTTGCAGCTGGATGGACACCATGTACCGGTCCGATATTAGGTGCTGTTATCACACTTGCAGGCACCAATCCGGGCTCAGCGGTGCCATACATGATGTTATATGTACTCGGTTTTGCGGTACCGTTTCTTTTATTGTCTTTTTTTATCACAAAGCTGAAGTGGATAAGGAAGAACCAGCTTTTAATTATGAAAGCTGGCGGCGTTTTGATGATTGTGATTGGTGTGCTGTTATTCTTTAATTGGATGAGCCTGATCATTATTTTGCTGTCAGATCTTTTTGGAGGCTTTACTGGTTTTTGACGGTAAATTACTTTCGTACTACTACTAATCCTTTTGTTTTTGGTACAATAAGACTATTATCTGTGGAAATCGATTGTTGGAGGGGAATATGACAAGAGTTTTAGTTGTAGACGACGCCAAGTTCATGAGAGTAAAAATCAGAGAGATCTTGGAAGAGGCAAATTACATAATCGCAGGCGAAGCGGCGGACGGTGAACAAGCAGCGGACCTGTATAAAAAACTGCGCCCGGACCTTGTAACAATGGATATTACAATGCCGGTGAAAAACGGCATTAAAGCGCTTCGTGATATCTTAACCTTTGATCCTAAAGCGAAGGTCATCATGTGCACTGCCATGCGCCAGCAAAGAATTGTAACGGAAGCAATTGAGCTGGGGGCAAAGGATTTTATTGTTAAGCCGTTTGAGGAAACAAAAGTGCTGGAAGCTGTAAGCCGCGTTATGGGACATTAAAGTCATTTCTTTTCAAAATGGTTTTTTTTATTGTTTTGGAGTATAGTATATAGTATCAACACTCCGAGAAACAAAGGAATGATAAGTATGATGATTATAGTTTCATCGATTATTGCTGTGTTAATGGCTGTAGCTGTGATGGTGGTCAGAATAAAGTCCTCTGACAAGCCCGTTTCACCAAAAAAAATCATTCTTCCGCCGATTTTTATGAGTACGGGAGCGTTAATGTTTTTATTTCCGGTATTTTGGGTAACTGGTGCAGAGTTTTTGGAAGCATTCACTTTAGGTGTGATTTTCTCTATTTTTCTAATCAAAACTTCTAAGTTCGAAATTAAAAATAATGAAATTTACATGAAACGCTCTAAAGCATTTGTTTTTATATTAGTCGGTCTTTTGGTGATCAGAATCGTGATGAAATCGATCTTGAGCACATCAATCGATTATGGTGCACTGAGCGGAATGTTTTGGATTCTGGCTTTCGGTATGATTGTGCCTTGGAGAATCGCCATGTATTTATCATATCGCAAACTTCATAACGAGCTGCAGTCAGCTAATATTCAAATGAATTAAAAAACCTTTCCTGACAAGAGGAAAGGTTTTTTATTTGAGAAGGGTCTGATAAGGTTCCAAATCGATTTTTTTGTCCCGCAGATGCCTTTTTAAGAAGGTATGGTCTCTTTTAGGAGTTGCGAGAATATAGCCTTTGATCATAAGTTGCTGATCAATCTTTGCTACCTTTTCTTTTAATGCAAGCTCACCGATTTTGCCTGCGATTTTGGCTTTTGCTGCATCTCTGAACAGTTCTGGCACCGGCGCAGTCAATTCATCTAGAAACTGTTTGTTTTCATCGTTCCATAAATGTCTGCTGTTTTCAATATAGTAATCCTGCCAATCAAGCTCTGATCTGCCGTCCTCTTTTGGTAAACGTTTTAAAAACTTTCGAAACATGAAAAAACCGCCGATTGATAATAAGACTACCATCATGATCACCCAAAACAGAATAAACCATAAAAACCATCCTTCCAGCATCAATCATTCCCCCTTATTCTAACCATATTGTATACGAAGAGAGATTAGAAGAACACAGTAAAAAAAGAATAGAAAAAAGTGATAGACGTCTAGTCAAAAGAGATAGTAGATCATATTCTATTGTATAGTGAATCTGCTATTTGGCCATGGGAGAGTCACTAGAGGGTATTTGACGATAAATGGACGGAAAAAAAGTCACTTTCATAATAGGGGATGAAAGTGACTTTTTATGTTTAGCTGAGAGGAAATTGAAGAGAAAAAGAAGAGCCATCTTCTGTTTCTTTATTGACGGCGACTGTGAGTATTTGATTTTCGCATTCGGCTTGAATGGTTTTGTCATTAAAATAAAAAGGAAGCATCATTTGTTTTTCAAAAGTCTGTCCTGACGATTTGACAGTTAAGATGAACTCGCATCCAGAAAGGGTAACTGTTACTTGTGTAGGCTGTAAAAAAGTCAGATCCGCTTCTATAATATACTGCTGACTTGTTTCATATAAATCAATAGGCAATGTTTCGTCGTACCAGGCGAAGGGGTCTTCAAAAAATTGCCGAAGCCATTCACCCATACTATCGAAATCATTCGCATCGTTGCGTTTTGAATGGTTCATGGAAGCATTCCTCCACATATCAACCTTGCTTAACATCATATGCGGTGGATTATTAATGGGTGAACGCATAAAAAAACAGACACTAAGGTCTGCTTTTCTTACATATCATGGCTTGAGTTGTGCTTTTGTCTTGTATGGTTTCGGTTCTTTACTTTTTTGCTTCCGCTTAGAGGCTCGGGTTGTCCGGGATTGTGTCCTTTAGGGGCGTTTTTATGCATATCTTTACTTGTATTCTTATTGGTCATAAATTGAGAACCTCCTTAAAAGAGTTCGGTGTTATTGATTGGTTTTTCTTTTTTTTGTTATTTTGGCGTTCTGCTTCAGTCAGTACAAGCTGGTCGTTTTCAATATAGCCGGCGCCTTTGCCTTGGCTTTTTGCGTCATTCATTCCGTTAATTACGTGATTCGCTTTTCTTTTGACCATCATTATCACCTCAATCATAATATGGCTCCTTTTATTGTGTTATATGAGAGAGCGTAAACAGTAAAAATTACCGGTACATTTTTCTCATAAGTCGAACTTATTGTATTTAATAAAAACATTGATATTTACTTATGTATGATTTTGTTTTAATATGAAATTGTGAGAAAATTGTGATGGAATGTAATGTTCATCTGAGAATGATCTGATCTGAAGGGGGATTTTGGAGAATGGCAAACGAGCAAAAAACTGCAGCAAAAGACGTTTTCCAAGCAAGAAAAACGTTTACTACAAATGGGAAAACATATCATTACTACTCTTTAAAAGCGTTGGAAGATTCAGGTATAGGAAAGGTTTCGAAGCTTCCTTATTCCATCAAAGTTCTTTTAGAATCAGTATTGCGTCAAGTTGACGGCTTCGTTATCAAAAAAGAACACGTGGAAAATTTGGCAAAATGGGGAACTGCCGAATTAAAGGATATCGACGTTCCGTTCAAACCGTCTCGTGTTATTTTACAAGACTTCACAGGGGTTCCGGCAGTAGTAGATCTGGCTTCACTGCGTAAAGCAATGGCAGCTGTCGGCGGAGATCCTGATAAAATCAACCCTGAAATTCCTGTTGATCTCGTTATCGACCACTCTGTACAGGTAGATAAAGCGGGTACAGAAGATGCATTAGCAGTAAATATGGACTTGGAATTCGAAAGAAATGCAGAGCGCTACAAATTTTTAAGCTGGGCAAAGAAAGCGTTTAACAATTATCAGGCAGTGCCGCCTGCAACAGGTATTGTGCACCAGGTTAACCTTGAGTTCTTGGCAAGTGTTGTCCATGCCATTGAAGAAGACGGCGAGCTTGTAACGTATCCTGATACGCTTGTCGGAACAGACTCACACACAACAATGATTAACGGTATCGGTGTTCTCGGCTGGGGTGTCGGTGGAATTGAAGCTGAAGCGGGAATGCTTGGACAGCCTTCTTACTTCCCAGTTCCAGAGGTAATCGGCGCGAAACTTATTGGCAAGCTTCCAAACGGAACAACAGCTACTGACTTGGCGTTAAAAGTAACACAAGTGCTGCGTGAAAAAGGCGTTGTCGGTAAATTTGTTGAATTCTTCGGACCGGGAATTGCTGAACTGCCGCTTGCAGATCGCGCAACAATTGCGAATATGGCTCCGGAATACGGTGCTACATGCGGATTCTTCCCAGTAGATGAAGAAGCGCTTAACTACCTGCGCCTGACTGGCCGTGATCCTGAACATATTGATGTTGTTGAAGCATACTGCAGAAGCAATGGTTTGTTCTACACTCCAGATGCGGAAGACCCTCAATTTACTGATGTGGTTGAAATTGACCTGTCTCAAATTGAAGCAAACTTATCGGGTCCAAAGCGTCCTCAGGATTTGATTCCGCTATCTGCTATGCAGGAAACGTTTAAAAAGCAATTAGTCAGCCCTGCAGGTAACCAAGGATTCGGTTTAAATGCTGAGGAAGAAAATAAAGAAATTAAGTTTAAACTCCTTAACGGCGAAGAAACAGTTATGAAAACGGGTGCGATCGCCATTGCTGCGATTACAAGCTGTACAAATACATCAAACCCATACGTTCTGATCGGCGCCGGACTGGTAGCGAAAAAAGCGGTTGAGTTAGGGCTTAAGGTGCCTAATTACGTGAAAACGTCACTTGCACCGGGTTCTAAAGTTGTTACAGGATATCTTGTGAATTCAGGCCTTCTTCCATACATGAAAGAGCTTGGCTTTAACCTCGTTGGGTACGGCTGTACAACATGTATCGGGAACTCAGGTCCGCTTTCACCGGAAATCGAAGAAGCGGTTGCGAAAAATGATCTTCTGATTACGTCTGTCCTTTCCGGAAACCGTAACTTTGAAGGACGTATTCACCCGCTTGTTAAAGGCAACTATCTTGCTTCACCGCCACTTGTTGTGGCATATGCGCTGGCTGGAACGGTAAACATTAACCTGAAAACCGATCCAATCGGTGTGGGCAAGGATGGTCAAAAGGTATACTTTAATGATATTTGGCCGTCAATGGACGAAATCAATGCACTTGTTAAGCAAACTGTTACGCCAGAGCTATTCCGCAAAGAGTATGAAACAGTATTTGATGACAACAAGCGCTGGAACGAAATTGAAACAACAGATGAAGCTTTATATAAATGGGATAGCGAGTCAACTTACATTCAAAACCCGCCATTCTTCGAAGAAATGTCTGTTGAGCCAGGCAAGGTTGAACCATTAAAAGGTTTGCGTGTTGTCGGTAAATTCGGCGATTCAGTCACAACTGACCATATTTCTCCTGCGGGGGCAATCGGAAAAGATACGCCTGCCGGAAAGTATTTGCAAGAAAAAGGGGTTTCTCCTCGTGACTTTAACTCCTACGGTTCCCGCCGCGGAAACCATGAAGTTATGATGAGAGGAACATTTGCAAACATTCGCATCAAAAACCAAATTGCACCAGGTACAGAAGGCGGATTTACGACGTACTGGCCGACTGGTGAAGTAACATCCATCTATGATGCGTGCATGAAATACAAAGAAGATAAAACTGGTCTTGTCGTATTAGCAGGAAAAGACTATGGTATGGGATCTTCACGTGACTGGGCTGCAAAAGGAACAAACCTTCTCGGCATCAGAACGGTCATTGCAGAGAGCTTTGAAAGAATTCACAGAAGCAACCTTGTATTCATGGGTGTGCTGCCGCTTCAGTTTAAACAAGGTGAAAATTCGGATACACTCGGCTTAACGGGTAAAGAAGTCATCGAGGTAGATGTTGATGAAACAGTTCGTCCTCGTGACCTTGTGACTGTAAGAGCAATCAATGAAGACGGCAATGTAACAACTTTTGAAGCAGTCGTCCGCTTTGATAGTGAAGTTGAAATTGATTACTACCGCCATGGCGGCATCCTTCAAATGGTGCTTCGTGAAAAAATGAAGCAGTCCTGATGAATCAATAGGAAGAGAAGGCATTTCGCTTTCTCTTCTTTTTATGACACAATTTATGACACAATGTGCTGCGGAGGTGGCATATGCTGAAAAAATGGCTCGCAGGGATCCTGCTTATCATGCTTGCCGGTTATACGGGATGGAATTTATATCAAACATACAGCAAAAAAGAAGTCGGAATTCAAGAGGGGAAACAAGCACCTGATTTTTCTTTGAAAACGCTGTCAGGAGAGAAAAGCTCTTTACAGGATGCAAAAGGCAAAAAAGTGCTGCTCAATTTTTGGGCAACTTGGTGTAAGCCGTGCCGTCAGGAAATGCCTGCAATGGAAAAGTTACAAAAAGAGTACGCCGACAAACTTGCGGTTGTTGCGGTAAATTTCACTTCAGCTGAGAAAAGTGAGAAACAGGTCCGAGCGTTTGCTGATACGTATGATTTAACGTTCCCCATTCTGATTGATAAAAAAGGGATCAATGCTGACTATAACGTGATGTCATATCCAACGACATATATCTTAGATGAAAAAGGTGTTATCCAAGACATACACGTTGGCACCATGACAAAAAAAGAAATGGAACAAAAACTGGATCTTGATTAGATTCAGTTTTTTTATGCTCAGATATGCTTACAAGTTTTCAGAATTGGAAAAAATAAAAGAATATGCGGAGGTGAGAAGCGTGAAGAAGATGAGAAAACGTTCTTTTCATGAGCTCGTCATGGAAAACAAAAAAGAGCTGATGACCAATACAGAGTATTTAAATCAGCTTGAGGAAAAGCTTGAACAGCGATTTAAGCAAAAATAACCTTTAATTTGTATTCATGTTTACCCCTCCTTTTGAGAAACCTATCTGTTGAGGAGGGATAAACATGGGAAACAACAAGAAAAACGGTCAGCCTCAATATGCTCCAAGCCACTTGGGTACAAAGCCTGTAAAATATAAAGCCAATAAAGGGGAAAAAATGCATGATACTTCAGGTCAGCGGCCGATCATCATGCAGACAAAAGGCGAGTAGCGAAAAATCGAGTTTATTTCTAGGAGGTACATCCGAATGACAAAGAACCAAAATCAATATCAGCAGCCTAATCCTGATGATCGTTCTGACAATGTGGAAAAATTGCAGGATATGGTTCAAAATACAATTGAAAATATAGAAGAAGCAGAAGCATCAATGGAGTTTGCTTCAGGAGAAGATAAACAGCGTATCAAAGAAAAAAATGCAAGGCGCGAACAGAGCATCGAAGCGTTTCGTAATGAAATACAGGACGAATCTGCAGCGAGACAAAACGGATACCGTTCTTAAAAAACCAGGGAAACCTGGTTTTTTTCTTTCTGATTTGATTATGGTAAAATGGGGCTAAATTGACGTTAAGGGAGCAGAGTAATCTTGCATGTATCAAAAAAAGAAATAGAAGTGCGTTATGCAGAAACAGATCAAATGGGAATTGTCTATCACGCAAATTATCTTGTGTGGATGGAGGTCGGCAGAACGGCCTTGATTAAGGACTTAGGCTTTTTATATAGTGATATGGAAAAAAGAGGCGTTCTATCCCCAGTCGTTGATATCAACATTTCCTATAAAAAGCCGCTTCATTACGGAGAAACCGCGGTTGTACATACATGGATAGAGGAATATAACGGCTTTAAAACCGTCTATGGTTATCACATTTATAATCCGGCCGGTGAGCTTTCCATCAAAGCCACCTCATCTCATATTTGTGTGGATAAAGAAAGCTTTAAGCCAATTCAATTCCGCAAAGCTTTTCCTGATTGGCACACAGCATATGAAAAGGCCAAAAAATAGGGAAGTGAACGGGATATGGCGTTTGGTGTGAAACGGGAGGAACTTAACCGGTGGAAACAAGCAGTGAAAAGAGGAGAAATCGCATTTTTAACACATTACTGGCTGGATGACCGATTTCCAGAAGCAAGGACTGTGACAAAAGCCGGCTGTGCAGACATTGATAAGCTGGTTCAGTGGGGAGCGGCGTACGGGTTAAAAAAAGAATGGCTCCATAAGAAAAGTGAATTTCCTCACTTTGATCTATTGGGTGAGACCCAAAAATATATTTTGGAACAAGAAAACCTAACCGATCATCTTATACGATTTCATTTGTAAAAAAAGAACGCACATGATGTGCGTTCTTTTTTATTGGTATTCAAAAACCGGTTCATCAGCGTCTTCTGAATAGCTGACGAGAAGGTCGTGGTTATCAAAGTACCATAAATCACTTTCTTCAATAAAGAAGGTAATGCCATCAGCTTCTGCAGTGACTCCAGCCTCTTGTGGCGCATCTTTCGCTACACCGAGAGAAAAACCCTTTTGAACATTGCTGCAGCCTCCATAGCGGACGAAAAAGCGAACCTGGTCTCCGCTTTCCAAATCGAGTTCTTCTTTATACCAGTTCAATGCGTCTTCGTTAATTGTCATATTCATAACAGAACACCCCTTTGTTCTTCATTTGAATTTTCTCTATTATAAACGTATTAGGCTATTCTGTGTCAAAAGAGAAGTTTTTTAAGCTTATAGCCATTTTACTTTAGGTTCTGTTTTATTGATAATTCGTTTAATGTTCGCCCGGTGTCTGTATATCACAAAAATAGTGAGCAGGGTAACGACAATCAATAAATACGTATCATGGACAAAGAAACTATATATAACAGTATAGATCCCTGTTAACATCGATGAGAGAGAAACAAATTTAGTCAAGTATAAAAAGATGAAGAATACCGCAACCATCGTGATAAATAACAGGGGTGCGTAAAATAGCAAAACGCCTCCTGATGTCGCCACGGCTTTACCGCCTTTAAATTTGGCGAAGATGGGAAACACGTGGCCTAAAACCGCAAAGACTCCTGCAAGAAGCGGGTGAATATCAACATGCATGAGAAAAGGCAATGCAGTTGCCAGTGTCCCTTTCAAAATATCTCCGGCTATGACGACCGAACCAGCTTTTACACCCAATGTACGGAATGCATTGGTAGCGCCTAAGTTGCCGCTTCCGTGCTCCCGAATATCAATTCCCTTGGCAAGCTTGCCCACAATTAAGCCAGATGGAATGCTGCCTATCAAGTAGGCCAAAATAATCAATAAAGCAATTAACATCTACATTTCTCCTTTTTCAAATTCCCTTCTTTTTATTTTAACATGAGATGTCATGATCTGATGATAAGTTTTTTTGTAAAGTTTGCTTACAAATCCAATCAAACATGCATCATATTTTGATTTCTCCTGTTTTGATCGTGTAAAATAAGTGGAAAAGGAGTGACACACGATGCAAAACCCTTCTAAAGCGGAAATTAAAGAGATTCTTCAAAGAAGCAAACGTATAGCGGTAGTAGGGCTTTCAGACCGTCCGGATAGAACGTCACATATGGTTTCAAAAGCAATGCAGGACGCGGGTTATGAAATTATCCCTGTGAACCCGACAATTGATGAGGCGCTAGGTGTCAAAGCCGTTTCATCTTTAAAAGAGATTGACGGTCCGATTGACATCGTAAATGTATTCCGGCGCTCAGAACAGCTTCCTGGAGTGGCGGAAGAGTTTTTAGAGACAGATGCGCCAGTATTTTGGGCACAGCAAGGGCTAGTTAATGAGGAAGCATACCAGATGCTAAAAGAAAAAGGCAGAACGGTTATCATGGATCTGTGCATAAAAGTGGCACACGCTGTAACAAAATAGGTGCAGAACTGCAAAAATCCTTGTAAATTCAAGGATTTTTGCTTTTTAATTTTAAGATATTGTTTGCGTATTACGGTGAAACAGATACAATAAAGCTTGAACAGCTTTTTTTGAATACCTTGTCCAGCTGGGTTTCGGCCGTTCGATTTGCGAAGGTCTGCTGCTTTATATATAATAAACAAACATACGTTCTCATGGTGTGGAAACAGCACTAGCCGATGTTTTGAGAAGAACTGATTCGTTAGCTCTATGTTGCGATTGCAAACATATTGGTTATAATGAGGAGTCCAAGGCAGTACTGGCTCGAGGCGAGGTTTATAAAAAATATCTTATATACAAATGATGTGTAACACTGAAAAAGAGAAAGACAATGTTAGTTTTTGAAAGGGGTTTGTACGTTTGGCTAGAAAACAGCAATTTGATTACAACGAAGATGCCATACAGGTGCTCGAAGGCCTTGAGGCTGTCAGGAAAAGGCCGGGTATGTATATTGGCTCTACTGACGCGCGGGGTTTGCACCACTTGGTTTATGAAATTGTAGATAACTCTGTCGACGAGGTGCTTGCCGGCCATGGAGATCACATAATCGTCAAAATACATAAAGACAATAGTATTTCTGTACAGGATAGAGGTCGCGGCATGCCGACCGGAATGCATAAGCTCGGCAAACCAACCCCTGAAGTGATTTTAACGGTGCTTCATGCCGGAGGAAAATTCGGCCAAGGCGGCTATAAGACAAGCGGCGGGCTCCACGGAGTTGGTGCATCAGTCGTGAATGCTTTATCTGAATGGCTGACGGTTACCATTGAGCGGGACGGTTTTGTCTATCAGCAGCGATTTGAAAATGGAGGAAAACCGGTTACATCTCTCGAAAAGATCGGCAAAACAAAAAAGACGGGAACTCTTACACACTTTAAGCCAGATCCAACGATGTTCAGCACAACCACTTATAATTTTGAAACGCTCTCTGAGCGCTTAAGAGAGTCTGCGTTTTTGTTAAAAGGACTGAAAATTGAGCTGATTGATGAACGCAATGACCAGCATGAGGTCTTTTATTATGAAAACGGTATAGAAGCGTTTGTTGCTTACTTAAATGAAGAAAAAGACGTCTTGTCTGAAGTGGTCTCGTTTGAGGGTGAGCATCATTCTATAGAAGTGGACTTTGCGTTCCAGTTTAACGATGGTTATTCTGAAAATATTTTGTCGTTTGTCAACAATGTCAGAACAAAAGACGGCGGGACGCATGAGTCAGGTGCAAAAACTGCGATGACGCGTGCTTTTAATGAATATGCGCGAAAAGTGGCTTTGCTGAAAGAAAAGGATAAGAACCTTGAAGGCACCGATATAAGGGAAGGGCTTTCAGCCATTATTTCTGTCCGCATTCCTGAGGAGCTTCTTCAATTTGAGGGACAAACAAAAGGAAAGCTCGGTACCAGTGAAGCAAGATCAGCGGTTGATGCGATTGTTTCAGAGCAGCTTGCTTACTTTTTAGAGGAAAATCGGGACACCGCAACGCTTCTTGTCAAAAAAGCAATCAAGGCGAGCCAGGCGCGCGAAGCGGCACGCAAAGCCCGTGAAGAAGCAAGAAGTGGCAAAAAACGGAAAAAATCAGAAGCGACTTTAAGCGGAAAACTGACGCCTGCGGGTTCAAGAAACCCGGCAAAAAATGAATTGTATCTCGTTGAGGGAGATTCAGCAGGCGGGTCAGCCAAGCAGGGAAGAGACCGCAGATTCCAAGCGGTTCTGCCTTTACGCGGTAAAGTCATTAATACAGAAAAAGCTAAGCTTGCTGATATCTTTAAAAATGAAGAGATCAATACGATCATTCATGCGATCGGCGGGGGAGTCGGAGCAGATTTCTCAATCGATGACATCAACTACGACAAAATCATCATTATGACCGATGCCGATACTGACGGCGCCCATATTCAAGTGCTGCTTCTTACCTTTTTCTATCGCTATATGAAACCGCTCATTGAGCATGGCAAGGTGTTCATTGCATTGCCACCTTTATATAAGGTCAGTAAAGGAAGCGGGAAGAAGGAAATCATTGAATATGCATGGTCTGATGAAGAGATGGGTGATGTCCTGAAAAAAGTCGGCAAAGGCTATACCATTCAACGATATAAGGGTCTTGGAGAGATGAACGCAGACCAGCTGTGGGAAACGACGATGAATCCGGAGTCCCGCACACTTGTTAGGGTCAAAATTGACGATGCGGCACGTGTAGAGAGACGTGTGACGACGTTAATGGGAGACAAAGTAGAGCCGCGCAGAAAGTGGATTGAGAAAAACGTCGCTTTCGGCTTAGATGAAGAAAGCAATATTTTAGAAAATGAAAACTTATCGGTCGCTGAGGAGGTTTAATGATTGTCACAGCCAGAATTATTTCATGATTTACCATTAGAAGAGGTGATCGGCGACCGTTTTGGACGCTACAGTAAATATATTATTCAAGACAGGGCGCTGCCCGATGCGAGAGACGGATTAAAGCCGGTACAGCGCAGAATTCTGTATGCGATGCATACAGATGGAAACACGTTTGATAAAAACTTCAGAAAAGCGGCCAAAACGGTCGGTAACGTCATCGGTAACTATCATCCGCACGGTGACAGCTCGGTTTATGAAGCAATGGTGCGGATGAGCCAGGATTGGAAAGTTCGTAATGTGTTAATCGAAATGCATGGAAACAATGGAAGCATCGACGGAGATCCCCCGGCAGCCATGCGTTATACAGAGGCACGATTATCTCCGATTGCATCTGAGCTTCTTCGGGATATTGACAAAAACACGGTTGAATTTGTGCCGAACTTTGATGATACAAGCAAGGAGCCTGTCGTACTCCCGGCGATGTTTCCTAACCTATTGGTCAACGGATCTACCGGGATTTCAGCAGGATACGCGACCGACATTCCCCCTCATCATCTGGGAGAAGTCATTGATGCTGTCATTAAGCGTATTCAAATGCCATCTTGCTCTGTTGATGAACTCATGGAAGTCATTAAAGGGCCTGATTTTCCGACAGGCGGTATTATTCAGGGCGTTGACGGGATAAGAAAAGCTTACGAAACCGGAAAAGGAAAAATCATTATCCGCGGAAAGGCTGAAATTGAAACAATTAGAGGCGGACGAGAACAAATTGTCATTACTGAAATTCCATTTGAAGTAAATAAAGCAAACCTTGTAAAAAAAATGGACGAGTTCCGTATTGATAAAAAGGTTGAAGGCATCTCAGAGGTTCGTGATGAAACGGATCGAACAGGGCTGAGAGTGGTCATTGAACTGAAAAAAGAAGCTGATGCCAAAGGCATTTTGAATTTCTTATACAAAAACACTGATTTGCAGATCACATATAACTTCAATATGGTGGCTATCCATAACCGCCGTCCGATGCTGATGAGCCTGCCGTCTATTTTGGATGCATATATCGGACACCAAAAGGAAGTTGTCACAAACCGGTCCGTTTACGAGCTACAAAAAGCAAAAGACAGACATCATATCGTAGAAGGGCTCATGAAAGCTTTGTCTATTTTGGATGAAGTGATTGCAACAATCCGTTCTTCTAGCGATAAACGTGACGCTAAAAACAATTTGATCGCCAAATATGAATTTACAGAGCCTCAGGCTGAAGCCATCGTGTCATTGCAGCTATATCGTTTAACCAATACAGATATCACAGCGCTTAAGGAAGAGGCAGAAGAGCTCGGTAAAAAAATTGAAGAGCTCGAATCTATTCTGAGCAATGATAAAAAACTGCTAAAAGTGATTACAAACAGCTTAAAAGCACTGAAAAAGAAATATGCAGATACAAGACGCTCCGTGATTGAAGAAAAAATTGAAGAAATTAAAATCAATCTCGAAGTCATGGTTGCATCTGAGGATGTATATGTAACCGTTACGAAGGATGGTTACCTAAAACGGACGAGCCAGCGCTCATTTGCCGCTTCCAACGGTCAGGACTTCGGAATGAAAGATACGGACAGGATGCTGCATCAGTTTGAAATGAATACGACGGACGTGCTGCTACTCTTTACGAACAAAGGAAGCTACATCTATTGTCCTGTTCACCAGCTGCCTGATATCAGATGGAAGGACATGGGCCAGCATTTTTCAAACCTGATCACTATTGACCGTGATGAAACGATTGTAAAGGCCATACCGATAAAAGAATTTGATCCGTCGGCATATCTTCTATTCTTTACGAAAAACGGCATGGTGAAAAAGACAGAGCTCACCCATTATAAAGCACAGCGTTATTCTAAGGCGCTTGTGGCCTTAAATCTGAAGGGTGAAGATGAACTGATTGATGTACATGTAACAAATGGGGAAAGCCAGATCTTTATGGCCACTCACTTAGGGTACGGTCTATGGTTTGGAGAAGACGAAGTGAATGTAGTTGGCGCGCGTGCGGCAGGTGTCAAAGGGATTAACTTAAAAGAGGATGACTTTGTTGTCTCCGGTGAGATTCTTCAGCAATCTGATTCAATTGTCTTGTTCACACAGCGGGGAGCGGTAAAACGCATGAGTCTTTCTGAGTTCGAGAAGACATCCCGCGCAAAACGCGGTGTCGTAATGCTAAGGGAACTGAAAAAGAATCCTCACCGTGTTGTAGCACTGTTCGCTTGCGATCTTGAACAGCGACTAATGGCAGAAACAGAAAAAGGCGACAGAAGAGAACTGCAGGCAAAAGAGTTGCGGACAAACGACAGATACAGCAATGGCTCTTTCTTTTTTGATGAAGAGGAATCAGGTAAGGTTACAGCTGTTTGGCGCCTTCATACAGAACAATAATAAAAAACCCGCTCATACTATATGAGCGGGTTTCGTTTGTTTTTTATCAGCTTTCATGGTTGGTGAATAGATCTGTTACAGCATGAATGACTTCAATCCCCTGCCATACAAATAAATTCAGCGCTGTGAAAGAAAATAAGCCTAAAATCACCATTCTTAAGATAAACAACATGTTAAACAGCCTCCTCATATTTTCGTTACATAATCGGGTGATGTTGAACATGAAGTTTGCCGAAATAAGACGATTGATAAAATTTGGCCAGTATAAAGCTTTTTTTCCGCTGACGTCTGCGGGAGTATCCCGTACTTTTGCTTTCAGCGGTCAGCAGCAGAACAGCCATTGCCCATAAAGCGGTCAGCGTAAATGCCCCTGTGATGGATTTCTTCTCATCATCAGCATTTTGGCCGGCTTTCATTTCATGCATTTCCTGCTGGTCGGCTACGGCTTTATAATGATGGCCGATATCAAAGGCGTGGGGAATTGAGAACAAATGAAAACTGGCAATCGCCAAGAATAAGATGGATGCTTTCAATATCGTTACTTTTTTCAAATGATCTCCCCCTCCTTTAATATTACTGAATATTTTTATAATAATACCCCAATCCATCCTAAAAGTAAACCTGATTTATTAAATTTAAAAATAAATTTAACCTTGTTAAGTATATATCTTTTTGCTTATTTTTGAAAGAGAAAACTTCTTTTATTAGCGTATGTATACCCGGTTTATGGTGTGAATAAAAACATATTTTAAATGATATGTTTGTTGTTTAGGGTTTATTACTTTATTTATGTGCTAAATCAAAGAGAAAGGCAAGAGAATGGGAAGAAATGATTACATTGTTAATAGGGTACTCTTTTTTAAAAGCCAGCTTGCAAGGAATGTTTTTATTCGTAGGAAAATAATAGAGAAGGGGTCGACAGAGTAACATCTGGCTATGACAATATTCTTCTCGAAAAAACTTCCTAATTCGTCATATTGTGATATAATAAAACTCGTTATGTTAAAAAATCTAACATCAAAATCGAATTCGTGTTGAATTGATGAAAACGGGAGGTAAATATGGAGTCTTTTTTCAATAGTTTAATTAATATTCCAAGTGATTTCATCTGGAATTACCTATTTTATATTTTAATAGGGCTTGGATTATTTTTTACCATACGTTTTGGTTTTATCCAATTCCGTTATTTTATTGAAATGTTCAGAATAGTAGGGGAGAAGCCGGAAGGAAATAAAGGTGTTTCATCTATGCAGGCATTCTTTATTTCGGCCGCATCCCGAGTCGGCACAGGGAATTTGACTGGTGTAGCCTTAGCAATTGCGACAGGCGGACCAGGCGCTGTATTTTGGATGTGGGTAGTGGCTGCAGTAGGCATGGCTTCAAGCTTTGTCGAAAGTACATTAGCGCAGCTTTATAAGGTAAGAGACGGGGAGGATTTCCGCGGAGGGCCGGCCTACTATATTCAAAAGGGTCTTGGTGCCAGATGGCTTGGTATCGTTTTTGCAATCTTAATTACCGTCTCATTCGGCTTGATTTTTAACGCTGTTCAAACAAATACAATTGCTGGAGCATTGGATGGCGCATTCCATGTGAATAAAATAGTTGTAGCCATAGTTCTGGCGGTTTTAACTGCGTTTATCATTTTCGGCGGTTTAAAACGTGTTGTCGCTGTTTCACAGCTAATTGTGCCGGTTATGGCAGGCATTTATATCCTTATCGCTTTATTTGTTGTCATCACGAATATTACAGCTTTCCCTGGCGTTATCGCTACAATTGTTAAAAATGCTTTAGGTTTTGAACAAGTCGTCGGCGGCGGAATAGGCGGCATCATCGTTATCGGTGCGCAGCGCGGACTTTTTTCAAACGAAGCAGGAATGGGGAGCGCACCAAACGCGGCTGCGACGGCTCATGTATCCCATCCGGCAAAGCAAGGCTTTATTCAAACATTAGGCGTATTTTTCGATACATTTATTATATGTACGTCCACAGCATTTATTATTTTGCTGTACAGTGTAACTCCAAAAGGCGACGGCATCCAAGTAACACAGGCTGCTCTTAACCATCACATTGGAGGCTGGGCGCCGACTTTCATCGCAGTCGCAATGTTCTTGTTTGCATTCAGTTCAGTTGTCGGCAACTATTATTATGGCGAGACAAACATTGAATTTATTAAAACAAGCAAAACATGGCTGAACATTTACCGTATCGCTGTAATTGCTATGGTTGTGTATGGATCTTTATCAGGCTTCCAAATCGTTTGGGATATGGCGGACCTCTTTATGGGTATCATGGCGCTGATCAACTTAATTGTGATTACGCTGCTGTCAAACGTTGCTTACAAAGTGTATAAAGATTACGCGAAACAGCGTAAGCAAGGACTTGATCCTGTGTTTAAAGCGAAAAACATCCCAGGGCTGAAAAACGCTGAAACATGGGAAGATGAGAAACAAGAAGCATAATATAAATATAAAACAAAGCTGCATTCAATAGTTGAATGCAGCTTTTTCATTATTGGAAATAAATTTAATTTTTCGACTCGAATGAAAAATGACGTGTAAAGTCCCTATTCAGTCCAGTTTTCTTTGTTCTATATGTGTCATGTGTGTCTTATTCAATGGAGATAGAGCAAATTGACAGGCTTTTAAACCTCCCAAAAACAAGAAATTAGGTTGATAGACAATCATGAGAAAGATTTTTACAATGAGTTCGTGCTCATAAGAAGTGAAGAGCCAAAATGATGCGAAGGAGGAAAAGATCAGATATGAAACGGTCAATCTCTATTTTTATTACGTGTTTATTGATTACGTTATTGACAATGGGCGGCATGATGGCTTCGCCGGCATCAGCAGCAGGGACAAAAACGCCAGTAGCCAAGAATGGCCAGCTTAGCATAAAAGGTACACAGCTCGTTAACCGAGACGGTAAAGCGGTACAGCTGAAGGGGATCAGTTCACACGGATTGCAATGGTATGGAGAATATGTCAATAAAGACAGCTTAAAATGGCTGAGGGACGATTGGGGTATCACCGTTTTCCGTGCAGCGATGTATACGGCAGATGGCGGTTATATTGACAACCCGTCCGTGAAAAATAAAGTAAAAGAAGCGGTTGAAGCGGCAAAAGAGCTTGGGATATACGTCATCATTGACTGGCATATTTTAAATGACGGTAATCCAAACCAAAATAAAGAGAAGGCAAAAGAATTCTTCAAGGAAATGTCAAGTCTTTACGGAAACACGCCAAACGTCATTTATGAAATTGCAAACGAACCAAACGGTGATGTGAACTGGAAGCGTGATATTAAACCGTATGCGGAAGAAGTGATTTCCGTTATCCGCAAAAATGATCCAGACAACATCATCATTGTCGGAACCGGTACATGGAGCCAGGATGTGAATGATGCTGCCGATGACCAGCTAAAAGATGCAAACGTTATGTACGCACTTCATTTTTATGCCGGCACACACGGCCAATTTTTACGGGATAAAGCAAACTATGCACTCAGCAAAGGAGCACCTATTTTTGTGACAGAATGGGGAACAAGCGACGCGTCTGGAAATGGCGGTGTATTCCTTGATCAATCGAGGGAATGGCTGAAATATCTCGACAGCAAGACCATCAGCTGGGTGAACTGGAATCTTTCTGATAAGCAGGAATCATCCTCAGCTTTAAAGCCGGGGGCATCTAAAACAGGCGGCTGGCGGTTGTCAGATTTATCTGCTTCAGGAACATTCGTTAGAGAAAACATTCTCGGCACCAAAGATTCTACGAGGGACATTCCTGAAACGCCAGCAAAAGATAAACCCACACAGGAAAACGGTATTTCTGTACAATACAGAGCAGGGGATGGGAGTATGAACAGCAACCAAATCCGTCCGCAGCTTCAAATAAAAAATAACGGTAATACCACGGTTGATTTAAAAGATGTCACTGCCCGTTACTGGTATAAAGCGAAAAACAAAGGCCAAAACGTTGACTGTGACTACGCGCAGATTGGATGCGGCAATGTGACATACAAGTTTGTGACGTTGCATAAACCAAAGCAAGGTGCAGATACCTATCTGGAACTTGGATTTAAAAACGGAACGTTGGCACCGGGAGCAAGCACAGGGAATATTCAGCTTCGTCTTCACAATGATGACTGGAGCAATTATGCACAAAGCGGCGATTATTCCTTTTTCAAATCAAATACGTTTAAAACAACGAAAAAAATCACATTATATGATCAAGGAAAACTGATTTGGGGAACAGAACCAAATTAGTTAAGCTTTTTTTGGCGGACATCAGTAACGATGTCCGTTTTTATCATCTAATAGGAGGTTTGCGTTGTGGATGAAATACTGAAACAGTATATGGTGCTGTACAAAAAAATGAGTAATATGATAAATGGTCCGGACTATCCAGGTAAGGAAAAAGACATCCAGCATCAAAAAGATCAGATCGAAGTTTACGAAAAACAGCTGCAGCAAGGATTTTCTACAGATTATGACTACGATGTATTTGCTGACTCGGTTATCAAATGCGCATATGGCGATATGACGCTGGAAGATTTAGAAGCCGTTTATTATGGATTGACAACACCATTTTTTTGATTTGTCATTCAGCAGTAAAATTTCAAAATTTCAATTTCTGTCTCACTAACTTAAGTATACTTTGATATTGAGACAGAAATTTATTTATTTCGCTTACTTCCTAGAATATATATTATGTAAACTAAAAAGCGGATTCTTTTGATAGTTATTAACTCTTGGCCTTCCACCTATTCTTCCTCTAGCTCTAGCTGATTTAAGCCCAGACAATGTTCGTTCACGAATGGCCCGTTCAAACTCGATTGCTTTACCAGCTGCCGTACTTGTATCTAAAATATCTTGTATACTAATAAATTCGCCACAAATAGACAAGAGCTTGTATCACTTAGATACAAGCTCTTTTTGTACTAAAGCCCTCCTTAATTGAATTAACCGCGTGTTCTTATGTGACGTTGGATTCAACGGCTAACTCTTTGATATGCGTTTATCACAGCCTCTCGGTTATGTCACTTGTTGCTGGTCTTCTTGATCAAGTCCACGCCATCGTATGCAAGACTTTCCACACTTGCAGCCTTCTGCAGTAAGTAATGATCAAAAAAGCTTTTCGTATAGTCTGTAACAAGATTTCGCATTTCCATAGCATCCCGTTCGCCTCTGAGTTCCTCCTTAACATTGGTAAACACGATGTCACAGTAATCTAAATGCGCAGCACGATCAACAGAGAAATAATAGGTTTCCATGCTATTGTTAGCGCCAATTATCGCATTCATATTATAGTTAGGTTCACAAAACAGTAGCAAGAAGGGTTTCTTAAGGTTGCTGCCGAGAAGACCGAACGCACCGCTATCCAAGCCAATCCCGCAGGCGAACCGTTCGTCGTCCCGGCAAACTATCGCCGTCGTAGGCCCTCCATAAGAATGTCCGACTATGCCCATGCCGATGTCAAGCAACAATCTGCCCTTAAAGATGGAATTCAGCTCTCCAGAGTCCAGTTTGTAAAGATAATCGGCTACATACCTTACATCTTCTGCCTGTAATTCGCTATACTCTGTTAACTTGGCAAGTATCGGCAGTGTAAGCACGTTTTGACACATCTCAATGGCCGTTTCATCATCAGGACGCAGCTCCATCCTACCAGCCAACTCCACCATCTCCGGATCTTCAGAAAACGCCATAATGGCATCCGAAAAATCCTTTGATACATTAAACAGGCGCCCATCTTTACGCTTATACATCGTGCTATTCTGATGGCCGATGCTTACCACTACATATCCCATGCTTGCCAAGTCTGTACAGATCACAGTACCCCATTCTGGAGAACCTCCTCCGCCGCAAACATAGAATAATACCGGATAGCGCTTTTCCTTCCCGGAGAGAGCAAGGTCGTCGTAACACTGGGTCTTGATATCGATAGAGTAAGCATCCTTCAACGCTGTGAGAAGCGGCTGCTCATTCAACATCTCGTAGACTTCAGGAAACATGTACGTTGATATAGTCTTACCTTCGCTACTGTCGGACGGATAGTACACAAACACCGTCAGTTCTCTTTTTGAGTGATCTGATGCCGTATACTCAAAGTCCATCTGGGTTCGACCGACAGTATAGCAGCCAATTGGTTCTGGAAATGCGTCATAAGTTTTCATTTTCTTGCTCCCCCTTAATTAATAAAAGTGGCGAATGTGAAGTATATACATTGAGCTATGAGCGCTAAAAATTTCAAAAAAATTTATAATCTTCAAGCAGAAAATGACGAAAAAAAGCGATTTTCTGATCGGAAAATCGCTTTTTTCAGACTTCGACTTTTTTATTTCCGTGCAGGTTTATTTGATGCACCCTTGGCGGTTATGACTACGGCGTTTAGATCCGTATCCGCTCCAATGCGGTACCGCTTGCCTTGGTGTCCTTAACGATTTACAACAAATGTTGTCACGCTTTGAGCTGGAAGATGGGCCCAAAAATGATTTCCCGATACAGTGAGATTCGTTCCAGGTTGTAGATTGCTGCTGCTGCTCGTGATCCATCTAGATACGTTTGAAGCAGATCCATTCTGCAAAACAAAGTTTTGGTTGACTCCTGTGTTGCTTTTATTGATGGCAACAATAACGACCTTGTTGTCACCTTTATAGGCTGACACGTAAACGTTCGCATTAGGGTTTTTCGTTGCATCAATCCTTACATAGCCGGGACGCACAAACTTTGAGAAATGAGCCATATTGTAGCCGCGTTTGCTGATCGTACCATCTTCTTTCATAGGTCCATATGATCTTCGGATGTACCACCATACATAAGCTTGAAAGTCCCCCTCTACCATCGCATTGTGAATATGTTGTGAAACATCCAATGCCTCGGGCCATCGATCCGCTGAGTTGTTATCACTGTTCGGATAGTATACTTCCGTCATCCAAAGATCCTTCCCCGCTCCTTTTTGTTTGAAAAGAGGATAAGGGAATTGGCTGACCTGAGTGCCGTACAGGTGGGTTCCGAGAATATCCATATTGGCAAGAGCCTGTGGATCGTTCAAAATCGGGTCCGACAAGTTCTTCAAGTATTGAAATGACTCAGGCGCAATGACGCGGGCATTGATCGAGCCGGCGTTTTCTCTCATAAAGCGAAGTATTTCTTGCGGCGTCCACCACGTCCACTCGTGAGCGTAATCAGGCTCGTTTTGTACCGAAATCGCGTAAAGATTCACACCATTATTCTTCATGAAGGTAACAAAATCGTTAAGATGCTGTGCGTATGCTGCGTACTTGTTGTATTTCAGCCGTTTAGCCGATGTGTCACCATTACGATTAAAGGTCTCAACCATATCACTTGGAGGATTCCAAGGAGAAGCAAAAACGATTGCTCCATGTTTGACCGCACTCTTTGCAGTCTCCACCTCTTTATACCAATTATTTCGATTTTCATCTACATGAATTCTTAAGATTGAAAATCCTAACTGGTTCTGTCCATTGCCAAAAGCAGTTTCTCTTTGAGCTGCTGTAAGATCCCCAGCCCAAGCCGGATGATTCATCCCTCCAAAACCGCGAATCACTTGTTTCTCTGCAGATACATTAACTGTTACATCACTTGCTGCCAAAACTTCAGTAGCGCCTGGCCCTAACATGACTGACAGCATAGTGAAACATACTAATAGTACACAAATTGTTTTTTTTATGCGTGGAATCATTTATTTCTCTCCTTCGTAATGTGTCTTTTACGGTATTAAAAAATCTGCATGGCATATCCATAATGGCGGGCTGTTCCGGACTTCACCCGCCTCGTTTTTAAGCGGTCCCATTACGAGTACTATCTTTGCGTAAACTGCCAGTAATCAAAATTAAACAAGTTTCCTGTACCTGTTCCGGTAAATACAAAGAATACTTTGTGCACGCCGGTTGCCCCGCTTATCGCAGTTTCTATTTCTCTCCACGTTTGCGCTCCACCTGTGGAAGGTACATTTAGGGTTCCTACAAGTTGACCGTCTGCACTGTCGAGGCGCACTTCTATTTTCCCGCCTATAGTGGATGCTACATTTGCTTTAAACGTTCTGGCGCCGCCCGCCCCGAAGTCTGCATTTCCTACAGCAATCCAGTCTCCATTTTGAATGCTTGTTACATGCTGATTATTTACTGGCCCGCCGGGTGCTGTCGATTTCTCTGTCAAAATGCGTCCATTCCAGGCAAACGTTTCAGCTTCTACCCGGTTATAAGGATTCAAATTGGAAAGCTGTGTTACACCTGCATAATTTGCTGCTACCTCTTGGATGGATCCATCTGGGTTATGCACCAGCTTATTAATATGGGGAGAACGGTATCCTTTGCCGGCCCCGAACAGAGCGGAACTGACAGTTTGCGCATGGTACACCACATACCACTCGTTTTTAAAATTGAAAACAGCATGATGGTTGTTTCCGCCGCCTCCGAAAAATGCACCCGGATTTTTCAGGAAATGCCCTCTATATGTAAAGGGACCCATGGGATTTGAACTGGTCATGTAGCCGATCTCACCCGGGGGTTTATCGGCCGGGTGCATGCCGCCGAAATTGAAGCAATAGGAGTAATAATATGTTCCGTTAAACTTGTGCAATCCCGAATCTTCAAACATGAAAGGCGCATCAATTGTAGATGCACTTCCCTCAACACTCGTCATATCAGGCCCTAATTTTATGACCCTTGCCGTTTTAGGATTGGCCCATTGTGCCTGCGTTGGATTTGAACCGCCAGGAACGCCTCCCCCGGCATACAGGTAACCGGTGCCGTCATCATCTACAAATACTGCCGGATCAAAAAGCCATACAACACCAGACATTCCTGGCGTACTTGGCGTTACGAGCGGTTTTCCGATTGGGTCGGTCCATGGACCAATCGGGCTGTCTGCGGTGAGAACCCCGATACCTCCGCCGCTGTTTGCGAAATAAAGGAAGAATTTATCCTTGCCATTAATTTTTTTAACTGCGATTGACGGTGCCCATGACGCACCTGCCCATTTTGCAATTCCACGGCCTCCATTAGCTCCATTGGCACCTGCTACCGGAATGGCTCCGTGGTCTGTCCAGTTCACCATATCCGCTGAAGATATGACGAATACTCTATTCAAATTGGCAAATGAATTATCTTTAATTGTTCCGTTGCTATTATATTCATAGTCATCACTTGACATATAGATGTAGACTCTTCCGTTATAGGTCAGCGCAACCGGATCCGCTCCCAAATGATGGTCGATAAGCGGGTTTGAATTCCCTATATGTTTTGCAATTGTAGTACCTGTGGCAGCATACGCAGAATTCCCAGATAAGCAGCTCAATAATAAAACTAGAATCCATAAACATACGCTACACTTTTTCCTCATCACTTCACATCCTCCTTTTTCCTTAAAATGGGGATTTTCTTTTGGAATTTGATGACAACAGGTCATGAAGATCGCACGCATAAGGTAGCCGGAAGCTGTTTAGCAATGTTCCCAGTTCTTGTTCTGAAAGCTCTTCTTCATGTGTCTCCATTCTTCGAGGAGATCGCACCACTCCTTCAAAATTGTTCGAAAAAATTTCCCCATTCCTAGTGACCATTGTCCAGAAAATAAAAAGACAGGATTGTTCATGGCCTCCCACTAATCACATTGAACGGAGATTACATCATTATCCAAGATATCCCTTTATCTAACATCCTACATCATTAAAAAAATTGTGTATAGAAACTTTTGGAGGAGTTAGTTTTTCGATTCTACAAAGGAACTGGATACATTTATTCATTGATAAGATGGGGCTAACACTCCGTTTATATTTGTATGTTTTCAGACACAAAAAAACAGCCGTTCAATGCGGCTGTTTTTTTTCAAGACTATAAGAACTATTGAGCGGTATACCCGCTTTTTCATGTTTTGTTCATATTTTATTAAATGTTTATTCAACACTGTCCGCTATAGTAATCCATATCAACAAATATGACTGCCACTCGCATCTTTTATGAAGGGAGGTTCGTTACGCTGAAAGAAAAAATAAAGACATTAGGCCGTTTTTGCACCGTAGGCGTCGGCAATACGCTGATAGATTTTGGTGTCTTCTTTCTTCTTACCGCTTGTCATGTCTCTTATCTGCCGGCGCAGATCTGCTCCTATACTGCAGGTATCGTCAACAGCTATGTGTGGAACCGGAATTGGACGTTTTGTGTGAAACGTAAGGCTGACGGGAAAGAGATCGTGCGTTTTCTCATGATTAATATTGCCGCGTCGGGGATCACCTTTTTGCTGCTTTATTTGTTTCAAAATTGCGGCTGCTCGCTTTTGGTGAGTAAGCTCGCCGCCACTATCGGCGGAATGATGATGAATTTTATCGGAAACCGAATCTGGGTATTTGGAGATTCACTGAAAAACATACAGGATCAGGAGTGAGGATGAATGAGAAAAAAAGTGAGAAAAGCGGTTATTCCCGCAGCGGGTTTAGGAACGAGATTTCTGCCGGCGACAAAGGCGCAGCCTAAAGAAATGCTCCCAATCGTCGACAAACCAGCAATCCAATATATTGTAGAAGAGGCCGCAGAGTCAGGAATTGAAGATATACTGATTATTACAGGGAGAAACAAACGCTCGATTGAAGATCATTTTGATCGGTCGGCCGAATTGGAATTCAATCTCCGGGAAAAAGGCAAGACGGAGACACTTAAGGAAATGCAGCAGATTGCCGATTTGGCCAACATACATTACATCCGCCAGAAAGAACCGCTCGGATTAGGCCATGCGGTGCTGTGTGCGGAGCATTTTATCGGAGATGAGCCTTTTGCCGTTCTCTTAGGTGATGATATTATGGTGTCTGAAACACCGGCTCTTCGGCAATTAATGGATGTATATGCCGTTTATGGCACAGAGGTTGTCGGTGTACAGTCAGTTCTCCCTGAGGATGTCAGCAAATATGGTATTATAAATACATCAGGGTCTCAAGGGCATGTATACGAAGTGAACGATTTAGTGGAAAAGCCTTCTCCTGAAGAAGCACCTTCGGAAATCGCAGTAATGGGACGTTATGTGCTGAATTCTTCGATCTTCTCCGTTTTGAAGACAATTGGCAGAGGCGCGGGCAACGAAATTCAGCTGACAGATGCGCTTCGTGAGGTTTGCCGTAAGGAGCCGATCCACGCCCGGCTGCTGGAAGGAAATCGATATGACATTGGCGATAAGCTAGGCTGTTTTAAAGCGAGCACCGAAATCGGCTTAATGCGTTCCGAAATGAGATCTCAGCTTTTGGCCTATTTAGAAGATGTGATCAAACGGGAATCGAAAGAAATGCTGCGGTAAAAAAATTGTAACCATCTTGCTCGTCAATCAGTCATATAATAGTGAAAAAGATTAGGACAGGTTGTGAAGAATGTGGGCAGTTTGATAAGCGAAATTTTAACATGGCTGACAAACATGGGATATGCGGGTATTGCGATTGGGTTAATGATTGAAATCATTCCGAGTGAGATTGTATTAGCTTATGGCGGCTATATGGTATCGGAAGGCACGATTGGATTTATTGGCGCAATTATTGCGGGTGTTATCGGGGGCACCATTGCCCAGATCTTTATTTACTGGATCGGCCGCTATGGCGGCAGGCCATTTCTGGACAAATACGGGAAGTATTTATTGATTAAAAAGCATCATATCGACATGTCGGAGAACTGGTTTCAGAAATACGGCGCCGGAGTTGTCTTCTCGGCTCGTTTTATACCGGTTGTCAGACATGCCATATCCATTCCGGCAGGTATTGCCAGAATGCCTTTTCTCAAATTTGTGGTACTGACTGTGCTTGCTATCATTCCATGGTCTATTCTGTTTGTTTATTTAGGCATACAGCTAGGAAGCCAGTGGGATGATGTTGAGAATATAGCGGGCACTTATACAACACCGATTATGATATTGGCTGTTGTCGTGATAGCCCTTTATTTTGTGATTAAGAAACGTACAGCCATATTTAAACGATAGCTAGCGGATATGCATAGGGTGACTGACGCTCCCCTATGCATATTTTTTTACTTGCGATGTTGATTTGCCAGCTTCAGATTCTCCGCTAAAAATGCGACAAACACTTCATCCCGCACGAGCGATGCGGAATAATTTCTCTTAATAAACCATTCTGCCTCTTCAAACGCTGCGAATGTTTCGTCTTGGGTTTCTCCGTTAATTTGAATATTCCATTCGTTGTCTAAAGGGAAAAGAAAAAATCTCATTTGTGCGCGATTTTCATATAATGATCCATTCGCAGATCCCTTTAGATTATAGATGTTACGGAAGGCATCCGGCCGTACAGGGTCAATACGGAAAGCTTCAGCTACAAACAACTCGTATACTTCATCGGTTATTGAACAGCCGGACGCTTTTGCATGCCCTCCGCCGCCATATCGGCCGGCGATTTCTGACACATCGATATAATCATGAATGGTGCGGAGACTGACTCGTTTTGACCCCATGCTCAAAATCGCAATGTAATCGAGGTGCGGGTTATCTTTCCCTAGCCTGTTCCCCAGCTCTGAATGGTACGATTCAGCGTGAACGATGCCTACACAGTGCTCATGAACAAAGGTTTGTACCATTTCCCTTTTCTTTCTGCGGAGGTAGCGCTCGATTTTTTCGTCTTCTAAATCAAGCAGTTTTTCTTCAAAATCATCGAAGAAAAATTCGTCATGCGTGGAAAGGCGCTGGATCATTTTTGCTTCAAATTCATCGATTGACAGCAAAAAGAAAAGATCATTAAGCCGCTTCGCCTGTTTTTGATCGTACCGCTCCCACTCCCATGTATCGTATTGGCGGACGAGCTCTGTGAATTGATCTAAGGCATTTGTCGGTTTCATGAAGCCATTTTCAACGAGATAGCCATATAACAGCGATGTCGCGGATGTGAGCCTTCCATCATCGTATTCCACCTGGACAAATCCCCATTCATGCTCATTCAAATGAAGGGCTGTTTTATGATGGTCTATGAGCTTCACTTTGCCCCCTGTATGAACGTACTCATTCAATCTCTCTTCGTTTTCTTCATTGACGGCGAGATCGGTGATGAATAACGTGTCCTGTCTGTTGCTCTCCTTCGCTTTTTCTAAAAAGTACTGCACCTGTGCGTTTAAGCCGTTGACAGAGTTATACCGGACCTCTACGTCTTTTCCGAATGCCAATTTTGCTACGATTCCGCACCCTACTCCGTCCAAGTCGTTATGTGAATATAAATGATACATAATGTAGGCCCCTTTTTATGATAAACTGACAATTGCCGCTAGAGGTGCGGCAGCCTTTATTTACTATTCTAAATAACCAAGCGTTTTATGCAAAGGTAATTAGTTGACATAATGTTGTTATTGTAAATATATAAAGGAGCGCTATTTTTGCGCTCCTAAGTTCTTGCTTTTACACCGGATAAACCGGATGTTTTCGATTGGTAAATGTCATTTCTTTTGTCATGTATGCCTTGAGCCGTTTGGCCAGCTCATCACGCAGCGAATTGGCTGGGATAACAGCATCAATGATCATTTCTGAAGCCAGACGGTAGATATTGATGTCCTCTTTGTATTCCTCCCGTTTGCTGCTGATAAATGCGGCTCTCTCTTCTTCTGGCAGCTCGGCGATTTTTTTAGCGTAGACAGCGTTTACAGCTGCCTCAGGGCCCATGACGGCGATTTGGGCGGTTGGGAGCGCTAGACAGCAATCCGGTTCAAATGCCGGCCCTGCCATTGCATACAAACCCGCCCCGTAAGCTTTTCGGACAATGACAGAGAGTTTTGGAACAGTTGCCTCCGACATCGCAGAAATCATTTTCGCTCCGTGTCTGATAATCCCAGCCTGTTCTACTTTTGTGCCAATCATAAAACCGGGGATATCCGCTAAGAACAGCAATGGGATATGAAAAGCGTCACATAAGGTAATAAACTTAGCCGCTTTGTCTGCTGAATCGTGGAATAAGACGCCTCCTTTTACCTTCGGCTGGTTTGCAACAATGCCGACAGGCTGTCCGTGGATTCGTGCGAGGCCCGTCAATAATTCCGGTGCAAATAAGGCTTTGATCTCAAAAAATGAGTCTTCATCTATGACCCGCTCAATCAGCTCATGCATATCAAAAGGTGCGTTTTGATTTTGCGGAATGACGTCGGCAAGCGGAGTGTCGAAGTGTTTTGGCGGGCGTTTCTCATGAATGGGCGCTTTTTCTTGAAAATTTGCCGGAAAGTAAGACAAATAAGCCCGCGCCAGCTGTATGGCTTCTTCTTCAGTTTCTGCAAGAATATCTCCGCAGCCGGAGATTGAGCAATGCATACGGGCGCCACCCATTTCTTCGAGAGACACTTTTTCGCCAATAACCATTTCCGCCATCCTTGGCGAGCCTAAATACATGGAGGCGTTACCGTCTACCATAACGACGATATCACAGAAGGCCGGAATATAAGCGCCACCTGCTGCAGATGGTCCGAAAAGCAGACAGATTTGCGGAATGCGTCCTGATAATTTGACTTGATTGTAAAAAATTCTTCCTGCACCGCGTCTCCCTGGAAAGACATTGATTTGGTCGGTAATTCGGGCGCCTGCCGAATCGACTAAATAAATGAGCGGACAGTTTAATTTTTCGGCGGTTTCTTGAATTCTGATGATTTTTTCAACTGTTTTTGCTCCCCATGACCCCGCTTTCACTGTTGAATCATTCGCCATGACGCAAACGGTTTGGCCGCCGATTTTGCCGATAGCGGTTACAACTCCGTCAGCGGGAAGCCCGTCTGACATACATTCCGCAAAAAAAGCGTCTTCTAGCTCAATGTCATCGTCAAAGAGAAGGGAAAGCCGCTCTCTGACAAAGAGCTTGCCTTTTTCCCGATTGCTTTGATGATACTTTTCCGCTCCGCCTTTTCGAATCCGTTCAGCCCGTTCTGTTCGTTCCTTTTCATAATCCATGAGCATTGCCTCCCTTTTATATTCCCTTGTATACGGCCCGTCTTTTTTCTTGAAAGGCCTGAAGCCCTTCTCTCCTGTCTTTTGTCGGGATGGTTTGTTCATACGCTTTGTGTTCAATCGCAAGGCCTGTAGCGAGATCTGTCTCCAATCCTTTATTGATTGCAAATTTAGCCTGACGGACAGCGACCGGCCCGTTGGCAGAAATGGCTGCGGCCAGTTCCTCTGCTTTTGGCATAAGGTCACAAGGAGCCGTGACATGCTCTACAAGGCCGATTTCTTTTGCTTCGTGTGCGGTCACGCGTCTGCCTGTATAAATTAATTCTTTTGCTTTTCCTCTGCCAATCAGCCGGGGCAGCCTTTGGGTTCCTCCAGCGCCAGGGATAATAGCTAACCCTGTTTCCGGAAGTCCCAGCACAGCTGATTCAGCTGCGATTCGAAGGTCGCATGCCAATGCCAATTCTAGTCCGCCGCCTAATGCGCTTCCATTTATCGCAGCTATGACCGGCTGCGGCAAGGCATCAAGTAAAGCCGCCGTTCTTTGAATGAGAGATACACTTTCCAGAACCTGATCTTCTTTCAGTTTTATCCGTTCCTTCAGGTCTGCCCCTGCACAAAACGCTTTTTCACCGGTGCCTGTGAGGATGACGCAACGGATGTTTGAGTTGAATTCAATTTCCTGGATAATCATTTGCAGGTTTCTAAGCATTTCCGCTGAAAGAGCATTTGCTGCCTGAGGCCTGTTTAAGGTGATCAACGCAATATGTTCATTTTTAACAGTAAAAAGAATAGAGTCTCCCATTGTATGCGTCCTCCCTTTTATCAAGATGATTTAAACACCTGTAAATTTCTGCTCGGCAGCGGTTTGCCCATTTTTTCTTCAATCCATTTGGCCGCAGATAGCAGTTTTTCGAGCTTTACATTTGTTTTGATATCCATCTGTTCAAGCATGTACACGATATCCTCAGTTGCGGCGTTTCCTGATGAACCTGGCGCATATGGGCATCCCCCAAGCCCGCCTGCCGAGCCGTCGAACACCGTGATGCCCATTTGGAGTGCTGTGACCATGTTGGCCAGAGCTGTTCCTCTCGTATCATGAAAATGCAGGGCAATTTGATTAGCCGGGAATCGTGCCAAAAGAGCTTCAAGTACAGTTTCCACTTGGGCGGGATTAGCCGCTCCAATCGTATCTCCAAGCGACAGTTCAGAAATTCCAAATTCAAATAGAGCTTCTGAAAGGCGAATGACTTGTTCAATGGGGACATCTTTTTCGTACGGACAGCCGAAAACAGTCGAGAGGTAGGCTCTTGTTGTGAGGTTTGCTTTTTGTGCGTCGTTGTTTACCTGTTTGAGTATATGAAGGGATTCAGAAGTGGATTTATTGATGTTTTTTCTGTTGTGCGTCTCGCTGGCGGACATAAAAACGCAAGCCTCGTTAATGCCTCCTTCAAGCGCATTCTCCAGTCCTCTTTGATTCGGGACAAGTGCCGCGTACGTTACCCCTTTTTCACGGTTGATGCCTTTTGCTACGTCGATAGCATCTCGAAGCGCCGGAATCCATTTCGGGTGAACAAAGGATGTGATTTCAATATACGACAGCCCTGTCCGGGAAAGCTGGTTGATCCAGGTTATTTTATCCTCTGTTGCGATCCATACGGGCTCGTTTTGTAAGCCGTCACGCGGGCCGACTTCTTTGATTGTCACTTTTTTAGGATATGACATGGTCTTCCTCCAAATTATTGAGTGGAATCGCTCAGTTCGAGCAGTACGTCTCCTTCATTTACAAAGTCGCCTTCATTTTTTTTGACTTCTTTTACGATTCCGCTTCTATCTGCAATGATCGGGATTTCCATTTTCATCGATTCCAAAATGGCTACCTCCTGGCCCTTTTCGATTTGGTCGCCGGCTTTGACGTGGACTTTCCACAGGTTTCCTGCCATTTGTATGCTAACCGTCATGACAACTGCCTCCTTTATAGGTGTTGTTTCAAAAAGTCAGTCGTGACATCCCCTTCTTTAAATGCCTTTGTTGCCGCAGCCTGTATGAGAAGCGGAAGATTTGTTTTGATTCCCTCTACACGATAGTCGCGGAGCGCTGTCTCTAGTTTTTCAATTGCTTCTGTTCTGGTTTGGCCTTTGACAATCATCTTAGCAATCATCGGGTCATAAAAAGGGGTAACGGTGCTGTCTTTTGCTACCGCACATTCGTGTCTGACTCCTTTTTGGTCAGGAAGTGAAAACGCAGTGATCGTACCTGGTGACGGGAAGAAGGTCTTGGGATCTTCCGCGTATATTCGAACCTCTATCGCATGCCCGTTCCGTTGGATGTCTTTTTGGGAGAATGTGAGTGTATGGCCCGCAGCAATCCGCAGCTGCTGCTCCACTAAGTCCAGGCCTGTTATTTCTTCAGTCACGGGGTGTTCAACTTGCAGTCTCGTGTTCATTTCGAGGAAATAAAAATTTTGCTTCTGGTCAACTATAAATTCGATGGTGCCTGCGTTCGTATAGCCGATTGCCTTCGCTGCTTTTACCGCTGTTTGCCCGATCTTCATTCTTAGTTCATCGTCTACAAATGGAGACGGTGCTTCTTCAATGACTTTTTGGTGGCGCCTCTGAACAGAGCAATCACGTTCAAACAGATGTACTGTATGGCCGTGTTGATCGGCCAAAAGCTGAACCTCGATGTGACGCGCATGTTCAATAACTTTTTCTATATACATCGACCCGTCACCGAAAAAATCTGCTGCGCGCTTTTTGTTTCCCTCGTACGCTTTTTTTAATGCTTCTTCATTTTCAACACGCTGCATTCCGATGCCGCCTCCGCCCGCTGAAGCTTTCAGCATGACAGGATAGCCGATTTGACTTGCGGTGCGGCAGGCTGCCTCTATATCTCCGAGGGATTCAGAAACGCCCGGCACCACAGGGACACCTGCAGCCTCCATTGCTTTTCGCGCTTCAATTTTGCTGCCCATCTTTGCGATGATATCAGGGGAAGGTCCGATAAACACGATGTTTTCTTGCTTGCAGCGTTCAGCGAATCGGCTGTTTTCTGATAACAATCCATATCCAGGGTGGATCGCGTCGGCATTTGCTTTTTTCGCCGTCTTTATGATTCTCTCTATATTTAAATAACTTTCACTGACTCTCGATTCCCCGATCAAATAAGCTTCTGTAGCAGCTTTTGTATGGGGCGCGTCCTTGTCTGCTTCTGAATAAACCGCGACCGTTTTAATGCCGAGACGGCTGCATGTTCGGATAATTCTCATTGCAATTTCTCCGCGGTTGGCGATCAGTACTTTTGTAAACATGATTTCACCTCATTGACTTGATGATAGATTGAACATTTCAATCGTTTTTTCTCGCAGTTTATATTTTTGAATTTTGCCTGAGGCCGTCATCGGATAGTCATCCGTAAAAATAACATAACGCGGAATTTTGTGGCGGGCGATTTTCCCTTTGCAATAAGCTTTAAGCTCATCAGGTGAAACGCTTTTACTGTCTTTCAGTTTAATCCAGGCTGCAGCTTCCTCCCCGAATTTGGCGTCAGGCACACCAACGACCTGTACATCTAAAACAGCGGGATGCCGGTATAAAAATTCTTCAATTTCCCGCGGATAAATGTTCTCGCCGCCTCTGATGAGCATATCTTTTAATCTTCCAGTGATGCGGCAGTACCCGTCTTCATCCATGACAGCAAGATCTCCGGTAAACAGCCATCCGTCATGATTGATTGCTTTTCTGGTCGCTTCTTTGTCTTTATAATAGCCTTTCATGACGTGATAGCCGCGGGTGCACAGTTCTCCCTGCGCGCCTCTTTGAACTTCTTGACATGTCCCAGGTTCTACAATTTTCACTTCAGTATGTGGCAGGGCGCGGCCGGTTGTTTCGACTCTTCTTATGAAGGAATCATTTGCTCTCGTTTGTGTAATGACTGGCGAGGCTTCGGTTTGTCCATAGGCGATCGTAATGTCTTTCATGCCCACCCTTTCAATCACAGCTTTCATCACTTCACTTGGACAAGGAGAGCCGGCCATGATTCCTGTTCGGAGCGTCGATAGATCATATGCATCAAAATCCGGATGATGCAGCTCGGCGATAAACATGGTAGGCACACCATGGAGCGCTGTGCATTTCTCTTTTTCTACCGTTTTAAGGACGGTAACAGGATCAAATTCTTGCACGGGTATCATGGCTGCCCCGACGGATACACATGCCAAAACCCCAAGCACGCATCCAAAGCAGTGAAAAAACGGAACCGGGATGCACATGCGGTCTTGAGAAGTTAAAACCATACATTCAGCGATATTTGCAGCGTTATTGATGACATTAAAATGGGTCAGCATCACGCCTTTTGGAAACCCTGTCGTTCCTGATGTGTATTGCATATTAATCACATCGTCTTTATCCAGGCTGTTCATTCTCTCTTCAAGCTCAGCATCTGTCACTGTTTTCGCCAATATCTCTGTATCGTCCCAATGATACATGCCAGGCAACCGTTTATTGCCAATATAGATCAGCGTTTTTAAAAAGGGATAGCGTTCTGATTTCAGTTGGCCGGGCTTTGCTTCTTGCAGTTCTGGAATTAAACTGCTCACGATGTCTGGATAAGAAGTGCCCCTGTATGAATCCATGATAATAAGCGCGGAGGCATCCGATTGCTTTAACAAGTAGTCCAGCTCGTGTGCTTGATAATTGGTATTGACGGTCACGAGCACGGCTCCGATCTTCGCAGTTGCGAACTGGACGGCAAGCCATTCAGGGATATTAGAAGCCCATATGGCGACGTGGTCTCCTTTTCCAATCCCCATTCGCATGAGCCCTTTAGCGGTTTGACGGCACAGACTGTCAAATTCGGCGTACGTATAGCGGATATTTCGGTCTGGATACACAACAGCGTCTCGATCGGGATACGTATCAGCTGTTTGTTCCAGCAGCCTGCCGATTGTGGAATGGATGAGTTCAGCCATTCATTGCTCCTCCTTTCTTAATAATTAGAAAGCGTTTACATTTTTTATTTTAAAAGCTGTCTGGCGATCACGAGACGCTGAATTTCAGATGTGCCTTCACCGATTTCCATTAATTTTGCGTCCCGCAGCATCCGTTCCACTCCATACTCTTTCATATAACCTGAACCTCCATGGATTTGAATGGCTTGATTGCAAGCTCTTGTCGCCATTTCAGATGCGAATAGCTTGGCGTACGCCGCTTCTTTGGTGAACGGGCGGTTATGGTCTTTCAGCCAGGCGGCTTTTAACACCATTTGCCGTGCCAGATCAATTTCCATCGCCATGTCAGCAAGCTTAAATTGAATCGCTTGAAAGGAAGAAATCGGCTGTCCAAACTGCTTTCGTTCTTTCGCATATGCCAATGATGCGTCAAGGGCCGCTTGGGCAATGCCGACTGCAAGAGCAGCGATGGAGATTCGCCCTCCGTCCAGCGTATATAGAAACTGTTTAAACCCTTTTGTTGGATCGCCAAGTAAGTTGGCCGCAGGCACTCTTACATCCTCAAGCAAAATTTCCGCTGTATTCGAACCGCGGACGCCCATTTTATCGTACGGGCTCGTAATCGTAAGTCCTGGTGTGTCAGTTGGCACGATTAATGCGGAGATGATGTTTTTTCCGTCTTTGTTTTTGCCTGTTACGGCGGTTACAATAACTGTGCGTGCGTAGCTTGCATTAGTGATCCAGCACTTTTCGCCGTTGATTACATACTCGTCACCATTTGAAATCGCTTTTGTTTGAGTGCCTCCTGCATCTGAGCCGGCATTTGGCTCCGTCAGGCCGAATGATCCGAGTGCTGTGCCTGAAGCCAGCGGCGTCAAATGCGTCTGTTTTTGCTCTTCTGTTCCGAAGTAGTAAAGAGGGCTTGCGCCTAGCGAGACCGCTGCAGCATAGCTTAATCCAGTACTGCCGCAGGCTTTGCCGACTTCTTCAACCGCTAAGGCATATGAAATCGTATCACCGCCAGATCCGCCGTATTCTTCTGGAAATGGAATACCCATCAGCCCAAGTTCACCCATTTTTTCAAATGTTTGCATCGGGAACTCGCCTGTTTGATCTACATGTTCAGCGTGAGGAGCAATTTCTTTTTTCGCAAAATCTTTTACCATTTCACGCACCATTTGTTGTTCTTTTGTCAGCTCAAAATTCACATCGTTTCCTCCTTCACATCTTTGTAACATCCTATTAGGCGAGTTCTATAATCATTCCCTGACAAGAAAAGTCTGAAAATTAAAACTGAATCCGTAGGCGCATACCATCCATATCGCAAACGCAATAACTTGGCCCTTTGATAAAGCCGGGAGGATGAGGGGATGATTCCAAAGGGAAATCGTATCCATCAATAAACCGACCGCTGATCCCCATATACCTAGCTTGATCACCGCGAACTGTGATTGATCGAGTTTTTGATAGAGAAAGAACACAAGGCATAAAACAAGAGCGGTGCCCGCTCCCAAGAGAAGAAAGTTCGGCAAAAAGGCTTCTTCAGCCGGATCAGTCAACACAGCATCTCCGAACAGCACAAAAAATAATGTGGCAACTAACCAGACTAGAAATGAAAACGTAAGGACAAGTCTTAATTGAGTAAACATGTTCGATCTCCTTTCGTGTTACATCATGTTTTCAGTCAGCTTCACCAGCAACCATTCAAGCTCCTGATAAACATCTTCCGTTGAAAAATCATCAGAGACGAGAGACTGGATGGCAAGCCCGTCAATTAAAGCATTCAGCATGATCCCCCATGTTGTTAAGGAAATACCGCCAATTGGAGATGTTGCCCCACAATTGAGTGAGTTCTTCTGTCAGATATTGATTTTCGGATTGTAACAGATGACTTAGCTGCTCTTTGATCCGTTCATTTTGAAATCCTGTAACGGTCAGCTTCTAAATTAGTTAGTTCAATAACTAACTCTTGCAATTACAATAATATGGAATGGTCAAGAATGCCGTAGATTCCTAAATCGACAACGCCTTTGCCAGACCAATATTGCCCGATGGCGCCAATCATTTTATGTACTATCTTTATGTTATGTTTTGGGATGATCCCGCAGTAATCGAATACTTTGCGATTATCATATATCGAAAACACGTCCTGTACGTGTTTCTCTTCGATTTTATTTAGTACTAGTTTCTCAGATTCCAATAATGGAAAATGTCCAAACACCGCCTCCAATATTCATGTGAATCTCACCTTTGTTTTTTAAAAAATTCAGCGGTTTACCATCGTTTCCTGTCTCCAAAATCACTTTTAAAAAAAGACGACTTAGAAAGCCGTCCTTCTCATTTTTTATTTTGTTGTTCGTTTGGAAGCCTTGCTTTCGTTATGAAGCCGGTCTGCTGAAGTGACATAATACGTATATTTCTTGTTAGGATCTGCCGTGTTATCTAAGAAGGTTTGCTGCTCATGTGTTTTTCTTTGCGTTGCCAGCAATGTTTTCTGCTTTTTCCCTTCGGCTCTGTATATCGCATAATAGGCTGTTTCTTTCGTTTTTTGATTTGATGGGTGATCTTTAATCTGCAGAAGATTGCCGTTTTTGTCTTCGGTGACTTTCGTAAGCTTCGGTTTTTTTGGGGCGGTATTGTCAAGCCAAGGCATTTGCGGAACCAGTGCCGGCTTGCTGTAAAGATCGGTGCTGAGCCTGTCTTTGATGCCAAGCGGATTTTTGTTGAGGTCTTTGAGGCTGAAATGCATGCTTCCTTTCACCAGTTCAAGCTGGCGGTTCAAAGTGATTTGCCGCACATATTCCTCAGGGTCAGACCAAGGCGGATCAAAATTGTTATTGATTTTATATGCTGCCTGGCCAATATATAAGTGAACAGGCCTATTTTTGACTTCATTGCTCCACCAATCAGCCAGCACGTCGTAAGCCGCTGCGTTAAAGCCGATACTCCAATAAATTTGCGGAGCAATATAATCGATGTCGCCTTCTTGGATCCAATGTCTTGTGTCTGCATATAGATCGTCATAATTTCTGACGCCTGCTTTTGTATTCGATCCGGTCGGGTCATCTGCGGCGTTTCTCCATACTCCAAAGGGACTGATGCCGAATTTGACATACGGTTTTGCGGCTTTAATTGTTTGGTTGATTTGTTTGACAAGCTGGTTCACATTGTCCCGCCGCCAGTCATCGATATTAGAAAAAGCGTCTTTTCCGTATTGATCGTACTGTGCTTGATCAGGAAATTCCTGTCCTGCTATTTTATAAGGGTAAAAATAATCATCCATATGAACAGCATCGATATCATAATGTTTTACGACTTCTTCAATGCCTTTGACGATAAAATCTCTCGTTTCTGGAATGCCTGGATGATAATACAGCTGGTTTCCATAGGCGGCAACCCAATCTGGATGTTTTCTTGCCGGGTGATCCTCAGACAATTTATTAAGATCTGTATGATTCATTGTAATACGGTAAGGATTAAACCACGCGTGAAATTCCAAATTTCGTTTATGGGTTTCTTCAATCATAAATGCAAGAGGATCATAGCCCGGGTCCTTCCCTTGGACACCGGTTAAGTATTCCGACCAAGGCCCGTAAGCTGACGGATAAAAGGCATCAGCCGTCGGTTTAATCTGAACGATAACGGCATTCATTCCCATTTTTTGCACATCGTTCAGCAGTTTGATATACTCCTGTTTTTGCTCTTTCACAGATAACCCTTTTTTGGACGGCCAATCAATATTTAATACGGAAGCAATCCATACGGCTCTCAGCTCCCTGTCAGACTGCGCATTGGCCATAAACGGAACGGAAATGACAAACGTTCCGATGATCAAGCTGACAAGGAAACGGACAATCGACTTTTGGCAAACCTTCATTCTGTTTCTTCTCCCCCATTACATCACTTTCACTATTCGCTATTACGGTATTCCCGGGCTATAAAAGGGTGATTAACAGAATGTCTATCTCACTAAATAAACGAAAAAAGTCCTAAAGCATGTTGTGAACCGCTTTTAGGACTTTTTATCATTAATCATGGTTTGCAGACTTTTTAACACGTCAATAAGTTTTACGCCGACACCGACAGCCGTTTCAAGGATCGCTTGTGCTCCGGCAATAGCTAAAATAAAGATCAGCGGTATTGCAATACGAGGCGAAAATAGATAGCCAAGTCCGATCAAGATGGCACACCAAACACCGGCACACCAGTAGCAATTGAGCATGTATCCAAAGTTAGAAGCCGGCACGCTTTTTTCATCTACATGCCCGTTTTGATCAACAATCCTTTTCTTTTTCATAAAAGGTTTTCGGATAAATTCTGTGATTTTGTCGAATACAATCAAATGTGTCAGCCTGTAACTGGCTAGAATCAGCATGATAAACGTAAGAAAAGATAGATGATCCATGACAAGCCTCCAAGAAAAAGGATGATGTTATCATTCCCTAGTGTCATCGATCCATTCTTTGATACAAAAAGAAGCGGACAGAGAATGCCTCTGTCCGCGAATCTGTTCTATTGTTTGTGCGGGATTGCTTTATTTGAAGTGATCTTTTCTAAAATGTCAAGGATGATGTCAGCATTCTTTTCAGCATATGTTCCTTCCAGCATGTCTTTATGAGCGCCAAAACCCGTGTACTCGCTGTAGTTTCCACAGGCGCCTTCCCATTTCGTTAAGCCTGTATTCTCGCTGGTTTCGATTTGAATTCCAGCTTCGATGAAATGAATGCTTGCTTTGATGTGCCCTTCATTCAGCAATTGTGCCCAATATGCCTGATAGTTTCTTTTTTTTCTTCATCACCTTTTCTCTGACTGCTTCAGGCAGATATGCTGCAGATTCGTCATTACCGGTATCGATAGGCAAAGACTGTTCCTTTAGATAAGCGTCCACGATAATGAAGTCGCTGACTTCCAATCCTTTGCGCTCCATAGCCTGTGCCACTTCAAAAGCCAGGTTTCCGCCTGCAGAGTAGCCTAATAAAACGTATGGGCCCTCAGGCTGTATGTCCGTCATGCAATTAACATATTGTTCAATGCGGGTGTCTTGTTCAATAAAGTGAAACCCGTATACGGCTGCCTTCTCATTCAGCAATAAAGCAAGGTCTTTAAAATAAATGCCAAATCCTGATATCGGCGGGAAGCAGAAAAGATTTTGCGCGCCGTGCTGGTTCAGTTTGATCACATGCTGTTCATCTGCCACTGTCAGCTGTTTAGAATAAAGTTTTTCGGCAAGCTGAGCGATTGTCGGATTTTCGAACAAGAAATCAATCGGTATGTCAATGTTCTGCTGATGTTTTAGTGTATGTATGACTTGCAGTGCTTTTAGTGAATGTCCGCCAATAGCAAAGAAGTCATCATCAATACTGATTGTGTTAACACCGAGGACTTGCTTCCAAATGTTCGCCAATTCTTCTTCAACCAAGTTTCTTGGCAATATGATGTTCTGTCGTTTGGCAGGCTTATTTTCTGGAATAGGCAGCGCGCTGCGGTCTATTTTTCCGTTTCCGGTAAGCGGCATCCGCTCCACACGCACCCAGTGCTGCGGGATCATATAGTCTGGAAGCACACGCGCCAAATCGGCGCGAAAATCCGTATCTGTTTTTTTGTGATCACCGACGTAATGAGTGTACAGCTGCGCCTCTCCATCTTTTTCTCTCAATGTCACTGCTGCTTCTTGAACGCCTTCCATTTCTAACAGGCGCGCTTCTATTTCGGCAGGCTCAATTCGTTTTCCGCGGATTTTCATTTGCCTGTCAATTCTGCTGATGTATTCTAAGTTTCCATCAGGCAGCCAGCGTGCCAAATCACCGGTACGGTATATTCTTTCTCCAGACAAGAAAGGATGAGGAGAAAAAACAGCATTTGTCAGGTCATCTCTGTTCAAATAGCCTTTAGCGACCCCATCACCGCCAACACAAAGCTCGCCGGGAACGCCTATTGGCAAAAGACGTCCTTTTGTATCTAAGATGTAAGCGGTGCTATTGCTGATTGGTTTTCCAATCGGAATCGGCCCCGCATAGTCTCTCTTCATTTCAAAAAAGGTTGAAAAAGTCGTGTTTTCCGTAGGCCCGTAAATATTATGAAGCGCGAGATCTGGACAGGCGTGTCTGACGGCATTCATCAGGGCAGGAGAGAGTGCTTCTCCTCCGACATATAACGTATGGAGTCCGCGAAACATGTCAGCTCGTACCTGTGCCAGCTGATTAAAAAGAGCTGTAGTTAAAAATAGCACTGTGATGTCATTTTCAAACAAATACGCTCCAAACCGATCAGGTGTCAGCATTGTCGATTTATCAATGATATGAAGGCTTGCGCCATTTAAAAGTGACCCGAACATTTCAAAGGTGACGGCGTCAAAGCTGATAGATCCAGTAAGAATAAACCGGTCATCACCGGACGCAGACGTGTAATTGCTGTTTCTGACAAGGGACACGACATTGCGATTCGTGATCATGACCCCTTTCGGCCGGCCTGTTGATCCTGAGGTATACATGATGTATGCAAGATCGTCCGGGCTGGAGGTGATATTGATTGGGATATCGTTCTCTTCTGACAATGCCTGCGCATCTGAAATGATACATGTCCCTGAGAACACAGCATTTTGCTCCAGCCCCTTTTGAACAATCAACATTTTTGCTTGCGTTTCCTCAAGCATAAAGCTGACTCGTTCAGGAGGAAGCTCCGCATCAAGCGGGAGGTATGCTCCCCCTGCTTTTAAAACGGCAAGCACACTGATCATGAATTCGGGAGAATGTGCAGCCAATATTCCGGCTGTCTCGTTTTGCCGAAATCCCTTTTGAATTAACTCTCTGGCGAGCACATTAGAGCGTTTATCAAGCTCTTTATACGAAATAGACATATTGCCATACACAAGTGCGGTATGGTCTGGCGTCTTTTCTGCTTGTTCGCGAAATAAATCGATAATTGTATGATTCTTTGGATACTCCGTTTTTGTATTGTTGAACTGTGTGACAATCTGCACTTTTTCTGTTGCATCAAGAAAAGAAAAATCAGCAATTGGCATATGAGGGTGCTGTGCCGCTGTGCTAAGCGCTTGCGTAAATTGCCTCTTGATACAGCTGATCCAGGCAGCATCGTAAACGAACGCATTATAGCTGAACTTGACGACAAGCTCTTCGCCGGGAGCAACGACAAGATTAAAGTTATATCCTGATTGCTCGGATACTTGAACTTGATCGATTTGCAGCGGTGAATCGGTTTGATCAGCGGAATCGGCGATTTTCTGCTGTAACGGATAGTTTTCAAAGACGATAATGTGATCAATCAGTTCCTGTTTTAATGCGGTGTTTGCCTGAATATCAAATAAAGGCTGGCAGGTAAACGGCTCAGCTTCCAGCATTTCTTTCTGGCATCGTATGAGCAGTCCTTGAAACGTTTCGTCTTGATGTGTTTTAATTCGAATCGGTATGGTATTGATAAACAACCCTATCATTTGCTCCACGCCCGGGATTTCTGACGGTCTTCCTGATACAACTGCGCCAAACACAACGTCGTCTGTGCGGTTATATTGCTGCAGCATCACACCCCAGACCGTTTGAATAAGGGTAGCGAGCGTGACGCCATGTTGTTTGGCAGCCTCTTTCAGCTTGTCTGTCAGTGGTTTATTTAATGAAAATATCAAATCTTCACGGTGATAACCTTCTTTTGTTTCTTTATCAGACACCCGAGGCAGAGGTGATGGGGTGCTGTAGTTTTTTAAATAGGTATCCCAGTAGGCCGCTGCTTTTTCTTTGTCTCGGTTTGTCAGCCAGGAAATATAGGTGCTGTACGGACGGACAGGGTCTAATGAAAGCGGTTTTCCTGCATGAATCGATTGATAAATTTGCATAAATTCCTGCATAACAATACCTAGGCACCATCCGTCCATTAAAATATGATGGTGACTCCAGATACAGACATGTTCATCTTTAGCTGTTTTGAATAGAGAAATCCGCATCAGCATGTCTTTTTGCAGATCAAAGCCTTTTTGCTTGTCCTTCTCTTTAAAGCGTTCAATATACTCATTCTGGTCGTTTGTTGGCAGATGAGAAATGTCTTCGCTGTACAAATGGAATTCACGTTCTGTCATCACGACTTGCCGAGGTCCCGACAAATGCGGGACGTGCGGCAAAAACACGGTTCTGAAAATATCATGGCGGTCGATAATGGCTTGAATGCTGCGCTGGAACCAGTCATAGCTGAGGCTTCCTTTAATGGTGAAGAGCGACTGCTCAACATACGCCCCCTCCTCTTTACGGAGGAAGGAATGAAACAGCATCCCCTCCTGCATGTGACTCAGAGGATAAATGTTCTTGATTTTTTTAATGTTATCCATAGTGTCTGCACCTTTCTTCACGGATTCATTAGTGAAAACTGAGCATATCAGCGATCTCTTGCAGCGCGTCCTCGGTCAGTTCTTGATCATCATAATCGCTGATCGTCTTTTCTGTTTCGCTTTTGTTCTGGCAGTGTTCGATCAGCTGTAATAAAAATTGACGGCATGTTTCGCTAAGCTGTTCGATGGTTTTGCGCTGAAAGCGGGCATTGTCATAAGTCATATTGACAGTCAATTTTCCTTCTGCAGCGATTGCACTGATATCCAGCGACTGTTCACGGTTCCATGTTGTGCTGATATCACCTCCGGCACCCAGCGGAGAGAATGAGAAGGCGTCCTCCTCAGGTACTTCAGCTGTGCGGCCGCTTTCAAATTGACCAAGATAATTGAAGCTGATTTCTGGTGCCCCTATGAAATCGATGTCTTTTTTGCCAGGCGGCGTCAAATATTTGATGACACCGTAGCCGAATCCTTTGTCAGGTACACGTCTCAGTGTATCTTTTGTTGTTTTTAGCACATGAACCATGTATTCTTCCGAGTCTGGCAAGTCTGCGTTCAGTTTAATCAATAACGGATAAATGGCGGTAAACCATCCAACCGTCCGGCTCACATCTATTCCTTCTAATACATCCTCTCGCCCGTGGCCCTCTAATGATAGTTTGAAGGCGGATTGATTGGTCCAATGGCGCAGCGCAAGAATGACAGAAGCGAGCAGCATGTCCTGCGTATCAGTGTTATATGCGCTGTTGGCGTCTTTTAAGAGTGCTGCTGTCTCTATATCGTTTAAGGTAAACGAAATTGTGGACCGTTGTCCCTCGTGTGCTCTAGTTCCATCGATTTGATCAAAAGGCAATGCCTCTGTTTGATACTCTTCGGCTTCGCGCCAATACTTGAGCTGTTTCATTAGCTGCTGGCTTTCAGCGTAGTCAGAGAGCTTTTTCGCGTACGCTTTAAACGAGCTTGTTTTAGGCGGCAGTTTGATATCCTCCCCGCCAGCAGCTTGGCGATACCCTAAAGCCAAATCTTCAAGCAGAACCCGCCATGAGATGCCGTCAACGACGAGGTGATGAGCAGATAAAAATAAGAAATCACCGTCAATTGTGTGGAAAAGACCGGCTTGCAGCAGCGGACCATTCTTCAAATCCATTTTCTGCTGAATATCAAGTACATGGCGTTTGATAATAGGCTCATACGCTCTATTGCCATCAGTGCCGTCCGGAGCTGATAAATCAATCATCTGAAGGCCGTACAACGCGTCGTCCGAATGACTGAGCGGCCGATTATATTGATCCCACTTTCCTTGTTCATTCTGTGTAAACACCATTCGCAGCGCATCATGATGACACGTTATTGCTTTTAACGTTTTTCGCAGTGCGTCTTCTTGTACAGAGGTGCTTCGATGCAGCATTACGGACTGATTAAAATGGTGTTTTTCTTTTATATCTTGAGAAAGAAACCATTTTTGAACAGGCGACCATTGTACATCTCCCTCAACCGCAGCTTGGCTGGAACTTGTATCTGAATCACGGATATAAGCTGCCAATTCTTGAATGGTCGGATGGCTAAACAAATCTTTCACTGCCATTTGCTTGCCTATCCGGTGAAGCCGCGCAGATACCTGTAACGCTTTGATCGAATCTCCGCCAAGTTCAAAGAACGAATCAGCTGTTCCGATCTTTTCTGCCCCCAGTACTTCTTTCCATATATCTGCCAGTATTTGTTCCATTTTGCTGGCTGGCGGGAGGAATGGACGTTCACCTTCGTGGTTGTATACAGGTTTTGGAAGAGCTCCGCGATCCAGCTTGCCATTTGGTGACAATGGAAGTGAGTCCAGTTTTTCAATAAACGCAGGGTGCATAAACACCGGCAGCTTGTTTTGTAATTCTGAGCGTACAGCACTTGTGCTCAACTCTGGTTTTGTCACCACATAAGCACTTAATTCGGTTTGTCCTGACGCTGTTACATGAGCAACTACTGCGGCGTCTTTTACACCATTTATACACCGGATGACCGATTCAATTTCTTTCGTTTCTACACGGTATCCTCTGATTTTGACTTGATCATCGATTCTTCCGAGATATTCGAGTGTTCCGTCGGCCATCCATCTGGCGGCGTCTCCTGTTCGGTACATTCGTGTTTCGGGTTTAAATGGATTCTGCGTGAATGCTCTCTCTGTCAGTTCTGGAAGATTGACGTACCCTCTTGCAAGTCCTGTTCCTGCTATACAAAGCTCTCCCGCAACACCGATTGGCTGAAGCTGATGATTGCTATTTAAAATCAGCACTTGAGTCCCGTCAATCGGCTGGCCGATGCTTACGTATGCCTGCTTTTCCATATGTCTCATGACGGTAGTCGCCACGCTGTTTTCTGTCGGTCCATATTCGTTGGCGAGTTCGGTATGCGGACATATAGCTAAGCTGCGGTCGATCAATTCGCGGTCAGCCGCTTCTCCCGCCAGTGTGACGACTCTAAGTGTCTTTACATCTTCCGGCTGCACTACGTCCAAAAGCGCTCGATATAAAACAGGCACAATAATCATATGTGTAATCCGTTGACGAGACAGCTGAGCCTTAATGGCCAGAATATCCTTCGCTTCCTCTTCATGAAGCAAAACAGCTTTTGCACCTGACAAAAGCGGTGTAAACATACTAGTTAAAAAGCCGTCAAATGAGAAAGAAAAGAGCTGCAGGATGGTATCTGTCTCGTTGAATGCATAAGCGTTTCGCCGCCACTGAAGAGTGTTGGCAATACCTTTATGCTCGACCATTACCCCTTTTGGACGGCCCGTCGTTCCAGAGGTATAAATGATATAAGCCAAATGATGGGCAGATGACATTTGCGGCAGCGGCGATTTGTCGTCTGCCTCTACGCTTTCTATCGTCAAGATCTCTCCTTCAAAGTCAGCAAGTACTCCCCGATCCGCTTCATTTATTGTCATCAGCAGTTTCGTTCCGCTGTCGCTGAGGATATAGCGTTTCCGTTCTGTCGGGTATTCAGGATCAATGGGAACGTAACAGCCTCCGGCTTTCCACACACCAAGTATGGATGCTATCATACTGAACGAACGATGCATCATGATGCCTACTGGTGTGTCCGGCTTAACACCTCGGCTGCGCAATGCACGTGCGATTCCATTGGACCACTCGTCCAACTCTTGATACGTCAGTGTTTTGTCTCCGCTGACAAGTGCAGAAGCTTTTGGTGTTCGTGCGGCTTGCTGCTCAAACAATTGACTGATTGTTTGAACTCCGTATTGATTCGCTTGCCCGGTGTTAAACTCATTAAGCAGCTGGTGCCGCTCTTCTTGGGTCAGGATGTCGATATGGTTGAGTGTCACCTCCGGGTTTTTACCGATGATGCTAAGTACATTTGTTAAATGCGATGCCCAGCGTTCAATGGTGGTTTTCTCGAACAATGCGGTTGAATATTCAAAAAGGAAATGAATGTTTCCGTCGCCCTCAGATGCCTGTAGTGTCAAATCGAATTTAGAAACGAGATGAGAAACTTCTGCCGGCTTCATTTGCAAATCATGCAGATGTAATGGCTCATAATCATTATTTTGGACAACTAACATGGTATCAAATAGCGGGTTTCTGCTCATATCCCGCGTCACTCCAAGCTTATCGACAAGCTCTTCGAACGGATAATCCTGATGCTCATAAGCTTCTAATGCAGTGGCGCGCACTTCCTGCAAATACTGCACAAACGGCTTCCCGCCCTCCGGGCGTGTCCTCAGAGCCAGCGTGTTCACAAACATGCCGAGTATCGGCTCAAGATCCTTGTGCGGACGGCCGGCGATTGGCGATCCCACAAGGATATCTTCCTGTCCGCTTAAGCGTGACAAGAACGCGGTGTACGCCGCAAGGAGCACCATGTACAGTGTGCTTCCGTTTTCTCGTGCCAGCTTGTGAAGGCCTGATGTAACCTCTGGATCCAGGGTAAATGAGACCTTGTCACCCGCGAAGCTTCGCACAGGCGGGCGGGCATGATCAGCGGGAAGGTCCAGCACAGGCAGCTCGCCTTCGAGCTGCTTCAGCCAGTACGCCTCCTGCGTTTTGTACGCGTCTCCTGTTTTGAATCCTTCTTGCCATACGGCGTAGTCTTTATATTGAATGCGCAGTGCCGGAAGCTTCCGGTTGTTGTACAGCTCCCCGAATTCCCGAATCAGAATGTTGACGGAAACACCGTCTGAAATGATGTGATGCATATCAACCAGCAACAGGTGCCGCTCATCTGATACCTTTACGATTTGGGCACGGAACAGCGGCGCTTGGCTGAGGTCAAACGGTTTGATAAAGGCTGCTGCGGCGTCCTGTTCGGTTCGTTCGCCGAGAGCTGTAGTCTGTAATATGAATGGCACTTCGTCATGGATGCGCTGCACCGGATCGCCGCCTTCGTCCTGTTCGAAGGCGGTCCGAAGCGACTCGTGGCGCTTGATCAGCTCTTTGAAAGCTCTGTCCATCCTTTCAGGATCCAGCTTCCCTTCGAGCTCTAATACAGCCGGCATATTGTAGCCTGTCCCACCGTCCTCCAGCTGCTGAAGGACATAAATCCGCTTTTGGGCAGAGGAAACTGGATAGGTTTCCTGCTTTTCAGCCGGTTTTATCGCTTTATATGGACTGTCCGTTCCTTCACGGATAACGGCCGCCAGCCCTTCTACCGTCGGATGGGCAAACACATCTTTTAGCGGCACCTGTACATCGAATTCTTTGGCGATCCGTGAGACAAGCGCCGTTGCTTTTAAAGAATGTCCCCCGCGGTCAAAAAAGTTGTCGTGAATCCCGACAGGGCCATTTTTCAGCACGTCCTCCCATAGCTGAGAAAGCTTCATCTCAGTCACGTTTCTCGGCGCCGTGTAGGTCTCCGCATCTGCCGCTCCGTCAGGAGCTGGCAGGGCGTTTCGGTCGAGCTTTCCGCTTGGTGTAACCGGCCACTGTTCCATTTCTATCATATAGGCTGGGATCATGTAGCCCGGCAACAGTCTCTCAAGCTGCGCTCGGACTTCGTTTCTTCCGAGCCCTTCTACATAAGCGCATAATTCCGGCTCCCCGCTGTCTGTCCGTACGGTAACGGCCGCCTCTCTTACACCTTCTATACTTCTTAGTGCCGCTTCAATTTCTCCCGGCTCAATCCGGTAGCCGCGGATTTTCACCTGATCATCCGTGCGGCCGAGGAATTCAACATTCCCGTCAGGGAGCCAGCGCGCCACGTCTCCTGTTTTGTACATGCGTTCCCCCGGATAAAACGGGTCTTCAAGAAAACGCTCCTCCGTTAATGCCGGCCGATTCAAATAACCTCTGGCAACACCCGCTCCGGCAATGTACAGTTCGCCGATACATCCAGCAGGCAGCATCTGCTGATTCTGATTCAGGATATATAATCTGACATGATGAACAGGTTTTCCAATTGGAATCCGTTCAAGTTTTTCATGCGGCGGACAATCAAAGAATGCAACTTCAACGGTTGCTTCCGTTGGCCCATAGGAATTGGTTATTGAAACATTTGGAAGCAACTCGTAAAATCGGGAGACAAGATGGGTCCCCAGCTGTTCTCCCCCAGAAAACACTCGCTTGAGTCTGTTTGTCTTAATCGGTACAGAGCGATATTTTATATGTTCTAAAAATGCATGGAGCATTGAAGGCACAAAATGCATAGCTGTGATCTTTTGTTCTTCTATGGCCTTCACGATCACTTCAGGTTCTTTTTCGCCTCCCTGAGGAAGCAGATAAACAGAAGCTCCGGCATAAGGCCACCAAAACAGCTCCCATATTGAAGCATCGAATGAATAGGATGTTTTGTGCATAATCATATCTGAATGCTTTAGCTGATAGCGGGACTGTAGGGAATTCAAAAAATTCACCGCTGATCGATGTTCAATTTCAACACCCTTAGGCATCCCGGTAGAGCCGGATGTATAGATGACATAGGCTAAAGATTGCGGAAGAACGTTCACATTCGGATTGGACAAACGATGTGCCAGTCCGCTATTTGTCTGATTGAGATAGACAATCTCTCCTGTAAATGCCGGAATATGAAGGCTGGCAGACTGAAGGAGGAGAATGTTTGTACCGCTGTCCTCCAGCAGAAAGCTGATTCGTTCTTCCGGATAATCCGGGTCAATGGGCAGATAAGCGCCGCCAGCTTTAAGAATGCCATAAATGCCGATCAGCATTTCAGGCGAACGCCGGCCTATAATGGCAACAGTCGTTTCAGATTTTACTCCTCGTCCGATCAGCTCCCAGGCGATACGGTTAGCCTGTTCGTTCAATTCTTTATAGGTCATCGCTCCATCTTCAAAGATAACGGCCGTCTGATCAGGCGTTTTTGCTGCCTGCTGTTCGAGTGCATAGTAGAGAGTTTGATTCATTGAATAGCCCGTCTCCTCAAACGGATGGCATGATTCAATGAAATCTCTCTCTTCTTCTTTTGTTAAGATTGGAATATCGTCCAATTCTGTTTCAGGGCTGGCAGCTGTATGTTCCATAAGCGTGGTGAAAAGGCTGGCCCACCTTTGGATGGTTTCTTTCTCAAACAAAGCTGTACTGTATTCAAACTGACAGAAAAGCTCGGAATCATGCTCTGTAACGTATAGGGAAATATCAAATTTTGATATTGGGTGCTCCAAGTCGTTCCACTGAAGCTGTACATCATTCATTTTTAGCTTTTGCTGTTCCATATTCTGAAGGACTAGCGTTGTGTCAAACAAAGGATTCCGGCTCATTTCCCGCTGCACACCGAGTTTGTCCACAAGCTCTTCAAACGGGTAATCCTGATGCTCATACGCTTCTAGTGCCGTCTGTCTGACTTCTTTCAGAAATTCCTCAAATGTCTTATTACCCGCCGGGCGTGTACGGAGAGCCAATGTATTGACGAACATCCCAAGAACAGCTTCAAGGTCGGCATGGGGCCGTCCGGCGATAGGTGAACCAATCACGATATCATCCTGACCGCTTAACCGAGACAAAAAGGCTGAATACAAAGCGAGAAGCGTCATATAAAGCGTGCTTCTGTTTTTATGGGCGAGCCGCTTTATGCGGGCCGTGATCTCTTTGTCCAATTGAAAGGTTACTTTTCCGCCTATGAATTGCCGTTCTGCCGGACGTCGTTTATCTGTTGGAAGCTCTAGTATAGGAAGGTCCCCGCTAAACTGCTGCTGCCAGTAAGTCTCCTGCTTTTGGTACGAGTCTCCCTTTTTAAATTTCTGCTGCCATACGGCGTAATCTTTATATTGGATCCGCAATGGCTTAAGCTGCCGGTTTGCATAAAGATCGGTAAATTCTCGGATTAGGAGCTGAACGGATACGCCATCTGAAATGATATGGTGCATATCCACCAGCAATACATGCTTCTCGTTTGACACTTCTATAAGGCCTGCTCTAAATAATGGCGCCTGGCTAAGATCAAAGGGACGGACAAATCCCTCGATAGTGGTCTCTTTACTTAACGTAAACGGCACTTCGGTGTGGATACGCTGAACCGGCTCGTCATCAGCTCCGGATACAAAGGAAGTTCGAAGCGGCTCATGCCGATTGATCAGTTCTTTACATACAGCAGTCAGTTTGGCGACATCCAGTGCACCTTCCAGTTCTAAGACCGCAGGCATGTTATAGGCGACACCCTCATCAAGCTGTTGAAGCACATAGATTCGTTTTTGGGCCGAAGATACAGGATATGTATCCCTTTTTTCTGCTGGTTCAATTGCTGCATACGGATTTTGTTCTGCCTCTCGAATGATTGAAGCTAATCCTTCAACAGTTGGATGGGCAAAGATGTCCTTAAGCGAAACTTGCACATGGAATTCCTTTGCGATCCGTGACATAAGCACTGTTGCTTTTAACGAGTGGCCGCCATTGTCAAAAAAGTTGTCTTGGATGCCTATATGTCCATTCTTTAGCACATCTTCAAATAGTTGCGAAAGCTTTGCCTCTAACAGATTTCGAGGGGCAGTATATGGGTTTCCGCTGATTGAAGCATCTGGCCCCGGAAGTGCTGCGCGATCTACTTTTCCGTTTGGGGTAAGAGGTATGCTATCAACCCATATCCATTTCGCCGGAATCATGTATTCTGGGAGCTCACTAGCCATATAACTGCGTAAATCTATTGCATTCAGCTTTTGTACACTGCAATAGTAAGCGCATAATTCATGTTCACCGTTTTGATCTTGCCAGATGAGAATGGCAGCCTCACTAATGTCCGGATGATTCATTAACGTGACTTCGATTTCTTGCGGCTCGATTCGATAACCTCTGATTTTCACTTGATTGTCTGCCCGTCCGATATATTCGATGTTGCCGTCTTCAAGCCGTTTGGCCAAATCACCTGTACGGTACATGATCACACCAGGCCTGAATGGGTCGGATGAAAATTTGTCGCTTGTCAGTTTATCGTGATTGACATATCCTCTGGCAACACTTGCGCCGGAAATATAGAGTTCGCCTGGTACGCCGCATGGCTGAAGCTGTTTTTGATGATTCAAAATATATATATCAGTACAGCCTATCGGTTTACCGATTGGCGGAAGCTCAGGAATAGGGTCTCCAGGATGAATGGTATACGTAGATACCACATGAGTTTCTGAAGGTCCGTAATGATTGTGCAGGTGTATGCCGCGTTCACGCAATACATCTTGGAAAAGGTCTGAAATCATTAATTGTTCCCCGGCTGCGATCAGGTGTTTGACGCCATCAGGAAACGAGTTCGCTAGTTCACGCTCGCTGAAAATCATTTTGATAAAAGCAGTTGGGAGAAACACAATATTCGTCTGATGCTTGTTTATAAATGCAAACAGCTGAGGCACATCTCTTTTTATGGCTTCTGGCACGATGTGGAGTGTGCCGCCTTTCAGAAGCGCAGAAAATATTTCTTGATAGCAGACGTCAAAGGCAGGTGTCGCAAATTGCAGAACGTCTGCTTCAAAGTCAATTCCAGAGTGAGTATATTCGAACTTCAGCAAGTTAGCCATGTTTCGATGCTCAAATTGAACACCCTTTGGTTTACCTGTTGTGCCTGATGTATAAATCATATACAGCAGATCGTCAGCATTGTTGACTGACTTTATGTTACTCCCGTCTACTTTGCTTTCGATATCTTCTGGATGAGTGATAATGTAATTGTCTTCTAACGATGAGGAGAGATGCGCTTGTGAAACAACATGCGAACAGCCGCAATCATGCAGAATATAACGGATTCTGTCAGCCGGGTAATGCGGATCAACCGGAACAATGGCGCCGCCTGCCTTTAAGATTCCAAGAACGCCGGTGATAAACGCCGCAGAGCGATCCATCATAATCGCAACGGGTTCCTGTCTCACAACGCCTTTCATTCGTAAATGCCGTGCCAATCTGTTAGCCGATTTATTCAGTTCTTTGTATGTTAACGAGCAGAATTGATCCTTTACAGCATGAGCATCTGGTGTCTTTTCCACCTGTTTTTCAAACATGGCATGGATGGTTTCGTAAACTGGTGTTCGATCTGTGATTTCTCCAATCAGCTGCCGCTTTTCAGTATCTGTCGTGATATCGATTTCTTCAGGTGGAAGATTCGGATTATTTAAGATTTGTGATACAGCATTCAGAAGATGCTCTTTGACAGAAAGCACAAAAGACCGATCGTGCTGCTCCGCATCATAGTTCATTTTGATATGAATTTCTTCCCCTGGCGCCACCATAAGATAAAAGCTGTAGTTGGTTTCATCTGCGACAGTGAAATTATGAATCTGAAAAAGATCAGAAGCATGTTCCTGTTTGTTCAGCATTTGAATCTCTTGCTGCACCGGATAGTTTTCAAATACGAGAATATGATCAATCAGCCCTTGCTTAACAGCTGAGCGGGATTGAATCTCATATAAAGGGTGGTAGCTGTACGCTTCAGCGGCAAGACGGTCTTTTTGCATATCTTTTAGAAGTTGAAGAAATGGCGTTTTTGCTCCCTGCACCCGAACCGGCATCGTATTAATGAAAAGACCTACCATATGTTCAATGCCTTCGATTTCCGCAGGCCTTCCTGAAATGACAGAACCGAATACGGCGTCATCGTTATTATTATATTTTTGTAGCAGAATGCCCCAAATGGTATGAAAAATCGTACTGAGTGTCACTTCTTCTCTAGCAGCAAGCTCTGAAAGCCTGCTGCTTTCTTCCTTAGAGAATGAAAATGTAACGTGTTCCTGCCTGCTTTTTCCCTTTGTTTTTTTCTGCTTCGGGAGCACGGTTTGCTGTTCGTGGCCGGAAAGATAATGGTCCCAATAAGAAACTGCCTGCTCTTTGTCTTGCTCCATCAGCCATTTGATATACTTTCCGTATGGCTGGACCGGCTCCAATGTTATAGGGGATGCATTTACATAAGATGCGTAAATATGCAGAAACTCCTTTAGCACAATGCTGAGGCACCAACCGTCCATCATGATATGATGAAAGGTCCAAATGCAAGAGTACTGGCTCTCTCCTGTTTGAATCAGAGCGATGCGCATGAGTACATCCTTTTGCAAATGAAACCCCCGGTCCCGGTCCTTTTCTTTCCATTGCTCGATAAACTGTGATTGCTCCGCCTCGTTTAAATGAGTAATGTCTTCTTCCAGTACGATGACATTTCGTTCTCTCAGAACAACCTGCTGGGGGGAGGAAACATTTTGGCTGATAAAAATCGTTCTGAAAATATCATGTCTTTCTACAAGAGCGTTGATGCTGTTTTGAAAAAACTGCAGGTTGACTTTCCCTTCTATTGTAAAAGAAGCTTGCTCAACATACGCCTGTGAATCTTTTTGCAGGAGGGAATGGAAAAGCATCCCTTCCTGCATGTAAGACAGCGGATAAATATCCTGAATTGAATTCGCTTTTGTCATGTTCATGTCTCCCTGTCACGATTTTCTACAATTCTTCCACCAAGCTGGATATGCTGTCCAGATCCTCTGCCGTTAATGATTGACTGCTGAAATCGCTCAGTGTCTTTTCAGCTTTCTGTTGACCGGCGCAGTGTTTCATAATGTCCAGCAAAAAGTGTTCAATCCTGTTAATAAGCTGCTCCATTGTGTTTCTATGAAAGCGGGCTGGCGGATAACTAAGATTGAAATGGAGCTTTTTGTCTGCTGCCATTGCACTCATCTCGATGATTTGCTCACGCTTCCATGTATGAGTGATATCCTTTCCGCTCCCAAGGCTTGATGGGCGGAAGGTGTCCTGTCTTTCGATGTCGTTGAACTGGCCCAAATAGTTAAAGCTGATTTCAGGTGTTTTTGAAAACGTAATGCTTTTATTTTCAGGGTGTGTAAGGTATTTCAGCATACCGTAACCTACCCCTTTGTTTGGTATCCGGCCCAGTGTATCTTTAACGGTTTTTACTGAGGTTCCGAGCTCATCCCTATGATGTTCAAAGCTTATGAGGGCCGGGTACATGGATGTAAACCAGCCGACCGTCCTGCTGATATCTAACTCTGGCAGAATGTGTTCTCTCCCGTGTCCTTCCATAGCGATACGGAGCTTGCTTCCTCCTGTCCATTCACAAATCGCCAAGGATGCTGCGGTTAACAGAATATCTTGTGTATCTGTGCCATAGGCGTGATTGACGTTTTGCAGCAAGACGGCGGTGTCTGCTTCAGTCAGTGAAAAGCTTAATGAGTCCCTTTTGCTGAAGTCGATGTTCACATGATGCGGTATTTCATAGGGCAGTTCTGCGGCTTGCTGTTCTTCTACACTTCGCCAATACGCCTCTTCGCGAATCAGCTTACTGCTTTGGGCATATTCCTGTATGCGTCTTGCGTATTCCTGGTAGGAATCCGTTTTAGGCGGAAGCTGGATCGTCTGGCCTGCAGCAGCTTGTTGATATCCGGCTGACAAATCCTCCAGCAAAATCCGCCATGAGACACCATCAACGACAAGGTGATGGATCGCAAGGAACAAGTAATCTCCGGTCAGTGTTTTAAACAAAGCGGCGTGCAACAATGGTCCTTCCTGCAAATTGATGCTTTGCTGAAGATCTGCAACTTCTTGTTTGATTTGCGTCCCCCAGCCGCTTTCTGACTGTGAAAGATCAGAGGTTCTTAAGCTGTATAGCTGTGACTCATGAATGCCTTGGTTGATTTGAATCCATCGCCTATCATCGTTGCGATAAACCATCCGAAGCGCATCATGATGCTCCGCCAGTTTTTTCAAGGCTGGTCTAATGGCGTTTTCAGACAAACGTCCAGAATGGAATAGCATGACAGACTGATTGAAATGGTGTCTTTCTTCAATATCTTGTGAAAAAAACCATTGCTGAACAGGCGTCCAAGGAACGTCTCCCTGAACGGGTCCTTGCTCTATGATTCTCTCTGACTTACGGATAAATGGTGATAAGTCCTTTATCTTTGGATGACGGAATAAATCACTTACCTGCAAGCTTAGTCCATAGCGCCCAAGGCGTGCAGAAACTTGAAGGGCTTTGATTGAATCTCCGCCCAATTCAAAAAACGAATCCTCTATTCCGATCCTCTGGATGCCGAGAACCTCCTGCCAGATCAACACAAGTTGGTCTTCAAGGTCATTTCGAGGTGGAGCGTACGTTTGTTTAGATGTGAAATTTGGTTCAGGAAGTGCTTTTCGGTTCAATTTGCCGTTTGATGTGAGCGGGAGAGTCTCCATTTCAATAATGTACGCCGGGATCATATAGTTTGGCAGCGAACGCGCGAGAAGTGAACGTACTTGTTCAGCATTCGTGCCTGCTTTTACGCTGATATAGCCAAACAGCTCTTTGCTCCCGGTCTGGGCTGTACGTGCTAACACTGCGGCTTCTTTGACCCCGTCTATTTGACGAAGTGCTGATTCGATTTCACCCAGCTCCACCCGATAGCCTCTGACTTTTACTTGATCATCAATACGGCCAATGTACTCAATTGTGCCATCAGGAAGCCAGCGCGCCAGATCACCTGTGCGATACAGTCGATCGCCAGGTGCAAATGGATGTGGGACAAATTTCTCTTTCGTTAAATCAGGACGGCCCAAATATCCTCTGGCGACGCCATCTCCGCCGACACAAAGTTCACCGACAGCTCCGACCGGCTGCAGCACTCCCCATTGATTTAAGATATAAGCGGTGGAATTACCAACCGGCCGCCCGATCGGAATGGAAAGTTCATATGTTTTTTGAATGTGAAGGCATGTCGAAAAAGTTGTATTTTCGGTAGGGCCATATCCATTCCATATAGATACTTCAGGGCAGACATTTCTGATTCGATTGACGTGGCTCGGCGACAAAGCTTCTCCGCCTATAATCAAATGTTTCAGCTGTGAAAATGTTTGTTCATTTTGCTCTGTCAAATGATTGAATAGAGAAGATGTCAGCCAAATCGTTGTGATTCCTTGATGTTCTATGTACCTCTTAAGCTGATGGGAATCGAGAAATGTTTGTTGATCGGACAGATGCAAAGCGGCACCATTTAGCAGCGGTCCGAAAATTTCAAATGACCCAACGTCGAAACCGATTGATGATGTCATCAGAAGGCGGTCTTCAGGTGTAAATGTAATATAATTGCTGTTTTTAACAAGACGAATTACACTTCGCTGCTCAATCATGACGCCCTTTGGTTTACCGGTTGATCCAGAGGTATAAATGATATATGCAAGTGAATGTGACCCTGCTGAAGAATCAACGTTCTTCGTTTCTCCTTGCTTTTGAATATCTTCGATTATGATTTGTTCACATTCAATGTCTAATAGTTGTTTTTCTGTTTTTTCAGATTGAAGGAGTAAAGCCGCCCCGCTGTCTGACAGCATATAAGCTATTCGTTCAACAGGCAGATCAGAAGCAATAGGCAGATAGGCTCCCCCGGCTTTCAGAATGCCCAGCATTCCTGCAATGAGTTCTGGTGTTCTGCCTGTCAACAAGGCTACAACACTATCAGGCCCTACGCCCTTAATCTGTAGAACTGAGGCAATTTGATTTGCCCAGCTGTTCAGGTCCTCGTAAGTGAATACTTGGGTGTCGCTGACAATAGCTACAGCATTAGGTGTTTGTTCAGCCTGCATTTCAAAGAGTCTGCTGATGGTTTCATTTCTTGGATAATCTATTTTTGTACGATTGAGCTCGTGGATAAGGTAATGGGTCTCATCCTCATTCAGGATATTTATTGTTCCGAGAGCGGCTTTGTTGTCTTTGATGATGGAGAGTAACATATTGATGAAGTATTGAAGCCACTTTTCTATCGTTTTTTTCTTATATAAGTCAGTACTAAACTCCATTTGGAACGTCAGCAAACCGTGGGGCTGTTCCTGGGCATATAGGGTTAAATCAAATTTGGACGTTTGATGCCCATTGTTTGCTGCAGGTTTGAGACAAAGTTCATCCAGCTCCAACGATTCCTGATCTATGTTTTGAAGAACAAACATTACGTCAAACAGCGGATTCCGGCTCATATCCCGTGTCAATTCAAGCTTATCGACAAGTTCTTCGAACGGGTAATCCTGGTGCTCAAAGGCTTCCAATGCTGTCTCACGCACTTCCTGCAAATACTGTACGAATGGCTTCCCGCCCTCCGGGCGCGTCCGAAGCGCCAGCGTGTTCACAAACATGCCGAGTATCGGCTCAAGATCCTTGTGCGGACGGCCGGCAATTGGCGAGCCGACGATGATATCTTCCTGTCCGCTTAAGCGTGACAAGAACGCGGTGTAAGCCGCAAGGAGCACCATGTACAGTGTGCTTCCGTTTTCTCGTGCCAGCTTGTGAAGGCCTGATGCAACCTCTTGATCCAGCGTAAATGAGACCTTGTCACCCGCGAAGCTTCGCACCGGCGGGCGGGCATGATCAGCGGGAAGATCCAGCACAGGCAGCTCGCCCTCGAGCTGCTTTAGCCAGTACGCCTCCTGCGTTTTGTACGCGTCTCCTGTTTTGAATCCTTCTTGCCATGCGGCATAATCTTTATATTGAATACGCAGCGCCGGAAGATTCCGGTTGTTGTACAGCTCGCCGAATTCCCGAATCAGAATGTTGACGGAAACACCGTCTGAAATGATGTGATGCATATCCACCAGCAACAGGTGCCGCTCATCTGATACCTTTACGATTTGGGCACGGAACAGCGGCGCTTGGTTGAGATCAAACGGTTTGATAAATGCGGCTGCGGCCTCCTCTTCGGTTCGTGCGCCGAGAACTGTAGTCTGTAACGTAAACGGCACCTCGTCATGGATGCGCTGCACCGGATCGCCTCCTGCGTCCTGTTCGAAGGAGGTCCGAAGCGACTCGTGGCGCTTGATCAGCTCTTTGAAAGCTCTGTCCATCCTTTCAGGGTTGAGCTTCCCTTCGAGCTCTAACACAGCCGGCATATTGTAGCCTGTCCCTCCGTCCTCCAGCTGCCGAAGGACATAAATCCGCTTTTGGGCAGAGGAAACCGGATAGGTTTCCTGTTTTTCAGCGGGCTTAATCGCTTCATATGGACTGTCCGTTCCTTCACGGATAACGGTAGCCAGTCCTTCTACTGTCGGATGGGCAAACACATCTTTTAGCGGCACCTGTACATCGAATTCTTTGGCGATCCGTGAGACAAGCGCCGTTGCTTTTAAGGAATGTCCCCCGCGGTCAAAAAAGTTGTCGTGAATCCCGACAGGGCCATTTTTCAGCACATCCTCCCACAGCTGAGAAAGCTTCATCTCAGTCACGTTTCTCGGCGCCGTGTAGGTCTCCGCATCTGCCGCTCCGTCAGGAGCTGGCAGGGCGTTTCGGTCGAGCTTTCCGCTTGGTGTAACCGGCCACTGTTCCATCTCTATCATATAGGCTGGGACCATGTAGCCCGGCAACAGTCTTTCAAGCTGTGCCCGCACTTCGTTTCTTTCGAGCCCTTCTACATAAGCGCATAATTCCGGCTCGCCGCTGTCTGTCCGTACGGTAACGGCCGCCTCTCTTACACCTTCTATGCTTCTTAATGCCGCTTCAATTTCTCCCGGCTCAATCCGGTAGCCGCGGATTTTCACCTGATCATCCGTGCGCCCGAGGAATTCAATATTCCCGTCAGGGAGCCAGCGCGCCACATCCCCGGTTTTGTACATGCGTTCCCCCGGGTAAAACGGGTCTTCAAGAAAACGCTCCTCCGTTAATGCCGGCCGATTCAAATAACCTCTGGCAACACCCGCTCCGGCAATGTACATTTCGCCGGCGACACCAGAAGGCTGTACGGCTAAATGCGGATCTAAAACATACAAACGCGCACCGGGTACGGGCTTCCCAATCGGAATCCGCAAACGATCTCTGTCCTGTTCTGGATCCAATACGTAAAATGCCGCGTCTACCGTTGCTTCTGTCGGTCCGTAACCATGGATTAATGATACCTGCGGCAATACAGAAGCAAAACGGGCTGCCGTACGCGGCGCAAGCGGTTCACCTCCGGCGAATACACGCTTTAGGTTTGTCCCGTCACCGAGCGCTAACATTTCCGCTTGATCGAGAAAGCTGTTCAGCATAGCCGGAATAAAATGAGCCGTTGTCACTTTTTCCTGATGAATGGCTTGTATGATCAATGCGGGGTCTTTTTCCCAGCCGGGCGGAAGCAGATACGCCGAAGCACCGGAAAGAGCCCACCAAAACAGCTGCCACACAGACGCATCAAAGGAAAAAGAGGTTTTCACCATGACAATGTCATCTTCCGAAAGCGGAAATTGGTGCTGCATGCCGGTCAGAAAGGAAACAGCCTGGCGGTGCTCAACGGCCACTCCTTTCGGCTGCCCGGTAGAGCCCGATGTATAGATGACATAGGCGAGAGATCCGTCGCTAACAGAAGCAGACACATGACGTTTTACTTCTTCACGATCAAGAGATGTCATGTCAACTTCAAGCGTCTCTCCAGAAAAGCTCGGTGCGGAGCATCCCGGCTGCGTCAGCAAGAGTGATGCCCCGCTGTCTTTCAGCATGTAGCTCAGCCGCTCCTTTGGATACGCAGGATCAAGCGGCAAATACGCCCCTCCGGCCTTCAAGACAGCAAGGACAGCGATCAGCATGTCAGGTGAGCGTTCAGACAGGATCCCGACGATACTTTCGTTTGTGACGCCGCGTGCCGTAAGGTGCGCAGCCAGTCGGCTGGCGTACATGTCAAGCTCAGCGTATGTCAGCGAACCGCCGGAAAAGCGGATAGCCGGCCGCTCCGGTGTGACTGCCGCCTGTCGTTCAAACAGCCCATGCAAGGCTGGGGCTTCAGGTGAAACAGATACTGTCCTGTTATTTTGAGAAACGATTTTCCATGTTTTGTCCTCATCTAACAATGTCATCTTTGACACAGGAAGAGATGGATCAGAGATGACGTCAGAGATCATGTGCTGTAAATAATCTTTTATTTCAGACATCATATTTGGTTGATAAGCGCCTGTATGAAAATGAATCCGAACGTACAAAGTACGCCCTGGGATCACTTTGACACTGCATCTATAATTAGTTACCTCTTCCATCTCAAAATCTTTCACGGAGAAATCAAATGATCCAGCTTGATTCAGCTCTTCAATCTCTTGTTGAGTAGGTGTATTTTCAAATACGATAATATGATCGATCAGCTCTTGTTTAAGAGCGCTCTGCGCCTGAATATCATATAAGGGAAAGTAACTATAAGCTTCTGCCTCAGTCATGTCTTTTTGCATTCTGCTGACTAGGTCAGAAAAAGACAGAAAATCACTTTGGACTCGAATAGGAATAGTATTGATAAAAAGTCCGACCATATTTTCCACATCTTTTAGCTCAGAAGGTCTGCCTGATATAACTGATCCGAATACAGCATCGTCGCGACGATTGAACTTTTGGAGCATGATTCCCCATAAAGCTTGGAAAACAGTGTTAAGTGTCGCACCACATGCTGCAGCGATTTTCTGTAATTCGGAGGTTTCTTTTTCAGGAATGGTAAACGTGATCTGCTGTAATGTCCCATCCGACATTTGATCTGTTCTTTTAGGCAGAGGCGAAGCTTTTTCGAAATGCTGAAGCCTCTTTTTCCAATACTCAGCTGCTTCTTCACGCTCTTGCTGCATCAGCCATTTAATATACGTCCCGTACGGCTGTACGGGAGGCAAATCAGGAAATTGCCCTTTTCCAAGCGCTTGATAAATATGGAGAAAGTCTTTAATGACGATGCCTAAACACCAGCCATCCATTAAAATATGATGGTGGCTCCAGATACAGACATAATGATCAGGCGCCCATTTTAAAATAGATATTCTCATCAGTACATCCGTTTGGAGATCAAAGCCTTTTGATTTGTCCTGTTCTTTGAATGCCTCTGTACAATGTTCTTTATCTTTTTCATTGAGATGAGAAATATCTTCAACATGAACATGGCAATGACGTTGCTTGAGCACGACTTGACGAGGTTTGGCTACATTTTTATAGATGAATGCTGTTCGAAAGATATCGTACCTGTCAAAAACAGCATCCATACTTTTCTGGAAACGCTCCAAGTCAAGCTGTCCATTGATCGTAAAAGAAGCCTGTTCAAAATAAGCTCTCGACTGCTCATCATACAATGAGTGAAAAAGCATCCCTTCCTGCATAAATGACAAAGGGTATATATCCTGTATTTCAGGTTGCTGCGGCATCAGTGAATCTCCTCTCCTATAGTTTGTTGACGGCTCCCATGATCTCACTCAATTCATCAAGCGTTAAGTCTTCATCAGTGAAATCAGATGCGCTCCACTCTCGGTTTTCTTTGCCGGTACAATGCTCAATGATGTTTTCCAGAGTCTGTTTAAAATGCCTGGAAAATGTTTGGATTGTTTTTTCCTCAAATTGAACCCTGTTATAGATGATGTGCATGTTCAGGCACCCCGAAGAAACGGCGCCGCTGATATCCAGTGCATAAGGACGCTCCCAGTTCGGGCTGATCTCATTTCCTGGCTTGATGTCAGACACCTCAAAGGCATTTGATTGAATATCCTGATCAAACTGGCCTAAATAATTAAAGCTGATTTCTGGGCTGTTTTTCTGAGAGCCCCATCTTTTGCTGATATATTTCAGCACGCCGTAGCCTGCGCCTTTATGCGGTATACGGTGCAGCATATCTTTTGTCTGTTTAATAAGGTGGCCCAGCCGCTCTTCTTTGTCCTTATGATCGGAATCTCTCATATCAAGCCACACAGGATAAATGGAGGTGAACCAGCCAACAGTTCTGCTAATATCGATGTCCTCAAGATATGATTCCCTTCCATGGCCCTCCATGCTGATTTTAAATTGGTTATTTCCCGTCCATTTCTGCAAAGCAAGACCTAAAGCTGTCAGAAGGATATCATTCATCTCCGTGCTGTAAGCTTTATGTGCAGCCGTTAATAGTAATTCTGTGTGATGGCGAGATAGCTCAAAATCAATCACTTCTGTATCTTTGAATGTGTTAGATGCAGCGTCATTATCTTTTGGAATAGGCTGGATGTGACGGTTCTCGCACTCATCCCAGTACGCTGCTTCGCGTTGCACCTGGCGGCTTTTAGAGTAGTCAGCTATTCTTTGTGAATACGTTAAATATGAATCTGTTTTTTGCGGCATTTTAATAGATTCTCCTGAGACTGCCTGTTTGTAAGCACCTGAAAAATCCTCGAACAAAATTCGCCAGGAAACCGCATCAACAACTAAGTGATGAATCGTCAGAAATAAATGGTCACCATTCTCGGTTCTAAACAATCCAGCGTGAAGCAAGGGGCCGGTTTCCAAACGAATATGTTCTTGCATCCGGCTGGCTGCTTCCTCAATCGTGTTCCGTGCTTCTGTTAGGCTATCCTTTACATCAAACAGTTCAAGTGCATATAGCTCCTCATCTGAAAGATCTATCCCTCTGTTTATCTGCACCTGCCTGCCATCTTCATGCCGGCATACGATTCTCAGTGCATCATGATGAGTCACAAGGCTTTTTAGTACTTTTCTAAGCGCAGCCTCATCAAATCGTTCAGCCCGGTAGATCATAACGGACTGGTTAAAATGATGGCTTTCCAGAGATTGCGAGAAAAACCACTGCTGGATAGGTGTCCAAGTAATCTCGCCTTCGACCGGGCCTTGATCAATGGCGCGTACGTTTTTTCGAACCCGGGCGGACAGTTCACCAAGAGTCTGATGTTCAAACATCTCACGTACTGTCGTTTCAAATCCGCGCTGCTTCAGTCTGGCACAAACCTGCAGCGCTTTAATAGAGTCTCCGCCAAGCTCAAAGAAATTGGCGCTTACACCCAGCTCATCTACATTAAGGAGCTCCTCCCAAATTTCAGCCATGACCGTTTCAATCTCATTTCTAGGACTGATATCATCAGCTGTATAAGCGTGTTTTTCAGGTTCTGGCAGGGCTTTCTGATCGAGCTTTCCATTAACAGTCACCGGGATGCTGTCAATTTGTATCATACGGGCAGGCAGCATAAAGTCAGGCAAGGCGTTTTTTAAGGAAGCCCGGATGTCTGATATATTCGCAGCCTGTTGATCTCTTATCACCATATAAGCATATATAGCTGTTTGCCCTTGCTCGTCTGCTCTGGTAATGACAGCCGCCTCTTTAATCATTGGATACTGAAGAAGTGCCGCTTGGATTTCGCCTAACTCAATTCGGTGCCCTCTGACTTTCACCTGCTCATCAATGCGGCCTAAGTATTCCAGCTCGCCATTTGACAGGCGCTTAGCAAGATCTCCTGTTCGGTATAATCTGTCTCCCGGAAGATAAGGATTGGATACAAAACGGTCAGCGGTCAGCTCATCTCTGTTGAGATATCCCCGTGCCACACCTTCGCCGCCTATATACAGCTCCCCTGGAACTCCGGTCGGCTGCAGGTTCATATGGGCATTCATCACATGAGCCTGCAGAGTAGAAAGAGGCCGGCCGATATTGCTTTTATTTTTTGCAATGTCTGCAGCAGACAATTTTTTGAATGTTACATGGACCGTTGTTTCTGTAATACCGTACATATTAATCAAATCAGTATGAGGATATTTTTCATTCCAGCTTTGAAGCAATCCGGGCTGTAAGGCTTCGCCGCCAAAAATCACGTAGCGGATGTTTAAATGATCTGTATGATTTTGGTCTTCAAGCATCAAGCCGTAAAAAGCAGTCGGGGTCTGGTTGAGTACAGTGACGCGCTCTTTTTTTAACAATAAACGGAATGCATGGGGGTCACGGGCTGTTTCTTTAGAGACCACGATTAATGTACCTCCGTTCAATAGTGCACCGAACATCTCCCATACAGAGAAATCAAAGCAATAAGAATGAAATAACGTCCAGACGTCTTCATGGTTAAATTCAAAAGGCAGGTTTTGATGTTTTAAAAGACTGATCACATTGCGGTGCTCGACAATGACGCCCTTTGGCTGGCCAGTCGTTCCAGATGTGTATATCACGTATGCGGGCTGATCCGTTACTATTTCTTGAATGTTTACATTAGCCGGAATTGAGTCGTTTTCACATTCATCGATATACAAAATATGTCCGGTGTAGTCTGCAGGTTTGTTTTGACCGCGCTCTGTCAGCAGCCGTTTTGCTCCGCTGTCATTGAGCATAAAGCTAATACGCTCCTGAGGATATTCAGGATCAATCGGCAAATAGGCCCCTCCAGCTTTTAAAATCGATAAAATGCCAATGATCATATCAGGTGACCGATCGAGCATCAGACCGACGATATCCCCAGTGCTGACTCCTTGTTTGATCAGCATAGCAGCTGCCCGCTCGGCTTTTTCATTCAGGTCTCGATACGTAAGCTGAGAATGGCCGCACACCACTGCGATATGCTCCGGATGCTGAGCGGCTTGCTTTTCAAATAAGCTTACTATGTTTTCATTTCTGGGATAAGCCGCATACTGCCCCATTTTTTCAAGGAGCAACCTACGCTCTGCAGCAGGAAGCAATTGCATGTCCGAAATTCTCATCTCGGTATCCGCCGTTACCCCTTTGACCAATTCAATAAAACAGGATGCCCACCGCGTAATGGTTTCTTCTTCAAAAAGAGCAGTGCTGTATTCAAAACGGCAGCGTATTCCACTCGGATGCTCCTCAGCGTGTAACGTTAAATCGAATTTAGAAATATCATGTTTAAGAGTGACAGACGAAATCGACAGACCAGGCACTTCGAACCGGAAATCTTCACTGCTTTGAAGCACAAGCATCGCATCGAACAGCGGGTTGCGATTTACCTCTCGATTTGTATCGAGCTTATCTGCCAGCTCCTCAAAAGGATAATCCTGATGCTCGTAAGCGGTCAGAGCCAGGTGGCGAATGTCCTGCAAATAGGAGCTGAACGTTTTGTGGCCCTCGGGCTTGCTGCGCATCGCCAATGTATTGACGAACATCCCGATGACGCGCTCCAGATCGGCGTGTGGTCTTCCGGCAGCAGGCGAACCGACAACAATATCCTCTTGCCCGCTTAGCTTAGATAACAAAATAGAATAGACAGCCAGAAGAATCATATACAATGTTGTTCCCGTTTCAGCCATTAAACGGTGCAGCTCATCAGCCGTGTCTTTATCAATGCTGACTTCAATTGTTCCACCGCTGAAATCAGGGAGGCGCGGCCTTGTTTTATCAAGCGGTAATTCTAATATAGGAAGATCCCCGCCAAGCTGATCAAGCCAGTAGGCCTCCTGTTTTTTGTATAGCTCTTTCGGGTAGTTCTCTTGCTGCCAAATAGCAAAATCCTTATAATGCAGATTTAAAACCGGCAGCTCCTTTCCGCAATATAAGTCAGTAAATTCTTGGACAAGAGTGCTCATCGAGACACCGTCGGCAATAATATGGTGCATATCGAGCAGCAAAAAGCCGCGGTGATTGCCCATTGTAATGACACATGCTCTAAAAAGCGGACCGGATGATAGATCAAACGGTTTGATAAAGGTCTCGATTGCAGACTCAAGCATTTGTTCTGATTCCATTTCAAGCTCTTTTAGATCAAAAGCTATCTCTTGATAAATGATCTGCACAGGCTCGTCTCTGTCAAGCACAAAAACAGTCCGTAATGCTTCATGCCGATTTACAAGTTCTGTGAGAACGCTTCTCAACCGCTGGCGATTCAGATTTCCGCGTAATTCAAGTACAGCTGGCATGTTGTAGCCTGTGCTGTCATCTGCCAGCTGATGAAGAGCATATAATCGTTTTTGCGAGAAAGACAGCGGATAGACATCTCTTTGATCCGCAGGTTCAATCTGTGTAAAAGCGTGTTCTTTTAAGCTCATCAATTTGCCCGCCATGCTTTCAACTGTCGGATATGAAAACACCTCACTGAGCGGCAGCTCGACATTAAGCTTTTTATGTATTCTTGATACTAGTGCGGCCGCTTTTAAGGACTGTCCGCCTAACTGAAAGAAATCATCACGAATGCCGATGTGCTGTTTATTCAGCACATCTTCCCAAATATGTGCGAGATCAGCTTCGATTAAGGTTCGGGGCGCCATATATGTGACACTCGTATTGTTTTCTGGTTCAGGAAGCGCAAACCTGTCAAGCTTGCCGCTGGATGTTAATGGCATCCGGCTGATGTTGATAATACTTGCTGGGATCATATAGGACGGCAATGTCCCGGCAAGATGCTGATACAAATCTGGGAGGCTGTTTCCCTTTTCTGGAACGATATAAGCAACGAGCTCCTTTTCCTCAGCAGAAACATCACGGGCCAGTACCGCTGCTTCTTTTACCCCCGGTGCTTGTCGAAGAACTGTTTCAATCTCTCTCAGTTCAATACGGTAACCCCTAATTTTTACTTGATCATCAAAACGTCCAATATATTCAATCGTTCCATCAGGCAAAAAGCGGCCTGTATCACCTGTTCGGTATAAACGCTCCCCTTCAAGGAATGGATGATCGGAGAATGCTTTCTGTGTCAGCTCTTGCTGTTTGTAGTATCCTCTCGCAAGACCCGCGCCGGAAATACACAGTTCACCCGCCGCGCCGATCGGCTGCATTTGATTTCCGTGCAAAACAAATACTTTTGTGTTTCTGATTGGGTGTCCGATCGTAATCCTCTCTTTTTCATTCAGATGCCGCAATATTGTTGTTGCCACACTGTTTTCTGTGGGCCCGTATTCATTTGCCAGTTCAGCAGAAGGACAAATCATTTGACTCAACTCAAGCAGATCAGGCGTGACCGCTTCACCCGCAAATGTCACAATACGAAGACTTTTTGCATCGTCAGCAGTCATCACTTCCAATAACACCCGGTACAGGGAAGGAACAATGATCATGTGGCTGACCTTATAACGGGCTATTTTTCGCTTAAGGGCCAGCACATCCTTCGCTTCGTCATCTGTTGTCAGTAGTACGCACGCACCAGACAAAAGCGGGGTAAATAAGCTCGTTACACAGCCGTCAAACACGTACGAAAACAAATGGAGGGATATATCCTGTTCGGTCATGCCATACTCTTCTCGTCTCCATTGCAATGTATTTGCAATACCGTGATGATCAACTAAAACCCCTTTAGGGCGCCCCGTCGTTCCCGACGTATAGATCAAGTAGGCCAGGTCACCTGGCGGCATATTTGGAGTTTCTGTTTGGTAACTTTCTGTATGTTCTATCGTTATCGTATTTCCTTCATAGGACGGAGGGATCAAGGAAATAAGGTCTTCTTCTATCAGCAATTGAGCCGCTTGACTATCCTTCAGCAGGAAAGAAAGACGTTCTGCTGGAAAATGTGGATCAAGCGGCATATAAGCGCCGCCTGCTTTCCAAATCCCAAGTAGAGCTGCAGGCATTTCCATTGACCGGTTCATCATCACAGCCACGATATCTCCAGATCCAACGCCTTTTTCTATCAGGGCGTGCGCAATCTGATTAGCTCTTATATTTAATTGGCGATAGGTCCAGCAATCGTCTCCCATTTTTAATGCAGCCGCTTCAGGTGTTTTGCGGGCTTGTTCCTCGAACAATTGGGATATCGTTTTGTTCACATAAGGACGCTCAGTTTCGTTAAACAATTGGATAACCTGTTGCTCCTCCGGCGGGACGATATTGATGTCACTGACGGCAATATCGGGATGTGCCAAAATGCAATCTAGTGCTTGTTTTAGATGCCCCTGAATCCTCAGCATCTCTTCCCGTTCATAAACGGCTGCGTTGTAGCTGAATTTGATATAAAATGATTCTCCCGGAACGATAACGATATTAAAGTCGTAATTGGTTTGTTCCGACATTGAAATGTCACTCAGCTTCAGAGCGCCTTCGTCATTTTCACTCTCCACGCTTAATGCCTGATGAAGCTGTACAGGGTAATTTTCAAAAACAAAAATATGATCGATCAACCCTTGCTTCAATGGACTATGGTTTTGAATCTCATAAAGCGGATAATACCCATGCTGTTCAGATGATAAAATATCCTCCTGCACGGCTTTGACCAGCGAAGAAAACGTTATGCCTTCCGCAGATCGGATTCGCACTGGAACAGTATTGATAAACAAGCCGACCATTGATTCAATCCCGTCAATCGCTGACGGGCGTCCCGAAATGACGGAGCCAAAAACGGCATCATCTGCAGCATTATATCGATGGAGCAGCACGCCCCAAATACTCATAAACAGCGTGTTTAATGTCACTCCCCAGTTTTGGGCAGCCTCTGTCAGTTTCTCAACCATTTCCGGCGCTAATGAAAAGCTGACCTGGTCGGCTTTATAATCCCCGTCTGCCGTGCAGCGCTTTATCCGGGGAATAGAAGCAGTATTGCCGTACTCCTTCAAATATTCGCTCCAGTAGGCAGCAGTCTCTTCTTGATCTTGTTCTCCGAGCCATTCAATATAACGGCTGTACGGCACCGTGCTGCCAAGCTGTACAGGTGAGTTATTTTTGAGCGAATCATACATGCTGAAAAACTCTTTAAGAATAATACCGAGACACCAGCCATCCATGATGATATGGTGATGTGTCCAGACACATGTATATTGGCTGTCTCCTCTATCAAAAAGGGCAAGACGCATTAAAGGATCTTTTTGCAAATCAAATCCTTTTTCCCGATCCTTAGTCATAAAAGCATCAATCAGCGTCTGCTGTTCTTGATCAGCCAGGCGAGAAATATCTTCTCTATATACTGTCAATTCCCGGTTTGATAAGACTACCTGCTGCGGACCTGTAAGATCTGGTACTTCTTTAATGAAAATCGTTCTGAAAATATCATATCTAGAAACAAGAAGGTTTAAGCTCTTTTGAAACGAGTCGACGCATAGATTCCCTGTGATCGTAAACGAGGTCTGTTCGATATATGCTTTCGAGCTGAAATCCATTAGTGAATGAAACAGCATTCCTTCCTGCATGTGCGATAACGGGTAAATATCTTGAATTTGTGCCGATTGTGCCATCAATTCCACACACCTTTTCAAAAGTTAAAGATCTTTCACGAGATCTTCGATGCTAGATAATGCAGACAACGTTAATTCCTTATTGCTGAAATCGCTCAGTGTTTTTTCGCGTGCTTTTTTCTGCGAACAATGCTCAATCGTCTCGATAAGATGCCTGTGAAAACGATCCATAAAGCACTCAATTGAGTGTTTGCTGAACACTTGGGTGTATACCGCTTTTACTTGAAGCCGTCCGTCCGTAATGAGAGCATTGATGTCCAGCTCATACTCTCGTTCTCTCTCACCCGCTATTTCGTAACTGGGCTGGTAATATGATAATTGAAACGTTTCAGCTTCCTTCTCTTCGCTAAATTGACCGAGATAATTAAAGCTGACCTCAGGCTCTTTATGCCGCAGTTCTCCTATGTGTGTTAACAATCCGTATCCAGTTCCTTTGTTCGGTACTCTTCTCAGCATATCTTTTGTCGTCTTAATTCGGTATGCGAGCTGATCCTCGAAAGGCTCGGGAATACCCATGTCTAGCAGAATAGGATAAATGGAAGTAAACCATCCAACTGTCCTTGAAATATCAATGTTTGGCACATGCCCTTCTCTACCGTGTCCCTCAGTGCTGATCACGATTTGGTCATGCCCAGCCCATTCAGAAAGCGCCATTCCTAAAGCCGTAAGCAAAAGTTCGTTGGCATCAGTGCCATAGGCTTGCTGGGTTTCAAACAGCAATTTTTCAGTCCAGTCCCCAGATAGTACAAACGCTGCTGCGTCGCTGTTCATTTGGAGTCTGTCCGGCACATTTTCTATGTCCTTAGGAAGAAAAGCAGTGTGAGCGTCTAAAATCGTTTGCCAATACGTTTTCTCTGAAAGCAATTGCTTACTTTCAGCTATTTGGGTAAGACCATCGGCGTAGGATAAATAAGAATCCGTTTTTGGCGGTAATTGGATTTCTTTCTTTTCTAAGGCCTGTTGATATGCTGCAGCTAAATCCTCAAGCAGAATTCTCCAAGAAACGCCATCTATCACAAGATGATGAAGTGCAATCAGCAAATGATCCCCTTCTGCCGTTTTAAACAAACCTGCTTGCAGCAAAGGCCCTTTTTCTACATTCATTTTGCTTTGAATGACGGTTTCCTCAGCGGCAAGTTTTTCATCAAGGTGAGCCCTTTCCAGCGATGCTTTTGTCCAATCTGAAATATAAAGGCCAAACAGTTCATGATCCTTGTGATTGATTCCGCGATTAAACTGAATGACATGGCCGTTTTGGTCACGTTGGAAAATCATGCGAATGGCATCATGATGCTCGGTTATTTTACGCAGCGCTAGATGAAGCGCGTTAGCATTGAATCCTTTTTCACTGAAAAGCATGACGGACTGGTTGTAATGATAGTGAAAAGCATGTACCTGTCCGAAAAATCTTCGCTGAATCGGGGTGAGTTCAGCTTCACCTTCCACAGGTCCCTGGTCCGCTTGAGATGCCAATGGTGTGATATGTCCGCATAGTTCCTGAATCGTTGAATAACGGAATAAGTCGCGTATTGTCATGCTCCAGCCTTCAGCTGCCAGACGTGCTGCCACTTGTAATGCTTTAATTGAGTCTCCGCCAAGCTCAAAAAAGGAATCGTGAATGCCGACTCGTGACATGCTCAGTACATCTTCCCATATATACGCCATCGTTTTTTGTATGTCGTTAACTGGTGCGGTATATGGACGCGATAACACATTATTTGGAGCCGGCAAGGCATTTCTGTCCAGCTTTCCGTTTAGGGTTAGCGGCATGTTTTCTAAAGGAATCAGATGTGCAGGAATCATATACGCTGGCAGCTCCTTTGATAAAGCAGCACGGAGAGCATTCGTATTGACGTCTGAAGGCACAATATATGCTGCCAAACCAGCCTGTCCATTTTTATCATGCTGAACGGCAACAGCAACTTCTCTGACAAGCCCCGTTTGAAGCAGAACACTTTCAATTTCTTCTGTTTCAATTCTGTATCCATTTATCTTTACTTGATAATCCATTCGGCCAAGAAGCCGGATCGTTCCGTTTGGAAGCCAGCATGCTCGATCACCGGTTCTGTACAGCCTTTCTCCAGAGACAAATGGATTTTCTGTAAATTTCATTTGCGTTAAGTCAGGTTTCTGATGATAGCCTTTCGCAACACCTGCCCCGCCGATGCACAGCTCGCCGGCAACACCGATCGGCTGAATTTGATCAGTCTGGCTGAGTACGTACATGTGTACATTCGGCAGCGGGCTGCCGATTGGTACGTTATCTCCCGTACACTCTCCACCCATACTGGTCTCATAAAAGCTCGAATCAATGGTTGCCTCTGTGACACCATAGCTATTAATAATGCGCATGCTTTGGCCAAAGCGATCTGTCAATGTTTTGAAATCTTGAGCTTTCACCATGTCGGAGCCAAGAATCAGTATGTCTAAGTCAGGAAGCTTGAACTGGTTACGGTATACATACTCCATCACCGGGATAATGAGAGCCGGTGTCGACTCCATCACCGTGATTCTCTGAGAGTTCATGATTTTATATATTTCAGCAGGTTCCAGCCGTGTTTCATCTGGGCAAACGATTAGAGTCCCGCCGTTGGTCAATGTTCTCGCCAAATCTCCTGAGAAGACATCGAATGAAAAGCTCGCGATTTGAAGCAGTCTGACAGGCTTCCGATCCAGCTCATATATTTGACGCCATGCAAGAGCAGCATGAGTAAAGTTCCGATAGGTGACAATGACGCCTTTAGGCGCACCCGTCGTTCCTGACGTATAAATGATATATACCGGCTCTTCAGGAGCAGGAGATAAGTTAAGGTTGCAGCTATTTTCTTCATAAGAGCTTTCATCGTCAAGGCAGATGGGAGACATCTCAGATTCAGGCAAGTTTGAAATCAAATGCTTCAACTCCTGCTGTAAAAGAAGAATATCTGCCCCGCTATCACGAAGAATGTATTCAATACGAGCTTTTGGATAATGTGAATCGATCGGGATATACACTCCGCCAGCTTTCATCACTGCCAGCACTCCAACAATTGCATCGATGGACCGCTTGGCTAAAACAGCCACAGTTGGCTTCGGTCCTTTTCTGTTTTGCAATGTTCGTGCCAGACGATTGGCTCTTTCATTTAGAAGGCGATAGCTAATCTCTGTTTCGTTATCAATAACAGCTATATGTTCTGGAATTTCTTCAGCTTTCGCTTCAAATATGCGATGAAAAGGAACATCTTTTTGAGCAAATTCAACCTGAGTTTTGTTAAATCCAAAGACTATTTTTTGTTTTTCTTTATCACTAAGTATGTTTATTTGTGCAAGGCTTGTTTCAGGAGTTGAAAGTGCCTCATGCAGAAATTCGATAAAATGATCAGCCCAGCGTTCAATCGTAGCTTTCAGGAATACTTCTGTACTAAATTCCATTTCGCAGCAAATAGATCCATTTATTTCCGTAGCTATTAATGTGATATCAAATAAAGATATGTGATGCGAGAAATTGGCAGGCCGGACTTTTATTTCTCTCAGATCTATGTCTTGTTTTTCCACATTTTGAAGGATAAACATCGCATCAAACACTGGGTTCCGGCTCATATCTCGTGTCAATTCAAGCTTATCAACAAGTTCTTCGAACGGGTAATCCTGGTGCTCAAAGGCTTCCAATGCTGTCTCACGCACTTCCTGCAAATACTGTACGAATGGCTTCCCGCCCTCCGGGCGCGTCCGAAGCCCCAGCGTGTTCACAAACATGCCGAGTATCGGCTCAAGATCCTTGTGCGGCCGGCCGGCAATTGGCGAGCCCACAATGATATCTTCCTGTCCGCTTAAGCGTGACAAGAACGCGGTGTAAGCCGCAAGGAGCACCATGTACAGTGTGCTTCCGTTTTCTCGTGCCAGCTTGTGAAGGCCTGATGCAACCTCTTGATCCAGCGTAAATGAGACCTTGTCACCCGCGAAGCTTCGCACCGGCGGGCGGGCATGATCAGCCGGAAGATCCAGCACAGGCAGCTCGCCCTCGAGCTGCTTCAGCCAGTACGCTCCCTGCGTTTTGTACGCGTCTCCTGTTTTGAATCCTTCTTGCCATACGGCATAATCTTTATATTGAATGCGCAGTGCCGGAAGCTTCCGATTATTGTACAGCTCGCCGAATTCCCGAATCAGAATGTTGACGGAAACACCGTCTGAAATGATGTGATGCATATCAACCAGCAACAGGTGCCGCTCATCTGATACCTTTACGATTTGGGCACGGAACAGCGGCGCTTGGCTGAGATCAAACGGTTTGATAAATGCGGCTGCGGCCTCCTGTTCGGTTCGTTCGCCGAGAACTGTAGTCTGTAACGTAAACGGCACCTCGTCATGGATGCGCTGCACCGGATCGCCTCCTGCGTCCTGTTCGAAGGCGGTTCGAAGCGACTCGTGGCGCTTGATCAGCTCTTTGAAAGCTCTGTCCATCCTTTCAGGGTTGAGCTTCCCTTCGAGCTCTAACACAGCCGGCATATTGTAGCCTGTCCCTCCGTCCTCCAGCTGCTGAAGGACATAAATCCGCTTTTGGGCAGAGGAAACCGGATAGGTTTCCTGTTTTTCAGCGGGCTTAATCGCTTCATATGGACTGTCCGTTCCTTCACGGATAACGGTAGCCAGTCCTTCTACTGTCGGATGGGCAAACACATCTTTTAGCGGCACCTGTACATCGAATTCTTTGGCGATCTGTGAGACAAGCGCCGTTGCTTTTAAGGAATGTCCCCCGCGGTCAAAAAAGTTGTCGTGAATCCCGACAGGGCCATTTTTCAGCACGTCCTCCCACAGCTGAGAAAGCTTCATCTCAGTCACGTTTCTCGGCGCCGTGTAGGTCTCCGCATCTGCCGCTCCGTCAGGAGCTGGCAGGGCGTTTCGGTCGAGCTTTCCGCTTGGTGTAACCGGCCACTGTTCCATTTCTATCATATAGGCTGGGACCATGTAGCCCGGCAACAGTCTCTCAAGCTGCGCTCGGACTTCGTTTCTTCCGAGCCCTTCTACATAAGCGCATAATTCCGGCTCCCCGCTGTCTGTCCGTACGGTAACGGCCGCCTCTCTTACACCTTCTATACTTCTTAGTGCCGCTTCAATTTCTCCCGGCTCAATCCGGTAGCCGCGGATTTTCACCTGATCATCCAACCGCCCGAGGAATTCAATATTCCCGTCAGGGAGCCAGCGCGCCACATCCCCTGTTTTGTACATGCGTTCCCCCGGGTAAAACGGGTCCTCAAGAAAACGCTCCTCCGTTAATGCCGGACGATTCAAATAACCTCTGGCAACACCCGCTCCGGCAATGTACAGTTCGCCGGCGACACTAGAAGGCTGTACGGCTAAATGCTGATCTAAAACATACAAACGCGCACCAGGTACGGGCTTCCCAATCGGAATCCGCAAACGATCCCTGTCCCGTTCTGGATCCAATACGTAAAATGTCGCGTCTACCGTTGCTTCTGTCGGTCCGTAACCATGGATTAATGATACTTGCGGCAATACAGAAGCAAAACGGGCTGCCGTACGCGGCGCAAGCGGTTCACCTCCGGCGAATACACGCTTTAGGTTTGTCCCGTCACCGAGCGCTAACATTTCCGCTTGATCGAGAAAGCTGTTCAGCATAGCCGGAATAAAATGAGCCGTTGTCACTTTTTCCTGATGAATGGCTTTTACGATCAATGCGGAGTCTTTTTCCCAGCCGGGCGGAAGCAGATACGCCGAAGCACCGGAAAGAGCCCACCAAAACAGCTGCCACACGGACGCATCAAAGGAAAAAGAGGTTTTCACCATGACAATGTCATCTTCTGAAAGCGGAAACTGGTGCTGCATGCCGGTCAGAAAAGAAACAGCCTGGCGGTGCTCAACAGCTACCCCTTTCGGCTGCCCGGTAGAGCCCGATGTATAGATGACATAGGCGAGAGATCCGTCGCTAACAGAAGCAGACACATGACGTTTTACTTCTTCACGATCAAGAGATGTCATGTCCACTTCAAGCATTTCGCCAGAAAAGTTCGGTGCGGAGCATCCCGGCTGTGTCAGCAAGAGCGATGCCCCGCTGTCTTTCAGCATGTAGCTCAGCCGCTCCTTTGGATACGCAGGATCAAGCGGCAAATACGCCCCTCCGGCCTTCAAGACAGCAAGGACAGCGATCAGCATGTCAGGTGAGCGTTCAGACAGGATCCCGACGATACTTTCGTTTGTGACGCCGCGTGCCGTAAGGTGCGCAGCCAGTCGGCTGGCGTACATGTCAAGCTCAGCGTATGTCAGCGAACCGCCTGAAAAGCGAATGGCCAGCCGCTCCGGTGTGAAAGCTGCCTGTCGCTCAAACAGCCCATGCAGGGTGAAAGCTTTAGGCGAAACAGCTTCCGTCTTGTTAAACTCACACAACAATTTTTGCTTTTCTCTTGTATTCGTCATATCTAATTCTCTTATAAAGCTGTGCGGATATTGAAGGGCGTTTTCCAGTATGGTAAGCAGATGAGATTGTATTCGTTTAATATCCTCAAGAGAAAACAAGGTATTTTGATAGTCGAAATTTAATTGAATGGTTCCATTGTCTATCCGTTCTTGTATTTGAACTGAAAGCTCGTTCGCGGTGTATCCGCTGAAATAAAGCGCTGTTTCATAGTCAAAATCATCTGCATTATGCCACTGAAGTGGCTGATACTGCATAGATATACCGATAAGGTTGTGTAAATCCTTCTGTTCATTTCTTAATTCATTTACAAGCAAATTATAAGGAAACCGTTGATGACGCATAACAGAAAGCTGTTCCCTGCCTATTGTGCGGACAAAGGAAAGGAAATCTGTGTCAGGATCAACCGTTATTCTGATTGGAAGAGAACTAACGAACATGCCGAGCATTTCTTTTTCAGCCTTTGACCCTCTGTTGCCATAGTAGGTGCCAATGGCAAGATCTTTTTTAGTAGTGATTCGGCTGATGCATATGTAAAATGAAGCCATAAATAAGGAAATGATATTGATCTTGTGTTCTTCGCAGAAGATTCGAATCGTTTGCTCTAGATCAGGTGAAAGAATGATGGTGTCTCTGGATGCAGATGTGCTCTGTTTTTGTAAGGACGTCTGGTCGGCTAACGAGTGGTATTCCAACGGGTGCTCAAAGGTTTGCGTCCAAAATAAACGGTCCTTTGCAAACCGCGGAGAATGTAGATATTGACTCTCTTTTTCGATGTAGCTCAAGTAAGAAGGTTCCGGCTGATCAGGTAAAGGATCTTTCTTTTTCATTTTTTGATAAAGATCTATAATTTGATTTCCCATCACGTTTAAAGAGATTCCATCCATTATGATATGATGGAATTTCGCAAATAGCCAAACTTCATGAGAGTCAATTCTAAGGAGGTAAAATTGATAAAGAGGCGAGTTGAACAGTTTAAATGGAATGCTCGCTTGATCCTGAATCCATTGCTCTATTTCTATCATTTCAACATTTGAAAAATCAATTATTCTAAGTGGATAATATTTATATTCAGTAAGGTGCAATCGCGGCTCAAGCTCTTCTCCTTCTAACAGCTGAAATCTAATGGCGTCGTTGCGGGAGATGGAATGATTCAGCGCTCCCTCCAGAGTATCAAGCTCAATATTGCCTTTGAATTTCACACAGGCTGTGAGATTGCAAATGCTGGTATTTGGCTCCAGCAGTTCGGTAAACCACACTCTCCTTTGGGCATGGGTTAAAGAATAAGTATGTTCGCTCAACGGATTCCCTCCAGTTCTCATAATAAGAGGATAAGAAAAAGTAGAAAAAAACAGAAAAATGTCAATAAAAGAAATTATATGACTATATAATCCATATATGCACTATATTAACGGATATTTTTTAAAGTACAATAAAAAACATTAAATTTTTATAACATTTTTTTGAATATAGTATTATTTCTTTATTTTTCGTTTCTTTTTTTATCAAATTTCCGAATATAAAGTGATAAAAGTATTGTTTTACATAAGGTCTTATACACTACTTTTTAATCGAACTAATTTTCTTTTGTTCATCATTCTTCTAATTGTTGGAAGGTTCGACAAAGCGTTATTACAGACATAAAAAAACCTGTTTTCTCTTGGAAAACAGGTCTGCCGCTATTATTGATTTGCCAAAATGACAGCGATTTGATCCTCAATATCTTTTCCATCCTCTTCATCAATCAATCCATTTAGAAGAATAGAGAAAACAAGTTTTTTTCCGCTCTTTGTTTCTGCGTACCCAGATAGAGAGCTTACCGTACTGAGCGATCCGGTTTTTGCTCTTACTTTTCCTTGTGCAGGAGTGTCTTTCATGCGGTTTCTCAGCGTTCCGCCCACCATTCTGTCAGGATTGCCCGCAACAGGTAAAGAATTTAGATAAGCCGAGAACCAACTCTGATCCTGAATGTCATATAACAGCTGTGAAAGTTGATCTGAGGATACAGCATCAATATGTGAGATTCCTGATCCGTCCCTTAAGACGAGTGATTTAGAATCAACACCAAATTCCGGAAGCGTACTGTTTAACACTTCGAGCCCCTTTTCCCAGCTCCCTTCTCCTTTTTTCACTTTCCCCATCTCTTTTACGAGCACTTCGGCATGTCCGTTATTACTTAATTTCATGAACGGCACAAAAAGTTTCGATAAAGGCATTGAGCGATGAGAGAGCAGCACATCTGAAGAACTAGGTGCTTCACCCGTCTTGATGTCCCCTTTCACAGTAATACCTTGTTTTTTTAGTGACTGCTTAAATAAATCTAAGGCATATCCGGCAGGCTCCCAGACAGAAATCCATTCCTTTGTCTTGTTTGCGTCAACCGGTACGCTCCCTTCAATTGTAATCGTGTTTGTTCCATGCTCTCTTTCGATTGTGAGGTCTTTCTCTGAACCGGCAGCAGTCGTTTCAGCACCGTTCTTTATCGTTATATAATCGGTTTTCGGAGAGATAGACACGGCAGGCTCTTCCCCTTCTTTTTGATTTGGGGTGACCTCAACAATCACAGTGCCTGCATCATAGTCTTCATTTGGAGACGCTGTTAGAGCGGAGATTGGCGCGCCATAATATGTGTATTCATCGCTCCAAGGCATATCAGGTGATAATCGCATGTCATCATACCACGTATCATCACCGATCAGATTGCCTTTAATTACTTTTACGCCGGAATGTTTCAATTTCTCAGCCATTTTGTCAAAATCAGATGGTAAAAGTGTCGGATCACCTTTCCCTTTCAAATAAAGGTTACCATTCAGCTTTTTCCCTTTCAGTGTGCCATCCGTCCGGACCTCGGTTGTAAAAGAATAGTTCTCGCCAAGGACAGAAAGTGCCGCGGCCGCTGTCAAGAGCTTTAGAGAAGAGGCAGGTCTCATTCGGGTGTCTCCTGAATGTTCATATAGAACAGCACCTGTTTCCGCAGAGCGAACGGTGATGCCGGCCATTGCGCCTTCGAGGGCAGGATGATCAGCTAAAATCTTATCGATCTGCTCGGAAAGTGCATCTTGTTTTTCAGCGGCAAGCGCATCCTGATGCATATAAGGCACCGAAGCAACGACGAAAAGCAGTAAAACAGCAACATAAAGCTTTATGCTTTTTTTCATTAATTTCCCCGCCTCTCTGCGCTTCATCATTGGCTATTGATGATTCAGTTCAATGGTGATACTGCTTTTAGCTGTCGTTTCTTCTCCCGGCTCCAGCACTTGTAAACCAGTGAGTGACGAAGGTAAATCAAGATTCACTGCGTTTGTCACCCATGTGTAAGGTTCAGGGCATAAATACCCTTGTTTTCCGTCCGCATTGTATACAACCCAATGTTTAAACTGTTCATCTGCCTTATAAATAATGCTGATATGTGCATGCTGATGATAAATGACTGCCTGGTTTTCTCCGCCCCTCTTCTGATAAGAAGATAAAAAGACATCATCCAGCTGCTTGTGGCGCAAATCCATTCCTTCATGCAAAGCTTCTTTATTCGGTACATCCATCAGTTTCCCGGTCGGCAGCAGGCGTTCATCCAACTCCCATTGCTGATCTGCTGTCAGGGAGAATAACGAGCTTTCTGCCGGAAACACAAATGTAGTATGATAACCAATTCCCCAAGGAAACGCTTCCTTTCCTTTGTTCATGACCGTCGCATGTTTAAACAGAGTATTCCCTTTTACCGTGTATGTCATCCGAACGACGGCATGGTGAGGAAATTGCTTATACACATGGGGGAGCTCAGAAAGATCAATTTCTGTTTCAACAATCACTTCTTCATCAGTTTTCTTCGCGGTCACTACGTTCCACTTTTCATGGTAAAGAAACCCATGAAGATGGTTGTGTTTATCCTTCTCGTTGATATCAAAATGATACGTTCTGCCCCGGAAACTGAATGTACCGTCACTTATGCGGTTAGGCGGGAACAGGATTGGAATGCCATACAATGTTGGTGTGTCGTGAAAACTTTCTGCTGTTTCCGGTTCACGCAAAAGCTGGACTTTTGTTGTTTTGTCCACGAGAGAAATGACGTTGCTCCCCCACTCAGGGACAACAATCATTTCTAGATGTTCGTTGCCCGCTTTGATGGCCGGCGTTCCCAAATACGTGATTTTCTCAATAAAGTTTGCCATGTTTACTCAACCTCTCCTTGATTCATTGCTAGTATAAGAATTCAATGTACTGTACCATATTTCCTCCATTTTATATTTTCCCCTATCAAATAAAAAAACACCGTTCAAACTTATGAACGGTGTGATTCGGAGGCTATTGGATGAGACGTGTGATTTGTTTCTTTTTCCAGACGAATTGATAATACCCATAAATCAACAGCAAGCTGACGGCAAACGCAGCTGGATAACCAACCCAGACGCCGAGTATTTCAAGCTTTGTATAGTGAGAAAGGACGAAAGCGACAGGCACCTCTACTCCCCAGATTGCAAAAATACTGATGACGGTCGGCCATAAAACCGTTCCGCTTGCCCGCATCGTTGCAGAAATAATTTGGGCATTTCCAAACAGCAAATAGCTCCACAATGTAATCATTAAAAGACGGTGCGCAATGTAAAGCGTCTCTTGCTCGGTTAAAAATAACGATAAAATCTGATGTGAAAAAACATAGATCAGAATAATCAGTACGCCGCCAATGATATAATTCAGCCAAATCCCCACGCGAATGACCTGCTTTAAGCGGTCAAACTCGTTTGCCCCGATCGATTGCGCAGCGAAAATAGAAACCGCAATACCAAGGCTGACGGCCGGCATCTGTACATAGCTGGCCACCTGGTTGACCACTCCGTATGCAGCTGTTGCATTAGAGCCGTAATGATTGACGAATGAAATAACCGCTATTTCTGATAATGAGACAAGAATCATATTGATGCTTGCTGGGACCCCAAGACGCAGCAGGAGAACCAGCAGTTCCTTATCCATTTTCAAATAACGACGCACTGTTTTATCAAATTGCAGCGGGTGTTTTCGTTTTCGTAAATACACCATTAACACGAGAAAAGTCGCAATCGTGGAAATGACAGTTGCATATGCCGAGCCGTATATGCCCAGTTTCGGAAAACCAAACATGCCAAGGATTAAAACAGGCAAAAGCGCGATGTTGATGACCGTGCTCACAATCAGCGTATAAAACGGTGTCTTGGAATCTCCTGTTCCGCGCAAAAAGGTAGTATATGCAAAATATAAAAACATAAACGGCATAGCATAAAATAAAATACGTGCATAGTTAGCGCTGACATGAATGACATTTTCAGGTGTTCCCATTAAACGAAGGATATCCAGGGTGAAAATACTGCCGATAACGGCTAACACAACGCCTAATAAAAATGTAAACGTGAGCGTCGTCCCGACAACAGCCTTTAGCCGTTCCTCATTTTTCGCTCCGTAAGCTTGTCCGATCAGAATCGAACTTCCTGAACCGATCCCAATCGTAAATGAGATTAAAAGAAAAAATAACGGGAAAAAGGATGATACAGCTGCCACTGCATCAACACCGAGCCATCTGCCTACAGCCATCATCCCGACTAGCTGACCGACTGATTGCAGCACATTGCTCAGCAGAAGCGGCACCAAAAAGAGTGACATCGACCGCCAAACTGATGGTTTGCTTTTCTTTTGAGTTACAAGAGGTTCTTGTGATGTTTCCATATTAAAGGACTCCTTTATTTGAAATCGTTTTTAAACATGCCCTCATTTTTTGACAAAAACAGGATATGTAACATGTTATTATTCATCACTGCACATATGAAACCCTTCCCGATTCTTCTAATTTTACACATCTTTTTAGCTTATGAAGAATAAACTAGCAAGTAATGGCGTATTTTTTGTGAGTAAAAGAATAAAAAATAATTTATGCAAAAGTATTGTAATCTACCCGTAATTATTGTAACATTTGTAACATAAGAGAAAGAGATTTTGAAGGAGAGAGCGATAATGAAAAAATGTCTTCTATTTCTAACAACCATTGCACTTATTCTGTCATTAAGCACAAATGCATTTGCGAAAAATACATCAGGCGATTTATCACAAAAACAAGCATTACAGTTGGCATTATCCGCTAGAGAACATTTTTGGAACACCATGAGCGGCCACAATCCGAAGGTGAAAAAAGCAGTTTGCCCATCAGGCACATTCGAGTATCAAAATCTTCAATATGTATACATGTGCAGTGATCTAGGCACTAAAGCAAAAGCGGTGAATTACTTAACTCCTATTTTTACAAAAACAGCAATCGAAAAAGGCTTTAAAGATTATCATTTCACTGTTTCAAAAGGAAAACTTGCTGTTCCAATCGGTGACGGAGACAATCTTTTGAATTGGAAAAAATCAACTGCTAAACTGGTCTCTAAAAAAGGCGGCACAATCACATACGAATTTACCGTCCCTACTTTAGACGGATCCCCTTCTGCAAAACGGAAAGTGACATTCGTGAAAGAAAATAAAAAATGGAAAGTCAATCAATTTGACGCAGTTATATAAGAAAAACGCCCGGGATAAGCGGGCGTTTTTTATTTGGTTTGCATAAAGAAAGACAACAGGCAAAAAGTGCCTGTTGTCTTTTGGTGAATATAACGCTCTAGGAGAGATTCGAACTCCCGACCTGCAGTTTAGGAAACTGCTGCACTATCCGCTGTGCTACTAGAGCTTTTGGTATTTACATAGTAGCTCTGATGATCAATATTTTCAAGCGATTTGTATTAAAGCCCTCCAAAAACCTTATATGCGGCTCTTGTCGTATCTTCATCAATACCGATATACCGCATTGTAATTGATGGTGATGAATGATTTAGTATTCTCTGCAGCTCGGCGATGTCTTTCGTTCGCTGATAAAAATGATAGCCAAACGTTTTCCGGAGTGTATGCGTCCCTATCTCCTCAAGTCCGCACGCCGCAGCGGCCTCTCTTAAAATTCTGTAGGCCTGAATGCGGGAAATCGGCTTCCTGGTCCGCACTGATTTAAAAAGATATTCGTTTTCCTTCATGTCTTTCGTATACTCGTATATTTCCTGTTTCAGCGATTCTAAAATAAGAATCTTTCTTTTCTTTTTCGTTTTGCTTTCAGTCGCCCATAAATGATCTTTATTTTGAACGTCCTTCACTTGCAGCGGCAGAATATCAGAAATGCGGAGCGCGCTGTTGATGCCGAAAATAAACAGAAAATAATCCCGCTTGTTTTTGTTAAGCAAATACTGTTTGACTTCTTGGATTTTCTCTAGACTGCGAATCGGCTGTACAATATGCATCAAAAAACTCCTTAAAAACCATTATGTAACGTTTTGAGATCTATGTTACTATTATATCTGAAAAACGTTGAATGTCAAAGTGCGGCGGCATTTATGTAACATAATATACATAGTGTTACATAAGCTTTTAAAAAAGCTTCCTCAAACCTTCACCCTATAAAATAAGCTTTAAAGCCTCTTATAAAGCTTTTAACCTCTTGGATACTTATCCCCCTACTAATCATCAAAAAAACTCTTAAAACGAAATCTGACGCTCCTAATTTTCTGGAGCTTCCGCAAAAAACATACAAAAAAAGACACAATTTCAAATTGTGTCCTAATCTTCATCCTTTACATCAATATCTTCCGGGATTGGTTCATTTAATATTTCCTGCACCTGTGCTTTGTAATTCTCCAGCTGTTCGAGATGTGTTTTGAACTGCTCCTTATAAATCAAAAATTGCTCCCCGTCATGAACGGCTCTGATTTTCCCTTCGAGCACCAAGCTTTTAATATAATCCTCTGAAAGATTTGTATATTCTGCTGTTTCTTCAATCGTTAAATACATATAGCAGTCCCTTCTTAATCCGTATGCTGATTCTAATATAGCACATGGCTCATATCAATATAATCAATTTTGCACAGAAAAACGGCTTTATGTACTATATAATATACCATTTGTCACTTGTGAAAACGCTGTAATTTTTTTACGCTAAGATTGTAACAATACAGCTTCATATAGGAGGGAGAACATGAAAAGAACGTGGAACGTCTGTTTAACAGCTCTGCTTAGTGTTCTGTTAGTCGCTGGAAGTGTCCCTTTTCACGCGGAAGCTAAAAAACCGCCCAAAAGCTACGATGAGTACAAACAAGTAGATGTTGGAAAAGACGGCATGGTTGCGACCGCACATCCTCTTGCTTCTGAAATCGGTGCTGATGTGCTGAAAAAAGGAGGAAATGCTATTGACGCAGCGGTTGCCATTCAATTTGCACTCAATGTAACAGAGCCGATGATGTCAGGTATTGGCGGCGGCGGTTTTATGATGGTGTATGACGGAAAAACGAAGGATACAACGATAATCGACAGCCGTGAGCGTGCTCCAGCAGGCGCAACCCCTGACATGTTTTTGGATGAAAACGGCAAAGCAATTCCCTTCTCTGAACGTGTGACAAAAGGTACTGCCGTTGGTGTTCCAGGCACGCTGAAAGGGTTGGAAGAAGCCTTGGATAAATGGGGAACCCGTTCAATGAAGCAATTAATTACCCCTTCTATTAAACTCGCTGACAAAGGCTTTCCGATTGATTCAGTGTTGGCAGATGCCATTTCTGATTATCAGGAAAAACTTTCACGGACTGCCGCAAAAGATGTATTTTTGCCAAATGGCGAACCGCTTAAAGAAGGAGATACCCTTATTCAAAAGGATTTGGCTAAAACATTTAAGCTTATTCGCTCCAAAGGCACTGACGCTTTTTATAAAGGAAAATTCGCCAAGGCGCTTTCTGACACTGTCCAGGATTTCGGCGGATCAATGACAAAAAAAGATTTAGAAAATTACGACATTACAATTGATGAACCGATTTGGGGAGACTATCAAGGCTATCAAATCGCTACTACTCCTCCTCCAAGCTCCGGCGGTATTTTCTTATTGCAAATGCTGAAAATCCTTGATGATTTTAACCTTTCACAATACGATGTCCGCTCATGGGAAAAATATCAGCTGCTTGCTGAAACGATGCATTTGTCATATGCCGACCGTGCGTCTTACGCAGGTGATCCCGAATTTGTAAATGTTCCTCTCAAAGGCCTGCTTCACCCCGATTATATTAAAGAACGCCAGCAATTAATCAACCTAGATCAAGTGAATAAAAAACCGAAAGCCGGTGACCCTTGGAAATACCAAGAAGGATCAGCAAACTATAAACAAGTTGAACAGCCGAAAGACAAAGTAGAAGGCCAAACAACCCACTTTACAGTTGCTGACCGTTGGGGAAATGTTGTTTCCTATACAACAACAATCGAACAGCTGTTCGGAACGGGTATTATGGTCCCTGATTACGGAGTCATCCTAAACAATGAATTAACGGATTTTGATGCGATACCAGGCGGAGCTAACGAAGTACAGCCAAACAAACGGCCTTTAAGCAGCATGACCCCGACGATTTTATTTAAGGATGACAAGCCTGTCCTCACTGTTGGATCTCCTGGCGGGGCCACGATTATTTCATCCGTTTTGCAAACCATTCTCTACCACATTGAATATGGTATGGAATTAAAAGCAGCTGTTGAAGAGCCGAGAATTTACACAAACAGCATGAGCTCTTACCGTTACGAGGACGGAGTTCCTAAAGATGTCCTCAGCAAGCTAAACGGCATGGGCCACAAATTCGGCACAAGTCCGGTGGAAATCGGAAACGTACAAAGCATATCGATCGACCATGAAAACGGCACCTTTAAAGGCGTAGCTGATTCAAGCAGAAATGGCGCAGCGATCGGCATTAATTTAAAACGCAAATAAAAAGAAAAAACTGTACTCGCTTCAAATGAGTACAGTTTTTTATGCAGATCTTTAATAACAACGGGCATTGCTGATGCTCTGTATCCCTGATTGCAATCCAAAATGACAGAATGATGACTGCTTCTTTGACAAACGTCTTTATTCTGCTAATGCCCGTCTATCTTCATCTTTTCATTTCGTTTATCTCATCAAGAAATGTCTGAAACGCACTCGTAATAAAAAAGTCTTTCCTGTATATAAAGACGATCTCTAAGTCTTGATATGCTGGTGGCAGTTGATGAATCCACACATTTGTACGATGCTCGGAGCAGTCAACAGCGGACTTTGGGAGCAGCGCCGTACCCATCCCGGCGGAAACACCTTTTATAATTGCCTCCAATGTGCCAAACTCTATGATTTTTTGATTGTGTATGCCTGCTTCCTCTAGTAATCTTTTGACCCTGTCACGATGAGAACAGCCAGCCCCAAAAAGGAGCATCGGCTGCTGAAGCATGTCTTCTGCCGTCCCTTCTCGTGATGAAATCAAAACTAATTCATCATGGGAAACATGGAGTTGTCTAACTGCAGCGTGTTCAACCGGCCCATATACAAAAGCGCCATCAACTTTATGATCAAGAACCTGTTGAATCAAATGATGCGTATCAGCTGTGTTCACTGATAAATCCACTTCAGGAAAACGCCTGAGGAAGGATGCTGCATGCTCAGGCAGATGCGTTACCGCCGTCGTTTCCAGTGATCCGATCCGCAAAGGCCCTTTTGGTTGCCTGCTCATTCGGGTCGATTTTTCAGCTTTGTCTAACAGCGATAATACTTGATCTGCATATTGTAAAAGATTTTCTCCTGCAGCAGTCAGCTTCATCCCCCGATTCGTTCGATGAAAAAGCCTGATATTCAAATCTTCCTCAAGCTTATGCACTCTGGCTGTCACATTCGACTGAACATAATTCAGCATTTGGGCTGCTTTCGTTATGCTTCCTTCGCGGGCAACAGCCTGAAAAATCTTTAAATCTCCGCTTTCCACGCGCTCTCACCTGCTTGCTATGATGAAAAGTGATATTAGCTATCATATTTGTTCATTTTACTCGAAGAAAACCGCTATGTAAAATATGTAAAGATATGAAAATACAATTCAATGAGGAGGCAGACAGCATGAAAGCTGTAATTCACAACGGAAAAGCCGGTCTTCTGGGGTTATCAGTTCAGGACGTTCCATCAACAAAGCCTGGATACGGAGAGGTAAAGGTTAGATTAAAATCTGCGGGTCTGAATCATCGTGACTTGTTTCTTATGAAAAACAAATCTGAACAAGATCCTCACGTGATCCTCGGTTCTGACGGCGCGGGTATCATTGAAGAGATTGGTGAAGGCGTGAAAAATGCTACTGTTCAGACAGAAGTAGTCATTTTCCCGACATTGAACTGGGATTTGACAGAGAATGTTCCACCTGTACCTGAGATTCTGGGAGGTCCTTCAGACGGAACACTTGCTGAATATGTGATCATTCCTTCACAAAATGCAATCAAAAAACCTGCTTATTTATCTTGGGAAGAAGCGGGCGTTTTACCTTTATCCGCTTTAACTGCATATCGGGCCTTGTTTACAAAGGGGCAATTAAAAAAAGGCGAGCAACTATTGATACCCGGCATCGGAAGCGGGGTTGCAACCTACGCTTTATTGATGGCTAAAGCGATTGGGGCAACAGTAAGCGTGACCTCCCGCAGTGAGGAGAAAAGAAAAAGGGCGCTGCAATTAGGTGCTGATTACGCATTTGACAGCTACAGCAATTGGGATGAGCAGTTGCAGGGAAAAAAGATAGATGTTGTTCTTGACAGCATAGGACCTGCCCTCTTTTCGGAATACTTCCGCCATGTAAAATCAAATGGCCGCATTGTCAGCTTTGGGGCAAGCTCAGGGGATAATCTCAGTTTTCCGGTGCGTTCTCTATTCTTTCCTCAGGTCAATGTTTTGGGAACCTCGATGGGAAGCGGTGAGGAATTTCAAGCTATGCTCGCTTTCATTGACAAACATAAGCTTCGGCCTGTAATTGACCGGATATATCCTTTAGAAAAAGCATGTGAAGCATATAAAAGAATGCAGGAAGGCAGACAGTTTGGAAACATCGGGATCGTAATGGAATAAAAAAAGAAACCGGCCTGGCAGCCAGACCGGTTTCTCTTATATGATAATCCCCTTTATTTACGGAAGAACTGAACTCCCCATCAAATATCGATCCACTTCACGCGCCACTTCACGGCCTTCATTAATCGCCCATACGATTAAGCTTTGGCCTCTTCTTGCATCCCCTGCGGCGAATACACCATCGATATTTGTTTGATAATCCCCATATGCTGCACTGATTTTGTTATTTACTGAATCAACACCGAACTGTTTCAACAGCGGCTGTTCTGTGCCTTCAAAGCCGATAGCGATAAAGACAAGCTGAGCAGGCCATACTTTTTCCGTTCCAGGCAGCTCGCGGAACTCGTATTTTCCATGCTCATTTTTCACTTTTTCCATTTGGATGGTATGAAGTTCTTTTAGCTTTCCGTTTTTATCCGCGACCATTTTTGTCGTTTGAATGGAGTATTCTCTCGGATCTCTTCCGAATTTTGCTTCTGCTTCCTCGTATGCATATTCAAGCGTAAAGACGTGTGGCTGTTCAGGCCACATATTGTCATTCGTGCGGGCTGGCGGAAGTTTCGGGTGTTTGCCGAATTGGTGCACGCTTTTGGCTTTTTGACGCAGAGCAGTAGCCACACAGTCAGCTCCTGTATCTCCGCCTCCGATTACGATGACATCTTTCCCTTTGGCATCAATGAATTGCTTGTCTTTAAAATTAGAATCTAAATAGCTTTTTGTTGCAAGTGTCAGGTAGTCCATCGCGTAATGGACTCCTTTTGAGTCGCGTCCTTCAATTAAGAGGTCCCGCTGTTTTTGAGCGCCTGTGCATAGGATCACAGCATCAAATTGCTCCTTTAGTTCATCAGCTGTAATGTCAACACCGATTTCTGTGTTCGTGACAAAATCAATTCCTTCTTGTGTCAGCAATTTAATTCGGCGTTCTACAATGCCCTTCTCAAGCTTCATGTTTGGAATGCCGTATGTTAAAAGGCCGCCCGCTCTGTCTGCTCGTTCAAAAACAGTGACGGAATGTCCCGCTTGATTCAGCTGGTCAGCACTCGCCAGTCCGGCTGGACCTGACCCGACGATGGCCACTTTTTTGCCTGTTCGTTTTTTTGGAATTCTAGGTTGAATCCAGCCGTTCTCAAATCCTTTATCGATAATGGTCCGCTCGATGTTTTTAATTGATACGGCCGGATCTGAAATCGCTAAAGTGCATGATCCTTCACAAGGAGCAGGGCATACCCGCCCTGTGAATTCAGGAAAGTTGTTTGTTTTCAACAGACGTTCCAATGCTTCCTTCCATCTGCCCCGGTAGACAAGATCATTCCATTCAGGAATTAAGTTGTAAATCGGACAGCCGGATGTAAATCCGTTAATGTCAGCACCGATCTGGCAAAACGGTGTACCGCAATCCATGCACCGCGCCCCTTGCCGTTTCGATGCTTCTTCTGAAAAAGGAGCAGAATATTCTTTCCAATCCTTTAAGCGAGTGAGAGGGTCCCGCTCCGCAGGTTTTTCTCGTTTGATCTCCATAAATCCAGTTGGTTTCCCCATGTTCCTCTCCCCTTCCTTACTGTACTACCGCTTGTTTTTGTCCCGATGCTGCTGTATTCTGCTTTGGCTTCGTGTTGGCCTCAAAAGCGAACATGATGGCTTCTTCATCTGATAAACCTGCAGCTTTTTGCTCTTGGATGCTTGCGAGCATTTGTTTATAGTTTTTCGGAATGACTTTGACGAATTTTTTCACACTGTCTTCCCATTGATCAAGCAGATCTTCTGCTTTTTGGCTGTTTGTATACGCAGTATGTCTTTCAAGCATTGCTTTGATTTGCTGGATTTCTTTCTCATCCTCTAATGATTCAAATAAAATCATCTCAAGGTTGCATTTGCGTTTAAACGCTTTGACATCTTCGGCCAGTACATAAGCGATTCCGCCGGACATACCTGCCGCAAAGTTTTTGCCTACATCACCGAGAACGACAACGCTGCCGCCAGTCATGTATTCACAGCCGTGGTCGCCAATACCTTCTACAACTACGTTCACACCGCTGTTTCGAACGGCAAAGCGTTCACCAGCACGTCCGTTAATATATGCTTCTCCGCTTGTCGCACCGTAAAAAGCCACGTTGCCGATAATGACATTGTCATCCGAAGCAGAGTTGAATCCTTCTGGTGACTTGACGATGATTTTTCCGCCAGAAAGCCCTTTTCCGACGTAATCATTTGAGTCTCCGTCCAAATAAAGCGTCATCCCTTTAGGAACGAAAGCTCCAAAGCTTTGGCCGGCTGATCCGGTAAAGTGCAGCTTGATTGTATCTTCAGGAAGCCCTTCTTCTCCGTAGTACTTTGAGATTTCACTGCCGGTTATCGTTCCGGCTACACGGTTTGTATTGTTGATTTCGATAGAAACTTCCGCTTCTTTTCCAGACTCGATGGCTTCTTGTACGGCCGGGAGAATCGCTGTAATATCAAGTGATTGATCAATTTTATGATTTTGCGGCGATCGGAACGTCCGCACCCCTTCAGGCTGATAAAGAAGTGTAGACAAATCAAGCTGGCTTGCTTTCCAGTGCCCCTTCGCCCGTTCACTTACATGAAGTACATCAGTGCGGCCGATCATTTCATCAAATGTCTTGAAGCCTAACGCAGCCATGTACTCACGAACCTCTTCAGCAATGAACAGCATATAGTTCACAATATGGTCAGGATCTCCCATGAACTTTTTGCGAAGCTCTGGGTTTTGTGTCGCTACACCGACAGGGCATGTATCCAAATGGCAGGCACGCATCATGACACAGCCGAGTACAACTAACGGAGCCGTTGCGAAACCAAATTCTTCGGCGCCGAGCAAGGCAGCCATCACAACGTCGCGGCCCGTCATGAGCTTTCCGTCTGTTTCTAATACAACACGGTCACGAAGTCCGTTCAGCATTAGTGTTTGATGTGCTTCTGCAAGGCCAAGCTCCCACGGAAGCCCTGTATGTTTAATACTGGTTTTCGGAGAAGCGCCTGTACCTCCGTCATAGCCGCTGATCACAATGACATCTGCAGTCGCTTTGGCAACACCTGCAGCGATTGTTCCTACACCTGCTTTTGACACCAGCTTTACGCTGATTCTTGCGTCACGGTTGGCATTTTTCAAATCGTGGATCAGCTGGGCTAAATCCTCAATCGAATAAATGTCATGGTGTGGCGGAGGTGAGATTAATCCGACACCTGGCGTTGACCCGCGGACATCGGCAACCCATGGATATACCTTGTTGCCAGGAAGCTGCCCGCCTTCACCCGGCTTAGCACCTTGAGCCATTTTAATCTGCAGCTCATCAGCATTGACGAGGTAATGGCTTTTGACACCAAACCGTCCGGATGCAATTTGTTTGATCGCACTTCTTCTATCATCGCCGTTCTCATCTGGAACAAAGCGTTTGGGATCTTCTCCGCCTTCACCGCTGTTGCTTTTTCCTCCAAGACGGTTCATTGCGATTGCTAAAGCTTCGTGCGCTTCCTTACTCAAGGACCCGAATGACATCGCACCCGTTTTAAAACGTTTGACAATCGATTCAGCGGATTCAACCTCCTCCAACTTCAAAGGCTTGCGGTTTCCGTCAAATGCGAACAAGTTCCGCAAAAATCCGATGCGTTCTTCATCAGCCGCTTTTGTATACTGTTTAAACAGATTGTAATCATTTCTGCGGCACGCCCATTGCAAAGTATGAATCGTTTTCGGATTAAACGCATGATGCTCTCCGCCATTTCTCCATTGGAAGTCACTTCCCGGTTCAAGCGTTTTGCTGTAATCATCCTGATACGCTTCCCGGTGGCGGCGCTGTGCCTCTTCTGCAATTGTTTGTAAATCGATGCCGCCGAGCTGTGATGCAGTACCTGTGAAATAGCGGTCGATCACATCGCGGCTGATTCCTACCGCCTCAAAGATTTGGGCGCCTCTGTAGCTTTGCACAGTTGAAATTCCCATCTTGGACATCACTTTTACGACGCCCTCAGTAATGCTTTTTCCATATTTGCTGACCGCTTCTTCATAGCTGATATCCAAACGGCCTTCATCAATTTCCTGCTTGTAGGTCGCATAAGCGAGATAAGGGTTAATCGCATCTGCGCCATAACCGATTAACGCTGCAAAGTGATGCACTTCACGTGCTTCTCCCGATTCCACAATAATGCTGACCTTCGTACGCAGCCCTTTGCGGATTAAGTGCTGGTGCAGCGCGCTTACTGCCAGAAGCGGCGGAATTGGTGTCAGTCGTTCGTTCATCTTTTTGTCTGATAAAATTAACAAACTTACGCCTTGGCTGATGGCTTTCTCTGCCTGTGTGAACATGTCCTTTAATCCGCGTTCAAGATCCTCTGAAAACAGCACATCAATTTTTTGGCTTTTTAAATCAGGATGAACAATCGTTTTCAATGCGTAGAACTGTTCATTAGATAAAACAGGTGTATACAGTTTAATCCGGCGAACATTTCGTTCACTCGGATGAAGAAGATCGCCTTCCGCACCGAGCCAAGTCATCGTTGAAGTGACAAGCTGCTCACGAATCGCGTCGATTGGCGGGTTCGTTACTTGTGCAAACAGCTGTTTAAAGTAGTTAAACAGTGATTGCGCTCGGTCAGAAAGTACAGCAAGCGGCGCGTCATTCCCCATTGAACCAAGGGGATCTTTGCCTTCTTTAATAACAGGAATTAGATACTTTTGGATATCTTCATATGTGTATCCGAATGCCTTCTGGCGAGTAAGAAGATCACTAAATTGTTCTTCTTCTCTTGACTCCGGATCAGGATTCACTTGTACGAGCTCTTCTTCAAGCCATTTTTGGTACGGATACTCAGTTGCAATTTGTGTTTTGACTTCTTCATCGGAGATAATACGGCCTTCTTCCAAGTCGATTAAAAGCATTTTCCCAGGCTCAAGGCGGTTTTTATATAAAACGTTCTCCTGTTCAACTTCAATAACGCCTACTTCAGATGAGAAAATAATATAATCATCTTTTGTGACATAATAACGGGCCGGACGGAGACCATTCCGATCAAGGATCGCCCCGATTTGTTTACCGTCAGTAAATGAAATAGCTGTCGGTCCGTCCCAAGGCTCCATCAGGGAGCTATGGTACTCGTAGAACGCCCTTTTTTCCTTGGACATATGCGTATTTTCCGTCCAAGGCTCTGGAATGAGCATCATTGCCGTATGTGCCGGTTTGCGTCCAGCCATCACAAAAAACTCAAATGCGTTATCCAAAATGGAAGAGTCACTGCCATCAGCATTGAGAATCGGCAAAATCTTGTTTAAGTCCTCACCGAAGCTTTCAGAAACAAATTGCTGCTCACGTGCTCTCATCCAGTTGATATTTCCGCGAAGGGTGTTAATTTCACCATTGTGAACCAAATAGCGGTTAGGATGCGCTCTTTCCCATGTAGGGAATGTGTTGGTACTGAAGCGTGAATGAACGAGCGCAAAAGCAGAAACGAATGCTTCGTCTTGCAGATCAGAATAAAATGCATCAACCTGTTCAGGTGTTAAAAGGCCTTTGTAAACAATGGTCTGGCTTGAAAGACTGGCAAAATAAAAATCAAGACCTTCCGTTACTCCCCAATTTTCAGCCTGTTTACGAATGACATACAATTTTCGTTCAAAAGATAAATTGTCCTTTAGATCAGAACTTGCGCCGATAAATACCTGACGGACAAACGGACAGCTTTTTTGCGCCACTGTTCCGATTTTTCCGACATTTACAGGTACAGTTCTCCATCCAAGAACGACTTGGCCTTCTTGTTCAATCAGTGCATTGATTTGCTTTTCAATTTTTTTTCTTTCATCTTCTTTCTGTGAGAAAAAGACCATTCCTACCCCGTAACGTTCTTTTTCTGGCAGATTGATGTCTTTGCACTCTTTTCTAAAGAAAGCATCAGGGATTTGAACCAGTAAGCCGGCTCCGTCTCCTGTATCCGGATCACTGCCTTGCCCTCCTCTATGGTCTAGCTGGCAAAGCATCTTAAGTCCTTGTTTGACAATGTCGTGAGTCTGCTTGCCCTTTAAGTGTGCATATAGGCCGATTCCGCATGCATCATGTTCAAATTCAGGACGGTAGAGACCTTGAGCTTTTGGCATTTGATTGTACGTCATAATTCCTCTCCCCCGATCAATTTCCGATAATACCGGTCATAAAATCTAACAACTCTATAATCATTGTAGGTTTTCAAAACGATATAAACAATATATAATTTAGATCAAAAGAATCTCAAAATGAGATAGATGGATGTGAGACAAACATGGAGCTGCGCCAACTGCGTTATTTTATGGAGGTGGCTGAAAGAGAACACGTTTCAGAAGCCGCTGATCATTTGCATGTGGCCCAATCAGCAATCAGCAGACAAATTGCCAATCTTGAAGAAGAATTAAATGTGACCTTATTTGAGCGTGAAGGGAGAAATATCAAACTCACGCCAATCGGAAAAGAATTTTTGATTCATGTAAAAACGGCGATGAAAGCCATTGATTATGCGAAAGAACAAATTGATGAGTATCTTGACCCGCATCGCGGAACGGTAAAGATCGGCTTTCCTACAAGCCTCGCCAGCCAGCTTTTGCCGACTGTCATTTCAGCGTTTAAAGAAGAATATCCGCACGTCGAATTTTTGCTGCGCCAAGGCTCCTATAAGTTTCTGATTGAAGCTGTCAGAAACCGCGATATTGATCTGGCCTTATTAGGGCCGGTGCCGACGAATTTCTCTGACATAACGGGAAAAATATTATTTACTGAAAAAATTTACGCGCTTGTTCCATTAAATCATCCGCTTGCTAAACAAAAAACGGTTCATTTAATCGATTTGCGCAACGACCAATTTGTATTGTTCCCGGAAGGATTTGTACTTAGAGAGATGGCAATTGATACTTGCAAACAAGCAGGCTTTGCTCCTCTCGTTTCCACGGAGGGTGAGGATTTGGATGCTATCAAAGGGTTAGTGTCCGCAGGAATGGGCGTTACCCTTCTGCCTGAAAGTACTTTTGCTGAAACAACACCTCGTTTTACTGTGAAAATTCCAATTGAGTTCCCTCAAGTAAAACGGACTGTTGGAATCATTAAACCGAAAAATAGAGAGCTTGCGCCTTCTGCGAATGATTTTTATGAGTTTGTCATTCAATTTTTCTCTAAGCTGGAGCAGTATCAATAAAAAAATGAACCCGAGCTTCTATATAGAAGCTTCGGGTTTTTTTCTGCAAATTAATTTACAGGTAAAGAAAAATCCACATGGCAAACAAATGCTTCTTGATCAATTAGAGCTCTGTTTGTCAATTCCTTTTTCTTTTCCGGTTCTTGAAGCTGTACAGAAGAGTAATTGACGATTCCAAGGCCGATTTCCGTCCCTTTTGAATCCATCAGCCGAACAACTGAACCGCTTTTGAATTTCCCTTTAATCTTCTGTACACCGTCCAGGTATAAACTCGATTGGCCGTTTGTTATTTTTCGTGAACAATCATCTGATAAAAACATTTCACCTTCCGGGCCGGAATTAAAAGCGATCCATTGCTCCTTTTGATTCAACGGAAGCGTTCCTTCTGCTTCAAAATAGGTGCCTTCCGCCTGTTCATGAACGGCGTGGTATAAAATATCGCCGGCATCTGCCTGACCTAGGAAACCTTTAATGCCAGACGCCATTACGATTTTAAACGCATCAAGCTTAGAACGCATGCCGCCGGTGCCAACGATGCTTCCAGTGTCACCTGCGCATGCTTCGATGTCAGGTGTTATTTCACTTACCCGCTGTATCCTTTTCGCTTCTGGATTTGTGCGCGGATTGCCGTCATATAATCCGTCTATATCTGATAAAATCACAAGCATATCTGCATCAATCAAACCTGCGACTTTTGCCGCGAGCGTATCATTGTCGCCAAACTTGAGCCGATTGACAGTAACTGTGTCATTCTCGTTTATGATCGGGATAATGCCGCGCTCGAGCAGTACATTCATTGTATTCCTGACATTGTTGTATCGATATTCATCAGAAAAATCGCTTCTCGTAATTAAAATTTGGGATGCGACATAGCCGTGTGCCAAAAACAGCTTTGAATAAGCCTCCATCAGCAATCCCTGGCCGATTGAAGCTGATGCTTGTTTTTCTGGAAGCTTCTCGGGCCTTTGGATAAATCCGAGCTTCCGATATCCTGCCGCCACTGCGCCTGAGGAAACCAAAATCACTTCATAACCGGCGTCTTTGAGTTTGACGACCTGGTCGACCAACGCTTCTAATTTTCGAATGCTGATTTCTCCATGAAGGCTTGTTAATGAACTGCTTCCAATCTTCACAACGACTCTTTTCATGCTTGTATCAGGCGTCACTTTATCACTCCTGATAGCGGCGCTGCAGTTTTTTCGATATCTTCGCTGATTTCCTTTGAACGCTTAGCCGCATGCTTTATTGCTTGAGAAATCGCTTCTCCGCCGCCGCTCTTTTTCAAGGCTTGCAGCCCTGCTGCTGTCGTTCCGTTCGGTGACGTGATATTATCTCTTAAGATCTCAGGATGTTCTCCTGTTTCCATGAGCATTTTTGCGGCACCTAAAAGTGTCTGTGCGCCGATGCTTCGAGATAACTGTTTATCGAGGCCCGCTTCCTCGCCTGTCTTTTCAATGAATTCCATTAAATAATAAAAATACGCGGGTCCGCTGCCTGCAATTCCGGTGAATATATCCATTTGATTTTCTTGGATTGTATAGACTTCGCCCATGCATCCGAGCAATGCTTCGGCCAGCTTCTTCAGGTCTTCCGACACATATTTGCCAAGGGCAATAGCTGTTGCAGAAGCGCCAATCATACTGGAAGTGTTGGGCATCACTCTGACAACCGGCTGTTCATTAAGCAATGATTGTTCAATAAAAGAGGTGGTTATGCCGGCAAGGACCGACAATATTAATTGATGGGGTTGAATACGTGATTTTAGTGATGACAGAGCGTTTTCGGCGTCTTTTGGCTTCATTGCCAAAATGAGTACATCCATGTCTTCAATACATAGTTGGTTCGGCAAGGCGCCTTTGATTCCATATTGAAGTTCAAGTTCAGTTAATCGCTCTGTATTGCTGCGGTTTGTAACGCAGATGTTTTGTTTCGGGATTTTGTTGGCACGAACGATACCTGATATCATTCCTTCCGCCATAGATCCTGCTCCTATAAAGGCTACTTTCTTTTGATCAAAGATCGGTAACATCTCCTTTGTTCGCTTTTTTGTTCGCATTTTCACACGTTTAAAATGTTACCACGTGAGGAAATGATGTCAAGTTTGAAGGCCATTATTGATTTGTATTGTTTCTTTTCGACAAATATGTATAATGAAAAGCAGAAAACACCCGGTTCACACTGCTGCGCCGGGTGTTTGTTTCTATTAAAAATTATCTGAGAGAGCTTTTTCAATCAGTTTTTTACAGCGATCCAGCTCTACCTTCAGCTGTTTTTTATACAGCTTGGCAGCTTCGTAATCTTTAAATTGATAGAGGACGACTTCCTGGAGCTTAGCCCCTTCTTTTTTTACTTTAATTTGTTTTAGTATCCCGTCATCAAGAAGCTCATGCAAAGACCGGTATACTTCTGTATGATTTGGTTTAAAACCAATCTCTTTAAATTCAGACCGAAGTACTTCAAGCAGCTTTAACCCATAGAGTCTCTCTTGCTCTGTCATCGTTATCATATAAAGCTTCAAAAATGCGCGCTGTTTCACTAAAAAGCCTGTTGAACTCCTTTTTTCTTCTTTCATCATATGCACTCCTTCTTCTGTCACTGACAACACTATGTACTAAATATTCAATTTTCTTTTAATGTTTTCCTTCTTTATATTAAAGACTGATAGTCCAGTCATTCTATGTTTACTGATTATAGGTGTAGCGGAAAAAATAAATTCCAACTGAACATTTGGTACATAGTTTTCTTAGTTCTATTATAGCCTGCATTCACTGCTATCTTCAATTTAAACGATTGTCAGGTTTACATATCGCATTTTACCGGTACGGATTTCTTCAACTAAAAAAACCTGTCGAAAGACAGGTTTTCATTTTTAAGGATTTGTTGACCATAATCCCGCTGTTTTGATGAAAATACGAGGATCTAATTTCAATTGTGCCACCATGTACTCAGCAAGATCCTCAGGCTGCATCACTTTTTCAGGATTACCGTCTGTTAAGTTCAATTCGATAGACATATCACTAGCAACAGTGCTCGGCGTTAACGCGCTGACTCTGATATTATGTTTTCTCACTTCTTGCATAAGAGACTCTGTTAACCCGAGAACGGCAAATTTAGAAGCGCTGTAAGCACTTGTTACAGCAGCTCCTCTTTGACCCGCTGTAGACGAAATATTAATGATGTCTCCGGCTTTGCGTTCGATCATTTCCGGAAGCACCGCGCGAGTCACATGGTACACACCCATTAGGTTGACTTGAATAATATTTTCCCACTCATCGGCTGACAGATCTAAGAAACCGCCAAATTTGCTGATGCCGGCATTATTAATGAGAATATCGATATCACCGAGCTGTTCCTTCACTTGAGCTACAGCTTGGTTAACCTGATCGGCATCTTTTACATCTGCAGCAGCAAATGCAGCTTTTACACCAAGCGCTTTGACTTCTTCAGCCACTTTTTCTACATTAGCGGAAGTCCGGCCAATTAACCCGATATTCACGCCTTCTTTGGCAAGCGCCAAAGCAGTAGCGCGGCCAATTCCTCTGCCTCCGCCTGTGATTAGTGCAGTTTTATGTTGTAAATTTTGCAATTGAAGCACCCTTTCTTTGTTTACATATGTACGATATCACATTATAAGTACAATACATCCAATACGCAAATCAAACGAACTGTGTAAATATCATTTCTTCTGATTAAAAAAACGGATACAGGGTAATGACATAAGAAAAGGAGTGAACATATGATTATAGTTTATATCAGTCTTGCAGTATTAGCAGTTTCTATTATCTTCTTAGGAGTTACCGTGATTCAAAACAAGAAAAAAATGGACCCTGCACTAAAGGAGCTTTCCTCTGTTACGCAGGCTATGCAAAAACAAATCGAAGGATTAAAAACAGAAACAGAGCTGCTGACGCAAAAACAAAAGAAGATGCAGCAGGATGTCCAAATGAAAAAATCCGCGTTTCAGCAGACCGCAGCTGAAGTAAAAGAAGTTCCTAAAGCTGTTAAAGAGGTGTGGCAGGCTGGCCATTTAAATAGCAGGTCATGATGAATGATATCCCGTTGTTTCGATCAGAATGGACAATGGGATATCATTTTTTGAGGAGGCTTTCGCATGATTGTAAACCACAGTTGCTTAAAGGAGTTCGCAGAAAAACTACATTCTCTTCCCTCTTCACTTACAAAGTCGGATTTACTTATTTCTCCATTCCATCTCCATCAAGAAAATGAACTTGACATCTACTATTCACCTCATAATGAATATATCAATCGGACTGCTACGATTGTGATTGCCGGGATCACGCCGGGTTTTTCCCAGATGAAAACAGCGTACGAAACAGCAGTCGAAAGTCTGCGGCAAGGCCGCACTCTTGAGCAAATGGCGGTAGATACAAAAATAGCAGCGGGTTTCTCCGGGTCGATGAGACATAACCTTATCACCATGCTGGATTTATGCGGGCTGCCGCAAGCTTTTGGCATTCAAAGCGCCGCAAAGCTTTTTGGAGAATTACGGCTTATGCTCCATACAACTTCCGTTATTAAATATCCTGTCTTTATCCAGCAAAAAAACTATACCGGATACAAACCGGCTATCACTCATTCTCCTATTCTAAGCACTTATGCTTTTGGGCACTTCCCTGCGGAGCTTAACCATGTGACGGGACCAGCTCTTCTCATTCCGTTAGGAAAAGCGGCCGAAACAGTATGTGAAACATTGATCAGACAGCACAGCCTCCAGAATTTGATTTGCCTTAACGGCTTTCCCCATCCATCAGGCGCGAACGGCCATCGTTTGAAACAATTCAGCAAAAACAAAGAGCAACTAGAAACACAAATTCGTTCCTTTGCTGCATTGGTTGATTTCGCTATAGAAAAGAGGAAATAAAAGGGATATGATAAACAAAAACACAAACGTGGGGAGTGGTTGAATGTTTCCTATATTAGAAACGGATCGGCTTATACTTAGGCAAATCACAGATCAGGATGCGGAAGCCATTTTTGCTTGTTTCTCAAACGATGAGGTGACACGCTATTATGGGCTTGAAAACATGGAATCTATAGAACAGGCCATTTCAATGATTCAAACGTTTGCGGCCCTCTATCAAGAAAAACGCGGTATACGGTGGGGAATTGAAAGACGGGACACTAAAGAACTGATCGGAACAATTGGCTTTCACGCTCTGGCCCAAAAACATAGGCGCGCGGAAATCGGTTATGAAATCATCCCGGCGCATTGGCGAAACGGATTTGCATCAGAAGTCATTTCAAAGGTCGTATCTTACGGATTTTCTGCCCTTGGACTGACGCGTATTGGCGCAGTTGTATTTACCGCTAATGAAGCATCAAATCGTCTGCTTCTAAAAATGGGTTTTCAAAAAGAAGGCGTTTTAAGACAGTACATGTATCAAAATGGGACACCATATGATACAAATGTGTACTCTATTGTAAAACCAAGAGAATGACGGCATTCTCTTGGTCTGTGCGCACATCCCTTTTCCTTTAAAAAGATAAAAAACGCCCTCAAACAGGGCGCTTTCTAATTAAGATGCATATTGAGGAGATGTTTCCTCCTTAACTGCTTTTTCCTCAGGTATATGAATACATTTTGTCAAGACCGCACTTGCAAGGTAAAGGGCCGCAAAGATCCAGACCACGCCTTGCGCGCCGACGAGACCGATGAACAGCCAAGCGAGTGCGGGGCCGACAAACGCTGATAAACCTGCAGCCAAATTCAATACAGACATGGCTGCCCCTTTATCTTTTCCTGCCACCGTCGGCACAATTGCACCAATAGGCACATAGCCTGCCAGCAAACCGCCCCAAATAAAGCCGATCACGCTGACAACCGCTAAGCTTCCGCCGGAGAAAACAGGTGCGTAGTATAATAAGAGGGTGAAAATGCCGCAGCCGACTCCGCCGAACCAAATAACAGTATTTTTCCAGCCGAATTTATCGCCGACAATACCAAAGATAAGGTTAAACACAATGTTCCCCAGAAAAATCGTTCCCCAAATTTGCAGCCACACATTGGTTGAAATTCCATGCTGGGCCATGTGCATCGGCAAAAAGACTGGAAAACCATATGTACCAATGCTGTTGATGATTCTGATGATTCCGCCTGTAAGCACGCGCGGATTTGTAATTAGAATCGTAACCCCTTTTAAAAGCTCCTCGGCTGTTTCTGATCTTTTTCTTTTCTTCTTTTCAAAACGGTCTTTATTGATAAACAATGCAAAAAATGCACCGAGACATACCCAGAAAATAGAGCTCCAAAGCGTATTCAAATAACCGAACGCTTTGATCGCGTAGCTTGAGTACCAAGCGCCGAACACAAACATGCCGAGGCAATATGCAATCCAAAACCAGCCGACAGCAGTGCTCAGTTTGCTTTGCGGTGTTCTGTAAATGACCCATGTCAAGAAAGAATAAGCAAAAAGCGGGTAACCTAACCCTTTTACGAAGTAAGTCACATACATCACTGGCAGGTTCAGCTGTTCAAATCCAAATACGATAAAAGCAGCTGTACCGATCACATAAAACAACAGCCCCATAAACATCGTTCGTTTTGCGCCAAATGCTTCGAGACATACACCCGAAAACCAGGAAGCTATGGCAAGCGCAATTCCATATATACTAAAAATGGAAGCGGACTGCTGAACGGTGAGCCCGTTTTCGATCAAAAAAGGACTGAGCCAGCCTTGTTCAAGGCCATCTCCCATCATAAACAAAACAACCCCTAAAAATCCCCAGGCAAGCCGCTTCGGTATTCCTATTTTATCCAACATATCTGTCTCCTCCTTAGATGCTCATATCAATCAATTACCGTATTACCTTATTAAAGTTGAAAATTAAATGATTCCTCAAAACAGCAGAAATGCCGCCTTAAATTAATACTTTGCTTTCTGAACCTGAAAAAAAGCGCTGTGTTCGCTTCCATTTCTCATATAAAGCCAATTCTGTCTGACAGTCCTTCGGTTCGATCACCCGGACATTTGCTGACATCTCCTCCGTTAATTGAAAGATTTCATTGCAAATGACTGCAGCTCCAACAACAGATGCCTGATGATATCCCTCTTGGACATAGACCTTTTTTTGAAGAAGGTCCGCGATATATTGAGTGAGCGCTTTGCTTTGGAATCCCCCTCCGCACACCCAAACATAGTCACGTTCAAACGGAGTAACCTCTGTTAAAATGTCAAAGTTCCATTTGATTGAAAATGCGATCTCTTCTAGCGCTGCACGTACAAAATGTGCCCTCTTTAAATGTGCTGACAGCGGGGCATCAAAAAGAAAACCGCCTCTCGTTAATGCATTCTTTTCAGCCGATAAATAAGAGCCGAGAGCCGCTACACATGCATGGTCTTCTTTTGCAAGTGCAGAAATCTCCTCCTCCATTACTTCGTACGTTTCATTCGGATAAAAAATCTGTTTTAATTTTTGATAATTCAAGCCGGTAATTCCCGGATTCGTTTCCACAAGCCAATGCCCTTGATCTGTGTGACAGTTCAGCCAGGCTTTATGTTTTGTGTCGCCATGATTCGCAGTAATTTTGGTTATTGGCGTTGTTGTCCCTGATACAATGACAATGTCCTCAAGTCCAGCTCCGGTGCTTTTGACAGCCAGCTGTGTATCCCCGCCCCCTGCTATAACCTTAGCATTTATTGAAAGGCCTAATTCGGATGCATATTCATTTGCTATCGTTCCAATTGCTGTCCCCGCTCTAACAAGAGGCGGAAGGATAGATGGAGAAAAGCCAAATATGTCGCACATCTCTACTGACCAAGTGTTTTGCTTCACATCAAACAACAGGGTTTCTGTTGCCTGTGATGGTTCATATGTTAATATTCCGCTCAGTTGGTACGTCACCCAATCACTGATGCTAGTAAAGCTTGCAGTCTTTTCCCATAAAGAGGGCTGGCGCTGTTTTAATCCATAAAGCTTGAGCGCAGAAAAAAGTGCGGTTGGCAGGCGGCCTGTGCGGCTGTATATCTCTTCCCGATCGGGAATGCTCGCCTCCCACTCTCGACCGCGATTATCGATGTTCGGCAACCCGAGAAAAGGATTGCCGTTTTGATCGATCAGAACAATTCCCTGTCTTTGGCTCGTCGATGTCAAACCAATGATGTCAATATCATGCGAACGGGATAGCGCACGTTTTGCCAAATTCATCACCTGCTTCCACAGCACCTGAGGAGAAAAATAACGGCTGTCCGGGTAAAGCGTCTCTGTGGAATACACAATGTCCTCCCGTTCAACTGTTAGAACACTGCCAGTTACACTCACGACCGCTACCCTCGCATTGCCTGTGCCAATATCAAAAACGAGATAGCCTTTTTGTTTTTTCATTCTCTTAGCCTCCTTTCTTATCCCCCTGTTTTCAGTTCGTCCTTGTTATACACTGTCGGAATATTAAGAGTTTTTTCACCCTTCCACTTTTTGAGGGCTTCATTCAGTATCGTCACGTGATGATCCTCCACTTCAAATGTTGCTCCAGCGAGATGCGGTGTTGCCAGAACATTAGGCAATGAAATCAATTCATAATCTGATTCCTCTGGAGGTTCATGATAAAAAACGTCTAATATCGCACCTCTGATTTTATGTTCTTTTAATACAGATAAAAGATCTTCACGGTTTACAACAACTGCTCTTGAAGTGTTGACGAAAATCGCACTCTCTTTCATCAGATCAAAATACTTCCGATCAATAAGTCCAAGTGTTTCCTCAGTACGAGGCAGATGGACAGAAACGATATCACTGTCTGAAAACACCGTTTTAAGAGATACTTTTTCATACAGCGGATGATCGTCTTGAATGTATGGATCGTAATACTTTATTTTACAGTCAAATGCAGTCAGCAGTTTTGCAATCCTTTGACCAACCGCCCCGAACCCAATCATGCCAACCGTTTTTCCTGATAATTCATTTCCTTTAAATTTGACATAAGCCTGTAGGTAATCACTGTCCCACTTTCCATCCTTCAGCCATTGATTCGAGACGCTGGTATGGCGGAGAAAGGTAATCACATTTCCAATAAACATTTCAGCAACGGCTTGTGCATTCCGCCCTGGTGTATAAAAAACAGGTATGCCTCTTTTTGAGGCAGCTGCCACATCCACATTGGAGGGCATTCCCCTGCAAACACCGGCAAATGAAAGTTCGGGAACAGAAGCAAATACGCTGTCTGTTACCTGATCAAGCTCAGTAATCAAGCCTGTCGCATTTGTTGCTTTTAGCAGCTGAATGAGTTCATCTTCCCGATATGCCCGGCCTTGTTCCTTCCAAGATTGATAAGCAACTGAGCCAAACAAGTTTTCTAGCTCTTTTCGTCCTTCTTCGTTGTACGGTGCTGTAACCAAAACCGTCATGGTGCAAAACATCCTTTTCATCGTATTTTTCATAAAAAAAATCTCTTTCCGAAGATGGAAAGAGATTCATATATAGGCGCGCTCTGTTACAGGCAGACGCCGGTATAAACCTTGCTTTCCTATCTTTCAAGCTGTCGCTTGCTGGAATTGGCACAATAATGTTGCCGAGGTTTCATAGGGCCAGTCCCTCCACCTCTCTGGATAGAAAATGTTGAGTATGTAATTTTCAGAATAAAGAATACGTTTATCATAAAGAAGTCTCATATTGATGTCAATCTCTTTTTTCAGAATTGACGTTATCATCGGAAATGTTATAATTCTTACAAAATATCTAACTAGAGAGAGGAACTGGGCCATGAAATCTTTTGCCACACAACAAAACGGCATTTTCAAATCCGTTTGCTCGCTGGACTGCCCGGACCAGTGCGGATTGTTAATACATAAAAAAGACGGGAAAATCGTAAAAGTGCAAGGAGACCCTGATCATCCTGTCACAGCTGGAAACATATGCAACAAAGTCCGGAATATGACGGAGCGCATCTATGATGAAAAGCGGCTGACTACACCGCTCAAACGAACAGGTGCGAAAGGCCAAGCGATATTTGAACCGATTTCCTGGGAAGAGGCAATCGATACGATCACCTCCCGCTGGAAACAGCTGATTGATGAAGAGGGAGCTGAAAGCATACTTCCTTACAGCTTTTACGGAAACATGGGGAAATTGACAGCTGAAGGAATGGACCGCCGCTTTTTTTACCGCATGGGGTCAAGCCAGCTTGAACGGACGATTTGCAGCAAAGCGGGATCTGAAGGCTATAAATATACAATGGGCATAAGCGCGGGAATCGATCCTGAGGAAACTATTCATACAAAACTATTTATTTTTTGGGGAATCAATGCGGTCAGCACAAACATGCACCAAATTACAATCGCCCAAAAAGCGCGAAAACAAGGTGCCAAAATTGTAGTGATCGATGTGCATAAAAATCAAACAGGACGTCTCGCAGATTGGTTTATTCCAATAAAGCCTGGAACCGACAGTGCACTTGCTCTTGGCATCATGCACATTTTATTTAAAGAAAACCTTCATGATGAAGCATTTCTGTCCGAGTACACGGTTGGCTATGAAGAGCTCCGTGAACACGTGAAACAATATGATCCTGAAAAGGTGTCGATGATCACCGGTGTCAGTACCAAAGATATTTACCGACTGGCAAAAATGTACGGGGAAACCTCCCCTTCTTTTATCAGAATCGGAAACGGACCCCAGCATCACGATAACGGCGGGATGATTGTAAGGACGATTGCCTGTCTTCCGGCGATCACCGGCCAATGGCTGCACACAGGGGGCGGCGCAATTAAGCATAACAGCGGAATTTTAGAATATAACACAAATGCCTTGCAGCGGCCCGACTTATTGCAAGGGCGCACACCGAGTTCGTTTAATATGAATCAGCTTGGCAAGGTGCTTTTGGAAACAGACCCGCCGATTCGCTCTCTTTTTATTTACGGAACAAACCCGGCCGTCGTTGCGCCGGAAGCAAACAAGGTCAGACAGGGCTTGCTGCGGGAAGACTTGTTTACTGTGGTTCATGATTTGTTTTTAACGGAAACGGCTGCATATGCGGACATTGTACTGCCTGCAACATCCGCTTTTGAAAATACTGATTTTTACACCTCCTACTGGCACCATTACATTCAGCTTCAGCAGCCGGTGATCAAGAGATATGGGGAAAGCAAGTCTAACACTGAGGTGTTCCGATTACTGGCTGAAGCAATGGGATTCACAGACCAGGAGCTTAAAGATTCAGATGAAGAATTAATCCGCCAGGCGCTTGACCATCCAGATAATCCGCATTTGGCAGAGATTGATTACGATGCACTTGCTAAGCATTCATTTATGAAAGCGAAACGCGAAAAGCCACTGTTTCCGGGCGAACTTCCAACGCCAAGCGGAAAAATAGAATTATATTCAGAACAAATGAAACAAGACGGCTTCCCGGCTTTACCGACATATACACCTCTTGTAACCGATAATGAACATCCGTTTATGTATGTTCCGGGGCCAAACCATAATTTCTTAAACTCAACATTTTCCAATAATGAAAAACACATCAAACTTGAAAAGACGCCAAAGCTCTTTATCAACACAAAAGATGCTGAAGAACACGGAATCGTTGATGGGGCACCTGTACGAATTTGGAACAGCCGGGGAGAATGCCAGCTGACCGCTGCAGTTGGAGAACAAGTACTGCCAGGTGTCGTTGTCAGCCAAGGATTATGGGCGGATGAACAAGGAAAAAAACAGCTTGTAAACGCGCTAACCCCAGACCGATTGTCCGATATGGGCGGCGGCGCCACCTTTTTTTCAGGCCGTGTACAGATTGAAAAGGTTTGAAAAATAATGAAACCCGGAGTATGCCAAGCCCGTATAACATAACATCGACATAATGGAGGCATACACATGGACGTTTTTTTAGGAATTGGTATTGCTTTGGCTGGATATTTTATCGGTGAAGGCTTAAAGCAGATGAACCATACAAAAGGTAATGAACAAAATGATATCTTGCTTATAAAAGAACGGGATATTTACTTTTACATCGGACTTTTTTTAGGAATAACAACGTCTGAAGCAAAACAGTTAGCTGGAGACATGGCAGACCTGCCTTACATCGAAATAAACGGAAAAAAATATGTACAGAAACATATGTTAAAAGATTGGACATTCACATTAGTTGAAAAACATCAGGGTGAATAAAACAAATCTGAGGAGAGCGAGATTCATTGTCACGCTCTCCTCTGTTTAGCTGTATGGATTGACCGCCACCAAAACTTTGTTCCATAAGCGCTGATAAAACGATAAACCACCATCTATGTTCTTTCCTCAAACGGCTCGAGATGCCCGTTCCACAACAATAGTTTTTATATTCCATTGATGACGTGATGTTCTTGATGAACGTATGTATCGTAAAACACTTAGAAAACCTATTCGGTTTGAATGTGTGCTCTCATTGTGTCCCCATACTGCGCCTTTATCCGCGGCGGAGGATTTTTTTAAAAAAATATGAAACCTAAAGCTTTTAGATTCACGCAGCAATGTTAGTGCAATACCCTGAATTTTTATTGAACCTCCATATTTCTCCGATTGGTAAAATTTAGCCTATATACTGGAACCTGTACGTTTATAAAGGATCAGAGAATCCCATAACCAGTAAATCACTGCAGTTGCAACACTTAACATATAATAAAAGTACGATTGCAATGTCCATGCTATTGATGCAGGTTCATTGATAACAAAAAACAGGAAAGCTGCGATAAATGAAACCACACTGTAAATCAATAGGTACATGACATTGAATGTTCTCGCTTTTTTTCTGCAACTTCATTTGAAGCAGAACAGCAAAAAGGCCATACACCACAAAACCGTATAACAAAGCAATTGCTGCCGTAAACAATGCAATTATCATATCGCCATACATAACGAAAGAATAAAACCCTAAAAACAAACCAAATGTAAGGCTGGATAGCCCTAATGTCATTAAATAATATGATGCGCTTTTTTTCATTTTTTCATCCCCCTTGTTTGATTTATTCACAGTGCTGTTAGTATAAATTCACAACCTTTGTATTTCTTTTATCGAGATGTCTTCCCCAACAATGCGATGATAAAAAGTTTCAAAAATACGACTTTTTATTAAATAATACGACTGGCATGAAAATGCCTCTCCTGATTGGCCAAAGCGCGAATGAAAAAAGTGCATGAATACCTGATCAACAGACAAAATAAGAAGAGTTGATATTCAACACTTTTCGTAAAGGAGTGAAACCAATGAGTAAAAAGGGAATTCAAAATTCAAGTATTGAACAAATGAGAAATGACCATGAGACTGAAACAGCTTTTAAAGCAGATAATCCTAAAAAACATGGTTCTGAGCCTAAAAGAACGAAATAAGTTCTTACCCGCACTAAAATATCAATAATCTGGAGGAAGAAAAGTGACTCAAAAAAATGGAGCCGACAGACCTGATGATTATAAAAGATTTTCTTCATTAGACAAGGAATATGATTTTCAGCAATCTATAAGCAGCAATACTGAGACAGAAAGTGTAAACACTGAAACACAAACTCATAACAAAGAAAACAAAAATGACACAACAGATGTTGCCGGGAAATACTTTGAGCCCTCAGATTATAAAGGAAGCACGCAATTAGAAAAAGGATTGGCTGAAACTCATGAACAGGTCAGCGATGACTATTTTGAAGGGACGATCGATCAAAATTTGGACTAGCCATACAAACGGAGCTAACTTAAAAGGTCAGTTAGCTCTGTTTTTAGAAACACCACAGTAAAAGTAGCAAACCCCCACCGAATAGGATGGAGGTTGCACGTAAGTAGCCTGTTTAATATTTAAAACGATTAATGACGGTTTGAAGTTCTTCTGCCAACTGAGATAGAGATTCTGCGGCATAGGAGATTTCCCCCATTGAATGAAGCTGTTCCTGTGATGAATTTGCAACCGCTTCTGTATTTGCAGACGTTTCTTTTGTTCCAACGGCCAATGTATGAACTGTGTGCTGAATCACTTCGACGCCTGATGTAAGCTGTTGAGTTGCCGCTGCGACTTCTTGTATTTGAGAAGTGACCTGTTCCACAAGGTTCAGTATTTCATTGAAATTTCCTGTTGCCTCTTGAGAAAGAACAATGCCTGAGCTCACATTTTCTTGAACAACCTTAATATTATTTACCGTTTCTATCGATTCATTTTGGATGGTCGCTACCACCGATTGGATGTGGTTTGCAGATTTATTTGTTTCATCCGCCAACTTCCGAACTTCTTCTGCCACCACAGCAAATCCTTTTCCTTGCTCTCCGGCTCTGGCCGCCTCGATCGCTGCATTTAGTGCCAACAAATTTGTCTGCTCTGAAATCGTCGTGATAAGCGAAGAGATATCGCTGATTTCTGCTGTGCTCGCTACCAATGTTTGCAATCCATTGCCGGCTGAATCTACAGACTTATCAATGAATTTCATCTGATCTAACATCTTGTTGACGGACTTAGAGCCTATTTCAGCCTTGTCTCTCATCGAAGAAGAAAGATCCACTATGTTCCCTGTATTTGAAGCAACAGATGATATACTGTCTAATAATTCAGTAATGGATTCCGCACTCTTTTCTGTCATTGAGCTTTGCTTCACATTGCTTTCGGCAGCCATCTGCATGGCTCGGGAAATATGTTCAGATGTTGATTTCGATTCTTCTGCGCTTGCCGATAATTCTTCGGAGGAAGCAGCAACTTGTTCAGATGAGCTGCTGATCTGCTTCACAATTTGAGTTAATGAATGAGTAAAAGAATTAAACGATTGGGCAAGCTGGCCAAATTCATCTTTATTTTTCACAATGACTTTTTTGGTTAAATCAGCGTCGCCGTGTGCAATTTCCTCCAGCTGCTTATTTATACTTCTTAGGGGCACCATTATGGACTTTAACAGCATTATGCTTAAAACAACGCCTAATATAACTGATATCCCGGTGACAATGATGATGAGCCATTGACTCATTTTCCCATTGCCTCGTATTTCATCTTTTAGATCCTCCACCTCTTGATCCAGGCGATCAGACAGCTTATTGACAGCCGGGTCTACGCCTTCTTTTCTTAGTGTTCTTTCTTCTCCAAAATGGATGGTTTCTGCTTTTTTCGGATTTGAAGAGTAGGCTGTTACTACTTGCTGATTCAAAGCTCTATACTGAGTAAAACTTGTCTTAATGTCTTCGATATTTGATTGATATCTCTCTTCATCAATCAAGTCATTAACCCGGTCAAGACTCTTTAAGACATCGTCTGCTTTTTCCTTCATACCCTCGTCGTATTCTTTGTCTCCGGTAATCAAGAAGCCTCTTTCATCATTTGATAACCCGGTCAATTCATATTGGATGTGTTTTATCTCTTTTTGGAATTCCATTTTGTCTTTAAGTTCTTCATTCTTTTTCACAGTAGAAGAAATCATAAATACTGAGGAGCCTCCAATTCCAATAATTGAAACAACTAATATTGATATAATCCCCAGCAATTTTGTTTTCACTTTCATGTGTCGTTTTCCCTTTCCGCACAATGTAATGGCTGAAATAAAATATGTTCAAGCGCGTTTGAATCCAATTCGCTTACGCTCATGTCCATAATATCGACACGTGTTATCAAGTTTTATAGTGCTATTTTCATATGAATAAGCAAATTCTTTACGGCTCTGAATCTTCAGAAAGGCTTCAAGAAAAATTGGCTGTTTTTTGTCGTATAAGTCACTCTTCTCATTTTCTATTAGGCATACAAAAAAGGCTTTTCCCACCTCAAATTGGCTGAACCGGCTGTTTTCTCGAAAATATAATACAATACGCAGCATAATATGAAGGAGCGAACTTTAATGGGGATCATCAATGGTAAAGAATTCATTGACCGATTGAATAAACTAGAAAACGAAATATGGTATGATGGCGAAAAAATAAAGGGTAACATTTCTGAGCATCCTGCATTTAAAGGAATAATCAAAACAAAAAGCTCACTTTATGAATTGCAAACAAAGGATGAGTTAATACATGAAATGACTTATTGCCTTCCTGGAGATGATGATCGAATCGGCATTTCCTATCTCCAGCCTAAAACCAAAAATGATTTAAAAAAAAGAAGGAACATGATTGAACATTGGGCTAGACATACTCACGGAATGATGGGGAGAAGTCCGGATTACATGAATACGGTTATGATGAGCTTTGCTTCGTCAGCGGAGCTTCTCAAAGATAAAGAGAATTGCTTTCCTGACCATATACTAGATATGTATGAACAAGCTGCTAAGCATGACCTTTCCTTTACCCATACATTCATTACTCCGCAAGTGAACCGGTCACAGTCCTATTTTGGGCTAAGTGAAAAACCGATATCTGCTAAAGTCATTGATAGAACCGAAAAAGGTTTAATGATTCATGGAGCACGACTGCTTGCAACACAAGGCGGGCTGACCGATGAAATCTTGGTTTTTTCAGCGCCTAAATTTTTCTTTGAAACAGATGAAGCTTATGCTTTTTCAATCCCTTCTAATACAAAAGGCGTAAAATTCATCACAAGAGAATCATTTGTATTAAGCGACTCTTCCTTTAATCATCCCTTAAGCTCAAGGTATGAAGAAATGGATTCAATTGTGGTTTTTGATCATGTGTTAGTGCCGTGGAATCGTGTGTTTTTTTACGATAATGTGGAAGCAGCTAAAGATTTTATGACAAAAAGCTCCTTTCATGCCTTTACCTTTCACCAGGTTGTCATTAGGCAAATGATAAAAATTGAATTTCTATTAGGTGTTGCACAGCTTCTTGTCGACACCATTAATGTTTCCGAATATCAGCACATCCAAGAAAAGCTCTCAGAAATCATTGTGGGATTGGAAACAATCAAAGCGCTCATTGACAAATCGGAAAATGATGCTCAGTTAGATGAATTCGGCTATATGCGCCCCTGTTTAATTCCTCTTCAAGTCATCAGTACGATCATTCCTAAGCTATATCCTCGATTTACTGAAATCATACAATTAATTGGAGCTAGCGGAATGGTGACACTGCCTACCGAAAATGCATTTGACTCAGAGATACGGGAAGATCTTGACCAATATCTTCAAGCAACCAATACAAATGCTGAAGAACGTGTGAAAATTTTCCGTTTGGCATGGGATTTAACAATGAGTTCATTCGGAACTAGACAAACTCACTACGAAAGATATTTTTTCGGAGATCCTATTCGGATTTCAAGCAGGCTGTATACCAGTTATCCAAAGCAGGAGCAGTTGAACATGATTAAAACATTTTTACATGCAGATACAGAACAATGAAAAAACAGCGGGAAAAGATCCGCTGTTTCGTATTTTTTATTCAGGAAACTGAACATGGCCCGGTACTGTATAGGCTTTGGACGTTCCGCTTTCAGGCAGCTTTGGAATGGTGTCTTTCACAACTTTTCCGCGGATGTCAGTCATTTTGACTTTGAGAGAGCCTGTCCCTAAATTTGTACTCACAAAATGGTTATAGTCCATTTTCTCCATGTTGATCCACTTACCATCCTTTTCATATTCCATTTTCATCACAGGATACTTGTGATTTCTGACTTGGATTGCTGCCCACCACCTGCTGCTGCCTTCTTTGATCCGGTACGTGAAATTGCCGGTGATTGGGGCTTTGACAACACGCCATTTAATATTGATTTTTCCGTCTTTCATATTGCCGATTTTACGGAAGGCATTAGGTGACAGATCAAGAGCTCCCCGAGCGCCTTCGGGATAAAGATCAGTAACATATACGGTTGTTTTCCCTTTTGGCCCTTCAACTTCCAAATAAGAGCCGGCAAGTGCCGCTTTTACTCCACCGTAATTGAGATCCGCCGGATTTATTGCAGTAATCTCCATATCGGAAGGAATGGGATCCAGCAGGAAAGCTCCTCCTGAATAACCTGACCCTGTATACGTTGCATAACCTTCATGCAGGTCGTCATATGCTGCCGAAGCTTGCGGGGAAAAACAGAAGATCGTCAACAAAACCATACCAACAAATGCACTCATGATCTTTTTCATATTGGTCCTCCTCAAACCAGACTTCAAATGAGAATCATTATCATTATAAGACTCAATCCATCTGGTTTGAAAGAGGAAATAGATTCATAGATGATTTTAAGGCAAATTCACTATCATTCATATATCAAATGTAGCGTACTTATGAAAAAGGCAATACAAATGAACGAATGTGCACTTCAGCCGAATGTCTTATTTTTCCCTCTCAAAATTCGCATAACAATAACGAAATGAGACAGGCTGTTGGCCTGATAACAGCTATACAGGATAAGCTATTTTTCCCCGCTCAGTTTCCACTTAGCTGTCATCATAATGCCAAATATCAGCACAATCGGAACCCAAATAATGAAGTGATAAAAATCAGGCTCAGCCAGAGCAACAATAATAGCCCCCACACAATACAAAATAATAGCCAGTGCTCTTAACACAGTATCTCTTAAGAAAGTCTTCTTCTGCTTCTTAAAAAACAAACGGCCGGATATATCCTCTAAAAGAGAAGCCAAAGTGCCGGTCAACACAGTTGAAGAAATACCTGCGATCCCCAGTTTTTTTGCTGCTGTAGTTTGAATCCCCATAGAAATGCTCATGAGTATAATTAGAATGTGCACAGGAACAAATGCCCGGTAAAAGGAAAGACAAGCAAAGACAAACAAAATGAATGCTTCAAGTGCGAGGGCTTTTGTCACAGCAGAAGGCCAAAGGGTATTTTCCGCCTTCCCTACCATCAATGTAGCAATGATCACGCCGCATATAAATCCGATTAGCGCAGTCAAGGAATTAAAAACAGTGACCTGAATGGATTTGCCGATAGCTAACCCCAATAATACAATGTTTCCAGTCATATTAGCTGTGAACACATGTCCCAGGCTTAAATACCCGATTACATCCACGATTCCAGCTGTTAAACATAAAAGTGATAGCAAGGTGTTTCGATAAGCTGCTGCAGTCAACGGTGTATCAATCCTTTCTTTTATTTTAATTGTTAGTATGTCTTTTGGCGCAATCTGTATTTTTTAAGTAACCCAACATTAATTAGGAAGATAGAACCTATCATTCCTTTCCATTAACTGTAATAATAATCCCCGCAAGGAAATTATTAAAATTGAAAGGAAGCATATTATGATGAAACGACTTTGTTTATGGTTCACCGTCTTTAGTTTGTTTTTGGTTCTCTTGCCTGGAAAAGCATTAGGTGCAGTCGATTTTCCGAATACCTCAACAAATGGCCTTTTAGGTTTTGCCGGAAATGCCAAAAATGAAAAAGGCATTTCTAAAACGGGCACAACGGGTGGAAAAAACGGGCAGATTGTTTACATTCAAAGCGTAAATGATTTAAAAACCCATCTAGGAGGATCCACTCCGAAAATTTTAGTGCTTCAAAATGATCTTTCCGCATCTGCGAAAACAACAGTTACCATTGGCTCAAATAAAACACTCGTGGGCTCTTACGCGAAAAAAACGCTGAAAAATATTTATTTAACAACTTCATCAGCTTCTGGAAATGTCATTTTTCAAAATTTAACGTTTGAACACAGTCCGCAGATTAACGGAAATAATGATATCCAGCTTTATTTAGATTCCGGTATGAACTATTGGATTGATCACGTCACATTCTCAGGACATAGCTATAGTGCAAGCGGAAGTGATTTGGACAAACTCCTGTATATCGGAAAATCTGCAGATTATATCACGATCAGCAACTCAAAATTTGCGAATCATAAATACGGTTTGATTTTAGGATACCCGGATGATTCTCAGCATCAATATGACGGCTACCCTCACATGACAATCGCCAATAATTATTTTGAGAACTTGTATGTTAGAGGCCCAGGTCTGATGAGATACGGTTACTTTCATGTTAAAAACAATTACAGCAACAATTTTAACCAGGCGATTACAATTGCTACAAAAGCAAAAATATATTCCGAATATAATTACTTTGGGAAAGGCAGTGAAAAAGGCGGCATCCTTGACGACAAGGGCACTGGTTATTTCAAAGACATAGGCAGCTATCCATCACTCAACAAGCAAACCTCTCCGCTGACTTCTTGGAATCCCGGGTCAAACTATAGCTATCGTGTCCAATCGCCGGAATATACAAAGGAATTTGTCACGAAATATGCCGGATCACAAAGTACAACTCTGGTATTTGGCTACTGATATAAAAGAGGCCCTGCGTTAAAAACGCTGTGCCTCTTTTTATACTTATAGGCTATTTTTAAGCGATCCTTGTAACTCCATCAAGATCCAACATCGGTCCCACCAAAAAGCATATGTTTTTTTCCACAATAACTTCTTAAATGGCTTTCTTATTATACCAGTTTATCGCAAGTAAAAAGAAATCATTGTTCTGAACCTGTATTAAATGAACTTTCGTCCCACACACTATTCAAAAACCCCTAAAAAGGATGATGGATATGTGCGGCAGGTTTACTTTGTTCTCTGCATTTGATGATATTATTGACCAGTTTGACATCGATCAATTTTTTCCTAAAGATGAATACCAGCCAAGCTATAATGCCGCACCATCACAAAACATCCTTGCGATCATCAATGATGGATCAAATAATCGCTTAGGCAAGCTTAGATGGGGACTTATTCCACCTTGGGCAAAAGATGAAAAGATCGGTTATAAAATGATCAATGCTCGAGCCGAAACAATTACCGAGAAACCTGCCTTTCGAAGACCGCTTGTCAGCAAACGCTGCATCATACCAGCAGACAGTTTTTATGAATGGAAACGGCTTGATTCCAAAACCAAAATCCCAATGCGGATCAAATTGAAATCATCTGCTCTTTTTGCGTTTGCTGGCTTATATGAAAAGTGGAGCACACATCAAGGAGATCCTCTTTATACCTGCACCATCATAACAACTGAGCCTAATGAGTTCATGAAAGATATACACGACCGAATGCCGGTTATATTGGCCCATGATCATGAAAAGGAGTGGCTTAACCCCAAAAATACAAACCCTGATTATCTGCAAAGTTTGCTGCTGCCTTATGATGCTGATGACATGGAAGCATACCAGGTTTCATCATTAGTAAATTCACCTAAAAATAATTCAGCTGAGCTTCTTGATGCAGAAAATCATATGTAGTGATTGAAATTCTCTAGCAAGAACTTGTCAACTAGCTTTGTTCCTTAGGTGCCAATCCTTCTAGTAATTATGAATATTTAGTACATAGATCAATTAGTTATTTTTAGTATAAGTTTGAAATAATTTTATTATGTAAACTTAAATAAGCAATGTTATCCCTTTCATATAAAATAGTTTACATTTTTATAAAATCGCTTTACTTTTCTATTTTGTCAGCAAAAAAACTGAACCACATTAAACTTATGAAACCTGCCGCACCTGTGATTGCAAATATGATTTAAGCCCATAGAGGTAAATCCATACACTTTCCCTCCTAAGAATTAAATGAAATTTCTTTCATCTTACATGAAGGTCTTCTTTCTTTTGTTTATCCAGTGTAATACTTAATAATATGTTGATGAATGCAGCTGGAAAATATATCAATCCCACTCCCAGAATGCCTAGTATCGTACTTAAACTTACTATGTAATTCTTTGTCATCGTTTGACTGTCAATCAATATTAGAAGTGAAATCAAACCAGCTAAAACACCTATAAACCAAGCATCGCCAACAGCATAAGAATCATCCAGCACCCCTAACCATCGCCCCAATATAGAGCTCCCAATAGCAGTCAAACTGGATAAAAATATGAGTGCTTTCAATCTTGTCCTCCTTTAAAGCCAATCAAACTGGTAGAAATCGGCCATTGAATTTCCATTAGCGGGTGGTTATCATTTCCACATTAACATTTTAAAGCTCATTACAATACGATTCAAGCAGAAAAACCCTACATAACGTATATATAGGGATTTGATAAAACACAGGCCAAAATTCAGCTCTATTTACTTTAAAAAGATATGAAGGGCAGCTGTGTGATCTGTTACGTCTTTACGTACCGGGATATTTCACAACAGGCACTTTCTTCTTACGCAGAGAATCAAGCATGACTGATCCAGCATTCAAGTTGCTTTGCACTAATTCTTTAGGCGTCAATGCCATCCACTGATTGAGTGACACATCTGCATAGCGGTTACTTTTGAACATTTCTAAAAACCATAATGTTTCTGTACCAGTATTTTGTATATAGTGGCCGGCATTAGAAGGCACGTATCCAACGTCGCCTGCTCTATAATCAAATGTGCGGGCAGTCCCATTTCCGATAAATACCGTCATTCGTCCCTGTCCTGTTAGATAATATTGCCACTCATCGCTATTGGGATGCCAATGAAGCTCTCTCATCGCGCCAGGCTCAATCTGAACAAGTGCAGCGGCTATCGTTTTTGAAATTGGGAAGTTAGAAGAATCCACAATTCGTACACTCCCCCCTGGCATTTGAATTGGGGGTTGATTTAACAACTCGTGTTTAAAGGTCATGGGGACTTTTCCATATGGTGACTGAATGTCTTCACTGGCGACTGATCCCGGCACATTCCCTTGGTAGATATAGACTTGCTCAGACGGAAGAGAGTTGAAAGCATTCTCCGGGACACCGAAATTTGCAGACAGAACGTCTTTTGGTGTGTGTGCAAGCCAATCTGAAATGGTTAACGTTGAAAACTCAGAAAAGTTTCCATCATCGAATACGAGCAGAAACTCGCAGTGTTCCAATCCCTGTATGGAATGCGGAATTCCTGCCGGGAAGTACCAAAGGTCGCCGGGACCAACATCAGCAATGAAATTTCGTCCGTCTTGGTCAACAGCTGTGATACGTGCCCGTCCCAAAAGCATATAAGCCCACTCCGCTTGCTTATGCCAATGAAGCTCGCGGACGCCTCCCGCAGTTAAGCTCATGTTTACACCTGCAATCGCAGTCGAAATCGGAAGCTGTCTTACGGTGATTTCTCTTGACCAGCCGCCGTGATCTAATTTCATGGGAGCGTCTGAGAATGAAAATCTCAAGTTAGGAATCATACCCTCATCTGTAACAGGCGGAATAAGTATATTCGGATTTTGAATATCCCTCATTATATTTCGCGGGCCTGCATCAATAGCTCCAGCTCCATCACTTCGAATAGGCTGCGGCACGTTTCTGTCTTCATGATTGATTGGTTGTTGTTCCAACAGCATGCACCTCGTTTTAAAAATGAACATGATTTTATTTCAGCCTATGCAGAATCTTAGATTGCTGTGCCTAGGAATCCGCAAATAAAAAAGTGACCACCAATGTGATCACAAATACAGCAAATAAGCTATTTTTTATACCATGGCTTCTTATGTAATTTGATTTCTTCTGTCTGTTTTATCTGGCCTGTCTTCCACTCCACTTTCACTAATACATCATGTCCTATCACTTCATCTTCAGGCATATAATCAAAGGTGGCGATATGGTCCTCCATGCGTCCCCCACCCGGCATTTCATCACCTGTGTACTCTGATAAGTCGTACTCATCTACATTATCATCTTGATACTTTTCGCCATCTACATACAGAGTAATTCTTTCAACAACAGTACTCTTTTCGTCCTTCTTGCTCCCCTGCCAATACAGATTTAGAAAATAATTAGGTCCAATTGAAGTTTTGTCTGATTTTTCAAGGTTAGACATCCACAGTCCGCTTTTCCCGCTGCCCTCATATTTCACTTTGTTTCCTGACACCATTACAAATAATGTGATGATACAGATGATCAAGAATCCAGCAATGATCAATAGTCATTTCTTAATGTTGTTCTTTTTTCTCATGTTTTTCCCCACTTTCCTAACTCTTTAGTAGGAAAATATGATCAAAATGTTACCGAAAAGAAAATAAAAAAGGGCTAATGATCTAACAGATGGCTGTCTAAACTTTTGACTTAAATTAAAGTGCTCTCTAAAGACAAGATTAAAACGTATAACAGCTCTTAAATGCATTTTTTGTTTCATTGAGTCAAGAACCTTAAAATGGCTTTTTATTATTAAAAATCAAGCTAGTGTATTAAGTAACTTTTCAAATTTATTTACACTCATGATCTCATGAGTCACAAATCTCCCATCAAAAAAACGCTAAAAGTTGTCCAAATAACTGGTGACTTTTGTGCCTCTTCTTTCGATGATAACTGAATTGACTGAAATTGAACTCTGAAAATTTTGAAATTAGAGTTTTTTAATAATGAACGGGCTGCACTTGTTTAGGTGTTACTGTCATTATCAGGAAAATATTAAGCTGAAATGCGCAGTCAGTCACAAAGTCTCTATTCGTATTTCATAAAGACTTTGTGATCATCGACAAACATTTCACTCCCATCGGATAATGTATCCAAAAGGCCTCCTCTGGTTCTTCTCTATAGTCATAAATCACAGTCACTTTGACATTTGACTCAGCTATGATTGGTTTTCCAACAATTATTTTCGTTTTTTCCTTAGGCAAAGTAAGAGATCGAATCATCAAAGCCATTCCATCTTTACTGTCTAATTAACGCCATCTTCAGTGAATTTAAAGGTCTGTTTTAAATTGCGACCTTCTTGCCCCTTCTGTGTCCAAATTATAACAACCTCTAATTCAGAGGCCTTATCTGCCAGCATAAAATGATTGAACTTCAGCGGTGAGCCATCATTTAAACTTGCAGCTAACATTTTAGAATCTTCTTTTGGTTTGTCACAATTTTCATCGAGGCATCCAAAAAGTGAAAATCTTGTGATTGAATCAGGATCATTTCTATACAATTGCACATCCACTGTAGCTGCATTTTCCCCTATATTTTTGACTTCCAAGGAATAAACTTGATATTCTCCTTTTTGAGGTCTCGCAAATTCCTTTACATTTTTTGCTTCACTTACTTTTACTGACCACTGGTCTGTTTTTTGTGTAATAGGCAACACCGTAAAAGTCAGAGCATGCGCTTTTGATTGGCAAAACGAAAATCCAACTGCTGTAAAAACAATTACAGAAAATAATACCCTTTTCACTTCATTTATCCCTCCTTCCTTTTCGCTGGCCGCTCCTTAAAGAATTGATTTTGAGCAATCTACAAGCTCTCTTAACCAAAACCTTACCTAAGGTTTTGTCTTTACTGCTCAGCATTTATTTCTTTCGGTATCCGAGATGGAGCTTTGGGGATTTTTCTCAATTTGCTGTTAATCACATCAGAAGAGTATAGTGTAATAATCATCCTTCCCCCATACCTTTTTGCCCGAATTAAGATTGGTTGGTTATATTGGTTTTGGAAGCGAAAGTCAGGACCTCCCCAGCTTACCGTCGCATCCCGTCCGGGCGGTACATATGGTACACTTCTAGTATGAGAATAGCGCTGAACGATCTGCAGTCCTGCACGATCGACTGCATTAAATAGAGTTGAGGACACCTGACAAATTCCTCCTCCTACACCTTCAGACAACTCCCCTTTTACAATAATGGGTGCACTTTTATATCCTTTGTTCCGAGTTCTCATTCCCACAACTTGGTTAAACGAAAAGGTCTCATTAGGGAAAACAACGTGATTGTCGATTGCTTTTGCAGAAAGAGAAATATTGTGTGAACGGCTTTTATTGCTTGAGTTAAAATACGTCACGTACTGACCAAGCTGCTGCGTACTGATGTGAGCTAGCAGCTCGCTGTCAACTTTCGGATAAATGTTCATTTCCGGCACTTCTATCTTGGAGGGACCTTGGCCATAAAAATACGCATAAAACTTTTCCATAAACGCCTGTTGATACAGTTTGTAGCCAACCCTGCCCGGGACGATGCTTCCATGATCGTTAAGGACAGCATTTATCGGCTCCCGGTACACTTTCTGATCAAGCTGTTTGATGAATTTACTGTATTTTTCATAGTCAACCATTGGAGTGCCGGGAAGAGGCATTGTAAAGTCTTCACGGTTAACAGTGGCAATCGTCCGTCCTTGCTGTGTGACCGTTAAACTGTCCTGCGGCTCACTCGGCTGAGCCAATAAAAAAAGACCAGTGATCAAAATTTGTATCATAAGTCGGTTTACCTCCCGATCATTAGTATGAACAGCCGCTTATCCTTTGATGTATTTCTTCCCATCGTTTGTTTGAATCTTTAGACGTTGATAAAAGCCTTCATAAAAGAGCTATAGCTTTAATGTTCACACCGATCCCTGAGCTCACTGAGGCACACGGTTCATTCAGTCGGCAAGTTTGAAGTAGTTCAGCATCTCCCAGTGATGAGGGATGCTTTTTTGTCTTGTCAAAAATGAAAAGGGTCTCCTATAACAACAACAAATCAATCCATTTCAATATTTTTTTATTGAGAAACGATAAATTTTTTGTTACATTCAATTAGACAACAAATAAATGAGGTGCTTGTTATGAATCGAATGTCGACAATTTTTTTAAAGATAGCTTTGGTTCTTATTGGAATTCCAATTCTTGCTTTATGCATTTTTTTAGTGCCTAAGATGGCCAACTATTCAGCAGAATTATTTCCAAATATCGCTTATATAAAATATCTCGTTTTCATCTATTTGTATGTAACGGCGATACCTTTTTACTTTGCTCTTTATCAAGCGTTCAAACTTTTAAGCTATATTGACAAAAACAAAGCTTTCTCGGGTTTGTCTGTAAGAGCTTTGAAGAATATAAAATACTGCGCAGTCACTATCAGTATCTTTTACGCAGCAGGCATGCCTGTCTTTTATCTGATGGCCGAGATAGACGACGCCCCCGGTATCATTGTGATCGGATTGGTTATTATTTTTGCTTCAATGGTGATTGCGGTCTTTGCTGCTGTTCTTCAAAAACTGTTAAAAGAAGCGATAGATATAAAATCAGAAAATGACTTAACGGTCTGAGGTGATGACATGGCGATTATTATCAATATTGATGTGATGCTAGCTAAGAGGAAAATGAGCGTAACAGAGCTTTCAGAGAGAGTTGGCATCACCATGGCTAATCTTTCGATATTGAAAAACGGAAAAGCAAAAGCTATTCGATTATCAACTTTAGAAGCGATTTGCAAGGCTTTAGAATGTCAGCCCGGGGATATATTGGAATACCGAAGTGATGAAAACACACAGGATTCGTAAAAAAATATGTAAGATTAACAGAAAAATAAAGTGATTGGTGGTGAGCTTATGGACATAAACTTATATCCATCTAGCTGCTATACTAAGCGTCCCTTTCATACACGAAGAACACAACTATGGAGGAGGCATACATCATGAGAGCCATAAAACAAATCGTTCATTTTGGCTGGGAACAAGCCCTTTCATGTTTGTTTCCTGCCGTTATTTTTGCCTCTTTGGCTATTACGCAAATCATCCCACTGCCCTTCTTGCCGCGGTATGACTGGCTGCTCATTATCTGCGTTCTCATGCAATTGTGGATGGTGCGTTCCGGTCTTGAAACACGGGATGAATTAAAAGTGATCACATTATTCCACCTTATTGGGCTTGCTCTGGAACTTTTTAAAGTCCATATGGGCTCCTGGTCTTATCCAGAAGAAGGATACTCCAAAATATTTGGAGTACCTTTGTATAGCGGCTTTATGTACGCAAGTGTAGCCAGTTATTTGTGCCAGGCATGGAGAAGGCTTAAGGTTGAACTGATTAAGTGGCCGCCTTTTTTTGCAGTTGTTCCGCTTGCCGCAGCGATTTATTTGAATTTTTTCACCCACCATTTTTCTATAGACATTCGATGGTGGTTATCTGGGCTTGTCATCATTGTCTTTTGGCAAACATGGGTTACATACGAGGTGAATGGAGCTCGTTACCGTATGCCGCTCGCACTTTCTTTTGTACTCATCGGATTTTTTATATGGATAGCGGAAAATATCGCTACGTTTTTTGGAGCTTGGAAATATCCAAACCAAATCGATACATGGAGTCTCGTACACCTTGGAAAGGTAAGTTCATGGCTCTTGCTAGTGATTGTTAGCTTTCTTATAGTAGCATCATTAAAACAAGTTAAGGAACAGAGTCCCACAAAGGCAGAGATGGATGAATCTTTTTCTTAGCATACAAGGTCCCAAATAGAGTAAAAAGCAACGTTCAAATGGTTGCTTTTTTCTTTTATGTAACTCTGCCGGTGAGTATTCATCTTCTTCAAATTTCATCGCAACACGATAACTGATTCAGATTACAACTGCTTTCAACACTTTGACAAACTCATGCGCCGCCGGCGTTATCTCTTCAAATGAATGTGCGATGACGCCAATATCGCGTGTGACCCTAGGAAAGATGTCCTTTTTAATCAACTGATGCGGGACGGATGAAAGTGTAAAGTTTGAAATGATGCCGATACCCAAGTTATTTTTGACCATATTAATCAAGGTTTCGGCATTTTGCACAGTTAAGTTTTCCTTTAATTCGATGTTGTATTGCGAAAATGCGTTTGACATCGCGATTTCATGACCGCCTTTACAAAAAATGAGGTCATCTTGATATGTTTCAAGGTCGACATGCTTTTCAAGTTTTAATTCGTCACGCTGCGGCGGGATGATGGCCACCATATAGTCGTTACACAATAGCTGATTTTCAAACGGTTCAAATGGAGATGCTGCGATCCCGATATCAACCGTCCGATCTTCAACCCATCCTTTTATTTGGTCAGAGGTTCCTTCGATCAATTCTATGCGGATCAGCGGGTAGTTTGATCTGAATGCCGCAATCGCCTGTGGCATGATATTTGTTGAAACTGCAGGAAATGAACCAATTTTCACCTTCCCGTTTAACAGCTTGTTTTCCCGGTTGGCTACTTGATATATTTTGCTTTCAATTCCCTTCATTTGCCTCGCCAGCAGCAATATTTCTTTTCCGATGTCAGTCAGCATTAAACCATGATGTTTATCCCTGATCAATAATTTGAGCTGCAGTGAGTTCTCCAGGTTTTTTATCGCTTTGCTTACCGCCGGCTGAGAGATGAACAATTCTTTTGCCGCTTCTGTAATATTTAATTTCTCCCCGACTTTTACAAATATGTGAAGATGGTTCATGTTCATAACCATTTGGTTATACCCCCAATAATAAAAATGTATTTCAGTTATACATAAATGTAACATATGATAGAAACCAGCACGATATTTAAACAAGAAAGGCGGCTTCATTATGGTAAAAGTTATGCTGGGAATCATATCTGTCACACTTATTTGGGGTTATACTTGGGTTGCGATGAAAGTAGGAATTCATGACATCCCCCCGCTTTTATTTTCGGGTTTGCGCCTGTTCATCGGAGCAGTTCCTTTATTTCTCATTCTCTTCATCCAAAGAAAAAAGCTTTCAATTAAAAAAGAACATCTCAAAAGCTATATCATCATGAGCCTGTTGATGGGGCTGGGCTACATGGGGATCTTGACGTATGGAATGCAGTTTGTCGATTCAGGGAAAACCTCTGTTTTGGTATATACAATGCCTATATTTGTTACGGTGATCAGCCATTTTACATTAAACGAGAAAATGAATGTGTATAAAACGATGGGACTGGTCTGCGGCCTCTTCGGACTGTTATTTATATTTGGAAAGGAAATGCTCAATATCGATCAAGGCGCTTTATTGGGGGAGCTGTGCGTCCTTGCGGCAGCGCTTAGCTGGGGAATCGCGAATGTGTTCAGCAAGCTACAATTCAAGCATATCGATATTATTCACATGAATGCCTGGCACCTTATGATGGGAGCCGTCATGTTATTGGTGTTTTCCTTTATATTTGAGCCGGTCCCTTCAGCCGAGTGGACATATCAGGCGGTGTGGTCATTGCTGTTTAATGGCTTGCTTTCCACCGGCTTTACATTTGTCGTATGGTTTTGGGTGCTCAATCAAATCGAAGCGTCAAAAGCATCCATGGCATTAATGTTTGTTCCCGTATTGGCCCTATTCTTTGGATGGCTGCAATTACACGAACAGATCACCATCAGCATTATCCTCGGCGCACTGCTGATATGCTGCGGGATTTTTATGAATACATTTACATTTTCACGACGGAAAGTGTGAATGATATACATTTCCCCTGTCATTTGGGCTTCATGTGACAGGAGACGACTATTATGAGAAAGTCTTCTAGAATCCTGACGACAGCCTATTAAACAATGAAAAAAGCTAATGTCTGCATGTAGACATTAGCTTGGCTGGCGTTTAGGCTGGTGAGAATCTAGATTCTTTTTTATTACCATTCTGGCTGATCAAACTGAAAACCGTATAGACCTTTTACTTTAACATCTCCGCAATCTGGATCTTTTGTCAAAATCAAATAATGAGTCTTATAAGGCATCGTCTCAACTCGATCAGTTGCACTCAAATCAAAATGATCCCCTGAGAAGTTTTTTTCACTAACGGTTATTTCATATCCTGACAAAGTCATTCGCATGATTCTTGCGTTAATTGTACATCCTTCAGTATCAAAAATGGTGAATCTGTACCCAAAGTGAGATGTCCAATGGTTTGAATTTAGGTCATCAGACTTCATAAACCATTTTTCATTTTCTGTCATTGTAAAACTCACTTTCTCCTCATCTTTCACGATAACGGCCGAAGCTTCCCCTACATGGATAGTCAAAGCCAAAAGAAATGTAAAAGCTAACATCAATATCTTTTTCAAAAGAGTTCCTCCCGATATCTTTTACTTCAATATATTGGAAGGGTCTTTTCTGATCAAGACAGTCTTCTCCAAATGAATCTTTAGCACCATGAAATGAGCCATAATAAGAACAGTTTTAACCCAAATCAAACTCTATTCGAAATAAGGCCTACCAATCTATATTTTTTTAGAGTTTCTGCATTTCTTTATATATCTCCTAGACACATATAAAAAATGCTCCTATAAGTTCAGGAGCACTACAAAAAACTGCTAAAGTGTTTTCTATCGATTTATTGTATTCATTAGCTCAAAGAAGTATTCAGGCTTTTGAGTCTTATTTAGCTTATACCATGAACGCAATGTATCTGGTGCAAATACACCTAATTTTTTTAATACTTCCACCGCAAATTCCAGAGGAGCAATTCCTGATGCAGTAACCAAATTTTTATCAGATACTGCAGGTTCCTTTTCATATAATGTTTCTCTTTTGTAATTAGGGCAGACCATTTTCATATAGTCTAGGTCATTGCTTGTGTGCTTTCTCGAATCTAAATATCCTTCATTCGCGAGCCCCAGGGTTGCCCCACAAATTGCAGCAATAGTCGTGCCAAGCTTTAAAGCGTCCCCAACTTTTTTTAAGATCGGCTGATGAATATCTTCTCCCCAAGTGTTTCCTCCGGGTAAAATAATAAGATCTTGACTCCCAAGAGTACACTCATCAAGAGAAATATCTGGTTTTATGCTTAATCCTCCCAACGTAGTTATCATTTCTTTATTAGCCCCTACTGTAACTACTTTTAAAGATGCTGCATCTTGTTTAAAATATCTCCCTGAGTTTAGTTCAGCAATTAAATATCCATATTCCCAGTCTGACATTGTGTGAAATACGTAGAGATAAACTTTTCTCGTTTGCATCCAATAACACTCCAATCACAATTGATAAAGCTTTCTAATAGATGACCTCGCTGACAGCCATTGTCAGCTTTTTTGTTGTTGATATGTAATCTGATTTGCCTATTCTTATATAATACCATGTAGGTGGCAATTACCCTTGTTCTCCCAACTTATTAAAAATATAAGATAAATTGATTCTATGTTTACTAGCGCAAAGGGGTTTGTTACACTAACTGTCATGGGAAACATTTCATTGGAAATATCTCAATATCATTCCTGCGATGTGAATTAGAAGGTAATACAAAATCATTTGAATGAGGAGGCCTGATGAAGTTGAAAAATAAAGCGTCAATAAAATTTGGAATATGTGTTGGGCTTTTATGTTTAAGCATTACTGGTTTCACACCTTTTTGCAGCTCAACGCATGCCGAAGCAAAATCCATAGAAGACACAAACATGGCAAGCTGTATAACGAATAAAGAATTTGTTCAACTTGAGAAAAAATTTGATGCCAGGCTTGGCGTTTATGCAATTGATACAGGTTCAAACAAGACAATCGCCTATCGGCCGAATGAGCGATTTGCTTACGCATCAACCTATAAAGTTCTAGCCGCAGCTGCTGTCCTGAAGAAAAACTCAATTGAAAAACTTAATGAAGTCATCCACTACAGCAAGGACGATCTTGTTACATATTCTCCAATCACAGAGAAACACCTAGATACAGGCATGAGTCTAAAAGAAATCTCGGAAGCGGCTATCCGTTACAGCGATAATACCGCTGGGAACATCTTGTTGCAACAGCTTGGCGGCCCTAAAGGTTTTGAAAAGTCACTGAAACAGATTGGGGATCATGTAACGAAAGCTAAACGATTCGAGACGGATCTAAACTCTGCGATTCCTGGTGATATTCGTGACACCAGCACCGCAAAAGCACTGGCAACCGATCTTAAAGCTTTCACTTTAGATAACACTCTCACGACTGACAAACGCACGATCTTAACCGATTGGATGCGAGGCAATGCTACTGGTGACGAACTGATTCAGGCAGGCGCTCCAATAGGATGGGAAGTCGGCGATAAATCCGGAGCCGGAAGTTACGGGACACGAAACGACATTGCTATCGTTTGGCCGCCTAACAGAGCTCCTATTGTTTTGGCAATTATGTCAAACCGCTTTACGAAAGATGCTAATTATGATAATGCTCTTATCGCTGAGGCTGCAAAAGTCGTCCTTAACGATCTCAAATAAAAAATTTGAAGCACAATATTGCGAATTCCTTTATCCTTTTGCCATAAAGGAAAAAAGACATTACTTTTGTAAACCCCGCCGTTCATTTTTAATGAACGGTTTTTTCATATTCTCACTAATACCTCTCTTTCTTTAAGTATCTTAAAACACGAATCGTTAACATGAATGGCAAGTTTTCATTTATGAAACCAAGTAAAGTTTGAAACAGACCATCAGAGGTTATCTATACGAGAATTCAATTATTTTTTTGTAATAATTTATATTGTTGTATCGTTGCACTTGGTGGATTTGACTCTTTTCGTGTATGGAACCACACTTTTATTTTTTCACCTCTTTTGAGATCATCTGTGTTATCAATCTCACTTAATCCTACAATTACTATTTTATTTTTAAACTTGTTCATAAGTTGTCCTTCAGAAAGATCGTAATCTTCTTTTACTGGAGTTTCTGTAGTGGTAATGAGAATTGCCCTTTCATTGTCTTTAAGCACGACATAGCCTACTAGGCTCTGCATCTTTGTTTCGTCACCGTTTTGTTCATTTTTATTGCAGCCTGCAAGGAAAATAATGAGTATAATGAGCACTATCAAGCTTACTCCGATTTTCGGCATCTTTCTCCCTCCTCTTTAAACTCTTTTTGATCTTTAAAATAAACAACAGGATATCACCCAACCCATCTACTTCTTTTTGCAATTCATAACAGCAGCATACTCCATTCTCCAATTCCTCAACCTTCTTCTTATTCTTTCTCAAATATTTGCATGTGGTAGCCCTCGATATTATCCCCTTACTCATTTTTGCGCTTTCAAATATATTATTGAAGGCCGCTTCTTTCTGGATTCCAGCATAAATATACTTATCCTTACTGTCGTTTACTATCGCAACTTCCATTAAAATCAAAATTTTCACATTTTATGATCCATTATTCACTTCCAAAACAACTTCCAACCGCTACATAATATATGTATTAATTGTAAATGGAGTTGGTATAATTGAACATGAGGAAAATCTTATTGAGTTCTGCTTTATCCTTTGGCATGCTCATATCCGCAGTTCCCGCATTGGCTGCTGGCACTTCGTCTGAGGTTGCAGTAAAAAGTGATGAGTATGATTATGACACTATATACCGCATTAGTCCTCTGCCAATGGACTTCCAGCCAACAATAGAATACAACGGTTATACTTATACGCTTACACGTCATTATTTTGATTACTCAATCGGGTTTTACACGGCTATTTATACAAAAGTTGTTTAAATTTATAAAGGAGCTTTTTAGCTCCTTTTTCTCTTGTTTTAAACAAGGTATTTTTTTCTATGTGGTCCCCTATCAAATACAATATCAATATTCTCCAGTTCTCTTTGACACGAACAAAATCTAAAGTTTGGTTTTAAATGCTGGTAATAAAAAATTCACTTTAAAGAAGCGCCGCCCGCAAAATGCGGCTTTTGCACACTACGCCAATTTTATATAGAAAAGCCAGACCTCCTCCAAGAGGTTCCAGCTTTTCTTAATGTGCTATCGATCTTCGTTAGTTCAACGGGAACTTAATCATTCGGTACAAATGCAGCCTCCCAGCTTCTAGTTAGGGCTGATGGCGGAATATCTGATGGCTCTCTACACACATCAGACATTATAAGATTTCAATGTAGCCTTCTGTACCATGAACGCGAATTCGTTGCCCATCTTTTATCAGCTTGGCAGCATTTTCAACGCCAACAACTGCAGGTAAGCCATATTCACGGGCTATAACAGCTCCATGGGTCATCAGTCCCCCAACTTCGGTGACTAGGCCTTTTATGGATACAAACAATGGTGTCCAGCTTGGATCGGTAAAGGAGGTAACTAATATATCTCCATCTTCTAAATCAGCATCTTCCATGTTTAAAATGACACGCGCTCGCCCCTCTATAACTCCGGAGGAAACAGGTAAACCTACAATCGCTCCGGCTGGGAGATTTTCTCGTTTATACTCACCTGTAACGATTTCACCATCAGACGTGATAACACGTGGTGGAGATAGTTTTTCATATAATGTGTACTCGTCTTTTCGTGTGCTGATGATTTGATAATCCAGTTTATGTGTGCGTACGACTTCGTGAAGTTCTTCAAAAGTGAGATAGTATATATCTTCTTTTTCTTGAATAACACCCGCTTCTACGAGTCGTTCGGCTTCTTTCAGTAAAGCCTGCTTATAAACGAAGTATCGATTAACCATGCCGTATTTTGGATATTCCCTAAACCCGCTGAAATTCCGGATGATATCTATCATTCGTTTTGTTTCTTTGGCTTTTTGTTCACCATCCGGTAATTGCTTCAATCGATCTAATAACTCTTGTTCTTTCTTCAAAGCTTCCTGTCGCCCTTGCTCAAATTTCCGATGGCTGGCATTAGGCCCACTGTTATTGATATTATTAAGAATCATTGGGATAAGTGTAGTTGGTTTTTCGCTCCATCGAGTTCTTGTAATATCAATTTCTCCGGTACATCGCATTCCGTATTTGCTGAGATAATCATAGATCGCGTCTCGGGTTTTGCTTCCGCCATCAAACTTAGCCAGTTCATCCAAAAAGTTATCATCTTTTACATGTTGTAAGTAATCAATTACCTCTGGATAAGGACGAATCACATCTGCGACGTCTAATAGCGCAAGACCCATTTCTGAAGTAATATTATGGGGTACAGATTGAGAAAGCGTATCTGCTGCGTTTTTTTCACCTAACCACTCGTTCATTTTTTCGTTAATCCATAATGAGGCATTCATAGCAGTGCGAATCACAACCGAACTTTTTGGGTTAAATAAAATCTTCTTTAATTCCTGGATATCTTCCTGAATAAAACGAAATAAATCTGATCCTGATTTCGTTTGGATGTTTTGTTTTAACTCTTCTATCGATGTTTGACTGCTCTTTATCAAATCTGACACGATTGTCGGATCGTTTTCAACTTGAGCCGGCATATCTGCATTGCCTTTGCTTGGATTTGGTGCTGTTTTATCATTTGGTATCGACTTTATGAAATCTCGTCGCTTTATTATGGTCATAAGTGCGTCTTTTAAGAGCTGATCGTGCTGCCCCATGCCTTTTAAGAAAACTTCTCTGCTGTCAGGAGATGCCAGATGATGTGTGACATCAACAAATAGCCTTCCACCGGCTTTACGCATGGGTGCAGCAGTCGTCAACAGAAAAAAAGACAATCCCAGTGGTTTTATGGGATCCGTCATCATTTGTTGATGACCAACAGAAATATAGACGTGATTTTCTTGGTCACTCGCTTCAGGGATGGGGAATAAAGTTGTGATTGGACGACTCTGTACAATATAAAAAGTATCGCGGGCCAAACACCATTCGATATCTTGCGGCTGGCCGAAATGAGTTTCGATCTGTCTTCCAATGCGTGCCAGCTGTAAAATTTGTTCATCAGTCAGTGTTTGAGCCTTTTGCTGATCAGAATCGATCTGCTGTGTTTCTGTTCCGCCTTCTTTTCGTCCGTAGATAGCCAATTTTTTAGTTGCTATTCTCTTATCGATGATTTGCCTATCCTGTACTTTATAACAATCGGCAGATACCAAGCCAGAAACCAGTGCTTCACCAAGTCCAAAACCGGCATCGATGGATAACACCTTTCGGTTGGAGGTAATCGGATCAGCGGTAAATAAAATTCCCGAAGCCTGAGGGAAAACCATCCTTTGAACGATAACGGATAAATAGACTTGGCTGTGGCCAAATCCATTTTGCATACGGTAAATAACCGCGCGATCCGTAAATAGGGACGCCCAGCATTTACTGATATGCTGCAAGATTGCATCGACGCCGATGATATTTAAATAGGTGTCTTGTTGACCGGCAAAAGAAGCATGTGGTAAATCTTCAGCAGTCGCACTAGAACGCACGGCATAGGCATGTTCCTCGCCAAACTGGAAGAGATAGTGAGCCACTGCTTTCACAACATCGGAAGGAATGTCTACTTCCATAATGATTTGCCGAATCTTCCTGCTGATTTTACCAATTTGATCTCGGTCCTCAACTTTTAGCATGGTCAATTGATCCAACAATACTTGTAACGTTTCGTTTTGTTCGATGGCTTTTTGATATCCTACTGTTGTGACACAAAATCCTTCTGGTACTTGTATACCTTGAATTTTTGATAATTCCCCTAAATGTAACCCTTTTCCTCCAACGAGCGAAAGCTGTGTTTTTTCAATTTCATGTAAACCGAGAACCAAAGAACTCATTCTACATCTCCCCTTCAAAAAAAATATTGACAAGAGCTTCCTAGCAGGATATAATAAAATTATAAGATGGATATCTATAACTTTTTAACTAGAAAGCGCACGTAGTGTGATTATATCACCGTGTCTGTTTTTGTGCAATATAAAAAGAACCTGGGCAATTTCCCCAGGTTCTTTCTTAATTTCCATAGCTAGTCGCATTAAAAAACTTGGTTCGAGCTGATTCGATTACAGCATAATCCTCTTAGGAAATCCTAAAGTTGGGTTCTTTTTGGAACTAACCTGCTTTATTCGTAGGTCCCTATATATAAATTAGACTTTTTGTTCTTAACAGTCCCACCTTTAACTAGTATAAAGTTATGAGGATCTGGTTAACTACCAGATATTTTTATTTTGAATAAGGGTTATGTAAAGGTATCTGTTGTGAGCAAGCGCTGACTACAAAAGATTGATAGCATTCTCATTTAAATACCATTCTATTAACCTATAGGGAAAGTTATAAAACAGATGGAGAATACCCTACCTCCAGCAATTCCAAGGCCGTTCACCTAGTAGAAAACAACCTTTAACCATTACTAACGATTTTAATAATCATTGATTATAAAACTTCTCAAGGAACGATCAGCAGCCCGTTAGCTACCCCTGATTAAAGATGATCTGTTACCACACTGTTACGTTAGAACTTCCACTACTTTGATATCCTTCTGTCGCCATGACTTGGTAAGCCCAATTACTGCCCAGATTCATTCCATGGCTCTTCCATGCGTTAACATGATTGCTGAAAGTGATTGTAGCGTTGCTTCCGGTTGGTCTCTTCGTTTGGCGAACACTCCAGTACTGCGTAAAAGTAGTGCGATCGCCATCAATGGAAGGTGCGTTATAACGTGTAGTTGTATATATGTCATATGTACCCCCATCACTTTTTACAGTACCTTTATACGTTCCAGTAGGTCTATAAGTACCCCATGAATCCACTACATAATATTCTATGAGAGGTGATCTCGTCCAACCATATAAAGTTAAATATCCATTTCCATTCGGTGCCCAAACTCCGGCATTATAGTTTATCGTCCTAAATGGCGAACCTGTAGTCCAACCTTTACCAACAACGAAATTTCCGGTATTAGACCAATTAACACTGTAATTCCCGCCAGACCCATTGACAGCGTTTACTATACCGCCCCCATCAGTCCAATTTTGCCAGTAGTCTGTGCTAGCTGCAGAGGCGGTTGCCGAAAACAAGCTAATACTCATTAAAGCTGCCGATAATCCAACTAAGAAATTCTTTTTAAACTTAAACATATGTTACCTCCTATAATATTTTTTCCGACTTTGAGGTAGCACTCGTATATATTTAAAACATTCTTAATTACTAACGCCAAAGCTTTTGATCGTTCCCTTCAGTATAATAACACGAATTCACGAGTGAATATTAAAAGTATTTGTAATTTAATTACAAATACCTAAAAATCACATAATAAATGGTTTTGTCCTGCCATATCCTGATCCTTTTTTCGCAGGATCACAATTCTTGTTTCTAAATCTGATGGAGCAATATCTGTAATCAATTACCATTCGGTCCATTTCGTACAAAGGAGATATGCATTAGAGATTGTGAAATCATTGTAGCTGACCCAGGTGGTGCTCTTGACTTTGAAGCTGTAATGCAACGTTTCATGTCCAAAAAATCAGTCCATAAGGTAGTTTACTGTGTCTTTGATGTAATTTGATGGGCATTCCAATCACTAATAAGCCCCTCAGTGAACGCAAAAACATGCTTTTAGATCTCAACCTTGACCATAATAATGTATTTGTTATTGAAGGCCTGCAAGGAAACGAATTAGCTTACTTTAATCTGGCCAAAGAAAAGAAATCAGCTTATGATATTACAGTGGACAATGGTTTTTTGTGAACTGTAAATGGCACTCTTGACCTTCAGGCATCTCAAAAAGTCTCGAGCCTGTTTTTGATTCCAAAATCTTTTTTAAATGCAGGAGACGCAGCTAACACTACACTTCCCTGTCTCTCCGTATTTTCTCCAACAGCAAGATACTATGTTAAAGGAATAAGCCCCACTGCAACAGCCGATACAGAAGCATAAAACACAAAGTATATTCTTACGTGGAAATTGTGAGTAATCAATCATTGTATGTAACTCCTATGATGTTATTCATGTTGATATATACTGTGTTGTTATGTTGATCTTTAACGTGAAGCTTGTGTTGTTCAAAATTAATGTAATGAACTCTACCGGCGGCATTTTCAAACAAATCCATAGTTTAAAAGTTTGAATTTCAAAAAAATTCAAGTGCTTCAGAAACGAAAACGCCCATCTCTTCAATTTGTTGATCATCTCAATTTTTGATCCATCAATCAAATCTTGTTTAAGCTGTATTAAATGTTCTGGAGCATCATTGATATCCATTGATTGTTCCTCGATCCCTAAACATATCGACTCACTCCTTTATTGATCTAATACTAATAGAACGATCGTTCCCGTTTTAACGCAAATCAGAACAAAGGTTCGATGTATGTTAGATATAAAATATAAAGGTCAATAATGATATACGTAGTATTAATAAAGGAGAGATTCTTATCGACAAGGGAGAGTGAGATGGTGAATGAAGAAGAGGTTAATTGGATTTTTGATTTTAGTTCCTGTTTTGATTATATCGGGTATTACTTTAATCGAATCAAACAAAAAAGCACCTGAAGAAGTTTTAGAAAGTGCTTGGGATGAATTTGGTTTATTTAGTTTTCAAATTGGAATAACAGATCCGGCAATTACAATTGGCATGGATCAAACCAAAAGTGAAGCAAAGCTCCGTGAATATTTAGAACATAATCTGTCAAGAGAAGCAAAGGAAAAATATAAGATCTATATATTTAAAGATGATATTGAAAAGTTGAACAAAGAACATCGAGAGTATCTGAAAGCAAATAACTCTAATAAATAAAATGCCCAGCACTTTTACTAAGCTGGGCTCTATTTCAAATTCAAATTGAATTTTTGTAAGCATTAACTGCTTCGTTTCGCAACAGCATATTATCTTTGTTAACCATGCCTAAGTTGTAAGCTTTTTTGATAATATCTAATACCTGAGAATCTAACGCCGAAAGATTACCGGCTGGATTAAATCTTGATTTCCAATAATCTAAAGAATTATTTAGGTCAAGTGAGCTTTTTTTGTTCTCGGGTTTAACTACTTCATTTTTCTCAAGTTTTTCACAGAATTCACTAAAACCAATGGATTTACTGGGAGCTGAGTTATTTCCCCCGTATCCTTCTGTAGCCAAGCTGCAAAATGCTAAGAATTTCGGATCATAAATAAGATCACTTGAGTTTACATTTACCATCGATAAGCACGATCCTTTCAGAGCTTTTTATAATTGTAGCACCTTTTCCATTTTTACACATGTTAAATATCGACAATCATTCAAATGATTTAATAAGGCTCTGATAAATTTTAATGTTGATAATTACGCAAAAATAAAAGGAAACCATAGTAAATAGGGTTTCCTTCAATCTTGTTTATGTAACGCGCCCAATTCTGGAACAGTTAACTGTCTTATATAAGACGGCTCTCTAAAGATTCGATTGCCAGCTTTAGTGCAGTTAAGCGACGCTCATTTAATGTTTTTTGAGAACTGCCTTCTTTTGCTTTTGCTATTTGTTTTTCAATAGATGGAATGATATCTTGTAGAACTTCTTTATGAGTCAATATGATTTCTTGCTCATAGCAAAAATCTTCACCATTCCAAGTACCTTTTAGGCTTTCTAAACCAATTTTTACAGCGTTCAGTCTCTTTTTGACAAGAGATGTGTTTGAACCTTTTTCTGTCGTGCTTTTATAAGCATTTGAAAGTTTACTAAAAGTTGATTCCAAGGATTTAATGGACAAATCTTGAATTTCTTGGCTAACAATCTTCATATACAATCCTCACTTTTCATTTTGAAAACAACAAATCAACACTTTTTAACAATCCTACTCAATAGCTGAATTAGGACTACGCCTTGAATTTTGCGAGTCGCAAACTACCATATGTGTCTGTCATTTCAAATGTAAATGATGTTAATAGAAATTCTATTAAATGCTGTTGTCAATATATTGTTTGAATTTATAACGTCAAGGGAATTTAGTATAGTATTTCCTGTACATTAAGTTTGCTCACTCGAGGGAGTCTTGCTCATCCCCTATGAAAGAGGGTGAGGCTATGTCAACATCCAGGCAATAATGCTAATGCTTGTATTCGGGTCATTTATAATTGCCCTGTTGACATATATAAATAAAAAATAGACCTCCCTTGAGCCTAAGAACCTGAAGGGATAGGTCTACCAAGAAATCACATCGAGCAAGCCCTTTACTGGGTAGCTTTTGTACAGAGACGGGGTGTTGATAGCACCCTAGTCTTTTTATTTTATGTATTTTTTATACCTTAAAAAGCATAATCCTCATCCTAATTATAACCATATAGAAATGTTATTTGAATACAATTGCTTTATGGATAAAACCATTATTTTATTTGGATTGAGGATGTGCAACTCAAGTGTATCTATTGAGCAATTGCAATATTTTTACTTAATCGTCCCAGTCTTCCTCCTCTTCCCAATCATCTCTCGCTTCCTGAATCTTATTATAAAAAAATTCAATAAAGCTTTCTGCAACAGTATCTTGATAACCAATTACCCTATCCCATTCAACTACTGGGCATTCTCCGTCTTTCATTTTATTCGTATCTAGGCAGTAAGCAAAGTAATCAACATCTTCAATAACCACAAGTCCATCAGTAAGGCCATAGTGTTCTTTATATTCATTAGTTCTATTTACAACTGATGCATGATCAAAGTTGTAGCCTAAAACTAAAACACCGAATAAACCACCAGCACCGTATTTTTCTAAAAACCATTTATAACTGTTGGGGAGATCGCATTGGAGGTTTTCTTCAATGCGACCAATGTTTTCATGACTTGCGCCTTCTGTAAATATAGCATTTTGTTTATTTTCATTAATAAAGTTCTCAACCTTCGAATAAATCATATAGACACCTCAATTCTCATTTTCAAATTGTTTCGCTCTCCACTTCCAATATCTCTTTCTAAAGCTCTCGTATTGTGCTTTTAAAACCTTATCATTTCTAAAACTTTCACCATCAGACTTAAGCTGATGAATGACATCACTATATTTTGTATGTAAGCTGTTCGGGATTTCAAGCATTGGGCCAGGTTCTTCTTGAATCAAGTGATGTAAATTAATCTGTGTACCGTCTTTTGCATAAGGGGCATTCCCGTTTTTCATAAGCTGAAGATTTATAACACCGAATTCTGTTTTTTGATTAATATCAATATCTTTCATAGTATACACTCTACGGCTTACATCTTTAACTTTCCCCTTCGCCTTTACCTTCCCCTCTATTTCATATGCTTCATACTTTTCTTTATTTAGCCAAGGGGGGCTTATCTTTTGGCCAGTAAACGGTTTTCTTGTTCCATCCGGTATTTTCTTCGCATTAGTCAAAAGTTCATTCTTAAGGCTTTGGCTATCAACCACATTGTATGGCACATTATCGGCTAGAGCAAAGTCGTACTTAGGATTATAAGGCAGCAAATCTGGAATTTTGACGTCCTTAATTTTCTTTCCTGCCTGACTTGCTTTGTTTATTACTTTGCCCGCTGCATCTGCCTTGTTAATGGCTCCTGCACCTTTTGTTCCAAAAACAGCTACAGCCACTGAACCAACAGCGTAGGTTACCCACCTTGATCTAGAATAGGCATCCCCATTCACCATATCTTTTTGATATGACTCTTCTATTGCTGCTGAAATAGCGTCATAGGTTTTCACTGGATGAATAACTGCATTCCCCAGTGCTGAGAGTGTTTCTCCCGGATCGGTGATGAAATCCCATATGCCAGTTACAGTGTCTTTTCCTACATCATATAAGCCTACTCCTACACCTTTTACAATATCCCAGGTGACTTCTCCTGCCTCTTCTAGCTGCTTCGCTTGTTCAATTTGCACTGCAAGCTGTACTTGAGCTGGCTCGAGATTCTCGTAGCCTACTTTCTTAGCAATCTCTAAATATTCATCTGGGTCAGATACACCGTCATTAAGCTTCTTTTTCAATTCCTTTATTTCACGTTCTTTAGCTTCTTCTTTCTTCACGCTTAAATAAGATTCAGAATGCTTCTCAATATCGCCTTTTTTCTTATGTATGTCACTTTCTCTATACGCTTTGGCGTTATAGTGAATCGGAGTGGCGTTCTTCCCTTTGCCTGTTGATTCCTGCAGCTTTTTAAAATCTTGCTGGATGAACTGTTCGTTAGGCTCTGTTTCGACGTATTCTGTTTTTAAATCCTCATCAAGCTTGTTTAGCTTATCGATTGTTTTTTCACGTTTGTCATCTGCAGAAGAAAGTTTGTCTTTGAAGTCTTCTGTTGAAAATATTTCAAGGGGAAGAATATCATTGATGTCGTTTAATATGTCTTTCATTGCTTTTTTCTGTTCAGACATAATGGATTTTGATTTTGTATAGGCGTTAGCCAACTCGTGTTCTAAAAAGGATTCTTCTATGTAAGCATCAGACATCTTAGCATCTTCAAGTTTTGCAGACATGCTGCTTAAGAAAGCAATCTTCATGTCAATTAAATCAATCCATTGATCAGTAACACCGACATGATCATGATAAAATGCTTTAATGTTGTCAGCACCCTTGCCTGAAAACTCACTGTCATCTAGGGTAGCTACGTTTTGAAAAGCTTTTCTTAGCTTCACCATTTGCGACCTTAGTTCCTTATACTCTTTGGTTCTTTTATCGGCCTCAAAGAGTAATGAATCAGCCTCAAATACCTTCATATCATTTCTCCTTCCTAGACTACTCTATGTAAATTTTACCACAGTAATCTATTTGAATAACAGAAAAAGACAGCCAAAATGACTGTCTTATACATCACACTATCTTGTTCTATAATAATTTTCTGCGGTATAGTAGCGCCAATCCCAAAAAGGTTCCCCATTGGCCAATATATACCGGTCTAAAAATATTTCAAAGTTTACATTTAATGGATTATATTCTAAACCACTTTCAAATATATAGAGATAGTTGGGATCACCTTGGTTCACTTTATCTTTATCGATCATTAAATGGCATTCTTCCAATAAGTAGCCAATTGGAATACCATTGATATCTACAAACAAATCCTCATATTTTAACTCCTCTTCAAGGCTAAATAGCTGAAGTCCTCCACCTATATTCTCCCCATCAGAAAGAATCTCAAAAATTTTCGCACCGTTATGCAGTGTCATGAACTTCTGATAATCCTCTGGAAGGGTAATCTGATGTTTAGCTTCAAAGCTTTGAATGTCGTTAAGGGTTGCTTTGTCCTGTGAAAATGTAACAAGGAACTCCATGATATCCCCTTCAGAACAAAACAATTGAATGGCTCCTTTTTCATCTAAAAGACTTTTCAAGCCATTTACCGTCTTATGAACAAAGTTAGTCACATACATCACCCCTTTATTTCCTTTTAACAATAACCCTTTCAAATTCCAAAAGATATGAACAGATCGTGATAGGCGCTCTTTTCAGTGAATATAATGCAATAAATTCTAAAAAGAGGTGCCTTCAAAAAGTGAATTCTCTAATGAATGATGACATGGTAAAGATCATTCGAAATGGCCTTAGCGCATCGCAGCATCCAAAGCGCATTCTTGTTATAGGAGCTGGATTGTCCGGGCTTGTATCAGCATCATTGCTGAAAAATGCCGGTCACAGAGTAACGATTCTCGAAGCGAGCGGCAGAGCGGGCGGCCGTGTCTGCACTTTGAGATCTCCCTTTAGTGATGATTTGTATTTTAACGTTGGCCCGATGCGCATACCGAATAACCATTCGTTAACCTTAGAATATATCAAAAAATTCAAATTGCCAACAAATGTATTTCTCAACAGAACCCCTATGGACATCATTTATGCAAATGGAATCAAAACACGTCTCCAAGTTTTTGAACGAGCTCCTGGAATATTGAGATACCCAGTTGCACCAAATGAACAAGGGAAAACGTCTGAAGAGCTGATGCTTTCTTTACTGCAGCCTATTCTAAATTTTATCAATCAAAATCCAGCGAGAAATTGGCGGATTGTCGAAGAACAATACAAAAATGAGTCGTTAAGTTCTTATTTGAACAGGTATTTTTCCTATGGCGCGATCGATATGATCGGTGTACTTTTGGATATGGAAGCGTATATGGGGATGTCCCTTGTTGAAGTATTGCGGGAATCTATCTTTTTTTCATCGCCCGCTCACTTCTATGAGATAACTGGCGGCATGGATCTGCTGCCTCACGCGTTTCTTCCTCAATTAAAAACAAACATTCTATACCATCAAAAAATGATGAAAATGTCTCAGGGTGAAAATAGTGTTACGATCCATTGTCAGCATCAACAAACGGCAGAATTCACATCATTCACAGCTGATCTCGCTATTGTAACCATTCCTTTTTCAACGTTGCGATTTGTAAAAGTTGAACCATACCATTCTTTCTCTTACTATAAACGAAGGGCCATCCGTGAGCTAAACTATATCAGTGCAACAAAAATCGGCATAGAGTTTAAAAGCCGATTTTGGGAAAAAGCCGGGCAGCGCGGCGGCAAATCTATTACTGATCTACCGATTCGTTTTTCGTATTATCCAAGCAGAAATATTGGAGCAAATGGACATGCTGTCATTCTGGCCAGCTATACATGGGCCGATGAGGCACTGATATGGGACAGTCTTTCAGAAGGAGAGCGAATCCAGTATACTTTACTGAATTTATCTGAAATCTATGGCGATATTGTATGGTCTGAATTTGTGTCTGGCACTTCTTTTAGCTGGAGCCTATACCCGTATTCTGCGGGAGGTTTTACAGCTTTCGAACCAGGACAAGAATTAGAGCTGTATCCCTATATTCCTGTCCCTGAGGGCAGAATTCATTTCGCCGGAGAACACGCCTCACTCACTCATGCGTGGATGCAAGGCGCGATTGAATCTGGAATACGTGTTGCTTATGAGGTCAATCGCTTACCTTAGATCATGCTCACCTTTTGTACTAAAAGATTATTACATTTCATATAATAAGATCTTGATTAGACGGACAAATTCATCACATTAACAAAGTAACCCTTGCATTCCTTCGCCCTCCATGCTATATTCATATAGCGATGAGCTGAATTGTGTAAGCCGATGTACATGCCTTTACGGCACACACGAATGTGGCGTGTGGTGCATCGCCTCAATACGCAAAAGACGTTTGCCTTAGGCAAACGTCTTTTTTGCGTTATCCGATTTTTGTGCCGTTTGGGACAGGCTGATCCGGCTGCAAAAGGACGACATCGCCTTGGCCGGGTATGCCACCGAGGACCAAGACTTCCGATTTAAATCCGGCGATCCGGCGGGGCGGAAAGTTCACGACTGCTATGACTTGCTTGTTGACGAGACCTTCCGGCTGGTAACGCTTCGTGATCTGCGCACTCGATTGTTTTATGCCGATTTCTGTCCCAAAATCTATTACAAGCTTGATTGCCGGTACTCTTGCTTCAGGAAATTCTTCCGCTTTTACAATTGTTCCCGTTCTGATATCCAATTTCTCAAAGTCTTCAATGACTGCCATATCAATAACTCCTTTTTCTCCTATTGTAAAGGAGATATTCAAGATTCGTTTAACCAAATAGCCATTATTTTTTATCTGAATATAAGGTGTTTCGATACAGGCGGGGCGGCATTCCTGTGCTTTTTGTGAACCATCTTGTAAAAGAAGAAAGGTTTTGAAAGCCCAGCGCCTCGCTCACGACGGTAAGGGTTTCATTTCTCTCCATCAGCATTCGTTTTGCTTCCTCAAGGCGAAGGTCGGCAATATAGTGCTGCGGGGACTTCCCTGTCTGTTTTTTGAACCAGCTTGAATAGTAAGCTGGGTGATAATGCTCGATTTCTGCCAGCTTCTTAATCGTCAGCCGCTCAAATAAATGGCTGTGAATGTATGCAATTGAGGCATAGCTATGGGATTGAAGCTTTTCTTTTATGTATTGTACTAGCATATGAAGCGAGTTGGCTGTTCTGGCCTTTGCTTCCTCTGTCAGCAAGTACCTGATCGAAGACCAGAAAGGATCGAGTGCAGCTTCAATTCCCGATCCTGCACGATACTCATCAATTTTCATTGCATGAAGCGGAACATCCAGTACAAGACATTCATTTCTTCCGATAGAACGGAAGCGATGCTCGCACTGCGGCGGAATATATAAAAAATGATCTGGCTTTAATTTCACCTGGCGCTCTTCAGTCTCAAGATCAATACTCCCTTCAAGTGGAAAAAGAAATTGGCTGTATGCGTGCTTATGTGAATGATAAAGGCGTGTGTATGTCCGTTTTTCGCAAATCATCTCTTGAAGCGAATCCATCAGCAACCCCCTTCCTTTGGTCATCTTTTAATCCGGTAATGGTGTTCCGATATAGGCGAAAATCCGATCTTTTCATATAAAGAAACTGCCGCCAGATTGTCTTTCATCACTTGTAAAAACATGCGTTCCGCTCCGTTGTTTTTTGCCCATTCAGTCAACACCCTGATCACTTGGGTTCCTGCCCCTTTTCCTCTGTGCTCCTCAGCTACAACGATATTACTAAGTCCGCCATAACCATCAATGACAGAAACCGTGCCAAGCGCTGTCAGGCTTTCTTTGTCATACATCTTGAAAAAAGTTTTACACGGCGGCATGCGTTCGAAAATGTGTTTGTAACCTTTGTGACGCTCGGGTAAAAACCCTTCTAATTGAATAAATTCATCTATCCAAACAGATGATGGCTCTTGTTCCCACTTGTATGTAAATCGACTGTTGTCATTTGTTCGGCTCATAATCGACCGGCACAACGCTGTCATCTGGAAGCACTCGTCTACCTTTTCATAACGGCTGTCTGCCAATGCGTCATCAAGCCCTTTCGGTGATGCGTTGCTAATATGAAAACAAACAGGTAAGCCTAAACTTTGATAAAAAAGTTCGGCCTCTAGATGAAAATCCCCTTCAGGCATATCCCCGCAGAAGTCCATACGCTATTTGCCCTTTTGGTTACTCCAAACTTCGCTCTGAGAAGCCATTGCCCTATGCTTTTTTGAAAATAAGCCGGCCATGAAGCTGCCGCTAACCGTTCAATCTTGTGAATGTCATCCATTGCATAATGCCTCTCCCCTATGTATACTCCCTTGATATTATACAATATTCAGAAATATAAGACATCCATTCATTTGTTTACATAATATTTTTATTGTTTATTTAATAATCCTGACAAAAATGTCCTAATTGAAAATGACAGGCTTTCTAAAATGTCCTCCTCACGTTCAAATGCTTCTTTTGCGATTAAAGCAGTAAAGCCATGCAGCAGGCTTCTGAGCCCCCTTGTCGCATGAATGGCAGTCTTTTCACTTGCATAGCCGTTTTCAATGAGCAGCTTCGTCACAAGACGGACAATTTGTTCTGCGGCGATTTCCGCCCTTTCGTCCTGAACCTTAAGCAAAGACGCCTCATAATAGCCGGGATTTTCAACTGCAAAATCAACATATGCATGAGCTAAAGAAAACATAGCGGCATCTCCCTTTTGTTCAGCTACGGAGGCTGCCATTTGTTCATAAAGCTTTGTCAGCCCGCTGACAGCAAGCTCTGTTCTGATCGCTTGCAGCCCGTTGATATGATTATACAGCGACGGAGAGCGCACATTCATTTTTTTAGACAGAGCGGCAAGGGTGACACTATTCAATCCTTCCTGATCGGCAATCTCTGCTGCGGCGTCTACAATCATTTTTTGGCTCAATCCTATTCTCGGTGACATGCTCATCATCCTTTCTTTGATTTTTGGATCGCCTGTCTCATCCGCTCTGCGGGTGATCTCAGGAAATTTCCATGTCCGACAGCAAGACAGGAAGGCGCCTTATCGGCGAGCAATTGTGCGCTTTTGATGGCCTCCTCCTTATTCCATGTAGCGAAGGCGGGAAAAGGAAACGCCCATTTTATCTGACCTGATACAGCGATTCCTCCGCGCAACTGGAGCGCATCCCCTGCTATTAAAGTGCCGTTTCTAGTATCAATAAATGACATGCTGCCTGGTGTATGTCCCGGTGTAGGGATGGCAAGCAGAGAACCAATTGTTTCACCGCCCGTCAGCAGTTGGTGGGGCTTTGTTTGTATGTGTTTCGGAATACCTCCTTTTATAGGCGTCTGCGGCTCATCTTGCCGCAAGGATGTGTCACCTTGAAGCAAGAATGAATCCCGTTCCGAGATCATGACCTTTGCATGCGGAAATGTTTGTGCCAATGTATCCAGTGATCCAACATGGTCCCCATGTGCATGAGTCAGTAAAATATGCTGAAGCGGTTTTCCAAGCTGGTTCACGGCTTGAATGATTCCTTTATAGCTGCCTGGAAGCGCAGCATCAATAAGGGTGACTTCGTTTTCTTCCTCTACTAAATAGCAATTGACTGGAAACAATGCTGGAAAAAAAGTCAGCTGCCAAACCGTTTGGTACTGAGTAATCCTCATCTTTTTATTCCTCCTAACAAAAACTAATGGTGTTAGTTTTATTATTAACTAACACCATTAGTTTTTCAAGAGTTTATTATTTTTTAATCGCTACATAAATGTTAACTTCTGCTCGCTGTGGCACTGCGGCACTTTGATCATACATCTCAAAGTCACCTGTAAACGTGCGCAGATGCCGCTTATCCCAAGTCCAAATTTCCTTCCATGTTTCAAGCACAATCTCTTCAATAGGGCCGATTCTGGAAGTGAAAACGGCGTAAGCGGAAGCCGGCAAATCAATGTTTTCATATGGTCCCGGAAGAATGTCGTCGTATTCCTGAAATGTTCCGACTGAAAACGTATATAACCCATTCGTCTCTTGTTCATAATTCGAATATAAGGCAATAATGCTCTTGTCTTTTTCAGACTGTGATAAAAGAGCGCTCATATCCTGCTTCCAGAATTGGTCCCACAGTGCCGGAATCCGCCTTTCTTCTGTCATTTCCAGTGCGTTGCTTGTCCGTTGTGACAGTCCGGCAAATCGTTTCCTGTCTAAGTGTGTCATATGTGAAAAGCCCATACGATCCCCTCCTTTTTACTAAGATTATAGACAAAGAAACCTGACAGCAGTGTGTCAGGTTTCATATATTTTTTGCATGTGATGAATGGTTTCTTTTACTTTCTCCCGTATATGAAGAGGCTGCAGAACCTCAATATCCTTTCCGAACTGCAGTAAAAAACCGATCAGCCATTGATCTTCTGGAAGCGAAATCACTGCCCGGCAGATTTCATCTTCATCACAGTGAAGGACATTATATCCGAACCATTCACCTATGCGCTGACGTGCTGCCGGCTGAACAAGAATAACCAATTCAGTTAAACGGTCCTTTTGGTACCAACTCTTATCCCATGGCAAAGTGTCCAGCTGAATGTCTTTTCTGATAAAGGTCTGATGTAAGATGGCCAGATCTTTCATCCGGTTTAGTTTAAAAAAACGAAAATCATTTCTTACCAGGCAGTAGGCATATAAATACCAGCGCCCCGCCTTGCAAACCAATGTATAAGGTTCAGTTTCCCGAAGTAGTGTTTCCCCGCTTGCGCTTGTATATGTAAAAGATATCGTTGACAATCGATCGATGGCGGCGCTGATTTTCTCACGAAGCGCCTTTTGATCCTCGGTATGGCCCCATGCCGTCATGTCAATAAACCATTTTTCTGTTTGGTGCTTAAATGCTTGAGCAGAGTGCTCCGGTATAAGATGTTTGATTTTTTGATAGGCTGTGCTGTGAGAAACGGGTTCATACATAGATGAAACGCTCTGCAAAGCGGAAGCAATTGCAAACAATTCCTCCTCCTTCAGCCACTCTCTTTCAAGCCGATACGTTTCCATGATGCCAATTCCGCCCCCGGAACCTGTAAGGTCACAATCGGAATACCAGCCCTATTGATCGTCTCAATATCACGGTAAATTGTTCTGACAGATACTTCAAACAGCTCAGCAAGCTCTGCAGCCTGCACTTGTTTTTTGCTGATCAATAACACAACCATCGCTAACAAACGTTCCAGTTTCATTCTGCGCACCTTTTCTTCTTGTATTTTCCAACAAAACCATCATAACATTTTGATAAAGCTTGGGCATATTTATTATGCGGCGGAATACACCTCGCATATGCTATGAAAACAGGGGTTTCCCCTTCTTTTTTGTGTTCAGTATTTTATTTCAGCTACTATTTCCAACCGGATAAGCATACACTTCTCAACGGAGGGGATTTCACATCATGCATCTTACACTTCAGAGCGTTTATCCTGCCATGATCATCATCTTTTTTCTGTATAAAAAAATTAAAAGGTCCATCGGATACCAGCCGCTGAAGCCCCGCTGGCTGTTCACCCGCGTCATTCTTTTCTCGCTGTTTGCTTTTGGCCTTTCAATCTTCAGCGCCATTCACCCTTTTTTATATGGATATCTCATTTTGGGCATTCTTGGCGGATGGCTCCTTGTCTTTTTCGCTAAGAAAAACATCTCCTTTGAAAAACGCAGAGGAAAGATCTATTTTCGGACTCATATTTGGGTAGAAATGATTCTCTTAACCTTATTCCTGTCAAGATTTCTATATCGAGTGACAGAGCTTTATCTTACCTCGCCTGATCTAAACCGCCTTGGATCATACAGTCAGTCAATCGGAACGGACCCTCTGACAATTGGCGTCTGTTTTCTGATAGCCGTTTATTATATCGGTTTTTCTTCTTTTGTCATCAAGCTCAGCAGAAACGAACTCGAACAGCACGAACACAATAAAGAAAAAGACATCCTTGCCCGCTAACAGCGAGTTAAGCAAGGATGTCTTTTTCAATCATGCTGTGTATGATGGATCATTTGCTGAAGAACATCTAAAACATGTTCATCCTCCGGAGAGTAATAAATCGATGTTCCTTCTCTGCGCGATTTGACAAGCCGGAGATTTTTTAAAAATCTAAGCTGGTGGGACACGGTGGATTGCAGTAAATTCAGCTTTTCTGCAATTCCGTTTACAGCATGCTCACCCTGGGACAATAAATGGAGAATCCTGATTCGGGTTGGATCAGAAAGCGCTTTGAATGTTTGCGCGACTAGAAACAGCGTCTCCTCGTCCAGATCAGCAGCCGATTGTTCCGTTTCTCTAAATTCAGTCATATGTATCACCTTTCTTTATTCATAGTTTTATCTTATAACAAATGCGCTTGAGTGCAAACCAGCCTGCTTGTATTCCATTTCAATCTCATAGTTTAAATTTATGTTTCAAATCAGGTTTTTACTTGGTCTGATATACCGTCTTATGTCATAATAAAAAAGGTCATACTGCTCCAAACATTGAGGGTGAAACACAGTGAAGAAAAAAGAGAAAAGGCTGTTTCGCTGCTGCGGGTTTTATGATGATTTTTGTCTTTGTCATCGCCTCTTTTTTATTGGTCCTGCTTTTTTTCAACCGGGATTTAATCAAAAAACTTCCGATCGATACGAAAACCATTGTTTTGGAACGTTTAACCGATTACAAACCCTTGGTGGAAGAAGAGCTTGAAAGCCAAGGACTCTCTAATTATACATCACTCATATTAGGCATGATGTATCAGGAGTCAAAAGGAAAAGGCAATGATCCCATGCAGTCCTCTGAATCTCTGGGGTTAAAACGCAATGAGATAACAGACCCTCAACTCAGTGTTAAACAAGGCATCAAGCAATTTACCCTCATGTACAAGACCGGTAAGGAAAAAGGCGTGGATTTGGATACCATTATTCAAAGCTACAACATGGGGGCAGGTTACATTGATTTTGTAGCTGAACATGGAGGAACGCATACTGAGGAATTGGCAAAACAATACTCCGAGCAGCAAGTCAAAAAAAATCCTGATCTGTATACTTGCGGGGGAAATGCGAAAAATTTCCGCTATCCGTATTGCTACGGTGATTATACGTATGCAGAAAAAGTAAAAGAAAAAACAAAAACTGTTGAAGAATCTTTGCAGGTTGCAACACTTGAAACCATGGAATCCAAGGCTCATGAATAAGAGTCTATCAATTTACTGACAAAAGCCCAAAAATGAATTTGGGCTTTTGTCATGTTTACATGTAAAAAAAGCCATACTGAGTATGGCTTTTAATAATACGGTGAAATCATCAAATATACAATAACGCCTGTAAGGCTTACATACAGCCATAGAGGCATTGTCCATCTCGCAATTTTTTTGTGGCGCTCTACCTGCATGCTGAAGCCTCTGATCAGCGTAAACAGCGCAAGCGGTACAATGATTGCAGAAAGGCAGATATGTGTAATTAAAATAAAGAAATAAATCGGGCGCATAATACCTTCTCCGCCATAGAGCGTGTTTTCCGCAATTGAGTGGTACGTCACATAGCAAATCAAAAATAGTAATGTTGTTGTGAATGCGGCTAAAATAAAGCGTTTGTGAGCTTTGATATTTTTCTGTTTAATCATAATCAGCGCGGCCAATAAGAAGATAAACGTAAAGCTGTTGAATATCGCATTTAGCATTGGCAAAATGTGAATATTCGCATGGCTGAACTGATCTAATTTAGGCATAAAAAACAGCACTGCGATTAAACCGTTAATCAGAACTGTCAGCGTAAGGACAATCCCCGTGTAATTTTTCGGTTTATTTTCTGTTTGGTTCATTTGGTGACCTCTCCTAATTTGTACTGGCTATCCAAATCGTATGCAAATTCAAAGAAGATGTCAACGGTTTCGATTGCTTCGTCAGAAATTAGACACACTTCAAAGGCCGGGGGCTATTAGCCCCGGCCTGTTAGGTTTACGCCTCTTTTATCAAATGTTCAATGACCTTATGTTCATTTTCATTCAGCAGGTTCTTTTGAATTTTCGAATGAATGGGTTTATTCATATGCTGATCCAAGATATCGGCCGTTTCTTTATCCCCGGCAATAACCATTCGTTCCCATCTTTTCGCGGCAGCTTTTTGATCAAGGCTGGCAGCCAGCCGCTTATACAGTCTCGATTGGTTCTCTGTTATATGTTCCCTCATCCGCTTCTCTTCAAATGGTGCCGCTTTGTCTACAGCGGAATGGCAATTCTTCCAAGATTCATTGATCATATCATACTCATAACGCTCCACCGCCTCAATTTTCCCTAAAACGGTTTCAATAATTTTCACTTCATGCTGCTGAGTTAAAATAAACGCCGTACTTGGGTATGCCTGACGCAAACCCTTTAGCTGATCCAGGACAGCTGTTTCTTCCCAGTAAAATCTTGTATCTACAGGGACTTGAAGCTTAATAGGTTCCCATATGCCGCTGTCGGAAACAAAAAACACGAGACTGCGGGGCATGTCTTTTCCCATTGCATTCAAGTATTGATTCATTTTAGCCCTGATTCCATCCAGACACTTTTCCTCCTCTGGATCACTAGCTGCCAAATACTCTTTTAATCGGCTGAATCCTGACTTTAGGGCAATCTTCCATTCTCCCCCCTGCTGCTCTGGATCTCTCATGTCTGTATTGAGATACAGAGAGAGAATTTTATCCGGCGGTTCCAATTGGACATACTGTAATTTGTTAATCAATGAATCAATCGCCATTCCGATTCCTCCTTTTTCACAGGTTAGTTTTCTTTTTCCTCTCTTAAAAACGATCAAACCTGACTTTCCGCTAATTTCTAGTAATAATGGAATTGTTGTTTACAATACGCCTCTCTTCTAATACAATTGGTAACTGTGTTTCTAAGCTGATTTTTGAAAGGAGTTTGATCTTGTTTACTATAAAAGAAAAAAATCGTCAAGAGCTTGAGGAAGAACTAAATGATTTAGAATTTCAAATTTATCGCATGCAGGAGAATATGAAGGATTTATCTAAAGATGCCAAAGTGCTTGGTATTGATCAATCGAAACATGATGAGTGGATGATTGTTTCCTCGATTGATGATGGCCAAACATGCAAAATTATGCTAACTGATTGTAAAACGGCTTACCAAGGAAAAGGCTGTTTTTCACTTGTAGCGTCTTACAAGGACGATGCCATTCATATAGGGGATATAACAGGCCCTCCGAATCACGGGTTTGGCTCCATTTGCATGAAATATTTAAAAGATATTGCAAGAGACCACAATATACCGAAAGTCACCGGAGACATCGCCAAACGGGATTGGAATCATGTAGACCGGCTGATTCACTTTTATGAAAAACATCAATTCAAAGTATGTATCGATCATGATACCCAATCCGGCAGCATTAAGTGGGTTGATTTGTAAAAAAGTCTGGAAGAAAGAGCCAAGATATGCTGTAATGGTATAAAACCATTGATGGAGGGTTTTATGTACGCCTCAAAACTGAAAAAGGGAGACGAAATCCGGATCGTGTCTCCCGCGACCAGCATGTCTATATTATCAAATGAAGCAAAAATCCAAGCAAAAACGGAGTTAGAACGCTTAGGTTATCGGGTAACCATCGCTGAACACGCAAATGAATGTAACGAATTTGATTCATCCTCTATTGAGTCAAGAGTCCATGATCTGCACGATGCCTTTTTTGATCCAGGCGTCAAAGCGATTTTAACGACACTCGGAGGGTTTAATTCAAATCAGCTGCTGCGTTATCTTGATTACGAGAAAATCAAACGACATCCAAAAATTCTGTGCGGCTATTCCGATATAACCGCTCTTTGCAACGCAATTTATCGGAAAACGGGTCTTGTTACGTATTCAGGCCCCTTCTTTTCAACATTTGCAATGAAAAAAGGACTCGATTATACAGAGGAGTATTTTCTTTCTTGCTGCGCTTCAGACGATCCGTTTGAAATTCACCCCTCAAGTGAGTGGAGCGATGATCGCTGGTTTTTGGATCAAGAAAACAGGCGTTTTTATCCTAATAACGGCCCTGTTGTAATCCAAGAAGGTTATGCGGAAGGCACTTTAATTGGCGGAAACTTATGCACGCTTAATTTGCTGCAGGGAACGGAGTATTTTCCTGAAACAGAACATACTATTTTATTGATTGAAGATGATTATATGTCAGACATCCATATGTTTGACCGCGATCTGCAATCACTCATCCACCTCCCCGCTTTTTCATATGTAAAGGCGATTTTGATCGGCAGATTTCAGAATGCATCAAACGTATCAATGGATCTTGTAAAAGCCATGATCGAAACAAAAAAAGAATTATCCGGCATCCCGATCATCGCAAATATAAATGCCGGACATACCTCGCCAATTGCCACGTTCCCTATAGGAGGAACATGCAGGATTGAAGCTATTTCGGGCACATCACGAATATGGATTGATAAACATTAATCAGCTTGTAAATTTTTTTACAAGCTTTTTTAGCGCAATCGGTTATGCATGCCGCACGAGACATGACAAATGTCATATAGGAGGCATGATGTGTGCTACTACAAAAGACTTCTCTCATTAGCGTATACTGAACCGAGACACACAATGAGAGGATACTTACTATGACTGAACAAACCATTGCACATAAACAAAAACAGCTGACAAAGCAAGTCGCTGCATTTGCTCAGCCTGAAACAAAAAACAGCCTGATTCAGCTTTTAAACACGTTTATCCCATTCTTCGGCCTATGGTTTCTTGCTTATCTCAGCCTCGATGTCTCCTATCTTCTTACGTTAGCATTAACGGTGATTGCCGCAGGTTTTCTGACAAGAATTTTTATCATCTTCCATGACTGCTGCCATCAATCTTTTTTCAAACAAAAACGCTATAACCATATTCTCGGTTTTCTGACAGGTGTCCTGACTTTATTCCCGTATCTTCAATGGCAGCACAGCCATTCGATTCATCATGCGACTAGCAGCAATCTGGATAAACGCGGAACAGGAGACATCTGGATGTTAACAGTAAACGAATATAAAGCTGCATCCAGACGAACAAAGCTTGCATACAGAATTTATAGAAACCCGTTTATCATGTTTATTCTCGGACCGATTTATGTTTTTCTGATCACGAACCGTTTTAACAAAAAAGGAGCAAGACGCAAGGAACGTGTAAACACATACCTTACGAATCTGGCAATTGTCGCGTTGGCTGCCGCTTGCTGTCTGATCTTTGGCTGGCAATCGTTTTTACTGGTGCAAGGCCCGATATTTCTGATTTCAGGTTCAATCGGTGTTTGGCTGTTTTATGTGCAGCATACCTTTGAAGATTCTTATTTTGAAGCGGATGAAAACTGGAGCTACGTTCAGGCTGCTGTTGAAGGCAGTTCATTTTATAAACTCCCGAAACTGCTTCAATGGCTAACAGGCAATATTGGTTACCACCACGTTCATCATTTGAGTCCAAAGGTGCCTAACTATAAGCTTGAAGTTGCTCATGAACATCACGAACCTTTAAAAAACGTACCGACAATCACCTTAAAAACAAGCCTGCAATCACTCGCGTTCCGTCTTTGGGATGAAGATAACAAACAGTTTGTGTCATTTCGGGCTATAAAACATATACCTGTAAGCCTTCCGCCTGATTCACCAGAAAAACAGAAGCTGCGGAAGAACGCCTGATGTTAAAGGAGGTCTTCTAATATACTAGAAGGCTTCCTTTTTATTGTTGGAGGGTGCATTCTGGCTTTCACAATGATAAAGTTACAAGTAAGATGAAAAGCTGAAAATGAGGTAAGATCATGATTAAAAATCATTTTACATTTCAAAAACTAAACGGGATTACGCCCTATATATGGACGATATTTTTCATCCTCCCCTTCTACTTTATATGGAAATCATCATCTACATTTGTTATTATTGTCGGCATCATTTTGACGCTTTTATTTTTTTCGGTATATCGATTTGCTTTTGTCTCAAAAGGCTGGACCATTTATTTGTGGGGATTTTTATTAATTGGCATTTCAACCGCCTCCATTACCCTGTTCAGTTATATTTATTTTGCTTTTTTTATCGCGTATTTTATTGGAAACATTAAGGAACGCGTCCCTTTTCATATTTTATATTATGTCCATTTAATAAGCGCAGCCGTCGCAGCCAATTTCAGTCTCGTATTAAAAAAGGAATTCTTTCTGACACAAATTCCTTTTGTCGTCATTACCCTCATCAGCGCAATTTTATTGCCCTTTAGTATAAGAAGCCGCAAGGAGCGCGAACGGCTTGAAGAAAAGCTCGAGGATGCAAATGAACGGATTGCAGAACTAGTAAAATTAGAAGAACGTCAGCGAATTGCCCGCGATCTCCATGACACGCTTGGGCAAAAGCTTTCTCTTATCGGGTTAAAAAGTGACTTAGCAAGAAAATTGATATACAAAGATCCCGAACAAGCAGCTCGTGAACTGAAAAGTGTTCAGCAAACAGCGCGAACTTCTTTAAATGAAGTAAGAAAAATCGTTTCCTCTATGAAGGGCATCCGGCTCAAGGATGAATTGATCAACATCAAACAAATTCTCGAAGCAGCTGACATTATGTTTATCTATGAAGAAGAGAAATGGCCCGAAAATATCTCATTGCTGAATGAAAACATTTTGAGCATGTGCTTAAAGGAAGCTGTCACAAATGTCGTCAAACACAGCCAGGCTAAAACTTGCCGAGTTGACATTCAGCAGCTCTGGAAGGAAGTTGTGATAACAGTGTCTGACGATGGAACATTCAAAGGAGGAGAAAATTCCTTTTCAAAAGGACATGGCTTACTCGGGATGAGAGAACGGCTTGAGTTTGCAAACGGAAGCCTTCACATCGATGCCGAAAACGGAACCAAGCTTACCATGGCAATTCCTAATAATTCAAAATAAACATAAAGGATGGCTTATATGATTAGTATATTTATTGCAGAAGATCAGCAAATGCTGCTGGGCGCTTTAGGATCACTTCTAAACCTCGAAGACGATATGGAAGTCGTAGGCAAAGGTACAACCGGCCAAGATGCTGTTGATTTTGTCAAAAAACGCCAGCCTGATGTATGTATTATGGACATTGAAATGCCCGGAAAAACAGGGCTTGAAGCTGCTGAGGAGCTAAAAGATACAGGCTGCAAAATTATCATCTTAACCACCTTCGCCAGACCCGGTTACTTTCAGAGAGCTATTAAAGCTGGCGTTAAAGGCTATTTGTTAAAAGACAGTCCGAGTGAAGAGCTGGCCAACGCCATCCGTAGCGTCATGAACGGAAAACGCATCTATGCACCTGAGCTGATGGAGGACTTATACAGCGAAGCTAACCCTCTTACAGATAGAGAAAAAGAAGTGCTTGAACTTGTGGCTGACGGTAAAAACACAAAAGAAATCGCTCAGGAACTCAGCATCAAAAGCGGGACGGTGCGGAATTATATCTCAATGATTCTAGAAAAGCTTGAAGTGAAAAATCGAATTGAAGCCATTACCCGTTCAAAGGAAAAAGGCTGGTTTAAATAAAAAGGGATCTTGGCATCTGCCAGGATCCTTTTTTTAACCTGAAATTCCCGTTTGAGAACCTCGTCGCAACCAGAATTAAACTGGTCCATATCCTCGCTCCTAATGCCCGCTGAACGATTGTTTGGTTAACAGCCCAATAAAAGACAGGATTGAATGATATCCCTGTTAAAATGGTCGGCCATTGCACATCAGCAGAATTTCTGATATTGATTATATTGTATTTTCAGTATGACAAAGTTGTGCCACTTCGCTCACGAAGCTGCCATGCCCCACTGCAAGAGCCTAATAACACAATAAAAAACCGTCTGAAATCAATCCGATTCCGTAAATGGCATCTGCTACATCCAACTGCTTATTATCTGCCAAAAAAGATACAACATTTCGCTGATCAAAGATAGTAACAACCAGCTATAAATGTCATGATGCCGAATGTCTCTGTAATGTGGAATCAATCATTTAACCCGAGAGCCCCTGAATCGCACATAAAGAAAAACGGGACCACTTTCTTTTATCAGCATATGATATAAACAGCTCTAAGCAGAACAAAAAAAGACACAAGCCAAAAGCTCATGTCTTTTATCACAATCTATATTATTAGTTTAAGACTTTAACACTTACAGTTTTGACGCCCCAATTAGAAGCATCACTTTTACTTGGTACAAATACGTCGATTTTATTTCCTTTAATAGCGCCGCCAGTGTCTGCTGCTGTTGCTTCCCCGTAGCCTTCAACATAGACTTTAGAACCTAGCGGAATCACATTAGGATCAACCGCAATAACTTTCGCGTTCGGGTTCTTATTTAAGTCAATGCCTGTAGCTGTAACGCCGGAAATGCCGCCGTCGTTAGCAGTGTAAGCAGTAGCAGTAACTGTTAGTTCTTTTGAAGCTTCTTGATTATTTGTATTTGATTGAACAGCCTTCTCTTCTGTGTTAACAGAAGTTTCTGCCTCAGCTTTTGTTTCTTGTTTAGGTTGCTGTTGTACAGCTTCTTGTTTAGGTTGCTCTTTTTGCACAGCCTCTTGTTTTGGCGCAGCTTGAGGTGCGCTTGTTTGCGCATTCTCAACAACTGTGTTTGCTGCTGTTGCCTGACCTTTTACTGAAAGAGTTGATCCAGCATAGATCATGTCAGAGCTTAAGTTATTCCAAACTTTCAGGTTGTTGACTGTCGTGCCGAATTTTTGAGCAATCTTAGAAAGCGTATCTCCCGCTTTAATTGTATATTGCCCAGTCGTGGTTGTTTCTTCTGAAGAAATGGTCAGTTTTTCTCCTGCAATGATTTTATCAGAAGTTAACTTGTTCCATTCTTTTAAGTCCTTTAGGTTCACTCCATTTTTCTGAGAGATTCCCCAGAGCGTATCACCCTTTTGCACCGTAATTTCTTTTGCAGAAGCGTGAGCTCCGAATGCAGTTGTTGAAAGTGCAGCAACTGCCACAAAGGACATAATCGTCTTCTTCATAAGTAAATCCTCCCTTGTTAGCTTTTTATTGGCGGCTAACAGGTGATATCGTAACACACGTAAATGTCAAATCAATAACAAAAAGATATGATTTAGATTACAGTTCCTTTACATGAAGGATTTCTCTCTGATGGAAAGACTTGCTGAACCCTTGATATAATAGGCTTCGCAGGTCTTTTTATTTTGAGGCGAAACAGAGAAAATAAAATGTGTTTTTTATAGAAAAAAAGATTGTTTTTCTGTTTTTTTAGTCTGTCATCCTTGCATAAGCTTGTATTTCTTGTAAAAAAAGCCGGCCGTATTTTGTTCTTTTTTGTTCTCCGACTCCTTTTATAGACAAAAGTTCATCATCATTTACGGGCTGTTTTCCTGACATTTCTTTTAACGTTTGGTCAGAGAAAACAACAAATGGCGGAACGCCCTGCTCAGCCGCAATTTCTTTCCGAACCATGCGCAATCGTTCAAATAGCTCGTCATTTTCAGTAATCGCTGCCGCTTTTAACGCTTCTTTTCTCGCTACTGATAATTCTCCTTTCAGCACATTCCTTCCTTTACTGCTGACAAAAAGAGTCGGAAACGTTCCGTCTGACATCCTGATGAAGTCGTCAGAAATAAGAAATTCGATAAAATCACTGATTTCGCCAACGGATTGGTGTTTTAATATCCCGTATGTTGAAAGGTCGGAAAAGCCGTTTTCAAGAACTTTTTTATTTTTGGAGCCGGCAAGCACCTGGGCAACCATCGTTTTGCCAAACCGTTCTTTCATGCGAATGATACAAGATAAGACCATTTGCGCCTCCCGCGTCACGTCATGGGCCGCTCTTGTATCGGCACAGTTTCCGCAATGTCCGCACGCATCAGGCTCCTTTTCTCCGAAATACATAAGGATAAAACGCTGCAGACAATCTTCCGTATGACAGTAGTCGACCATTTGTCTCAGCTTTTTTAAATCCTGCTTTTGTTTCTCTTCATGTTCTGATTGCTCAATTAAGAAGCGCTGCACCATAATATCCTGCGGTGAAAACAGGAGAACACATTCACTGGCAAGACCGTCCCGTCCAGCTCGTCCTGCCTCTTGATAATAGCTTTCCATATCTTTCGGAATTTGTGCATGCAGAACAAATCTGATATTTGATTTATCAATACCCATTCCAAAAGCAGAGGTTGCCACCATCACTTGAAGCTCATCATTAAGAAACCTTTCCTGCTGCTCTTTTCTCACATCATCAGCCAAACCTCCATGATACCGGCCTGCCCTGACCTGATTTCGTTTCAATCTCTCATATATCCGATCAGCTTCTTTTCTGGTCGCTGTATAGACAATTCCTGCTTCATGCCTGTTGTTTTGCACATATTCGTCTATAAACCGATCTTTATTTTCTCCTTTTACTACTTTAAAGGTTAAATTATCTCTGGAAAATCCGGTATATACCGTGTTTTCTTTTTGAATATGCAGCTGTTTGCAAATATCATCATGAACCTCGGGTGTGGCTGTTGCTGTTAACGCCATGATGACAGGCTTGTCGTGTAATTCACGGAACAAGATTTCAATATTCCTGTAGCTTGGCCTAAAATCATGGCCCCATTGAGAAATACAGTGCGCCTCGTCTATTGCGACCAAAGGAACAACTATACCCTGCAAAATCCGGATAAACTCTGTGGACGTTAGTCGCTCTGGTGTAATGTAAAAAAGCTTATAAGCCCCTTCTTTGAGTCCGTTCAGCCTCTCATATATTTCCTGATTGGATTGTGTGCTGTTAATGTAGGCGGCGTTAATTCCCGCTTCTTCTAACGCATCAACTTGATCCTTCATCAAGGAAATCAACGGTGAAATGACGATCGTCGTCCCTTCAAACATTAATGCCGGAATTTGATAGCAAATCGATTTGCCGCCTCCCGTCGGCATAATGCAGGCCGTATTTTGCCTCGCTTCCGTCACCAAGCGGATCGCTTCATCTTGGCCGCTCCGAAACTTCTCATAACCAAAATAATGAGCCAGAAGGGATTGGGCTCTATGTAACATAACGTGTAAACCTCGCTTTTCCTTGAATTTCTCCCATCATATCATAAAAAAGCGGCCTTCATTTCTTTCACACAAAAATGGAATATTCACTATACCAAACCTTTTTAGATAAAATAAAAAGCCATTTCCGAAAAGGAAATGGCTTTCGCTACGTCTTGCCGTATGCAAGTAAGAAAGTTTTAAACCACCACTCCTCAAAGTGGGTGTTTGCAGAAACGTTCCTGTCGTCCTCTGCAATGGAGGCATGACATTCCGGCTTCGATATAAAACTCCCTATTACAGCTTAAAGGTTAAAACTTAATTAACAATACGCACAAAGTAGCTTCTTTAATATAGTACACCATCAGGCGGTTTTAATCAAGAGGTCAGAACAATTGTTTAGAAAAACTTTTTCCAGTGAATAAAACTGTTTTTTCTCCAAAATACCTGACAATTCGACAAACAAAAAATATATTACAATAAAAAAAACAGCCTTTTTCGCTAAAAGCGAATAATTATTTTCTTCTATATTAATGTGTATATACAAAAAGACTCCTATTTGTAACGATAGGAGTCTTGGCTTTATTAGAATTTTGCAGCAAGATCTTTTGCTTCTTGTAAACCTTTTTCAACGATTTCTTGCGCTTGATCAGGTGCTGCATTATGTCCTTCGATGACAACTGTGTGCAAGTCTTGAACACCCCAGAAACCAAGAACTGTTTTCATGAAGTTTAATGACATTTCAAGTGCAGCCATTGGTCCTTCTGAGTAGACACCGCCGCGAGCGTTAAGAAGCGCAACTTTTTTGCCGCCCATTAAACCGACTGGTCCTTCTTGTGTGTATTTGAATGTAACGCCTGCGCGAGACAGATAATCAACATAAGTATGAAGCACTGCTGGCACTGTGAAGTTCCAAAGCGGGAATGCGAAAACAACTTTGTCAGCTTTTACAAACTGGTTCAGATATTTGTCAGCAATTGCTGCTTGTTTTTTCTCATCTTCTGTCATTTCCATTCCTTGACCTGCTTTAAATGTTCCGTTAATCATATCTCTGCCAAGGTAAGGAAGGTTTTCCTTATGAAGATCTAATTCAACCACTTCATCATTAGGGTTGTTTTCTTTATAAGCAGCTAAGAAAGCTTCGTAAAGTTTAGTTGAAACGCCTTCTTCAGCTGTACGGTCGCTTGATTTTACAAATAAAACTGTAGACATTTGTATTCCTCCCGGTAAACTTTTTATATTTACTTACAAATAGTATGTTACTTTCTTTTTTACGCAAAGTCAATCACTTTATTTTGAATATGAGATTTTTTTTCAAAAAAAAAGCAAGTACATCTAATATCGGTGTACTTGCTTGCCATTTTTACTTCGAATCTTGTTCACGATCCAAGATTTCATACGTCTGCGAGCTTTTTTGATCAATTGTTTCTTTGTTGGATAAGTCTTTTACCTGTTCATGAAACTCTCTTTCATAAGAAGGAGCATCTGTCTCCAGATCATCCTCCACATCAGCTTGGGCCTCAACTGTCATTCTTGCATAAGGAACAGCTTCAAGTCTTTCGTAAGGAATCTCTTGGCCGGTTTTTTCACACACGCCGTAAGTTCCGTCTTTCATCTTTTGTAATGCACGGTTGACCTCCTCTAACAGCTCCCGGTCAATCTCTCTCACTGTTTGGTCTGTCATCCGGTCTGTGACGAGCGTCCCGTGGTCTGCCATATGGTTGTCAACCCCATTGGAAAGCTCCCCCACTTCTTCCGTCATTGATTCTGTTTCCTTTTTCTCGCCAGACAATTCTTTTTGCATATCGAGCAATTTATGATAGAGATGCTGTGTTTGTTCTTTTGTCAGTGCCATGTATATCCTCTCCTTTCTATCCTGTTTCCCGTTTTGCCTTCTGTCAAACATGGGAACATCGATGGAAAGATGAGCTACTGCCTTTTTGAACGGATCGTGACCGCTGGCGTCGATGGTGCTTCGGATTTTCGTTGGCACTTTTTGTCCTTCTCTTCTGGCGGTATATAATAGGTTGCGCCTATATTTAATCTGCCGCTCAGTTCATCAATGGTCAGCTCGCCGAATTCAAGATGATAGTCAATTTTTTCGACATTCAGCGTTTCAATATGTATATAGGTTTCTTCAGACTCCTGTTTGCTGCTTTGTTTTTGTTTCTCAATCACTGAGAGTCTTTCTTCACATTCACGCAGTTTGTCAAGTTCTGGTTTCAAGCAATGCCTGATCAGCGACCGGAACATTTTTTTCATGACATCACGACCCTTTGCATACTCCTCTTTCGTCTACATATATAATGAGGTATATCCCATAGAAAGGAGAGGTTTTCATGCTTCCGACTAACATCAATATTTCTCATCTCAAGACTAACTCGATAGGCACCGGCTCATCCCTTACCTTTGGTTCTGCGGAGTTAAGGAACAGGTGCTCTGCTATCAAAAGAAATAACGGTTTTGGGGAACAAAATGCAGATGTTATTGTCATGGTCATTCCGATTGAATCAATTGATGACCGTGATGGGGCAGATGCACTCAGTATGAAAATCAATCATCAATAACAATGGTTTTCGCTTGACCTTCGTCTTTTTGAATAGTGATGTATAGGATTCCGTCTTTAAAAATGGCATTCATCTTTCCATGAAGATGATCGGAAAGCGGAATTTTCTTTTCAAAACTTCCGTATTTCCCTTCTTTTTGGCGAAAGTCCTGTTCATTAAAATAGGAAAAGCGCTGCCCCTTCACCACTAAATAATCTCCGTACGATAATATGTGAACGTCTTGTTTACGGTAGCCTGGAAGATAAATTAAAAACTGCACTTCCGCAACAGTATCTACAATATCCATGCTCGGAAACGAAGCATCTCCTTTCCCTCGCTGATCTTGCTGCGCAAACGGAAACGGAGATTGGCCATTTGTCATAAAAGGGGTTTTTTGGTCTTCATCAAATACCTGTTTCCAAAAGTCACCGCCGTACATCTGCTGTGCGAATTCCATCCACTGCTTCATCTTTTCGAAATCCATTTGAAGCCCCCTGTCTTAACATACTTTATAACCGCCAGCATACAACTATAGAAAGGAGGTTTGCCTGTGGTTCAACCAACTCCGTATATCAATATTAATATTTTCATGCTGAAAATTAATTCCTTTGAAAATGCTTCAGCGGTTAACGTAGGACAAAATTTATTGGCAGAATGGCAAAATTCAGATAAAAAAAATCAAGGCTACGGACAGAATTTTGGAGATGCGAGCGGATTTATGGGCACGAGAAGCCATGTGGATGACAGAGACCAAATTGATTCTCCGGCCTCTTTTGAAAGTGAAGCGGTTAACTCCTCAATCAAAAGGAAGTGATGAGATGTTCTTTTCACCCTCCGTCGTGAATGTCGGCGGATTTAAAATCAATACAATGGACCGTGGTTCCTCTTTAACACTCGGTCCGTATCAGCAGGTCGATTACTTTTTATCAGCTAAAATAAATCAAGGGTTTGGAGAAGAAAATGGCGACTTTACTCCTCTTGTCGTACCGATTTCAAATGTATTAGATGCAGATCTTGTTGATTCGAACTCAGCGAAAAACAGTGTGGTGTAATAAGAACAGGGCGCACATGCCCTGTTCTTGTTTTTATATAAAAAAAAGCCTAACCATTTTTTGAACGGCTGGCTCATCAAATTTTCAGCTGCACAAATGCTTTGTCAGCACCGCCTGAACCTCGCTTAAATCGGTGTCTTTCGCAAATTCTAATTCGAACGTTTTGCTTCTTGTCATCAATAAAAGCCCAGTGTCCGGATCAAACATTCCCGCTTCTTGGATGGCAAAGCTTTCAATTGTTTTATATGGAAGAAATACACGAACCTTCTTTTTGGAAAACATTTTATTGTCAAAGAAAATGATCCGCTTATTTGTAAAGCAAATTTGGTCCACTCGGAGCTTATAAATCGATTCTATTCTTTCCCCTTCAACGAGCAAAGCCTCAAGCTTCTTTGCGTCCGTTGATCTGCTAACAGAAAAAATACCCAATGAAGAACCCCTCTTTCTGCATTTATCTATTTGTTTTATCATTCACTACATAAAAATAAGTCCTTTATCCCTATATAAGAATACGACATAGAAGACATTTAAACCATTACGAACAGATTACATTTTTCAAATTTTTGATTTGTTTTTTGGCTTTTAAGCTGTTGTCATCAAGTAATACGCACATATAGAGAAAAAAGTTTCAATATTCAGCAATGTTTTTATAAAAAAGTGGTTTTTAATGATTTTTTTAATTTTGTTTTATATTTCCTGTTTTAACCACAAAAAAACCGCAGCTGAGCTGCGGATTATGTATCGATGTTTTAACAAAATCTGTCTGATGCTTCAAGGAAGCATTACATCTCTTCGAAGTATTCTTTATAATAGCCGCCGACTTTATTCGTATTGTCGACCACAAAGAGAAACTCCTCTGTTTCATTTTTTACTTCATATTCTTTTCCCGGCGTTAAAACGCGGTTTACGATATATTTTTTTGCGTTTGTCTGCACACACTTTACTTTTTTAATTGTTTCTTTTTCAAGCCAATTTTTATGAATCATGATGAAATCTCCTTTTCTTATCTATAAGCTTATTGTAGCTTTTTTCTTTTGTAAATTGCAATATCGGTTATTCATTGATTTTGCCTTGATTTCTATTATAGAATGTTTGTATACGCTTACGTTTGAAGCAACTATCACAGCTTATTTCTGCTATTCAATCCAGGAATCAATGTGCTATCACCAAGAATCTCAGAACAGACCATAAAAAATGACTGGAGGTTTGTTACGGATGAGTTCTTTAACGATGCAAGTGACGAAAAGGCTGGAGACATTTTTACAGGGAACAAAGAAGCTTTATATTGACGGAAAGTTTGTTCCGAGTGCCTCAGGGGCAACCTTTGACACTCCAAACCCGGCGACCGGCGAAACCTTGATGACGCTGTATGAAGCCCAGGCTGCGGATGTGGACAAAGCGGTTAAAGCTGCCCGGAAAGCCTTTGACCAAGGTGAATGGAGAACAATGTCTCCAGCTTCGAGAAGCAGACTGATGTATAAGCTGGCAGACTTAATGGAAGAGCATAAAACTGAGCTTGCTCAGCTTGAAACACTTGATAATGGGAAACCGATCAATGAAACGACTAATGGAGATATTCCGCTGGCTATTGAGCATATGCGCTATTACGCCGGCTGGTGTACAAAAATAACAGGACAGACGATTCCGGTTTCCGGCGCTTATTTTAATTATACGCGTCATGAGCCTGTCGGTGTCGTCGGCCAGATCATTCCATGGAATTTCCCGCTCCTGATGGCGATGTGGAAAATGGGCGCGGCACTTGCAACAGGCTGTACAATCGTCCTCAAACCGGCTGAACAAACACCCCTTTCAGCTCTTTATTTGGCAGAATTAATTGACCAAGCCGGTTTCCCTGCCGGTGTAATCAACATCATCCCAGGATTCGGTGAAGATGCGGGAGAAGCGCTGACGAACCACGAAGCGGTTGATAAAATTGCCTTTACCGGTTCCACTGAAATCGGAAAGAAAATCATGTCCACCGCAGCGAAAAGCATTAAGCGTGTTACATTGGAGCTGGGCGGAAAATCGCCTAATATTCTTCTGCCGGATGCGAATTTGAAAAAAGCCATCCCGGGCGCTTTAAACGGTGTGATGTTTAACCAGGGCCAAGTCTGCTGTGCGGGCTCACGTGTCTTCATTCATAAAGACCAATATGATGAAGTTGTTGATGAAATGGCGTCCTATGCTGAGTCACTCCGCCAAGGAGCGGGACTTCATAAAGATACTCAAATCGGGCCTCTCGTAAGCAAGGAACAGCATGAGCGCGTTCTTTCTTATATTCAAAAAGGAAAAGATGAAGGAGCAAAAGCAGTGACCGGCGGAAGCTGTCCTTTTGAAGCAGGATATTTTGTCGCACCGACTGTGTTTGCGAATGTTGAAGACGAAATGACCATTGCAAAAGAAGAAATTTTCGGACCCGTGCTGACTGCAATTCCGTACGAAACAATCGATGAAGTTATTGAACGGGCAAACCATTCAGAATATGGGCTTGCGGCCGGACTATGGACAGAGAACGTCAAGCAGGCTCACTATATCGCGGACCGACTTCAAGCCGGAACCGTTTGGGTGAACTGCTATAATGTGTTTGACGCGGCGTCTCCATTTGGCGGTTATAAACAGTCAGGACTCGGACGAGAAATGGGATCATATGCCTTGGATAATTACACAGAAGTCAAAAGTGTATGGATAAACCTTGAAGACTAACATGTATGTTTAAAAAACTGCTGCCTGCCAGCAGTTTTTTTCTTTCTGTAATGGCAGTAAAAGACGCTGAATATATATGCTTCTGAAGGAGTTGAGCGTGATGGGCACACTTCAGGAGAAAGTGAGGCGTTTTCAAAAGAAAACCATTACCGAGTTAAGAGACAGGCAAAATGCTGATGGTTCATGGACATTTTGCTTTGAAGGACCAATCATGACAAATTCCTTTTTTATTTTGCTCCTTACCTCACTAGATGAAGGCGAAAATGAAAAAGAACTGATATCATCCCTTGCGGCCGGCATTCATACAAAACAGCAGCCCGACGGAACATTTATCAACTATCCCGATGAAACGCGCGGAAATCTAACGGCTACCGTCCAAGGATATGTCGGGATGCTGGCTTCAGGATGTTTTCACAGATCTGAGCCGCACATGAAGAAAGCTGAACAATTTATCATCTCACATGGCGGTTTGAGACATGTTCATTTTATGACAAAATGGATGCTTGCCGCGAACGGGCTTTATCCTTGGCCTGCTTTGTATTTACCATTATCACTCATGGCGCTCCCCCCAACATTGCCGATTCATTTCTATCAGTTCAGCTCATATGCCCGTATTCATTTTGCTCCTATGGCTGTAACACTCAATCAGCGATTTGTCCATATTAACCGCAATATTTCATCTCTTCACCATCTCGATCCGCACATGACAAAAAATCCTTTCACTTGGCTTCGGTCTGATGCTTTCGAAGAAAGAGATCTCACGTCTATTTTGTCACATTGGAAACGCGTTTTTCATGCACCATTTGCTTTTCAGCAGCTGGGCCTACAGACAGCTAAAACGTATATGCTGGACCGGATTGAAAAAGATGGAACATTATACAGCTATACGAGCGCAACCATATTTATGGTTTACAGCCTTCTGTCACTTGGTGTGTCACGCTACTCTCCTGTTATCAGGAGGGCGATTATCGGCATTAAATCACTGGTGACTAAATGCAACGGGATTCCTTATCTGGAAAACTCTACTTCAACTGTTTGGGATACAGCTCTAATCAGCTATGCCCTTCAAAAAAATGGTGTGACCGAAACGGATGGCTCTGTTACAAAAGCAGCCGACTTTTTGCTAGAACGCCAGCATACCAAAATAGCAGATTGGTCTGTCAAAAATCCTAATTCAGTTTCTGGCGGCTGGGGGTTTTCAAACATTAATACAAATAACCCTGACTGTGACGACACAGCAGCCGTTTTAAAGGCAATTCCCCGCAATCATTCTCCTGCAGCATGGGAGCGAGGGGTATCTTGGCTTTTATCGATGCAAAACAATGACGGCGGATTTTCTGCTTTCGAAAAAAATGTGAACCATCCACTGATCCGCCTTCTGCCGCTTGAATCCGCCGAGGACGCTGCAGTTGACCCTTCAACCGCCGACCTCACCGGACGTGTACTGCACTTTTTAGGCGAGAAAGTTGGCTTTACAGAAAAACATCAACATATTCAACGCGCAGTGAAGTGGCTTTTCGAACATCAGGAACAAAATGGGTCATGGTACGGCAGATGGGGTGTTTGCTACATTTACGGCACTTGGGCTGCTCTTACTGGTATGCATGCATGCGGGGTGGACCGAAAGCATCCCGGTATACAAAAGGCTCTGCGTTGGCTCAAATCCATACAAAATGATGAGGGAAGCTGGGGAGAATCCTGCAAAAGCGCCGAAATCAAAACATATGTACCGCTTCATAGAGGAACCATTGTACAAACGGCCTGGGCTTTAGACGCTTTGCTCACATATGAAAATTCCGAACACCCGTCAGTTGTGAAAGGCATGCAATACCTTACCGACAGCAGTTCGCATAGCGCCGATAGCCTCGCGTATCCAGCAGGGATCGGATTGCCGAAGCAATTTTATATTCGCTATCACAGTTATCCATATGTATTCTCTTTGCTGGCTGTCGGGAAGTATTTAGATTCTATTGAAAAGGAGACAGCAAATGAAACGTGAATCTTATCAAACGGAGATGTTCAATTGGTGTGAAGCCCTGAAAGATCAGATTCAAAAGCGAGGTCAGCTTGACCAGTTTGAAGATCAAATCGACAAGATGATTGAGGCTCTGGAAGATGACCAAACAACAGAAGAAGATTGGTATAAACAGGCCGCTGCCCTTTATCGGGATATTACAGAATCAGGTGATACAAGTGAAAGACGCGCTTATGTTCCTATAGGGAAACACGTGCTGCCAAAGCTTCCTTACAAATACTCCGCCTTAGAACCTTATATTTCACGCGATATTATGGTCCTTCATCATACAAAACATCATCAAAGCTATGTCGATGGCCTGAACAAAGCAGAATCAGAGCTTAAAAAAGCGAGAGCAACAAAGAATTATGACTTAATCACTCATTGGGAAAGAGAGCTTGCGTTCCATGGAGCAGGCCATTATTTGCATAGTATTTTTTGGTTTTCTATGCATCCAAACGGAAAACGGCGTCCTACAGGGGCATTGTTCCAAATGATAGACCTTTCATTTGGAAGCTATTCCGCTTTTAAAGAACATTTTACCCAAGCCGCTAAAAAAGTGGAAGGCGTCGGCTGGGCCATTCTGGTCTGGGCACCTCGATCAGGACGGCTGGAAATTTTAACGGCAGAAAAACACCAGCTCTTCAGCCAATGGGATGTGATCCCCCTTTTACCGCTTGACGTATGGGAGCATGCCTACTATTTGCAATACAAAAATGACCGGGCCAGCTATGTCGACCACTGGTGGAATGTCGTGGATTGGCGCGAGGCAGAAAAACGTTTTGAGCAGGCAAAAGAAGTCGTTTGGAAGCTCTATTAAAAAAAGCCCCCTTTCCCCGGGGGCTTCGTGTTTTAAAAAATCCCTACCACATGCAAAAACACGATGATGATGGCAACAGGAGATAGATATCTAATGAGCAGCAGCCAAACCGCAAACCACTTTCGTTTGAGATTGGAACCGCTTTTCAGCTCGTCAAACAAATCCTGTTTCGGTATTTTTAGCGGAACAAAAATCGAAATCAGTAACGCACCTAACGGCATTAAAATATTGCTCACAAGATAGTCGGCCGCATCAAAAATAGACAGATGAAATATAGTGACGTCACTTAAGACACCGTATGATAATGCAGACGGCACACCGACAATAAAAATAGCAATTCCGCCTAACCAAGCGAATCGTTTTCTCTTATTGACATCGCCTTTCGAAAGTACTGCGACCAAAATTTCCAGCATTGAAAAAGCAGATGTCAATGCAGCAAATAAAAATAGAAGTAAAAATGCTAATAAAAAGATAATTCCGAACGGCATTTGATTAAACACAGTCGGCAGCACGTTAAATAACAGAACCGGGCCTTGGTCTGGTTTGAGGCCGAATGAAAAGACAGCTGGAAAAATCGCAATTCCGGCCATTACAGCAACAAGCATGTTCATAACAGTTACAGATACAGCGGACTGTACCAGATTTTCCTGCTTCTCTAAATAAGCGCTATACGTTACCATGACAGATACACCGACACTTAATAAGAAAAAGGATTGTCCCATTGCATATAAAATGGTATTGGCATTAATTGCAGTTAAATCAGGCATCAGGAAAAATTTGATTCCTTCCATCGCGCCATCAAGTGTAACCGAACGCACCATTAAAATGATGAATAATAGAAAAAGCGCCGGCATTAATACTTGGCTTGCTTTTTCAATTCCGCTGCTTACCCCTTTTGCAACAACTAAAATTGTTACCACCATAAAGAGCAGCTGGCCTCCTACAGCCAAATAAGGATTTGAAATGGTACTTGCAAATATCGTATCAAAACCAGATGTTTGCGATAAACCGCCAGTGAAGCCTTTTATAATATAAATTAAAATCCATCCGCCGACGACACTGTAGAAAGATAGAAGAATAAAGCACGTCACCATGCCTAAATAACCGATCCAATGCCACTTCGTTCCTGGAGCAAGTGTTTTATAGGACTGAACGGCATCTTTCTGTGTTCTTCTGCCTATGATGAATTCACCTAACAATAAAGGCAGTCCGATTAAAACCGTAAATAAAATAAAAATAAGTAAAAATGCGCCTCCTCCGCTGGTTCCGGCAACATATGGGAATTTCCATATCGCACCAAGCCCGATAGCTGATCCTGCCGCAGCTAAAATAAAGCCGAGCTTCGAAGACCATTGATTTGCTTCCTTCACCGTATCACTCCTATTTGATCTAACCATTATAAAGGTTCATTGTAAGAATATCTTCCTATATAGTCAAGAACATTTTGATTAGTTTACATCATATATCTATAGACATCTGCCAAAAACTAATATTGAATTATTCAGAAAATTATTTATAATAAGAGAATGTTATGAAATTTGTAAGAATTTCTGCTGAAGTTCTTGATAAGTGTGTTAGGAGTGTTTTTATGGACATCATTAGAAAAATAAGTCATTTTGCAGGACAAACCTTTGGCATATGGGTCATTGTTTTTGCAGTGCTGGGATTTTCTTTCCCATCTTTATTTACGTGGATCAGTTCTTATATTACGATTTTTCTTGGCATTATCATGTTTGGGATGGGCCTTACACTGCAAGCCGATGATTTCAAAGAGCTGGTCAGAAAGCCTTGGCAAGTTATTATTGGAGTAATAGCTCAGTATACGATCATGCCGCTCGTTGCTTTCGGCCTCGCATTTGGGCTTCATCTTCCAGCTGAAATCGCAGTTGGTGTTATTCTTGTCGGCTGCTGTCCCGGGGGAACTGCATCTAATGTTATGACATTCTTAGCAAAAGGAAATACTGCCCTTTCTGTTGCGGTTACAACAATTTCTACCTTATTGGCACCTGTTGTAACACCGTTGATGATTATGCTGTTTGCCAAAGAATGGCTTCCTGTCTCGCCGGGGTCTTTGTTTATCTCAATCTTACAGGCGGTTTTATTTCCGATCATTGCAGGTCTGATTGTCAAAATGTTTTTCAGAAAACAAGTGGCAAAAGCCGTACATGCCCTTCCGCTTGTTTCTGTCATTGGCATCGTTGCGATTGTCTCAGCTGTCGTCAGCGGCAATCGGGAAAATCTGCTTCAATCGGGGTTGCTCATTTTTTCAGTTGTTATCCTGCATAACGGTATCGGTTATTTACTTGGGTTTCTTTGTGCAAAGCTTTTAAAAATGGATTACCCGTCTCAAAAAGCGATTGCAATCGAAGTCGGCATGCAAAACTCCGGGCTTGGGGCTGCACTTGCCACGGCTCACTTCTCACCGCTATCTGCCGTACCAAGCGCAATATTCAGTGTGTGGCATAACCTTTCAGGTTCTATGCTTGCAACATATTGGTCAAAAAAAGTAAAAAAGAAACAAGCTGGATCCAAAAGCAGCAATCCATCACTTTAAATATGCATCAAAAAAGGTACATCACTTTATCGTGATGTACCCTTTTTATTATCCTTCTAATAAAAGCTGTTCAGGATCTTCCAGTAAATTTTTGATTGTCACGAGGAAACCAACCGCTTCTTTACCGTCTACAATTCGGTGATCATAAGATAAAGCGATATACATCATCGGACGGTTTTCGAAACGCTCTTCATCAATGGCTACAGGACGCAGCTGAATCTTATGCATGCCCAGTATACCGACTTGCGGGCTGTTTAAAATTGGAGTTGACATCAATGAACCGAAAGTCCCTCCGTTTGTAATCGTGAAGGAGCCTCCCTGAAGCTCGCTAAGGGTTAATTTATTGTTTCTTGCTTTTTTCGCAAGCTCGCCGATCTCTTTTTCGATTCCTGCAAATGTCAGGCGATCCGCATCCCGCACAACCGGAACGACAAGACCTTCATCAGCAGCAACAGCGATTCCGATATCGTAGAATTTTTTAACGATCAACTCATCGCCTTGAATTTCTGCATTCAACAGCGGATATTTTTTCAATGCAGCCACGACCGCTTTCGTGAAGAAAGACATAAAGCCGAGCTTCACTTCATTTTGCTCAAAGAATTGATCTTTGCGGCGTTTTCTGAGATTCATGACAGCCGTCATGTCCACTTCATTAAATGTGGTCAGCATCGCTGATGTTTGCTGTACCTCTACAAGGCGTTTTGCAATCGTTTGTCTGCGGCGTGACATTTTTTGCACTTCAACAGGTTTGTCAAAGCTTTGCTGTGCTTTTTGAGCCTGAGGCTGCTGCTTTTGCTGAGGAGCCGGTTTTTCGTACGCTTCGACATCCTGCTTGCGCACTCTTCCAAGCGGATCTCCAGTTGGAACTTGAGACAGGTCAATTCCTTTTTCTCTCGCCAGCTTACGGGCCGACGGAGAAGCAATCGTTCTTGATTTTGCTTCAGATTGTGCTTCCTCGCTCACCTCTTGTGCAGCTGGTTCAGCCTGTTTCTCTTCTTTTATGCTTTCCTTGCTTTCTGCTTTCTCTGTAGGAGCAGGGGCAGAACTTTCACCCGCGCCTTCTGAAATCGTACCGATAATTTCTCCGACCTGGACGGTATCACCCGAATCTTTCAATACCTCTTGAAGTACACCCGATTCTTCTGCTGTCAATTCAACATTCACTTTATCCGTTTCTAGTTCAAGCAGATATTCACCCTGTTCTACATAGTCACCAGGCTGCTTTAACCATTGGGCTATTGTTCCTTCTGAGATTGATTCTGCTAATTCAGGTACCTTAATTTCCGCCATTTTTTCATTTCCCCCTTAGTTTTTGCGAGTCAAGCTATCAGATACAATACGTTCCTGTTCTTTTTTATGAACTGTCGGATCTCCCTCTGCAGGGCTGGATCGTCTTCTGCGTCCAATATATTGAACGCTTACTCCCTCTGGTGCAATCTCTGTCAAATACGGGCTGATATAACCCCAAGCCCCCATGTTCTGCGGCTCTTCCTGCACCCAAACGATTTCTTTCAGGTTCGGAAGTTTTGCAAATAATTCTTTGACTCCTTTTGCCGGGAATGGATACAGCTGTTCGATTCTCGCAATGTGAAGCCACTCTTTACCGTCTTCTAACTTATTAAAATGATCGCTAATGTCTATAGACACTTTACCGCTGGATAATACAAGTCTGGTTACTTTTTCATAGTCATGAGAAAGTCCCGACTGTTCATAAACAGGCTGGAAGCGGCTTTCGCTGAGCTCCTGCACTTCCGACACCGTATTTGGGTTGCGAAGAAGGCTCTTCGGCGTCATAATGACAAGCGGTCTGATTTCTTCACGAAGCAGCATTTTAGCCTGTCTTCTTAAAATATGGAAATACTGTGCCGCGCTTGTCAGGTTGGCAACCGTCCAGTTGTTTTCCGCTGCAAGCTGCAGGAATCGCTCGATTCTTCCGCTTGAGTGCTCAGGCCCCTGTCCCTCGTAACCGTGCGGAAGCAGCATGACTAATCCGGATTTTTGGCCCCATTTCGCGCGTCCGGCAGAAATAAATTGGTCAAAATACACTTGAGCAGCGTTGGCAAAATCGCCGTACTGTGCTTCCCACAAAACAAGCGTTTCCGGTGAATGCACGTTATAGCCGTATTCAAAACCGAGAACCGATCCTTCAGACAGCGGGCTGTTATGAACAGCAAATGATGTGCTGCAGTCAGATAAGTGATGAAGCGGCACAAATTCTTTGCCCGTCTCACTGTCATGAAGCACAAGGTTTCTTTGGGCGAACGTTCCGCGCTCGGAATCCTGTCCTGTTAAACGAATCGGTGTTCCGTCTTTCAAAATTGAAGCAAACGCGAGTGATTCTGCCAAAGACCATTCCACTTTTCTGTCATCATCGAACGCCTTGGCGCGTCTTTCTAAAATGCGCTTTAGCTTGCCGAAAACATTAAATGACTCCGGCCAGTTGATCAATTCGCCATTCAGCTTGCGGAGCACATCAAAATCAATCGAAGTGTCCACATCTGGGAAACCGTTTGATACAGGCTCTGGAAGTTCAATTTCACAAGCAGTGTGTTCCTTTTTAGACGGAACTTTCTGATATGCATCCTCAATGCGCTTCGTTACCGATTTTTCGATGTTTTGAACGACTTCCTCGGTAAGCACGCCTTCTTTTACCAGCTTTTCAGCGAAAATTTGTTTGACGGTCGGATGCTTTCTGACAGCATCATACAGCATTGGCTGAGTGGTTGACGGTTCATCCATTTCGTTGTGCCCATAGCGTCTATACCCGATCAAATCAATCAGAAAATCCTTGTTGAATGTTTTTCGGTATTCGACCGCAAACTTAACAGCTGAGAGACAAGCTTCAGGATCGTCCGCATTCACGTGAACAATCGGAATTTCATAACCCTTGGCCAGGTCACTGGCATATTTTGTCGATCTGGATTCAGCGCTTTCTGTTGTGAATCCGATCATGTTATTGGCGATAATATGAATCGCACCGCCTACTTGATACCCTTTTAAAGAGCTTAAATTCAATGTTTCAGCTACAATTCCTTCCCCAGGGAATGCAGCGTCTCCATGGATTAAAATGGCCAGCGATTTTGTTTCATCTTGTACCGGGTATCCGCTTTGTGTTCGCGTTTCCTGTGCCGCTCTTGTGCTGCCTTCAACAATCGGATTGATAAATTCCAAGTGGCTCGGGTTGTTCGCTAACGTAATGCGCGCTGATTTTGTTTCAGCGTCTTGAAGCTCCCGATTCGCCCCCAAATGGTATTTGACATCCCCTGTCCATCCGTAGCTGATTCCAATTGATCCCTCAGACGGAACAAGATCTTTATTCGGCGCATGCTGGAATTCAGAGAAGATGATTTCATACGGTTTGCCGAGCACATGTGCCAAGACATTCAGGCGTCCCCTGTGCGCCATCCCGATGTTGACACTTGTCGTGCCTGATTTGACAGATTGTGCAATAATGTCATCAAGCACTGGAACAAGAGCGTCCAGACCCTCAATGGAAAAGCGCTTCTGCCCGACGAATGTGCGGTGTAAAAACTGCTCAAAGCCCTCTACTTCTGTCAATCTTTCCAGCACAGCTGACAGCTTTTCAGCTGAGTTCTTCTGGAACAGCTCGCCAGATTCAATCTTTCTTGTCAGCCACTCGCGCTCTTTGAAGTCATGCACATGGTCAAATTCAAAAGAGATGGTTCTTTTATAGGTATTTCGTAAATACTGAATGGCTTCTAAACCGTTCGTAATGTTTTTAGGAGCGTCTTTGCAGATGACTGACGCAGGTATTGCTTTTATTTCCTCTTCTGTTAGCCCGTAATCGGATAATGGAAAAAGTTCGCTCTTTTTCTCATCCTTTCTGAGCGGATTGACGGAAGCGTTCAAATGGCCATAGGTTCGGATATCTTCTGCAAGTCTGACTGCGGATGCGATCTTTTGAATCAGATCGGCTGTAACACGTCCCTTTTCTTTTGTTCCCGAGGCCTCTTTTATATCGCTTGGCGGAGCACCGAGCTCGTCGAACATTTCCTTCAAATCCGGGTCAATGCTGTTCGGATCCTGGGTATACTGATCGTAAAGCTCCAGCGCATAGCCGAGGTTCGGACCGTAAAAATCTTCCCAATTCATTCGTTGTTTCATACTATTTTGAAACATTTGAATATTACCCCCAACTTAAATAATCAAGTGATTGATTCACTATCTTGAAATAACTTTCGAACGCTGTGTCCAAAATTATGTAATAAAAACGCTTCCAACGATATTTTACCACTGTTTGCAATTTGATTCTACCTTGATTGTTCACAAAATAGTAAAAAACCTTTATAAAAAACAAAAAATTTAATCATTCGAAAAAACAAACGCCAAAAAGCATAGGATTAAGGGCTATCCTATGCTTTTATGAAGCAGTTTTTTCAGCAGCGGATACAAAACATCCGGTAGCTGATCAACATCCGGGACAAATATACTGAATTTTCCGTACATATCCTGGATCGTCTTCATTTGCGATTCTTCTATTTCTGAGTTGGAGAGAAAAACATTTATCACTTCTATTCCTCTTTTTCGGGCTTCGATAACCGCCTCACTTGTATCGACGATCCCATTTTGTTCGTAGCCAAATGCGGCCGGCTCTCCATCTGAGAAAACAATTAAGAACTTTTGCGCCTCGCTGCGGTGCAGCATTTTTTTCGTCATCTGCCTAATTGCGTACCCGTCACGGTTATCTTCCTCTGGCTCAAGCTGCATAATCGCCGGTCCAGATTCTTGTCTTAATGATGATTGGAAGGGAATAACCGTATTGAAATAGTTTGGCTGGCTTGTTTCGGTCGCATCATTTGTGTCCTCCCAGAAACCGACAATCTGATGCGGAACCGCTACCGATTTCAACGCTTCGTGAAACAGCACGATTCCTCGTTTTGTTTCGTCCATTTTGTCGAACATGCTGGCGGAACAATCGACCAGCAATGTAAAAACTGCGTCAATTTCTGAAGACGGTTCTTGCTTTTTGTAGAACAGGCGCGGATTTCGCTCAGTGAAGTAACGAAGAAGCTTATTGTTCAGTCTCCCGGCATGAAGGTCTGTTCTCGGCAATGTTTTTTTATGCTCCAGCGTTTTTTGAATCATTTGTTTCAAACGCTTTTGATACGATTCAATCGTTTTTGCCTGCTGTTTATAAGAAAGCTCTTCTTCACTGGTTGCCGGCTGCGGTTCTTTATAAATTGGAAATGCATATTTATTTTCTTTGCCGTCAGCCATACCCGCTCCGTTCGGCTGGTCTTTTTGGGACTCCAGCGCTTCCAGCTTGGAATAGTCTTTCCGTTTCGTTTGTCTGGCTGATCCTTGAACAGAGCCAAGGGCCTGATCTCCATCGTCGCCTTCCCTTGAAGCATCTTTTCCTAAATCTGATTTTGCGCCGTGTTCAATATCAAATTGAAGGAAGCTTTTAGACGGTGCTTCTGTTTCCCGGTGCCATGTCGGCATTTCTTCTTCATGGATATCCTCATCACCGTCTGATTGTTTTGGAAGCGTGACGTCATCACTCAGCTTCGGCGCTTTTTTCTCTTCTTCAAATAACGGCTGTTCTGCAGCTTTTGCGTAGTCAAGCTCAGGCAAAAAGAAGTAGGTGTTCAACATGTCTTTATCGAGCACCTCTTCAAGCCCATCCATGAGGTCCTCAACAATTTTCAGAACCTGCCGTGTCGAATCTGCTTCATACACACGCAAGAGCTGCTGCTCAATAAACGGGCGCATCAGATCGATATCTTCACGCATGGACGGAAGGGTCTCAAGCGGCGATTCCGCTGTGAGCTTGACATAGATCGCGCAAAAGAGCGCATCGGTAAAAATGCTTCGTTCCAAATTTAAGGTCAGCTGAGTTGAGAAATGTTTTCTGTACATGTCTTTTCGCTTCGCGAATACTTGTTTCGTACCCGGGCGCTCACGTTTGATGCATTCTTCGATTCTAATGTCTTCAAGCAGCATAAAGAGCTGCTTGGCAAAACTTTTAAACGTAAGATGGCGATGGATATCATTCAAAAAGTTCGAATACTCATGCAGCGAGCTATATCTTGTTCCGACTGAACGCAGGTAGACGTCGCTTTTCAGACCCGCTTCCATGTCCTCAGCTGCCCTGTCTTTCCAAAAGTGGCTCATATAGATTTTCTTTTCAAATGGATTGTAATAGGACTGAACGCCATACTCCACTTCTACCGCTTCACTCTTGGTGAGTGTTTTGGCCAAATCAGTCAGCATCATAAATAAAAATGAATCAATCGTGCTGTCGTTAAATTTGATAAATTTCATCGCAGCCCCCTCATTCAAACAGAGTTTCTGCAATATTTCGGACGGCCGCTTTTTCCCGATCATCATCAAGCTTTTCTACAATTCCCCGCTCAATGGCACGACGCGGCGGAATATAAGCAGCTAAATCACATGTATCGATTAAAGCTCTGATGGATGCCGCTTCTTCAGACACCTGTCCGTTATTGGCCTGAACGATCAAGTCAGAGGAAAGCGTGATAAATCTGTCAATCAATTTCTCGTCTTTCAAGGCTGACTGAGACATGAGCACTTGTTTCAGCAGCTCGCCTTTAATATAAGGCACATCAATGATGACAAAACGGTTTTTCAACGCTTCATTCAGAGGAACAGTTCCGACATAGCCTTCATTGATGGCTGCAATGACTCCGAAACCGCTTTTAGCCCGTATGACCTCGCCTGTAAACGGATTTGTCATCATTTTTCTGTAATCTAATACACCGTTTAAAATAGGCAGTGTTTCCGGCTTCGCCATATTGATTTCATCTATATAAAGAAAATGGCCTTCCTTCATTGCCTTTGTAACAGGCCCTGAAACAAACTCGATTGTCGCCTGGCCAGATTGATTTTCAATCGTTTTATAGCCGACCAATGCCTCAGCGTCCAAGTCGACTGAACAGTTGACGCTGTGCATCGGTTTATGAAAATAGCTGGACAATGTTTCTGCCAGCTTTGTTTTTCCTGAACCTGTAGGCCCTTTCAGCAGGACATTTTTCCCCATGACTAATGCAATAATGGCGTCAAATAAAATGGCTTCATCCTCCGCCTCATAGCCTGATGTTCCTATAAGCGATTGAAACTCTGGGGAAATAGGCTGCTCTTTATATGATAAAAGCTTTTGTTGTATATCTTCCGGCAATGTTAAGTGCTGTAGTTGAGTTGTCATAGACAGATTCCCTTTCCTATTCATATTCCATTAACGAGTATACTAAAAAAGCCCCTGTATGCTCAATACAAAAGGGCTTGGATGATATTACTGCTTCTCGTTATTTCCCAAAAGGGCTCCGCAGACGATACGCGCACCGGAATTGCCGCTTGGGTTTGTCAGATAATCGTCCGCTTGTTCATGAATAATAAATGCACTTCCGTCCTCGTCGAGAATATTTAGTTTACTTCCTTTTTTCAGTGAAGTGTCAGGCGCATTCATAATGACATCTACCTTTCCATCAGCACCGACTTCAAGGTTCGGCAGATCTCCGGCATGATGCCCCATCGGATTGTTGAAGCCGTGTTCTTTGTTCAGTGGATTAAAGGGACCGCCCGCTGATTCAAAATCCGGCCTGACACAAGAACCTTTCTCATAAATATGAAAACCGAGAGAAGCACCTGGACGAAGGCTGTTTGCGGAAATATGAATATCGAGGCCTTCATCATCTGATTCTTTGATCTCTATAAAACCGACTGCTTTCCCTTCACGATTGACCAGCTGGACATGATGACCAAACGCTGACGTTTCAACCACTTTTTTTTCCGGCACCCGGTTAGGAGGGTCTGGAGGTTTTTTTTGTCCGCATCCGGCAACTCCCAGTGCCGTCAGCATCATCAACAGCAAGAGACGGTACATACTGTCTCCCCCTTGTTTTTTCTAACAGTGTGGTCAATCATGGTCTGGTATAAACAAAAAAGCCTATAAAAGGCTTTTTGTCATACTCATTTTTAAAAATAACTTCTTGCGCCCAAGTATCGCTGTTTCCAATACGAATTGCTGAGATTGGAAATGTCGACGCCCGATGAGCTTGCATGAATAAAATCACCGCCGCCTAGATAAATCCCCATGTGAGACGGGCCGGATTTATATGTGGTAAAGAAGACAAAGTCTCCTACTGACGGCTGGCTGACTTTCTGCATGACATTCCAATATCCTGCCGTACTCAATCTTGATATAGATGATACATTATTAATGAGGTAATAAATGAAGCCGCTGCAATCAAAACCGGCAGGCGTGTTTCCGCCCCATCGGTAAGGCACTCCGACATATTTTTTCGCTTCCGTTATCATTCTGTCAATCTTCGAACCTATTTGAATGTTTGACCCTGAGTTATCTTTTGGCTTTGTTGGCTTTGTCGGATTTGAAGGATTAGATTTTGATGCTCCCGAAATAGTCAGAACCTGCCCGATTTGCAGCACATCCGATGATAAATTGTTTTTATCACGGATGCTTTGGACAGTGACTCCGAGCCGATTTGCAATTTTCCACAGCGAATCGCCTGCTTTTACCTTGTACGTCGTTGTTTTTGAGGGATTGGAGTTTGACGGCTTTTTGGAACCGCTGTTTCCGTTCTTAGGTGAACTGCTTCCTTTTATTTTGAGCACTTGTTTAGGATAAAGTGTATCTGATGTTAAGCCATTTAAGGTTTTTAATTCAGCTACAGTCATATTTAAGCTGTTTGCGATTTTCCACAGTGAGTCACCAAGCTTAACCGTATATGTACTTTTTGAAGAACCTGAAGAATTGGAACCGCTGTTTTTCTTTGATCCATTTGATCCGCTTGAACTGCTTGTCCCTTTGATCTTAAGCTTTTGCCCCGGACGAATCAGGTCACTGCTCAGGCTGTTTAAGCTTTTAAGCTCAGAAACACTCATTTTATGATTTTTAGCAATCATCCATAGGGAATCACCATATGCAACTGTGTATGTTGATGTTTTGCTTGAGTTAGATGGGGATGTCGTGCTTTTTTTGCTGCTTTCAGGAACCTTAAGGCTTTGTCCGACATAAAGCACTGTTGATTTCAATTTGTTTTCGGATTTCAGAGCTGATATTGTCGTATCATACTGGCGGGAAAGTTTCCAAAGAGAGTCACCGCTTTTTACTTTTATCGTTTTTGCTTCCGCGGGTGCTGCGGCCATCGACGACCCAACAACTGCAGAAACAGCCAAGCCGGCTACAATCTTCTTTTTCATTCATTCAACCTCCTAAACTGTTTTTTTTGCAAAAACAGCTAGTATTTTGTTTCCAAAAATGGCACACAACTGTTTTATCGTCAATTTTTCAGCAAGTTAAACCCTTTTCAGACATTTGGCAGCATTTTCAGCATCATTCGACCTTTTAACCTTTAAATAAACACCTCACATTTTACATAAGGAGGATATGTTTTTCGAAAGTCTAAGGAACTATTTAAGCGAGGGTAAAAATGATGGTTTTCTATTGATGAACGAAGCAGTTTCTCCTCCTTTCTTGTCTATTTTTCTAATCAATTCTCTATCGGCGTGTCAAATCCCTTCCTCTGCATTCTTATGAAATGGCAAAAAGCCTGTTCTTTCGATAAGAACAGGCTTTTACACTATGCATTTGCTGATTGAGTTTTTTGTTTTACAGCTTTAAGAATACTATCGGCCGCTTTTTTAGAGCCGCCTGCCGCTTTCAGTGATTGTCCAATTTCTTTTGCCTTTTCAGCATACGAACGATTATTCATTACTTCTTGTATCGTCTCTTTCAGAAGGCTTTCAGATAATTCTTCTTTTTTTAACACTTTTCCTGCACCGACTTTTTCCACCTGATCTGCGACAACAAATTGGTCGCCTCCCATCGGAATGACAACGAGCGGGGTTTCAAAATACAAACCTTCACTTGTACTGTTCATTCCGCCATGGGTCACAAATAAGCTGGCTCTTTTCAATATCTCAAGCTGAGGGACATACGGGCGTACAATGAAATTCTCCGGAATGTCGTTTAACTCACTTGTTTTAATATGCTTGCCGATGGAGAGCACAACTTTACCGTCAAAGTCCTTACACACTTCAAGGCATTGATTAAAAAACTGCTTTTGATTATTAAAAATGGTTCCCATTGAAATAAACAGCACGTTTTCATTGTCAATCTGATCAAATGGGAAATCATTGTTTCCGGCTCTTTCTGTAATGGAAGGACCGACAAATACATATCGCTCGCCAAATTGCTCAGCCAGTGGCTGAAATCCCCTTGATGTAAAGACGATTGTCAAGTCACCATCAGCTAAAAAAACATCAAATGGCTTCTTGATCTCTGCTTGAAAATCAGCATTTAACGTTTCTGCAAGCTGCTGGTATGATTCATAATGAGGCGAATCTTCAAGTGATCCTTTCATGTACGCTCCCATCATTTCCTTCGCAAATTCCTCATTCATCGCAAAGGTTGTACACAATGAAAATCTTGGCAGCTTCAGCATGTTGGCAATGACTTTACCCGCGAGAAGATGGTGATCATATATGACGTAATCATACGATTCATGTTTGACTTCCTCATAAATATGAGTCGCGATATCCTTACAGGCTTTCAAAAAAGCGCAGAGCATTTCTGTGAAATCTCTTTCTTCATCGCCGGTTGCGTTTTTCCCGAAGTAATCTCCCCTGAAATCATGATACTCACGAAACTCTATATCAAGAGCTGTGATTTTTTCTTTATATTCCTTCACTGCGTAGTACGTAATGTTTTCTCCCCGGGATTTCAGCTCCTTCATCACACCGATAGAGGGATTAATATGCCCTTCACCGGGGAAACCGATCATTAATACATTAGCCATGCGGCAGCCACCCTTCCTTTGAAAATTTATGTAATATTCTATACGGTACTATAAATACATAAACAGGTAAAGTATTTCACTTAATTAATATTCATCACATATAACTTTTCTACCAGTTTATATTTCCTGTCTTCAAGACAAAAAGCATTCAGCTTGAAGCGAATGCTTTAATAAAGATGCGAATTCAGTCATTTTGTCTCATGATAGGATTCTTAATCAGGCCCTTTTTATTATTTTTACGTTCTTGGTGAAATTAACGGATATAATACACCGTCTTTGGCAAACGACATCTTCCCTGTTTCCTCTGAAACCACGAGCACCAGTGCATCCGTATATCCCGACATACCAAGAGCCGCCCGGTGCCGGGTTCCCAGATGGATATCCACTTCCTTCGTCGTCAAAGGGAGCACATTGGCTGCTGACACAAGTTTATTTTCCCTCACCAACAAAGCGCCGTCATGAAGAGGGTTTCCGGGAAAAAAGATGCTTTCAATTAATGAAGAGCTGATCTCGGCGTGTAGGGAGGTGCCTTTTTGAATAAAATGTTCAACCGGGTCTGCTCTTTCAATCACAATTAAAGCTCCATGCTTATGTTCCGATAAGGCTTTAATCGCCTTGGCCAGCTCAATAAATGCCGGCGTAAATTCCTCAATGTATGATTGCAAATAAAAGGAGGATGCAATCCCCTGCATGTCCTGAAAAACGTGCCCCAAATCATCTAATTCACAAAGAAGGCACTGGTCTTTTTCGTGAAGCGTTTTCAAGATTAGAGATGCATCACCTAATATTTGCTCTAAGTACACCTGTATTTTCCCCTTGAACGCATTTTCTGATATCTGCTCATAGCGCATAGCCTTCATCTCCTGTTCAAATTTCCAACTTTTCACGAATGCTTATCTTATTGATGCACATTCTATTGGTAAAGGAGGGATGTAAAGAATGGAAATCGAAAGAATCATTCAGTATATTTGCACCTTTTTAGGCGTGATTTCGCTTTCTTTTATTTATGCCCAAATGTTTAGAAAAACGAAACCGACAAAAAAAGAATAGGCCCGGCGTTCATTGCTTTTTATACATAAAATGTTATAATTTCTCTCGTTATGAAAAAGAAACGGAGATCAATGTATGAAAGAAACTCAAAACGCCCGGGAAAAAATCAAACAGCTCTTGCACATTTTAATACCGATATTCATTACCCAAGCGGGGCTTTCTCTAATGACTTTTCTAGATACGGTGATGTCAGGGAAAGTCAGCCCCGCTGATTTAGCGGGTGTCGCGATTGGCTCAAGCCTTTGGACCCCTGTTTACACAGGACTGGCAGGTATATTAATGGCGGTCACCCCGATTGTCGCTCAGTTATTAGGCGCCGAGAAAAAACAGAAGATCCCCTTTACTGTTTTACAGGCTGTATACGTGGCCGCGCTACTTAGCATCGCCGTTTTAGTTATTGGATATGCTGCAGTTGACCTTATTCTTGGCCGATTGAACCTTGATATTCACGTGCATCAGATTGCTAAACACTTTTTAGGCTTTTTATCACTGGGAATTTTCCCTTTATTTGTTTACACCGTGTTGAGATCATTCATCGACTCATTAGGAAAAACGAAAGTCACCATGATGATTACACTCAGTTCTCTTCCGATCAATTTTGTATTGAATTATGTATTTATCTTCGGGAAGTTCGGAATGCCGGCACTTGGGGGTGTCGGCGCGGGGCTGGCATCCGCGTTAACTTATTGGTGTATCTGCATCATCAGTTTTTTCATTATTCATAAAAACGCACCGTTTTCTGAATACGGGATTTTCCTTACCATGTATAAGTTCTCTTGGAAAGCATGCAAAAATTTGCTCAAAATCGGGCTGCCTATTGGGTTCGCCGTGTTTTTTGAAACGAGCATTTTCGCAGCTGTCACGCTTCTCATGAGCCATTTTCATACAGTGACCATCGCGTCCCACCAGGCAGCCATGAATTTTGCGTCTCTTTTATATATGCTGCCGCTCAGCGTATCCATGGCTTTAACAATTGTTGTCGGGTTTGAAGCTGGTGCAGCCCGTTTTAAGGATGCACGCTCATATAGCTTAATCGGCATCATGATGGCGATCGGCTTTTCTTTGTTCACTGCCGCCTGTATCCTTTTATTCAGAGAGCAAATTGCGGGCATGTACACCTCTGACCCCGATGTGCTCCGGCTGACACAGCACTTTTTAATTTATGCGCTATTTTTTCAGCTTTCCGATGCTGTTGCCGCACCGATCCAGGGAGCACTCAGAGGGTACAAAGATGTGAACTATACGCTTGCGGCCGCTTTTGTCTCTTACTGGGTCATTGGCCTTCCGGTCGGTTATATGGTCGGTACGTTTACAAGCCTCGGTGCATTCGGCTATTGGATTGGATTAATAGCGGGACTCGCCGCCGGAGCAGTTGGGCTGTTTTTCAGGCTGGCAAAACTGCAAAAACGTTATTCGCAAAAACAACACATTTAAAAGAGGTGATCAATCATGGCAAAAAACAAAAAATTATTCGAGTATCTTTCCCAGCATGCGGAAACCATCAGTTCAACATGGTATGAAACAATCGAGGAGACTGATCCCAATTCCATTTATGCCTCAACAGACCCTGTTGTCATTCACAATTTAAAGAGCCAGAATCTTGCCTTTAACTATAAAATAAACCGTATTTTTATAGATGATGAGGACGTATACTTGCCTATACTGAAAGAATGGGCCTTTGAAGTCACACAGGATCAAGAGCATTTAAAAACTCCTATCCACTATATTATTCGGGAGTTTGTCAGAGTGAGAGATTTATATGTTTCCTATGTGAAAGAATTTGTCCATCTCAATCAGGATACTGTGAAAAGCGAAGAAGCCGAAGACCTGTATCACGCCCTTATAAAAGCGTTTGATCTTGTGATTCATATTTTTATAGAAGAAATGTACAAAAACACAAGCCTTCAGCTTCAGGCCCAAAAAGATATGATTACTGAATTGAGCGCTCCGGTCATCGTGCTGTTTCACAGCGTCGGACTGCTGCCTTTAATCGGAGATATTGATACAGTCCGCGCCAAGCTGATTATGGAAAACACACTGCATCAATGTGCGAAAAAAAAGGTGACACAACTGTATATTGATTTGTCAGGAGTAGCTGTGATTGATACGATGGTTGCCCATCAGCTGTTCAGTCTGATTGAGGCGCTTCGTTTAATCGGTGTTTCTTCAACTTTGTCTGGAATCCGTCCGGAAATCGCGCAAACAGCGGTTCAGCTAGGTTTGTCTTTCGAAGGTATTTCCTTGAGATCCACTCTCGCTTCAGCAATTGCATCGGACTTAAAATTAAAAAAGGTATAAGGCTTAAGGCCTTACACCTTTTTGATTAATCATTCCATTGATACGTCCAATATATTTCTTCTTCAAACCATGTTGCCATAACAGGTTCATTATTTTTCAATTTCTCTTCAAGCTCTCTGAGCATGCCTTCTGTTTGTGTGCGGTGAGCTCTTAACGCATTCATTTTAATATCAGCTACTTCTTTGATATCAAGTACGACATCAGCTTCGCCGAGAACCTCTTCTCTGTTGCGGGTAATGGCCATGCAGATTGTACGCGGACGGTCTTCTTTCTTTTTGCGATATAATGCACGGATAACCGCTTCCCCGCATGCATCATGGTCAGGGTGCACACCGTGTCCGGGATAAAATGTGACAATTAAACTTGGTTTTACATCATCTATGATCTCTTCCATGATATCAGCTAAATACTCATCGTCTTCAAATTCGAGCGTTTTGTCACGGAGTCCAAGCATACGAAGGTCATTGATATCCATTTCTTTGCAAGCGTTGATGAGCTCTTGTTTTCTTAGCAGCGGCAACGTTTCACGATTAGCGAAAAATGGATCGCCCATATTTCTGCCCATTTCACCTAAAGTGGCGCAGGCATACGTAACGGGAATGTCTTTTTTTCTGTTTAAGGCAATTAGACCTGCCACTCCATATGATTCATCATCAGGGTGAGGCAGGATTACTAGTACATGTTCTTTCATTATTATTCACCCTTTTCTTTAAACTGTGAACGGTTTTTCGCTGATTTGCAGAGAAATAGCCAGTTTACCGCCCGGCAGATGTCCCGCCATTAATAAACGGTTTTCTTCATCTACCGTGTATTCAGTCAAGCCTTCAGCATAAATCCAGCCTTCTTCTGTTTTCAAGCCAACGCGGTAAGGCCCGTTACCTTTGATTTTTGCCTGATGATAAGTGACTTTTGCATTGCGGATATACGCAACAACTGTCATGTTCTTTTCATTTAAATGCGCTGAATAAGAACCTGTGGTGGTTTCTAAATGGATATATACAGGGCGGTCCGCATATCGTTCTAAAGATGCTTGCACATCTTCTTTTATGATCGCTTTCATGATTGCTCCCCTCTTTCTTCTTTTAAATACTCTGCACGTTCTGTATGTAATTTGACCAGCTGATATTTCACAGCCGGTTCGAGCTGTGAATTCACAATGCGCTGAATCGCGGCAAAATATTTTTCCAGCATCGGTTTTCGGAGTCTTGGATGTGTTCGTCTATCCAAGAGCTCAAGATCAATCGCCTCTGCTACCGCTTCTGCGTCATCATGTGCGAGAGATCGGTTATTCCAAAGTGAAGCATAGGCTTTCACTATCTCTTTATCATTGTCCATCGTCTTGCTCCTTTATGTCTTACATACATGAAATGATTATACATAATATATGCATCAGCTGAAAAGCCAAAGGCCTCAATGGCTTTTTGACGCCCGTTTCCACTTCACTTGTGAAAACGTAAACAAGAGCAGCGCAGCCCATATACAGCTGAATGTAAAAGCCTTCGAGCTTGAAAATGGCTCATGGTAAACAAACAGCCCGATCAGCAGGGTAATGGTCGGCGCAATATATTGTAAGATACCGACTTGATACAGCGGCAGCCGTTTCGCTCCTTCCGCAAACAATAAGAGCGGCAAAGCCGTAAACACACCGGCCAAAAAGAGAAGCAGCCACGTCCCTCCGCTTTCTGCACCCGCTGGCTGAACATGTCCGCTGAACAGCAAATACCCCAATGCAATGGGCATAATCATGAATGTTTCCAGCGTTAAGCCGATGGCGCTCGGCAGGCTTGTTCTTTTTTTGCTTAACCCGTATAGCCCAAAACTGAATGCCAGCAGAAGCGCAACATAAGGAATGGAGCCGTATTGGAACGCCGAGATGATGACACCGGCTGCCGCAATCGAAACGGCCACTAATTGCAGGCGATTCAGTTTTTCCTTTAAAAATAAAATCCCAAGGAGCACTGATACAAGCGGATTAATGTAATAGCCAAGACTAGCCTCAAGCAAAAAGCCATGGTTGACAGCCCATATGTATACAAACCAGTTGATCGAAATCAGGATAGAGGCAAGAAATAAAGAGAGGATCCCTCCGTTCTTTTTCAGAGAGCGCAGCTCCTGCCATCCTATTTTCCATTGCCGCAAGAAAAAAAGTACGATACACATAAAAACAAAAGACCATATAATACGATGAGCCAAAATATCAAGAGCCGGCAGCTGTTCGAGAAGCTTCCAATAGAGCGGAAACAGGCCCCACATGATAAAGGAAACGGCTGTGTAAATAACGCCTTTTTTTGTTTCTGAATATTGCATTTATATCCCTGCCTTTCTTTAGAGCATCTTATATTATATCACGTGAAAGATCTGGCGGGCATATACTATTTTGTCCGTGAAGAAAGGATGTGAAGACAATGTTTGAGTGGAACAAGTACTTTCCTTTCCACAATCAATTTTCTAAAGAAGCATTAAAAAAAGCTGATCCGAAAGAAGTTGAAACGTATGTCAATCGTGTGATGGAAAGTGTGTTCGGCAGTGATTATGCGGCTCAATTTCCTTTCCGCGATCCTCTCCCTCAAAAAGAACAGCCCGCCAAACCTGATGCAAAACCTGATGTCAAACCTGATATAGATATATTCGAAACAGCAGAACATGTGTTTGTAAAGGTGCCAATCAGCGAAGAATGGCTGGAACAAGTGAGAATCAAACACACATCTCACGAATTATGGTTGGAAAACTTCCCAAGAGCAGATCATCCGAAAAAAGTAAACCTTCCTTGTTTAGTCAAACGCAAAGGAACAAAAGCCGTCTATAAGGATGGCCTTCTGGAAGTCATGTTTCAAAAGCAGCAAGACTACAATATGTCCGAGGTAGAAATCATCCGATAAAAAACGGCCTGCAATCGATGCAGGCCGTTTTTATTAATAGAAGCCGGGATATCCCCCGTATGGCACGCCGGCACCAAAACCGTACGGTCCGCCTCCGTATCCGAAAGGGCCAGGAGGATAGGCATAGGGACGAGAATAGTTAAACAGCGCACTCCCGAGAAAACCGCCTAATAAACCGCCGACTAGAGGAGCGCCAAACAAAAAAGGACTACGCGCCGGATATCCGGCTGGACCTGGGATTCCGCGATAATACGAATGATGAGGGTACATGATTTTTTCCTCCTTTATGTCTGCCTATACGTAAAGTATTCAGCAAGGAAGAAAAACGATTGGGCTACGGACTGTCTATGATTGTTACGTCACAAGCCCTGCCAATAACACACAGCCGAGCCCTGTAACCGAAAGAACTGTTGTAAGCAGCGTCCAGGTTTGAAATGTTTCTTTCATGCTCAAGCCGAAAAATTCCTTTACCATCCAAAATCCTGCATCATTTACATGACACGCAATGACACTGCCGGCTCCTGTTGCAAGCACCATTAACGCGGGGTTTACACTGCCAGCCTCCATAAGCGGAGCTGCCATTCCCGCGGTGGTAAGCGCAGCCACGGTAGCAGAGCCTAGACACAGACGCAGAACCGCGGCGATGGTCCATGCAACGAATAGCGGCGACATGTTTGTTTGACGGAAAAAATCAGCGACATAATCGCCGACCCCGCCGTCAATCAGCACCTGTTTAAACGCTCCTCCCCCTCCTATGATGAGCAGCATCATCGCAATTTGCGAAATTGATTCTGAAATAGATCTGCTAATTTCCTGCATAGATATTTTACGGGCATATCCCATCGTATAGAGTGCAAGCAACAGCGAAATGAGCATTGCCGTTCCCGGAGTGCCGATAAATTCTATAATGTCTTTTCCTTTTGAATGTTCACTCAATAATAAAGAAAAAACTGTTGCCATTGCCATAAAGATAACCGGGAATAAAGACGTGACAGCACTGATCGCAAAGCCCGGTGTTTCATCCAGCTGAAATTCTTTCCTCGGTCCTAACCCCGATAAGTTTCCATGCTTTTGATATGCACCAGGAAACCGTTTCATCGCAAATTTATTAAATAAAGGCCCGGCAATCACAGTTGTCGGAACAGCGATGATGATTCCAAAAAGCAGCACCTGGCCAATATGGGCACCGTATGCAACTGAGATAGCAGTTGGAGCAGGATGCGGGGGCAAAAATCCGTGAGTAACATTTAAGGCGGCGGCCATCGGGATTCCCAGATACAGAAAAGGCATTTTTAATTCTTTAGCAATCGCGTAAACAATCGGTATCAACAGAACAAGACCCACTTCAAAAAACAGCGCAATACCGATGATAAAAGAGGCAACCACAACCGCCGCCTGTATTCGTTCCTTCCCGAATTTATCAATCAGCGTAATGGCAATCCGGTAGCCGCCCCCAGCATCTGAGACAAGCCTCCCGAGCATCGCGCCAAGTCCAAACACTAAAGCTAAATGCCCCAGCTGCCCGCCAATTCCAGTCTCAATTGAAAGAACAATTTTATTGATATCCATTCCAAGTCCGATGGCTACTAAAAATGAAACGACAATCAGTGAGACAAAGGTATTTAATTTTACTTTAATAATGAGAAATAACAGAATCAGCACTCCGACAGCTACAATTAAAATCGGCATGGTACCCCTCCAAAAGTGTTTTATATGATTCTCGCGACAATGTTTTGGCGCTTTTTATGCCTAGATGAACAGAAAACGCTTTCATTAATAACTAAAAAACGTCTTGGTTATATGATTGTTATCTTTTGATCAACTAATAAGTTCATACTAATCTCCTAATCAATGACTGTCAATCGTTTTTATGAGCTTGTCTCGATTATCTACCGCCTAACCCAATGATTCACTAGTTATATGTTGATTAACTTTTGGTTATATGTTATGTTTTTTAAAGTTGACTGCCAATCATTATATTTATCCATTGTCAGGAAGCAAATGAGACAATATGAGAACAGACGGATAACAACTTCACAAGAGGAGGAGTACACATGCCATTATTACGTTTTGATGTAATTGAGGGCCGTGATGAAAAATCGCTGCAATTGTTATTAGATACTGCTCACCAAGCGATGGTTGAAGCGTTTGGTGTTCCGGAAAGAGACCGTTATCAAATTGTCCATCAGCATCCCGCAAACGAGCTTATAATCCAAGATACGGGATTAGGGTTTCAGAGAACCAAGGACCTGGTCATCATTAGCATGACAAGCAAAGCAAGAACCAAAAGCCAAAAGGAAAAATTGTATGCTCTGCTTGCTGAAAGGCTAGAAGAAAAATGCGGAATTTCCCCTGAAGACCTCATGGTATCTATTACTGAGAATGGTGACGCAGACTGGAGTTTCGGTCTCGGTGAGGCGCAATTTTTGAATGGAAAACTATAAGATTTCGTCTCCCCATAAAAAAGAAGAGAGAGCTCCAAAGAAGCTCTCTCTTCTTTTCATAAATGCGGAAGTCATCAGTATAGAAGCATCCAGCAATACGAAAAACCTGGATCTCCTTTTAGATCCGGTTTAAATGCCAATTGGAAGATGAATGGGTTTTGGCGTAAAATAAGATTTGCGTAACAAGATAAATCATTATCCTCATTTACAACAGGTTGGATGCTATAACACTTATTGATCATTTCCTATTTTATATATCCCCTTCATATGCACATGACACTTTTGCCAATCCGGAAATGTCAGTCTGTCAAATATAAAAAGTCATGTAAACGGGTGTGAACCGTACTTACATGACTCACCATGGAAACAAAGGCTCTTTTTCAGGTGCCGCTTTCCTTATTTCTCTTCTTCACACACTGTGTCACCAGGCTCGCAAAATTGATCGGCCCATGCCTGCATCTCTTGAAATACAGCTTGAAGCGCTGTTCCTTTTTCAGTTAGCGTGTAGATGACTTTGACCGGCGTTTCAGGGAGAACCTGCCGTTCGATAATCTCGTTTTGTTCAAGCTCCTTCAAGCGCTCTGCCAACATTTTTTGGCTGATCATCGGTATTGTTTCCGTTATCTCTTTAAACCGTTTCGGCCCATCCATTAGCACATGGATGATCAGACCGTTCCATCGTTTTCCCAGCAATGAAAATGCGGATTCCATTTTAGGGCACATCGTATTTCCCACAAGTCTTCATCCCTTCATCTATTGATTGACATGTATTCAATGATCCATTACAATAATCTTTCAAGTTACATTTAGTAAGCTTCTAACTTTTCTATTATCATACCACGTTTATCCGAAGGAGGAAACACTATGACGAATACTCTGGATGTTTTAAAAGCACGTGCATCTGTAAAGGAATATGATACAAATGCCCCGATCTCTAAGGAGGAGCTGACTGAGCTATTAGACCTTGCCGCTAAAGCGCCTTCCGCTTGGAACCTTCAGCATTGGCATTTTACAGTATTCCACAGCGATGAATCAAAGGCGGAGCTTCTTCCTGTAGCGTATAATCAAAAACAAATCGTTGAGTCTTCTGCTGTTGTTGCCATTTTAGGCGATTTAAAGGCAAATGAAAACGGTGAAGAAGTTTATGCTGAATTAGCAAGCCAAGGCTATATTACGGATGAAATCAAACAAACATTGCTCGGCCAAATCAACGGTGCTTACCAAAGCGAGCAATTCGCACGTGATTCCGCTTTCTTAAATGCTTCTTTAGCTGCTATGCAGCTTATGATTGCCGCAAAAGCAAAAGGTTATGACACTTGCGCAATCGGCGGATTTAACAAAGAGCAGTTCCAAAAGCAATTTGATATCAGTGAGCGCTATGTTCCGGTTATGCTAATTTCAATCGGCAAAGCAGTGAAGCCTGCGCATCAAAGCAACCGTCTGCCGCTTTCAAAAGTATCAACTTGGCTGTAAGGATATGAAAAACCTTAGTCCGAAATCCGGACTAAGGTTTTTTTATACAATCGCCTCTTTGTACCATTCACGAGCCTGTTCAGCTTCATGCTGAGTCAGCTGATGGCCCCCGTCCTGCCAGAAAACGGAGGCTGATGCCCCGCTGTCACGTAAATAGCGGTAAAGCTCTTCTGATTCTTCCTTCGTACAAAGAGGATCGTATTTCCCGGCACCGATAAAAACAGGGAGCCCTGCCATATCAGGCAGCTCGATACCCCGAATCGGAACCATTGGATGATGCAGAATAGCCCCTTTTAACACATCTTTATAATGAAAAAGCAGGCTTGCCGCAATGTTTGCGCCGTTTGAATAACCGACTGCAATCACTCGGTCGCGATTAAACTGATGCGTTTCTGCAGCCTCGTCGATAAAATCTTTCAATTCTCTTGTCCGCACCACAAGATCCTTTTCATCAAAAACTCCTTCACTCAGACGTTTGAAAAATCGCGGCATTCCATTTTCAAGCACCGATCCTCTGACACCAAGCAAATGAGCATCAGGGTCTATAAACCGCCCCAATGAAAGCAGATCGTGTTCATTACCGCCCGTGCCATGCAACAGCAAAAGTACGTTGTCAGATGTTCCTTTTTCATAAATATGCTTCATTATAAATTCCCCCTTTTAAAGTTCAGGTAAAATGTCTGTAATTTGTTGTCTATGTTTCTCCAGCCATTCAGGCAGTTTTAAGGAAGTCCCTAGCTCAGCAAACGTTTCATCTGTCATAAAGCCCGGTTCATCTGTGGCAATTTCAAATAAGATACCGCCTTTCTCCCTGAAATAAACTGATGTAAAGTATTCCCTGTCGAGAATTTCTGACGAAGGCAGATGGTTTTCAGCAATAATCGGCAGCCATTTCGCCTGTTCCTTTTTCTTTGTCCGAAACGCTACATGGTGTACCGTACCATATCCTCCGACTCCTCTTTTTTCAGGATGTAAATGGACATCAATGACACCGCCGACGGCCGCTGAGGATGCCAGTCTGACAATCTGGTCTTCTTCGGCCACTTTGGTGTATCCAAAGCTTTCCGTTAACAATTGTATGGTCGCCTGCGGGTCGTAGGAATATAGCAGCACACCTTTCATTCCCGTAATTGCTTCATTTGTTGTGATCCCGTCAGGCGTCCACTCGCTTTTGCCGCTTTTCGCATCCTCCATGATCGCCAGCGGAAGGTCTTCTGTATCATCAAAAATAAGACCTTTTTCACCAAACAACGTTTTTTCCTCTAGGCTCAGCCCGCTTTTCTCAAGACGCCCCTTCCAAAAAGACAGGGAGCCTGAGGGAACTGAAAAGTACACCCGGCCCGCTTGGCCTTTTCCTACCGTTCCCTGTCCGCTTCCTTGGAACGGAAAAAAGGTCATTATTGTACCGGGATCTCCGTTTTGATTCCCAAAGTAAAAATGATACGTTCCGGGATCATCAAAGTTTACTGTTTTTTTAACAAGCCTGAGTCCAAGCACTTCTGTATAAAATCGCAAGTTTTCTTGCGGATCTCTGGCGAATGCTGTGACATGGTGCAATCCTTCTGTTTTCATTTTCTCACTCCTATTTATCTCGATTTCAAGATATTTATTATTTTAAACCTTTATTCAAAAGGATGCAAACCATGTGTTTTGATTAAATAATTGAAAAAATCATTTTTTTCTAATAATTATCTTGTGATCTTTTCTTACAACTGCTATTATAGTGAGCATTATCATGTTTCAGGAGGAAAGTAAATGGTTAAAAAAGCACTTATTGTTATTCTCATTCTTTTGCCATTCGTTCAGCTCGCGCTTTTGCCGCTTGTGAATCGAATAGAACCGATTATATTCGGCCTGCCGTTTTTCCACTTTTGGCTGCTGCTGTGGATTATTGTTACGCCGTTATGCTCGTTTGGCACTTATCAGATGCAAAAAAAAGATGGAGGACTTGAATAATGCAAGGGAATCTGACTGCACTTCTCATTACTTCTATTATTGTTTTAACCGTTGTCTGTATCGGCTTTCTCGCCGGAAGAGACAAATCCTCGCGCACTTCTGTGGAAGAATGGTCTGTCGGCGGCAGACGCTTCGGCGGTCTTCTCGTCTGGTTTTTAGTAGGCGCTGACCTTTATACGGCCTATACTTTCTTAGGGTTGACCAGTACTGCTTTTACAGGCGGAAGTGTTGCATTTTTCGCCATTCCTTATTCTGTGTTGGCCTACTTTATCGCCTACTTCTTCTTACCAAAACTTTGGAAAGTTGCGAAAATTCATAAATTAACAACACTCGCGGATTATGCCCGGGAACGTTTTAACAGTAAGCTTTTGGCAAGCCTCGTTGCCATCGTTGGGGTACTCATGCTTATTCCGTACATATGCCTTCAGCTGAGCGGCATTCAAGACACGCTTCAGGTTGCCGGTACCGGATATATTAACGTAAAATTCGTTGTGATCATTTCATTTATTCTTGTTGCTCTTTACACATTCTTCAGCGGGATTAAAGGGCCTACATATACAGCCATCATTAAGGACATTTTAGTATGGGTCATTATGCTGTTTATGGTGGTGTCCCTCCCTCTCATTCATTTTAACGGCTGGACACCGATGATTGACACGTTAGTGAAGGAAGCGCCTCAAATGCTGACGATACCGGCAGAAGGGCCAAAAGGCATTCCTTGGTTTATCACAGCATCTATTGTTTCCGCTCTGGCACTTTTTATGTGGGCACATGCCGCTACAGGTGTTTTCACGGCGAAAAGCGCTGATGCAGTAAGAAAAAACAGCATGTTTTTGCCGCTTTATAATATCGTGTTAATTTTGGTTATTTTTCTTGGCTTTATCGCCTTTCTTGTCCTGCCGGAAGATACAAATCCAAGGCTGGCGCTGCTGCATTTGATTCAAACATCTTACGGCGGCGTGGCACAAGGTTTTGCATATGCCACTATCGCTCTTGCTTCATTAATACCTTGTTCCATTATGGCAATCGGCGCATCGAATTTATTCGCCAACAACCTATACCGGGATTTGATTCATCCGAATGTGTCGCAAAGCAAGCTGACCCTCGTCACACGTTCAATGGTCTTTGTTGTCATCGGTCTTGCGCTGCTGTTTGGAATGCTGTTCCCGACTGCCTTAGTGACACTCCAGCTATTAGGTGTATCCGGTATGGTGCAAATCTTCCCTGCGATCGCTGTCAGCCTGTTCTGGAAAAACCAAACGAAAGAAGCGACAGTTATCGGATTATTAGTCGGCCTAGCGGTTACGTTTATTGTGTATACCACTCAATCCGCACATGGCATTTATGAAGGATTCTGGGGATTGGCCGCCAACATGATCGCTGTGGTGATCCTGAATCCGCTGTTCGTTAAAAACGCGGGATCCAATCCTGTCATTGAAGGTTTATTTGGCAAAAAACAAGACGCTAATCCAAATCAAAAGGGTGCATAAAAAAACCATACGCGGCAGCCGCGTATGGTTTTTTTACATTTCTTTTTTCAGTGTTTCAATTGCCTTTTCCATTTGCGTATCATTATCAGACAGCTTCTTTTGAAGTTCTATCATTAATTTCGTTGTTGTATCGCCAGTCAGTATGCCTGTTTCTTTCAGCTTCTCTTTTTTCTGGAACTGTTTGACGACAGATACAAAGTCCTGGTCATACGTACTGTTAATCTTTACCTTGTAACCAAGTGCTTTGAGCATTTTCTGAGCCACTTTGACGTTTGTGCCTGTATCACCTGATTTGTACGTTTTATCTGCGTCCAAATACGGCAGCTTCGCGTAATCAGGCAGCTCTGCTTTCACTTGAGGCTTGATGCCTTTTTTGTGAATCCATTCGCCGTCAGCAGTCAGCCATTTGGCAACTGTCAGTTTGACGGTAGAGCCATCATCATATTCTTTTGCCGTTTGTACTGTACCTTTGCCGAATGTCGTCTCGCCGATTAACGGTACGTTTGACGATTCATGAAGGGCAGCGGCCATAATTTCGGCTGCGCTTGCTGTACCGTCATTTACTAAAACGACGGTCGGCTTGGTCACTTTCCGTTCTTTTTCGGCCTTCATGACTTCTTTTGAACCGTTTTTGTATTCAACCTGCATGATGTTTTTCCCTTTATCAATGAACAGGTTGCTCATCGTAATCGCCTGTTCCATTAAGCCGCCCGGGTTGCCTCTCAAGTCTAAAATATAGCCTTTGGCGCCTTTTTTCTCTAAACTGTCAATCGCATCTGTCAGCTCTTTAGCTGTTGTTTCAGAGAAAGAAGTGATTTGAATTTCTCCGATGTTGTTGTCTTTCATCTCTGAATAGACAGTCTCTACAGGAATGGTATCGCGCTTAATGGAAAAATCGATATTCCCCACTCCCGCTCTGTTCAGTTCAAGCTTCACCTTTGTGCCCTTTTTGCCTCGGATTAAAGCGACGGCTTCATTTACATTCATGCCTTTTACGCTTTTTCCATTCACCTTAATGATTTGGTCCCTCGGTTTGATACCGGCTTTTTCAGCAGGTGAACCTTTAATTGGGGATACAATAAGGATTTCTCCGTCTTTCTCCTCTACTTGGGCTCCGATTCCTTCAAAAGATGCTGAAATCGTCTCGTCGAATGATTTCGCTTGCTCTTGATCCATATATGTAGAATACGGATCATCCAGTGATTGAATCATTCCTTTAATTGCTCCGTCTACTAATTTGTCATCATCTGTTTTTTGGTAATAATCACTTTTGATTTGCTCATACGCTTTATTTAATTTGTCGAACTTGCTGTCTCCTGTGCTTGCTGATTTTTGGCCCAGGATACTGGAATTGCCCGTAATAAATAAAGTAAGCGCCGAAGCGACAACTGCAGTGATCAGCACAATAAAAAACAGTTTTAATTGCCGTTTCAATTAAACACCACCTTTTTCTTCTTACATTATTATCATGGACGAATTCTTATTCGTCAACTCGGAGCAGAAATGAAAGAGAAACGCCCTTCTTTTGCTTTTCATAAACCTATGTCTTTATACGACATATGATAAGGAAAAAGGAGGATTCGATATTGAGCCGATATTTAGAAATGCTGTCCTTATTCGGTGTCGCAGGGGCGCACCCAGGCGGGCTGGCTTTTTCAAAAGCGGTCTTGCAAAAGGCTGCGCCCTCCCCGGATCAGCCGATTCTTGATGCCGGATGCGGAACAGGGCAAACGGCGGCTTATTTAGGACATTTGCTGTATCCTGTAACAGTCGTTGATAAAGATCCTATTATGCTTGAGAAAGCGAAAAAAAGATTTGCGAATGAAGGGCTTGCCATCCCTGCATATCAGGCGGAGCTGGAACATCTCCCGTTTTCTTCTGAGTCCTTTTCCTGCGTCCTGTCAGAATCGGTCCTCAGTTTTTCACGACTGACATCCTCTCTTCAAGAAATTTCAAGAGTTTTAAAACCCGTCGGGATGCTGATTGGTATCGAAGCTGCTTTAAAAAAACCGATGCCCCCTGCAGAAAAGAAGCAAATGATGGATTTTTACGGATTTACTTGCTTACATGAAGAAAGCGAATGGCATAAACTCCTAAGATCCTATGGCTTTCAAAAAACAGAAGCGATGACACTTCTTCCGGAAGACATGGAATTTGAACCAACCACAGAAATGGATTTATCGCAAACGATTGATCCCATCTATTACGATACGCTTCAAACACATTATCAGCTCATGCAGTTATATAGTGAGTACATGGGTCATTGTATTTTTATCGCGTACAAGTAAAACGGCGTATCGCCCCCTGTTTTCGTCCAACCTTTTTTTCCTATCTATCATATGCTGATAGAAAGTCAGGATAGGAGGGGAACAATATTGGAGAGATATTATCATCTTTGCAAAAACCATCAAGGTAAAGTCGTCAGAATTACAGAGAGAGGCGGGAGAGTTCACGTCGGCAGAATTACCCGTGTAACAAGAGACAGAGTTTTTATAGCTCCGACCGGCGGAGGGCCAAGAGGTTTCGGTTACGGATATTGGGGCGGTTATTGGGGATACGGAGCAGCTTACGGTATTTCCCTCGGTTTAATTACAGGGGTCGCTCTTGCTGGTTTATTCTTCTGGTAAGCATAGAACAAATGCTAGATTCACCAGACACAATAAAGCCCGCTTATCTAGTATAAGCGGGCTTTTCATTTTAAATTTTCTTCACTTTTTCAAAGTACTCTTCAAGCGTTAAATCATTATCTTGGATGACCTTTGCGGCTTTTTTGCCTACATAGCGCAGATGCCATGGCTCATATTCATATTTCGTGATATCTTCTTTATTTTTCGGATAGCGAATGATAAAGCCATATTTATAAGCATTGTCCTGCACCCATTTCCCGTCTGCCGTGCTTCCGAACGCTTCATTTAGCTCAAAGCCATTGCTCCGGCTCGAAATGTCCATCGCAAGGCCTGTTTGATGCTCGCTTTCACCCGGGTAAGCGACCGCTTCCTTTGCCTTCTTTTCCCCTTTTAGGCTTACTTCATTGTCAAAAATGACTTTCTGTCTGTCATACGAACGGTACCCTGAGACAGCTGCCAGTTCATAGCCTTCCTTTTTGGCAGCATCGAACATTGTTTTTAATGCGTCGGCCGCTTCTTTTCTGATGTAACGTTTTTGAATCTTTTCTTCAAAAGAAAACTCTACATCAGGTATGACAAGATCGCTAGGTTCATAGTTTCCGGGCAGTGCATATTGTTTATTGACAAGCGCGAGTACATTTTCTGGATTTTGAATGGTTTCCAGACCATCGACTTTTTTAATATCATTGAAATACTGGCTTTCCAATGAAAACTCACTGTTTTGAGTGTTTGATTTTTTGCTGTCAGCTGTTTTTTGTTCTGTTTGCTTTGTTTCTGCTGTGGTTTTCGTATCCTTTTGAGCATCACCGTTCGACATGCTGCAGCCGGCTCCGACTATTGCCGTTACACTCAGAGCGGCAGCCAGTGAGAACCATTTACCGGACTTTTTCATATTACATTACCTTCCTTTTATCAATCGTTTCCGCATTCATAAAGAAGAGGCTGCCGGCACCCAGCACGCCTCTTGATATATTTTATTGTGATACGGAATGTAAAGCCACTTCTATCATATCATGAAATGTCGTTTGACGCTCTTCCGCTGTCGTTTCTTCTCCTGTTAATACGTGATCACTCACGGTGAGAATTGACAGGGCTTTTCTTCCGTGCTTCGCTGCTAATGTATACAATGCAGTTGTTTCCATTTCAACGCCAAGCACACCGTATTTTGCAAGTTTTTCAATTTGCGAATCGTCGTTGTAGAACTGGTCAGCTGTAAATACGCTTCCTACAGTCACCGGCACACCTTTATCCTTTGCGGCATCATAGGCATTTTTTAAAAGTTCGAAATCTGCGCAAGGCGCAAAATCAATGCTTCCAAAAGCGACTCTGTTCATTTGTGAATCAGTTGAGGAGGTCATCGCCAAAATGACGTCTCGCACTTTGACATCTTTTCGAATAGCGCCGCAAGAACCGACTCTTATTAGATTTTGCACATCGTAGCTTTGAATTAATTCATTCACATAAATTGAAATAGACGGAACGCCCATTCCCGTGCCTTGTACTGAGATTTTTTTACCTTTATATGTACCCGTAAATCCATACATGCCTCTGACTTCATTGTAGCATTCTACATTTTCAAGATACGTTTCTGCAATAAATTTTGCTCTGAGAGGATCTCCCGGCAAAAGCACTGTATCCGCAATTTGTCCTTTTTCAGCACCTATATGTACACTCATCTCATATCCTCCTGTAAATCTAAATTATCATCCAGCCCGTCCATTTTACAACGAATGTCATGATGAAACAAACTTCAGCATTGATTATAAAGGAATATGTCGAAAAAAGAAATGTTCGAGGATCTGTTAGGCACTTCCTCAGAAAAACGGATAATCGGGGTGTTAATTTGAAAACCTAACCGCAGGAAGGAGGGGTGGGACATGGGTAAAAAACATCGCAACCGGATCACCGGCCAAAAAAAGAACAATCATATACCTGAAAAAGATATCATTGCAGCTGAAGAAGCACACGGGAAAGAATATTCTGCTGCCAAACGCAAGCCTTAAAACTGCAGAAAACTGCGGGTTTCCGCAGTTTTCTTTTCATTATGTCGTTTGTACAATCAGACGATTGATTTTCCTCCAGCCGGCGGGAAGCAGTTGATAGTATGTTTTCCCTTTTCTGCCTTCATCAATCAAGATCACGTCCCCTGTGGCCATGAATCTTGCATCATAATCACTCGGAACAGTGTCGAATACATTAAACAAAGAGAATGCTCTTTTCAGCACGTCTTGATGATCGCTCCCGTTCAGTTCAGTTCGATAGACGGCTCTGTAGCCCTTTTTTTCGCCAAACCGGGGTGTCTGAAATATTGTCACGTCATAGGAACAAGACTTCTTTTTAAACACGGATAACATCATCAAGATCCCCTCCCTTTTATTTCTTTAACATATTGGCGTTTTTGCTGTGTTTTCCTCTCTCTATTTTTGTCGAAACCGCTTAATCTTTTCGTCAAAACCTTTTACTAGGAAAAACAGAAGCAAGCCGAGGCTAAAGCCTCCTAACACATCTGTCACAAAATGAACCCCCAGATACACTCTGCTTATGCCGACTAAAACAGTAATTACACCGGCTATGATATATACCATTTTTTTATGCTTGGACAAAAACGGGAGATGTTTCACTAAAAAGTAAGCAATAACAGGATAGACACAAGCAGCATTCATGGAATGGCCGCTCGGAAAACTGAAGGATGATTCATGAACCAGCGGTGCAAAATCAGGCCTCACTCTTTCGATCCATTCTTTTAAGACTTTGTTTAACAGCCGATCTGTGCCGAATACTAAGAGCATCAACAGGCCGTCCCATGTTTTTCTGTAGAAAAACAGGCCTGCTCCAATGATGACAATTAGAGGGAGCAGAAAAGAAGAAGCACCAAGATGCGTGATCCCCGTCATGACTTCATTAAGCCATGGCTGACGGATCAAAACAGCTGCCCTGCTTATTGCTTCATCTGCAGATTGAACAGCATTTGTATGAATGGCCGCAGCTAGAATGAGAAAGAAAAGAAACAAACTAACGGGCTTGTACAATTTCAACCACCTCAATTTTTTCAAAAGTCATAGAACATGAATAATAAAACCGGAGCTGACCGCTCCGGTTTTAAGCCTCACTCATCTTCATCCAGCTCTTCATCTATCATACATTTTTCTATCAAATAATCAAAGGTAATATCAGCGATTTCAAACAGCTCATCCTCACTCGGTATGTAGCCCCGTCTTGCAAGCTCTCTGTAAAAAAATTCAGCGATTTCTTCCGTATCAATCACAAGATCTATTTCTTTCATCTCCGTACCGCCTCCTTTTTTATGTTTTATGAAAAAACAGGCTGAATTATACCCGGTGTTCTAAACAATTCTTTCAGTCATATATTGAATAAAAAACGAGCCATGGGAGGCTGACGCTATGATTGCTAAAATGATGGAAGCACTGGACGGAGAAAGATTTGATATCATAATGGAAAAAACGCTCAAAGGAATGACGCGTGTGATGATTTGGGGCTGTCTGCCATATTTTTTATATGTCTTGATCCGTATGTTCACAAACTAACTGAAATGCTCTTTTAAACTTTCCAAAACAAACATCATCATGTCTTTATATTCTTCATCCTGAAACATTTCGTACAGAATTTTGTAGTCATTATAAATATCCAGAAGCTCATCAACAATTGACACAGCAAGGATGTGAAGGGTATCTTGATCTTCATCATCGCCTTCAAACTGAAGAAGAGCAGACGATGCGATATCTTCGCCGATCTCATGGCCAGTTTCTCCGACATAATGGACAAACAACAGCTGATGCACAAACTGGTCCATTTCATATTTTCTAAGCACCAGCGTGAGATCCTCTTCCTCCGTTTCAAGCCACTCTCCATCCTTTAAACGGGTCAGCTCATAAATGATATCTTCCCAGCCATCTTCTAAATATCTCCAAATTTCTGTTCTATGGCCGATAATGCGAAAGAGTTCTTTTCCATAGTCTTTTACATAAACAACGTCCCCAATAAGGAATTCATACTCAATATCAAGCTTCTCCATGTCGACAATGACACCCTCATAATCTTTATAAAGCTGAATAGATGATTCAAAGTATAAAACTTCGTTATGATTGACTTCATAAAGATAGTGTTTATCAATTTGGTGTACTTTTGTGATGGTGCCGACTGTTCCATACATAATGACGACTACGATATCCCCTACTTGGAATTTCGGTTTATTTTGCTTCATGGTGTCTCCCCCTCGCCGCAACATTTCTCATACGCTATCGTATGCCGGGTGAAGCCAATTCGCATGGGCATGAAAACCAAAGGAAATATCCAATTATGGCATGGGAGACATAAAAAAATCCGCAGTGATCTGCGGATGAAACAGCTATTATCTGCCGTGCACTTCAGACTCGTATTGATCCCAAGCTTCATCAAACGTCGCCATCGTGTGAAGGTAATCAGCATTCAGCTCCAAATATGAACTGATTTCATGATAATCGGTTGATGTTTTTGGAAAGCTGTGATCCTCATACGCCTGATTGGCAAATTCACTGATGCTGTCCTTCGGCTTAGGGTGTCTGTATTTCAATAAATAGTGATAAAAGGATTTCATGGGTTTCCCCTCCTGGTGTCTGTCTTTTGTTGTTCTATTATACAGTTCAAGTGTAAAATTACAACAAAAGAATACTGAAACATGACTCAGGAGAAGTCAAAATAGTTGCGTTTCAAAATTCTTTCTGTCTCCATGAGCTGTTGATATGTCAGGCTTTCAGGTAGTTTTTTTGTTTGAATTAAAAGCAGCTGATCCTCAATCTCCTTAACCGTGTTTTCCTCTTGATAAGTCATACCGCAGGAAGAACATACCATGGCAGGGGTGTCTGTCAGTTCTATAGCCCTCGTTCCATCAGGGAGCTCCCAGTACACCGTGTTCCTGCCGGGCACCGCTTCAAGCTCGCCGCACCACTCGCATGTTTTCATGAAGAATCCCCTCCGCATTCAGTCTCTTTCTGTTTTTTCTGCTGCGCCAAAAATTTCTTTTCTTTAAGCTGATCTCTTTTCTCACGCCGATCTTTTAATGTTTCATGCTCCGGATTTGCGATGTATGCCTCTCTCCTTTTGATTCTGTCTACATTTTCAGGTGTAAACGAAACTTCTTTGTCAGCAAAAATGGCACTCAGCCCGATCGGCTCCTTTTTGTCAGCGGTTTCAGGGAAAACAGACTCAAAATAGGCGTCTGCCTGATTGGGGATATAATTCTCTGGTTCCGGATATGACGTAATCACACCTTCAAAATTTCTTAAGATCACTTTGTCAGGACTTTGTGACAGTACATAGTTTGGCTGCAGGGCGATTTTACCGCCGCCGCCTGGTGCGTCAACGACAAAGGTAGGAACCGCATAGCCTGAGGTATGACCTCTCAGCCCTTCAATGATCTCTAAACCTTTGGAAACAGGAGCTCTGAAATGCCCGATTCCCTCTGACAGATCACATTGGTAAATATAATAAGGACGGACTCTGATTTTTACCAAGTCATGCATGAGCTTTTTCATAATTGGAACCGAATCATTAATACCTGCTAATACGACAGCCTGATTTCCGACCGGCACTCCCGCGTTCACCAGCTTTTCACATGCCTCAACGGATTCTTCTGTCATTTCGATGCTTGTGTTAAAATGGGTGTTCAGCCAGACCGGATGATATTTTTTCAATATCTCGCACAGATGATCGGTAATGCGCTGTGGAAAGACGACGGGCGCTCTTGTTCCGATTCTGATGACTTCCAGATGCGGAATGCTGCGCAGCTCTTTTAAAATATATTCTAAAATTTGGTCGTTGATGAGCAGCCCATCACCGCCTGAAATTAAACAATCGCGGATTTCGGGTGTTTCCCGGATATAAGCAATTGCAGCATCAAGCTGTTTTTTGGGGACGCCCATTCCGATTTGTCCGGAAAAGCGCCTTCTTGTGCAGTAGCGGCAGTACATGGAACATTGATTCGTGACAAGAAACAGCACACGGTCGGGATAGCGGTGTGTCAGACCGGGTACCGGTGAATCTTCATCCTCATGAAGCGGGTCTTCCAGATCGTATTTTGTTTTGTGCATTTCTTCAGAAAGCGGCACAGACTGCATGCGTACCGGGCATCTCGGATTATCGGGGTCCATTAAAGAAGCATAGTAAGGTGTAATATTTAAGGGGATCGTTTTGGTAGAAATTCTGACGCCTTCCTCTTCATCCGCGGTCAGGTTGATGACTTTCTTTAAATCATCTAACGTTCTTACAGTATGTGTAAGCTGCCAAAGCCAATCGTTCCATTTCTCTTCCGGAACGTCCTTCCATAACTCGATCTCCTTCCAATGCCGTTTCGGTTTATACCATTTGTTTTTCAAACGAACTCCTCCTCGCGCATATTTTGACTTACAGTTGCTTGCACCAAATATTCATGTTTTCAAGGCCTTCGGCTATAAAGCAATTATTGATCAGCCTTCCACCATACTGATAACCTGAATGGTACAACACAGCATTCATCCCAAAAGACGAAGCACGGGCGAGAGAAAATACATGAAAGATATCCTTTCCAGCCATTTCTTTTTCTAACGCCTCGATTAAAAAGCTTGTTAACGAATGGCCGCGATATTCCGGCAGCACAGCGCAATCGGTTATTTCTGCATGCCCAAGCTCTGGATTGATTTCTGCGCTTGCTGCGCTGATCAGGCGGTCATGATCAAGCATGATATAATACACCGTATTTGCATTCATCGTCTTTTCAATATAAGCGGGGTCAAATACCGGGGTTGGGTACGTGCGGAATACTTTTTTATACAGCATCGATAGCTGGTACATGTCGTTTGTTTCTGCTTTTCTCATCGTAAAAACGGGTGTATTGTCGTTGCGAAGACGGGGCGCTGTGCGATATATGGCTTCGATGATCTCCTGTTCCTCTGTATAAGAATCTGTTTGTCTCCGGCTTTCTGAAAGGTAACGTACCATGACACAAGCCGAATAGCCGAGATAATAGCCCTTTAGATAGCCCTCCGGCGCAAATAATTGTTTGGCAAGGATCAGCTCATCATGCTGCTTCGCATAGACAATGATTTTTTCTGCATTCTCTTCTTTTGCCGCTGCCACGATATCCGGCAGGGCCTTCTCAATGGCTCCGTCATAACGGACCACTCTGATTCGTTTATTAAAGCCGTCATGGTCCAAAACTGCTGTGACACCGCTACTCTTTATTGACTTGAGCATCCGCATCCTCCCCATCTGTATGAAGCCCGCACCAATCCATGACAAAAAGTGCAATAATTTTAGCAGATTCTATCATGGCTTCAACCTCAATGTATTCATTGGCCTGATGAGCCGTTTTTGTTTCCCCCGGCCCGAAAACGATTACTGGTGTATCTCCTGCATGGTACAAAAGCCCCCCATCCGTTCCCCACGGAGAAGCCTCAATAATCGGCTCTGTCTGTTTCATTTTTTGATAGGCTGATTGCAGCACAGAAATTAAAGGGTGATTATCAGGTAAATCATTCGGCAGCCATTGAGCCCCAAACCATTCGACTTGTACGGGATGGCGTTTAAACCATTCGTCATGGTATTCTAAATCCTTCAGCCAGTTTTCCAATTCAAGTTTTACAGCTTCTGGTTTCTCATGGGGAGCAATTCCGCATCTCCCTTCTATGACGACACGGTCTGCAACTGAAGATGGCCAGGCACCGCCCGAGATGGTGCCGATATTCACCGGTACCGGTATTGGGATATTGTCATACAGCGGATCTGAAATTCTCGCATTGCGGACTTTCTCCAGCTCTTGTATCGCTGTGATAACGTGCATGCTTTTTTCAATCGCGCTTACCCCTTCGTAGCGTGTGCCCCCATGTGCGGATAATCCCTTCACAGTGATCCGAAACCACATCGAACCCTGCTGCTTAATAAATAGTTTCATATTCGTCGGTTCAGGAATCAGCGCCCCGTCAGCACGATAGCCTCTCATGATGGCGGACAGTGTACCGGCGCCGCCGCACTCTTCATCTACAACACTCTGAAACAATACATCTCCCTTCAGTTTGACATCGCAGGCGTGCAGGGCTTCTAAAGCAAAAAGAAGGGCTGTATTGCCTCCCTTCATATCCGTTGAGCCGCGGCCGTATATTTTACCGTTTTCTTCGACAGCTTGATACGGTTCATACTTCCAATCCTTTACGCTTCCTTCAGGCACAACATCGATATGGCCGTTCAAAATCAGGGACCTGCCTCCGCCGGCTCCCGTTTTTTTAGCCACGATATTCGGGCTCTCATGAAAATCGGATCGGTTAGATTTAAAGTAGGGATGCTGTTTTAATTGCTTTATGCTTGGCTCCCATACATCAATGTCCATATGAAATTGCCGCAGCTTTTCAAGCACAACAGCTTGGGCGTTAAACTCTGACCCCAATGTGCTTTTTTCCCCAATCAGCCTTTTGAGAAGACGAATGGCTTTGGCCGAATGCTGATCAAGCCACCCGATTACTTTTCTTTCAATGTCTTGCATCCTCATTCCCCCTTTTAAGAAAAAGGCATATCTATTTTGATTTCAGCTTCTGTCAGCCTCGTCACCTCATCAATTGTCGAGCCATTCATCAGCTCTTTTAAAATGAAGTGATGGCTATCGACCTCAAGAACCGCTTTTTCGGTAATAATCAAATCTACACAGCCTGCAGCAGTTAATGGCAGCGTACATCTTTCTGTTAATTTAGGCCTTCCCTTTTGATCTGTATGACTCATGACGACAACCACTTTTTTCGCTTTTTGGGCAAGCTCCATCGCCCCGCCCATACCAGGCACCTTTTTTCCCGGAACAAGCCAATTTGCCAAATCTCCTGATTGGCTCACCTGCAGGGCGCCTAAAATCGTAATGTCAATTTTGCCTTTTCTGATCATCGCAAAAGACATGGTTGTATCAAAATAAGACGCCCCTTTTACAGCGCGGACAGGATATCCCGCAGCGTTGCATAAATGCGCATCCTCTTCTCCGTTTTCGGGACTTTCTCCAATGCCAAGGACACCGTTTTCCGCTTGAAACATGACCTGCATGTCAGGCGGCAAAAAGTTCGGTACCAAGGATGGGATACCGATACCGAGATTCACAATCATGCCCTGCTTAATTTCAGTAGCAGCCCGTTTTGCAATCTGTTCTCTTTCTGCTACTCCCAAGCCCATTTCCACTTCACTCCCTCGCTTCGTACAACCCCCTCAACAAAAACCCCCGGTGTGACAATCATTTCTTCAGAAATCTCACCTTTCGGAACGATACGCTCAGCTTCGGCAAAGGTTCTCCTGGCGGCCATTGCCATAAGCGGATTCATATTGCGCGCGGTTTTGTCATACGTTAGATTGCCGAATTCATCTGCAATGTAAGCATTGATGAAAGCAAAATCAGCCGTCAACGCCTCTTCAATCAAGTATCGTTTTCCCGCCACTGTTACGATGTCCTTTTTTTCGCAAACCATTGGATTATCAATGCCCACATCGGTTAAAATACCGCCAAGCCCCGCTCCGCCGGCGCGAATCCGTTCCGCAAGCGTTCCCTGAGGTGAAAATTGAACCTCTAACGTCCCCTCTGTCATCTGTTTTCCGGCTACAGGATTGGAACCGATATGCGAGGCGATCAGGGTTTTGACCCGTTGATTAACAATAAGCGGGCCGATCCCGATATCCGGGAAACCGGCGTCATTGCAAATCACAGTTAAATCCGTTACACCGCTGTCCAATATCGCTTCAATCAATGAAGGAGGCGACCCGACTCCCCCAAAACCGCCAAACATCAGAACCGATCCATCCCGAACATCTGCAATTGCTGTGTCAATGCTGATTGCTTTTTGAAATGGCGCCATTAAATGTCAATCCTTTTTTAAGTTTTTTTCGACCGCTGCAACTGTTTCTGAAAAAATAGAGATAAGCTCTTCCATTTCACCGTCTGAAATGGTAAAAGGAGGAGCAATAATGACAGCATCTCCTTCTCCACTGTCTATTCCAGCTTTGGAAGGATAAACAATCAGCCCGCGTTTTTTCGCCTCGCTGACAATAAGCTGGGTTACCGCCTGCTCTGGCGGAAACACTTTCTTCGTTTTTTGGTCTGTCACAAATTCAATGCCTAATAGCAGTCCTTTTCCGCGCACATCACCTATAATGCCGCTTTGAGATGCCGCCTCATCAAGCTTTTTCTTCAGCACAGCGCCCTTTTTTTCTGATTGTTTGATCAAGCCGTGCTTTAACACATATCGCAAAACTTCAAGAGCAGCTTTGGCTGAATAGGGATGTGCACTATATGTGTGACCGCTCATAATCACACCTGACCCTTGTTTTATCGTTTCAATAATAGAATCAGATACGACGGCAGCTGCAATAGGCGCATACCCCGCACCGAGTCCCTTCCCCAGTACAGCAATATCAGGTACGGTGTCCCAATGCTCTGTCGCGAGCATCCTTCCTGTTCTCCCAAGCCCCGTCATCACTTCATCTGCAATAAAAAGCACATCGTGTGTGCGGCATACCTCACTTAATCTCTCATAATATCCCGGAGGCGGAGTAATCGCTGCTCCTGCAGCACCAATAATAGGCTCAGCCACAAAGCCGGCGATGAATTGGCTTCCGATTCTTTTGATCATAGTGTCCAGTTCATCAGCTGCAGTCTGAACAAAGTCTTCTTCCGTCTCATGATTCAGCCGATAAATATGTGGAGCTGAGATAGCTGGATACCGCTCAATGAGATGGGTGAACCGGTATCTCCTTTCATAAAAACCAGACAATGAAAGCGCTCCCAAAGTTATTCCGTGGTAACTGCTCCATCGAGACAAAAAGATGGATTTTTGTGGTTGCTTTTTTTCCTGCCAATACTGAATGGCGATTTTCATAGCTGTTTCTATCGCTTCTGATCCGCTGTTGACAAAAAAAGACCAATTCACGTCTCCAGGCAGCTCCTGTGCCAAGAGAGCGGCTAATTGCTCGGCGGGCTCACTCGTAAACTGTGAGCGGTAAGCAAAAGACACCTGATCAAGCTGTTCTTTCAGCTTCTCAGTCACATCACGAACTCCGTGGCCGATATTACATGTCACCGCACCTGACGAGCCGTCGAGATATTTTTTTCCGGTCTGATCATAAACATATGAACCCTTCGCATAACTGACAACCGGATAGGCCGAGCTAAGCTCTGGCTTAATCAAATAACTGCTCATGCTCCCACCTCAAAACCTCTTTTACCATATTGTATGAGTGTCCAAATGGCGGCATGACGTTCCCCGCAAAAACTTTTTCACATAAAAAGAGCCTTCCTAATAGGGAAGGCTCTTTTGGAATTTCAGCATCTAGCAAATAAAAGCGGCTCCAACAATAATTAATAAAATGAACAAGACAACAATTAACACAAATGTATTTGTCCCGCAGCCAAATCCGTAACCGTACCCAGAGTATCCATACATACTGTTTTCATCCTTTCTTATCACGATATACGGCATTTTATGCGGGCCAAGTCCCAAATGGTTTGTGCAAACGCCTATTTCATGTAAGGAAATAATGAAATACAGTATGCACCCGCTCATATTTTTTAAACGTCAGCTTTTCGTAAAACTGAGTTGCACCGTCAGTGCTTGCAGCCACTAAGTAGGCTGCTTCCATTCCTAGTGATTTGGCGATGGACAGCATTTCTTTCACTAAGATACTGCCGTAGCCCTTCCTTTGAAACTGATCTAAAATTGCCACTTCTTCGATTTTAGCCGTTTTCTCTTGATGATCGATAAACAGCTCGCCGCACCCAATGGGAACTTTCTGTGCCTGGTCGCTGTAACAAACAACAAGAATGATTATACCTGCTTCATAGAAAGGATATTTTCTTTTTAATTTTTGTTCAGCGATTGCTTCTCCAATATAAATGGAATCGTAAATTTTCATAATAGAAGATCCGTCGCTAAGACTTTTCGCCGTCCCCCATGCGGTTAAAGGATGTCCCATCTGCCCCTTCCAGTCACTAAGCTTCATGTCATATAGTAGCTCATCCTCGACGACAAAACCGCTTTTTACAAGCGACTGCTTCAAACCGAGCGGAAAAACATGCTGCGGCGACGCTTTTAAATGGAGATAATTCGCATCAAGCAGCTTTGGTACGGAGGGTAAAAAGTTAAGTAACCGCTCCAATGGAAACGTATCATGGAGCTGAACAAAGTTATGAGAAAAAATTTGCGGAAGCTGCGGATCTCTGTATACGCTGTAATGATCAAACGATGCCGATTCAGACGTTAACAATATATATTGATGTTCCGTTTTTGAATAATGTCCTGTCATGAACGTCTCCTTTTTATGACCTATACCTTTACTCTGTTGCAATATTCAATTTCTTTATAATCTCATCGTACACCGGATAAAACGGCTTTCCAATTGGAAATTGCTGAATATTTCGGAAAGAAGCGGAGATTGGCTTCTGATGTAAAAAAAACTTCCTTGTTACTTGTTCACTAATCGGGTGAAAGACGCCGTTTAGAAACAAAAACGGCTCGCGTTCGATGAAAAACAGACGTCGGCCAGGCGGATTTTTGATCAATTCAGATCGTTTCCACGTAATCGGCGGCCCTTCCGGAAGCGTCTCCATCTCTTCTTTTCCAATTGTCACTATGTCTTTTCTTTGAAATTGATAAAATTGCAACGCATACTGGTCCACAATTCGCCTTTTTTTTCCGGCCTCGATATAAAATATTGCAGGATGGTCAGCTTCCTTTACTAAAATATAATTCGGAATGTTTAAAATTTTGCCAATCCTATATTGGAATAAATATGGGTCTGGAACAGCGACAGTCCGATTTAGATACAAAAAACCCCACTTTTCTCCAACAGGATGCCTTACACCCTGATCAAAAAAATACACATTTTGATCTGAACCTTTTACAAAAGAGCCGTCAATCAAATCGGCGGGCAGAAACCGATATGCATTTTGAAATGAATCTGGGGTTTTATAGGTTGTGTCTAATACTTCATTTATCGGCAGAAATGGGGTAAAGTTGTTGAGTCTCGCCCAAAAAATTGCGTCGCCATGATTCCAATGCTTCATATCATCATCCCAATATCCTCCAAATTTATGGTGGATGAGATTAAGTAACGAACGGCGATGCATGACGGAGCAATGATCAACTTGAAAAGCGGCCTGATCAAGCACTGCATTGGCATTTCTGTAGAAATGTGAGATTTCCTCTCCCCTTTCGTTTACATGTACAACTTTTTGTTTTGAAAAGACCGCCTGCGCTTCAGGCTTATGTGAAAACTCTTGCACCATACGGCTCAGCCGCTCAGGATGATAAACAGTGTCGTCAGTAAGATAGGAAATGTAATCGCCGTCTGTAAATGGGAGCGCACTGTTAATTAATGTGGCATAACGGGCTGTTTTTAATCGATCTGCAGGATGCACGAAACTGTTATGGTATTGAATGCGCCGGTCATGGAGATACTTGTGAATCACCGCAGTTGTTTCTGCATTCGAATGATCATCCATGATAAAAAGCTCCCAAAGATCATGCGTTTGCTGTATCACGCTTTCGATCGCTTTTTGCAAATAATCGGGTTTGTTGTAACTTGTTAAAATAATAGACACTTTCTCTCCCATCTATACCGCCTCCCGCCGTCAAACATAAAAACGGCTCCGCAGCAAGCAGAGCCTCTGGCATCATTTAAAAAGCACCCCAGCTTACAACACTTGAGAGTGAAACATGAGATCTCGTGTTATTTAACGGGTTTTGGAAAATAACCAAATCAGTCAGAACTTCTTTTACGATGACATTTTGAAGTGTATCTCCGTTGATCAAATTGACTTTTGAAACCGGTACGCCCAGCTCTTTTGCAAAAACAAGCTGGCGTCTGAGGTCAGATGGATTTCCTTCAGAAGACGATTGACGTATCAGCAGAATCAGCAAAAGCAAAATAAAATGCAGTTCATCTTGGTTTTCTTCTCGACTCTAAATCCAAATCATCCCTCTCCCTTATCCTTATCTCTGTTTCACAATATGTGCGACTTCGATTTATGGTATAGGCTATGTCCACTCCATTAAAAAATCAGCATTTTCCTTAAATAGATGAAAAATAGATCAGGTACGGCGTTCGACTCATACCAAATAACAGCCGGAAGAATATGATTAACGTGAGTTCACTATCGAATAGGAGGTGTGTGTAATGAGCTCTAAAAATGCACAGTTAAAAAAGGATTTAATTAAAGCCGTTTTAAGCCCTTTATTTCCAACTGCAACAGAAGGAGGAGAAAACATGGATAGTAATCTTAAAGACTTGCTTGAAGCTGCCATCGATCAAAGAGTAGATGAAAGTGAGACGGTTACGGCAGAATCTCTTTTAGACCCTTCCCTTCCGGCAAGATGGATTTTTGCCAGAGTTACGCCAGGCACGACAATCAGCATTGTAACCGATTCGGGAGACATGATCGGGCCGGTTGTCTTCGTTGCTTTCGATCAGGTTCACGGGATCGTATTTGTAACACAGGAAAGCTCCGTCACTCCAGCAGGCCAAGCTACAACATTAATTGATGTAGACAAAGTAGAAAGCGTTACGTTCTTTTCATAACATCCGATGAAAGTGTTGTATATCCAGTCGGGATACGGAGGAATATATTGTTATTTTAATCGCTGGGCTGAAGAATGTTTTCGGAACACTCATACAGAGTATATGTCTGCAGATACACTTGAAGCAGAAACTTTGGTGAAGATCGAAACGTTTCAGCCGGACTTCGCACTCTTGATGGTTGGAGACCGCGTTCCTCACGACTGGCTGACCTGGTTAAAGGGTAAGGGTATCCCCGTATATGTTTGGCTGACCGAAGACCCATTTTATATGGATATCAGCCTACAGGTAATCAAGCTCGCTGACGCCATATTAACGATTGAACAAAATGCCGCTCTCTATTATCAAGGGCTCGGCTACCAGCACGTCTATTATGTTCCGATACCAGTTAATCATCGGCTGTTTAAAAAAATGGGCACCGAACATTCCTATCATTCAAATCTGTTAATCATCGGCTACCCTTACCCTAATCGGGTTCAGCTTATGAAAGAAGCGGTCCATCTGCCATTCACGGTTCGGGTAATCGGCAAGGAATGGAGAAAATATCTGCCTAAAAAAGTGCTCAAACAGCCGCATATTGATATCGTCAGCACATGGGTTCCACCCGAACAGGCCGTTCATTATTATAATGGGGCAGACATCGTAATTAATGCGCATCGTCCCTATCATTTTGCTTTCAACCAAAATACTATGCGCATCAAAAATGCCAGTTTTAATAACCGAACGTTTGATATCGCTGCATGCGAAGCATTTCAATTAACAGATTTACCCGCGGCGCATCCTTTTTCATCCTTTATTTCTTATCACGGCATGAACGACTTTAAGGAAAAAGCCGCTTTCTATATCAACCACCCTGAAGAACGGCAAAAAGCTGCAGCAGCCAATTATAAAGAGACCGTACCCGCATTTACGTTTGATGAGCTTCCTGCAAAACTAAAAGCGATTCATCTGGCGCTTTCTTGAAAAATCGTTCATTGCTATGAACGATTTTTTTATTCATAGAAAAAAGCAGCTGTACAAGCTGCTTTCTATTCTAGCCGTCAGAACGGTCTTTCAGCTTCCTCGGATTTACCTGTTTATGAAGATCAGGCATTTCGCCGAGATGCTGTGCAATTTGTTCCCACGATACAATTTTGAAATTTTGATTGACGGCTTGTCCGTTATCGATATTTTCGCCGTCCTGCGCCACAAAAATCCCGTACGGATATTTTGGGCCAAGTCCGAAACCGAGAACATCAATACCATCCGTGTCACTAGTACCGTCTATCTTCTCGCCATCTGTAATCTCAAAGTTGGCTACATAGCGATTTTTCCCCTGCCGTTCATACATTGCATAGCTGTTATTTCCTTGACTTGAAGCCATGAGATATCCTTTGCCATTTGGTGCATAATAGATTGTCAGTCCTTCAATATCAGCTGTCAAATGATCTCCTGTCGCACGGTCAACAACCTGCCCCTTTGACCCTCCGCCGGGCTCAGCGTTAAATTTCCAGATGGCCTCATCTTCCTCTGCTATGTATAGGTTCCCATACTCATCATCCGCAACAAGGCCTTCGGTCTGAGAATTCAACTTAAATTCACGCACCTTTTTCCCTGTTACATAACCCTTTCCACCATCAACAATTTCATACTGCTCAAATTCCCCTTGTTTGCCTGTCACTAATGCGTAAAATGCTCCTGTTTTCTGGCTGTGATACAGGCCGAATCCATAAACCTCAGAAATATTGGTGGAAATAGGATGTTTCGGATCTGTAATGCTTTTCAATTTTCCTTTATCCCCGTCTATTGCATATACTTCAATTGTGTTTTTTCCTTCGGACCGGTTGGATGCGGCAGCAATATCAATTTTTTCGCCGTTCAATGGAAAATCATAGCGCAGATCGACATTATTGAGCTTGCCAAACTCATAAGAATGAAGCTGTTTTCCGTCTAAATCATACACGACGAGCCCTGACTTCTTATTTGTCGTAATCAACTTGCTTTTTTCCGGGTGTTTTTCATGAACCCAAATGGCCGGGTCATCTGCTGCGTCATCGCCAGATGCGACCGGATCTGTCTCCGTGTGTGCAGTCACTTTGAAATGATGTTCCTCATTCACATAATGAGCCGACACCGAGGTTGCTGTCAGGCTAAGCAATAAACCCGCGGCAGTGCTTAGCAGCATTGTTTTTGAAACCTTCATTTGGTACCCTCCTCTTTTATCACTATCACTACTATTGTAAAATATATACAGGTGATTACCGTGAGGAAAATGAACCTTTTTTTATAGGGTTTCTGACTCAAACAACTTTTCCCCAAAGTGGTACGTGAGATGGACTTTGTCAGGTTTGCTTTTGAGGAGCGAAATAAAAATATGTTGAATATTTAGTACATTGTTTATTTAGTTTTGTTGTTCCCTAGTTACGTCCGTTTTTCCATTTTCTATTAAAAAAGAACACTTTGTGACATGATCATTCCCCTAAATTTTGTTTTATTGGTTGCTTTCATTAATTCGATTACAAAGTTGAACATATGATGCATGGTAGAGAAACGAGAGTTGGAGGATAAGCCATGCCTAAACAGCAAACAGCAGAACTAAAACCATTTTTCCATAACAAAACAGTTTTAGTCACTGGCGGAACGGGTTCAATCGGGAGTCAAATTGTCAAACGCCTTTTGCTGCTTACACCTAAACAGGTGATTGTATTCAGCAAAGACGACAGTAAACAGTATGTCATGAGCCAAAAGTATGCGGAGGATAAGCGGCTATTATTTGTACTCGGAGATGTACGCGATCACAGAAGGGTGAATCAGGTGATGAAAGGCGTCGATATCGTCTTTCACGCGGCTGCGCTGAAACAGGTTCCGACATGTGAGGACCATCCATTTGAAGCGATCCAGACCAATCTCATCGGCGGACAAAATGTGGTGGAAGCTGCCCTTTCACACCGAGTGCAGCATGTCATTAATATCAGTACAGATAAAGCTGTATCTCCTGTGAACACAATGGGTGCCACCAAGCTGTTATCTGAAAAGCTGTTTCATCAAGCAAACCGCCACGTCCAAAACAAAGGAACCTTGTTTTGTTCGGTCCGCTTTGGAAATGTTCTCGGTTCCAGAGGTTCGGTCATCCCCATATTATTTGAACAGATGATGGAGGGTGAACCTCTGACCATCACAGACAAAAACATGACCAGATTTTTCATGTCAATAGACGATGCAGCTACATTAACATTACAATCGGCTGCTATTACAAAAGGCGGAGAAACTTTTATTTTCAAAATGGAATCACTGAAACTTGAAGAACTGATTCATGGGTTTGAAGAATATGCATCGCAGCACGGGCTCCCGCGGCCGGCTGCAGTAGAAGTGGGCAAGCGTCCAGGTGAAAAGCTTCACGAAGAATTAACATCTCCACATGAAATTGAATCACTGTATGAATGGGGCAACCTTTATGCGATCCTTCCAGAGCCGGAAAAACATCCTGACTTTCGCAAAGTCAATCTGCCTGGGTATCAATCAGATCAAGCCCCGCTCATTACGAAAGAAAGAATTGCTCAGATTATTGAAGAATTGCATCAAGAGAAAAAGGCATAAAAACAAGCCTGTCTATCCATTAGGCAGGCCTGTTTTTAACACTTTATTTATTAAAGAGATGCAGATAGCTTTCGTATCCTTCTTCTTTTAGCTTATGCTTCGGAACAAACCGCAGCGCTGCTGAATTTATGCAGTAACGAAGTCCGTTTGGCCCCGGTCCGTCATTAAATACGTGGCCAAGATGAGAATCAGCAGTTCGGCTTCTTACTTCTGTGCGAATCATGCCGTGGCTCGTGTCCAGTTTTTCTTCCACTTCTTCTTCTTCAATCGGCTTTGTAAAGCTTGGCCAGCCGCAGTGGGAATCAAATTTATCTTTGGATGTAAACAATGGCTTGCCTGACACAATGTCTACATACAACCCTTCTTCCTTATGATCCCAATATTCATTTTGAAACGGCGGCTCCGTGCCGTTATTTTGCGTTACTTCATATTGCATGCGATTTAATGATTTTATTTTTTCTTCTTTATTGTACGCCATTTATTTAGCCCCCCAATGCTCGCTGATAAATCCCGCTCGTCCGGAACCTGTCCGGTAGCGCTGATAATGTGCTGGATTCTTTTTATAAAAATGCTGATGGTAGCCTTCCGCTTCATAGAAAGGTTCAGCTTTTAAAATGTCCGTTACAATCGGATCTTTAAAGATGCCGCTTTCCGCCAGACGTTGCTTGGAAGCTTCCGCAAGCTCCTTTTGTTTATCATTATGATAAAAAATGGCTGCGCGATAGGAGCTGCCGCGATCAGCAAACTGCCCCCCGGCATCTGTCGGATCGATTTGCTGCCAAAATAATTCAAGCAGTTTTTCATAAGGGAATACATCAGGATTAAACGTGATTTGAACGGCTTCACGATGTCCCGTCGTTTCACTGCACACCTCTTCATACGTAGGGTTTTCAGTATGGCCGCCTGTATACCCGGACACCACTTTTTCAATTCCCGGCTGTTCGTCAAAAGGTTTAACCATACACCAAAAACAGCCTCCTGCAAATGTGGCGATTTCTTTTTTTTTCAGACATACTGGTGCCTCCTTTGTTAATACGTGGTATTATTATATTATAGCATGTAAAAATAGAATGAAAATGATTCTGCTTTTCAATAAAATCTATAGGTTTTAAGCAATATGCTTATGTAATGGAGGTTCACAAATTTGAAAGTAAGAACACAGATGATGTACGATATGGAAACTTTACTCCGTAAAGTCTTTAAACAAATACGCAATGAAATCAATGAAATTTTAGATAAAGAGCTGTCGCGGAATGAATTCACCATTCTTCGGATCCTCAGTGAACAAGGGCCTAAAAAAGTCACTGAATTTGCGCCTATTTTAGAGGTATCGGCAAGCCACATTACGGCTGTGACCGATGCGCTGGTAGAAAAGGAATGGATTACGAGAATCAGATCGAAGGAAGACAGACGCATCATCCGCATTCATATCACTGAAGCGGGCGAAAAAGTCCTTCAGCACTTTAACGAGAAAAAAACGGAATATTTCTTTAAACGCTTTGACTGCTACACTGATGCTGAACTTGCCACGTTAATCGAGCTCTTCAGCAAACTTGATAAAAAACGGTAAAAAAAAGCACATACCGATATATAGGTATGTGCTTTTCGCAGTGCTTCACTTATTTTTCAGTAAACAGCTTCATTGCTTTCCAGCGGCCATATCTATAATACAAAAATGCCGCGCAGCTGCTAAATAAAAAACTCATTCCGATTCCAAGCCCGATTCCTTTTTGTCCAAGCCAAGCTGAAAATAGAGCTGTGAAAGGATATCTCAACACCCAAAACGAGATCAAATTTAATACCAGAACCTGCAGCATCGCTCCCGCTGCCCTGACGATTCCGTTCAGCACAAAATTAATCCCAATAAAAGGGTAGAAAAATGCGATCCACTTCAAATATTGTTCACCAAATACGACCGCATCAGGCTCACTGATAAATAACCTAATGAGATATTTACCAAATACCCAAATCATAACCGCAATCACCAGCATGCAGGAAATAACAGCCATCACACCCAGCCTTGCAATTGTTCCCACTCTTTTTTCGTTTCCGATTCCAATATTTTGCCCTGCCATACTGTTGACGGCCGTACCGGCAGCCATTGCTGGAAGCGTGATGATGCTATCAAGCCGCTGCACCGCGCCAAAGCCTGATACCACGTGATCCCCGTATGAGTTGACAACACTCATAATCGCCATCATACCGCCTGTAATCACCATCATCTGCAGACCTGCCGGAATCCCGAGTTTCAAAATCAGCGCGGACTCTTCCCACTTGGGCATTCTCGGAATCGAGAATGGCACAAGCTTGTGTTTGATGACATAAAACAACCCATACAGAAACGCAATGCCCTGTGACAAAATCGTTGAATAAGCTGCTCCCGCTATTCCCATGCGGAACACAGAAATAAAGAGCGGCGCAAGCACTGTATTCAGTACAACAGCAAACGCAATAAACCGGAGAGGTGTCTTGCTGTCGCCCAGCGCACGAAGCACAGTACTGATAAAGTTATAACCAAACAAAAATAAAATGCCGATAAATTGAATCTGTAAATACGCCTCAGCAAGCGGTATCATTGACTCCGGCGTTTTTAGAAGACGCAGCAAAAGCTCTGAGAGAAAAAAACCGGCCGCGCCGAATCCAATGCTTAGGCCTGTTAATAAAACAACAAAAGCGTTAATATACGACGCCATTCCTTTTACATCATCTTTTCCTTTTTGCTGAGATAAAATTGTTAACGTCGCATTGTTAAGGCCCAAAATAAAAGACAGCACGGTCAAAACAATCGTGCTTGATACCGCGGCTGCCCCAAGGGCTTTTGCCCCCAGTAAATTGCCAATCCACAAGCTGTCTATAAATTGAAAGGAAACCTGCAATGCGTTTCCGAGCATAATAGGCATTGAAAACAGTACAAGCTGTTTCAGCACGTTCCCCTGTGTAAAATCGTATGCTTTCATCTTTTCTCCTTGTGTTCTCAAATTTTCTTCGGACCGCACGAAAAAAGAGACGTTGTTTCATGTCTCTTTTTTCATGACTTATCGGTTTTTTTTCGGTCTCGCATACCGAATGTAAACACCATCACACTTAGGAACAAGGCACAATAGGAAACATTCAAATACATTTGATCCATGTCTTCAGCGGCCAGATGATGATAAGCAAGCCAGCCGAAGTACAGGGAAAATGTAAAGGATAATAAACTGAAATACTGGTAAATCCGTTTCATTTTCAGTCACCTCTATTGTTTAGGATGGTAATAGGAAAACTCAATTTCATCTTTTTCTAAATTTATCTTATCCGCTTTGACATACATTCCATTCGTTAAAGGCATTTCTGACAAACGCACTTCAATGCTTTTATCTCCGGGGTGAACATGGACAAATGACGGCAATTCATAAAAGCTGTCCATATAATTTAACACAAAGCTAATTGGTATACTCAATTTCCCTAACGAAAATTTCGTGACATTCAGCTCTACATCACCGTTTTTTTTCACGGTCGGCTCAAAAGCGATAAACGCATCAATAGACGTGGAAAATGCCTTGATTTTCCCTGCGACATGAACATCATCATCAATCTCTACTTTATAATCAAGCTTGTTTGATGCTTTGTCGTTTAAATATGAGTTAACAAACGCAGCTAATGATTCTTTTGTGCTGGTCACTTGAAATCCATACTCGCTCTCAGATGAATCCTTCACCTGAGCCTGTTCCCCCGGGAGCAAAACAAGTGCCACAAACCCGGCGGCGAGGATAAAATTGATTGCAAGCAATATAAAAAACAGTCGCTTCCACTTATTCATGCTGTCACCCTACTCTTTCGGTAATCCTTCTTTTTTAATGGCTTGATAGACGCGCTTTGCGATAAGAGAATAACCCGTACCATTAGGATGAAAATCATCTTCCTCAGAAATTCGGCTGCTGTCACTTTTTTGATTGAACAAATCTTCGATATGAATGATTTTTGCATGTTTATCTTTTTTCAGCTCTTTTTCAGCAATATGGTTCCAATCCGTGACGACACCATTTATTTCATTTAGTTCTGATAATGTAAACGTAAACGGATTGTACATGCTGACATAAATCAGCTCAGCGTGATCATTCAGCTCGCGAATTTCAGAAATGATTTTTTCAAAGCGCTTTTCGTACGGTTTTTCCGCTTCCTGAAACGGTTCAACGGTTAATTGCAGAAAGTTTTGGCGAAGGATTTTCATCAAATCATTACCGCCAATTGTAAAAAAGACATAATCTGCGTCCTTTATGCCTTTTTGAACCTTTTTATCTTTTAGTTTTTCTAATAAATCATCCGAACGGTTCCCTTTTACAGCATAATTTTTCACGTCGACCGTTTTGACTTGTTTATCTGACCGGATAGAATCCGCCACCTTGCCGACATATCCCTTTTCGTCGGGATCTCCGACTCCTTCTGTCAGCGAATCTCCGACAGCCGCTATGACAATGTGTTCTTTTGTTTTCGTTTCATGGGCTTTTTGTTTTCCCTCAGATGATGTACGTATGCTCGTACACGCAGTAAGAAGCAAAATCAAACTGGCCATGATTGAAAAAATGCGCAGCTTCAATCTTGTTGCTCCTTCCCATTCTACTAGTGGAAAGTGTATCATGTTTTAGAAGATTTGCAAATGCCTAGTCTTCTAGCTTACTTGAGTGTACTGGCTGACTTCACATCGGAAATGATATCATCGTACGGTGTATTCTCTACTCCATTGTAATCTTTCAGCACCTTACCGTCCGGACCTACCAAATAAAAAGAAGATTGATGAATCACTTGGTCCTCTCCCTCCGGCTTCTTTACGATCGCTTTAAAGCTCTTAAGTGCAAACTCCTCAATCTCACTCTGGCTGTATCCCGTGAGAAAATCCCAGTTATCAAAAGATAATGGATAATTTGCAGCAAATTTCTTCAGCTGTTTCGGCTTATCGTTTTCTGGGTCAACACTAAATGATATGATGCGGACATCTATATTTTCGGCTTTCAGTTTTTTTTGCAGATCAGTCATATGAGCGGTCATTGGCGGACATATAGTTTCACAATTGGTAAAAATAAAATCCGCCAGCCATACTTCTCCTTTTAAACTCTCTAAAGAAACGTTCTTGCCGTCTTGGTTTTGAAATGTAAAAGGCTCCACCTCGTAATTAAGCGGATTTTTAATCTGCTGTCCTCCGCATGCACACAAAAACAGAAAAATCAGCCCAGCCGTTAACCCCTTGATAACCTTCATGACATCCATCCTTTCCAGCCAGCATAAAAACGCTTTCTAAAACCGACCTTACTGTCCCATGTTTGTATTCGATACTGAGCAAAAAAAATCCTGCATGCCTCCCCATTAACGATTACAAAGGAGGGCATGCAGGTAAAAAACGGCATGTTACGCGTTGTGCTTTAACACCTCTTGATGAAATACAGCCTTATAATCTGCCCACTTCATCCGGCGCTTCATATAATGTCGGAAAGAATACACTTTTGCCCTGCTGTTTGATGAAAACACTTCTTTTAAGTAGAATTGCAAATGGTGATGTAACATAAAGAAATAGTGCTCATCTTCCTTTAATACAGGTATTTCTGTCACTTTCACCTGAATCCCGTCACCGCGTTTGAACTCTAGGCTTTTGAGTAACAAGCTATCAATCCTCTTTTTTGTTTTTCTTCTATTATATATGATGCCAGCCGGTCTGTCTGTCATTTTGCGCGGTTGTGTAAAAAATTAGATCAGCAAATGGAACAAGTCCTCATCCTTGTTCACCTCTACATAATGAAACGGTTTTTTGTTCATCCGTTCAATCAGCGGCCCATAGTCGGCTTTGTTCTGCAGCTCAATGCCGACAAGAGCAGGTCCGTTGCTTTTATTATTTTTCTTCGTATATTCAAACCTTGTAATGTCATCATTCGGCCCGAGGACTTCGTCAAGAAATTCGCGGAGCGCCCCCGCTCTTTGCGGAAAGTTGACGATAAAATAATGCTGAAGACCTTCAAAAATCAAGGAACGCTCCTTCATTTCCTGCATTCTTCCGATATCGTTATTGCCCCCGCTTACCACACACACCACATTTTTTCCTTTAATTTCATTCTTGTACAAATCAAGCGCTGCGACAGAAAGAGCTCCAGCCGGTTCAGCAACAATCGCACATTCGTTATATAATTCAAGAATGGATGTACATACTTTTCCTTCAGGCACAAGGAGAATGTCATCAACGACAGATTCCAGCGTCCGGAAGGTTTCCTCGCCAATTTTTTTAACAGCCGCCCCATCTACAAACTTATCAATTTTATCAAGTGTGACGACATGCCCAGCTTTATTTGATTCAAAATAGGATGCCGCTCCCACCGGCTCAACAGCAATTATCTTTGTATCAGGAGACACGTTTTTCAAATATGTACCTACCCCAGAGAGAAGGCCGCCGCCTCCGACACTTGCAAAAAGAAAATGCGGTTCTGTATCAATGTCGTTTAAAATCTCGACCGCGAGCGTTCCCTGTCCGGCCATCACATCCGGATCATCGAACGGATGGATAAACGTCCGAGATTCCGCCTCACAGCATTCAACAGCGCTTTTATACGCATCGTCAAACGTATCGCCTGTCAAAATAATATCGATAAATCCTTTTCCGAATAGTTCAACTTGAGATACTTTTTGTCTCGGTGTAGTAGACGGCATAAAAATTTTCCCGTGAATGCCAAGATGTTTACACGAAAATGCCACACCTTGAGCGTGGTTTCCGGCACTTGCACACACAACCCCGTTCTCTGTCTGCTCGCTGGAAAGCTGTTTCATTTTATGATAAGCCCCTCTGAGCTTAAAAGATCTGACAACTTGCAAGTCTTCACGTTTTAAATAAATATTGCATTCATATCTCTCAGAAAGTCTGTCATTCCTCTGCAAAGGTGTGTGAATGACAACGTCCTTTACGTTTTGGTGAGCCTTCAAAATGTCTTTCACTTGGATGAGAGAGTTTTCTTTAAGCAACGGTTTCATGTACAGATTCCTTTCTTGTTTTAAATCCCTATTTAATATGCCATTATAACACGAATATTCAAAAAATAAGACAATTATTTTTATTTAATAATTAAAAAAATACAGACTATGCCCACCACATCTTGTGGTAACTTCTGTTCAACCATTATCCTGCAGAGCCAAGAAAAAAGATGATCGTAAAATAAAGGGTGTTTTCAACCAAAAGGCATGATATAATGAAACCAATTAGAACCAAAAGGAGCCAATTGATGAATAGTGCACCAAAACTCAATACATTTCAACATCTAATCGGAGAACATCAAACTTTCCTGGAAGCGAAGCGAATCGCCAAGCAGTTCTCGTTATCAGAGCTTCCTGTCTTAATAACAGGAAAAATCGGAACAGGCAAAAATCACTTCGCACATGCCATACACTTGGAATCTTCGAGAAGCAATGAACCGTTTATAATCGTCAATTGCAGCACCCATTCGGAAGAAACCCTTATTCATGAGCTTTTTGGCCCTAACAGAAACACAGGTGTTTTTCAAAAAGCGGTACGAGGAACCCTTTTTCTTGATGATATATGGTGCATGCCTGCTTCTGTACAAGCTCAGCTGTTAAAAGCGCTTGATTCAGACACGGAGAAACCGCGAATGATCTGTGCTTCTGCAGACCGATCCGTGGAACATACCTTCAGGCAAGACTTATTCTACAGACTGAACATTTTAACGCTCACACTGCCCGAATTATCGGAACGAAAAAGCGATATTCCGCTTTTGACACAGCATTTTCTCTCAAATTCCGATCAGCAAATGTTAATCGATCCCTCCGTTTTTCAGGTGCTTGAGAAGCATACATTTGAAGGCAATGTCAGGGAATTAAAAAACGCTGCAGATTATATGGCGGCAGTATCAAGCGGAGGAACGATTCAGCCATATGACCTGCCGCCATATATTAGAGGCGCGATAGACGGAAAAACGTCGAAGAAAAAAGCGAAGCTGCTGACTTTAATGGAAAAAGCTGAGTTTTTATTTATTTTGGAAACAATAAAAGTATTGAACGAAAAAGGAGAACCTGCCAGCAGACGGATCATTTCTGAACACAGCAAAAATACCCAAACCTCGTTAACTCCTCAGCAGGTCAGAAGCCGTCTCGACTATTTGGAGAAAAAAGATTATGTCACCAAAAGCCGCGGACGCGCAGGCACAAAAATTACCTTTGAGGGCTTGAGCTTTATAGAGACGTTAAAAAATCAAATGATCTAGCGATCGAAAGGAGAATGTACTTGTTTACAATCAAAGAAGAGATCGCCAATGCGATTACACACGGCATCGGTGTCCTCTTATCCATCCCAGCATTAGTGTTTCTAATCATATTTGCGGCTAATTACGGGTCTGCATGGGACATTGTCAGCTTTACAATATTCGGTGTCTCTATGCTGCTGTTATATTTGAGCTCCACCCTGCTTCACAGCATCACACATAAAAAAACGAAGGACATTTTGGAGATTATTGATCATAGCGCGATTTACGTACTCATCGCCGGAACCTACACGCCTTTTTTGCTTGGGCCGCTGAAAGGCACACTCGGCTATACCCTGTTGGTTATCGTATGGTCACTTGCCCTAGGCGGAATCGTTTTTAAAATTTTCTTCGTGAAACGGTTTATCCTATTGTCAACCTTCGTGTATTTAGTCATGGGGTGGCTGATGATTATTGCAGTTAAACCTTTATATGCTTCACTGAGCGGAGCAGGATTCAGCCTCCTTTTTCTCGGCGGCATTTTATACTCTGTCGGAACCATCTTTTACATTTGGAAAAAGATCCCCTTCCATCATGCCATTTGGCACAGCTTTGTATTGGGCGGAAGCGCTGCTATGTTTTTCTGCGTGCTCTTCTATTGTGTAAAGGTGCCGTTCCTTTCGTAACAGTAACAGAAAAGCGCAGTCTTCACGACTGCGCTTTTTTTATGCACGTAATTGTTTTTCATTGGCAGGTATATAAGCTTTTGAAAAGGACAATTCAATGTCTGCCGGTTTTAAGCGTTTAAAAAACGAGCCCTTTTGCATGTTATCTGTTCCTTTCGTTTCCACCATCACCAACGGAAGATGATAGCGGGCCGCAAGCTCTACAGGATCAATAGAACCATCTAGTGAAAGAATCAGGCTTTGTCCCTTTTCCAGCTGTTTTTTCACATCTTCATATACCTTTTCTGAATCACCGTCTGAAATCACATCCATCCGATCCAGCCATTGCCCGATAAAAGGCAAGCGGAACACTTTTGGGTTGGCGATAAAGCCGGCCGGTTCCTCAATATATCCAGCAATTAAGGCCAGTTCAGCCAAACGCAAACGGGGATGCACATACAAAACAGGACCGTGTGGTATTGGCTCTGGCTGATGGATCGTCACAACTGAACCGGAGATGCCGATACAGCCTTCCAAAAACGCCTTTGGCTGTTCGTACACAAGAGTCATCTGTTTTTTGTATGACAGACGGGGATCGAGCATTGTTTGATTAAATAATTGTTTCATATTTTTTAACAGCATATACACAATATAAACCACTAGAAGGCTGTAGCGAACCAATTAAAATCCTCCCGCTTTAGAAGAATTCTTTTTTTCATACATTAGAAATTCGTAATCATACGGGTTTTTTTCGTCTTTGATCCCCTGCTCAGAAGAAACCAGCTTCCAATTGGATTCATCAAATTCAGGGAAGTGACGGTCACCCTCAAACTCGTGATGAATTTTCGTCATATACAGTCTGTCCGCATAAGGGAACAGGTCCGTATAGAGCTGAGCTCCTCCGATCACAAAGCATTCTTCAGGGCCTGAACAAATGTCCAGTACATCCTTTAATGAACTGACAACCGTGCATCCCGGAAATTCTGAAGCCGGCGCTGAGGTAACGACAATATTTTTCCGATTTGGAAGCGGACGTCCGATCGATTCAAATGTTTTCCGGCCCATAATGATTGAATGGCCCGATGTTACTTTCTTAAAGTATGCAAGATCATTGGGCAAATGCCACGGCAAATCATTGTCTTTGCCGATAAGCCTGTTGGCATCCATCGCAAAAATGAATGAAATCATACGCTGACCGCCCCTTTTATATGAGGATGCGGATCATAATCCTTGATGATAAAGTCCTCAAATGCAAAGTTAAAAATAGAATCAACCTTTCTGGCGAAACGAAGCTTCGGAAGCGGTCTAACATCTCTTTCCAGCTGCAAATTGACTTGTTCAATATGATTTTGATAGATATGAACATCACCAAATGTATGGATGAACTCGCCCGGTTCAAGCCCAGTCACATGAGCAATCATCTTGGTTAGCAGGGCATAAGATGCAATATTAAACGGCACACCTAAGAAAACATCGGCAGAGCGCTGATAAAGCTGACAGGACAGCTTGCCGTCAGACACATAGAATTGGAACAGGCAATGGCACGGCGGCAACGCCATTTTATCAATTTCACCAACATTCCAGGCGCTGACGATTAAGCGTCTGGAGTTCGGATTTGTCTTAATATCTTCAATAAGACGGGAAATTTGATCAATGGTTTCTCCATCAGCTCCCCGCCAAGAACGCCATTGGGAGCCATATACAGGTCCAAGTTCACCGTTTTCATCAGCCCACTCATTCCAGATCCGCACTCCGTTTTCCTGCAGATAGCGTACATTCGTATCTCCTTTTAAGAACCACAGCAGTTCATGCGCAATTGATTTAAAGTGGAGTTTTTTAGTGGTGAGCATCGGAAAGCCTTCCCGTAAATTAAATCTCATTTGATATCCGAAAGTGCTGATTGTTCCGGTCCCTGTCCGGTCTCCCTTTTTCTCACCATGCTCTAAAACATGTCTGCATAAATCCTTATACTGTTTCATTTTTTTCATCCTTTAAAAGTAGTCTTCTAGTAGTGTAACACAATAAAAAATCATTTCTGAACCCAGAAATGATTTTTTTATAGTCAGCTGACGACAGGCTTTTCATCCTGTTCTTTTTCTTCATCTTGCAGATCCTGATGCGTATGTGCAATTCTGCTCGCCGCTGCTGCAGCAAGAGCTGCCACAATATCATCCAAAAAGGTATGAATACCGTCTGGACTTTCATCAAGTTCCTTAATAATTCCAATCTTCTCTTTATCCAAATAACCGAAATTGGTCAAACCGATCGACCCGTACACATTAACGATTGAAAGCGGGATAATTTCATCTATGCCGTAAAGCGGTTCATCCGTTTCAACAAGGTGCTGCAGGGGCTCGGGGAGAAGCTTCTGTTCTGCAAGCTGATCGAGTGCAAGGCCTGTCAAAACAGCATGAATAATTTCACGTTTGTTCAGGACTTTTTCTACATTCTCCATGCAAACACTGAGCGGCAGATTTGGATTGTATTTTTCCTGAAGTTTTTGAACAATCCGCGCAATATCTTCTATCATAACGCCCCGTTTGTTCAGCATATCCTTTGTTATATCGACCATTTCATTCATTGTGTACTTTTTCATGTCTAATGGCATCTCCTTTAGGCACTCATCCAGTTGGGAGGCGTGTTGCGGTCCCAGTAAATGCTCCCAAGCTCATGATGTGATTGAAATCCATCTTCTGCTGTATGATAATGAAAATTAAACCAGTAGCCGTCATGAGGCGGGTGGTCTCTTCGCACATGGAATCTGAGAAGATCTTCTCCAGTTGTCCGATTGTAAACGTTGAAAATTTTTTCCGTTTTGCCCGCTGAAGGCATGCTTGAGATCACAACATCTTGGTACGCCTCATCATCTTGCAATGTCGCTAAATAATCACTAATCACATTTTCGATTTTTGGCAGGATCTCTTTCCGATAGTCATCCTCAATGACCGGAGCGATTCTGCTGCCGAATTTTAAAAAGGACTGATCCTCAGCGCTGTCAAGGAGCTGTTCCTTGTACGATTGAAAAAGCAGTTCAGGATCTCGCCTGTCATCCGACTCATCATCGTACAGGTCATGCTCATCATAAAAAGCGGTGTAATCATTCTGCTCAAGACTGCTCGGCTGTCCGGAAGGCTTGTCCGCCATAAGGGCAGCCGGAGGAGATACGAGCCCGAACGTTACAATGGTAAATAAAACCACAAGGGTCTTTCTCATCCACAATTTCATGACTGCTTATTCCTCTCTATTTTATTGTCATGTTTCTCTTATTTTAGCACATCCAAAACATGCAAGTCATGTACTATATGAAACTGAAATGCAAATTAGGAGATTCGTTGCTATGCACTTTGTGTAAAAACGCTTACAATATTCCATGAAAGGAGGCTTTCCGCATGATTGACGCTCTGTTTGCCACAGTTTCACTCTTAACATTGTTATACTTTGTCGTCATGGAGGTCACCGATTAACAGAAAGCCCGTGATATGAATCACGGGCTTGTTTGAATGACGCCATAATGGAACAGTGCTGTCTTTCTTTTCATGACGTTAAAACCAAACTGTTCAAACCGCGGGCTTTTCCAGTGGTCTTTTAGCACAACGCTTTTTCTGGCGACTCGTACCGCTTCATTGATACATCCTTCGTGCAAAACGGAACCCTCTGCCAAATCACGTAAAGGCGCGATGCCGTCAGAGGTCTCTACAGGTTCATGAAACATTGGATCGAAATAAACCACATCAACAGAGTTGTCAGGAAGCTGCTTGATGTATTCTAAGCAATCACCATTCTTCACCTGGATTCTTCTCATCGCAGCTTGAAGCTCTTCTATACCCGTTTCCCATGAATGCAGCCCCATCCTCACTAAAACAGACACAAGATGGTTTTTTTCAATCCCAACAACAGAACCCGTTTCGCCTACCGCCATACTTGCGATAATGGCATCTGACCCCAGCCCGAGTGTGCAATCTAAAAACGTATCTCCTTCAGATAAGCCGGCAGCCCGAAGCATAGGCTCTTGCTCGCCCCGTAAAAAGCGTTTGGCTCTGAACATCGCTGTATTCGGATGAAAAAAGAATTTGGCACCTTGTTTCGTATACAGCTCAAACCGCTCTTTGCCGACCACAAGCAAATCACGTTCAGCTGACTTCAGCAGGTGTTCAACCGTTTGTTTATTCCGGCCGCAGTATGGCATATTTAGCTCTTTAGAAAGCTGCTTTGCGGTTTTTATGGTGTGTTCAGACGGTCTATAGCTTGTTGTTATCATCTTCTGTACTCCCAAAAAGAAAATGCCCGGAAAACGGGCATTTAGCAGTGCGCATCGAAGGCAGCAGTCAGGTTTTTCATAATTTCTTCCATATCGTGTCCTTCAATTTCATGACGCGGAATAAAATGTACGACTTCTTTGCCTTTCAAAAGAGCCATTGATGGTGATGAAGGCTCCTGGCCAGTAAAATACTCACGCATTTTCGCAGTAGCTTCTTTATCTTGGCCCGCAAAAACAGTCACCGTATTGTCAGGTGTTTTGTCATTCTGGAGGACTGCCTGCGTAGCCGCAGGACGCGCAAGGCCTGCCGCGCAGCCGCATACAGAGTTAACGACTACAAGAGTTGTGCCCTCTGCCTTTTCCATAAAGTTTTCTACTTCTTCCGCTGTTGTTAACTCTTCAAAACCTGCTCCAGTCAGCTCGCGGCGCATCGGTACGACAAGCTGGCGCATGTATTCTTCATAAGCCATTGACATAAAAAAAGCCCCCTCTAGTATCCTTCATCTGAAGTAAAGGATACTATAGAGAGGGCCGGATTTCAAATGTTCACGCCTTAAAATAAAAGAAAGTGTCCCCAGCTATCTAGATTTTCATAATACCGCCGGTGTTGGCACTTGTCACAAGTTTAGAATAACGTGCCAGGTAGCCGGTTTTCACTTTCGGTTCAAAACCTTTCCAGTTCGCTCTTCGTTTTTCCCACTCTTCTTCTGGCACTTGTACATCCAAGATACGTTTTTCAATATCAACGATAATATGGTCTCCGTTTTCCACAAAGGCAAGCGGCCCGCCCTCAGCTGCCTCAGGTGATACGTGGCCGATTGAGAGGCCACGGGAGGCTCCGGAAAAACGTCCATCCGTAATCAATGCCACTTTTGGTCCGAGTCCCATTCCAACGATTTGGGATGTTGGCGCCAGCATTTCCGGCATGCCAGGTCCGCCTTTTGGCCCTTCGTATCTGATGATGACAACGTCGCCTTCTTTTACTTTTCGGTTGATAATGCCGTCAAGCGCCTCGTCCTGAGAATCGAATACGACAGCCGGCCCTTCGTGTCTTGTAATCCCATTCTGTACGCCGCCTGTTTTAATGATAGCGCCGTCCGGAGCTAGATTACCGAATAAAACAGCAAGGCCACCCTTTTCAGTGAATGGTTGATCCAGCGGATGAATGACGTCATAATCCTTTACTTCATGTCCGGCAATGGTTTCTCCAAGAGTTTTTCCTGTAACAGTCAGCGCATCTAAATGAAGCGCTCCTTCTTTCTTGGAAAGCTCATTCAGAGCCGCTGACACGCCGCCCGCTTCATGAAGATCTTCAATAAACACATCCGATGCAGGCGCCAGCTTGGCCAAGTGCGGCACACGCTCAGCGACTTCGTTAATGCGTTCTAAAGAGTATTCAACGCCAGCTTCGTTTGCAAGGGCAAGCGTATGAAGAACGGTATTTGTAGAACCTCCGAGCGCCATATCGAGTGCAAACGCATTATCAATCGCTTTTACTGTAACGATATCACGCGGTTTAATATCTTTGCGAATCGTTTCCATTAATTGCGCAGCCGATTTTCTCACAAACTCTTTGCGTTCCGGAGATGTCGCCAGAATGGTTCCATTACCCGGCAAGGCAAGACCAAGTGCTTCTGACAGACAGTTCATTGAGTTCGCCGTAAACATGCCTGAGCAAGACCCGCACGTTGGGCATCCGAACTGCTCTAGTTCTTGAAGCTCGTTTTCGTTGATTTTCCCTGCTTGGTAGGCGCCTACCCCTTCGAATACTGAGGAAAGGGAGATTTTTCGCCCGTCACTTGTTCTTCCTGCCGCCATCGGTCCGCCGCTGACAAAAATCGTCGGAATGTTGATGCGCATTGCCGCCATAAGCATTCCCGGTGTGATTTTGTCGCAGTTCGGAATACAGACCATTCCGTCAAACCAGTGTGCGGATACAACCGTTTCCACAGAGTCTGCGATAATTTCACGGCTTGGCAGCGAATATCTCATACCGATATGCCCCATTGCGATGCCATCATCTACCCCAATGGTATTAAATTCAAACGGCACGCCCCCTGCTTCTCTGATTGCTTCTTTTACGATTTTCCCAAACTCCTGCAAGTGAACATGACCGGGAACGATATCAATGTATGAATTACACACCGCAATAAACGGCTTGCCGAAATCCTCTTCTTTTACCCCTGCTGCACGAAGCAAACTGCGGTGCGGAGCTCTATCGATTCCTTGTGTGATCATATTACTGCGTAATTCTGCCATGGTGATCCTCCTAAATTCTTTCAATTGTTTGATTGGATTTTATTTTGACAATTTTCAGTTTATTTATGGGCTGTTTTTGCAAATAAGATAAATACAGGCCGCCCTCACCTTGTTTTGTTCTTTCATGTTTTTATATTTATATAGCTTTCTTTCGATTTGAACCCTCCAACTATTAATATTGTTACTTACTATAAATAGTTTTCGGATATTTTTCAACAATATTCGAAATAATTTTTATAAAAAGTGAATTCACATAAAAAAGGTGCATGATCTGCACCTTTTTTATCTTTATTCGCCTTTTTTTCTGCTTTCCGTCATTTGTTTCCAAACAGAACCTTTTGCTTCTTCTCCATGCTCAATACGTTCAAGCGCCATTTTGACTTGAAGGCTGACCTCAAATTCGGGGTCATCTTCGGCAGCGCGCAAAGCTTCAATTGCACTTTCATCGCCGACTTCGTACAGGAACATGGCCGCACGCCAGCGAACAAGCTTGCTGGAGTCGCTTAACGACTTGATCATAGCAGGAATGGCTTGAGGATCGCCGATATCAGACAGGCAGTCTCCGGCCGTTCTTCTGACTGATACAGCTTTGTCCTCAAGTGCTTTATACAATAGAGGAAGAACATCAGGTGTTTCAATCATTCCTAAGTACACAACAGCCTGTCTTCTGATGGACACCTTTGGATCATCCAATGCCTTCTGTAAAACCGGGATATCCTCTTCTTTCGGATCCATCTGTTCCAAGTGTGCATAACGCTTTTTCCAGTCCTCATCATCCAGCATGTCAAGCGTTACTTTATACGCTTTGCGCTGTACAGCTTGTTTTGCTTCGCCCTTTCCTTGAGCGGCTGCTTCAGTCAGTCGTTTCAGCCGTTCATCACTGTATGCCGCCTGAAGCTCTTCTGTCACGTCATGGCCGATTTCATCAAAGTCACCGAATCTGACACCTTGTTCTTTCCAAGCCCGCTCAAACACAACATTGGAAGCTTCAGATCTAAGTTTTAAGATCGCCTGCTGAAAGCGTTCAGGTAAGCCGAAGCGTTCTTCCCGCTCTCCATCGGTTAATTTAACTTGCATAGGAATGCCGCTGAACATCTGCACAAAAACTTTTACCTCTCCAAAAGATTCTTGATCAGAACGATTTTCTTCTGCGCTTTCAGCACTTTCCATCCCAAATGCAGTGCGGACTTGCGGTAAAATGTCTTTCCAGTCGTATCTTGCATTCCGTTCAACAGCAAGAAAATCTGCGACGTGATATACCCCTTTAACTCCATCTATTTTAAGGATTTCCGCTATAACAGGCGGTGCGCCTTCTGCTTGCTCAGGTTTATAGTTATTGCTTTTACCCGCCGGAAGCTCTTCCGTTAAGATGACTTTCATTGTATTCGGGCTTGGTGTAGGTTCAATTGATTTTATCTTCATGATCGTCCTCCTATAGCATATCTGTGACTTATTCTATCATAGTCGCTCCAAGCCTTCTATTACGACGTTTTGGCATCAATCCCGGGTATTTCTTTTTCTAATTGGCGGACAAACTGAAGCATAAAATTGTGTCTTTCTTCTGCCAGTTCCCGTGCAGTGTCTGTATTCATCATATCTTTCAGCCGCAGCAGCTTATGAAAAAAATGAGCGTAGGCGCTTCGATCATCTCCATAAAGGCCATGCCCGTTTGCGCCCGCAAACATGAAAGCTCTCGCAATGCCGACAGCACCAATCGCATCAAGTCTGTCAGCATCCTGTACGGCTTTTCCCTCAATTGAGAGCGGCTCGTTCGCCAGCTTTTCCCTGTCTCGAAAGGACATCCTTGTTATAATATGAATCACTCTGTCTGCATTCTCTTTTCCTACTCCGAAAAAAACGAGCTGATCATATACTTCGCTCACAGAAAGCCTGACCGTGTCAGGCAGCTTCACATCAATTAAATCATGAACCAAAGCCGCCGTTTCAACAATGAACAAATCCGCTTTTTCCTTTTCTCCAATATACGCTGCAAGATCTGCTACTCTTGATACATGATGCCAGTCATGTCCAGAGCTTTCCTTAGTCAGGATAGATTGAACCCATGCCCTGATTTGCTCTTCCTGCTTCAATTCCTTCATAAAAGCACCCTCTTTTTATTGCTCTAATAGCTTCACGATATCGTCTTCCAGCTCTTTCGGATTTGTATTTGGTGAATAACGGCCAACGATTTCTCCATTTCTATCCACTATAAATTTCGTGAAATTCCACTTGATCGCCTTAGTTCCCAGCATCCCTTTCGCATGTTCTGTCAAATACACAAACAGCGGGTGGGCGTTTTTCCCGTTTACATCCACTTTTGAAAACATAGGAAATGTAACACCGTAATTTGTTTCACAAAATTCCTGTATGTCAGCCTCTTCACCAGGCTCTTGGTTCATGAATTGATTGCAGGGGAAGCCTAAGATCTCCAGCCCCTCCTGCTGATATGTATCATATAATTCCTGCAGCTGCTTCAATTGGGGAGTAAAACCGCACTTACTTGCTGTATTCACGATCATCAGTACCTTTCCCGCGAAAGGCTGAAGTGTCATGTCTTTCCCTGTGATTGTACGTACCTTCATATGATAAATAGACATGTAAGTCCCTCCTATTCCCTGGTGCTGATTATTTTACCTTTTTTAAATCGCAATCCAAAATGTAAACATCAATTAAGAACTCATAAGAAACTTAACGATATGAGCGTCCGTTCATTATCAATTCATATGGCTCATTTTTTATCTTATCATTCTATAAAACATTACAATTCCCTCTGACATCTTTGAAAATCATTTTACTGTGAAACCAAAAGGCATGTCAGTGCGTTTTATTTAAAGAGTTTTCTGTTGTTTCCCCCTCAACACGTATAGATAGATTGAAAATTGGCGTGAAAATTCCTATAATGAAGAAAATTAAACGGGGAAATAATGGAGGTGGCACGTTGCCTATTAATATACCTACACACCTGCCGGCAAAACAGGTGCTTGAAAGTGAACATATATTTGTAATGGATGAAAGCAGAGCATTTCATCAGGATATCCGGCCGCAAAAAATTATTATATTAAATTTGATGCCGAAAAAAATCCAAACAGAGACTCAGCTTCTCAGATTGCTTGGAAATTCGCCTTTACAGGTTCATTTCACATTTTTAATCCCAAGCACACACACGCCGAAAAATACTGCGAGAGAACACCTTGACGAATTTTACACGACTTTTTCCAATATCCGTCACAAGAGGTTTGACGGCATGATTATCACCGGTGCGCCGATCGAGCATTTGGCGTTTGAAGAGGTTTCATATTGGGAAGAGCTCAAGGAAATTATGGAGTGGAGCAAAACAAATGTCACTTCAACCTTGCATATTTGCTGGGGTGCTCAAGCAGGTTTGTATTACCATTACGGTGTGGAAAAAATTCAAATGCCGAAAAAAATCTTCGGTGTGTTCGAACATACCGTTCTTTCAAAACACGAAAGATTGGTAAGAGGTTTTGACGAGCTATACTACGTGCCGCATTCCCGGCATACAGATATAAATATGGAACAGCTTCAAGCAGTGCCCGAGTTAAACATTCTTACCGCATCAAAGGAAGCCGGGGTTTGCTTAATTGTGTCTAAAGACGAAAAACAAGTCTTTTTGACAGGGCACCCTGAATATGATACAAATACGCTCCTTCAAGAGTATGAAAGAGATTTGGAACGAAACCTTTCTACTGTCGAGGCACCTAAACATTATTTTGCAAAAGGCAGCAACGAGCCAGTGAATCGCTGGAAAGCGCATGCCACATTATTGTTTATGAATTGGCTGAATTATTACGTTTACCAAGAAACTCCTTATGAATGGGACTAATTTTTCTTTTTTAGTGATACGCTGAGCAAAAAATATGATAAAATACATCTGATTCAGTCTGCGTATAACAAAAATTTAAAATACTGGAATCCAAATCATTTAAAATTAGCTTAACTTTTTCACTGCATTAATAATTCGATTATGTATTTGTGTTATGTTTATGTATAGACAATAACTCCTTACGATGCATGAAGCTTGCTTGTTGTTGATTACATTGAGGTGAATTTACTTGAATACCAATAAAAGAGTATTAATTTTGACTGCAAATTACGGAAATGGACATGTGCAGGTAGCCAAAACACTTTATGAACAATGTGTACGGCTCGGCTTTCAGCATGTAACAGTTTCTAATTTGTACCAAGAGTCAAATCCGATTGTTTCAGAGGTAACTCAATACCTTTATTTAAAAAGCTTCTCAATCGGGAAACAGTTTTATCGTTTGTTTTATTACGGAGTTGACAAAATCTATAATAAACGCAAATTCAATATTTACTTTAAAATGGGTAATAAAAGATTGGGCGAACTTGTCGATGAACATCAGCCCGATATTATTATTAATACATTTCCGATGATCGTCGTGCCTGAATACAGACGCCGAACCGGAAGAGTCATTCCTACCTTCAACGTTATGACTGATTTTTGTCTTCATAAAATTTGGGTTCACGAAAACGTGGATAAATATTATGTGGCGACAGATTACGTGAAGGAAAAACTGCTGGAGATCGGCACTCATCCAAGCAACGTAAAAATCACAGGAATTCCAATCAGGCCGCAATTTGAAGAATCCATGCCGGTTGGCCCGATATATAAAAAGTACAATCTTTCACCAAACAAAAAAGTGCTTCTGATCATGGCAGGTGCTCACGGTGTATTAAAGAACGTAAAAGAGCTGTGCGAAAACCTTGTCAAAGATGACCAAGTGCAAGTGGTTGTCGTGTGCGGGAAAAATACGGCTTTAAAAGAATCTTTGAGTGCGCTTGAGGCGGAAAATGGTGACAAATTAAAAGTTCTGGGCTATGTGGAGCGCATTGATGAGCTATTCCGGATCACAGATTGCATGATTACCAAGCCTGGCGGCATTACTTTGACAGAAGCCACAGCCATTGGTGTGCCTGTCATTCTGTACAAACCCGTGCCTGGCCAGGAAAAAGAAAATGCAAACTTCTTTGAAGACCGCGGAGCTGCCATCGTCGTGAACCGCCATGAAGAGATTCTCGAGTCAGTCACTTCCCTTCTTGCAGATGAAGATACCTTGCATCGCATGAAGAAAAACATTAAGGACCTTCATTTAGCAAACTCCTCTGAAGTGATTTTAGAGGATATCCTGAAGGAATCAGAAATGATGACTGCCAAACAAAAAGCCAAAGCACTATCATAATGGCGTACTAGAGAGCATACGAAAATCGTGTGCTCTTTTTATTTATATTCAGCCATTAATAAAAGCGGTTACATTTTTTTATGAAACTTGCCCTTCTTTTGAAAAATAAGCCGTTTCACAACTTGACGGGTGCTCCCAGATGGTGTATAGTTGAACCATCATTTAACAATGAATCAACGTTAAATGGTGACAAAATTTTTTTTAGCACACGGGTGCTACAGTACTAGGAGGAATTAAGCAATATGCAAAACGGTAAAGTAAAATGGTTCAACAACGAAAAAGGATTCGGCTTCATTGAAGTTGAAGGCGGAGACGATGTATTTGTTCACTTCACAGCTATCGAAGGAGATGGATACAAATCATTAGAAGAAGGACAAGAAGTTTCTTTTGAAATTGTCGAAGGTAATCGTGGACCTCAAGCTTCTAATGTTGTAAAACTCTAAATTCAATACATGATGATGAGATGACAAATAGAGGAGAGGCATTCGCCTCTCCTATTTGATTTTCATCTGGATTTCAATCGCCAAAATGTTTTGTTTGCACCTCTGTTCAATCTCTTCAACATACTTTTCCATTGACGGTTTTCCTTTTTTCGCGATATCCGCCAGTTCTTCTAAATCACTGTATATTTCTATAAATGTTTTGTGAAGGATCAACTTCAAGTCTTTATCATCCATAGCTGCGTTCCCCTTCTCTATCAAGATACCTCAAATAGTAAAACAGTCCTATTTATTCTGGTTCAATAGTTATATCGGCTTATTTTTATTTTCTTTTCTATTTTGGTACATAAATTTCAAAAAAACTCTGCAAAATAATGGCGGAGGTGTTTTTGGTGACTTCAGAATTTCATAATGAGGATCAGACTGGCTTTACGGATAAGCGGCAGCTGGAACTAGCGGTGGAAACAGCGCAGAAAACAACAGGAGCTGCGACGAGAGGCCAAAGCAAAACATTAGTCGACTCTGCATACCAAGTCATTGAGGATGCTAGAGAACTGTCACAATCTGAAGAGCTGGCAGTTCTCGATGATCCTGAATTTGTAAAGCAGCAACAGCAGCTGCTAGATGACAGCGAGCATCAGCTCGATGAATTCAAAGAATAAAAACCGCAGCTTCTGCGGTTTTTATTTTTAGTGATTGGTTAAGACATCTCCGTATTGTTTCAGCTTTTCACCAACCGTACATTTATTGATACAAAATGAATGCGCATAAGTTTTGCCAAATTCTTTGCGAAACTGCTTCTTAATAAAACAGTCCTTGCAATATTCATCGTGCAGTTCTGTCAGTTCTTTAAAGATCATTTTCTTATCCAATTTCGTCATCTCCGTTACGGTCTAATTTCGTGTGGCTTTCTACGAATTGATGGGATAGAATTTTTTTAGCGAGGCCGTCAGCTTCCTGATTGTCTTTTCGTTGTATCGTTTCGTAGGTTGGAGTAAGCTTCAGCGATTCAAGGAGTGCTTCTATTTTGTCGAGCCATTCATTATGAGATGGATCATAACAAGGCCAGCTGCCGTCAAGCTGATTCAGCACAACAAGCGAGTCCCCTTTGATTGTAATTGAATTTCTGCTTGCCCCAAGCTCTCTTACTTCTCTTATTGCTTCATAAAGCGCTGCGTATTCAGCTTCATTATTGGTTTTCAGCCGGAAGCTTTTATTTTTTCTCAAGCGATGCCGGGTTCCTCCCAATGAATAATAGATGACGATCCCGAGACCGGCCAATTCGCTCTCCTTATCGAAACTGCCGTCAAAATAAACAGTAATGTCATCAGGCTCTTGAGCAAGCTCCTCTGTCAGCTTTTCCAATTCCTTCAGCGTCCAGCTGCCGCCTTTCTCGTCTTCGAACTCTAGCTCCTTCATGTATGGAAAACGGCCAAGTTCTCTGGCGAGCATACGTGCCTGCTGTGCTGTCAGCCAGTCTTCGCTAAAAAATGAGACGGATCCCGTTCCTTTTGCTTCTATTTTCAAATGCGGTCTGAGCTTCATTACAATCACCTTACCATTCATTAGTTGCCGGGCTTATGCTATAATCAAACCAATCTTACCCCGGAAAGGAAGCTTTTTCATCTTGTTTAATAATTCGTTTTGGATCTTTTTTGCGATCATTCATTTTATCATTGTTCTTTTATTTTATAAAGGATTTGGCAAAATGGGACTGTTTGTTTGGATCGGTTTTGCGACAGTCTGCGCCAACCTCCAAGTCGTCAAAACAGTCGAACTGTTTGGCTTAACAGCGACACTCGGGAATGTGATGTATGGCACAATCTTTTTTGCGACAGATGTGCTGAATGAAAAATACGGACCAGCTGAAGCCAGAAAAGCGGTATGGCTCGGATTCTCAACGCTCCTGACGCTGACGTTTGTCATGCAGGGCGTGCTGCTTTTCGAACCGGCTTCCAGCGACATATCACAACCAGCGCTGGAAACGATCTTCGGATTCCTTCCGCGAGTTGCGTTAGGAAGTCTGCTTGCCTTTATCTTCAGCCAAACGCTGGATGTTTATGTATATTCGGCAATTAGAAGGATATTTCCTTCTGATCGGCTTTTATGGCTCAGAAACGGCGGCAGTACAGCAGTCAGCCAGCTGTTTGATACATTCATATTCACTGCAGTCGCCTTTCTCGGCATTTATCCGGCAGGCGTGTGGCTTCATATTTTTATTTCTACATATTTGATTAAGTTTGCGGTATCTTTGATTTCATTGCCTTATGCATATGCAGCCAAAAAAATGATACCTAAAGATGAAAGGAGTTCATAATGCCTACAGAAATATACATAGACGGAGCAAGCGCTGGTAATCCCGGGCCTTCCGGTATCGGCATTTTTATCAAACATGAGGGAATAGCAGAATCCTTCTCTATTCCAATCGGAGTGCATACAAATCAGGAAGCGGAATTTCTTGCATTAATTGAAGGGATGAAGCTATGTGCAACGCGCGGGTATCAATCGGTTTCCTTTCGAACCGATTCAGATATTGTGGAACGCGCCACTGAGCTTGAAATGGTTAAAAATAAAACGTTTCAACCGTTCGTAGAAGAAATTATCCGATTAAAAGCGGCATTCCCTCTTTTTTTCATCAAATGGATACCGGGCAAGCAAAACCAAAAAGCCGATCTTCTGGCAAAAGAAGCGATTCGGCTGAATGAAAAGAATTAAATCTTGATTATTGGTTCATCCTAATGGCGAGGTGAACTAACATGAAAAAGAAAGATAAAGGCCGGCTGACCGGCGGTGTTACTCCGCAAGGCGACCTGGAAGGCAATACACATAATGACCCTAAAACAGAGCTTGAGGAAAGAGCAAAAAAAAGCAATACAAAACGCTAGAGAAGATCTAAACGATCTCTCTAGCGTTCAGCTTTTCAAGCATACGCTCAATTCCTTTGATTTGGTGGCGGCGAAGCATGTCAGCCGCCTGCTCCATTTGCAAATTAAATAAAGCGTCTTTCAGTGTGCAGGCCAGCGGCACTGAGCAATGAATTTCCGCAAGCTTCCTCGACATCTCCAAATCGCTTAAACCTTGCTGAATTTTTCCCTGCTGTCCTTTTGGAAGAAGAGCAAGATTTTCCAATAAACGGTCAATCGTTTCGTATTCACGAATCAGTTTGTAGGCTGTTTTTTCTCCAATCCCTTTGACTCCGGGATAGTTATCACTGGAATCTCCCATAAGCGCTTTAATATCAATCAAAGCCTTCGGCATTACGCCTGTTTCTTCATAAAAAATCTCTTTTGTATAGACTTTATAATTTCCGATTCCTTTTTGAAGCAAAGCAACGCTTACTTTATCCGTTAACAGCTGAAGTAAATCTCTGTCCCCTGTTACGACCGTAATGTCCGCTTCATTCGCAAATAAATCGGCAAGAGTACCGATACAGTCATCCGCTTCATAGCCGGCAAAGCCAATATTCATGATTCCAAGCTCTGCGGCTGCTTCCTTTGCCAAATCAAACTGCGGAATCAGCTCCACAGGCGGCGCGCTGCGGTTGGCCTTATAATCTTGGAACAAGTCATTTCGGTACGTTTTGCTCCCCATGTCCCAGCAGCAGACGACGTGTGTCGGCTGGAATGTTTCCACAGCTGTAATCAAATGCTTTAAAAAGCCGTTGACGCCGTTCGTCGGCACCCCGCTGTCATTTATCATAAAGTTGCGATGTACGGCCGTGGCAAAAAAGGCCCGGAATAAAAGAGCCATGCCGTCAACCAGCAATAGTTTATTATTATTCATCAAATAACTCCCTTTTCTTTCATTCCTTCTATTTTATCATAAAGCAGCCCAAAAATAAAAAACAGTATCTCTTTAATGAGAGATACTGTTTGGATATTTATCAATCGTTGTGTCTTTTGTTGCTTGCGATCAGCTTTTCAGCTTCGCGTCCTGCGTAAGAGTCAAAATGGGTTTGAAATCCGTTTTTCTTTTTGGCATTGTTATTCGCCTGTGCATTTCTGTTTCCGAGCTTTGTTCTGCCCAACATGAATCCCCCCTTACGTCGGATGCATATAGTATATGCTTCCGGCAGGAGATTCACTCGCGACAGGATCATCCAGCTTACATGCGGCTTACGTATTCTCTGACCATTTCTTTTGATACAAGCCGTCTTGTCGGGACGATGCCTTTTTTAGCGAGCTGATTCATTTGCTCGGTAATTTCATTAATTGCATCTGTAGTATAAGGCTCATCGTTTTTGCATTTAGCAACAGCTTCTTCAATCGCCAATTCACGCAAATTTTCAAGACGCATAAATGCTTTGATATGCTCGTGCTGTTTTGATGAATGTGCTGAAATTGCTTTATGTACCTCTGACATTAATCGTTCATCTCGCTTTTTTCTATTTAGTCTATCATGACTTGAAATACAAGCCAACTGAATTTTACATTTTTATTGTATTGTCTGAATTTTTCCAGGAGATGCACGCCTGGTACGCTATTTCAATCTCTTTCGCATGTTCCCCTTCCGCATATCCTCTTAAATATGTCTCTTTTTGATCCGTTATTTGCGCGATTGCTTTTTCACCCATATCTTCCTGTAAGCGTCTGAGGTGAGCAGTGTAATGAGAGATCAGGCTTTCTTCTTCATTTTTTATCCATGCCTCTGTGATTTTCGTAAGTTTCATCCGTACAGCTTCGATAAAGGCCGATTTTCCTTTCTGCTCAAAAAACTGCTTCGGTGATTTGACCTCTTTTAGTTCCTGCTCAAAAGCACGTTCTTCTATTTCTGGTTCAACTTCCTTCAACTGTATGCCGTTCGAATGCTGATCACCCGCATAAACGGAAAAATAACCGTCCTCGTTTAATGTTTTTTGAAATTGATCCAGCCATTCTTCATTGATATGCCTTTCGATGAAACCGCTCATGCGAACATCAAGCGTTTTGATTTCCTGAATATATTCAAATTGATATTCATGTAAGGCTGTTGTCATCGCCTTACTGACGTTCTTTTTCCAATCCCCGTTTTGCAGCCCGGGATGAAATGCCGATTTTAATAAATCATTTGCAAAATATGATAATCGCTGTGTAATGTGATATAGTTGCTCTCTTGTATCTTTTTTTACTTTTTCAATGATGGTTTCTGAGTTCATCCGTTTCTCGATATCGGCCGCTGTCCGCTCAAATGACAGCATAAGGCGCTGTTTCTGCGCTTCCTTCTCTTCTCGGGACTGATGCTGGGATTGGTGAAGCTGAAAAACAGTTTCGCATAGTTTGTCTGCCTCCGAACTGAGCTGCGCTGCTGACGCTTTTTTTACATCCACTTCGATAAACCGGTCTAAGTGTTTTCTTACTTTCGAGAACTGATTGTAAAATGACTCCGGTTTTCCCATCAGTTCCTCCTTACTTGATACGGTAAAGAGCTGCGGCTCATAAACCCCTTCTTTTACAAGCTCTGCGCTGACATAATCGGTCACTGTTTCGAGCTCTGTTTTATCTTTTGCAAGGTCTGCAGCATTAATAATAAAAAACATTTTATCCATGCTGAGCGATTCTTTCACAAGTCCAAGCTTTCGCAAAAATGAACGGTCTCCTTTTGAAAAAGAGTGCTGATAGTAAGTCATATAAAAAAATGCATCAGCATCTTTGATATATTGGAATGCCAGTTCTGTATGCCGTTTATTCATGCTACTCGCGCCGGGTGTATCAACGATCGTAATCCCTTTTTCAGTAAGCGGACATGTATAGTAGACCGTTACCTCTTTCACAGCACAGGCCGTTGTTTCCTCTGCTACATACGGCTTTAATTCAGAGAGCGGAATCGTTAATTTCTTCTGTTCCTGTATATACTGCTGATACTTCTCGTATGCAAGCAGAAAATTGCTGATCAATTTCACGTGTTCTTCCTGCAGCCTGTTTTTTTTGACTGCCTTTTCCCACTTCTCTGTGAAGGAACGGCCTGCCGGTTCCTTTGGTATTCCGGTGAGCTGTAAAATTTCAGCCGTTATGTCATCCTCTGTCTTAAACACTACATCCGCTGTTTTGTTTAAGTTTCCATTGATTGGCTTTGTGATCTTGTTAATTGTCGCTGTGGTTGGAGTTGGTGAGGATGGCAGCACTCTTTCGCCGACAAGCGCATTGGCAAATGATGATTTCCCCGAGCTGAAGCCTCCAAAAAGAGCGAGTGTAAATTTCCGTTCCTCAAGCCTTTTCACCCTTTCACGAAACGCTGAAGTTTGCTTTAACAACATGCTGCATTCGCCTAAAAGGTCAGACAAAGTGTAAAAGCGTTTGATTTGGTCTTGAAGCGGCATTTCTTGTTCCATTTTGATTTCTGATTTCGGCATCGGCTGCGCCGTCAGCTGGCTTCGGCCTTGTTTCTGCTCTGGAGCCGCCACTCTTGTTTTCTTCGATTTAAACCATTCTGTGTCTATATGCATTGGGCATGCGGACTCTTCTTCCCAAATGGCCCAAAGGCGATCGGTTTTCTCTCGGGCATGATTCTCTAAACGAGCTTGTTCTTGAAGAAAGACAAGTTTTTCTGATTCTTGGACGAGCCGGTCGTTAATCGTTTGCATGTCTTTGGAAACACGCTCTTTCACCATAGCGGAGAGCACCTTTATGATGTCTGCGGCTTCTCTTTTCGCCTCTTTCCGGATGAGCTCTGCCAAGTCTTTTGTATATTGCAATACATATTCAGAAGAAAAGGCTGCACCATGCTTGACCGCGCGTTCAATGATGCTTATATCAAGCGGTGTGCGATAGGCCTGAATCAGCTTTTCACTTTCAGCGGTATAGACATCAAATGCCTTGGCGAGTTTATGAAGCGTGTCTATTATATGCCAATCCGCTTCGGCCTCTGTTCGTTTTGCCACATCAGAGAAAAAAGCATTCCGCCTTTTATCTCTTTCCTGTGCAGTTTTCGCTTTAGAAAAGAAAAAGCCGGTTTTAAAGGAAGGCTCTTGTGATTCTAAAAATGCAGCCGCCAATTCACGCATTTCAAAAGGCGTCAGGTTGGCGTTTTTTAAAATACGATTGATTTCTTCCTGCATCCTCTTCTCTGCCTCAGTCGTTTGTTTTTCGGCCTCATCCAATTGATCACGCAGCGATTGGACCAGTCCAGTTTGGATATTAAGCTGTTCAGCGAAACTCGGAGCGCCTGTTTCGTCTTTCTTCAGCATTTCCGTATGTTCCTTTAGCAGATTACGGACTTTTTGTTCGGTTAAAGCCTGCATATTGCTTTTTGATTGCTGTTCTATTCTTCTTAACTCTTCTCTCAGGGCCCCCATCTGATTGAACGGGTGGTCCGGTTCTGTTACTGACGTAAAATAGAGCGCTTCCTTTGAAATCCCTTCATTGCAAAGCATCTCCTCTACCTGCGCTTTATAGTCTCCAAATTTCGTCTCCGTCTCATCATGGCGGTCAATTTGATTGACGATAAAATACACATTCGGAATGCTTTCTTTTATTGATCTGAGAAACTTTACATTTTCCTCAGAGTGCACGTGATTATAGTGAACGACGTAAAACAGCGCATCCGCTTGGTGAAGAATAGAAGCAGCCGATAGAAAATGCGCATCATCTGTTGAATCTATCCCTGGAGTATCAATATACGCAACCCCGGAATCGATCTCAGTATATCTGTCAAAAATTTCGACGCTTTCAATCTGTTCCCCGTCTTTACAATATTGCTGCACCTTGTCTTTCTGGTAAGCCCCTTCCAGCTCAGCACACGCTCCGTCTGTTGTATGAAGCCGAACTCGCTTTTCCCCGTTTCTGATCACAACAAGGTTAGCGCTTGTCGGAATCGGGCTTGTCGGCAAAATATTCTCCATTAACAGGCAGTTCAGCAGTGACGATTTCCCCGCTGAATAATGCCCGGTAAACGCGATATAAACCTCTTCATCAGCCGCTTTTTTCATGACCGCAGCCAGTTTAACAGCCCTTTGTTCATCTTGATTCTCAATAAATTGCTTATAAAGTTCCCCAGTTTTATGCAAAAGCTCTTTTCTGTTTTGATCTGTCATAAGTCTGAACCCCTTTGTGCCGTTTCAATTGTGAACCTTTTTCGAAAGATCTGAATTCATTCCCTTTTCATTTTACACAAGAATAAACCAAATTTCTTTAGGAGAATAGAAAAAAGCCGCCATTACGGCAGCTTCTATAAAAGAAAATCTGCAACTTTTACAAGTTCCAGATTCATCAAACAGATTTATTAGAGATTCCTTTTAATACAAAACCAATTAATACACTATATGTACAAACCGCTCCAAGCAAAAACAGCATTGTCATTTGCTTCACCATCCTGATTGAGAATCTTTTTCAAATTCATTTTAACATGGTTGAGAATGATTTTCAATCGCTATTTTACGCTGTATTCCTGTAATGCTTTGTCTTCTGCGCGAATTCTGACGCTTAACAACACGGCATTGAAAATGGAAAACAGACACATGGTGACGTATGCTTGATAAAGCAGCGGAATCAACAAAATTTCGAGTATAACAACGGCATAGTTTGGATGTTTCATCCATTTATATGGACCTTTTTTTACAAGCTCTACACCTGGAACAACAAGGATTTTCGTATTCCAATATGCCCCTAAGGAACAAAGCGCCCAATACCGTACGATCTGTACGCTTAAAATAACTGCAGCGATACCGAGCCACCAGCTGGACGGCTGTTTATTCATCAGCAGCACTTCGGCAATTAAGGACAGGAAAAAAAGGATATGCATCGTAATGATATACGGATAGTGGCTCTCGCCAAATTCAATTGCTCCTTGCTTCTTTACCTTTTGTTCGTTTTGCCTGGCCACTGCCATTTCTGCTGCTCTTTGAACAATGAGAATGGCGATCAACAACCAAAACATGAGTCAGGCCCCCTTTTCCCAGCTGAATAATAGCAACTCTGATGAGAAACCCGGCCCTAATGCGCCAATCATTCCTCGTTCAGCTTCCTTTTTATGTCCGTTCTGCAGATGGTCTTTTATCACATACAAGATTGTGGCTGAAGACATATTTCCGTGCTTTTGCAAAATGGTTTGCGCAGATGAAAGCTTTTCTGACGACAGCCCGAGACTTTTGATGTATGCATCGATCACTTTTTTTCCGCCTGGATGAGCCAAAAAAACACTGATATCATGGAATGACAGCTTATGTTTGTCCAAGAAAATCTGTACATTTGTTTTGAGCCATTTTTCCACCAAGGTCGGAATGTCTCGTGAGAAAATGACTTTGAATCCTTGATCGGTAAAGTCCCAGCCCATGACATCTTCTGATTGTTTCATCAAAACAGATTGGGCGTCCATTATCTTCGGCGCAAGCTTCAGCTTTGACATCCTGCGGTACGCCTTCTCTCCGCATAATAAAGCTGCGGCAATGCCGTCACCAAAAAGCGAGGTGCCGATCAGATTGCTTTTTGTTTTATCTTCCGGCTGGAATGTCAGGCTGCACAGCTCGGCAGCAATGACAAGCACAAAAGCCTCAGGATACGCTTTGCAGTATTCGGCTGCACGCGCAAGTCCGCTGGCTCCTCCTGCACAGCCAAGCCCCCAAATCGGGATCCGCTTCGTATATGGAGAAAACGGAAGTTCATTCATAAGCCGCGCCTCGATACTCGGTGTGGAAAGACCTGTACTGGAGACGAAAAAAACAGCTTCCACTTTCTCATAAGGAATGGCTTCTTGAAAAAATTCCGGATGAGAGAGGCACTCACGAACAGCCGCTCTGCTGTGTTTAAGTGTTTCTTCTATGTATATTTGATTTTTTTCTTCAAAGCTGTGCCCCTCTTTATACCATTCAATCGGCTTAACAAACTGTCTCGAATGGATTTGCCCGTTTTTAAAGGAGGATAACAGCCGGTCAATATCCTTAAAAGAATGCTGAAACATATAGCGGGCGAACTCGGCCGCTTTCTCTTGGTTTACATTATACGCAGGAAGACTTGTTCCAATGGATAAAATAAACGCCATGCGATCACCTCTTTGCATACATTGTGCCGCAACAATCTTTTTTATATGCAAAAAAACTCCGCCGCGGCGGAGTTAGACTGCTGTTTTTTGTTCAGCGAGGTCAGCTTCTTGTTCTGTTTTTTTAGCTTTAGAAAAAACGTTATATACAATATTTAAGACGACTGCAGTAAAGCTGCCCGCCACAATGCCATTCGTTGTAAGCAGCGTTAAGGCACTCGGAAGCTGTTTGAAAATATCCGGCACAACGGTCACACCGAGCCCCAATCCCACTGAGCAAGCAACAATCAGCAGATTTTCCTGTTTCGCAAAATCAATGCGGCTGAGCATTTTAATTCCGTAAGCAATCACCATTCCAAACATCGCCACCATTGCACCGCCCAAAACAGCGGATGGAATAATGGTCGTGAAAGCAGCGATCTTTGGAAACAGCCCAAATGCCATTAGGATCATACCTGTGACCACAATGACGGCATTTTTTTTGATCCCTGTGAGCTGAACAAGCCCGACATTTTGAGAGAATGCCGTGTAAGGAAAAGCGTTAAAAATACCTCCCAGAAGCACAGCCAGTCCTTCAGCTCGATAGCCTTTAGACAAATCTTTCTCTGTCAAACGGCGGTTTGTCAGGTCACCTAAAGCAAAGTAAACACCAGTTGACTCCACAAGGCTGACAATTGCAACGATGGACATCGTAATGATAGGCGCTGCATGAAAAGACGGCGCGCCGAAGTAAAATGGCTGAATCATTTGAACAACTGCCGCGTCCGAAACATTATCAAATTGAACTTTCCCCATGAAATAAGCGATGAAGGTGCCAATCAAAATACCGATCAAAATCGAGACGGACTTGATAAAGCCTTTTGTAAAACGGTACAGAAGCACAATGATACTCAACACGGTAAAAGCAAGAACAAGGTTGGAGAGATCTCCGAAATCTGCACTTCCTTCTCCGCCGGCCATGTTATTCATGGCAACCGGCATCAGTGTAATACCGATAATCGTAACAACAGAGCCTGTCACGACCGGCGGAAAAAACGATACGAGCTTTCCAAAGAAAAATGAAATAAGAATGACAAGAATGCCTGAAGCGATAATGCTGCCGTAAACTGTTGAAACCCCATATTCAGATCCAATCGCAATCATTGGCGATACAGCTGTAAAGGTACATCCAAGCACTACCGGAAGCCCGATCCCAAAAAATCGGTTGCTCCACACTTGCAGAAGTGTAGCCACACCGCACATAAAAATATCAATTGATACTAAGTAAGTCAGCTGCTCGACGGTCAGTCCCATTGCTTTTCCGACAATCAGAGGAACGACAATGGCGCCGGCATACATGGCGAGAACATGCTGAATCCCTAAAGACAGCGTTTTGCCGAATCCATTTCTCATGAATGAACCTCCTGTACGAAGGACACTTTTCCTTCTTCTAAAGACTGAATTCTTGCCAAAGATTCCACTCGGTAGCCCAGTTTTACAAGTTCTTCTCTTCCCGGCTGAAATGACTTTTCAATAACAATGCCAATTCCCGCGATAGAAGCTCCCGCTTGCTTCACAATCGACACAAGCCCGTGCGCTGCCTGTCCATTTGCCAAAAAATCATCGATAATCAGCACATGATCCTGTTCCGACAGGTGGGTCCCAGACACTGCGATTTGGCTTTCTGTTTGCTTCGTAAAGGAATAAACAGACGCTGTCAGCAAGTTGTCGGTGAGTGTTAACGATTTATGCTTTCTCGCGAAGACAACTGGCACACCCAGCTTCAAGCCCGTCATTACAGCGGGGGCGATACCTGATGATTCGATTGTCACAATTTTGGTAATACCGTCTTTTGCAAACCTGGACGCAAATTCGTCACCAACTCTCTGCATAAGCAGCGGATCAATTTGGTGATTCAAAAAAGAATCCACTTTCAATACCTGATCAGATAATACGACGCCTTCTTCCTCTATTTTCCGTTTCAGTGCTTCCATCCTGTCTTACCTCCGTTATGAGAATAAAAAAAGCATTGCCCGCTCAAATAAAGAGCAAGCAATGCTGATATCACAAAAAACCGTACACGTGCGGTTCCATTGCTCACCCATAGTCGGACATTTACGGTGCCCGGTAGAAACTTGCGTGCCATATCCACGCGATTATATGAGTGTTCCTATTATATTGTAATAAATTATATCAAGATTCTAATCTCTTGCATAGGCTGAAAATAAAAATTCCCGAACTTTATTTTTGTTTTTTTAGATATCATTCGTATTTCAAGGGTATACGATATAAAAGAGCCTGACGACCGCGCCGCCAGGCTTTTGATTATGACAGATAGAGATTTGAATATTTGTTTGATAAATAATCAATTAAATAGCGAACATTCAGCTCTTCTCCTGTTGCATCTTTAATAATGTCTAACGGCTTTTTCCGTTTTCCGTGAATGTGCACCTTTTCCGTCAGCCATTGCTTTATCGGATGGAACTCTCCTCTTTCCAAGAGAGCGTCAAATTCAGGGAGATCCTCAAGCATTTTTTGTTTCAGCTGAGCCGCATACATGTAGCCGAGCGCATAGGATGGGAAGTAGCCGAAATCTCCCCCTGCCCAATGGACGTCCTGTAAAATCCCCTCTGCGTCGGTCTGCGGTGTAATCCCTAAATAATCTTGGTATTTTTGATTCCAAAGCGACGGCAGATCTTCCACAGACACTTCATTGCTGAAAATCGCTTTTTCAATTTCATAACGGATGATGATATGAAGAGGATACGTCAATTCATCCGCTTCAACCCTGATAAATGAAGGTTTTGATTCATTGATTGCCCGGACAAAATCATCCAGGGAGATGTCCTTGAACTGTTCAGGTGATGCTTCTTGAATCTTCTGATAGTACGGTGTCCAAAAATGCTTGTTGCGGCCGATAAAATTCTCGTAAAATAATGATTGCGATTCATGGATTCCCATTGATGCGCCGTCTGACAAATTCGTGCCACTGAGTGCTTCATCAATATTTTGCTCGTATATCGCGTGCCCGCACTCATGAATGGTGCCAAAGATCGCCGTCCGGAAATCTTTTTCATCATATCTCGTCGTGACCCGAACGTCTCCTCGGTTCAGCGTAGTTGCAAACGGATGAACGGTTTCATCAAGTCTTCCGCCATCAAAATCGTAGCCAAGCTCCTGTAAAAAATACAGACTGAGCTCTTTTTGCTTTTCTTTCGGGAACGCTTTTGTAATAAAGCTTGTATCTGGTTTATTTCCGGAAGCTGTCACCTGTTTAACAAGAGGGATAATCGCTTCCTTCAGCTCAGTAAACAGCTGATCAAGCACCTTTACCGTGACGCCGGGCTCAAACAAATCAAGCAATGCATCATAAGGATGCTCTTGATATCCCCAATACGTAATAAAACGTTTATTGAATTCAATCAGCTGTTCTAAATAAGGAGAAAACAAGCTGAAATCAGATTTTCCTTTCGCTTCCTCCCACGCTGTTTCTGCCTTTGAACACAGAATCACGTATTCTTTGTATTCAGCCTCAGGGATTTTCTTATTCTCTTCATACTCTTTTTTCGCCAGTTCCACTGCTTTTTTCGTATCTTCCGACAAGTCATCAAATCGTTCATACAGGACATCGATAAGCTCCTTCATTCGATCTGATGTTTGGATATTGAATATATCTGTTGAAAGCTGGCCGATACTTTCGGCACGATCCTCTGAGCCGTTTTTCGGCGCGCCTGTTCTGGAGTCCCAGTGCATTAACGCAACTGCTTCGCTGTAATGTGAGATTCTTTTTAAAAGATCAAAAAATTCTTTTTCATATGTATGTATCTCCATATCCATTCCCTCCCTATTCTAGCCGTTCCATTACAGGCTAATGGAAGGGGGTATGAAAGTCAAATTGTTTGTATAAAAGGCTGCCGGTATGTTTGGCGGCAGCCTTTTTATTCAGTTGATCGTCATTTGATTTTTTGGCGGAGGTGTTCTCCGCTTTTTCTTCTTGATTTTTTTATCTACCCACACTGTTGCCAGCGGGGTTAAGAGCGAGGTGACAATAACACTTGTCGCGATGATTGCAGTTGCCGATTCAGCAACTGGCGCAAATGATGCATTCGCTTCAGCTAATGCGTATGGCACAGCTACAGCCGCCCCCGCCGTAGAAGAAGCGGCCACTCCCGCGACACCATCTCCCCGCGCAATAAAACGATCAAGCAAAAACAAAGAACTGCCCGATAAAATGACGACAGAAACTCCGATAAAAATGCCGAGCAGCCCTGATTGGATCAGCATTCCAAAATTCAAGGTATTGCCGAGCGAAAAGGCGAAAAATGGAATGATCGCCGGCACAACCTTGCTGAATAAGTCTCTGAGATCGTGATCCAGATTTCCAAGTATACATCCAAGTAAAAACGGGATGACTGTCGCTGCCAGCGTTTCCCATGGGAATGCGGCAAGTCCCGTCACACCAAACGTCACCATGGTCATAAAAGGACCAGATTCTGTACTGATAAAGGCGAAAGCGCCCGCATCCTCTTTTCTTCCCATGTGATTCATGAGCGCCAAATACAGTCCGCCGTTCGTTTCATTCATTACCGCGACAATTGCTAAAACAGAAAGGCCTGCAAAAAAGCCGGATTGTATGCCTTCGTCAGGTATAAATTGCGCTGCGATCACGCCGAGCAGCGCCGCAAATCCGACCTTTCCCAATAATAACGTGATTCCTTTTCTTGCGATATAGCCTGAAGAACGAAAATCAATCGTTGCTCCTACGCAAAAGATAAAAACACCCAGTATCGGCAGCGTTCCGGTAATCAAAGCACCCGTAAACCCTCCAAAGAACTCCGCTGTTCCAGGGGCAAACGTGTTGAGCGCCGCTCCAAGAAATAGCGGAATAATCATCATTCCGCCAGGTACCCGTTCAATTGTCGCCTTGATTTTCATATTGTGGATTCTCCCATCCTCCGGTTATGAAAAAACAATTCCACTTACACTTGGAAAACAGCCTGCAAATCCTCTTTTGAACAGCTGCCCAGCTGGCTGCCGACTCCGACGGCGCCAGCTCCGGCTCTAAGCCAATCCGGCACTTCAGACGGATGTATCCCGCCTGTCGGAATAAAGGTCACCTGCGGGAAAGGACCCGCTAAATTTTTCATGAACGGGATGCCAAACACACCGCTTGGGAACAGCTTTAATGTCGTAAAACCGAATGTCAGCGCTTCCATAATTTCGCTCGGAGTCAAGACGCCGGGGATATAATGTGTCTTTACAAAAGATAGATGTTCAGCAAGATCAGCTGAAAAACCCGGACTGACAATAAACTGCGCGCCAGCCTCAGCAGCTTCCCCAGCTTGCTGCGCGGTGATGACCGTGCCCGCGCCAATTAAAATATCTTCCCTATTACGGAAGGATTCGATGATATCTGATGCCCCGGGGGTCGTATACGTCACTTCAACTGCACGAATCCCTTTATCTAATAAACTCTCAATCTGCTGACAGGCCTCCTGCTTATCCTTTGAACGAATGACTGCAATCAGCTTTGCTTCTTTCAGACGGTTTTCAACGACTTTGGACTCCATATTAATAATCCCCTTTCTTTTGGTGAACCGTTCTTTGAGCAGATAAAAAAGAAGCTAATTTCTCCCTGGTCGGCAAACCGTCCATATCCCCCGGTGCTTGCACTTGTAAAGCTCCAATCGCATTTCCCCTTTTCACCGCATCCTTGTACGACAAACCGTCTAGGATACCGCTGATTACACCGACTGCAAATCCGTCTCCGGCGCCGACCGTATCAACCACCCGGTCGACCCGGCAGCCTTCTAGAAATCCTTCACTTGTCCCCGTTTTAAAGTAAGCGCCTTCTTTTCCGAGTTTAATAGCAACAAAGCTGGCACCTTTTTTCAAATAATAGTCGGCAATGCCTTCAGGTGTTTTTTCTCCGGTCAATAGCTCTCCCTCTGCGATACCCGGGAAAAACCAGTCTGCAAGCCCAGCCAGATCATTAATTGTGTGTACCATTGTTGCTTGATCAGGCCAAAGCGAAGGTCTTACATTAGGGTCAAATGAAATGGTCTTCCCTGCGTTTCTCATGTCGTTCATGACATGATACGTGAAGTCTTTCATCTCGGCTGACAAGGCAGGCGGAATACCTGTCACATGCAAATGGCCTGCGCATTGAAAATAATCTCTCGGATATTCAGCTGAAGTTAATGTGCTTGCAGCTGAGTTTTTCCTATAGTAGGTAACTTGCGGGTCGCCTTCTTTCACTTTTGACTTCAGCAGCAGCCCGGTGGGATTTTCGTCCTGCGAGCGGATCACGCGGGACACATCCACTCCCTCTTTTTTAAGTTCCTGTACAATAAACGTTCCGAGCTGATCATTGCCGACCTTGCTCATCCATCCCATTCGGAATCCGAGTCTGGCAAGGCCGCAGGCGACATTGCTTTCTGCTCCGGCAAGCCCTTTAGAAAAAGTGGATACTTCATGAAGGCCTCCATACTCATTTGCGTAAAACATGGCCATTGATTCCCCGAATGTCACCGCATCAAGCTTCATCTCTTCCCAACCTCCTCTTAGTTGAGGGCACCTAGGATTAAAGTGACTTTCTCATGATGACTTTTGCCTCTAATTCAATGGTTTGAGGCGCTCCTTTGTCACCTTCAATCCTTTTTAATACACGTTCCATCGCCGTCCTGCCCATATCATGTGACGGCTGGGCGATCGTTGTAATGCCTGGACCGATCAGTTTGTACCACTCCGTATCATCGAATCCTGCAATCCCTATATCTTGAGGGATGCGCAGGCCAAGCTCTTCCATACAGCTGATGATTTTCAGCATAATCAAGCCATTCAAAGCCAGAATCGCTTTTTTTTGCTCCGGCATTTCCTTGTGAAAAGAACGAAGCGCCGCCTTAAGCTGCTCCTTGTCCTTTACGTCAATTTCATGCAATCTGACAAGCCCGTTCACATTTTGAACCAAAGCCATTTCCTGATACACAGCTGCTCTTTCTGCACGAGGGCTGATAGAGGAAATCGGTTCGGTAAACAGCGCGACATCAGTATACCCTTTGCTGTACACCTTCTGAAGAATCTCTTTTGTGATCCATCTGTTGTCAGTCGTTACGGTATCCAGTTTCAGATCCGGCAGTTTCCGGTCAATTAAGATTGTTGGAATTTGCTGTTCAGCAAAAGCGCGCAGTACATCCTTGTTTTCCCCTGTTGCGTTTAAAATCAGGCCCTCAACCGAATGGGCTTCTAGCTTTAAGAGCATTTCCCGCTCTTTTTCAGGACTGTTATCTGTGTTGCACACCATAATGCTGTATCCATATTGATCACAAACCTCTTCGACTCCCCTGAAAGCAGCGACCGAAAAAGGATTTGTAATGTCAGCCACAACAAATCCGATTAACTTGCTTTTTTTTATTTTCAAACCTTGTGCCATTTTACTCGGCCGATAATTCAATTCTGCGATTGCCTTTTTAATGTTTTTCACTTTTTCAGGAGAAATCGCGTCAATTTTTCCGTTAATATAGCGGGAAACTGTCGATTTCGAAACTCCTGCACATTCAGCTACATCTTTGATGGTTGTATGGCCTGTTGTTTTCTTTTTCATTCAAGTGCTCCTGTATCTCATATATTTGAAACCGATTTCAAAACCGTTACAACAAAAGGATACCATAATTTTAAAATTTGGAAAGAGTTTTTTTAATAATGTGTCAATTCATTATTTTTTCGTTGACTCTTTTCACTATTTATCCTAAAATTTTCTTTGAAACCGTTACCAAAATATTTTCATTCAAGTGATGCTGAAATCCTAACCAAGGGGGAAATATAATGGAAAATCGTTATTCTGTACATCCTGAACAAGTAAAACGCTTTACAACAGAGGAGCTTCGCAGTCATTTCTTAATGGATCCTTTATTTACAGAAAACAAACTTACGATGTATTACTCACATGAAGACCGGGTTGTCATCGGCGGAGCGGCTCCAGGGCAAAGTGAACTGAAGCTTGATGCAGGTGATTTTCTAAAAACAGACTTCTTTTTGGAACGGCGTGAAATCGGGATTATTAATGTCGGCCAGCCTGGCGCTGTTAGAGTCGGCGATGATGAATATGTGCTTCAAACAAAGGATTTTCTCTATATCGGAATGGGCAATCAGGATGTAGCATTTTCAAGCCTGAACGGGGAAAAAGCGAAGTTTTACTTCGTCTCCGCTTGCGCCCACAAAAGCTATCCGACACAAAAAGCCGCCCTAGCTGAACTGACGCCGGACCGCCTTGGTGATGATGCAGCGTCTAATGTCAGAAGTCTGTACAAAGTCATTCATCAGGATGGCATTAAAAGCTGTCAGCTGATGATGGGAATAACGATGTTAGATCAAAACAACAACTGGAATACCATGCCAGCACACGTTCATGACCGTCGGATGGAGGCTTATCTTTACCTGGATCTTGAAAAGGACTCAAAGGTATTTCATTTCATGGGCCAGCCGGACGAAACACGCCATCTTGTTGTTGGAAATGAGCAGGCTGTCCTTTCTCCCGCTTGGTCTATTCATTCTGGCGCAGGAACATCAAACTATAGCTTTGTGTGGGCGATGGCTGGAGAAAATTACACATTTACGGACATGGATCTCATTCCGATGGATGGGCTGAAATAAGATGGGTTATCTACATGACGCCTTTTCATTAGAAGGAAAAACAGCGCTGGTGACAGGCCCAGGAACAGGGATCGGTCAAGGAATTGCCAAAGCCCTAGCCGGAGCTGGCGCTGATATTATCGGCACATCACATAAAAGCAGCCTGTCTGAAACACAGCAGCTTGTGGAACAGGAAGGCCGGACATTTACATCTTTTACATTGGACATGAGCAAGCCGGAAGCGATAAAGGATTCTGCAGCTGAGCTGTTTGAAAACAGGCAGATCGACATCCTTGTCAATAATGCCGGCATTATTCATCGGGAAAAAGCGGAAGATTTTTCAGAAGAGAACTGGCAGCACGTACTGAATGTCAATCTAAACAGCTTGTTTATTCTGACACAGCTTGCTGGCAGGCACATGCTGAAAAGAGGTCATGGAAAGATTATTAATATTGCCTCTCTCCTGTCTTTTCAAGGCGGGATCCTCGTTCCGGCTTACACCGCGAGCAAACATGCTGTTGCCGGTTTGACAAAATCATTTGCAAATGAGTGGGCAGCGTCTGGTATTCAGGTCAACGCAATCGCCCCAGGCTATATTTCTACTGCGAATACAAAGCCTATTCGGGATGATGAAAAGCGAAATGAGGACATTTTAAAGAGAATTCCTGCCGGTCGCTGGGGCCAAGCGGATGATATCGGGGGGACTGCAGTCTTTTTGGCATCACGTGCTTCAGATTATGTAAATGGACATATTTTAGCAGTTGATGGCGGCTGGCTATCCCGCTGACAAATAAAAAAAGCTGACGAACGATCGTCAGCTTTTTTCCATTACATCATGTGCGGTTCAACAGGCAAGACCTTTTTGACCTCATCAATGATGCGTTCATTTTCTCCGCCAGCGTAAATGTGAATCGAGCCGCTGTCTTGATTCGAGCGAATCAGGCGCCCGATGCCCTGCCGTACACGTAACAACATATATGGCAGATCAACTTCTTCGAACGGATCTTTTTTCGCTCCGTTGCGCTTCGCTGTAAATACAGGATCGTGTGGCGGGAACGGCAATGACCAAATGGTAACATTCTTCAATGCGTCACCGGGAATGTCGAGTCCTTCCCATAAGTGAACTGAACAAAGTACTGTTTCCTCTTCCTCTTGGAATTTCTCTACTAAGCTGCTGATTTCCTCATCACCTTCGAAGAAAATTGGATACGACAGCTCCCATGCCGCCGACAGCTCTTTAAACTCGTTTAATTCTTCAAAAGAAGGGAAAAGCACCAGCGTTCTTCCTTTGTAACGTTTGATTGTTTCAATCGTTTCAGCCGTTTTTTGTTCAGCGGCCATATCTGTTTTTGCGTATAGATTAATACTCATTTGCTCGTCATAATCATAAGGGGAATCAACAGTTAATGACAAATAATCATGAATCCCAAGACTGTCGGCAATATAATCAAACGAACCGCCTTCTGACAGCGTAGCAGAAGAAAAGATATAAGGAATTTTCTTAGAAAACACTTTTTCGCCAAGTACTTCTGCTACCGTTCTCGGCATCACGACAAAAGTTGATTCTGCTTCCTTTTTCTCCAGCCAGCTGATCGCATCCTTTTGATATAGAGATAATGAATACGCCATTTGTTCAACATATTCTTCCACTACTGACAGCTCGTATTGATCAATCGTATACATTTCAGACTCAAATACAAGTGCCTCACCGATTTTATCAAGTAAACGGCAAAGCTCGTCCGCCGCCTTTTTGACACGCTGGTCATTTTTTATTTCTAAACGGTGTGAACCGGCTACTTCCTTTGATTCTTCAGAAAGAACATAGAAAAATTCGTCGTTTGCGAGAAGCGCATCTTCAATCAATTCTGCAAACTCTTCTCTGATGTCATTTTGCAGCAATCGTTCTAAAAACAATTCAAGAGTAGACTGCTTCACTCTATAGGTTAGCGCTTTTTGCGCAGCAAACTCTAACAAGTGCCCCTCATCAAATACAACTGCACTATGATCAGGCAAGAGCGGCAGCTGGCCCTCTCGTTTGCGTGATTCTTCCGTCCACACATGCTCCATATAAAAATCATGGGAACAAATGATTAAGTCCGTTGACTTGCGGTAGTAATCTCTGGAAAGTGTCAGACCGCATCTGTGTCTCATATCACAAGTCAGACAGTCCTGAAACGAGTCGTAGCTTACGTCAGACCACTCTTCATTCGATAGATTTGCGTACTGCTTACGGTCGCCATACGGATAAAAGCGCTGCATCGCCTGTGACTCGTGGACAAATGACGGTAACGACTCATAAAGATCCAGCCATTTATCATCATCAGAACGCTGCATTGTTTTTTCAAGCTTCTTCAAGCATAAATATTGCTCATGTGATTTTGACAGCCTTGTATCAATTTTCAGATCAAGATGCTCAGCCAGCTTAGAAATATCGCCCTCTTTTTTCACCAGCTGTTCAATTAATGTTTCATCTGCACAAGCGATGATGGCGGGTTTTCCGACATACCTTGCATAGCTGATTGCAAAAAGAAGATAAACCAGCGTTTTCCCCGTTCCCACTCCAGCTTCGGCGAACATGACTTTTTTCTCTTTAAACGCCCGCTCCAGCTGAAAAGCCATAAATACTTGCTCGTCCCGAAGATCAAACCCTTTTTCGGGAAGGATATCGTAAAACACGTCACCAATCCAATTGTTCAATTCTTCATAAAAATTCTTTGTTTTCGTTAAAGAAAAAGGCAAACGTGATGTTGTCACCTAGTTCCAACCCCCAACTATTCGACATTCAGACCACCAATAATATCATTTTCCGCTGATGAATACAATAAAAAAACTTGGCATTGCCAAGTTTTTTGCAGTTTACTTACGATTGATCACATGCGACGATAAAAAAGGATGATCTGTTGAATAAATATGTTCTACCGCTTTTTCTAAATCAGTTTGCGCATGCGAAATCACAGACGGAGACGAATCAGTCCCGAGCTCCTTCAGCTCGTTTGCTGTTGCGTCAAGCGCCCTTTGAATAAGATTAAAATGTTCGCTGTTCAGCATGAGATCACCTCTGATGGAAATAATCATCATTGTATGCGAACTTTTCATTTTATATACATGCTTTACCGCATGTTATCACCGAAACATGCACAAACTACACTTGATATTCCGTCTCCGGATTATCCGTCTTATCAACAATATTCTATCAGGGAGTGATGTTGACATGAGTTATAGAAACCGATTAGATCAGCATTCTGAACTGTTTCATCACAATTGGACGCGGCCTAAACGTTCTAAGTCTCAAGTAAACGGTCACACTGAAATGTCCCAAACCAACATTATATTGAGAAGCAACGCGAAAGCTCACCGTTGGTAACGATAGAATAGGGCTGAAAGATGAAAGAAGACGCATGCAGAGCGTCTTCTTTTTATGCGTTTTCTGTTTTCTTGCGCTGCGGTCTTACTTTTGACCAATATTGATAATAATCCGTTTTAATAAACCCGTTAAAGAGCTTTCGTTTCTTCGTTGCTTTTCTGCCATATGCTTCCTCAAAGTTTTCATTTGATGTCAGCATATACACAGACCAAGTATCAAGCGGCTCGAACGCCTTCCCCATTTCTTTGTACATCTGCTCAACGGCTTTTTTCTCGCCGAGACGCTCTCCATATGGCGGGTTGCCGACAATTACGCCAAACTCCAGATTGGTGGTAAAATCTTTGACCTGCATCTGCTTGAACTGGATTAAATCTCCCAACCCTGCTTCCTCTGCATTTTCTTTTGCGATTTCAACCATGCGGTGGTCTATGTCGCTTGCGAAAATTGTAAGCGGCTGGTCATAATTTGCCTTTTCTTCGACTTCAAGCCGCGCTTTGTTCCACAGATCTTTACCGATCCATTCCCAATCCTCTGATACAAAATCGCGGTTGAATCCCGGGGCGATGTTTTGGCCGATTAGCGCCGCTTCTATCGCGATTGTTCCGGAGCCGCAGAAAGGATCAACAAACGGGCGGTCCGGCGTCCAATTGGTTAATTGCACCAAAGCGGCAGCAAGTGTTTCTTTAATCGGCGCACCGCCCTGATCGACACGGTAACCTCGTTTGTGAAGGCCTGTCCCTGATGAGTCCAGTGTAATCAAAGCCTGATCTTTCAATAAAGAAATTTCGACTTTATACTCGGCACCTGTTTCTTCAATCCAATCATTGGCTTTGCCGGACTGCAGCTTGAGCTTTTCGACAATTGCTTTTTTGACAATCCGCTGACAGTCGGGAACGCTTGCAAGTGTTGATTTTACCGATTTTCCGATGACAGGGAATTTCCCGTTTTCAGGTATAAATGAGCGCCAGTTAATCGCTTTCGTTTTTTCAAACAGTTCATCAAATGTTTTCGCTTTAAAAGAAGCAACCTGAACCTTTATGCGGTCGGCTGTTCTAAGCCAAAGGTTCGCACGGCAGATGGCAAGTGCATCACCTTCAAAAATAACTTTCCCGTTATCAACCTTGCATTCGTATCCTAAATCTCGTACTTCCTTTGCGACAACAGCTTCAATGCCCATTGGCGCCGTTGCAATTAGTGTATACTTCTTCATCGTATCACCCTGTCTTTTAAAACTTTTCTCTTTTCAAGATAAAAGCTCTCCTTATACGGGAGAGCTTGTTTTCATCATTTTAAATGTAAGTGGTCTAACGTTCTGTAAGCCATGTTTTGTTCCGTCGTACTGCAAACGGCTCATCACCTCGTACTCAGGCGGCAATCATCTATCTACAGAAAGCATTCTGTCCTTCTCTTCGTTGAATTCCGTTAAGAAGGTTCCCCTACCAAAATTTGGGTTTCTCGCTCGAGGGGTTTACCGCGTTCCACTCTCACCATTTCTAGTGAGACTTCGTCACTGTGGCACTTTCAAGGATACTCAGCCATATCCGAAGGACGTAGGCTTTTTTCCTGCCGTCAGCCTCTAAAGGCTGCCCTAGCTTATGACTTCGCTAGGCACGAACACTACGGGCATCTCAGCACCGTGCGAGCATGGACTTTCCTCTACAGATTCAAGATCTGCAGCGATTACCCGAACGTTAAGAACATGAATTATTATATAACAACTGATTACAATTTACAAGCGCCATTTTTTTCAAGCGTGATCAATCATAAAGCTTGCTGCCAAAAACGTGTTTTTCTAAGTTAGACAGCCGTTTTAAAATATCAAAGTTTGTTGTGTTAGATTGCACAGGCTGTTTTTTGCTGGCTTCTTCAAGCTGTTTTTTCAGCTGCAGATTTTCCTGCTGCAGTTCTTCAATTTCTTGATGGAAGGTTTCATAATCCTTAATAATCATATCTAAAAATTTGTCAACGTCTTCTTGCTTGTAGCCTCTAACGCCTGTTTTAAATTCTTTTTCCAAAATTTCTTTCGCAGAAAGCTTTACTTTATCAGCAAGCATCTTTTTCACCTCGTATCGTGAATCATCACATATATTTTTTCAGAAATCTGTACGGTTGTCAAATTTCTCTTATTGCTATGAGTAGCTGTCTTCCTCTACTGTCACTCTCAAGTCATCCATTGTAATAAAGTAGATGGGATAGCCATCCTTTTCGCGCCTTTTTTCCGCTGTCCCAAGCATATACTTAGGGGAGCCTTCCTTTTCCGGGTCATATAAAAGCAGAAGCCCGTCGGACTTATCAATGAAGAACTGATTTTTTTGTTTGAATTGAAGCGGGCTTTCATAAGGACGGTGAGTCAGGCTTGCTTCATAGTCTGCCTGAGCCAGAACTGCTTCATACTGTTCCTTATTCGGTTCTTTCCAGTTCTTTTCCTGCTCGTAAAATGGTGTGATGACAGCTACCTTTAAGTCAGGGTATTCTTCCTGCAAATCATATGCAGCTTCTGCCGCCCACAGCTCCGCTCCAAGCTGGCCCGAAATTAAAATCCATTCTAATCCTTCATCCAAAAAAGCAATCAGCCGGTTCTTAATGGCTTTTTTTATGTAATACAGTGCCTTGTCATCCTGCTTAAATATCCCGAGTTCAAACGGTTTATAGCCCGTTATTGCCAATACTTTCATCATTTCACCTGCTTTAAAAAATGGGGCTCCCGTGGGCCCCATTTGTTGTGCTGCATTGTTTACACCATCAAGCTGCACGTTTTCCATACTAGTAGTCGCAGCAAGGTTTTCCTGCTTGAAAATGCTGATGCGTAGCCGGGTCAACATTTGAGAAAGTGTGTGGAAAGTAGTGAACGTGCTGAAAATGCTGGTGGTTTACGTTTGTTGTATGCTGTGGGTGAATGTGCGGCACGATAGTCTTCGAAAACGTATGGTGTTCACAGCAATGAGTAGGATGGACAATTGGCGCCATCATATGCGGTCTGCAGTGATGCATGATAAAATCCCCTTTCCATAAACTTTATTACAATACTAAGCTATGAAAAATAAGGGGTACATGTTCTGATGCAAAGACCTATTTTAAAAGTGTGCAATTAAGCTGTCTTTAAAGTTTGAAAACACAAAAGCAATCAAAAATACCACAACAAAGAACAAGTAAAAAACACCCTTATACATACCAACTCTCCCTTTAAAAATAACTAACGTCATTTTACAGGATTCGCCGCTATTCTACAACAAAATCAATGTGAATTCAGCAAAAAAAATCCATGGCGAAACAAGTCGTCTTTTGCGCTTTCCCGGGGAATATTTAAGAGGAATATTTCCTCTTAAGCCGGGCAATTCTCACATCCAGTTTTTCAGTTTCTTTCTCTGTTAAGCATGCCGCATCGCTAAGCAATTGTTCTGCTATTTGCAATGCTTTTCCGAATGCTTTTTTCTTATGCTCAAAATATTTCGCGAGCTCTATTACAGCAGCGTATCTGCACTTCTGGTTTTGCGAGCGGGACAGGTTTTCCCAAAGCGCCACTGCTTCTTCCAAGCGGTTTTGTTTTTTGTACAGGAGCGATAAATCTAGCCGTGCACTATCCTGGTCCTCAAACGATTTTTCTATAAGCCTTTCCAACTGCTTGATCGCTTGGTCCGTTTCTTTATGAGCCATAAACCATTTCGCCATAGCATAGGCTTCACTGTGTTCTTTTGGCGCATGTGATTCTGAAAGGATTTTTTTAGACATATGGATGTACAATGAAATGAGTGATAACACATCCATTTCATTATGATGCAGGACACCTTTTAAAAGATCCGGCTCTTGCGCCTTTATAAAATGAAAGTAAAGCATTGGCGCCAAGTAGCCCGGTGTGTCTTCTAGTCTGCGGATGCCGAGCTCCTCTTTTTCAACCGTGCCAAGAGATACGCGGTCCATTTTGTGTTTCCACAGGCGTCTAGCTCCATGCAAAAGATCAAAGTGGCCAAACTCCGGAAGCTTCGGAAGTCTGTCACGGATCAAGGTGTGCCTTGTTTTCACCTGCGGCCAATCAAAAGCTTTGCCGTTGTAGGTCACAAGTGATGTAATGTCAACCTCGCTTAAAAAGCTTTGGTACAAGGCGACTTCGTTCCCCGGTTTGGGCAAAAGATGCTGTTTGACTGTCACTCGGTCTTCATATACTCTCGCATGCCCAAGCAAAAAAATGGTATTCCCAGCTCCACCCCCAAGACCGGTTGTTTCTGTATCAAAGAAAAAGAGGTTGTTTTTGTTATACCCTTTTGCTGACAATGTATGCGATAGGCCGCTTTGATTCCACAGTGTGATCACTTCCTCAAGTTCAGAAAAGCTGTATAACCCATGGCGGTGAGAAAGCGGATATTCTACTTCTCTGATGAGGCAATATTCATCTTCGAAGATGAAAGGCTTCATGCCAAAAGCCTCCCACTCTTCTAAAAACGGGATGTCATCAATGTGGTTTTCTTGTTTGCCTGCTTCTATTTTTTGTTCTCCTTCGTCGAGCACCATGTGCTTTTTCATCCGCTGGAGTTTCCCTTTTAATGACATATCCGGCCTCCCTCCTTACGACATTTGATCCAACAGCTGCAAAATTCTTTCCTTTGCTTTTATCCCTTCTATTTCCGTACCTATACAAGACGGACAGCCGTCATGACAAGGACAATGTGTAATCAGTTGTTTCGCCGCTTCATTAATGTCTGAAAAACGTTTAAAGACTTCCTCCGCCAAACCGATACCGCCCGGATAATGATCATATAAAAATATGGTTGGCAATCCGGTATGGGCTGCTTTAATTTGAGAAACAACATGAACATCATTTCGATCACACATGATATACACAGGGACAATATGCTGCAGCACATTCGAGATGCCAAGAAGCAGCTGTTCCAGTGTCTTTTCCCCGATGTCTTCATCCGCTGTTTTGATTTCGAGCCAAGCTGCACTTGTATGCAGTTCTTCTTCCGGCAAATGAATAGGTCCAGACCCAATATTTTCAAAAGTGGTCATTTTTATTTTTTTAAAAATGGTCGGCAGGGCATTGACAGTGACGTCTCCGTAGTGCAATGACGTACGGCTTTTTTCTTTCGTTTTATCGATTTCTAATACCTTCAGCTGAACTGCCAGGTTTGCATCCGTATAATATTCGACATCGACTTTTCTGACATACGCCTTTTTATGGTCCCAATCGAGCTTCTCAACTTGATACTGAACGCCTTCATGCAAATAAATCGCTTCATCATGCAAAAGCGTCATCGCACTAAAACGGTCCATTTCACCGATAATCCTTACATTTGCAATATCCGACTGATCAACTATAACGACATTTTCCTGGGAGGCGGAACGCAAACTGATGTTTGAAGCAGGAAACGACTCACTTGCCCAATGGTACCGTTCGCCGTTGCGGTGAAGAACAGCCTCTTCCTGAAGATACTCAAGAATATCACTGACTTCCATGGCTCCAAATTCTTCATCAGCTCTAAAAGGAAGCTCATAAGCCGCACACTTTAAGTGGTCTACTAAAATAATCAAATTCTCCGGATTGATTCTTGCAGATTCCGGCGAACGATTAAAGAAATATTCAGGATGCCGCACAATATATTGGTCAATCGGTGTTGAATTGGCTACCATGATAATCAAAGATTCACCGTGTCTTCTGCCGGCTCGTCCGGCCTGCTGCCAAGCACTTGCAACACTTCCTGGATACCCCGTCATTACACACACTTGCAGCTGGCCGATATCAACACCAAGCTCTAAGGCATTCGTACTGACCACTCCTAAAATGTCGCCTTCTCTCAGGCCTCTTTCGATTTCTCTTCGCTCTTTCGGCAGATAGCCTCCCCGATAGCCTCTGATTGATTTTGTTCCAATCTCTTTTTTCACAAGCTCCTGAATATGGCTTAAAATAATTTCCACCCGAACTCTGCTTCTGGCAAAAACAATGGTCTGCACTTTGTTTTTAAGGAACTCTTTCGCCAGTTCATTCACTTCTGCGGTTGCGCTTCTTCTAATATTCAGCGGTTTGTTCACAATTGGCGGATTGTAAAACACAAAATGCTTGCGTCCGCTCGGTGCGCCGTTGTCATCGACCAGCCGCATCGGTTTGCCTGTCAGCTGCTCTCCCAATTCCTTTGGGTTGGCAATTGTTGCGGAAGTACAAATAAAAACCGGATCACTTCCATAAAACCGGCAGATCCGCTTTAGCCGCCGGATCACATTTGCCACATGGCTTCCGAACACACCTCGATACGTATGAAGCTCATCAATGACGATATACTTAAGGTTTTCAAACAAACTGACCCATTTCGTATGATGCGGTAGAATGGCAGAATGCAGCATATCGGGGTTTGTAATGACAATATGACCTGCTTTTCTCACCTTTTGTCTGATTGCCGGAGACGTATCCCCGTCATATGTAAAGCTTTTAATATCAATGCCCATTTCATCAATAATTTCATTTAACTCGCTCTTTTGGTCTTGTGCCAGCGCTTTAGTCGGAAATAAATATAACGCCCGGTTTGTTTCATCTTGGGCGATGGACTGCAGGACTGGGAGGTTGTAGCATAACGTTTTTCCTGATGCTGTTGGCGTTACGGTAACGATGCTTTCTCCTTTTTGCACATATTGAAAAGCGGAATATTGGTGAGTATATAGTTCATCAATGCCCCTTTTCGAAAGGGCCGCTTTGATTCTCTCGTCTATACTTTCGGGCATAGGCCTTGTTTTTGCTTCCCGAGGCTCAATTTCATGCCAATTCACAACGTTTTCATTTCCTTTTAAATCAGAAATGAGTTCAGTCAGTGATTTCTTTTTCATTCTTTACACCTCTTTGTCAAGTACAGTTTACCGAATATTTGTTTGCATGGCTAGGTGCAAATTTTATACAGTTGAATAAAAAAAGCAAGGCATACGCCCTGCTTATTTCGCTTTTATTGTAAGGAGCTTTGATTCGCCTTTACGAGCAGCCTTTTCGCCTGCCGGCACAATTGATCCTACAGCCTCACCATTCATTATAACGATTGGGATGACTGTGCTGCTCGCTTTTTCTTTTATTAATTCCAAATCACATGTAATCAGCGGGTCACCGACCTTCACTTTATCCCCTTCTTTAATGTGGGCAGTAAATCCTTCTCCGTTCATATTGACTGTCTCCAGCCCGACATGAATTAAAAGCTCAATTCCCGAGCGAGTCCGAATTCCAACGGCGTGTTTGGTGTGGAAAATCTGAATGACTTCACCTTCAGCGGGAGAAACGATTTCACCGCTAGAAGGTTCCACCGCTATTCCTTCTCCCATCATTTTCTGTGAAAAAACAGGGTCCGGCACATCTGACAGGTCCATTACTGTACCGTCTGCCGGAGAATAAATAACCTCTTCTGTCACCTTTTCCTGAGTTTTGCCCATTCCGAATAATTTTTTCAGCAATGTATTTTCTCCCTTCTCATTCACTTCAACCGTTATCCCTTCATTCACCACTATTTAACCACACTTTCAATTTTGCTTCAATTTATAACAACATCTGGCATAGACGCATAATCTGGTTATAAAAGGCGGTGGCGAAATTGGAATTCCATGATGACAAAAAGAACGAACTGCAAAAGAAAGAAGAAATCATAACGGAGGCAATCGACACTCTTTTTCAATCCTCAGCGTTCGGCAACCTTATAAACGGATTTCAGAACCTGATCAACTCGAGTTTAAAGGATGTGCAGACGACCATACATGTCAGAGAAAAAGATACTGGGCTGTATATCGATATTACCATTCCGGCGACGTTTCGAGATGGCGAGATCGTCGTTGATGTTAAATCGAGGTATCTCCATGTAACACTCCAAGAAAAACAGAAACACCAAAATGAGGCTACCTTTACAAGCATGACAAGAACGGTTCAGCTGCCTTATGAAGTTCGCCAAGAAGATATGGAAACGTCTTGGAACGAGCAGACAATGACACTTTTCTTTCCAAAAAATAAGCATGAATGAACGATTCATTCATGCTTCTATCATTTAAAAAAGCTGGTAAATCCCTTTATTAAAGATCCGACCTGATTCATTGCACTCATTACTTGACCTGTCGTATCCATCATTTTATTAAAATCAAATTGCCCATTGGCTTTTTTGAACTGCGACATAATGCTTTGAAATTGCGAAGGCTGCTGTTGATTAGGCCTTGGGATAGGATAAGGGTTAGAAAATACAGGCGGCTGCATAGGCATAGGCTGGATCGGAGCATAGGGCTGATAATAATCCTGCTGTCCATAATGCTGCTGAGGCAGTTGTTGCTCTAAATAACCGGGTGCAGCCTGCTGATAATATCCTTGCATTTGCTGAGGATAATAATAGCCCATTTGCCGAGGATAGCTTCGAGAGCTCCTGTTCATTGCGATTCCCCCTAAACACAACATATTTCTCTTCTATATATGTATGAATGACTTCTATTGTTTGTGTCACAAGTGATGATTAGCATTTGTCAAATTGTGTCGAAAGTTTAAATTTTTTAAAAACAGAAAAAAGTCGAATCATTATGGTACCATATTTTCAATACAGATGAGAGGGGATGCACCATAATGAACGTATCATACTTAAGCAAACGTTTTGCAGAAATGAAGAAATATGAAACAGACTGTATGAATAAACTGATGGACTTTGCCAAGTTCCTCTATATTCAAGGACATCTCAGCATAACTGAGTTTCGTAACAGTATGAAGGTTCTCGAAGCAAATGGAGCAGAAAGCCCGGCATATGAGATGAATTAACGTCCGGCCCTCTATAAAAACGAAAAGAAGACAGCCTTTTACCGGCTGTCTTCTCTTGCAATTTCATCCTTTACTGCGTGCAAAGTATAAAGGACTGATTCAGTGATGTCCTTGAACCGTTTTTTATGAATATGATGAACATATGATTGAAGGACCAATTCCAGGAAATTATCCTTTACGGTCTCAATTTGCTCTTTATGCACATATTTTGGCCGGCGGACTTTTATCAATTCAAGAGCACCCTCTGCCCAGCGAGCCGCCAGTTCATCATTCTCTTCAACTGCAGGCTTTATCGTCTCAAAAAAATCATAAGAATGATTACTGTTTTTTCCTTCCTGATACCGATCAGCGCCTTTTTCAGCAACTTCAATCATTTGCTCGGTCATTTCCAGCAATGTTTGTGATAGCAATACCTTTCACCTCAATGCCTATCGTACCAAATTTCACTCACAAATTCAGCCGATGCGGTATACTTTCTCAAACGCATACCTGTGTTCAGGCGATTGATACAGCTCATTTATACAAATATGAAGATCTATGATTTCTTCTTCAAGCACACTCAGGCGATCGTTTTCCGTTTCCCGCATCTCAGCCTCTAATGCATTTACAGAATGATTCAGGCTTTGCTCAGCTCGCGTTAATTCATCTTCTATATCAGAAAGCATACGGAGAATATCTGTCTTGCTAACATAACCGGACATTCGTGTACCTCCCTTTCCTCGTCTCTCCCGGTTAACATTCTTTGCTCTCAAGGCTCTTTCCTTCCTCATGACAAAACTAGAAGCAAATCGCCAAACAAACAGGTATTCCACGAAAAGCTGAAGTTTTCGACAAAAACACCCGCAAAAATTGTATGATCCTCCTCCTTAATGCAAACGATACTTGTGAGGAGGTGCCGTATGAAAACAAGACCGAAAAAAGCCGGCCAGCAAAAAAAGACTGAATCAAAGGCAATCGATTCTTTAGATAAAAAATTAGGCGGCCCGAACCGCCCTTCTACGTAAGAAGCAAGGAATTTCCTTGCTTCTTTATTTTTTCAGCCACTGCTCCACCGCGAAAAGCGCATGAAGCTGGCGCTTTTTATGTAAATACCAGTCTGTCAATTCAATCTGCTTCGGCAATTCCTCGCGCCTAAAGAACGTTTTCTTTATCTTTCCATGAAACCAATCTGTTTTCGTTCCGTCTAATGAGTGGATTAACTCAGGGTAGCATGTCCTTAGCATAGGAGATGTTCTTTTTGTAATCCCGATCATCTTTTCCATATCAAAACGTGAACCTGAGTGCGGCACTGTGTGCAAAAAGTGATAAAAAGAGGAGAACAATTCTGGCTTGAACAGCAATTGAGACAGCTGCTTTCCCAGCCTTATCCTTTCCTCCGCCTTTGAAAAGCGTTTCACTGAAATGCCGTAAAGAAACCCATTTGAGGAAGGAAAAATAACGGTGTTAAAATGAAACCAGTCACTTAAATAAAAAGGAATCGTGTCAAAAACATTCTTTTTAAACGAAGGATTTTGTATAATAGGTGTTTGGATAGTGTTTTGTTCATTTATAATGAGGGCATACATTAGCCGCTCCGTATTTCGCTCATGCCAAAAACGGGTCCATTCTTCCGACATAAATTGTGAGACGCCAAACACATGCAGAAGATGAAACAGCGGTTTCCCGACTCTTTTTGACCAGTGGTATAAAAGAAGCTGCGGATAGGCATCCGAAAAAATAAGCCAGTTCGCTCTTTCATAGGCTAAAAAGAACCATTCTTGCTGTCTCTCACGGAGTCCAAGCTGAAACAGACTGCCTTTTAAGTCAGTCATTGACCAGCCGGCATTACGAGAAACGAAAGAAGCCAAAAGCGACCATTTGATTTCCGGATGACGGTCGTAAAATGCTTTATAAGCATTTGTTCTTGAAATGTTATCCGCGTTTTTTATTTTTGTCTGCCGCTCAATCCGGCTCAGAAGCTTTCTGATGGTCTGTTGTTCTTGCACGTTCATTCACTTCCGTCATGATTAGTTTAATAAGGAGGATGAGAAAGTGATTCGGTATCCTAACGGAAAAACATTTCAGCCGAAACATTCGGTTTCATCCCAAAACAGTCAGAAAAGGGCCCCGTCTTACAGTAATCGCGGAATGACCCTCGAAGATGACTTAAACGAAACGAATAAGTATTATCTGACAAACCAAATTGCCGTTATACACAAAAAGCCGACACCTGTTCAAATTGTAAATGTCCATTATCCAAAAAGAAGTGCCGCAGTGATTAAAGAAGCTTACTTTAAACAATCATCGACAACAGACTACAATGGGATTTACAAAGGGCGGTATATTGATTTTGAGGCGAAAGAAACGAAAAACAAGACCTCTTTCCCCCTGCAGAATTTTCATGACCATCAAATCGAGCATATGAAGCAGGTAAAGGCTCAAGACGGTATTTGTTTTGTTATTATATCCGCTTTCGACCAGGTTTATTTTTTGGAAGCCGATAAGCTGTTTTATTTCTGGGACAGAAAAGAAAAAAACGGCAGAAAATCAATTCGAAAAGATGAGTTGGAAGAAACAGCTTATCCGATTTCTCTTGGATACGCACCCAGAATTGATTATATTAGTATTATTGAACAGCTTTATTTTTCGCCATCATCTGGTGCGAAAGGTTGATTAACGAAAGGTTGAGATGTTATGTCAGATCAATTTAACAGCCGTGAAGCTCGACGAAAAGCGAACAGCAAGTCGAGTCCTTCACCGAAAAAAGGCAAGAAACGAAAAAAGGGCGGATTGTTTAAAAAGACCCTTTTCACTTTACTCATTCTGTTTGTTTTAGGCGTAGTCGGCGGTGCTGTTACATTTGCCGTCATGGTTTCTGATGCGCCGTCCCTTGATGAAAGCAAATTGAAGACGCCTTATTCATCAACGATTTATGATAAAAATGGAAAAGAGATCGCCGAAGTCGGCGCCGAAAAACGTACCTACGTCTCGATAGATGAAATTCCCGATGTTGTAAAAGAAGCCTTTATCGCGACAGAAGACGCTCGTTTTTATGAGCACCACGGGATTGACCCTGTCCGTATCGGCGGTGCTTTAGTTGCCAACTTTAAAGACGGCTTCGGGGCTGAAGGCGGAAGTACGATCACCCAGCAGGTCGTCAAAAACTCCCTTCTTTCACATCAGAAGACGTTGAAACGGAAGGTGCAGGAAGTATGGCTTTCGATTCAGCTGGAGCGCAATTACTCTAAAGATGAAATTTTAGAAATGTATTTAAACCGGATTTATTTTTCTCCTAGAGCATACGGTATCGGAAAAGCGGCGGAAGAATTTTTCGGCGTTACAGATTTAAGCAAATTGACTGTCGAACAGGCTGCGACGCTTGCAGGAATGCCGCAAAGCCCGACAGCGTACAATCCCGTTAAAAACCCGGATAAAGCGGAAAAACGACGGAACATCGTACTCAGTCTGATGAAAAAACAAGGATTTATTTCTGATTCTCAATATAACAAAGCGAAAAAAGTGGCAGTGAAAGACGAAGGCGTCGTGTCACAGAAGGAATATGAAAAAGCAAGTACAAACAAATACAGCGCATTTGTTGAAGAGGTTATGAAGGAAATTGATGAAAAATCTGATGTCGATCCATCTGCTGACGGATTAAAGATCTATACGACATTAGATACAAAAGCACAAGATAAACTAGATGAATTAATGGACGGAGACACCGTCGGATTTACTGAAGGCATGCAGGGCGGCGTTACCCTTCTCGATACGAAAACCGGAGAAGTGCGGGCGATTGGCTCCGGAAGAGATTCTACGGTTGGTGGCTATAATTACGCGACCCAAGCCCAGCGACAGCCTGGGTCTACCATTAAACCTATTCTCGACTACGGTCCAGTGATTGAAAATAAAAAATGGTCAACTTACGAGCAAATTGATGACTCAGCTTACACGTATTCAGATGGAACACCTATTCGAGACTTTGACCGTTCCTATAAAGGGGTCATGTCTATGCGTGAAGCCCTCGCCCAATCACGTAACATTCCGGCTCTAAAAGCATTCCAAGCAGTCGGAAAAGATGCAGCAGTTGATTTTGCTAATGGACTGGGGCTCGGATTAAATAAAGAAAAAGTGTATGAATCATATTCTATCGGAGGATTCGGAGAAGGTAATCCCGGTGTCTCTACTCTAACTATGGCTGGAGCATACAGTGCATTCGGAAATAACGGAACATATAACGAACCGCATTTTGTAAAGTCTATTGAATTTAACGATGGCACAAAGCTTGATTTAACACCAAAATCAAAGTCAGCAATGAGCGATTATACTGCGTTTATGATTACAGATATGCTGAAAACAGCTGTTAAAACAGGTACTGGACAGCTTGCACAAGTTCCGGGAGTGGAAGTTGCAGGTAAAACAGGTACAACAAACTTTGATGAAGCGGATATGCAAAAATACAATATCGCACAAGGCGGGGTACCAGATTCTTGGTTTGTAGGATATACACCTCAATATACCGCTGCTGTTTGGACAGGTGTAGATTCTCAAAATAAGATAGGAAAAAAATCTTTAAATAAAACAGAGCAACAGATTGCAAAGCGCATCTTCGCCCAGCTCATCGCCGATGTCGATGACGGAAGTGGATCATTTGAGAAACCTGACAGCGTAGTGGAAGCCTCTGTAGAAAAAGGCTCAAATCCTGCAAAACTGGCAGGGCCAAATACGCCAAGCGATAAGAAGCTCACAGAGTACTTTGTTAAAGGCACAGCTCCTTCTACTGTTTCTAAAACATATGAGAAAGAAGAAAAAGAGGAAACAGCTAAATTGTCTGGTTTAAACGTGAAATACGATAAAGACAATCAATCTTTAACGTTAAGCTGGAATTACGACGGAGATGCGACCTTTGCTGTTAAGCAATCTGTTGATGGCGGCAGCTACTCAGAAATTCAAAACAGCTCTGCAAAAGAGGCAGTCATTTCGGGTGTGCAGCCAGGATCTGTGTACAAATTCGAAGTAACAGCCGTCAGTGATGATGGCAAAAGTACAGCTTCCACATCCTATGAGGTGCCAAAAGCTGAAGACGATGAAGATAAAAAAGACCAGCAACAAACGGATGATGAAAAACAAGATGATGAGAAGACTCAGGATGATACACAAACTGATGATTCTCAAAAAGATGACGGTCAGACGGATCAAGATCAGACAGATGATTCAACAAAAGATCAAGACAAAAAACAAGACAATACGAACACCAATCCGTCCGACAACAATAACCAAGACCAATCAAACGATAACGATAACGACAACAGTAACAACCAGGATACGTCGGATGGTGATTCGAACTCTGGCAAGAATGATTCAACAGGTTCTGACACGAATAAAAATAAAACAGACACATCTAATAAAACACAAACAAACTCATCATCAATTGAAAAAACAAATTAAACAAAAAAGCCGTCACCTTTGGGGTGATGGCTTTTTTGGTACACAATAAAAAACCTCCCGTTTTAAGAGGAGGTTTTATCGATTCATCGCATGATATTTATAAAAATGCTTTTTCATTTCGGTAATCAGCTCATCAAGCTGAATAAAGCAATGGTATTGGGTCGGCTTAAGAAGAATAAATTCCACTCGTTCAGCCCAATTAATCGGCTTTGCGGGATATGATTTCTCCCTCAGTTCTTGCCAATCGAGTGATTTCACCGGCTCACCTGCTGTCCAATGTAACGAAGCCAGCAAACACACAATGCCCTTTAACATTTCGTTTTGGTCACATCTCGATTTTCGTGTTTGAAAGACTGGGAGAAGTGATGCTTTGATGTCATCCCACACTTCAAATAAAAGCGGAACGTATTTCCCGCTGTCTTCCCATGGCAAATCGCCTTGTAATTCCGTGCAGAAATCAAAATACACGGGATTGGTCTGCAAGGTTTTCTTCATATCCGAGGAACTCTTCTGGTCAAGACTGCGCAAGTATTGCTCATAGGAAGCCAACACTTCTTTTGCTTGCGTCATCGTTTCACCAGTCCTTTTTTATCCCTCTTCTGCCCTTCTCTGCACAAAGAAAGCAGCGGGCACTCCGCACAGCGCGGAGATTGGGCTTTACAGTGATATCTGCCGAAGAAAATAAGCCGGTGATGCGTAACGGACCAGTCTTCTTTGGGAACCTTGCGCATCAGCGTCTTTTCAACTTCCAGCACCGAGTCCTTCCACCGGCAAATGCCCAATCGTTTGGTGACTCTCTCCACATGGGTATCTACGGCAATGGCCGGCACGCCAAACGCAACGGATACCACTACGTTTGCGGTCTTTCTCCCGACCCCTGGCAGTTTGACAAGCTCATCGCGGTCTCTCGGTACTTCTCCGCCGTAATCTTCAATAATCATTTTACTCAGCTTTTGAATATTTTTCGCTTTATTACGATATAAACCGATTGATTTAATATCCTGCTGAAGCTCTTCCAGCGGAACAGCCAAATAGTCTTCCGGCCGTTTGTATTTTTGGAATAATGTTTTGGTCACTCTGTTTACAAGTGCATCTGTACATTGCGCAGATAAAGCAACAGCCACCACTAATTCAAAAGGATTGGAATGAACCAGTTCACACTCCGCATGAGGAAACATGTCACCTATCTTGTCTAAACAGAATTCAATTTGTTTTAGATTTAACACGATTGTCACCTTTTCACTTTATTGTTCAAGCCAATTGTAAAAAGGAACCTGCCTTTTATACTCTTTTTGCGGTTCATTCTGCTTTGCTTGTACACGCCGGAATTTTTGGCTGTGTATTTTTGCCTGCTCCACAGTTTTAAGCCCGTTTTTCTTCCATTCAAACAAAATGCGGTCAATGTAGCGGAAACTGAGTTTTCCTGATAGTACAGCCTCTTTTAACGCGTGTTTGATCAGTTGTGCATCATGCTGATCTTGGTCCTGCCAGATCGCCAGCGTTTCACACTCCAAAGGCGATAACGGCCTTGCGAACTCTTCCTCAAAAATGGTATAAAGGCTTTTTTGTTCCCCTTCTGCTTTTCTTTCCTGTGTTTGATTCTGTGCAAGCTGAATATACTCGTACAGCTTCCCCCATAAAGGCTGAAGAGAATATTTCTCAAATTTGATGCCGTTTTGATCCTCGCATTCTTCAATAAACAGAAAGCCTTTTTGAATAAACATCCGCAATCTGTTTGTGCATTCTTCAACAGAAATTGACATACCTTCCTGCAGTTGATTCGGTGTAGGAAAATATGATCCTTTTTCTAAATGCATTTTAATTTTTAACAGCAGAATAAGTTCTGTTTCATTAAGCCCAAGCTGTTTATAATGCGTGAGCAGAAGATTGGGAATGGTTGATGTTCCCTGCTCCTGCATATCAATAAATTGCTGTTTTTTCATCGTCACACCTCTTACTGTAAAGGATTGTATTGCCCCTTTACTGTAAAAAGTCTCCCTTACAGGAGACTCTTTTTTGTTTCATTTGAATGTATTACGGATACAGACGGTTTAACAGTCTTGGGAACGGAATCGTTTCACGAACGTGAGGTGCTCCGCTGATCCAAGCTACTGTCCGCTCTAATCCAAGGCCGAAGCCGGAATGAGGAACTGATCCATATTTTCTAAGTTCAGCATACCATTTATATGCGTCAGAATCCAGTCCATGTTCTTTAAGACGCGATTCCAAAAGTTCCATATCGTGAATCCGTTCAGACCCGCCGATGATTTCTCCATAGCCTTCCGGCGCAATCAAGTCAGCGCAAAGCACAACGTCCTCACGATCAGAAGCCGGCTGCATATAGAACGGTTTTAAGGACGTCGGATAGCGAGTGATGAATACCGGTTTGTCATAGTGTTCAGCAATCGCTGTTTCATGAGGCGCTCCGAAATCATCTCCCCACTCGATATCGTCAAAGCCTTTTTCTTTCAGAAATTCAATCGCTTCATCATACGTGATTCTTGGGAACGGGGCTTTGATTTGCTCAAGTTTTGACGTGTCTCTTCCCAATGTGTTTAATTCAATTTTACAATTTTTAAGAACTGATTGCACGATGAAAGAAACGTAATTTTCCTGTACTTGAAGGTTTTCTTCAAATTCTACAAACGCCATTTCAGGTTCGATCATCCAGAATTCGATTAAGTGACGCTTTGTTTTAGACTTTTCCGCTCTGAATGTCGGTCCGAAAGAGAATACTTTTCCTAAAGCCATTGCCGCAGCTTCCATGTAGAGCTGGCCGCTTTGAGACAGATATGCATCTTCATCAAAGTACTTTGTCGCAAAGAGTTCTGTTGTTCCTTCAGGTGCGCTTCCAGTCAGAATCGGCGGATCCACTTTTACGAAGCCTTCGTTATTAAAGAATTCGTAAGTCGCGCGAATGATTTCATTACGGATTTTCATGATCGCATGCTGGCGCTTTGAACGCAGCCATAAATGTCTGTGATCCATCAAAAATTCCGTTCCGTGTTCTTTTGGTGTAATTGGATAATCGGTCGCTTCGTGAATGACTTCAATATCTGTCACAGCAAGTTCATATCCAAGCGGAGAACGCTCGTCCTCTTTGACAATCCCTTTTATATAGAGCGACGTTTCCTGCGTCACTGATTTAGCTGTTTGGAAAATGCTTTCTTCCACTTCCGCTTTTACTACGACACCCTGAATAAAACCGGTACCGTCCCGAAGCTGTAAAAACGCAATTTTCCCGCTTGAACGCTTATTAGCGACCCAAGCTCCGATCGTTACTTCCTCACCTACGTGCTTGTACACTTGGTTGATTGTTGTTTTCAACATATTTCCCTCCAAAACAAGAAAGACATTCGGAAGCTCAATGCCCCGCGAACTCTTTTATCATCACTTTATTATACCCGCTCTTAACTAACCGGGTCAATGCAGATAAAAAGCGGCTTTTCTGTCAGCCGCTTTTTGATCTGTTAGCTATGTTTTTCTACAAAACGCTTGATTCTTTCAATGGCTTTTTCAAGAAGATCTAACGATGTTGCATAAGAAAGACGGACATTCTCAGGAGAGCCAAATCCGGATCCTGGAACAATCGCAACTTTTTCCTCCTCGAGAAGCGCTTTAACAAATTCATCTACATCTTTGAAACCGCAAGATTGAGCTGCCTCTTTTGCATTCGGGAACAAGTAAAAAGCACCTTCCGGCTTCACACAGCTGAACCCTGGGATTTCTATGAGCTTTGCATAGATCGTATTTAATCTATGTTCAAATGCTTCTCTCATTTCTTCCAATGGCTCAGAAGGCCCGTTATAAGCCGCAATCGCTCCGTACTGTGCGATTGATGTCGGGTTTGACGTGCTGTGGCTTGCAAGGTTCGTCATCGCTTTAATAATGTCTTCAGAGCCTGCCGCATAACCGATTCTCCAGCCTGTCATGCTGTGGGACTTCGATACGCCGTTTATAATGACCGTTTGTTCTTTCAGTCTGTCTGACAGCTGTGCAATGGAAACATGTTTCTTTCCGCCGTATGTAAGTTTTTCATAAATTTCATCTGACACAATCAAGATATCATGTTCAAGGCACACTTCACCGAGTGCAGATAGTTCTTCTTCCGTATACATGACACCAGTCGGGTTGCTTGGAGAGTTAATAACGATTGCTTTTGTTTTTTCCGTAATTGCATTTTTCAGCTGCTTAGGCGAAATTTTGAAGTGATTTTCCTCAAGCCCTTCTACATAAACAGGCTTTCCGCCAGCGAGTTTCACCTGCTCCGGATAGCTTACCCAGTAAGGCGTTGGAATAATAACTTCATCTTCTTCATCCAAAATCACTTGGAAAAGGGTATACAGAGCATGTTTGGCACCAGTGCAGACAATAATTTGAGACGGTTTGTATTCAATATTCTGGTCGCGTTTAAATTTCTCTGCAATGCTGTTTTTCAGTTCAGCCAAACCACCGGAAGGCGTGTATTTCGTATGGCCCTCGTTCATCGAACGTACAGCGGCATCAATAATATGCTGCGGTGTATTGAAGTCAGGTTCTCCTGCTCCTAAGCCGATGACATCATGGCCTGCGGCTTTCAGTTCTTTCGCTTTCGCTGTGATTGCCAGTGTGGTTGATGGTGTTAATGCGGATACTCTTTTTGCCAGTTTCAACTTGAACTCCCCCTAATTCGTCTTAAGGCGTGATATTTTTAAGAATCTTTCCAGTTGTAAAGTCCACATAACTTAAACTGTATTGCCCTTCTTTGTCTAAGTACGTCACTTCCCAAAGCAGGACGTTTCCTTCTCTTGCCAGATGAACCTCTTTTTGCTTTGAAACCAGCCCTTCATCCTTTATGATTTTCGCCGCTTTGTCTTCAGAGATTCCCTCTTTCGCTTCTTTTGAGAGAATTTTTGCTTTTTTATCAGCAGGAACCCAGACATATATTGCAGTGCCTTTTTTATCCGTTCCCTTTACAACATAATATTTTTCTTTTCCGACAAATGTTTCGACTTGATCAACATTGGCGAGATCGGTTTCTTTTTTAGCTTCAGCTGCTGCTGCTTCATGCCCCTCTTCCTTTTGTGCCATGGCTGATTTATAAATGCTTGCCGAGACAAGAAGTACTGCTAAAAAAATAATACCAAAAATGACGGTAAATATTAATGCTTTTTTTCTCATCTTCTCACCTACGTACGATAAATGGTAAAAACGGCTTGGTTTTTGTTTTCTTCATCCAGCGCAAGGCCGAACATCAGATTATCTCTTTTCAGTGTACGATTCAATGTGTCCACAATTTTATACAGATCATCAGAATGCTCTACATTAATTGTTGAAAGAATTTCGATTTTACTTTCCATTTTTTCATCCTCCAGTTTGAACAAATATTGTTAGTCATACTCCATTTCAGGACACGCCATACTAGTATCACAGAGCGGGAAATCCGCTTTTAAATAAAACACCATCCTACTCCCACACCGCAAAAGCCGCTTTAAGCGGCTTTTAATCTTTTTCCCCTGCAACATAAGCTTCAAGCTCGCTGTCAGTCATTTCGGATACTGAGGTTGTCGGCAAGGCATCAAGAAACAGCCGGCCGTAACCAGCGGTCTTAATCCGTCTGTCCAATATAATAATCGTTCCTTTGTCTCCCGCAGAACGCAGCAAGCGTCCGATTCCTTGCCTGAAGGTCAGCACAGCTTCCGGTAATGACACTGTTTGAAACGGATTCTTTCCTTTTTTGCGGGCAAGCTCACATTTTGCAGCATGAAGCGGGTGATCAGGGGCCGGAATGGGAGCCTCACGATCATTACTGTTGTCAGCTCATCACCAGGGAAATCAACGCCTTCCCAAAAATGATTTGTTCCGAGCAGGATCGCCTGATTGGATGTTTTAAAAGTCTTCATCAGTTTGCCGGGACTTCCGCCTGTAATCCCTTGTGCCAAGAGCTGAATGCCGGAAGCACTCATGTTATGCTTAAGCTCCTGGTGAACCTTTTTCAGCATATCATGGGATGTAAACAGCACAAGGATTTTAGGCTGTTTTTCCTTGGCCATCAGTTCGATATAACGGGCTGTATCCTGTATAAATTCAGGTTGCCCTGTATCCTGAATTGATTTCATATCCTTTGGAATCATCACCTGCATACGCTCATCGTAAGAAAAGGGTGACTCAATTCTCATTGTCCGCGGGAAAAAGTCACTCAGTCCCAGTCGTTCAATCATAAATTGAAAAGAACCTTCGACTGTAAGGGTTGCAGATGTCAGCACCACACTATTTTTGCGCGCGAAAAACTGATCAGCCAGAAGTTCACCAGGTTCAAGAGGCTGTGCGTAAATGGCCACTGCATTTTTCGCACCCTTTGCATCTATTTCAATCCAAACCGCTTCATCGTCATCAGACCTAAAGAAGAGCTTCTGCAACGTCTGACAGTAATGCTGCAAGCCTTTCATGCTTCTTTGGTATTCATCGGCTAAAAAGACGGTTTTGCTCTTCATACCCTTCAAATGTTTTTCCATCAGAGATGACTGCGCCTCAAAAAGCTGCTGCAAATGTGTCAGCATGGAACAAAGCCTCTCCGCACCATCCGTTAAGATCGACCAGCTTTTATCCTGGCTTTCTTTGTTCACCTTAAACACTAGACGGTTCAAGTCTTCTTTAGGTTTTCTTCGTTTGACAAAAGAATGTACAGAGCTGAAGAAAGCATCACTTTCTGCTTGAACGTGCTGAAGCCACTCTTCCAATTCGAAAAATGAATCAACCGGCAGGCTGTTTCGCTGGAATAGCTGTCTCATCTTTTTTAGAAGTCCCTGCTCCTTCAGAGTGCCGATTCTGCTCAATTTCGTATGCAATTCTATGTACGTGGCTCTTTTCCCTAAATGTTCGCTTGCCGCACGTTCAAAATGGTGTGCTTCATCAATAATAAATGTGCCGCTTTCGGGAAGCCTTTTTTTCTGACTGCCTTCATCGGTCAGCAAAAGGGAGTGATTAGTGATCACCAAATCGGAGCGCATAGCAATCTGTTTGGCCCGCTCGTAAAAACCGATCACATGCTCACTGCGACTTCTTTTATAGGAGTCATCGTCATAAGCCAATCTGTCCCACAGCAATTTTCCGCCTGAAGGCAAATTCAGTTCCGCTACATCTCCTGTATCTGTCTCTGTCAGCCAAACGAGAAGCTGTGCCTTCGTCAGTACGGCATCATAATTATCATCTTCTTCATGAAGCACCTGTTCAAATTTATACAGGCATAAATAATGCGATTGCCCTTTTAAAATCGCCGCTGTTACCGGAAATGGAAACAGATCTTGGACAATCGGCAAATCCTTTGTGAGAATCTGCTGCTGTAAAAGCGTCGAATACGTGCTGATTATGACCGGCTTTTTTGATTTCTTGGCAAAAAGCGCAGCCGGAATAAGATAGCCAATCGTTTTTCCGATGCCCGGAGGAGCTTCAATCAGCGCATGCTCACGATTGGCAAACGCATCAGCCACCTCTCTCATCATCATCATTTGGCCGTCTCTTTTTTCATACCCAGGCATTAACTCTGACAGCGCTTTTTCATTTCCCGCTTCCCAGCTTTCGATCTCAAATGAGAAGTTCTCGTCCTCATTTATACGAACATCGATAGCTTCAGGTTCTCTGACAGAAAACGAAGAAAAGCGCGTATAGCCCGGTATCTCGGTATGTCTGTTTTCATTAATGAACATATCCAACAAATGCGTCAGATCACTGATGAAATGCTGCGAAAGCCTTCTTAACTGCTTTAATGTCGGATAAGGAAGCTGCCGCAGCTTTTCAAGGATTTCCAAAAAAATAAGCCCTGTCACTTCAGCATCGCTGTCAGCCCGGTGCGGCTGATCATGCCGCAGCTGAAGCTCCTCGCTTAATTCCGTCAGCTTATACCCTTCAAATCCCGGAAAAACAATGCGTGAGAGCTCGACAGTATCAAGCACTTCACAATCTGGGAGCTGAAAGCCCGCCTTATGTAGCTCATACTTGACAAATCCAAGGTCAAAATGGATATTGTGGGCGACAAAATAAGCGCCGTCAAGCAATTGGAATACTTCTTCAGCAACTGCTTCAAATGGCTGTTCATTCTCAACCATTTGATTAGAGATTCCAGTAAGCTGCTCAATAAAAGCAGGGATTGATTTATTTGGATTAATGTATTTTGAAAACCGCTCAGTAATTTGTCCATTTTCGATTACAACCGCTGCGATTTGTATGATTTTATCGCCTTTCTTCGGCGAATTCCCTGTTGTCTCTACATCTATAACAACGAACCGTTGCTTATTCATTAAAATGGACACCTCAATTCTTGCATACGACAAAAGTGTAACACGTTTTGTACGGAAATGGAGCGGCAAAACCGTTTTACTCTCAAAATCTTAAAAGAAAACCCCCGATAAAGGGGGCTTTTCTTCTACAAAATTGTACGGGCTGGTTCGTTCCCCAGCATTTGTTCAATTTTGTTTTGATCATTCAGAACAGCCACTTTCGGCTCGTGGCTTGCCGCTTCTTGATCAGACATCATTTTGTAGGAAATAATAATGACCTTATCTCCTTCCTGCACAAGGCGTGCGGCTGCACCGTTTAAGCATATGACGCCGCTTCCCCGTTTACCAGGAATAATATACGTTTCAAGACGTGCTCCATTATTATTATTCACAATTTGTACTTTTTCATTAGGAAGCATTCCCACAGCATCAATGAGATCTTCATCAATTGTAATGCTTCCCACATAGTTTAGGTTTGCTTCCGTAACAGTTGCCCTGTGAAGTTTGCCGCTCATCATTGTTCGATACATATTATATTCTCTCCATTTCTCGAATATCAATAATGATATTATCTATTAAACGCGCTTTTGAAAAAGCAACTGCAACAGCGAGAATCATCTTTCCAGCAATTTCATTCACAGGCTCGAGTTCCGGATAGGAATAAAGCTCTACATAGTCTATGGTTCCGCTAGTCGTTTCAATGATTTCTTTTGCAGCTTTTATCACCGCTTCAGGATCTCTTTCACCGGCTTGGATCAGCTCCGCACTTGTTTGAAGGGCCCGATACAGCTTAGGCGCTTCTTTTCTTTCCTCAGCTGTTAAGTATACATTGCGAGAGCTTTTGGCTAAGCCGTCTTCCTCTCTGACCGTATCGACAGGAACCAATTCAATATCCATGAAGAAGTCACTGATTAACCCATCAACAACAGCTACCTGCTGCGCATCTTTTAAACCGAAATAGGCACGAGTCGGCTTGACTAGATTGAAAAGCTTCGTCAGTACGATCGCGACCCCGTCAAAATGTCCTTCTCTTGAGCGCCCGCATAACACGTCTGTGCGTCTTTCTACATGAATCGTGACATTCTTTTCACCGGGATACATATCCTTAGCATCTGGCGTAAAAAGAATATCAACTCCGGCGTTTTCTGCAAGAGCTGCATCCCGCTCAATATCGCGCGGATATGCTTCAAAATCTTCATTAGGGCCGAATTGTGCAGGATTCACAAAAATGCTCATAATAACGGCGTCGTTTTCTTGTCTTGCTTTGTCTGCTAAGGTTAAATGCCCCTCATGCAGAAACCCCATCGTCGGAACAAATCCGATTGACTTGCCCTCTGAATGATATTGTTTTATGGCTTCTTTCAGCTGTGAAATATCAGTAATCTGTCTCATCTTATTTTCCCCCGTACAAGCCGTCCAGCACTGTCTGGTTCATTTGAAAGGAATGCTTTTGTTCAGGGAAAGCACGATGTCTTACATCCTGAACATATCCGCTGATTGCTGTTTCGATGGTTTCATCAATGCGCGTATATTGCTTTACAAATTTAGGTGTTCTCTCAACACCGTGGCCGATAATATCATGATAAACGAGAACTTGTCCGTCTGCTTTCACACCAGCCCCGATTCCAATGACCGGTATGCTTAGCGTCTCGGCAATTTTGGCTGTGAGTTCTGCCGGCACACATTCCAGCACAAGCATCATAGCTCCTGCTTCTTCGCATTTTATACTGTCTTCTATTAATTTTTTGGCGCTTTGTTCGTCTTTGCCCTGTACTTTATAGCCGCCCAGTACGCCGACTGACTGCGGTGTCAAACCTAAGTGACTGACTACTGGAATGCCTCCAAGCGTTAATGCGCGAATGGATTCAAACACGCCTTCTCCGCCCTCAAGCTTCAGTGCGTCAGCTCCGCTTTCCTGAACGATAGCCGCTGCATTTTTTAGCGTATCTTCCTTGGACAGGTGATAAGACATAAACGGCATATCTGTCACAATAAAGGTATTCGGCGCACCCCTTTTAACGGCTTTTGTATGATGGATCATGTCCGCAACTGTCACACCGACAGTTGAATCAAGGCCGAGGACGACCATTCCGAGTGAATCACCGACTAAAATCATGTCAACTCCCGCTTGTTCAGCAAGTTTAGCTGCCGGATAATCATAAGCGGTCAGCATGACAATCGGTTCTTCAGACTCCTTCATTTTTAGAAAATCCAGTTTTGTTTTCATGTTTTCTCCTCCTCATGTTTAGAGGAGATGATCTGCCGTTTTCTTCTGCAAGCCAAAAAACCTTCCGTTACAACGAGAAGGATTCTTCACTTTCTAAAGTTCGGCGAGTTTCATCCCTCTGTCCCAGTCCTTTTTTGGATCAAGGCAGACTGCTGCAATGTCTATCTATTTTAATAATAGGTGCAGTTCGCAGGCGATACTGCCCAATGGAAGTATACCAAAATCAACGGGCTTGTACCAACACATTAGCCCAATTCGATATCGGCAGAATAGATTTTTTTAATGCCTTCGTTCGTTTCTAAAAGCAGAACGCCTTCATCATTTATACCTAACGCCTTACCGTAAAAGGTTCCGTTTAACGTTCTGGCTCTCATATTAGTGCCAATACCGAGCGCATAGCTTTCCCATAAAAGCTTAATCGGCGTAAATCCGTGCGTCATATAATCCCGGTACCGTTTCTCAAAGCATAGTAAAATATGCTGGATGACGCCGGCCCGATCAATTTTTTCCCCAGCAGCTTGGCTGAGGCTTGTCGCGATGTCCTTCAATTCATCTGGAAAATCATTAGGCTGCTGGTTAACGTTAATGCCGATCCCAATGATCACTGAACGTACGCGGTCTTCTTCAGCCTGCATTTCCGTTAGGATGCCAACTGTTTTTTTTCCGTTAATCAAAATATCATTTGGCCATTTAATATCCGTTTGGATGCCTGCTGCCTCTTCTATTCCCTGCACAACAGCTACTGCAGCAAGCAGAGTCAGCTGCGGTGTTTTTTGGAGCGGAATGTCAGGCCGCAAAATCAGGCTCATCCAAACACCGTTTCCTTCTTGAGAATGCCATACCCTAGACATTCGGCCCCTTCCGGCTGTTTGTTTGTCAGCTACCACGAGGGTGCCTTCCGGTGCGTTATTATTCGCGAGCTCATGAGCCGTTTTTTGCGTGCTTGAAAGAACGTCATGGTAAATAAGATGCTGGCCCATCACTTCCGTTTTTAATCCAAAACGAATTTCGCTTTCACTGAGTTTTCCGGGCTTTTTGATGAGCCGATATCCTTTTCTTCTAACGGCTTCTACTTCATAACCCTCTTTCCGAAGCTCTTCAATATGCTTCCACACAGCAGTTCTTGAACAGCCGAGAGCATCACTGATTTTTTGGCCGGAAATAAATTCATTGCCGGCCTGAGAAAATAATTCAATAAGGTCTTTTCTTAATGTTGACCGCATGTCTTCAGCCACTCCTCTATGTGTTTCTTTTGATTGGAGAGCTTCCCTGTCACAACAGCCTGCTCGATCCGCTGTAATTCTTCCGACACCCATTTTCCGGCCGGCCGGTTTCGAAGCGCAAGCAAGTCCTTACCCGTGATATCAAGGTCCTTAAGGCTTTTGATCGGCAGGTTTTGATAAGTGTACTGAATGTCCTTCAGTTTCTTTTCATCCAGTTTTTCGTTTTGCCGAAGCTGCGATATTTTGGCCGCTGAGAGCAGTGCTTTTTCCCCAGCTCTGTACATTGTCATTGCGTCAAGGCTCTGGCCAAACGTACCGGCAATGTGAATGGCTTCCTTGATCACTTTTCCCGGGAGCTTCCAGGCTTTCAGGAAAAGGGGCGCGTCTTTCAAAACTATGCCAAGGTTAATTAAAAGAGCAGCCCAAAGCTCCTCACGGGATGTTAAAGAGAAGAATGGAAACTCACTCGTTGAAATCAGGTTTTCTCGTTTATGATAAAAACCAGGAAGCTCTTCATACAATCTCGTTTGAATGAGCGTTTGAAGCGCCTGGCGAGAAGCTCTTCCCTGCAGCAATTTCTCGAACTCTATCGTTTTTCGTTCGACTGAAACATGGGAGAGGAGTGATTTTTCTTTCGCAATGGCTTCTTCTGTTTCCGGTGAAAGCGTAAAGCCAAGCTGGCTCATAAAGCGTACGGCTCTCAGCATACGAAGCGCATCCTCTTGAAATCTATCCTCAGGCTTTCCAACGGTTCGAATCACTTTCTGATCAATATCTTTCTTGCCGCCAAAATAATCAAGCACCTTCCCATCCGCTGTCATGGCCATCGCATTGATCGTTAAATCTCTGCGTTTTAGATCCTCTTCTAATGATGAGATAAATTGCACTTCTGACGGTCTTCTGAAATCAACATAATCAGATTCAGTCCGGAATGTCGTGACTTCATAGGTTTCATCCTCCCAGAGCACAATAATGGTCCCGTGCTCTTTGCCTACATCAACAGTCCGCTGAAACAGCCGTTCTACTTGATCAGGTGCCGCATCTGTCGCGATATCGACATCTCCGATCGTTCGTTTCATATAGCTGTCACGAACTGCGCCCCCGACAAAATAAGCCTGATGGCCCGCTTCGATTAAGATGCGGAGCACGGGAAGTGCTTTGATAAAAACTTTTTCCATGTGATCACTCCGGTTCTGCTAAATCGGCATAAATCTGTTCATACTGGCTGACAATTTTTTGGGAAGAAAATTCATTTTCAAGCATCTCTATTGCCGCCTTTGTAAAACGATTGCTTAGCTGTTCATCTTCTAAAATGCTCATCGCGCGGGCTGTTGCGGCCCCAACATCACCGACGTCCACCAAAAATCCGCTCACATTGTTTTTAATAACCTCAGGGATACCGCCAATGTTTGTTCCGATACAAGGCACTCCGCAAGCCATCGCTTCAAGCAGGACAAGGCCGAAACTTTCTTTTTCAGATAGCAGCAGCTTCAAATCGCTAATAGAATAAAGCTCTTCAACACGGTCTTGATTTCCAAGCATTAAGACTTGGTCTTCCAAGCCATATTTTCTGATAAGCTCGCAGGCTGTCGATTTCTCCGGACCGTCTCCGACTAAAAGCAGCTTCGCTTTCGTTTTGCCAGCGATATTGCGGAACACACGGATGACATCCTGCACGCGTTTAACCTTTCTGAAGTTGGACACATGGATGACGACTTTTTCATCTGGTAAAATTCCATGTTTCTCTTTAATCGCCTCTGTGTTTTTCTTCAGATACACGCGCTCGTCTATAAAGTTATAAATCGTTTCAATTTTTTTCTCCGGTTTAATTAAATCGTACGTTTCAGCCGCAAGCGCTGAGGAGACGGCAGTCACCCTGTCTGATGACTCAATAGCAAAACGGATCAGATCTTTTAGAGACGGATCATAACCTAACACTGTGATATCCGTGCCATGCAAAGTTGTAACAATGCCGATATTGCGTTTCAGCATTTGTTTTGCAAGATAGGCGCAAACGGCATGCGGGAGAGCATAGTGAGCATGGATAATGTTTAAATTCTCCCGTTCCGCCACCTCTGCGATTTTGCTTGCCAATGTCAAATCATACGGAGGATACTTAAAAACAGCATATTGATTAACCTCAACTTCATGAAAATGAATATTAGGATGATATGTATTCAGTCTAAACGGAATGCTTGATGTGATGAAATGGATTTCATGTCCCTTTTCAGCAAGCTGCTTCCCCAGTTCTGTCGCAATGATACCTGAGCCTCCAACGCTCGGATAGCATGTGATTCCTATTTTTAGTTTTCTCATTGTTCGCCCCCAAGCACATCATGATCAAGCATCAGCATCCGTTTGGAAAAGAAACCTTCGGCATACTCCACGCCCGCTTCTTTACCGTAAAGCTTTTCTCTCGCTTCAACGATCTCAATATACCCATTCGTCAGAGGAGTAGAAACGGAATCCTTTGACGGGATAAACTGGCTTTTGTAGGCGTTGAGGCTTTGTTTCTTTGCCTCTATTGTATCCGAGATATCAATGACAAAATCCGGCTGATGAAAACCATTTATCATATAATAGTAAACCTTGCTGACTTTATGCGCCGGAAGGCTTTTTTCGTCTTTATATTTATGGATTCCGGCGGAAAAGATCGCTTCTTCCACCAGTGCAGCCGCATTGCCGTGATCCGGGTGGCGATCCTTTTTATACGGCATAAAAACCGCTTTTGGCCGACAGGTTCTGATGACAGTGACAATCGACCGAATTGCCTGATCACTCATTATTAGGCCGCGGTCTGGAAGCGTTAGCTGAATTCTTTTATCTGCGCCTAATATGCGGGCTGCTTCAGCTGCTTCTTCTTTACGTAAACTGACCGTACCGTTAGAAGAGAGTTCCGCTTCTGTCAAATCGCATATCATTACTTTTTTTTCCTGTTTGACAAACTTCGCTATTGTGCCGCCCATTCCGATCTCGACATCATCACTGTGGGCGCCAAAAGCAAGAACGTCAGCATTATACATTCGGCTCTTCTCCCCGAAGAAGGTCACGGAATTCGAAAACACCTTCATCAAGTGTACGGACGAGAATTTCCGCAGTACCCATATTTGTGGCGAGCGGAATGGAATACACATCACATAACCGGATTAATGCCGAGACATCCGGTTCATGCGGCTGCGCGGTCAGCGGGTCGCGCAAAAAAATGACAAGATCGAGTGCATTGGCAGCGATCAGTGCACCGATTTGCTGGTCTCCCCCTAAAGGACCGGATTGAAAACGTTCAATTTGAAGACCTGTCGCCTCTTGAATTTTCAACCCTGTGGTTCCGGTTGCGTATAAATCATGATTCTTTAAAATATCCCGATAGGCAGTCGTAAATTGAACCATGTCCTGTTTTTTCTTGTCATGCGCGATCAAAGCAATTTTCATTGTTTATCCCCCCGTCTAATCAATGATATTTTCTAAACCGTACACAAGCTGATCAATCTTCATGACTTGTTCGACTGACAGTTTAACGCCTGACATGAAAGAAGCACGGTTATAAGAATCATGGCGTATCTGAAGCGTTTGGCCATCCATGCCGAACATGACCTCCTGATGCGCGATCAGGCCCGGAAGACGGACGCTGTGCAAGCGAATGCCGTTTTGCTCCGCTCCTCTTGCTCCTGGGAGAATTTCTTTTTCATCCGGATGTCCTTGCTGCTTTTCTTTACGGACTTCTGAAATCATTTCCGCTGTTTTAAGCGCAGTTCCGCTTGGTGCGTCAAGCTTCTGGTCATGATGAAGCTCAATAATCTCAACATCCTCAAAATAGTTGGCAGCCATTTTTGAAAATTTCATCATCAGTATCGCACCGAGCGCAAAATTTGGCGCGATGATGGCTCCGATCCCTTTTTCTTCTGTTAAAGACGTGAGCTCTTTTAAATCAGCTTCTGAGAAGCCGGTTGTTCCGACAACTGGACGGACTCCGTGCTCTAATGCAATTTTTGTATGTACTTTTCCGATTTCGGGCGTTGTTAAATCAATCAAGACATCCGGTTGTGTTTCTGTAAAGCAGGTATGGATATCTGTATAAATTAAAGCATCTGACTCAACAGGCATCACATCAGATAATTTTTGCTGATCGTATGTATGGTCTATGGCCCCGACAAGGTCAAAATGAGGTGTTCGTTCTGCCAATTTAACAGCTTCCTGCCCCATTCTTCCACGCGGTCCCGCAATGACTACTTTAATTGTTTCGTTTGACATCTTGATCTCCTCTACTTTCCTTCTTCTTTTCTGGTCCAGCGATCTTTATCTCTTGTATTAAATTTATGCATGACTCTGTCGTGGGCTTCCTCTAAAGAGATATCAAGAGAGTTGGCTAAACAAACCAATACAAATAGCACATCGCCCATTTCCTCTTCCATGCTTTTATCATCTTCAGTCGCTTTTTTTGGTTTTTCTCCATAACGGTGATTCACTTCTCTGGCAAGCTCGCCCAGTTCTTCAGTCAGCCTCGCCATCATGGCCAGCGGGCTAAAATATCCTTCTTTAAATTGGCCGATGTAACGGTCTACTTCAGCCTGTATGTCTTTCATTGTTTTATCACTCACTGAACGAAACCTCCTATCATCCTCTTACATGTTAGCTAATTCAGATACGTTTGACAAATGTTTAAGCACGTTTGCTGTTTTCTTTTTCATCCACTATAATATAAACGCTATCTAATGGAAGGAAAAGGGGTTTTGTGTGATGCTTGGAGAAATTAGATTAAAAAACATATTTTTTATTTTAATCGGAGCGGCAATTTTTTCATTTGGCTTGGTTCATTTCAATATGCAGAACAATCTGGCTGAGGGCGGTTTTACAGGTATTACACTTTTGCTTTATGCCCTTTTCCACATCAGCCCCTCTATCTCGAACCTGGTGTTGAACATTCCGATTTTTTTTATTGGCTGGCGTTTGCTCGGCAGGACAATGTTTGTTTATACCCTTGTCGGCACTGTAGCCTTGTCTTTGTTCCTCAGCATCTTTCAGCGATATGAAATCCATATGCCCCTTCAGCACGACTTAGCGCTCGCCGCTTTATTTGCCGGCGTATTCATCGGAGCCGGACTGGGTATTATTTTTAAGTTCGGCGGTACGACAGGCGGTGTCGATATCATCGCACGTTTAGTGAATAAGTATTTTGGGATCCCGATGGGCAGAACGATGTTTGCTTTCGATGCCTGCGTCATCATTTTGTCTTTGCTTACTTATCTCTCCTATAAAGAAGCGATGTATACGCTGGTAGCTGTATTTGTAGCGGCAAGATTAATCGATTTTATTCAGGAAGGCGGATACGCTGCTAAAGGCGCTACGATCATCTCTTCGAAAAACGACCTGATTCAGAAAAAGATTCTTGAAGAAATGGAACGGGGCGTCACCATTTTGAAAGGACAAGGTTCCTACACAAAAGAGGATATAGATGTACTTTATTGTGTGGTGCCGAAAAACGAATTGGTGATGCTGAAAAGCGTGATTAACTCCATTGATCCCCATGCCTTTGTAGCGGTAAGCGATGTTCACGATGTGCTCGGAGAAGGATTTACGCTTGATGAAAATAAAAATCCGCTTCCGCGCTGACATGTAATAGAAAAAAGGCGGCTGACCGCCGCCCCTCATCCTTATTTAGGGTAGTCCCTTTTTTTCAGCTTGTTTTTTTCCGCTTTGTACTTTCTGTAACCGACATAGGTGAGAGCAGTAATGATGATACTGCCGGTTGTAATGATCACCCAGAGTAAAGACGGATCGGCATCATCCTCCTCCACCCTGTCAAACACATTTTTCAGGTCATGCTGAAGAAGGGAAAGCCGTTCAAGCTTCGTGCTCTCTGTCATTTGCTGAAATTCCTCTTGCTCAATAACATCTATATGTTTTCCGACTGTTTCAAGCTGATCCTCTGATACATCGATTGTAAGACTGGGGTAAATCAAGTCATATAAACTGATAAATTCATTCCATTTTTCATGAAAGCTTGTGCTTCCATTCTTTTGGACATCTCGCTTCAGTTCAGTAAAAGCTTCCATAATCGGTTTTTCCAGTGAGCCCCAAAGCGGGTCAGACCGATTGTCAACCGCATCCATCAGCATTCTGAACTGCGCGGCTGCTCTGAGTTTTTGTGTGTCTGATGTATCAGCTTGCTTTAAACTCCGAACCATATCATTATAGCCCAATGTGATTTGACGGATTTGGGCTCCCGTTAGCATGGGGTCTTGCTGTTTTTTCTCAGCGGATTTTAATGTTTTTTCAAAATACTCCAAGACTTGTAGCGCCTCTTCATATTTCGCCTGTCGGGTCATTTGAAAGACTGTATCGGATAAATCATTCAATTCCTCGAGGCTTCCCCGCTCTGCAGCCTTGGCATTTCCATTATAAAAAATAAGTGCAATCAACAAACAGATCGTCAGCTTTCGTTTCATGCAGGTCCCTCCCACTCTCTCTCCTTACAGAATATGAAGAAAGGGACAAGGATAGACCAACATTGTCTTTACATCAGCTCAAGCTTCGTTTGCTTTTTCGAGACCACAAGAAAGTAAGCGAGCGCGATTGAAAAGATGCTTAGCCAAAATGTTCCGTATCCTATTTCAGTCATATAATCAGAAAGCATAGAATACCGCGGCATCATATTAAACAAGTAGTCAATGACATCGTTATGCAGTGTCCAAACTGCAGCAATTGCAAGATGCCAAAATGAAAAACGAAAATACGGACTGTATAATACGCCTTGAACTGCCATTGCAAAATGCGAAGCAATTAGCATGTAGCCCTCCCATGGCAAGTCACCAGTTACTGCAAGCACAAGAAAATTCATAGCTACCGCCCATAGGCCATACTTTACGAGGGTAACTAGCGCAAGCGCCTCAAAGAGCGGAGCATTCCGTTTCATGAGAAAGGCAAGCAGCACAAACAGAAAGAAAAACGTTGCTGTCGGACTGTCCGGAACAAAAATCAGGAAACGGGCCGGTGTCTCCAGAAGCTGCGGCAAGTACCAATAGTAGCCGTAAACCGTTCCCAGAAAATTAATGGCTAAGACAAGAATAAGCATCGGCCGCTGCCCTAATACATATTGAAACCATTTCACATCGAATCAACTCTCAGTCTGTAAAAATAATATGTCCATATAAAAAAGCTGACGCCGGGTCAGCTTTTGATAATAAAAGTATATCCTTCCATTTGACAATTCACAATACGTTATTTTGCGGTTGTTTCAGAAATAAATTTTGCAAGTTCTTCGAGCTGCTTATCATTTCCTTTGAACACACCCGCCGGCATTTTGCCTTTCCCTTCTACAGCGATTTTTTTGATTTCTTCCGGTTTCAGCCCGCTGTCAACCAATGAAGGCCCAGCCGCTCCTCCCTGAAGGTTATCCCCATGGCAAGAAATACAGCCCTGTTCCTTAAAGACCTTATATCCTTCTGCATTGGTGTCAATGTCGGCTTCTTTTGTGATTTTCCCCTGTTCTTCTGCCTTGGCCCAGTCATGAGTAGCAACTGACTGCCACGTCAAAAATACAGCAGCGGAAATGGCCAGAAGCATCATACCGACAGCGATCGGACGCTTCCACGGCCTTCTTTCTGTCCCTCTGTCTAGGAATGGAGCCAAAAGCAGGGCCCCAAAAGCGAGACCTGGCATAATCATGGCGCCGACCACTGTAAAGCTTCCGGCGGCGTATTCATACTTCAACAGCTGGTATAAGAAAAGAAAATACCAATCCGGCAGCGGAATATAACCAGTATCAGTCGGGTCCGCCATTCGCTCCAAAGGCGGCTGATGCACAATCGTCAAAACGAGAAAACCGATGAGAAAGACAGCTCCAACCATCCATTCCTTTAACAAGAAATTTGGCCAGAAAGCCTCTGTTTTACCGGGATACTCCGAATAATCCTTCGGTATATTCGGCTTTTTTTCAGCCGGTATCCTTGAGTCGCCTACAAATTTCATCCCTTTGCCCCGGTGCATGTCATCCCCTCCCTTTTATTCGCAGATCAAGAGTTTAAAGCGGTCCTGAAATCCCCTGCTTCCGGATCATAATAAAATGTGCAGCCATCAGCCCGAACAATGCGGCAGGAAGAAAAAATACATGGATCGCAAAAAACCTAGTCAGCGTTTGGGCGCCTACAATATCCGGATGCCCTGCAAGGAGCGTTTTAACTTGCGTTCCGATCAAAGGCGTGGCTTCGGCGATCTGCAGCCCGACTTTTGTTGCAAACAGAGCCTTCATATCCCAAGGAAGCAAGTAGCCTGTAAAGCCAAGACCGAGCATAACAAAAAAGATCAGCACACCGACAATCCAGTTCAGCTCGCGCGGTTTTTTATACGCGCCTTGGAAAAAGACCCTCAGCGTATGTAAAAACATCATCACAATGACCAGGCTCGCACCCCAGTGGTGCATCCCCCTGACAATCTGGCCGAATGCCACTTCATTTTGCAAATAATATACCGATTCCCAGGCATTTTTGATATCAGGCACATAATACATCGTTAAAAACATTCCAGATAATACTTGGATAACGGTTACAAAAAACGTCAGTCCCCCAAAGCAATACACAAACGCAGAGAAATGATGGGCGGGATTCACATGTTCCGGTACTTCGTGATCGGCAATATCCCTCCACATCGGTGTAATATCAAGCCGCTCGTCTACCCAGTCATAGATTTTGTTCAGCATGTCACCCTTCCCCCTTAGGCTTTGCTTTTCCAAGATACAGGAAGCCGTCTTTTACTTCTTGCTCATAATGATCAAGAGGCGCAAGCGGCGGCGTGCCAGGGACATTGGTGCCGTCCTTTTCATAGAGTCCGTAATGGCATGGACAAAAGAATTTATTCGGGTTTTTAGGATCACTATTCCAGTTCACCGTACACCCTAAATGTTTACAAATTGGCGAAAGTGCTACAATTTCATCCCCGTTTTTGAAGACCCAGGCTGATCTTGACTCTTCTGACTCATACCAGGCATCGACTTGATTAATTTTAAAATCAAAGCGCTGCGGCTCTTTTGTCAACTCATCAACGCTGACAACCTGAACCATATCCTGCTTCCCCGTCGATTTTAATACCGGGTCGAGTGCGAAGCGAACCATAGGCATGAGCATACTAGCCGCCATAAAACCTCCTACGCCTGTGAGCGTGTAATTCAAAAATTGACGTCTGGATATATCATGTTTTCCGCCCATCTCTTCTCCCCCCTCTAGGTCACCCCTGCAAACTGACTAAAATAGAAAATATTGCAATAACTCTAGACACCCTCATAATATATGAATCTCTCAGCAAGGTCAATATAGCCAAAATATTGTTTATAAGGAAATGTAAGTGTTTTTATGGAGTGCTCCATAACTGTAACAAAACGTTCAAAATTTCAGCAGTGCGTTCATCCAATATTTTTCTTTTTAAAGAGTCATTTAAATGCTCTAATGGAACAGACGGTGTAACAATCATTTTGCCTAACGCATCCTCAGCTCTCCAACTTTCGTCAGATGTGAGCAGGACAACATGCGGAAATTCCGTTATCAGCTCTTCCCGCAAATCCTTAAGCCCTTGAACGGTTATTTCATTTCTATCAACATATGTATAAGGAGGAAGTAAATATACCCGTCCCTTTAACTGCCTTTCAAGTTCTTCTGAGAGAAGCTGCGTAAACTCGCCTTTCTCCGCCGCCATTTTAAAATGGTTATTAACCCTTATGCTAATTAATGGAATGACAGCGGTATCAATGTAATCCTTAGCTTGTAAATAGTCCTTGGCATCAGTGATTCTCCACCTCATCGTTCTCCCCCTTTACGGCAACAAGCCTTGCAATTCACTGCAAGGCTGGTCATATTATGTGAGCTGATTTAATTGGCGCGATAATTGTTCAAATGCCTCTTTATCATGACGATCTAACGCGTCGTCAATGTCTTTTAATAATTTTTCTCTTTGGAATGTGGAAATAGCGTGCTCTAAAATCTGTTCCGCCAATCCCTGATCTTTTTTATTCTCAAAAAGGTTTTTCGGAATATGCGGGTTGGACTCCAGCACCGCCGCATATTCAGGTGAGCTGTAAGCCGAACGGAAATTAAGCTGGATAAACAAATCCTGCTGTTTATTTAATCTAATATCATGAAAAGATTTTTCCGCGTCGGTAGTCATGACATTCTCTTTATAGAACCGGAACGGAACTTCTTCAACACAATGTGTTGACATTATAATGCCTCTCGGGCAAAATTCAGCCTGCTCCACAAAATGAACCTTCTCCATGAGAGAATCATGGCTCATTAAGTAGTTCAAGATCCAAACGCACTCTCGGCGCTTTAACTGATAATGGTTTAAAAACCAACGGATAAAATCTTTTTTCTCATTGACAGAAACAGGGGTCTGCATGTAATTCCCTCCTCTATCGTTCGTATAATCTATATACTTATATGTTCCACATGAATGGTTAATATTCCTGCTTATCTAGAAAATTCATCCTCGATTCGCAAAATCGTTTCTTCCAGCTCTTCATTGGCTCCGTCCATTTCAAGAACCTTTTTCAAAAGCGGCAGCGCTTCTTTTTGAAGGCCTTCTTCTAATAGGAAGCTTGCGTATTCATATAAGAAATCTCTATCCTCCCGGTAATGAAGATAGGCAGCCTCAAAGGATTGTTTTGCTTCCTCGTATTGCTCTAATTCAGTATATGCGCTTGCAAGATACCAATTGTATTTCGGATCTTCTTCACCGTAGCTTCGAACCTCTTGAATAAGATCAATGATCTGATCATAATCCTCTTCTTTGTGATACACGGCAAGAAGTGTATGAAGCGCCTCGACAAAGCCCGGATCAAGCGCAAGCGCCTCCTGAAGCAGCTTTTTCCCCTCTTCTGACTTCCCGATTTTTAAGGCCATTTTGGCGGCATAAAGGAAAAGTTCTTTGTTATATTCATCATATCTGATCCCCTCTTTTGCCGTTTTTAATGCCTCTTCATACATTCCTTCAGCTTCATAGCTTTTCGAGAGCGGCATATAAAGTGAAGTATAAGATGGATCAAGCTCCTTTAAATCAGACAGCTGCTTAATAGCTGTTTTCACAAGCCCCGCCTGTAAGGCTGTAAAACCATAGCCGAAAATCGTATTAGGATCAGGATTCTCATCGACAGCTTTCTCGTAACATGGAATGGCATCCTCAAATTCACCTGAGGCGCTTAACGATTCTGCCAGTCTTTGATGGACATTAACGCCTCCGATCTCACTCTGCTCCTCAGCCGTTGTTTTAAAATATTGAACCGCTTTTGCATAGGCTCCCTGTGTAAAGTAAAGTTCTCCCAGTGCAAAATCAATAACCGGTTCATTGTCCAGAATGGACTTTGCCTGTAAAAGCTTTTGTTCACTGACTTCGAATAACCCCTGCATCTGATAAAGATCCGCCATAAGCAGCAAACTTTCCGGATATGATGGATCTGTTTCCGGAATAGTCTCCAGCACAGCGAGGGCTTTTTCTTCTTCGTCAATATCTATTAAAAGTTCAGCGTAGAAATTCGTCAGTTCTGTTTCATTTGGATATAAATCATGTAGATCACTAATCAGTGAAATTGCTTTTTCTACATCGCCCCACTCGTAATAAAGCTGGGCTGCAATGGCTTTATCTTCATCATGCAGCTGTTTTTCAGCCTTCGAGAGCGTGTTGAGGCCTTTTTCTGTTTCACCTGCTTCAACTAATTTTATGGCTTCTTGAATCAATGTATTCAAATCGGACCGGTCCTTTCTTTTCCTATACAACATCAACCATACAAAAAAGCTTTATTTGTTCGGGTTAATCTTATCATAATTCAGACGAATGCCCCCGGCAAATAAGATGCTTCTGTACGGAAGGGAATTATTGAGTCTTATTAGTTTACCAAAAGATCTTGAGATAGAAAATGAAAAAAGGAAGATCGCCCTCTGTACAGTAAAGCAGCTCTTTGACCTGCCGGCTTGTAAGTAAAGCACATCCCCCCTTTTCGTTTTTCTATCCCCTCTATAAGACAAGCTATGTTTTTTCGCCTCGAATTATGATCTGCATAAAAAATCCTGAAGTAAAACTTCAGGATTTTTTCGAAAGCTTATTTAAATGCTCGAAGAAGGTTGGATAAGAAACGTGAATGGCATCCGTGTGCTCGATTTCAATCGGCTCCTCCGTTATACAAGCAGCAATACCAAGCATCATTCCGATTCGATGATCTCCGTGGCTGGACACTGCAGCGCCGCCTTTCAACGTTTGTTTGCCATAAACCTTCATTCCATCTGCTGTCGGATCAATTTCAGCACCCAGCTTGCGAAGCTCAGAAACAACAGTATCAATACGGTTTGTTTCTTTCACTTTTAGCTCTGCCGCGTCCTTGATAACGGTGGTTCCTTCCGCCTGAGTCGCAAGAAGCGCGATGATAGGGATCTCATCAATTAAACGCGGAATGATATCTCCTCCGATTTCAACTGCTTTTAGAGATGATGTTTCTATAATCAAATCTCCATAAGGCTCTGCACCGCTATCAGCAGATGGTTTGATTTCAAGTTTTGCCCCCATGTTTTGAAGGACGTCAATAATACCTGTCCGAGTCGGATTTAAACCTACGTTTTTCAATACAATTCTGCTGTTTGGAACCATCGCGCCAGCAGCAAGAAAAAATGCGGCTGAAGAAATGTCTCCAGGAACAAAAATATCTGCAGCTGTCAGTTTCTGGCCACCAGCAATGGAAACACTCGTTTGATCTTCAGAAAGCTTAACGCCAAAAGCAGAAAGCATCCGCTCAGTGTGGTCCCGAGATTTATGGGGCTCTGTGACAGTTGTTGTGCCCTCAGCCTGTAATCCGGCCAGCAAAACAGCAGATTTAATTTGCGCGCTTGCAACAGGTGATACATAATCAATTCCTTTTAATGAGGCGCCGCTCACTGACAGCGGTGTAAACTCTCCACCGGCTCTGCCGTCGATTTTAGCCCCCATTTTTTTCAAAGGCTCAGTCACACGCTTCATTGGGCGCTTCGCAATGCTCTCATCTCCGGCTACCGCGCTGTAAAAAGGACGGCCCGCCAATATTCCGAGCATCAGGCGAATCGTTGTACCTGAATTTCCGACATCTAAAAGGCTTTCTGGCTCTTTCAGGGCATCGATTCCTTTTCCGTAAATCACGACATCGCTGCCGCTTTGCTCAATGTGAACACCCATTTTTCTAAAGCAATCAATCGTGCTCAGACAATCTGCTCCCGGCAGAAAGTTTTTAACTGTTGTTGTGCCTGCCGCTAGCGCGCCAAACATAACAGAGCGGTGAGAAATGGATTTATCACCGGGAATATGTATTTCTCCATGTAAGGCCTGCACCTTTTCTCGTTTCATTTTTTCCACCTCAATCAGCATAAAAAGTTTCATATTCCGCCCGGGCTTCAATGCATTGTTCTGCCCTTTTGCGGTCGTCATCAGACTGAAAACTGATCCTTAAAATCCCGTTAATATCTTCTCGTGTTTCGATAATGCGGATATTCGTGATACTGATGCGCTCCGCAGCTAAGATCGCTGTTATCTCGGATATTACACCCGGATGATCGGGTACATCCACGTATAAATCATAAAATGCAGGTATCGCTCCCTTCTGCCGAAGCGGCAGCCCGTCACGATAATCCTTGGCGGTTTTAAAATAACGAAATAGATTTTCCGCATCTTCTTGTTCTACATATGTACGGATCTTGTCAATTTCACGAATCCACTCATCAAAACGGTCTAAGATTTTATCTTTATTATGTAATAAAATATCCCGCCACATTGCCGGGCTGCTTGATGCAATCCTTGTAATATCTCTGAACCCGCCGGCAGCAAAACGCTTAACAAGCGGATACAGGTTTTCCGAATGATGGGTTTGGTGAACAAGACTGGCTGCTACAATATGCGGAAAATGACTGATTACACTTGTAACGCCATCATGCTCCTCCGGCGACATTTCCACAAAATGGGCATTCGTCCCCTTCAGCAGGTTTTTTAACTGTTCCACAGCTTGTTTGTCCGTTTTCTGGCCTGGGGTTAAAATATAAAATGCATTTTCAAACAGGAACTCCTTCGCAGCGGCCACTCCTGATTTATGTGAACCCGCCATCGGATGTCCTCCGACAAATTGATAGCGGCTAGGCAGCACTTGATCAGCGTAATCAACCACTTTTTGCTTTGTGCTTCCTACATCCGTAATCAAAAGCTCATGTTCAATTCCTGAATGAGCCAGCTCTTCAAGCATAACCAGTGTTTGTTCGACAGGTGTCGCAATGATTACTGTAGCTGCCTCTTTCGCACCGCTAATAAACGAATCAGCACGATCGTCTATCACGCCTAATTTTAATGCCGCTACCGCCTGTTCATCAGAGATGTCGATTCCGATAATCCGTTTGCCGGGATGATTTTTTTTGATGGCTAGGGCAATCGAACCGCCTATCAATCCGAGACCGGCGAGCAATATTGTATCTTTCATTTGATTCATACGTCATCACCTGGTTTATAGACTAAAGAGGTGATATTTGATCACCTCTTATAAAATTTCAGCTAAAATTGCAAGTATTTCTTCATTTTGCTCTTTTGTTCCGATCGTAATCCGGAGTGATGTTGGGAAACCTAATGCATTTCCTGACCGGACGATATAGCCTTTTTCCAGCAGAGCCTGAAACAGTTCATCAGCAGGACGTTTAAAGTCAATTAACACAAAATTTGTCTGTGAAGGGTAGCACTTTAAACCATGAGTTTTCGCAAAATCATAATACTGCTGAAGGCCTGCATTATTTTGCTCGACACAGGAAGCAATAAACGCTTGATCATCAAGTGCGGCAATCGCCGCAGCCTGGCCCAGACGGCTCGTATTAAACGGCTCTCTCGCCGGCTCAATCTGGCGAATCAGGTTCTCGTCAGCAATTCCGTATCCGACTCTGAGCGCTGCCAGACCGTATGCCTTTGAGAATGTGCGCAAAATCATCAAATTCGAATACTTGCTTAAGAGCGGCACAGTTTCCGGGTAATCCTCTGCTGTTACATATTCATAATATGCTTCGTCAAGAACGACAAGGACACGAGAAGGAACGCGCTCCAGAAATGCGAGTAATTCTCCTTCAGATGTATAAGTGCCAGTCGGATTATTCGGGCTGCATATCCAAACGACTTGTGTCTGTTCGTCGATGGCTTCTAACATGGCGTCTAAATCATGTGAGCCGTCGGGACGAAGTGCAATTTCACGTACTTCAGCACCTTCAATGACCGCATTATGTTTATATTGCGGAAAAGTGGGGGCAGCAGTAACCGTGTTTGTTTTATCGTTTAAAAATGCCCGGCAGATGATCTGAATGATTTCATCAGAACCGTTGCCGAAAATAAGTGATGTTTCGCTGACATTGAGGTGCTTACTGAGCCTTGTCCGCAAAGCGGCGCTATACCCATCCGGGTAAAGGGCTAGCTGTTGAATCTCATGATGAAGCGCCTCTTTTGCAGCCTCTGAACAGCCGTAAGGATTCTCGTTTGAAGCAAGCTTCACCACTTTATCCAAGCCATATTCTGATTTCACTGCTTCAATCGGCTTTCCAGGCTGATAAGGCTTCAGCTGTTTTAAATGTTCTTTGATACGCAAATCAGTCACCTCATTTTAAACTGTACAAGCCGCCAAACGCCATTGCGTAATCCTCAAACTCCTGCAGCGCCTGATTTCTCGTTTCAGCGCTGATGAGCCGGTCCTTTAATTCTTCTATTTTTCTGACGAGCGCACTTCCCACTACGACACCGTCACTAATTTCATTCATCTTTATGACTTGTTCACGGTTTGATATACCGAACCCTACAGCAACCGGAACAGTGCTGAGATTCTTCACTGTCCGAATGAACGGGTACACGGATGAATTGAACTCATTGCGGACACCGGTCACACCCAGAGAAGACACACAGTAGACGAAGCCCTCGGCTTGTTCAATAATGGTTTTCAAACGGCTTTCGCTTGTCGGCGCAACCAAAGAAATATACGTCACCTCATGGCTTTTACATTCCTCTTGAAGGCTGTTGCTTTCTTCTAGTGGCAGATCCGGAACAAGCAGACCGTCAATATGATTTTCCCGCAGTAAAGCGAAAAAGTATTCTTTGTTCAATTGTAACACAGGATTATAATACGTAAAGAGGATAATCGGAATATTCACTCCGTTTTTTTTCATTTCTCCGCCTAATTCGATTGCCTTTACAATATTCATTCCTTGATCAAGTGCCCGCTTTGAAGCCCTCTGGATCACCGGACCGTCTGCAAGCGGGTCAGAGTATGCAACACCAAGCTCCAATGCAGTGGCGCCTGCTTTTTGGAGTGACTTCGCCAGTTCAATCGAAACCTCAGGAACTGGATCGCCCGCCGTAATAAACGGGATAAACAATTTTTCTGATGGTTGAAGATCCAATTTAAACATGGGCTTTCACCTCTTCTTCCAATACCTTCATTAATGTGTTGACATCCTTGTCTCCCCGGCCTGATAAACAGACGAGAATGAGTTGACCGCGATCCATTCCTTTGGCGAGTTTGAATGCTTTCGCTAACGCATGGGCAGATTCGATTGCCGGCAAAATCCCCTCTTTTTCTGACAAAAGCTTTAATGCATCCACCGCTTCTTCATCAGTGATACTGTCATAAGTGACACGGCCGCTTTTATGCAAGTATGCGTGCTCCGGACCGATTCCAGGATAGTCGAGACCGGCTGAAATAGAGTAGGGCTCAATAATTTGCCCGAACTCATCCTGAATGAGATAAGTCAATGAACCGTGAATAACCCCTACGGTTCCTTTCGAAATAGTGGCGGCATGAAGAGGCGTATCAATTCCTTTTCCTGCTGCTTCAGCGCCGATCAGTTCAACATCTTCATTTAAAAATGCCTGAAACATACCCATCGCATTGCTTCCTCCGCCTACACATGCCACTACTTTATCAGGCAGAGTGCCTTCAATACGTTTCAACTGATCCTTCGCTTCCTCTCCGATCATTTTTTGAAATTCACGGACCACTTGCGGATAAGGATGCGGGCCGACAACTGATCCAATCATATAAAAGTGATCCTCACAATGCTGAACCCAGTACCGGATCGCCTCATTTGTGGCATCCTTCAATGTTCCGTTTCCGCTTGTTACAGGCACTACCTCCGCTCCAAGAAGCTTCATGCGGAAAACGTTCAGAGACTGGCGGGCAACATCCTCTTCACCCATAAACACAGTACAGGAAAAGCCGAATTTGGCTGCAACTGTTGCAGCGGCAACGCCATGCTGGCCGGCACCGGTTTCAGCAATGATTTTCGTTTTGCCCATTTTTTTAGCAAGCAGCGCTTGACCTAGCGCATTATTGATTTTATGAGAACCTGTATGGTTTAAATCTTCTCGTTTCAAATAGATTTTCGCGCCGCCTAAGTATTCAGTGACTCGATCAGCGTATGTTAATGCAGTCGGCCGTCCGGAATAGTCCTTTAACAGCTTATAATACTCTTCACGAAAAGCGGGATCATCCTTGATTTGTTTAAATGCTGTTTCTATTTCATCTAACGGCTGCATGAGTGTTTCCGGAACAAACTTTCCGCCAAAATCACCGTATCTGCCTATTTCATTCGGATATGGATACATATCGGTTCATCCTTTCTTCTAAAAGCCTCATCAGATTCTGATCTTTTTGTCCGTTTTTTTCAATTCCGCTGGCAAGGTCAATTCCTTCTGGCTGCCATTTCAATAGGCCTGTGATGCTATCCGGATTCACGCCGCCAGCGATAAAGCAGCGTTTACCAATAGCCGCCTGCTGATATTCCGGCACACATTCCCAAGAAAATGCAACACCAGTTCCGCCTCTAGACCCTTTTACAGATGAATCAATCACAAAGCCGTCAACATTATCTTTAAAGCGGGCTATTTCTTGAGTTGTGTTATCCTGATGGTGAAGCGCCTTCCATATTTCACAGCCTGTCAGCTTGCGAAGCGCATCAGCATCCGCCGGTTTTTCATCACCGTGAAGCTGAATGACGTCGAGCTTCAAGCTCTTGGCAATACGTGACATCGTCTCTATTGATTCATTAACAAAAACACCTGCAACCTGTTTTTCGACACGAACTTGGTTCAGCCATTTTTTCACATCTTGCGGAGATACTTTTCGTTTGCTTTCAGCAAAAATAAAGCCTAGGTAATCAGCCTGTGATTCCGCCGCAAGCTGCAAATCCTTTAGTGACTGAATACCGCAATATTTTAATGCCGGTTTCTTCACAACCTCACTCCCCAAACAAAGCATGGATTGCTTTACGCTGAGAAGTTTGTCTCATCAATGATTCACCGATAAGTACAGCTCTTGCCCTATGTTCATTGACAAATGTTAAATGTTCTAAAGAACCGATTCCGCTTTCGCTGACAAGCAAGGATTCTTTCGGAACGAGAGATGCGATTTGTTCTGTCTGCTTTACAGATGTTTTAAACGTTTTTAGGTTTCGATTATTTACGCCCAGAATGTCGGGTGTGAACACTTTCAATATTTGTTCTAGCGTTGATGCATCATGAACCTCGACTAACACGTCCATCCCCTTTTCACCTGCTTCTAGATATAATTCATGCAGGTGTAAGGGATCAAGCACCTCGCCGATTAACAATATGGCATCCGCTCCGATTCTTCTTGATTCCTCTACTTGAAGAGAATCAATAATAAAATCTTTTCTAAGTACAGGAATCGAAACAGCACGCTTTACGTCTGATAAATAGCTGTTTTCCCCTTGAAAAAACGGGGTGTCTGTTAAAACAGAAATCGCATCTGCCTTCGCATCCTCATAGTCTTTTGCAATCTGCACAGGCACAAAATCCTCTTTAATAAGCCCCTTTGACGGCGATGCTTTCTTCACTTCGGCAATCAACCCGATAAACCGATTCGGGCTTGCCAGCGCCTCCTTAAATGAATGTTTCTCGAAAGGCTGCTCTACCGGCAGAACCAGTGTTTTCACTTCTTCTTTCTTTTGTTTGATGATTTTTTCAAGCATAGATCTCTTCCTCTTTCTGCTTTAGTCGTTCAAGCTGCGCGGCAGCGCCTCCGCTTGTAATCGTCTCTAACGCCAGCTCCGTTCCTTCCTTCAATGAGGCGGTAATTCCCGCCGTGTAAATCGCAGCACCCGCATTAAAGGCCGTAATAGATAAAGCGGAACTGCTGCTTTTATTTTTAAAAATATTCTGAATGAGATAGGCGCTCTCTTTCGGTGACTGCACCTGTAAATCTTCAAGTCTGCCATTTGTGAAACCGAAATCTTCGGGTGAAACGGTATATTCCCGGCGCTCTCCGTCCTTTAATTCAATCACGTCGGTCGGTGCTGTAATTGAAAGCTCATCTAAACCGTCACGGCTTGATACAAACATGACGTGCTTCGGCTGAAACGTCTCCAGTGCGCTTGCCATCAGTCCAGCTTTTTCAACAGAATAGACCCCAATCACCTGACGCTTCGCCTGTAAAGGATTGCTGAGCGGTCCAAGCAGATTAAATACCGTTCTGAAACCTAGCTCTTTTCTAGTACCTGCTACATGTTTCATAGACGAATAGTAAAGCGGCGCAAAAAGAAATCCCATATTGTTTGTTTCAATGCTGCTTTTGACCTTTTCGGGAGTGGTTTGAATAGAAACCTCTAGCTCCTCTAAAACATCAGCGCTTCCGCTTTTAGAAGAGACAGAGCGATTGCCATGCTTAGCGATTTTCGCGCCAGCTGCCGAGGCAACAATTGCCGAGGCCGTTGAGATATTAAAAGTGGAAATACCGTCTCCCCCTGTTCCGCATGTATCAACAATATCAGGAAGTCCATCGACTGTAAGAGCGTGTGCCCGCATTGCCTTCACAAAACCTGTAAGCTCTTCTGGCGTCTCTCCCCGATGAGCAAGAATAGACAATATACCACCCATTTCAGAAGGAGTCATTTCCGCTGCCATCATCATATTCATCAGCGTTTCAGCCTCACCGGCAGTAAGGGTTTTTCCGTCAACGCACAATTGTAGAAATCTGTTCATCAGCTTTACCCTCCTTGCTATGAAACATGTCTTCTGCAATATGAATCGTTTTCAGCAGCGCACCGGCTTTATTACAGCTTTCTTCGTATTCGGCTTCCGGAACAGAATCAGCAACAATGCCAGCACCTGCCTGTATCGATGCAACACCGTTCTTTACACTCATCGTGCGAATCGTTATACAAGAGTCGATATTCCCGTCAAACCCAATGTAGGCAATACACCCTCCGTATGTCTCTCTCGGTGTTGGCTCGAGCTCTTGCAAAAGCTGCATGGCACGGATTTTGGGTGCGCCTGTTAAGGTCCCCGCCGGGAAAGCAGACATCAGTGCATCGACAGGATGAACCCCTTTTTTCAATCGGCCTGTAACCACCGAGATAATGTGCATGACATGTGAAAAGGAAACAATTTTTGTGAACTCCGGCACAGAAACAGAACCATACTCTGCTACTCTGCCGATATCGTTTCGGGCAAGATCAACGAGCATGTAATGCTCCGCTTTTTCTTTTTCATCCTTCATGAGCTCAACCTTCAGTCTCTCATCTTCAGCTTTGTCTGCACCGCGTTTTCTCGTACCGGCAATCGGGTGGATTTCTAAGTGCCCGTCTTGAACGTGTATTAACCGTTCCGGAGAGCTGCCGACTATTTCTCTGTCTTGCAGTTTCATATAATACATATACGGAGAAGGATTGATGATCCTAAGCACTCGGTATAACTCAAAAGCATCTGCTTTTATCGGAACCTCAAATTTTTGTGACAAAACGCCCTGAAAGATATCGCCTGCTTTTATATAGCTTTTGATTTTTTCTACATCAGCCATAAAAGCCGATTTTTCATAATTAGAAGATACCGTCTCAAAGCTGGGCGTCTTGTATGAATCAGCAGAGAGAAACAGCTCTTTTATGTTTTTTTGGTCCATCATTTTTTCAATGAGATTTTGAAGCTCTAGATGATTTTGATGGAACACATCCATTTTTTCGTTTTCTGTTTCCTCTCCAGTGAGTCTTGCATATTGGATAAAGTGGACGTTTTTGGTTTCATGATCATACGCAATTAATGTCCGGCAAACAAACAGCATACACTTTTCCATGTCTGTTTCTTTTGTATGCGAAGGAACAGAAGGCTCAATCAGCGGGATCATATCATAGCTTAAGTACCCGACAGCTCCGCCGACAAAAGGAATGCCAAGCTGAGGTGTTTTGATTTTGTATGTGGTATTCATCCAGTTCAGCACTTCTTTTAGTTCATTTCCTGTGTAAAGAGATTTGCTGTCCTGATCAGCGGCCGAAAAACGGCCCTGCTCTTCTTTAATTGTGAGAAATGGATTCAGGCCGATAAACGAATATCTGGACCAAGTGGATGTATCGTCCTTGCTTTCAAGAAGATACGTAATCTCCCTGTCAAGCTTCTCTATCATTTGAATGGGTGTCAGTGTATCGACTGTGAAGGTCTCCACAATCGGTATCGTGTGGTGGGACAAGCTGTCCTCTAAAAATGCGGAAATGTTTGATTGGAAATTCATTGCTCTCACTCCTTATGGCAAGGAGAATGAGAAGATGGCATGAGAGGATAAAATACTATATAACAAATAAACCCAAAAGAAAGACTTCTTTTGGGTAGAATAAACATACATGTCTCAGCTCAACTAAACTCATTCTCTGCTACCCTATTCTCTAACTCAACTCATTCTAATCGCTTTATACACACTCTTGTGTATTTCTAAGCTATTCTTATCGTATTACAATTCAGTATTTTTTGTCAATGATAAATCGGGCCTCAATACGATGGCTTTTTCTAAATATACATGTCTGATCTGATCCTGAGGGACATCTGTCTGGACCGTCATCATGACTCTTATGCACTTTTTCAGACCGCCTGTTACGTCCATTTCCTGCATACATGTTACCGGTACATACTGCCATCCTGAAAGCTCGCGAACAGCTTTTGCCGGGAAAACAGCGTGCAAGTCAGGTGTAGCCGAAAGAAGGATTTGAACAACATCTTCCGGTTTTGTATGATTTTCTTCTATGATTTTCTCTAACAGCTGTTTTGTTTTTTGTAAAATTTCTTCTTCAGTATCCCGTTCAACTGTAGTTGCTCCGCGAATTCCGCGAATCATCATGATGTCTCCTCCAATCGCCATTTGTTCAGCCAGCACTCAAGTTCATTTCTGGAAAAGGTATGATCAGCAACTTTCCCTAATTCGTTGAGCACAATAAACTGAATCTTCCCGCCACGGGTTTTCTTATCATTCATCATACGGTCCAAGAGAACCGAAGTTTCCGTCTCTTTTCTGATTTGACTTGGATAACCCAGGCTTTTTAGCCAGCTGACCAAACGTTTTCTGTCCATTTCACAGCCTACAGTCTTTTCGCTTATATATAAAGCAAACTGCATTCCGAGGGCTACGGCATCACCGTGAGTGATCTGCCCGTATCCATATTCCGCCTCAACGGCATGACCGAGCGTATGCCCGAAGTTTAAGTAAGCTCTTATCCCCTCTTCTTTTTCATCCTGCTGAACGACAGACGCTTTAATTGAAATACCTTTAAAAATCATGTCATTCAGCTGATCACTTGTGATATCACGCAGTGAGTGGATATTCAGCAGCTCCTCCAGAAACGCTCTGTCATAGATAAAAGCGTGTTTGATCACTTCTGCCATTCCGGACCGAAGCTCTTTTTCAGGCAGAGAACGCAGGAAATCTGTATCATAGAGCACGGCTTTCGGCTGATAAAACGCACCGATTAGATTTTTTCCAAGCGGATGGTTCACGGCTACTTTTCCTCCGACTGCGCTGTCATGCGCCAAGAGCGTCGTAGGCATTTGAATGAAATCAATGCCCCGCATAAAAGTGGCAGCCACAAAACCGGCAAGATCCCCTACAACACCGCCACCGAATGCGATGATGCATGAGGAGCGATCCATATGAAATCGAATCGCTTCACTCTGCAGCTTCGTGTACATATCCATTGATTTCGCCTGCTCTCCGCTCGGCACCGTCACTTTTTTCACAGGCCATTTTTCTTCGAGCAGGTGAAGCAGTTCATCACCGTACAGGCGATCCACTTCTTCATCGGTAACAAGCATAATGCGTGTTAATGGCCTGTTTAGCGAGGTTAATAGTTCACAAGCCTTTTTTCTGATACCTTGTCCGATAAAAACAGGATATGACGAGGAAGCAGTTTGAACATGCAGTGTCTTCATTAAAATTCCCTCGACAGTTTTCTCATATTCTCCACATTTTCTTTAATGCGGTCAATTTGATCTAATCCGAATTGTTCAACGACTGCGTTCGCAATTTCCCAAGCGACAGCCGCTTCAGCGACTACACTTGCCGCAGGAACAGCACAGCTGTCTGAACGTTCTATGCTGGCGGAAAACGGTTCTTTCGTTTCAATATCGACACTTTTCAGCGGTTTATACAAAGTCGGAATCGGCTTCATGACTCCGCGGACAACGATTGGCATTCCTGTCGTCATGCCGCCTTCCAGTCCTCCAAGTCTGTTAGTAGCACGGGTGTATCCTTTTTCCTCGTCCCAAATGATCTCGTCATGGACTTCGCTTCCATTTCGCCCTGCCGCCTCAAATCCGATGCCGAATTCCACACCTTTAAATGCGTTAATTGACAGAACAGCGGCAGCAAGCTTGCTATCCAGCTTGCGGTCATAATGGACATAGCTGCCCACGCCTACCGGCATTCCCTCGACAATGACTTCTACTATTCCGCCGATGGAATCTCCGTTTGCCTTTGCTTCATCAATGGCAGCCATCATTTTTTTGCCTGCCTCTTCATCGTAGCATCTGACAGGAGACTCTTCCGTTACGCGCTGCAGGTCTTCAATCGACGTATATTCTGTTTTTTCAGCTTTAACAGCGCCAATTTGCAACACGTGGCCCGCCACCTTAATGCCAAGCTCAGAAAGAATCTTTTTAGCTACAGCCCCTGCCGCCACTCTGACAGTTGTTTCCCTTGCTGAAGAACGCTCAAGCACATTTCTCATATCACGATGATTATATTTAATTGCACCGTTTAAGTCAGCGTGCCCGGGTCTCGGTCTGGAAATCTGGCGCTTCATTTCCTTTTCTTCATCTTCTGTAATCGGAGCGGCGCCCATGATTTTTGTCCAATGCTTCCAATCGTTATTTTCAACTACGAGAGCAATTGGTGAACCGAGTGTACGTGCATGGCGCACCCCGCTCATAATTTTGGCCTGGTCTTTTTCGATCTGCATGCGGCGGCCGCGGCCGTGTCCTTTTTGGCGTCTGGCAAGCTCAAAATTGATATCTTCCTCCGTTATGTAAAGCCCGGCAGGTACACCCTCAATAATGGTTGTCAGTTGGGGGCCGTGTGATTCTCCGGCTGTTAAATATCTCATGACTTCTTCTCCCTTCATCGCATTAACGCTTTTAAGTAAGACTACTATAACATATTTTTCAGCAAAAAGTCAGTCTATCTTTTTTGATAAAAGAATGTATCGGCTGGTACTAGGCCAAATTTCTCGGGGTTGAAGATTTGCTCGGTGCTGCCGACAAAAAGAACTCCATTCTTCTTCAAGCTATGTGCCATTTTTAAATACAGCTCTTCCTTCGCGCTTTCTGTAAAATAAATAAATACATTGCGGCACACGATTAAATCAAAGTCTTGTTCATAACGATCCGCCAGCAAATTGTGCTTTTTGAATGTAATATTCTTTTTGATTTCCGGTTTCACTTCATAACTTCTATTTGCGTTTTGCGTAAAATAACGATCTTTCACAGAGAGCGGCACTTCCTGTAAAGACCGCTCCTGATAAACGCCTTTTTTCGCTTTTTCCAATGCTTTTTCATCAATATCCGTCGCCAAAATCTGATAGCCCGGAAGACCTTTTTGCTGGTCCAAAAGCATGGCAAGCGTGTATGGCTCCTCCCCCGTTGAGCAGGCGGCACTCCAAATCTTTAAAGGCCTAGAGGTCTTGATTAACGGCAGAATTGCAGTCTCAAGAACTTCCCATCTTTTATAATTACGATAAAATTCTGAAACATTGATCGTCATTCTGTCCAATGTTTCATTTAAGAGAGCTTGATCCTTTTCCAATGCCGCCGCAAAGTCCTTAAAGCTTTGGAACCCCTTTTTCTCATAAAGTGACGTTAGCCTTCTCTTCATTTGTGCTTCTTTATATAGTGTTAAATCGACTCCGGTTAATTGTTTCCATTTCGTTGTAAATACGCTGTATGTATCCATCTCTACTCTCCCAGTCTCGCTGTCTTTTTGTCCTAGTATAGCTTGTTTTATCAGGAAATTGTATTGTTTCAATAAAAAAATCAGCTTTTCAGCTGATTTTAGATCGTTGGGAAAGGCAGAGGTCTGATGCACACTGCCATTCAACCCTTTATTCACTTTAATGTAAACCTTTACAAAACAGATCAAAAACCGGCGGCATTATATGATGCCGGCTCTGTTACTTATTTTCACAATGATTAATAGATCCAGCCTGCCATAAGCTGTTGATATGATACTAATTCTTCATTCTTAAAGAAAATGTTAATCTCGCGTTCTGCACTTTCGAGAGAATCAGAGCCGTGGATGATGTTTTTTCCGACAAACATGCCATAATCCCCACGAATCGTACCAGGTAAAGCTTCTTTAGGGTTTGTTTTCCCGATCAGCTGTCTCGTCACTTCAATGACATTTTCGCCTTCCCACACCATTGCGAATACAGGTCCTGAAGTAATAAACTCAACGAGCTCTCCGAAGAAAGGCTTTCCTTGATGTTCGGCGTAGTGTTTCTCAGCCATTTGTTCAGTCACTCTCATTAACTTGGCGCCAGCTAATTGTAAGCCCTTACGTTCGAATCTAGATAAAATGTCCCCAATGAGCTGACGTTGGACACCGTCTGGTTTCACCATGATAAAAGTCTTTTCCATCATATTCTCCACCCCATCATTATGTATGTATAGGCTTTCACACTGCACACCGAAATCGTAACATCTTTCTGATAATTAATCAATCCGGGGCGGAGAAATTTCTTAATATCTACAAAAATTAAAATTTTCTTTTACCGATATATTTTGCGATGGCTGCAAGAGACGAGCGTGCGCGCCCTCGAGGAAGCGTGTTTAATTTCTGAAAAGCTTTCTGCAGATACATTTCGCTTACTGCCATAGATGCTTCAATTGCATCTGTTTTTTTGATTTCTTCAATGATTGGTTCAAGCTGTTCCTGCGTTGTCTCACTGTTAATCAATTTAAGCTGGTTTTTTAATGCAGGATTTTTCAGGGCATACAGCACTGGCAATGTGACGTTTCCTTGAAGCAAATCTCCTCCAACGGGTTTACCCAGCTCTTCTTCAGTTGAAGTAAAATCAAGAATATCATCAATAATCTGATAAGACATGCCGACGTAATACCCAAACCAGTACAATGCCTTATGAATCTTCTCATCAGCCCCAGACGCAATAGCACCGAGCTGGCAGCTGACCGCGATCAAGAGAGCCGTTTTTCTTTTGATACGGCGGAGATACGTTCTGAGGTTTTGTTCCATGTTGTATTTGTCTTTGATCTGCTCAATTTCCCCTAGACAAACTTCAACGATCGTCTGTGACAAAATCCTATGGGCTTTCGGTTCGTTAATTCTCGTCATCATTTCAAGAGATCCCGCAAGCATATAATCGCCTGTGTACATCGCAATACGATTGTCCCACTTTGCTTTGATTGTCGGTTTCCCTCGGCGAAGCTCCGCATCATCAATAACATCATCATGAACCAAAGATGCCATGTGAATCATTTCCAGAGTGACGGCGACATATTTAATCTTATTAATATCGTAATCGCCAAACATGCCGGAAAGCAGTACGAAAACAGGCCGAATACGTTTCCCTCCGGCCTGCAGCAAGTGAAGACCTGCCTCGCTTAAAAGCGGGTAATCGGAACGTACGGTTTGTTCAAGTTCTCTCTCGATTACATCAATATCGTCATTTAAAAAAGAGTAGGCCATTTTAAATTTCATATCATTCACCCAAACATCTGTGTTTTCATTTCCATCCGATATGCGTGGCAGCGACTCCGCCAGTAAACGAATGATATTTAACATTTTTCAGGCCCGCCTCTTCAAACAGGCCTGCCAGTTCCTTCATTCCAGGGAAGTCTCTGGCTGATTCTTGAAGCCAAGAATATTCTTTATAGCTCTTCGCAAACAGTTTCCCGAAAAACGGCATAATGTACTTAAAGTACATAAAGTAAGCCTGTCTGAATCCGAACATTTCCGGCTGGGACGTTTCCAGACATACCACCTGCCCGCCCGGCTTCACTACACGTCTCATCTCTTTCAGTACAGTCAAGTAATCAGGGACATTGCGGAGTCCGAAGCCAATGGTGACATAATCAAATGTATCATCATCAAAAGGAAGCTCCATCGCATTTCCGTGCAGCAGTTCAATTTGGCTGAATCCGCCGTCTTTTACTTTCTGCTCGCCGACACTCAGCATATTTTCACTGAAATCCAAGCCCTTGATCTCGCCGCTTTTGCCGGCCGCTTTTGCAAGAGCGATCGTCCAGTCAGCCGTTCCGCAGCAGACATCAAGTGCTTTTGCGCCTTCTTTTACATTCATGATGCGCATCGTTTTGTCGCGCCATTTTTTATGCTGCTGAAAACTGATGACAGAGTTCATTTGGTCATAGTTTTTATATATTTTTTCAAATACTCCGTGTACGCGCTGTTCTTTTGAGTCCTGCATAATGGTTTACCCTTCTTCCACTTTCTGATGATAGGTTTGATCTTGGCTGATTGTCTTCAGACGGTTTATTAAAATGTTCTGAATAGGTGAATTTAGAGGCAGAAGTGACTCAATGCTGTTTTTCGCTTTTTTAAAACAATCTTCTAATATCTCTTCTTTTGTTTTTCCCAGCTGTATAAAACTGCCGATCACATCCAGAAATGCATCATTTCCGTTCATAAGCCGCTTAAATACAAAAAAATCACTCGACAGCTTTTTCCAGCGCGGGAGGTTGAAGTGTTCCGCCACACGATGGAATAAAGCTGATTCAACGATGCCGACACTTTCGAAAAAATCGTTTTCGTCCTTGAAAGAACGGTCATATAGACGAATTTTATGTTCGTTGATTTCTTTAATGGCTGTAGCAAGCGTCCGAATCATGTAGATATCCTTCATTTCAGATAGTAAAGAGTAGTACAGCCCGCTGAAATAATCGCCCGCGAGAACAGTCAATTGGCGGTTTTTGTTTTCGTCTCGTTTTATGACTCTAGCTGTCGTCACTTCATCATGGGTATCAAGGGCGCTTTGTACAAGCATCGCTGTTACAATATAATTTTCTCTGTCGTTGTTTTTTATGGCAGCTTCTTCAAATAAAGCATGAAAAAGAAGAAGCTTATCCTCATCAATTTTCGGCGCAGAAATATGCTTCGCTAAATAAGGATGAGACAGCTTTTGTTTTAATTTCGTGTTCAGATTGGCTAAAGTTCCGTAGATGTCTTGCAAAAATATCACCCTTGTCCCCAAATTCACATTTATTTCTTAATCTATGTATGAGTTTTATCTTTTCATTCGCTTACGCAGGTATCATTATAGCATAAAAAAAAGAAATTGGCTGTATCCTCCCGCTGTTTGCGAGCATTTGCTTTTAACAGCGGGGACAGCCAGCTTATTTTTTTTCGCTTTTCATTTCTCCGTACGCGGTTTGAATCAGTGCCTCTCCTCTGACTTTAATGGCAGAAGTATGCTCTGTAAACTGAGCGATGATCACTTCTCCCTTGTCGAGTTTTTCAGAATGGTGAAACTTTGTGTCTGTTCCTCTTGTCAGGCCGATCACATTCACTCCGTCCTCAACGGCTTTAATGACGACAAAATCACTTGAATGCTTTTGGTTCATTTATAGCACCCTCTATCTTTATTAGTCCTGGCGTTTAATATGTTCCAATACTTCTGCACGGGCAGCGGCATCATCTTTAAAAACGCCTCTGACTGCTGAAGTCACAGTTTTCGCACCCGGTTTTCTTACACCGCGCATCGTCATGCACATGTGTTCCGCTTCAACCACTACCATTACGCCATGCGGATCAAGCGTTTCTACGATGCTTTCTGCAATTGTAGAAGTGATGCGTTCCTGAAGCTGCGGGCGCTTTGCAACGGCTTCAACGGCACGTGCCAGTTTGCTGAGTCCTGTGACCTTTCCGCCTCGCGGGATATATGCAACATGTGCTTTTCCATAAAAGGGAACAAGGTGATGCTCACACATAGAATGAAACGCGATATCTTTTACAAGAACAAGCTCCTCATGGTTTTCACCGAAGATAGTCTGGAAATGTTCTTTTGGATCTTCATTCAAGCCGGAGAATACTTCGGCATACATCTTTGCGACTCTTTTCGGAGTATCAAGAAGCCCTTCTCTATTCGGGTCTTCTCCGATCGCTTCTAAAATTTGACGAACAGCTTGTTCGATTTGCTCTTTATTAACTTCTTTCATGTTCTATGTCCTCCACCAATGAATACATTTAATTTCGATTCTAGCACATATGCCCCGCTAAAAGCAAAGTGAATGCCCTGTCAGGAAGCCCATGCTCTTGAAATATGAAAAGCCCCTTAGAAAGGGGCTTTTCTGTGAAGAAATAAAGTGTATGTAAGCTAGATGCATACACGATCTATATTCACAATTATTTTCCGGCAACTGCGTCTTTAAGCGCTTTACCTGGTTTGAAAGCAGGTACTTTGCTTGCTGGAATTTCGATTTCTTCACCTGTTTGAGGGTTGCGTCCTTTACGTGCAGAACGTTCACGCACCTCGAAGTTACCAAAACCGATCAGTTGGATTTTATCACCGTTTTTAAGTGCATCTAAGATCGTATCAAAAACAGAGTCAACTGCTTTTGTAGCGTCTTTTTTAGACAATTCGCTTGCTTCTGCAACCGCATTGATAAGTTCTGTTTTGTTCATGCCTTTCACCTCCTCCCAAAAGGATACATTCAGTTCGTTTATTATCATTTCTTCACAGTTCAGTCTGATTCTAAACCTGTCTCAGAAAAAAATGAGAGCAAGTAAGAGAAAGACAATTAAACGGCTTTTTAAGAAAAACTGCACTCTGAGGAATGTTTGTCCAACAAAGTGAAGAATTTCTGTATGTAGAGTAACACATATAAAAAGCCATATCAAGCATTTTAAAGCGTCAATCCCTTGCTCGTCAAGGATTTAAGGTGATTTACCGAACAAATATTCCTTTTTTTCCTTTTTTCATCCTATTCCTTGATCCTTTTCCATTATTAAGAGCAAAGAAAAAAGACCTCCTATTCTATAAAGAGGTCTACCGGTATTACAGGATGATGGCGATTAAGCCGCCAGAGCCTTCGTTTATGATTCTTTCTAATGTTTCTTTTAATTTATACCGTGCGTTTTCAGGCATTAATGACAGCTTTGCCTGAATCCCTTCTCTCACAATTGAGCTCAACGACCTTCCGAAAATATCGGAATTCCAGATGGAGAGCGGATCATCCTCAAAGTCCTGCATTAAATAGCGTACAAGCTCTTCACTTTGTTTTTCCGTTCCGATAATCGGGGCGAATTCGCTTTCGACATCGACTTTGATCATATGGATCGACGGAGCGACAGCTTTCAGCCTTACACCGAATCGCGAGCCCTGCCTTATAATTTCCGGCTCATCGAGACTCATATCAGCTAAAGCAGGAGCTGCAATGCCGTATCCCGTCTGTTTGACCATTTTTAAGGCATCAGACACTTGATCATATTCTGTTTTCGCATGGGCAAAGTCTTGCATGAGCTCAAGCAGATGGTCTCTTCCTCTGATTTCGACGCCCACAACTTCTTTTAGGATTTGATCATATAGATGATCCGGCGCGTACAAATCAATTTCTGCCACCCCTTGGCCCAGCTCAATTCCGGCTAATCCGGCACTTTCAATGAATTCAAACTCGCTGAATTGGCCGACAACCCTGTCTACGTCCCGGAGCCGTTTAATATCCTTAACCGTTTCCTTCACGGACTCCTGATAGCTTTCACGCAGCCAATGGTTTTCTTTCAGCACCATTACCCAGCTTGGGAGATTGACATTCACTTCTAGCACCGGAAACTCGTAGAGGGCCTCTCTGAGCACATTCAGCACATCTGATTCACGCATACTCTCTACACTCATTGCCAATACCGGGATATCATATTTTTCGCTTAAATCCTGGCGCATGGCTTCCGTTTCCGGGTGATACGGCCTGACTGAGTTGATGACCATAATAAAAGGTTTGCCAACCTCTTTCAGCTCTTCAATGACTCTTTCTTCAGCCTCTATATAGTCACTTCTGGCGATATCTCCAATGGTGCCGTCTGTCGTAATGACAACTCCGATGGTCGAGTGTTCTTGAATGACTTTTCGAGTGCCAATTTCAGCAGCCTCATGAAATGGGATCGGTTCTTCGTACCAAGGCGTATTGATCATCCGCGGCCCGTTTTCATCTTCATATCCTTTAGCGCCGGGCACTGTGTAACCTACACAATCTACTAATCTTATATTCACATCGAGTCCGTCTGACACATGAACAGACATCGCCTGATTCGGAACAAATTTAGGCTCTGTAGTCATAATGGTTTTGCCGGCTGCGCTCTGCGGCAGTTCATCCTGCGCTCGGGCCCGGTCTGCTTCGTTACTGATATTCGGGAGCACCACAAGCTCCATAAATTTTTTAATGAACGTGGATTTTCCTGTACGGACAGCACCTACGACTCCTAAGTATATATCGCCTCCTGTTCGTTCAGCGATATCCTTGAAAATATCGACCTTTTCCAAGTGATCCCCTCCCGGACTTCCTATCCTTTTCAATTTTATTAAGCTCTTTCAATCAAACACAGGACACTATATGTGTATGACGTTGTCCTATTTGAATATGACATCTTTAGAAAATTTCTCATCCTCAATCTATTAATATAAAAAAACCTTTCTCCCTATTTGTATGCAAGGGAGAAAGGTTCATTCCTTTTTCATATCATTTTCTAAAAAAACAGGTTCCTGTTTGTCATTTACCGTATATGTTACAGAAAACGCGGGGACAAAGGGGGTTTCCTGCCAAATCATATCCTGGATTTCAGTCCCGGGTTTAAACGTTTTCTTGCTTTTTTTGAGGCAAGAAGCCAGCTCAGTCCGGTAATCAGCATATATTTCTCCGTCTCCGTCAATCATAAGCGGCAAGGAATTCCCTGAGATTGGGCTTGTCACTGCAAGAGAGCTTCCATCCCCAAGCTTCTTCTCATCGAGTGTAAATAAATCACGAGATAGCACATCCTTGTAAGGCGGATATTGATGCTCCTGACGATACATTTGGATGCGCAATTTCACATCGCGAATTTTTTCTGCCATCTTTAGATCAATTAATTTAACAGTCGGATCGTTCTCTACGTCAACAAGCACGTATTGATAGTCTCCCCCGCTTTCAAATGCCGTACTTGGAGGTTCAGCTATGTATCTTGGCGCTAACCGGTTAAAGTCTATCGGATATTTTTGATATAGCGGTGTCGACATATCTTTGGTTTGAATGGGAAGCAGCCCTCCATTTGCCTTTTGAAATTCATCAACAGCAGATTGAACCTGCTTTAGCTGGTCTTGATAAGGAATGGCATGCACACTGCTTTTCCGTTCATTTGGATATAAACATCCGGATAAAAACACGACTGCCGCAAAAATGATTGCGCACTTCAGTTTACCCATACAGCACTTCCTTTTACAGCTTTATTCATTGACAGGGCCGCTAAAAACCACGACAAACACAATAATTCCAGATATGAGCATACACATGTATGCGAATGATGAAATCGCAATCTTCAAAAAACGGTTTTGGCACTTAAAGCGGCTTAAATAGATGGAAGCTACAGCCAGAAACATCAGACCCATGGACCCTAGAGCAAACCACATTTTCATCAATGCCAGATTCAATGACGTGCGCCTCCCCGATATGTATGATGTAAGCGTTATATTATATTTTAATATACAGCGCCGGAAAAGATCAACCAGATTTTCCATCCTTTGATAGAACAAAAAAAACTGAAGCAAAGAGGGGGACCTTCGCTTCAGTCAAATTGACTATATTCACCTGCACGTTTAAGAAACACTCTCTTGGACTTCGATGCTATAGTATGCGACATGGCATACAGATGCATCCTCTATTGCCTAAATCGGCAAAATGTTTCAGGAGATCCCAAGACTTGGGTGTTCTTCTGTTTTTCGGGCTTTCGTTCAATTAAGATATGCGTTTCACCATACGATTGACACTTTTACTTCACTTGATTTTCAAACGTATTTACCAAATCCTCCATCTCGTGGGTTTTCCCTCTCGCCATTAAAGATTCAACAGCGGTTTCCACTTTTTGTCCGTTGAATAGGACCTGATGGAGAGCTTCTGTAATCGGCATTTTAACATCATATTTCTTCGAAAGCTGGTAAGCCGCTTTCGTCGTGCGGACGCCTTCAACTACCATTCCCATCTCTTCAAGAACATCTTCAAGCTTGTACCCTTTTCCGAGCAAATTGCCCGCACGCCAGTTTCTGGAATGAACACTTGTGCACGTCACAATCAGATCGCCTACTCCTGTCAATCCAGAGAACGTCAAGGGATTTCCGCCCATTTTCGTTCCGAGTCTCGCGATTTCGGCAAGTCCGCGTGTAATCAAAGCAGCTTTGGCATTGTCGCCGTACCCTAAACCATCTGTAATTCCTGCAGCAAGGGCAATAATATTCTTTAAAGCCCCTCCGATTTCAACTCCGATAATGTCAGGATTTGTGTACACCCGAAAATTGTGATTAATAAATAGATCCTGCACCTCTTCTGCTGCCCTCATGCTCTTTGAAGATGCAGTAACAGTTGTGGGGTGCCGCAGCCCTACTTCTTCCGCATGACTCGGACCGGAAAGGACAACGATATCTTTTCTGACATCACTCGGGAGCTCAATTTCCATAATTTCAGAAATGCGCAGAAGTGAATCCGGCTCGATACCCTTGCTGACATGAACAAAGACTGTTTTTTTCGTTATAAAAGGGACAGCCTGTCTCAGCACTTCCCGAATTGCTTTTGTTGGAACAGCAACGATAATGAAATCCGCGTCTGAAACAGCTGTCTTCATATCCGTTGTTGCCTCAATAGATTCTGGAAGCTTGACGTTCGGCAAATAATCTTTATTTTCATGCTGATCATTGATTTGATGGATCAGATCTGCACGGTGCCCCCACATGGTTACATCGTGATGATTATCAGCTAACACTAAAGCCAGTGCTGTTCCCCAGCTCCCTGCTCCGAGCATTGTGACTTTTTTCATATTTGCTTCACACCTTTTTATTTTCTAGCTCTTGCAAATATTTTGATTGGTGTCCCCTCAAAACCGAACGCGTCTCTGATTCGGTTTTCTAAAAACCGTTCGTATGAAAAATGCATCAATTCCGGATCGTTTACAAACACAACGAAGCTTGGCGGCTTTACCGACACTTGAGTCGCATAGTAAATCTTCAAACGAGAACCGTTATGAGTCGGTGTCGGGTTCATTGCCACAGCATCCATGATGACATCATTTAAGATGTTCGTTTGAACTCGAAGTGAATGATTTTCACTTGCTTTGATAATCGCAGGCATCAGCGTATGGATCCGTTTTTTCGTTAAGGCAGACATAAATAGGATTGGTGCATAATCCAGAAATTGAAAATGATCGCGAATATTTTCTTCAAATTCTTTCATCGTGCTCTCATCTTTGTCAACAGCATCCCATTTGTTTACGACGATGACGACGGCCTTGCCCGCTTCGTGTGCATAACCGGCGATACGCTTGTCCTGTTCAATAATGCCTTCTTCGCCATCCAGCACAACCGCCACGACTTCTGAGCGGTCAATCGCTTTCAGCGCCCGCAGTACACTATACTTCTCAGTCGTTTCATAGACTTTCCCTTTTTTTCGCATACCTGCAGTATCGACAATGACAAACTCCTGCTGGTTGTAAGTAAATGACGTATCAACAGCATCTCTTGTGGTTCCAGCCACGTTGCTGACAATAACGCGTTCTTCGCCGAGCATCGCATTCACAAGTGAGGACTTTCCGACATTCGGACGTCCGATCAGACAGAATTGAACAACTTCCTCATTGTATTTCGTTTCTGGAATGTTTTTAAAATGCTCTGCAACGGCATCCAGTAAATCACCCAGTCCGAGTCCGTGTGTTCCCGAAATTGGATACGGCTCGCCAAAGCCTAGCGAATAAAAATCATAAATATTCGCTCTCATTTCTGTGTTATCCAGTTTATTAACCGCTAAAACAACAGGCTTTTTTGTGCGGTATAAAATTTTCGCCACTTCTTCATCAGCAGCTGTCACGCCTTCACGGCCGTTCACCATAAAAATAATCACGTCCGCTTCATCCATGGCGATTTCAGCCTGCTGGCGAATCTGCGCTAAGAACGGCTCATCACCGATATCAATACCGCCCGTATCAATCAAATTAAAATCATAATTCAGCCATTCAGCCGAGCTGTATATCCGATCCCTTGTCACGCCAGGGGTATCTTCTACTATTGAAATTCTTTCTCCCGCAATCCGGTTAAAGATTGTGGATTTTCCTACATTTGGTCTCCCGACAATGGCTACGACAGGTTTACCCATAGTACCCTTCCTTTCAATCCAGCCGCTTTCATTTTTACATAAATTTTCAACCGGTTATTAAAATCATTTCATTCACTTTTATGAAAAGAAACCCTTCAGAGGAAGGGCTTAACTCATTTATTATATCAGTTTTTACTGGGATCACAACTATTCTTAAAAATGTTTCACGATCAAATACACGTCATCTCCGATTCTGTGAGCTATTCCATCAAGGATCGCCTCAAGATTTTTAGCGAAAAGCTCCATCTCCTTTTGGTCATTGCAAAAAAAGACAGGTGCTCCCCCTGCAACCCGGTTTCGATTTGTCGTGATTACAGACAAAATCACTTTCGTAAGAGATTCACTCATCCTATCACCTTATCCTGATTTTTGATAAATTCAGTCGGCATTCTAATCGCATTTTCCAGGGTTGGAACATTGCTAATAATTTGAACAGCCGTTTCGGGATGGTGAATTTGCGGGAGAACAAATACTGCCACTCTTCCATCATTTAAATCCCGTTTTGCAATTGGTGTCAAAGATGGCTCTCCTGAATCCCGATAAACCCCGAGCACATTGGAAACATCAAATAAAATGGCCTGACGCTGCCCTAAATTTGCTATCGTCGCTGCTGAATTAAAGTTTTTTGGCGTTAAAATAAAGCCCATGCCATGCTTTAAAATCAGTTCCTGTTTCTCTGGAAGCCCGATATTCATCATATAAATATTATCAACAAACAGTCCCGGACCGTCAAAGCGCGGCTTTATGTACTCGATGTCTACAATATCCTTCAACACACTGCCCGACATAAATTTCATGGCCAGTAAAAAACAAACGACAGCCGCTATGACAGCAGCCCAGATGGATAAAAACACATACGCAGAGGTTGTCAAAAGCGCTGTAAAGATCACAATATAATTTCTGCTTTCAAACGCAATGGCAATCCCCTCAATATATGTGCTTCCTCTTGAGACAAGCTCATACGAATCCATTTGCGTCAATGTGTTCCGCTCCATGTTTCGGACATCTCTAAATTGCGTCGCTGCCAATGTTAAAAATGTGATGGCCGTAAATTCCTCCTGCAAAAGCGCCGGCATAATAATTGCACCTAAACCAGCCGCTATCAACCCCAGTGCGATGTGAATCACTTTCCCATGAACATAGGTCGGATACTGGCGGTAATCCGTTTTCAGCATATAAAGCCTTGTCGCAATTCCGGCAATGACCCCAGCAATAATCGGATAGATGTAATCACTCATGACATTTTGGTAGCTCCTTTGTTTGATCTTTTGCTTTTCTGACCAATCTGGCTTGCGAGGTGTTCGTATTTAGATATGCCAAACAGCAATATCATCCCCGCAGAACACGCATTCAGCCATTGAAAGCCGCCGACAGCCATAGCCCCGGCCAACTTCTGGATCACAAATGAATACACCAGTTCGCCTTGGCACATCCCTAGGACAAATAAGACAAGCTGCTTCTCAAAATTCCTTTCAACAGAAGCTGTTAAAAGCACTATTAATATAACAGCAGCCCACTCAGGTTTTATGATGAACCAAACAGGGTCATATAATGCAAAAAGATAAACAAACGCATACGCGGCAACAAGCGTCAGATAGACCATGATGTAACGAAAACGATACATTCCCAAATACGCGGCATAGACACATCCGCAAACGAAAAACATCATATATGCAGCATTCAGGGAAAAATATAAAACGATGTCATGTATGCTTAGAATAATATTAGTTAAAATAAAGACAGAGACGGCAATTCGTCTTTTCGTCTTTTCAAAAATAAATGTTGTCAAAACCCAAAGAAACCACATTGACCAATAGTAATAAAATTGTTCCATTTTACTTCCTCCATATTCCCAGTATGGAGTTCAAGCACATTTTTTAAACAATCGATCTCACATTAAGGAGTATGATCATGGGAAAAGACAGGCAAGAGAAAAAACTCAAAGCTTCAGGCAGAGTCGAATCAGACCGCGACCAGTCCATTCACTATGACGGAGCGACAAGCCTTGAACAAAACGGAAGATTCAAAAAGCGAAAATCATAATACAAAAAGCCCAAACCACATATGGTTTTGGGCTTTTATCATTTATCGCACACTATAGCTTGATGTATTGACCCCTCTCTCTGTGAGCCAATGATGGGTTTCACCTTTGATCACAAGGGGCGCCTTTTGTAAATCGGCAATCGTTCTGGCACCCAGCACGGTCATAATCATCTTTAATTCCTCAAGGATCAGCTGAATCTCCTCAAGCAGTCCTTCCTCACCGCTGTCAGTCAGCGCTTTTAAAAAATGCCCTGCCATTCCGGTGCAAGAGGCCCCAAGCGCAATTGCCTTTGCCACGTCAAGTGCATCTTGCAGACCGCCAGAGGCGATCATGGTGCTTGCAGGAAACTCAGAGCGGATTTCCGCCAAACTTGCAGCTGTCGAAATGCCCCACGAGTTAAAAAAGGAGATTTGCCGCTGTCTTCGGAGATTTTCGATTTTCGAGAAATTTGTTCCCCCGTAACCGCCAATGTCAACAGCTGCAGCACCAGCTTCATACAGCTTTCCTGCTGATTCTTTGCTCATACCGAATCCGACTTCTTTCACAATGACTGGTACACTGACCCGGCTGCAAATTTGTTCAATACGTTCCAGTGCGCCGCTAAAGCTTCTGTCTCCTTCAGGCATCACAATTTCCTGAATCACATTGAGGTGGATCTGCAGTGCGTTTGCTCCAATCATCTCAACGGCTTCCTTTGCCTGAGCAGCCGTTGCCTCGCTTCCCAGGTTGGCAAAAATCAGCCCGTTTGGGTTTTCCTTTCGAACAATTTCATAGGAAAGACGCTCTGATGGATCTTTTAATGCTGACATTTGCGATCCCACAGCAAGGGGAATTCCAGCCTGAGAAGCCGCTCGCGCAAGCGATTTATTAATCTCATATGTAAGTTTTCCGCCGCCGCCAGTCATTGCATTGATAAAAATCGGCGAACTGCTTGAAAGTTCGCCGATTTTTGTGGAAATATCTACTTGTTCTAATGCAAGATCGGGCAGACTGACGTGAACAAACGTAATATCATCAAGACCTGTTTCCCGCTTCTGGCCGGTGGACAAGGCATGATTGATGTGTTGTCTTTTTCGTTCTGCTCGAGTCACGTTTATCACCAATTATTTTAGTTTATTCAGCTTATCTCCGATCAGATCTCCAAGCTGGAAGCCAGTGCTTGTTTCTTCCTTCGCTTGATATTGACGGTAATCTTCCTGATCAGCTTTAGGCGTTTCTTCAAGTTCACGCATGCTTAATGAAATGCGCTCCTCATTTTCATTCACATCAAGAACCTTCACTTTTACAGTCTGTCCTTCTTCAAGGACTTCATGCGGCGTGCCGATGTGTTTATTGGAAATTTGAGAAATATGAACGAGACCTTCAACACCTGGAAGGATTTCAACAAAGGCACCGAAGCTTACAAGACGCTGTACAGTTCCTTCAAGCACATCGCCAGGCTTCACTTTTTCGCCGATTTGGCTCCAAGGTCCAGGCAGTGTATCTTTGATTGATAAAGAAATACGTTCATTGTCACGGTCAACCGATAACACTTTCACTTTTACTTCTTGTCCCTCTTCAACAACGTCAGACGGCTTCTCTACATGAGAGTGGGAAAGCTGTGAAATGTGTACAAGTCCGTCGATGCCGCCGATATCAACAAACGCGCCAAAGTCAGTCAGGCGCTGTACTTTGCCATCAAGTACACTTCCAACTTCAAGAGACTGAAGAAATTCTTGTTTTTTATTCGCTTGTTCACTTTCAACAACAGCACGGTGTGAAAGGATCACGCGGTTTTTATCACGGTCAAGCTCTACAACGAGCAGTGACAGTGTTTTTCCTTTATAGTCAGTGAAGTCTTCAACGAAATGTGCTTCAACAAGTGATGCCGGAATAAAACCGCGAACGCCGATATCAACGACAAGGCCGCCTTTCACGACATCTTTCACTTCAGCTTCAAACACTTCTTTTGTTTCAAATTTTTTCTCAAGGTCTTCCCAAGCGCGGTCTGCATCAACAGCACGTTTAGATAAAATCAAAGCATCGTCTTCCACTTTTGTTACTTTCAGGTCAAGCTCGTCGTCTACTTTAACAACATCCGATGCTTTCTCTACATGAAGACTTGATAATTCACTGATTGGAATAATACCGGATTGTTTGACATTGATAATTTCTACATCTACATGTTTGTCTTCTACCTTTGTCACAATCCCTTTAACTACATCTCCAACCTCTGGCACTTGAACATCAATTTGATTCATTTCCTCTGTCATTTGAATAACCTCCTTGGTCCAAACCTACACAGCTTAATTAAAACGGTTTGAAAGCTGAACATATAACATGCCCGCTTTTAGCCGAATATGTATTAAAGAATCATCCAAAAAAGTTTTTTGAATGATCAATAAAAAGTTTTATTAGTATTAACTTCTAATAAAAGGACAGGTTTGTCAAGCAATAACATTCTATCTTCGTTGAAAAATTCAAAAAAAGTGGCATTTGACATCCTCAGCGGGACTTTTGCTCCACAGCCTCGAGGATTTTATCAGCTACCTCTTGAATGGAAAGCGATGTCGTGTCGATTTCAAGAGCATCTTCTGCTTTACGCAGCGGAGATACTTCACGCTCTGAATCAAGCTTGTCTCTTCTTGCAATTTCCTCAATTAATGTTTCGTAGTTGACATCAAAGCCTTTTTTCACATTTTCTTCATAACGGCGTTTCGCTCTCTCTTCAACAGATGCCAAAAGAAAGATCTTTACTTCTGCATTTGGCAGCACATGCGTCCCGATGTCACGACCATCCATGACGACGCCGCCTTTTTCCCCAAGCTGCTGCTGGCGTTTCACCATTTCTTCTCTGACACTTCTATGCTTGGCCGCAATTGAAACTTGGTTGCTGACTTCATCTGTTCTGATCGCCTCAGTTACATCGGTGCCGTTTACAAGCACTTTTTGTCCATCTTTTGTTGTAATCAGCTCAATGTCTGTCCGCTTTAGCAGCTCAGCCAGTTTTTCTTCATTTGTAAGCTCAACGTTTTCCTGTAAAGCCGCGTATGTTATCGCCCGATACATTGCTCCTGTATCAATATATATGTACGATTTTTTCTCAGCCACAATTTTGGCAACGGTGCTTTTCCCCGCAGCTGCCGGGCCGTCAATTGCAATCGATAATTTCTTTTCCATAATTCCTCTCCTTGCTCTTTTCTCCTCTATGGATTGTATCACGAACTTTATGAAAAAGGGTGAAAAATTGATGAATAATTAATGTTTGAAGGTTTCAATCCTATTGTTTTCCTCCATTTTATCCACCCCTTCATATTGAATCACTTTTGATACGTATGGTTCAATATGCTGATAGTGAAAGAGAAATTGGACACCAAGTAAAATGATGGCCTGAATGAACAATAATTTGATCAGCAGCCGTTCAAATGTTTTCATTGGAGCACCTCCATTACAAATAGTATGGAAGTGTTTGCCGATGTTTATTCCATTCGGGCCTTTCTTCTCTTATTTAACTGGCGCCGGATGCAGTATTGAAGCAAAGCCTGCTGGTCACCTGCTGCAATTTCTGAATACTCTAAAGTCATTTTGCGTTTTCCTGACTTGGGGTCATCAAAGATTCGTCTGACAACTGCTTCTGTTTCTATTTGACGTGTGTGCTCCTCTTCAGGAAGACGGATGATCAGGCGCAATGATTCCCCCGATTGAAAAGAAAGGCCATGAGCTAAAACCACGGCGATGCCGCCTGCACTGATGTTATAGGATAGTGTGCGGAACTCTTCTTCATTTCCCGGCTGAATTTGCACATCTAATACCGCATCAGTTCTTACATATTGGCGGCGCTGGATTCTTTTCATTTTTTCACGGGGAGGCACTTCAAGACAGATCATTTGAAGTTTGTCCTTCACTTTACCTTTTATACGGCTTGTAAAGCGATAAGGAACTTCGTCTTTTCCCACAAACTCTACCGTTACTTCCATATCGTTATGTAAAATCACAGTTCGCCCTGTAACTACATCAACAGGATACGCGATCAAAAGTTCATTGTTTTCGATGCTGACCGCCTTGCTTTTTGCCTTTTTCAATTCATTTTCTTCTATATATTCTAAAAGTACATTTTCTCCAATCTCTATCATTGACTTCACTCTTTCGCATTCAATATACTCACGTTTTTATTAAAGCACGTAATGAAAAAAAGGAAAAGACATTTAGTCCTTTCCTCCTGTTTTTTATAGGTCTTTATATATAGGTTCTGCATTTTTTAGTTTTTCAACCTTTTCTTCCGATCCGTCTTTGGCATTGATATACATTCTGAATGTGTCATTTTCAATTGTTCCAAGCATTTCGTAGCATAACACTTCTTGACCTAGTTCATTTGTAATCAAAGCGAGCCTTGTTTCTCTCACTTGTACATTTTTATTTAATTTAGACTTTGCCTCTGCTTCAGTAATTGCAGGCTTAGGTATGGTTCTTTTTCTGTGAGATGTGAGGAAGTCTCTTGCTGAAAAGCCGACAACCTCACCGTCATCCAAGGCCACTTTTATACGAATTGCCTCCGGGTACATCCGGACTTTATTTTCAACAGGAACATATGAAAATACACCGATTTTATCATATTGGGCGCTTTCATCAATTTCCAAATCATCTGTTTCAAATCCGTTTTTCTTCAAAAATGCAAGCGCTCGGTTCGATCCGTCATTTAAACTGATTTTCTGATCTTTCACTTCTCTGTTTTGGATCAAATATACCGGATGCCCGCCCTTCTTCGTAATATCCATATAAATCACTGCTTTATGGTCTGGATCTTTCATGCTGATGCTATATACATCGCGATTTGTTTTTTTTCCGCTCTTTACCACTTTAATTGAATAATTGTCATCTGGGGCAAAGCGCTCAGCAATTTGTTTTGCTTCCTGTTCGGAAATTTGTTTTCCCTTCAGATGGCTGAAGCCTTTCTCTTCTTTTTTCGTGCTGGTGAAACTCGGGCCAAGATCAGTGCCAGTGGAGAATGCACCAACATTTTTTTCGACTGTTTTAAAGCTGTTGATAATCGTATTATCACTTTGTTTTTCGTCAGAAGCCAGGGCCATTTCTACGTCCATCCAACGAAGGTTTTTGCTCATGACAAGGTGCTGAACATGACGCAATTCATTTTGTATATCTTCGGACTGCTGATATAGCTTATTTAGTGATGTATACTCGTTTTTATCAAGCGGCTTTTGGTCCAAATCTCTGACTGACGTTTTATAGCTGAAATCGCCGATCTTTGATAATAGCTCTTCAGTTTTATTAAACGGCATTAATGTAAGCGGCAGCTGACTGACGCTGTTATGAGCTTCTGATGTAATCCTCCACACATCGATCAATGCAGGCGACAGTGATTTTTGGCTGTTCATGGCAAGTGTTGTTCCGATTTTATCATGAAGCTGATCCACCTGATAGGTAAGCTCATGAAACGCCCGCTGATAGTTATTTTCAGCATGAAGAAGAACTGCGTCTTTTTCCTGGTGTTCTTTGTATCCCCAGTAGCCTGTACCGACTATTGCAATACCAAGCACGGCGATTAAAATTCCTCTGATCATTTATCACACCTCTTTTTATGCTTTCTCATATCTGCTACTCACAGAAAATGTGTTTACCGATTCTTTTAATCTGCGGACGCCCCCAAATCCACGGACTTGTAGCCGTATCCGGATTAAAGTAGTAAAGTGCTTCCTCTGATGGGTCCCAGCCATTGATGGCATCCAGCACTGCTTCTCGTGCCGTTTCATTCGGCTGCATGTAAATTTGTCCGTCGGCTACTGCTGTGAAGGCAAGCGGCTCAAAAATAACCCCCGCTACTGAATTTGGAAATAACGGGCTGTTCAAACGGTTTAAAATGACTGCTGCAATAGCAACCTGCCCCTCGTACGGCTCGCCCCGGGCTTCGCCATAAACCGCTTGAGCAAGCAGCCTGATATCGTTGTTGGAAAATCCACCAGGCATGTTCGCTGCTACCGCATCCTGTTTTCTTGCTTTTGCTGGTGTATTGTTTTGCTGTTTATTCGCATTCGCTTTAGGCTGCTGCGTTGTTTTTTCAGCAGGCTGTTTCTGCCGTGCTTCTGCTTGTTGTCTTGCCTTTTGTGTTGCTGCTTTTGACGGTTTCGTCTGATACTTCAGCGGAATTTTTCCGTAATGCGTGAATGTATTCCCTTTATTGAGCTGTTCCATGACATATTCACGATAGTATTTTGATTTACATATTAAGGTTTGCTTTGTTTTAGCTCCTACAAGGCCGTCAACCTCTTTTAACCCGAATTGATCCTGAAAATTTCGAACTGCCCAGTACGTCCCCCATCCATAAACCCCGTCAATTTTTCCGTTATAATATCCGTTGTATTGAAGACGCGCCTGAAGTTCGACCACATCATCCCCTGTTGCCCCTCTTTGAATGACCTGATTCGAAAAGGCAGAGATCGTTTCAGTATTAATAAACGTCGTTATTGTAAAGGAAAAAAGGATGATACATGCCATAATCGATCCTTTGGACTTCATCTTTTCAAGCCTCCTACTGCAAATTTTTAAGTGTAATCGTATTTTCTGTAACGAGGTTATTTTTATACACTCTTTCCTTGTTATCCCTCAGAACATAAAAACTGCACACAAAAAAGCCGCACGGTTGCTGTGCGGCTTCTATACTTGCAACATATTAACGGAACGGGCTTTTTTCGCTTTACGCAAACCAAACCACCATAAAAATACCATAAATGGAAGCATATAATAAATCCAATTGCTAAGCGCTGTTAGGATAAAATCATATGATCCATGCAAAAGGGATGGGACAACTAAAGAAAGAGTAAGCCACTTTACACGCGCCTTATCAGCGGAAAAACGGGCTTTTCCAAGGTAAAATCCCATTATAACGCCAATCAAGGCATGGCATGAAACAGGCAGCAGCGCCCTGACAAACGCATGCTCCACGCCGTGGCCAATTAAGTAAAGAATATTTTCGAGGGTTGCAAAACCGAGTGATACACTTGTACCGTACACAATCCCGTCATAATGCTCATCAAAGTGGGCGTGCGGGTAAACACTGATCATCAGTATAAACCATTTTAATGATTCCTCCAAAAACCCCGAAGATAAAAAAGAAACGAAAAAACTTCCGCCTCCTACATTCTCTTTTTCAAGTACATACTGGATAAACATTATGGGAAATACAAGAACAACCCCGAGAAAAAACGACCGAAGCACCATATGTACAGGTTCATTATCATACTGATCTTTTAAATAAAAATAACTTAATAACGCGATGCCGGGGGCAATTCCTGCAGAGATGATTGCAAACATCAGGCAACCTCTTTCCTTTATATTCCTACGTCTATCCTACCATGTTGTTTAAAATTTTACATCTGTCTGCACTTAAAAAAACAAAAAGAGCATACGAATGCATCATATGCTCCTTATCTTTAATGGTTTTCTCTTTTGGCGATTTCCGCTGCGATATGCCCCCCGTGAAACCTGCCGTTTTCAATAAATATTTCATTTGCATTGTTTCCCGCAGCAATAACACCGGCAATAAAGACTCCTTCAACGTTCGTTTCCATCGTTTCTTCGTTGAAATATGGACGCCCTGTTTCTTTATCAATTTCAACACCAATTTTTTCAAGAAATTGATGATCGGGATGATAGCCTGTCATGGCAAATACAAAATCATTTTTAATGGTAATGAGTTCTTTCTCTCCGGAGCGAAACACAACTTCATCCTCGGTAATTTTTTCGACACAAGCGCCAAATTCCATACGGATTGTACCGTTTCTGACGAGGGCTTCAAATTCCGGCAGAATCCACGGCTTAATGCTTGGAGAATACTCATTGCCCCTATATAAAACTGTGACACGCGCCCCAGATTTCACGAGTTCAAGGGCAGCATCCACGCTTGAATTTTTCCCGCCGATGACAACAACATCTTTATCAAAATACGGGTGGCCTTCTTTAAAATAATGAAATACTTTCGGCAAATTCTCACCGGGTACATTCATATAGTTTGGATGATCATAATAGCCTGTAGCGATGATACAATATGGCGTCTTGTAGGTCTCTTTTGACGTCTCAATAACGAATGTATCATTTTCCGTTTTCGTCACTTTATGCACCATTTCAAATGCGTTAACACGTATGTTTTTCCGTTTGACGACTTCCCGGTAATACGATAAAGCCTGAATTCTGACAGGCTTCCTGTTTTCCGTAATAAATGCCACATCTCCGATTTCGAGCTTTTCACTAGAGCTGAAAAAGGTTTGATGCGTCGGATAATTGTAAATACTGTTAACGACATTGCCTTTTTCGATGACGAGGGCATCAATGCCAATTTGTTTTAGGTGAATGGCAGCAGATAGTCCGCAAGGCCCTCCGCCTATAATAATTGCTTTTTCTTGAATCATTTCTGTCAACTCCTGCGATTGGCATTTCACTTTATATTTTCTATTTCCGAATAAAAAAATCTCCTATTTTATCATAGGAGATTTTTTATTTTTATGCAAATCATCAACTTATATCCAGCCTCTAAAACGCGAAGCTTCAGCCATTTTGCGAACGCCGACCATATATGCAGCGAGCCTCATGTCAATTCTTCGGTTGTTAGCCATTTCATAAATATTGTTAAATGATTTGACCATCATTTTTTCTAATTTTTCTTCTACCTCTTCTTCACTCCAGTAGAAGCCTTGGTTATTCTGAACCCATTCAAAATAAGAAACTGTTACGCCACCGGCACTTGCCAGCACGTCTGGTACAAGCAGAATGTCCCGGTCTGAAAGAATTTTTGTTCCTTCAAGCGTTGTTGGTCCGTTCGCTGCTTCAACGACAATTTTAGCCCGGATATTATGGGCATTTTCTTCTGTAATTTGATTTTCAATAGCAGCAGGAACGAGAATATCACAATCCAGCTCCAGCAGCTCTTGGTTGGTAATGGTATCGTTGAAAAGCTTTGTTACAGTACCGAAGCTGTCGCGTCGGTCGAGTAAATAATCGATATCAAGGCCTTCCGGATCATAAAGTCCGCCATACGCATCTGAGATGCCGACAACTTTTGCCCCCGCATCATGCATAAATTTTGCCAAATAGCTTCCCGCGTTTCCGAAGCCTTGGACAACGACACGCGCACCTTTAATATCGATGCCTCTCTTCTTAGCCGCTTCTTTAATACAGATGGTAACACCTTTTGCTGTCGCAGATTCTCTCCCGTGAGATCCGCCAAGCACAAGCGGTTTGCCTGTAATAAATCCAGGCGAATTAAATTCATCAATTCTTGAATACTCATCCATCATCCAAGCCATGATTTGTGAGTTTGTAAATACATCCGGTGCCGGCACGTCTTTTGTCGGGCCGACAATTTGGCTGATCGCTCTGACATACCCTCTGCTCAGACGCTCCAGCTCTCTAAACGACATATCCCTTGGATCACAAACAATTCCGCCTTTACCACCGCCATATGGAAGATCAATTATGCCGCATTTTAAACTCATCCAAATTGAAAGCGCCTTCACCTCTTTTTCTGTTACGTTCGGGTGAAAACGTATCCCGCCTTTCGTTGGACCGACAGAGTCATTGTGCTGCGCACGATATCCTGTGAAAATCTTTACTGAACCGTCGTCCATACGAACAGGTATTTTTACCGTTAATAATCTCATCGGCTCTTTTAACAATTCGTATACCTCTTCGGGATATCCCAATTTTTCCAGAGCCTTATGTATTACGGTTTGGGTTGATTTTAATACATCAAGTTTGTCCTCTTCTGTATGACCGGTGTTTCGATCGGCTGCCATTTGAGTTAACCTCCTAGAATCTTCTGTTTCTCACATGCTCCCTTTCAGAGAATAGTATACACCTTCATATGATCTGTGCATAGAATAAACGTTATGTTTTTCCATGTTTTTTAACGAAAAAAAACTGCTGAAATCAGCAGTTTTCCGTTGCATTCTTATGAAAAATGAGTTTGTATCGTCTCTACGGCATTACCGTCCATAATGAGCTTACCATACTCTTGCAGGCGATAAATCGTTAAAGTTGTCGGATTGCCGTATTCAGCCAGAACCGCCACAACCCCTTCAGCCGTATGTGACCCTAGATCTTCAAGGCTTAAAAAGTACTGCCCGTCATAGTGGTAGACAGTTCCCCCTGTGATACCGATTCGCTGTAAGCTTTCTGAAAGCTGAATGATATCTTCAAAGGAATGGAATTGATATATGATGTCCGCGCTTTCATCAAGCTTGACTTGCATTTCGATGTAATCATCATCATACTCATCGTCTTCTGAATCGGCGTCTTGGTTCTTTGTTACAATCACGACCATCCCTTGTGCTTGGAGAGAATACACTTCCACTGCAATCGGTCCATTCGCTTCAAAGCCGAGCTCTGTATTTGCTTCATTCATCATATCTTTAAATAACTGGTGGACTTTAAATGAGTCCTTCCAGAGGTCTTCTTTTGTCAATCCCCGGTCTGTCAAATCATCGAGGGTTAAAAAGATTTTGATCTTATTATAATTCAGACGCTCAAGCCGCATAACGTTCCCTCCTGCCTCTACTTGCACACAAATCATATAACACATTATATGAGATGATGAGTCATAGGTTCTTAATTGTTATCAGTTTACACTGAGTTCACTAGTAAGACAAGCACAATGCAGTTTTTATTGCCATATGGATTTTTGCTTTTTAGAAGTTATTCTGGCGCGCAAAGAGTCACAATGTGTGTTTCAGGCTCAGCACCTAAACGAAGAGGCACTTTTGTCGTGCCGTAGCCGTTGCTGATCAGATATGCCGCATTTTTAACAATACCTGTTTTCCCCAGTTCATAAGGGCCGAATTTTCCAAACCTAATCTGGCCTCCATGGGTATGTCCGCTGAATATCACATCAATACCGTCATCTTCATTGATTTGTTCATGAATCTCCGGATTATGGCAAACCAGAATATTCAGCTGGTTTTCATCAAGTTCTTTGATGGCTTCCTCATAATGATCCATCTCCATCCTGATATCATCCACCCCCGCAATCGCAATCGTATGTCCATTGTATGAAAACGGGACTGACTCATTTCTCAGAGTGATGACGCCGTGCGCTTTAAATATGGAATACAGCTTATGCTGCCTGACTTCATAATCATTATTCCCCCACACAAACACGATAGGGACCCCGAAATGTACGAGCCTTTTGATGTTTTCCTCGATTCTCGCACTGGGCACCCCGCCCTCAGCTAAATCACCGCCGATTATAACCAAGTGGGGGGCATGGCTTCGCGCTTTTTCTAAAAGGTCTTGATCGATGAGACGTTTGTGAATGTCTGAAATAAAAAAGATTGTCAGAGGCGGCTTGCCCTTCATCTTTGATAAAGGAAACGTATGTGTCTTCAAATGATTGCCTTTTGCTGTTGCATACATTTTTGCCGTCATTGCCGCTGCCGCAACAGTTAGAACACCGGCAATTTTCACTGATAGCTTCATAAAAACTCTCCATTCTTTTTAGAACTTATCAATAAGACGGACAATAAAAAAAAAGACGTTTCTATCGTTTGAGAAAACGCCCCATTTTATTTACTTTCAAAATATAGATTAATGTCATATTTGTGCTTCATCATGTGAAAAACAGACTCTCTCGCCTTCCATTTATCAGGCTGCGGCCAGAGATCAGTGCTTTTCTGAATAATTTCACATCTCAGTTTATGGAAATCAATCTCGGATTTTTCTTCCTTTTTCTTGAAATAATATGAAGTGCAGTAGGCAAAAGCGGTTGCCAGCATCCAAAATAAATAAAAGGTATGGCTAAGTATTTCTTGAAGTATAAGCTGAGGCTCCGGGCTTTTGATCATGATCATAACACATAATAAGCCTAGGCAGATAAGTGAAGCCCATCGCCATCTGCGGCATTGTGCTGCATAATTTTCGAATTTTTGTTTTCGTTTTACCAGCGCTTGGAGCATCTGTTTGGTCGGCGCGTCTGTAAACTGATCCAGCTGATTCCATAAGGATTCCATACGCTTCACACCTTGTCCATTTTCATTGCTACAATATATGAACGTAAAATAAAAATAATACCCTATTCATCCATTAAGGGGATGTCCAAAACTTGTCCGGTGTAAACATCATTTCCATTCAGATGATTATACGCTCGAATTTTTTCTTCTCCTGTCCGGCTTTTATAATACTTCATGGAAATGCGGTATAGCGTTTCTTTCTTTTGGACGGTGTGCTTGACAACGCGATTCGGCACATTTTGAACTGGCTCAGCCGGCTGCTGTTGCTGTTCTTGCTGTTGTACTGTTGATTGGGAAGAGGAAGCAGCCGCGGCGGTTGCTTCCTCCTTATTTGCCGAGTCTTCTTTTTTCGCTACAGCAGTCTGTTTCTTATCAGCAGCTGTTTTTGCCGGCTCTTTTGGCTTGGAATCTTCTGGCTCTTTTTTTGACTCCTTCTGCAGTGCGGTTTCTTTAGTGTCTGCGGTATCGTTTTTATCCTCTGATTTCGGGACAACCTCATATTTGCTTTGGCTGCTGTCAATAAAGACATCTTCATAATCGTCATGATTATCCGGGTGGCTCTTTAGATAAAATAAGGTGACTAAAACGATAACCGGCACAAATACAAATATTACTGCGAGCACTGTGAATAATGGCGTTTTTGTTTTGCCTTGCTTTTTTTTCTGTTCTCTTTGATTTTTTACAGATTGTCTTGTCGGAAGGCTTTCTCCATCATCGACATAATCGTCCGCCAATGCGGCGTTTTGATCTTCATAAAGATTCTGGGCCTTTCTTCTCTCTACTCTCGACATGTTCGTCATGTTTATCCCTCCTCACATGTTCAAAACGAATCTGACAGGCAAACACGGCATCAATGATAAAATGCGCCGTCATCGGAACAAATAAGTTGCCGGTCCATTCATACATCAGACCGAGCAAAAAGCTGATTGCTGTCACCATAATAAATAACAGCCATTTTGACAAATACCGAAAGTGCAGAGCGGCAAATATAAGGCTGGCCGCCCATAAACCGATATGAGTCTGCAGCACTCCTCTGAATAACATTTCTTCCGCGAAAGCAATCAGAAGCGTTAAAAATATAATATGAGGGATTGACCTCTTACTGAATATTTTTTTATTGATTCCGCCGTCATCATATAAATGAGACGGAAACCATTTCATTACTGCCATATCGGCTAAAATAACAATAACAGCTATAGAAACACCATACCAGATGATTCGCATATCGCGAATGTCCCAGAGCTTTAATACGTCCCGTACATCCTCAAAAAAGAACAGTCCTGCTGCAGCAGCGGCAAAGATGATGAGTAGCTGCGTCAAATATAACTGCTTCAGCATATCACGGTCAGACATATGCTGAATATAATCTTTTTGCTGTTTCAGTTCAGCTCACCTACAGTCTGCAAGCTGAATATCCGGTGCAATTCCGAACTCCAGCTGTCTAATGGCGCCATTTTACTCCGTTCCCCTTTTTGTTCATACAAGGATAAATCAAAACCGCAATGTGAACAGCACGGGTGGTTTCCGTCATCAGGCTCGTATGATTCATCAAAGTAGGTTAACAGTGCCTGCCTTAAACAGCCGTCACGCTGAAGCAAAAATGATACACGGTGCATTTTTTCCAGCTTCAGCTCCATGCGATATGAAATTTCTTTCTTCATCAGTTCAACTGATGTTTTTCCCTGCATAAAGAGATGAATCATCATACGGGCCTGTGTCTCTCCGACGCCATACTGAAGTAATACGTCACGCAGCCTTCTCTCATCCCGCTCCTCCGTCTTCTCTAGCACACGGATCACGTCGGCGATTTCTTCAGCTGTGACACTCTCCATCTGGATAATCTGTTCCTGCAATTCAAAATCCCCTGGCGCCCGCAGCAAAATGCTGACACTCGGCTTTCCATCGCGGCCCGCTCTACCGATTTCCTGCATAAAAGCTTCTGCCGTCTGCGGGAGGTGAAAATGAATCACATATCTGATATCGGGTTTATCGACACCCATTCCAAACGCATTCGTACAACATATCACATCAAGCTGGTTATGAATAAACTGCTGCTGAATTAAAATCCTGTCCCCTGACTCCAAACCGCCATGGTAAAAGTCGGCTCTGCTGCTCGTTTTGCTTTTAATTTCACCCGCTAATTCCTCAGCCCATTTCCGTGTCGGACAATAAACAATTCCCGGGCCTTGCAGGTTTTCAACCAGCTGAATGACCCTATCTATTTTTTCGGCAGTGTCCGCCGCATTTTCAACCCTCAGTGCGATGTTTGGGCGGTTGACTGAGTTGAGATGGCGTACAGCATGCTGCAGATCCAGCAGGTTCATGACATCTTGCAGCGTTTCCTTTGTAGCCGTGGCGGTCAATGCCAGAACGGGCGGGTGTCCAAGTTTTTTTCTCAGCTGTCCGAGCTTTGAATAATCAGGCCTGAAGTCGTGTCCCCATTCAGAAATACAATGCGCTTCGTCAATAACAAATAGGCTGATCGGGACGCTTTTCAATTTTTCCAATACATATGGAGACTGTAAAGCTTCAGGAGACAAGTACAAAAATTTATATCGATGAATATGTTCTAAAACAAATTGTCTTTCCTGCCTGTTAAGCATGCTGTTCAAAGCTGCAGCACGCTTTTCCCCCCGGGCTTTGAGCTGCTGCACCTGATCCTCCATTAAAGAAAGCAGTGGAGAAACGATTAATACCATGCCGTCAAGCATATAACCAGGCAGCTGGTAGCAAAGCGATTTCCCTCCCCCAGTCGGGAGCATTGCAATGGTATCCTTCCCGCTGAGTATGCTTTCAATAATGTCCTGCTGCCCTTTTTTAAAGGAAGTAAAACCAAAAAACTGATATAACGTTTGCTGTAATTTAGTCATATTGCTGCACCTGCTTTGTCAATGCCAGTCTGATTTGAAAGTAGCTGAACCGCTGTTCCAGCCCGTCGCGAATTTGTTTGATTTTATTCGTCCGCATCCGTTTGGCAAACTCTGCGATTCGGAGCTGGTCTTCTGCTGATACATAATCATTAATCATAAACGTAGGCTCATGGAGAGAAATCTCGACAATGTGGTCTTCAATCGTCGCTGTTTTCAGCTTTCTGATTTCAGCAATTCGCTGTATCGGAAACCCTTGTTTGACCATCTGCCATGTTTTCCTCGTCGACTCTGTCAGGGCATTATCTAAATGCACATCAGAAAGGAGATCCTTTAACAAAGCATCTTCACACTCCGGAAGAGAATGAATAAAATAATGTACCGAAGCCCAAAACATGATATAGACATACCATTCATCTTCTTTCAGCGTATCAGCAAGCTGCCTGCTCGTATAACCGATCCGATGGTGCGAGGTTAAGGAGTAGACAAAAATTTGCGCTGCTTTGTTTTCAATCTTTTTTAAATGCGCCTCAAGCATGGCAAAAAGGCTTTTTGCCATCTCTATATGATCCGTATGCCGGGACAGGTATTTCTTTACCCAGTGAAGTGTCTTATGATCCTTAGTGACAGGGATATACTGCCTGCTCCCTTGCTGTTTATGGGATAGGACCTGCACAAGCAGCGAAAGCCTTTTCCAAAGCACACCGGCAGCCTGCTGATAATGAACGCCGTGACAATGAACGGGCCAAGGCCGCTCGCTAAGGGCATGCCTTAAAACTGCTGCGCCGCTGGCTGTCACTTTGTATGTATCAGTTTCAGACATTGGCGAGAGATATGAATGCTTTTCAAGCTTGTCAAGCGACTCAGAAACATCGCTTCTCGAACATTGCGCCGCCATTCCAAAGTATTTTGCAGTCTGAAATAAGCCGGCATCTTGAATGGTTTGTGACGATCTCTTGCCTTTGAATAGGTGAAAAACAGCGCTTCCCGACCGTTCCCCGTTTATTTTGCAAAGGCAATCGAGAACCATAATATCGAAGTAATTTAATGACAACCTATCCACCTACATTCTTCCTGACAAAAATCGTTGATTTGCTCCTTTTATTTTAACAGATTTCAAACAGAAATCGACGTTTAAAGTCATCATTAAGGGGGATGTTATGTAGATAACCCCTTATGTGATAAGCATTCTCAATCATTTTTCTGTTGAAATGTGGCAGCAACATCATTACAATAAGTAAGAGGAATAGGTGTTAAATTGATTAAATATAAAGATTGATCCATTTGTTCCACCAAGAACAATCTGGGAGGTTTTATTCATGGCAAAGTACACAATCGTAGACAAAGATACATGTATTGCATGCGGCGCTTGCGGAGCTGCTGCACCAGACATTTACGATTACGATGATGAAGGCATCGCGTTCGTAACGCTTGATGAAAACAAAGGTGTTGTCGAAGTTCCTGAGGTACTGGAAGAAGATATGATTGACGCATTTGAAGGATGCCCTACTGATTCCATCAAAGTGGCGGATGAGCCATTTGAAGGCGACCCGCTTAAATTTGAATAGAAGTAACTAAAAAAAGCTCCCGAACGGGAGCTTTTTTATTTAATGGATATGTGCACTTCGCTGCTGCTCAATCCATGGCTTAAGCTTGATAAAAATTAGTGAGAATACAACCGTAATTACAATACCTTTTATCATGTTAAACGGCAGGATACCTGCGACGACTGCTGTTTTTAGCGCGCTGTCGGATAATGCCGGTGAATGTAAAAACCACGTGTATGCCGGAAGTATCAGAACATAATTTAAAATACTCATTAAAATGGTCATCGCTGCAGTTCCCAAAAGCAGGCTAACAGCCAAGCCCTTTGCTGAGTTGAGTTTTTTAAATAAGAAAGCAGTCGGCAATATAAAGAGTGTTCCTGCAATAAAATTCGCAACTTGCCCTACAGGAACTCCGGCCATGCTTCCCTGAATGATATACTGAAGAACATTTTTTATCGCTTCTACGGCAATACCCGCCAAAGGTCCGTAAATCAGAATGGCAATAATAGCGGGAACGTCGCTAAAATCGATTTTCAAATAATCCGGAAGACCCGGAAACGGGAAATTTAACAGCATCAAAACAAATGCAATGCTGCTCAGCATGCTGACCACAACTAATTTTTTTACTTTCACTTCATTCTCTCCTTTTCGATCACATCTTACTCGAAAACGGAAAGGTTCTTTTCCAGCCAATAAAAAAACCGCTTCATATATAAAAGCGGGGTTTCGAAAATTAGGCTAGGCAAAGAAACGTTTGAAAAATTCAATTTCAAAACGCTTATGAACCTCCATCTTCTCCCATCCAGACTGTACTGTCGGCTCCGGAATCTCACCGAATCCTGCTGTAAGACAGCTCGCGGGCTTAGAGCCATTGGCTCATCACCGCCGGTAGGGAATTTCACCCTGCCCCGAAGATTGATCATATGAAATTTAATTACATTATAAACGATAACTGGTTGGCTGTATAGAGAATTGCTTCAAATTATATATATATTACCTGCAAGCTGTCAGATCATTGATTTATTAGGCTTTACTTTTATCCTTTACTGCGTCAATACACGTTGACACTCTTTTGAGAATATGTTAAATTATCAGATATTTAGTTTGTCAATTTAGGAGGAAATCTAACGATGTTTCGAGTATTGGTCTCAGACAAAATGAGCAACGACGGTTTACAGCCACTTATTGAATCAGACTTTATTGAAATCGTTCAAAAAAACGTAGCAGATGCAGAAGATGAATTACATACTTTTGATGCTCTTTTGGTGCGAAGCGCGACAAAAGTAACAGAAGACCTTTTCAACAAAATGACTTCTTTAAAAATTGTCGGAAGGGCCGGTGTCGGTGTCGATAATATCGATATTGATGAAGCTACGAAACACGGGGTAATCGTGATCAATGCTCCGAACGGCAACACCATTTCGACAGCTGAGCATACATTTGCAATGATCTCTTCTTTAATGAGACACATTCCGCAGGCTAATATCTCAGTGAAATCCAGAGAGTGGAACCGCACAGCTTATGTCGGTTCAGAGCTTTATGGAAAAACGCTTGGTATTGTAGGATTAGGCCGAATCGGAAGTGAAATTGCACAGCGTGCGAGAGCGTTCGGTATGACTGTGCACGTTTTTGATCCTTTCTTAACGGAAGAAAGAGCGAAAAAAATCGGCGTAAACAGCCGTACATTTGAAGAAGTGCTTGAAAGTGCGGATATCATTACCGTTCACACGCCTTTAACAAAAGAAACAAAAGGCTTATTGAATAAAGAAACGATTGCAAAAACGAAAAAAGGCGTTCGCTTAATTAACTGTGCGCGAGGCGGAATTATCGATGAGGCAGCACTTCTCGAAGCTTTGGAAAACGGGCATGTTGCGGGAGCAGCTCTTGACGTTTTCGAAGTTGAACCGCCAGTTGACAACAAACTTGTTGATCACCCATTAGTCATTGCCACTCCTCACTTGGGAGCATCAACGAAAGAAGCACAGCTCAATGTCGCCGCCCAAGTGTCAGAAGAAGTTCTGCAGTTCGCAAAAGGCCTGCCTGTCATGTCAGCTATCAACCTGCCTGCCATGACAAAAGATGAATTTGCTAAAATTAAGCCTTACCATCAAATTGCAGGAAAAATTGGCAGCCTTGTATCACAGTGCATGAAAGAACCAGTACAGGATGTTGCCATTCAATATGAAGGCACAATTGCTAAACTTGAAACATCGTTCATTACAAAAGCCCTTCTGTCAGGCTTTTTAAAACCGCGCGTTGACTCTACTGTTAACGAGGTCAATGCCGGGGGTGTCGCAAAAGAACGCGGCATCAGCTTCAGTGAAAAAATTTCCTCTTCTGAATCTGGATACGATAACTGCATCAGCGTAAAAGTGACAGGAGACCGCAGCACCTTTACTGTAACGGCTACGTATATTCCTCATTTCGGAGAACGAATTGTCGAGATCAATGGATTTAATATTGATTTTTATCCGACAGGTCACTTGGTGTATATCCAGCATCAAGATACAACAGGTGTCATCGGCCGAGTAGGACGTATTCTCGGAGATAATGATATTAACATTGCAACCATGCAGGTTGGCCGTAAGGAAAAAGGCGGAGAAGCCATCATGATGCTTTCCTTTGACAGACATCTGGAAGATAAAATTGTGAAAGAACTAACAAATGTCCCTGATATTGTGTCTGTGAAGCTCATTGATCTGCCATAATCAAAAAAACTCAAGCTATATAGCTTGAGTTTTTTTATTGTTCTATCCCCGTGTGTTTTTATGCAAAATATCTAAGACACTCCTTAGCTCAGAAACAGGTATTTGACCTGGTGCGGACGCCTCTTCTCCAGCTCCAAAAGTACAAGCCGATCCAAAAACCTCACCGCTCAGCCTGCTGATGAGCCCTGTTGCAGCCATTGACATTGTAATAATGGGGCGGTCTGCATATTTTGTTTTCATTGTATACGTCGCATCAAGCAGTGTTAGGAGATCTCCAGTATCATTCGGCATGACAGCCATTTTTGGAATATGCGCGCCTAAGTCCTGCATTTTTCGAAGTCTGGAAAGAATCTCATCTTTTACAGGCGTTTTTTCAAAGTCGTGATTTGACATCACCACATAGACGTTGTTTTCTTCCGCCATCGATACTAACGCTTTTACATTTGCATCACCTGAAAATAATTCGATGTCTATCAGATCGATGTCTTTTGTTTGGATTGCCGATTCCAGCAAAGCAAGATAGGAGCTTTCGTCCATCTCCATGCTCCCGCCCTCTTTGTGGGTTCTGAATGTAAATAGAAATAGCTTGTCTTCTAAAGAATTACGAAGCTTAGAAATGAGCTTTGTGACCGCTTCTCTGTCATTCGCTTTTTCAAATACGTCGACTCTCCATTCAACAATGTCCGGATTCAGTAATTTTACTGCCTCTGCTTCATTCAGAATTTGTTTTTCCGTCTTTCCCATCAGCGGAACGATGATTTTCGGCATTCCTTCCCCGATGGAAACTCCTTTAATTGTTAACACGTTCACTCATCTCAAATCCTTTCAATCGTTACCTTGTTTTATTATACACGTACAACTTTTTTTTGAAAATTTCTATTATATGAATAGCAACTAAAAAAGAGCCTCAAAGGGCCCATTTTAGTTTAAGAAAATCGGATTTGGAGCAGCCGGTACCGGAATTGCATCTGATACGTCATATTTGCCAATTTTTTTCGTTCTGGTTTCCGTAAAGGTCACTTCTGTGAAGCCAAACTCTTTTGCGGTTAAAAGTAGTCCCTCAATCATTAAAATACCGGCAATAGAATCATCAACTTCTGAGTCCTTTGAAAAGCGGATATATAAGTGTTTCTGTTTCTTCGTTACAGATTGGACAGCACCCGCTTGAATAAGAGGTGTCGTATCTTCTTGGCTGCTCGATTCCATTTCCTTAATCGCTTCTTTTACTGTATCAAAAGAATTATTTGACGGAACGAGAAAGTCTTGTCCTTGTTTATTTTGGTACAAGTAGTAGGATCGTTTTGACTGTTTGGGAATCGAAATTTCCGTAAAAGTGCCATATGAGCCAATCCGAACCCCAGTCTCATTTTGATCCGATAAAAATTTGACTTTTTCATAAGGACTCCATTTTAAGGATTCTTTAAGCAATTTTTTTAACAGTGTATCATCTTTTACAGAAAATGCCGTAGCTGGCTGATGGACTCGTATACTTAATTCCTTCTGCTTTGGTTTTTCTTTTATTTCTACTTCATCTATGAAGGATGGAATTGTAATGGCATGATCCAAGATATCCAATTCACCACTTACAGTCAGCATGTCCTGGATCGTTTGGTATGCATTTGTTTTTTGAATGCTGACGGGTATGATTGCGGATGTATCGGCATCAGCAACTGCTACAGTGATGTAATTGTCTTGTTCCTTTTCAGGTACAACAAACGATGTATGATCCAGGGATGATGCAGCTTTTGGGCTGTCTTCTGTCTCAGTTTTTGTTACTGCGTTCTCTTGGGACGCTTCTTTTTGTTGAGGCTGTGCCTGATCAAAGAAATGAGGAGAAATAATGAAGGCGATATAAACCGCAATTGCAGCGGCACACGCGGGGCCAATCCACCTGACAGCGGGCTTATTTTTACGCTTTGCCATCGTCAGCCGCTTGTAAATATCCTGAGGCGAACGATGGTCTTTAACTGCCGGAAGTTGACTTAACAACTCCTTTATCTGTTCTTCGTTCCATTCTGACTTCATCATCCATTAGCTCCTCCCTCAAAAGCTCCATATGTTTCCGAAGTACTTTGAGCCCTCTGTGTTGGGTCGTTTTTACTTTGCTTTCCGAGAAGCGCAGAGCCTTGGCTGTTTCCTGTATTGAATATCCCTGAATAAACCGCAAGATAATCACAGCTCTTTGATCGATTGTACATTGATCAAGCGCAGCATAAATTTCCCGGACATTTTCATGTTGAACCGCAAGTTCGTCCGGCAGCAATTGCTGATCCCTGACATCCTGTGTATCCCAGTCAAATGTACCGAGTATACGCTGTCTGATTGTTTGCTGTTTACGGAACCAGTCTATCGCAACATGGCGTGCGATAGACAAAAGCCATGTTTTTTCACTGCTTCTTCCTTCAAACGTATGATAAGAATTTAATACCCGGATATAAACCTCTTGAAGAAGGTCTTCTGTCTGGTTTTTATCCTTTACCATATAAAATAAAAATTGGTACAAATCTTGATGATATGTATCATATAATAATTGAAAGGTTTCTTCCATTTGAAACCCCTCCGTTCACTTTTTTGTCGTATGAATAGCTTGAAAAGTTACATTACAACTATATTACGAGTAACTGGAATTTGGAAGGGAATTTATATTAACATATCCTTAAATTTTATTAATGTTGGCTATTAAAAAAACACCCGCTCAGTCAGCGGGTGTTTCTTATGGAACAAGATTCTTCGGCAAATTCAGACTCGATTTTACCGTTTTGTCGGAATATAAAAAGTAAATGTTGTTCCTTTATCTATTCGGCTGTGCACAGTGATTGATCCGTTGTGGGCTTCCACGATATTTTTAACGATAGCCAGCCCTAACCCGGTTCCTGATCTGCCCCTTGTCCGCGCTTTATCTGCCTTATAAAACCGCTCAAAGATAAATGGCAGATCTTCTTCCGGTATACCAGACCCGGAGTCTTTGATATCAATTTTCAATCCATCCTTCACAGAATGGACTGAAATGGAAACACTGCCACCGGCTGAAGTATGCCGCAGCGCGTTATCAATCAAATTGGTAAATACCTGCTCCATCTTGTCTTCATCAAACATAAATTCCTCTTCTGTGAGAGAAATGTCATTTTGTAAAGCAATATTTTTTTCTTTCGCAACACCGGAAAACTTCCGAATGATCTTTTCTAAAAACTCATTCACATTGATTTTTTCATAATGTAAGCCTGTATGGCCTGATTCCATTCGGGCTAAATCAAGCAAATCATTAACTAAGCGGCCCATTCGGAGTGATTCATCATAAATGATTTGGGCAATTTCTTTCCGGTCTTCTTCAGAGCTTGCAATGTCATCGACAATTGCTTCACTGTATCCCTGAAGCATGGAGATCGGTGTTCTCAGCTCATGACTGACATTTGCGATAAAGTCCTCCCGCAGCTTATCAAGGCGGCGTTCTTCTGTCATGTCACGCAGTACGGCAACCGCTCCTCTGACGTGCGATTCCGCATAAAGCGGCGACATCAAAAGCACCCATGATCTGCCTTGAAGCGTCATCTCAATCATTTGTTCTTTTTCAGTGCTGACAGCGTTTTGAAACAGCTCTTTTGCTTCAGGCGGAAGGTTGTCGCCTTCTTTGATATTCATGTTCTGTTCATAATACCAAGCCTGAAGAAAACGTTCAGCTGGCGGATTGGTCACAAGAATCGTACCGTCAATATTAATGGTAATAACCCCGTCAGCCATACTGCTCAAAATGTTAGAAAGCTGCTCTTTTTCTTGATTGAGCGCATTGATATGAAAGTTAAGCTGCCGGCCCATTTGATTAAAAGCGGTCGCCAGTTCACCGATTTCATCCTGAGTTAAAATCGGAATTTTTGTATCGAACTTGCCCTTCGCCAAATCCTGCGCGCCTTCTCTCATTTTGCGGAGAGGGTACGTGACCCTGCTTGATAAAAAGAATGCGAAAAATGTGGTCAGCACAATTGCAATCCCAGCGGCAAGAAAAATATAGCGGGTCGTATGTTTTGTTGTATCTTTAACGGCAAGCAAAGACTGGGATAAAAAGACCATGCCTTTCTTTCCGTCTTTTTCATACGGGACACCTACAATCAGGCGTTCATTATCCGTGTCTGTATCGCTCAGTCCCGTCCGTTTGCTTACTTTTTTATGGTCTTGGAGAGCTTTATTTAAGTCTTTGTCATGCTGTATTTGCTCAACCGTAATAGACGACAGGCGATTTTTATCATTCGGGGAATACCAGTGGTTCTTCTCATCCTGAATGATGGCAATGCTTGTTAAGTTATCAGCGAGCTCCCAAGTGATTGACCTTGCCAGTGCCTGGTCCTCGTGATTTTCTAGGATGACAGCAACTTTATTCGCAAGCTGTGTTAAATCATTCTCGGCTTCTTCCACATGGTAGTTTTCAATAAACTCCAGCAAAAGAACCGTTAAAATGAACAATACGATCAAGACGAGTGAAAGGATCGTAAACCACAGCTTACCTACTACGCTTTTCCAAAATTTCATTCAGCGCCGACCTCAAATTTATAACCTACACCCCATACGGTGACAATTTTTTTCGCAGCTTCCGGAGATACCTTGTTCAGCTTCTCTCTCAAGCGTTTGACGTGAGTGTCCACTGTCCGTAAATCACCAAAAAACTCATATTGCCACACTTCTTTCAGAAGCTTTTCCCGATCATACACCTTGTCAGGCGTTTTCGCTAAGAAATATAGAAGCTCATACTCTTTTGGCGTCAGGCTCACTTCTGTTCCATCAGCTGTTACGCGGTGAGCATCATGGTCTATGGACAGATGTGAAAACACGAGCACATTTTTCGTCGGTGTATTGGCATTGAAATAAGAGGTTTGGGATGCTCTTCTCAAAAGGGCCTTTACACGCAGCACGACTTCTCTCGGGCTGAACGGCTTAACAATATAATCATCTGTTCCCGCTTCAAACCCCTGCACCCGGTTTGCTTCTTCTCCTTTTGCGGTCAGCATGATAATGGGTGTCGCTTTTTTTTCGCGAATTTGCCGGCACACTTCAATTCCATCAGTCCCCGGCATCATCAGATCAAGCAAAATTAAGTCATAATTGGCTTCTAGCCCTTTGGCAATGGCTTCATCACCATTTTCAGCTTCATCTATAGCATAATTTTCACGTTCAAGATACATTCTTAAAAGGCGGCGAATTCTGGCTTCGTCATCAACTACTAATATTTTTGTTTCGTTCGTTTGGTCCATGTTTTCCCCCTGCTTTCCTTCTGTTACTTTCATTTTATCAAATCGTGAGAAAGTTTGAGAACTGTGTCGCTTTCAAAGGACTATGCATAAGAATGAAGTCCGGCAAGCACAAGATTTACGAATATTAAATTAAACATAATAATAGCAAAACCGATTACGGCCAGCCATGCTGACTTCTCACCGTGCCAGCCTCTTGACAGTCTTAAATGCAAATAAGCGGCATAGAACAAAAATGTGATCAGCGCCCATACTTCCTTAGGGTCCCAGCCCCAAAATCTGGTCCACGCCAGCTGAGCCCAAATCATTGCAAAGATCAGCGCGCCGAGTGTAAAGATCGGAAATCCGATTGATACGGCCCTGTACCCAACCTCATCCACCAGATCAAGATTGACGTTTTTCACCAGCGGATGTAATAGAGCGCTGATTCTTTTTCTGATGATCAGACGGAGAGCCCCATACAACACAAGACCTGCTCCAAATGACCAAATGACAGTGTTCACTTTTCTGCCTGAGAAAAGCGCGGGAAGATCAACAAGCGGTTCCATTCTTCCTTCGGTCAAAAGCTCTCCCTGATGTGGACCGACAAGCGCGGGCATTTCGTACACCATCACGCTTTTTTCTTTACTTTTGTCCACCCAGTTAAACTCCGCTTCATAGCCTGCAAGACGAAATGCTGATGTGATTGCAATAAAGGCGACGGTTGTGACCAGGATAAACATAATCGCTTCAAGCCAGAAGGTCTTTTTGCTTGGCTTTGTCTGGTCTACATGCTTCAAAAGAAAGATGACACCAGCGACAAAGCTGATGGCAAGTATAGCTTGCCCAAGCGCGGCCGTTGTTACATGAATATACAGCCAGTTGCTTTGGAGCGAAGGAATTAAAGGCGAGATATCTGTCGGAAACATGCTGGCGTAGGCAATCAGCAATAAAGCAATTGACAGCGTAAACAGGCCTAATGAAGGCAATCTATAGAGAAAATAAAGAATGATAAACGCCAAAACAAGCATCATACCAAAAGCGGTGGTGAATTCAAACATATTGCTGACCGGCGCATGGCCGCTGGCAGCCCACCTTGTGATGAAATATCCAAGGTGGCAGAAAAAACCGACAATAGAAAGGGTGATTCCAATGGTGGCCCATCTGTTTGGCCTGCCCTTTTTATCTTTATTCCCGCGTATGGCCCCGCCGAAAATCGGGACAGCGATTAAATACACAAGAAAGGCCGCATAAAGAAAATTTCCGCTCAGCTCTGCCATGACATCACTCCCTTTTCGCCTATTTCTGTGTTTTGATTAATTCTTTTTGGTCCGCCGGTTCAGTCAGTCCGGAATCAGCCAATATAAATGCTAAATCCTTCTTCAGGCCAAACCAGTTTTTATTGGTATGCCCCGCTACCATAACTGCGCCGTCCTGTGAGTGCAGCCAAATTCTTCGATGCTGCCAGTACATACCTTGAATGACACCGATCATAAAAATGGCTCCGCCGACAGCAAGCACCCAGAGTGTCAGATCCTTTCTGACTGTAAGTCCAGTAATGTTTTTCGTTTCGACATGGTCAAATTTCAGCTTGTATTTATTATTGCCTGATCCTTCGATGGTTTCTTGGATGGCGACAAAGCTCTTTTCGCCTTTCGGTTTGTCCGGCGTTATGATATTAAAGACAAAAGCCGGATTGTTAGGGATCTTTGTTTTTGTGCTCGGCTCTCCGTCCTGATTAAAATAGAAGTCTGGCAGGTAGCTGGCGATTTCCACCTTGTAACCGTTGCCAAGATCATAGACCGAATCTGGATCCAGAAGGTTGATCTTCAGGCTCCCAAAGGATTTTTTTGTTTTTTTATCAATCAGCTGGAACACCATTTGGTCAAGCTGATTCTCTTTGTAATCCACTTGGTAAACGGAAAAAGAATCAAAACGCAGCGGCTGATTGACACGGATGTCTTCTTCTGTTACTTTTTTCAGCTTCGGCTTCTCGCCATAAACAATTTTTCCTTCTCTCTTGTAGAGTACGGCATCGGTTTGAAAGTTCTTTGCCACTCTACCGTCCCCGACTCTGTCAATGGCATCTGCAAATACCTTTTTTTCCGTTTTGCTGTTATAGGTCTCTACGCTGAATTGATTGTTTTTCAAATAATATTTTCCGTCTGTACCCGGAATTGCTGCGGTTTCGCCTTCTCTGACCCAAAGCGTCTCATCGACGTACATGCCAGGCACAAATCTCAGCATCGCACCAATCAGAAAGATGATCAATCCAATATGGTTGACATACGGGCCCCAGCGGGAAAAGCGTCCTTTTTCAGCAAGAATGCTTCCCTCTTTTTCTCTGATTCTATAATGTTTTTTCTTTAATAGAGCAACTATCTTTTCTTTCGATTCCCCGTTCAGTACAGTAACCGTTTCACTGAACAAGCGCTGCCTTCTTAAAAAAGCCGGGCTCCTTCTGACGCCTTGGTTTTTTAACGCTCTGTACAACGGAATGACCCGATCAAGGCTGCAAATCACGAGTGAAATGCCGATCGAGGCAATGAGCAGCAAATACCACCAAGAACCATATAAATGATGAAACCCGAGCAAATAATAAAGCTGGCCGAACGTGCCGTACTGCTCCTTGTAATAAGTATCAGCCTGTGCGCCCGGAGGCAGATAGGCTTCCTGGGGAAAAATGGTGCCGAACGCTGATGCGGCAAGGGTTATGACGATAAGCCATATTCCCACCTTAACCGAGGAAAAGAAATTCCAAATTTTGTCGATGATCGTTTTGTTATAGGTTTGCGAACGTCTTGCGCTTCCGTCATATCTCATATCAGCGAGCGGAGGTTGAGTTTCCTGAAGAGCTCTTCCGCACGATTCGCATAAAACGGTTCCAACCGGGTTTATATGTCCGCATTCACATTTGACTTGCTTCATCCCGAAGTCTCTCCGGGTTTTATGAGATTCATATAATCGTGTATCATGCTTTCTGTCATAGTGCCGGTCACCACCTTGACAACTTTTCCTTCCGGATTGATCAAAAAGGTTGTCGGAAGCGGAGATACGTCATAGGCATCAAGCACTTGGCGATCTGTATCCAGAACAACCGGGAAATTGACTCCGTAGGATTTCATAAAATTATGTACTGCTATCTTTGACTCCCCAACATTTACAGCGACAATTTCAACACCTTGGCTTTTAAAATGCTTATATTGGTTTGCCATATAAGGAAATTCTTTTTTGCACGGTTCACACCATGTACCCCAGAAATTCAAAAAAACACCTTTCCCTTTTAAGTCACTGAGCTCGATACGTTTCCCATTCGTATCCTCAAGGACAAAATTCGGTGCGTCGGACCCTTCGGATATACTCTCTTTGCCGGCAAATACAGCGTTGTAAATGGTATAGCCGAGTGCGCAGATTAAAACGAGAAGGATGCCGGTCCGAATGAATAAACGCCTTTTTTTCTTCATTGTCCACTGCCCCCTTCCCCCTATTGCAGATCCATTCAATTATATCATTGCACGTTCATTTCACATTTCTTACTTTTTGAAGGTTATGTGAAATTTAGAAAGCGTTTTTACCGTGATCCGCCAGTGCTCTGAGCCTTTTTACTTCGTGAGGCGTAAGCTCTCTGGCATCGCCCGTGTGCAGGCCTCGCAGGTTTAAAAACGCGTATTCCTCACGCTTCAGCTTGATTACCTCATGTCCGATCGCTTCAAACATGCGGCGCACCTGTCTGTTGCGTCCCTCATGGATCGTCAGCTGAATAATGCTTGTCTGCTTTTTCTTATCCAAAGACAGCAGCTTCGCTTTAGCAGGCGCTGTTTTGCCTTCTTCCAGCCTAATTCCGCGCTCCAGCTTTCTGAGCAGCTCTTTAGGCGGGATTCCTTTCACCTTCGCCACGTATGTTTTGTCTATTTCATACTTAGGGTGCATCAGCTTATTGGCGAATTCGCCATCATTGGTTAAAAGCAAAAGACCACTCGTATCATAGTCCAGACGCCCAATCGGATATATGCGCTGCGGAATATTTTTAAAAAAGTCCGTCACCACTTTGCGTCCTTTATCATCTTGCGCTGCGGAAATAACGCCTCTTGGTTTATATAAGAGAAAGTAAACCGGCTCTTCGCGTTCAACCTTTAACCCGTTTACCTCAATCTGATCAGAACCGGTGACTTTAACACCTAGCTCTGTTACTACTTTGCCATTCACCTTTACTTTTCCTTCTTTAATCAGCTCTTCTGCCTTTCTGCGCGACGCAACTCCGGCATGAGCAATCACTTTTTGCAGTCTTTCCATGTCTTTCACCTCAAGTATTATCTTACTTTTTTCAACCTTAACAAACAAGCTTTTTCAAATTCCTATGCCAAATCTAAAAAAAACGCCGTTTTCAGGCGCTCCCAAATAATAACGTAACGATGATGATAGATGCAACTACGCCGATTAAATCTGCAAGAAGTCCCACCTTTAATGCATCACCCATTTTTTTAATGCCGACTGCTCCGAAATACACAGTCAGTACGTAAAGCGTTGTATCTGTAGATCCCTGCATGACGGAAGCCAGCCTGCCGATAAAGGAATCGGGCCCGTATACTGCAATTAAATCGGTCGTCATTCCGAGTGCGGCCGTACCGGAGATCGGGCGGATCAGAGCAAGCGGCACTACTTCAGCAGGGATGCCGATAGCGGAGAAAGCCGGTTTTAAAAGATCCATTATAAAATCAAGCGCGCCTGATGATCTGAAAACAGTTATAGCGACAAGCATTCCGACTAAATAGGGGATAATGGAAAAGGCGATTTCTATCCCCTCTTTTCCGCCTTCGACAAACGATTCATATGTCGGAACCCTTTTGATCGTTCCATAAAGAAGAATTCCGGCAATAATGATTGGAATCATGGCTAAAGACAGCCAGTTGATGATTTCCATCCGCTCACCTTCCCTTCTTTTTGCGGCGGTAATAAAAATACCGATCAATGATAATGGCACCGATTCCGGAAATAAGCGTTGCCAAAATGCTTGGCCCGACGATATCTGTCGGCGTTTTGGAGGAATAAGCCATTCGGACAGCGATCACCGTTGTCGGGATGAGTGTGATGCAGGACGTATTAACAGCTAAAAAAGTAATCATCGACCGGCTTGCTTCCGATCGGTTTCCGTTCAGCTTTTTCATTTGTTCCATTGCTTTAATGCCAAGCGGAGTTGCTGCATTTCCGAGGCCGAAGAAATTCGCCATAAGATTAGATAAAATATAGCCCATCGCCGGGTGATCCGGCGGTATATCAGGAAACAGTTTAGATATAAAAGGCCTGCACATCCGGCTGAAAATATCCAAAAGCCCTGACTGCTCGGCGATTTTCATTAAGCCAAGCCAGAAAACAAGCACGCTCATCAATCCAAATGAGATCGTAATCGCTTCTTTCGCACCCTTAAACACGGCTTCATTTACATCTTGCAGAGTTCCGTTGCACATCGCAAAAACGAGTCCGATCACGGTTAAACTGACCCAAATTATATTGACCATTTTGCTCCGCCTGCCGCATTCAGAAAGATTGATTTAAACGTTTCAAAAAATTGTTTCTTCGGTTTTTGATGCCGCTCATTTTCATAATAGATCGGCACTTTTGCGATGGTTGCATCGTTGAACATGATCTCCATGTGCCCTACGATGTCAGGGATTTTCGAGGCATCTTTTTCCCATGCTTTTTTCGGCTTGAGCAGTGTGGTATTAATTTTCACATCTTCTTTTTCCTCTTCGGTCAGCAAATAGGTGATATCACGTTTGATAAAAGCCTTCGATTCATAAAATGTGCCTTTCAGCTTTGGAATATCCCCTTTTTTTGCAACTAAATAGGTTTGATAATGCTCAAACACATAGTTAAACATCTTCATATGGTCATCCCAATCATTAGGGTCATTAATGGTGACGGCTATCAGGTCAATGCCGTCCTTTGAAGCCGTAGAGACCAGTGTCCGTTTTGCAAGTTTTGTATAGCCTGTTTTTCCTCCTGTGCTGTACGGATAAAGCATGGTCAGCAGTTTATTTTTGTTTTTCCATACGCTTTCCATCGTTTCCGCTTTGTATATTTTTGTGCCTGAAATCTTTTGATAGTCTTTCAGCTTCATAGCATACTTAGTTAAAATGGCCATGTCATAGGCTGTTGAATAATGATTTTCATGGTCGTCCAATCCGTGCGGGTTTTGAAAACAGGTGTTTTTCATACCAAGCTGCTCGGCTTTTTGATTCATCATATAAACAAACCCATCGAGGCTCCCACCGACATGCTCAGCAATCGCGACAGCGGCGTCGTTTCCTGATCTTAGCATCAGGCCATACACAAGATCTTTTAGCTTCACTTTTTGACCTTCTGTTAAATAAATGGCGGAGCCTTCTGTTCTGACAGCATTTGCCGAAACCGTCACCGTTTGATCCATTTTGCCGGATTCGATGGCGAGGACGGCGGTCATAATTTTTGTGATGCTCGCGATCCGCCTTTTTTGATGCTCATCCTTGGCATATAACACTCTGCCTGACGCACCGTCAATAATGATCGCGCTTTTTGCACTGACATCTATAGCAGCATGTGCTGTATTCACATTTACGGTTGCAATAAGAAAAGAAATCATGATCACGAATACTGCTTTTTTGAAAATGCGCATGTTTGCTCACGTCCTTGTGGTGGTTTGTACAAGTTTATGCGCATGTCCATCAGTTATGAATAACAATTATATTTCTGGAAGCAAACATAAAAAAACTCTCCCTGAAAAAGGGAGAGTAAACGTTATCTGATTGGCGCCATGCTTGATCCGGACGCTTCGTAATGAGCCAGCTCTTCCCTCATTTTCAGAAAGGCAGCGCTCAACGGCAATAATAATTGCTCAAGCGACGCAGGAACAGCATGATAAAACTCAATTGCGCTGACCCCTGTATAAGACGCCCGGCTATTTTCACACCACGTGTCTTTTTTCGGCATAAAGAACTCTTCAATGCATTGGTGATACACATTATAAAGTGTTTTTTCCGCTCTGGCTTCCTGAAAAGGCTCCTGCATCAGGAGACGGCGGCACGCTTCTGCGCCTCCTTCACAAAATACTGCCATTCTTCTCAGAGTGCTCAGCACATCACAGCAGTATCCTTTTTCAATAGGCAATTCAGCCTGTAAGGACTCAAGCGTCGTTTGATTTAGGTAATCGTTCACGGTATTGACAACCATTGATAAGAATTCGCCTGTTTTTTGAGTCTGCGCTCGCACAATCGAATGTCCCATTTCGTTTGGTATCTTCCCCTCATGTCTTTGTCTCTCACATTTTGCTTCTTTCATGATAGCTTCTTCCTTATATCTTATGATGATGAAAAAGCGCGATTCATTAAACTTCTATTTTATATCTTCGAAGGTTTGGTTAAAGTTTTCAAAAAATAAATCTGCTTCTTCTTGAAGAACGTCTTCTTCCGCATTTTCAGGCAGCGGCGGAAGCTCGTCCAGCGTTTTCAGACCGAATTGTTCAAGAAAAGTCGGCGTAGTACCGTATAAAATGGCCCGCCCCGGACCATCGGCACGCCCTACTTCACACAATAGCGCCTTCGCGACAAGACTGTGTAAAATCCGCTCTGATTTTACTCCTCTGATTTCTTCAATTTCTGCTCTCGTAATTGGCTGTTTGTATGAAACAATGGCCAGTACTTCTAAAGATGCTTGAGAAAGGCCCTTTGACGGCACTTCAATCAGTTTTTTCAAGTAAGGCGCAAAGTCTTTTTTGGTAGAGAGCATGTACGTATCTGCATACTCAATAAGTTCAATCCCTCGTGTATCTCCGCGGTATTCGTCCGCCACATCCGCCATGATCGTGTTCAGTTCAGGCTCTTCGATTTCAAGCACTGTTAACAGCTGCTTTTTTGTAAGCCCTTCATCGCCTGCCGCATAAAGAAGGGCTTCCACAATAGCTTTCCAATTCACGATATCAAGCCCCATGAATGGATTCACTCCCCGTAATGTAAATATCTGAAAAATTGTGCTCCTGTTCAATGAGGACCAGCTGATTTTTCATCAGCTCGAGAACAGCTAGAAAGGTCACTACTAAATGTTCTTTTTGCTCATATGGAAACAGATCCATAAAGTTGATTCTCGTTCCTCTAGATTTCAAGCTGTGCACGATTTCGTTCATTCTGGCTTCGATTGGTATGTCCTGTCTTGTAATTGTTGTTTCCATCGGCCTGTTAATTTTTTTGCGTTTCAGCACTTTTTGAAAAGCTCCGATCATATCATAGACCGTGACAGAGAGCTTTTGCTTAGACTGTTTTACTTCTTTTGCATATTCACTCAAATCACTCGGCGGTTTCGTGAACGATTTTTGTCTTTCTTCTTCCCGTTCTTTTAAATCCTTCGCCGCATCTTTATATTTTCGATACTCAATCAGCTTTTCAATCAGTTCCTCCCGCGGATCTTCTTCTTCAAGTAATTCATCTTCAAAAAGCTCCTCCTCTTGCTTCGGGAGCAGCATTCTGCTTTTAATGCTGAGCAGCGTGGCAGCCATAACCAAATACTCGCTGGCAATATCGAGCTCAAGCACACGCATCGTATGTACATATAATAAATATTGTTCAGTGATCTTCGCCACAGGTATATCATATATGTCAATTTCAAGACGATTGATTAAATGAAGCAGCAGGTCCAATGGGCCCTCAAACGTATCAATTTTCACTTGATATTCTTCCATCATCTCACCATTTTCAAGTATCACTCTCATTGCCGGAAAAACTGGCTACCCTATAGTATAAGCCACCAAAAAGCTCTCGTCCAATACTATTTCATTTCCTGTTTTGAACAAGTTGGTACAGAATATTCAAAACACGAGAGGTGTTTGCTCGGAGCGCAGAAGCGGGAGAAAAAGCCTTAGCTTCTGGTTTTCCTTTCTAAGAAGCAATAGAGGCCGTGCGTTCTTTTTTCCTTTTATCCCTTCTATGGTACACTAAAAGCACATTAAAGGAGGAAACACCTTGTATCCGAAAGCTTATATAGATTATCTCGTTGAGTTTCACGCGACACGAGATTATTTTGAATGCCATGAAATATTAGAAGAATTTTGGAAGGAAGATCCGCCAAAGAAACGAAAACGCTATTGGGTGGGCTTTATTCAGCTTGCAGTTGCTTTATATCATCACAGAAGACAGAATACAGCTGGGGCAAAAAGACTGATGGCGAACAGCATCCGGATTCTTCAAGCAGAACACCGGGCAGTCGAAGACTTAGGGCTCGATCATGGCCGTTTGCTCGAACTTATGCAATCGGTTTACGAACAAATCGAAACGGGCTCTGCCTATAAAAGCATTATGCTGCCAATCAAAGATGAGAAACTGGAGGAAGCATGCAGGATCGAATGCAGGAAAAAAAAAGTATACATGGGGGCAGCCCAGTGCACTCAGCAACATATTTCTTATCGACAAACACCGTTTACGGGATCGGACTGACGTCATCCGTGAACGTGAAAAAGAAATAGAACGCAGAAAAAAAAGCAGAGACTGATCACAGCCTCTGCTTAATTATTGTATGAAATGTCTTGATCCTGCTGACCTTGACAACGTTCGAAAAAGCTCTGCGTTAATTCATTTGGAACCAGTACTTGCGTTTTGAATAAATGCTTTAAAGCATCCATCATCTGTTTTCCGATTCCTTGATGGCGATGAGAAGGATTCACACTGATATGCCGGATCTCAACCTCAGAATCCTTTTTTTCGACTCCGATTGCTCCGACGATATCCTCGTCCTCTTTCCAAAGAAAGAGCTGGCGGTCTGTATCCGTTTCGTAGTCCTTAATTGTCTGCTGAAGCTGCTTAAGGTCTTTTTCATTCGGCATAAACGAAAGAAGCCCCATCGCAATCTTTTCAAACGATTTTTTATAACGAATTAACATAAAAACCCCTCTATATCCAAAATGTCCAGTCTGCTATTAACGGATACGAATAGGTGATCCGTTTTCTCACATTATATCATTTTCGCCATATTTTTAAACTGTTTTCAGCAAATTATTCAAATGAGCGGTTTAAATTTGCCATTTCAATGGCAGAAACAGCACAATCTACACCTTTGTTGCCCGCTTTTGTGCCGGCACGCTCGATAGCCTGTTCGATGTTTTCAGTTGTTACAATTCCAAAGATGACAGGTACACCAGTAGTATTTGCTGCTTGCGCGATGCCTTTTGCAGCTTCATTGCAGACATAATCGTAATGTGTCGTCGCGCCTCTGATGACAGTGCCCAATGTGATAATAGCATCATATTTTTTTGTTTCCGCCATTTTTTTCGCAGCAAACGGTATTTCAAATGCGCCTGGAACCCAAGCCACATCAATATCATTTGTGTCTACGCCATGTCTGAGCAGCGCATCTTCTGCTCCGCTCAGCAGCTTGCTCGTAATAAAATCATTAAATCTTCCTACTACAATTCCGATTTTAAGACCTGTACCAACTAAATTTCCTTGTATGATATTCATATGATTCCCATCCTTTTTTGTGATATTTGTGATTAGAAATGAAGTAAATGACCTAGCTTGTTCATTTTGGTTTGCAAGTATTTTTTATTGTGTTCTTTCGCCTCCATTTGAAGCGGCACTCTTTCTGAAATACTGAGTCCGTAGCCTTCAAGGCCTGCGATTTTTCGCGGATTATTCGTCAAAAGCTTCATATTCCGGACACCGAGATCGCGTAAAATTTGTGCTCCGATGCCATAGTTGCGAAGATCCGGCAAGAATCCAAGCGCCTCATTGGCTTCTACGGTGTCATAACCTTGTTCCTGAAGCTTATAAGCTTTTAATTTATTGATTAAACCGATGCCTCGTCCTTCTTGGCGCAAGTAAAGGAGAACTCCACGGCCTTCTGCGGCAATTTGGTTCAGCGCGGCGTGCAGCTGCGGTCCGCAGTCACAGCGATGAGAGCCAAACACGTCACCTGTGAGACATTCTGAATGCACCCGGACCAATACCGGTTCTTCTCCGAACGGCACCTCTCCCATCACAAATGCGACATGCTCTTTTCCATCTACCTCATTTGTGTATCCATAAACCTTAAATGTCCCAAAATCAGTAGGCAGCGTAATGTCAACTTCACGCTCGACAAGTGTTGTCAGATTGTAACGGTATTGAATCAAATCCTTAATGGTGATCATTTTTAATTGATGCTTTTTCGCAATTTCAATGAGCTCAGGCACTCTCGCCATCGTTCCGTCTTCATTCATAATTTCACAAATGACGCCGGCTCCTGGAGATCCGCAGGCTTCAGCAAGATCAACAGCAGCTTCTGTATGGCCCGCTCTTTTCAGGACACCTCCTTTTTTCGCAATCAGCGGAAAAATGTGCCCCGGACGCTGAAAATCAGATGGCACGGATGTGCTGTCCAGCAATGCTTGAACGGTAAAAGATCTTTCTTGAGCGCTGATACCTGTTTTCGTTTCACGATGGTCTATGCTTACGGTAAATGCAGTGTGGTGAGAATCTGTATTATGCTCAACCATAGGGTGAAGATCAAGCCTGTCTGCGATTTCCTCACTGAGCGGCGTGCAGATCAGTCCTCTCCCATGTGTCGCCATAAAGTTAATGACTTCCGGCGTTGCATGCTCGGCAAGAGCCACAAAGTCTCCTTCATTTTCTCTGTCTTCATCATCTACAACGATGATGACTTCGCCTTTTTTTAAAGCGTCCAGTGCTTCTTCTATCGGATGAAACATGCAAATCTTCCTCTCTAAAAGCCGTTTTCGCTTAAGAAGGCTTTTGTTATGGTTTGTTGGGTCTTATTTTCATTGGCTTTATGCAAAAATCGATACATATATTTTCCGATCATATCGCATTCGATATTCACTTTAGAGCCGATCGTTTTTTCGGAAAAAATTGTTTCGCTGATGGTGTGCGGGATTAAAGAAATCGTCACAGTATCATCTGTCAGGCCGAATATGGTTAAGCTCACGCCATCCACAGTAATTGATCCCTTTAAAACCAATGTTTTTGTTAATGACGGGTCCATTTTTAAATCATAGTAAACTGCGTTGCTTTTCTCTTCAATTCGTGTGATTTCCGCAGTTCCGTCGACATGGCCTGAGACGAAATGGCCTCCGAAACGGCCGTTTGCCGCCATCGCTCTTTCCAGATTTACTTTGCTTCCTTTTGTTAAATCATTCAGAGACGTAGCTTTGACTGTTTCAGGCATAACATCCACTGTGAATTGATTTTTTGTAAAATCAGTGACAGTTAGACAAATGCCGTTCACTGCAATGCTGTCGCCAAGATGAACATCCTCTAAAATCTTTGAGCATTTAATTGTTAAGGCCATTGAATGCCCTGCTTTTTTCATGGATTCGATTGTGCCTGTTTCTTCGATAATTCCTGTAAACATGGTCACCATCCTATTCCTTTGTCGGTTTTGCCGTCAGTTTGATATCACGGCCGATTTGGGTTATATCAGTGAATTGTAATAAGGGGACATCTTTCATTGATTGAAAACCTTCACCGGAGATTAAGCTGGGAGCATGCGTTCCTCCGATTAGTTTAGGGGCAAAATAGAAGATGATTTCTTGAAAACAGCCTTCTTTGACAAAGCTTCCGTGAACAGCTGAACCGCCTTCCACATACACCGACATGATGCCTTCTTCCGCTAGGATCTTCAAAACATCGGGAATTTGAATGCGCTCGGTTTCAAGTGTAAATATGTTCACTCCGAAAGCTGAAAGCCGTTTTTTCTTTTCCTCGTCTGCGCGTGCCGTAGTAAAAATCCATGTCGGCGCTATTTGATCGCAAATCACTTTAGCGTCCTCAGGAATCGAGAGTACGGTATCAAGTATGACCCGAACCGGCTGTTTTGTTACATTCGGCAGTCTGCAGGTTAAGCTCGGATTGTCGGCTTTCACTGTGCCAACTCCGACTAAAATGCATTGATGTGTTTTCCTGTATTGCTGAGCATCCTGTCTTGCAGCCTCTGACGTGATCCATTTGCTGTCACCCGTGCTGGTAGCTATCTTGCCGTCAAGGCTGGCAGCCGCTTTTAGCGTGACGTACGGAAGGCCTGTCCTCATAAAGTGCAGAAATTTTTCATTCAGCCTCTCCGCCTGGTCTGCCAGGATGCCTTCCCTTACCTCAATGCCGGCTTCTTTCATCATGCTGATCCCTCTTCCAGCCACAAGCGGATTAGGATCTCTCATCGCCACGAACACTCTTTTGATGCCAGAGTTGATAATCAATTCTGCACATGGCGGTGTTTTTCCGTAATGGCTGCACGGTTCGAGTGTAACGTAAATGTCGGCACCCTCTGCATGTGCTCCAGCCATATGGATGGCATGAACTTCTGCATGAGCTTCACCATATTTTAAATGGGCGCCCATTCCGACAATTTGTCCGTCCTTTACGACAACAGCACCGACGAGCGGATTGGATTCGGTCTGTCCTTCGCCCTGCTTCGCAAGATCTAATGCCAGCTTCATATAATACTCTTCCATTTGGTTCCTCCCCTCTTTTGTTATTTACCGTCAAAAAAGCCCCGAATTTATAAAAAATTCGGGGCTTTAGGTATTTTACGCAATAGGAAATAACACTATGCATTTTTGAACCATTTGCATAGCGGTTCATCATCCTTCTCCCATCCAGACTTTCACTGTCGGCTTCAGCTTAAACTGAATCCACCGCGTGCTTATGCACACGGGTCACGGGCTCTAAAGCAAATGTGCTTTACTACCGCCGGTCGGGATTTCCACCCTGCCCCGAAGGATACAATCTTTATTCATTTGTCCTTATTGGCTATTATAGCGATCCTTTTTAAAGTACGCAATGAAATAAACTTACAATTTGAGAAAAACAAAACATCACCCTTCGATCCGAAAGGTGATGTTTTGTTAATCATTCACTTTTGCAACCTTGATTAATCCGTCGATCCGCTTTGATTTGCTGAAGTATGCCTTAATCTTGTCACCTTCTTTTATATCAGATAAATCCTGATTTAATTTTTTTCCGTTGAAGATGATTTTCGTTCCGTTTTCTGCTACTCCATGATACTCTGAGCCGTCAATTTTCGTCACTTTATATTCCTGGATGGTGTATTCCTCTTCTTCCGAGGACAAGGTTTGTCCAATTGCTGTCGGAACATCCTTCAGCTCAACATCATTTATGTACATATAACCGCCTGCAAGTAAAAGCAAAAGCACTAACAGAATGGTAATCTTGGTTTTTATTCTTCCCATTTCTAAACCTCCAGCCAATATGAATCTATTCATTCATATGAGTTATTCCTTTTTTTCATGAATAAAAAACCGTAAATTCTCGTAAATTATTAATATAACGATGCATAACGGGAATATGTTTCACATTTCTGCAAAAATTTCTTTTCTATAGATATACGAATTTATGTTCTGTTTTTAGGGGATGACCGTAAAAAAGATATAAAAAAAGCAGCCCCAATGGGAAACTGCTTGATCCTAATTTGTTTTGCGCATTTCGTTAAACGGGTAGAAAACAAACTTTGACGTACCCGCAATTTGTTTTTTCGTGAAGAGGCCAAGTCCGTTACGGCTGTCCATGGAATTCCGACGGTTGTCACCCATCACAAAATACTTGTTATCAGGCACTTTAACCGGACCGAAATCATCGGTCAAATGGTCAAAACCGTCCTGTTTCGCTCTCTTTTTATTAGCCGCCAAATAAGGTTCGTCCACCTTTTTCCCGTTGATATAGAGCTGGTCATTTTTCATCTCAACCGTATCGCCGGGAAGGCCAATAATACGTTTGACATAGTGAACATCATCTCCGTTTAACACGACGATGTCTCCTCTATCAAACTCGCCGATGTATTTGACTGTCATATTAACAAAGACCCTTTCACGGTTGTGAAGTGTAGGATACATAGAGTCACCATCAACGACATACGGCGCAAAAATAAAGTTGCGAATGAGCAAAGCAAGAACGACAGCAATCACAATTGCTTTTGCCCATTCTAATATTGTTTTTTTCTTCGAAACATTTTCTGATTTCAACTGATTTCCTCCAATAAACAACGGTCTTCAATTTATGTTATCACGAATCAAAAAAAAATCCCATTAGGACCATTGAAGTGATTTTACAAACTGTTAATCTTCATCTTCTTCCCACATCATGCCTATTTTTTTCTTGTCGATCATAACCAGGCCTGCAAATATTGAAGGAAATGAATCGCATAATTCAGAAGCGATGGACTCAGAAGAAAGAGAGTTCTCATATGCTAAATCTTTAGATCGTATATAAGGCATGAGGTTACGAACAGTTTGTTCATTTACTGCATTCCATTGATCTCCCAGTCCATGATACCCATGGCACTTGACAAAACAATTCACGTCATGAAGGTTACTGGAATGTTTGCGGCAACCTATTTCACAGGTGATAATCGCACCCCGTTTTTTGCTTTCATAATATGTTTAAAATCATTCAAGCTCGAAAACATGGATCAGCCTCCAAAAAATAAATCCAATATATTCCCGGCAGTTGAAGACTCTTTATTATAAAACTCTGAATATCTGCAGTTCTTACAGTAAACCACTAGAAATCGGTTATGCTGCACGTCAAACAGCTTTGATAATCCCGTACCGGTTGTGGCTATTTCTTTTTGTCCGGCTTCAGTACTGCCGCATTTTATACAGCCTTTGTTGTCCATATCGCGATCTCCTTTTCATTACATCACGTTTATTTGATTTATTTTACCACAAAATACCAACCCCAATGAACAGGCATCTCCTAAATATTTTTGCCATTAAGTTTACGCTAATCAACTCTAGCACTAATACATATAAAAAATAGAATGATATGAAAGGAGACTTGATAGTATGATTGATTATCCTATTAATATAAACAACGTTTCCGGGAACAGTGTAATTAACGTAGGCGGCGCTTTTATGATCAGGCCTTTAACTTTGTCCAAATCTGTGTTTGGCTCCGGAGGTTTAAACACAGGAATTGTCTTTGAAAATAACTTTGTAAGCAAGGCTAAAATGATTAATCATCAATTTACTGATCAAAACGTCACCAAAACTTTTTAATGTATTTATTTGGGGATTGAGAAATCTCCTTCCTTAAAAACCCGGTTTACCAACCGCCATCAGCATTCGGCGGTTTTTTATTGAACATTTTTGGCCAATAAAAAAAGCTTCCTCTTTAAGAGGAAGCCTTTTGCCTGCCGATTAGCCTTCTACGCGAACTTCTTTCATGACATCGCCGTTAGACATGTTTTTCGCGAATTCTAATCCGCTTGTTACTTTACCGAATACAGTGTGAACCCCGTTCAAATGAGGCTGTGGCTCATGAACGATGAAAAATTGGCTGCCGCCAGTGTCTTTTCCGGCATGTGCCATAGAAAGTGCGCCCGCCTCATGTGTATGCGGGTTTCCTTCTGTTTCACATTTGATTGTGTATCCCGGGCCGCCAGTACCAGTTCCGTGCGGGCATCCGCCTTGGCTGACGAAGCCAGGGATCACTCGGTGGAATGTAAGCCCGTCATAAAAGCCTTCGTTCGCAAGCTTTTCAAAGTTTGCAACAGTTCCAGGTGCAGCTTCAGGATAAAGTTCAAATTCAATTTTGTTCCCGTCTTCTAATAAAAAGTAACCTGTTTTCAATTGTATGCCTACTTTCTTTATTTTAATTTTCAAAGGAGATTATGTATGATAGGTTATAGCCTGTCTCTCCTTGTCGCGGCTATTATACCACACCTTTCGGGGGAAAACGAATCTCCCGGCTTTACTAAAAAATAAAAATGAAACCTGAATCTCTTTATCTCCGTCTAACCTAACGGAACTGTATTTTTCATGATTCAGGTCCTCACAAAGCAGCACTATCCAGCTGCTTGTGAAATTGAAGGAGGTCAAACTGCTTTGAAGAAAATTTGGATTGGAATGCTGGCAGCGGCCGTTTTGCTGCTGACGGTTCCGAAGGTCAGTCTCGCGGATGCCGCAGTTGGAGATGTCATTGTAACACTTGGTGCTGATTTGTCAGAATCCGACAAACAAAAAGTGCTTGATGAAATGAATGTCCCTGATAATGCCACAACGGTAACCGTGACCAATAAGGAAGAACATGAATATTTAGGAAAATATATATCGAACGCACAAATCGGATCGAGAGCGATTTCTTCATCCTCAATCACCATTGCCAAAAAAGGCTCCGGATTGAATGTTGAGACCCATAATATCAGCGGCATCACGGATGAAATGTACCTGAATGCACTGATGACAGCCGGTGTTAAAGATGCGAAGGTGTATGTTACAGCACCGTTTGAAGTATCCGGGACTGCGGCTTTAACTGGATTGATAAAGGCGTATGAAGTTTCTTCTGACGAAGCGATCTCGGAGGATGTTAAGCAGGTCGCCAACCAAGAGCTTGTCACGACATCAGAGCTTGGAGACAAAATCGGTAACGAAAATGCGGCAGCCCTGATTGCAAAAATCAAAGAAGAGTTTGCTAAAAACGGGGTGCCTGATAATAAAGCTGACATCGAAAAACAAGTTGACGACGCAGCTTCTGATTTAAACGTCACACTTACAGACAGCCAAAAGAATCAGCTTGTCTCCCTATTCAATAAGATGAAAAACGCTGACATTGACTGGGGACAGGTCAGTGACCAGCTAGATAAAGCGAAAGATAAGATTACGAAATTCATAGAATCAGATGAAGGCAAAAACTTCATCCAGAAAGTCATTGATTTCTTCGTATCTATCTGGAATGCGATTGTATCTATATTCAAATAGGAAAAGCGCCGAAAAATCGGCGCTTTCTTTTATTGCTTTACACCCGTTTTAAATGGCAGATCAAGTTTTACAATATCTTCGTATGTTTCTCGCTTCACGACTAAATGAGCCTCACCGTTTTCGACAAATACAACGGCGGGTCTCGGAATACGGTTATAATTGTTGGCCATGCTGTATCCATAAGCGCCTGTACAAAAAACGGCAAGAAGATCGCCTTCTTTTACTTCCGGCAGATCAATATCCCAAATCAGCATATCTCCGCTTTCACAGCACTTTCCGGCAATTGATACCGTTTTGTCATGCGCTTCTCCGATCCTGTTGGCTGCCGCAGCTTCATATTTAGCTTGGTAAAGCGCAGGTCGAATATTGTCGTTCATGCCTCCGTCTACAGCCACATATTGGCGGACACCCGGCACTTCTTTTTGAGAGCCAACCGTATAAAGAGTTGTGCCTGCGTCTCCCACGAGAGAACGGCCCGGTTCGATCCAAATTTCCGGGATGTCAAAACCGTAACGGGAAGCATTTTCTTTCACAGCTTCGATAATTTTTTCAACGTATTCAGTGGCATGAAGCGGTTCATCATCTTCCGTATAACGAATGCCGAAACCTCCTCCAAGATTCAACACCTTGGATACAAATGAATATGAATCTCTCCACTCGTCTAGTTTTTTGAAGATTTTTTCCGCCGCTAACACAAAACCGGCCGTATCAAAAATTTGCGAGCCGATATGGCAATGGACACCCAGCAGCTGAATGTGTTTCGATTGTAATACTTGTTCAATGGCCCGTTCAGTTTGTCCGTTATGAAGATCGAAACCAAACTTTGAATCTTCCTGGCCCGTTGTAATGTAGTCATGCGTATGCGCTTCTACTCCGGGCGTGATCCGAAGAAGAACATCGATGGAGTGACCCGTTTCTTTACATAGGTCTTCAAGAAGCGCAATTTCATAGAAATTATCCACCACAATGCAGCCGATGCGGTGCTCAAGCGCCATGCGCAGTTCTTCCCTGCTCTTATTGTTCCCATGAAAGTGAATGCGTTCCGCCGGAAAGCCTGCCGCAACAGCCGTATATAGCTCTCCTCCGGATACGACATCTAAAGAAAGTCCCTCTTCCTCAGCGAGCTGAATCATTGCGACTGATGAGAATGCTTTGCTCGCATATGCCACCTGTGCTTTTAGCCCTGCAGAAATAAACGCCTGCTTAAAGCTTTTAGCACGCTCACGTATTAAAGCCACATCATATACGTAAAGAGGTGTACCATATTTCTCCGCTAAATAGAGAGCATCCACACCTCCGATTTCTAAATGACCATGTTGATTTTGTCTGCTTGTGCCGTGTAAGAACAATGTCATTCCCTCTTTCTCCGCTTATGGATGAAAGGACAGTTTTATGGACTGTCCCTTCATAATTAAGACATACATTATCATACTCTTCAGTCAGTTTCAATGCGATTATGAATTGGTAGGCTGCCTTAAGCGATTTTTGGGGTGAACGATACTGGGTCTTACTTTTGCGCCAGGTTTCGCTGTGCGGACAAGAACCTGCCACAGCGCCTTTCCGTTAAAAGGAATCAATGGCCATAAGTACGGTGTCTGAAGGGATTTGATGCTTGCCATGGCAATAATTAGCACTGTAAACCCGATGACGAGCCCTTTTATATGAAATAAGGCAACGAGTATCATGAGGACAAGACGGCTCATTTTGTTTGCCAAGCTTAATTCATAACTAGGCGTCGTAAAGGTTCCAATCGCCGCAAGTGAGACGTACAGAATCACCTCAGGAGAAAAAAGGCCGACTTCAATCGCAATCTGCCCGATCAGAACAGCGGCAATTAAACCCATTGCTGTCGATAAAGCCGTCGGGGTGTGAATGGCAGCCATTCTGAGAAACTCGATTCCTAAGTCAGCTAAAAATATCTGCAGGATGATCGGGATATGCGTATCTTTATTTAAACCAATAAATTTCATGTTGTCCGGGAGCAGATCAGGCTGAAGCACAAAGAGAAACCAGATCGGAAGAAATAAAGTAGAAGCAAGAATACCGAAAAATCTTACCCATCTTAAAAAGGTCCCGACTGAAGGCGCCTGCCTATATTCTTCAGCATGCTGTACATGGTGAAATAAAGTCGTCGGGGTAATGATTACACTCGGCGATGTGTCCACTATAATGATAACATGGCCTTCTAGAACATGATTTGCGGCCACATCCGGTCTTTCTGTATAGCGCACGAGCGGAAAAGGATTATAGCTTTGATTCACAATGAATTCCTCGACAGTTTTGTCTGCCATTGTTAATCCATCGACATCAATGGATGCAATTTCTTTTTCTACGATCTCAACCAGATCCGGATCAGCTATATCTTCTATATAACAAATGCTTAAATCCGTCTTTGACCGCTCACCAACTTTAGTCATCTTGACTCGAAGGCGTTCGTCTCTGATCCGCCTTCTGAGAAGGGCCGTATTGACGACGATATTTTCAACAAATCCGTCTCTGGCTCCCCTGACTACCTTTTCCGTATCAGGTTCTTCCGGGTTTCTGCCCGGATAGCTTCTGACGTCAATTATAAATGCGAAGCCTGCACCTTCAACAATGACCGCGACGAGCCCGGACAGCACTTGGTCGGTGGTTTCATCCAAGGTTTTTACTTTTTCGACCTGGGCGTTAAGCAGCCTGTTTTCGACGATGTCGACCAGCTCATCAGGGTCTTCTTTCCGATTGTTAATGGCAACAAGCTCTCTCATTAAATGAATAATATAGGCTGTATCGCATAATCCATTTAGATAGTAAAGCTGGATCTCTTTATCTAAAATCGTGAGCTTGCGAACACCTACATCATAGCTCGTCCCCATCCCGACACGGTTTTTGAAATACTCTTCATTTTTAGCTGGATTCCGATAAACCCGAATTTTCTCTTCCTTGTGGTCCGGCATGATACCCGCTCCTTTCTAAAATAAACTCGACCGCTTTCATGGTGATTGGCGACCCTTTTGAGATATCGTCTTTTCTGCCCATTTTGCCGATATCCCCGATACCGACAATAAGCGGGAGATCAAGTTTATCAAGGCAATAGACTGTATCTCCACTCATTCTGTGGTCATCAAATTCTCTTTCCCCGACTTTATCGACGCCGTATTCAGTTATTTCTCCATTGCGGTCAATGCTTACATCGACCCTGGTCCATTCAGCCTGATGTGTTTTTGACGCGACCGCAATCACACCGAGCACTTCAATAGACGGATGGGTTGCGACATAGGTTAGAGCGGCTTCTCCCGGACCCTCTCCTTGAAGGCCGGAGTCGTCAAACATGACAAATACAGGATCATACGGTGCTGAGGCGATCAGCTTGACAAGCTCGGCGCCGCTGCGGGTGGAAGGATTCCCTTTTGATTGTGAAATACATCGACCTCCCACTTTGCTTGCGGCGTATTCAATTGTTTTAGCGGCATAAACATCCCCGTCTGTTACCAGTATGACCTTGCGTTTTGTCGTCATGTCGGCATTATCCTTTCGGTTTGAAAATAACAGCTACGATAAAGGCGAAGAGAATAGCGGCTGAGATACCGGCCGAGGTCAGCTCAAAAATCCCCATGCCGATTCCGATAAATCCGTGTATATGCGCCTGATGCATGGCACCGTGCAGAAGACTGTGACCGAAGCTGACGATCGGAACGGTGGCGCCTCCTCCGGCAAATTCAATAAATTTATCGTAAATGCCGAAACCATCTAATATTGCGCCGATTACAACAAATGATGTCATGACATGAGCTGGCGTCAATTTAAAAATATCCAAGAGCAGCTGGCCGACGATACAAATGGCCCCGCCGCAGACAAAAGCCAAAAGGTAGTCCATGTTAAGATGCACCTCCTGCACGCTCAAATACAACCCCGTGGGCGATAGTCGGGATGGTTTCTTTTTGCTGGATCATCGTCGGGCTTAATAGCGCCCCGGTCGCCACGACAAATACACGGTTTAATTTTCCTTCTCTCAGCTGCTTAAAAATATGAGAGTAGGTGACAACCGCTGAACAAGCACAGCCGCTCCCCCCGGCAAAGACCTGCTGATCCGGAGTGTAAATCAGAAGCCCGCAATCATCATGCTTTGTGCCGACTGGATATCCATCTTCTTTTAAAATGTCTTTTACGATTGGAGAACCGACGCCTGACAGGTCACCTGTCAGGATTAGATCATAGTCATCCGCTGTCCGGTTGAGATCTTTAAAGTGCTGCTTAATCGTATCAGCTGCAGCCGGAGCCATAGCCGATCCCATATCAAAAGGATCTGTAATTCCTAAATCAGAAACCTTTCCGACAGTCGCACTTGTGATTTGGATATCACCCGGTGTCTGACTGATGACAACTGCACCGCTTCCGGTTACAGTGGAGGTAGCAGTGTCCGGTTTTTGCCCTCCGTATTCTGTCGGATAGCGAAACTGTCTTTCCGCAGTTGCATTGTGACTGCTAGTGGCAGCGAGTGCCCTTTTGGCAAACCCGCCATCAACTAAGGCTGATGCGACAGCCACTGTTTCCATTGATGTTGAACAGGCGCCAAACATACAAAGAAATGGAATTTTCAAGTGTCTTGCCACATAGTTAGCCGTCACGTTTTGGTTCAGCAAGTCGCCTGCCAGCAATAGGTCAATATCATCTTTTGTCAGATTGTTTTTTTGAAGCGCAACATTAACAGCGTCTTCCATCAGCTGCCGTTCCGCCATTTCCCAGCTTTTTTGATTACAATGCATTTCGTCATAGGTTTTATCAAATAAAGAGCCGAGCGGTCCGTCTTTTTCCTTTGGTCCTGCTGCCGTTCCCGCTGAGTTGACAAATATGGGATGTTCAAATACCCAGGTTTGCTTTCCTGTTAATTTCATTTTCTTCTCCTCCTATGACATCAGTTTCTCAAAAGCAAACCGAATCATTCCAACGATGTATGCAGCTACAACTCCGAAAACAATAACATTTCCTGCCAGTTTAAACATATTTGTCGCTACTCCAAGCACTAATCCTTCGCTTTTATATTCAAGAGCCGCGCTTGCCATACTGTTGGCAAAACCTGTGACAGGTACGGCTGAACCTGCTCCTGCGAATTGTCCGATTCTGTCATAGATGCCGAACCCTGTAAGCAGGGCAGAAATTAGTATCAGCGTTGCAGCTGTTGGATTCCCCGCAGTTTTTTCATTGAAATCAAAAAAATGGATATAAAAATTTTGCAGACCTTGCCCAATTGCACAAATCAGCCCGCCCACTAAAAAGGCTTTTACACAGTTCCAGACGTAAGGCGGCTTAGGCTGATATGTTTTCACTTTTGATTTGTAATTTTCTTTTATGTTTGTCATCTTGAAACCTCCTTATGAATGGTCAATAAAGTACAGCCAGTGAAATAAAGATCCCGCGATTTTCCCAATCACGATGGCCATTAATAAAATAATGATTTTACTTCTGAGCCCGATTCGTTTCGCCAAAATCGGCAGGACATTTAAAACCTCTGTAAGAGCAGCCGCTAGCATCCCGACGAACAAACCTGCCAGAAGCCCGACCGGCACAGCTATCCATTTTGTTAGATAAAGATGATTCATATGAAGCGTCTCCCATCCCCCGCAAACCGCGCCAAGAATAACAGCCGCTTCATAAGCCTGAACAAATCTCATTGTTTTGGTGAGCTGCATCAGCCTCGGAATGATTCCCATTACAGTTAAAAAAGCAACGAAACCCGCCCCCACCGTTATGCCTCCGCCGAGCCCGACAAAAATAATGAACAATACACTAACGATCATGCAGATCCTTTATGGTTTCTTGATTCTCATGCATGGCCACATATTGATCGAGATCAAGCTGATAGTTAAACATCTCAACCTCCAGCGGGCTGGGCTCTTCATTTAGGCGCTTTTTAAATATGTGGTTAAAAAACACAATCATCCCCAATCCCAAACCGATGCTGTATGGGATTTGAAGCAAATATGGATAGTCATTCCTCTCTCCGGTTATGATTTCATATAGTGCGATATGAACATCTCTCATGCTTACATCCTCATGAAAGTTCATGATGGCAAGACACGATCCAATAAACAGAAGCAGCCAGACACCGATAAATAGAACCGTTGATAAATTTCGCTTTCGATACTGAATTTCAACAATGGTTTCTGCTCCGCCTACGGTTTGAACATCAAGTGTCGGATCTTGTAAATGAATGGCTCTGAGGACTTGTATGATATCCAGAATTACGATATTTTTATCTTTTTCGCTCACCTGATAAAGCGGCATAGCCGAAAGTTTCTTTTTCAGCTGAAGCTGCCCTTCTATTTGTGCGGCATCTCCAACGGTAATAATATCCCCTGGATGTGCCAGCACCCGGTGGCGAAGCCGGATAAATATTCGTCGTTCCATCATTGATCACCATCTTTCGGTGGTTATATATGTAGTATGTGGTTCGATTTTGTTCTCATTCATCCGCTCGAAAAGACCATAAATTACCACGCTTTTGCACACAAAAAAGCTAGCCTGCACTGCAGACTAGCCATCCGTATGATCCATTTGAACCTTGATCTGTTTTAATATTTTCTTTTCAAGCCTGGAAACCTGAACCTGAGAGATCCCGAGCCGCTCAGCCACCTCGGACTGTGTCTGGTCTTTATAATATCTGAGATAGACGATTAGTTTTTCCCTTTCCTCCAAATCGCTGATTGCTTCTTTCAGCGCAATTTTGTCAAACCATTTTTCTTCTGAGTTGTCAGCGATTTGATCAAGCAGGGTAATCGGATCTCCGTCATTTTCATAAACGGTTTCGTGAATCGAAGATGGAGCCCTTACCGCCTCTTGGGCCAGTACAACATCCTCAGCTTCAATCTCCAAATGGTCAGCGATCTCCTGCACCGTCGGCACTCTGCCCAGTGTTTTCGAAAGCTCATCCTTCGCCCGCCGGATTTTGTTTCCGAGCTCTTTTAATGACCTTGATACTTTTACGGTTCCGTCATCACGGATAAACCGCTGGATTTCTCCGATAATCATCGGCACTGCATACGTTGAAAAACGCACATCATAGGTTAAATCAAATTTGTCAACAGATTTTAACAGCCCGATGCAGCCGATCTGGAAGAGATCGTCAGGCTCATATCCTCTGTTTAAAAACCGCTGTACGACAGACCAAACAAGACGCATGTTTTTTTCTATGAGGAGGTCTCTTGCCTGCTGGTCGCCATTTTGGCTTTGTTTGATTAATTCCTTTACTACATGATCCTTCAGCTGAGCGTTTTTGCCGTTTTTCTTAACCTCCACATCCATAACAAATCTCCTTAATTACAAAGCGCTTTGCTTTTTGATAAGTGCTTTGTTAAGCGAATCGTTGTTCCCATTTCAGGCGATGAATCGATACTGACATCATCCATGAAATTTTCCATAATGGTAAAGCCCATTCCAGAGCGCTCAAGCTCAGGCTTAGTCGTAAATAGAGGCTGACGGGCTTCTTCAAGATCTGTAATGCCTAAGCCTTCATCACGAATAGTCATATATACGACATGATCTTCCAGCGTCACTGAAATGTAAACTTTCCCTTCACAGTTCTCTTCATATCCATGGATAATCGCATTCGTGACAGCCTCTGACACGACTGTTTTGATTTCAGTCAGTTCATCCATTGTCGGGTCCAGCTGAGCTATAAATGAAGCAACTGTCACACGGGCGAACGATTCATTCTGACTGAGGGCAGAAAACTCAATGTGCATTTCATTTTTCATGATGCCACCCCCAGTGTCAGGAGCGCCTGCTGTTCAGATTGTTCAAATCGGATAATTTTAAACAGACCCGACATATCAAACAATCGCTTCACCGCAGGAGAGATAGCGCAAACGACCATTTCCCCGCCAATTTGCTTAATTTGCTTGTATCTTCCTAAAATAACGCCAAGCCCCGAGCTGTCCATAAAGGAAAGGTCCTCCAAGTTCAGCACGATATGGCGAATATCATCCTTCTCCAATGATTGAGTCACTTTTTGCTTCAGGGTTTCAGCCGTATGGTGATCGAGTTCGCCTGTTAATCGAATACAAAGCACAGATTCTTTGACATTCATGTCAATTCCAAGGCTCATGCTCATTCCTCCTTGATATGATCGGATAATGAGTGTTTCGATTTCGACGGAATGAATTCCTTCACCGTGACAAAACTAGTGGTCATTCGGCATAATTACTTAAATTTTGTCCAGTCTCCCATCGTCCGCTTCAAGAATGTGATAAACCCGGCTTTCTTCATATCTTCTTTTGCAGCAACAGGACTTTCAGCGAGTACTTCTCCATCCTTTTTCAGAACAAGAGTGCCAAGCTCTTGGCCTTTTTGAATCGGAGCACTAATATTGTCCTTCATCTTGATTTCTTTTTTCACATCGTTCATATCCTCGCCTTTTTTCGTCAATATTGAAATCGGCTCAGATGTAGTGAGTTCGATCAATTTTTGTTTCCCTTTTTTGACCTTTACTTTTGCTACTGTTTCATTTCGTTTATATAAAGGATGCGTTTCATACTGGCTAAAGGCGAAGTCAAGCATTTTTGTCACTTGCGCGTTTCTTTCTTTAGGCGTGCTCGCTCCGAATACAACCGCTATGGCCCGCATGTTTCCTTTTTTAGCCGAAGCAGTCAGACAATATTTCGCTTCGCCTGTATAGCCTGTTTTTACGCCGTCTACACCAGGATAAAATTTGATAAGGCGATTTGTATTCACAAGCCAAAACTTTTTATCTGTATTTTCACGCAGATAATCTTCGTACGTGCCGGTAAACTTCGTAATTGATTCGTATTTCAATAACTCCTTAGCCATGATTGCCATATCATAAGCAGAGCTGTAGTGTCCTTCCTCGGTCAGTCCTGTTGGGTTTTTAAAGGATGTATTTTTCAATCCCAGCTCTTTTGCTTTTTTGTTCATTTTCTTCACAAATTCTTCTTCAGAGCCGGAAATAAATTCAGCCATGGCGACGGAAGCGTCATTTCCCGAAGCGATTGCGATGCCTTTCAGCATTTCTTTGACAGTCATTTCTTCGCCGGGCTCAAGGAATATCTGTGAGCCGCCCATTGACGCCGCATGCTCGCTTGTACGGACCTTATCACTCATTTTGATTTTGCCTTTATCTAAAGCTTCCATAATCAAAAGCATCGTCATAATTTTCGTCATGCTTGCAGGCGCCAGTCTCTCATTGCTGTTCTTGTTGTAAAGCACTTTTCCCGTGTCACGTTCTATCAGCACCGCAGACTTCGCTTCATGAGCAAGCTCCGATGTACGTTTTCCGTCTTGTTTTGCAAATGCAGACGGTGCAAATGTAAGCAGCATTATACCAATCAACAAAGTGGATAAAAGACGTTTCATCTCAAAAGCCCTCCATTTCATAATCCTTTTTATTTTTTCCAAGCGGGATGGTTTTATACGCCACTGATGGAAAATGTTTCGAATTTTAGGCATAAAAAAAGACAGCTGTGTGATATCAGACACAGCTGTCTTTTGATCCTGCATTGATTCATATTTATTCGTACTGAGCGACGATCGCTTTAACAAGCTTCAAGAATCCAGCTTTTACTTTTTCGGTCACTTCCATAACTTCATCGTGACTTAAAGGCTGATCCAGAATTCCGGCTGCCGCGTTAGAGATGCAGGAAATGCCAAGAACCCGCATTCCCGCATGATTCGCCACAATGACTTCCGGAACAGTAGACATGCCGACAGCATCAGAGCCCATCGTTCTTAAGAAACGGACTTCTGCCGGTGTTTCGTAAGAAGGTCCTGTCACAGCAGTGTACACGCCTTTTTGAATTGGGATATTAAGGTCTTTCGCAATCTTTTCAGCCAGGCTGGATAGATCTTTGTCATAGGCTGAAGACATATCTGGAAATCTGGCGCCGAAATCAGCTTCGTTTGGCCCGATTAACGGGTTTGTTCCCATAAAGTTGATATGATCGGTAATAATCATTAAGTCTCCCGCACGGAATTCAGTGTTGACACCGCCTGCGGCATTTGTCACGATCAACGCTTCCACACCGAGCGCTTTCATCACGCGTACAGGGAATGTGACTTTCTCCATTGAATAGCCTTCATAAAAATGAAAGCGGCCCTGCATTGCAATGACGGAAACTCCTTCAAGAGTGCCAAGCACAAGCTGTCCGGCATGCCCTTCAACAGTAGATACCGGGAATTCAGGTATGTCTTCATATTTCAGCTTGACCGGATTTTCGATTTCGTCCGCCAAAATGCCAAGACCTGAGCCTAAAATAAGGCCGATCTTCGGAGATTCCGGCAGGTTTTGTTTAATAAAAGCGGCTGCTCGTTCAATTCTGTCCTTCAAGAAACAGTCCCCCTATTGTAATAAAGATAAAAAGCTTTTCCCGTATTTCGGTTTATTCGTTTGGAAATTATCAGCGATCGTTGCGCCGATATCAGCAAATGTATCAGCAAGCGGCAGCATTTGCGCTTTCTTATGTTTTTTGCTGTAGGCGAGAATCGGCACATACTCGCGTGTATGGTCAGTCCCATGATGAATCGGATCATTGCCGTGGTCGGCTGTAATAATTAACAGATCGTCTTCTCTCATTTTTTCAAACACTTCCGGAAGCCGCGCATCAAATTCTTCAAGCGCGCGTCCGTAGCCTTCAGGGTCACGGCGGTGTCCGAATAACGCGTCAAAATCAACAAGGTTCGCAAAGCTCAGACCCGTAAAGTCTTCTCCCAGCGTATCGATCACCTTGTCCATTCCGTCCATATTAGAAACCGTTCTGCGTGAAGAAGTAATGCCTTCTCCGTCGTAAATATCAGAGATTTTACCGATTGAAATCACATCTAAGCCGCTGTCTTTCAATTCATTCATGACAGTACGGTCAAACGGCTTCAGCGCATAATCATGGCGGTTTGGCGTCCGTTTGAATTGACCCGGCTCTCCGACGAACGGCCGTGCAATAATGCGGCCAACCATATATTTCGGATCAAGCGTCAGCTCTCTCGCCGTTTCGCAAATGCGATACAGCTCCTCAAGCGGCACAACCTCTTCGTGAGCGGCAATTTGAAGAACAGAGTCAGCAGACGTGTAAACAATTAAAGCCCCTGTCTCCATGTGCTCCTGGCCAAGCTCATCCAAAATCGCTGTGCCGGAAGCCGGCTTGTTTCCAATAATTTTGCGGCCAGATCTCTTTTCCAGCTCTTGAAGCAATTCATCAGGAAAGCCTTCCGGGAACACTTTAAACGGTTTATCGATGTATAAACCCATAATCTCCCAATGGCCGGTCATCGTATCTTTGCCGTTTGACGCTTCTTGCATTTTTCCATAATACGCAAGCGGATGTTCTGTTTTTTCTACACCTTTGATATCTTCGATAAGACCAAGGCCGAGCTTTGCCATATTCGGCATATGTAATCCGTTCATATGCTCGGCAATATGACCGAGCGTATTAGCGCCTTCGTCATTAAAGTCAGCAGCATCCGGCGCTTCGCCGATTCCGACTGAGTCCATCACAATTAAAAACACACGATTATATTTGTATGCAGGCATCTTGAAAGCCTCCTTTTTTTCTATACGTCTATTGTATCGCTAAGAGGTCTGACAACTCAAGTATAAACCGTTTTCATTCCCGTTGACAATGTATTTGAAAATAATGAGAAACTTCAATATTTTCTGTCGATCTAAACAAAAAAGCCGCAGCCACCTGCGGCTATGCTCGCGGATGAAACTGCTTGTACACATCCTTCAGCCTTGTTTTCGTCACATGCGTATAAATTTGCGTCGTGGATATATCCGCATGACCGAGCATTTCCTGCACCGCTCTTAAATCTGCCCCGTTCTCAAGCAGATGCGTCGCAAAGGAATGCCTGAGCGTATGCGGAGTCAGCTCTTTCTTAATGCCGGCTTCCAACGCGATTTTTTTCAGGTTCTTCCAAAATCCCTGGCGGCTGATCTGTTTGCCGTGATGATTTAAAAAGAGGGCGTCAGATACATTGTTCTTTAACAGTTTTCCCCTGGCTTTTGTCATATATTCCTCAATGGCGGAAGCGGCGGCTTCACCAATTGGCACAATCCGTTCTTTTCTTCCTTTGCCGAAGCATCGGATAAACCCCATAGATAAATGAACATCTGCCGTTTTCAACTCAATCATTTCACTGACTCGTATGCCTGTCGCATAAAGCAGCTCCAGCATTGCTTTATCCCGATAGCCGAATGGGCTCGTCAGCTTAGGCGTGTCCAATAATCGCTCGACTTCATTGAGTGCAAGCACCTTTGGAAGCGCCCGTTCCGTCTTTTGTGTTTCGATATGAACGGAAGGGTCCTTATCCGTTGCTTTTTCCCTGAGCAGAAATTGATGAAAAGAGCGAATGGATGCCAAATGCCGCGCCGATGTCTTGCCGGATTTCCCCGAGTCCTTCAAATGCTTTAAGTATTGGATAATATGTATGCGGTTAACGTGATTCCAATCCGTAACATGAAGGGTTTCTGTTAAGTAGAGAGAATAGCTTTTCAAGTCACGTTCATAGGATACGATCGTATTTTGAGAGAGCCCTCTCTCTACCATGACGTAGTGGATGAAATCCTTTATTTGATCTTTCACTCTTGATCTACTCCCCGTTTTGGTAAAAAAAGATCAACCGGTCGAACCATCCGCCTTTTTCATCCTGATCCATTTCAACAACTTTTACAGCGGAGCCTTCCGGTTTATCATACCGATGATAGTTTTCATACTCTTGATTCACCCATATCATAGCATAATAGAACAAAGCGGTAAAACCGGTAAACAGGATGAAAACTTTCAATGCATCGACAGCTGTTTTCAGGAATCTTCCCATGTCCTAATCGATCCTTTCCTATGGTTCCAGTTATATAAACCATATGCCAAATCAGAAAGGTTTTATACATAGAAACAGCAAAAAACCCTTTCCCCATGAGAAAAGGTTCGCGCTCGGCACCGTCTATTCAGTTTCTTTTCCGTTACAGCGGTGGCAAATGCCGTGAAACGTCAATCTATGATCTTTAATCTTAAATTTCCAATCACGTTCAATGATTTCTTCCACGTCTTCAAGCAAATCTTCTTCAATTTCATCAACGGCTCCGCACTCCATGCACACCAAGTGGTGATGAAAGTGAGCTGCGCCCTCTTTCCGAAGGTCGTAACGGGACACACCGTCTCCAAAGTTAATTTTATCTACGACTTTTAATTCAGTTAATAATTCAAGCGTACGGTATACTGTAGCGAGACCGATCTCAGGAGATTTCTCTTTTACGAGGAGGTATACATCTTCTGCGCTTAAATGGTCTTCTTCGTTTTCAAGCAGCACTCTTACTGTCGCTTCACGCTGTGGCGTAAGTTTATAGCTGGATGAGTGCAGTTGTTTCTTAATTCGATCAATACGGTTTTCCATGTCTTTCCCTCCTACGCCGCATTCCATGACTCATTATAACAAAATACGCGCAGAGTTCCAACTATAATTATTATAAACTGATAAATAAAACGGTTTTCTTTTAATAATAATTTTAAAAAAGTCTAGATGTAAGCTTTTCCATTAAAACAGGAGATAAGTATGCTTCAAAGAGAGATGAGATCAGCGCTAAAAACAGAATGACCAGCAGCACAAAGGCATACCGCCCGAACCATTGAATTGGCGCGTCATGCAGGCTTCGTTTCACGAACAGCTGTCTGATTAACTTTAAAGAAAACGCAATTGCACATGTGCCCATAATGAGATAAGCCGGAATCAGCAGCACATTTTGCGGCAAAACGGAGACAAATGATAGGAAAAACCCGCTTACTCCCATCTGATTGACTAGGAACCCGACAGTAAAGCCGACGACGATCCCTTTCAGAAAGATCATAATAAAAATAATCGGCATCCCAATGACGGAAATTCCCAGTATCCACATCAGGCCTAAATACTTTGCATTATGAAAGATACTTTGCCCAAACATATCAGCTGAACTTGCCTGTTTTCCATCCGAAAGCTGTCCAAAAAATTGACTTAAGTAGTAGTATAAATCTTCTTTCTGGCTGATGGTCATACTGTTGACAATAATCGCCCCAAAGATGACACCCATGAAAAATAGCACTGACACAAATATATAAAGAGAGAGATGATCTTTGACATGCCTGAGAAACATGTCCTTATAAGAGATTTTTCGCATACCGTTTCCTCCCGCCCGCTCTAGTGATTTGATTTAATAGATTGTATGAAAGAAACAGAAAAACATGCCCTTTTTCAAAAAGAAACGATAGAGACGAATGCTAGGCGGCTTTTTGGGGCACAAAAAAATCCTTATCATCAACTGCTGTATGATCATAAGGATTCTTATGCTTCCGTTTATTCAAAATCTCTTTTTTGCTTTTGGTCATTCTTTCATGTGCGCTAAAAGATGGTGTGCTGCCTCTTGATAATAAGACGTCACGTCCGCCGTTTCTCAATCGATGCTCCCGCTTCTTTTTCGCTTGGCTTTTTGCCATGTGATCACTCCCTTTTTTATTTTCATAGTAATGATAACAAAATTGAACACTGATAAGAAAAAAACAGCACCTGCTATGACAGGTGCTGTTTAGCTACATTTATTTCACTGCTGTAAGAGCTGCATGCTCGACAGCTGCTGCTACCGCATGATGGACTTTTGAATCAAGCGGCTGAGGGACCACATCACCTTGTTTAGTGCAAGCTGCGATGGCCTCTGCTGCTGCGACAAGCATATCATGATTAATCTCCGTGCTTTTTGCGTTAAGCGCTCCTCTAAAAATCCCCGGAAAACCGAGTACATTATTAACAGAACGCCCGTCAGCTGCATATGCGGCGCCAGCCTGCAGTGCGGCCTCCGGCTCAATTTCCGGCTTCGGATTCGATAAAGCCAAAATCACTTGGCCAGAACGTACAAATGCCGGTTTTATTAAACCCGGAACGCCCGTTGTAGCAATGACAATATCACATGTTTCCATGAGCTCCTCAATACTGGAAACTGCCTGTCCGCCGTATTGTTCGAGACGGTTCATTGCTGACTCTGATTTGTCTGTTCCGTACACAGCATTCACACCATAAGCCATGAACATCCGGCAGATGGCCACGCCTGCTGCGCCAAGGCCGATTTGCCCCACTTTCGCTTCCTTCAGGTCAACCCCCGCACTCCTGCATGCCGAAATGGCAGCTGCCAGCGTCACTACAGCTGTACCATGCTGGTCATCGTGCATAACAGGAATGTTCAGCTCCTCTTTTAGGCGATCCTCGATTTCAAAACAATGCGGCGAACCGATATCCTCAAGAAGGATGCCGCTAAAGCCCGGAGAAATATGTTTTACTGTTTTGATGATTACTTCAGGATCACTCGTATCAAGCAGTATCGGAATGCCGCTAATACCCGCCAGCTGATCAAACAAAGCAGCCTTTCCTTCCATGACAGGCATGCCAGCCACAGAGCCGATATTTCCAAGGCCTAAAATTGCGGTTCCATCTGTTACAATTGCAACAGAATTGCTGATCGTTGTATAAATAGAAGCTTTTTCAGGTTCTTTTTCGATCAGTCGGCACACGTCTGCAACACCTGGTGTATAGACACGTCCCAGCTCTGCCAGTGAACGGATCGGCATTTTGCTTTTCATTTGAATTTTTCCGCCTTCATGTGCGGACAGGACTTCATCAGATACGGTGTGAAGCCTGATCCCTTCTCCGAGTGCCTGTACAGCCGCGATCACTTCCTGAAGCTGTTCTTCATTCTCCACTTGAACGGTAATATTCCGCATTGTGTAATTGGGTCCGACTTTTACCGTCTCCACTTCACCAATATCTCCGCCCAGAAGGCCGATTGCCGTAGCCACCCTTCCAAGATTTCCGGGAACCGAAGGCGTTTCGATCATCAGTGTCCGAATCATGTGTTTCGCTATCATTCAGTGATCCTCCCCTATTAGCCTAGTTTTTCGGCTTTAACTGTATTGTTTTTCGTATACCATATAAATTTTCCTGTATAACCATAGATAATTGCAAGACCTATTGCTACAAAACTGAGCCACATAAACGGCAGATAAGAGAAGGTAGAAACACCTAAAATACCAGCCATGTAAATCCCATTATCAGACCAAGGAACCATCCCCGAAGTCAATGTTCCCCCGACCTCTGAGTTACGTGATAACACTCTTCTGTCCAGATGTAAGCGATCATAGCTGTCTTCCATAATTTTCGGAGTCAAAATAAGGGATACATACATCGCACAGCCGAAGATGTTTGCTAAAAACGCTACGATCAGCGTAGATAATGTGACATTGCCGGCTGAAGTTAATTTCTTTTCAAACGTTGAAACAATGACTTTTAACACGCCGAGTTTCTCAAGCAGACCGCCAAAACCAAGGCCAAAGATAATGACGACAAGAGAATCAAGCATACCGACAATTCCACCGCGGTTTAACAAGCCGTTCAAAAATTCAACATCAGTTTTAATAGAGAAGCCGTTGTACGCAGTTGCAATCGCATGGGCAATATCCATTCCTTGGAAAACGACAGCCCAGATTGCACCGAGTAAAGCGCCAATTACGATAACCGGCATAGATGGCTTTTTCATCGCCAATAAGACTATGACGACAACTGCCGGGATCAGCATCCAAATATGAATGTCAAACGTGTTTTGCAAAGATGATTTTAAGAATTCAACTTTATCAAGATCGATATTTTTCCCGCCGTACATAAATCCAACAACTGTAAAGAGTATAGCTGTAATGACATAAGCAGGTATTGATAAATAAAGCATTGCTCTCACGTGAGCCAATACATCGACTTTTGATAGTGAAGAAGCTAGAACTGTACTGTCAGACAGCGGAGACAGCTTGTCCCCGAAATAAGCACCTGAAAGAATAGCTCCCGCTACAAGAGGAAGCGGAATGCCTAAACCCTCTCCAATTGCGATCATGGCAATGCCGGCAGTTCCGACTGTTCCCCATGACGTTCCTGTTGCCACAGACATAATGGAACAAATAATTAACGTTGCCAGTAAAAAGATACTTGGGTGAATAAATTCCAGTCCGTAATAAATCAAAGTCGGCACAACGCCTCCGGCAATCCATGTTCCGATGAGCGCACCAACTGAAACGAGAATCAGTACGGCTTCAAGGCCATTTGATATCCCATGTACAATCGCATTTTGCAAATCTTTATAAGAATAACCGAGTCTTATACCTAAAAGCATTGCAATAAACCATGAAACAAAAAGCGCCAGCTGTATCGGCAAGTCGAGAAAGACTGTAAACGATAGAACAAGTGCTAAAAATACTCCTAGTACAATAATAATTTCAAATAGTGTTGGCAATCTTACATCCTTCAAAAGAAGTCCCCCTTCATGTAAAAGCTAAAACGCTTTCAATATATAGTGCAACACGTATACTATACTTCCTCATCCCTATGTTGTAAACAGCTTATTCATCCGACTATTCGGAGATGAATAAGCTGCATTTTGCACAAATTTTATTTTTCTAATAGTTCTTTCCCTGCGATACCTGGTTTGGTCATCTCATATGGGTTTAAAATAATATCCAATTCTTCTTCAGTCAGCACATCATGCTGCAGACAAAGATCCCGGACAGATTGCCCTGTCATAATTGCTTCCCTGGCAATTCTAGCTGCCGCTTCATACCCAAGATGCGGATTGACTGCAGTGATCACTCCAGCGCTTTTTTCTACATATTGCTTCAACCGCTTTTCATTGGCTTCGATGCCTTTTAAGCAATGATCAGTGAACGAACGGAAGCCGTTGTTCATGATGCTGATGGATTGAAGCAAATTAAAGACAAGCACAGGCTCCATGACGTTCAACTCAAGCTGGCCGGCTTCTGAAGCAAGGCAGATTGTATTGTCGTTTCCGATAACCTGGAACGCAATTTGGTTGATCAGCTCCGCCATAACCGGATTGACTTTCCCCGGCATAATAGATGAACCCGGCTGACGTGCAGGCAGAGAAATTTCCGCAAGTCCGGCGCGCGGTCCCGACGCCATTAAGCGCAGGTCGTTTGCGATCTTCGACATGTTCATCATGCAGACTTTTAATGAAGCTGATACCTCTGTATAGGCATCTGTATTTTGTGTCGCATCAACAAGATGATCAGCGCCGACAAGAGGAAGCCCGCTAATATCAGCAAGGTGCTTTACTACCTGTTTGATATATTCAGGATCAGCGTTCAGCCCTGTACCAACAGCAGTTGCGCCCATGTTGACTTCATACAGGTGCTGGCGCGATTGCTTGATTCGTTTGATATCACGCTCGAGAACACGGCTGTAAGCTTCGAATTCCTGGCCAAGACGGATCGGAACCGCATCTTGAAGGTGTGTCCGGCCCATTTTAATAACAGAGTCAAACTCCTGTGCTTTTTGCTTAAACACACTATACATATCTTCCATTGTTTTCAGCAGTTTTTCTAAGAGCTTCAATGTTGAAATATGAATAGCAGTCGGGAACACGTCGTTCGTAGACTGTGACATGTTCACATGTGTGTTTGGACTTAAATGGATATAATCTCCCTTTTTATGTCCCATGATTTCAAGCGCCCGGTTTCCGATAACCTCATTCGCGTTCATGTTCATAGAAGTTCCGGCACCGCCCTGAATCGGATCGACGATAAACTGATCGTGCCACTTGCCTTCCAGAATCTCGTCAGCGGCTTGTACGATAGCTTGGCCAATTCCTTCATACAGCCGTTTCACGTCCATGTTGGCAAGAGCCGCGGCTTTTTTCACAATCGCCAGTGCGTTAATCATTTCCTCATGGATTTTGTATCCTGTGATCGGGAAATTTTCAGAAGCACGGAGCGTCTGAATTCCGTAATAAACATCTGCCTCAATTTGTTTTTCCCCAAGGAAGTCTTTTTCCACGCGATATTCTTTTTGGCCGTTTAACATAATCTTTAACCTTCTTTCTCTTTGCTGGTTATCGTTTTTACATTTTACAGGACAACGTCATCAGCTATCGGCGTTTCCATAATTCTCTTGACGACAGGAAGATCCGAAGACTGACCTAGCGCCCACATCAATTTTGGCACAATTGCTTCTGTGTTCATATTTCTTGATCGGATAATTAAGTCTTGGTTGACTCTGCGGCCAACTTCGTAAATGCTCATGTCTTCGCCTTCTTCAAGACATTGAGTCGTAATGACGACGACAATGCCGCTTTCGATCAGCTCATTTACTTTTGACAAAATGTCCCTGCCTTCAAACGGCACCCCTCCGCTGCCATAACTCTCAATGACAATCCCTTTATACAAGCTTTTAAGGGCATCAAACATTTCGGGCTTTAAGCCTGGATGCAGCTTCAGCAGACATACATCTGTGCATAGTGAAGTGTCAACTGTGAAGGTGTCGTTCTCAGGTTCCGTTACTTGTTTGTTGTATTCGATCCCGTCTTCATTGATAAAAGCGATATATGGGTAATTGATGCTTTCAAATGCGTCGTAGCTTTTCGTTCTTAATTTGATCGCACGCGTTCCCTGAATGACTCTGCCGTCAAATACAACATAAACGCCGCCCACGCCTTCACAGGCAAATCGAATGGCATCTGTAATATTTTTTTTAGCATCGGTTTTTTGGAACGTGATCGGAATCTGCGAGCCGGTGATGACAATCGGCTTTTTGGCATGCTGCAGCATATACGATAGTGCGGCAGATGTATAGGCCATTGTATCTGTACCGTGAGTAATAACAAACCCGTCATAGGCATCATAATTTTCCTTAACGGCTTCCGCTATTTCCACCCAGTATTCAGGCTGCATATTGGTGCTGTCTATATTCATAAGCGACTGAGTTTCCATTGTGTAATCGTTATCAAGTTTTGATACGTAACTTAATAATTCATCAGCCTTGACTCCGGAAGCCAGCCCATTTTCCCCTTCAACTGAAGCAATCGTTCCCCCAGTTGTCAACATCAATAATTTTTTCATACCATGCACCTCTTCACTGTATCTAAAGATGGGTTGCGAGAAGGTATTCGCTTTTCGCATACTTTTAATGCAATTATAGACACGGAAAATAAAATACGCAAGACATTATTATTCAATTCGCGTACACTTCCTAATACCTATATGATATAATCAGCTCAAGGTGAAAAAGGAGCGGAAGTTCATGAATCTAGATCGTTTAACTGAATTGAGAAAAAAGAAAAATTGGTCGCTTCAATATACAGCTGACCTTCTCGGTATCGCAAAAAGCACATATGCCGGCTACGAGTCAGGCTACCGACGGCCTTCACTTGAAGCGCTTGCCATGCTGGCTGACCTCTTTGACACAACCTGCGATGAACTTTTAGGCCGCGAGAAACAAAAGCAGACTGCTCCTCAGGCCATAGAATTGGCCACGTGGAGCAGCCTTGACTTTACCATTTCTGTTGATGGCCAGCCGCTGAGTGAAGATGAAATCATCCAGCTGATTACCTTTATACGCACAAAAAGAAAAGTACAGGAGGAACTGAGTTAATCATTAGCTCACGGTTTAATTTTACCGTAGGTTCCTCCTCCTCCGGCTTTCAATTCCAGTTTTCCGGATCTCGCTTTTACGATAAGCGCCGCGGTTTTCGGCGGGACAACGCGAGCCAAATCTTCTTCTGCAGCCTCGTGAAGAACAGCCATTTCTGTTCCGAAGGCTTTTTTTAGTTTGTCCAGCGTTTTCGGGCCTACACCCGGAACAAATTGCAGCGGGATCTGATGTACATATCGCGGACGCGGGACGCGAACTCCAAACTGATCACTCAATTCATGCAATCTTTCGCTGACTCCCTTGGTAAATCTGGCATTTCCGCAATTCGCGCACGCTGTTTCCCCGCTCACAGCAGGCTCTCCGCACGCTTCGCAAGCCGTCTGATAATATTTCCCCAATAACGGGTCCAAGCCGTAATTTGCGATAATTTTCCTGTCATCTTGTCCCTTTAATGCAAGAGCAAATTCAGTAAAATCAGCTGACTGCACATATAGTTCATTATATTCTCTGCCGATTTTCCCCAACGAATGCGCATCAGAATTTGTTAAAAAAGGATACGGATTCAATTCAGAAACGTGTGATGCCATGTCTGTATCACAGCTTAATCCAAGCTCCACCGCGTCTATCATAGATGGATCAAAAACCTCAGTTAAGCTTGATTTAACCCCTTTTCCATATAAGCTTTTATGCGGCGTAAAGATATGGGCGGGGATAAACAGGCCGCCCATTCCCTGCACTTTTTTTTGCAGGTTTAAGCCCGTTTCATAAATCCGCTGCGAGCTTAAATGAATATTTTTCAGCCGGGCTGACAGCCAGTTTGAAAACTGTTTCATATCAGCCAGCGTCGGCATAAATACGAGCACATGGATCGGTCCGCTGCAGGCTTCATCATAAATCTCCAGCTCACTCCCCAATAAAAGAGTCGTGCTGCGATAACGGATTCCTCCCCCGTCAAGCTCGCGATATTTTCCAGATGAAATGCCTTCCTCAAGCTCTAGAATGACTTCCGGAGAATGACAGTCGATAATGCCGAGGAGTTCAATTCCTTTATGTTCACTGGCTTCAACCAAAATTCTGTCCAGCGTTAATGTTTTGGCGCCTGTTATTTTGACAGCCCTTCCTGTAAAGGTCCGGCCGATATGAATGTGCAAATCCGCGTAAATCTTTTTCATTTTTGTGCTTGGAGCGCTTCTTTCAGCTGAAGATACTGAATCGCGTAGGCTGTTTTAGCATCGTATACTTCACGCGATTCAACCAGCTTTAGCGCATCTTCAAGCGTCACCTCCATCACTTCAACAAACTCGTCCTCATCAAGCTCCCGTTTTTCTTCAAGCACAGAAAGCTCCTCAGCAAGAAAAACGTGAACAATTTCATCTGCAAATCCGGGTGATGTATAAAACGCAGTTATTTTTGTCAGTCTTTTTGCTGTATAACCGGTTTCCTCTTCAAGTTCCCGAAGTGCCGTATACTCCGGCTCCTCACCTTTTTCAAGCTTACCGGCCGGAATTTCAACGATCGTCCGCTCAAGCGGCTTACGGAATTGTTTGACCATGATGATTTTCCCTTCATCTGTAACGGCTAGTACCGCTACAGCTCCAGGGTGTTTCACAATTTCACGTTTACTGGCTCTGCCGTTTGGCAGCTCTACATCCTCGACATAAAGATCAATGACTTTACCCGAAAAGATCTGTTCTTTGGCAATTGTTTTTTCTTCTAATGATTTCATTTCTTCATCTCCCGTTCTGTCTCTATATGATGCCCCATACATTTTATCATACTAGAGCAAAAGGGGGCTTCTTCGTGAAAGTGCACCGCATGCCAAAAGGTGTTGTCTTAGTCGGAAAAGCATGGGAAATTCGGGCGAAGTTAAAAGAGTATGGACGCACATTTCAATATGTGAAAGATTGGATCTCAAAGCCATAAAAGTTGAAACTTTAGCTCCTTTATATTACGGTCAATACAAAGCCTAAAAAAGGAGTGTGCACATGAAAAAGCGCAAATTGGGTACATCTGATTTAGACATTAGTGAAGTCGGACTCGGCTGTATGTCTCTTGGAACTGAAAAAAACAAAGCATTGTCCATTTTGGATGAAGCGATCGAGCTTGGCATCAACTATTTGGACACAGCGGATTTGTATGACCGAGGACGCAATGAAGAAATTGTCGGTGATGCGATCCAAAACAGACGCCAGGATATTATTCTGGCAACAAAAGCGGGAAACCGTTGGGATGACGGAAGCGAGGGCTGGTATTGGGACCCTTCAAAAGCTTACATAAAAGAGGCGGTAAAAAAGAGCCTTACACGGCTGAAAACAGATTATATCGACCTTTATCAGCTTCACGGCGGCACGATAGAGGACAACATTGATGAAACGATTGAAGCGTTTGAGGAATTAAAACAAGAAGGTGTCATCCGCTACTACGGCATTTCTTCCATCCGCCCGAATGTGATGAAAGAATATGTAAAAAAATCAAACATCGTCAGCATTATGATGCAATTCAGCCTGTTTGACAGACGCCCTGAGGAATGGCTCCCGCTTTTAGAGGAACATCAAATCAGCGTAGTCGCCAGAGGTCCTGTTGCCAAAGGGCTCTTAACTGAAAAACCGCTTGATCAAGCTTCAGACAGTATGAAACAAAACGGGTACTTGTCCTATTCATTCGAGGAACTGACAAATGCCCGCAAGGCAATGGAGGAAGTGGCTCCCGATCTTTCCATGACAGAAAAGTCGCTGCAGTATCTGCTAGCACAGCCGGCTGTCGCTTCAGTGATTACAGGCGCCAGTAAGATTGAGCAGTTACGGGAAAATATTCAGGCAGCAAATGCACGGCGTTTAACCGAAGAGGAAATCAAAGCGCTCCAATCTCATACGAAACAAGACATTTACAAAGCTCATCGCTCATAGCAGAAAAACCAGCACCTGTACGGGTGCTGGTTTATTTATATTGATGCCAATCCATTTGGCTTTCATTTAGGAGTTCTTCAAAGCTCTTATTTTTTTCGATCTCTTTTTTCTTTCTGATCTGTTCTGCTTTTTCTCTTTCCTGCCTCTTTTCATCCTCTTCCTTCAATTGGCTCTTCATCTCCATAAGCTTTGCTTTGATATCGGATTGAAGGCCGTCTTTTAGCTGGTGTTTGTCAGCGGATTTTTGTTTTTTCATTCAGACTTCCCCCATGTTTTGTTTTGAAGACAGTTTATCACGGAGCATATACACTGAACAAGCAGACTCTCTTCTGATTACTTTCTCAGCGAAGCAGTGTTTAGGTATAATGATTTTAAACACGAATTACCTATATTTAGTTGAAAGGTGCTGTGACTTGTTGAAGAAAATCTTTTTGGCCATTGGCGCTCTCGTAACAGCTGTCATCGCAATCGGAATTGTTTTTTCGAATATGATTCTATACATCAAGAAAAAAACGGATGAAGACATTATCAAAAGAGAGACAGACGACGGACATGATGTGTTTGAATCATTTGAACAAATGGAGAAAACCGCTTTTGTGATACCATCCGCTTACGGGTACGACATAAAAGGATACCATGTCGCACCGCATGACACACCAAATACCATCATCATCTGCCACGGGGTAACCATGAATGTGCTGAATTCTCTTAAGTATATGCATTTATTTCTTGGTCTCGGCTGGAATGTGCTCATTTATGACCATCGCCGGCATGGCCAAAGCGGCGGAAAGACGACCAGCTACGGGTTTTACGAAAAGGATGATCTCAATAAGGTTGTCAGCTGGCTCAAAAACAAAACAAATCATCGCGGATTGATCGGAATTCACGGTGAGTCGATGGGAGCTGTGACCGCCCTGCTTTATGCTGGTGCACACTGCAGCGATGGCGCTGATTTTTATATTGCCGATTGTCCGTTCGCATGTTTTGATGAACAGCTTGCCTACCGGCTGAGAGCGGAATACAGGCTCCCGTCTTGGCCCCTGCTTCCTATCGCCGACTTCTTTTTGAAGCTGAGAGGCGGCTATCGCGCACGTGAAGTATCTCCGCTTGCTGTCATTGATAAAATCGAAAAGCCGGTCCTCTTTATTCACAGTAAGGATGATGACTACATTCCTGTTTCTTCAACCAAGCGGCTTTATGAAAAGAAACGCGGGCCGAAAGCGCTGTACATTGCCGAGAACGGTGAACACGCCATGTCATATACCAAAAATCGGGATACGTACCGAAAAACAGTGCAGGAGTTTTTAGACAACATGAATGATTCAACAGAATAAAAAAGCGAAAGGCCTCTTCGGCTCTTTCGCTTTTTTATGTTACAGAACGTCGGTAATGCCATCCATATTTTCTCTGATCCATTCAATCGCAAGATCTATCGTTGTAAACTCCTGCGTCTCGAAGGTCATTTCATCCTGCAATAGCCAGACATCTTTCTTGATGGACTCTGCTCCTCCAATTGACCAGTGAAGCAAGGTATAGGGATGGTTTTGATTCAGGAAGGATACCCACGTTTTATTTTGTGCTGTGTTCTTCATTGCCTTCAGCTTTTGTTCCACGTTTCGCGTCTCCTACTTTACTAATATGCTCATTCTGGGGCTGAGCATTTCAGCCGGGCTTTTCAGCGCCAATGTTTTGGCTTTTTCATTGTAATCGATCGTCATTTGATCGTCAAAAAACACTTTTTGTGACGATTGGATATACAGCGGAATGCCGTTCGTTTCCAGCTGCTCGCACTGTCCCGTTAATTCTTCTGCCAGCCAGATTGTCGGGACACCGCTTACCGCGCAGCCGCATCCTTCTGCATCGTAACGAAGCTGGGCTTTTTTCCCCGGGTTGGCGTCAAACGCCTGCTGCAGTGCCTGTTTTGCTACATCTGTCACATGTATGTTCATAAGGTGAAACCCCCGTTTTCATCATTTTCGCTATTGTAGCATACAACACTGCCATTCGCATTGTTTCTGCCTTTTTTCCACCGCTTCGCATTTTCTTCTGCAGTCTTGATCCACTCATCTTTCCCTTGTATGTACTGATTGATGCTGTCAGGATGCTGGGCCGCCAGCCGTTTTTTGAGAACGGCGTATTCTTTCGCTATGTTTGGATGAGCTCTGAGATAATCTCTGAATAACAGATGCCTTTCAATAGCAGGGTTTCCCTGTTCGTACATATGGACATGATGAGTGCGTTTATTTCCGCCCTTTTGGAAATAACGCCTGCCCGCTATGCCGTTCTCACCTTTTGGTGTATAGCCGTTAGCCTTCATTTGTTCATCAAATTGGCTCACGGCTTCAATGCTTCTGACTTCAATTAACATATCAATGATTGGCTTCGCTGCCATGTTCGGTATTGATGTGCTTCCGATGTGATGAACAGCGATAATCTCCGGCCCGAACACAAGTTTCAGCCGTTCTTTTTCTTCATCGAAACATTCTGCCCATTTTTCGTTGTAGAGAATGACCTCAACTTTTCTTTTCGGATACAAATGAAAGACCGACAGCAATAGACCCTGCGCTGCTTTGACGGTTTCTGCCTTTTGGAATCCAGCCTGTGTATAGAGTGACACGGCCGGGGTATTGTTCTCGGCTGTGACTACTTCGATTTTCTCAGTGTCTTCATTATAATCAATGACAAATTGCAGAAGTGCTCGTCCAATTCCTTTTCTGAAACCGTCAGGATGCACAACAAGCCTGCAAATGGTGAGATGATGCATGTTTTTCTCATATGAAATGACACCGATCAGCTTGCCGTTTTTCCGATATCCCGCAAACCGTTCATGGGATGCTTGAATATCCTTCACCTTCTCTTGTAAAGCGGGAATACCGTCAAAACCGATAATCTCTGTTTCCTTTATGTAGGCGGGGATCTGTACGGCTAAAATCTCACGCGCTATCGTATCTTCCTTATGCTGGAGAAATTCAATCATTCGTGTTCTCCTGAAACAGCCGCTGTCTGTCGACTTTTGCGACGCGGACTGCATACGACTCGTACCAAACGCTTTTTCCTTTTTCTTTTGCTGCTTGATGTTCAGTGTGATGCCTCCAATGGTTAATTGCGTCCATACTGTCCCAATAGGAAACTGTGATGCCCCTTCCATCCGCTTCACGTACGCTTTCCACGCCTAAAAATCCAGGCTGATCCGCCGCAAGCGATACCATCCGCTCCGCTGTTTCTCCATATCCTGTGTCATTTTCGCTTTTGACAGAAGAAAAAATGACTGCATAGTAAGGAGGCTCAGGTGTTTTTGATAAAAAATTCATCATATTTCCCCCTCATATGTTTTTGACAAACAGTACCCTGTCTTGGCCTGGGCCATCATAGTTTGCAAACACTGAGATGCCATTTACCGTCTTGGTGCCCTTTTCAATATCAAACCCCAATTTTGTGTGATATGCGATTGATACCTTATTCACAGGTGAAGTGACGCACTTTACCCGGGTGCAGCCTCTTTGTTTTACTGTTTCGATAAATACATCATACAATTGTTTCCCAATTTGCATTTTTCTGAAATCTGGATGCACACCGGAAAAATGAATGTACGCCGTTTCAGAATCCGATTGCGATTGAAATCCGATTAAAAATCCCGTCATGCTGTTATGTTCGGATGTAATAAAGCTTGTGTCCTGAAAATGCTCAAAAAATAGTCTCGGCAATTTTTCTTTCAGCTGTCTGCCGCCCCACCATTCATTCAGTACAGACGTTACCATTTCATAATCTGAAGACGTGATTGTTCGAATATCCATTACGATTTGATCTCCCTCCGTCTGGCAAAACGAATGTCAGCTCTTTTTCTCACAATATAAAAATTATATTTTGCCTGGCTGGAATTGTAAATGCCTTCTTTCCTTTATCATACGTTTCCAGACTGCCGAGGGAACAATGTTTCATCATTTTAGCCTATTTCTCCCCCAAGCAGGAGGAGAGACTTTACAGCACAATATCAAGCACTTGATCAAGTCTCAGCTTATAAAGCTGATCCTCGTCTCCTTTTATCCATACTGCTTTTTCAAACTCTTCATACCGGCAGATCTTCCCGGTGCAGCGGACAATCTCACCGTCCTGAAAGCAGCTGACAGTGATATCCTGAGCGAACTCCATCGCGGCGCAAAGCGTTTGATTCATCTCTTCCAGCTTATCGGGGTCAAGGATCGGCTTTTGCAGCTTCTGTTTAAGTCGCTTTCTCTCCAGCAGGCTTTGCTTATGTTCCGGCAGAAACATCCTGCTCCCTTCCCACAGCAGGTTGCCCCTTTTTAAATGATCGTTCATTTATAATGCCCCCCTATTTTAGCCGCACGTTCAAATGCCTGGCCTGCCGCTGTCAGTGACGCCGCCCTGATGATTGCTGTGTCGCCGAATCGATTTTTAATGCCGTCCATCACATAGCCTAGGCTCATTTTCTTTGCATAATCCTGAAATAAATTGAGCTGCCATATGTCATCAGATGAGAGCTGAGACAGATTGACACCGAGACGGCGGACAGGTTTCCCGTCCCAAAATGTAAGAAACAGCCGGCGTACAGCCTCATATACATCCTGCGTAGAATTAGTCGGCTCTGCCAGCTTCACTTGCCGGTTGAAGCCCGTCGGCCAATCAAAATCAGCACCCCGGCAGCTCACTGACACCGTCTGCCCCATGACCCCGGCGTTTCGGCTTCGCCTGCACACTTCTTCACTCAGCTCAAGCAATACGACCTTGATTTCTTTGTCAAAGTGTTCGTAGTCTCTCGGGAGAGTCATTCCATGGCCTATCGCCTTTTGCCCGTCCAGAGACGAAGTTGACACAGGGGAATAGTCGATTCCGTTTGCCGTCATCCACAGCACGTGGCCGTTAATGCCCCATTTCTTTTTTAAAAGATCGAGCGGAAAAGCCGCGAGCCCGCCGATCGTGCTGATGCCCATTCGATTTAAATGATGCTTCATGCGGCTCCCGACGCCAAACATGCTGCCCACCGGGAGCGGCCACATTTCGGTTTTCATATTTTCTTTCGTTAAGGTAAAAATACCGTTCGTATTCTTTTTTGCAAAATTGTCACACGCAATTTTGGCCAGCGCTTTGTTAGGGCCGATTCCGACCCGTGCATAAACGCCGATCTCCCGCATGATTCTGCCCTGAATGCTTTTCGCGATCTCCATCGGCGTCCCAAACAGCTTCTGGCTGCCTGTAATGTCCATGAACTGTTCATCGATAGAATAAGGCTCCACAAGGTCTGTATACTCCTCTAGAATGGCCGTAATTTGCAGTGATACATCAATATACCGTTGCATACGCGGCCGGAGCACAACAGCCTCAGGACACTTTTCCTGCGCCTCCCACAGCCGTGAAGCATTCACCACACCCTTTTGTTTCGCCAGCGGGCAGGCAGCCAATACGACTCCGCCCCTTTTTTCAGGGTCACCCGAAACAATGACGGGCCTATTTTTCAAATGTGGATTTTCCGCTTTCTCTACAGATGCATAAAACGATTGCATGTCAACGAGAAAAATCACTTTTTCTTTCATCATACACACCTCTAAAAAGAACTTATGTTCGTTTTTCATTATATGCGAAAGTATGTTCGTTTTATACTGGTAAATGATTCTTGTCTGACAGAAAATATGATCCAAGGGTTTGAGAGAAGAAAAACATTTAGTAGAATAAAAGCGAAGCATAAGGATAGGAGAGTCATGATGGAGAAATTTGTCGAAAAAATGATGGAACAGGCATTGCGGCAATACGGCAGAAACGTTGCTATAGATCCGTTAAGCCCGTATGAAAAACAAAGCCTGAAAGCGGCTCTACAAGAGAGACGGAATGAAGAACCAGATGAGGATTTGCATGCGCATATAGAAGATATCATTTATGACTATGTCACAAACCAAGGCCTGTTCTCTTAAACGCATGACTGTCAGTTCTTTCAGCCGCTGATGCGGCTTCCCTTTGAAAACACCGCCTGAAACAAATAAACAGTCTCAGGCTTACAGAAAAAGCAGGATTTTCTCACGCTCCATAGATTCATATGGCCCATAAAATTTCCCTCAATGTTCGCGCAAAACGGAATAAGCTGTCCATGATCACGCGTATACACTTTTTCGAAGAGATGTGCTCTCTTGTTCTGTCATGCGGTCCATCGGTTTTCAGCTTACATCTTGATCTCATAGCCGGTTTCACTGCCGATATGATCTACGTCCTGGCGGCTTAAACTAACACACTCTCACAGACCAATCGCTTTGCTTTTCATCGGACATCCCGTCATTTTCCTTCTTCAATTTCAAGATGTAAACCCCGTCAGCCACACGCATCCTCAACGCATAGTATATTGCCATCCATACAATCAGGCATACTACATGTCAAAAACGAAATATTTTGAATGATCTATTGGAGAAGGAAATTTTTTCATATATGATAGACAGGAGAGAATATAATTCATGAAGAAATGGAAAGATATCCACCCGATCAGCTGGACAATTATAATCGGAACCATTTTCGGCAGAATGGCAACATCGATGAGCATTCCTTTTTTAGCGATTTATTTGACAGCCGTCCAAGGCGCATCAGCTTCCTATGCAGGGCTGGTCATTGCCGCGAGCTCATCAGTCGGCATCCTCGCAAGCTTTTACGGCGGATATATCTCAGATAAATTCGGCAGAAAAAACATGATGCTTGTATCGATTTTCGGATGGATGCTGGTATTTGCAGGCTTTGCGGCGGCATCTCATCTCTGGGTGTTTTTTGTAGTTAACGCATTAAACGGTCTTTGCAAATCACTGTTTGAGCCCGCTTCAAAGGCCTTGCTGTCTGATATGACAGAAGAAAAAACGAGACTGCTAGTTTTTAATTTACGCTATGCAGCTATTAATATCGGCGTTGTCTTCGGACCTGTGCTTGGCCTATATTTCGGCTCATCGCAATCGACTACGCCCTTTTTGGTGCCTGCAGTCATTTACGGACTATACGGAATTGTGCTTGCCCTCCAATTTAAAAAACATCCATCCTTATCAGCACCAGCCCAGTCCCGAAATATGAGCGTGCGGGAAGCGTTTATGGTCACGCAAAAGGATTATCTTTTTACCATTGCTTTGGTCGGCATTACGCTATGCACCTTCGGCTACTCACAATTCAGTTCCACATTCCCTCAGTATATGGCACAGAACCCCTTGATCAGCAATGGAACGAAGCTGTATGGGCTGATGCTGACATTAAACGCAATCGTTGTGTTGGCGACGCAATTTCCCATTGTCCATTTTGCAAAACGGTTTTCGCCGCTTTGTTCTCTGATGCTCGGTAATGTGATGGTTAGTATCAGCATGGCCATTTTCACCGTATCGCACGGTGTTCCATCAATTGTGATGATTGTCATCACATTTACAATCGGCGAAGTTCTTTTATTCTCTATGATGGATTTGTATGTAGACCAGATTGCAAAACCAGGATTAAAAGGCACTTATTTCGGGGCAATCGGTTTTTCACAGCTCGGAAACGTCATCGGCCCTTGGATCGGGGGGATCTGTATAGACCTGTTTGGCGCTGACAGGCCGATTTTTATTTTTTCTGTCCTGAGCGGCATTACCCTGCTCGGCCTGCCATTTTTAGCGTTCGCCTATCGGCAAATGAAAATGGAGACCACAAAACACCGTTCCCGTCTGGAAAAGCCGCTTTACATAAAAAACGGAAGAGAATGAATCTCTCCCGCAAACATGAGGTGAAGAACATGAATATAGGTGATGTGATGTTTCAGCTGTTTGTATTTATTATATTTGCCGCTGTCATCTTTGCGGCTGTTACAGGCTTCAAGTATGCGAAAAACCGAAAAGCGCAGCTGGATCGCATTGAGAAAAAGCTGAACAGCCTGTCCGAAGATCACGATTAACAGCTTGGGGCAACGAGCTCTACCTTAATCCGGTCTGGATCCTCACAAAAGACTGCATAATGCCCGTCTCCTCCGGCAAAAGGATGCCTGTCTCGGTACAACACACGATAGCCTTTTGCCGTCAATTTTTCAGTCATCTGATCGACTTGAAGCTTGGATTCAGCATGAAATGCGAGATGGTTCAGACCGACTCGGCATCTATGGTATTCCGGCTCTAGAAATGACTCTTTCGCCTGCACAATCACTAGGTAAAAACGATCTTTCTTCCAGCTGATGCCTGAGCTCCATTTTTGATACTCTTTATAGCCAAGTTCTTTTAAGAACCAGCCCCAAAACCGCCTAGACGCCTCCAAATCAGAGACATACAGTTCAATATGATGCACAATTTCATACCCTCCTTACCAGCACTTCCTCGACCTTATGCCCGTCTCCCTTACGCAAAATGAGATCTGACCTGAATTTAGTCGGCAAAATATTTTCATATAAATTCGGCCGGTTGACACTCTCCCAAATCGAGGCTGCCATCTCGTCAGCCTCCTGATCGGACAAGTCTTTAAATTTATGAAAATATGAATCAGGATTTTGAAAAGCAGTTTCCCGAAGAAGGCGAAAACGCTCTAAATACCAAGTGAAAATCCGGCTTTCCTCCGCATCCACATAAATCGAAAAATCAAAGAAATCGGAAACAAAAATACGCGGGTTTTCCCGGTCATCCTCCAAGGTGGGCGACTGAAGAACATTAATGCCTTCAATAATCACAATATCCGCCTGTTCTACAACCTCGAACACACCTTCCTCGCGGTCATAGGTTAGATGGGAATACACCGGGGCCTTTACGCTGTCCTTTCCTGATTTTAAGTCATTCAAAAACTCAAGCAGCGCCTTTACATCATAGCTTTCAGGAAACCCTTTTCTAGACATCATATTTTTCTTTTTCAGCTCGGCAGTAGGAAATAAAAAACCATCTGTCGTGATAAGGCTCACTTTTGGACGGTCAGGCAAACGCGAAAGCAGCTTCTGCAAGATCCGCGCCGTCGTGCTTTTTCCGACTGCGACACTGCCGGCAATGCCGATAATAAACGGAATTTTGGCTGAATGTGGGTGCTTCAAAAAAACATTGACATGCTTATTGCGTTCAGCCGCAGACTTGACATGTAAATGAAGCAAGCGAACAAGCGGAATATAGATCGTCTCCACTTCTTCAACAGATAGATAATCATTCAATCCTTCCACAGCTTTTGCCTCTTCTTCAGATACAGCAATCGACAAATGCCCCCCAAAACCAGACCAAGACTCCCGATTGTGCTGTGTATATAAAGTATGTAGGTTAAGTTCTTTATTTTTCACTGTTTACACCTGACTCTCTGTAGGTTAAAACCCTTACAAAGATTGTAACGGAAAACCTTTTCACTGTCTGCTTATTTTTCATTTCGTTTTTTTAGCAAATCAGCACCGATTCGGTTATACGCAGCCATTTCATCTTTTGGAACCATGCTTCCTCCCGTTCCCCAGACGACATGTACGGCATGTTCCATCTTATATTTCTGAGCATAGTGCCTTCCCTCTTCTGTCGTAAAAAGCTGAACCGGCCCGAACATGCCGGCAAGAGCAGAAGGCTCTAAATATTTATCTTCAGATACAGCCAACATATGAAGCAAAGTATAAAGCGTATTGTCCTCTACCGTATAACAGCCGCTCAGAAGCGGTTCAATCAGCTTGCCGACAAATCCTGACGGCCTCCCTACGGCAAGTCCGTCAGCAGCCGTCTGATTATCCAGGCCGATATCCTGGACGGAGATCTTCTCGTGAAGTCCTGAATAAAGCCCTAACAGCATACAAGGTGAATGAGTTGGTTCTGCGAAAAACACATGAACATCATCTCCGTATAAAAGCTTCAGCCCAAATGCTACACCGCCCGGTCCTCCGCCGACTCCGCACGGCAGATACACAAACAAGGGCGTCTCAAGACTTGGCTTTATATTCATACAGTCAAGCTGTGTTTTTAATCGGCTTGCGGCAACAGCATATCCTAAAAACAGCTGTCGAGAATATTCATCATCAATAAAATAACAGAATGGATCTTGTTCCGCCTGCCGTCTCCCTTCGTTCACTGCTTCGCTGTAATCTGTTTCGTACTCCATAACAGTGACTCCCTTTTGGCGGAGGAGATCCTTTTTCCACTGCTTAGCATCGGCGGACATATGCACTGTCACACGAAACCCGAGTGCCGCGCCGATGATGCCGATGCTTAAACCTAGATTTCCTGTCGAACCGACAGCAATCGAATAGCGGGAGAAAAACCCGGTAAACCGCTCTTCCTGTAAGATGCGGTAATCATCGGTTTCCCGAAGCATTCCTTCTTGAAGCGCGAGATTTTCAGCATGCTTTAACACTTCATAAATCCCGCCCCTCGCTTTAATCGATCCTGAAATCGGAAGCTCATGGTCGCACTTTAAAAGCCATCTTCCCGGAAATGGCTGCTGATATGCCGCTTCCAGCTTTTCCTTCATATGCTGAACCTCAAAAAGCGGAGACTCGATGATTCCTTTAGCGCCTTTCGTCTCAGGAAACACCTCGGCAATGTAAGGTGCAAACCGCCGCATTCTTTTTTCCGCTTCCGCTATCTCGGTTGCCCACTCATCTGCACGGGGTAATGGCCCTTCTTTCTTGCCTGAATTTGCCCAGAATACAGGCTCTGCATCAATCAGTTTCTGAATAAACGGATCTTTAAGCAGAGCATGAAGGACTTCTGAATGAACTGACATTCAACAATCTCTCCCTTCCACTATCAAAAACTGCCTCGTGAGAAACAAGCCACTCCACCACAGGCAGTTCCATCATTATTTTTTCATGAGCGCGCGTCCTGCCAGCTTTTCTACAAGAGCTGGAAACAGCTGATACAGCTTAGTGCCGGCATTCATTAAACGCGGAAGATTGATCTCCCGCTTTTTCGTAAAAATTGCAGCTGTAATTTGAGCTGCCACGTCATCAGGATCAAGCATCCAGCGGCCGACATTTTTGGCGTAGTCCCCGCCTTTATCAGCAATGGAAAAAAAGTCCGTCTGAATCGGTCCCGGATTGACTGTTGTCACATAAATGCCGGTTCCCGAAAGCTCCATCCGCAAAGCGTTTGAGTAACCTAACACGGCATGTTTGGTCGCGGAATACAGGCTCGACTTCGGTGTTGCGATTTTCCCCGCTTGAGAGGCGATATTGATGATATGGCCCTTTTTTTGCTCAAGCATTTGCGGAAGCACCGCTTTTGTACAGGCGATCAGGCCGAAGACATTCACATCAAACATCGCTTTCATGTCATCCAATGTAGAGTCTAAAACCGTTTCAAATATACCGAAGCCCGCATTGTTAATCAGTACATCAACCGAGCCGATCTGATCGCGGACCCGGGCGATATCCTCTAGGCGGCCGACATCCAGAGGAAAAATCTCACATTGTCCGCTCCATTCCTCGGTTATTTTCCTTTTGATTTCTATCAAACGATCCTCGCGTCTAGCCGACAGCAGGACATGGGCTCCTTCAGCCGCGCATAAATATGCGATTCTTTCACCAAGCCCTCCTGAAGCGCCGGTTATCCAAATCCTTTTTCCCGCTATATGTTTCACCCATTTCACCTCTTCATTGTTTTAAAGTATGCGGTATTTCCTTCCCAATATGACGTGATGGCTTCTTCAGCCTCCAACACATCAAGGTGACCTGCCGTTTCTGACATCGTTAAAAACAATTCCTTTTCATATACAGCAGGAAAAAGCTGCTGACAGACCTGAAAAGCGGTCATCGGCTTTTCATCCAGCATGCGACGCACATCCTCCGTCCTGTTCCTCTGCTTGTCAAAACGCTTCTCAATCAGCGCTTGTACACTGGTGATAGGCTCGCCGTGACCAGGAAATACGATTGTTGGATCAAGTTGAGACAGCCTTCGCAATGACCGCTGATAATCCACTAAAGGCTTTGACCTGACGTCTCCCGTTTTCGGCGCTTCCAAAATCGGATTAGACGAGCTGTTGGCCAGCAGTAGATCGCCGCCAAGCATCCTTCCGCTTTTTTCATGGAACAGAACGATATGCGATTCAGCATGTCCAGGCATCTCCAACACAGACCAGCCCTCAAGCCCATCTATGCCCATACCTTCTCTGATTGATTTTGTCAGAGATCTCGTACAGGAAAATGCGTACGCTGATCGAATCAGCTTTTCCGCCTTCCCCGTATCAAATGGAACGCCTAATTCAGGCAGCAGCTTTTGAAAAAAACGTTTTTGCCAATCCATAAAGGCTTGATTTCGGCTGATATAAGGTTCGTTGAATGCATGCCCAATCACTTCGATTTCATCTGAAAAGACATCAAGCAAGCCTGCATGATCAGCATGATGGTGAGTCAGTACAACCTGCTCGATATCTGACATTTTCACATTTACAGCGGCAAGCTGCTCTTGTAAGACTCTGGCAGCCTCTTTTGTATTCGGCCCGGCATCGATAAGTGTCAGTGCATCACCTTTTACGAGGTAAACGATAACATCGCCGACAGCAAACGGCGTCGGGACGCGGATCGCAATTACATCTTCAGTTGTCATCCTTTCGCTCCTTGTCTTCATTCATTATTCATATTTTAGCTTTTTCTCGGTCTTGTGTCATTATTGCAGAATGAGAACAAACCTTTTTGAAAAAGCTATTGACATTAGCTTATCCGCCATTGCATAATGAACAACAAACTAAAACGAGAACCATTGGAACGCTATGACGAGGAATAGTATACAAGGCAATGGCCTAAGAGAGCGATACCCCCGGCTGAAAGGTGTTGCGGCCCGCTTGTTTGTAGAACCTGCCCTCAAGTCGCGGTTAGGAAAACCTAAACGTTTCCCGCGTTACGGGATTTGAGCTGAGCACAATTTGTGCTAATGAGGGTGGTACCGCGAACCTTTTCGTCCTTTACGTGATGAAAAGGTTTTTTGTTGTTCTGATAGAAGGAGGATATCAATGAAAAAGATAGGATTTGTCGGCGCCGGGTCAATGGCAGAAGCAATGATCAACGGCATTTTGCAAAGCGGCATCACAAAACCAGAACATATCTATATTACAAATCGCTCAAATGACGAGCGCCTGATTGAATTAAAGGAAACGTACGGCGTGCGTCCATGCAGAGATAAAAATGAGTTTTTCACTCACACCGATATCATTATCCTCGCTTTCAAACCGAAAGACGCGGCGGAAAGCATCGACAGCATCCGGCCGTATATCAAGGACCAGCTTGTAATTTCAGTACTTGCAGGCCTTACCATCGAAACCATTCAGCATTATTTTGGCAGAAAGCTCGCGGTCATTCGCGTCATGCCTAATACATCAGCGGCAATCAGAAAATCAGCAACCGGATTTTCCGTAAGCACGGAAGCAAGCAAGAATGATATTATTGCCGCAAAAGCTCTATTGGAAACAATCGGTGATGCAACACTGGTTGAGGAGCGGCATCTTGACGCTGTCACTGCAATCGCAGGCAGCGGCCCGGCCTACGTGTATCGTTATATTGAGGCGATGGAAAAAGCGGCACAAAAAGTAGGATTAGATAAAGAAACGGCAAAAGCACTCATTTTGCAGACAATGGCAGGGGCAACAGATATGCTCCTTCAAAGCGGCAAACAGCCGGAAAAGCTGCGTAAAGAAATCACCAGTCCTGGGGGCACTACAGAGGCAGGTCTTCGCGCTTTACAGGACTCCCGCTTTGAAGAAGCAATTATTCACTGTATTGAAGAAACAGCTAAACGGAGCGCAGAAATCAAAGAACAGTTTGCCGGTGCCGCCTTAGAGAGACATTCTTAGCTGCAAGACAAAAACAGAAGGCATAGTGCCTTCTGTTTTTTATTTTTCCCGCAACAGCTGGCCGGCAGATTCTGATTGCTTTAATAACGCGGAGATCGTAAATGAAAGCAAATCGGGAAGCACTTCAAAGGAATAAGGCATATACAATCTTTCCGTCCATTTATGCGGGTCTTTACCAGCCGGACCGACATTTAAAACCGGGACATATAAAGCCTGATTTTTACCGCTTGGCAATGAATATCCTCTCTTAAAGAGCGGCATATTGCTTGTGTATGCATCAACCTCCTGCTTTTCCAGCTGAAGATAACTCAAGTCCGAAAGTCCGGGGAAGTACTTAACCTCCCGTAATGCAATGCCGTATCGCTCAGCCGCATAATGCTTTAACTGATCTGCTGTATTTCTGATCAATTGATCATCCTTTGAAGAAACAGCTGGATAAAGCGGCGGACTATAAAACAGAACGATGAGCGGCGCATCCTCCTTACAAAGCGAAGCAAGCTCAGAAACAATTTTCGTCGAAAAATCCCTGTCTCCCAGCTCCCCCCTGTTAGCAAAGGCATAATTTAGAGCCCGCTCTATTTCCGAGATCCCCGCACGCTTTTTTGCACGCGAGACCAGCTCATCAAATGGCAAAACAGTGACGTCCCGCTCAATCGGCTGAAATGGCGCAAATTGTTGAAAATCCTGTGTTTTCTTCCGAACGTTCGACATGATTTTCTCCGCCGCCTGTTCTGCTGTTTTAAGCAGCATCTGATGCAGCTCACTAGCTGAGCGTTTCATTGACAGCACATTAAATAATGTGACAGCTGTATGCGGTGACTGGACTGAATATGCCTCTTTCAAGTCCTTTTGCATTAAGTTTACCGGCGGCGGAGTGACCTCGCCATCAACCTTTTCGCAATAATCAGCATTCAGTTCAAGCAAACGGTTAATCTCAGATACCATTAAATTTGCGTTTAGGCCTGAAAACGGCTCTCCAACATGTGTCTCAATCCCCTTGCAGAAAAAACCCGCAAGCACCTTGCCAATGCTTCCTGTATAAAAATATTGCTGCTGATCGCCGGGAAATTTTTCAAACATCGGTTCGGCATTCAGGCAAGCGGTTAATGTGATATCATGCTTTTTCTCCATTTCCTTCAATGCAGGAACCGCTTCAATCATGCCTCTAGAATTCACTTCCTCGTCCGGAACCGTTATCAACAGCAGATTGCCCTCAAAATATCCGTTCATTGCCCTCTCCAGCATCGACAGTTGAACACAAAGCCCCGCTTTCATATCCATCGTCCCTCTTCCGAACAGCCAGTCTCCGCTTTCGGCATCTCTTCTCACACGTTCCGGGAGCAGCTCTTTTTTCTCTAAAAAGGAGCTCAAAAGCTCAGCAGGCTTGCAAGCCATATGTTTAAATTCGCCGTAATCTTCTATGTCAACGACATCAAAATGACTCAGCAGAAGCACTGTCTTTTTGACATTCTTCTTTTTGACTAGAGCCGTAAGAAAAGATCTGCCATCGTCCATCGGATGAAGTGTTACATCATCAGGGTGCTTTTGAAAATAGGGCTTGTCCTTCAAAATAAAATAAAGATACTCTGCAAGTGCTGCCTCGCCCTTTGAACCGGTGATGCTTTCGTATTGCACAAGAGAAGTTAAAAGTGCCAGCAATTCGTCCTTCGTCTGCCAATTCATTGATTCCGCCCCTCCTATGAATAAAAATGCTTCTATACTGAAAAATAAACTGATTTCTCGTCTATTATACAGAAATGTTTGACAAAAGCGGTTCTTTTGAGCAGTTTATATGACGGGAAAGAAATGACTTGATATAATCAATCTCTAAAAACCTTACGGGAGGCGAAAGAAATGGCCAGAAAATTATTTACACCTATTACAATTAAAGATATGACGTTAAAAAACCGCATTGTCATGTCGCCAATGTGCATGTATTCTTCTCATGAAAAGGACGGAAAATTAACACCGTTCCACATGGCACATTACATATCGCGCGCAATCGGCCAGGTCGGACTGATTATTGTAGAGGCGTCAGCGGTTAACCCTCAAGGACGAATCACTGACCAAGACTTAGGCATTTGGAGCGACGAGCATATTGAAGGCTTTGCAAAACTGACTGAGCAGGTCAAAGAACAAGGTTCAAAAATCGGCATTCAGCTTGCCCATGCCGGACGTAAAGCTGAGCTTGAAGGAGATATCTTCGCTCCATCGGCGATTGCGTTTGACGAACAATCAGCAACACCTGTAGAAATGTCAGCAGAAAAAGTAAAAGAAACAGTTCAGGAGTTCAAGCAAGCGGCTGCCCGCGCAAAAGAAGCCGGCTTTGATGTGATTGAAATTCATGCGGCGCACGGATATTTAATTCATGAATTTTTGTCTCCGCTTTCCAACCATCGCACAGATGAATACGGCGGCTCACCTGAAAACCGCTATCGTTTCTTGAGAGAGATCATTGATGAAGTCAAACAAGTATGGGACGGTCCTTTATTTGTCCGTGTATCTGCTTCTGACTACACTGATAAAGGCTTAGACATTGCCGATCACATCGGTTTTGCAAAATGGATGAAGGAGCAGGGTGTTGACTTAATTGACTGCAGCTCAGGCGCCCTTGTTCACGCAAACATTAACGTATTCCCTGGCTATCAAGTCAGCTTCGCTGAGAAAATCCGTGAACAGGCGGACATGGCTACTGGTGCCGTCGGCATGATTACAGACGGTTCAATGGCTGAAGAAATTCTGCAAAACGGACGTGCCGACCTCATCTTTATCGGCAGAGAGCTTTTGCGGGATCCATTCTTTGCAAGAACTGCCGCGAAACAGCTCAATACAGAGATTCCGGCCCCTGTTCAATACGAAAGAGGCTGGTAATGCCCATAAGAGATATCCTGTTGAGGATATCTCTTTTTTTATTTTTAGAGAAACGATCGGCTAAGGTTCTCCGTCTCCCTAGTAGAACCAATTAGAGGAGATGACTCCAATGAAATCAGCTTGGATGGAAAAGACATATACAATTGACGGATGTGCGTTTCATACACAGCACCGGAAAGGATCAAGCGGTGTAACGATTGTCTTTGAGGCCGGCTATGGTACTTCTTCTGAGACGTGGAAACCATTAATGGCGGACATTGATGATGAATTTGGCATTTTCACATATGATCGGGCAGGCATAGGAAAAAGCGGGCAAAGCAGAGCTAAACGAACAGCTGATCAACAAGTGAAAGAATTGGAGAGTTTGCTTAAAGCAGCTGATGTAAAACCTCCTTATTTGGCTGTTTCACACTCATACGGAGCTGTCATCACCGGTTTATGGGCCTGCAAAAACAAGTATGATATTATCGGCATGGTCCTTCTTGACCCAGCTTTAGGCGATTGCGCCAGCTTTACCTTTATACCCGAAGAAATGCACAAATCACATACGAGAAAGATGATGCTTGAGGGCACACATGCAGAGTTTTCAAAAAGTCTGCAGGAGCTCAAAAAGCGGCAAGTCCACTTAGGAAACATGCCTCTTCTTGTGTTGTCATCAGGAGAACGGACTGAGAAATTCGCTGCTGAACAGGAGTGGCAAAACTTGCACAGCAGCATATTGTCTCTATCTAACCAAAGCGGCTGGATTCAAGCTAAAAACAGCTCCCACAACATCCATCATGATGAACCTCATATCGTTCACTTGGCTATTTATGACGTATGGTGCGCAGCGTGCCAGCAGGCCGCTCCTCTTTACCAGGCAGTCAATTAACGTAAAAAAAGACCGGGCCGTAAGGGATTCCCGGTCTTTTATATTATTTTGTTTCACGGTGAAGGGTATATTTCTTTAAACGCGGTGAATATTTTTTCAGCTCCAAACGGTCTGGATTGGTGCGTTTATTTTTTGTTGTGATGTAATTTCGGTCTCCCGTTTCAGTGCAGGCTAAAGTAACATTTACTCTCATAATTAACATCTCCTTATAAAGCGTAATGATTACGTTTTATTATACAACATCATCACAAATTGTCAAATAAGAGCTCCGCCTTCAGCCTCGCGGGACATTTACCTCTAAGAAATCATATGCCGCCACGCTATTGGGGAAAACGTCAACCGCTTCTTTTTGAAGCTCCAAAGAAGCATCTCCCTGATATCTTGCGCTGATATGGGTTAAAATGAGCTGCTTCGCCCTTGCTTCTTTCGCTGTTACAGCCGCTTGTTCCGTTGTACTGTGATAATAATCATAAGCAAGTTTACGGTCTTCCTTAGCAAAGGTTGCTTCATGAACAAGCACATCACAATCCCTCGCAAGCTCTTTTAGTTTGTCACTTACTCTCGTATCACCGGAGAACACAACAGATCTTCCCTTTTTGGGAGGCTCCAGAAAATCATTCCCATTGATGATTCGTCCGTCTTCAAGCGTTACCGTTTCGCCTTTTTTGATTTTCTGATATACAGGTCCGGGCGGGATGTTCATTTCTTTTAATACATCAGCCTTCAAGGAACCCGGTACGTCTTTTTCCTGCACACGGTACCCGAAAGCTTCTACTCCATGAATAACAGCTACCGCTGTGACAATAAACTGGTCGTCCTCAAACACGATTCCTTCTTCAATTTCTTGTATCGCAAGCGGATATGTCAAATGGGTTCTCGTGACGGCAAGGCTTGTTTCAATAAACGCCTTGATCCCTTTAGGTCCGTACACTGTCAGCTCGTCCTCTCCACCTTGAAAGGAACGGCTCCCCAGAAGCCCCGGAAGTCCGTATACATGATCGCCGTGCATGTGTGTAATAAAGATTTTCTCTATTTTACGAGGTTTAATCGTTGTATGTAAAATTTGATGCTGTGTGGCTTCCCCGCAGTCAAAAAGCCATACCGAACGCCTTTCTTCAAGCAATTTTAATGCCACCGACGTTACATTTCTCGCCTTGGCGGGAATGCCGGCTCCTGTCCCTAAAAAAAGTAATTCCACGTTTCCTTCCTCCTACTAGAACCAGATACCTACAAGAATACAGGATCAAGCGCAAAATGTGAATCTTGCCTCTGAAAAGAACAATCCTTTCGTGCTAGAAACATTTTTTCAGCATTCTGCTTAAAAAAGGGCTTAAATGTTTGCTTTCGTTGAATTTTAGATTTAAAATGAAGGAAATATACGGGGTGTACTAAAATAAAGCTTCGAATAAAGTGAGGTACTTTTAGTGAAAACAAACCAACAACCAAAAGCAGTAATTGTCATATTCGGTGCAACTGGAGATTTAGCAAAACGAAAATTGTATCCGTCTATTCACCGTTTATATCAAAACGGACAAATCGGAGAAGAGTTTGCAGTGGTAGGAGTTGGAAGAAGACCTTGGTCTAATGAGGATCTTCGCCAAACTGTTAAAACATCCATTTCCTCAGCTGCAGATAAGCATATAGATGATTTCACGTCTCATTTTTACTATCACCCGTTTGACGTGACAAACCCTGGCTCTTATCAAGAGCTTAACGTATTGCTTAACCAGCTGGAAGATACATATCAAATTCCTAACAACAGAATGTTCTACTTGGCAATGGCTCCTGAATTCTTTGGAACGATTGCAAAAACATTAAAATCAGAGGGTGTAACAGCTACAACCGGCTGGTCCCGCCTTGTCATCGAAAAACCGTTCGGCCATGATCTGCCAAGCGCACAGGCATTGAATAAAGAAATCCGCGAAGCATTTACGGAAGATCAAATTTACAGAATCGACCATTATCTAGGCAAACAAATGGTTCAGAACATTGAAGTGATTCGATTTGCCAATGCGATTTTCGAACCGCTTTGGACAAACCGCTACATTTCAAACATTCAAATCACATCTAGCGAATCACTAGGCGTTGAAGACCGCGCAAGATATTACGAAAAATCAGGCGCCCTTCGCGACATGGTACAAAACCATATTATGCAGATGGTTGCCCTTCTTGCAATGGAGCCGCCGATCAAATTGAACACAGAAGAAATCCGCAGCGAAAAAGTGAAGGTGCTAAGAGCACTGCGTCCTATTGCAAAAGATGAAGTGGATGAATACTTTGTGCGCGGACAATATCAAGCCGGTGAAATTGACGGTGTGCCTGTTCCTTCTTATACAGAAGAAGATAATGTCGCTCCTGACTCCAATACAGAAACCTTTGTTGCCGGCAAGCTCTTGATTGACAACTTCAGATGGGCTGGTGTTCCATTCTATATCCGTACCGGAAAACGAATGAAAGAAAAGTCCACAAAAATTGTCGTTCAATTTAAGGACATTCCGATGAACCTGTACTACGGCAATGAAAACAACATGAATCCGAACTTGCTTGTCATTCATATTCAGCCTGACGAAGGCATTACGCTTTACTTAAATGCTAAAAAGCTTGGCGGAGCAGCACACGCGCAGCCAATCAAACTCGATTACTGCAGCAATTGCAATGACGAGTTGAACACCCCTGAAGCATATGAAAAACTAATTCACGACTGTCTTCTTGGCGATGCAACAAACTTTGCACACTGGGATGAAGTTGCCCTTTCTTGGAGCTTTGTCGACTCCATTTCTGAAACATGGGCAGCAAACAAAACCTTATCTCCTAACTACGAATCAGGCTCAATGGGACCAAAAGAATCAGATGATCTTTTGGCGAAAGACGGCTTGCACTGGTGGAATATATAAGTAAGAAAAAAGCCGAAAATGCTCACAAGCATTTTCGGCTTTTTTCAGCTATCACAGAGGTATAGCACTCTCTTTAATAACAAAACCCCCAAAGCTCTAAAGCTTCGGGGGTTTCTATTGATTACTTCATCCATTCAGTATGGAAGATGCCTTCTTTGTCGGTACGCTCATATGTATGAGCGCCAAAGTAGTCGCGCTGTGCTTGGATTAAGTTTGCAGGCAGTACGGCTGTGCGGTAGCTGTCATAGTAGGCTAATGCGCTTGAGAATGATGGCACCGGCACACCTTGGGCAACTGCAAGTGAAATCACTTGGCGAAGCGCTCCTTGATAGCTTTCTACAATATTCTTGAAATAGCTGTCAAGAAGCAGGTTGTCAAGCTCAGGCTCGCGATCGTAAGCTTCTTTGATCTTCTGAAGGAATGCCGCGCGAATGATGCAGCCACCGCGGAAGATCATAGCGATTTCACCATATTTCAGGTCCCAGTTGTATTCTTCAGAAGCAGCTTTCATTTGGGCAAATCCTTGCGCGTATGAGCAGATTTTACTCATAAACAACGCTTTTCTGACCGCTTCAATCAGCTCTTCTTTATTTTCTGTAACAGGCTTCACTTCTGGTCCTGAAAGAAGTCCGCTTGCTTTCACACGCTCTTCCTTCATAGCTGAGATAAAGCGTGCGAATACAGATTCAGTAATAATCGGAAGCGGAACGCCTAAGTCAAGTGCGCTTTGGCTTGTCCATTTTCCTGTTCCTTTTTGCCCTGCTTTATCAAGAATCACATCAACAAGCGGTTTGCCTGTCTCTTCGTCTTTTTTTGTGAAGATGTCAGCCGTAATCTCAATCAAGTAGCTGTCAAGCTCGCCTTTATTCCATTCAGCGAAAACTTCATGAAGCTCACCAGCAGAAAGGCCCAGCACCTGTTTCAGAATGAAATATGATTCAGAGATCAGCTGCATATCTCCGTATTCAATTCCGTTGTGCACCATTTTTACGTAATGGCCGGCGCCGTCCGGACCGATATATGTCGTACAAGGTTCTCCGTCAACTTTTGCAGAAATGGCTTCAAGAATCGGTTTTACAAGCTCATGTGCTTCTTTTTGTCCGCCAGGCATGATAGAAGGTCCTTTAAGCGCTCCTTCTTCTCCGCCGGAAACGCCTGTTCCGATAAAATGAATGCCGCTTTCAGCGAGTTCTTTGTTACGGCGCTGTGTATCTTTATAGTATGTATTACCGCCGTCAATTAAAATATCATCCTTCTCTAGATGAGGAAGAAGAGATTGAATTGTCGCATCTGTTGCAGTTCCCGCTTTAACCATTAATAAGATTTTGCGCGGTGTTTCCAAGGATTGGACAAATTCTTCAATGCTGTATGTGCCAACAACATTTTTTCCTTTTGCCTCCTGTAAAAACTCCTCAGTTTTACTGCTTGATCTGTTGTAAACAGAAACAGAAAATCCCCGGCTTTCGATATTTAAAGCCAGATTTTTACCCATGACCGCAAGTCCGATAACGCCGATTTGTTGTTTTGACATATTCTAACGTCCCTTCTGCAAACGTTTAATCATTTTAAAATTTAAATTAAAATAAAATGATATTTATAATAAAGAAATTACCATACATTCACCCTTTTTTTCAAGCGATTCAGCTTTTCTTTTCATCTTGAAAAAAATCTTTATTAAAGCTTGTTCCCTTTGTTTTGCTCTCCTCTTTTTTTAACGTTGCCCCTTTTCTGATCAGTTTGGTACCGTACTTTTTATTCAGCTTTTCCATCATCTGCTGAATGGGCTCATCCTTCGCATCTTCATTAAAGCTGAACAAATCGAGCTGTTTATATGCCTGCTCTTTTTCTACTAAATCCGTTCCGGTAATGCCAAGCAGCCTGACAGGATTTTTATTCCAATGTTTAAAAAAGAGGTGCTCCGCTTCTTTCAAAATGTCATTTTTTTGATCAATCGGGTTTCTCAACGTGGTGCTTCTTGTGATGGTTTTCCAATCCGCATATCTAATCATAATAAAAAGCTTCGAAGCCATGACTTCCTTACGCTGTAAACGGTCACTCACAGAAGCCGCAAGCTTTCTAAAGACGCCTAACAGCTCTTCTTCATCACTGGAATCATGGGAAAGTGTCGATGAGTTGCCGACGCTTTTAAATTCGTAAATGCGCTCCGGGTCAACCGGCGCATGGTGAATGCCATTTGCTTTATTTTTAAGGCGCGGACCGTTGATGCCAAGCAGGCGCTTCAGCGAGTGTTCATCAGCTGCAGCTAGCTCTCCGATTGTATGGATGCCGAGTCCCTTCAGTTTTTCCGCTGTCTTTTTGCCGACTCCGTGCATCTCTCCAACAGGAAGCGGCCACAGGATATCAGGCACTTGCCTCTTTCTTAAAATCGTGATTCCAAGCGGTTTTTTCATATCAGACGCCATCTTAGCGAGAAATTTATTCGGCGCGATCCCTATGCTTGACGGGAGCAGCAGCTCTTTTTGCAGCCTGCTTTGGATTTCTTTTGCCGTCTCCAGCGCCCGGCTGCTGTATGATGTATCGGTCATGTCCATATAGCCTTCGTCGATGGAGACAGGCTCCACCAGGTCAGTATATTCACGAAGAATGGTAAACATCGCTCGTGAAGAGTTTCTATAGCGGTCAAAGTTCGGCGGAAGAACGATGAGCTCAGGACAATGGCGCTTCGCTTCCCAAACCGGCATCGTTGTTTTGACGCCGCGCGCTCTTGCTTCGTAGCTGCATGTTACCACGATGCCCTTTCGCTCCTTTACGTTTCCGGCAACTGCGACCGGCTTTCCCCGGAGAGCCGGATCATATGCCATTTCAACCGACGCATAAAAGCTATTCATATCAATATGGAAAATAATTCGGCTCTTTCCCGGCATAAACAAATCTCCTTTTCGTTCATTAGACAACAGCTTGTACATATAGTAAAATGAACGTATTGAATGGATGTGGTGACAATGTTTGTGGAATCGATAAATGACGTTTTATTCTTAGTCGATTTTTTCACAATTATTCTTCCTGCTCTGACGGCAATCGGGATTGCATTTCTCTTACGGGAGTGCCGTGCGGGCGAGCAATGGAAATCAAAACGAACAGATGAACATCAGACGGTCTTTCACATTAACCGAGCAGACTTTCTTATTATTATATATCATCGCATTACAACTTGGATACGTAAAGTCTTCCGAATGAATTCGCCTGTGAACGATGATGAAGACGCCGGTTCTCTTCTTTTATAAACTGCATTTATAAAAAGGAGGAGAACAAAATTGTTAAAAACATATCAAAAATTTTTGGCTATGGGTATCTTTTTGATCGTATTATGCTCGGGTAATGCTGCATTTGCAGCGACTAATCAGGTGGGAGGCCTCAGCAACGTAGGTTTTTTCCACGATTATTTAATCGAACCGTTTTCCGCTCTGCTTAAGGGTGTTGCCGGGCTGTTTCACGGAGAATACGGACTCTCTATTATCCTCGTAACCATTATTGTGCGTATAGTTGTATTGCCTTTGTTTGTCAATCAGTTCAAAAAACAGCGCATCTTCCAAGAGAAAATGGCCGTTATTAAACCTCAGGTTGACAGTATCCAGGTTAAGTTGAAAAAGACGAAGGACCCTGAAAAACAAAAAGAACTGCAAATGGAAATGATGAAGCTGTATCAGGAGCATAATATCAACCCGCTTGCGATGGGCTGTCTTCCAATGCTGATTCAGTCTCCGATTATGATTGGGCTTTATTACGCGATTCGCTCAACACCTGAAATTGCGTCACACTCGTTTCTATGGTTCAGTTTAGGGCAATCTGATATTCTCATGTCCCTTAGTGCAGGGATTATGTATTTTGTTCAAGCCTATATCGCTCAAAAACTGAGCGCGAAATATTCCGCTGTCCCGCAAAACCCTGCGGCGCAGCAATCCGCAAAATTGATGGTGTTCATCTTCCCAGTGATGATGACGATTTTCTCGCTTAATGTCCCGGCAGCCCTTCCGCTGTACTGGTTTACAAGCGGACTGTTTTTGACAGTGCAAAACATCGTCCTTCAGATGACGCATCATAAAAGTAAAAAAACAGCCGCTCTTACTGAGTCGGTGAAATAAAAAAGCAACCCCGTGCGAAAAGCCGGGGTTGTTTTTTGTTACTTGCAAAGCATACCGCGCCAAACAGTCTTGTTTATCATGGCTGAAGCAGAAATGGCCATCCTAAAAAATAGCCGTATCGTTTAAAAAGAAGGAAATCGGGAATACCTTTACTCACCTCCAAACGAAAGGAGCATATACGTTGACGGAACACTTTCAGCAAAAAAACATTTCTGTACCTGAAGGAATCTGGATCATGAGACAAACCTGGAATGATGTCTTATTTGCTCACTGGCCTGTTGATGTTTCTATCCTTCGCGCTTTGGTACCGTCCGTTTTAGAATTAGATACATATAACGGGCAAGCTTGGATCAGCATGCTTCCCTTTATGCTCACGAACCTGAGGGCGCGTTATCTTCCTGCCATTCCCGGTGCGCGTGCATTTCCTGAGCTTAACCTCCGCACCTATGTCACGTATAAAGGCAAGCCCGGCATTTATTTTTTTAGCTTAGATGCCGATCATCGTCTGGCGGTCCTTGGCGCTCGCACATTCTTTCATCTGCCTTATTTTTACGCGAATATGAAAGCCGAAAAAAACGGTGATGCCATTGACTATGTCAGCAAGCGGAAAGATGACAAAGAAGCAGCATTCCACGCCGCATACCGGCCCATTTCAGCGCCTTTTACAGCAGAAAAGGATTCGCTCGATTACTGGCTGACAGAACGATACAGGCTCTACACCACTTATCGCAATAAGCTCTATTACGAAGACATCCATCATCATCCGTGGCTGCTGCAAAACGCCGAAGCAGAAATTTCAGTCAATACGGTGACTGATGCTCACGGCATTACATTGCCGGAGTCAGACCCCTTGCTTCATTACGCTAAAAAACAGGATGTGTTATTTTGGCCGCTTAGGAAATGGAGCTAAAAAAACCCGATGCGGGAAATCGCACTCGGGTTTTCTTTTTTTATTTTGCCGCCTCTTCAATAATGGCAACAACCATTTCTGCCGTTTTAACGAGCTCTTCGATCGGCATTTTTTCATTTTTTGTATGAATTTGCTCATAACCGACAGCAAGATTGACCGTCGGGATGCCATGACCAGCGATTACGTTCGCGTCGCTTCCGCCGCCGCTCGTTTGCAGCTCGCTTGGACGTCCGATTTTAGCAGCCGCTTTTTTCGCGATTTCAACAACTTGGTCGCCGTCTTGATATTTAAAGCCCGGATACATAACCTCAATTTCGACTTCTGCGCGTCCGCCCATATCAGCAGCTGCCTCTTCAAAAGCAGCTTTCATTTTTTGAACCTGAGCTTCCATTTTCTCAGGAACTAAAGAGCGCGCTTCAGCAAGAATATGAACTTCGTCGCACACAATGTTTGTTTGTGTGCCGCCTTCAAACCGGCCGATATTAGCTGTTGTTTCTTCATCGATACGGCCCAATGGCATTTTTGAAATGGCTTTGCTAGCGATTGTAATCGCTGAAATGCCTTTTTCAGGTTCAACCCCGGCGTGAGCGGTTTTCCCGAAAATTGCCGCTCTTACCTTCGCCTGTGTCGGCGCGGCCACAATGATATTTCCAACTTTTCCGTCTGAATCAAGGGCATAGCCATAGGATGCAGTGATCATAGAACGGTCAAGAGCCTTCGCTCCGATCAGACCCGATTCTTCCCCTACTGTGATGATGAATTCAATCGTGCCGTGTTCAATGTTTTCTTCTTTCAGCACCTTAATCGCCTCAAACATTGCAGCCAATCCCGCTTTATCATCAGCGCCTAAAATCGTCGTGCCGTCAGTTTTGACGTAACCGTTCTCTACAACTGGTTTTACGCCGTTTCCGGGTACAACTGTGTCCATATGAGATGTAAAATAGATCGTATCTGTTTGTTTTGTCCCTTTTAGCGTGCAAATCAGGTTACCGGCTCCGTGGCCCGTGATATCCATTGTATCGTCTTCTTTAACATCCACACCTAAATCAGAAAATTTTCGTTTCAGCACTTTGCAGATTTCAGCTTCGTGCTTTGTTTCTGAGTCAATTTGGACAAGCTCTAAAAATTCTTCCAGCAGGCGTTTTTCATTCACCATTTGTAAGTCCCTCCATATTAAAGCGGTATGTTACCGTGCTTTTTTTTCGGTCTCTCTTCTGTCTTATGTGCAAGCATATGAAAAGCTTGAATCAGTCTTCCCCTTGATTCTTCCGGCAAAATGATGTCATCGACCATTCCACAAGCGGCCGCTTTGTATGGGCCGGCGTTTTGCTTTTTGTATTCAGCTGTTTTTTCGCGTTTCGTCTTTTGCGGGTCAGCTGAAGCTTTGATTTCCTTTTCATACAAAATCGATGCCGCACCTTCTGGACCCATCACTGCGATTTCAGCATTCGGCCATGCAAACACAAGGTCCGCTCCGATTGCTTTGCTGTTCATGGCCACATAGGCGCCGCCGTACGCTTTTCTAATGATGAGTGTGACTTTTGGGACAGTCGCTTCTGCATAAGCAAACAATAATTTTGCTCCATGCCTGATGATTCCGTTGTGCTCTTGCTGAATACCGGGCAGAAACCCCGGGACATCCTCAACAGTCAACAGCGGGATATCAAATGCGTCACAAAAACGGATGAACCTTGCTGCTTTATCAGCAGCGTCAATCGTCAAGCTTCCCGCCAGATGCTTCGGCTGGCTCGCCACGATGCCGATTGTTTTTTCACCCAGCCTTGCAAACCCAATGACAATGTTCTTCGCAAAAAATGGCTGAATCTCAAAAAAAGACTGCGGGTCGGCCATCTCCTTAATCACCGTCCGAACATCATACGGCTTTGTCGTGTCAGCAGGCACTAGACGGTTTAATAACGGTCTGGACGCCTCTTTCTCTGGCTTCGGCTCTGTTGTCCGGCCATTCAGCGGCAAATAAGACAGCAGTTTTCTCACCCCTGTCAGAACCTCCTTCTCCGTATGCCCGGAAAAGTGGGCGTTTCCGCTGACGGCATTATGTATCCCCGCTCCGCCTAAGCTCTCCGCATCAACCTGTTCCCCTGTCACTTTTTCAATCACCTTCGGGCCGGTAATAAACATCCGGCCGGTCTGTTCAGCCATAAATATAAAATCTGTGAGTGCCGGAGAATATACAGCGCCTCCAGCGCACGGCCCTAAAATAACCGATATTTGCGGAATGACTCCGGAATATAAGACGTTTCGGTAAAATATGTGACCGTATCCATCTAATGATACCACACCCTCTTGAATTCTCGCACCACCTGAGTCATTCAGCCCGATAATCGGCGCCTTATTTTTTGCTGCCAGATCCATCAAAGCGCAGATTTTCCTGGCATGGGTTTCGCCAAGCGCCCCTCCGAACACTGTGAAGTCTTGCGCAAATACATAAACTGAGCGGCCGTCAATTGTGCCGTACCCTGTCACGACCCCATCCCCTAACATGCGCTGTTCTCTTGTTAACACTTGACTTTCCATGAAGGGGTTTAATTCGATAAAGCTGTCCTGATCTAGAAGAAATATGATCCTTTCCCGAGCAGTGAGCTTGCCCTTTTGCCGCTGCTGAGCCAGCTTTTCCTGTCCTCCGCCTTCTTCTGCCTGCTTGCGTTTCGTGTATAAATGATCCATGTGCTCATTCATGCTCATTGTGTTGGTCTCCTTTCGGTTCACAAAGCTCTATAAGAACACCGTTTGTTTCCCGAGGGGAAATAAACGCGATCTTTTTCCCATTTGCCCCCTGTCTTGGATACCTGTCAATCAATCGAACATGCCGGTCAGACAATGCTTGAAGCTGTTCAGATAGGCCGTTGCACAAAAACGCAATATGATGCAGTCCCTGCCCTTTCTTCTCCAAAAATAAACGGACGGGGCTGTCAGCTGTCAACGGCTCTATCAGCTCAAGTTTGACGCTACCAGCTTGAAAAAAAGCAACATTCACCTTTTGTTCTTCAACCGTTTCTTGATGAAGAAATGCAAGCCCCAATACATTTTCATAAAAGCTTCTAGCATCTTTTATCGAAAAAACGGCTATCCCGATATGGTCAAGCCTGTTCATTTGCATCCCTGCTTTCGCTAATAGATATCGCTTGTCCACCCATTCAAAACACGCTAAAATATAGACAGATTGTTTAAGGAGTGAAAATCATGTCTCAAAAACTGATGAAAAGCGTTTTGATCGTGATTTTGGGAGTTTTTATTCTTTCAACTGTACTCTCAGGAATCGTCATGTTTTTATAACGATAAAAAAGCAGGCGCCTTATTCAATGGGAATATCCTGCTTTTTTATCAGAGCTTTATGCTCGATGGCAATCTCCTCAAAAGAGCGGTTGTCGTCCGTGATCAGCACTCTCGTTCCTACTGGTATCGTTTGAAACAAATGAACGACCTCATCGTTATGCATACGTATACAGCCGTTAGACACAAATTTCCCTACTGATTCCTCTCGGTTTGTCCCATGAATTCCATAAATCCGCCCGTCCGTTCCTTTCGCGTCAAATCCGATCCATCTGGCCCCAAGCGGGTTGTCAGGAGATCCCCCTTCAATATTTTTCTTTCTGTAGTAAGGATTTTCCGCTTTTACCGTTACCGAAAACTCTCCTTCAGGCGTCAAATCATCTGTTTTTCCAGTCGCCACACTATACACGCCTTCTACTCTGTTGTCGAGGATAACAGCAAGTTCATTTGTTCGCTTGTTGACAATAATATACGGATCACCCGGCAGCGGATTTTCGCCGAGCGGCCAAATCGGTGAAATCATCATAAAAATCGAACATAAGAAAAAACGCATAAGCTCCTCCTTTTTCATTAGGTTGACCAATGAAGGAAGAGCTCATGCGAATCATCCGAGTGATTTTTGTGCTTTTATTCCTTTAAAATAACTTTTAATCACTAAATATTGTTCCATTTCGCCGAGAAGATGGAAGAGAGCGGCCCTCGCTTCAAATTCCTCTCTAGTCGCAGGAAGCGGCATCTCCTCAAATTCTTTTCTCATGTCAGCAAGTCTTTTCAGAAATTTGTACGCTGTATTCCCAGGGTGTATCGCCTCCCGCAAATCATGAATAAATTCAGCGATCATTTTTCCCTGATCTACCGTAATGGAGATCGATGTCACTTTAGGGAGAAGGCGTTCGATAATTTCAAATTGCTTTTCTCTCATTTTAAAATAATGATAATGCAGATTTTCATAACGCAAAATGTGGTTTTGCACATCTCGATATGCCAGGTTTTTAGCCTCCGTAATGAGCTGGTGCGTTTCCGGAATTTCTTTTCCTGACCAATCTTGCTCACCAGTTAACAAATACCGTTCGATTTCTGCAAAAATGACAGCAAAGTTATCCTCTATCTTTTTGCGGTAGGCAATCAGTTTCCGGTCAAGACTAGGCATATACAAGTTCATCAATAGAGCGACGCCGATGCCAACCGTAATCAGCTGAACTTCATTCCAGATGAAAGCAAGCGTAATGCCGCCGGACATGTATAAATGAAGGATAATAACGGAACTGGTGACGATACCTTCGTTAATTTTTAACAGAACCGTTATCGGAATGAATATCAAAAGAAGCGCTCCGATCACAAACGGGTGGTAGCCAATAAGCTCGAAAAAGAGAAAAGAAAAAACAATTGCCAGACAGCATGCCGCAAAGCGGGCCCATGAGGCCTGAAGCGACCGTTTTTGTGTGATTTGAATGCACAAAATGGTGATGATTCCTGCTGATGCGAAGTTTTGCAAATGCAATAACTGGCTTATATAAATAGCCAAAGCTGTTCCAAGCGCGGTCTTTATTGTGCGGTAACCAATTTTAAACATGTCGGACTCCATTTCTATTTGTTTCTTCAATAAAAAAGAAGAGGCGGCCAGCCTTCTTCTTTTTTATATTCTATAATATTTTCTCTAAAAAGTCCTGCGCTCTTTTGGATTTTGGCGACATAAAAAATTCCTTCGGATTGCCGTCCTCGACAATCATTCCTTGGTCCATAAACAGCACGCGGTCTGCCACTTCTTTTGCGAAGCCCATTTCATGTGTGACAATCACCATGGTCATGCCGGTTTCGACCAGCTCTTTCATCACCTGTAGCACTTCTTTGACCATCTCCGGATCAAGGGCGGAGGTCGGCTCGTCAAACAGCATGATGTCCGGGTTCATCGCAAGAGCCCTGGCAATCGCGACACGCTGTTTTTGTCCGCCAGACAAACGGTTTGGATAGTCATTTCGCTTTTCAAACAAACCGACTTTGCGGAGCAGGTCCTCAGCTTTCTCCTGTGCAGCCTGTTTTGATTCTTTTTTTACATTGACAGGCGCGTACATGATGTTTTCGAGAACCGTTTTGTGCGGAAAGAGATGAAAATGCTGAAAAACCATCCCGATGTTTTCCCGGACCTTTAATGTGTTGGTTTTTGGCTTCGTAATCTCTGTGTCTTTTATTGTAATGGTTCCGCCGTTAGGCTTTTCCAACAGGTTTAAACAGCGTAAGAACGTTGATTTGCCTGAGCCTGAAGGACCGATCACGGCAACAACCTCACCCTCAGCGATTGTTGTTGAAATGTTTTTTAATACTTCGTGTTTCCCAAATGATTTTGACAGCTTTTCAACCTTAATCATTGGATTTCAGCTTCCTTTCTACAGCCTTGCCGATAAACGTTAAAATCAGGACAAGCACATAATAAATCAATCCCGCGATAATAAGCGGCTCAAGGTAATTGTAAGTGGCGGCGCCAGCTTGATATGCGCGTCTCATGACATCACCAAGCCCGATGACGGTAACGATCGCCGATTCTTTTGTTAACGTAATTAATTCATTCACAATTGCAGGTGATATATTTTTGAAGGCCTGCGGCAGCAGCAGATCCTTCATCATTTTTCCATACGGGACACCGAGTGCAACAGCAGCTTCTTTTTGCCCTTTATCAATGGCATTGATTCCGGCTCTAATAATTTCCGATACATAAGCGGCGGAATTCAAAGACAATGCGACAACCGCAGCCCAAAACTGGTCAATTTGAAATCCGAGCAGCTGAGGAAGGCCAAAATAGACAATCATAAGCTGCAGCACTAAAGGCGTGCCTCGGAACACTGATGTATAAAAATCAGCGATCCAGATAAACGGGCGGAATGTGCTGATCTTGCATAAGCTTAGCACAATACCGAGTATAAGTCCGATAATAGCAGATACAACAACAATTTTTAATGTAATTGCCAAGCCTTCTAATATAAAAGGAATTTGGGGGATCGTTGCTGAAAAATCCAAATTCATAGCCTTTGTCTCCTTTTCTTACAGGAAAAAAGATTTCCTATTCAATAAAAAGGCTCAACGAAAAAGTTGAGCCGCTTTTTTACTTCTCGCCAGTGAACCATTTTTTCTTCAATTTCTCAAGCTCTCCGTTATCTTCCATTTCCTTGAGCGCTTTATTGAATTTGTCTGTCAGTTCACTGTCCTTTCTGAAAGCAATTGCTGAACCGGCTTCTTCCGCTTTCGCATCAGGAATCACAAAGCCTTGCAGGTCATCATTTGATCTGAAATACCCTTCTGCAACAATGTCTTCAATAATCGCGGCATCGAAGCGGTCAGATTTGATTTCCTGCACCAAATCAGAAATTCTGTTGCGGTCTTCTGTTTTAAAACCATATTCCGGAGAAAGCTCTTTCCCCTTCTCTTCCTGAATAGAGCCAAGCTGAACGCCAACTGTTTTTCCTTTCAGGTCTTTCAAAGATTGAATACCGCTGTCTTTTTTGCTGACAATCATATGGTTCGCTGTATAATACACATCTGAAAAATCAACTTGTTTTTTACGCTCAGGCGTTGGTGTCATTCCTGACAGAACGAGATCCACCTGTTTTGATTTAAGCGCTGTAATTAAGCTGTTGAAGTCCATATCCTGCACTTCAATTTCATAGCCTGCCTTTTTTGCCAGAGCTTTTGCCAACTCTACATCAAAACCGACAATATTATCGCCTTCTTTATATTCAAACGGTTTGTAATCCGCCGAAGTACCCATAATTAATTTTTTCTTGCCGCCTTCTGAACCTGAATTGCTTGAGCCGCAAGCAGATAATGCAAAGGTAATGCAGGCAGCTACAAGTAATAAGAGCCATTTTTTCATGATCCATTTCCCCCGTATTCATTACTTTTGGTGTATTTGAATATTTATTCGTTAATTTGTATTTTAAACAGTTTCTTATTTTTATGCAATACTATTTTTAAAAATTATCTTCAAGCTTATCTTTCCAGTGATCTCTTTTTGATATTACTAGATAAAAATAAAATCACTGTACAATCCGATTGAATAATCCTTTAATATTTATTCATATACCCTTGGAAATTTATGCACAAAAAAACCCGGGCCGCTTGGGCATCCGGGTTGTTCGTCTTATACTTCTTCACAATATTCTTCAAAGGCTTCCTGCAGCTTTGCCACTACGGCCATCGGCTCGTGGCCTTCAATTTCATGGCGCTCTACCATTTTCATGATCTTTCCGTCTTTCAAAATCGCAAAGGACGGAGAAGATGGCGGATAACCTTCAAAATAGTCACGCGCACGCGCTGTCGCTTCTTTATCCTGTCCGGCAAAAACGGTGACGAGCTGATCAGGTCTTTTATCATAGTGAACGGAATGGTAGGCTGCCGGTCTTGCAATTCCTCCGGCGCATCCGCAAACAGAGTTTACCATGACGAGCGTCGTTCCTTTTTTCGTAAGTGCCTCATCCACCTCTTCGGCTGTTTTAAGCTCGGTGTATCCGGCAGCTGTTATTTCTTGTCTCGCTTGGCGGACAATATCATTCATAAATAAATTAAAGTCCATGTTCAATGAAGACCTCTCCTTTTTCATCATCTGTTCTTATGATAGCAAGGAAACGTCCATATCGGCAAATGACTTTGCTTCGCCGTGCACTTTTTTTGCTCTTCGTTTACTGCTTACAGAAAAAGGGGATTATATAACCAGAAGTAAAATAAAGGAGCAGTTGTATATGAGCCACCGGAAAGCGTTACTGATTCATAACGGAAATGCCGGCAACAAAAATATAGAAAAAGCACTTGGTGCTGTGGTGCCGGTTTTATCTCACCATTTAGATGAGGTGATTATTAAGCAGACAAAGAAAAAGGATGATGCGTATCATTTTTGCCAATCCATTGATGATTCTGTCGACACCGTCTTCATTCTCGGCGGCGACGGCACGATCCATCAATGCATAAATGCTATCAGCGCTCTAGAAAGAAAACCCGCGGTCGGAATTTTGCCCGGCGGCACGTGCAATGACTTTTCAAGAGTGCTTGGCATCCCTCAAAATCTTGCAAAGGCCGCGGAAGCACTTATGTCAGGAAAAAAAACCAGCGTAGACGTATGTCAGATGAATGACCGTTATTTTTTGAATTTCTGGGGGATCGGCTTAATTGCAGAAACGTCGAATCAAATCAACGAAACGGAAAAAGCATTATTGGGAAAAATCAGCTATTTTACAAGTGCATTGCGAACCGTCTCATCCGCTGCATCGTTTCCGATGACATTAAAAATTGATGGAGAAGAAATTAAAGAAGAAGCCGTTATGCTGCTTGTGATGAATGGCCAATACATTGGAACGAATCGAATTCCTCTGCCCGATGCCAGTATTGAAGACGGCTTACTTGATGTTCTCATATGCCGCAACACCAACCTCACCGCGCTGCGGGAGCTGATGAGCATGGAACAGGGCTCAATTGATCGTTTTACCGGAGAGCTGTCCTATGTCCAGGCCTCCCGTATCGAGATTGAAACAGACACTGCGAAAAAGGCGGATATGGATGGAGAAGTTTATACACATACACCCGCAGTCATTCAGGTCCTGCCGCAGCATATCGACATGCTTGTTCCTGCAAATGAATAACTGTCATAAGGCTTTAGAAAGATTTTGCAAATCCGTTGACTCTCCCCTAGGAGGAGGTCTTACAGTATAAGGGATACACACTTGAAAAAGGGGAAGTCATATGGAGAAGAAAAATATTACCTTAACTATATTATTAACCAATTTATTTATTGCTTTTTTGGGGATCGGGCTTGTGATTCCAGTAACGCCGACCATTATGAATGAATTGCATTTATCGGGGACCGCGGTCGGCTATATGGTTGCCTGCTTCGCTATTACACAGCTCATTGTCTCACCAATAGCCGGACGATGGGTTGATCGCTTCGGACGCAAGATCATGATCGTGATCGGCCTATTGTTCTTTAGTGTGTCGGAGTTTTTATTCGGCATTGGAAAAACAGTTGAGATGTTATTTATCTCCCGTATGCTGGGCGGTATCAGCGCAGCCTTCATTATGCCTGGGGTCACGGCTTTTATCGCAGATATCACGACCATTAAAACACGGCCAAAAGCGCTCGGTTATATGTCAGCCGCTATTTCAACAGGATTTATTATCGGCCCCGGCATCGGGGGATTTTTAGCAGAAGTCCATTCCCGGCTGCCTTTTTTCTTTGCGGCAGCTTTTGCTCTGTTAGCAGCCATTTTATCAATCCTCACGCTGCGCGAGCCGGAACGAAACCCTGAAAATCAGGAAATAAAAGGGCAGAAGACAGGCTTTAAACGAATTTTTGCCCCCATGTATTTCATAGCTTTTCTCATTATCTTAATTTCGTCTTTTGGTTTAGCATCATTTGAATCTTTATTTGCATTATTCGTAGATCATAAATTCGGATTTACGGCCAGCGACATTGCCATTATGATTACAGGAGGAGCGATTGTTGGCGCCATTACGCAAGTCGTCTTATTCGACCGCTTCACAAGATGGTTTGGTGAAATCCATTTAATTCGGTACAGCTTAATTCTCTCGACGAGTCTGGTATTCTTGCTGACAACGGTACATTCATATGTTGCGATTCTGCTGGTGACAGTCACCGTATTTGTCGGATTTGATCTCATGCGGCCTGCGGTAACGACTTACCTGTCAAAGATTGCGGGGAATGAACAGGGGTTTGCCGGCGGTATGAATTCAATGTTTACAAGTATCGGCAATGTATTCGGGCCTATTATCGGCGGAATGCTGTTCGATATTGATGTAAACTATCCTTTCTACTTTGCAACGGTCACCTTAGCCATAGGGATTGCACTGACCATTGCTTGGAAAGCGCCTGCACATCTTAAAGCCAGCACGTGATAAGAAGCGTATTCTTTGTGTACTGCAAAGAATGCGCTTCTTCTTTATACTGATGATAGAAGGAGTGATGGCATGAAGGAATCATATTACTCAATTGGGGAAGTTTCAAAACTGGCAAACGTGTCGATTAAAGCGCTCCGTTATTACGATAAAATTGATTTATTTAAACCAGCCTACGTCGACCCGGATACCAGCTACCGCTATTATACAGATTCTCAGCTCATTCATCTGGATTTGATCAAATCATTGAAATATATCGGCACACCTTTAGAGGAAATGAAAAAAGCACAGGACTTAGAGATGGAAGAACTGTTTGCTTTTTATACCGAGCAGGAGAGGCAAATCAGGGAGAAATTAGACTTTTTATCAGCACTGGAGCAAACCATTTCATTGGTGAAAAAGCGGATGAAACGGCAGATGGAATATCCCGCGCTCGGTGAGGTGTTTGTTTTAGATGAAGAAGAAATACGGATCATTCAGACAGAGGCAGAAGGAATCGGGCCTGAAAACGTGCTCAACGCCTCCTACAGCAAATTAAAAAAATTTATCGAGTCAGCAGATGGATTTACGAACAATAGCTACGGCGCTACTTTCTCTTTTCAGCCCTACACCAGCATTGATGAAATGACTTACCGTCATATTTTCACGCCTGTATTGACGAATAAACAGATTTCATCAATTACGCCGGATATGGAAATCACAACGATCCCTAAAGGGAGGTATGCGTGTATCGCGTATAATTTTTCGCCTGAACATTATTTTCTCAACTTACAGAAGCTTATCAAATATATCGCGGACCGCCAATTACCAGTAGTCAGTGATGTATACGAGTTAATCATACCGATTCATTACTCCCCGAAAAAACAAGAAGAATATCGGGTCGAAATGAAAATACGAATCGCTGAATAATACAGCATAGAAAAAGAGCATTTTCTGAAACAAAACTTCAAAAAATGCTCTTTTTGCTTATTTAGTAAACAGATGTCTTCTCGTCAATCGATTCTAAAATTTGTTTCACACGTCCCAGGAATCGTCCGCACACGAGACCGTCAAGCACTCTGTGATCTAAGGACAGACACAGATTAACCATGTCTCTGACAGCAATCATGCCATTCTCCATGACAACCGGGCGTTTGACGATGGATTCTACTTGAAGAATCGCAGCCTGAGGGTAGTTGATAATGCCCATCGACTGAACAGAGCCGAACGAACCTGTGTTGTTGACGGTAAACGTGCCTCCCTGCATGTCATCTGCAGTGAGTTTTCCGTCTCTTACTTTTTTAGCTAGGCCGGTAATGTCTTTCGCAATGCCTTTAATTGTTTTTTCATCAGCGTTTTTAATCACCGGAACAAATAAAGAATCCTCTGTGGCAACTGCAATTGAAATATTGATATCCTTTTTCTGAATAATTTTGTCGCCCGCCCACATGCTATTCATTTGCGGGAATTCTTTTAACGCCTGAGCGACCGCTTTTACAAAAAAGGCGAAGAACGTTAAATTAAAGCCTTCTGTCTTCTTAAAGGAATCTTTTATACTATTGCGATATGCAACCATATTTGTGACGTCGACTTCCATCATCGTCCAAGCATGCGGAATTTCTGTTTTGCTTCGCTTCATATTGGAAGCAATTGCTTTTCTTACACCTGTGACAGGGATTTCTTTATCACCGGCTGCAGACGCAGGATATGACGTCTCTTCTTTTGGCTCAGGTTTTGATGCAGACTTCGGTGCAGGAGCTGCTGTTTTCGGCTCCTCAGGATTCTGTTCTTGCACGCCGCCTGTTTCAATTAAGCGCTGAATGTCTTTTCGTGTGATGCGCCCGCCGGCACCTGTTCCTGTTACTTGTTCAAGATCAATGCCATGCTCTCCGGCCAAACGGAGTACAGCTGGCGAGTAGCGCTTTTTATTGGGCTGATCAGCTGCTTCGGCACTTTTTGCAGCAGGCGTCTCAGCGGCTTTTGAAGCAGCTGGCTGTTCTTGTTTTTGTTCAGCCGGATTCGCGCCTTCTGTTTCAATTTTGCAAATCACTTCTCCGACTTGCAGGATTTGGCCTTCTTCTCCCACAAGCTCTGTTATCGTACCAGTAAAAGAAGACGGAACCTCTGCATTTACCTTATCTGTCATGACTTCCGCGATTGGATCGTATTTGTTCACTTTATCACCGGGGGCGACAAGCCATTTGCTGATCGTCCCCTCTGTTACGCTTTCTCCAAGCTGCGGCATCGTCATTTGTTCAATTGCCATGATTGTATCCTCCCTTACGTCTTTAAAACTCCGCTAATTCTCTCATCGCCGCTTCCACTTTATCAGGGTTGACCATAAAGTATTTTTCCATTGTCGGCGCATAAGGCATAGCCGGAATATCAGGACCTGCAAGCCGTTTGATCGGCGCGTCTAAGTCGAACAGACAATGCTCGGATATAATTGCGGCTACTTCGCTCATGATGCTGCCTTCTTTTGTATCTTCTGTAACCAAAAGAACCTTTCCAGTTTTGGACGCAGCTTCGATGATGGCTTCTTTATCAAGCGGGTAAACTGTTCTTAAATCCACCACATGCGCTGAAATGCCATCTTTTTCGAGACGTTCTGCAGCTTGTAAGGCGAAGTGGACACACAGGCCGTATGTGATCACTGTGATGTCGTCGCCTTCCCGTTTTACGTCAGCCTTGCCGATTGGCAGGACATAATCATCAGCCGGAACCTCTCCCTTTATCAGACGGTACGCCCGCTTGTGCTCAAAAAACAGCACTGGGTCTTCGTCACGAACTGCGGCTTTTAATAGACCCTTGGCGTCATATGGTGTTGATGGCATGACAATTTTCAGTCCGGGCTGGTTGGCGAAAATTGCTTCGACTGATTGAGAATGATACAGGGCTCCGTGCACGCCTCCGCCGTATGGCGCTCTGACGACAATCGGACAGCTCCAGTCATTGTTGCTGCGGTAGCGGATTTTAGCCGCCTCAGAAATAATTTGGTTGACTGCCGGCATAATGAAATCAGCAAACTGCATTTCAGCAATCGGTCTCATTCCGTACATTGCCGCTCCGATACCGACTCCTGCGATCGCAGATTCAGCAAGCGGCGTATCCATAACGCGCTCTTCCCCAAATTGTTCATAGAGTCCGGCTGTTGCTTTAAACACACCCCCTTTTCTTCCTACATCTTCCCCAAGGACGAAAACGCGAGAATCTCGTTCCATTTCTTCTTTCATCGCCAAATTGATTGCATCAATATATGACATTACTGACATTTGTTCTTCCTCCCTACTTCGCATACACATAATCAAGCGCTGACTCAGGAGCTGCATAAGGGGCGTTCTCCGCTTCATCCGTCGCTTCATTTACGATTGCCATAATTTCATCCAGCATGGTTTGTTCTATCTCATCGGACAGCAGGCCTGTTTCCTTTAAGTAAGCTTGATAAGTAAGCAGGGGATCACTTTTTTTCGCTTCCTCTACTTCTTCACGGCCTCTATAGCTGCTGTCATCGTCATCACTGGAATGTGGTGTAAGGCGGTAAGAAATCGTTTCAATTAATGTCGGGCCTTCTCCTCTGCGCGCCCTTTCGCGTGCTTCTTTAACCGCTTGATAAACTTCCAGCGGATCATTTCCATTCACAGTTACGCCAGGCATCCCATAGCCTATGGCACGGTCGGAAATGTTCTCACATGCGACTTGCTTATCGTAAGGCACTGAGATTGCGTATTTGTTGTTTTCACACATGAAAATAACCGGCAGCTTATGGACAGCGGCAAAGTTCGCCCCTTCATGGAAATCGCCTTGGTTTGAAGACCCTTCCCCGAATGTAACAAAGGCTGCGATATCCTTTTTCTCCATACGTCCCGCAAGCGCAATACCGACTGCGTGCGGCACTTGCGTTGTAACCGGAGATGATCCCGTCACAATGCGGTTTTTCTTTTGTCCGAAATGCCCCGGCATCTGGCGGCCTCCTGAGTTCGGATCTGCTGCTTTTGCAAACCCGGACATCATTAAGTCCTTTGCTGTCATGCCAAACGCGAGCACGACACCCATGTCTCTGTAGTACGGCAATACATAATCCATTTCACGGTCAAGTGCGAAAGCCGCTCCTACCTGTGCTGCTTCCTGCCCTTGACAAGAGATTACAAATGGAATTTTGCCAGAACGGTTTAACAGCCACATTCTTTCATCGATTTTTCTTGCTAACAGCATGGTTCTATACATATCAACGGCTTCCTGATCAGTCAGCCCTAGTGCTTGATGTCGGTTTGTACTCATTCAAGCCCCTCCTTTATGCTTTTAAAAATGAATGGCTTTGCCATCTGCGGCAAGCGCTGCTTCTCCAATTGCTTCAGAAAGCGTTGGATGCGGGTGAATCGTTTGCCCGACCTCCCACGGCGTTGCGTCCAGCACTTTGGCAAGACCCGCTTCAGAAATCATGTCGGTGACATGCGGGCCGATCATATGAACGCCGAGAATATCATCTGTATCTCGGTCCGCCACGATTTTGACAAAACCGTCGCTTTCACCGTATACAAGCGCTTTTCCAATCGCCATAAATGGGAACTTGCCGATTTTGACATTATGCCCGTTCGCCTTTGCTTCGTCTTCGGTTAAGCCGACACTGGCAGCTTCAGGGCTTGAGTAAATGCACTTCGGCACAAGCGTCGGATCAAGCGGATGCGGATTGAGACCTGCAAAATGCTCAACAGCAATAATTCCCTCATGTGAAGCAACGTGAGCTAACTGCAGGCCACCGATTACGTCTCCGATTGCATAAATATGAGATTCCTTCGTTTGGCAGCTTTCATTGACTGAAATCATGCCATTTTCAGTAACAATATCGGTGTTCTCTAGGCCGATGCCTTCGATATTTGCCTGTCTGCCGATGGAAACAAGCATTTTCTCAGCAGAGTAGGTAACGGTTTCTCCGTCTTTTTCCGCTTGTATGCTGATATCGTCTGATGTTTTTGTCATTGTGTCAGGCAGCACTTTTGCCCCTATTATGAACTGGATGCCTTTTTTCTTAAGAAGACTTTCCATTTCTTTTGAAATCTCTAGATCTTCAGTCGGCAATATGCGATCCGCGTATTCAATAACCGTTACCTTCACACCAAAATCATGAAGCATAGACGCCCATTCGATACCGATAACACCTCCGCCGACGATGATGATTGATTGTGGCAGCTCCTCCATTTGGAGCGCCTCATCTGAAGTCAGTACAGACTTACCGTCCGCTTCAAGACCCGGAAGCATTCTCGGTCTTGATCCTGTTGCAATGATCACTTGTTTCGGGATCAGCATGTCATTTTCTTCGCCATTTCCCCGCTCAACAGAAATTGTTCCCGGCAGCGGAGAGAAGATTGACGGTCCAAGGATACGTCCATATCCGGTGTATACGTCAATTTTTCCTTTTTTCATTAAATGATTTACACCCGCTGCAAGCTTATCAACAACGGCTTGCTTACGCTGCTGCACTTTTTCAAAGTTGAGGGACACGCCAGCCGTTTCCACCCCGAATTGATCGGCTTCACGAGCTGTCCGGTATACCTCTGCGCTTCTAAGCAGCGCTTTACTCGGGATACAGCCTTTATGCAGACATGTTCCCCCGAGTTTTTCCTTTTCCACAACGGCTGTTTTTAAGCCGAGCTGAGCGGCTCTGATGGCCGCAACATAACCGCCGGTACCGCCGCCCAGAATGACTACGTCATACTCAGTTGCCATGGTGACTCACTCCTGTCTGTCTATTCAATACGATATTGTTTGGATTGCTCTTCGCCCTGCAATACTCTGAGCGCCCCTTGGGCAAGAGACTGCAGTTCATTTTCACCCGGATAGACTAAAACGTCTGAAATCCAATCTATGTATGATCTGATAGCAGAAACAAAGCTTTTGCCGTACGCAAGGCCTCCCGTCAGCACAATCGCTTCAACTTCGCCTTTTAACGCCGCGCTGGCTGCCCCGATTTCCTTTGCTACCTGATATGCCATGGCATCATAAATGAAGCGGGCTTTTTCATCGCCCCCTTGAATCATCTGTTCCACTTTTACTGCATCATTTGTACCGAGATAGCCTAAAAGTCCGCCGGTGCCAACAAGCTTTTTCATGATTTCTTCTTTTGTATATTCCCCTGAAAAACATAGATCAACAAGATCTCCCGCAGGCACTGTTCCTGCTCGTTCAGGACTGAATGGTCCTTCGCCGTGTAGGCCGTTATTGACATCTACCACTCGCCCGCGGTCATGGACGCCAATTGTAATACCTCCGCCCATATGGGTAATAATCATTTTCATGTTCTCATATCGTTTGCCAAGGGAGGCTGCCGCTTTACGAGCGACAGCTTTTTGGTTTAACGCATGGAAAATGCTTTTCCGTTCAATTTCAGGCATGCCTGAAACTTTCGCAAGCACTGACATTTCGTCTACGACAACAGGGTCGACGATATACGAAGGGATATTCAGGCCGTCAGCGATTTCCCTCGCGATAATGCCGCCGAGATTAGAAGCATGCTGACCGGCGTAACCGCTTTTCAAGTCCTCAATCATTTCATCATTCACTACGTAGGTCCCGCCTTCAATTGGCCGAAGAAGGCCGCCTCTTGCGCAGACTGCATCAAACTTTGAGATATTGATTCCCTGTTCATGAAGCGTTTCGAGAATATGGTTTTTACGAAATTCATACTGATCAATAATTCGGTCAAATCGCTGCAGCTCTTCTATGTTGTGTCTCAATGTTTTTTCAAAAATGCTTCTTTCGTTATGAAAAACACCGATTTTCGTTGAAGTTGAGCCTGGATTAATTGTGAGAATGCGTTTTTCGTCATGTAGCACTTTCATAACCTCCAGATCAATTTCTTAACGTCTGCTTAATACACTGTGGCCGTTTTGCAAAAACTGGCTTCTTGAGCGGCGCATGCGTTCAATCCGTTCCTCTGCTAAGCGGTCAGCCGCTAAATATGCAGGAATGCCGTCACGCTGAGAAATTTCAAGTACACGCTCGATATTGCCGTAAATGCCTTCGACTTTTTTCAATGCACGTTCTGCATTATAGCCGTAAAGCTCATCTGCCACGTTGATAACACCGCCCGCGTTAATCACGTAATCCGGTGCATAAACGATGCCCATTTCGTGAATTTGATCACCATGGCGGGTTTCTTTTAATTGGTTGTTAGCCGCACCTGCGATCACTTTCGCCTTCAGCTGTTTAATGGTGTCGTCGTTAATAGTCGCACCAAGGGCACACGGCGCATAAATATCGCAGTCTTGTGAATAAATGTCATCAGGATCTACAGCACGGGCGCCAAAATCTTCAACTGCACGCTGTACAGATTGTTTGTTGATATCCGTAACGATTAAGTTTGCTCCTTCTTCATGCAGGTGGCGGCAAAGGTTATAGGCTACGTTCCCAACACCCTGTACAGCAATGGTTTTTCCTTCAAGAGAGTCGGTTCCGAAAGCAGCTTTAGCTGCTGCCTTCATTCCTCTATACACCCCGTACGCTGTGACTGGAGAAGGATTTCCAGAAGAGCCGAAAGCAGGAGAAATGCCTGTGACATAGTCTGTCTCATCATGAATGATATCCATATCCTCGACCGTTGTACCCACATCTTCAGCCGTGATGTATCTGCCGTTCAGCCCTTGAATATAGCGGCCAAACGCGCGGAACATTTCTTCATTTTTGTCTTTGCGCGGATCGCCGATAATGACTGTTTTTCCGCCGCCAAGGTTTAAGCCTGCCGCCGCGTTCTTATAGGTCATGCCTCTAGCCAATCTGAGCGCATCTTCAATTGCCGCTTCTTCATTTTCATATGTCCACATTCTCGTTCCGCCAAGCGCCGGACCAAGCGTTGTATCATGAATCGCGATAATCGCTTTTAATCCAGATTGTTCATCCTGGCAGAATACCAATTGTTCGTAATCGTATTTCTCCATATATTTAAAAAGTTCCATGTTCGTTCCTCCTAATGTGTGTATTCTTCAGATGCGCATATTGCCAGCGCAATGGAATACAGTTTATTTTCAGCAGAGTCCGCTCTGCTTGTTAAAGCAATCGGTGCTTTTGCTCCTGTAATGACAGCCGCCACGCTGGCCTTGGCAAAATAAATCAGTGATTTATATAAAATATTGCCGGCCTCAATTGTTGGGACGAGAAGGATATCTGCGTTGCCCGCTACGTCTCCCGAAATGTTTTTCTGGGCCGCGGCAATTTGTGAAACTGCGTTATCCAAAGCAAGCGGTCCATCAACAATGCAGCCTTTGATCTGGCCCCTTTTGTACATTTGAGCTAGAGCAGCTGCATTCACGGTCGCTTCCATTTTTGGGTTCACCGTTTCAACCGCTGCCAGAGCAGCTGCTTTTGGCATATTGTTCCCTACTGCATGGGCCACATGAACTGCATTTTGCAAAATCTGCCGAAGCTCTTCCAGCGAAGGGGCAATATTCATTGCCGAATCTGTTACAAACATCATTCTGTCAAAATCCGGTATATCAAACACAGCCACGTGGGAAAGGACACTTGATGACCGAAGCCCCTCCTGTCTGTTCAATACCGCTTTAAGCAAAACAGAAGTCGGCACATTCCCTTTCATTAAAACGTCCGCTGTTTTATGATGTACAGCACGAACCGCTAATTTCGCCGACTCCTCAGGTGTATCGGCATGGACGATTTCCACTTGATGCCCTTGCATGGATGATGTCAGCTCGTTCAGTTTTTTGCTGTCGCCCGTTAACAAGAAACGGGCGGATAGGTGCTCGGCAGCCAGCTTTACAGCCCGGATCACTTCCTCATCCTCAGCATGAGCAACCGCAATAGTCTTGTTTTTGTGCATCGACGCTTTGCCGATTAAATCTTTCAGCTTCATCTGCTACCACCTTTCTTGTTTCGACTCCGCCTTTTATTATGCAAGTTCCGTGCCAGCTCTTAAGGGTGCTGTCATACCAGATATATTGAAACATTCGTGCAGATGTTTGCGTTTATTCTGCAAATTATTGCATGCCTTCATTTGCAAGGCCATATTTATCCATTTTGTAATATAAATTCCGAATGCTGACACCGAGGGCTTTCGCTGTTTTTGTCCGGTTAAAATGATGCTTTTCGAGCGTTTGCTGGATCAAATGCGCTTCAAATTTTTCTACTGCGACAGACAGCTTTTCCCCTTCAATATCCGGAAAATCAAAACCTGTCCCCTGATCTGTGTCATTTTCTTTTTGCTCAAGTTCAAATATAGGCAAATGATCTTTTTCAATCCATTCCATATGCGGATTGAGAAAAATCATGGCTCGTCCAAGGACATTTTCAAGCTCGCGGACATTCCCAGGCCAATGGTAAGCAGATAAGGCGCGCAAGGCTTGCTGCGAGAGCCCTTTTACATTCCTGCCGTAATCCCGGTTGATCTTTTGGATAAGTCTGACGCTTAGTGCTTCAATGTCCTCCAACCGCTGACGCAAAGGCGGAATGGAGATGGGATAGCGGTTGATCCGGTAATACAGGTCTTCGCGAAACTTTCCATCCGCCATCGCCTTTTCAATATTTACATTTGTTGCCGCGATCACTCTGACGTTGACAGGGATCGCTTTCGTGCCGCCCACTCTGACGATTTCCTTTTCTTGAAGGACGCGTAGCAATTTGGCCTGCATATTTTGTGTCAGTTCACCGATTTCATCTAAGAAAATACTGCCGTTATTTGCTTCCTCAAATAAACCCTTTTTACCGCCGCGCTTCGCTCCTGAAAACGCACCATCCTCATAGCCGAACAATTCTGATTCGAGCAGGTTTTCAGAAAGGGCTGCACAATTCACGCGAATAAATTTATTGTATTTCCGGTCGCTTTCGTTATGGATGGCATGGGCGAACAGTTCTTTTCCTGTTCCTGATTCCCCGCGCAGCAAGATGGTTGCCGGTGTTTTCGCACCGAGCTTCGCCTGCTCAAGCGCAACCAGCATTTGCTCGCTTTTGCCGATAATGTCGTCAAACGTGTATTTCGCTTCAAGCGTGCGAATAATTTGTCTGGCGCGATTAAGCTCCGCTGTCAGCATTTTAATTTCGGAAACATCGTGAATCACGCCGACGCTGCCTTTCAAAATCCCGTCCACAATCACTGGTGCTACATTAACGATGACCTCTTTTTCATTCGGGCCGACCTTCATTCTGACACCGCGGACAGGACGTCTTGTTTCAAGCACCTTTAAATGCATGCTTTCACCTTCGGAAATATCAGTGTTTGCAGGCTTGCCGATGACTTCTTTTTCAGAAAGCCCCGTCATTTTCGTATACGCTTTATTGATTAGCAGGCCAATGCCGTTTTCATCAACGACAGAAATCGCCTCATCGGAGGATTGAATAATTGCCTCCAGCATCGTACGGACCTGCTTTAAGTTGGTCACTTCCTCTGCCAGCTCGACCGCATCAGTGATATCTTTAAACACACAAAGAGCCCCGAGCAGACGTCCGCCTTCATCAATAATCGGCAGCCTTGTGGTCACAATTTGCAAATGATCGCCTAACAGCTGCTTCTGGTTGTATTCAGGCACTCTTGTTTTTAAAATCCGCGGCATCTTAGTGCTCGGAATCACTTCTTTTATTGGGCGCCCAATGACTTCCTCACGTTTTTTCCCGACCATTTTTTCGGCCATATGGTTAAAGAGAATGATTTCTTCATTGATATCAATAAAAATCATTCCATCATGGGTGGAATTAAAAATTCTGTCATATTTATAGGTTTGCTCTTTTAGCATTTGAATCAGGTGCTGCTTTTCTTCCATCAGCTGAAAAACGATGTATGCCATTTTTCCCGGCATGACAATGGTATCTTTATGCTTTCTTTGAAGGAGCTCGTCAAACACGGATTGATCGCCGGTGGTATGAATGACGATATCCGGTTTTTGTTGTATGTAAGGTTTCCAATCAGATGAAACGGCAATCCCATACTGTTCTGCTTCTTTCAATCCCGGCGCCTCGGGGTCTTTGTCAACTACGGCAATGATATCTATGATGGCTGTTTTAATCAGAATATGTAATAACGCCGTTCCCCTTTTGCCGGCACCTACTATCAGTACCTTTTGCATCCCGATACCCCTTTGTATGAAAAAATTTGCACACCTATTTATTCCGTTGCAATAATTTGCACAACCCTATGTTACCACGTTTTCTTCTCTTGACAAAATATTTTTTCCGCTGGACAATAAAGGAAATGAAAAGATAAAGGGGTTTTCTGAAGATGAGCCGACTTCTTGCGCTTTTAATATTAGTCATCCCCGGGGCTATTTCTGCTTTAGGCATTAAACTGATGAGAGATACACTTTTCGGCCATACAATCAAGCCATTTTCAGTTCTTTGGCTCCAAGGGTTGTCAGGATTCATCTTTTTTGCGATCGGCCTCTATGTGCTGGCCGGGTTCATTTTATACAGAGACAGAAAACGCAATCAAGTCAGCCCGCGATTCAGAAAACGATAGCTGAAAAAAAAGCCGGAGAATGCTCCGGCTTTTTTGTTGCACTATTCGTCAGGCAAAACGGTCTTGGCAATCGTTTTGTCTAACGCTTCATAGTCATAATAAGAAATCGTATCGTACAGTTCTTTTCGTGTCTGCATATCTTGAAGTCCTTCTTTTTGTGACCCGTGCTCCTTCATCAAACCAAACATCCGCTCACAAGCTTTTGCCGCCGCCCGAAGCGAGGTGACAGGATATATCACCATGTGAAACCCCATATCTTCGAATTCATCGGCACGATAATACGGCGTTTTCCCAAATTCAGTCATATTCGCAAGGAGCGGAACGGGGATACGCTCAGCAAACTGGCGGAATTCATTCTCCGCCTGTAGCGCTTCCGGGAAAATTGCGTCCGCTCCCGCCTCAATGTAAGCCTCTGAACGTTTTATTGCGGCATCAAGCCCTTCCTGCGCCCTGGCATCAGTACGGGCAACAACAATAAGGGAGGGTGCCGCTTGTTTAATGGCTTTTATTTTTTGCGCCATTTCCTTTATCGGAACTAGCTGTTTGCCATTTAAATGTCCGCATTTTTTTGGGAGCTGCTGGTCTTCTATTTGAACGGCTGCTACCCTGGCTTCAAGCATCTCCCGGGCTGTTCGGGCGGCATTTAAGACACCGCCAAATCCCGTATCGATATCCACAAGCAGGGGCAGATCAGCTGCACGCACAAGATCTTTGGCCCGTTCAGCTATCTCTGCCGATGTGATGATCCCTAAATCAGGCAGCCCCCTGCTGGCTGTATAGGCAGCACCGGACAAATAAATAGCAGAAAAACCGGCTTCTTTCGCAAGCAAAGCGGCCATCCCGTCATGGGCGCCGGGAATTTGAAGAATGTCCGGTGCTGACATCAGCTTGCGGAAACGCCCGGCAAGCTCCTCTTGTGACGATTGCTTATTGACGATCCACGACATGAAACAAATCCCCCTTTTACATGCAGAACATGTCTACGAATTCATTTACGCGCATCGTTTGTAATGTCTCATAGCTGGTACAGCGCTCATAAATGTGTTTGTGCTGTTTATCAGGAAAATGGGTTTTGAGATTGTCAGAAAACTTTTCCAGCAGTTTCGGCACTGCTTCCTCTCTTCGAAAACGATGGCCGAGGGGAAACTCACATTCCACCATTTCCGTGCTCGTTCCGTCTTTAAAATGAACCTGAACGGCATTTGAGATGGAACGTTTATCAGGTTTCAAATAATCCTCGGTATATGTTTTATTTTCAGTCACTTCCATTTTATCACGAAGATTATCTATTCTCGGATCATTCGCTGTTTCAGCTTCATAATGCTGTGCGGTGATATCACCAAAAAGCAAACCGATTGCTGTAATGTATTGGAGGCAGTGATCACGGTCTGCCGGATTGTGGAGCGGGCCTTTTTTATCAATGATTCGGATAGCGGATTCATGCGTTCTGATGACAACTCGGTCAATCTCGTCAATCCGGTTCTTTACCTGCGGGTGAAGAATGACGGCGCACTCCGCCGCTGTCTGGGCGTGAAATTCCGCAGGATAAGACACTTTAAATAACACATTTTCCATGACATAAGCGTCGAGCGGTCGGACAAGCTTGATCTCTTTCTTATTGAATAAAACGTCTTGGAACCCCCAACCCTGTGCACTCAGGGCTGTCGGATAACCCATTTCCCCTTTTAACGACATCATCGCCAAATGAACACCTCTGCTCGTTGCATCTCCTGCCGCCCATGATTTACGCGAGCCTGTATTCGGTGAATGGCGGTATGTCCTCAATGCTGCATTGTCAATCCATGCATTCGAAAGGGCATTTTTGATTTCTTCTCTTCCGCCGCCCAAAAGCTTTGCCGCAACAGCGGTTGTCGCAACTTTGACAAACAGCACATGGTCAAGGCCAACTCGATTTAAGCTGTTTTCTAACGCCAGCACACCTTGAATCTCGTGTGCTTTGATCATCATCTCAAGTACGTCGCGTACCGTTAACGGCTCTTTTCCTTCAGACAGCCTCACTCTTGATACATAGTCAGCAGCGGCAAGGATCCCTCCCAAGTTATCGGATGGATGCCCCCACTCCGCCGCCAGCCACGTATCGTTGTAATCGAGCCAGCGAATCATGCAGCCGATATTAAACGCTGCCCTCACAGGATCGAGAACATATGACGTTCCCGGCACTTTGCTTCCATTCGGCACAGTCGTTCCTGGAACAATCGGGCCAAGCAGCTTTGTGCATTCCGGATACCGTAGCGCCAAGATCCCGCAGCCCAGGGTATCCAGTAATACATGCCCCGCTGTTGTATACGCTTCGGCACTTGTAATCTCTTTTTCAAGCACATAGTCTGTGATTTCTTCGATAACACGATCCGTTTTCGGCATTCTACCAGCTCCTTTCATGATTTTGTTTGATATCGCGGGCCCATGTAACTGACACGGGGACGGAAGAGCCGATTATTGGCATGCTGTTCGATCACATGAGCGCATAAACCGGACGTTCTCGCGCTGAAAAAGACCGGCGTATATAAAGGAATCGGTATGCCGAGCATCCAATACACCGGGGCAGCATAGTAATCCAAATTCGGGTAAAGCCCTTTTTCCTTCTCCATCAGCCGCTCACCCGCTTCACACATCTCATATAAACGATGGTCACCGGCTTTATCGCATAATTGCTGCAGCGCCTCTTTCATCATGAGTGCTCTCGGGTCCATTTTTTTCATATACACCCGGTGGCCGAAGCCCATGATTTTTTCTTTTCTTTTCAGTTTTGTTTGCAGAAGCTGCTCAAAATCAGATGTCGTTTTTGCCTCCAAAAGCAAATACATCACAGCTTCGTTTGCTCCTCCGTGAAGATTCCCTTTCAGGGAAGCGACAGCCCCAGTCAAAGCCCCATAAAGATCTGAATGTGTAGATGCAATGACCCTGGCCGCAAAGGTTGAATTCGGCATCTCATGCTCACTGTACAGGACGAGCGACCGGTCAAAAATCTGTTCTTCCAATGAAGACGGCAGTTTCCCTGTCATCATGTATAGAAAATTCGCACTGTAGGATAGGGTTTGAAGCGGAAGAATCGGTTCTTTCTTATTAATGATCCTGTAGCTGGCAGCAGTGAGGGCAGGCATTTTCCCAAGAAGCTGATAGGCGCGTTCTTTGTTTGCGGAAGGAGACCGATCATCAATTCGCCGATCATAGCCAGCAAGTGCCGACAGGCCGGTACGCAGACTATCCATTGGATGAGTGTCCTCAGGGAGCAGCTCAAGCAGACGGAGATGATCAGCAGGCAGGCTTGAGACACTGTTTATTTTATGTTCCAGCGTCTCCATTTCACTTTCTTCTGGCAGCCTGCCCTCCAGCAATAAATGGACAAGCTCCAGATAGCTTTTTGTTTCAGAAAGTTCTATTAAATCATAGCCTCGTATCAAAATCTGGCTGGACTGGGTGTCAAGATAAGAAATATGAGTTTCTGCCGCAATCACACCGTCCAACCCTGGAGAATATTGCTGTTTCTCCTCCATATTCTCAACCTCCGTTTTTGCGTTTTTTGTCTATCAGGTTCCGCCAAGCAAATACTTGGAAATAATCAGTCTTTGAATCTCGTTCGTCCCTTCATAGATTTGCGTCACCTTTGCATCGCGAAGCAGGCGCTCAACCGGATAATCCTTCATATAGCCATATCCCCCATAAATTTGAACGGCGTCTAACGCCGCCTTCACGGCTGCATCGGAAGCAAATTGTTTAGCCATAGACGCTTCTTTTCCACAATTCAGGCCACGGTTATGGAGGTCTGCAGCGTGGTAGACAAGATGTCTTGCCGCCTCAGCCCTAGTCGCCATATCAGCCAGCTTAAATGAAATGGCTTGATTGGCTGCGATCGGTCTTCCAAATTGCACTCGCTGCTTCGCATAATTAACGGCATGCTCAAGAGCCGCCTCTGCAATTCCGAGCGCCTGTGCCGCAATGCCGATCCGGCCGACATTTAAATTCGCCATAGCAATGTGAAAGCCATCCCCCTCTTTGCCAAGCAAATTGGCTTCAGGCACTTCTGCATTATCAAAAATCAGTTCCGTAGTATTGGAACCATAAAGCCCCAGCTTTCTTTCTTTTTTTCCAACGGTAAAACCGGGTGTGTTTTTTTCAACAATAAAAGCCGAAATCCCGTGCCTGCCTTGATCTGGAGCTGTTAAAGCAAATGTGATATAGATATCAGCTGCTCCGCCATTCGTTATGAATATTTTCGATCCGTTTAATAGATATTTGCCGTTCTTTTTGATTGCTGTTGTGCGAAGGCTCCCGGCATCCGACCCCGAGTGAGGCTCCGTTAGTGCAAATGCGCCCAAATGGTCTCCTGACGCGAGCTTCGGTATATATTTCATCTTCTGTTCTTCGTTTCCGAAATACAGAATCGGATTTGTGCCGACTGAGGTATGAACGGAGAGAATCACGCCGACAGCCGCGCTGATTCTAGAAATCTCATGAATCGCCAAAATATAAGAAACAACGTCCGCCCCGGCACCGCCGTATTGTTCCGGCACCGGTATTCCCATCAGGCCGTATTCGCCCATTTTTTTGATCAGCTGAAAGGGAAATTCGTCCGTTTTCTCCATGATTTCCGCAGCGGGAGCAATTTCTTTTCGTGCAAAATCACGCACCATTTTTCGCATCATGACTTGCTCTTGGGTTACATGCAACTCGGCCACCCCCGGATGGAATAGACTTCAGGAAGTTCTCTCCTCATAGTCATAAAAACCGCGTCCGCTCTTTTTGCCAAGCCAGCCTGCTTTGACATACTTGCGGAGCAGCGGGCAAGGACGGTATTTGGAATCGCCAAGGCCTGAGTGAAGAACTTCCATAATTGATAAACACGTATCCAGTCCGATAAAATCCGCTAATGCAAGTGGACCCATCGGATGATTCATGCCCAGCTTCATCACTTCGTCTATCGCCTCCGGCTTCGCCACTCCCTCATACACGCAATAGATGGCTTCATTAATCATTGGAAGAAGCACACGGTTGGAAACAAACCCAGGAAAATCATTGACTTCTACCGCTGTTTTCCCCATCTTTTCCGCTAATGCCATAACATCTAAGGCCGTTTCTTCTGATGTAGCCAAGCCGCGAATCACTTCAACCAGCTTCATTACAGGGACGGGATTCATAAAATGCATGCCAATAACCCGTTGAGGACGGTTTGTTACAGCAGCGATTTCTGTAATAGGCAAGGAAGATGTATTGCTGGCCAAAATCGTATGAGGCGGGCACATGCGATCAAGTGTTTTAAACATCTCAGTTTTTGCCGCCATGTTTTCTGCGATAGCCTCAATCACAATGTCCGCATGCTCTGCCTCCTCAAGCGTTTGAGAAATCGAAATGCGGCTGATTACGCTCTTCACTTCCGTCTCGGTCCTTTTTCCTTTCTCAGCATCACGGGCCAGCTGTTTCTTCAGCCGTTTCAATCCTGCCTCCGCAGCCTCTTTATTCACATCGTACATCCGTACATAAAAGCCCGCGTCGGCAGCTGTTTGAGCAATTCCGCTTCCCATCTGACCTGCGCCAGCTACCATGATTTGTTTGATTTCCATTCAAATCCCCTTTTTCATCATGTTTTAATGAACCTGCACTAAGACGGCGTCTCCCTGTGCTGCCCCGCTGCAAATAGCGGCAACGCCCAGACCCCCTCCCCGTCGCTTTAATTCATAAACAAGCGTCATGAGAATTCTTGCCCCGCTCGCGCCGATCGGGTGGCCGAGCGCGATCGCACCGCCATTTACATTTACTTTTTCAAGATCGAAACCTACGATTTTTTCACATGTCAAAACAACTGAAGCAAAAGCTTCATTTACTTCAAACAAGTCAATATCTTGGACAGTTAAACCGTTCTTTTTCAGGAGCTTGTTAATTGCAAATCCCGGCGCTGCCGCCAGCTCGTGCGCTGGCATTCCCACAGTTGAAAAACCAAGAATTGTAGCCAGAGGCCGTTTGCCAAGCTCAGCAGCTTTTTCCTCAGACATCAGCACGAACGCGCCGGCTCCGTCATTGACCCCAGGAGCATTGCCGGCTGTGATAGAACCGTCACTTGCATAAATCGAAGCAAGTTTCGCGAGCTGATCCAGACTTGTGTCACGGCGAATCGCTTCATCTTTATCAACAACGTTTGGTTTTCCTTTTCGACCGATCCAGTTGACGGGAACAATTTCATCCTGAAACTTCCCTTCATCGGCTGCCTTAGCTGCCCTTGCATGACTTCTCAACGCCCATTCGTCCTGCTCTCTTCGTGAGATTGCATATTCCTTGGCAGCTGTATTTCCGTGAACAGCCATGTGCACCTCGTCAAACGCGCACGTTAATCCGTCATACACCATTAAGTCCCTAAGCTCGCCGTCCCCCATCCGTGCTCCCCAGCGCCCGGCGGGAACGGCATACGGGATATTGCTCATGCTTTCCATTCCCCCGGCAACAAGTATGTCCGCATCCTGCGCCCGAATCATTTGATCACATAAAGTGACAGCGCGAAGGCCGGAAGCGCAGACTTTATTCAGTGTTTCTGACGGCACACTCCAAGGCATTCCCGCCAGACGGGCAGCTTGACGGGAAGGTATCTGCCCTGAGCCGGCCTGGACAACCATGCCCATAACGTTTCCTTCTACATCATCTCCAGAGACTCCAGCCCGTTGCAGCGCCTCCTTCATCACAATGCCCCCAAGCTCAGCAGCTTTCACCTCTTTCAATACTCCGCCGAATTTGCCAAATGGAGTTCTTGCAGCACTTACAATGACTGTTTTCCTCATGGTTTCACCTCATTCAGAAGATAGACAGCGCTTACAATTTCTAGTTGTCTTCTATGAATGTATGCTTTGAAACGGGCATGAATGAATGAAAAAAGAAGGCTGCGTCAAACAGCCTCCTTCTAAACAACTATTCATTTTTCAACAATGCCGCAGCCTTTTCTGGAAAGTCGGTAAACATGCCGTCTGCTCCCGCTTCAATGAGACGCTTCATATCTTCCGGACGATTGACTGTATACGGCCTTACCTTAATCGAACTGTTCCTCATTTTCTTCAGCACTTCATCTGTGGCCCCTGGGCTGTTTAACTTCGGGTGATAGCCGGAAGCCGGAATAGATATGATATATTGATCTGCCTGATAAAGCACATCTGAAGTTAATACTGCCCGTTCGATATGCGGTGCAAGCCGGGCGCATAGCGCCAAGCTGTCATGATTAAAGGTGGATAGGATGACTCTCTCCTCTACATTGAAACGCTTCACTGCCTCCAGCACTTTTTCTTCCATTCCCTCATAGCGGATCACGCTGTTTTTTAATTCAATGTTGATGAGAAAATCCTTTTTTACCGCCCACGAGAGCACATCTTCTAGCAGCGGCACTTTTATATCGCTGTACGCTTGATCGTGACCAGCGGCCGCATTCGCAGTCTTTACCTCATCATAGGTTGTATCCTTCACGAATCCTTTAAGTGATGTCGTGCGGTTAAGTCTTTCATCATGAATCACAACAATGCGTCCGTCTTTCGTCAGCTGTACATCAAGCTCTATCCCATCTGCTCCGGCTTCAATTCCTTTTTCAAATGCAAGCATTGTATTTTCGGGAAATTGACCTGATGCCCCCCGGTGGGCAAAAATCTTTGTCATCGTTTCACCTCAAACCCTAAAGTTTTCTCCATTATACTTATTTTGTCGGCTCCACTCTAGGATTAAGGCAATCTACTGATCATAATAAGAATCAATGCCGTTGACAATCGCATCTGCGGCCTTTTGCTGGTATTCTTCACTTCCCAGCTTGTCCGCATCAGAGCTGTTAGTGATAAACCCAAGCTCCGCCAACACGCTTGGCATTTGTGAATATGTAATGACGTAAAAGTCTGATTCTTTCACGCCCCTGTCTCTCGTTTGTAAGGAAGAAACGAGCTCTGACTGAATATCGGATGCCAGACGCCGGCTGTTCTCCCCTTCATAATCAGATTGAAAATACGTTTCTGTTCCTGAAGCTGAAGCAACCCCAGAATTCACATGAATGCTGACAAAAAGGTCAGCCTGATTGGCACTTGCCTTAGCCACTCTTTCCTCCAAGGTCAGAAAATGATCGTCAGACCGGGATGCAACAGGATTGGCTCCCTCCTCTTTTAGTTTGTCTGTCACATGCTCTGAGACAGCCAAATTAATATCCTTTTCAAAGAGCCCGTTTCCGACCGCTCCACTATCTTCACCGCCGTGTCCGGCATCAATATACACCGTTTTCCCTTCTATCGGCTCTGCTGCCTGTGCACAAGGCGCGAGCGTCAAAGCCAATCCGCACAGCGCCAAGCTCCTCCATAACATTCTCAACTTACTCCCTCCGGTCTTTTTATGACGAGTTCTTTCGCAGCTGAATATCTTCCAGCTGTAAAGTTCCATTATCCTTCTTTGTATATTTCACCAGGACATGTGTCTGATCTGGCAGTGATTCACATTCATCACGTTTATCCTTCGGAACTTGTATCATGGTTTCTTCTCCATTAAGAGAAACCGCAATCGTATGAGGATCAGCCGAGCCAATGTATTTTCCCTCTTCGGTAAACCTTGGCACTGAGTCATCCGCACTTGCAACACTGCACCCCGAAAGAAAGAGCGCAGTAAACAGCAAAAGAACCGTTTGTTTCACATGACCACCTCTTCCTGATGTTTGGCTTTTATCTTTGACCAGAATGGCGAATTTGTAAAGACAACGCGAATGCAGGCGAGCAAGTTCCATGATTTTCAAAAGGGCTATACGACCCGATCATTTCCTGTTGTTAGAAAGATAACGAGCAGATTTGTCTATGAGGATGGCTCTAATTGAGGCGCCAATTAGAAAAAATTAGCGGAAAGAAGCAACTTTTTATTCATTTTAAAAAATTTGAGAATAGGGTGAGCAAATCGTTTGACGGGTGGGTCAGCCAAGCGTAACCTTTTAAAGGATATTTACTTTATTGAAAGAAGTTAAAGCCATGAAAAAATTCGTTCTGCTGCTGGCGGCAGCTGTCATCACATGCTCCATCGGCCACCAAATCAGCGGCGGCTACAAAGGTCCCGAAAAAGAGCGGCGAAAACATCACTCTGCATTCAAGATATTCAGTCGGTAAAGCAGATCAATTGCATTAATTTTTACATATAGGCTAGAATATGTGCGAATCCAAACGAAAGAAGATGATCAAATGAATCCTAAGTATAAGCCACTGTTTGAACCATTTACGTTTAAAAGCGGCGTTACAATCGACAACCGGATCGCGGTAGCACCGATGACTCATTACGCTTCTAATGAAGACGGTACAATATCTGAAGCGGAGCTCGACTACATCATCCCCCGTTCAAAAGAGATGGGAATGGTGATTACAGCCTGCGCAAATGTTACACCGGACGGAAAAGCATTCCCCGGGCAGCCGGCCATCCATGACGATTCCAACATTCCAGGTTTAAAAAAATTAGCACAAGCCATTCAGGCACAAGGCGCTAAAGCCGTTGTACAAATTCATCACGGCGGCATCGAATGCCCGTCTGAGCTCGTTCCTCAACAGGATGTTGTGGGGCCAAGTGACGTGTTTGATAACGGCAAACAAATTGCTCGCGCATTAAAAGAAGAAGAAGTGGAAAACATTGTGAAGGCGTTTAGAGAAGCGACAAGACGCGCCATTGAAGCTGGCTTTGACGGTGTCGAAATTCACGGGGCAAATGGCTACTTGATTCAGCAGTTTTATTCTCCGAAAACCAACCAGCGCACGGATCGCTGGGGAGGAAGCGATGAAAAACGATTAGCCTTCCCGCTCGCTATTGTCGATGAAGTGAAAAAAGCCGCTTCAGAACATGCGAAGGGTGCGTTCTTAGTAGGCTACCGTCTGTCTCCGGAAGAACCTGAGACACCGGGATTGACAATGACTGAAACTTTTACGCTTGTTGATGCTTTAGGGGATAAAGAATTGGATTATCTTCATATCTCACTGATGGACGTGAACTCAAAAGCGCGCCGCGGTGCAGATCCGACTCGCACACGCATGGACTTATTGAATGAACGTGTCGGAAACAAAGTGCCGCTGATCGCCGTCGGTTCCATCCATTCCGCTGATGACGCGCTAGCCGTCATCGAAAACGGTATTCCGCTAGTCGCTATGGGACGCGAAATTTTAGTTGACCCTAACTGGACGGTAAAAGTAAAAGAAGGCCATGAAAAGCAAATCGAAACAGTGATCAAAGGCACAGATAAAGAAAAATATCATTTGCCTGAACCGCTATGGCAAGCAATTGTGAACACGCCAGGCTGGGTGCCTTATAAAGATTAATATGCAAAGACTGCCGTACCGATTCGGCAGTCTTTTTTCCCTTTATATAAATAGTTTATGTACACATCTAAACAGCAAAAGAAAGAGCTCCCCACCTACTTCGAAAAGAAAATCTAGGAAAAACCCCTCACGCTTTCTTGCTTTTTTCTTTTTCATTCGTACGTCTCCTTTTTACATGAATACGCCTTACTTACGATTTTGCAGGAGAAAGGTTTCATTTTATAACGGAAACATCTAGAGTCGATCATGCTTCGTGATCCTATAAGATGTATGAATGGACCAAGAGTGCAGGTAATACCCCATTTGCTTTCCTTACTTTTCAAACCTATCCTTTACTATATGCGGATACTTACTATTCTTCTCCCATACTAACAAATGTCCCCAAAACAAAACGCCTCCTATTTATCAGCGCAAACTAATAAATAAAAGACGTTTGATTTAATGACCACTTAATAAGCTCATGTTTAAGAAGCCTTATGTTCTAATCTCAGCTTATCCGCAACCATTGCAATGAATTCCGAATTTGTCGGTTTAGCTTTTGTCATGCTGACAGTATAACCGAACAACGAGGAAATGGAATCAATGTTTCCTCTGCTCCATGCCACTTCAATTGCATGGCGGATCGCTCTTTCTACACGGCTTGCGGTTGTGTTGAATTTTTTGGCGATGTCCGGATAGAGGACTTTTGTAATGCTGCCGAGCAATTCGATGTCATTGTATACCATTGAGATTGCTTCGCGCAGATAGAGATAGCCTTTAATATGGGCTGGGACGCCGATTTCATGGATAATGCTTGTGATGCTCGCGTCGAGATTTTTCTTCTTTGGTTCAGGCTGGCTGCTGCGTATAATACTGCTTTGCGATGATGGCGCACGATGCGTCACACTGCTGGCATTTCCGCTGACCTGGCGGATATGGCCGACAAGGTTTTCCATATCAAACGGTTTGAGAATAAAGTAGGACGCGCCTAAATCGACGGCCTTTTTCGTGACATCTTCCTGTCCAAAGGCTGTCAGCATAATGACATTCGGCTGTTTTTTCAGATCTGATTCCCTCAGCCTCTCTAAAACCGCAAGTCCGTCTAAATGCGGCATAATAATATCTAATACGAGCACATCGGGATCTTTTTCTTTAAACAACGACAGGCATTCCTGTCCGTTATAAGCAACGCCGATCACTTCCATGTCTTCCTGTCCTTCTATATATTCACTTAACAGGCTTACCAGCTCTCGATTATCATCAGCAACACAAACTTTAATTTTCTCCACGTTTCTTCCTCCCCAAATGTAGTTAACAGGATTCACCCTTGCTACATGTTTACATTCGACAAAACCGCTATATACCCTCTAAAAAAATCATAATCCCCAATATTAGTGGCATATCTTTGTTATTCTATGTTTTTCTCTGTTTTTCGACTAAAAATGAAATTTGACAAACAAGGAAACGTGAATTTGTCGAAAAATCTTCTTTTGTATATTTTACCGTATGTATTCTGAGAAGTGAAGAGGGATCAAAATAAAAAACTGCCGGAAACTCCGGCAGTCAGCTTGCTTTTTCTTTTCCGTAAATATCGATTCCTGCTTCTGACAGCATCCATTCAATATGAACACCGTAGCCGCTTGTCGGGTCATTTACAAACACATGGGTGACAGCGCCGATCACTTTTCCATTTTGAATGATCGGGCTTCCGCTCATCCCCTGTACGATGCCTCCTGTTTCTTTCAAAAGCCTTGGATCGGTAATTTTCAACACCATTCCTTTTGTCGCAGGGAATTTTTGCGGCGTTGTGCTGACGATTTCAATATCGAATTTTTCTACTTTGTCATCATCAATAACCGTTAAAATTTCAGCCGGTCCTTTTTTGACTTCGGTAGAAAACGCAACCGGCAGTGCTTGATCTGATATGTTGTTTTGAATCGGCTGATGCAGCGTGCCGAAAATCCCAAATGGGCTGTTTCTGTTAATATCCCCGATCGTTTTGCGTTCTGAGGAAAATCGCGCCAGTTTTTCTCCCGGATTACCGCCTGTCCCTTTTTCAATTGATGTTACAGTGGATTTAACGATTTCTCCATTCTCCACTACAATTGGTTTCTTTGTGTCCATATCGGAAATCACGTGGCCAAGTGCTCCGTATTTTTTTGTTTTCGGTTCATAAAAGGTCATAGTGCCGATGCCGGCAGCAGAATCTCTGATATATAACCCGATTCTGTATTTGCCTTCTCCTTCATCCTTTTCTGGGATCAGCTTCGTTTTGATTTTCTGTTTATCACGTTTGATCAGTAAGTCTAAAGATTCACCAGTTTTCCCAGCCTTTTGAATAAATGGGGCTACATCATTCATTTTTTCAATTTTCTGTCCATTCATCTCAATAATGATGTCGCCCGCTTCAATTCCGGCCGTTTCTCCCGGAGATTTTTTGCCTTCACTTGTATTGATTTGATGAAATCCGACGACAAGAACACCGACGGAATGAAGTTTTACGCCGATTGATTGTCCGCCAGGTATAACTTTTAAATCAGGAAGAACGTGCACTTTTGTTTTTTTAATTGGAAATCCGGCAAGATCGTATACTAATTCTGACTCACCAGATTTTTTGCCCGTCACCTTGATTTCATGCGGATCTTTCTTTACTGTAAACGCTTCTGAGGATTCTGATGTCTGAGCGTTTACCGATAAACTCGTTTCAATCGCTTGTGTTTGGGTTTCAAATACTCTCATTTGCGTTGGAATCAGTAAATATTCTTTTAGCGGTTTGCATAAACCTACACTTAATAACGAAACAAGGAGAATTAAACCTACTGCTTTTCTGATGTTATCGGGCATTCACTACTTCACTCTCCTCGCTCCTATCCCACACCTTCTTTATGACTTGCTGCTACATCATTTAATTTTGCCTTCTGACGGCTTATTTATAACTGTCATATGAAGAAAAACATTGGATATACTGATGAACGAATGGATGTGCACGAAAAAAATAAGCTGCGCTTCTCACGCAGCTTACCCAGTTGTTTTGACTTGATCCGCTTGTTTTAAAAGTTCTTTCGCATGGCGTTTCGTTAAATCGGTTACTTCGACACCTGCAATCATGCGCCCGATTTCCGCTACCTTTTCCTGCTTAGAGAGCGGCTTGACACGTGTCGTCGTTCTGCCGTCTTTTAACTCCTTCGCAATATAAAGATGCGTATCGGCCATGGCAGCCACCTGAGGGAGGTGTGTAATACAAAGCACTTGTGATCCTATTGACACCTTATGGATCTTCTCAGCGATTGCCTGTGCGACCCTCCCGCTTACACCGGTATCAACCTCATCAAAAATGATCGATGTCACATCCTGTTGTGAGGAAAAAATGCTTTTTATGGCAAGCATCACCCGTGACAGCTCTCCACCTGAAGCAACTTTCGAAAGAGATTTCAGCGGCTCGCCTGTATTGGTTGAAATTAAAAATTTCACCAGGTCAATCCCTTGTTCAGTCAGCTGAACGGGCTGGCCGTTTACAAGCGGAGCCTCTTCATTGCGTGACGCTGTTCTGACCTTAAATTCCGTATCAAAAGTTGATTTTTCCATGTACAGGCTTTTTAATTCCCGATGAATCTCATCAGCCAGCTTTTTCGCCCATGTTTTTCGGATTTGTGACACATTTGCCGCTTCCACTGCGACATCTTTGCCGACGGAGTCAAGCTCTTTTTTCAAGCTTTGAAGGTGGCTGTCCCTATTTTCAATTTGGTCAATCTCTTCTTCAATTTTAGAAGCATATTCCAAAATGTCTTCAACAGTGGCACCGTATTTTCGTTTCAGCTGTTTGATTTCATTAAGTCGCGTCTCAATATAGTTCAGGCGTTCCGGATCAAATTCAAGCTCATCCAGCATATTTCTCATCTGAAATGTGGCATCCTCAAGCAAATAGTAGGAGTTCGAAACACTTTCAGACATTTTTTTCAGCGGTTCGTTAATATCAGATATATCTTCTAGCTGCGCTGATGCCATTCCGACCCAGTCCAATCCGCCCTGCTCACTGCGAAGCGCGTTATATGCATTTTGCAGCGACTCATATATCTTCTCAAAGTTTGAAATTTGCTGGCGCTCTTCTTGGAGCTGTTCATCTTCGTTAAGCTCAAGCTTTGCCGATTCGATTTCTTCGAGCTGAAATTGAATAAGATCAAGGCGATGGGCCATTTCCTGTTCGCTTTCAGAAAGCTGCTTAAGCTTTTTGAGCAGCTTCATATACCGCTGGTACCCTTCCTGATACGTTTTGAGCGCGCTTTCCACTTCGGTCCCGGCAAACTTGTCCAAAAGCTGGAGATGATTTTCGTCTTCCATTAACAGCTGGTTATCGTGCTGCCCGTGAATATCTAATAAAAGCCTGCCGATCTCTCTTAGCGAAGCAATCGTGACAAGCTTGCCATTGACACGGCAAACGCTTTTCCCGCTCGTGCTGATATCCCTTCTCATGACGATCATTTCGTCTGAAACGTCGATACCCTGCTCAGCGCATACGCCTAAAACAGGATGGCCGCTCTCCAACAGAAACAGCCCTTCAAGTTCGGCTTTTGCTTCCCCATATCTAACAAATTCAGATGATCCGCGGCCTCCGACTAAAAGAGAAATGGCATCTATGATAATGGATTTGCCGGCTCCGGTTTCTCCTGTTAAAACCGTAAGCCCGCGTTCAAAAGAAACCGTCAGTTCCTCAATAATGGCAAAGTTTTTAATCGATAGTTCAGCTAACAAACAGCATTACACCTCTTATCTTTGTTAGATTTTCTGTTACAGCAGTTCAAGGAGCCTGTTTTTTACACCGTCTGTATCTCCAGGAGTCCGGCAAATAATTAAAATCGTGTCATCTCCGCAAATGGTTCCCATAATTTCATCCCAGTCCAAATTGTCCATCAGCGCCCCGATTGCCTGAGCATTGCCCGGCATCGTTTTCAGCACGATCATATGGCTTGCTGAGTCTATTTTCACAAATGCGTCCATCAATGCCCGCTTTAGCTTAGACAGCGGATTGAAACGCTGGTCCGCCGGAAGACTGTATTTGTAAGAACCATTATTTGTAGGCACTTTTACAAGGTGAAGTTCTTTAATATCCCGTGATACCGTGGCCTGCGTTACTTTGTATCCATCCTGCTTTAGCATGTCGACCAATTCATCCTGCGTTTCGATTTCATTGCTTGTAATGATCTCTCTGATTTTAATATGCCTCTGGCCTTTGTTCATGTAAGCACCTCTATTTCCAAGCTTATCTGTTCTTTTATGTTATATGATTCTCTGCACATTGTACATGAATGCAGAAAAAAGGAATAATAGCGCCCTATTATTCCGGTACATCTGCTTTTTTTTCTTTTAACGTCTTATGTGCTTCTTCTACAACGCGCATGATCTCTTCTTCCGGCAGCTCCTGGCCTTCCTGTCCCTCTCCCGGCCAATGCAAATGAAGGAGAAACTCAATATTTCCGTCTCCTCCCGTGATTGGAGAAAATGACAAGCCTTTACAGATATAGCCTTCAGCGGCAGAAAAACTGATCATTCGCTTGAGCACATCAGCATGCACTTTAGGATCTCTGACAATCCCTTTTTTGCCGACGGATTCCCGTCCCGCTTCAAACTGAGGCTTAACTAGAGCCATGCAGTCGCTACCCGGTACGAGTAAAGTCCTTAGGACAGGCAGGATGAGCCGCAGTGAAATAAAGGACACATCAATTGTGGCAAACTCCGGCATGCCCTTTGTAAAGTCTGCCGGTGTTGCATAACGAAAGTTCGTCCGTTCCATCACGACGACCCGTTCATCCTGTCTAAGCTTCCACGCAAGCTGATTATAGCCTACATCCACAGCGTATGACTGTTTAGCTCCATTTTGCAAAGCGCAGTCCGTAAAACCGCCGGTGGAGGAGCCAATATCAATCATAATTTTATCTTTGACAGAGACGGGAAATTCCTTCAGCGCTTTTTCGAGCTTTAAGCCGCCCCTGCTCACATACTTCAGTGGGTTTCCTTTGACTGTTAGCGGAAGGTCGCGATCAATTTTTTCTCCAGGCTTGTCCAAGCGGTTTTCGTTTGAATAGACGATCCCCGCCATAATGGCTCTTTTGGCTTTTTCACGCGTTTCCGCCAGCCCTCTTTCCACTAATAATACATCTAATCGTTCTTTCTTTGACGTCATGATCCAATTCCTTTGTGTGTCTTTGGCGGCATCAGTAATCTAATACGATTTGCCACCTGCTGTTTTGTCAGTCCAATTTCCTCAAGAAGCGCCGTTACGCTTCCGTGTTCAATAAACCGATCAGGTATACCCATTCTGTCGATCGGAGTATGATATTCACCTTGATCATGAGCGAATTCTAAAATCGAGCTTCCGAAACCGCCTTCTAAGACCGCTTCTTCAATTGTTAAAATTGGCAAGCCTTCTTTTAGGATACTCTTCATCATCTTTTCATCAATCGGCTTAATAAAACGCGCATTCACCACGCGCACGGAAAGGCCTTCTTTCTGCAGCTCTTCGGCTGCTTCAATCGCCATTTCGATTGTTGTGCCGAATGTTAAGATGACAGCATCGTTCCCTGGACGCAGCACCTCCCACGTACCGATCGGAATCGTTTTCAACTGTTCATCCATTTTTACGCCGAGTCCGTTTCCGCGCGGAAAACGCATCGCTATCGGGCCTTCGTCATAGCTAAGTGCTGTATGAACCATGTGCTGGCCTTCATTTTCGTCTTTCGGCATCATTAAGACCATGTTTGGAATGTGGCGCATAAACGCAATATCAAACACGCCTTGATGTGTCTCTCCATCAGCGCCGACGAGTCCTGCACGGTCAATTCCAATAAACACATTGGCGTTTTGGCGGCAGATGTCATGAACAACTTGGTCATATGCCCTTTGCAGGAAGGTTGAGTAAATCGCCAAAAACGGCTTCATACCCTGCATTGCCATAGCTGCCGCCATCGTTGCGGCATGCTGTTCTGCGATTCCTACGTCGAACATCCGGTCAGGGAATTCCTTTGCGAAACCTTCAAGCTTTGAACCGACAGGCATAGCCGGCGTAATGGCTACAATGCGTCCGTCCTCGCGCGCCATTCGCTGCACAGTTCCGCTGACAAGGCCGCTCCACGAAGGAGCTGCGGCTTTCGGCTTTACAAAGTCGCCGGTATTAATTTTATATGGTCCGGTACCATGCCATGTCCCAATCGTATCGGTCTCAGCCGGTTTGTACCCCTTCCCTTTTTTCGTGATGACGTGCAGAAGAACAGGGCCTTTCGTTTTTTTGGCGTATTGAAGATTCTCAATCAGCTCATGATAAGAATGTCCGTCCACTGGGCCCAAATACGTAAAACCGAGCTCCTCGAAAAACATTCCGGAGACGAGCATGTATTTCAGGCTGTCTTTGACCCGTTCCGCCGTGGCGGCAAGCTTGCCCCCAACTGCCGGAATCTTTTTAAATAAGTATTCAAGCTCATCTTTGACCCACTGGTATTTCCCCGCAGTACGGAGCCGTCCGAGCATAGAGTGAATGGCACCGACATTCGGCGCAATACTCATTTCATTATCATTAAGGATGACAATCATGTCTTTTTTCTCGTCGCCGATGTGGTTAAGGGCTTCGAGCGCCATTCCGCCGGTCAGCGCGCCGTCACCAATGATCGGAATAATATATTCATCCGTTCCTTTAATATCACGGGCAGCTGCCATTCCCATCGCGCCTGACAGAGAAGTCGAGCTGTGCCCGGTTTCCCAAACATCGTGCTCGCTTTCACTCCGCTTTGGAAATCCGCAAAGCCCTTTGTACTGGCGAAGCGTCGCAAATTCTTTTCCGCGTCCTGTCAGCAGCTTATGGACATACGATTGATGGCCTACATCCCATAAAAATTTGTCTTTCGGGCTGTTAAATTCCTTATGCAGAGCAATAGTAAGCTCTACGACACCTAAGTTTGGGCCGATGTGGCCGCCGGAAGCGGATAAACTTGTAATTAAAAACTGACGGATTTCATCACTTAATTTCTCTAATTCATCAATGGACATGTTTTTTAAAAACGACGGGTCCTGTATTGATAAAAGATCCAAAGCGGATCAACTCACTTTCAGCATGAATTTCTGCAATGATACATGTCTTTTGCATGCCGAGCTGACAATAATCTCAGACATAAAAAAAGACAAACGCGCTTTTCCTTTTCATTTTTCATATAAACTGCTTACATTTTACCATATCTCGTACAGCCGCTTCAAATTAGGATCGTTTTAGTGATCTCTTGCCGCAATTAAATCACAAAGCTCATATAAAAGGTCTTTTTGAAGAGAGAGTCCGCCGATCAATCGCTTCGCCTCTTTTATATGAACATCCAATTTATGTTTGGCCCCTTCCAATGAAAGAAGCGACGGGTATGTCGATTTGTCATTTGTGGTATCCGAGCCGACACGTTTGCCGATTTTCTCTTCACTGCCTTCTAAATCTAAAATATCGTCTCTGATTTGAAATCCGATTCCAATGTGGCTGCTGAAGGTACGCAGTGTTTCAATGTCTTCCTCAGGCGCATCAGCCAAAATAGCACCAGCGATTACACAAAAGCCAAGGAGCTTGGCAGTTTTCCGTTCATGAATGGATTCGAGCTCTTCAAGCGTGACTTGTCGGTTTTCCGCTTCCATATCAGCTACTTGCCCACCGACCATGCCTTCGGTGCCTGCCGCTGAAATCAGTTCATTCACAAGCCGCAGGCGCTTTTCTGCTGACACCTCGTCTGACACGTGGGAGGTAATCAGCTTAAAGCTTTCTGTGAGCAGCCCGTCACCCGCTAATACTGCCGTCGCTTCACCAAACACTTTATGGTTTGTCGGCTTCCCGCGGCGCAAATCGTCATCATCCATGCATGGAAGATCATCGTGAATTAACGAATACGTGTGAATCATTTCGACAGCACAGCCGACCGGAATGCCGTCTTTTTCGCTTTTTCCATATGCGTTTAAAACAGCCAGTACAATCAGAGGCCGCAACCGCTTTCCGCCGGCCTCTAGAGAATACAGCATAGATTTCTTTAATGAGTCCGGCATATCCAGCTTTTCTGTATAGACAGAAAGCTGATTTTCAATTGTTTTTTTCCGGTCCGCCAGAAAGCTCGTTAATTTATTTGTCACCTTCGTCTTCCTCCTGAACACTGAAAGGTGCCAGTTCGCCGTCTTCTTTTAAAATGAAATCCATTTGCTTTTCGACTTTTTGCAGCTTTTCATGGCACATTTTTGACAGAGCCATGCCTTCTTGGAAATAGTTAATGGCTTGCTCTAGAGGCACATCTCCCTCTTCAAGCTTTGATACGATGCTCTCAAGCCCTTTCATCGCCTCTTCAAATGTCATGTTTTCATTTTTTTTCACGTCTGTCATTTTTCTTCCCCTCTCTTTTCTAATACTTCACAGGTCAGCACGCCATCCTTCAGCTTGACTTCAAGCCGGTCCTGCTCTTCTATCTGACTGACACTTTTAATGAGTTTATCTTCTTTATAAGCCAAGCTGTATCCTCTTTCCATCACTTGAAGAGGACTTAGTGCATTCAGCTTGCCAAGAACGGTTTGAAATTGGGAATGCAGCTGCTTCATTTGGATATTCATATTTTTTCTCAGCTGATTTGTTTGTTCCTGGTATCGTGTTCTCGCTTGTTTCAGCTGTTCATGAGGATGCAGTGCCTCTAATCTGTACGTTTCACGCTCCAGCTGTCTGCTTTTCCGATCTAAAAGAGCGGTCAGCTGTGCTTGAAACTGCTGGTACGCGAGGTCAAACTGCTGCTCTTTTTGCGCATACAAACGCTTTGGAAAACGAAAGGCATAGGACGATTGCAGCGTTTGAATCCGTTCTTTTTTCTGGCCGAGATGCTGCTGCATTGCTCTTGTCATTCTGACTTCCGCTGTTTTTGTCCGTTCGATTAAATCAGTGGTATGAGGCACAGCAATCTCAGCTGCTCCTGTCGGCGTCGCGGCTCTGATATCGGCGACAAAATCACTGATCGTAAAATCCGTCTCATGTCCGACTGCCGATATAATCGGAATATTGGAAGCAAAGATGGCGCGTGCTACAATTTCTTCATTGAACGCCCACAGTTCTTCTATCGAACCGCCGCCTCTCCCGACAATTAATACGTCGCAAATCTCTTTTTCATTTGCCTCTTCAATGCGCGTAACGATGGATCTGCTCGCATTTTCACCTTGTACGAGCGCTGGAAGAACAATGACTTTTACAAGGGGATATCTTCTTTTTAGAGTTGTAATAACGTCTCTGACAGCGGCACCCGTTGGAGATGTCACAACCCCGATTGTGGCTGGAAATGCGGGGATTTGTTTTTTGTAGCGGTCGTCAAATAAACCTTCTCCGGCAAGCTTCTTTTTTAATTCTTCGTACGCTAAATAAAGCGCTCCAACCCCGTCAGGCTGCATTTCTTTGGCATATAATTGATAGTTTCCGCTCGGTTCATATACGGAAATTCCGCCTCTTACCAGCACTTTCATTCCGTTTTCAGGTTTAAAAGGCAGACGCTCGCTTTGTCTCGCGAACATCACCGACTGCATTCTTGCGTTTTCGTCTTTTAAAGTGAAATAAATATGCCCTCGTGTGTGTATCTTTACATTCGACAATTCGCCTTTAATCCAAATATTTTCAAGGTGAGGATCTACATCGAATTTTCGTTTTATATACTTTGTCAGCGCTGAGACGGTCACATACGCTGCTTCACCCATGTCTAAAAACTCCTCTCCTAAGCATTCCTGCACCATAACTAAAGAAAACCCGCCCTGGCTTTAGGAGCCTGAAGAAGCGGGTATCGTGCTCATATTCAAGGCGGGTAAACATTTCGCCTGTGAATATCTCCAATTATCTATGATAACGTACGTTTCGCAGATTTAACAGTATTATGCGCAAGCATCGTGATGGTCATCGGACCTACTCCGCCCGGAACCGGCGTGATGAAGGACGCTTTTTCCTTCGCCCCTTCAAATTCAACGTCTCCGCAAAGCTTTCCGTTTTCCAGACGGTTAACGCCAACGTCAATGACAACAGCGCCCTCTTTGATCTGGTCTGCACTGATGAAGTTGGCTCTGCCGACTGCCACCACCAGGATGTCCGCTTTTTTCGTATGTTCAGTAATATTTTCTGTTCTTGAATGACAGTAAGTAACCGTCGCGTTTTCATTTAATAAAAGCTGGCCGACAGGTTTGCCGACAATGTTGCTTCGGCCGACTACAACAACCTCTTTACCGGAAAGGTCAATATTGGTTTTCTTCAAAAGCTCAACAATTCCATGAGGCGTGCAAGGAAGAAACGTATCTTCGCCAAGCAGCATTTTCCCTACGTTTAACGGATGAAAACCGTCTACATCTTTATCAGGAGAGATACGTTCGATCACCGCTTTTTCAGAAATATGGTCTGGGAGCGGAAGCTGAACGAGAATGCCATGAAACTCAGGGTCTTGGTTATATTGATCAATAACGGAAAGCAGTTCAGCTTCTGTGAGGCTGCTGTCAAATTGATCGAGCTTGAAATTCATTCCCATTGTTTCTGCTGCTTTTTTCTTTCCTCGCACGTAAGAGTGAGAAGCAGGGTCATCTCCAATCAATATAACCGCCAGTCCGGGAGTGACGCCTTGCTTTTTAAGCTCTTCTACCTCTTTTGCCAATTGTTCGCGTTTTTCTCTAGCCGTTTCTTTTCCGTCGATGATTGTTGCAGTCATTTTCTTTCCTCCTATGATTGTTCAATATCAGATTTAATGTTAGAAAGAACCCCGTTTACAAACTTTGTCGCTTTGTCATCACCAAACCGTTTTGCCAGCTCAATCGCTTCGTTCATGGAGACATTCACCGGAATGTCTTCGGCATATGCCATTTCATATGCTGCCAAGCGCAAAATCGCACGGTCAACATTGGCAATCCGATCGAGCTTCCAATTCACCAGATGCTTGGAGATCATTTCATCCAGCTGGTCTTGGTGTTCCAATACCCCGTGTACAAGCTGTTCAAAGAAAGGATCTGTTTTTTCTTCATCCAGTGCGTGTTCTATGGCTTCATTCACTGCAATATCGCTGACATCAATTTGAAATAGTGCCTGCAAAGCTTTTTCTCTTGCTGTTCTTCTTTTCATTTTCTTTCTCCTTTGATCCTCTTTATCCGCTTGTCGTTAAGCCACAAAGAGATCATAACATATTTTTTTCGTATCCGCATATTGAAATCAAGGTTTTTTTACCCTATTACCGAATATTTTCACACACCTTAATATGATCATTCGGATTTCACGATCATGAAGAAACTCGGCTATTTAAGCCGGCTTTCTTCATGCTTTGAAATAAAGGGTAACGTGTAAAAAAACCAAAGGGCCGCCCTCCCCTTGGTTTCGTGTTAAGCCATTTACATTTCTTCGTCGATTTGGACTTCTTGGGCTTTTGTGTCAAATTGAATGCCGACGATGTGAATATTGATCTCGTTAATCGAAAGAGACGTCATATTTAATAAGGTTTGACGAATGTTTTCCTGAACGGATGCTGCAACTTTCGGAATCGAAACGCCAAATGTAACGACACAGTATACATCGATCGTAATTCCGTCATCCGCCAGGTCGACTTTGACACCTTTGCCATGATTCACTTTGCCAAAACGCTCGACGACGCCTGTCGCAAAGTTTCCGCGCATTTCGGCAACACCATCAACTTCTGATGCTGCAATGCCGGCAATGACCTCAATGACCTCCGGTGCAATCTCAACCTTACCCAAATGCGTATCTTCGTGATCCATTTTAAGCAAGCTGTTGTCTTTCATTCAATTCACCTCCGTAAAAATTATGAGCCCATTACATCATATGTTTCTAAAAATTTCGTATTAAACTCTCCGCTCACAAATGTTTCGTGTTCAAGCAGTTTTAAATGGAAAGGGATTGTTGTCTCAATGCCTTCGATGACGAATTCGCCCAATGCGCGCTTCATGCGAGCAATCGCTTCATCCCTCGTTTTTCCGTATGTGATTACCTTTGCAATCATGCTGTCATAGTACGGTGGGATGGAATAGCCAGGGTACGCAGCTGAATCGACACGGACACCAAGACCGCCAGGAGGCAGGTACATTTTAATTTCACCAGGTGACGGCATGAAATTTTTACTTGGGTTTTCTGCGTTGATTCGGCATTCGATTGCCCAGCCTTCAAATTCAACATCTTCTTGCTTGAGGCTCAGTTCCATTCCTGATGCCACTTTGATTTGTTCCTTGATCAGGTCAGTTCCCGTCACCATTTCTGTGACTGGGTGCTCTACCTGAATTCTCGTGTTCATTTCCATGAAGTAATAGCGCTGTTCATTGTAGTCATAGATAAATTCAACTGTTCCAGCACCTGTATAGCCAACCGCTTTTGCAGCCTTTACCGCTGCATCTCCCATTTGCTCCCTGATTTCTGAATCAAGGGCAGGAGATGGTGATTCTTCCAAAAGCTTTTGCAGGCGTCTTTGGATCGAGCAGTCGCGTTCGCCCAAATGAATCGTATTTCCGTAGTTATCAGCAAGCACTTGGATCTCAACATGGCGAAAATCTTCTATGTATTTTTCGATGTATACACCTGGATTCCCAAATGCAGTTGCCGCTTCCTGCTGTGTAATCTTAATGCCATTAATCAGTTCCTCTTCAGTGCGGGCAACCCTAATTCCTTTTCCGCCTCCGCCTGCGGTGGCTTTTATAATTACAGGATACCCAATTTCATTAGCAAGCGAAACCGCTTCTTCCACATTTTCTATAATTCCCTGTGAACCCGGTACGATTGGCACGCCGGCCTGTTTCATCGTTTCCCGCGCAACGTCTTTTGTTCCCATTTTTGAAATGGCGTCAGCGCTCGGACCGACAAACGTGACATTAACTTCTTCACATAATTCAGCGAAATCAGCATTTTCAGCTAAAAATCCGTATCCCGGATGAATGGCGTCCGTGCCAGTCAGCTTTGCAACACTCACAATATTTGTAACGTTTAAATAGCTGTCTTTTGATGCTTTCGGTCCGATACAAAAAGCTTCATCGGCCATTTGAACATGAAGGGCATCTTTATCAGCTTCTGAATAAACAGCGACAGTCTCAATTCCGAGCTCTCTGCAGGCTCTGATGATTCTGACAGCAATTTCTCCTCTGTTGGCGATCAATAGCTTTTTAATCATGTTAAGTCTCCTTACTCCGCTTTTACAAGAAATAGAGGTTGTCCGTATTCGACCAGCTGGCCGTTTTCTACTAATACTTCAACGATTTCGCCTTTCACTTCTGCTTCGATTTCGTTGAAAAGCTTCATCGCTTCTACAATGCAGACAACTGTGTTTTCATTTACTTTTGAACCGGCTGTTACATACGGGCCAGCTTCCGGTGATGAAGAAGCATAAAATGTTCCTACCATTGGTGAAGTGATTTTATGCAGATTCTCATCTTGTTTTGGTGCTTCTTGGGCAGGTGCCGCTGCTTGCTGCGCTTGCGGCTGAACTGCCTGCGGAGCCTGTGCTTGTACAGGTGCTGCCGGTGCCTGCTGCATGACTTGAACCGTGCCTGCTTCGTGTTTTTTCAGTTTTAAGGATACACCTTCATTTTCATATACGAATTCGTCAATTGTAGACTCGTCAATTGCTTTAATCAGCTCGTGGATTTCTTTGATATTTAACATTCAATCGCACTCCTATGTATGAAATTTCTTTTTTTATAGGTTACTACTAAAAGTACATACTATGTTCATCTTACAGGAGCGGACTTTTGAATTCAACTCTAATATGACAGCAACGCAAAAAGCCCGCTTGTTTAGCGGGCTTCTTTTTCCTCTTTCTTACTTGGATGGTTCAAATGTGACAGCGACATCTTTCATTGTTTTGATTTCTTTTGCGACAAGGTCTATAATGGCTGTCGCCTTCGATTTGGAGTGTTTGTCTGATTTGACTGTAATATTGATTTTATCTCCTTCAGCATTAACGAGCGCATCCTCGTAACCTTGTGTTTTAATCAGCGTTTCCAGCTGTTTTTCTGTTCCTTCCACTTCACTGAGAGCCGTCATTTTATCGTATGCTTCACTTTTCTCCTTGGCTGTTGCATCATCGCTTGACACAATGGCATTCAGCTCTTCTCTTTCTTTGCTTCTGGCATCTTCTAAATCAAGACGGTACGTCGTAAACAAATCATCATCGGCTGTTTCCGTAACAACAGTTCCTTTTTCACTGGCTTCAGCGGATGTTTCCTTGTCTGCTGATGAATCTTTCGTTCCCTTTGTTCCATCTTCTTTTCCTTTTTCAGTTTCTGTACCGCTTTTTTCCTTCGTGTCTTGCTTGGCAGGCGCTTTTTCAGTTGCGACCTCTCCGCTGTCAGACGCGCTTTTTTCACTTTGCATCTGCACGGCGTTTTTGCTTTCCGGCGACATGATATAGTAGACGCTTAACACCACGACAAGACTGAGCATTGTTAATAGCCAAACGGTTTGTTTTTTAAGCATTTATGAATCCTCCTTTATTTTTTTAGGGGCAACCGCAACCCGGTGGCTTGGAACATCCAGGACCCGTGTCACCGCTTCGATAATGGTTTGTTTTATTTGAACGTTGTCCACTCCTTGAGCAACAACGAGTACACCGCGTATATCAGGTTTTTTCGTTTGGACGACGACAGGTGTTTCTTTATCGCCGTTTTTGATCATGACGATTTCTTCCTCCGATGTTTGGTCTGTAACGCTTCTTGTTCCGCCTTCTTTGTCAGTTTCTTCAGTGGTTGTATTTTTGTTTGATTTGTTTTTTTCGTATACTTTCAGCGACGTTGCATCTACGTTCACGACAACCGAGACATCGTCCACACCAATGATTGTTTCAAGAATTTCTTTCAGCTGATTTTCGTATTCTTTTTCATAGTCATCGATCGAGTCTTTAGGTTTATCAGATTTTGAGGCTTTAAACACTTCAGCTGTTTTCTCTTTGCTGTCTGCGGAATGTTGCGATGATACGGCCGTTATCGTTTTGGCGTTTTCTGTTTTCTCAGGTGAAGAAAACAGCTGGCTGACAAGCATAAAGGAAACTCCGAGAACAAAAACGAATAGAAAGTAATGATATTTGGTCAGCTTCGGCTTTTCGCCGTCCTTCGTTTGTCCCGGAAGAAACTGCTTTTTCAATACATTCCATAATCCGTTTTTATTCATTGCCGACATTCTCCCCGCCTTCCATATGAACCGTAATTTTCTCACTTCCGATTTCCCAAATGTCCGCGAGCTGCGTTTGTATCTGTTTGGCTTCTTTTTGTTCGGCTGCTTCTTTCGTTACGTATGCATGATCTGTATCAATGTGGACCGGCGCGACCGTTTGGACCGTTTTTTCAGAAGACGGGGCCATATACACGCTGATTGTTTTAATATCCTCTTCTGAATCTACCTTTTCTCCTGCCGTGAGTTTGATGCGGCCTACTTTATATTCATCATGACTGAATCTCTCCTCCGCTTTCTTTTTTAGTTGGACAGCCATTTCTTCTAGAATATATGCGCGCTGGGAAGCTTGTATTTCTATTTTTTTTGAATTGATTTGATTTTTTATGTCGGCAGACTCTGACTGCCCGTTTTTTGTGAGATATTCAAAGATGACTTCGGGGTCTGTCTTGAAAAGTTTAAAAATCGGCGTAAGCATGACGACAATCAAGAGCAGGCTGACTACCATTTTTGCGTACTTTTGCATGCTGGAGCTCGGCAGCAGCATATCAATCACAATTGCAAATAGGATAAACAACACGATGGTGGTAAGCCATTCCGTTAAAAAACTCATTCGCCTGCCTCCTTCATTTCATCATCATCGTGAGGTTTCCGGCTGTGATTATGACAGTAAGGCTTAAAAAAAACATGAGAGACACAATGGCGAGAGCTGCAAAAATATAAATGACGCTTTTGCTGATGACGTCGAGGCAGGTGATGACGGGCCCGCCTCCAAGCGGCTGAAGAATCGCGGCTGCCAGCTTATAAATAAAAGCGAGGGAAAGCACTTTGATTGCCGGAAATGCCGCGATACAGATCAAAATAGCAACACCGAGAATCCCTACCGTATTTTTCAGCAGTAAAGAGGCGCTGATTACTGTATCTGTTGCGTCTGTGAACATTCGGCCAAGCACAGGAATAAAATTTCCCGTTATAAATTTAGCCGTCCTGAGCGTAATGCCGTCTGTCACTGCAGCCGAGGCTCCCTGAACAGAGATGACGCCGAGAAAGATGGTAAGAAAAACAGCCAGTGCTCCGATGGCGATATTTCTGAGCAGGTTGGCCAGCTGCGTTACTTTGTATTGTTCGGTCATCGTGCTGACAATGCTCAGAATCGCTGATAAAAAAATCAGCGGCATGACGATATTCTGAATCAAGAGACCGCTCGTGTTCATCAGAAAGAGGATAACAGGATGAAAGAAGGCAGCAGATACAGCTCCGCCTGAGGAAGCCAAAAGCGCCAAGAGGAGCGGAATGAGCGCCAGGATAAAGCTGGTCATCGTCTGAATCGCCTCAGTTGCATAGTTAATTGCCACATGAAAGCTATTAAGCGCAAGGATAATCAGCACCATGTACACAATTGAGTAAGCGACCTTACTGACGGTGCTTTGCTGAAAAGCATTTTGCAGAAGCTGCAGAATGACGCAAAAAATCGTGAGCAAAATCAATGTGCCCAGCAGCTTTCCGTTGGCAAGCACTTCATGAAACAAATAAGAAAAGAGAGCTTTCAGCCATTCTTGCGGTGAGAATGATTTATCGCCATTGATAAACTCCATTAAGCTGCCTTTTTGGCTTTCCGGCAGCAGTCCGCCGTATTCTGTCATAATGTCATTCCAAAATTCCCCGATCTTATCTGTTTCAAGCGAGGCTGCTGTCCTTTCCGCTAATTGCTCGGCTGTTTCAGCATGGTCTTCCGTTTGTTCTGCATTACCAGCTGCTTGTACAATTTCTGCACGGCCTGCTATGATCAGGACGGCCAAAAGCAAAACCCATTGAAAGCGCTTCAATCTACCGCCTCCTTTCGGTTATGACATAGAAGGTATAAGTCCGAGAATCGTTTCGATAATGACGGTTAAAATAGGCACAGCCATAACGAGTATTAAAATTTTCCCCGCCAATTCTATTTTCGAGGCGATGGCTCCTTGACCGGCATCTTTTGTGAGCTGTGCCCCGAATTCAGCAATATAGGCGATTCCGATGATCTTTAAAATGGTTTCAACATAGACCATGTTGACATTTGCATTAATCGCAATTTTTTCTATCATTCGAATAATGTCGTAGATTTGGTCTACCAAATAAAGAAAAATGGCACATCCGGCAAAAACGACGATTAAAAACGCAAAAGTCGGCTTTTGTTCTTTTACAATTAAAGAAAGGAAGGTGGCGATCAGCCCTAAACCTACAATTTGAACAATGTCAATCTGCAAGCCCCCCTATCCTTGGAATAAAAACACAGCTTTTATCTTTTTAAATAGGTCATCTACAATCGTGGCGACCATAAATAAAATATAGATAAAACCTAACAGCGTCACCCACTGAGCGTATTCTTTCTTGCCCATCTGATCCAATATCGTGTGTAAAAAAGCGACCACGATTCCCACTCCGGCGATTTGAAATATGACATTCACGTCTACTCCCATTTTATTTTTGCTCCCCTCACGTTTACATCAATAGAAGAATGAGTAACAAGCCCGCTAAAAAGCCCAAACTTTTTATCATCTTTTCATTTTTCGCTTGCGCCTGCTCAGCATCCGCTTCCGAGGCTTCCAAATGTGTCAACGCCAGCTTGATGTGCTTTTGCTGAGAGATTCGATCATGAATCCCGAGCGTCTCGCCAAACTGCTTCAGTACTTCGTATTCGCTTTTTTTCAAAGACAGGGTGTCCCATACCTTCTTTAAGCTTTGCTCCCACGCCGTTTTCGCGGAATCACTTCCCTTGTCCAGCTGATCACTGAATGCGGAAAAAAGAGCTGAAACAGGCTGTGCGAGCTGTTTGGCAATCTGCTGTGAAGCAGTATGAAGCGGTGTATGGCCGTACATGATTTCAGCCTCGAGGGATTGAAGCGCCGCACGCAGCTGGCGGATTTGCCGCGGCCGTTCTGTATAAATCTTCGCCATCTCAAAACCTGTCCATGTTGTCGCTACCACAATGAATACAGCGCCCAGCAGCTTCAGCATGTTTTCACGCCCGTCGTCCTAGACAGCACATTTCCGTCTTTGTCATAAATTTGGCTCACTGTGCCCGGCCCTTTTGCTCTTGATAATTCCAAATAGCGGTCAAAGGCTCTTTCTTCCCACAAACGCTTCAATGAAGGCCGCTTCATCAGGTCGGATATGCTCCAGCCATGCGCTGATACGATTACTGAAACACCAGCATGCAGTGCCTCCAGAAGTGCATCTGTATCTTCCATACGCCCGATTTCATCGACAATCATCACCTCAGGGCTCATGGATCGAATCATCATCATCAGCCCTTCAGCTTTTGGACAGGCGTCTAACACGTCAATTCTCTGACCAAATTGATGCTGCGGAATGCCGCGAAGACATCCGGCAATTTCTGACCGTTCATCGACGATTCCTGTCTTTACGGGCAGCATGTTTTTTTTGCCGGTGCTTGAGAGCCTCGCAAGGTCCCGGAGAAGTGTTGTTTTGCCTGTTTGGGGCGGTCCGATAATCAGCGTATTCAGCCAGCTGTTTTGATATAAGTATGGAAGCAGCGGCTCCGCAATCCCCAGCTTTTGCCGGGCAATTCGTATATTAAAAGATGCGATGTCACGGAGGCCTTTCACACCTCCGTTTTCCGTAATGACTCTGCCCGCCAGTCCGACTCTGTGGCCGCCTCTGATCGTGACATACCCTTTCTTCAGCTCTTCTTCTAGTGTATACATACTATAGTTGCTGAGCCGGCTCAGGATCAGATGAGCATCCTCGGCCGTGCCCGCATAGGACAAATAAACAGGTTGTCCTCTTCGAATCAATTCAACAGGACGGTTGATCCGAATTCTGACTTCTTCGATTTCCAGCCATTGTTGTTCCGGTATTTCAGAAAGGGCGTTTTTCATGGATTCAGGGAGAACCTCAGCGATTTCATTCAACAGAGCCTCCTCCTTTCTACCGATTGGCTTCTTTAAAATGTATGATGTGAGGCAGACTTTATGACAAGCCTCTCTTTATTTATGAACACCCGCCAAAATCAAAACAACACCCGTAAAAATCAGAATCAGCTTTGCATACGAAAGCTGCCCGGCAATTTGGTAGATTCCGACAGTCATCGTAATGATAAAAATCAACGGACCGACAATAGCGAGAATGCTGTTAACCACAACCGCCTTCCGGACATCGTTGGTCACAAGCATGACAATTGCTGCCGTCAGCTCAATCATAGAGGATAAAACTCGTAATCCCGCCATTGTTAAAACAGTAGAATTGATATTTCCAAGTAAAAATTTCATAGCACTCTCCCAACCTCCCATTTTTTTATATGATATGCTCTAGCTTGCTGAAGTAGTCTTGTCATTTTCGTATAAAAGAAAGATTCTGTTTTTGGGCACAAAAAAAGCCTGCTCCCATTTGGGAACAGACTTCTTTTTTCTTTCTATGCTCTTGAAACGTAAGAACCGTCTGATGTATTGACAACAAGTGTGTCGCCTTCATTCACAAAGAACGGCACGTTTACAACAAGCCCGGTTTCAGTTTTCGCAGGTTTTGTACCGCCTGACGCTGTATCACCTTTAATACCAGGTTCAGTTTCAACAACTTTCAGCTCAACTGTGTTTGGAAGTTCGATACCAAGTGTTTCATCCTGGTACATCATGATATGCACAGACATGTTTTCTAGCAGGTATTTTAATTCTTCTTCGATTTGAGTTGCGCTCAGTTCAAGCTGCTCATAGGAAGAAGTATCCATAAATACGTGCTGATCTCCGTTTGCATATAGATATTGCATTGTTTTGGTTTCGATTTGCGCTTTCGCTACTTTTTCACCAGCGCGGAATGTTTTTTCCTGAATCGCGCCAGTGCGAAGGTTGCGGAGTTTAGAGCGGACAAATGCCGCACCTTTTCCAGGTTTTACGTGCTGGAAGTCAACGACGCGCCAAATGCCGCCATCTACTTCAATTGTTAATCCTGTACGGAAATCGTTAACTGAAATCATGTTTAATGTCCTCCTATATTCCAATCACAAAATAATAAGTTCTTTTGGGGAATGGGTGATTGTCCGGTTGCCGTTTTCTGTAATCACGATGTCATCTTCAATGCGGACACCGCCTGTTTCTGGTATGTAAATGCCCGGCTCCACTGTGACCACCATACCCGGTTCAAGGATAGCTGAAGATCTGACGGATAATCCCGGCGATTCATGAACTTCCATGCCGAGCCCGTGCCCGGTTGAATGGCCGAAATAGTCACCGTAGCCTTTTGCAGCAATATGATCCCTTGTGAGGGCGTCAGCCTCTTTTCCTGTCATTCCCGGCTTAATATGTGCGACGCCGAGCGCCTGAGCATCAAATACAACCTGATAGATCTCCTTCAATTGATCACTGGGCTGACCTACAGCGACCGTCCGGGTAATATCAGAACAATATCCTTTATAATAAGCGCCAAAATCAAGCGTAACAAGGTCTCCGCTTTCAATCAGTTTGTCACTGGCCACACCGTGCGGAAGGCTTGAACGAAGGCCTGAGGCGACAATCATATCAAAAGAAGAGCTGTCTGCTCCCTGGCTTCTCATATAAAACTCCAGCTCATTGGCAACAGCGATTTCAGAAATGCCGGGTTTCATAAACGTCAAGATATGTCTAAAGGCATCATCTGCAATCTTCGCAGCTTCCTCTAATATCTTAATCTCTTCACTAGACTTAATCAAGCGCAACTTTTCCACGGATTCAGCCACAGGCACTAATTCGGCATCACTGATAACGGCGCTGTATGAAGCGTAAGTGCCATATGTCAAGCTGTTCTGTTCAAAGCCGAGACGCTTGATGCCAAACGATTCAACAGTGTCGGCAGTGGTCTGAATCAGGCTGCCGCCATGTTCAATGATCTCAAAACCCTTTACCTGAACCTTCGCCTGCTCAGTATAACGAAAATCCGTAATAAACGCTGCTTTGTCACCCGATATAACAGCCAAACCCGCTGAACCTGTAAACCCTGTCATATAGCGTACATTCGTGCTGCTTGTAATCAGCATGCCGTCAATTCCCAGCTGTCCAAACAGGTTTCTTAATTTCTCTAGCTTCATCTTGATTCTCTCCCTTGCTGGCTTAATAAGTAGCGAACAGCAAGCTTGTAGCCTTCAGCTCCAAGACCGACAATCTGCCCTTTCGCAACAGGAGCGATAACCGACTGATGCCTGAATTCTTCCCTGGCGTATAAGTTTGATAAATGCACCTCTACTACAGGAAGACTGATGCTTGAAACAGCATCCCTGATCGCATAGCTGTAATGACTCAGGGCGCCAGGGTTCAGAACAATCCCGCTGTATTGCTCCTCAGCCTCATGTATCGCATCTATCAAATCACCTTCGTGATTAGACTGGAAGAAAGTGAGCTGGATATGTAAGGCTTCAGCAAACTGAAAAAGATCTGTTTCAATATCGGTCAGTGTCTGGCGGCCGAATACTTCAGGCTCACGCTTCCCCAGCCGGTTAACATTCGGTCCGTTCAAAATCAAAAAATGAGGCACATAATCTCTCCTTTTCGCGAGGGTTTCTCATGTAAAAAATGTTCACTTCTCGTGAACATTTTATCATACTGGAAAAGGATTATACACTATTCTCTATGCATTCCCAGCGCACGTGCAAGCTTTTCCGAATTCAGCTCATTGTATTCAAATGAAATGGAATACCCGACAAACAGCCCGTAAAGCAAATAAATGCAAATGGTCGTAATAATTGTATCTGATGTCAGTTCGGTCACCGTGCGCACATCTGGAAAAATCGGATTAAAAACAAAAAACACGAGCAGCCAAAGCACCAAGCCGTATAAAATACCCGGCCACATTGTTTTTAAACGTTTCAATAGAAGAAAATAAAGAAACGCTGCGCCAATTGAAATTACTCCAATCAAAATGATGCTGATTACCGTTCCCAGCCCATGTTTTTTCCACTCTCCGAGCACAAACGGCTGCAATATCATATTCGGGCTGATTTCGGAAAAATGGAACAAATATGCGATATAAGCAACGAAACTCCAAAGTACGCCTCCGCAAAAACCTGTTGCCGCCACCCTGCCGGCCATTGAAACAGGCGGCTTTTGCTTCTCATTCAATTCTTCATTTTGTTCTGTATCTTTTTCGCTTGTCATCATGGCACCTCCAGTTAAAGTGTGCCCAAAAAATGAAATGTCAATAAAAAAGCTCACACTTTTTGACAGCTGCGAGTAAAATTTGAAAATAACGGGTATAATGCATGTAGAAAAAGCAAGGCTATGGCAATTTTTTCAGCCTGTCAATCTAGAGGTTTAGCGCTGTTTCCTGTACAATAGAGTGAAAGGAAATGGTTAGCAATCCTAAAGAAATAGGCAGGTTGATAATATGTCAAAACATAAAGTTCCGCCCGCTTACGGCGGGCAGGCTGTTGTGGAAGGCGTTATGTTTGGCGGAAAGCATCATTACGTTACAGCCATCAGAAGAACGGATGGAAGCATTGACTTTTTTAAGCTTCCACGCAAACACAACCCGAAACTGAACATCGTGAAAAAGATACCGTTTTTACGGGGGATCGCGGCCATTATCGAAGCGAGTGCAAACGGCACAAAGCATTTGAATTTTTCAAGCGAACGTTACGGACTCGATCCATCTGAAGACGAGACACTTGAGCAGGAAGAAAAAAAAATCCTCCGGGCTGTCTATGTATCTCAGCCTCGCAGTTATAGGCGTCCTATCATTTTTGTTCAGTAAATTCGTATTTACATTGGTTCCAGTTTTCTTAGCGGAACTGACAAGGCCGATTTTTTCCTCGGACACGGCGCAAATCGCGGTTGAAAGCCTGTTTAAGTTGATTTTGCTGCTCGGTTACATCTATTTTTTGTCCATGACACCGCTTATTAAAAGAGTGTTTCAATATCATGGAGCCGAACATAAAGTCATAAACTGTTACGAACAGAATTTGCCAATTACTGTGGAGAATGTCCAAAACCAATCTCGGCTTCATTACCGCTGCGGATCAAGCTTTATTTTATTTACGATTATTGTCGGCATGTTTGTTTATTTACTCGTTCCGACAGATCCGCTTTGGCTGCGTGTTATAGATCGTGTCGCACTGATACCGGTCGTGCTTGGTATATCCTTTGAAGTTCTGCAGCTGACAAACAAAGTGCGTGACATTCCCGGTCTGAAATTACTTGGATACCCGGGTCTTTGGCTTCAGCTGTTAACCACAAAGGAACCTAAGGATGAACAGGTTGAAGTTGCCATCGAAAGCTTTAACGAACTTCTCAGACTCGAAGCATTGTCTGAGCAAAATCAGAAGCCTTCTCACAACGTCATCTAAAATCCGTTGCCCTGCTATTACTTTCGGAGGTGGACAGTTATGAATCATCGTGTACAACCTATTATTGCTGTATTAATTGCGCTGGGAGCGTTCGGTTTCCTCTATGTGCTGGTAACCAATCCCGGAGAAATGGCAAAAATGGCGGTAACCGTCATCGTGGCAGGTATCATTATTTATTTTATTGTGAAATATGTAATGAATCGAAATGCGGGCAGCGAAGGAGCAGCCTTCAAAAAAGCGGCGAAACAATCGCGGCGACGGATGAAAGAACAAAAAGCAAAACACCGCGCCGGACATAAGGGACGTGTCAGCCACCTGCGAAGCGTTCCGAGCGCCAGCAAGCCTAAGCCGATGATTCTCAAGAAAAAAAGCCAGACTCAGCTGACTGTTATAGAAGGGAAAAAAAATAAAAAGAAAAACAGAGCGCTTTTTTAATAGGTCCACTGCTTTAAAAACAGCTCTGTCCGTCTTTTACCTAGCTCAATCAGGGCTAGTTTTTTTTGTTGTGTTAAATGAAAATCAGTGGCCATTACGTCATCGACAGGGAGAAAAATAATATTTTGTTCATAGCGTGACGCAATGTGCCTTGCGTCATGAGCATCCTTCATCGTTTCAAACAGGGCGCCGAACAGTTCAAAAGCGTTGCGGATATTTTTTTTCGGACGCTCTCTTTCACGCGGCGCAAGCGTGACACCGATCACAGGGCGCTTTCTTTCCTTTGAAAACAGCCAGATTGGAAAATTGCTTAACACGCCTCCGTCGACAACCGTGGCGGTGCCTGTGTCCGTTTTTAATTTTATCGGTTCAAAGAAATACGGAATGCTGCAGCTCATTCTGACCGCTCTGGCAACCGGGAACATATCTGGATTTAACCCGTAACGGGCCAAATCGTCCGGCAAAACAATCATGGTGCCGTTTGTCAGATCAGAAGCAATAAGGCGCAGAGACCCTTTCTGCAAATCGCCGAAAACCCTTATGCCTTTCGCTCTTAACAGATCAGCAATCCATTTTTCTATCGTATCGCCTTTGTATAAGCCAAGACGCCAGTAGATGGACACCCACTGGAGCATTTTTAAGGGGAGAAATGAGTACCTCTGGTCCAGCAATTTCTCTCCATCCACTTCTTCAATTAAAGCGTGGATTTCCTTACTGGTGTAACCTGACGCAATGAAAGCGGCAATAATGGCGCCGGCGCTTGTACCCGCAACTCTTTTAAAGCGGAAGCCTTTTTCCTCAAGCACTTCATAAGCGCCTGCGAGCGCAATGCCTTTTACTCCTCCGCCGGAAAACACACCGTCAATATACATCTCATTCCCTCCCCCTCCATCCGATCGTTTATTACCATTTTAAGAAAACACGCGAAGAAATAGACCAACGAATGACGGGTGGCGTCAGCGTATCAAAAAAGACGGCCTCCTTCGAGACCGCCTTTTTACTGATTATGATGTTCTGTTTTCTTTTGGATTGATTTCAGATCTTTTTTACGGGCATCATCTTCTTCAAAATATTGAACAAGATCCCCGATGCGATCAATACTGTTCCAGCTTAAATGATGTTCGATTCCTTCGACATCGTTATATATTTTCTCTTCATCAACACCAATGATTCTTAAAAACTGCTCAAGCAATTCATGTCTGTATACCAGCCGTTTGCCTATTTTTTTCCCTTTAGACGTTAACACGAGACCGCGATATTTTTCATAAATTAAATATTCGTCTTTATCTAGTTTTTGAACCATTTTTGTTACAGAGGAGGGATGGACTGCCAATGCTTCCGCGATATCGGAAACTCGTGCATATCCTTTTTCTTCAATCAGCATATAAATCTGTTCAATATAATCTTCCATACTTGGTGTTGTCATCGAAACCCTCCCAAAAAGCACCTTAACTTTATAAACCATTACAAGTTTACACTAATGAACTTGAAAAAACAAGGATGCTCCGCGGGTCAAAAGCCCTGTTTACCGCTTATAATTCCATTCATCTGAAGCGTACTTTGTTTCAGCCAAGTGATGAACAAAATCAAGCTCTTCCTGAGAAAGTTCATATGGCTCCAAATGAATGTTAAGACCTGTTTCAAATCCTTCTTTAAAGGCTTGACGAGCCTCATCCATCGTCACCCGCTTTTCAGTGAGTTCATTAATGGCAACCGCTTTATTTTTGAAATTGCGCTGCATCCGCTCTCTTACTCTTTCACTTGGATATAAGAACAGATCGAACAGCTTGTCCTCATCTAAATCAAGAAGAATGGAGCCATGCTGAAGAATCACGCCTTTTTGTCTCGTTTGCGCGCTTCCCGCCACCTTGCGCCCCTCAACCACTAGCTCATACCACGAAGGCGCGTCAAAACAAACAGATGACCGCGGATTTTTTAAGCTTTCTTTTTCTTTTTCAGTTCTCGGGATGGCAAAGTAAGCGTCCAGACCGAGATTTCTAAAGCCTTGAAGTATGCCTTCTGAAATAACCCGGTAAGCCTCAGTAACAGTCGCCGGCATCTCGGGGTGCTCTTCCGAAACAATTACGCTGTATGTCAGTTCCTGATCGTGCAGCACACCTCTCCCGCCGGTCGGGCGTCTGACGAATCCGAGATTATATTTATGTACTGCTTCAAAATTGATTTCCTTTTTAATATTTTGAAAATACCCTACAGAAAGTGTCGCCGGATTCCAGCCGTAAAAACGGATAACCGGGGGGATTTTCTTTTCGCTGTGCCAATATAAAAGCGCTTCATCAAGCGCCATATTGAATGCAGGACTTGCATTGCCTGAGTCTATAAACCGCCAAGTTTCTTTTTGCATTTTAAGACCTTCCTTACCGTTTTAATAGAATCAGTTTATCAAACTGTCGGGAAAATGAAAAATATTTTAGTTCCATTATAGATGACAATCACGCTGTGCTTTACTATAATAGTATTTGTCGAAAACGGCTCTATGACCTTGTTTTATGAAGCAGGGTTTTGATTTTATATGCTAAAGGAGTAGAATCACATTGTCTAATATGATCGTTTTGATTATTTTTGCTGCGTTTATCATCTATATGATTGCTTCATATGTCTATCAGCAGCGAATTATGAAAACACTTACCGAAGAAGAATTCCGCGCGGGTTACCGCAAAGCGCAGCTTATTGACGTTCGTGAACCAAATGAGTTTGAGGGCGGACATATTTTAGGCGCCCGCAACATCCCGCTTTCCCAGCTGAAACAGAGAAAAAATGAGATCCGTACGGACAAGCCTGTTTACCTGTACTGCCAAAACAGTGTCCGCAGCGGACGCGCGGCACAAACCCTGCGCAAAAACGGCTGCACTGAGATTTACAACCTAAAAGGCGGCTTTAAAAAATGGGGCGGAAAGATTAAAGCGAAGAAATAAAGCAAACAGCTGTCTGGTAGACAGCTGTTTTTATTTATCTTTCTACCGCCTCGTATCTGAGCACCGGGTGTCTCGCCGCTTTTGTTTCATCCATTCTTTTTACAATCGTTGTATGCGGGGCCTCCTGAACAAGCTCCGGATTCTCCTCCGCTTCTTTTGCGATTTGAATCATAGCATCAATAAACGCATCCAGTGTTTCCTTTGATTCTGTCTCTGTCGGCTCGATCATGATGCATTCTTCAACATTAAGCGGGAAATAAATCGTCGGCGGATGATAGCCGAAATCAAGGAGCCGTTTTGCAATATCAAGCGTACGCACTCCCAGCTTTTTCTGCCGCTTCCCTGATAATACAAATTCATGCTTGCAATGGCGGTCAAACGGAAGATCGTAATAAGGCGCGAGCTTTCTCATCATATAATTGGCGTTTAACACTGCGTTCTCAGTAACAGCCTTTAATCCGTCAGGCCCCATGGAGCGAATATACGTATACGCTCTCACATTAATGCCAAAGTTGCCGTAATACGGCTTCACACGGCCGATCGCATGAGGGCGGTCATAATCAAACGTAAAGCGCCCTTCTTTTTTGACTATAACTGGCTTTGGCAAATAAGGAATCAGATCTTGTTTTACGCCGACAGGGCCTGAGCCGGGGCCTCCGCCGCCATGAGGGCCTGTGAATGTTTTATGCAGGTTGAGGTGCACCACGTCAAATCCCATATCACCAGGTCTCGCTTTGCTTAAAACAGCATTTAAATTAGCGCCGTCATAATACAGTTTCCCCCCCGCTTGGTGTACAATTTCCGCCATCTCTGTAATCTGCTCCTCAAACAAGCCGAGCGTGTTTGGATTCGTCAGCATAAGAGCTGCAGTTTCTTCATTCACTGCTCTTTTTAAATCCTCTAAATCAACAAGCCCATTTTCATTCGATTTCACCGTAACGGTTTCAAAGCCTGCTACTGTCGCTGATGCAGGATTCGTCCCGTGCGCGGAATCAGGGACAATGACCTTCGTCCGCTTGAAATCCCCGCAAGCTTCATGATAGGCACGGATCATCATCAGCCCCGTCCATTCGCCGTGCGCTCCGGCAGCAGGCTGAAGCGTAACCTCATCCATTCCCGTTATTTCTTCAAGGTGCTTGCTTAAATCATATAAAAGTTCTAATGCGCCTTGCACCGTGTCTTCATCCTGAAGGGGATGAATCGCAGCAAAACCAGGTATACGCGCAATTTTTTCATTGATTTTCGGATTGTATTTCATCGTGCAAGAACCGAGAGGATAAAAGCCGGAATCCACCCCGTGATTGCGTTTGGACAGCGCTGTATAATGGCGCATGATGTCCAGCTCTGAAACCTCCGGCAGCGCTGCGTCTTCGTCACGAATATAGGTGTCTGACAAGAGGTGCCCCAATTCGATTTCCGGTACATCGAGCTCCGGCAGACTATAGCCGATTCGGCCTTCTCTTGAAAGTTCAAAAATAAGTGCCTGGTCCTGATTACTCATGGCGATCCCCCAATTCCTGAATGAGTGCGTCAATTTCTTCTTTTGTTCTCAGCTCCGTTACAGCAATCAGCATATGGCAGTCCAGCTCCGGATACGTCAGCCCAAGATCATATCCGCCAATCATGCCTTTTGCCAGCAAACGCTTGTTCACAGCTCTCACCGGCTCATCCAGTTTGATGACAAATTCATTAAACATCGGCCCGTCAAACATAACGGTAAGGCCTGCTTTTTTTGCTTCTTGCTTTGCATAGTTGGCTTTTAAGAGATTTTGGCGGGCTATATCTTTTACGCCGTTTTTTCCGAGAGCAGTCATGGCCACTGATGCTGCCAGCGCATTTAAAGCTTGGTTCGAGCATATATTTGATGTTGCTTTATCCCGGCGGATATGCTGCTCCCTGGCTTGCAGGGTAAGCACAAAGCCTCTTTTTCCGTTTTCGTCTTCCGTTTGTCCGACGAGACGGCCCGGCACCTTTCTCATTAATTTTTTAGTAACGGCAAAAAAGCCGCAATGCGGGCCGCCGTACGCTGAAGGAATGCCGAAAGGCTGCGCATCACCGACGACGATATCAGACTGAAACTTGCCCGGCGGAGTGAGAAGACCTAGCGCCAGCGGGTTGGCTGAAACAATAAACATGGATTTCCCTTGATGAGCGATAGGCTCAATATCCTTTAGCGGCTCGATCCGGCCGAAAAAATTCGGGTACTGAACGATCACTGCGGCTGTGTTCTCGCAAACGGTTTGGCGCAATGCATCAAGATCCGTAACGCCATCCGCAGCGGGTACTTCAACAACATCAATATACTGACCTTTTGCGTACGTTTTCAGCACCTCTCGCGATTCAGGATGCACGGTTTTTGACACAACGATTTTTTTCTTTTTCGTGTGGCCTGAAGCAAGCATTGCTGCTTCTGCCAAGGCTGTTCCGCCGTCATACATCGAGGAGTTGGCGATATCCATGCCTGTCAGTTCACAGATCATCGTTTGGAATTCAAAAATAGCCTGGAGCTCTCCTTGTGAAATCTCTGGCTGATAAGGCGTATATGCGGTATAAAACTCAGAGCGCGAAATGACATGATCCACAATGACAGGCTGATAGTGGTCATATACACCCGCTCCTAAGAAAGAAGCGTATTGAACGGTATCACGATTTTTAGAGGCCAGCTTTGTCAGTTCTCTTGTTAATTCTGTTTCTGATTTCGCTTTTTTGATTTGATACTCTTTTTTATATTTGACGTTTTCCGGTATATCAGCAAATAAATCATCGATGCTGCTTACGCCGATAGTGGCAAGCATCTCCTGTTTATCCTCTTCTGTTGCGGGCAAATAACGGTGCTTCATGTGTTGTCTCCTCTCTCCAAGAAAAAATATTAGCGTTTATAAAATGGTGTTTTGACAACTTTTGCTTTCACTAATTTTTTGCGAATCTCTACATCTACAACAGTCCCGATCTCACTCGTTTCCGAATCAATTAAGGCAAGGCCGACGTTTTTCCCTAATGTCGGTGACTGCGTGCCGGTTGTCACCTTTCCGACAGACCTGCCATTTTGGAAAACCTCATATCCGTGCCGCGGTATCCCTTTTTCAATCATTTCGAGACCGACAAGTTTGCGCTTTGCTCCGTTTTCTTTTTGTTCACTCAATACTGACTTACCAAAAAAGTCAGACTCCTTTTTGTGCTTTACAGCAAAGCCTATACCTGCTTCAATCGGTGTAATATCCCGGGTCAGCTCCTGACCGTAGAGCGGGAGCTTCGCTTCAAACCGGAGTGTATCACGTGCACCGAGACCGCATGGAATCAATCCGTATGCATCCCCTGCATCGATAATTTTTTCCCAAATATGCATAGCATCATCACTGCGGCAGTAAATTTCATACCCGTCTTCTCCCGTATAGCCAGTGCGTGAAATAAGTGCTTTGCGTCCGCTGATATCGGCTTCATCAATAAACGCAAACGGCTTTAATGCAGACACATCTGCATCTGTCAGATTTTTCAAGATCGCTTCTGCTTTCGGTCCCTGTACAGCCAAGAGCGCGATTTGGTCTGACTGATTGTCAATCTGCACATCACCTGCTGCATGTTCTTTCATCCAAGCCAAGTCTTTATCTATATTAGAAGCATTAATGACAAGCAGATAGCGGTTCTCTCCTTTTTGATAGATAAGCAAATCATCGACGGTTCCGCCATCCGGGTAACACATCGCTGTATATTGAGCACGGCCTGGCGTTAACGCGGAAACATCATTTGTCATCAATCTTTGCAAAAAAGACAGACAGTCGTTCCCTGACACTTCGACTTCTCCCATATGAGATACATCAAACAAACCGGCTGCAGTTCGGACAGCCTCGTGTTCTTTTTTTATAGAAGAAAATTGAACAGGAAGCTCCCAGCCTCCGAAATCAATCGTTTTTCCTCCATATTCCTTATACAGGTCAAATAACGGCGTTCTTTTCAGCATCTAATTCCTCCCCTTTTTCAACGGCGCAGCTAAAAAACATACAAAAAAGGACAGAGAAACACCTCATGTAAAATGAAGGTTCTCTGTCCTGGCACCTGAAAGTTTACTTTGCATACGCAAAGACGTCCCCTTTGGTGGTTTGCGCATCCGCACAAACACTCTCCAGAGTTGCGTCGAGCAAGAGTTCTTTTGCCTGAGAGATTCACTCCGCAGTTTGCTCCTTCGGCGCCTGTATCCCGAGGTTTTCGGTCAGGTCTCTCCCCTTGCTGTCATTCGCTCATATTTTCATGCTGTTATGGACATACTATAGCAATATCTTACATCAAATACATACTCATATCCTACCATCATCACTATATGCTGGGCAACAGCAATTTGGGCAGATTTTTCTTATATTATTCATCTTAAGAATCGAAGAATAAGAAAGGCGGTTTCAAAGCAATGAATACAGAAATGATCTACGATGCAAAATGGCCTGAAGAATTTGCTGAAAGACTGAAAAACGATGGCCCTTGGGCAAACTGGGAACTGTACAAGCTCTCTGCAGAAATCCAGAAAACATTAGCAATTCCAGAGTTTGAAGGCTTACGGGCTCCTTTATATCTGCCTTCCTTTACGCCGCTCCCCCACCAGCTTGAAGTGGCGCAAAAAGTGGTTGAAAAAATGAACGGGAAAGCAATTTTAGCAGATGAGGTTGGTCTCGGGAAAACGGTTGAAGCAGGACTGATTCTAAAAGAATATATGATTCGCGGGTTAGCAAAAAAAATTTTGATCCTTGTGCCCGCTTCCCTTGTGTCACAATGGGTCAAAGAGCTTCAGGAAAAATTTTTGATTCCGGCTGTTGAACAAAAGAAAAGCTATGTGTGGGAGCAATGCGATATTGTCGTCTCATCAATAGACACCGCGAAGCGTTCGCCCCATCGAGAAATCGTTCTGTCTATCCCATATGATCTTGTCATTATTGATGAGGCACACAAACTGAAAAATAGCAAAACGAAGAACTATGAATTTGTCCGGAATCTCGTAAAAAAATATTGCCTGCTTCTTACCGCAACGCCAATCCAGAACCGTATCGAAGAGATTTTCAATTTGGTGTCCTTATTAAAACCCGGCCATTTAGGCAGTCAGAATCACTTTCAGGAGGAGTTCGCCAAGAAGAAATCCAGTTTAGAAACGCATGAACATTTAAAAGATCTTGTGAATAAAGTCATGATCCGTAACAGGCGGCATGATACAGGGCTGAATTGGAAACAGCGCCATGTTGAAACAGTGCCGATTCAACTTTCTCCATCAGAGCAGGCGCTTTATGATGAAATTTCTCGCTTGAAGGAAAGTATCAATAAACCAGCCAGCATGTTCTCGATTATGACCTTGCAAAGAGAATGCTGTTCGAGCAGAGAAGCGGTGTATATGACGCTGAAAAAGATGCTTGATCAAAAAGAGAAACAAGCACCTGCCATTGATGAGGATACGATTTCAGTTTTAATAGATCGCATCAATCAAGTGACACAAAACTCTAAAGCGCTTCAAGTTGTTGACTTGATCAAAAAGATCGACGATAAGGTCATCATTTTTACAGAATACCGTGCAACCCAGATTTATCTGCAGTGGTTTCTTCAGCAAAACGGCATCAGTTCTGTGCCGTTTAGAGGCGGATTTAAACGTGGAAAAAAAAGACTGGATGAAGGATCTTTTCCGCGGAAAAATCCAAGTCCTTATTGCAACTGAAGCAGGCGGTGAGGGGATTAACCTGCAATTTTGCAATCACATGATCAACTATGACCTGCCATGGAACCCGATGCGACTTGAGCAAAGAATCGGAAGAATTCACAGACTCGGGCAGGAGCGTGACGTGCATATTTATAACATGGCGACAAAACATACGGTGGAAGAGCATATTCTAAAGCTTTTATATGAAAAAATTCATTTGTTTGAAAAAGTGGTCGGTGAACTTGATGATATTTTAACGAAAATTCAAGTGAACAATTTTGAAGAGCACCTTCATGACATTTTGTATCACTCAGCAACAGAAGAAGAAATGAAAATAAAAATGGATAACTTAACCTCATTTTTGTCTTATAAAAAACAGCTGCCTGCTGAAAAAAGAGGATCTTAGCCTGTAAGGAGGTTTTATTAGTGAGACAGCAAGAGGTTCACGATTTTCTGCTGCGTTTTTTTCAAGCAAACAGCTGCCAAATCGTCGATCAAGGCTTAGGCTATATGACAGTGCAGCTTACAGTTGAAATGGACAAACAAATCATGAACCGCCCTTTCTACTGGCATTGGCGCGAGAAGACAGGCGGTGATCCGAATCCAATGAAAATCACTTTTATTACAGATAAAGAAAATGCACCAAAAGACCTAGATGGTGAATTTATATATTTTGGGGCCCCGCGTCTTTTTCAAATATTTAAAGCTGTTAAACAAAATGGGAGATTTACCAGAATGTATGAGAAAATTGAATCAGCCGGAGCTAAAGTCCCACTTCAGCCTTGGCTTGGTATAAATGTCACGATTTCATACCAGTCCGACATGAAAAAGGATAAGTTATTGTCACTAGGTCTTCACCTAGTCTCTGGAACGATAATTGAAGATTTTCAAAGCAAGCTGACCCAGTTTTCACTGACGTCTCAAATATGTGACTATTGCTTCACCATTTCACCTATGATCAAACCAGAAAGCGGACTTAAGCGTATGGAAAACTATATTTCAAAATCCGCTATGCAGGAGCCGTCCGACTGGGCGGAACAGGCGGTTAACAGGTGGAAGAATGATATGACATTGCTTGATAAGTTTTACGAGCATATAGAAGAAAAACCAGAAGAATACCATCTAGAAAAACAGGCGCTGAAAACCTTGTATCAACCAAAGATATCAGTTGAAATTGAAAATGGCGGATTGTTTTATCTGCAAAATAATATTTCAAGCTAACTTTTTTACCATTCGACATCATTCTCGTTTTTTTTGAGAAAATACGATTATAATAAAGGTATATTGGAAAAAAATTCTGGCGATTTAATGGCAAATGACTTCCAGAGACTAATGAAGCATACAATAAGTCATGGCCGGACTGGCTGAAATACATAAACAAGTATTTTAGGAGGAGAAACTGCATGAAGAATGCAAAACAAGAGCACTTTGAATTGGATCAAGAATGGGTTGAATTAATGGTGGAAGCCAAAGAGGCAAATATCAGCCCGGAAGAAATACGAAAATATTTACTTTTAAACAAAAAGTCTGCTCATCCTGGTCCGGCAGCCAGAAGTCATACCGTAAATCCTTTCTGAATGTGCTATAATATCACAAGGAAGGTGATGACATTGATTGGCCAGCGTATTAAACAATACCGTAAAGAAAAAGGCTACTCACTATCAGAACTAGCTGAAAAAGCTGGGGTAGCGAAGTCTTATTTAAGCTCAATAGAACGAAATCTACAAACGAACCCCTCCATTCAATTTCTCGAAAAAGTCTCCGCTGTTCTGGACGTCTCGGTTCATACTTTGCTCGATGAGAAACATGAAACCGAATACGATGGTCAATTAGATAGTGAATGGGAGAAATTGGTTCGCGATGCGATGACATCCGGGGTATCGAAAAAACAATTTCGTGAATTTTTAGATTATCAAAAATGGAGAAAATCTCAAAAAGAGGAGTAGTGCCTGAGCAGAGGCACTAACTCCTCTTTTGTCAATAAACATCGAGACGGCCCAGTATATGAATACTGGGCCGTCTCTTTTTATGGCTGTTATTAATTTTTATCCTCGCTGTGCGCTTTTTCATTTTCTTTCACATAACCGTCTTTATCAGTATGGTCCTTTTTGATTGTCAAGCCGTTCCACTGTGTAGCTTCGAACGAGAATTGAAGCTTAATGGAGTTGCCTTGATATTTATTTTGAACCATAAGCCCATTTTCATCTTTTGTTTTATCATCTTTGAATTGGATTTCCATTTGAACCTGATCGAAGTCAGTTGGTGTTTTTGGAACACCATCATATTCAGGAGCGGTTTTACCGTCAATTGTTGCTACATTGACTTTACCGCTTGCATTTAAGAATTTAGGGTCAATTTGTTTTTTGATTTTTTCAGTAGCCGCTGCATCATTTTTAGCAGACATCAAATACAAGTCTTTAAGGTTGGCATCATCTAAAATAATGTTTTTCGGGTAACCATTGCCGCCCTCTTTTCCAACTGTCAACAATGTCACTTCAAACTGGCTGAGGAAATCTTCTGGAGATGTATTGCTGCCGCCGTTTGCTTTAAAATCTCCATAATTAAGCGCCATTAAAACTTCTTTGATCGCAAGTGATCCGTTATTTTCAAATTGGAAATCCTTTGTCAACTTATCTCCCGGCTTTAGATTTGATAGGTTCACACTCGCTGAATTCTCTTTAGCAGATAAATCAAGCGTACCTGATGCAAAAGTAGCATCCTTTGATTTAATGTCGTTAAATGCTGCCCATGTTCCTCCTCCAACTAAAGCTAATCCTAGTGCTGCAGAAGCAACTCCTAAACTCAATTTCTTTTTCATACCCATGGTAAACTCCCCTTTTATTGAATGATTTTATATCGAAACCTGTTGCCAGGTTTACAACTGAAGTTAAGTAGACATGGTGCTGTCCTTTGTATCTGTTTCCAAGGCTTTTGTCTTTCTTTCAATTTCTCTAATGGCGCTGCTGATCGTCACAAAAGCGTACACTAACAGCATCACGCCGGGAACAATCAATAATACAGCCGTTCCAATCGGCTGGCTGGCAAAATGAAGCATATAGCCTGCATATGGAAGCTGAAAACCTGTGTATTGCGCGCGAACATTTTCGTCCGATACAGGGGCTGAATCAGCTGCTGCATTATTATCACCTTTTGTTTTAAATAACAAATGGTCTTCTTGCTTTGTTATGTCAACTATTCTGTGGGTGACTGCCGTATTTGCATCCTGCATAAATGTAATAACGTCTCCTTTTTGGAGCTCTTTCACATCAGCGATTTCTTTTACCAATATTAAGGAACCTGTATTGAACTCCGGCTCCATCGAACCTGACAGAACTGATTTCAGCGTATACCCAAACACCGCCGGCTCTCCCCCGGATGAACGTGTTGAAATCACGACAAGTGTCAGCACAATAATAAGAGTAAAGATGATCACGTATAAAATATTACTGATCAGCTTCATTGCTTTTTTCATCCTCTTCCCCGCTTTCCTTCTGGTCTGATTGAGTTTCATTTTCTTTGGTTACAGCTTCTTGAGATGTTTCTTCTTTCATTGTTTTTTCCTGTATATCCTTTTGTGTTGTTTCATTCTCCTTTTTGACGTCCGACTTTGTTTCTTTTTTAGGGACTGTCGGTTTTTCATCGCATTTTGCAAGCGTCATAGGCTCCGACCACTCAAATGTACTGCCGTTTGCCGGGTAGCCTGCCGGTTTATATACTTTAAATGCATAAATGCCGGGTTTCTTTTTTTTCTTCGTCTCAATTTTATAAAGTGAATCGCCAATTTGATTGGAGACAAATCCTTTTTCGATCACGTTCCCATCCTCTAACGGTTTGCGGGCATTTTTAAGCTTATGAAGCTCCCACTTCCACTTTGATTTCTTAAGTTTCTCACCTGTATTTTCGAGCACAGCAAATAAGGCGAAAGGTGAGCATACAGTGCCTTTCGTATCTGTTTGATCTGATATGTGCAAATCACTTTGATCCCAGCGTTTATCATAATGGCAGTTTTTATCTGTATGCTGAAAGTCTTTACACGTTTGAAGTGAGAAATCAAATGTTTCAATATCATGAAAAGCAGCGCTTGTATCATCGGAAAATTGTAAGCATATTGCGGCAGTCAGACTGAAAATGACTGAAAGCTGAAAGATAAGCAGAACTTTCAGTTTCGTCTTCGTCTTTTGCTGATTGTGAAACAATCGAAACATATCTTACCTCCTGTAAAACACTGTAACTTGATATGACAGTCGTTCTCTTTAAAGAACCGCACAAGTAGAGTATAATCAACGATTTATAGATTTTAAAACACCGAAATCGCTCATTTTGTTCGTTTAAAAGAATGTTTTCGTCATATTACAAAGTCTTGCTCAGTATTGCTCATCTTTTCATTTTTTGAAATTTTTGGGATTGTTATGTGAGAATTTAAATGCATATCCAATTATTATTTGGTAATAATAAATAAAGAAAGGGTGACAGCATGATGATCAAACAATGTGTGATTTGTCTACCTCTTCTCGTCTTTGGCACCACAGCCGCTCACGCAGAAGAAATACCGCTTGTAACCGCCCGCCACATGTCCAAATGGGAAGAGATTGCTGTAAAAGAAGCAAAAAAAAGGTACCCGCTCGCACAGGTACTGTTCAAACAAAAAGTATGGGACCGTAAAAGAAAAGATGAAGCAGTGAAGCAATACCATTTAACTCTGAGGGAAGGGTCAAAAGAATTCGGCGTTTTTGTGACGATTTCATTTGATCCTTATAGCCAAAAGGTCAATAAAATTGCCATATTAGAAGAATATCAATAAGGTCCTCCATTTTTTGAAGGACCTTATTCGTTTATTTGCGGTTATTTTTTCCGTTTCAGCCAAAGTCGGAAGCCATAGGGTAAAATACCGAACCACTGCTGGGAAACAGGCGTTTTTGTTTCTTTCCGCACCTCTTTTCGTTCTTTTCGCTCATCTCTCGGAGTATCTATATATTTGACAAATTGCTGCGTCATATATTTAACATAATCATTCGTTTTCACGTGATCACCTCATCATTCAATTATTATGAAGTGTTGTCTCACATGACTTTTTTTATACCCTTTACACTGTTTTATTCTGTCCATCTCAGCAGTTTTTTCTGTTTTTGATCAAACACGATCTGTGCAGTTCTTTCTGTTCCCGACTCCGTTGACACTCTTAAGTTGATTTCTTTTTGTTCTTTTATCGATGTATCATGAATGTAATAAGAAACCCGTCCATATGGAAATTGCTGCGTACCCTCCTGGCCTTTCCGTTCCTCTAGAACATGCCGAATCGAAAGAAGCACCCCATTTTGAAGCAAGTTCTCTCCTATGTATAACTCTTTTGTTTCCTTCTCAAACATGCAGCGTGAAATATATTGAGCAGCAGCAAAGTTCACGATTAACAGCACAAGCGCTGACACAAAAAGAACAGCTGGATAAATAAACCCTCTTGTACGGTACATTCACCCCCCTCCTAAATACGAATAGACTGGAAAAGCAGTTTGATACACTTTTTGGTCCTCACTCTCAATTTTCAGCAAAACAACACCATTTTCAATATCAGCTTTCATGGCAGTAATATGATCTAAAATCGGAACATGCCCTTTGCCATCCACTCTTTTTCTTATCATTGAGTGATAAATGTCAAAACGGATGTCTTGTCCGGAAAGATTGGTGCAGATTAACACGCTCCCATCCTCGGCTGTCTTAACTGCCTGTGACTCCTTGCATTCATTCATCATCTGTTCTATCGAAATCATCCATTCTTGCTGTGTGAAACCGTCATGTTCCTGCTGTCGAGACAAAAACAGATGGAAAATCGCAGCTAACGATCCTGATATGAGCAAAAAGACTGAGAGCGAAAATAATACGTTAAGAAGCGTGTAGCCATTCTGTCTGCAGGATGCTGAGGCAATATGATTTTTCTTTATAAGCTGTGGCTTTGATACATACGTTTTGATATTCACCCTCCTCCTTCCACTTCATTGCATAGATATGATTGTTCTTTGTAATCGTTTTTGACGCGGCTCCTTCACCACTCATGACATATTTGCTAATGCTCTCATTCATCATCTGATAGCCAATTTCTCGTGATTCCGCCATTTTTTCATCAGACATCAGCTTGTCCCACAAGGGGACGACTGTCAGCAGCACAAACAGCCACAGGCTTAGCGCTGACATTGTTTCTATTGTAGAAAAACCTTTATTTTCTCTCCACATTGACTCTCCCGCTCCCTAGATAAACTGTTATGTCATAAACGGCATGGCCATTTACTCGTATTTTTCCGCCTGCATTCGGGTGCCCTTTCTCATTAAATTCCAAACGGTCTTTTAATGTCAGCAGTTCTATAGATAGTCCCGTTGCATACGGACGTTCAATGACCGTATCACCAATGACTAATTGATATTCTTTTTTATGAAAGAGAATTTTTGTTCTTTGTTGACGGGAAATAGCAGTCTGCTGTGTGAGCATAATATCATTTTTCAGCTGCCTTGCTGCCTGTCGGACAGCTGTATTGTCATAAGCAGGAGGAAGTGTAGTGAAGACGGCCACCAGGAGGATAGAGGCAAGGCTTAACACAAGCAAACTTTCTAAAAGGGTAAACCCCTCCTCCTCGTTTAATTTAATGTTCAACCTTAACTTCTCCGCCGGTGATGATAATGTGCTTCCCATTTGGACAGACAGCATCCTTTTTCACATAGCCCTCTGACTGTAAATCGGCAAGGCTCGGAGTTTGTCCTTCATGATCAAGCTCAAATGCGGTCATTTGTGCCTTAACCATGTTTTGTAGGCCTTCACAGCCCTTTTTTTGAATGGTTTGATTATGTTTCGTGACGTTCGGTATCGTAATTAAAAGCAAGATCGAAATAATAAAGAGCACAATTAACATTTCAACAAGTGTAAATCCTTTCTCATTCATCAGCCTCTTCCTTTCACATTTGATTCATCATCTGATACATAGGCACAAGCATAGATAAATACACAAGTAAGATCATCGCTGCAACAAATCCATAAATCATCGGCTGAAGGATGCCTGTCCATTTTTGCGCTTTGTGTTCCAGCCGCTGCAATATGAACTGACTGTATGTGAAAAGCTCTCGATCCAATCGGCCGCTCAGCTGGCCGTGAGATATGACTTTTGAAAAATCAACTTCATAAAAAGGGCTTCCACAAATAGCGGCTTCAATTGACTCACCGGCTTTTAGCCGTTCAATCAATTGTTCAGCCTCGCAGCGGTAGAAAGGGAGAAACGTTTGATGTTTAAATGCATTAAGGCTGTCATAAATTGAGAGGCCCGATTTTAAAAGGCTGCTTAGCTGCAAAGAAAAAAAGTAGCTGTTAAACAGCTTGACAAGCTTTCCAATCAAAGGAATCCTGACACAAATCAGCATTTGCCGGGCAGGTGATTTTTTCTTAAACACAAGCCAATAATAAATCCCGATACCTGCTGTAAAAAGAGCCAACAAAATGATCACAAGATCAATATGCTGAAAAAAAGCAAAAAGCATATCGGTTGAACGTGAGGTTTCCATATTCATCGATTGATAGATACCGGAAAACTGAGGAATGATGATGGACTGTAACATATAAAACATGACAGCGACCGTAAAAATGAGGAAAAGCGGATAGCGCAGCACTCTTTTCAGCTGGTCTGACTGTGCAATTTTTCGTTCCAGCAGCTCTCCGCTCTGGATCATGGAAGCGGGCAGTTCACCATGTGTTTCAGCAAAATAACAAATACCTACGGCTTCCTTATGAAATGACAAACTCTTTAGTACTTGATAAAACGGAGCCCCTTCCCTCAAACAAGTGACCGTATCAGTCAAGTCAGCAGCCTGCCTCTTATTCATCTGAAGTTCCATCAGGCGTAATCCATCCAGAAGCGTATATCCGCCCGCAGTCATTTCACCAAGCCGCTTTAATAACCTGGCTTGATCCTTTAACGACCAGACTTTTCTAATCTTTTTCATGATAAACCCACCGGTCATAGTTGTTTGTCGTTATATAGCCGAGCGCAATTCCTTTTCTGATAATTTGACGAAGCGTTTGATATTGGTAATTTGCATGATTTCCTTTTGCCTCCTGGATACATTGCTGAAGATTTTTCCCGTAAAGAAGCTCATAAACGCTAGCTCTCCTGGTATTTCGTGACTGGCGGCAATACACTGATGAACATCCGTTTTCACAAAACGGGCAAGCCAAATCAACTAAGCGCTGAGCCGCTATTGCAATGACAGTCTGTTCGATTTCATTCATATTGATACCGAATTCAAGCAGTCTGTAAATTGCGCCCTTTGCGTCTCTCGTATGAAGGCTCGTCAGTACCAGATGTCCCGTCATCGCTGCCCGCACCGCAATTTCAGCTGTTTCCGCGTCTCTGATCTCACCTAAAATAATCATATCGGGATCATGGCGCAAAATTGCTTTCAGACCTGCGGAATAAGTTACACCGGCTTTTTCATTCACCTGAACCTGAAGAACATCTTCGTCCCTTGTTTCAACAGGGTCCTCTAATGTGACAATATTTCGATTAAAGTGTTTTTTTGCATATTGAACGAGAGAGTATAATGTGGTAGTCTTCCCTGAACCAGTCGGCCCGGTAAAAATGAGCATGCCATGGGAATGTTTTAAAAATGAGAGTAATGTGGCTCCTGTCTTCGGAAATAGCGACAATTTATCAATCGAAGGGATATTGTATTGGGGCATCACTCTGATCACGAGGCTTTCTTCATTAATTGTGGGCAGCGTTGACATTCTTAAATGAACATTTCCCTCTTTCAGCTTTAACGTAAGCGAACCGTTTTGCGGCTTTCGCCTTTCACCTATATCCATTGCTGAAAGAAATTTAAAATGTGAAATCAGCCTTACGCACTCTTCTTTTTTCATGTCCCTTTTTTTCAGCAAGGCATGATCGACACGAAAATGAATGATAGCGTCCCGCTCCCTCGGCACGATGTGAATATCAGAAGCCTTTGTTAGATATGCCTCTTCAATCAAGTTTTTGCTTACCTTTTCTATTGAATCCAATTTGATTCCCTCTCCTTTCAACGCATATTGTAGAAAAAGAAGAAACGGTAATCAAACAGGGAAAACGTGATTTTGTGAGATGTTATATGCTGAAAAACCAATTCTTTCTGGCAAGAAAAAAACTTTCAACTGAATGTGCCCCTTTCATTACAATTTTCCCAATAATAAAAAAGCAGACATGGTCACCATGCCTGCTTGATTCCATTTTCATTATGCTGTTTTCGCTTTTTGACCAGTATCTTTTTCAACGGAAAGGTCGCCTAATGCAACAATACCGGTCATTTGGTCATTTTCAAGAATCGATAAACTGTGGATTTAATGCTCTGCCATAAGCGCCTTGACATCGTATCCGGTCACCCTGATATGTCTGGTGAAAAAGCGGGGCACGCTGCACAAAATATGAAACATCCTATAGAGTCCGCCTTTTCCGAGGTTTCTTTTTCTTCTTCCGTTCCTGCAGCATATCTCCCGTCCAGCCTTTTTTCCTCAAATAGAGGTAGATCAGAACTGTAGATGTGACAATCAATAAGAGAGAAAAGAGATATCCGTATTTCCAATTCAGTTCCGGCATCACTGAAAAGTTCATCCCCCATAAGGCACCCAGAGCTGTAATCGGCGTAAAAAGCGTCGTGAAAATGGTCAGTGCTTTTACAATTTCATTCCCCCTATGTGAGGTAATGACTTCCTCTGAATGCAGCAGATTGTTAAGCTCTCCTTCAAATTCGCTGATGTATGTAAATCCCCTGTCAATTTTCAGTTGTGTCCGCTGATAATCCTTTTTCTCTTCATTTTGAGGTAAAAAGGTTTCTTTCAACGCCATTTCAATTTTTTTAGCGCTTAATATCAAGTTTTTCCAAATCATCAGTTCATGGCGCAGGAGATGGACGCGGTTTAAAATGCTTTTGCTATTGTCGTCTTTAATCTGCCATCTAAGCTTTCTCAGCTTTACTTCAAATTCATCAACACCGATTAAATACGCATTCATTAGCTCGCCGAGAAGAATTAAAAACCCCTCTATCGCATTGTCCGCTCTTTCCATTTGCCGGACAACTTCTTTTCCTTTAATCTCTCTCAAAATCGAAAAGTCAAAGTTGATTGTAAAAAAATATTGTCTGGTGATATAAAAGTGAAAAACAGTATGGTCTTTTTCTTCACCAAGCCCCTGATCATAAACAATCGACCCAAATACCGCTTCATTTTCCGTCTCAGTTGTATCTACTCTCAAAAAATTAACGTGATGGTTATTTTCAAACCACTTTTCACACTGAGGCCAGTGAGAAAAATGGATTAGATCCCTTGCCTTACTTCTTTCTTGAGGCCCCATTTGGTACCAAAACCAATCCTTTCCTGTATGTGCCTTCATGTCAAGATCCTCCAAACTTTTGTTCTTTATTCTTTAATTGCCCAATAACCGCGTCACTAAACCAGTCTGCCGCTTCAACACATGTTTTATGAGCATTTTCAGGTGGTATGGAATGTAGAAAGACATCGGAAAAGGGAGGTGCATGCCTTCCTTGGAGAAGGCAGTTGTTTTGGAATTTGTCAATTTACTAGCAGTCGCTATTCTCATTTTGTTAACAGGATTTTTTGTTGCCGTAGAATTTTCAATCGTAAAAGTGCGGCGGTCCAAAATTGATCAGCTTGTCGCAAAAGGAAAGAAAGGTGCTAAAGCGGCAAAGCATGTCATCACTCACCTTGATGAATATTTATCAGCCTGTCAGTTAGGCATCACAGTCGCAGCTTTAGGACTGGGATGGCTTGGGGAACCGACTGTGCAAACTCTGCTTCGACCGCTTTTTCATAAAGCAGGCTTAAATGAATCGCTTACCCACCTGCTTTCACTCGTCATCGCATTTTTAGCGGTTACGTATTTAAATGTCGTTATTGGGGAACTGGCGCCAAAGAGTTTCGCCATTCAAAAAGCAGAAAGCATTACCTTGTTGTTCGCTAAACCGCTTATTTGGTTTTATAAGATCATGTTTCCATTCATTTGGCTGTTGAACCACTCTGCCCGATTGATTACAGGAGTGTTTGGGCTGAAGCCGGCATCAGAGCATGAGCTGGCTTATACAGAGGAAGAACTTCGGGTCCTATTGGCTGAAAGCTATAAAAGCGGCGAGATCAGAAAAAGTGAATTAAAGTACATGAATAATATCTTCACCTTTGATAAACGAATGGCAAAGGAAATTATGGTGCCGCGAAATGAAATGGTTAGTTTGTCACTAGATGAAGACTCCATTTCAAATCTTCAGGAAACAGTCAAGCAAACAAAATATACCCGGTACCCGGTTGTAAGAGAGGATAAAGATAACGTCATTGGCGTGATTAATATGAAAGAAGTGCTGTTTTCCATGCTGACGAAAGATTTTTCAATCAAGAAGCATCAAATTGAACCTTTCGTACAGCCCGTTATCCATGTCATTGAGACGATTCCTATTTATAAACTATTGCTGAAAATGCAAAAGGAACGCACTCATATGGCGATCCTCATAGATGAATATGGCGGGACGTCCGGTTTGGTCACTGTCGAAGATATTATCGAGGAAATTGTAGGAGAAATCCGTGATGAATTTGATGCGGATGAAGTGCCTCATATCCGCGAACTTGGAAAGGATCACTACTTGTTAAATGCAAAATTATTAATCAGCGATGTTAACAGCCTGCTTGGAACCGATTTATCAGACGCAGAAGTAGACACCTTGGGCGGCTGGTTTTTGACACAAAACATAGACGCTGAGCCTGAAAGTACCATAGAATATGATGGCTACTCTTTTAAGGTAAAAGACATCAACAGCCATCACATTTTATTTATAGAAGTTAAAAAAGCTGAATAGCCCGTGAAAGGCTGTTCAGCTGCTATCTTTCAAGATCAACATGGCAAAGGCATCAACACTCTTTTATTTTAAACCCTTTATTGGCCAGGGCTTTAGCAAGACTTTGCTCGGTTTTCACATTCGAAAAATCTAGACCCAGCTTCACGACAGTTTGGGCAATTTCCGGCCTGATTCCTGAAATAATCGTCTCAATGCCGAGCAATTTGGTGCTGTCAATCACTTTAAAAATTTGATAGGCTACCATGGTATCAACGATAGGAACGCCCGAAATATCTAAAAATAAATACGAGAGCTTTAACGCTGAGCACTGCTCCAGCACAGACTCCAAAATCGTCCTCGCTCTGTACGTATCAATCTCACCGACAAGCGGAAGAATCCCAATTCCATCAGTAATCGGCATAATCGGCGCACTCAATTCATTAATCATTTCTTTTTGCGCGTTTAATTGTATCATGGTCACCTGGTGATATTCTTCCGTAAACACTTCGATGATCTCATCAATGTTTTGATTCAAGATCCGGCTCCACTCATAAAAATCCTGAATGCTGATGTCTTGAGAAGAAGCTTCGCTGAATTTCTGAATCCATTCAAACATGATATGCCTGAAGGTGTTAAACTGGCCGACACTTTCTGTTACCGTCACTTCATGAACGGCACGGTCTCTGGCGCATTGAAGAGACCACCGGTTGAGCTCATCCTCTACGTCTTCTTTTCTAAGGGATTTTGCTACGATGGTCACCAATAATTCATGCTGGTCTTTTAACTTTTGTTCTAGTTTTTGCTGATCTTTCGCTGAATACAGCCAGCTGCCTTTTGACGTACAAACTTCCAGCCATTGTTGCGTGATATCTTCTTTGTGCTCTGTTAAGTGCTGATCAAGAGCTATCATCTTAATGAGTTACCTCCTGTTTTTGAAAAATGTACGCTATATATGTATAACGCGTCTGCCTTTACACATACTATGTTTACATTCAATGGGCTATAGCCAAGCGGTAAGGCAATGGACTTTGACTCCGTGATCGTTGGTTCGAATCCAGCTAGCCCAGTTTCTGAACAGGTGAAAAACCGAAGATAAGCTGATTCGTATAAATCAGCGGATCTTCGGTTTTTCATCATGCAGATTGATGAACCGTTTTCTTCTTCGATAACTTCAACAGTTCTCCCGGGTTATAACCAATCACCAGCTTTTTGTTGTCTACTAGAATCGGGCGTCGCAAAAGCTTCGGCTTCTCGATTAAAAGTTCCAGCACCTCATTTACCGTCATTTCTTCAATGTTTAAATTTAAATTTTTGAAAGTCTGGCTTCTTGTCGCCAAAATTTCATCAATTCCTTCTGTCGTTAACGATAAAATGTACTTTAATTCTTCTCTTGTCGGGGTTTCTCTGAATAAGTGCCGTTCGTTAAATTCAATTTGATGTGCTTTAAGCCAATGTTTTGTTTTTCGGCATGACGTGCAGCTTGGATATGAGTAAAAAGTTAATTGTTGTTCCATTCGTTTTTTCCTCCTCAGTTAACCATCTCTTTGTAGAATAACTACCCGGATCATTTTTCATTTAAACCATTTACAGAACTTTTTTCGGATTATTTTTTAAAAAACATTCATACAATAGAAAACACAATCAAAGGGACAAATTCCATTTGTATATTAATAATGAAAATGTTTACATTTCTAGGTGTGATCTATTATAATAACAGTCAGAGGGACTCTCGGGAGGGGATAAAAATGAATCGCATGTTCCGGGTGTTAGGATTTTGGACGGGAATTTTTGCAGTCATGTTTTATTTAGGTGATATGAAAGATGCTTCCCTTTTATTTTTTGGACAGACGATCTTATTTGTGTTTCTATCGTATTTGAACTTAACCGAACGCATGTATATTTATATTTTTGGCGCTTATTTAACAATTTTCTTCGCCGGCTTTACATATTACTCAATTTTTATTATGGTGCCCGGCGGCGGAGGCCATTAAATGCAGAAAGAGACAAACCTTATCGGTTTGTCTCTTTTTTTACAATGAAAAACCATTTAAAAACGGATTTTGGTCCTGCTCAGTCAGTACGTCTGTTTCAGGTCCATGGCCGCTTAACACCAGCGTGTGTTCCGGAAGCGTAAGCAGTTTTTCATGAATGGACGTCAGCAGCGTCTCTTGATCGCCGCCTATTAAATCCGTACGTCCTATACCGCCTTGGAACAAAACATCACCGGAGATGACCAAGTCTGCATCTTTCACGTAGTAAGACACACTGCCTGGTGAATGTCCCGGCGTAAATAATGTTTCCAAATGAAACGGCCCGATATTCAACTCACCGTCACCTTCAATTAGATGATCTGCAGGCTTAGCTGTGACTTCTATCCCTCGCAGCATGCCGGAGCCGTTTAAAGAAGCATCCGTAAGCCAATTTTTTTCATTTTGATGCAGGTAAACAGGGATATCCCATTTTTCTCTCACTTCATCAAGCGCCCCAATATGGTCAAAATGGGCATGTGTAAGCAAAATGGCTAAAGGCGTCAGCCCTTTTTCTTTTATGTATTGATTGACTTTATGTCCCTCGCCGCCCGGATCAAAAATCAGGCATTGATCATCACTGATAAGAAAATATGCGTTCGCTTGAATCGGCCCTACTGGCATTCGTCTCCATTTCACTATTATCACCTCTTTCTTTTTTATGCTCTTATTATGAGGTTTTTTTAAAAAAGATTCAAACAATCGCATTGAAAACGCTATCGACAAACCTATAAAAAACAGGTAGAATAAAACTGGAAAGAATTGCAGGTTTTTCAATGTAAAGGGGGCTGTGTTATGTTACTTGTCGTGATTTTCGGCCTTGTCGCTCTTTTCGCTTTATGGGGAGTCTTGCGTTCTGTTAGAAATAAAAATATACTCGGGTTTTTATTAGCCGGTGCCACCTTATTTGTCTTTGGATGGTTTACCGTGATGACCGTAATAAACAGCGGGTATCCAACCGCACATTAAAACCTGTATCCGATCGGATACAGGTTTATTTTTATGGCTGTAAATGTTTATTGACACTTTCTATTTTGCTCTCAAGCGTCGTTTTTTTGTCACGCCTGTCATCGATACGGATATTCGTTGCCACTCTGTGCAATCCTTTTTGAAATGGCGCTTCGTGAATTGCCTGAATGACTGCAAAAAGGTCACTGAGTTCTCCCTCGATCAGCGTATTCATCGGTGTCAGCTGATATTTGATTTTCCCTTCTGCTTGATATCCTTCTAATATCTTTTGCACATCGGCTACGTAAGCACTGACACTGGGTGTTTCCGTACCGATTGGGATAATGGTTACATCTGCGATAGCCATCGTTATTCCATCTCCTTTTGATCAATGATAAGTTGCTTCGTTTCATGTGATTTCAATAAAATAATTTGCTCAAAATGAAAGCCGTATAACGCATATTTCCCGTTCGGAGATATTTGAATCGGCTCCATTTCCCGCAGAGACACAAGATCTTTTGTCTCTCCCGATGCTACATCGACTGCTGCGAGCTTATATGCATCGCCGCTTTGTTTGAATGTATAAAACAGGCCTCCTGTTTCATCATAGTCATACTCCATTGGAGCCAAACTTGTATATTTCGCTTGGAGCGGCCATTTCGCTGTAACAGGTGATGTTGATTGCGGCGTTTTAAACTGATACGTCCCTTTTCCTCCGGAAGCTGATTTGACAGTAAAGCTCATTTGAAGGAAAGAATCGAAGAATAGAACGTCATCCTCAAGCTTCTGTTCCATCTTAGAAGCTGTATCGAACGTATATAAAGGCCCTGTTTTATCGTCTCTTTCCTCTTTTACATAATCAAATGTATTTTTGGATGTCCAATGAATGAACGGAACCTGTACCGGACTTAAGAAAGATTCGCCTTTTTTAGCATTCACCTGATATGTATGGAAATCCCAGTTTTCATTGAATTCCGTAACCATCATTTGATAAGGATCATACTGATTCCAAGCAGCCTCAAGCTCATACGTTTCGTAATCTTTTTCGTAAAGCGTCTCCCCTTCTGCATTAAGCAAAACCACTGCCGTCTTTTGGCTATGTGTGATTTGCAGCAGAATCATCTGCTCCCTCGCATTGATTTGAACATCAACGATTTGACCATCCGTTTGATAGAGCTTTTTCGCTTTGCCTGTAAAGATGCGGTACGCAAAAAGCTCTGTTTTCGTCGGATTAGACGCAGTATATAATATTGTGCTGTTATTCAGCCAGCCTTCCGCCCCATCCGCTTTTTCCGCGGAAAGCGGTATGATGTCTTTTTTCTCATCTTTTGCCGCCGATGCCTGTTTTTGCTGCTGATGAGATGGTTCGCATGCCGATAGACTAAACAGCAATACCGTCAGCAGAATAAAACAAACTGATCTCATCAGCATTCCCCTCCGATCATCTTTATTCTCTCATATTTGCTTCGGCAGAAAAAAGAAAAAGTTTCAGTTACTCATGAAAAAATAACGCCCTCCACAAGATGCCGTTTGTGGCGTTATATATGTGTGAAAACTGCTGAAACGGCAAAGGATTTTGGCCTTTTCCAAGTTCCACCGTATACCCTTCCTTAAAATAATGGTGAATAAACCAATCACGAAATCCAGCATAGCTGTCTATATCCCTTACTCCCTTATAAATGTTCCCGCTTAACTCCTCAAAATCCTTTATGACGGCAGCAGATTCCTCAGGCTCAAGGCCTTTATAGCCCCAATAAATTTCTTCTCCTTGAGTATGAAGAGCCAGCAGTCTGTCAGGCGGATTCTCCGTGATCAGCCGGTACATCGCAATAGATTCCGGCTCCGTAAGTGGAGAGATTCCCGGAAAATCGCGGTAGCTGGGTGCTGTCGGTTTTCGGTATTTTTCAATTTCCCATAATGATGGAAATTGTTTATTTAAATCAACCCCGTTTATATTCGCCTTCCATTCATTAAAATTCGGACGATGTTCATTTAGCCTTTCGAGCTCATCTCTTCTGGCTCCCATGACTTCTGATCCGTTTAAAACAAGATCAACGCCATCCGGATTGACAAAAGGAACGAGGGATAAGGATGTGCTGTTAAACAGCTTTATGGGAGAAAAGCCAAAGAAAGGCGAATTGCAGCATAATGACATACAGTATTCCTTAAACCATTTTAGCAGGACAGACGTTGTAATCCACTCATTCGCATGAAATGACGCGTTCATATGGACCTTTTTTACGGCATGCTCCCCACCAGCCTTCAGCTCCCAGATAGGCCTGCCGAGTACAGAACGGCCAATTTCCCGGCATGAGACAAACGGAAAAACATCAATAATCTTCTTTATTTCCTTTTCAACAGCTGAATCATCATAGATTTTCTCTTGCTCAATCCAGCTATCAGAAAGTTCCAGCTGCCGAGGCTGTAAAAAGCGCTTTATGTCCTGAATGGTTTGAAGCTCTTTGTCGCTATGCTCCTCTATCACATAACCAGGGCAATACAATTGATGTTTTTGTGCGGAGCGATTTGCACTTTTAAGCAATTCCTCGTCTATCTTCAGTTCTTTCGCCACTCTGGCCAAATTGTTCTTGATCGCAGGTTTCACCGTAATAAACGCCATCATCATCCCCCTTTTTTGTTACTATATGACAGCGTATTTAAAAAAAGAAAGCCTCCCGCTCACTTTGACGCGGGAGACATTGTGATTACGATGCCTGATCAAGCATTTGTTTTTCTTTCCGTTTTGACGAATTGTCCAGCCTTTTCTGGTCATAAAATCGCAACAAATCCCCATAAATGATTTCATCAGAAAGTGATAGCTCCTGTTTTGCTTTATCAGCAAATGCTTCACATTGTTTTGTCTCTTCTAACGGTTTTCCCGTCTCTTTGTCATAACACGCACCGTCTGTATAAACAACCTGATCTGTGATAAAGCTCCCGTCCCGGAGCACCGTAAAGTCCAGTTTTTCGTCTGAAAGCAGATCGTTGCCGAATTGAATTTGATCTTTCGTATCAATCCCTAAAAGATTCATCAGCGTCGGCCTGATATCAATCTGCCCGCCTACTGTTTCAATGGTTTGCGGCTTTTTATCAGTAATACCCGGAATATGAATGACCAGCGGCACTTTTTGGAGCTGTACCTCTTCAAATGGGGTTATTTCTTTTCCTAAAAACTGCCCCATCGCTTCATTATGGTTTTCTGATATACCATAATGGTCACCGTACAATACAATAACAGAGTTGTCGTATAATCCGTCTTCCTTCAGCTTTTCGATAAACCGTTTTAGCGCCTCATCCTGATAACGCACTGTCGGAAAATATTTATTTAGCGTCTGGCTGCTTGAATCATATTCATCAATCAATTGATCCTCTTCATCAAGATCAAACGGGAAGTGGTTCGTCAGTGTAATCAGCCTCGAGTAAAACGGCTGAGGCAGATTTTTCATCAGCTCTGAAGACTGCTCAAAAAATTCTTTATCCTTAAGTCCCCAGCCGACTGAATTTTCGTCAGTTACATCATACGAGTTAATATCAAAAAACGAATCATATCCAAATGAGTCGTACATTAAATCACGATTCCAAAAGCTCTTATTATTAGCGTGGAGCACCGCTGAATAGTATCCGCTGTTTTTCAAAATTTCAGGAGCGGCCATATATTGATTGCCCGCATTCGTAAAAAACACGGCACCTCGTCCAAGCGGATACAGTGAATTGTCCACGATAAATTCAGAATCCGAGGTTTTCCCCTGGCCTGTTTGGTGGTAAACATTATTAAAGTTGTAGCTCTGTTTTATAAAGTCATTCAGAAAAGGCGTGATTTCTTCTCCATTCAATTTTTCATTAATCACGAAGCTTTGCGTCGACTCTAAGGATACGAGAATGACGTTCCTTCCTTTTGCAGCGCCGAATAAGCGTTTGTTGGCATCCTTCGCATTAGCGGTTACGTAGTTTTCAATTTCCGTCAGGCTGTTGCTGTCTGCCAACGCTCTCTGTGCGGATTGCTTTGACTGAAGAACGCCATCGTAAATATGAAAATTAAACAGGCTAATGTTTTTAACAAGCATTTCTCTGTCAAATGAGCGTGTCAATAGCTGAGGTCTTTCCGCCTCAGACAAGCCCAGGTTGAAGAAATAAACAGAAGCAACGAACAAAAAATAAGCCGCCCGTTCATTTTTCGTTGAGGGAATGTCCGATTGAAAAGCTTTTTGCCGGATGTGAAGCCATATTAAAACCGCAATATCTACAGCTAATAGGAGGTCTGTCGGCTCAAGAAGTGTTCCGATGCTGCTTCCGAGATCACCCATATTGCTCGTTTGAAAAAGAACAGGGATTGTTAAGAAATCATTGTAAAAACGGTAAAAAACCATATTTGCCAGCAATACAAACGTGACAAGACAGCTCATCGCGATAATGTAGCGATTTCTGTTTTTGCCTTTTAAAAACAGGCTGAGGCCAAAAATAAGCAACAAAAAACTCAATGGGTTGATAAACAGAATAAATTCCTGTGTTAGATTGTCGATTTTAATATGAAAACTGGTTTTGTAAACAGCATACGTTTTCAGCCACATCAATAAAATGGCAATCAGCATAAATGAAATCTTCGAAAAAAACGTTTTTCGCATTTCAACCTCCTATGCAGCACGCTCAAAAAATCAGTCTATTCCCAACATTCTCATTAACACATCAAATTAAATCTTAACCTGAGCACAACAAAAAATCAATTTCATTTACACAATTTTAACAATTTTGATGTTTCAGCCATTCATTTTTAGCGATCCAAGCGCCTCCGATAACGCCGGCATCATTTCCAAGTGCTGCGATTGAAATATCAGCAGCTTGGGCCGCCCGCGGAAACGCGCATTTGCGGAATGTTTTCTCAACTTTTGATCTCAGCAGTTCTCCGGCTCTCGATACGCCGCCGCCAAGAACGATTTTGGATGGATTAAGCGAGCTTGCCAAATTTCCGAGCACCAAACCAAGGTGCTTGGCTACATAATCAACCACCTCAAGGGCAATTTCATCATTTTCACCCGCCGCTTCAAACACATCCCGCGCTGACAATTGTTCGGTTGCTTTTAAACGTGTCGTCTTTTTAGCATTTGCTATTTTTTCTTTTGCAATTCTTACAATTCCGGTTGCTGAAGCAATTGTTTCGATACAGCCCGTTTTGCCGCAGTTGCAGGGCGCTCCGCCTTCAGGGATGCTGCAAATATGGCCGATTTCTCCGCCGGCGCCATTTATGCCATGTACAATTTCACCATTTGCAATGATGCCGCCGCCAACTCCTGTGCCAAGCGTCACGAGAATGACGTCTTTTGCGCCATCACCCGCTCCCTTCCACATTTCCCCGAGCGCAGCAATATTCGCGTCATTTTCTATAACAGCTGGGATGCCGGTTTCTGTCTCCAGATGGTTTTTTAAAGCATAATTTTTCCACCCTAGATTTACTGTTTCATAAACAACTCCTGCCGCCATATCTACAGGGCCTGGTGCACCCATTCCGATGTATTTGATGATGTGCTTCGGTTTTTGCAGCTCATCCAGCTTGCTGTCGATTGTTTTTGCAATTGTGACAGTAATCGTGTCGCCGGTTTTATCAGTCGGAACTTCCCACTTATGCTGAATTTCGCCATATTGATTAATAAAAGCGAGTTTAATCGTCGTTCCTCCCAGGTCAATGCCCGCAAACCATATCTCGTCCATTTTTATCACCTTAGCCTTTATAGAAATCTCTTCCGTTTTTTGTTTGCTCCAATTCTTTTCGAAGGACAGCTGCCGCTCTGGTCCACTGCTCCTTTTCAATCATGTGGTTCATGTATAATTCCTTTAATTCATCCAGCATAAACTCAATTTCAAGCTCTCTGTCTCCAAAATAAACAATGTGGCCAAACGTTTTTAACAGCTGCTGCACATCATAAAATGTATTCATTTTCCTCACCATTTCTTGAACTTAACTATCATAAGCGTATTCATAAGGAAGCGGTCAGTCAAGAAGAAAACGCTGACAAAAAAGCCAGCCTCCTTTCCATATTCCACCTTTATGATTCTTTATTGTTTTCAATTTGTTGCTGAAGCTCCTTGTAGCGCTGCTCCTTCGGCTCCAATTTTAAAGCCAGCCTGATAGCCTTTTCTGCTTGTGCAAGCTCATTTTTTTCCGCATACAATAAGGCTAAATTGTAATATGAGGCATGGTCTTTAGGTTCTTTTTTCACTGCTCGTTCCAAAAGGGAAACCGCCTGATCATATTCGCCGATTTTAATATCAGAAACAGCAAGAATTTTCAAAAGATCGGCAGAGGCATCTTTTTGCGCTGCTTCTCCGTTCAGCAATTCTGTTACTTCTTCATACTTTCCTTCCTGATACAGCTCGCTTGCCTGCTGAATCAGCGCTGACTCCTGGTGTGAAGGCGAATGCAATCCGTAATATAAAAATCCGGCAGCCAAAGCAATCAGCAAAACCGCTGACAACAATCTTTTTCCAAAGGCTCTGGCTTTGGGCAACCCCAATGCCGCTGCAGCGAAAAAGCCGCCAATCAAGCCGCCGATATGTCCTGAATTATCAATATTCGAAACTGCAAAACCAAAGCCCAGATTGATGATAATAATGACAATAATATTGGTTCCTATGGTTCTTAAAAACATTTTTCGATTAGACAAAGCAACATACAGTAATGCACCTAAGCATCCGAATATGGCTCCTGATGCCCCTGCCGAAGGATACGGGCTGAACACAAAACTCGCAATCGAACCCGTAATGCCAGCAGCCAGATAAATCAGCAAAAACCTGCCCGATCCATACATCCGCTCAACCGCTGTACCAACCGACCATAAAGCCAGCGTATTAAAAGCTAAATGCGCTATGCCGATGTGAAGCACAATGGGTGTCAGAAGCCGCCACCATTCTCCTTGTGCAATCAGGCTGTTTTCTTTTGCTCCAAAAGCCACCAGCGTCTCCGTATTAGTGCTGCCTCCGTTTATTTCGAGCAAGAAAAACATCAGGATCTGAAGCGCAATAAATAAATATGTAAAAATCGGTTTTCCGTTTTGAAAAACCGCCGCTTCAGTTTTTCTCTGTTCTTCTTGTTTCAGCACTAGCGAAAGGAAGCGTTCTCGCGCCATTTGCGCGTTTTCAAACGAAGCGTGTTCCTCTGAACAATCTTCTGTACGAAATGATGGAAAAACCGCTTGAAGATCATCTCGAAGCATCGTTCCTCTAACGATTGCCGGCTCAACTGACACAGTTCCCTTTTCAAAAGGTAGTTTGGATATTTCTTCCCAGTCATCAACAGGGGCTTCCGTTGAAAAAAACACATTCAGCAGCTTCATCCTTCGTCTGCCCAATTGATGTCTGACTCGTTCTACTCGTTCGGCCTGCTCTTCGATGTCTCTAACCATTTCTTGACGGAAATCAAGATCGTGCTTATAAAGACGAACTAGATCATGAGAGGACTTGTCCGGCGCTTCCAACCATATTTCATCTGACTCACCGGCTTGTATGACGCCATACCCGCTATTCACCAGGTGCGCCGCAATTTTCCAATATGTATACTCCAGCAAAAACATGTTTACCGCTCCAATAGTTTTTTTTCATTATAACAGCTGGCGCTCCGAAACGCCTACTGAAAGCAAAAAATCCCGTTTTTCACGGGATTTTAGAAAGCTTGCTGTATAAACTTATTGCGGATAAATGGAATTCTTAAAAACAAATGGATAAAAGACCGCCTGATTCCTGGCTGGCTGAGTACAGTATTCATAAGACGGTAGCGATTTTGATAAAACATGACGGCAGAAACCGCGAAAATGGCATATATCAAAAGTTTTTTCATTATATCCCTCCTGCCAATAGGGTTTGTTATTCTACCTTATTTATTCTCGAATAAGGGACAGGAAAGTTATGAAAAACAAGAAATAATCCCATCCTCTGTTATCAGCTTATGTACCGGGATGTCATGCGGCAGACTGGGTACGTGCGCAAACAACTGGCACTCCAAAAGCAAAGAGACTGTCTTCCCTTCATATTCACTTAAATAGCGATCATAATAGCCGCCTCCAAAGCCGACCCTAAACCCGTTAACATCAAAACAAACACCTGGAACGATCATCAAGTCAATTTGTGATGGGTTTACTTCTTTTGTTTTTTCAATTTCCGGCTCGAGCAGTCCGGCGTACACGGTTTCGAGCTGATCATCAGTCTGATATGTGCGAAATTGCATTTTCTTCGTGTCCGGATAGCATTTTGGGATGCAAACTTGTTTTCCTTCTTCCCAAGCCTGCTCAATGACAAGACGCGTCGGTATCTCTAATCCTCTGGAAATAGTGACGGCAATGGTGCCGGCATTTTGCCACTCCGGCAGAGAAAACAAGTACTTATACATACGTTCCGTTTTTTGAAGCAGATCTTCATTTGATAAAGCAGACAGTGCCTCCAGCGTCTTTTTTCTTAATTGTGATTTCATCTCTCATCCCCCTCGGAATAGAAAAAAAGCCAGAACCTTTTTCAAAGCTCTGGCTTTTTTCTTACACCTCAAACAGCAAGGCTGTTATTTTGTTTCACGGTGTAACGTAGATTTTTTATCACGTGGGCAATATTTTTTAAATTCAACGCGGTCTGGATTGTTGCGTTTGTTCTTTTTAGAAATATAGTTACGCTCACCACATTCAGTGCAAGCCAAAGTAATATTAACGCGCATTATTTTCCCTCCAAACTAAAATCATTTACTTATTCAGACTTATATATAATACCACTATAATGGACGGAATGCTAGGCTGTTTTTCAATGAATTGCTGAATTATTGAAGATACGCTCATAAAGCTGCAAATATGATGACATAATGAGTCGGGGGTGGTGGAGCTTGAACACTTGTTGTCTGCCAGCTTCTTTTATCCGGCGGGCTTTTTCCCGGTCTTTAAAAAAACTGTCCAGCAGATCAGCCGCTTCCTGTACGAGCGTAAAATCAGCGATGATTGCCGTTTTGTCATGAACGGCATAATCACAAAAACCACCCGAATGAGAAACGACAGTCAGCACACCTTGTTCCATGCTTTCTTGCGCGGCAAGCCCAAACGGTTCATAAGAACTAGGGAAAACAGCCATTTCACAGTGAGACAGTAACGTTCTGATGTCTTTCCTATTTAGAAACGGCAGGAACATGACGCGATCCTTCAGGTTATATGCCGCAGCCAATTTCTCATAGCAGGACAGAGACGGCCCCTCCCCAGCCAGCACCAGATAGAGGTCAGGCTGACGCTGCTTCAAGATGGTAAACACCTTTAACAGCTGCGAAAATCCTTTTTCCGGAACAAACCTTCCATATGAAAAGAGGAATCTTCTATTCATGCTTCTTGGGATTTTCCCCTTCTCTTCCTCCATCGATACAGGACTCGGGATAACGGTTAATTTTTTATGTGCCGCCTTATCAAGAGACCGCTTCATAAATGTGCTTAATACGATCAATGCATCAGCGGATTCAATAAGGAGCCGTTCGGTCATGAGCCTGTATGGGTGTGGGGCTTCTCGGCACACCTTCTTCCTTTCGCTTTCAAGACCGTGGATTGTCGCAGCAAGCGGAAGACCAAGCCGTTGTTTCAAATACTGGGCGGCAGGGGCTGTTGTGTCATCATGGGCATGAATCAGATCAAAGCGTTCATTGTGTGATAACACATGGCGAACCATTGTAAAGTTAGCATCAGCTATGTAATCTTCAAACTTCGCATACGAAAACAACTGCCCGCTCGGAGTACAAACCGTAATGTTGATATGAGGATGTAAATAGGAAATGAGGCGGTTTAAATGGACACCGAGCCCGCTTTTCGGCTCATCGGGATGTTCGGGTGAAAGCATGAGAATGTTCACCGTTCTTTTTCCCCTCTCCCATAACAGGTGTATGCAGAAAATTGCGCCTCCCAACTGGTGTGCGCTTCTTCAATCTGAAAACTGTTTATATGACGAATCCCATTTTCATCAAGATAGATGTCGTCTGTACCGGCAAGCTTGAGAGAGACATTCATTGAATTCACAATTCTGTATTCAGCCCGATATACAGCATCACCAGCCGCCTGTCTAATCGTCCATTCGCCTTTATCATACGTTGTGCGTTTTGTCCTGACAGCTTCAATGTCTTTTCTTTTGATGACAATGCGCAATTCTTTTATCATATCCTGCGTTTTTTCGAAAAGGACCGCTTCAGCCAGCCGCATTGTTTCTTCTGAGATTTCCCAGCTTACGGTCAAGGTGTGAGCGTTTTGAATGATCATGTCGAATGTGTCCCTAAAAAAGGAAAGCTTATGTCGTATATTATAGGGAAATGGGTGTTTATCCATGGACTCCTAACATTCTCCTTTCCAATCGTTCACTTCGTGTTCCTATTAAACCATTACATAAAGAAGAAGCAAAGAAAGATTTCTCGACAAAATCTCGTTTTTTTCGCGAATTCCTTTAGAAACTATTGGTTTTATGGTATAAAAAAGAAGGATAAAAAAAGAATAGAAGGTGATGAAACGTGGAAATTGCTATTATTGCGTTGTTTATCGTCAGTATAGCGCTAATTGCATTCTCATATTCTCAAAGAGACCCGATGAAAGATGTAGAACAGGAGCTCGAAACACTGCAGCTTTCTGCGATGCAGGAAATTTACAAGCTCAAAAAGAAAATGACAGTGCTTGAGGAAGAATTACTGGAAACAAACCTTGTCATTCGCAAATCAAAGCAGAACGACATCAATCAAAAAATCGCTAAACAAATACTTTCTAAATATAATAACGGTATGTCAGCTGAAGCGATTGCTAAAGCTGAGCATGTATCAGTGGAAGACGTGAATACGATTATCAAAGATAATGAGAAGGTGCTCGTATGACAAAACGGGGCATTCAGGCATTTGCTGGCGGCATCATTTTAGCGACAGCCGTTCTTGCAGCTGTTTTTTATCTGACTGACGAAGACCAGGTCGCTGCTGTAAAAGATAATAAAACAGTAACTGAACAAGACGTGAACAATTACCTTGATTCTAAAAAAATGGTTTCTGTGAACCGTGATGAATATCAAAAACTTCTTGATTCAAAAGAGAAATCGTTGACCGATGACAGTAGCTCAGACACGAAAACAGACAAAGTCAAAACGTACAAGCTCAAAATTAAAGATGGCATGAGCACTGCGGATGTATCTGCTATTCTTGAAAAAGAGGGCATTATCTTTTCGGCTCAAGACTTTAATGACTATGTCATTGATGCCGGCTATCACAAAGAAATTCGTGCCGGCGAGTTTAAAGTAAAATCAGACATGAGTTTCAAAAAGATCGTAAAAACGTTAACACGATAAAAAAACAGGCTGACTCAGCCTGTTTTTTTTCATCCAAACTTTCCTGAAATGTAATCGAGCGTTCTTTGGTCCTTCGGGTTAGAGAACATTTTATTCGTATTGTCGCATTCAACAAGCTCGCCCATGTAGAAAAAGGCGGTTTGATCAGAAACCCTTGCTGCCTGCTGCATGTTATGCGTGACAATGACAATTGTATATTTATTTTTCAGCTCTAGAATGAGTTCTTCAATTTTTCTCGTTGAGATTGGATCTAGTGCAGATGTCGGTTCATCCATCAGCAAAATATCAGGATTGGTCGCAAGTGCTCTAGCGATGCAAAGACGCTGCTGCTGGCCCCCTGACAGCGAAAGAGCGGACGTATGCAATCGATCCTTCACCTCATCCCATAATGCCACGTCTTTTAATGACTTTTCCACAATTTCCTGAAGCTTCTTTTTATTTTTGGTGCCGTGGACTCTCGGTCCGTAAGCCACATTATCAAAAATAGATTGCGGAAACGGATTCCCTTTTTGGAATACCATGCCGATATTTTTTCGCAAATCCACGATGTCCACTTTATCCTTTAAAATGTTGCTGCCATTATAGTTCAGCTCACCTGCAAGCTTTACATTCGGCGTCATTTGAATCATTAAATTCAATGTCTTAATAAAGGTCGATTTCCCGCATCCGGATGGCCCGATAATCGCCGTAACCTCATTTTCATAAATGCTCAAATTGATATTTTTTAAAGCATGATGCTGTCCATACCATAAGTTCATTTCATTGACTTGATAGACTTCCTGTTTCATTACAGCTTCGGTAGCAATACTCATTGCCGCCCTCCTATCCGAATTTTCCGTTAATATAATCCTCTGTCTTTTGCTTTTTCGGACTCGTGAAAATCTGTTCGGTCTGTCCGTACTCTACAAGCTCTCCGTTTAAAAAGAATGCCGTCCGGTCAGAAACCCGCAGAGCCTGCTGCATATTGTGCGTGACAATAATAATTGAGTATTCTCTTTTCAATCCTGTAATTAATTCCTCTATTTTTGCATTTGAAATCGGATCAAGCGCTGAAGCTGGTTCATCAAGCAGAAGAACAGCCGGCTTCATCGCAAGCGTTCTCGCGATGCATAAACGCTGCTGCTGGCCGCCGGATAACGAGAGTGCTGATGAATGTAAACGATCCTTCACCTCATCCCAGAGCGCTGCTTTTGTTAAACTTTCTTCCACAATTTCATCTAAAACGGCTTTATTCCGCTCTCCGGCATATTTCAATGCATGTGTGATATTCGCATAGATCGATTTCGGAAATGGATTTGGTTTTTGGAAAACCATTCCGATTTCTCTTCTCAAGCTGACAACGTTAATATTGCCGCCCAATATATTTAATCCCTCATAAAGGATTTCACCTTCCGCTCTTGCAGATGGAATTAAATCGTTCATTCGGTTAATATTTCTCAAAAAAGTGGATTTTCCGCATCCCGACGGCCCAATTAAAGCAGTCACCGCATTTTTTTCAATATCCATGTTTACATGATGAACTGCTTGTTTATTTCCGTAAAAAATAGACAGATCTTTCACCTCAAGCACGTGGTTCTGCTTCGGAACAATAACAGCTCGCTCAGGTTTTTCTTTTACCATTTGTTCAGACATGTTTTTCGCCTCTTTCCGTTCTAATTAGCCGTAAGCTTTTTGTAGATCATCGTGCCAAGCCATCTCGCTGCGAGATTAAACACAAGAACAGAAATCACCAGCACGGCAGAACCACCGTTGGCAATCGCTTCAGCATCCGGAATCATTCCTTGTGTATTGACGTTCCAAATGTGGACCGCAAGTGTTTCAGCGGGCCTGAAAATATTAAGCGGTGATGTTTCCGAAAACGGGTTCCACTCCGTAAAATTAAGACGCGGTGTTGTCAGGCCTGCCGTAAATAATAATGCGGCCGCTTCCCCGAACACCCTTCCTGACGCTAAAATTGCTCCTGTGATAATAGAAGGAATCGCACTTGGAATCAAAACCGTTTTTACGGTATGCCAGCGTGATACACCTAAAGCGAGAGAGGCTTCCTTCAGATCTTTAGGGACTGAACGGATCGCGTCTTCTGTCACACGCACCATGACAGGAAGGTTAAAAACAGTTAACGCAAGCGCCCCGCCTATGATCGTATATCCCCAGCCTGTTAAGTTGACAAACATCAATAATCCAAACATCCCAATGACAATAGACGGAAGAGATGAAAGCACCTCTATACATGTTCTGATGAAGTCAGTCACTTTGTTATTAGGCGCGTACTCAGCCATGAAGACTCCGCCGCCCACACCGAGCGGGATTGTAATCAGCATTGTAATAAACAAAATATAAAAGGAGTTAAACAGCTGATCTCGTATGCCTCCTCCAGCTGCAATGGCGCTCGATTTTGTTGTAATAAATTGAAAACTGAGCTGAGAAACACCGTTTATAATAATATAGGAAAACAAACCTACTAAAATGGCAGCGATAATGGCTGCACACAAACCAAACATTCCGGTCGCCAGTTTATCTGTTATTTTGCGGTTCATTACACTTTCCTCCTAGATGACAAGTAGCGAATAAGCAGGATGAACAAGAATGACATCACCAGAAGCACAAGCCCCATTGACCAAAGCGTATTGTTTTCAACGCTTCCGTATGTGGTGTGGCCCATATTCAGCGTGATGATCGTTGTCAGCGTTCCCGCAGTGTCAAACAGGCTTTCCGGCAATACTCTTGTATTTCCAATGACCATCTGAACAGCCAAAGCTTCGCCGAACGCCCGAGCCATGCCTAACACAACAGCTGTCATCAATGTTGGAAAAGCTGCAGGCACAAGTACTTTTCTGATCGTCTGCCATCTTGTCGCACCAAGCGCGTAAGAACCCTCTCGTAAACTCTTCGGAAGAGAAGCCATTGCATCAGCAGAAATCGATGTGATCGTCGGCAGAATCATGACGGAAAGGACAATCGTTCCCGCCAATAAACTGTGCCCTGTTCCGCTCGATTTGAACTGGGCGATAAACGGCACCAATACTGTAAGACCTATGAATCCATAAACAACAGATGGAATACCGACTAAAAGCTCAATCACCGGCTGCAGCACTTTCTTTCCCCAATTCGGGGCAATCTCTGTCATAAAAATCGCACCTGCAATGCCAAGCGGCGCAGCGATTAGAGCAGAAAGAATCGTTACTGCAAATGAGCCAAAAATAAATGGCAGCACTCCGTATTTCGGATCAGTATCTGTAGGATTCCAATTTAAGCTCGTTAAGAATTCAATTGGGCTTACACCATTTACAAGAAAAGATTGCAGCCCCTTCACGCCGAGGAAAATGGTGATTGCAACAGATGCCGCAATCATAATCAGTGCACATGCTGTTACAATCATTCTTCCCCGAACTTCATCCAATTGCCGATTTTGCCTTGAGCTGATTAAACGCTCGCTCACAGACATATTTTCTCTATTGTTTATCATTGTTTTACACTCCTATGAATGTGTTAAGAGGAGAAACGGTTGTCCCCGCACTCCTCTTTTTATTAAGATCAGCTTTGCTTCCCGTTGGCATCGCGTGTCACTTTCATATCAGTAACCGGAATGTAGCCTTGGTCAGTAACAATGCTTTTTTGAATGTCTTCACTCTTTAGATAATCAAGAAATTCTTTAGCTAAACCTGTCGCTTCACCTTTTGTATAAGAATGCTGATAAGCCCAGATCGGATACTCGCCAGTTGCTACATTTTTCGCTTCAGGTTTAACACCGTCAATAGATAGAGCAGTTACTTTGTCATCTGTTAAATATGAGAATGCAAGATATCCAATCGCTCCCGGAGTATCAGCAATGATCTTTTTCACCGTGTTGGAGGAATCTTCAGTAATGCCTTCTGCAGGCTCCGCTCCGTCAAGCGCATATTTCACAAATGTAGCACGTGTGCCAGAAGAATCAGGACGGTTTACAAGTGTAATCTTTTGGTCTTTGCCGCCGAGCTCTTTCCAGTTTTTAATTTTGCCAGTGAAGATTTTTTTCAATTCTTCTTTTGAAATATCCTTCACACCAGCATCAGGGTTTACAGCTGCTGCCATACCAACTACAGCGACTTGATGATCGACAAGCGCTTTTGCATCGATGCCTTCTTTTTCTTCAGCAAAAACGTCTGAATTCCCGATCTGAACAGCACCTTCAGAGACTTGAGAAAGCCCTGTTCCAGAACCGCCAGCTTGTACCTGTATATCAGCATCAGGGTTTTCTTCCATAAATTTTTCCGCGGCTGCAAGTACTAGTGGCTGCATAGCCGATGAACCAGAAATGGTTAAAGAACCTGATGCCTTTTCTTCTCCTTTTGCAGAATCGCTATTCGATTTTTTACTTTCTCCTGCATTTCCGCATGCAGCTGCAATCATCATAAAAGCAGCCATCAGAAGCATAAGCATCAATTTGTTTTTTTTCATTTCCTGAATTCCCCCTGCGTATAATGTGTAATTTGTCCTACACGTATAGAGTAAAGGTTCTATGTAAAAAGGGTTTGAACCGAATGTTAAGGTTTTGTAAATCAGTGCGTTTTTTTGTATAAAAAAAACGCCCACATCATGTGAGCGTTTCTTTTTAGTTATCAGAAGACGTTGTGTTTTCTGCATTTTCTTCAATTTTGTCTTTATTCTTTTGCTGAGTATCTTCTTTGTCCTGCTTCGATTTCAGCTCAAAATATTTATCCATTACTTCCCTGCCGATTTCGTTTGTAATGGTATATTTAGCGCTGTAATCAATATAAGCCCAAGGGACTACTACAGAGATTGCAATCTCAGGATTATCAGCCGGTGCATAGGCGACAAGTGTCGTATTATAAGTCGATGTTCCTGTTTTTGATTTATCAGGTCCATCATAGAACGATTGTGCTGTTCCTGTTTTACCGGCAGGCTGATATGACGCTGAAGCAAATTGGCTGGCAGCTGTCCCTTTTGTCATCACCCGTCTGAATCCGGCCTGAACCTCTTTAATGTATTCACTCTTCATGTCGATTTTATTCAGCACTTCCGGCTGAACGGATTGTACGACAGCACCGATCCCTCTTTTAGCATCAGGTTCTCTGACTTCCTTTACAAGCTGAGGCTTTAAGCGATATCCGCCGTTTGCAATCGTTGATACGTATTGCGCGAGTTCCAGCGGTGTATACGTGTCGTATTGGCCGATCGCATAGTCAAGCAAGAATCCCGTCAATCTGTCTGTTCCTTTATAGCCTGTCATTTCATTCGGAAGATCAATTCCAGTTTTGACACCCAGTCCAAATTGGCTGAAGTAATTACGGAACGTATCAAAGGCCGTCGTATCAATCGGTAAAGCCTGGTGCGGTTTATATTCACCTTTTCCGAGCGCGATCGCAGTTTTAAACATAAATACGTTGGAAGACTGCTCTAAGGCTCTTTGAATATTGACCGGTCCTAAGTTAGTCCATGACTTTTTACCGCGTTTATCCTGACTGCCGATATACAATGGTTCATCTTGAAAAACAGTATTCAGATTAATAGCTCCGGTTTGAAGGCCTGTCAAGACTGTTGCGCCTTTGACCGCTGATCCCATGGCATAAGATGACGTCATTGTACCTAAAGCGTAATCATCAATTTTATATTTCCCATTTTCTTGTTTAATCTGCTTGCCCGCCATTGAAAGCACTTCACCGTTTCTTGGGTCCATCATGACAACGAATGCACGGTCTAACAATTGCGTGCTTGGTCTTGCTTTAGCAGATTTGAGGTTCTTCTCAATGATTTTTTCCACTTCTTTTTGCAAATCAATGTCAATCGTAAGCACGAGATCTTTACCGGCTTTGCCTTCAGATACCGTTTTTGTTCCCGTGACATTGCCGTTTGAATCTGTGATATTTTCGACTTTGGCTTTTTGGCCCTGCAGAAGGCTTTCATATTGGTATTCCAAATAGCTTTTTCCGACCCTGTCATTACGGCTGTAGCCAAGCGACAGATAATGGTCGAGCAAGTTGGACGGCAACCCTTCATTAGAGCTGGAAACACTTCCGAGCACTGAGCGAAGAAGGTTTTTATACGGATATTCACGTTCCCAATCGGACGTGACATCAACACCTGGCAGTTCGTCTAAATGTTCACTTACCACTGCCATTTCCTTCGCTGATACATCTTCGTTTTTGATATATTGAGGGGTCAATGCATAGCCCGAATCCATCTGTCTTTTGATAGCGAGGATCTGCATATCTTTATCCGTTAATTCATTCAGCTGCTTATCAGTAATCCGTTTTAGCTGAAGCTGGTATAAATCGTCATCGGATATTTTTTTGTCTTCAACCTGCTGTCTTTCTTTAGAGCTAATGAGCTTTTTCGCTTCTTTCGGTCTAGTCAAAATCCAATAATCTTTTTTATCCCGTTCTGTTACTTTTTTTGTATCGACTTTGATCATGTCAGACAGCTTTTTTGCGATCTTTAAGCGCTGTTCTTGCGTGGTCGATTTAGATCTCGTGTATGTGATTGCATTTAAAGCCTTATTTGTCACAATGGCATTAAAGTTTCGATCATAAATTTTCCCGCGTGGTACCGCTGAGCTGACTTCACTTTGTTCCTGCTTATTCGCTTGGTTTTTGTAATCATCGCCTTGCACGATCTGCTTGATGCCCAGTTCCACAATAATCCAGGTAAATATAACAAAGGCAGCTAAAAATAAAATATTCAGCCGGATCGGAAGCGACTTCTTTTTCTCTTTATGATTTTGCTTTTTTGGTTTATTTCTCCTCATAACATCACCTTTTCTATTTACAGAAAGAAAAGACACTCAAGTAAGAGTGCCAGTTTTCATTTTAAAGGTTTTTTCGACTTTTTTCTACAGATAACCCCTTTTTGGCAAAAAAATTATCTCTCGCCTTTTAACAGGGTCGGTTCTGTTACCCGTTTTTGGCCGTCTTCTTCCATGGTTTCATTTTCCCCTTCTTTCTCCTTAAAACGGATATCCTTGACAAAGTAATAAATCAAAGGATGTCCTATACCCAATATCGCAAGTGACAAAGGAATTCCCACATCCTCTTTCAGAAGGGCCACGATCAGGAGAAAGCACAAAATGGAAACAATTCTGCCGGCGTTCAAGAACATTTCTCTAAGCACGATATATTCAATTCTTGCTTTTCTTGCATGCCTCGCCCGCCCTATCACATCATATGTAAGTGATACATATGGCACAAGCAACAGAGGATAGCCGATGGCAATAAAAACGCCGTACGTTAATAATGTCGAAAAGCTCATATGAAACAAAATCAAAAACAGCGCGCCATACAAAATAAGTCCGCCCAGCAAAATCGATTTTTTTCTTGCCTTTTTCTTAATCAGCCTGGATGCAAAGTAGTAGGCAAAGAAGGAAACAGCTGAATTGACAAGACCGAATGTACCGAGAGCAAGTTCGCTGTTTGTCTCAATAAATACAAACACACTGATTAAAAAGACAAAAATCCCTTCTCTCAAACCCTGAAAAAAATGCGCATTCGTGATTCTCCGCCAATTCATATTGCTATGGCGCTCTCCAAATACTTTGCTCAGCATAAAACGGCCCTTTGATTCTCTCCGTTTTAAGAAAAAGCTCATCACGACAGCCAGGGCAAATAAACTGAGGGAGAGACTGAAAATCACTGTATAACCCGTATTATTTTCAAGCCTTGAGATCACGAATCCGGCTACAATCGGGCCGATCATTCCTGCAGAGGAAGACAGAATGCCCATAAACCCGTTGAAAAAGTCTCGCGTATCCGGCTCTGTTATTTCAAAGGTCAGCACGTTAAACGCTAGCCAATAAAAGCCATAGCCCACTCCGAGCACCGCGCCTATTAGCACGAGGCGGCTGGCCGCCGTTTCTCCGGCTAAAAGCACACTTAAATAAAAGGCAGCTAAAAAAATGACGCCGAACCTTAAAATAAATACCCTGTCTATTTTTTTGGCTAACCGTCCAGCCAAATAAAAGGTTATCGGCTGCATTGTCACAATGGATAAATTATATATCGCCAAATCAATAAATTTCCCTGACTGCTTCCAAAGATACACATTAACAAATGTATTGGACAGTGCAATTCCCAGCGAGTAAAGCCCGCCAATGGTCAGCAGAAAGAGTAACCCTTTGTTTACGTCTACATCGCCTATCACTTTTTTTAGTTTGCTCATAACTGACTCCCCTTTACTATCCCTTAGTCTGTCTCACTCAAACCGAGATATGTAAAAAGAAGACATAAAAAAACAAGGTCCCATAATGAGGACCTTGTTTGTGCCATTATTTTGCTTCACTGTATAGACGAGCCACTTCGTCCCAGTTTACAACATTCCAGAAAGCTGAAATGTAATCAGGACGGCGGTTTTGATAGTTAAGGTAGTAAGCATGCTCCCAAACGTCAAGACCTAAGATAGGCGTTTTGCCTTCTGAAAGCGGAGAATCTTGGTTTGGCGTGCTTGTGATTTCAAGTTTGCCGTTGTTCACAACAAGCCATGCCCAGCCAGAACCGAAGCGTCCAGCTGCTGCTGCTGCGAATTGCTCTTTGAATTTGTCAAAGCTTCCAAATACACTGTTGATCTCTTCAGCAAGCGCGCCAGTCGGTTCGCCTCCGCCGTTTGGAGATAAAAGTGTCCAGAATAATTTGTGGTTCGCGTGTCCGCCGCCGTTGTTGCGGACTGCAGTGCGGATGTTTTCAGGAACAGAATCAAGATCTGCAACAAGCTCTTCAACTGATTTGTTGGCAAGAGCAGTGTTTCCTTCAACCGCTTTGTTTAAATTTGTCACGTATGTGTTGTGGTGTTTCGTATGGTGAATAGTCATAGTTTCCTTGTCGATATGCGGTTCTAAAGCATCGTACGCATAAGGTAATTCTGGAAGTTCGTAAGCCATGATAATTCCTCCTTAGTATATATGTACTGAAATGCCGCTTCACAGCGAGCCTTTCTTCATTCAATGTAACAAAAGAATGCTTTGTAATCAATGAAAAAGCTCACGATTTGGCTCATTTCAGCGGACATACTTCACTTTAACCGATAATCTGCCCCATTAAACCTGCCGCCAGCATTTCTTATAGGACCGTCCATAAAAAGTATCCGATCATCAAAAGCTGTATGATGCCCTTGGCAATAACCCCTGTTAAAAAACCAATGAGTGAGCCGAGGCCAATTTTAAACGCTGACTTTAAGTCCTTCTGATGGACGATAAGTTCTGCGCAAACAGCCCCGATAAACGGACCCAATATGATCCCTGCAACCGGAATGACAAAAGGCCCGACTAATAAACCGATCGTGCTTCCCCATATGGCAGCTTTGCTTCCTCCGAACCTTTTTACCCCAAGCAGATTCGACACGTAATCTGCTGCGAATAATACTGCGGCAAAAACTGCCTCAACAAGCCAGAACATATAAGAATACGGACTGAATGAAAATAAAAATCCGTACAATACAAATCCGGCCACAATAAATACTACGCTCGGAATAACAGGATACACCAGCCCGATAAAGGCAATGATAAAAACCGCTGCAATCAACAGCCAATACAACATATCCATAGCTTCCATCCTCCCATTTTACTCTGTCTTCTTCATGTCTTCCTTGTATTCACACGCATGCAACGATACAATAAGCAACATATATTAGTTTAGCTAGGAAGTGAAGATAGTGAATGTGTTTCAGCTTTTCATTAAAAGTACATACTCTCCCCGTGATATTGCAAAAACAAGATTTCAAGGAATCGGAAAAGCGATTCTTTATGTATTTTTGCTCTCTGTCCTGTTTGCAATCCCTACCGCTTATTATGTAAGTACAGGGACCGTAAAATCAATGAATGGCTTTAAAACTGTTTTAAACAAAGATTTCCCTGATTTCACAATTTCAAACGGCAAACTTCAAACGGATGAGAAAAAAGCCACGGAATCTCAAGCAAATGATTTCGTTATCGTGTTCGATCCGACAGACTCCTATGGCACTGAACAAATTGAAGCAAAGCAAAACGCGATCGGCATCCTTCAGAACAAATTTGTTTTGGCCATTGACGGACAAGCCCAAGAAATGTCTTACTCAATGATGCCGTCAGAGTTACAGAAAAAAGATGTCATTGCAGGGTTAAACCAAAATAAAGCGATGATTGTCACTGTTCTCTCAGCTCTTATTTTTCTCGTAACTGCAGCGGGAAAATTTATTGAAGTATCGTTTTTAGCGCTTATCGGGTTAATCATTAAGAATTCGCAGAAAAAACATTTATCCTATCATCAGCTCTGGAAGCTTTCTGCTTATTCCATCACCCTTTCAACTGTATTCTTTACAATCATGCGGGCATTAGAAGCAACCGTACCAAGTGAATTTTTGCTGAACTGGTTTGTCAATTTTGTCATCCTGTTTCTCGTTTTAAAAGAGATTCCGTCCAAAAAAGCTGCTGTATAAACCGAGGCTGCATTCGCAGTCTCTTTTCTTTTGTCATGAATCGAAATGGACAAGCATACTATGGTATAAAATTTCGTATGCGGGAGGAAAAGCGATGAAGCGTCTCACCTTAGTATGCAGCATTGTTTTTATACTTTTTATTCTTTTTTATGACCTTAAAATTGGAACCATACCCATTCAGGACCTCCCTGTCTATGAAGCATCAGCAAAAACGGCTGCACAAGAACCGGCTTATAAAACGGTGAAGGTAAAGCCGGGTGATACGGTTATGTCGATAGTCGGATCAGCAGGTTCTCCGGATGACATTGTAAAGGATTTTGAAGCACTGAATCCAAATGTGAAAGCCAATGCCATTCAAGCGGGAACAGCGTATAAATTCCCGGTCTACCCTTAATTTAACGTTAATTTCTTGTCAGTTCGGCGAAGACACTGTTACAATGTAATTTGTAAAATAAATTCACATAAACCATACTAGAATTGTTATATCTAGAAGCGGCAACTACAATTAAGGAGCGATTGCAAGTGAGTGAAATCACACATCGTACAAAAACGCGTCCCGTCAAAGTGGGACCTTTAACAATAGGCGGCAACAATGAAGTTGTCATCCAAAGCATGACAACAACAAAAACACATGATGTAGAAGCAACGGTTGCGGAAATTAACCGTTTGGCTGAAGCCGGATGCCAAATCGTTCGGGTAGCATGTCCGGATGAACGGGCAGCAAACGCCATTGCGGATATTAAAAAGCGCATTTCCATTCCTCTCGTTGTTGACATACATTTCGATTATAAACTTGCGTTGAAAGCCATTGAAGGCGGCGCAGATAAAATCCGCATCAACCCCGGCAACATCGGCCGACGCGAAAAAGTTGAAGCGGTTGTTAAAGCGGCCAAAGACAAAGGCATTCCGATCAGAATCGGAGTAAACGCCGGTTCATTGGAAAAACGCATTTTAGAAAAATACGGTTATCCGACTGCCGATGGAATGGTAGAAAGCGCACTTCATCACATTAAAATTCTTGAGGATCTTGATTTTCACGATATTATTGTCAGCATGAAGGCCTCTGACGTGAACCTTGCAATCGAGGCTTATGAAAAAGCGGCGAAAGCGTTTGACTACCCGCTTCACCTCGGGATCACCGAGTCAGGAACGCTGTTTGCCGGCACAGTAAAGAGCGCAGCAGGACTCGGCGCCATTTTAAGCAAAGGCATCGGGAACACCATGCGCATTTCACTAAGCGCAGACCCTGTAGAAGAGGTAAAAGTAGCAAGGGAGCTTCTGAAATCTTTCGGCTTAGCCTCCAATGCTGCCACGCTCATCTCATGTCCGACTTGCGGCCGTATTGAGATTGATCTAATCAGCATTGCCAATGAAGTGGAAGAGTATATTTCTAAGATAAAAGCGCCGATTAAAGTTGCTGTTCTCGGCTGCGCTGTAAACGGACCTGGTGAAGCGAGAGAAGCTGATATCGGAATCGCCGGCGCACGCGGTGAAGGACTGCTGTTCCGGAAAGGGAAAATTGTCCGTAAGGTTCCAGAGGAAACGATGGTAGAAGAACTCAAAAAAGAAATTGACATTCTTGCTGAGGAACACTACGCAAAACTTGAAGCTGAAAAAGCAAAATTAAAAGAAGAAACACAAAAAGCTTGACGGGAACCCGTCAAGCTTTTTTGTGTTAGAAAAATGGAATAATAAATATTCCAAGCACTAATGAAACGACACCGATACCCATTGCCCAGGCTCCAAGGCCTTGAGCACCTCTTCTTCTTGCGATATAGCCGACAATAATACCGGCAGCTCCCAATAAAACAGGCAGTACAAACAATGAAATGATGGACAAGGCTAAAGCGATGTACCCTATTCCCCGTCCTTCATTGACATTGCCGCCGCTGCGATCATTGTCTTGGTCATTGCTGCGGTCAGCAGCACGATAAGGCTCTGCGATTTCAGCAGCTGTTTCCTCAAAAAAACCGTCATTGTCGCGGGTAATATTTGTCCCTTCAGATCCATGATCAACATAGTAACTGTTGTTATCACGCTTTTCGTAATCGTTTGCCACCTTCAATTCCCCCTTCTGTTTTATTAAAGGAGCTTTTATAGTTTGATCCATTTTGCCTGATTCATGTTTGCTAAACTTTTCTGTTAATGTCAATTGTTTATGTTACACTTGAAGGGATGAAACTGAAGGAGTGTGGGCATGTTACGCTTAGGAATAGATATTGACGGCACAATCACGGCTCAGGATACATTCGTCCCTTATTTGAACCGTTCGTTTAATCTTTCCATTTCATTAAACGATATGACGGATTATGATTTAACAAAGCTGTTAAACATTACCCAGGAAGAATTTTGGGATTGGATGAATCAAAATGAAGCGATCATATATAAGGAAGCATTGCTTGCACAGCATGCGAAACAGTCACTTGATCTTCTCAAAGAGGAGCACAAGCTTATTTATATTACAGCGAGACGGACTCATTTAACTGATATTACCTATGAATGGTTTGACAGACAAAACATTCATTATGACCACATCGAACTCGTTGGTGGTCATCACAAAGTTGAAGCGGTCAAGAATCATAACATCGACCTGTTTTTTGAAGATCATCACGGGAACGCCATGATGATTGCGAAAGAAGCCGGGATACCGGTGATTTTGTTCAATTCCCCTTATAATCAGCTTCCGATTGATTCAAACATCATCAGAGTAAACAACTGGCTAGAAGCCGTTCAATGGATGAACAACAACAAGCATCACTTTATACGTGTCAATAACTGAAAAAGAGCCCAAACCGGGGCACCTTTCTCATATATACGCATTTTACGCATTAGTGTTTTCTTGGTTTTCCGCTGTACAATCAGGGCATGTGCCGTAAATCTCAAATTTATGCCCGCTGACCTGATAGCCATCTAAATCATCACAAAGCTTGTCCATCGGACATGATTCAATTTCCTTTGTTTTGCCGCAGGCAAGACAAATAAAATGATGGTGGTGATGGGTGAATGAACACTTAAATCGGAAGAGCTTTTCACCGGACAGCTCAGTTGTTTCCAAAATCCCAAGTTCTTCATATAAAGAAAGATTTCTGTAGATTGTATCAAAGCTTAAGCCTGGATAATCATCATTCAGTGCAGACAGTACGTTTTTAGCGGTAAGATATCTGTCTGAATCAGCAAAAAGCTGCAGCATATCCTCCCGTTTGTTTGTATATTTATATCCGTTTTCTTTTAATAGGTTCAGCGCTTCTTGTACGTTCATGAAGGGTCCCCCTTTTCGCTTTGCTTAAGAACGTATCACATGTATGAAAAAGAAAATGGCAGCTGTCTGTCCAGCAAGCCATTTTCTTTACTGCAGATAAAATTATACCCATAAAATGAATAAAAGTAAATGAAAGCCTAGTGGATTGCGTTTTTGAATTTTCCGCCTCTCGTTTCATGAGTATTCATAATTGTTATGAATGCATTTTGATCAACTTCAAACACGATCGATTTGAGCTTTGTCACTTCCAGCCTTGTGACAACCGCGTAAATTACGTCTTTTTCTTCGTCCGTATATCCGCCTTTCCCCTTCAGCTTCGTTGTGCCCCGACCGAGACGGTGCAAAATCGCGTCGGAAATCTCATCATACTGCTCAGACACAATAATGACAGCTTTTGTTTCATCAAGCCCTTGGATCACGGCATCAATCGTTTTCATCGCAATATAATAAGTCATGAATGAGTACATCGCTTGCTCAGGACCGAACACAAAAACTGCCCAAATGAAAATGAACACATTGATGAACATAACGAACTCACCTACTGAAAACGGGAGTTTTTTGGTCAGCAAAATACCGAGAATTTCTGTACCATCCATTGAACCTCCGTTTCGAATAACAAGCCCGACGCCAAAGCCGAGTAAAAGACCTCCGAACACAGTAGCCAAAATAGGCTGGGTTGTGATGGCTTCTACATGGTGAAGTGAGGATTCAATAACGGCAAGCCCGACAATCCCTATAAACGTAGAGACTAGAAAGGTCTTACCGATATATTTATATCCGAAGATCATAAAAGGAATATTTAATATGACAACGAAAAAGGCGAAATTCAGAAAGGGGTTTGACATAAAGAGGTGGTCTAAAATAAGTGATACACCGATAATCCCGCCATCAATAAAATCATTGGGGATTAAAAATAATTCAATACTTACAGCCGCAGATGCAGCTCCTACCAGAATCATAAAGACCCTGAAAATAAAATGGGTAAATGTTTCTTTCTTATGTTGTTTTGTTGGGGTCATAAAATCTCCTTTCCTGCAATAACTATTTTAAATACATTATAAATCTATTTTACCATTAAACACTGACACATTTTACTGATTTGCCCATACATTAAGTCTGGAGGTGGAATGACCGATGATTTTATTTCAAAGAATTATTTTACAGCGGCTTAATCAGGCTACTGCTGACGATTTGCTGAAGTACTCAAAACAATACGGAATCAGCTTAACAAGGTCACAGGCCGTTGAAGTAGCGAACCTGTTATACGGGAAAAATGTAAACATCTTTAATGAAAGTGAACGAATGCGGCTGCTGAAACAAGTAGAGACGATTACATCGAAAGAAACAGCTCAAACAGTTAATGAACTATTCAAACAATTTATAAGCTAAAAAATGGGGGTGTTATCCCCCATTTTTTATTGCTGTAAAATCTTTTCGAGCAATGTATCATCAAATTGTTTTTCTTTCAGCATTTCAATCTCAAAACGGTATGGCGGTTTTTTGTTCTTTTTATCTTCACCGACATATGGTGTTTCAAGAATTTTTGGAATGTCTTTTAACTGCTCATGGTGAACAACATATTGCAGTGCGTCAAAACCAATTTCACCAAAGCCAATATTTTCATGGCGGTCTTTTCTCGCACCTTTGACATTTTTGCTGTCATTGATATGAAGCACTTTAATACGGTCAATGCCAATGATTTTATCGAACTCATTCAGCACTCCGTCAAAGTCTTCAACAATGTTATACCCGGCATCATGTGTATGGCATGTATCAAAGCACACTGACAGCTGCTCATTGTGTGTAACGCCTTCGATAATCAGTGCAAGCTCCTCAAAGCTTCTGCCGCATTCTGATCCTTTTCCAGCCATTGTTTCTAATGCAATCTGGACATTTTGATTCGGATCAATCACTTCATTTAAGCCTTCAATAATTTTTTTGATGCCGGCTTCAGCTCCTGCCCCTACGTGAGCGCCAGGATGAAGGACAATTTGCTTCGCTCCGATGGCCGCTGTCCGTTCAATTTCTGAACGAAGAAAATCAACACCCAGCTCAAAAGTGGACGGATTTGTCGTGTTGCCAATATTAATAATATAAGGCGCGTGTACGATAATCTCGTCAATGCCGTTTTCTTGCATATGTGCCCGGCCTGCTTCTATATTTAAGTCTTCAATTTTCTTTCGGCGCGTATTTTGCGGTGCGCCTGTATAGATCATAAACGTATTCGCCCCATAAGAGACTGCTTCCTGGCTTGCAGCCAGAAGCATATGTTTTCCGCTCATAGAGACGTGTGAGCCTATTCTCAACAACAGGTTCCCCTACTTTCTTTTCTTAGATTGGTTTCTTCTCTGTTTTTTCTTGATTTTCTCCATCTCATAGCTCATTTTCTTTTTATACCCAGGCTTAACCTTCTTAGGCTTTTTCACGAGACGATGAGCAATTTCATCCGCTTCATTCGGCGTTTTTTTACGCTTTTTGCGGCGCTGACGGTCATCGCCTTTTTTCCATTCGCCCTTTTCAAGCTCTAAGTAATCAAATTCGATGCCCATTTTTTCAAGTCTTACTAATGCATCCTCATCAGTAAGTTCATAAATGGTCATCGCTTGTCCTGATGAGCCGGCACGAGCCGTTCTGCCCACACGGTGGACATAGAAATCGAGATCATCCGGCAGCTCATAGTTGATAACATGGCTGACACCTTTAATATCAATGCCTCTTGCGGCAAGGTCAGTTGCAATGACATAAGTGAATTCCAAATCATTGATCTGCTTCATGACTTTTTTCCGCTCACGTGGTGTTAATCCGCCGTGCAGCAAGCCGATTTTCATGCCTTTGCCAGTCAGATACTGGGCAATATGGTCAGCCGTATTTTTCGTGTTGGCAAACACAATCCCCAGGTATGGATTCAAATGCGACATGATGTCAAAAAGGAGCTTGTCCTTGTCACGATGTTTCGAAGGAATGAGGATATGCTCGATTTTCGCAGCAGTCACCTGTTTTGGCTCCACATGGGCGTATTTCGGATTTTCCATGTATTTCTTCAAAAATGGTTTCAGCTTTTCCGGTATGGTCGCTGAGAACACAAGCATTTGCAGATCCTCAGGCATGCGGGAACCGATGTAATCTACATCTGCAAGGAATCCCATGTCCAGCATTAAATCCGCTTCATCAATAACAAGAGATTCCGCTTTATGAACACTTAACGCCTGTTCTTTGATTAAGTCAGCAATCCGTCCGGGTGTACCGACAACAAGATGCGGCTGTATTTTCAATTTATCAATTGATTTTTGTTTATCAGTGCCTCCGATAAAACATTTCGAGCGAATCTGACTGCCTTCCTCACCTTGTGTGATTTTAAGCGCTTCCTGATAAATCTGGTTGGCTAGCTCTCTTGTCGGAGCCGTAATGACTACCTGAACGACATCCTTAGCAGGATCGATTTTGTTTAATAAAGGCAGTAAATAAGCGTGAGTCTTTCCGGTACCCGTCTGAGACTGGCCGATGACGCTTTCTTTTTTTAAAACTGCAGGAATCAGCCTTTTCTGGATATCAGTCGGTTCGTAAAAACCAAGGCGATGTACTGCATCTATAATAAATGGTTTCAATTCATAAAGTTCAAATTTCGTTTCTTTCATTTTTCCCAGCTCCTTAAAGCGGCACATTATGTGTCCATCATCACATTATACCCGATTTTGCTTAAAAACACCACGTTTGCAAGGCGTTTGTTTTATTCAGTTATGTAAAGCAAATACCGCAGCCCATGCATATTCTAATAGCAGAGAGAGCTGAAAGGAGGTACAAGTATGTTTTCACCGCAGCAGCCAATGAGAAATTACCCACAGCCCGGACCGCCCCGCCCCATGCCAAATCAGCGAATGATGGGCAGAAGACCGCCTAATATGCGAGGACCTTCATTTGGAGCACAGCAGCAAGGTTTTCAGCAAGCCGGACAATTTCTTCCTCAGGCAAATGCCGGAGCGAGAAATGGTGCAGGTGCAGGCGGAGGCTTAAAAGGAATGCTGTCAAGGTTCCTACCCGGCGGAGGAGGCGCTGGCAGCGCCGGAGTTCCTGGAATTCCAGGAGCAGGTGCCGCAGCGAGCGGAGGTGCTGGCCTGCAAGGCATTCAAAATATCGCCAATCCTGCATCATTATCCAGTATGCTTGGAAATGTGCAAAAAGTACTCGGCATGGCGCAGCAAGTCACCCCTATGATCCAGCAGTACGGCCCATTAGTCCGCAATCTGCCAGCAATGATGAAGCTGTACAGCCAATTAAGTAAAAGTGATGAAACTGAGACAGAGGCCAATGAGGAAAGTGAAAAACAATCCGTTTCAGAAGAATCATCAGAAAAAGAGACTGAAACAAAAACCTCAGATGGGAACAAAAAATCAAAACCAAAAAGTTCTTCTCTCCCAAAGAAATCTAAAACAACTGACAATAAAGAACAAGAATCAAAAACATCTGCCCCGAAGAAAAAGGAAGCTGCCTCTTCTGCTCCGAAAAGAACATCAGGCAGTTCAAAACCGAGATTATATATTTAACATTCTTTGATATCTGAAGTGAGATTGGCTATAATGAGATCAGAAGAATGCAAGAATAGAGCCGTTTGATTACGGCTTTTTATATTGCCTTTACTCACTTCAGTATTGGAGGACAACCGAAAATGGACGTAATTAAAATTTCACCGCGCGGCTATTGCTATGGTGTTGTTGATGCTATGGTCATTGCCAAAAATGCGTCACTAGATAAAAGCTTGCCAAGACCCATCTATATACTCGGGATGATTGTTCATAATAAACACGTCACTGATGCGTTTGAAGAGGAAGGGATTTTTACATTGGACGGCTCTAACCGTCTGGACATCTTAAAGCAGGTTGACAAAGGAACTGTCATTTTCACTGCGCACGGTGTTTCTCCCGAAGTCAGAAGAATCGCAGAAGAAAAAGGGTTAGTCGCAATTGATGCTACATGTCCGGATGTGACGAAAACTCATAATCTAATCTTAGAGATGAAAGAAAAAGGATATCACGTGATCTATATCGGCAAAAAAGGGCATCCAGAGCCTGAGGGAGCCGTTGGCGTAGCGCCAGAGATCGTTCACTTAGTTGAAACAGAAGAAGATGTAAAGAACCTTGATATCCAAGCAGAGAAGTTAATCGTGACGAATCAAACAACAATGTCTCAATGGGATGTTCACGACATTATGGAGCTTGTCAAAGAAAAATATCCTCATGTCGAATATCACCAAGAGATTTGCCTCGCTACTCAAGTGCGGCAGGAAGCTGTATCAGAGCAGGCAAAAAAAGCGGACTTAACAATCGTTGTCGGAGACCCGAAAAGCAACAATTCAAATAGGCTTGCTCAAGTGTCAGAGGAAATAGCCGGGACAAAAGCATACCGGATCGGCGACTTAAGCGAACTGAAGCTCGAATGGCTGAAAGGCGTTAATACCGTTGCAGTTACAGCGGGAGCTTCAACACCGACGCCGATCACAAAAGAAGTCATTCGCTTTTTAGAGCAGTTTGATCACGAAGATCCATCAACTTGGACAACTGAACATAATATACCGCTCAAAAAAATACTTCCAAAAGTAAAAGCAAAAAACTGAGGCTGTAAAAGCCTCAGTTTTTTTATAGAAATGTAAATGGATTTGTATCTGTTTCAGAAACAAAGATATTCACGTCAAACTTTTTATCATTACACATTGATGTCAGTTTTCTCGTGACGCCTTCTTTCATGATTTTTTCCGCGTAATGGCCCGGATCAACCACATTTAGGCCAAGCATCATCGCATCATGGGCCACATGGAAGTATAAATCTCCTGTGACGTAAACATCGGCTCCCTTTCGTTTTGCATGATGAATATACTTGTTTCCATCTCCACCAAGAACAGCTACCTTTTTCACCATGCTGTCAGCATCCCCCACCATTCTGACACCATTGACGTCAAGCTTGTCTTTCACAAATAAAGCGAATTCCTTAAGCGTCATCTCATTTTTAAGGGTTCCGACACGGCCGAGCCCTTTTTCGGCGGGAGTCTGTTCGACAGGATAGATATCGTAAGCGACTTCTTCATATGGATGGCTTTTTATCATTGCATTGATAACAGCTTTTTCGATGCTTTTAGGAAATACAGTCTCAAGTCTTACTTCATGAACAAGCTCAAGCTCTCCCACTTCACCGATAAAAGGCTTAGCTCCATCCAATGGCTTAAAGCTGCCGATTCCTTCAGATGAAAACGCGCAATGGCTGTATTCACCGATATGGCCGGCCCCCGCATTTCCGACCGCGGCTCTGACCTGCTCTTCATATTCCTTCGGCACGTATACTGCCAGCTTTTTCAGAGGATCCGTATAAGTAGGTGCCAGCACTTCCGTCTCACTCAGCTCTAATGCTTCAGCAAGCAAATCATTCACGCCGCCGTCCGCAACGTCTAAATTTGTATGAGCTGCATAAACAGCAATATCATGCTTCAAACACTTTTCAATTAACCTTCCGGCAGGCTGATCTGTTGAAATATGCTTTAGCGGCCGGAAAATAGGAGGATGATGTGCAATAATCAAGTCAACCTCTTTTTCAATCGCTTCATCGATAACGCTCTCTAACACATCAAGTGTAACCATCACATTTTTAATTGGTTTGTTTAAAGTGCCGATTTGCAGGCCGATTTTATCTCCTTCAACCGCATAGGCTTTCGGGGAAAATTGTTCAAACAGCTGGATGATCTGCTGCCCATTTACACTTTTAGCCATGATCGATTACCTCCTTTAACAGCTCCATTCGATCGGAGAGCTCCTTTAATTTTTGTTTGTTTTGCTCTGTATCCGCCGCTTGGCTAATCTGTTCATAAATGCTTTGAGTGTGCTGAAGCTCTTGTGTCCACTTTTTCAAAAAGACAGCATTTTTTTCTTTTGCCAAGAAAGGGCCGACGAGCATCCCGGCTGATAAAGAAATACCGTCATAAGCCGCATCCCTGTCTCCCGCTTCTGCTACCAGCACCTCATAGCACTTTCCGTCCTCTTCAAGGATTACCTCATCTATCAGCGCATATCCTTCTTTATAAAGCCACTCCCTGATATGAACAGCATGAATATTCGGCTGTAAAATGAGCCGTTCCTTCCCCGTTAATTTGTCTTTGCCCGCTTCTAAAATGTGAGCGATCAAAGCCCCGCCCATTCCGGCAATCGTAATGGCATCAGCTTCACCTTTTTTAATCACTTCCAGTCCGTCTCCCTGCCTTACAGAAATGTGCGAGTTTAAGCCTGATTTTTCAACCTGCCGCTTTGCAGACAAAAATGGGCCGTCTGTTATTTCTCCGGCAATCGCCCCGCTGGCTTTATGATTCAGCACCGCATAACAAGGAAGGTATGCGTGATCAGAGCCGATATCGGCCATCACCGCTCCATTCGGTATGTACTCCGCTACTGTTTGCAATCGTTTAGATAATTTTAATTCGTTCACTTGTCATCACAACTTTTCTCAATCATTTTTTCCTTTACTATCATATAAAAAATCAGCCCAGAATCCAAGCTGAAGCAAATGATTTTGAGATTATTTCTTTTGATGCGGGTCTGCACGCGGCAGTCAAAAATAAAAGGCTGTCGAGAACATCTCGGCGGCCTGTGAATGTATAAAGAGAAAAATGGTTCTTTTATTTAATTTTTGACACCCACTCTGCCATATCATCCAGCTTATCGGCCGGAACAAGACCGGAAGGCATTCCATTACCGCCTTTTTCGATCTTTGTTTTAATTTCAGCGACATCTTTCTTATCCCCTACACCTTTTAAGCTAGGACCCGAAACACCTTCATAATTTTCACCGTGGCATGCGATGCAGTTTGCCTTGTAAATTTCTTCTGGTGAAGCGTTTGCATCTTTCTTTTCAGCAGATTTGCTTTCTCCTCCGCTCGCAATCTCCCGAGAGTCATCAAGTCCTTTTACTGATAAAAAGAAAGTTAGACCAATTCCTAAAACAGCGATCAGCAAAAATGGAATAAGCGGGTTCCATTTCATTTCCCTTCCCCCTTTTTGATCCTTCCCCCTATGTAAACACTTCTAATTCTAACTTATTTTTACAAAAAGTAAATGGATTGCTATACAAAAGTTTTTTATTCACACTTTATACAAAATTGAATAGAAACATGCCTAAATCTCTAATATCCTTTTTATTCTATTGTATAATGTATTGTATACGCTTACAATAGAAAATATGGAATTAGATTTTGAAATTTTTCACCACAATGTCCATTTGCAAATGACATCATTTTTCAGTAAAATAAAGGCATATTATCCATATATCTTTTTAAAAAAAGAAGAACGGATCTTCAAGACCCGTTCCATCTTATTCGAGGAAATCTTTCAAACGTTTACTTCTGCTAGGATGTCTTAGTTTCCGCAACGCTTTGGCTTCGATTTGTCGAATACGCTCTCTCGTTACTCCAAATACTTTGCCGACCTCTTCTAATGTTCTTGTACGGCCGTCATCAAGACCGAATCGAAGACGCAATACATTTTCTTCACGATCAGTTAACGTATCAAGCACATCTTCCAGCTGCTCTTTCAATAGCTCGTATGCGGCGTGGTCAGAAGGTGAAGTTGCTTCTTGGTCTTCAATGAAATCACCAAGGTGCGAGTCATCCTCTTCACCGATTGGTGTTTCCAGCGATACTGGTTCTTGAGCAATCTTTAAGATTTCGCGTACTTTTTCAGGCGTTAAATCCATATCTTCCGCAATTTCTTCAGGTGTTGGTTCTCTGCCTAAGTCTTGCAGTAATTGACGCTGCACACGGATTAATTTATTAATGGTTTCAACCATATGAACGGGAATCCGGATCGTTCTCGCCTGATCGGCAATGGCGCGTGTAATCGCCTGTCTGATCCACCACGTAGCATACGTACTGAATTTATAACCTTTGCGATAATCAAATTTTTCAACGGCTTTCATCAGTCCCATGTTTCCTTCCTGGATCAGGTCAAGGAACAGCATACCGCGTCCGACATACCGTTTTGCGATACTGACAACAAGCCGCAGGTTCGCTTCAGCCAATCTGCGTTTAGATTCTTCGTCACCTTCTTCAATCTTTTGAGCGTAGGCGATTTCTTCTTTTGCAGAAAGAAGGTTAACCCGACCGATTTCCTTTAAATACATACGAACTGGGTCATTGATTTTAACGCCAGGCGGTACACTTAGGTCATTAAGGTCAAATTCTTCTTCGGCTTTGGCAAGCTGCTGAATATTAGGATCTTCTGTTTCTTCATTCTCACTAATTAATTCAACACCTTGTTCACCTAAAAATTCATAATACTCATCCATTTGGTCTGATTCAATTTCAAAGCTGGACATACGCTCAGCAATTTCTTCATATGTCAAAACGCCACGTTTTTTACCTGACTCTGTTAATTGCTCTTTTACTTGGTCGAATGTTAATTCTGTCTCGTGGGTTTGTTTATCAGCCATTATGGATCCCTCCTTCCAAAGCTTGCAACGAATTCTATAAGCGGTATGATTCTTATTCGGTCCATTCAGGCGTTTTCTATGTGAACTGCCTTTAACAATGTGCGAATAATGAAATGACAATTCATGATGAGGTTAAGCGATCTATTTGCTCCTCCGCAAGGAATCATTGCCAATAAATGCTCCTCATCAGTTCTCCAGTTATTTTAAAGATCGGTTCAATGTAACGATTTCTTGAGCCAGAGAAGCAGCTCTTAAAAAATCTTTTTGCCTTTCGGCTTCGGCTCTTTCCGCCTCTTTTTCTTTTATCATTGACCAATTTCTTTGATTCAACACTTTTTTTACATAATCTGATAACTCGGCTTCGCTAAGCTCTTGATTAACCTGAAGCATTAATATATCAGACAAGAGCTGGCTTATATGATCATCCGTCACCCTGGCCATCAGATGCTGAGGCGTCAGCTCGGCTCCCTCTTCATAAAAAGCATAAAGATAGGCGGCTAATGCCCGGTGCTCATCAATATTAAATTGAAACCCTACCCGGTCAATCACTTTTTTGATGACGCTCCGATCTCGAAGCATGTGAGCGAGTAACAGCCTTTCTGCATTTTCATACGCCGGACGCAAACGTTTTTGCCTTGCTTTTGTCGTCAGATGCGCTCGCCGCATTTTTGTTTCACCGCTATTGTCAGCTGGTTTGTTTTGCTTGCTGAAAACAGACAGCTGCTCAGTTAAAGACTCCTGTGAAAGCGAAAACTCTGAAGCAAGCTGCTTTACATAGACTTCCTGCTCTAGAGACCCTGAAAGCGTGCTGATTTCTTTCAGTACGTCTTTAATGTAAGCTAGTCGGTCGCCTTCATCGGACAGGTTCTTTCCTTTTCGGAAAAATTGCATTTTGAACGCCATTACGGTGACACTGGCGTCAATAATGTCGTTTTTAAATTTTTCCCCGCCGAATTTTTTGATGTAATCATCAGGGTCCAATCCGTCAGGAATCATTGCAACTCTGACTTTGCAGCCTTTTTTTTGCAGAAGCTCCGAAGCTTTTAAGGTGGCTTCATAACCGGCTTTATCAGAGTCATAGCAAAGAATGATTTCTTCGACGTTTCTTCTCAGGATCTTGACATGATCATCTGTAAGAGACGTTCCCATCGTGGCTATGCTTTCTTTTACACCCGAGCTTACGGCCGATATGACATCAGCAAACCCTTCAAATAAGACTGCTCTTTCCTGCTTTCTGATATGAAGGCGGGCCTTATAAAAATTGTAAAGCAGTTTACTTTTATGAAAGAGCGGGGTTTCAGGACTGTTCATATACTTAGGCTGCTGGCTGCCAAGAGCCCTGCCTGAGAAAGCAACAACAGCCCCGTGATGATCATGGATCGGAAACATGACACGGTTTCTGAAGCGGTCGAAATATCCGCTTCCGTCTTCGCGTCTGATCAGGAGACCCGCTTTTTCCATTTGCGCCTCACTAAATCCCCTCTTTACAAGGAATTTCGTGATAAAGTCCCAAGAATCAAGAGCATAGCCAATCTGAAATTCATCAATCAGCTCTTTCGTAAAGCCCCTAGAAAGCAGATAATCCAGTGCCTCTTGACCTTCTTTTGTATTTATTAACAAATGATGGTAAAATTTCTTCAGGAGCTCATGTGCCTCAGCCATTTTTTGTTCTCCAGAAGACTCTGGCCGGGCTCCGGAATGGACTGTTATATCATCTGGAAAATCAATTTGGTATTTGTCAGCAAGGTGAGAAACCGACTCGGCAAAAGAATAGCCTTCCATCTGCCTTAAAAAAGAGAAAACATTGCCGCCCGCTCCGCAGCCAAAGCAATGAAAAATCTGTTTGTCGGGCGATACGGAAAACGAAGGTGTGCTTTCTCCATGAAAAGGACAGAGTCCAAAGTAGTTTCGGCCTTGCTTCTTTAATTGAACATAATCACCTATGACTTCAACGATATCTGCCGACTTTTGCACCTGATCCACAATTTCATCTGGTATCCGATTTCCCATCTTATAACACTCCGTCGTACATTATTCGATGCTTTAGTGCAAAATCCCTTCATCGTTCGACAGGATTTTTTGCAGCAGTGTAATAAATCGTTCTCGATCTTCTTTATTCAATTTTTTAGGCCCTTTGGCATATACGCCTTTTCTTCTTTGTTTGCCGGAAAAATGACGGCCCTCTAGAGCAAAATCAATCGCATCTTCTTTGTAAAGACGACCTCTTTCCGACATAACAGAGACATTTCTGTTCAACAGCAGAGATGCTAATCCGATGTCCTGCGTCACAACGATATCTCCCGGTTTTACGTGATTTGCAATATATAAATCAGCAGCTTCTTTATGAGGATCAACATACTTCCATTTTTCTTCATTGCTTCTGGAAAGCTGATAATGTTCAAATGAAGCGACAAAAAGAACTTGAACTTCATACTCGGATGCTGTTTGTAAAATTTCATCTTTTACCGGACAAGCATCAGCATCGACAAAAATCGTCTTTTCTTGTTCATTAAGAAGAGTAATTCTCCATCCCTCCATTAAACTCCTGCATAAAAGCAAGCAAAATCGCACATCCTTTATTATTGTGGATGTATATGAATTTGTCGAAAAATTTCCGGGAGAAATTCTTGACATCTTACCCATAATAGTTTATTCGTATCACACGATCCTTAAACCTAAAATTAATCATTTTATCACAATTTTTTATTATAATACAAACTTCACAAAGATGCTATTGTTTTTCATTATTCCCTTTTGGCACAGCCAAAAACCCAGGATAGAGCGTCCTGAGTTATATGTTTTTTGTTTTGAGATGATGGATAATATTTGCTGTTTCCTCAACCGCTTTATTTGAAACATCAACAACCTGGCAGCCGATCCGATCCACAATCTTTTCAAAATACTCGAGTTCCTCTTTGATTCTATTGATATTTGCATAAATCGCTTTATCATTAAGCCCGAGTGATTTTAAGCGTTCTTTTCTGATATGATTCAGTTTATCAGGGCTAATCTTTAAACCGATGCATTTTTTCGGATCAACGTTAAAGAGTTCTTCCGGCGGATCAACCTCCGGTACAATCGGAACATTGGCAACCTTCAGGCGTTTGTGTGCGAGATATTGAGACAGCGGTGTTTTAGACGTTCTTGACACGCCGATCAAAACGATATCAGCTTTTAAAATCCCTCTTGGATCACGTCCATCATCGTATTTAACTGCAAACTCGATGGCCTCCACTTTTTTGAAATAATCTTCATCAAGCTGGCGCACCCGCCCCGGTTCGTATTTCGCTGTTAAACCGTAGGCTGTTTCCATTTTATCAATCAACGGGCCGATAATATCATAATATAAAACATTTGCTTTTTCCGCTTCGGCTATCAAATATTCTCTGATTTCGGGCACCACGAGTGTAAAACAGATAATGCCCCCGTCTGCCTTTGCAAGTGAAATCACTTCATTGATAGTGCCTATATCTTCAACATAAGGAATTCTTCTTACATGAGTATCATCCGCCGATCCGTTAAATTGGCTGAGTGCTGCTTTTACTACCAATTCAGCCGTTTCACCGACGGAATCCGATACAACATAGATGATGCGGTTATTCATATTATCCCCCCGTTAGTTTGCAATCTTATAGGATTTCATTTTCAGATAAACTGACAAGTATTTTGGTCATATTTGTTTTTGTCACTCTGCCGATCACTTCAAAGCCTTTATCGGTGTCTTTGATGACAGGAAGTGCATCAATTTGTTTTTCTATTAAGTGCTTTGCAATGTCCATCACATAATCCTCGCGTCTGCACACCGTAATGTTCGGCATCCTTGTCATGATGATGTGAACAGGGACCGATGTAAGCTCCTGCTGGCCAATGCTCGCTCTGAGCAAGTCTTTTCGTGAAAGCACCCCGACTAAAACAGCATCGCGGTCCACCACAAACAGAGTACCTACATCTTCTAAAAACATGGTGCAAATCGCATCGTACACAGAAACGTTTTCGTGAATCACTACGGGGATAGATTGAAAGTCTTTCACCTGAAGCTTTTTGAGTTTATCCGCCAAAAGCTGCGTGCCGGTTTTTCCCGTATAGAAATAACCGACTCTCGGGCGCGCCTCGAGGAATCCTGACATGGTGAGTATGGCTAAATCCGGGCGCAATGTCGCCCTGGTTAGGTTCAGCTTTTCTGCAATATGCTCCCCTGTAATCGGCCCGTTTTCTTTTACAATCTGCAAAATATGTTCTTGCCGTTTATTTAGTTCGATCGTACTCACCACCTTTTCACTTCATAGCTATGTAAAGAAATAATAATCCATATTATAACGTAAATATCTTGTAATCAAACAAAAAACTTATAAATGGGGAAAAGACGATTACCGATCACACAGCAACCGCCTTTTCTCTCTTTATTTTACAATAAGGGCATTCATATTCGCAAAGGACTTGATCTCATCCGCCAAGCTTACCATTTGCGCTAAACGATTTGCCTTTAATGACTCATTATCCGCTATAACCATTGTATGATCGAAGTAAGCATCGATCGGTTCTTTTAAGGCTGCAAGTGAAGCAAGCGCCGCCTCATAATCTTTTTTGCTGAAGTTTTCCTGCAGATTTTGCTTCGCTGTTTGGTAGGCATCAAACAGTTTTGCTTCGTATTCATTTTCAAACAGATCAGGCTGAATGTCTCCGCGGACTCCTTTTTTGCTGATAGAGATCACTCGGCCTAACGCTTCGGCTGTTTCCTTAAAACCAGGTGCACCAAGCTTTTGCTCCAGTACTTGTGCTTTATGCAGCGCAGAGTACGGCTCAAGCTCAGAGCTTTCCAGCACGGCGTCAATGACATCATGTCTGATTTGTTCAGCATTCAAGACATATTTCAAGCGCTGAGTGAAGAAATCCAGCAGTTCATTTTCTTTATCGGTTTGTACGAAAGTAAGCAGCTCTTCAAATGAAATTCCCCAGTTGCGGTCAAGAAGAATCGCAACAATACCGCTTGCTTGGCGGCGCAGTCCGTAAGGGTCCTGGAACCGGTCGGAATTACGCCGATAGAGAAGAATGAAGCGATTGTGTCAAGCTTATCCGCCATTGCTACAACAGCTCCGGTGAAAGTAGAAGGTGTTTCTCCGCCCGCTGATCTAGGCATATAATGTTCATTGACTGCCGCAGCCACAGCTTCATCTTCGCCAAGCATTCTCGCATACTTTTCGCCCATAATTCCTTGAAGTTCAGGGAATTCATATATCATATGCGTCACAAGGTCGAATTTAGAAATTTCAGCAGCCCGCTTCACATGTTTTAATGTATCTTCATCAGCCTGAAGACGAACGGCAAGTTTCTCTGCGATTGATGTGACTCTTCTAACCTTATCAGCAAGAGAACCAAGCTCTTCATGGAAAACGATATTTTCAAGCTTCTTCACATTTGCATCAATGTTTAGTTTCTGATCTTCCTTGTAGAAGAATGAAGCATCAGATAAACGTGCGCGCAGCACTTTTTCATTGCCTCGGGCCACATTTTCAATCGCGTGGCTGTTGCCGTTTCGGACTGTGATAAAGTGAGGCAGCAGGTCACCGTTTTTGTCTTTGACAGGGAAGTAGCGCTGATGCTCTTTCATTGTCGTGACAAGCACTTCTTCAGGAATTGACAGAAACTCGGATTCAAATGAACCGTAAAGAGCTGTCGGGTATTCTACTAAATGATTCACTTCATCAAGAAGGTCTTCGTCAACTGGAATGCTCCAATTGTTTTCATCAGCCATTGTTTCCAGCTGAGATTGAATCATTTGCTTTCGGACGCTAGGATCAGCAATAACATGCTGTTCTTTCAGCTGCTCTTCATAAGCTGAAGGTGATTCAATTGACACTTCATGTCCGAGGAAACGGTGTCCCTGTGTTGTCCGTCCAGACTCAACGTTTGTGATCGAAAATGGAATGACATCCTGTCCAAATAATGCGACAATCCATTTGATCGGTCGGATATAACGCAAATCTTCATTTCCCCAGCGCATGTTTTTCGGGAAATGCAAGCTTGTAATTAAACCGCTCAATTCTGGCAGAAGCGACTTCGTTTCTTGGCCAGCTTGGAATTTTTGCACGAATACATACTCTATGCCTTTTACTTCTTTGATGTACAGGTCTTCCACATTCGCGCCTTGGCCTTTTGAAAAGCCGATTGCCGCTTTTGTCCAGTTCCCGTCCGCATCAAGGGCAATTTTTTTCGCAGGCCCTTTTGCTTCTTCTTTTATATCATCCTGCTTTTCTGCGACATCCTTAACGAACACAGCAAGACGTCTCGGTGTATTGAATAGTTTCACTTCACCGTGAGTAATATTTTTTTCTTTAAGCCAGCCTGTCAGCTTGTCGCCAAGCTGAACCATGCTTTCATTCAAAAAGCGCGCCGGCATTTCCTCTAATCCGATCTCTAAAAGTAAATCCTGTTTACTCATGAGAAGAACCCTCCCCTTTAAGCATTGGAAACCCTAGTTTTTCTCGTTCCTCATAATAGGTTTTTGCTACTTTTCTAGCTAAATTCCGCACTCTTGCGATATAGCCCGTCCGCTCGGTAACAGAGATCGCACCTTTGGCGTCAAGCAGATTGAAGGTGTGCGAGCATTTCAGCACATAGTCATATGCTGGATGAACAAGTCCGTTATCCATTTGCTTGATCGCTTCTTTTTCATATGTGCTGAACAATTGGAACAGCATATCGACGTCTGATGTTTCAAACGTATAAACAGAATGCTCATATTCGGCCATCATGAATAAATCTTTTACTGTAAACCCTGACGTCCATTCCAAGTCAAACACGTTTTCTTTATCCTGGATATAAGACGCGAGACGCTCAATTCCATACGTAATCTCTACAGAAACGGGTTTACACTCTAATCCCCCGACCTGCTGGAAATACGTAAATTGTGTTATTTCCATTCCGTCAAGCCAAACTTCCCAGCCTAGACCCGCGCAGCCTAAAGACGGATTCTCCCAGTTGTCTTCAACAAAGCGAATATCGTGCTCAAGCGGATCAATTCCAAGAGCACGCAAGGAATCCAAATACAACTCTTGAATGTTATCAGGAGACGGTTTAATAATGACCTGAAACTGATGATGTTGATACAGTCTGTTCGGGTTCTCCCCGTAGCGGCCGTCTGCAGGACGTCTGGAAGGCTCTACATAAGCCACTTTCCACGGTTCAGGGCCGATACTGCGCAAAAATGTATACGGGCTCATCGTGCCGGCTCCTTTTTCTACATCGTAAGCCTGCATAAGCACACAGCCCTGACTGGACCAATGCTTTTGCAAGGTTAGAATCATGTCTTGAATATTCATTTCAAGCACCTCCACTTTTCTTTCATAAGTTGACTGCGGCAGCAACCAAAAAACTCCCGTCTCTATGCTTGCCAGCCGCAAACATAGGGACGAGAGTTCTCCCGCGGTTCCACCCTAGTTGCTGAGAACAAAATCCCAGCCTCTTTTTTTAAAATTGCTCAAGAATGCCTTTCGTTGCGTGCTCATCCTTAGCTTACACCGCCCTAAGGTCGCTTTCATGAGGTAAACGCAAGTACTTCTTTCTCTCACTGCAACATATTTTATAATAAATGATCATATAAAAAGATGGACCAAATGTCAACTTTTGTTTTCACCCATAAGATGTTTCATGCTTTCCATTTGATCTAAAAAGCGCTTTGATTTTAAATACAATCCCGAATATTCTTCGTAATATAAATCAATCACTTGCTTTAATTCAGCTTTTGTTTCCTCTTTTAAGGACACATTGCCGAGTCTCGACAGATCAAAATAGTAAAAGAGTCTTAACAGCCTTGCCGTTTGCGGTTTAATCGGTATCCTGTAAGGATCTTTTTCAAAACAGCGGTGGCATATAAAACCATTATCACGAACAGAGAAATGAAAGGTTCCGTCTTGGCTTTTACAATGTACACAATGATTCAGCTCAGGATACAGGCCCATGACACCGAGCATCTTCATTTGAACAATGAAGGTGATAACATCCGGATCTGTTCCTTCATTCAGCTGTTTTAATGATTCTAGTATGAATTCAAATAAATAAGGATTTGACTTTTTTTCTTCTGTGCCTCTGTCGACTAACTCAGCAATATAGGCAGCATATGCTGTTAAAAACAAGTCTTCCCTGATGCCTCTCATGCTGAGGATCATTTCCCCCTGCTGAAGCGTTCCGAGGCCCGATGTTTTTTGCATTAAGAAAGAACCATACAAAAAGGGCTGGCTGACTGCTGATAAACGGCTGTTCGGTTTTTTGGCGCCTCGTGCCATAACACCTATTTTTCCGTGTTCTCTTGTCAATAAAGTTACGATTTTATTCGTCTCTCCGTAATCATTTGTGCGAAGAACGATTCCTTCACATTTTGTCAGCATTTCCGCACCTTCCTCAAGCAGGAGCGGCCAAGAGGTTTATAAAATTGGATAATCAAATCGGGCTAGCTCATCTTCTAGTTCTTCGGGTCTTTCCATGTTCTCTTTTTCCAGTTCTTTAAAAAGAAGATACGTATCAACATTTCCTGTTTGAGAAAATACGTTCCAGGTAAAATTCAACACAAGAAACCCACCTTTCTGTAGTTAAACTAGCTTACCTAAACTCCAAATTCTTACCTTTATCTTGACCAGATGTCCTCCATTTCATGTTAAACAAAATTTGCTAATGTATCCCTGTTCCTGTGAGATAATGACACACACAGCAAGAGATTAATATTCGTCCTCTTTAAAGCCAAAATCGCGAAGCTGGGACATTTTATTACGCCAGTCTTTCTGCACTTTCACCCACAATTCAAGGTAGACACGGGAGCCCAACAGTGCTTCAATATCCGCTCTCGCTCTTTTTCCAACCTCTTTTAGAAGGCTTCCTTTTTTACCGATCACGATGCCTTTCTGGGAATCCCGCTCGACCACAATCGTTGCCGCTACGTGCACAGAACCGTTGTCCTGCCCTTTGATGGATTCGATGGCCACCGCAATGCTGTGCGGGATTTCTTCTCTCGTCAAATGCAGCACCTTTTCCCTGATTAATTCAGAAATGATAAATCGTTCAGGGTGGTCAGTTACCTGGTCACTCGGATAGAATTGCGGCCCTTCCGGCAAATACGCTTCAATCTGAGCGAGCAATGTTTCGATGTTATTTCCTTCTAAAGCAGAAATCGGAACAATTTCCTTAAAAGGATAACGTTTGCGGTATTCGTCAATTAGCAGAAGCAATTGGTCGGGATGAATTTTATCAATTTTGTTTACGATTAAGAATACAGGCGTAGACATCGTCTGCAATTTCTCAATGATAAATTCGTCGCCCTTCCCGTAGCCTTCCTCAGCATTGATCATAAACAAGATCAAATCGACTTCTTTTAATGTATTTTGCGCCACTTTCATCATAAAGTCCCCAAGTTTATGCTTAGGTTTATGAATCCCTGGTGTGTCAATAAAAATGGTTTGTGATGTGCCTGTCGTCAGTACTCCTTGCACCTTGTTTCTCGTCGTTTGGGGCTTATCGCTCATGATCGCGATTTTTTGTCCAATGACTCTGTTCAAAAATGTAGATTTTCCTACGTTTGGTCTTCCAATAATGGATACAAATCCTGATTTAAAGCTTTCGTTCGTCATGTAAATCCTCCGATGAAAATGCGCCTGGCAATAATTCTTCCACAGTCATTTCTTTTATTTGTCCTTGTAAATTAGTTAGTACGACAATAACGTCTTTTGTGCAAAGCTCAGAAATCACCTGGCGGCAGGCTCCGCACGGAGATACCGGTCCAGGGGTGTCAGCCGCAACGGCCAGCATCTGAAACTCTGTATCCCCTTCAGAAACAGCTTTAAATAAAGCCGTACGCTCGGCGCAATTGCACATGCTGTATGCCGCGTTCTCAATGTTGCAGCCTCTGTACACTTTTCCATCCTTGGTAAGAAGAGCGGCTCCTACTTGGAATTTGGAATACGGCGCATATGCCATATCACGCGCTTTTAAAGCTTCTGTTATTAATTCTTGTCTGTTCATGTGTACATTCCTCTCTTACCTATAATGGTACCGCTATCACTTTATATTTTACATAATCGCGCGCTTTTTTTCACGCCCATTTCTAAAAATGTAAAATAAATGTAAGAATTTTCAGCCATTACAGCTTTGGCAAAAAAATAAGTAAACCAATGATACACGAAATCACGGCAAAAACGCAAACAGCCCCGGCGGCAGCGTCCTTGGCCGCTTTAGCAAGAGGGTGATGTTTGTCAGTTATTAAATCAACCGTATGTTCAATGGCTGTATTTAAAAGCTCAAGCGAAAACATACCGCCAATCAAAAGGAATATAATCATCCACTCAATCATGCTGAGCTCTACAAGGAAGCCGCAAATGAGAACAGCGCAGGCGGCTGCGGCATGAAATTGGAAATTCCGCTCCGTCCGCGCTGTTTCCCAGATGCCCCGGCCTGCATGCACGAAGCTTTTGAAGAATCGCTTCAGCTCATTTCTATGATCTTTTGAGTCCATAAGCGTCCAGCAATTCCTTTTGCTTAGTAAACATCTCCTCTTCTTCCTCTTTCGTCATATGGTCATATCCTAAAAGGTGCAGAAATCCGTGTACAGCTAGAAATCCGAGCTCTCTTTTAAAAGAATGATTATACTCCTCTGCCTGCTCTCTTGTGCGATCGGCACTAATGATAATATCACCTAAAACCGGAGGCATTTCAGCGCCCACGATTTCGATCTCGCCTTCTCCCTCTTCTTCAAGAGCAAATGAGATGACATCTGTCGGAGCATCCTTTCCCCGGTATTCTTTGTTAATCTGATGTATGTCATCATTGGAAACAATCGTGACAGAAACTTCAGCCTGATCCTGAACGCCTTCACGCTCAGCGGCAAATTGAAGCAGATTTTCTACTTCTTTGAGCATCTCTTCTGAGACGCTTCCTGTTTCATCAACGATATCAATCAGTAAACTCATCTATTTCACCTTCTTAGTAGCCTCCGGATATTCAATCCGGGAGTGGAAAATTCCTTTTAATGTTGCACAGAGCGTTTTTGCGATTGTATCCAGCTCTTTAAATGTCAAATCGCATTCACTGAACTGTCCGTCCTGAAGCTTATCGGATATAATACCCCGGACAAGCTTTTCAATTCGTTCAGGATTGGGATTATGCATGGATCTGACGGCCGCTTCAACACTGTCGGCCACTGATATAATTGCGGCTTCCTTTGACTGCGGCTTCGGCCCCGGATAACGGAACTCTTCCTCTGTAATCTGGTCGCCTTTTTCCTTCGCTTTATAGTAAAAAAACTTTAAAAGCGAGGTTCCATGATGTTGCTCAGCAATATCGACAAGCTCTTTCGGAAATTTATAGCTTCTCAGCATATTCGCACCGTCTGTCGTATGCGAGATAATAATATTTTTACTCAACTGAGGTGACAGCTTGTCATGCGGATTGTCAATATTCATTTGGTTTTCAATAAAATATTGCGGGCGCTTTGTTTTTCCGAGATCGTGATAATATGCGCCGACTCTTGCAAGCAAACCATTAGCCCCAACCGCTTCACAGGCTGCCTCTGATAAATTGGCAACCATTACACTGTGATGATATGTACCTGGTGTTTCCGTCAGTATTTTGCGCAATAGCGGATGGTTAGGATTAGACAGCTCGAGCAGCCTCATGGTGGATAAAATGCCAAAGCCCGTCTCAAAAAACGGCATCAGGCCGATGATCAATACAGATGAAGCAAACCCCGACACAACCCCCATGAGCATTAACGTGCCGATTTCAAGACCCGATAGCGCAGTGTTCTGGATCAATAATAAGGATAGAACGACAACCATATTAATAAACGCCACGAAAAGTCCGGTCTGCAAAATCTTTGATCTTGCATTGTGTTTTCCTAAAAATAATACACCTGAAATGCCGCTGATCAAATAATAAATCCCTATGACATAATTGAATGTTCCTGTCACACCCTGATTAAACATCATACTTCCGCAAATCGCAAGAATGATACTTCCCAAAATGGCAATGCGTTCATTCATCAGCAGTTTGATTAAGATGGCGCCGGCCGCAATGGGGACCAGATAGCCGATATTATTATACTCCATCTTCTGAAACAAACTGACAACCTCCATGATCACAAGCAAAAGTGTTGTGATAATCGAGAATAACAGAATGGATTGATTTTTAAACTTCAGATTTTGTTTCTGTTTTTCAAAATAATATACAAGTGTTGCAATGAAAAGTCCGATCATAATCAATAGCCCGCTGATCGGTTTAAAGAGATTTGAGTTATTTAATAACCCGGTCAGCTCAAGTTTCCTGTACACTTCCCGATCAATGAGGTCATTTTCTTCCACGAGCACTTGCCCCTGTTTGATTTGAACCTGCTGGACATTATCTGAGGCTTCCTGCCGTTTTGCCTCTGTTGCTTTCGGATCGAAGACGTAATTCGGAATAATAGCAAAACGCCCGATTTCTGTCGCAGCTCCCAAGTATTTAGACGGAATAGAATTGCTTTTTAGCTCTTTTTCTACCTTATCCTTTGCATCAGATAGTTTATCCGAAGGGATTTCACTGTTCATGACCGTATTTACTGCGGTAATGACCGTATCTCTAACAAAAGAAAAGTCTTCACTGTCTGCTTTCAGCAATGTCTTGATGGAATCCTCCGATATAGAATCATTCACATCTGATGTCAATTTGTCCTTTACAGATTTGACCATTGATTTTTCCGATGGTGATTTACTGCCTTCTTCCGATGATTTTTTCACTTCACTAATACTGTCGAATATTGATGACACAAGGTCAATCCGATTGTCTGTATATTCTTTTTTTAATGTATATTGATCTTCAACCGCGTCCTCAGCGGCTTGCTTTTTTTCCTCTGTGGCTTTTTGATCTTCTACGGTTGCCGGAGCGTAAATGGTCTTGTCGCTGACTGAAAACAGGTCTAAATCAAGTGTTTCCGGCTTAACATGTACAAAGAGCAAAGCAAACATAATGGCAGCCAGCAGAAGATACAGCAGTACATGCATGGAGCGGGCATTTTTAAAACTGCTCCATTTTTTCGAGCTGCTTTTGGTCTTAGCCTTCTTTTTCAACACAAGAACCTCCTCTTGAAACATCAAGCCCATAAGCAATCATAAAAATGACCCGATAACGCGCGATCGGGTCATTCAGCATTAATTTTGCTTATCGTATGCTTCAATAATTTTCGCAACAAGCGGATGTCTGACCACGTCTGTCTGGTCCAGCTCAATCATAGAAATGCCGTCTATTCCTTTCAGCATCTCCTTCGCTACTGCAAGTCCCGATTTGACGCCTTTCGGCAGATCAATTTGGCTAACGTCACCTGTAATGATCATTTTAGAGCCAAAACCCAGTCTCGTCAAAAACATTTTCATTTGAGCAGGCGTGGTATTCTGTGCTTCATCAAGTATAACATAAGCATCATCGAGCGTCCGTCCCCTCATATATGCGAGCGGAGCAATTTCAATGATGCCTCTTTCCATCAGACGTTCTGTATGATCTGCCCCAAGCACATCATGGAGAGCGTCATACAGCGGGCGCAAATAAGGATCTACTTTTTCTTTTAGGTCACCTGGGAGAAAACCAAGGCTTTCACCGGCTTCCACGGCAGGTCTTGTTAAAATGATTTTTTTGATATGTCCGTTTTTTAAAGCATGGACTGCTTTTACGACAGCCAGGTACGTTTTCCCGGTTCCCGCCGGACCAATGCCGAATACAAGGTCATTCCGCTTCATAGCGGCCACGTATTCCCGCTGTCCCATTGTTTTTACACGGATTGATTTGCCTTTTGCGTTTTTTGTAATTTCTTCTTCATACATGCTTTCAAAGTATTCAAGTTCATTCTTCTTTGCCATTTTGATGGCGTAAATCACATCACGTTCAGAGATCTCTATCCCCTTGCGAATTAAAGCGAGGAGCGATCCCAGCAGCCTGTCTGCAATCTGAAACGATTCATCATCGCCTGAAACATAAATCGTCTCGCCGCGCGTAATGATATTTACATTCAGATCTTTCTCCATCAATTTCAAAAAAGAATCTTGGTTCCCGAAGAGTGAAAGCGCCTCGTCCGGGTTTTTCAGTTTTTGATTCATCGCAAGTAAATGTTCTGTCATTCTTCAGTCTCCCTGACAATAGGTGTGGTTTGAACGATATCTTCTATAACTTGGTAGAGAATAATCAACTTTACTTTACCATTCTCAACAGTCTGGTGCAAAACTTTTTCACTTTTCACCTCGCCGTTTTCGCCTATTTTATCCTCTACATCCTGTTTACCCAATTTAATGCCTTCTTGAACTGCTTCTTCTTTCGTATATTTTCGTAAAGCCTCTTCACTTTCTCTCGTTTGCTCTTTGACATAGGATACAGGGAGCTTAAATCCGAGAAAATGAAGCGAATGCTTTTCTTGTTCTGTTTTTGGATGCTTCAATTCCTCTTTTTTAAACGTCATCCCCCAGATCGGGATTGCCAAAGAACCAAAAGAAAGCTTGTGCTTTGTCCTTACTTTGCCCGTATAGACGTTAAATAATGTTTCAAGCGGGACTGTCACTTCTGATCTATACCAGGTTTCTCCGTAAATTTCTGCTTTTGAGGCGACTTCCTGCTGATGGTCTTCGTTGCCGATCAGTCCCGAAACAAGCAGCTGCCCCTTTTCAACATGATCGTGTATGGCGGCCATGGGCTGTCCTTTTTGCACAAACATTCTCGTAATGGTTGCTTTCTTTTTGGCGACAATATTGCGCGGGCTAACATACTTTTCTTTTTCGGGCTCATTTTTCTCCACAACTTTCATGTGAATGGTCGTCCCCTTCAGATCAACTCCGACCCAAGTGATATTGTCTATTCCATTGGTTAATGATTTCTGTATTTTTTCGGGCGACATCATTAAAAACTGCAGACGGCCCTTTTGGACGCCGATTTCATTAAGATGCTGCCTCATTTGATGTTCTGTTTCAGGCTTAGCGCCTGTCACATCAATTTTCCACACCATATTGGACAGCAAAAACAAAAGGATGAAAAAAATCGCAAAACCGATCGTAAACCCTATATTCAGCTTTGATTTCATCAACAGGAAGGGAAAACCCTTCCGATTGATAAATCGGGCTTTACATTTAAATTTACTTCTCACCCGCCGAAAGGCATGTACATCCTGAAGCTGTATATATAACGATACGGCTTCTTTCTTTTTTTTGACATGAAAGACCGGAATCCCCTGTCTTGTGCATTCATTAAGGAGCCGCTCAATCCCTCTTCCCGTCAATTCAAGCTGGACCTTACCCGAAAAAAAAGACAGCCATTTATTTTTCACAACATTTCCCCCTCGGCTTTATGACTCAACATATCGAACGACATCAATCGTACCCTCCAAAAGTATCTCTTCCGGAAGAATCGCCTTGATGACAAAATTTTTACCAGATATGATGCACTGGCCCTGCTTCAGCATCAGCCTCACTTCATTCTCACTGAAAAGCAAAAGACCTCTGTGGTTTTCTATGTAGATATGAAGTCTGCCAACCATTGTAATCCTCGGCAGATCCATCATAACGTCCGGGGGAATTTCCAATGCTCTTGTCAGCCAAGCTTTCATACGATTCTTTCTTTGCCCCATACAAAAAGAACCCCCTTTCATCTCATATGTATGATTTGAAAGGAGGTTCTAACACTTTAATTTTTACGGGCTGGGCGCATCGTACGGTGAGGTTTTTTCGCCCGTGGAGGTCCGAACACCTCTCCTAGAACGATCCCCTGTACGACAGTGTCTTTATTCACCTGAAGCATTTTTTGTTTTGTGTATACTGTTTTTTGTTTGGCAGCAGCAAGATCTCGTTCCAGCCCTTTCAAGTTTCTTGCTGTTTCCCTGCGTCTTTCTTCCGCTTCCCGTCTTGCCTGTTCCATACGGTTAGGGATAGGTGCAGGGGCGTCTTCTTTTGACTGCTTCTTTTGAGGAGAAGCAGATTGCACGTGTTGAGGTTTTTTTCTTTTTTGGCTGTTTTGCTTTTCTTCTTTGTTCTTTTTGCCGAAAATCGCAGAAATGATTCCGATAATCGCTGCAATAATAAGCGGATTGGTCAGTATATCTTCCATCAGCGTTCTCCCTTCTTAGAGAGATTATGATTTGCGGTCTTCATCAGACGAATCTTTCGTCAGTTTGCCGAATGAATCACGCATTTCTGTGTCAGCATCGATGTTTTTGATATTCATGTAGTCCATGACGCCAATATTCCCTTCACGTAAAGCTTCTGCCATCGCAAGCGGCACTTCCGCTTCGGCTTCTACCACTTTCGCGCGCATTTCTTCTACGCGGGCGCGCATTTCCTGTTCTTGAGCGACAGCCATCGCACGTCGTTCTTCCGCTTTTGCCTGCGCGATGTTTTTATCAGCCTCGGCCTGATCGGTTTGTAAAATTGCACCGATGTTTTTGCCGATATCTACATCTGCAATATCAATGGAGAGAATTTCAAACGCAGTTCCTGAATCCAATCCTTTTCCAAGGACTGTCTGAGAAATCATATCAGGGTTTTCAAGCACTTTTTTATGATTATCTGATGAACCGATTGTAGAGACAATCCCTTCGCCGACACGGGCTACAATGGTTTCTTCCCCTGCTCCCCCGACGAGGCGTTCGATATTCGCTCTTACTGTGATTCTCGCTTTCGCTTTCATTTCAATCCCGTCCATGGCAACACCGGCAATAAATGGTGTTTCAATCACCTTAGGGTTAACACTCATCTGCACGGCTTCCAATACGTCACGGCCGGCAAGATCAATAGCAGCACAGCGTTCGAATGTGAGTTCAATGTTGGCTCGCTGAGCAGCGATCAGAGCATTGACAACTCTGTCAACGTTTCCTCCGGCAAGATAGTGGCTTTCAAGCTGGTTTGTTCCAACGTCGAGTCCGGCTTTATGCGCTTTAATCAGCGGGTTAACAACCCGATTCGGAATGACGCGGCGAAGCCTCATCCCTACAAGAGTGAAAATGCTGATTCTAACTCCGGCTGCTAACGCTGAAATCCAAAGCATCACAGGCACAAATGTAAAAAATACAGCTAAAACAATGATCCCTACTACGATAATAGCCAGAATCATAAGTGTTGATGGATCCATATCTATTCTCCTCGTTTCTGTTTAAATTTCTCGCACGACAATGCGGGAGCCTTCTACTTTAATCACTTTTACTTTCTTATCTTTTTCTGTAAACGATCCCTCTGAAACGACGTCAAGACGTTCATCATCAATAATGACGGTACCGGAAGGACGCAGCGGTGTAAAGGTTATACCCACTTTTCCCATTAAGTCCGTGCGCGTTTGATTTGAAACGTAGCCGCTCTCCGTGTTTGTAGAATCATTTAATATCAATTTCTTAAAGAATTTCATACGCTTTCCCAACACCCTTGTCAGTAAAATAAAAGCTGTAATCGAAACAGCTGAGGCGATTAAGAGAGAAACCGCCATGACAGTGAAGCTCCCCGCGGCTAAAAACAGGCTCGCAATAATCGCTCCCAAGCCCAGTAATCCAATGATTCCTCCGGGAAGAAAAATCTCAAGCAGGATGAGGATCACCCCTGCTATAAAGAGGAGAACCGTCTCATACCCGGCAAGGCCGGCTGCAAGATGCCCGTAAAAGAACAGCAATAACGCAATAAGTCCAGCCGTTCCAGGGAGGCCGACACCCGGTGAAAAAAGCTCCACCGTCAGACCTAAAAAAGCGATTGTCAGCAGAATAGGGACAATGACCGGATTCGTCAGCCACCTTGCTGACTTTTCCGCAAAGCTCTCCTTTGCGTAGCTGATCTGCGCCTTTTCGAACCCAAGCTTCTTTACGAGCGTGGACAAATTGTCAGCAGTGCCTTCTGAATACCCTATCTCAATTGCCTTGTCTGCGTTAAGTGTCAGCAGATCTCCCTTAGGCGCGCCGACTTCCTTGGCATCTATATCTGGGTCAGCCATTGCGAGCGCATATTTTGGATCGCGGTTATTTTTCACTGCGGCATCTTCCATCTCTGCCAGCCAAAGTGATTGAGCTTTTTGGTCAGCGGCATTGCCTTGGCCATCAACAATCGCGGCGGCTCCCATTTTTCCGCCAGGCGCCATATAAATGTGATCTGCTTGCAGTGCAATATATGCACCAGCAGACAACGCGCGTTTGTTGACATATGCAGTTACGGGGATCTCGCTTTCGGTTATCAAATCGGCCATATCAATAGCAGATTTGACCAATCCCCCCGGGGTATTGATATCAAGAATAATATGGTCTGCATGTGCATCCTTTGCGTCTTGTAACGAACGGGACAAAAACGAGGCGAGACCCTGTTCGACATTTTTTTCAACCGGAATCACATAAACAGTTTGTTTTTCTGCTTTTGCGTTCAGTTGTACGCCTAATAAAGAAAGCAAAAATATACTCAAAAGAGCAGCACGGAATCCTTTGATTTGAAGCAAGGGCGGTGTATCCCTCCTTCCTTTTATAATAAGTGCCTTCTCTTCATACGTAACAAATGTATCAAAGGTTTCATTTTTTTATGTATAAAAAAAGACATCTCTCTTAGAAAGATGTCCTTTTCTTTGCCATTTAAGACAGTTGACTGCTCACAAGCTTATTAATTAAACTTCCGTCAGCTTTACCTTTTACTTTAGGCATAATTGCCCCCATCACTTTGCCCATGTCCGCTTTTGAGCTCGCACCGACCTCCGCGATGGTTTCATTTACGATTGTACGCAGCTCTTCTTCTGACAGCTGCTCAGGTAAATAAACTTCTAAAATGTCCAGCTCTTTTTGAACTTTATCTACTAAATCTAAACGATTAGCGTTTGAAAATTCCTGGAGGGAGTCTTTACGTTGCTTAAGTTCACGAGAAAGGACAGTGAGTTCCTCATCCTCGGTCAAACTGTCTTTCTTAAGCTTAATTGCTTCATTTTGAAGTGAAGCCTTAACCATTCGAACGACAGTCAGTTTGTCTTTCTCACGGTTTTTCATATACAGCTTCATATCCTGGTTGAGACGCTCAAGAAGACTCATAAATCCACCCTCTTTTAGAATTTGCGTTTTCTAGCAGCTTCAGACTTTTTCTTGCGCTTTACGCTAGGTTTTTCATAAAATTCACGCTTTCTTGCTTCTTGCAAAGTACCTGTCTTTGATACACTGCGTTTGAAGCGACGAAGAGCATCTTCAAGCGATTCGTTTTTTCTAACGACCGTTTTTGACATTCTCTTTCCCTCCCTCCGAATACACCAATCGACTACCTTTAAGTTACACATATAAACATGTACTTTGACATTATAATATAAGCCATCAGTCAGGTCAACTAAGTGAGTTCACTTTTCCGTCATGAGTGCGACTGCCTGTCTATATAATGATAGAAAGGGGTTGGTGAATAGGATGTTAATTCTGATTAGCTTTACTGCTCTTATATTATTCTTTCTCGCAGGCATGAACATGCTTCGAAAGGGCTTAATTTCAATGGCGTACTCAAAAATTGAAGAACGTTTGCTTTTATTTACGGACCATCCGTTAAAAGCGTTTCTTATCAGTATTGTATTTACGGGGATACTTCAGAGCAGTTCAGCTTTTATGGTCATTGTCATCGGCTTTGTAAGTGCGGGCGTTCTTTCTTTTAAGCGTACAATACCGATGATTCTGGGGACGAATGTTGGCTCTACTTTTACAACTGAATTTATTGCTATCAAAATGGATATTTTGATTTGGGTTCTTTTAATAGGAGGTTTATTGTTTTTTCTGACTGGCAGGTATCCTTTGAAACAGCTGGGAACAAGCTTCCTTGGACTGGGCATCATCTTCTTTTGCATCAGCGGATTCAGCCACCTTGCCGGGCCGCTGACGAAGCTGAAAACGGGAGCCGACGTTCTATACCATGTTAACGATTCAAACTGGTCCGCTTTGCTCATCGGGATGGTGTTAACTGCCATCATTCACTCCAGTTCTGTCTGTATCGGCATTTTGATGAGTTTTATGAATGAAGGGATTATCGGACTGACACAGGCGATGAGCGTCGTACTCGGATCCAATATCGGGACATGCATTACAGCTGTCATGGCTGCTGTATCCGGCGGATATGCGGCGAAACAGACAGCGTATGCCCATGTGGTATTTAACGTGCTAGGGGTGGCTCTAGTATTGCCTTTTCTGACCGCAGCGACCGGCTTTGTAGAGCAGTTATCACCCGATCCTGCCCAAAGGATTGCTCATTTCAGTCTTTTATTTAATGTAGTAACAGCTCTTTTATTCCTTCCGCTTACAAACTTGTTTTACCGATTGATTCACTTTCTTATCCCGGCTAAATAAAAAAACCGGTACATTTTAATGCACCGATTTTTTAGGTTAAGAAGACAAACGCATGTGTTCAGTTATTTCATCCTCAACCACACGGACAAACTGTCCTTCGTTGTAAGGATAACCTGCTTTTAGGATTTTGACTTTTACGATTTTGCCGATCATATCTTCCGTACCTTTGAAAACAACCTTCATATAATTGTCTGTGTAACCGACAAACATATTTTCTTCTTCTGTTTCCTTAAACGCTTCCTCAGGGATAATCTCAAGCACTTCATTTTCATACTGAGAAGCGTATTCTTTTGCAAGCTGGTCAGAAAGAGCAATCAGGCGGTGCACACGTTCGTTTTTCACGTTTTCATCCACTTGGTCTTCCATTCGCGCAGCTGGTGTTCCTGTACGTTTACTGTAAGGGAAAACATGCAGTTCAGAGAATTTATGTTCTTTAATAAAGTTATAGGTTTCCATAAATTCTTCTTCTGTTTCTCCAGGGAACCCGACGATGACATCAGAAGTAACAGCTAAGCCTGGCAGTGCTTTTTTCAATTTATTTAAACGGTCTGCAAAGAATTCCATTGTATATTTGCGTCTCATCCGTTTAAGCACTGTGTTTGATCCGGATTGGATAGGAATATGCAGATGATTCACTATCTTATCTGAGCGGTCTAAGACCTCGATCACTTCGTCAGTGATTTGGCTGGCTTCGATTGAAGAAATTCTGATCCGTTTCACGCCTTCCACACGGGTGTCTAATTCGCTCAAAAGCTTCGCGAAGTTGTAATCTTTCATATCTTCGCCGTAGCCGCCTGTATGAATACCCGTAAGAACAATTTCCTTATATCCGGCATCGACAAGCTGCTGCGCTTGTTTAATGACTTCTTCAGGATCGCGGGAGCGGAGCAGGCCTCTCGCCCACGGAATGATACAGAATGTGCAGAAATTATTGCAGCCCTCCTGTATTTTCAATGACGCTCTTGTCCGGTCCGTGAAAGCAGGCACATCAAGCTCTTCATATACTCTTGCTTTCATGATGTTGCTGACGCCATTAATCGGCTGGCGTTCTTCTCGGTATTGGTCAATGTAGCCAAGCATTTTTTCACGGTCCTGTGTTCCGACTACAATGTCGACACCGGGGATCGCCATAATCTCAGCAGGTGAGGTTTGCGCGTAGCAGCCTGTGACACAGATGACACCGTCAGGATTTTGACGAATGGCGCGTCTGATCACTTGGCGGCTTTTTTTATCTCCCGTATTTGTAACCGTACATGTATTAATGACATATACATCAGCTGTTTGTTCAAAATCTCTTCTTTCATAGCCCGCTTCTTTGAAAAGCTGCCAGATTGCTTCTGTTTCATAATGGTTGACTTTACAGCCAAGCGTATGGAAAGCAACAGTTGCCATTACTGATCACCTCTTAATAACTCTGTTTGATAAGAAATCGCGCTTAACGCGTATAGCGGAGCGGTTTCTGTCCTTAAAATTCTCGGTCCAAGGCCGCACGTCACACCGTCTTGCTCTGTGAGCCGTTCAACCTCCGCTTCTGTTAAACCGCCTTCGGGACCAAATACGATCAATAGAGATGATCCTTTCGGAAGGCTGCTTACAATCGCGCTGAATGCGCTTATTTCCCCTTGCTTCGATGACTCCTCGTATGCAACGACACATTTATCGAAATCCTGCATCCTTTGAAGAAGCTGCTGAAAAGAATGGACATCCATCACTCGCGGCACTTCGTTACGGTACGATTGCTCAGCCGCTTCCTTTGCAATTTTCGTCCATCTTTCCCGCTTTTTCTTTGCCTTTTTGTCATCCAGCTTGACAACAGAACGCGCGGCTTGGAAAGGAATAAAGGCATGAGCTCCGAGCTCAGTCCCCTTTTGGATAATCCATTCAAGCTTATCTCCTTTCGGAAGGCCGCTCGCAATATAGACCTTTATCGGAAGCTCTCTGTTTTCATTCGTCCATTCTATCACAAGGCAGGACACTTTATCTTTGGAAACAGATTGAAGTTCACATTTTGCCTCGAAGCCGTCTTGAGAGCAGCAGATAATCTGATCTCCCTCATTCATTCTCATCACGTTCACAATATGATGAACATCTTCGCCTGTAATCGAAAAAGCCGGCGCTTCCTCTATTTGCTGCTTCGTGAGCTCGATAAAATATCGTTGCATACGCTGTGACACCTACTAACTGTTATTTTTTCGCAATAATGCTGACCCAATCTTCCATTGAAAGGATTTCTACAATGGTAAAGCCAGCTTGTTCCAGTGCTTCTTTTACTTCTTGTTTTTTATGACCGATGATTCCTGACGTAATAAAGTGGCCGCCTTCTTTTAACAGGCTGTACGCTTGTGAAGTAAAGCGAAGAATGACTTCAGCCAAAATGTTGGCCACAATCACATCATGTTCCCCTTCAATCCCGTCTAACAAATTGTTTTGCTTCACTTGAGCAATATCGCTGACTTTGTTCAGCTTGAGATTAAGGCGTGCACTTTCTACAGCCACGGGATCAAGATCGTAGGCATGAACCGATTCAGCCTCAAGCATTGCAGCCGCAATACTTAAAATTCCCGAACCAGTGCCGACATCAATCACTTTATCACCCTTTTGCACAAAGCGTTCAAGCGCCTGAATGCAGAGTACGGTTGTCGGATGTGTCCCTGTGCCGAAAGCCATTCCCGGGTCCATTTCAATAATCAGTTCATCAGTATGGACCGGCGTATATTCCTCCCACGTCGGCACAATTGTAAACTTTTCAGAAATTTTCACAGGATGATAATACTTTTTCCAGGCAGTCGCCCACTCTTCTTCATTTACTTCAGAAATAGTGATGTGGTTTCTGCCCAAATCAATATTGTAAAGAAGGAGATTGTTAATCGTTTCTTTAATGCCGTCTACAGTTTCGCCCAGAAAACTGTTAACCGGCAGATATGCTTTGACAATGACACCCTCATCTGGGTAATCATTGGGGTCGAGCTGGTAGATTTCCCCGTACACATTCTCACGTTCTTTAATTAAATCAAGCGGGTCCTCTATCACAACCCCACTTGCACCAGCTTCATGCAATATATTTGAGATAGGTTCGACCGCTTCATGTGTTGTGTGAATGCTTAATTCGGACCATTTCAAAACTACCAACTCCTCATCCAATAATTAATCGCCTTTAAACGCGCGTTTTACCTTGTCAAAGAAACTCATTTCCTGTTCGTCAGGCAGGTTTCCGCTGACTTCGGCAAATTCGCGGATAATGTCTTTTTGTTTATCAGTCAGATTTGTCGGCGTAACGACGCGGACGACGATATGCTGGTCACCCTGTCCATAGCCTCTGACATTTTGAACGCCTTTGCCTCTTAATCTGAATTTCGTCCCTGTTTGTGTACCGGCCGGAATTTTCAATTTCACTTTTCCATGCAGCGTCGGCACTTCTACCTCATCTCCAAGAGCAGCCTGAGCAAACGTTAACGGCATTTCACAGTAAATATCATCGCCGTCACGCTCGAAGAACTCGTGTGCGCGTACATGGAACACGACAAATAAATCCCCGGCAGGGCCGCCGTTTATTCCTGGTTCACCCTGTCCCGAGAGACGAAGCTGCTGCCCGTCATCTACACCGGCTGGAATTGTCACGTTGATTTTCTTGCGTTTTTTGATTTTTCCTTTGCCGCCGCAGTCCGCACATTTGTTTTTAATGATTTTGCCTGTACCTTCACAGTGGTGGCAGACCCGTCTGTTAACGACTTTTCCAAACGGTGTATTTTGCTCCACGTTTAACTGGCCGGAGCCTCCGCAGTGGGAGCATGTTTCTGGATTTGTTCCAGGTTTCGCGCCTGAGCCTTTACATGTTTCGCACGTTTCCTCGCGGGGAATTTCGATGGTTGTTTCTTTACCGAAAGCCGCATCCTCAAACGACAGGGTCATCGTATACTGTAAATCAGCACCCTGGCGCGGAGCATTTGGATCTCTTCGTCTAGTACCTCCGCCGAAAATACTTGAGAAAATATCATCGAAACCAAAACCGCCGAAATCGCCGCCGCCAAAACCTCCGCCGCCGAAGCCTTGGTTAGGATCAGTGTGACCAAATTGATCGTAATGCGCTCGTTTTTGGTCATCTGACAGCGTTTCGTACGCTTCTTTTACCTCTTTAAATTTTTCATCTGATCCGGCTTCTTTGTTAATATCAGGATGATATTTTTTTGACAGCTTCCGATAAGCTTTTTTAATTTCATCCTTTGAAGCGCTCTTACTTACTCCCAGCACTTCATAGTAATCACGCTTACTCATCTCGCTTCACTCTCCCGAATTTCTCACATAAATTAGATTGTATCATTTTGAATTATGATTTTTCAATTCCTTTTATCCCGGGCAAGAAAAAAAGTCAAAGCCAAGAGATGCCTGACTTTGACTTTCTAATCATTGAATCAGATTATGAAATGTGTTCTTTTCGGTCAGCTCCTGAAGCGGGACTGACCCTAAAAAGAACTTATTTTTTGTTTTGGTCGTCGTTTACTTCTTCGTATTCAGCGTCGACAACGTTGTCATCCGCTTTGCCTTCAGCGTTTGCTCCGCCTTGAGCTTGCTGTGCTTTAGCAGCTTCTTCATAAAGCTTCATAGAAAGCTCTTGAACGATTGTTTGAAGCTCATCTTTTTTCGCTTTGATCTCTTCAAATTCGTTTTTCTCAATCGCTGCTTTTAAAGCGTCTTTGGCATCGTTGGCTTTTTTCACTTGTTCTTCGTCCACTTTGCCTTCAAGATCTTTTAATGTTTTCTCAGTTTGGAAAACAAGCTGATCTGCTTCGTTGCGGACTTCGATTTCTTCTTTTTTCTTCGCATCAGCGTCAGCATTTTCTTCCGCTTCTTTTACCATGCGTTCGATCTCTTCATCTGAAAGACCTGAAGAAGATTTGATTGTAATGTTTTGTTCTTTTCCTGTGCCTAAGTCTTTTGCTCTTACGTTTACGATACCGTTTTTGTCAATATCGAAAGAAACTTCGATTTGAGGCACGCCGCGCGGTGCTGGCGGGATATCAGTAAGCTGGAAGCGGCCGAGTGTTTTGTTGTCGGCAGACATTGGGCGCTCACCTTGAAGAACATGGATATCAACAGCTGTTTGGTTATCAGCAGCAGTTGAGAACACTTGAGATTTGCTTGTCGGGATCGTCGTGTTGCGGTCGATCAGTTTTGTAAACACGCCGCCCATTGTTTCGATACCGAGAGAAAGCGGTGTAACGTCAAGAAGAACAACGTCTTTTACGTCACCTGTGATAACGCCGCCCTGAATCGCAGCACCAAGCGCTACAACTTCATCCGGGTTTACGCCTTTATGCGCTTCTTTTCCAGTTTCTTTTTTGATTGCTTCTTGTACGGCAGGGATACGAGTTGATCCGCCGACAAGGATGACTTTGTCGATTTCGCTTGCAGAAAGTCCTGCATCTTGAAGCGCTTGACGGACAGGACCCATTGTGCGCTCTACTAAATGAGAAGAAAGCTCTTCGAATTTAGCGCGAGTTAATGTAAGTTCAAGGTGAAGCGGTCCTGCTTCTCCAGCTGTGATAAACGGTAAAGAAATTTGCGTAGAAGATACGCCGGAAAGATCTTTTTTCGCTTTTTCAGCTGCGTCTTTCAAACGCTGAAGCGCCATTTTGTCTTTTGACAAATCAATGCCGTTTTCTTTTTTGAATTCAGACACAAGATGATCGATGATAACTTGGTCAAAATCGTCCCCGCCCAGACGGTTGTCGCCGGCAGTTGAACGAACTTCGAATACACCGTCGCCAAGCTCAAGGATGGAAACGTCGAATGTACCGCCGCCAAGGTCGTATACTAGGATCGTTTGATCTTCATCTGTTTTATCAAGTCCGTATGCAAGCGCTGCTGCAGTCGGCTCGTTGATGATACGTTCTACTTCAAGACCTGCAATTTTACCAGCGTCTTTTGTTGCTTGACGCTCAGCATCGTTAAAGTATGCAGGAACTGTGATAACTGCTTTTGATACTGTTTCGCCAAGGTAGCTTTCAGCGTATGATTTAAGGTGCTGAAGGATGATAGCAGACACTTCTTGAGGAGTGTAATCTTTTCCTTCAATTTCCACTTTATAGTCAGTACCCATATGGCGTTTAACAGACATGATAGTGTTAGGGTTTGTGATAGATTGGCGTTTAGCCACTTCCCCTACTTGACGTTCGCCATTTTTAAACGCAACAACTGATGGCGTTGTGCGGTTTCCTTCAGCGTTAGCAATCACTTTAGGCTCGCCGCCTTCAAGCACTGCCACACATGAGTTTGTTGTTCCTAAGTCGATTCCGATAACTTTACTCACTTGAATAACCTCCTGCTATGTAATTATTGATTCACTTTGACCATGGAAGGGCGAATGACGCGATCCTTCAGCTTATAGCCTTTTTGCATTTCCTCAACAACAATGTTGGAGCCGTAGTTTTCGTCTTCAGCCTGCATAACAGCTTGGTGCAGATTAGGATCAAATTCCTGCCCTACAGCTTCGATGGCTTCGACGCCTTCTTTTTTCAAGGCTTCTACGAGCTGACGGTGGACCATTTCCATTCCCTGGAGCAAACTTTTCGTCTGTTCATTGTCGGCTTCAACCTGAAGCGCTCGTTCAAAGCTGTCAAGAGCCGGCAGCAAATCAGTCACGATATTTTGAGAACGGTATTTTTGGGACGCTTCCATCTCTAAACGGCTGCGTCGTTTATAGTTTTCAAAGTCTGCTTGAACACGCAAAAGTTTGTTTTCTTTTTCCTCAAGCAAACCTTGCAATTCGTTAATTTGGTTTTGAAGAAGTTCGCTTTCATTTGTTTCTTCCTGCTGTTCATCAGCGGCAGCTTGTTCTTCAATGATTTCTTGCTCTTCTGTTTCGTTTTGTTCAACGGTTTGTTTTTCTTCTGACATTGTGTTCACCTCCCTCAAAGTGTAAGGAGAAGGACAGGTGCTGCCCTTCGATAAAATTTGCCAAAATTCCCTTATTCATCATACAGACTTGTTAATGCTTTTGACAAGTCCGAAGTCACATGCTGAAGCAGGCTGACAACCCTGGAATAATTCATGCGGGTCGGGCCGATAATCGCAATTGAGCCGATCTGCTTCTGGTCTACGGAATAAGAAGCCGTAATCAGACTGCAATTTTCCATCTCTTCATAGTCGTTTTCTTTTCCGATTTTAATCGAAATTCCCGTGTGCGGGGATTGAACCAGCTTTAAAACATCCTGTTCTTTCTCAATTAATGAAAGCAGTGACCGAACTCGGGTGATATCATGGAACTCAGGCTGGTTCAGCATATTGATTTTCCCGCCAAAAAACAACTTTTCAACATGATTTGTGGAATGAAAGGTTGAACGAAGCGCGTCGAGTATATTGTCATAGTTTTTAATGTGCTGTCTTAGGTACATGACAACTTCCTTAAATATGCGCTCATTCAGTTCATCCATTGGAACGCCGCTTAAACGGTCGTTCAGTATATTTACCAGTTTTTCAATATCAGACAGATCCATTTTGGTCGGAAAGTTAATCGTTTTGTTTTCCACATGCCCCGTATTGGTAACGAGAATCGCTACCGCCATATCAGGCTGAATCGGAATGATTTGAATCTGTTTAAGGTAATTCTCACTCAGCTTCGGCCCGAGTACGATGGATGTGTAATTCGTCAGATCGGACAAAATTTGCGCTGATTTTTGAACTGTCTTCTCCAGCTCGAAAATTTTCTCTTTGAAGATCGAGTGGATTTGGTCCAGGTCGCTTTTCGTCAGTTTGACGGGTGACAGCAAATGGTCAACATAGTACCGATACCCTTTTTCTGACGGAACACGTCCTGAGGATGAATGGGTTTTTTCAATAAAGCCCAATTCCTCCAAGTCAGCCATCTCGTTTCTTATTGTTGCAGAGCTAAATGTGATTTCATCTTTTTTCGAAAGAGTTCTTGATCCCACCGGCTGTGCCGATTTAATAAAATCGTTGATTATAACCTGAAGGATCAGCAGCTGACGATTTGTTAACATCATCATCACCTCTGTTAGCACTCTCAATAAGCGAGTGCTAATTCTATAACAAAAGTATCAAACCACAAGAAAAATGTCAATTATAACTCACCCAAAAAAGCGCCAAAAACTTCATTGCCTAATAATTTCCCTTGATGAGTCAAATAAACGGCAGACTCCGAATTGTGAATCAGCCCTTTTTCAGTGAGGTCTTTTAATACGCTTGGGAAAAGTCCATCCAGGGAACGGCCGTATTTTTCTGCGAATCGTTTTTTGCTGACACCGGCTGTTTTTCTCAAACCTAAAAACATTTCTTCTTCAATCTGTTCCTCTGTTGTCACTTCATGTGTATCTCTGTACGGAAAACCCTTTTCAGCTATCAGGTCAATGTAATGCTTAACAGGTCCGACATTCACTGTTCGTGTGCCGCCGATATATCCGTGAGCGCCGGCTCCGAAACCGAAATATTGTTCGTTGCTCCAATACGTTAGATTGTGCTTAGATTCCATGCCTGCCTTAGCAAAGTTGCTGATTTCATATTGATGAATGCCGTGAGCTTCCATCTGGCTCATCACCATTTCATACATTTCAGCTTCCTGCTCCTGCGGCGGAAGATGAAGCCGCCCTTTTTGCATCAAATTATAAAATACCGTTTTCGGTTCTACAATAAGGGAGTAAACGGAATAATGCTCGGCATCCAGTGATAAAGCAGTGTTGATGGAATGTTCCAGATGCTTGAGGGTTTGCCCCGGAAGCCCGAACATGAGATCAAGACTGATATTCTCAAAACCAATTTCCCGCGCTCTTTCAAAAGAGGTGAATACATCTTTTTGCTTGTGCACTCGGCCGATTTTTTCTAACAGATCGTCTTCAAACGTTTGTACACCAAAGCTGAGGCGATTTACGCCTGCTTCTTTTAATATTTTTAATTTCTCTGCGGACAAGTCGTCCGGATTCGCTTCAACCGCAAATTCCGATAAGTCGCTTGAGGGCTTCAGCACACGGTTGATCATGTCCATCAGCTTTTTAAGCTGTTCCTCAGACAGGGAGGTCGGCGTGCCTCCTCCAATAAAGATTGTTTTGAGATCAGGCTGCCCAGTTTTTGCTATTGTATTTATCATTTCCTGTTCGAGTGCGTTTAAATACTCGTCGACTGGCTGACTTTGAATAAAATATTTATTGAAATCGCAGTAGTGGCAAATATGCTCACAAAATGGGATATGGATATAAGCTGATTTCAACGGATTCACCTTCTTTACAGAAAGAAGCCGCAGTACAAGACTGCGGCGGCTTCTATTGTTTTTTCGGACTGTCGTCCATTTTCAGAACTGCCATAAATGCTTCTTGCGGCACTTCAACTGAGCCGACCTGCTTCATACGGCGTTTTCCTTCTTTTTGTTTTTCAAGAAGTTTCCGTTTACGTGAGATGTCCCCCCCGTAACATTTAGCCAATACGTTTTTACGCATTGCTTTTATGGTGGAGCGGGCCACGATTTTCTGGCCGATTGCGGCTTGTACCGGAACTTCAAACTGCTGGCGCGGAATGAGTTCTTTCAGTTTTTCAACGATCACTTTTCCGCGTTCATATGCGTAATCACGATGCACGATAAAGGAAAGGGCATCGATTTTTTCACCATTCAGCATAATGTCCATTTTCACAAGCTTGGACGGTTTGTAGCCGATCAGCTCATAATCAAAGGACGCATAGCCTTTAGTGCTTGATTTCAGCTGGTCAAAAAACTCATATACGATTTCCGCTAATGGCATATCATAAATGATGCTGACTCGGTTTGCGTCTAAATACTGCATATCAATGAAATTGCCGCGTTTACCTTGGCAAAGCTCCATTACAGCGCCGACATAGTCATTCGGCACCATCATCGTCGCTTTTACGTATGGCTCCTCAACCCGTTCGATCTTTTGAGGATCCGGCATGTTGGACGGGTTGTCGACAACGACCTTTTCGCCGTCTGTCATATACACGTCATAGATAACGCTTGGCGCTGTCGTAATCAGGTCGATGTTGAACTCACGCTCAATTCGCTCCTGAATGATCTCCATGTGAAGCATGCCTAAAAATCCGCAGCGGAACCGAATCCAAGCGCTTGCGAAGTTTCCGCTTCATATTGAAGGGAGGAATCATTCAGCTCAAGCTTTTCAAGAGCTTCCCTTAAATCATTATACTTCGCTGTATCAATCGGATACAAACCACAGTACACCATCGGGTTTAGCTTGCGGTATCCCGGCAGCGCTTCTTCTGCAGGATTGGCAGCACTCGTTATTGTATCACCGACACGTGTGTCACCGACATTTTTGATTGAGGCAGTCAGGAAGCCTACATCACCGACCGTCAGTTCATTTGTCGGAGTTGCTTTCGGCGTGAACACGCCCACCTCTGTTACTTCGAATTCTTTGCCGGTTGCCATCATTTTGATTTTTTGTCCCGGCTTTACCGTTCCTTCAACGACTCTGATATAAGCCACGACACCGCGGTAGGCGTCATAAAGCGAGTCGAAGATCAGCGCTTTGAGCGGCGCCTCCGGATCTCCGGTCGGAGCTGGCACCTTTTCTACGATTTGTTCTAAAATCTCCTCAATCCCGATACCAGCTTTTGCTGAGGCAAGCACGGCTTCTGATGCGTCAAGGCCGATAACGTCTTCTACCTCTTGGCGCACACGTTCAGGCTCGGCGCTCGGAAGGTCGATTTTATTGATGACCGGAAGGATTTCAAGATCGTTGTCAAGCGCTAAGTAGACATTGGCGAGCGTCTGCGCTTCAATCCCCTGGGCTGCATCCACGACAAGAATCGCTCCCTCGCAGGCAGCAAGGCTTCGGGATACTTCATACGTGAAGTCGACGTGTCCCGGCGTATCGATTAGATGAAAGATATATTCTTCTCCGTCTTTTGCTTTATATTTAAGCTGAACAGAGTTTAATTTAATGGTTATGCCCCGCTCACGTTCAAGATCCATAGAATCGAGCAATTGTTCTTTCATTTCTCGTTGAGTGATTGCCGACGTTTTTTCTAAAATACGATCCGCTAAGGTCGATTTTCCGTGGTCAATATGGGCAATGATAGAGAAATTCCGTATTCTCGATTGCCTCTCTAAACGCTTTTCTTTATCTGTCACAATCTATCACTCCTACTATTAAACGCAAAATACACTAGCTTAGATTATATCAATAGGATTGTAAAGATTCAATGTAAAACAAGAAAGAGAAAAGTTCCCTGTCATATCTGGGCTGCTTTTCTCTTTCACGTACTTATTGATTCATATCCCGTATCCATTCATACATTGACTGGGCAGTATTGGTTACGGTGTCTGAAAGCGCTTTTCCGGCTTTCGAAAACATATTGAAGGTCTCCACCTTTTCCAGCTCTTTTTGTTTTTCTTCTAAATCTTTTGCCGTGACTGTTTCTCCTAGGATTGAGGCTTCTTTTTCATTATCTTTTCCGTCGGTGAGCGTAAACGCCCCCTTCAGTGAAGGATCATGATAGCCTTTCATACTCAGCATCCCGTTGTTTGCCTGCTGCATGCCGAACAGCACGCCTAAAAACATGATCGTGACAAGCAGTAAGCATTTTCCAAAATATGCAATCAAATCAACCACCTATTTCTTATTGTTTTTTCGTCTCCCCGCTCGCTGCGTTGACCTTTTCAGCATCCCAGTACATTTCGCTGAATACGTCCGCGGCCGCGTTAGCCGCACGCTGCAGCTCTTCGAGATTATTATCTACCCCGCCAAACTCGAGCAAAAGCGCTCTATCGGTTAAATCCTGATTGTAAACACCATTATCGCCTGGCGAGCCTTTGGAAAAGACACCTGTGCTAAGTCCGGGGTATTTTTTCTCCATCAGTTTATGAAGCTCACTCGCAATTTTATAGTTTTCTTCGAAGTTTTTGCTTTTTTTCCCGACGACAAAGGCTACCCTGGCATAGCTTTTTCCTTTAATCGTTGCGGTTGTGTCTTTTTTGCGCCGTGAGTCTCTGTGGATGTCAATGATATATTGCAGATTTTTGTTTGAAGCGAGGGCGTCTTTCACGACCGGCCTTGATTCATCGTAGGACCTGGCATAGTTTAAGCCTTTTTTATTCAATTTTGACTGTATATCGGTTTTATTCACTGTGGCTCCGATTCCCTGGGATTCAAGCGCTTGTCCGAACATATCTCCTACAAGCGTGACGTTGGCTTTAGAATGGCGCGCCATGTCAGGATCGGTCTCGCCTTTTAATAGAGGGAGATATGATTCCGTATTGTGCGTGTGATAGATAAACACGACCTTTTTATCACCTGTTGTTTGTTTGGGCGGATCTTTTTGCGCATTATCTGATTGCGTTTGCTGTTTTTCAATCTCTGCCAAATTCGCTTCTCTTTCTTCCTCCATCACCTTAGACGGCGGCGGCGATTCCGCAGGCATATTCGTATAATCCGTCCCTTGTCCAGCTAACAAAATCTCGGTATCAAATTGTGCAAACCCCGGCAGCTCCCGACCGAGAAAGCTCCGCGGATCTTCGAGGTTAATGCTCGTCGCCAGCTTTAAAGAAAGACGAGAAAGATGAAATGAGCTGTCTGTTTGAGAGAGGTCAGAAGCGAAATAATGGTTTTCCATCCGCAGCAAGTGTGCAAACACGTCACCCGGCAATTCTTCAGCAATCCCATAAAAAGAGTCAGACGACGGCCTAAGTTCCGGCCGGAGAGACGTCAGCACACCGGATAGAACAAAAATCACGATAAGGCTTACGATAAATAGAAAGATGGCTTTTACCGCTTTCCCGCCATTTACCGCAACAACAATTTGTCTGTTTCTGCGTTTATTTCTCATTGAATCCCTCCAGCGCTTGTCTAGTAATTACTCTATGAACAAGCTAGAGGAAGTAGAACTGTTTAGTGATTGTAGGAGCCTTTGTTTTCTTGTGACACTTTTTCATGAAGCGCTGTGTTTAATCCGTTCGCTAAAACATTTGCCATATCGTCGATAAATGAATCGACTTCCTTCGGCGTAACCATTAAGTTGTGCCCTAAAGGCGAAAGCACCTCGTGAATGAGCTGCCGTTTTTCATCTTCTTGAAGGGTTCCGACAATACCTAGGAACGATTGGCGCTGCTTTTGATCGGGAAGATCTTCTTCAGTGAGCACTTTCTTCTTCCCAAACGTCATGCCTGCCGGAACAAGCGATCTTGACGGCCTGTTATCCTTCATTTCTCTGCCAAAATGTTTTAATATGTAGTCCACCGTGTCGCTGGCAATTGTCACGGCATCAACTACTGTCGGAACACCGATAGCAATCACCGGAACACCAAGCGTGTCTTTGCTTAAATCTTTTCGTTTATTCCCCACTCCAGATCCCGGATGAATGCCTGTATCCGATATTTGAATGGTTGTGTTTACCCTTTCCACTGCCCGCGCCGCCAACGCATCAATGGCGATGACAAAATCAGGCTTCGATTGCTCAATCACACCTTTAATAATGTCACTTGTTTCGATTCCTGTTATCCCCATTACACCCGGTGCAAATGCACTGACAGGCCTGTACCCCTCCTGTACGTTTTCCGGCTGAAGCTTAAACAAGTGCCTTGTTACCAACAGATTTTCTACTGCCATCGGTCCAAGCGCGTCAGGTGTCACGTTCCAGTTGCCGAGCCCAACGATCAAACAGCTCGCATCTTTTGAGATATTAAGGTTTTCAAGAAAAGCTGAGAATTCCTCCGCAAAGACAGCAGAGACCTTCTCCTGCATTTCCGAATCATTCTCCCTGATTCCCTGTGCTTCAAGCGTTAAATAGCGCCCTTCTTTTTTTCCCGAAAGCTCTGCGCCTTCCTTTGTAACATCAACTGTGCGGATTTTAATGCCGCCGTGATCACGCTCTTTTTCAATAAAGCCTTTAATTTCTTTTGTCGGCACAGCCTGCTGATTGGCCATTGCTTCCTTCGTTTCTACTGCCAAATCGGTCCGTATCAAATACTGATTCACATCCAGCTCACTCTTTTTCATACAGGGGCCTCCTTCACATTAAGTACCTATATTGTTGCCATTTGCTGAATGAATCATGCTAAAAAGAGAACCTTCAATGAAAAATACTTTACATTTATATTGCAATCTAAAGGTGTGTTTGATAGAATACAATTTGTTCTATTGTGAAGAAGATTTAACCTTAAGACACTGTGCTACAGGTTGTATCTTAGGAGGTGAAACACATGCCAAACATTAAATCAGCGATTAAACGTACAAAAACAAACAACGAACGCCGCGTTCATAACGCGACAATCAAATCTGCTATGCGTACTGCAATCAAACAAGTTGAAGCTTCTGTTGCCAACAACGAAGCTGACAAAGCGAAAACTGCTCTTACTGAAGCAGCTAAACGTATTGATAAAGCAGTGAAAACAGGTCTTGTACACAAAAATACCGCAGCTCGATACAAATCAAGACTAGCGAAAAAAGTGAACGGACTTTCTGCATAATATAAAAACGATCCTCAATAATGGGGATCGTTTTTTTCATTTCTTTTTAACAGCTGTAAAAGGAACAGTTCGAGCAGGAGCTGCTTGTCCTTTTTCCCGGTTTTCATCTCATAGTCCATGACGGCAAGCTGTTCAATAATTGAACGGAGCTCCTCCTCTGAAAAAAGCCTTGCTTGATCCATCGCCAGCTTTACCCGAAATGGGTGAACTTTTAGATTAGAAGCGATTTGTTTTTGTCCGTATCCCTGTTCCGCGAAGTACTTTGTCTGCAGAATCAGTCGGAACTGGTTCGAAATAAGCGCCATAATTTTAATCGGTTCTTCATTTTGTTTAAGCAAATCATAAAAAATTTGCAGACTCTCTGTTCGTTTTCGGTTGACGATTTTATTGATCAGCTCAAAAATATTTTGTTCAAGGCTTCTAGCAACAAGCATTTTCACATCATCCAGCGTAATTTCTTCACGATCTCCAATAAACGTGCAGAGCTTTTGAATCTCCTGAAAAATCGATGACAGATGCCCGTTCACAAGCAGAACCAAATGCTCCGCCGCTTCCGTGCCGATTGTTTTCTGCTCTGTTTTTGCAAGGTTGACAGTAAAGTCTGTCGTTTCCTTTGCGTTTAATTCCTTCGCCTCCATCATAAACGCGTGCTTCTTTAACGCTTTCGTCAGCTTTTTCCGCTCATCAAGCTTTTCATACGGAGCAAGCAGGACAAAGACTGTGTAAGGCGCAGGTGATTGTATATATGATTCAAGCGCACTGACGTTGTGCTCAATTTTTTCTTTTTTCTTTTCACCTGTTAAAAAATATGGATTTTTCACAATGACAAGACGCCGCTCTCCCATAAACGGAAACGTTTCAGCATCTGCAATCGCTTGATCCAGCGGGTCCTCTTCCAGATCAAAAACGGATAGATTGAAATCCTTTGTCTCCTGATCAACGACCGTCTGTCTGATCCTGCTGACGGTTTCTTGCAGCAGATATGTCTCTTTTCCGTATAAGCAATAAACCGGATGGACATCTCCTTTTTTCAGGCTTTTCCACACATCAAATACCATTGTTGTACGACTTCCTCTCTTTCATCATCCCCTTCTATCCTAAATTGAGTTTGCAAAATAGTAAAGAGGAAGCCTGACTGCTGCTTCCCCATTTATATTAAACGCCTGTTCGCAAGCCCCCGGGACAGCTTGTAAAAAGGCGATAATCACCAGAACAGAAAACGTTACCTTAGCTTCTAGATTTTTCAAAACAATTCCATTATACTTAAATCAGTCAGGAGGGATAAAGTTGAATGATTTTGAAAAAAACGTTCAAAGCAAACGAAATGATGCTGTAGATTCAGCTGTTGGTTTTGTTGTGTCCTTCGGATTTTTCGCCTTCTTGTTTGTCATGGCAACGGTTATTCACCTAGTTGGTTCATAACAGCGACTGCCCGGGCTGCTGATTTCTCGGCAGTCTTTTTTAGTTCGTCTCTGTTATATCTGATGTATCATATGGAGGATAGACAGAAAAGGTTCCACCTCTGTTTTTGTATCTATATTGGATCGTTCCGTTTTGATCTGTTCGCAGCACGCGGATAGAATGTCTCTGTAATAGTTGCAGAACTTCTTGATGAGGATGATGGTACCGATTGTTTTTCCCAGCTGAGATAATGGCCGTTTCCGGCTGAAGCTGTTGGATGAATTCTTCACCGGTAGAGCCTTTGCTCCCATGGTGCCCCACCTTTAAGACATCTGCTTTAATATTTGGAAACACGTCCATCACCTCCTGTTCCCCTTCTTTCTCCAGATCACCCGTCAAGATCCAGCTCATACCGCCCGTCTCCATCCACAGAACGAGAGAGGAATTATTTTTGCTTGCCGGATCAGGTGCTTCAGGTGACAGTACATGGAACTGCAAATCCTTTATTTGCAATACATCGCCTCGCTTCACCTCTTCAATTGTCACTCCCTCTTCTCTGGCTGTCTGCAGCACTTTCTCATCTTTAGGTTCAGAAACGAACCCTTTCGGAATCACGAGGCGCTTTACTTTATGATACTTCAGCAGAGTCTCCGCCTCTCCGATATGATCTTGGTCAGCGTGCGTCAGAATTAAAGCGTCAAGCTGTTTGATTCCCTTAGCAGTTAAAAACGGAATCAGCACCTTTTCCCCCAGTGAAAACGGATGCTGTTTTTCGCGCCAAGGCTCTGACGAGTAAGACAAAGTGCCGCCGGTATCAATTAAGACACGACCCCGCTGATGCGGAGCACCTACAAACATGCTGTCACCCTGTCCAATATCTATCATATCCACTTCTCCTTCGGAACTAAGACACGGATATATAAAGAGCAGAAACAGCACCGTGCAGCAAATGCCTCCAGTTACCATCAACTGTGACAAGGAGCGTTTTTCAATCGCCATAAGCAATAGGAGGATCGTGACCGTGAATAAAAAAAGCAAAACAGGTGCAGGATGTGCGATCATAATCGTGAATACATCAACATCTGCAATGTTTGTGATTAGCCTATTGGTCCAGCTTATCAATAAATCAAACCAGCTGAAAAACAATCTCCCAAACGAAGCGGAAAGACTTAATAGAAGAACACCTGCTACAGCTCCCGGCAAAATACAGAAGGTATAAAATGGTACCATCAACATATTCATCGGTACGCTGATGATAGAAAACTGATGAAAATGATATAGGAGAATCGGAAGCGAGCCCAGCTGAGCGATGAGTGATACAATTGTCAGCTGCCCCAAGGAGGTTTTAACCTGCTGAAAAATAGAAGAGGATAGAATTAAAGAAAAACTGACGGCGAACGATAGCTGAAAACCGGCTTCAAAGAGATGATAAGGATTGAAGAGCAGAAGGACGATGTATGAAAGGCAAATTGCAGTTGCAGAGTGGACACGCCATTTGACAAGGCTTCCAGCTAAGTAAACACCCGACATGAGAGCGGCGCGTAGCACTGAAGGAGCAGCGCCGGTCAACATCACATAGAGCGGCAGAAATAACAGCAACAGAATTGACGCCTTTTCTCTTGTTATACCAAGGCGTATCATGATATAAAACAAACCTGCTGTCAAAATCCCCACGTGGAGCCCTGATATTGCCAAGAGATGGACAACACCAAGCTTTTGATACGCAGTAAGCACTTCATCTTCCACATAAAATTTGTCACCAACTGTAAGTGCCTGTACAATCCCTGCCGAATCAGGAGGCAGAAGGCTGTTTGTGAATGATATGATATGTTTTCTCAAGCTGAGCACCTTGTACTTGAAATTTTCAGGTTCGCTGCAGTTTTGGATAGACGTGACAGAGTAGTTCCAATGAATATGCTGCCGATAAAGATACTCGTTATAATCAAATGCACCCGGCACAGTTGCGTGATTCGGTTCTTCCAATGTACCAGTCAACTCACATGACATTCCTGGTTCTATGTATAACAGCTGTTCTTTTTCACCAGCAGACTGAATGCGATACGCAGCAGCCCATTTTTCCTTATCAGGTGTCTCAACCATCATAGACATACGGTCGCCGTCAATTTTAGGAATATTGTCAATCACTGCCTTGAATTGATAAGTTCCCTGCCGATAGGAAGAGACATTCTGAGAATCTGTGACTGCATACAGTACAAAAAACAATATAAAAGAGAAGAAACAAACAATAATAAGAAAAGCGTGCCTCGTTTTGATTAAAATGATGAGGAGAAAGAGGATGAAAAGAAAAATAGCGGGGAAATAAGCGGCGGCAGTAATTCCAGCCGTTGCCGAAGCTGCCGCCATAGGCAATAACAATCGCGAATTACGCATTCATCACACGTAGCTCGTGAAAAGTGTATTCGCCTGCTCATGTATCTTTTTCAATTCTTCCTCCGCTAAACCGGCATCGGCCAATTTCCCTATAAGACCCGCTACAAATGAAAGCTTTTCTCTGTTTTTCAGATCAACGATCATTTCATCGAGTTCAACCTGTTCAACAGTTACACCCGCCTGTTCAAATAATTCCTGCGCATACGGATGTGTTTTGTAATCCTCAGCATAATAAACCGTTTTGATACCAGCTTGAATAATAGATTTGCAGCATTGAATGCACGGATAATGCGTCACATAAATCTCCGCTCCATCAGTCGGCACCCCAAACTTAGAGCATTGAAGAATAGCATTCATTTCAGCGTGAATGGTTCTTGCGCAATGATCATCTATCATTAAGCATCCTTCATCTGCACAATGTACGCCGCCCGCGATTGACCCGTTGTAGCCTCCTGCTATCATGCGTTTGTCTCTGACTATAGTAGCGCCGACAGATAATCTCGGACATGTGCTGCGCAGCGCCAATAAATGGCTTTGAGCCATAAAGTATTGATTCCATGAAATTCGTTCCACGTTGTTCCCTCCAAATGTTGTGTTGCCTGACCTTTAGTTTACCTATCATAATGCATGACCGTCAAATCACTTTACTGTAATGGAAGACTTTATTTTTTCAAATGACTTTTCACCTATTCCTGAAACCTTAGTAATATCTTCAATTGTTTGGAAACGACCGTTCTCTTCCCGGTATGCAATAATAGCTTCAGCTTTGGATGGCCCCACCCCTGAGATGCCTTGTAACTCCTCTAAGGTTGCTGTATTGATATTCACCAGCGCTCCCTTCCCTCCATCGCTTTGGACAGACACTCCGCCACCTTGCTGCACTGCTGTTTCCTCTCCCTTTTTCGGGATGAACACCACTGTCCCGTCCTGCAGAATCTCCGCCAAATTTACTTGCGCTTCGTCTGCTTGTTCACTGGTCCCGCCCGCTTTCTCAATTGCCTGAGATACTCTGTCCCCTGTTCGCATTTCATAAACGCCAGGATGCTGAACAGCACCTTTGATGTCTATCACAATTGTTTCGTTTGACTTGTCGTTGTTTGCTTCCTGCTTTACCACTGTATTTTCTGTCTCTGTTGGTACAGCTTGCTTCACCGGCTCTTTATTTTTCCCTGTGGCAAGAACGATCATAATCGCTGTGAAAACAGCCGCAGAAGCCGCTAAAATAATTACTTTCTTATGCTGATTCAACCAATTCATCGTGCATGTTCCCCGCTTTCGTCATATTTTATTTTCATAACACATATGGTTTAGAGGATAATAGCTCAAAGGAGGGGAAACCATTGAAGATAGGCTTTATCGGCACAGGAAATATGGGTACAATCCTTATCGAATCATTTATTGAATCAAAAGCGGCCGATCCCTCAAACATAACAATCACAAACCGCACAATTGAAAAAGCGTTGCACATAAAAAACCGCTACAACAGCATAAACGTTACCGAAAGTCTCGAAAAGCTCGTTTCTGAGAACGAGATGATTTTTATTTGTGTTAAGCCGCTTGATATATATCCTTTACTGGCAAGAGCGTTACCTTATTTAAGAAAAGATCATATTCTCATTTCAATTACAAGCCCCGTTCAAACCGAACAGCTCGAACAATATGTGCCGTGTCAAGTGGCTCGAGTAATCCCAAGTATTACGAACAGAGCGCTGGCAGGTGTTTCTCTCGTCACGTTCGGCACAAGCTGCGGCGAATCTGCAAAAACGAAAATCAATGAGCTGATGCAGCATATCTCTCATCCGCTGCAAATTGAAAGTGACATCACGAGGGTTGCATCAGACATCGTAAGCTGCGGCCCCGCTTTTATGAGCTATCTGATTCAGCGGTTTATAGATGCAGCTGTTTCGGAAACATCAGTGTCTAAACAGGACGCGATTTTGATGTGTAAGGAAATGCTTGTCGGAATGGGAAAACTGTTAGAAACCGAATTGTATACCCTGCCTGCATTACAGGAAAAGGTTTGCGTTAAAGGCGGTGTAACTGGAGAAGGCATTAAAGCGCTGGAAAGCGGTGTGCAGGATATGTTTCACCGGGTATTTCAAAATACTCATATGAAGTACGAGGAGGACATTTCCGCAGTGAAAAAGCAGTTTCATGTGTAGACGAGTATGTCATACTTTCGTCTGTACTGCAAAAGCATAAAAAAGCATTTTAAAAAACCATCGTTTTAGGAAACGATGGTTTTTGATTTCTGCGCCTTGAAAAAGAGGCGTTCTGATTGTGCTGATGGCTCGGTATCCGTAAAATCAGCTGTCACGCGATGGAGCTGAAAGCCGCAGTTCTTAAGCATTTCTTCGTATTCTTCCACTGGGAACGTTCTTTGCTCGTGTGTCTCATCAAAACGATCATACGCTTCTCCATTCCACACAAAAAACGACATATCATGAATGACAGAAAGCTCGCCACTTCCGGCAAAGCTCTGCCAAATATAGCTGATATCTTCGTCCTGGTCAGCAAATGTGCTATCCGGAAAGACTTCCGCAATTTTATAAGACGAATGAACATCAAACAGCAAAATGCCTTCAGGCTTTAATACCCGAAATACACTTTTAAAGGTTTCGATCACATCATTTTTTGTTTTTAAATAATTTAATGAGTCACAGCATATCACAACAGCGTCAAACTGACCGTCAAAGCCGGTAATCTCTCTCATATCCTGCTGAAGAAATAAAATAGGCTGGCTACTCGATACCTTTTGCTGGGCGAAAGAAAGCATCTCTTCGCTGAGATCGATGCCTGTAACCTCGAAGCCTTTTTCGGCAAGCCGGATGGAGATTTCCCCCGTGCCGCATGCCAGATCGAGAATACGGCCTTTTTCCGGGAGAGATGCTTCAATCCATTTTGTCCATTGATCGTAAGGCGCGTGTGACATTAACTCGTCATACACGCTTGCAAAGCCTTGATAAATCATTGATTCATTCCAAGATCAAGATCTGCGAGCGGAGCGTCTCCCCACAGCTTTTCAAGGTTGTAGTAGCTTCTTTCATCCTTGTGGAAGACATGGACAATCACATCGCCTAGATCAACGAGAACCCATCTTGCTTCATCAAAGCCTTCCATCTTTTTGACTTGAATGCCGTTTTCATCAGCCTGATCCTTGATTTCACGGGCAATCGCCTGTACCTGTTTATCTGAATTTCCGTGGCAGATCAGAAAATAATCAGCAACCAGAGAAATACCTTCCATATCCAGTGCTAAAATATCCTCTGCCCGTTTATCGTCGCAAGCCGCAGCTGCGATCTTTAAAATGGACTTTTGGTTCATTCACAAATTCCTCCTGTTCAGCTGCCAGACACAAGCCAGTTATACGTTAAAAATGTGTCTGGAAAAACCGGTTGATTTTTTTTCATAAGAAAAACCATTGTATTTTTAATGGACTGAATCAGCGCTTGATTCAAATCTGTCTCAGCAAGCTTACGCACCTCATCGACACCGGGAAATGCCCGGTTTGGCTCAATGTAATCGGCAACGTAAATGACTTTTTCTAAAAGTGACATGCCGGGGCGCCCTGAGGTATGATACCTAATGGCGTCAAGAATGTCTTCATCTTGAACCCCTGCCTCTCTTTGGACCAAATAAGCGCCGACCGGAGCGTGCCAGAGCTCCGGATTATGATCCAATAAATGCGCAGGCATTTTTTCGCGCGCAATAATTTGTTTCATTTCTTCTTTAGGGCGGAATTTGGCGTAATCATGAAAGATTGCCGCTGTTTCCGCTTTTTTAGAATCGGCTCCAAAACGCTCCGCAAGTTCGATCGCCGTGTTCATCACGCCAACCGTATGGATATATCGGTGTTCGGTCAATTGCTGCTTCACGCATGCAAGTGCCTCCTCACGATTCATATAAACCATTCTCCTCTACATACTTCTTCACTTTATCAGGGATTAAGTAGTCAGTGGGCTTCTTGCTTTTAAACCGTTCCCTTATCATAGTTGATGATACCTCAAATTCCGGAACGTCTGCAAAGAGAAGCGGATAAGGGGTTTCAACATGAAAACCGGGGCGCTTTACTCCAATAAATTGTATGAGGTTCAGCAGCTCGTCCAGCTTATACCATTTCGGCAAATATTCAATCATATCAGCACCGATAATAAAGAACAGCTGATCATTTGGATAACGCTGCTTCAGTAAAGAAACGGTATCAAAGGTATATGACGGTCCTTCTCTTTCCATTTCAACAAGCTCCAGCTTAAAGGACGGATTAGATTGAATTGCAAGCTTTAGCATTTCCACGCGATGAAAGCTGTCGGTATAGTCTTCGTTCTGTTTATGCGGCGGAATTTGATTAGGCATAAACCAAATTTCATCAAGCCCCGCCTGGTACAGCACCTCATTCGCCATTAAGAGGTGACCATTATGCGGAGGGTCAAACGTGCCTCCGAAAATTCCGATTTTCTTCATTTCAACCACCTTTAAGGAAGCTCGATTTGTTTATTTTCCTTTGATTCCTTATATAACACAATCGTATTGCCGATTGTCTGCACCAATTGAGAGCGGCTTCCTTTTACAAGAGCTTCCGCTACATCGTTTTTATCCTCTTCGCAATTCTGAAGCACGCTGACTTTAATCAGCTCTCTCGCTTCAAGCGCCTCAGCAATTTGTTTAATCATGTTGTCGTTTACTCCGCCTTTACCTACTTGAAAAATCGGCGTTAAATGATGCGCTTTTGAACGCAAAAAACGTTTTTGTTTACCTGTTAACATTCTGTTCCTCCTAATTTTCCTATTACAATGGATCTCATTTTTTCAATATCAGGCTCTTGTCCAGTCCACAATTGGAAAGACAATGCTGCCTGTTCAACAAACATGCCCACACCGTCAAGTGTTTTCAAGCCTTTTTGGCTTGCTTCTTTTAAAAGGGCCGTCTGTATTGGATTATACACGATATCACATACGACGGCACTGCTCGCGGCACGCTGTAATGAAAGCGGCACATCGTCCACGTTCGGATACATGCCCACAGACGTTGTATGGATGATAACATCATACTGCTCAAGACGTTCTTCTGCTTCTTTTATGCTTAATACTTCTTTATTGTGAAACGAGGGAGTAGCTTCTGTAAGCCGCTTTGCTTTTTCTAACGTCCGGTTGCAAATATCAAATTTTTTCGGGGTATTTCGGACAATTGTTGTAAAAATGGCTCTCGCCGCTCCGCCAGCGCCGATCATTAAGAATGACAGTTCAGAGATGGGCTTGTCTAATACCTTCATTAATGACTTCACGAAGCCTTCCCCATCGGTATTGTATCCGACAAGCTTATCTCCCTCTCTTCTGACCGTGTTTACGGCACCGAGCACTTTTGCACTCTCATCAATATGATCCAGATAATCCATAATGGAAACCTTGTGCGGAACAGTCACATTGATTCCTTGTACGCCTAGAGCTCTTATTCCTTTTACCGCATTCTCCAGATCATTCTCTTCTACCTTGAAGGCATGATAATGTCCGTCAAGCCCGAGGTCTTTCAATGATGCGTTATGAATATCAGGTGACATAGAATGGCCAATCGGATTTCCGATAACCCCGTACAGCTTTTTCATACTCCTCTCCCCTTTTCTTAAATTAATGAACGCCGAACAAATACATGAACGCCTTTTGGCGCGTATGCAGTTACCTTTTTATCGGCGTCATGGACAGTAACCCAGCCTAACCCAGAGAAAACAATATCTGTCTTTTTGTCTTTTATCGTAAACGTATGGGCGACCAATTCCGGAAACTCATCCATTTCATCTTTACCCGGAGGTGTGAGCAATTCCCCTGCATGCTTTTCATAAAGCGCGTCTGCATTTTCAAGTTTTGTTCTATGAATCATCAGCTCATTCGGCATATAGCAAATAAAAGGAGATCTTTCCCCAGACACATAATCAAACCTTGCAAGTCCGCCAAAATACAGTGTTTGCTGATCATTAAGCTGGAATGTGCGAGGCTTCAGCTCCTTTTTAGGAGATAATATTTTCAGATCCTTTTTATTGACATAATGCGCCATTTGATGGTTGTTGATAATTCCCGGTGTATCATAAAGCGATGAACCGTCATCCAGCGGGATTTCAATCGCATCAAGGGTTGTGCCAGGAAATTGGGATGTTGTAATAATATCTTCTTCACCTGACACTTCTTTAATAATCCGGTTAATAAAGGTTGACTTTCCTACATTTGTACATCCGACAACATAGACGTCTTTTCCGTTGCGGTAATGCTCAATCGCATCAATTACTTCTCTGATTCCCTGGCCGCGTCCCGCACTGACCAAAAATACGTCAACCGGTTTTAAGCCAAGCTCTTTCGCTTCACGCTTCATCCATTGAATCAGACGCTCTCTTTTCAGTGACTTAGGCAAAATATCCGCTTTATTGCCAACCAATAAAATAGGGTTTCCCCCCACCAAGCGCTGCAGCCCATTAATCCAGCTGCCGTTAAAATCAAAAATATCAACAATTTTTACGACAAGAGAGTCCGTTTCTCCAATACCGTGAAGAATGTTTAAAAAATCATCATCAGTTAAGGAGACATCTTGTATTTCATTATAGTTTTTCAGTCTGAAGCAACGCTGGCAAATCACATTTTCTTTCGTAAGCGATGCAGGCGGCGCGTACCCCAAACCTGTTTTGTCCTCGGTTTGGATCGTAACTCCGCACCCGATACAAACAACCTTTTCCATTTCTTACTCCTCCCACTGAATGTGCCCTTTTCGTTTGAGAGCACTCAGTATTCTGCGTTCGACCTGGCGGTTAAAGCGCGTAATGAATCCGTCAGAGGAAGCGACTGGCACGACCAAAATCGTATGGTAGCCGTTTCGGTTTCCCCCGAGTACATCGGTCAGCAGCTGGTCTCCGATGACAACGCAGTCCTCTTTTTTTAGCTCCATATTGCGCACCGCTCTATTAAAGGCTTTACCCATCGGTTTTCTTGCTTTATAGATGAATGGGATTCCAAGCGGTTCTGAGAAAAGTTTCACTCTTCTTTCATTATTATTAGAGACAATTGTCACTTTAATGCCGTGTTCCTTCATTTCTTCAAACCACTCGATCAATCGCGGTGTCGCGTTCGGTCTGTCCCATTCAACAAGCGTATTATCCAGGTCAGTAATAATTCCTTTTACATTTCGTTCCTTTAATTTCTCAGGTGTAATATGAAAAATATTTTTTACAAACTCGTCAGGTAAAAAAAACTTTTTTAACAAAACCCGCACCCTTCCCTTTTTCTTTCTCTCAAAATGATTGTCGAAAAAAATCGAACTTGCGCCTAAAGAAAAACTGAGCAAAAAAATTTCGACAAAAATTGGGTTTCTTCACCAGGTGTGGATAAATTTACACACACTATCCACTCTTATTACATCACTCTTTAGACAAATTATAAACACGATACTCACAAGTTATCCACTTTTTGGTGTGGATAACAGAACGATTGTTCTTATATGCATTTCATGGTAGATTAAAGATAACTTCAACCTCAGATGAACGCAACTTATCATTGTATGCGTTAAAATCATGAATGATTCCAACTTTTAAGGAGGTGCCTCTCCCATTAATTGGGTTCCTAGCATGAGAAAACTGTCTGATGAATTACTAATAGAATCTTATTTCAAAGCCACCGAAATGAATTTAAACCGTGACTTTATCGAGTTAATTGAAAACGAAATAAAAAGAAGATCGCTCGGACATATTATTTCCGTATCTTCTTAATAGGAATTTGTCTATTTTTTCCGGGCGTATTTCCTTTTTTTACTCAGATGACTGATATTATATCACTTTGGCTGCGCGCTTTACTACTATTTTCAGCAAAAAACACCCCTAAAAAGAGGTGTTTTAAAGGGCCGGTTATTATGCTAACCAGTATATGCCGCCCACAACCAGGAGAACAACAACTAAAACAACAATAAAAGCGTATCCATATGCTCTGCCTGCGCCATACATGTGAAGCGCCTCCTTAATAAGGTTTGATAACAGCCTATGTAGGAGAAATAAATCGGACTAGGCGGTTGTCCGGCTCAACGCTGCAGAATCTGCCCATCTTGTATTCCTTCATATACAATCCTTGCCCCTTTAGGTGTCATATGATTTCCAGAAGGATCTATAAGACCAGATTGGATAAGCGCTTCATCAGTTGCTTTTCCGCCGTCTGCTTCTATAAAATGCTTCCAGTTATCTACAAGAGGGACATCCAGGCGCTTCGACACATCTCTTGTAATATCGTTATATGAGTTGTGCCATTTCCTTGCTCCGCCTTTTGGTTCAAAAGCAGCTGCTTGATATCTGGAATAGTAAAACAGATGATGCTTCCCATTACCTTCTATAATTGGGATACACGTCATTAAGATTGGCTTGATCCCGTGTTTTCTGCTTTCTTCAATAAAATAAATTAGATTTTCTCTAAAACGCTGCTTCGACACTCTCGGTTTCCCCTCAGTCAGTATGGCAGCGTCATTGGTGCCGAACATAATAAACAAATACTTCGGTTTTTGATCCAGCACATCTGTCTGAAATCGGAGACGGGCATCCTCTGTCGTCTGTCCGCCGATTCCCGCATTGAGTATATCAAGGTTACCGCGCTCAGCTGTTTTTAATATATTGACCCACTGCTGTGCTTTTGGATAATCGCGATAATCCCAGTTAGAACCACGCGTATTGCTGTCACCAAATGCTACAACGTCTTCGTATCCCCTTCCCTCGCATCCTGCTGTAACGAACAGCAGAAGGAAAAGGATGATAAAATGTTTCATCTTTACACCCCCAAAAGCCTCACCTTAATGTTATACCTCTGTTTCTCTTCGTTCAATGAAGAGTTTTTCGCTATCACTGTTTTTTCCTATAGTTAACGTGTCCCTCTCAGTGAATATCATTCTGCTTTCATTGCGGCGCAGCTGATGATTTTTTAAAATTCCCTTCTTTCCAATCTGAAAAACACACAAACCAAAGAAAAGAAAATAACCTGAATCCGCACCGGAAACAGGTTATCCGTTAAATCCTGCATTTACTTTAACTTCGATTTAAGCCTGGCCTTTGTTTTTGACCCATAAATCCCGTCTGCAGTTAATCCGTTCATGAGCTGAAAACGCTTGACGGCATTCGCTGTTTTCGGTCCGTAAACTCCATCTATGCCATTGTTTTTGGCTTCCTTATCAGGGTAAAAGTGAAGTGCAGCTAAAGCCTTTTGCAGCTGGAGAATGTTTGTGCCCTTTCGATAAGGCGAAGTGAGCTTTATAACCCCAGACGGCAGGGGATATGATGGTGAAGATTCTTTTGGAGGTGTATCCGAGGAAGAAATTCCGTTTATAAAAGAGTTCCAGTGGTTCAAGAGTTTCCGCGGACATTCTTTCCCAGACCATTTTTTGTGGGGAACAACACGATTTAACGGAATATTGTTTTCCTTCATCAGCTTTCTGATCAGCCACTGGGCATTTGATGTTGCTTTTTCAAAATCGCCATCAGCATTTTCGCAGATTTCAATCCCGATCGATTTGCGATTTCCTGTCCCGTTTGTACCGTCTCCCGCATGCCAGCCGTTTTCATCTATCGGGAGATGCTGATAAATGACTGAATCGTCAACTGTAAAATGCCAGCTTTCGGATGTGCTCGGGTTTTTCACAAAATTGGCGTGCATTTTCGCATCAGCGCCTTTTGCTGTATTCGCTGTATTATGCACCGTAATATAAGCAGGCGTCATCGAATAGCCAGGACGATTATCATTTGATAGCGGTATAAAATCCTTTTTTATGGTTACCATTTCTATCCCTCCCTATTATTAAGAATGCAGAAAACAGAGAGATGGACAGCCTTTTTTTTGAGGTAAAAAAGAATTGTGTTCTTAACCTGGTTTTCAGTTGAACCGCTGAAATGGCAACAGTTATACTAATTTAGATGACGGAGGTTTTGGCTCCTGACATCACCTAAGTTGGGAGTGACCATAGACATGTTAAAAAAAGTAATAGGTATACTTGTGATTATTGCTATCATTGCAGTCGGTTTTTTTCAGAAAGAAGCTTGGCTTGATGCAATCAAAGCAGGAGGGATGTTTTCCGTTTTATTTAGTATGCTGCTGATTGCTGCCGATGTTTTTTTCCCAATAGTGCCGTTTGCTTTGGTTGCTGCTTTAAACGGCGCAGTGTTCGGGACTGCAAATGGAATTTGGATTACACTAACCGGCTCAATGCTTGGTACAATATTGCTGTTTTTTCTCGCCAGGTACAGTTTTAGAGATTGGGCCAGAAAAAAAGTTCAGGCCTATCCTGCCATACAAAGCTACGAGGCTTCCTTCAACAAAAACGCTTTTACCGCTGTTTTATTAGGAAGGCTGATACCTGTCATACCTTCACTTGTAATGAACGTGATCTGCGGGCTGAGCCAGGTTCGCTGGCATGTTTTTTTCTTTGCGTCTTTAATAGGGAAAATCCCCAATATTGTTGTTGTCACTATTGCAGGTGCCAATTTCACCAGCAATAAATTATTGTCTATCAGCATTTACGGTACATATATTCTGATCATCATGCTGGTCATTTATAAAAAGTTTCCTCATCTTCTGAAGGTGCCAAAAAAATAAGGAGGCTTGTTGGGCCCCCTTACTTTTTTTCTGTCGCATGGCCTCCAAATTCATTTCGAAGCGCAGCGACCACCTTTCCTGTAAACGTATCGTCTGTTAAAGAACGGTATCTCATCATCAGTGACATGGCGATCACCGGAGTTGCCGTCTGCAGATCAAGCGCGGTTTCCACCGTCCATTTTCCTTCACCTGAGGAATGCATAATGCCCTTGATCTGATCCAGTTTCGCATCCTTAGCGAAAGCTCGCTCAGTCAGCCCCATAAGCCAAGAACGAATGACAGAACCATGATTCCACACTCTGGCAACCTTCTCGTAGTCAAAATCAAATTGGCTGTTTTCAAGCACTTCGAATCCTTCACCAATCGCGGCCATCATTCCATACTCAATTCCATTATGGATCATTTTTAAAAAATGTCCGCTTCCCGCTTCACCCGCGTATAGATAACCATTTTCGACGGCGGTATCACGAAAAAGCGGTTCCACAATCTCCCATGCTTCATGATCGCCCCCCACCATAAAACAGGCTCCATGCCGTGCGCCTTCCATTCCGCCCGACGTTCCGGCATCAAGATAATGGATACCCGCTTCTTTCATTTGGTTGTAGCGGCGAATTGATTCTTTATAATGAGAGTTTCCAGCTTCGATAATCATATCGCCTTTACTTAATAAAGGTGATACATCACGCAAAACAGCATCGACAATGCCATGCGGTACCATAACCCATAGAATACGCGGCGGGCCTAATAAAGAAATTAACTCTTTAAGATTCGTTGTCCCCTCTGCCCCGTATGCTTTCAGTTCATCAACAGCCGCTTGATTTACATCATATCCAACCGCTTGATGATTGCGGTCAATGAATTGCTTTCCTATGTTTATGCCCATTTTCCCTAAGCCGATTAATCCGATTTTCATATCTGTTCCTCCTGATTGTCTAAAAAGCCTTCACTCTTTATGTTCCCTTTGGATTGTATTGTGATACGCAGAAAACAAATGGGGCTTACATCGTCTACTCATGTAAATTTTATTTTTCATGATTGACTGCGCCTGCCAGTTCTATTACTGAATCTCTTTATATCCATAATTATCACTTTATCCTTGATTTACCATCAGTTTAAGTTAAAATATGTGAAGGAATTCGATTTTTTCAGTAAAAAGAAGGTGACATGTTGCAGAATCAATCTCATACTCTTATTGGAGTTACGAAAACCGCTGTATTCTATTTATACGCTGCACTTGCAATCATCGGTTTTGCAATCGGGTATTTTATTCCGCAGATTGCGAAATGGGCATTATCCCTCCCCTGGATCCCTCTTGAAGGACCGCTTCGGCTCATTACCTCTTTTCAGGGATCTACAGCTTCATTTATCACTGCTCTTCTCGGTATGTGTGCGGGGATTTGGTTCGCTCATTCTGTTATTGCAATGCTGCTGTCTGTCAAAATTACAGATCACACAGTGGAATTCATCAAAGGAAAAAAAGTGCAAACAATTCATTCCGATGACATCGCTCTTGTATTTATGGATCACAAACGGCTTGTCCTCCTGGGAACAGCCGGATATGAATTGGTACGGGAAGAAATTGATGAAAAACCAGTAAACGTTGAGAAGGCCTTTAGACAGCATCATTACGAATGGGCAACAGATGGTGATCCGTTTAAAGATCAATTTCGCCGATGGATTCCTGATGCACCAGACCTATCGCAAGGCGCCCATGCCTTATTAAAAGCTCGTCACAAAGCGCTGCAGGACGAAGAAAAAGACGATATTGAAGAATTCCGTCTCGAACTGGCACAGCTGGGCATCGTTGTACGGGACGAAGGCACACGCCAATATTGGCGAAAAGCAGAAACCTATCCCCCGAAAATTCAGCTCGGCGAAGGATTGTAACAACAGAGGCTCAAGAAAGAGCCTCTTCTTTACTACTGCACAATAAACAGCACTCTGGTGCCGTCAGGATAGCTGCTCATTTGATTCCCTACCCACGAGCCGGCGCCGCGATTATCAGAAGGTGTCACATATCGGACATCAGCCCCTGCGCCGCCTTCCTCGCAGACCGCCATCGGCCACTCATCCCGGTCATAGCCCGTCTTGGTCGGGATTCCCTTTAAAGATTCCTCCCGCCTTTTGTCTGCTCCATCTCTGTCAATGGTACAAATATCTGGATGTCCCTCTGCAATCGCATCTCTAATATGACTGCCGGTTTCCGGATAACGAGACAGCGGAAAATATAACACTTTGTCATACGAAGATGCGCCTTGGATCTGTTGCGGAATCATTAAACAAAGAAGAACTGCTGCAGCAAGAAACAGGCCTGCCATCCATTTTTTCATTCCCATCCCCCCATACCTTTGTTCATTTCAATGTATGGGCGCTTGATGAAGAATATTTTTAACATTTGAAGTTCGTATGCTGCTTACCAAAGCCGGACTCCCCCGCGAGAAATTTCCCGGTACAGACACAGACAGCCTCCAGGTCACATACATTTACATATAGGCTTTTGCCTACATACTTTTGTGGAGGTGACGATGGTGACAGGTGTTTTCGCAGCGCTCGGCTTTGTTGTTAAAGAGCTTGTCTTTTTAGTATCTTACGTGAAAAACAATGCCTTTCCACAACCGCTCTCAAGCAGCGAAGAAAAAAAAATACTTAGAGCTCATGGCTAAAGGGGATGAACATGCCAGAAACATGCTGATTGAGCATAATCTTCGCTTGGTCGCCCATATTGTGAAAAAGTTTGAAAATACAGGTGAGGATGCAGAGGACTTAATCTCCATCGGAACGATCGGGCTGATAAAAGGAATTGAAAGCTATTCCGCTGGTAAAGGGACAAAGCTGGCGACGTATGCTGCGAGGTGTATTGAAAATGAAATCCTCATGCATTTGCGCGCATTGAAAAAAACAAAAAAAGACGTCTCCCTTCACGATCCGATCGGGCAGGATAAGGAAGGGAATGAAATAAGCCTGATTGACGTTTTGAAATCAGAAAACGAAGACGTGATAGATACGATCCAGCTCAATATGGAGCTTGAAAAAGTGAAACAATACATTGACATTCTAGATGACCGTGAGAAGGAAGTGATTGTCGGGCGGTTTGGACTTGATTTGAAGAAGGAAAAAACGCAGCGAGAGATTGCCAAAGAACTCGGGATCTCGCGCAGCTATGTATCGCGGATTGAAAAGAGGGCGCTGATGAAGATGTTTCATGAGTTTTATCGGGCTGAGAAGGAAAAGCGGAAGAAGGCGAAGGGGAAATAATGCAGAAGAGGCCGGATCTCATATTCCGGCTTTCTCTATTTGAAAGATATGAAGATCATTTTTTTCATCGCTGATAAGCTCTCCGAGAAAGACACGCAGGATCGTAATAAATAACTTGACTTATAAGTCCCTTGCTTGCATCCTCCCTCAGGCATTCAAAGCCGGACGTTCTAAAAGCTCTCCAGAAAATCCTTCATCGGCATACTTCAAACAATCCTTAGTCCCTGCTTTCTTTATGCAGGCCTCGATCTGGCTGTCGATACTCGATCCCTTGATCGCTTGTTCCTCGGTCGATACCCTTACATATATTGCTATCACCCTGGATCTCCTTCCTATAAAGTTTTATTAAATAATGATAGCAATCGTTCATGCATTTGTCAGCTTGCGGTCCCTCGATGATTATCACCTTCATAAAATGCATCACCCCTTGGGTAATGCTATGTAATAACTGTTTGTCCTAATGAGGTGGTTTTCAATGAGTATGAAAACAAATAAAAAACCGATGGTTTGAATCATCGGTTTCTTTTCTGACATATACCACTATTTATCTAGTTTAAATCCTATTTCCATTACAATTTCTTTTTTTCATTGCCCAATAATTATACATAGATAAAATTCACATCTTTAATAACACAAAGCCGTTGACCTTATTCTACTATGAGGTTTATAATTATGCATAAACATATTTTTTTATACAAAACTGCGCTAATATAACAATAAATAAAGTTAATATTCCTTAATTAATTTTTATTGTGATAATATCTTTTTTTTCGGAGGTTATTTATGTTTGATTTTATGAATTTAGATTTTACTAATTTTACAGCTTTTTTATTTGCTACACTGATAATATCACTTGTTCCAGGACCAGATGTAGCATTTGTAGTGAGCCGTAGTATTGCTGGAGGTAAAAAGGTCGGAATTGCCACAGCATTTGGGATGCAAGTAGGGATTATGTTCCACATTCTTCTTGCAGCATTCGGACTATCAGCTATCTTGATGACTTCTGCACTTGCTTTTCAAATCGTAAAGTATATTGGTGCTGCGTATCTAATTTATTTAGGAATACAAACTATTCGAGATAAAGAAGGAATAAACATTAATATTCATCAAAATCAGGGTGGAATGTGGAAAGCTTTTTGGCAAGGAGCTATAACCGATGTTTTTAATCCGAAAGTTGCTTTATTTTTCCTTACTTTTCTACCACAATTTATTAGTCCCGACAAAGGGAACACTTTTTTCCAATTCATATTTCTAGGAGTTATTTTTGGATTGCTTGGTCTAATAATTGACGTTTGCTATTCAATTATTGCAGATTCAATTAGAAGTGTTTTATCGAAAAATAAAACTGTAATGCAATGGCAGAAAAGGGTTAGTGGATTTACTCTAATTGGTTTAGGAACATGGTTAGCTTTTGAAAAGAGAGGTTAATCATTAACGATCAGCTGCTTAAGTTTAAGTAGAAAAAATTGATTTTATGATTAAAAGCTTCCTTTAATTATTCCATTAAAGGAAGCTTTTCTTTAGTAAGAAAGCGTCTCTATGATATGTTCCTACACATAAAGGGATTAGATTTTGTTATGGTGAAAAAATTGTGAGCTCTTTCACTTAAAATAACGGGTGCTTTAGTTGAATAAGAATTAAATAACTTTATTATCATTTTCGAATGTAAAATATGAATCGAAATTAATCAATTTAAGGAGCCTTATTACAATAAAATGTAGCAAGGCTCGTATCTTTTAATGCAAACTTAAATAACTTTATTATCACTAAACAAGAATGACGGAAAAATTAGATGACTTCCTTTAAGTTAGTGGACACTTTGGGGCACAAAACTCATTTTCTTCAAGAACATACAAAACACCAAGGGCGTTAAAACCCTTGGTAACATTGATGCGGCCGAGAGGACTTGAACCTTCACGGGTTATTCATAAAGCGAAAGCTTATTATCAGTTACAAAAGCCCGGCATTTCAAGCTTTCAAGATCACTCATTACACCTATTTTAATTATTTTATAATGATTTTGGGCACAAAATGGGCATTGTTTTAAATTAAGTTTAATCATTTGTACACCAATACAATCTCTCTGGCGAATATTTTTCATCATCACTTGAACTTTTGTCCCAAGGGCTCCATATAAAAAGCCTTACTAAATGGATTCACCTACAATTTACCGGTTAAAAATTGTGCCTCACCAAGTCCAAAACTCCAGTCAGCATTATCATTTTCAACAAGAGATACAATTAAATCAGTTGATGCGATACCACACTCGGATTCCAGTCTTTCGGCTAACAGACTGTAGAATTTTTGTTTCTTCTCTTTCGGTCGGGATTTACTTGTAACAGAAAGAACAACAAGATTTTTGGTTCGGTTAAATCCTAAGCCTGTATCCTCAATAATCATATGATTTTCTGGATGTTCATGCACAATTTGATAACGGTCCTGTTGAGGCACATCAAAAGCCTCTACTACAACATTGTGAGCGACATCTAAAAGTTTTTTCAAACTTGATTTATCTCGCCCTTCTATTAAGTCAAAACGAAGTAATGGCATAAAATTTCCTCCTTCTCAGGTTTATATTTCACAGTTGTTAACTCTGAATTTTTAATACATCTAACTTCTTTGGCTTTCTATTCACAAAATAAATACTCATAGTAACCATAATTATTCCCACCAGAATATTTAAAGTAATTGATTCATTTAAAAAAAGTGCTCCAATAATTAATGCAACAATTGGTATAACAAACATGTAAGATGCTACTTTACTCGCCTCCCCATGTCTAACTAACGTGAAGTAAATTAACCACCCCAAGGCAATGACTAGAATACCACCAAATAATAAGCCAAACATATAGGAAAAATTTAATTGGATATCTCTCCAATTTTCTATAGAAGCACCAATAGCCGTTAGTATAATACCCCCAATGATAAACTGAACAATGATCATACTTAATACGTCTACCCTCTGTTCTATTTTTTTAGCGTAGATTGTGCCAATCGCCCAACTTACTGCGGTCCCCACGGCAAGTAAAACACCCACAATTGAAATATCCCCTGAAAAGCTTCCTTCGCTAATCACCAATTCACCTATAATGCCCAAAATCAAACCAATAAGCTTGAATTTTGTCATTTTCTCTTGAAGCCATATCCAAGCCATAATTCCAACTAATACTGGCTGAAGGAAAACAATAACTGAAAATAAACCAGAAGGTAAATAATTGAGTCCAATTGTTTGGAGTCCATAATAAAGAACAACATTAAATATAGTGGATATTGAATATATGCCCCAATTCCCTCTCAGATTTAAATTTCTAAGTTTCGGCCAAAAAATAATCAATAGAATTAACCCTCCCAGAAAAGTCCTCATGCCTGAGAATAGAAATGGAGGTGTATACTCTAAAGCAATCTTTGTAATGGGCCAATTCAAACTCCAAATAATAACAAGGGAAATAATAAGAATAAATCCTTGTTTCGGTGATACAGCCTTCAACCGTCTCTCTCCTTATAAAAATTAAATGTCTTTCACAAAAAGTTTATCCTTGAACCGTGACCCGAATTTATATAACATTAATTTTTTCCATGAAGTTCAAAATCAATTTTCCGATTTCATCCGCATGTGTTTCTAATGCAAAATGTCCAGAGTCTAATAAATGAATCTCGGAATCGGGCAAATCTTTTTTAAAGGCTAAAGCACCTTGAGGAATAAACGAAACATCATTTTTGCCCCATGCTGCCAATAAAGGTGGTTGATATTCGCGTAAATATTGTTGAAATGCCGGATAAAGCTTCACGTTATTTTTATAATCGAAAATTAAATCTAATTGTTTTTCGTCAATTCCCGGTCGAGACATATATGCAATATCAAGAGTATATCCATCTGGCGATACTTGATTATTTTGTGTCCCATCAAGATACTGATTTTTAATTGTTTTCGGTGCAAATGCTGTACGGTAGCTTTCCCTTTTTTCCTGTGTAGGATTTTCCCAATAATCTTCCCGCTCAGCCCATTTTTTACCCAAACCTTCACGATAGACGTTCCCATTTTGACTAATTATTGCCGTGACGCGTTCCGGGTGTTTCATAGCTAAACGAAAGCCAATGGGCGCGCCATAATCAAAGACATAAAGGGCATATTTCTTTAGATTAAGTCTATCAACGAAAGCTGCAACAATTTCAGTGATGTGATCAAATGTATATTCAAACTTTTCTCTATCGGGTGAGGCCGTGTTACCAAAACCCGGGTAATCAGGTGCAATTACATAATAGTCATTTTCTAGAATGGGTATCAGTTCACGGAACATATGACTTGATGTTGGAAAACCATGAAACAATAAAATGACTGGTTTTTCAGGATCTCCAGCCTTACGATAAAATACATTTATACCCTCTATTTCAACAAAATGATATGTTGTCATTTATATCCCTCCTGTGCAATTTTCCTTATATTAGGGTGTGTCATGTCGATTTTTTTACTCTTGAATGGAATAACACTTATCTGTATGACTCACTCAGGAAATCATTTATCCTTTCTAAGCTTTAGTTTACATGAAGTTCTCCTATCATATATAATTCAAAATTAAGATGTGAGACATCTCAAAATCAGATACCAACTATGGAGGACTACATGAATATTCAATTGTTACAGGTTTTTCTCACTACTGCTCGTGAAGGCAGTATTTCTAAGGCAGCTCAGACTTTAAATTATGCTCAATCGAACGTAACGAATAAGATACAACAACTAGAAACAGATTTACAGACAACATTATTCTACCGCCATAATAGAGGAATCACACTTACTCCCTCTGGGCAAATTCTTGTTTCTTACTCAGAAAAAATTCTACATGCGATTGAAGAAGCAAGAGCAGCCATGGGCGAATCATCTGCGCCTTCTGGACCTCTACGTATAGGATCGATGGAAACAACGGCTGCAGTTTGGCTTCCACAACTCCTTGCACATTATCATAACCTCTATCCAAATGTTGATTTAAATTTAGTAACCGGTCCTACGGAACAGCAAATACAAGCAGTTTTACATTACGAGTTAAATGGCGCTTTTATTTCTGGGCCTATTGAACACCCTGATTTAGTTCAGGAAAAGGTATTGGACGAAGAGCTGGTTCTTGTTACAAGTGCTTCACACCCTGATATTTCTTCCATCCATGATGTTCAAACACAAACAATGCTGGTATTGCGTGAAGGATGTTCTTACAGAGCAAAGCTCAATCATATCTTGCAAGAAGAAGGTTTATTACCTGTAAAATTAATGGAATTTGGCATACTTGAAGCAATTATTGGTTGTGTTAGCGCCGGTTTGGGTATTTCATTGCTGCCTCGTTCAATTATTGCCGCGCATGAAAAACAAGGCCGCATCCGCAGCCATACTATTTCTGACAAATATTCTTTAGTAACAACCATGTTTATTAGGCGAAAAGACACTTTAATTACACCTGCTTTATCTGCTTTTTTAACGAATATGAGGGATCATTTTCAGAAAAACATTAGTTGACAAAAAGAAGGAAAACTATATATTTAAGCGAATACGATTCTTTGAAAATGACACTTTTTTCAAAATTTATGTCTTAACAGGGGGATTCGGTATGAATGAATTTATGAAGATGTTTTCCTTAACAAAACCAATTATTCAAGCTCCAATGGCTGGCGGTATTACAAAGCCGCAACTGGCCTCTGCAGTTTCGAATCAAGGTGCTCTCGGTAGTTTAGCATCAGGATATCTTACGTCAGAATTACTAGAGCAACAAATTAAAGAAATGTTTGAGCTGACAGACGCTCCCTTTCAAATTAATGTGTTTGTTCCATTAGGTCTAGATATGCCATCAGAAGATCAAATTGACTCGTGGAAAAAAAACATACCGTTAGCTAATCTAGTAAATCAATTCACATCTGTGCAAGAAGAGTGGGATGACTTCTATCAAAAAATTGATATGATTTTAAGATACAAGGTAAAGGCTTGCTCATTCACTTTTGATCTGCCGCCGGAAGACGCTGTAAAGGAACTAAAAACTTCTGGTTGCTGTTTAATTGGAACCGCTTCAACAGTAGAAGAAGCATTGTTAATGGAAGAACGGGGAATGGATATAGTAGTCCTTCAAGGAAGTGAAGCCGGTGGACATCGTGGAGCGTTCTTACCTTCCAAAGGTGAATCTGCCATAGGTTTAATGGCTCTGATACCACAAGCAGCAGATGCATTGAGTGTACCTGTCATAGCTGCTGGGGGAATGATAGACCATAGAGGAGTAAAAGCAGCTTTAACCCTTGGAGCCCAAGGCGTTCAAATTGGGTCTGCCTTTTTAATTTGTCACGAAAGTAACGCACATCCAGTGCATAAACAGAAAATACGAGAAGCAAACGAAGCAGATACAAAGCTTACGACATTATTTTCAGGTAAAGAGGCCAGAGGAATCGTAAATAAATGGATGGAAGAAAAAGAACAGTTTGAGACACAAACCCTTCCGTACCCTTATCAAAATACACTAACGAAGGCAATGAGACAGCAGGCTTCACTTCAAAATAACCATGATCAGATGTCTTTATGGGCAGGTCAAGGGATACGGTCATTGACTGAGGAAATTTCGGTTAAGCAGCTTTTAAATCAGCTTTGCCAAGAGGATATAAAAATATAGGCGCATCTCATTGTTTGTATAGAGCAAAAAAGCAAACTTCGATATGTAGTTTGCTTTTTCTTCGTGATTTCGCACTCTGAATCGTTAAACCTAGTCGATATTAGGATGTAGATTTTCCTCATCCAAAGAATTTTGAACGAAGATCATTGCCCTAGACACTTGGTTGCGTCTTGAAGTTAAAGGCTGACTATTTCCTAAAGAGTCAATCGCTCTCACAAATATTAAATATTCACCTACAGATTTCGGGTACCAATGGAAAGAGAATTTCTGCCACTCTACACTCTTACGGCCTTCAACCTTGGCTTCTTTCCAATTCTCTCCTCCATCAGTAGATACTTCAACTGATACAATTGGATGTTCTGCCCATGTCCAACCGAAAATATCAATCTCTTCAAGTTCAACCAATTGTCCATTCTGCGGATGTACAATAATACTGTTTGGGCTAACAGTCCATACCGGGGACTCTTTTAGTTGTCCATCTACTACTTCCCGGTCAACATAATATTTGGTAGTGAAAGCACTGTTGCTTCGGGAGTCTGAAACAGTCAAATGAGTCAGCCATTTTGTGGAATTAGTTCCATAATAGCCAGGAACAACAAGTCGAACAGGACCTCCTCTCTCTACAGTTAACGGCTCATTGTTAATTTCCAAAGCTATTAATACATTTGGATTTAACGCCTTTGCTAGGGGGAGATCTTTCTCGTATTCTGAATAGTATTCTTGGTTGTAAACTCCTTGATCAATACCTTTTGAGATAACATAGCATGCCTCTTCTTTTACACCTACCACACTTAATAAATCTGTGAGTCTGACTCCTTTCCAAACAACGTTTCCAACTCTCCGTTGCGGTACTTTTGGATTAAGGGGATTTCCTGCACACTCATGAAACGCCATTACAGATGTTTGTGGAAATACTTTTAAATCTTCCAAACTGAATTGATTCGGTCTATCAACCATTCCGTTGATACTTAGCATCCATTCACGATTATTAATATCAGGAATACCAAGATGCCATACTTTGAATAAATCCGCTTCCCTAGTAATTTTTCTCGAAAGGCTGTCTTTATCTTGATTTTGAATGAGCCCAAAACCTGAAAACTTCATTGGTTGATTCGATTTTGATGACTTCACCATATTACACCACCAACATTTTTTAAACATTTCCACCCTATCTCTCCCTTCTTAAGTTTTGCTCTAAGGTAACATATTGAATTAAAACTATCCTATTCGAAAAATAGATATCTCCCATATTAAATTCGAATATTAAAATGGTTCTTTTTCGTTTGATTAAGATGATATGAAGTCATATGATAAAAAAAGAATGAGATAGAAAGCGTGAAAAGTTATGAAAATAGGATTTTTTGATTCCGGAATAGGTGGAATGTCTGTATTATATGAGGCCATAAAAGTTCTTCCTTATGAAGATTACATTTTTTATGCAGACACTTTAAACGTTCCATACGGTGAAAAATCAAAGATAGAAGTTAGAGAATATATTTTTAATGCAGTTGAATTTATGGCCAGTCAAAATATCAAAGCTCTCGTTATTGCATGTAATACAGCTACTAGCATTGCGATAGAGAATCTTCGGGAAAATTTCGATTTTCCGATAATCGGAATCGAACCTGCTGTTAAGCCCGCTATAAAAAACTGTGAAGACGAAAGAAAAAGAGTTCTCGTAGTTGCTACTAACTTGACGCTTAAAGAAGAGAAATTTCATAATCTAGTCAAAGAAATTGATCACCATGAACTTGTTGATTGCTTAGCTCTTCCAGGACTAGTTGAATTTGCTGAGAACTTTGATTTTAGTGAAGACAAGATCATTAAATATCTAAAGAACGAGCTGTCTTCTAATGATATAAAACAATACGGGACCGTTGTGTTAGGTTGTACTCATTTTCCGTTTTTTAAAAAAAGTTTTGAAAAATTGTTTGGTATAAATGTTGATATTATTTCAGGCAGTATCGGTACTGCAAGACAGTTGAAGAAAATTCTTGCAGATCATAACCAGCTTGGTGAAGGATCAGGTTCAATCACCTTTTATCGTTCTGGTCATAAAATCGAGGACCCAGAAATCATATCAAAGTATAAAAATTTGTTTGAAATATTAGATGGAAATCAAAGGAGTCATGTTGGCCATGGAATTTAAGGCTCTGGTTATAAACAATGCAAATCATAATTTTTCAGTAAATGTCCAACAGTTAACTTCTTCTGATTTACAAAAAGGAGAAGTATTAATTCGTGTTTGTTATTCCAGTGTAAATTATAAAGATAGTCTTGCTACCATTCCTGAAGGGGAAATTGTATCAACCTATCCATTTGTTCCTGGTATTGATTTATCTGGAGTGGTCGTTTCTTCAGAAGATGACCGTTTCAAAGTAGGAGACAAAGTAATTGCTACTAGCTACGAAATAGGTGTTTCCCATTTTGGAGGCTATAGTGAATACGCTCGTATTCCTGCTGATTGGATCGTCCCCCTTCCTGAGGGTCTTACTTTAAAAGATGCGATGATTATTGGTACTGCTGGCTTTACTGCAGCATTATCCGTACAGCGCCTTGAAGAAAATCATGTTACACCTAAAAAGGGCAAGGTGCTTGTCACAGGAGCGACAGGCGGAGTCGGCAGTTTTGCTGTGTCTATGCTCTCAGCAAGCGGCTATCATGTTGAAGCAAGTACAGGGAAAGAAAAAGAAAGCAGTTACCTGAAAGAACTGGGCGCTAAAACTGTCATTCATCGGAATGAAGTATATAACGGCACCTTAAAACCATTGCAAAAACAAAAATGGGCAGCTGCTGTCGATCCTGTAGGCGGAGAACCTCTAGCATCAATACTTAGCCAAATTCAGTACGGAGGTTCAGTGGCAGTTAGTGGGTTAACAGCCGGTACAACGCTTCCAACCACAGTATTTCCGTTCATACTACGCGGAGTGAATTTGTTAGGAATAGATTCTGTTTATTGTCCAATGGAAACTAGACAAAAAACGTGGCAACGCCTAGCCAGTGAACTTAAACCAGCAAATTTAGAAAAATTCGTTCAGAATGAAGTAACACTTGATCAATTACCAGATGTTCTTCCTACCTTACTGAGAGGCGAAGCAAGAGGAAGAATTATTGTAAATTTGGTAGAATGCGATTAATATGAACTAAGAAGTGGGATTAAAAAGCCCACTTCTTTTCTTTTGCACCAACTCGATCTACGGCAAGTTTGAAACCACCATTTGAAGCACTGTCTTCATCTATGAAGTGAAGTGAATTTTTTAATGAGCTAATCCCCAAACCACTCCCCCTTGAGAGATTTTCCATGAAAACCAAAAAGTTATTGCGGTCTTACCGAAAATTTAAATTGCGGTGCCCTATTACCTTTTTCTGCGGGTGAAAACTTGTTAATATTTACATTACTAGTAGAGTTAAGGGAAGGGTGAATATCTTGATATCAATCACATCAGCTGAAGTGGGAATGAAGATTAATGAATGGCATAGGCATATTCAAAAATTCAACGTTACTGATGCTGAAATGTTAAAAGCTGAAATCGAACGTGATATAGAGGTTATGGAAGAAGATCAAGATTTGCTTATTTATTATCAATTGATGGCCTTTCGCCATAAGATCATGTTGGAATACACGCTGCCATCTGATGAAAACCGAATGAAACTTTCAGAATATTTGAAGAAAATTGAAGGACATAAGAAAAAACTAGACAATATGCGGGCATATTATTATAACTTCTTCCGCGGGATGTATGAGTTTAGAAACGGTAAATACACAAAGGCCATTACATATTACAAAAAAGCTGAACGCAAAATTCCAACGATCTCCGACAAGATTGAAAAAGCTGAGTTTTATTTTAAGTTATCCGAAGTCTATTATCATATGAAAATGACTCACATCTCAATGCACTACGCTGAACTTTCATACAATATCTATAAAAAACATGAACTTTATTCTGTTCGGCGTATTCAGTGCCATTTTGTCATTGCCGGTAACTACGATGACCTTGAAAATCATGAAAAAGCTCTCCCCCACCTTCAAGAAGCTTTAAAAGGTGCTGAGCTGCTTAAAAGTAAAAATACTCATATCTATGCCACTGCGTTTTTCAATCTCGGCAATTGCTATCACAAAATGGACAACTTAAATAAGGCTGCTCGTTACATCGAACAAGCCTTGGTTCAATACAGAAAAATTAACTCTGACGTACTTCCGCAAGCTTATCATGACCTAGCGTTGATTTATTTTAAACAAGGCAAAAAAGAACAAGCAATGGATTGCTTCCGCAAAGGAATCAGAAGTGCTGTAGATTTTAAAGACGAACTTTTTATGAACTTATTTGAAGCATTAGACGTTCTTTATATAAGAAATGGCGATACACCTAAACTCCTCAACATTTTTTCTCGTTTAGAGAACGGCAAAGGATACCCTTATCTGGAAGAGCTGGCATTGTTAGGAGGCAATCTTTTCGATTATAATGGAAAAATAGAGGATAGTATCATCTGTTTCAAGAAGATGGTATATGCTCAAAAGCAAATATCGAAAGGGGAATGCATGTATGAAATCTAAATTGTTTATCAGTTTATCCGCCGTTTTAATTGGACTTGCCTTTTTCGGATCTATGTCTAATGGCGAAATGAAGGAAGCATCCCGGAATGTAACTCTCGCACCTACTCATGAATTCCTTGTTTGATTCGATAAACAACATTAGTTCTGATTCCCTTTAGCCGTTTCATAACGGCTTTTTCTTATTTCTAATACTGAAAAAATCCATCATATACATAAAGCTTTTGAGATGAGAATTTTGGATTTATTTGATGAATGCTTAGAAGCTCTAGAGAAAAACAAAGAAATCTTATCAGAAGAATTAACGGCAAAATATTATGAACTGCTTTCAAACAGTTTTCCCTTTACATCTTGGGGACGAATCAAGTGGGAAGAAGTTTGTTGTCACCAATCTATAGATTACGAGGAAGAGATTGACGAGTGGCTAGCTGAACACCATTTTAAAGATAGAAACATTATCATTCTTTGGGGTTACGGAGAACAACCAGCATTAAAAACCGGTCTTGAACATGCATTAAACGTAATTGATGGTGTAACTGCCGTTGGTTCAGATACTTTTATGTTTAGTGAATCCGGCTACGTTATCGAATTTTTTCATGATGGCGATGTTACAATTGGAAAGTCCCCTTTCATTGAAAGGATTAGCAAATAGGTAAAATGACACAGATCGAATGATTTATTTCCACCCTTTGATCCACATAACAGTTAGTTTCATCATTCTTCCATGGTAATATTTTGTTATATGATTAAATGAGAGGGTATGATTATGAAAGTCTTTGAAGCTAAAACACTTATGTCTGAAGCTACAGACCGCGCCAAAGAATATAAAGAACTAAGGACGCAAATGGTCAACTTGAGAAAAGCTTTACAAAGCGTCGCTGAACTTGACGACAGCGAATTCTCAGGTAAAGGCGCTAATAACATTAAAGCATTCTATCACGATCATGTTGGTGTCACTGATCAATGGATCGACTACATTGACATGAAAATTGCATTCTTTAACAGCATTGCTGGAGCTATCGAGGACAAAGGCCTCTCTGATGCTTATATTGAAGAGTCTTTTTTAGAACATGAACTGGCTAACGCCCATAAAAAATCCAAATCCATCATGTCTGAACAGAAAAAAGCCATGAAAGATATTCTAAACGATATCGACGACATCCTCCCGCTCGACTTGTTTTCAACAGAAACCTTCAAAGATGAGCTTGCAGATGCCAATGATAAACGTAAAAAAACAATTGAAAAACTAGGTGATCTTGACGAAGATTTACTGACAGAATATGCTATGTCAGAACCTAATGAACAATTCATCAAGTCAGACTTCCAAAAGCTCCAAGAAGCAACGGGCAAAGGCAAAAACGCTACACCCATTCACTACAACGCCAAGGCGTACCGTGAGAGTGATATACATAAGAAAAAAGGCGATATTGAAAAGCGAACGGAAGCTTATTTGAAGATCAAGAAAGAAGAAGCGAAGGAACGCGAGATAAAAGACTTAAAGAAAAAGCTTGCGAATGGTGTCTCAGATCCGGATGAGTATTTAGAAATTGCGAAGAAGATCGGGTATGAGAACCTTGAACCTGCACAGTTACAGTATGTGGTGCAGCTAGAACAAGCAAAACAGCTGAAGTCCGTCGGTGAAAGTGTAATCAATGCAGGTAAAACGGCATTGGATATCATCGATGGGGTTAATGATGGGCTTAACGATGCGATTGATGATACGATATATGGAATCAAGGACTTGGTTGTAGGCGCATGGGAATTTTCACAGCTCCCTATGGAACTAAAACTTGCAAAAACAATTACAACAGTCTTAAGTGTCCCCTCCTACCCTAAAATAATTTGGACAAACATCGTTGATTCATGGAATGATAAAATGATAAATGGCGATGCATACTCAAGAGCACATTATATCAGTTATGCGGTCGGTAATATCGTTGGTCCAAAAGGTGCAGGTGCTGCAGTGCAAACCACTACTAAGCTATCAAAAGTAGGTAAAGTGGTGGAAGGTGGAACAGCCGCTGCTCATGTGGATAAAGGAATTACAAAAGGAAACAACCTTATTAATCCCTTTTATAACAACAGATATGAACCTGCACTTGTAGGGATTGCCCAAGATATTGAAAATACTCATAATGTAAAGAATACGTCTATATTAAAAAAAGCAATACAATCCAAACATGATCAATTTGTTAAAGCTGCACCATACACGTACGAAAACAGTGCGGGTAAAACAACGACTATTAACTTAAGAATGGGTCACTTGAAAAATGATGTCCACCCAGTAACAAAAGTTCCCTATGATAAAGATGGATTTCCAATATTCGAATCAAAGCATACACTCACACTTGATAAAGCCGACTTTAAAAAAAGTAGAGACCAGCATTTTGACAAATTAAATAAACAATTATATAAGCAGATTGAAGAAGACCCATCATTGATTAAAAAGCTTGATTTGAACGAAGATGATTTACTTGATCTTCAAGATGGAATAACACCAGAGAAATACACATGGCACCACCATCAAACTCCTGGAAAAATGGAGCTGGTGGACCGAGTAATTCATGCTAAAACAGGTCACACTGGCGGATATAAAATTTGGGGGAAAGATGAGAAATAGGAGGTTAACCAATGCAAAGTATTAAATGGAGAAAACGAAGCACCTTTCAAGAGGCGACAAACAGTCAGATCAAAGAGGTAGAAGAGAAATTAAAAATCAAGTTCCCGACAGATTACAAAGAATTCATTAAAGACCATAATGGATGTTCCCCTATAGATAAAAAGGTTGTTTTATTCCAAGATTCTCGAGAATCAATCAACAATTTACTGAGCATAGGAGATCCTACTCGGCCAATTGATCTCCTTAGTACAATTGATAATGTTAAAGACCGGTTAGTTGATAAGATCATACCTTTTGCTACAGATGCAGGGGGAAACCTCTTTTGTTTTGATTACAGAATGTCTTCTCAAGAACCCGTAATTGTTTTTTGGGATCATGAGATCGCTTATGAAGATAAGGAAAGTTCCATTAGCTATGTTTGTGATTCATTTACAGAGTTGATTAATAAACTATACGAGGGATAGGATAAAACCTTTCCCCTTCTTTTTGAGGAGAGAGTAAAAAAAGGTGGAAAGCCCTTCTTGTTATGAGAGGGCATAATTCGGTGTAAAAATGAAATGGATAATAAAAATAAAGCATTAATTAATTATTTCTTTAAGGTTATGGGTGATGAACGATTTATACAAATTTTAGAGAAATTCTCCAAAGGAGAAGGTTATGGTATAGAGAATGTTTGGTGTGTATTTGCTGATGACTACAAAGAGTGGGAAGAAGATTACTTTGGAGATGAGGGTATAGCTTTTTATTTCGATTACCCAGCAGTCGAAGAAGATGAAGAAGTCATATTAGATTACGGAAATTTTTATAAATATTTAAATGAAATTGTTGGTCAATATGTAGAACGACACCCAGACAATAAATTAGAAGTAGAAAAATACATGGGAACCATTAAAGAGAAATATAATATTAAGCTATAAGGAAAAGCTGAATATTTCTATGTTGTACATTGTTATGTTATTTTAAAGCCCCATGAAATTTCTAAGGGGCTTTGTTCTATTTCAAGAAGGCTTCGCTTTGAGCAAATGGTAAGGCTATAACTGGACGTGATATGTTCAGGAATAAAGTCTTCAAAGAAAGGCAAGAACATAGCCTCAGTAGCGCAAAATGTTGGTTCCTTTTGGAGTACGCAGAATTAACAAAAGCTTAACTCCAAGTCAGGTTTTTAAGTTAACGAATCCTAAACTAACAACAAAAATCCAGAGCTTTATCAACCTGAATTACCTTTGTCCTAAAGGAGTATACTTTGGTGATTAGGAGAGATTGTCTAATGGGCGTTACACAAGAAAATAAAGTAATTGCTAGAACAGTTTTAGGAGCTTTTGGAGGTAAACCGAAGGTTACGAAATATTGGGATGATAACAAGAGTAGCAGCATTGATATTTTATCAGTTAGTGACCAGCCTCAAGAAGGTATCACGTCATACTCAACTCTAGGCTTGTCGGATCATTCTATTAATTATGAGGTGAATGGCACTCCGTTACGAATAGAAATTGTAGCTGCAATGGAGTCAGCTTCAGACATATATGCTAATGTTTTATCAACTTGTGCCTTTAATATAATCAACTCGAATTTCTCTTGTGCACCAGGTGTTATTTTTAAAGATGTGATTAGTATGTATAATCAGAAAACCGACATGAAACATGTTATATTCGTTCCCCCATTTCTGTGGGAGGAAGATTTAGAGCTACTTGAATTTAACAACAAGAGTGTTACCTGGCTAATGGCTTTACCTATTTCAGAAGGAGAGTTACAAGTAGCTGAGAAACACGGTCCAGATTATTTACAAGGTCTTTTGGAATCAAAGCAGACTGATATTTTTGATATAAAGAGAGAATCTGTTGCTTAAATAACATTCATTTCTTTATTTAATGAAGAAGAGTACTTTACAAGCCCCTCTCAATGAGAAGGGCTTATTCTATTTAATTTGAAATCAGCTGCTAATAATGAAAATGACTGAGGTAAGGAGAATTCTATGATTAATGAAGAAAAACACACAACCCTCAAGCTATTAACAATATATTTGGAAGGATAGATACCTGGTATTCTGTTCATAGGAGTTCGAACTTGAGGGAAATTAAAGAAAGACCAGCTTATTATGTGGCTGGTCCTTATCTTTAATTAAAGAAATGGTTATGTAAAGCTTTAGAAAATCCAAAACCTTCTTCTGGTCCCTTTAACCAGAGAGAAATAAACTTTTCGAAATCCACTTCTTTTTCAATATCTTTCAAAATTCTTTTAAATTCTTCAGTAAAGTTATGAAGAGAGACCTCTTCGCCATTTTTAATCTTATCAGTGTACTGGCTCGTTAACTCTCTTAATTCTTGATACTGTTTTTCACTTAAATCATAGGCCAAAACTTGATCAAATAAGCCAAACCGATCATAATCAGCTGCTAATTGTTGGACTAACCTTAGTTGAAAAGCCTGCTTCTCGACTTTTTTTTCTAGGTTGTCAAGCCTTTCTTCTACTGTTACCAATTCAAATCACCTCAATTAAAAAGCTAAGAAAGTAAATACACTTGCAATAGTTCTAGCTGTAGAAGATTTTACACCAGCATCAATTAGATATGAGGAAACCGTGTCAATAATTGCGTCCTCCACAACGTCACCTCGTTTAACTAACTCGTCCAAAGCATCTGCTACATCATCAGTATGTTTTGCGAATGTTTTTCCTGCTGATCCACCTAACTCATCGACTACCTCACCAACAATTCTCCCACCATGTCGAAGCGCACTGGCTGTTGCCTTCATTGCTTCTTTAGCAATCCATTTTTTAATACCATTTGTGTGAAATTCACCAGATTGTTCAGTTGTATTAGTTGGTAATTCGGATAGTTTAGCAGGAGTTTGATAAGTGACTTCCTGCTGTGCCTGTAATGTTACCTCTTGAGCTTTGGCATGTCCATCCAACGGAAGAACTAATGATAAAGAGAATGTTAATGCGGATGTTACTAAAAGTAATTTCTTAAACATGAAATTAATCCCTTTCTTTTAAATTATTTACATGTAAATGATAACATTATGTTCAGACTAGAAAAACAATACTTTTTACTCAAATATTAGAATAATTTTGAACTATCTGTAACAAAATAAACATAAGTATCTCCTTGAGAAAGATACTCAAGGAGACTATTAATTTACTTCAAGAGAGCTTCAAGTTTCGCTTTTGTTTTTAATCCATAGATACCATCAGCAGAAAGCCCCTGCATCAGCTGGAATCGTCTAACTGCATCTGCTGTTTTCGGACCATACACACCGTCAATTCCGTGATTCGGCGCTCCTTTATCTGGATAGAAATAAAGAGCCGCTAGAGCTTTCTGAATCTGCGTGACAGACGCGCCTCTCATCATTGGGTTCTTCACTTTAAAAATACCGAAAGGTAGAGCATATGACGTTTTTTTGCTGATTAAGTTTGTTTTCTTTTTGGTTGCACTTGTTTTGCTTGAGCTTGTTTTTCCACCTAGCGTCTTTAATTCTTTTTCAATGGCAGCCTTAACTTGATTCCATCTTCCCTCTGACAAAATACGATGCGGACAATACTTACCGTTCCAGTCTTGATGTTTGCGGACACGATCAACACCCCATCCTCGTTCTTTAAGCAGCTGTACCACAAACTTAATAGCGAGCTTTTCCGCTGCCTTATATCGTGACCCTCCTGACTTGCTATAACAAATTTCGACACCAATCGACTTACGATTCCCTGTACCGTTTGTTCCATCTCCTGTGTGCCATGCATTTCGATTAGTTGGAATTCCTTGAATGACTTGTTTATCGTCTACTGCAAAATGAAAACTTGTTGAGCTAGAGTTATTCTTCATGTAAGAAATCTCATTGGCTGCTGAAGCATCATTCGCAGTGTTATGAATAGTGATATATTCAGCTTTCATTGCATTAGGACATTTCAATCCATACTTTGATTTAGAGACTAGATTCTTAACAACTTTGATGGCCATATATCCTCTCTCCTTCTGTCTGTGTAATAAAAAAAGCCACTGGCTTAGCCAGCAGCTTTGTCTGCGTTATTCTTGCTCTGTTCTTTTTCGTTCTCAATTGTTTGTAATCGATCTGTTATCGATGAAGGGATTTTAACACCGATCTGTGCTAAGTTTTCAGTTATTGACAAGCCTTCATTAGCGATATAAAAAAGAACAGTACCAAAAGTTAGGACACCGTTTAAATTGAGGACTGTATCAATAACGTTTGCTAAAATGACCGCAAAGAAATTGAGCAGCTTGCGGACATAGCCAAACCATGCACTTCGGCTCCGCAGTTTCTTGAATTTCCATGCCTTAATTACTCCTGTTAAAACGTCAATTATGCTAAGTACTAGAAGTAAATCAAGGTACTTCACCCCTCCAAATAAATATACTCTTGCTAAATCTAATGTTTCAAAATTGATAAACAAACTTGTCTCCTCCATTTCTAATCACCTCCTCCGAGGCAAATAAAAAAGGACAGCCGTATCTTATGAGACGGCCGTCCCTCTAACTGAAAAGTTTCCATTTGTTAAAGCTGTAAGCTCCATAACAATTTCTTTAAAACCAGTAATGTTAAAAGACCAAGCTTCTGATTTCCCTTTTGTGCTAGTGGCAAATGTTCCGTCATCCACTTTCTGCCCTCTAAGGGCTCTTTTTGTCCCCGATAAGGATTTACCCCAGAACTTCAATTCACTTGCCCGATTGTGGAAGATCGTTATTGAACGAAAGCCCCGATAGTTGGATAAGAAAAAGCAAAAGAACTTGCTATTTCTCAAATACATCCACCAAATTTTCAATGTTAGTTTGTTGTTCATACATACTAATAAAAAAATAAAACCTTGTTAAAAACTTTACAAGACAAACTGAATTGACTATAGTCTAATTAGACTAAAATATTAATGTATAGAAGTGAAAAATGAGATGATAAAGTCTTTTTTAATGTTGGGGCAGTCGAATATGGCGGGCCGTGGATTTTTGAATGAAGTAGACCCTATCTATAATGAAAAAATAAAAATGCTGCGCAATGGACAGTGGCAGATGATGACAGAGCCGATTAATTACGACCGTCCGGTTTCCGGCGTTGGCCTGGCGGCATCTTTTGCAGATGCATGGTCGAAAGCTCATCCCGATGAAGAAATTGGCTTGATCCCTTGTGCGGAAGGTGGCAGTTCATTGAATGACTGGCATCCGGAAGGCATCCTTTTTCAGCATGCTTTGTCCGAAGCCCGCTTCGCCCTCCGGTCCAGTCAAATTTGTGGAATCCTTTGGCACCAAGGTGAGAGTGACAGTTATCGTTCGCTACATGAAACTTATTACGAGAAATTAACTCTTATCATCGAGACGCTAAGAAACGAGTTGGAACTTGATGAGGTACCGTTAATTATTGGAGGGCTTGGTGACTTTCTTGGAAAGACCGGTTTTGGACAGCACGCAACTGAATTTCGACAGGTTAATGAACAATTGCTGCGTTTTGCTAATGAACAACAGAATTGTTATTTTGTTACTGCAGCAGGTTTGACTGCGAATCCTGATGGCATTCATTTAGACGCAGCTTCACAACGCAAATTCGGTTACCGCTATTTCGAGGCTTTTTCGAAAAAGCACCATATCCTGAAACCCATTTCGGGAGAGGAGCAATCACTGAAAGTGAATGGTGACTATTCTAAAACAGAACAGATTTACCTTCATAGTATGGATTTGGCTTCGGGTAAAATTACGTACGCGGAATTTGAGGCGCGGATGGCGAAGGTGATGAAACCATGATTCCCTTACTTATCCTTGGCTTGCTAATCCAAAACCCCGGAGCTCACGGCTATGAACTTCTGGCCTTAATGGAAAAGCGTCATTACAAATACATTGTTAACTTCACGAAAGGTTCATTTTATTACAATCTTCAGCAACTTGAAGAAAAGTGCTTTATTGAACAGATTCAGCAAAAACCCTCAACCAGCGGGCGTGAAATCCGTAACTACAAAGTCACAGATTCGGGAAGGGCAGAATTCGAAAAATTAATGATCAAATACGGCACCAAATCGGAATATGTGAACCTGCAATTTTATGGGGCGTTACTCTTTGCCGATGAATTCGACAAAAATAAATTACTGGATCTGATCCAATCACAAATCGATCAGACTAAAACTCGAATCGAGCTCCTTGATGAATACCTGTCCATCACTCAAGAAATTCCCGGCACAATCGATTACTTTCGCCGTATGAACGAAAATTCCCGTTCACATCATTTGGTTAATTTAGAGTGGTTTGAAAAATTGAAAACAGAAATAGAATCAACTCAACTATTGCAAAATAAAAAAATGAAAAGTTAAATTTAAGAACATTAGTTACCTAAATATAAAACCTGTGTCGTAGATATCTAGTAACATGTTTGATACAGGTTTTATACTCCTTCTTTATTTAAACCAGTAAGAGGGTTGTCAACACTTGCCCCCAACAAAAGCAAGTGAATCAGCTGCGTGTTCTTCTTTTTCAATCGCTAGCCGTTAGTTTAATTAGAATTCAAATAATCCAAGACGCGGTGAACTCTTTCGCTGACTGAGCAATCGCCTTCAATTTTTAACACTGGACAAGATAAATCTGCCATCCAATGTTCGTGTAATGCTTTACTTCTAACTTCCATTCCAGCAGTGTCATATAATGAAGCCCACTCTAAAAATGCTTTTGATTGTTCATATTTACTGCCACCGGCTAACACTTCATTTCCATAACGCTGAAATTCCCTATGCCTTAATCTCTCAAGCCGTATTTCTTGTGGAATCCATAAGAAGACGACAAGGTCAAAATAACTTTTTAGATTATCGCCCCAGCCACACACTGCACCAGAAAGAATCCATTTCTCATTTATTGTTAAGTCTTTTTCAAGCAACTTTCTTCTTTCAGGAATTTCTCTTTTTTTAGTGAATTTATCTAACCAATAGTAATTATCAGTATCAAGATGCGTATGAGGCAAACGTTTTGATAATGCAGCACCTAATGTTGACGTTCCTGGCACGAGAGGCTTCCCAATATGTGAATATTTTTTTTCATACTTCCCCCTCCTTATTAAGCAACCAAACTCCCTGTTTGTCGCATAAGGTACTTACTATTATTTTGACATAAATCCCTAAAGACCTTTACTTTTCTAGAGAAATCCAGATGCGTGTTAAAATCATCATACTTACGAAAACAGCCATTATCAAACGGATTCATATTCCATCTCCTTAGACGCTTTTTCCTATAAAAAAGTCTTGATTTCCCTATAATATTTAAACGAATCCAATTTTTAGATTGTCGTCTTTAAGGAGGTTTTTTATCTTGAGGTATACAAACAGTCATTTAGAGGATTGGATTGAAAACTTATACAGAAAGATTGATATTACAGAACCTGAACAAATTAATTTTGAACGGATTGCTGAGTCATTAGATATCAGGCTTTCGTTTAAACCTGTTACAAGCTTCGCACTTAAGCCCAGCGGCATTTATAATATACGCTTGGACAGCCGAAAAAGCCGAATTGAACAATGGTATGATTTTGCTCATGAATTTTGCCATATATAGAGACATGAAGGCGATAAAAAAACAATGCCTGCAACTTGGACTGATTATTTAGAGTGGCAGTCCAATTATTTTACATATCACTTTTGCATTCCAACTTTCATGTTGCGTAATATTAATCTTTCGTACATACAATCACATGCAATTGAAAATGTGGCTTGGCTATTTAAAGTATCCCCTTCGTTTGCGAAGAAACGTTTGAACATATATTACAGGAAGCTGACTCAACATTTATTTAATCAAACAGTTACGGGAAATCTGTGCACCCCCCTTTTGTAATGAATAATGAAATCCTCATGCATTTGCGCGCATTGAAAAAAACAAAAAAAGACGTCTCCCTTCACGATCCGATCGGGCAGGACAAAGAAGGGAATGAAATAAGCCTGATCGACGTATTGAAATCAGAAAACGAAGATGTGATTGATACGATCCAGCTCAATATGGAGCTTGAAAAAGTGAAACAATACATTGACATTCTAGATGACCGTGAGAAGGAAGTGATAGTCGGGCGGTTTGGGCTTGATTTGAAGAAAGAAAAAACGCAGCGTGAGATTGCCAAAGAGCTCGGGATCTCGCGCAGCTATGTATCGCGGATTGAAAAGAGGGCGCTGATGAAGATGTTTCATGAGTTTTATCGGGCTGAGAAGGAAAAGCGGAAGAAGGCGAAGGGGAAATAATGCAGAAGAGGCCGGATCTCATATTCCGGCTTTCTCTATTTGAAAGATATGAAAATCATTTTTTTCATCGCTGATAAGCTCTCCGAGAAAGACGGTCTGATCGTAACAAATGACTTATAAGTCCTTTGCCTGCATCCTCCCTCAAGCGATTCAAAGCCGGACGTTCTAAAAGCTCCCCAGAAAATCCTTCATCGGCATACTTCAGCACATCCTTAGTCCCTGCTTTCTTTATACAGGCCTCGAACTGGCTGTCGATGCTCGATTCCTTGATCGCTTGTTCCTCGGTATATTGCTATCACCCTGGATCTCCTTCCTATAAAGTTTTATTAAATAATGATAGCAATCGTTCATGCATTTGTCAGCTTGCGGTCTCTCGATAATTATTACCTTCATAAAATGCATCCTGCTATGTAATAAGTGTTTGTCCTAATGAGGCGATTTTCAATGAGTGTAAAAAAAGAAAAAACTAGTTACAGATCAGTAACTAGTTTTCACTTAAAAGATTTAAATGTTTGGTTTCACCATATCTTCTGGTTTAACCATCTCATCAAATTCTTCTTCCGTTAGCAATTTAAGTTGCACAGCAGCCTCTTTTAACGTCAAGCCTTCTTTATAAGCAAACTTAGCAATTTTTGCAGCATTTTCATATCCGATATAAGGATTCAATGCTGTAACAAGCATCAAAGATCCGAAAAGATTTTCTTTAATGGTTTTCTTATTAGGTTCAATACCAACCGCACAATGATCATGGAAAGATTTTATTCCATCACTCAATAACTGCACGGATTGAAGGAAGTTATAGATAATAACTGGTTTAAATACATTTAGTTCAAAGTTACCCTGACTTGAAGCAAAACCAATAGTTGCATCATTCCCCATAACTTGAGCCGCAATCATGGTAAGAGCTTCACATTGAGTAGGGTTAACTTTACCGGGCATAATGGAGCTACCTGGCTCATTTTCCGGGATTGAAATTTCCCCGATACCACAGCGAGGACCGCTTGCAAGCCATCTAACATCATTCGCAATTTTCATTAAGTCAGCTGCTAATGCTTTCATAGCACCATGTACATACGTTATTTCATCATGACTAGTTAAGGCATGAAACTTATTAGGTGAACTTTTAAACTGTTGGCCTGTAAACTTTGAGATCTCCTCTGAGACAACTTCTCCAAAATGCGGATGTGCATTAATGCCTGTCCCTACAGCCGTCCCCCCGATAGCAAGTTCACGCATTTTTTCAGTTGCTTCCAATATCATTTCTTTCGAACGATCAATCATATATACCCAACCGCTAATTTCTTGTCCAAGGGTAAGAGGTGTAGCATCTTGAAGATGTGTACGACCTATTTTTACAATGCCATTGAATTTTTTTGCTTTTTCATCTAATGTGTTCCGAAGTTGATCCAGTGCAGTAACTAATTGTTCATAGATAGCTAATACACCTGCAACATGCATCGCTGTTGGGAAAGTGTCATTTGAACTTTGACTGCGGTTCACATCATCATTTGGATGTATGGTTTGGATAGAGCCTTTCTCTTTTAATAAAGATGTTGCAAGGTTTGCTATAACTTCGTTAACATTCATATTGCTTTGTGTACCGCTTCCCGTCTGCCAAACAACGAGTGGAAAATTGTCATCATATTTACCTTCAAGAATTTCATCACAAACTGCGGTAATAACCTCTGTTTTTTCACTATCCAAATTCCCTAAACGATTATTAGCAATAGCTGTACTGCGCTTCAATATAGCAAAAGCTTTAACAATACGTTTTGGCATTTTTTCAGAACCTATCTTGAAGTTCTCTTTACTACGTTGTGTTTGCGCTCCCCAAAACTTATCAGCAGGCACCTTTATTTCTCCAAAAGTATCTTTTTCAATTCGATAGTTCATTAAAATAGTCCTCCTTCTGAACATGAAAATAGTTTAAAATTAATATAAAAATTTATATATTTCGCTGCTAAATTTAGCTTAACACTAATAAATCATGATGTATAATGCATAATAAATATGATTTCAATTCCTTTATGTAATTAATGATTTATAAGAAGAGAGGTTTTTTTATGGAATGGGAACAATTAGAGTACTTTCAAACTCTTGCTCGTATACAGCATGTAACCAAAGCTGCTGAAACGTTATCAATAACACAGCCAGCACTTTCTCGGTCTATTGTTAGATTAGAAAATCACTTAGGTGTTCCGCTTTTTGATAGACAAGGCCGGTCCATTAAATTAAATAAATATGGGGAAATATTCCTCAAAAGGGTTGATTCCATGATTCGAGAATATACAGAAGGAAAGGAAGAAATTCAAACTCTTTTAAAACCGGATCAAGGTGAAGTGTCTTTAGGCTTCTTACACACTCTGGGTACGACTATCGTTCCAAACTTAATTGGAGCATTTAAAGATCAATACCCAAATGTTCATTTCCAACTAAACCAGTCTCACTCTAATCAGCTTTTAGATAAACTAAAATCAGGTGAACTAGATCTCTGCCTGCTTGCTTCTTTTCCAGTCGAATCAAATATAATGTGGAAACCCTTATGGAAGGAGGAGCTCTTTTTATTTTTGCCCAAAAATCATGTGTTAGCTGCCCGTAAGGATATTACATTAAACGAAATTGCTAATGAGCCTTTTGTTTTAATGAAAGAAGGTTTCGCTCTTCGAGTGACAATAGATCATATTTTTGAACAGGTTAATATTACCCCAAACATTGTATTTGAAGGTGAAGAAGCTACCACAATTGCAGGTTTTGTTACAGCGGGTCTTGGCGTTTCAATTCTTCCTGATTTTAAAGGCTTAGACCAAACAAATATCGCAAAAGTACGTATTAGTTGGCCAAGGTTTGAGCGTGTAGTCGGTATTTCTTGGATTGAAGGGAAGTATCTATCACCTGTCACTGAAAACTTCAAACAATATATCATCAATCAGTTTCCTCAAATAGATTCGATATAGTATTAAGTTACTTTGTTGATGCCAAATCATGGTACTTCTAGATGGATTTAATAGCTCTAAAGCCAAAACAAAAAAGATACCAATATGATTTGGTATCTTCATCTAAATCAAGTCCCTCAACATAGTAAATCCATATCATCGGTTATGAAAGCTTATTTTCATTATACTCTCTATCTTCCATTTTCATCATTTCTATATGTTTTCACGAATTATGGTTAAAAATTGTGATGAAATTTGTGCCCATATAGATTAGCAATACGTCATTGGTGCCATGTCCGTCAAAAATTGCAAACACCCTAAAGGTACCTTTTATTTATTTATCAAAATTGTCAATTTATAATTAACATGCTTGTTTAATTCCGTTAAAAATTGATCTAGCACTTCGTTATTCGGAAATCTACATTCAAGAAGATAACAGCCATCTCCGCTAATTTTATAATTATTGATTACATATTTCTCTTGTGTTTCTATAAATGTAAGAAATGGTGTATGATATGTGCTTTTTGTATAGATATTCAGCATGGCATGTATGTTCCATCCCAATTTCTGTTGATTTACTCTAATTGTATATCCCTCAATAACACCGTTGTCTTCTAACTTGGCAACTCTAGAGGCAGTTGCTTGCCCTGTCAAATGAACTTTTTCTCCTTATTGTTTCATTTTCGATCCTTTCAAAGACACAAAAAAAGAGAAGTAAACACATGGTTTAATCCTCTAACAAACTTTGTTTCTTTTTCTCTATTCAGTCCAAGGTGAATGCAAAATACAATCACAGAAATTTTTATTTTTATAGTTGGGCCTAAAATGTTTAACAATATCCTCTTTCATATTTCCAAAAGTAGTCTCAGGCTTATGTTTAAATCCCTCATAAAACGCCGGAATAATCTCCCTCTTAAAATTGTTGCGTGGGAATGCCTTTATAATTTCTTCGCGATAGTCGGCTGGGAATTGTTCAAATCCATCTCCCATTACATCTAAACCAACACCTGAAAAGAGTAATGCCACTTCAGGCTCTTTATGTTCTGCAACACCTGGTGTAGTATGCAATGCAATGGCATCCCAAACAAGACGAATTGATTCCTCCGATATTTGGTACTGTTGCAAAAAGCTCCTCGCTGCATTTGCTCCATCTACCTCAAATCTTAAATCTGGACTGCTGAATTTTTTTGTTAAGCCTAAATCATGGAATAATGCACTAACATAAAGCAATTCTAAATCATAATGCTGCTTTGTTTTTCTTCCGTTAACTGCACCAAATAAAAATACGCGATTTGAGTGATTCCACAATAAGTTGTCCCCATGCTCGCGTAAAATATCTGCTGCATCTTTCGCCAATTGAGTATCTGGAATTCTAATACCTGCTACTTCTTGAAGCATACTGAAAATCCCCTCTACAATTAGATTGTTTTCATTAACAAAACTAATTCTTGTAAAGAAAAATCTTAAATTATAAAAATAGCATTTAATTTTCCTTTTTGAACTTGCTCTCCATCAGTTGCGCCATTTGTTGAGAATTTATATCCTTTTCTTCATAGAGTTTATTTACGATGTTCTGATAGTCCTCTTCATTACGATTTTGACTTAATTTATTGGCAGCTTGAATTTCTTGTACTCTAATCTTAAAACCAACAATACCTTTCAATTCTTGTTCTAATAATTGAGGAGAAAGCCTATCCCATAAAACCGGATTTTCACGATGTTTTTCATATTTTTGTAGCAACGATGTTAAGTCTTGTTTTAACTCTTCTTCGTTTAAAATGCTAGCTGTACCATATACATGTACAGCTTGATAATTCCATGTTGGCACATTTTCCTGTTTATACCAAGAAGAAGAGATATAAGCGTGTGGTCCCTGAAACATCACCAGTACATCTTCACTGGTTTCAAATGTTCTCCATTGAGGATTCCCATAAGCGATATGCCCCGTTATAAAGTAAGTATCTCCTTCTTGCACTAGCTGCAATGGTAAATGAGTAGCAATGGGTTTCCCTTTTCTTGTTGTCACAATTGTGCCAAAAGAGTTTTCTTTAACAAAGTCCCAAATCTCATTAATATTTGTTATCTTATAGTATTTCGGAATATACATAACTATCCATCCCCCTTGTAAAAATTTATATCAGTGTCTTGATCATGATGAAATCAGTTTGTTCTTCATCGCCCATATAAAATGAGTGCGCTCCTGTTTTAATAAATCCCATCTTTTCATAAAAAGCAATGGCATTTTCATTTTTTTCCCAAACACCTAGCCAAATTTTCTTTTTATTACATTCCAGTGCAATATCCACAGCTTTATTAAACAGATGTTTACCCAGACCATGTTTTTGGAATTTCTTCTTTATATAAATCCTTTCGATTTCAAGTGATTCTTCACCCATCTCTTCCGACTGAGCATCATTTGTATTGACCTTTAAATATCCAGCTACTTCATTATCTAAAAAAACAAAATAGAATTGTGACCAAGAATTGGATAACTCCAATTGAAGTTGTTTAGAGTTAAAAGCTTTTTCTAAATAGGCTTTCATATTTTCAGGTGAATTCTGATCTTTAAATGTGTCGTTGAACGTTTCAATACTTATTTCTTGTAGTATGTTTAAATCTTCATGATTGCACTTTTTAATTAGAATGTTCACTTTTATAAAGCTCCTTCTTTATAAATAACTTCTTTTGTTTCCCTTCTTAACATATTCCCAATCTTTTTCTATATTTTTTCTTATTCTTTGAAGAAAATTGAAAATAGACTCTGCTTCTTTTTCAGAAAATCCCGCTAAAGCAACACGATTTGAATGCTCATTTTCACTTTTAATAAATGGAAATACATTTTTCCCCTTCTCAGTTGGAAAGAGTTTTTTTATTTTTTTTGTTATGTTCATCATCTTTCTTTTCAATAAAACTGTTCATTTCAAGTTTTTTAATCGCACGAGACGCTGTCGTTCTGTCTACTTTGATCATTTCAACTAGTTTTTCTTGGATGATTCCTGGGTTTTCACATATTCGTACAAGATACAAATACTGCCCTTTGGTAAGGTCATGTTCTTTAAATTCGATATTACTTATGGAATCTAACGCCCTTGCAATCATTCCAATTTCACGAAGAATTTCCTTCATCATTACCCCCTTAAAGTTATTTTTGTTGCAAATACAATATAAATGACATATATTGAATATAAACTAACTTTGTTGTAAATACAACAAAAAATAATAAAAAAAGAGGCTGAGTACAATGAAATATTTGTTTTATATATTAGGAATTTTAATCTTAACCCTCGGCATTTCTTTCACGATTCAATCAAACCTTGGCACTTCACCTTTTGATGCTCTATTGGTTGGACTGTCCACAAATGTGGGACTTACTGCGGGAAGTTGGGAAATTATATTAGCCTTAATACTGATTTGCTTCAATTCAATTTTAAAGAGACAACGACCAGAAATTTTGGGGATGTTAACAGCATTTATAACAGGAATTGGCATTGATATGTGGCTTTTTTTTATTGCAGGATTTAATAACACCTGAACAATGGTATAGCAAAATTGTTTGTTTCGGAATCGGGCTAGTTGTAATAGGAATAGGAACTGCAACATATTTATACACCAATTTTGCGCCAATTCCAATTGATCGATTAACTTTAATCATACAAGAATTAACCAGAACAAATCTATTTTTTGCAAGAACACTCATTTACCTAATATTCTTGATAATGGCAATAATTTCGAATGGACCAATTGGTATAGGGACTTTATTGACCGTTTGTTTAGCAGGGTTAATACTTAATTACTTTATGCCATTTACTAAAAAAGTTTTAGACTGCATATTAACAAACCCTTCTAGTACCTCATTAAATTTAGGTAAAGATAAAAACCACACAATATAGGGTATGCTGTCGAGTTTTTTCTCGACAGCCATAAATATTTACTCCTCTGTTCTTCCTTCCACTTTCTCAAAGTTAGTCCTTTCTGTAACAAACTAAGGCGCCATCTTACATTTTTATGATCGGTGATCGACAATCTCCTATTTTTAAACCAATATTTTTATAGTGAGTTTTTATATTAATAAGAGTGTGATCGTTTATAACTTCATTTATAAGTTCGTTTAATCTATTTAAATCTACATGTTTATTTTCTAATAAGTCATTGAAAATTACTTTGATCTCATCAGGATAAACATTTCCAACCAAGCTTGATAGACCATTACATCCATTTTTAATCATTTCTGGAAGGTTTACATCTCCAGCTGCAAACATAATAAAATTATTAGGGAAGTCTGTTTGTTTATGCCGATGAACATCGCCTCCTTCTTTAAGTCCCCTTATATTTGAATGTCGGCTTAGTAAATCATTAAGTGCTTTCTCACTCAAATTAAAACCAGTCCTGGTAGGGTTATTATAAAGCGCAACCTCTTTAGATGTATGACTAAGAAGTTCGTCAACATAATAAATAGCTTGCTTTTGTGTAGGTCTTATATAAGGCGGAAAACCAATTAATATTGAATGAATATGAGTTTTCTCAATTTTTTCAATTAGTTTTATGGCATCACTTGTTCTCGTAGCTGAAACACCAAACATAAGTTCGATATCATCGGATTTTCGCTGACTGAAATACTCAATGATCTGAATACGTTCATCTATGCTCAGTGAATGTTGTTCACCAGTAGTACCGCATATTAGTAATGAATTGATACCGTTGTTTTTTAAATGATCAACAATAGTATCAAATCCTTCTAAAAATAGACTTTCATCCTCATTAAAAGGCGTAGGAATAGCAACATTTAGATTTTTCATTTTGAAATTTCCCCCAAATAAATATTCTTTAACTAACCATATGTCTTTATTTTCAATGGATTGACAAAGTACTTTTAGGATAAAATAACAACTGACATTTTAAAAGGTACAGTTTTAGTTAAATATACATGTCAGAGGAGAAAAACAAATGAAAAGCATGATTTTCGCTTTCAAAAGCGACACTCCGAAATACAAACAAATTTACGAGCAATTTAAGGCATTAATCGAGCATGGAAATATAAAAGTAAATGAGCAGCTGCCATCCATTCGAGAACTGGCCAATTCCCTGCAGGTAAGCCGCAATACAACGCTAATGGCCTACGATCTTCTTTTAGCAGAGGGATACATTCGCGGAGAATCACGTAAAGGGTATTTTGCAAATGAAGTAGGACCCCTTTTAAGACAAGAAAATGCTGAGGTACAAGCTGATAAAACAGAAACGTCACAACCGATACTGATTGATTTTCGCGCCGGAGCCGTCGATCAAAAGCATTTTCCGCTGAAAACATGGAGAAAATTATACAATCAGGTTTTGTCATTAGAGAAAAGCTATCTGTACAGCGAACCATTTGGAGAAATGAGCCTCCGTGAGCAAATTGCCACTTATCTTTTAGAATCACGTGGGGTGAAAACAGATGCTAATTCTATTATTATCGGCAGTGGTACGCAACAAATGCTAATATATCTTTGCCACATTCTAAAAGAGGAATTTCACGGAATTGTAGTTGAAAATCCGGGGTATGAAGGTGCCAGGGAAGCTTTTCAATTTCATGGACTTCATTTAGAAACGCTTCCTGTTTATGAAAGTGGAGCTGACTTTTCTCAATTAAATGCACTGAAAGAGAAATTAATCTATGTGACTCCTTCCCATCATAGCCCTTACGGCGTAAGCATGACCATTCAGCATCGTCAAACACTGATCAATTGGGCGAATAATAGAGAAGGATATATTATTGAAGATGATTATGATAGTGAGTTCCGTTATACGCAACAGCCGTTTCCCGCCCTTGCATCCATTCAATCAGAACGAGTGATCTATTTGGGGAATTTCTCAAAATCCTTTCTTCCCGGCATCCGTATAAGTTATATGGTTTTGCCGCAGCCCATTTTGCATAAGTATAAAAAACGGTTTCTTCATTTTGAAAACACTGCTTCTTTGCTTAATCAGCTAACCATGTCTGAATTTATAAAGGCTGGTGAATGGACTCGCCATATTAAGCGTATGCGCATTGTATATAAACGCAAGATGCAACACTTAATTTCAAATTTAAAGCAGCAGTTTGGGGATCATGTGACAATCATCGGCGAGCAGTCCGGATTATATATATTAGTGAGAGTTCATCTGAATTGCCTAGAAGAGAAATTAATTCAGCGTGCTTTGCAGTACGGTGTGAAAGTATATCCTACTTCCGTTCATTTCGTTAACACTATGCCTGATAAACCAATTATAAAGTTAGGTTTTGCTCATCTCAACTTTGATGAAATTACATCTGGCTCACAGCTTTTAAAAAGTGCTTGGTTAAATTAAACATAATTAAGAAATAGAAGTTGAAAGGCACAGAAAATTTGCTCATATACATAATAGATAAAAAGAAAAGGCTTAAAACTCTTTCCTTTTTTAGATACCATTTGTCCATACTATCAATCCACTTGCTCCTAAACAATTATAAAAGGCTGTTGAGATTTTTCTCACAGCCTGAATTAATTTAAAGTTTAGTTTTCCAACTTAGTTTCTTTACCTTTTGCTTCTTAATAATCTGGTGTTTTCTTTGACAGCCCCAACCTGTCACTTTCTCCGTTACCTAGCATATATTCAAGATGCTTAATACCAAGCCAAAAGTTATTATGATCTACCGAAAATTTTAATTTGCGGTGCACTATTGCCTTTTTCTCTCCCCAAAAAATAAGGTTATGCCTCAAGGATTTAAAAGGGGATACTATTTATGTAGCATTTGATTCCATTGTTTCTGTTAATATCAAATAAAAAAACCTCCATTTCTGAAGGAGGTTGAATGTAATATTATCAAGTTTGAAAACGATCAGAGGCAATATGAAATGTGTTTTGAGTTTGATCTTCTGTTAAGTTGGATCCGAAACCACACACTAAAACAAGTGACAAACCCAGGATTAGGCATACCTTCTTTTTAAAAGTCATACAGGCATTCTCCCCTTTGAATTTGTGTTTGAGTCTCAAGCATTTTCTGATGATATACATAGGATGTTTCAAATTCTTTTGAGTTTGCGTAAGCAGCTGCGGTCTCACAGGCAATGTCTTCAATATATGAATAGTTCTTATTTTTTTCTAAGTATTCTATTGTTTGATTAACACCTTGTTGGTCCACTGCATCGACATAAAGAGCTTTTAAATATCCCTGTAATTTTGCGAAAAGCTCATCACCTTGATAAAGAGCTGCTGACAAACCTTTCTTACTTACTTGGATAGCCTCATTCATTTTTCCTTGTTTAAAAAGGATTTTTGCATAAGAAAATAAAGAATGTGGCAAGTTTGTGAGCTTTTCTTTTTCTGTAATCTCCACTGCTTGCTTTATGTATACTTCCGCCTGCTCGTAATCACCACTGTCAGCAAAATTAGTGCCTAAATTATATAGTGCAGAACTAATCAACCTTTTGTTATTCAATTCCCTAGATAACTCTAATGCCTTTTCAAGATGCGGCTGACTTTTTTCGTAATGTTTAAAATCAGTATAATTCCCTGAGATAACAAACATACATTGAACTTTTCGCACCTTATAAAGTTCATATTGATTATAAATATCCAATGCTTGTTTAACGTGATGCATAGACACATGACTTTGCTTCATACCATAATATGCTTCAGCTAACTTAAAATGAAACTCTGCCCTTTCGATCTCATCTGGGACATGTATAAGCTGCTTTTCGGCTTCTCTATAATAGTAGATAGCTTTCATGTATTGCTTCTTATCAAACTCGTACATCCCTCTGAAAAATAGAGAATAATACGATAACAGGCCAGATATGCCTTTATTTGAAGTCTCAATTTTTTCAAGAAGTTCCTCAATAGTTGGTCTTATACGTGTTGTTACGGGTTCCAAATAATCTAACATGAGCTGATGACGGAATTTCATTAGGGAGAAGTAAATGAGTAAATACTCATCTTCCTCCATCCGTTGGATTTCTTGCTCGACCTCTGCCTTTAAAATCTCTGCATCCGGGACACTAAATTGACGTATCATTTTATACCATTCATTGATCTTTACGCCAACTTCTGACGATGATAAAACCGGATTCACAGGACCCCTCCTTTTATGTCTTTTTATGTCTTTTTATGTAATATTCTAACATTTCCAAAAAGTGTTCAGACCGCAAAAAAACCGCAAACTTTTTATTCGCTATCTTTGATATGATCAATCAAGTTAATTTTAGGTTCGTTTCTTCTTTCTTCCATGGTAATATTTTGATATATAATTAAATGAAAGGGTATGATTATGAAAGTCTTTGAAGCTAAAACACTTATGTCTGAAGCTACAGACCGCGCCAAAGAATATAAAGAACTAAGGACGCAAATGGTCAACTTGAGAGAAGCTTTACAAAGCGCCGGGCGGAAAAATTATTCAGGGTACGGAAAAAAAAACTGATAAAAACGGAGTTTATATGGCAAAGGTTGAGGTTGATAAAAATAGCTGATTCTAGTTTCTTCCCTGAGAGTGGAACCGTACAGATGTATTAAAAGCTATTGATGAAGCTTACCAAACTAAAAAGCAAATCGGCCAACTAAATTCAGGGGCATCTCTTGGTCGGGTATTAAAATAGAAATGTATTTAAATAAGGAGCAATAGCAACTGCTTATCCGTTATATAAATAATAATATTTAAGGTGAAATAACATATGAAGTATTCATATAAATTTGAAGAAGATCCATTTGGTGATTTAGGAATAGTATTGCCAGAAGAAATCAGTATTTTCTCTGACTTTATTGAAAACATCACTACAGAAGAACAAGCCAACGAGTATATAGATTACATTGAGAAGGTTTCAGAAGGGATATATGAAGATATTGAGATAGAGTTAAATGCTACAAGTGTTCTAATCAAAAAAGATGTGGCAATTGTTGAAACCTCTTTTAGGAAGAAGAACCCTATGAAAACTCAATTGAAACTAATCAATTTAGAGAATTGCTATTAATATGATGAGAAAAAATTCCAGATATATTTAAAGATTAGAAAAATCAACACCCTCTTGTTACATAAAGAAGGATGTTACAGATCAAGGCGGGATTCATATGGTTGAATGGGATTTCGGAGAGCATCCTGTTAGTAACGAGGAAATTATTGAAGTAGAAAACACGTTACAAGTAAAGTTCCCAAAAGATTATTTAGAATATGTCAAAACCTATTCTGGTGCTACCCCCTCTCCTGAAACTTTTGATCTTGAAGATAGGGAAGGAATTGCATTTGGATACTTACATAGCTTCCATAAAGAAAGTGAGTCATATATAGTTAACGTTTCTAATCGTTATCGAGACGGCAGAATGCCAGATAAAGTAAAACCGATTGCCGATGATGTGTTTGGCAATGAAATCTGCTTCGATTTTAGAAAAGGACTCAATAGTCCTTCTATTGTATTTTGGGATCATGACATCGCTTATGAAGATAAGGAAAGTTCCATTAGCTATGTTTGTGATTCATTCACAGAGTTAATGAACAAACTTGAATAGAATGAACTTTGTCTCTAGCTGATTTTAAGTAAATAACAAAAAACTAAGGCAGAATTTGCAGAAAGCAAAATTTAAGAAATCATATTATATATGTGGAAAGTCCTTCTCATAACAAGAAGGGCTTCTCTTTTATTAGGGATTTAAGTTTTGCTTTTGTTTTCGGTCCATAAATGTCGTCTTGAAGTAAGGAGAAAAAAGAGCCCTTCTTTTAGTAAGGACTCTTCTCAATTTAGAATTATGAATTTTTATTTAAACCAAGCTTTCTTTAAATTGTTGGTGAAATTACTATCATTAAAAGGAACGTTTGCTTTACCGAAATCTGCTGTATTTAATGCATTCCTTGCGGCAGGAGTTAAATCATCCCAACCGATCAACGGTTGAGTTCCACCTACAACACGATCGCTCATCATCAATTCGTGGTTAAGTGGCCACGTGCTGTCATAGGCAATCAAAGGATGAGTGCCATCTTTCATGTTGGTTTCCGCTTGGTGCTACATTTGTGAATTTTCCATGTCCGGAATATGCAATTGATAAAACCTTTGGATTTTGATTCGCTGGATTATCAATCCATACAACGATTCCTTCCCAGTCATGTCTGTGACCTAAGCTTGGAGAGGCTTCATCTTTAGGAAAATACCAAGAATACATGATTGCCCAAACCCCATTGTACCATGCAGAACGTGAATATACTTGTCCAGTATTTTTGCTGCAATGTCCTTCAGGCGCTCCAGTCGGCTCTAAACCTCCACTTGTATTACCTTGCGCATCTACTGCAGGAAAAGGCACACAGCCGCTATAAACCTTTAGATATGGTTGAAAACGTTTCGCCGCTTTTTGAGTAACAGTGGTAGGCACCACCTCTCTAAAACCCACAACTTTATCATGATCGATTACAGCTGCATTTGCTGTTGAAACCGTGCTAACAGAAGTGATTACAAATAAAAAGAGAGCCAAGAAAAATTTGTTCATTATTCCAACTCCTTTTAAGAATATTGACAACAATTAAATACCACAGAGTTGGAATAAATATCAATATCTTTTTTAGAAGATAACTGAATTTTCATACTAGATTACTATTTTATTTTCCTTATGTCTTTAAATTCAGTAATTAATGCACTCTTTAAAAATAAATAAAATGTCCTCCCCTTTGGCTGTGAGGCTTAATAGGACATTGCTCTTCAAGTATAATTTCAGGATTTAAAAATAAAACATAACAGATGAATAAAATTGGCACCATCATTAACCTTTTACCAACTTGTTATTGATATTTAACCCCCACCAACAAGCAAGCCCCGCGTTTCACAATCCATTTTGGTATTTTCTTTGAACTTCTTTCATTTTATAATTCATTTTCATGATTAAGCCCCTTTGAAGTCCATTTTATTCTCCTTGCCCTTTTCACTAGTAATAATTACACCAGCGAATAAAGATTGACATTGCTTTTTACTCAATGGTGCAGTTTTGAAGTTCGCTTGTGGGCTGCTTATTAAACCAGTTTATATTCTTTTTGGGCACACAATAGAAGCAATTTTTCCATATGAAAATCTCGTAATCTTACACCTCCTTAACTTGAAGGAGGATTTTGGCATATGTATTTTCATACCCGTCAACTACCATCTCATCCAGCATATATTCCTCATATGCATTTTGCCCTATTTGCATTCCATTCTTTTCAATGAACTCAATGATTCTCCGGTATGCCTCTTCAGTATTTCCGCCTATTTCATATCCAACTGCATACAGGCCCTTTGGTCGTACATGATAATTTATGTTCTCTGCCCCATCTTTTACTTTTATATAAAAGTAACTGTAATTGTAGAAGTCTTTTTCTAAGATTTGTTCCCGTGCAAAGATTCCGCCTATCGGATATCCTTCATCTAATTCATATTGCTGAACTTCATGAATGAGTTCTGAAATGGCAGCCACATATTTTCGTTCCGGTAAGTTTAATGTTTTTCGGCTTAACATAAATTTTTCTTCATGTAAATACTCAAATGAAATTGAGGAAAAATCAGTATCAAGTGCTTGTTCAGTAAGCGCCACTTTTGTATGTAAGATCGTTTGCAACTGCTTAAGCTCATTTATTTTTTTATCAATCTCAATAGACTTTTCTTTTAGAACATGCAGGATCTTGTCTGGTGTTTTTCCTTTTATTAGACACTTTATTTCTTTTAATGGAACTCCAAGCTCTTTAAATAGACTGATGACTTGAAAAATCTCAAATTGATGATAGGAATAATATCTATACCCATTTTCTTTTTTTATTTCCGGCGAGAAAAGACCAATCTCATCATAATGAAATAAGGTTTGTTTTTTTACACGGCAGAGCTTCGAAAACTCCCCTGTTGTGAAATACTTCTTAACATCTTCGCTCATAAAAACCTCCTTGACTATACGGTAACCATATACCTTATGATTTGATTGTACTTGAAAAAAGCTTCAAGCGAAAAGGATAGGTAAAAAGGGTTCAATTGAGTTAAAGGGGAATTCAGATGAAAAAATCAATAAATGAGCAAAAAACGATATTCATTATACTATTAAGCAACATCTTCGTAGTATTTCTTGGTATCGGTTTAATCATTCCAGTTATGCCTTCTTTTATGAAAATCATGCATTTATCCGGCAGCACAATGGGTTATCTTGTTGCAGCTTTTTCCATTTCTCAGTTAATTGCGTCACCTTTTGCAGGTAGGTGGGTTGACCGATTCGGCAGAAAAAAAATGATTATTCTCGGGTTGCTTATATTCAGTTTATCTGAGTTGATTTTCGGATTAGGGACCCATGTTTCAATATTTTATTTCTCGAGGATATTGGGTGGTATAAGTGCGGCTTTTATCATGCCCGCGGTAACAGCATATGTAGCTGATATTACAACCCTAAAGGAAAGGTCAAAGGCTATGGGGTATGTTTCTGCTGCAATTAGCACAGGCTTTATTATTGGGCCTGGTGCGGGAGGATTTATTGCCGGCTTTGGTATCCGCATGCCGTTTTTCTTCGCCTCCGCCATCGCGTTAATAGCAGCTGTCACTTCCGTTTTTATACTAAAAGAGTCATTGTCGATAGAAGAACGCCATCAACTCTCATCTCATACAAAGGAATCAAATTTCATTAAAGACTTGAAGATATCCATTCATCCTGTCTATTTCATTGCATTTATTATCGTCTTTGTAATGGCTTTTGGTTTATCAGCTTATGAAACGGTATTCAGCTTGTTTTCTGATCATAAATTTGGCTTCACACCAAAAGATATCGCAACCATTATTACGATAAGTTCCATTGTTGCGGTAGTTATTCAAGTTTTACTATTCGGGAAATTGGTCAACAAACTTGGAGAGAAAAGAATGATTCAGCTGTGCTTAATAACCGGAGCGATCTTGGCTTTCGTGTCTACTGTTATGTCAGGATTTTTAACTGTTTTGCTTGTAACTTGTTTTATTTTTCTGGCGTTCGATTTGCTACGCCCGGCCTTAACCGCTCATTTATCCAATATGGCCGGTAACCAGCAGGGTTTCGCAGCAGGCATGAACTCCACATACACCAGCCTGGGAAATATATTTGGACCTGCTCTAGGCGGTATACTATTTGATCTTAACATTCATTATCCTTTCCTTTTTGCAGGTTTCGTTATGATTGTCGGCCTTGGTCTTACAATGGTTTGGAAAGAAAAAAAGAATGATGCTACAGCTTTAAATTAATTCATTCTCTATAAAGTCAAGTCATTTGGATGCAGGGAATGCCTCTGGTTAGGCACAATAAGAAAAGGTACTTAATTTGATAGGCTACATGTTGTTTGACGTGAATATAGTTTAAGCTGAGATTTAGCAATATCAGGATTTCATCTGCCATCACCATAAACCGCAGCCTAACCGGGATAAGAAAAAAGGAGAATGTAGTATGAGTATAAAAATAAAAGCAGTAACTGATGATAATCGTGCTGCAATTCTTGATCTACATGTCAGCGAGAATCAATTATCATATATTGAATCTACAAAAGTATGTTTAGAGGATGCAAAAGAATGTCACTATTATAAACCTGTCGGGCTTTACTATGAAGGAGATCTAGTCGGTTTTGCAATGTATGGATTGTTTCCAGAGTATGATGAAGATAATAAAAATGGACGAGTCTGGCTTGACCGATTTTTTATTGACGAACGCTATCAGGGAAAAGGATTAGGGAAGAAAATGCTTAAAGCCCTCATTCAGCACCTTGCTGAGCTATATAAATGCAAGAGAATTTATTTGAGTATATTTGAAAATAATATTCATGCTCTACGCCTTTATCAAAGGTTTGGTTTTCGATTTAATGGTGAACTCGACTTTAATGGCGAGAAGGTAATGGTAAAAGAGCTATAGATATCCAAGCCTCCTTGTTTGCTGAGAAACGTTTGAACCTCGATAATGATTACCTGCTTAAACTGCAAGATCATTGTTTAAAAAAGCCTGGATGAAATTTTCATCTCAGGCTTTAAGCATCTTATTAGTCAAAATCTCATGTGTTTTATCCAGATGTTATTCTTTTTTCCGGACAATTTCTAAATAATTAATATGCCGGCCAACTGTTTTGTGCACTTTAAAAATATACCCATCGGCTTCTATAACGGACCCAACTGCAGCGTCTATTTGTTGAGTTATAAACCAGCCGCCTATTGTATCCACTTCGTCACTTGCTAACGTCGTTCCCAATAAATCATTTACATCCTCAATGAGCACTTTCGAATCTAAGATATAGTGATTATCATTTACTTTTCTAATATCAGGCACTTCATCTTCATCAAATTCATCTCTGATTTCCCCAACAATTTCTTCAAGAATATCTTCAGCAGTGACTAAACCTGAAGTGCCGCCATATTCATCCACAAGAATAGCGATGTGTGTTCGCTCTTTTTGCATTTTTACCAATAAATCATGAATTGGAACGGATTCAATAACATGGATAACAGGGTTGATATGATTTTCTAACTTGAAATTCTCTTTTATCTTCTGGTCTGTGTCAATATAAGCTGACAAGAACTCTTTAGCATTGATAAAACCAATGATTGAATCTTTATCTCCATTTAGGACGGGGTACCTTGTATAGCTCTCTGTCTTAATGGTCTTAACAATAGTTTCATAAGAATCCTCACTAGAAATCGCTACGATCTCTCTTCTCGGAATCATAATTTCTTTGGCGATTCTTTCATCAAATTCAAAAATATTATTTACATATTTCAACTCATTTTTATTGATTTCACCGCTCTTATAGCTTTCAGACAGTAAGATGCGCAGTTCTTCTTCAGAATGAGCAAGTTCATGTTCTGATGCAGGTTTCAAACCGAAGAGTCCTACTATAAACCGGGCTGAACCATTTAAAAACCATATAAAAGGGAACAGGATGCGGTAAAACCAAATAATTGGCTTTGCAGTCAAAAGAGTGATGGTTTCCGCTTTTTGGATAGCGAGTGTTTTAGGAGCAAGTTCTCCAACTACAACATGCAAAAAAGTCGCCATCACAAAAGCAATCACTAAGATCAATACATGTGAGACTGTTTCACTTACATGAAAATGAACAAATAAGGGGTGCAAAATCACTTCAAAAGTCGATTCTCCAACCCAGCCAATTCCCAACGCTGTAACCGTGATCCCTAATTGACAAGCTGACAAATATTCGTCCAAATGAGTAATGACCTTTTTGGCTGATACGGCACCTTTTTTTCCCTCTAATATGAGTTGGTCAATTTTTGATGACCTGATCTTTACTATCGCAAATTCAGTCGCAACAAAAAATGCTGTCAAGACAATTAAAAGAGTAAAGATGATAAGGTTAATGGTTGTCAATGATTTGCCTTACCTAGTAAGGCGTACACCTCCGATGTAAATATTTTCTTTTATTTTTATAACGTCCGTTTTTTCTGAATAAACAAAAAACAGTATATGTAACATTATAAGTTCAAAAGAACCTAAAATCAACTCTGAATGATGTAAATAATCATCTTTTCCGTATGGAGAGTGGTTCCCATAGTATTCAACTAGCGATTGGTGACGTTTTAAGACTTAAAATAAAAAGCAAAATAAAAACACACCTGAATTTTCTGGTGTGTTTCAATAATATCCAACCATCTTGATTTATTTAATGTCTTTATTAAGGTTTTCTTTTAAAATTTGAATCAATTCCGCCTGTTGCTTTATATTTTTGCGGCCATTTCTATTAATTGCAGCAAGTTCACAGACAATTCCAGCTGAAATAAAAAACAATAAACCTTCAAACATTTTAAATCCCCCACCGTCTAAGTGATAGTCAAATGTGTTTTTTCTTTTTGTAATACCTGCTTATAATCTTCCTTACGCTGATATATGTTATTTAAAATAAGTCCAATAATCACAAACAGTGTTCCTACTATATCAAATGCAGTTATGTTATATCCTTTGATCACCATGATTAACAATGTAGTAATGGGGACAAAGTTAATAAATAAAATCCCATTAATGGATGATAGGATTTTAATGCCATAGTTCCAACCAAGGAGGGCTATGATACCTGGTAAAGTAATCATAAATAAAAAATCATACTTAATTGCTGCAATCACTTTAATACTCGGTACCGACACGTAACCTTGCGCGGTAAGTATAGCTGTCATGATTCCTGTTATAGCTGTGCCGAATAAACATGTCAATGTTGAATAACGAAGTGTGGACCACTCTTGGAATAACTGTCCCCCCATTGTGTAGACAACCCATCCTAAAACACCAATTAATATAAAGAGTAGCGAGAATAGATGATCCCCTAATGAAAAAAAGAAACTTATATTACCTTTGGTTATGACCATCGAAGCCCCCAAAAAGGCAATCAATATACTGATCATTGTGTATTTTTTAGGTTTCACATGTTTATATCCCCATAGAATAACAATTGAAAGCATCGGCATGAGTGCCTCGGCAATGGATGCTGTCATAATTCCAGACTTCCCCATCAACCTTTGACCTAAAAAAATAAGAACATTGTATACAGTAAACGCCATCACCCCAAATAAAATGATCCATTTTGCTTTACCTTCTAAATGAAATGATTTTTTTCCTTCTCTCACCAATAATAAAATCACTAACATAATCGTTACCACACCGTAGCGAATAAATGAAAAATAAAACGGATCAATAAATTCTAATGCATGATCTGCAACTGGAAACATCGCGCCCCAAGACATACTTGCTACTAAACATGTAAGGGCACCAATGAATAATTGACCTTTTTTCATTGAATTCCCCTCCTTTTCTTTAAAATTACAATGAGAATTATAAAAAGAAGTAAGCATCAAGTAAAATGAACAAAAGTGATGAAAAACATCATTAATAATGATACTTTAATGAAGGGGGGATCTTCATGGAACTGCGAGACTTACAAATTTTCAAATGCGTAGCCCATCACAAGAGTATTACCGGTGCTGCAAAAGAGTTAAATTATGTACAATCTAATGTAACTGCGCGGATTAAGCAATTAGAGAATGAGCTCAAAACACCTCTTTTCAATCGCCATAAAAAAGGGGTTTCACTAAGCCCAGAGGGCCGAAAAATGATTGAATACGTTAACAAAATTTTGAAAGATGTTGAAGAACTGGAGCAAGTCTTTCTAGATACTGATATACCGTCTGGAATATTAAAAATCGGTACAGTGGAAACAGTGAGGATACTGCCGACCATCATAGCTTCCTATTATAAAAAGTATCCTAATGTGGATTTATCATTGCAGGCTGGTCTAACAGAGGAACTTATTAAAAAGGTCATGAATCACGAATTAGACGGAGCTTTTATTTCAGGCCCTTTGAAACATTCTATTCTGGAACAGTATGATGTTTATACTGAAAAACTTACTCTTGTAACCAGTAACAAAACGTTTAATATAGAGGATTTTTCAACGACTCCGATTCTTGTTTTTAATCAGGGGTGCGGGTATCGGTCTAGGCTTGAACAATGGCTCAAAGATGAAGGTGTGCTCCCAAACAGAATGATGGAGTTTAACATCCTGGAGACAATCTTAAATAGTGTTGCACTTGGACTCGGTATAACAGTGGTACCGGAATCTGCTGTTATGCATCTTGCTGCACAAGGTAAGGTTTATTGTCACCCATTACCTGAGAAAGACAGCTGTATCTCAACAATCTTTATACGCCATAAAGATGCATACCTGACAAATTCAATGCGCAGTCTCCTTAAGACCATTGTTGAACATAAAAATATGAGTATGTCTTAAAGTGCTTTTTCTCTTTCTATGTTCTACCTTCTTAAATAAAAGAGAAGGCGCATCTCCACTTCGCTACCCTTATTCACAATAAAATAGAGCAGTAAACATGTGAGTTACTGCTCTGCTTCGTTTATTCACCGTTCATTTGTTTTACAATGTATTCAGCATCATTTCCTACGCCTTGAAGCAACGCTGAACCTCGCTTATGCTGCCAAGGCAAACCTATAAAGTACAATCCTTCTACAGGTGAAACACCTCTATGATGTATGATTCGGCCTTCTTTATTCAAAACACCTTTTATATTTATCCAACATAGGGGATTCCTAAAACCCGTAGCCCAAATAATATTGTTTACTTCTAATGTAGATGAATCTTTAAAAATGATTTCATTTTGCTTTCCGGCAATGACTCTTTTTTTTAAGATGATCTCCTTCTGTTTTATTGCATGTTTTAATTCATGCCCAAATATTGGATCACCTTTCTTTTGAATGAATTTGCCTACTATTGATGTATGACTTATATTTAAAACTCCTAATTTATCAAACCACCAAAAGATGCTTCTTTTTCCGATCATTAAAGGGAAATAAACTAGTTTATTACTAGAGGCTAAATATGTAACTCTTTCTTTGGATAATTCAACAGCTATCTGAGCACCACTATTCCCACCACCAACTACTAGTACATTTCCATATGCCAATTGTTTTGAATTCTTATATTGTGATGAGTGTAGTTGATTAATATCATCAGCTAAATCCTTTGATATTGATGGAATATTAGGGGTATGAAAAGGACCTGTAGCAATGACAAGATTCTTCGTTTGATATTCTTCCCGATTTGTTTTTATTAAGAAATGATTCTTTATTTTTAGGACACTTATTACTTCTGTCCGTAATTGGATTGGAATTTCAAATTTTTTAACGTACTTCTTTAGATAAGCAACAATTTCATTTTTTGAAGGAAATCCATGTTTTTCTCCTTCAAGATGCATTCCAGGCAAAGAGCTATACATTCGAGAAGTAAATAAAACTAATGAGTCATACCGATCTTTCCAGCTCTCCCCCACTTCATGACTTTTATCCAAAATGATAAACTTTTGATCGGACTGCTTAAGATAATATCCTATCGAGATCCCTGCTTGACCAGCCCCGATTACTATAGTGTCGTACACATTATCACCCCGCCAATTTCAAATTGTCAGTAGACAGAATCTGCAAAATGCTAGTTGATCTCCTCACTATAAAGTTAGATAAAAAATTTAATGGTGATGGTGGTCACATGGCTTCTCTATTTTTGGCTGACAAAGGATCGCATTGTCGTGATTATGCGCTTCGGTTTCCATTTGAATGGTTACGTGCGTAATGCCTTTATGCTCAAGTTCATGTTCAATTTTGCGTAAAATATTTTCACTTTCTGAAATGGTCAGTTGATCGTTAACAACTGCGTGGCAAGAAAGAGCATTCAATCCGCTTGTGATAGACCATATGTGTAAATCATGAATGTTTTGAATTCCCTCTGTCCCTTCAATTGTACGAATGATATCAGAGACATCGATATTTTCTGGAGTTCCTTCCATTAAGATGTGAATGGAATCTTTAGTCACATTGTAACCGCTTCTTAGAACAAGAATAGCCACAATGATACTAGCCAATGGATCTGCCCAGCCCCATCCAAAGAAGATGATAAGTATGGCTGCTAAAATGGCACCTACAGAGCCGAGCATATCGCTTATTACATGTAAATAAGCTCCTCTTATATTCAGATTATTCTTTGTATCTCCGCCACTCATCATAATCCAAGCGACCAATAGATTCACAACTAACCCGATGATACTAATTGTAAGCATGCCGGTTGTTGCTACTTTTGGTGGATTAGAGAAGCGTTCGATTGCTTCATAAATGATATAAAGAGAAATAAGAATTAAGGCAGCACCGTTTATCACAGCTGCAAGAATCTCAAATCGTTTATAGCCAAATGTCTTATTGTGATTTGCCTTTTTTTCAGCTAATGTAAAAGCAATCAGGGCAACCATTAATGAAATTGAATCACTCAGCATATGGCCTGCATCTGATAAAAGCGCCAGACTATTTGTTAAAAATCCACCTATAGCTTCTATTATCATATAACCTGTAATCATGATAAAAGAGATCAATAAAACCTTTTTATTTGCTCCTTCATTATGATTGTGACTATGATTGTGCCCCATAAAAAACTCCTCCTTAACTAAAGTTTATTGATACATATGTATTTATTATTTCAAATCTGTTATGAAGCATTCTAACATGGTGCAAACAATATTTATATATGAGCATGTGTTCATATATAAATATATCTGCTCTTTACTGAAATGTCAAAATATTTTTATGAAAATCCCCTAATACCTCCTTAATCTTTCCTAATATAAATTCACGAGGATTCTCTTATAAACATAAAAAAAGAGAAGCAAACCTGTGGTTTACTCCTCTACCCTAGTTTCTCTATCCTTTTCTTCTTCATATCCCTTATAAAAGGTATTGCGGACACTCGATGATTTTTACCTTCATAAAATACATTATGCTATGTAACAGCTGTTTGTCCAAATGAGATTAAAAACATGCAAGCACTTTATCCTTCCTGCAGATCTGAGTGATATTGCTGTTGATTGATCAACTTGTTTTTGTTCTGAATATACTCAGTATATAGCCGCATATTCCCCCTGCAATAGCTGGAATGAGCCACCCCAGCCCTATGTTATACATAGGAAGAATCTGAGTGAAAATATGATTCACAACTTCAATTTTTATTCCCGCCTCCTTCAAACCGTCAAATAGGCTGATGATGAATGCGAATAATAAACTGCCTTGATACACTTCTGTCTTCCCTTTAAATACAGAATGCAAAAACGTTAAAAATATTAAGGAAATCGCGATAGGATACATCGTCAGTAAGACAGGCATTGACACCTTAATGAGCTGGGTTAATCCTATATTTGCGACAAGCGTACTAAACACTGATAAAACGACAGCAATTTTTTTATAAGAAATGTTCGGAAATAATTCATGAAAAAATGAAGAACACGCTGTGATCAGTCCGACACTTGTCGTCAGACACGCCACTGTAATCATTAAGCCCAATAAGATTGAACCATAAGATCCAAAATAATAGGATGAAACCTTAGCCAAAACCTCTGCTCCATTTTCTAAAATCCCCAGCTTTTCAACACTGGAAGCCCCCATATATGAAAGAGCAGTATAGATAAGGGCTAAAAGTGTAGCAGCAATCGTGGTTGCTTTTGCACAAACAACCATCAGCTGTTTTTTGGTAGAAGCTCCTTGTTCTTTCAATGCATTCACAATGATAATTCCAAAAACAAATGCTACAAGGGCATCCAGAGTGAGGTATCCTTCCTGAAATCCTTTAAAAAACGCTTGTGATGTGTACCCTTTTGATGGTGCTTGAATGGTTCCAATTGGGCGAATAAGAGCTACCACTACAAGCAATCCGATAAATGTCAGCTTAATTGGCGTCAAAAATTTTCCAACTATATCAATGATTTTTGAAGGATTAAGTGATAACAAGCATGCCAATGCGAAAAATAATATTGTAAATATGATCAATGAGACAGGGCCTGCATCATTTGATAAAAAAGGTTTTACCCCAATTTCAAACGATACGTTTCCTGATCTCGGGATAGCGAAAAAAGGCCCGATTGCCAAATAGAGAATCGTCGTAAATACAATGCCAAACACCGGGTGAACACGGCTGGCTAACGACTGTAAGTTTTGTTTACCCGAAAAAACAAATGCTGTTATAGCCAGTAATGGCAATCCAACTCCGGTCACTAAGAAACCTGCATTAGCGATCCATACATTTTTTCCAGCCATTTGACCAAGCATAGGCGGAAAAATGAGATTTCCTGCTCCAAAAAACAATGCAAATAGCATTAATCCTATAATGATGATATAGGAAGCAGACACTTTTTTTGACATTATATATCCTCCGATTAAAGTAGACACTTCTTGAATAGCCAGGAAACATTACAGATGCTATTTGCACTGGCGCAGTGTTGATTCCAAAATAAGTTTGTGTCAGTTTTATATATTTTTATCAAGTTCAATAAAAGCATGATCATGTTGATAGTTTCTGATATCGGTTAAAAAACCAATTGCACCAAAACCATATATACAACGGTTCCCCCCGCTATGGAAAGAAGCATATTTTTCTTCCACAAGTGAAGCAGTACAACTGCAGCTGCCCCAACCAATTCAGGAATGCCATGACTTCCAGAAAGCAGACTCACATCTTTTAAACAATAAATGACCAAAAGCCCAATTACCGCTGATGGCAGTACTTTGCCAAGATACTGTACATATTTCGGTGTCGGTTTGCCTGAAGGGAAAATCATGAATGGAAGGAACCGTGTCAGCATTGTTCCAAGCACGACCATTGCAATGGTGATCATTTGCTGCGTCATAGTCATCGTCATACGGAAACCTCAGCTTTCTCCAATGGTTTTCTCAAAACAGTCAGTACCCCTAAAATGGCGAGCATAGCAGGAATAATAAATTGGTTTCCGCCAAAAATGATAAGACTGGCTACTGAAAGTCCAAGTCCTGTGAGAGCACTGTAATGCTTTTTCTCTTTCATCCATTGTTCTATGAATATCACAATAAACAGAGCAGTCATCACAAAATCAAGCCCTTCGGTATTAAACTTCACGTACGACCCAAAAATCCCTCCTATCGCTGCCCCCGCGACCCAATATAAATGATTAAGCAGTGTCACAAAAAACATAAACCAGCCCTTGTCAACATTCGCCGGAACATTAGCGGTATAATTAATAGAAAATGATTCATCGCACATTCCGAAAATCAGATAAAGCTTTTTCTTTCCAGTCCCCCTGTACTTATCCAACATGGAAATTCCATAAAACAAATGCCGGGCATTGACCATTAACGTCAAAAAAAGAGCATTCATAGGGTTGAACGCACCAAGTAAAAAATTCGCTGCAACAAACTCCATTGAGCCCGCAAATATCATAAAACTCATGATGATTGGATAGATTGCGCTAAATCCCAAAGAATGCATAAAGATTCCATAAGCTATCCCCAAAAACAAAAACCCCGCAAAAATCGGAATTGTATATGGGAATGCAGAACGAAATGCAGCCCATATTTGACTTCTCTTATTCATATGAGTGTTTATAGCAGGAGAGCTTAAATGTAACGATTCTTTATTTTTATTCAAATCAACAACCTCCTACATTTCATCAATTGGCACACTGACAGTTCTTTTTTCTGTACTCATGACTATGCTTGTGTCAACTCCACTAATAGCAGGGTTCTGCATTAATGAATCAATGATAAAATTCCGATAACTCTCCATGTCCTTCGCCACAATCTTAAGCATATAGTCATGGCTTCCTGTAAGTGTGTAGCATTCTTGAACCTGTGGGAATTTGTTTATATCCTCTAAAAATGAATGAATTGTCTCCCTATTTAAAGGTGATAAGTTGATGAGAGCTAGTGCTGTGACTTCGATTCCAAGTTTTTTCTCATCAACAATAGTCGTAAACTTTTTAATTATACCTGCTTCTAATAGGTTCTTTGTTCTTGCAAGGCAAGCTGATGGTGAAAGCCCAATTTTCTTAGATAAATTTAAATTTGATATTGAAGCATCTTCCTGCAATTCTCTTAAAATGGCCTTATCAGTTTCGTCAAGCGTAATACCCATTTCATAACCCCCAATACCCTCAATAGAATTATATTTCATCTGATTTAAATCATAACGAATTTTTATTCGTTAATCAAATATTATTTAAATTTAAATCCTTTTAAAACATTATTTACAGAATAAAATTATTATCGCAGAAAAAAGTCCTGGGAGAGTTATGTACTTGTGTGACTTGATACCAACATCATAAGAAACTTATCAGAAGCCAAAAAGTTATTGCGGTCTCACCGAAAATTTAATTTGCGGTGCCCTATTGCCTTTTTCTTCGAACAAAAACTGTTAAAATTCACAAAACAGAAAGTCTACACTATTATTATTTTTCTCATTAGAAACTATGCCCTCCATTATTTTATCTTAACAAACGTTTACTATGTAACAGCTGTTTGTCCAAATGAGGCTGAAAACAAATAAAAAACACCGATAGGGGGAAACTATTGGTGTTTGCAAGACATTTTCATGTCCGGTAGGCATAAATAATCCTAAACTTTGTTTTTGAAAAGCTATCATATCAAATTTTTATGTTACAGCTTTTACTATCGTTTAATCTAATTTGAGGAGTAAAACGAGATATGTTTGAAAATCACATATCCCCCAAAAAATTAAAAACTAAGCGGCAGTTCTTCGAGTGCTCTCATCAGAAAATTCCCTTTCCATTTCATTTGTTCCTTTTCGCCTTTTAACTGTATATTTGGACAGCGGCGTAATAAGGTGGAAATCGCAATCTTGGCTTCTAAGCGGGCTAACTGTGCACCAAGGCAAAAATGATTGCCATGGCCAAAAGCAATATGGCGGTTGTTCTTTCTTTCAATATCAAATATGTCGGCATTTGGAAATATCTTTTCATCACGGTTTGCTGATGCTAAAGAAATGATGATCACGTCTTTCCGTTTAATCTCCTGCCCATGCAGTATAAACGGTTCAGCCGTCCAGCGAATAGTCGTTAACTCAACAGGGCTGTGAAACCGCAATGCTTCTTCTATGGCTGAATTCATCAGGTCCGGCTGCTGGCGGAGCTTTTCAAATTGATCACCGTGACACATCAGAGCATATGTCATATTGGTGATTAAGTTTACGGTTGTTTCATGACCTGCAACGATAAGCAGCATAATCATCGAGTACAATTCTTCTGTACTTAATTGTGTGCCTTCACTTTCCGCTTGAATTAATGCACTGATTAAATCTCCTGAAGGTTCTCTCCTTTTTTTGCGAACTAAGGATTCCAGATAATCAACAAATTCTCCTAACAAATGATCATTCTCCTGAAGTCTTTCAGGGGCATCTGAAAAATCAATAATTGCTTGCGACCACACTCTGAATTTTTGACGATCTTCTAGGGGAATGCCAAGCATTTCACTTATCACGATAATCGGCAAAGGAAACGCATAATCGTCTACTAGGTTCATGAGTTTGTTGGGTTGTACTTTATCCAATAAAGAATCTGCTATATGTTGGATTTTGTCTTCCAACTGCAAAATCATTCGATGAGTAAATGCTTTCTGAACAAGAGTTCGCAAACGATTGTGATCAGGGGGATCTGAATTAAGCATATGCTTTGTCAAAGGCTCTTCATTCTTCAATAGAACAGGAAGTTTCTCTTCTTTTGCGGTAATTACATTTTCATAGTTTTTCTTTAATTTTTCATTCTTTAATAAATGTATTGCATCATCATATCTCGATATGAGCCAGCCTTTCCCCAGAGCTCCTAAAGATAATGGGTAGAGAGGCTGTGATTTTCGCAATTCTTTATAAAATTCATACGCTTCATCTTTAAATGCTCTCGAAGACAATTGACTTTCCGTCAAAATGGTTACACTCTTTTTTTTCTTTTGAAGACATTCATTCGACCTCCATCTTTATGAAAGGTTATGTTAATCTTTAAATATAAAATCAGTACGATTTGTAAAATGATCTATTGAGATCAGTATTCATGATAAGTGCCAAAATGCCGCCCCCGCATTTTGAAATAAAAGGGATGAGACAGTCATTAATCATTTTGCTGCCCAAACTCTTTCCTTGATAAAATGGCGAAACTCCTAATACTTCTAAATACCATGCCGGCTCTTTTAAGGATTTGGAAGATTTTTTTAGCCTCATTTTGATTAATGTTCCCCCCCTGCTGCTATATAATCGATCAAGTTAATGTCGGGTTTATCACGATGTTTTTAATAGAGCGGCAACAACAATTTCACCATTCTGAATGTCAACAAAAAAGAAATGCTTTTTAAAATATGCTCTTGTCAGTACTTTATGCATTTCAAAAATAAAATAAATGAATGATCTTTTTTTAGCGTTTTACGAGTAAATCCATAAAAGGATATTGATTGAAAGATTCATGGAATAGCTTTGCCACTTTGCTTCATTCATCTGCCCTTGCTTGTCGATAAAGAAACATTGATACATCTCCTATGAGCAAGTAAAGCAGGAAATCGAATTAAAGCGCCCTTCCTATTGGAAAGGCGCCTGCCGTTTTACTGTGCAAAATGTTTTTCATCAGTGAGTTTTTATAAAATCATTTATTAATTGATCAGTTGTCAATATTGTGGCAAATTCATCATGCAATGTAGCTAGAGATATATTATGAATAGTCGCCGCATCATAATATGTATCATTTTGGTCTCTCATTCCGAAGGCTGCTGTTGCATCTGAAATCAGGTATGTATCAAACCCTAAATTACTACTCATTCTTGTGGTTGTTGATACACAGTGAGGCGTGGTTAAACCAGTTATGACTACAGTTGTTATTTCATTTAATTTTAAGAGTTCTTCTAAATTCGTTCCAATAAAGCTGCTATTTACTGTCTTGGTTATAATGCTTTCTTCATCCATAGGCTTAACTATTTCCTTTATCGCAAACCCTTCATTCTTTGGATGGAATAAAGAATGAGGTTTATCAGAAGTGTGTTGTATGTATATGACTGTCCATCCTTTTTCTCTCCATAATTTTAGTATTTTACTAATGTTTTCTTCCGCCTTTACGTTATTTCGTTCCCCCCATTTTTTATCATCAAAGGCTTTTTGCACATCCACAATGATTAAAGCTTTTTTCTTTTCTTCCACAAGATAGCCTCCTACGTAGAATTTCTATTTATTACTACATTTTAAATACAAATTTTACTTTTGTACAATTGTTTAATGATGAATTTCAAATAAGCGCCCTCTTTATTGGAAAATGCGTTCTAAACTGCAACTGTGCCCAAGCCGTTAACCTTCAATAATCTAATCTGAGAATCACTGGCTCTACAGAGAATGATAAAAAGCACTCTAATAACGAGTGCTGAAATTAAAAACTATTGATTTAGAAGCCATTTGATACGCTCAGCTGAAAAGATGTAGTGGAGTATTATTAGACATAAAAAGACAATACCAACTGGTTTTAAATGACTAAAATAAAGCGCTGCAACAGCCATTGCAAAGATCAATAATTCAATAACTAACCTCGTTACCCCGTTTACAGCTATTACAGTTTGTCCACTTCGACTAGGATCATGAGGTACTGCAAATACAGACCAGACAATCATAACTCCAATAGGTAAAACCAAAGTTAAAACATATTTAAAATAACCATTAAAGCTTATCCAAGCAAACACCCCTAAGGAGATTAGTGCAGCCATTTCAAGGGTGAATCTTAAAAGTAAATTAGTCTGATTCAGTTTTTCCAACTCCTCTATAAAAAACACCCCCGCAGGAGATGCTCTTTCTCTGCTTTATTTCAGCGTATAAAAACTTTTCTGTTCTTCCTCTTTAGATTCTATTGTAGTTTTCGGCGAGATTACCTCTACTTTTGAAGAGATGATACCGACTGCTGCTGTTACCAATGCTCCGATTAATAGAACGATTGATAAGTATAATGAAATATGACAACTTTTCCCCTCCTATCCAGTTAATTATCCAAATAATCAGGAAGTTGTCTACAATTTGCAGAATTTGTCGAACGAAGTAAAGAATATACCATAAAAGCTGAATATTGACCTCGCTTATCGCTGGGAGGCTTTACTCATTGTATGAATTACAGTAATAAACTACCTTCCCTTTTGAGAAGACGTTCCCCCTCTTGTATCCATTTGTTGCAACTTAGCTAGACTCTTCCAATAGGCTTCCTTTTGACGCAGCTGCTTCTAGTCGAAATTGAGCAACACCTGAATGTTTCATTGGAATTTCTGAACCAGAGAGTAGTCTCCGCAATCGATGAACCTTAATAATAAGGTTCGCCTAAGATGTGAATATTATCTATTCAATTAATCTTTACATATATTGAATATCTCTCAATCTCTCTTTATCATTTTTTTCAATCAATTGAAAATTTATGATAAAAATACTTTTTTTTCTTGTTAGTTGCGTTATAATACTTGAGTAACAGATAAAAAGGAGGAAAAAATATGAAGAAAGTTTTATTGACAATACTCACTTTCAGTCTACTTATTTCTTTATTTGCTATTGATGGCAGTGAAGTCAAAGCAAAAGAAGTAGAAAGTGCGCATCTCCAAAAATCAGCAATTAATGGTTTAGATAAAATTGTTGATAAAAACGGCAAAAAACTTATAACTGAGGAAGAGTTATTAGAATTATTTAATTCAAGCGATTTTAGTCCAAATTCAACAAACCAAGTAAATTATTTCTATACTAATATTGATAACAAAACAACCATTTTAAAGTTAAATTTAGTTGTACATAACAACAAATTAACTTCAGTATCTTTAACAGATACCGAAGAACAATCAGCGACAATTACAACAGCAGTTACAAATCAAGAAAAGGCATCGCCACAGTTTCAAATGCTTAGAAAGGTGCCAAAACCTAAACCGAAGCCTAAGCCGAAAAAACCAAAAATCACTAAAGATGTTCCATATAAAAAGAATGGTGGTACAATTAAAAAAGATTTTATAAGTGAACATGCGTATAAAAGACACAAGTATGACGCAAGCCGAAAATCTACAAGTAATAGAACTCAATATGGAAAAGATGTAGATGTCGCTGAACTGAGAAGATTAACGATGACACAGCCCGATCAAGCTTGGTCTTCTCGTGACAAAGGTGGTCCATGGCGGACATTCTATAGAAAGCAATTTAATAAAAATATAAGCACAAAAGACACTTCTACGACTCATCATCGTGTCATTATTAATACAGCAGACAGTAGTAAAAATACACAATTTCCGTTATCTTTTAAGAACTAAAACATTCTTTAGCGGGGAGCTAAACCATGATTGAAAAATATACAACTGAAGTTTCTTTAGACTTTTTTAATGGTGACGAGACAGATTTAAAGGATACAATTGAGGAAATTAGACTTTTTGCAAAGACATATGAGAACGATAAAGTAACCGTCCTAAGTGTTATTGAAGACGAATCTTCAAAGGGAAAAAACTATAAGGTCCTTTTACAGCACGAAAGAGATACAGATAATCTAGGACGTAAATATGAATATGATGAAGAAAAACTATTTGGTTTCTTTGAAGATGAAGAATAGTTAACACCCTTAAAACGAATTCAAAAAAACCCCACTTTTAAAAGTGGGGTTTTTAAAGCGAATGTATTCCCTGTCTAGAAAGTTGTTGTGCAGAAGAAAACATATAAGTTCTTAGAAAATACTTACCCAACTTAGTATCAATGATAGAATTCCCACCAATATGACGTTTTTTGTACCCATTTCTGATATAAATAACCCGCCTACAGCTGAACCAATTGTTGTTCCTACGTTACAGGATGATATAAATAAGCCATTTGCGAAATCAGGAGCTTCAGGGGCTGAAGGTGCAATCAAATATTAATTAATATTAGCCATTGATAGTGCCGTTTCGTATGAAATGGCGATGGCATTCTTGTTTGGAATAAAAATGATTCGAATATGTTCTTATCATTGGTAAACGAACAAAAAAAGAACATGTTTTGAAAAAAGATAGATCAAAACATCTTCTTATATGTTGTCATAGCGTAACTTTTTTATAAAAAGGTTGATTACATTTTCGGGGCTTCCAAACCAAATTTTGCCCATTCTTCTTTTGCTGGACCATAAATACCTGGAACAGTTAAACCTGCTTGTCTCATAAGAACAGTCATTTGTCCTCGATGGTGATTTTGATGTTGAATTAAAAACATCAAAAGTGAACCATTAGGCAATTGTTGTCCGATAAAGTTGATACATTCTTGAAGTGTATGGTCAGTCCATTGGGTTTTTAATGCCTGTACAAATGCATTACTGGCTTGATGATAGCTGTCAGCTATAAACTGAGCTGAAGTTGGAACAGGATAATCTTCAGCTGGGGCATGGAACGTTAAGTCTGTGTTTGAGGTAATGATGCGAATGGCAGCAACAGTATGCCAAGCAATACGGCCTAGAGTCCAATTTTGTGAAGTTATTTCTTGTTTAAGTGATTCATCAGTTAGACTATTTAATAGTTTCTGTGTAGCATCTGCTTCGAACTCCCAAGATTTCAAAAAATGGTCTAAGGTTTGAAACACAAAAATCCTCCTTTTTATTCTTTTGTTTTTTCAATTTACCTATAGGTTAATTATAATGCCTCTTTTCGTTAAAAAGAACAAAAATTTTGGACAAGAATAATCATAGTAAAATGCGTAGACATTCTTAAACGTAATGATTTACGCATCTTTTTACAAACATGGTGACTCCTTGGTCTCCATTGTCAGCGAGAATCAAATATCATATGAAGACAATCCTATATTCTTATCACTTTACTGAGCAATAAATACCTTCCGTATACTTAGTGATGCCTTCATCGTAATCAGGATACTGATATGCAAGACTTTCTGATACAGCTTTTGAATACTTTCTAAATAATGCATAGCAAGTAAATAAAGACTTCCACATTTCCTGATACCCATTCACAGAATATGTAGACATGAGTTCCTCCCATTCTTTATTTGAAAGGTACCGTTTCATAAATTTATAGTTCTTCCCCATACTAAATGAATACCCTTTCTGAGATGCGATATGCCAGGCCATCATTCTCAATAAATTAGGACGTACAATTTCATTTAAATGATCAATGGCAAAAAGGATTTCATTTCTTGCTAGTCCTTTTACTACGTAAGTCGAAACCATCCAGAACTCATTACAGCAATCATCAAATTCCCTTGCAGTCGGCTTTTTCATCCAGTATTGGCGATCATTTGGGGTCACTTTATAGTTGATGAACGAATCCTTATCGAGCAAGACCTTAACCAAACCATCGTTATTAGCAAAATAATCTTCTGCTTCACGAATTGGAATAAGGGTTAGATCTAATTTGTTGCCATCCTCAAAAAGAATAATGTATGAAAACCAATTACCTAATTCGGGAGGAAAAAGCTCCATATCTTCTGGTTTTTGCATCATAATGCGCTTCCCAAAGATTTCGAGCCAATGATCATTTTCTTTAAAAGATTCTACATCAGTTACAAAATACGAGATGTCATAATCTTGGAACTTGTCAGGAGGGATATTTCTGTTTGTACGTGACCCTTCCAAAGTGACCAATCGGATTCTCTCATCGTTCAAAGCAAAGTCTAAAAAAATGTCCATCATTTCCTGCTCACTTCGCATCGCATGTTCCTCCGTTTCAGCCTTAATATCTAACTGTAAAATCGAATATTGACCTGTACGTCTTATAGATTTTTTTACTCTTGAATGTGATGTATTCTTCTAAGCTTTATTTTATATGATGTTCTCCTATATATCATTCAAAATTAAGATGCAAGACATCTCAAAATCAGATATCAACTATGAAGGACTACATAAATATTCAGTTTTTTGTAGAGCCGCCATGGGACGACACTATCTTTGACACACTTTAATCCCCCCCTGCTTTATCGTCATGTTAACTGGTATGAGAGATTGACAAAAAGAAGGAAAACGATATATTTAAGCGAATACGAGTTTTTGAGTAAACTTAAAAATGACACTTTTTCAAAAATCATGTCTTAACGGGGGGATTCGGTATGAATGAATTTATGAAGAAGTTTTCCTTAACAAAACCGATTATTCAAGCTCCAATGGCTGGCGGTATTACAAAGCCGCGACTGGCATCTGCCGTTTCAAATCAAGGTGCTCTCGGCAGCTTAGCATCGGGATATCTTACGCCAGAATTACTAGAGCAACAAATAAAAGAAATGTTTGAGCTGACAGACGCTCCTTTTCAAATTAATGTGTTTGTTCCGCTAGGTCTAGAGATGCCACCAAAAGATCAGATTAAAAAGTGGAAAGAAAACATACCGTTAGCTAATCAAGTAAATCAATTCACATCTGTACAAGAAGAGTGGGATGACTTCTATCAAAAAATTGATCTTATTTTAAAATACAAGGTTAAGGCTTGCTCATTCACTTTTGATCTGCCGCCTGAAGACGCAGTAAAGGAGCTAAAAACCGCTGGATGCTGTTTAATAGGAACCGCTTCAACAGTAGAAGAAGCATTGTTAATGGAAGAACGGGGAATGGATATAGTAGTCCTTCAAGGAAGTGAAGCCGGTGGACATCGCGGAGCATTCTTACCTTCCAAAGGTGAATCTGCCGTAGGTTTAATGGCTCTGATTCCACAAGCAGCAGATGCACTGAGCGTACCTGTCATAGCTGCTGGGGGAATTATGGACCACAGAGGAGTAAAAGCAGCTTTAACCCTTGGAGCCCAAGGAGCTCAAATCGGTTCTGCCTTTTTAATTTGTCACGAGAGTAACGCACATCCAGTACATAAACAGAAAATACTAGAAGCAAACGAAGCAGATACAAAGCTTACGACATTATTTTCAGGTAAAGAGGCCAGAGGAATCGTAAATAAATGGATGGAAGAAAAAGAACAGTTTGAGACACAAACCCTTCCGTACCCTTATCAAAATACACTAACGAAGGCAATGAGACAGAAGGCTTCACTTCAAAATAACCATGATCAGATGTCTTTATGGGCAGGTCAAGGGATACGGTCATTGACTGAGGAAATGTCGGTTAAGCAGCTTTTAAATCAGCTTTGCCAAGAGGATATAAAAATATAGGCGCACCTCATTGATAGAGCAAAAAGCAAACTTCGACAGGCAGTTTGCTTTTTTTTTGTAATTTCATCCTCTGACTCTGGAAATCTCAATACTCCTACATTTTCAAAGCTAATTGATTCGGGTTATCAATCATCCCACTGATACGATGCGATCTTAATGATTTCACCACAACCACAATACATCACCAACATTTCGATCTTATCTCCTCTTCTCAAGTTTTGCTATCTATTCGAAAAATCGATAGCTCCCATATTACATTCGAATAGTAAAATGGTTGTTTTTCGTTTGATTCAGATGATATAAAGTCATATGATAAAAAAAGAATGAGACAGAAAGCGTGAGAAGTGATGAAAATAGGATTTTTTGATTCTGGAATTGGTGGCATGACTGTATTGTATGAGGCCATAAAAGTTCTTCCTTATGAAGATTACATTTTTTATGCAGATACGTTAAACGTTCCATACGGTGAAAAATCAAAGGGTAAAGTTAAAGAATATATTTTCAATGCAGCTGAATTCCTGGCCAGTCAAAATATCAAAGCTCTTGTTATTGCGTGTAATACAGCTACTAGCATTGCGATAGAGGATCTTCGGAGAAACTTCGACTTTCCGATAATCGGAATCGAACCCGCTGTAAAGCCTGCTATAAATAAATGTACAGAGGAAAGAAAAAGAGTTCTCGTAGTTGCTACTAATTTGACGCTTAAAGAAGAGAAATTTCATAATCTAGTTAAAGAAATTGATCACCATGACCTTGTTGATTGCTTAGCTCTTCCAGGACTAGTTGAATTTGCTGAGAACTTTGATTTTAGTGAAGACAAAATCATTAAATATCTAAAGAACGAACTATCTTCTTTTGATTTGAAACAATACGGAACGATTGTGTTAGGATGCACTCATTTTCCGTTTTTCAAAAACAGTTTTGAAAAACTGTTTGGGATAAAAGTTGATATTATTTCAGGCAGTGTCGGTACTGCAAAACAGTTGAAAAAAGTTCTTGCAGATCGTAATCAGCTTGGTAAAGGATCGGGCTCAATCACCTTTTTCAATTCTGGCCATAAAATTGTGGACCAAGATATCATATCAAAGTACAAAAAATTGTTTGAAATATTAGATAAAAATCAAAGGAGTCATGTTGGACATTGAATGTAAGGGGCTCTGGTTATAAACAATTTTTCAATAAATTTACAAAAGAGAGAAGTATGAATTCTCGGGTTTGTTATCCAATGTAAATGAAAAAGACAGTCTCCTGAAGGGAAACATGAACTAAGAAGCGGGCTTAAAAAGCCCACTTTTTTTCTAACATACAATTGAGTTATGCACACATCTCTGATTACAGTGTTTTCGCTCTTTCCCCTCTTATTTCTCCCCCATCTCTATAGCTTTTCTATTTCAATAAAGCACAAGTATCGATTGAAAAGTTATCGTAACATGTACACTTCACAGGACATTTTTCGAGATTGCGAATCGACCGTTTGCCAGATATAAAAAGTCATAATGTGTAAATCCTGTGTCTATTTGCATGTTAATTATGGAATTATTTTCATAATGTTTTATAATACAAGATGATAGCGTTTTTTAATTATAATAATAGGGGGAAATAATGATGATGAAAAAAGGACTGCTTGCGGGTGCGCTTACGGCAACTGTGCTTTTTGGCACATGTGCAGTAGATGTGCCGGGTATTATTAGCCCAAAAACCGCAGAAGCTGCATCACAGCTAACTGATGGAATCGGCGGGAGGGCTTACTTGAACAGCACTGGTGCAATTTTTGTTACGAAAATCCAGCTTCCTAGCTCCATTCAGGTTTCAAATGGGACAGCCTACATCTACTCTGGCTTTAGCGGAGGCACAGAATCCGATATCGGGTTTCAGTACAGTGATAAATATAATGTATGGAAACCATATATGAAAGTTGGTTCAAAAGGGCAGGATCAGGTTCAGTACCTCGAAGGAGGAAGCCAATTCACGAATACGAAAGGCTTCCGTCCCGGCAGCACCGTACAACTTACCATCTACAAAAACCTTAACGGCAATACCCGCGCTACATACTGGGGCACGAACAATGCGGGATACAACGGCCGTCTCATTTCAGAAATCAGCAAAACAAATGTCGGCTCCATCTCAAAATGGAAAGCGCTCGCTACAGTTGCAACAACAGGTTCACGCCAATCTATCAAATCAAATTTTTCAACATCTTTTACAAACATCACCATCGACAACAAAGCAATAACACCTGTAATTGATACACAAGACTTCGCAAAAGTAACTGTCTCAGGCAACAGTGTCAGTTTATCCGTTGTGAAAAATTAAAACATGTTAAACATACAATGCGTTAGGCTATTGAGAAGCTCTCGATAGTCTTAAAGGGGGCTTAACATGCCCCTTTTTTCATTTCAATTTAACTTTCAGTTAGCTTCGGTACATGCCGTCTATCTCCGTCTTTTATCTGGGTAAAGTAAGAAGCAGCTCGCCCCTTCTGAACCTGTTCCATTTGCTCAACGCAAAAGGTGTGCATCACTGTCTTAAAAATGTTAAAACAAATGGCAGATGGTGCACTTTATTATTAGATGAGGCATGCTTACGCTCGATATGCAAGTCAAATGATTAAGGGTCTGCAAGAGAGAGAAGTTTTGGGTGTAATTCCATAAAAGAGGGATGTCTTCATATAGCTCGATTGCATCAGGAAGATTAGCCAGCGATTGGCCGAGAACAACACATCACTTTGAAACGGATTCATTCCAAAATGATAAGTATGATCCCATAACTAATATAGATCAGTTAGCAGTCCAGCCTTAGGCTAAAAAATATTTTTACATCAATTAAACTAGTATCACTATCGAATAAGCTCGATCTGCATATCATGTACTATCCTCTTTTAAGGAAGGTGATGTTATGAGGTCATTTCCATTAATTGTAGTTCTATTCATCCTATTAATCATCGTTGGGACATCTTTCTTTGGTGGCTATTAAGAACACACCTTACCTCATATCCATCAGACGCCATAAGAAATCTTTATGGCGTCTGTTTTTATTAGATTTAAACAAAACCATTAAAGTGGGGCCATGCAAACACACCTATGGAGATTACTGCCACGACTTCTTTGTGAGGGAAATGTTCTTCTCTTTATGGACTATTGTCGATCAAAAGAGAAAGTTGAAATACCTTTTTATGGTGAGATGAATCATATAAAAGACCGCAAAGCTTTCTTGAAGAAGCTTTGCGGTCTTTGGGTCTCTTTTTTGCTTTGTATAAGCCTATAGATTTCAAGCGGAATCCACTGCCATACATCCAATGATTTTATTTTGAAATAGGTTTCTTCTACTCTTCATGTGGGATGAACTCAAGGTATGCACGTCACAATAATGTGGCGGATCCTGAATGGTCTCAATCAGTTTTTTCCCCATTCTATCAATTCTCCACAGAAAAAAATGGCTATGGCAGAACAACTTTCATAGAGTAATCATCATTTAATGAGCCATCATCTCATGGGCAATATCGTGTCCATCCATTTTTGACGGGTAGTAGGTAGGCCAGTTTTTGACTTCATCAAGTAAAGCTTCACGGTCGTCCCCCCAATAGAGATGGTAATGACTAGCTTTAGTCGGGTAAATACTATGATCACTAAACTGAATATACTGAGGCAGCCCTTCTGCTTTTTTAGCTAGTTTGAATATGTATCTTACCCCTCTATTGCCCGCATCATAGGTTAGAATTTCGTATCCGTCATACGTATACTTACCAGAATATTCTTTTCCATTTTTGAAGAACGTTACAGTATCTTTCTGGATTACAATACGGTCAACATCTGTTTGATAGCCTTTTTTATAATACTCTTTATATTCTTCAGCTGTCTTGCCGCCTTCGTATTCTGATTTATATGAAAACACTTCGTCAAGAGTACCATCTTGCAGGTATGGATATACAGATTGCCAATCTCCTTCCCAATCAGAAAGTAAGCGATCCTTTACTTGGCTGTTTTTAAAATAGCCTTCATATATTTTTTCTGTTTCTTCATCATGCGCATGACTATGATCGTGAGAATGTTCGTGTGTATGACTGTCAGATGTTTGCTCTTGCGTTTTGGAAGAGTCTTCTTCAACTGCTGAGGATGATGTTGTTTGATTAGACTCACCTGCAGAAGAACCGGAAGTCTGACATCCTGCCAAAACTAGTAATGAACCAATCGTTAATATGCCTAGCGGCTTTGAAAATAAAATGTTCATTCCAACACTCCTTTTTTATTAAATCGAAAACGTTACGATTTATATTATACATACATCTCTTACAAACATCAAAGGGAAAATGCTCTTCATGCGGATGGCCTATTTTAAAGGAATAACTGACTTTGTTCATCAGTTATTCCTTTAAAATACGAAAGTCTACGATATTTCCATATCGATCCGCTTCAATATGACAGCACCCCTCAAGCAGCTGTTTTAATTTTCTCCGTCCGCGTTGTACCCTTGATTTTGCTCCCGAGTAAGAAATGCCGAGCTTTTCACTCAACTCTTTTTGTGATAACCCCTGGAATTCAGTTAACTCGAGAGCCTCTCGATACTTTTCAGGCAACCGTTTGATGGTCGATCGAATACACACAGTTGCTTCCTTGGTGAAATTTTCTTCCTCTGCACTGTCATTAAAATGTAGAACATCAGGCAATATTTCGCTTGTTTTTTTTGTACGGTAAAAATCAATAATCGTATTTCTAGTGATCCGATAAATCCAGCTGTCGATCTTTTGTTCATCGATCAGATTTGGGAGATGCACTTGTATTTTCATAAATACGATTTGCAAGAGGTCATCAACGATAGATTGATCGTTAACCCTATGTGAAATATATGTTTTTAACGGCTGATGAAATTGATCCCATAGATCCTCTATATTCATTTGAAAAAACCTCCTATAATTTTGCGTCTGCTTTACATTTGCTTCGTCTTTTTAATCGTAACAAAGAGCGAAACAATTGTTGAATCAATTGTATTGCAGCTGTTGCAAAAAATAATGATAAAGGAGAGGTTTGTTGTGGAGTATACCTATTTAGGGAGAACAGGATTGCGGGTGAGCCGTTTATGTTTAGGCACGATGAATTTTGGAGTTGATACAGACGAAAAGACTGCGTTCCGTATCATGGATGAAGCGCTTGATAACGGCATTCAATTTTTTGATACTGCCAATATTTACGGCTGGGGCAAAAACGCAGGATTGACAGAGAGCATCATTGGAAAATGGTTTGCACAAGGAGGACAGCGCCGCGAGAAAGTTGTTCTGGCGACAAAAGTATATGAACCGATTTCTGATCCGAATGACGGACCAAATGATATGAGGGGCTTGTCTCTATACAAAATCAGACGTCACCTGGAAGGATCACTGAAGCGGCTTCAGACAGATCATATCGAATTGTACCAAATGCATCATATCGATAGGCGGACACCGTGGGATGAGATATGGGAAGCTTTTGAGACTCAGGTTCGCTCCGGCAAAGTAGACTATATTGGATCCAGTAATTTTGCAGGCTGGCATTTAGTTAAAGCGCAAGCTGAAGCTGAAAAACGGCGATTCATGGGACTCGTCACTGAACAGCACAAGTATAGTTTATTAGAACGAACAGCTGAGATGGAAGTGCTGCCGGCTGCACGGGATCTTGGTTTAGGAGTAGTGGCGTGGAGTCCCCTTGCAGGAGGGCTTCTTGGCGGGAAGGCATTGAAAAGCAATGCCGGAACTCGTACAGCAAAAAGAGCAGATTTAATTGAAAAACATCGTTTGCAACTCGAGAAATTTTCAGATTTATGCAAAGAACTAGGAGAAAAAGAAGCAAATGTGGCTTTGGCATGGGTGCTGGCAAATCCAGTTTTAACTGCTCCGATCATCGGGCCACGAACGGTTGAGCAGCTGCGTGATACGATTAAAGCCGTTGAAATCAGTCTGGATGAGGAGATTCTCCGCATGTTAAATAATATCTTTCCCGGACCTGGAGGAGAGACACCTGAGGCATACGCCTGGTGATACATTACTCAATACTGACATTTTTCTTAAATATTTATACTGAACTATCATATTAGGAAAGACAAGAGCTTGTTTGTCTCTTGTCTTTTCCGCATCATGCTGAAAATGCTGGCTAAACATCGACAAAAATGCTGCCGTTTTATTCATTTAATGCTTATTTGATTACGAAATTACCGTACTCGTTTGAACGAACATGAATTGGTCCGTTTAGATTATAGTTGTTCTCCTTGGCGATAGAGCGAAGCACGTCCACACGGGCAACTGATTCTCTCCATTCGTCACGGGTGTCATGATTGGCCGGATTCATCAGATCGTCATAGCGTACGTCCAAGAATTTATTTAACCACTTCTTCTCGTCTATTCCGTCTTTAGGTGATCCGCCCGCTTTTTTGTTCGTACGTTTAATCAAGGCATAAAAAGAGTCAGGGTCATCACCATCGCCATGCTGAATAACCGTATCGTACATCACAGCTCTTGCCAATGCTGTTTTTAGTCCGGCATTATCCGATCGTTTCATGGCAGGCTGATAATACAAACGGTCATTTACTTTGTCTTGGGCGGCGCGAAATTCCTTATCATTCTCAAGCGACTTCCAGGCAGAAGCGAATCCCTTGAGATTGCTTGTATCATCGCTTTCTTCCTTGGCCAGACGGCGCAATTCAGGCAGATACTTTTTCAGTTTGTTATTCGGAACTGCCTTTGTGTATACTTCCACTACTTCCAATGCATCCCCGGTAGCCGTTGTAAAGCCTGCCCGTCCGCATGTATAGCCTCGCCCGTCATCCAATCGCTCTGCATATCCATATTGGATCTCCGTTGTGCCGTTTTCAAAGATACTTGTCAGCTGTTCCGCCCGGCGCTTTTGATCTTTATTCAGTCCCGCCGCAAAAACCGTTTCGCTCATCATCAGGGTAAAAAACATGGTGAAAACAAGTAATGAGATCGCTGTCTTTTTCCAAAAATCTGCTGTTTGCATACTGATTTTCATTGCACTTCCCCTTTCTAAATATTGTAAATACAGACTCAGTATACATGAAGAGACTGCCCTATTGTTGAAAACACATCAATTTGTCAATATTTTGAATCTAAAGTAATATAGCTTGAATCTTACTCTTTTGATTGCCAGTCAGCCTTAGCCCCTCTCACTGGGAAGGTCACTTTCATACTGCCAACTTTAATTAACAAGATGCCATAAGGCTTTACTCTATTTTATAATGGAAATGATCATCGAAAATCGTTAGGGAGGTGATGTAAATGGCAAGCAAGATGAGAATGCCAGATTCCGCAACGTCCCATGCAAAGCCTATTATTGGGAAGGCGATACTTTGCATGGGGTAGACTTTCTAAAAGATCGCCCAAGTAAGCTTTTCTGATATAGTGGCTTTGCACCTTATTTGACATAAAAAAATAAGGAGCTGGCAGAAATGGCATATGTAAAAGCAACCGCTATTTTACCTGAAAAGCTGATATCGGAAATTCAAAAGTATGTTCAAGGAAAAACAATATATATCCCTAAACCTGAATCCTCTCATCAAAAATGGGGTGCGTGTTCAGGAACAAGAAAGCTGATCGATGACAGAAACGCTTCTATTAAAAAAGCATTTAAAAACGGCAAAACCATTCATCAATTATCTGATGAATATCACCTCTCTGATGAAACAATAAAAAAAATTGTCTACTCTAAATAAACAAAACGGAAGCACTGATGAAATATAATCAGTGCTTTTTATATGGCGGGTTTGTTTCTTAGTTAATTCCTGCATATGATACAATTGGCCAATTGAGTAAAGTTAAGGGAGATGAGAAGAAAGGAAGGTCCTACAAATGACGATAAACAATGGAACGTTGCAAGTACCCGGCGCGAACATCCACTATCAGGTGCGTGGCTCAGGTCCCATCATTCTTTTGGTCCACGGCGGAGGCGGTGATGCCGACAAGTTCCATCATGTTGCCAATCATCTGGCTAACTGGTACACGGTTGTTACTTATGATCGCCGCGGCCATTCCCGCAGCAATCTCGCCAATCAGATTGAGGATTACCGTGTGGAAACACACAGTGACGATGCTCACCGTCTTCTAGCCAAAATCACCAATAAGCCGGCATACGTATTTGGAAGCAGCTCCGGGGCTGTTATCGGGCTTGATCTGTGCATACGCCATCCCGAACAAGTACATGTCATGATCCCACACGAACCAATCTTATTGCAGCTTCTGCATGGAAATGAGCTGAAACAAGCCGAGCAATTCATGGAAGACCTTAAGAAAAATCATCGAAGTGAAGTCATTAAGTTAATGTCAAGATTAGAGACAGACGAACAATCAAAGGCTGTGCTGACAAAGCGGCTTCTCGGCAATTCAACGTATTTCACTGAGTATGAAATTCAAGGAATTCTCAGCTATACATTAGATTTCGAAGCATTAAAAACTGTGTTTACATCTTCACCGATAAAGGTACTCCCAGCTGGCGGAAGTGCTTCTCGGGAGCTTTTTCCTTATCGTTGCGCGAACGCCCTAGCGGAACTATTGGAAACAGAATTGGTTGAATTCCCCGGAAATCATACGGGGTACACAATGTACCATAAAGAATTTTCTGAGAGGTTACACGACATGTTAGAAAAAGAAAAGAAACATACGTGTTCAAAATAGGACAGGTAAAACTAACTATAGAATTAGAGAAGATTTCACGAAGCGTAAAAAGAACTTTTCACTAACGAGAACGCAATGTGAGATGTCTAACCAAAGTGATATTAGGGATTTCATCGAAAAATAGGTTTGTACATTACGTTCTCCTATTGATTATTTCCTATCTTAATTCCGTATTTTATACCATTAGATACAACTCTAAAGCGGCTCGTTATTTTGGCCTCAACAACAACCAGTGTCTAACATCATGAATCTCTTTTGAAAATCACCACAAATGCAGGTATGGAAGACTTCATCGCAACAAAAACCATACCAACTATTGTTGTTGGTATGGTTCGTCCTAGATAGGCCCTTAAGAAGAGATTCTATTGTACGGAGTATTTAGCTAATTGCATTTGTAACCGACAGGGCCGTCTGAACCTGTGTACACATATGTGTCAGAAACATATCCAATATTCACGACACCCCGGGAATCTTTCCACTGGATTTGGTCCCAGATATTACTCGTTCCATACTTCCCTGTAACAGTCGTTCCATAAGCGTAACAATAATAAGGAACACGGGAGCCGCTCGGAATGGAAAGCATAATAGGATAATTTGTACCAGGACCGCTGCGCATATTGACAGGAGCACCGCTGCTTGTTGAGACAGTAAAGTACTGAACGGCAAGTGCCTGACTGGAAAAAATGAATAAAGATGCAATCATAACGGTTAACATACTCAGCATTTTCAGTTTAGTCAATGTCATCCCTCTTTCTTCAATTCCTTCATTTTAAGAAACAATAGAACAATGCTACCAGCTGCATTTAGGAACAACCGGACCGTCTGAGCCTGTATACATATATGTATCAGAGACAAATCCAGGAACGATCTCCCCGCTGGCAAGCGTCCGCTCTGTGTAATTCCAAATATTACTCGTTCCATACTTTCCAGTTACAGTTGTACCGGTTTTGTAGCAATAGATCGGGATGCGGGTTCCACTCGGAATGGTCGTTACAATTCCCCAACTTGTACCTGGGCCGCTGCGCATATTGACAGGAGCACCGCTGCTTGTTGAAACCGTATAATACTGAGCTGCAAGTGCATGGCTAGAAAAAATGAACAAAGATGCAATCATCACCGTTAGCATACTTAGCCTCTTTAACTTATTCACCTTATACCCTCCCCTTATAAATGCCGTACGTTTGACTTTCTTACATCCAGTTAAGGATTTACTTTCAGATACCATGCCCCCTCCCCTCCCATATATTTATCAATGTACCATAAACTAGATCTTTCAAAAGTGGAATTATTCCTATGTTTTCGACAATTAAGGATACAAAATAAATGGTATTCAGGCTTGATATTGATGGTGTGTTACATTTGGCTCTTAATCATTTCTCCAGTCGGTAATCACGATTGACAATCAGGAAAAAGGACATGGATTAAGCGGCTTCGTGCCCACCAATTAACTCAATCAGTGTACTGCTTCCTTGTATCCACGCTTCTCCTCGATTCATGGATACTCCACCTTTTTCACCAATCAAAAACGGACACCAAACAAATCAGCGTAAATGTTGCAAGTTCAGTGTCCGCAACCTATTATGACTTTGCTTTCTTTTACCAGGGCGTATAAAAATGATGAGGTACGTTATCAAACGTTATTCTATGATTTTGCGAGTCGAAAAATCATAACATTTTATATATTTCAATCAGATTATGATCAGGATCTCTGAAGTGAGCAACTCGGGCACTCCATTCCTTGCGATCATGCGGTTTATTCACACATTTAACTCCTTTTTCGTGTAAATCGTCATATGTTTTATCAACATCTTCTACCTTAAACTGAAGCAAAAATTTTGATTGAGCTTCTCCTTCCAAGGACTTTTTTTCCTCTCCAACGATTTCAGCCATCGTTTCTCGAGATAAAAGCTCTATTTTCGTTTCCCCATTATCAAAGAGTGCATATTCCATTTCATTCTCTAACCAACTTATTGGAAGTCCTAATGAATCTTTGTAAAACTCGACGCTTTTCTTAAAATCATTCACCAACAGTCTAATTTGTAACAGCTTCATATCGAGTGCCTCCTATAAAACCATACTTTTTACTGGTCATCCAATTTAATGATACAAAAGGAAACCTGACAGCACTATGTCAAGTTTACATAAATAAATTTCCATACTTCACCTTATTTCAGATTTAAGTGCCGTTTATTCCTTGTCATAAGAAATGTACGCTAACGAGCAAAAAAAGCGATTCTTAAAACAAAAAATGATACCGAGTGTACTTTCTGTATGCTTCAACGTCATTTCGGGAAATGTAACGTTGATAAAAGGAGGTTACATCAATATGGATCATCAAACATTGGCAGCTCATGAGGCTGTTGACTTACATGAAATCGTGAACTTTAAAACACTTTGTATAGCGAAATCAAAGTTAATGCAAGGGCTTGTGTTTGACCAAGAACTGAAGGACTTGATGCAAAAAGATGTGCAGCAATCCATTCAAGACCTTACTGAATTACAGGCGGTGTATGAGCGTGCCTCATTTCAGGCCCCTGTCCCTCAAAGCCGCCCAACGCCAATCATCAATTGAAAGGAAGGTAAGCCTCTTTGAATAATGATCATTTAGACCCCATTAATTCGCTGAATGTGCCTGAACTAGCAGACACTACATTCGCGATGGATTTTCTTATACGAGCTAAGGAAGGCGTAAGGAATACTGCTGTAGCTTTGACAGAAACCGCTTCACCAGATGTAAGAGCCTTGCTGCGGAAACAGCTGATGCAAGGAATTGCGATGCACCAAGAGATTACGGAACTGATGATCAGCAAAAAATGGTTCCATCCATATGAGCTGAGCGAACAGTATAAGCTGGATCAGCTTTCTGCAAAAAACACGATCATGGTCGGCAATATGAACCTCTTTCCTGATGAAACAAATCGAAAAGGGATGTTTGACCGGACACCTGATGAACACTAACACTGGAGGTTTTAAGCATGAAGGCAGTAACGTATCAAGGCATTAAAAATGTTGTTGTCAAAGATGTCCCCGATCCAAAGATTGAAAAATCCGATGACATGATTATCAAAGTCACCAGTACAGCCATTTGCGGATCAGATTTACACTTAATCCATGGATTCATTCCTAATATGCAAGAAGACTATGTCATTGGCCATGAACCGATGGGAATTGTTGAAGAAGTTGGGCCAGGGGTTACAAAGGTAAAAAAAGGAGACCGCGTCATTATCCCTTTTACGATCGCCTGCGGTGAATGTTTTTTTTGTAAAAACCAGCTGGAAAGCCAATGTGATCAATCGAATGACAACGGAGATATGGGTGCTTATTTCGGTTATTCAGGGCAAACTGGCGGTTATCCAGGCGGGCAAGCTGAATATTTAAGAGTGCCGTTTGCGAATTTTACCCATTTTAAAATCCCTGAATCTTGTGAGGAACCCGATGAGAAATTAAGCGTGATTGCCGATGCTATGACCACCGGCTTTTGGAGTGTGGACAATGCCGGTGTAAAAGACGGCGATACTGTTATCGTTCTCGGCTGCGGACCAGTCGGCCTGTTTGCTCAAAAGTTTTGTTGGCTAAAAGGCGCAAAACGCGTCATAGCAGTTGACTATGTAAACTATCGCTTACAGCATGCGAAACGTACAAACAAAGTAGAAATCGTTAATTTTGAAGACCATGAGAATACAGGGAATTATTTAAAGGAAATCACGAAAGGCGGAGCGGATGTAGTCATTGACGCTGTTGGGATGGATGGTAAAATGAGCGATCTCGAGTTCCTTGCCAGCGGATTAAAGCTTCATGGCGGAACGATGAGTGCATTGGTCATTGCTTCCCAAGCTGTTCGCAAAGGAGGAACCATACAAATTACAGGTGTGTATGGAGGCAGATATAACGGTTTTCCGTTAGGAGATATTATGCAGCGAAACGTCAATATACGCTCTGGACAGGCTCCGGTGATCCACTATATGCCGTACATGTTTGAACTAGTATCGACAGGCAAAATTGATCCGGGAGATGTTGTCAGCCATGTCCTGCCGCTTAGTGAAGCCAAGCATGGCTATGACATTTTTGATTCAAAAATGGATGATTGTATCAAAGTTGTGTTAAAGCCTTAAAAAACGGAGGTTACAGAAATGGAATACGCCTTACATGAAGTGCTTGAGGTTCAAGAAATGACTGCTTTCAAGACACTTTGTTTGACGAAATCTAAAACAATGAAAGCACTGGTATCTGATCCGAAGCTTAAAGAAATCATGCAGCAAGACGTTGACATCACCACACGGCAGCTGCAGGAATTCGCCTCTATTTTATCTAATGCAAAGCATGAATGAGGAGATGATTGAATAATGAATCCTATCATTGAATATCTGACCGGCATGAATGTTCTAACAGACCAAATCATTGCTATGGACTTATTAATTGCAGCAAAAAACGGAGTCAGAAATTATGCGATGGCAGCAACTGAAGCCGGAACGCCTGAAGTGAAGGAGGTCCTTGTCCGTCATTTGGAAGAAGCACTCGATATGCACGAACAACTCTCAAGCTATATGATGGAAAAAGGCTGGTACCATCCTTGGAACACAGACGAACAAGTCAAGCTGAATTTAAAAAATATTGATACAGCCATTCAATTGCCAACCCTTTAACATACAATGAGTGATTTGCTGAGGAACAGTATTGATTGTGCACAACTGTTCCTCAGCTTCAAAATGAGCACTGTTTGTTCGGGTTCTATGACCGTAAATAGATTAACCGCTTTTCTCCATCTGTTCTCCGATAATGTTTGCAAATTCTCCAATCCAAATAAGGAATCGTAACCACCTCTTTTTATGCGATCTCTTGATGGAGAAAACAGGCCAGAATCAAAATCCTTGGTTTTAACCTGCCCTCTTCACACGCAAAGAATGCTACCTTCTTTGCTCCACTGATCCGTGAAGACTTTCCGTTTTAGGCCTGCTTTTGAGCTTTGCCTCCATTTTCGCGCAATTTCCCATCATAATCTTTAATTTTTGTGTCTAATCTCTTAATTGTTTCATCAATTTCTTTCCGCTTCTCTATCAGCCGCTGTCGTTCGTCAGCCAGGATATTTTTTCGAGCTTCTACCGTACGGTCACCTTCGGTAAATAATGTTGTATATTCAATTAGCGCTTCTATCGATAGTCCCGCATTTCGCATGCATTTAATGAATTCAATCCATTTGATATCTTCTTCATCATAGTCGCGAATGCCGCTGTCTTTTCGTTTTACAGGCGGGATTAATCCTACACGTTCGTAATATCTGAGTGTTGCGGCTGTCAGGCCAAACTGCTTTGCCACCTGAGCAATATTCATGATCTTCACCTCTCTATCCTGCATGTTGTGAAGGTAACACTTAAAGTTAACTTTAAGTCAAGCTCAAAACAAGTGGTTAGCTGCTGAATCTGGGTTTATATATTCGGGACTTGTCTTAAAGCACACTTTAAGCTCTATACTTCTCCATGCAATAAAAACAGTTTAGATGGAGGGATTGCTGAATGGCAAATAAACAAACTGCCGGAAGAGAACAATTAGGAGAATTTGCGCCAAAGTTTGCTGAACTTCATGATGATGTTCTATTCGGTGACATTTGGGCAAGAGAGGAAGAACTTTCACCCCGGGATCGCAGCATGATTACAGTTTCTGCGTTAATTGCTGACTGTAGCTCACCTTATAAATCAGGTTCATTTTAAATGCTATTTTAAAAAAACCCTTGCCTTAAAGCAGACTTTAAGGTTTATCGTTATGTTGAAGACACCATAAAACATAAATAAGTGCATGTTTTTTTACAACACTTATGATGAAGAAAGGAAAGGTTCATATGTGTACTCAACATCAAACCCGTGTATTAAGCGTGTCACATGCAAAAGCCAAATTTGAACAAACGACGATTGAGCGAAGAGAATTACGGCCGCACGATGTCTTAATCGATATTAAATTCAGCGGTATTTGCCATTCAGACATTCATAGTGCTTTTGATGAATGGGGCGGTGGCATCTTCCCAATGGTGCCAGGACATGAAATAGCCGGTGTCGTAACAGCCGTTGGAGCAGAAGTCACCAAGTTTGCTGTCGGAGACCGCGTTGGTGTCGGCTGTTTTGTTGACTCTTGCGGAGAATGCGAATACTGTCTCAACGGAGAGGAACAATTCTGCACGAAGGGTGTTGTTCAAACGTATAACTCAGTAGACTACGACGGAAACCCCACTTATGGCGGGTACAGCCAAAAAATCGTTGTCACTGACAGATTTGTTGTTCGCATACCAGACCGTTTGGAAATGGATGTTGCCAGTCCGCTGTTGTGTGCAGGTATCACAACGTATTCCCCGCTGAAACACTGGAATGTTGGCCCTGGTAAAAAGGTTGCGATTGTAGGCGTGGGTGGCCTTGGACATTTGGCGATTCAATTTGCACATGCGATGGGTGCAGAGGTAACCGTCCTGAGCCGTTCCATGAATAAGAAAGAAGAAGCTCTGGAACTCGGTGCAAATCATTACTTTGCAACAAGTGACCCAGCTACATTCACTGCATTGGCCGGGCGTTTTGACGTGATCTTAAATACGGTATCGGCGAATCTTGATGTGGATGCCTATTTATCAATGCTTCGTATAGACGGGACACTTGTAAACGTTGGAGCTCCTGCCAAGCCGGACACATACAGTGTGTTTTCCCTAATCATGGGGCGCCGCAGCATTGCAGGTTCTCTAGTCGGCGGAATTCAAGAAACTCAAGAGATGCTGGATTTCGCAGCTGAGCATGACATCGAACCTAAAATCGAAGTCATCCGAGCTGACCAAGTGGACGAAGCATACGAACGTATCCTCCGAAGCGATGTCCGTTATCGATTTGTGATTGATATTTCCACATTGTAATAGGTAAGTCCTTATATGGGCTGACCCGCTTTTATTGAAACTCACGAAAAACGATCTCGTTAAGCAAATATTTTGAAGGCCGGTCAATCTTCCTGTTATTCTATGAATAGAGAGTTATTAGGAGGGTTTTTTATGAGCAAAAAAATTGCAGTTCTTGTTACAGACCAATTCGAAGACATCGAATATACAAGTCCGGTAAAAGCATACGAAGAAGCTGGCTACAGTGTTGTAGCTATCGATTTGGAAGCCGGCAAAGAAGTGACCGGTAAGCATGGCGAGAAAGTAAAGATTGACAAAGCCATCTCTGATGTGGATGCAAGTGACTTTGATGCACTTTTAATTCCTGGGGGATTCTCTCCGGATTTGCTTCGTGCAGATGACCGTCCGGGTGAATTCGCAAAAGCATTTGTCGAAAACAAAAAACCTGTTTTCGCAATTTGCCACGGCCCGCAAGTACTGATTGATACGGATCTTCTAAAAGGCAAAGATATCACAGGCTACCGCAGCATCCGCAAAGATTTAATCAATGCCGGTGCAAACTACAAAGATGCAGAAGTAGTCGTCAGCCACAACATTGTCACAAGCAGAACACCTGATGATTTGGAAGCATTTAACCGCGAATCTTTAAATTTGTTAAAATAACGAGAAGGCACAGACTGTTCGGGTCTGTGCCTTTTTTAAAATTAAGACTCCTTCTTTACATTCTGAAAGACAGCAGTCGCGTCCCACACATTCAAGCCAAATTGGCCTTCTGAAAATGCGGAATCATTTGCATCAATCACAAGACGATCATCTAAATAGATTTTAAAGCGATCGCCCTCGGCCTCTGTTTTCAGATGATACTTTTTATTAACGTCTATCGGTGTTTTGTATTCAGCAATGACAGAAGCAACACCGTTCTCAAATTTAAAGAATTTCACCAGGTCATGCTTCGCGTCCACATTGGCAAGATAACCGTTTTTGGCATCTTTGTCAGAGCGAAACATTAGTGCTCCTGCCCCTCTTCCGTTTCCATCCTTAATGGTGATATCAGATTCATAAGTGAAGTCTGACCCGGATGCTGAAGACAAGATAAAGGAATCTCCGTCCGACCTCCCTTGTTTCCCCTCAATTGTGTCGGCCCACGTGCCATTTACAGTCGTCCAGCCAGTCATATTGGACATAAAAGGTGACGTTCCCCATACCTTTTTTAAAGGGTGTATGGTTAAAGATTTTACCTTTACACCGCCCTTTGCAGCATATAATTCAAGCCCTTTGCTTGATCGGTCTGGGAGAATAATATCCGTTATGACCTGCTTTCCGTCATTCCCAAATACTTCAACCGAGGAGCGGTCAACAAAAATGCGCATCTTAACCTTCCCATTTACCGGCTTCAATGGGGCTGTTTCTTTTCCGGTGTTAAAGGCCGGATTAAAGGTGTCGTTGCCCGACTCGCTCCGGTCAACGAACAATTTGGCGTTCCTTCGGTCATAGCCGACCTTCGTAAATTGATTTTCACCTGTTCGGACCTTAAAACCAAATTCAGCAGCTGAACCAGGGCTTACTTTAAATTCTGCATTTATTTCATAGGCATCTCCAGATTGCCCTGCTAACACATTATGACTTGCAGGCGATATGGTCAGATTCTTCCACTTCTTAGAGGTCCCGCGAATCGTTTCCAGCTCTTTCACTGGTGTTTGGACCACTCTAACCCCTTCGGTAAACGCTTTCAATTTTAACTCTCTTGGAATGGACGTTGCACTTCTCCATGGGGATGTCGGAACATCATTCGCATATTGCCAATTGCTCATCCACCCTAACCATAGTCTCCGACTATCTGTGGCTGGAATATCGGACCAGGATACAGCGGCATAAAAGTCTCTGCCGTAATCCGTCCAGAGAACTTTGTTTGACGGGTTTTCATTTTTAAAATGAGTTCCATCAAAGTCCCCTACAAAATATTGCATGCCTGATCCTCCCGAGACCGCTCCGTTTCCGACACTGACCTGCATGACCCATTTCTTTTGATTCGGATTGCCGTCTACCGGAAGCTCAAATAAATCCGGGCATTCCCATACTCCCCCGTGGCTTCCTTGACCCTGTCCAAATTCACTTGCATACGTCCACTGCTTCAGATTTTTTGATGTATAAATGAGGATTCGGTCACCGGCCGCAAGCACCATTACCCACTTTTTTTCTTTCTCATACCAAAAGACTTTTGGATCGCGAAAATCTTTTTTACCCGGGTTTGGAATGACAGGGTTGCCAGCGTATTTCGTCCATGTTCTTCCTTTGTCGTTGCTATAGGCAATACTTTGCACTTGATGGCCTTCCCGATCCTGTGTATAAATGGCCACAAGCGGCCTCTCTTTGCCTGTTTGAAAACCGCTAGTGTTATTTTTATCTACAACTGCGCTTCCAGAAAAGATCGTGCCTTTTTCATCCGGATACAGCGCAACAGGAAGGTGTTCCCATGTAACCAAATCTTTGCTGACGGCATGCCCCCAATGCATGGGCCCCCACTGAAGCCCGTATGGATGGTATTGATAGAACAAGTGATATTCCCCGGCATAATATACCATTCCGTTTGGGTCATTCATCCAGTTTGCCTCTGGTGTGAAGTGGTATTGAGGACGGTAATCCTCATCATAGTAGCTTGAATCGGCTGCATCTGCCGAAAATGCCATAGTCAACAGCAGGGTGAACATGATCATGACTTGAATAAGTCTCTTTTTCATTTGTTCCTTCGCTCCTCTCTTCATGTTTGAACACTTTCAAGAGAGACTGCTAAGCAAGCTGGTCCGTTTCTGGCAATTCTCCTCTGTTTCGCTGTTATCCGAATGATTTATATATGAAAAGACTGCTGCAGTTTCTCTCTTTTTCCTTCACACAGCTTATGCTAAGAATCCAGCCCAATACCCGAGAATCCCGATGACAAAGATGCCGCAAATAATGAGAAGAGGATTCACCCCTTTGCGAAGCATCCATGCCACCAATAACGTTAATCCGAGAGGCAGCGCACCCGGCATAATGCTGTCTAACACGTTTTGTACAGTTTGAACATCTACTTTTCCGCTTTCATCCTTAATCCTGGATACAACGATTGGAATGTTGATGGTGGTCCATTTGGACACGAGAGCCCCCATAACAAATAATCCGAGAATCGAAGCGCCCTCTGTAAGCTTTTGAATGCGATTCCCCGCTAAATCCTGAAGAATCTCCATTCCTTTCACATAGCCATACTTTAATCCGTAATATTTTGTGCTTAATCTTATGGCATTCAGCAAGAAAAAGAATAGCAAAGGACCGGCAATGTTTCCTCCTAAAGCAAGGGAGGCTCCTAGCGCAGCTAAGACAGGACGAATCGTTCCCCAGAAAATCGGGTCGCCTACGCCCGCTATTGGTCCCATCAAACCGATTTTCATTCCGCTTATCGCTTTTCCGTCAATTCCTTTATTGTTCGCCATTTCTTCTTCCATGGCTGCCGTCACGCCAAATATAGGCGCTGTCAGCCACGGATGTGTATTAAACCATTCCAAATGCCGCTGCAAGGCTTCGTTTCTTTTCGCTCCGGGACCGTACAATTTTTTGATCGCCGGTATCATGACATAACAATATCCCATTGCCTGCACACGTTCGAAGTTAAAGGAACCGAGTAAAAAATTTGAACGAATAAACATGCTTAAAATTTCTTTTTTCGTTAATCGTTTTTCTTTCTCCATTTTTTCTTCCCCCCTCATCGTTTAGGCATCAAGATCATCATCATCGTCATCATAAACAGCAACACTGCCACTGTCTGATGCGGCCGCGACTGCTCCGTGAGCGCTTTGTTTTTGCATCACCTGCTGGTATAAAAGCGCCAGACAGAGACCAAGGGCTCCAAATCCCACTAAGTTAAAATCGGTAAACGCCGCTAATAAGAAACCAATATAGAAAAATGGCTTTAAATAAGGAATATTCATCATATTGATCACCATGGCATACCCGACAACCACAATAATGCCTCCGCCTATTTGCAGTCCTTTTGTAATGACATCAGGAATATTTCCCAAGAACGCCTGAACAGCGCTGACACTAATTAAAGCAACAATCAATGTAGGAATCATGACGCGCAAAGCTTGAAACACCATCGCGGTAATATGCATAATTTCAATTCCTTTTATATTTCCCGCTTTTGCATATTGATCAGCGCGGTGGATGAAAAAGACAGTGATCGTCCGAACAAAAATCGTCAGCGCCTGACCCGCAGCTGCTAAAGCAACAGCGACAGCAATCCCTTCGCCAATTCCCTGATCAGCGGTAATAACTAAAATGGTTGAGATGACAGAGGCGATCGCTGTATCAGGTGCCATGGCAAGCCCGACGTTCATCCAGCCGAGCGCCATCAGCTCCAGTGTGCCTCCAAGAATAATTCCCGTTTTTAAGTCCCCGAGCACCAAGCCAACCAACGTACAGGCCACAAGCGGACGGTGTGTCTGCCCTTCATCCAATACACTTGCGATTCCGGTGATTGCTGCAATGATTAACAACAAAATAATTTGTAATGAAGACATATTCTCATCCCCTTGATTATTTTGTTACGTTCCGTAAAATCTGTACAAAATCCTCACTGGCATCTGAAGGCAGCTGCCTCAATTCCAGTTTCACGCCCTTGTCACTTAATGTTTCAAATGCCTTTATATCTTGTTCTGTGACACTGACTGATTTTGTGATTTGCCTGCGATGATTTTCAAAACGCATTCCCCCCACGTTTACGGTTTTGATCGGTACACCTGCTTCTATAAGAGATACAATATCGGACGGATTTTCAAACAAGAGCATTGCCGTTACCCCTTCGTAGCGCGGACTATGAAATGCTTTTGCCATTTTAGAAACCGAGACGGCACTCGCCTTTACATTTGAAGGCGCAACAGAAAGGATCAGCGTTTTTCTCATTTCGTCCTGAGCAATATCGTCGGAGACAACGATGATTCGGTCGGCTGCATGGACTTTTATCCACCTTGTCAGGATTTGGCCGTGAATAAAGCGGTCATCAATTCTTGCTAACACAATGTTCATCATAATTCATCCTCTCTTGTATCTTGATTGGCTGTTTTTACTTTTTCTAAATGTTCACTGCACACTTGAAAGCTTTGCTGACTCATTGCTTTTAAGTTGTTCAGCAAATCTTTGAGAGCCAGATGTTCTCTCAGGCTTAATACCTCCAGCAGAATCGGCAGGTTTACGCCGGCTGCCATATCCATTCTTTGATCCTCAGCAATAAAGGAAGCTGCCGCGTTATATGGCGTCCCTCCAAAAATATCGACTAAAAAAAGCACTTCATGTTCTTCCGGGATATCCTTGAGCGCCTGATGATATTTTTCTTGCAACGTTTGTATTCCTTCCCCTTTAAAAAACGGCACTGCAATCAGGTTATTTTCTTCACCGAATATCATCCCTGAAGATTCTTTTAATGCTATGGGGAAATCTCCATGACCGCTGATAATAACTGAAATCATATCTATTGCTCCTTTCCTGTTTTGTACATCCATATATAATGCAAGGATCGTGCCAACACAGTTGTGTTAAGCGTTTTCATTGTTATTTCAGCCAATAGCAATTTGTTGTTGAAACACTTAAAACGAAAAAAATAAACCTGTATTAAAATGGTGTTCCATTTAATACAGGTTCATATAAAAAAACTATTTTTAAAACAGCTGGCCATGCACTTCTTCAGCAAATATGGCGGCTATAAATAATTTTTCATCATCACTTATGCGAAGTCCGAGCTTTTCTTCATAAGGGGCTAATGTTCGCTCTGTCACGTACACCATTTCCTTCAGCTGATCATTGATCTCTTCTTCCTCCGAGAAAGCGATCGGGTTCTGCTTAATTACCCTTTCAAAGGCGAAAGCCGTGTGCATAATGACTTTGATCAAAACCGCATTATTGAAAATGACTCCCAGCTCATCTTGAACGGTTTGCAGCCACTCCAATAACATTTCGATCACATGATGAGGATTCAAGAAGACAAGGTATTTTTTCAGACTATCCTCGCAAAGCTCCCTGACAATCATATTTGCTTCGTTCAATCCATTGCTCAAGGGGATGCTTCCTTTTGTAATCGCCTGTTGAATCAGCTTCTCTCCCTCCCCTTCAATTAACACTTCTAAAGATACATGCGGAGCATTGATTTTAGGGTCTTTCGTTCCGACTGTCGCAAGGATTTCATACTCTTTTTCGATTTCTTTTATGCTGTTGGCCAGCTTAATCGATGATACGGTCAATATGTGAATCGGGGTATCGGAGGCCTTGTTTACGATCGTGGTTAGAATGTCTTCCAGCTTTTTGGCCGTTCCGCTGCCCGTCGTGCAGATGGATACCAATGCCTTCTTTTTGCCGGGTGCCGCTGGCTGACGCTCCCACAACTCGATAAAATCCTTCGTGACCGATTGATAGATCGCATGCAAATTTAAATTCAAATAGTTTACCTTTCTGACAGCATCCAGCACCATTGAAGTCGTAACATTGCTGATCGTTTTGATGGAAATGCCTGTCTTTTCCTCCAGCCTGCTTTCCATCATTGCAAGCGACCCCATATCTACCAGCATTAAAACACCTTCACCTTCATCAACCTGTTTCATTTTTTCCGCTACGCATTCAATAATGTCCGAAGGTGAAACAGAAAGCGGCATGTCAACTGCTGCAATCGGCGTGCTCCCTAGCAGTTCTGTCGCGACTTCAACCATCGAACTCGCCGTGCTGTTTCCATGAGCAGCCACGATGATACCGACTCTTTTGTTCTCCTTTAACGATTTGATGGAATGGATTAACATCGTTAAGTAGATGACTTCTATTTCAGGAATAGCCACTTTAAAATATTCCTGAATTTTATCTTTAAAAATCATCGCCACCCGATATTCTTTCACATGAGTATCACGAATTTCATCCGTCTCCTGTGTATTCAAAACATCAATTTGCTTTCCTCGCTTTAAAAATGCGTCAATATGCATACTCAAGAAATAAATAAACTTACGGTCAAATGTGCAATCCAGCTCATGTTCAGCTATTTCTTTTAACTGTTTTGTCATTTGAATCACATCATCTTCAACGAATGTCAGCAGGTTGTCTTTTTGAAAAGCTTGATGGTGAAAAAAACTTCTGACATGCAAATGGACATCAGTCAAGATGTATTGGTTAATATCCTTTTTGGATAAACCTTCTTTCATAAGCGTTTTCACTTTTTCCTCAATCAAATGATATAAGTTAAATGAGAGGTCTTCGTCAATTTTTGTTGTTTCATCTTCTACAATCGGAGAGATAATCGTTGTAATATTGACATATTCAGAAATGGCTTTGCTTCTTTGCATGTTTTTGCTGCTGGACATCCATTCTTGCTTGATTTCATCAGGCAGATCGCGAACAGTCAGTTCAATAACCTCATTTCTGTCAAGGTTATGCAAAAATCCGTGTGCGCAAACTAACTGGACATTTGATTTCAGCTGTCCGACATTCCCAAATTTCGCAGAATGAATAAGCGCATTATAGACATCGATATGCACACTCAGATTCTTCTTAATTCGCTCTGCTTCTTTCCCTAATAAAAACGTCGTCAAATCTACTCTTTCTTTAAGCGATCGTTCTTCAAGCGAAGGAATATGAATGGTCATTGGGATTCTTCGCAAAAATGTTTTCAATAGTGCAGAACTCGGATTTTCTGTAGTCGCACAAATAAACAATACATTCGATGTTCGTTTATGTTCAGATTCTCCAAGCCTGTTATAAGAACCGCTGTCAATAAAATAAAACAGCATTTCTTGTCCCTCGGGAGGGAGACGGTGGATTTCATCCATAAAAAGAATGCCCCCATTGGCTTGTTCGACTAAACCTGCCTTATCCTCGGCAGCACCTGTAAATGAACCTTTTTTGTGTCCGAATAATTGAGAAAGCAATAATTGAGGGTTGTTGTAGTAGTCTGCACAGTTAAATGTAATAAATGGTGCGCCGGCCTTCAATATGTCAGAGTAAATGGCAAACTGGTAAATTCGGTTCGCAAAAAGGGATTTACCGGAACCAGTCGGCCCTAGGAGGAGCATATGCAGACCGTTCGGCGGATAAAAGACAGCTGCTTTTGCCTGGGAGATCGCTTTCTTCAAACTCCCTTTTGCCCCTATCATAAGCTCTAAGGGATTCGTGGAAATGTGTTGATGTTTTTGCTTTGAATTTCCGGAAAACGCCTGAAGGTCTTTCACTTCCATCATCTCTGTATCCCATTTCTTGTTGAATAATTTTTCTGCTATCTCGACTGGGATGTATCTTACAGGAAACGTTTTAATTTTGATGACCTTTTTGGACCGGACGAGATTGTTCAATTCAAAGCTGACATTAGACCGCTCCATTTTCAGCTGCTCGGCAATTTCCTTTGCTGAATTCCCTTGTATTTTTAAAAGATGATCTAAGGTTGAATCATGAAAATTATGCATGAGCTGATGGTATATTTTATCTTTTCTTCTCACGTCTATCATCCTTTGTCCTTATTAGATAAGCCATTAACAAGAATATTTCGAAACTTTATAGTCCGCGTTGAGATTATCTGCTGATACACGTTTAAAAAGGTCTCTATAGCAGATTGACAAAGCTGGCTTTTATGCGTATATATTTACATTTTGAATCATTTGCATCTCATATTAGTATGATAGATTCGCAGTTCTTGAGGGCCAGTCCCCTTCAAAAGTAATAATCAGTAAACAGTTTATCATTCTTGGGGAATGTAATGATGTCAAAATCATCAATGACAAAAAATGAATCTTATAGATCAGGACATTTTTCCTAATTATAACCCCTTAAGTTCGTTCACAACAAAAAAGACGGACACTCTATGTGACCGCCGCAGTATTACAATATGCAAAACTTCGTCATTTTTGCAATCCACCTTGAAGGTTAAGGAATCTGTAAGCTTAAAAACTTTATCTCCGATTCTCTCGATTTGATCCCCCCTGCAGGCCTCAATCATAGTGGGTATGCAATTATACAAATCGTTACCGATTAAAACTAGGCTGTCAGTTGTCCAAATGACTTTCCTGTTTTACTCTGCTATTCAGGTAGAATCAACGAGTGAAAATAGAGCCAGAAGACATGTAACAGCACTTAAAATAGTTTTAAAATTTAAAAATAAAAGTATCTATTCTTTTAAATGTTATAATATCCGATAAAACTTTACTCATCTTTTTATTACTGGAGGAAAATAAAATTGATAGGCAATTCTAGCAAAGACAATTTTGGCCAGCAACAGAAATTGTCTAGAGGCCTTAAAAACAGGCATATACAATTAATGGCGATTGGAGGTGCAATCGGTACAGGTTTATTTTTAGGTTCAGGTAAATCCATCCATTTTGCAGGACCATCCATTTTATTTGCTTACTTGATCACCGGCGTATTTTGCTTTTTCATTATGCGTTCGCTCGGAGAACTGCTCTTATCAAATGCGGGATACCACTCTTTTGTTGATTTTGTAAGGGACTATTTAGGAAACATGGCAGCGTTTATCACTGGGTGGACCTACTGGTTCTGTTGGATTTCCCTCGCGATGGCTGATTTAACGGCGGTTGGCATTTATACGCAATATTGGCTTCCCGATGTGCCTCAATGGCTGCCGGGTCTTCTTGCGCTTATTATCCTGCTGATCATGAACCTTGCCACCGTTAAACTTTTCGGAGAATTAGAATTTTGGTTTGCATTGATCAAAGTCATTGCCATACTGGCTCTGATCGTAACTGGTATTTTCCTGATTGCGAAAGGTTTTTCCGCAGCTTCCGGCCCTGCCAGCCTCACCAACCTTTGGAGCCACGGCGGCATGTTCCCAAATGGATGGCATGGGTTTATCCTATCGTTCCAAATGGTCGTCTTCGCTTTCGTGGGTATTGAACTTGTTGGGCTGACAGCAGGTGAAACAGAAAATCCCCAAAAAGTGATCCCTAAAGCCATCAATCAAATCCCTGTCCGGATTTTACTTTTTTATGTTGGCGCACTTTTCGTGATTATGTGTATCTATCCTTGGAATGTGTTGAATCCAAACGAAAGCCCATTTGTTCAGGTCTTCTCTGCAGTAGGCATCGTTGTGGCTGCCAGTTTGATCAATTTTGTTGTATTAACATCAGCCGCGTCAGCTGCAAATAGCGCTTTATTCAGCACAAGCCGAATGGTCTATTCACTTGCAAAGGATCATCACGCACCTGGACTATTAAAGAAATTAACTTCTTCTAACGTGCCAAGCAATGCGCTGTTCTTTTCATCCGTCGCCATTCTGATTGGCGTTAGCCTGAATTATTTAATGCCCGAGCAAGTCTTCACACTGATTACAAGTGTTTCTACAATATGCTTCATTTTTATTTGGGGCATCACAGTGATTTGCCATTTGAAATATCGAAAAACAAGGCAGCATGAAGCGAAAGCAAACAAATTTAAAATGCCTTTTTACCCATTATCCAACTATTTAACACTTGCATTTCTCGCGTTCATTCTTGTCATATTGGCACTGGCGAATGATACACGTATTGCTTTGTTTGTAACCCCGGTCTGGTTTGTTTTATTGATTATTTTGTATAAGGTGCAAACCCGCAGAGGACATAAGATGAAATAAAAAAAAGACAAGGGATACTTACTCCCTTGTCTTTTTTATAGGGCCAAACACTAAATTAAACTTTGGTTTCAAATTTCATTCACTTCATTTAAGTGTTAACTCAAACCAGTTTTGATGCCGAAACCTACTAATATTATTCCGGTAATTTTTTGAAACACTTGCTGGAACTTCGAGTTTTTCATCCATTTTTTTGCGTAATCAATAATATAAACAAGAAACAGGAACCACAACACCGCTAATAAGGTTAGGATTGAAGCTAAAATAATGAGCTGCTGGTTTATATTTCCGTTCAAATTGATAAATTGGGGCATGATTGTAACATACACCAAAACAGTTTTAGGATTGAGAATGTTACTGAGTGATCCCTGCATAAAGGAAGTTTTATAATACCGTTTCGGAGAACTTGCCATATTTTTTGCTTGGGATTGCATGTCATCTAACGAAAACATACTTTTAGCAAAAAAACTTTTTACACCTAAATAAATTAAGTATGCCGCTCCCAAATATTTGATCGTTGTGAAAAGAATCACTGACTTTGCGATCACCACTGATAACCCTAAAATGGCAATCACCGTCCAAAAGGAAAGTCCTGTTGCCAATCCGAGAATGTTATAACGGCCGGCTTTCGGGCCATACCTAAGCGTATTTTTCATCACAAGCATCGTATCTGCCCCCGGCATGATAACCATCATGGCAGCGATCGGTATGTATGCGAGTAAGCTGTGCACTGTTCTCTCCCCCTTTAAAAAATCCCCTCAATAATTTAGTGACTACAAAAGTAACTACTTATAAAAGTGTATCAATCAGTTTGGAATAAATCAATATGGTTTGTTAAAATAGCGATTACAAAGGCAGCGATTGCTCTTTATATTGGAGGATATATGAAAGAAAATATGTTAGACATTTTAAAAAACCTCAATTTTACAGAATATGAATCGAAAGCGTATTTGGCATTATTGCAAGAATCACCTTTAACAGGCTATGCCGTTGCCAAAAAATCCGGAGTTCCCCGTTCTAAAATTTATGAAGTCTTGGAAAGCCTTGTCATAAGGGGAGATGTTTTTGTCAGTCACGGAAATACGCCTCAGTATGTTCCTGTCCCCGCAAAAGAACTGATTAAAAACCGCCGGCTCAAAGCGGAAGAGCATTTTGATCAGGCTGAGAAATATTTTGAAAAGTTCGAGCAGACTGCTAATGACCGGGAAAACATCTGGAATATCACCGGCCGCAGTGAAATTCTTGAAAAGGTGAAGGCTTGTATCTTATCCGCCAAAAAAAGAATCCTCTTAGAAATATGGAAAGAGGATTTTGAGGAGATAGAATTAGAGCTCAAACATGCGGCAGATCAAGGCGTTATTGTCACCATTATTGCGTACGGAGACATCGTATCTGATTTTGCCAATGTTTACCTTCATGATATGAGCAGTGAAATTACAGAAGAGTATGACGGACGGTGGCTTGTCTATAGCGGAGATGATTCAGAAGTAGTAGCGGGCATTGTCTCACTTGGCAACGACAGCCGTGCTGCATGGACGATGCATGTAGGTTTAGTCATGCCTATTACTGAAGTGATCATTCATGATCTGTACCTCATGGAAATTCTGAAAAAGCATAGAGAGCTTTTAGAAGAGAGCTTCGGGAAAAATCTCATCCAGTTGCGCCGTAAATTTTCTATCCATTCAGATTTCAAAAAACATTATTTGGAATAATGTTTCGCATCTCTTACCCCAAAAACATGGCTTGTACAAAACAAGCCGTGTTTTTTTATGCATAAAACTCCCCCTTGCTGATTTACTTCTCTCTTTTAAAAAAATGCGATTCTGCGCAAACTATTTTTCAGCCTGCCGCGTCTATCCTAGGTAACAGCCTACGATATACGTATATTCAAAAAGGAGCCCTTTATTGCAATGAAGAAAAAACAAACAACAAAAGCGTTGCTTGTCACATGTATAACTGACCATAAGCAGGATTTCTACAGGTTGGCTTTCAGTTATGTGAAAAATCAAGATGACGCATTAGATATTGTTCAAGAATCTATAAAAAAAGCGCTGAGCTCAGTTGAAACGGTCAGAAACCCTGAGACGATAAAAAGCTGGTTTTATAAAATTTTAGTACGGACAGCCATTGATTTTTTGCGCAAACAAAAAAAGATAAGAGTGATGGACGACGAAACGATAGAATTTTTAAGCAAAGGAAAGGAAGACCATTACAAGGATACTGATCTCCATGAAGCGCTTGACGAATTGCCGTACCGCTATAAAACCATTATTATTTTACGCTTTTTTGAAGACCTCAAATTAGAAGAAATTGCGGAAATTACAGGAGAAAACACGAATACCGTCAAAACGCGCCTATACAGAGCATTGAAGCTGATGCGCATTCAGTTGACGAAGGAGGATCTTTCTTAATGGATAAGAGATTACAGCAATTAAGAGAAGAATATAAAAATGTTCAGATTCCTAAAGAATTGGATATCATTGTTGAAAAAGCCCTTCAGCAAGAACCAAAAAAGAAAAGAATCGTCATGTGGCCGACATCAGCAGCAATCGCTGCAGCTATTTTATTCACTGCGCTTGTTAATATCAACCCTGACGCTGCTCAGGCTATGTCAAAGATCCCTGTCATCGGCAAAATCGTCAAAGCGATCACCTTTATTGAAATCAAAGAGGAAAAAGACCAATCAAGCATTGATGTCAAAACACCTGCTTTGTCCGGGCTTTCTAATAAAGAGCTTGAAAACAGCATTAACCAGAAATACTTGAAAGAAAGCCAGCAGCTGTATAAAGAGTTTATACAGTCCACATCCAAAAACAAAAAAGGGCATCTCAGCATCTACAGTGATTACGAGACGGTCACAGACACGCCAGATTTACTCTCTATCCGGCGCAATATTGAAAAAACACAAGCATCTTCCTACACACAAAGCCGTTATATTACAATTGACAAAAAGAATGATATTTTACTTACATTAAAAAGCTTATTCAAAGATGAGCGCTATATCAAAGTCATCAGTCAAAACATCAAAGAACAAATGAAACAGCAAATGAAGGAAGATCCAAATAAAATATATTGGCTCACTGACGAAGATGCAGAACCGTTCAAAACGATTCTTCCTGATCAGACGTTTTACATTACTGAAGACCATAAACTTGTGATCTCATTTGACGAATATGAAGTCGCCCCCGGCTATATGGGCGTTACCGAGTTTACAATTCCAACCAGCGTCATTTCAAACTTGCTCGTGGGAGAACGTTATATTCGATAAAATAAAAACATCCATCTAAGATCATGGATGTTTTCTCTCTTCTCTATTCGAGGTCGTAACCTCGCTATCAAAAACAACGAGAATATTTGCATACTATTGGAGGAATACCCATGTATCACAAGACACAGCATCATCGATACATCCCTGGACTTGATGGCCTTCGCGCTTTTGCCGTCCTTTCAGTTATCGCTTATCACCTAAATTTCAATTGGGCTAACGGTGGTTTTATCGGAGTTGATATCTTTTTTGTTTTATCCGGATATTTGATTACATCTATTCTATTACCGGCATATGGAAATGATATCAATCTTGATTTTCGGGACTTTTGGGTGCGCCGCATTCGGCGGCTTCTGCCGGCAGCGTACCTTATGATCTTTTCCACTGTTGTGTGGGTCGTATTGTTTGATCGAGAACTATTGCACACTCTACGTGGAGATGCGATCTCTTCTCTCTTTTATATGAGCAATTGGTGGTTTATTTTTCACAAGCTATCATATTTTGATAGTTTCGGTTCCCCATCACCTCTAAAAAACCTTTGGTCGCTGGCGATTGAAGAACAATTTTATATCATATGGCCGATATTCTTAGTTGTTGGAATGTACATAATGAAAAGCCGCGCCAGATTGGCTGCGGTGATATCATTGCTTGCGCTTTGTTCAGCCGTGATGATGAGCGTACTGTATGAACCTGGCGGAGATCCGAGCCGCGTTTACTATGGCACAGACACTCGTTCGTTTGGACTTCTCATCGGATGTGCCTTGGCTTTGGTATGGCCGATGAAAAGGCTGTCTTCCAACAGGCTGCCAAGCAAACTGAAGCACACTTTGCACGCCACTGAATTTTCGGCATTTTGTATTTTAGTGTTGTGTGTCTATTTCACAGATGAATACGAGCCTTTTCTTTACAGAGGCGGAATGCTATTCATTAGCGTGACTGCCGCAATCCTTATTGCATGTGTTTGCCATCCGAGCAGCTTTTTAGGCAATCTGCTTTCATGGAGGCCGCTTCGGTGGCTTGGAACGAGGTCTTACGGAATTTATCTTTGGCATTACCCTGTTATTGTGTTAAGCACGCCAGTTCAAGAAATCGGAAACCCTGTTTTTTGGCATATCGTGCTAAAGGTCATTGTGACATGTATACTTGCCGAGCTTTCCTATCTTTTTATTGAGAAGCCGATACGGACACAGGGATTTAGGTCATTTTTCCGCCGTGTTTTGATACATAGAATCAAGGAATGGAAAACGACATCTGTCATCAGCAAAATGTCAATTGGTTTCGTCATTTTCGCTATACTTATTTTTGCAGGCGGGCTGTCTGGGCTAGCCGGAGAGCAAAAGCACCCTACCAAATGGACATATAGCTCACAAGAAACAAATGTTGACACCAGCCTGGCTTCTGGGGATAAAAAGAATGCTGCAGCAGATAAAAAACACAATCCTGAACAAAAGACAACAGAATCCGATCAACGTCAAAAGGAAAACAAAGATAGTGGGCAAGAGACTCATAAAAAGAAAGACACGCAATCTCAACAGGCGAAAAAACCAGCAGACACTGCGAAAGAGGTGTTAGCTATAGGAGATTCCGTCATGCTTGATATTTCTTCACACCTGCGTCAGTCACTTTCACATGTGACGATTGATGGAAAGGTAGGAAGACAAATGTCTCAAGCTTTGGAACTCGCAAGGGAGTACAAGTCTTTTAATCAGCCGAACAAGGCTGTCATCATTGAGCTTGGAACCAATGGCTACTTTACAAACAGCCAAATCGAACAACTGCTTCAATCTTTCTCAAAAGCCCATATCTATCTTGTCAATACACGGGTTCCCCGCCAATGGGAAAGCAAGGTTAATGAATCTTTACAGCACCAGGCAAACGCACATCAAAATGTTACGTTAGTTGACTGGCATACAGAAGCCCTTCAGCATCCGGAATATTTTACCCCTGATGGTGTTCACTTGGTTCCTAAAGGGGCAAAAGCTTTGACCGCTCTTATTGCGGATCACTTTTTCACTTTAGTTTCTGATCGTTGATTATGTCTCCTTTCAGCAAGGCTGCCCTTATGTTTACATTCCGTTTACGTAAGGGTAAGCCAAAATAGAATGGAGGGATGATGGTGACAGTAAATGAAGAACATGACTTCCAAAAAGAGCTGAAACGATATGAACTTTTTTTCAAAAAACGATATAAGATTCTTTATACAGTAAACGATTTTATCATTGGTGCTTTGTTTCTCGTCGGGAGCTTTTTCTTTTTTTATGACCGATTAATGTCGGCAGGGATATGGCTGTTTGCGATCGGAAGTTTGCTGCTGTTAATCAGGCCGACCATTCGGCTGATTCATGACTTTCATTACCGTAAGCATGTGGAACAGCAATTCAAGCATCAATCTTCAACAGATGACTATCTTAAGGAATAAGCAAGAACAAAATGCCAAAAGCCTGAGTTGAAAATCAAAAACAAGACTTTTAGACTATTTATTTTTAAAAATAAGGCAAAAAGAACTAAACTTTTGCCTCTGCATGCCGATATGAATAATAAGGCCGGCGCGATACTCCCTATAACATCCTTTTCAGTAGATTTCATTATCGTGCCGGTTTTCTCACATGCAAAGCAATCCCGCCAATCAGATTGGCGGGATTTTATATTTTACATTCCTGTCCAAACGTCTTTTACATAACGTTTTTGGTCTTGCAGCTTTTGCAGCCATTCAGCTGATTCTTCCTGGCTTGCTCCTTTTTCAGCTTCATACGCCAATCGCAAAGTTTTCTCTACATCAGGAGCCATTTGCGATCCATCACCGCATACGTAAATATGAGCCCCTTTTTCAATGAGTGTCATCAATTTCTGCGTATCTTGCTTGAGCAAGTGCTGGACATATTCTTTTGGTTCGTTTTCGACGCGCGAGTAGCATCGGCGGATTGTGACCAAACCGTCCTGTTCCGCTTGATCCAGCTCTTCTCTGTAAAGGTCGTCATGGTCCGGGCGGCGGCAGCCGAAGTATAAAAGTGCTTCACCAAGAGTGCTTCCTTCCTTCTTCAAAACCGATCTTGCCTGAATAAAGCCCCTGAATGGCGCAATTCCTGTGCCCGGCCCGACCATAATCATAGGCGTTTCAGGCTCATCCGGCATCTGGAATCCGGACTGCGGCGTACGAATGAAACAGGCTGCTGCATCACCTGTATTCAATTCTGCTAAATAATTAGAGGCGACACCCCGGTATTCACCTCGGCCGCTCCATGCTGAGGCTTTCACAACTCCTACCGTCATGCTCACGATATTTGCATGAACTTTCGGTGAGCTTGAAATGGAATAGTATCTCGGTTTTAGTGATGGCAAAAGTGCTAAAAACCGTTCAAACGGCATTTCGCAGGCAGGATAATCCTCTAAAAAATCAAGCATGGTAAGACGTTTTGCAAGTACCTGCTCTTTGTAAATGCCATCATCTGAAACGAGCTGTTCCAGCTCTTTTTGATGCGGCGGACAAACTGTATAAGAGACCAGCTCCCGAAGCTGAAGCCTTGATGCCGGTTCCTGCAGCTCTACATAGGACGACAATAAATCCACTACTTTGATCGGCCGATCCATCGGCAGATGAGCCATATGAGCGCTTCCGCTTACTTTTATCACATGATTGGACTGCAAACCGAATCGGCTGAGAACCCGCTGAACAAGCTCCCTGCTGTTCTTCGGCAGGATTCCGATATGATCGCCTTCTTTATATGTTTTACCAGCCGGAATTTCCAATTCAATATGGCGGGTTGAACGCGTGCTGTCAGCTGTCTGGAGTTCTCGATTCTCTAACACAACCCCTTCAAACGCGCCATATGCTTTAGCAACCGGCGTTTCCGTCGCTTCACTGAGAAAAGTAATCGATAATGAAGGCCTGTCTTCTTTCTGGGCTATTTCGTTAATATCAAATGCGTCCATCGTTTCCTTCCAGAAGCGGTTTTCCCAAGACTCGCGATGGCTTTCAAAATCATCGGCGGCGTCACCTTCCCCAATCTCTGTTAAACGCGATGCCCCCTTTGCTTTCAGCATGTCATCAATCAGGCGGGGAATCCGCTGATACGTGCTGGCCCAGCTCCGGTTCCCGCAGCCGAATACCGCATAGGAAACACCTTTCAATTGGCCTTCCTTAAGCTCTTTCAGCCACTCTACAAAGCCGGCAGCATTATCAGGCGGCGCCCCATTATAAGAAGCCGTTACAATGACGACTGCCCCTTCTTCAGGGAGCTTGCCGATATAATCATCAAGCGGAGCCGTTTCAGCTGCAAAGCCCATCTGGCGGCCTTGAGCAGCCAGTTCACCGGCTATTCCCTCAGCTGTCCCAAGGTTTGAACCGTAAAGAACGAGTAAAGGTGTGCCGTGTATAGGTTTGGTTTCTTTTGGCTTTGTTTCTGCTTTGATGTCTGCCTGTTCTTTTCTCTGTACATTGATTGCCGCTGTTTTCCGCGGTTTCACAGTAATTTTAAAATCATCCGGCTTGATCGTTAATGCTTCTTTGATTTTTAGTTCATAGCCAGTATGGTTTATCAATTCAAAATGCTTTAATACAAGACCGAGAACCATTGTCGCTTCTTGAAGAGCAAACTGCATGCCAATACAAGCGCGCTGTCCGTTTCCAAACGGCTTATACGCATGGTGAGGGATACTTGAAGGATCCTCAAACCGTTCCGGACGGAAATCTTCCGCATCCGGTCCCCAAGCGTTTTGATCCCGGTGCAGTTTTGGAATTAAAACAGTGACTGGCTGCCCTTTACTGATCGGATATTCCCCGCCTAGAACAGTATCCTCCTTCGCATATAGAGAAAAAGCCGGAGCTGTTGGATACAGTCTGAGGGTTTCATTTAAAACCATCCGAATGTATTTGAGCTGCTGGATTTGTTTATATTCAGGCGTGTCATCTGTTAACACGCGATCCGCTTCCTCCTGAGCTTTTTTCAGTTTTTCCGGATGTGTAAGCAGACAATAAATCGCAAAGGAAAGCAACCCGCTTGTTGTCTCATGTCCAGCAATTAAAAATGTGATGATTTGGTATCGAATGTTTTCGTCATCCAGCGTTTCACCCGTTACTGGATCTTTGGCATAAAGCATGAGAGACAAGAGATCCTTAATGTCTTCATCCGGATTCGCCTTTCGCTCCGCTATCATTCTATCAACCAGGGAGTTCATGACTTCTATATCCTTTTGGAACTGCAGCTTCGTTTTCACCATCATTTTATCTTGCAGGCCCAGTCTTTTCGATTGATTCATCGCCTCTTTTAAGGCACGGAGCATACTGGTGATAAACGGATGCTGTGAATCACGGTAAAAGCTGTTGAATCGATAGTTAAACCCGCATAACCCAATCGTATCAAGCGTCAGACGTGTCATATCGTCCGCTACATCAATTTCTTCATTAGGGTTTAAGCGGCTCCACTTTTGAATCAGCTGGGTTGCGATATCCAGCATCATAGAATGATAGCCTTTCATCGCTTTTTGACTAAAACTCGGCAGCAAAATGCGGTGGGCTTTTTGCCAGTTCGGTTCGTGCGTCCAGCTTGTAAATAAGCCATCTCCCCCGAACTCGCGCACCTTTTGCAAGCCTTTGCCAAGGTTCTTGTCGAAGCGGCTTTCATCACATACTTCAGCCACAAGATTGTGGCCCGAGACAAAAACACTGGATACTCCCGGAAAATCAAAACGGAAAATCGGTCCCAATTCATCAGCTATCCGCCATAAGGATTGAGAAAGCTGTTCTTTTTCCAGATGCGGAAGATTTTTTAAAGGTCCGTATGTTTTGGGCTGAGGTATTGCGCTTGCCTGTTTCATTAACATCTCCCTTTCCTTATTTTTGTGATGAATGAAGCTTAATGGCGTCCCAGCAGCATTGTTCCAATTCAGTAATTAAATCAGTGTCCATCTCTATATCACCTGTTTGGACGAGCTGATATATCTTGAGAAACGCCCCTAATACAATCGCAATTAACACATTAGAGGGCAGGCTGCGAATCACGCCTTCCGCTTTTCCCTTATTAAAATAGTCATCAAGCATTTGAGTCAGATTTTCTATCATTTTTTTGCTTGTATGATTTAAGTAATGAGCATCTTTTTTGGTTTCAAGAAAAAAAAGCGCATAGTCGCTCTCTTTCGTAAACTGAACGAGACAGCAAAATACGTGGTGAAAGCCTTCTCTGACAGGCAATTCTGAAACGTCTTGCTTCAGTTTTTCCGTAAATCGCTGGATGCTTTCTTGAAACAGTACGTTAACGAGTGTTTCTTTGCTGTCAAAATAACGATAGATCGTTCCTGTCCCTACATGAGCACGTTCAGCTATCATAGGAATAGTGGTAGCGTCAAAACCCCTTTCCGTAAAAAGTGAGACCGACGCTTTCATAATCATGTCGTATTTACTGCTGGATGCGGATAACATGTAATCGACAACCTCCGATTCGTTTGCGGAATGAATATTCATTCCTTTTGTTCACAAAGAATGTCTGCCCTGTCTGAAATCACCTCTTTGTTATTTCTTCTGTTATAAGTTTATATGAAAAAAACTTTTTTTAATATAAAGTATATGCAAAAAATAAAAAATTAAGAAAATATACCCAAATCCTAAAGCAAGGATCTTGGATATATTTCCCGAGAAATTTTTTATTTAACAGCCACAATACATAGACAGGAATCACGCCGGATAACAGAAAGATCCCTGAAATGCTGGTCTTTCAGCAGTTGAATATACGTTTTCTCTTTTTCACCGGTATTTGTGTCAATACTGATATAAAACCGGCCGTCAATTTGAAGCACCCTGTAAATTTCTCTTAATGCAAGCCTAATATCGGTGCAGCTTTGAACCGTATGTAAAGAAAAGACTTTATTAAAGGTACGGTCATCAAAGGGAATGTCCTCTGGATAGCCATGACAAACCTTCCCGTTCCCCATGTTCTTTCGATTCGCACGTGATATCTGTCTTACCTTTCGTTTTGAAGGATCAATGCTTTTTAGGCTTCCCTTTTCTAGTTTCTTGGTTATGCTTTTAAAGACAGTGCCATTTCCAATTCCAATTTCTAAAATTCTGTCATTTCCTTGTATATCTATAGAGTCAATCATCATATGCTCAATTGTTTTGGTTAGCTTATATTTCCGAGAAAATAATTTCCAAAAATCCGATCGTTTATAGAGTCTATTTTCTAGCATTTTAAACACCTGCTTTTGGTTTCCTATGTTTATTTATTATCTTAAAAAAATAAACATCATCTTCATTTCTAAAAGTGAAGGAAGGTACCAACTAGACGGCAATGTATTGAAAAATGTTTCAATAGAACTAAACTTTTTCATTTTTTTCCGCAAAAAAAAGCAGAAAACAAAATGTTTTCTGCCCTCTCTCTAATGCCAATGATAAGGGAATACATACAGCCTTTGCTGCTGCATTGCCATCAGCCTCTGCTGTCGGAATGGATTTCCATAACCATGTTTGAAGGAATGCGGCATGGACGCATAACCATGGCCAATCGACGGCAGTCTTTTTTGATAATCGTTCATCATGCCATCACCTGCCTCACAGTAACGTTGATTTATTGTATGCAGGCAGGCATTTTCTTGACAGCTGTTTCGCTAAACTTGGTCCTTCTCCATAGTATAATGCATCAATAGTTCCATTCTAAGCATATGCCATTCCCCCTTCAGTTTTTTTCGTTGCTTTTAACGCCAGTTTGTTAAATAAAGATGCTTTAACTGAGACTCTTTCATTTCATCATAAATCTGCTCAATCTGCTGTTCTCGTTCGAATTCTTCCAGGCTTTTAAACCGTTTTTTAATCGTTAACGTTAAAAAGAATAGGTTAATCGTCATATCGCTCACCCCCTTTCAAAGTCCGCACAAGCGAAATAACCCGCGGCACACTCTTCTGCTGCGGGCAAATAAAAACCGCAGACAAAAGAAGACACCAATGCCTCTACTGCCTGCGGGGAGTTGCGTATGTCCGACTATTCCGAATTTAATGCGTGCGATAAGCATCGGTTAAGGAAGGACACGAACTCTTCCACAGGCTGAATAAACCATGAACTTTTACATGTGTATCACGTACAGGTTGACGTCGTTGTCTCATTGTCATTTTGGTTCAGCCTCCTTTGCTTTTTTTCTTACTTTGTAAGTATATCCACCAAATTCCATTTTGTAAACATCTTTTTCTAAAAATGGACGGAAATTGTGCAAATCATCGAATGGATTTGCCCGTTGGTCATGACACCTGCTTCATTTCTTTTCTGGAGCGGTCTTTCTTATGATATGCAATAAAATAAATGAGACCTACAAATACAGCTCCGCCGATGACATTACCGATAAAAGCCGGAATGATGTTTCCGATGAACTGCCCCCACGTGAATGAGCCTGCAAAAATGGCAGCAGGAATCACAAACATGTTGGCGACAACGTGCTGAAATCCGATAGCCACAAAAGCCATGATTGGGAACCAGATGCCAAGGATTTTTCCTGCTGCGTCTTGGGCGCCGAAAGAAAGCCACACTGCAAGACATACAAGCCAGTTACAGCCGATGGCGGAAATGAGAACCTTGCCAAAGCTCATATCGAGCTTTCCTTGGGCAACGGCAATCGTTTTTTCTAAATAAGGACCTGTTTCAGTCAATCCAACCAAATGCCCGAAAAAGTACGCAACAAACAATGCGCCGATTAAGTTCATAATTGTGACGATTCCCCAGTTAATCGCTAACTCTTTTACTGATATTTTTCTCGAAAATAACGCCATCGCAACTGACATCATATTGCCTGTGATCAGTTCAGCGCCAGCGAGAACGACAAGGATCAGGCCGACTGGAAATACTGCTGCACCAATCAAACTGGACAGGCTGCCCCATTCTTTCGGAAGATCGCCGATTACCCTGATATCAAGCAAATACCCAAGCGCGATAAATGCACCGCCTAAAAACCCCAGCACAAGCAGTGACGGCAGCGGGAGCTTTATTTTTTTCATCCCTGCTTCAATTGCTGCTTCCGCTATTTCATCCGGTTTTCGAAAAGCCATAATTAAACGCCTCCATTACTTCTTCTTTTCTCACAGTTATGCAAGAAAGGCAATAAAAAAGGCAGCACTCAAATAACCTGTGTCAAACCAGGCGTTTGAATGCTGCCTAACTTGTATGCATACCCATACAACAATATCAAGCAGTATGTAAGATATTGAAAGAGAATATATACAGTTCGTGCATACATTCCATTGCTTTAGCCTTCTATAACTGTAGCAACATCATATCAAATGTGACAAATTTGTGTCAATGACAAATATACTAGCTTTGCAGAGCTTCTTTTTGCTCATCTATTTTTCGGTCAAAAACAAATACAGATACAGCGATGTTTTCCTCAATTTTAATATCAGAAAACAAATGGACTAGCTTAGCTCCCATGAGTTCCTCCATTCCTTCCGGTGTTTGTTTGGAATAAAGGTCTTGAATTAGGCTTGTCCGGGCCGCATGTACCATTTCTCTTCCTTCAGGCGTACGGGCGATAAACTGCTCGCTTGCACTCAGATTTCCGTATAGTGTTGAAACTGCCATGTTTTCTACAAATACAGTATGAATTCTCTCAGGCCCTTTTCCGAACAATTCTTTGCGAAGTTTTCGAATGATATCATTGAATTCATGAATTTTTTTAGACATGCTGATTACCCCTTCCGATATTGCCTTATAAAGGCTTTTCCCGGTTCCCCTCAGGACATTTCACTTGGTTAAAATTTTCCTGCCATATTGTATTATAATAAATATCACATTATAATAAAAGCAGTGTTGATGGATTTGTAATAGGATCTTGTTACGAGTCTATCGTTTTATAAAAATCAAGGATTGGTCTGTTAGTAAGACTTGCTAGTGAACTATTCCGCCATGTGTGTTTACACCTTCTTAGAATTAAGGGCAGGTGTATCTATACATGGCTTTTTTTGACTTCTTGAAAGAAAGATGGAGGGGAATATGAATATGATGGACGTTAAGTCGATCAGTGTCCGTGTAGACGGAACAGAAATTCAAGCACGAGCAGGGGCCACAATTTTAGATATTTTAAATGAAAACGGAATTGAGTACCCGCAGATTTGCCACGTACCAGAGGTTGACCCGATTCAAACTTGTGATACTTGCATAGTAGAGGCAAACGGCAAGCTGGTTCGTTCATGCGCGACGGTTGCAGAAAACGGGATGTCAATTGATCTTTCAGGAAATCGAGTGAAAGAAGCGCAAACCGAAGCGATGGACCGCCTTCTTGAAAATCATTTGCTGTATTGTACAGTTTGCGATAACAACAATGGAAACTGTACGCTGCATAATACAGCGGAAATGATGGGGATCGAGCATCAAAAATACCCATATACGCCAAAAGAAGATCCTTCTTGCGCGGTTGATATGTCTCATCCTTTTTACCGCTATGATCCAAACCAATGTATTGCCTGCGGCCAGTGTGTTGAGGTCTGTCAAAACCTTCAGGTAAATGAAACACTCTCAATCGACTGGGAACGCGAACGCCCTCGCGTCATTTGGGATGAGGGAGTTTCGATCAATGAATCTTCCTGTGTCAGCTGCGGTCAGTGTGTAACAGTATGTCCATGTAATGCACTGATGGAAAAATCAATGCTCGGGCAGGCTGGTTTTATGACAGGCATTAAAGAGGACGTCATGGAACCGATGATTGATCTCGTGAAAAATGTTGAACCGGGGTATGGCAGCATTTTTGCCATTTCTGAAGTCGAAGCGGCAATGCGTGAAACAAGAACGAAAAAAACGAAAACTGTATGTACGTTCTGCGGTGTCGGGTGTTCATTTGAAGTATGGACAAAAGGACGGGATATTTTAAAGATCCAGCCTGTTTCTGATGCTCCAGTTAACGCGATTTCCACATGTGTCAAAGGGAAATTCGGCTGGGATTTCGTCAATTCAAAAGAACGGATCACAAAGCCTTTAATCCGTAAAAACGGAGCCTTTGTGGAATCTTCTTGGGAAGAAGCCCTCGATCTTGTCGCAAGCAGATTAGGATCAATCAAAGAGCAGTACGGTAAAGGCTCTGTAGGGTTTATTTCTTCTTCTAAAATTACGAATGAAGAAAACTACGTCATTCAAAAGCTAGCGCGTCAGGTATTTGAAACAAACAACGTCGATAACTGCTCACGCTACTGCCAGTCTCCTGCTACAGACGGATTGTTCCGCACTGTCGGCATGGGCGGTGACGCCGGCACGATTAAAGATATTGCCAAAGCAGGTCTCGTCATCATTGTCGGTGCCAATCCGGCGGAAGGACACCCAGTGCTCGCAACACGCGTCAAACGGGCACACAAGCTCCACGGTCAAAAACTGATTGTTGCCGACCTGCGTAAAAATGAGATGGCTGAGCGATCTGATCTGTTCATCAGCCCTAAACAAGGCACAGACCAAGTTTGGCTAATGGCTGTTACGAAATATATGATCGACCAAGGCTGGCACGATCAGGCGTTTATTGATGAGAACGTCAATTACTTTGAAGATTATAAAGAAACCCTTAAAACGTATACGCTTGATTATGCAGAACGCATCACAGGCCTTTCAAAAGAAAACATCATTCAAATTGCTGAAATGATTCGTGATGCTGACGGCACTTGTGTCCTTTGGGGAATGGGTGTCACACAAAATACAGGCGGTTCTGATACATCAGCAGCCATTTCAAACCTGCTTCTCGCTACGGGCAACTATCGCCGTCCAGGTGCCGGCGCTTATCCTCTGCGCGGACACAATAACGTGCAAGGCGCTTGTGATATGGGAACATTGCCTGGCTGGCTGCCGGGATATCAGCATATTACAGATGACAAAGCCCGTGCTAAATTTGAAGAGGCATATGGTGTCGAGATAGATGGAAAGCCTGGTTTAGATAATATTCAAATGCTTCATGCCATTGAAGAAGGAAAAATGAAAGCTATGTATCTTGTCGGTGAGGATATGGCACTGGTCGATTCAAACGCGAACCATGTGCATGATATTTTATCAAGCCTTGATTTCTTCGTGGTACAGGACATCTTCCTGTCAAGAACAGCTCAATATGCCGATGTCGTCTTGCCGGCCACTCCTTCACTTGAAAAAGACGGAACATTTACCAACACAGAACGCCGTGTCCAGCGATTGTATCAGGCGCTTCCGACGCTTGGTGACGCAAAACCGGACTGGTGGATTATTCAAGAGGTGGCAAACCGTTTAGGAGCGAATTGGACTTACAGCCATCCAAGTGACATTTTCTCTGAAATGGCGAGTCTTTCTCCTCTGTTTGCCAAAGCAAGCTATGAGGTGCTTGAAGGCTGGAACAGCTTCCTATGGGGCAGCTTCACAGGTGAAAGCACACCGCTTCTGTATGAAGACGGATTTAATTTCCCTGACAAAAAAGCCCGCTTTGCCCTTTCTGATTGGACCGAGCCAGCGGCATTTCCGGAGGAATACGACCTTCATATCAATAACGGCCGGATGCTGGAGCATTTCCACGAAGGAAACATGACAAATAAATCGAAAGGCATCCAAGCGAAAGTGCCGAATGTATTCGTTGAGATCTCACCTGAGCTTGCACAAGAGCGAGGTGTTTGTGACGGTTCGCTTGTACGGCTCGTTTCTCCGTTCGGAGCAGTCAAATTGAACGCGCTGATCACAGACCGGGTACGGAAAAATGAACTCTATCTGCCAATGAACTCGACAGACAAGGAGTCAGCGATTAACTTCTTGACGGGCCCTGCAGCTGATAAACGGACGAACACGCCTGCTTATAAACAGACTAAGGTTCGCATGGAAGTGCTTGGCGGCTGTGAAACAGCGCCGCTTCCAAAAACAAATCCGCGCAACAAAAAACGGCATCCGCAAAACGGAGTCGAAGCAGAAAGAAAATGGAACCGTCCTGGCTATGTCCATCTGACTGATTAAACGATAGGAGGAAAACGAATGGCCACTCCGATTACGACGATCAAAAAAGAAACAAAAACAGCTGAGCAAATTAAGCTTGAAAAAATAGAAGAACTGAAAGAGCTGCTGGCGGAAAATGAGGACGCCGTCTCTAAAACGATGACGTTAATGAATGAACTCAATGACCTTGGAATTTTTGATGCGGCAACAAGCATGCTCAGAGCGAAGGAAGACATTGCCAAGATTGCGCTTGGCCAAGTTTCCCGCGAGCCTGTCACCAACCTCATCAACACGATGATGGCCGCCGGAGGCGCATTGACAAAAGCCGATCCTGAGTTTACAGCAAAGCTTTTAGAAAGCGTAATGGCTGGGACTGAACAGGCACAAAGCTTTTTAAAAGAAGACAAGAAAGTCGGGATTCTCGACCTGTTAAAAGCAATGAACGATCCTGACATCAACAGAGCCGTCGGCTTCGGCCTTCAGTTTTTAAAAGGCATGGGAAAAGAACTTCGAGAAAAATAACAGAAAAACAGCCATCGCTGATGATGGCTGTTTTTTTATTCGTCGGCTTCTTCCAAACGCTTCTTGTAAATAAGTGAACGGTCAGCGCAAAAGAAGGCACCGGCTAAAAATAAGCAATCCGCTAAAAACATCGTCGATTTCTGGCCTAATGTTAAGCCTTGATCAGGGAGAACTGCGCCTATATATAAAAAAGTGCTGACTGCAAGCAATGTAAAAGCAAAATGCTTGTAGTCTTCTTTTAAAGATTTCATTCTATTTTTGTTCAAAAGAATCACCTGCCAGATTCATAGTATACGACTATTATAATATAATCCGGCGGCTTACAGAGAAAGCAATTCTATCCATTTGTTATATATTTTCAAGCGCTTGGCCGATATCTTCCAACAAGTCTTCCGCATCTTCAATTCCTACAGAAATTCTGATCAAGCCGTCCGTAATGCCGAGCTCAAGCCGGCGTTCTCTCGGAATAGAAGCATGTGTCATTCTTGCAGGAACAGAAATTAAACTTTCAACCGCCCCCAGGCTTTCAGCAATGGTAAACAGTTTCAGATTTCCTAAAAACGCATCAACCCGTTCTTCACTGCCAATATCAAAGGAGATCATGCCGCCGAAGCCAGATCCTTGCGTTTTTGCAAGCTCATGTTCGGGATGATTTGAAGAACCAGGATAATATAACGTTTGGACAGCAGGGTGATTCTCAAGAAAGCTTGCGATTTTCCGCGCATTTTGATCGATCGCTTCCATTCTGAGTCCCAACGTTTTGATTCCTCTCATTAACAGCCAGGAATCTTGAGGGCCAAGCACGCCGCCTGTGGAGTTTTGCACAAAATGCAGCTCTTCTCCAAGCTCTTTCGAAGCTGTCACAACTAAACCTCCGACGACATCACTGTGTCCGCCAAGATATTTTGTCGCACTGTGAAGTACGATATCAGCGCCTAAAGTAAGCGGCTGCTGAAAATAAGGAGTGTAAAAGGTATTGTCTACAATAAGCAGAACACCCGCTTTTTTTGCGATATCAGCCATGAGCGTCAAGTCGGTGATTTTGAGCAACGGGTTTGTCGGTGTTTCAATATAAATGGCTTTTGTATTAGGGCGAATCGCTTTTTCAACTTCTTCTCTGCTGCTCGTATCGACAAATGTTGATTCAATGCCAAGACGGTTAAGCACCTTTGTCATCACGCGGTATGTTCCGCCGTACACATCATCAGTCAACACGACATGATCTCCGCTGTTAAACAGCATCATAACCGCTGTAATGGCAGCCATTCCTGAGCTGAACGCATAGCCTGCTTCCCCGCTTTCCAGTTCTGTCACAAGTGCTTCGAGAGCGGTTCGAGTCGGATTGGCCGTTCTTGAATACTCGTAGCCTGTATGCTGCCCTGCTTTCGGCTGCTTGTACGTGCTTACTTGATAAATCGGCACGGAAACTGCGCCTGTTTTCTCATCACCTGTGATTCCGCCATGTATCATCAATGTTTTTTTCTTCATATCAGATGCCTCCTTCGTATATTTGTTTGCTGATATATCGATCGCTGCTGTCAGGAAATACTGTGACAATGTTAGTTCCAGCAGATGCTTTTTTCGCTTCCTCCAATGCCGCATAAAGCGCTGCACCTGAAGAGCTTCCGATCAGCAGTCCTTCTTTTTCTGCCGCTTCTTTCACAAGTCTAAACGCATTCTCATCCGTTACGGTGTAGATCTCGTCAAAGTGGCTCTTATTCATATAATCAGGGATAAACTCCATGCCGATGCCCTCTGTTTTATGAGCGTGGGGTTCCCCTCCGTTTAAAATCGAGCCCTCCGGTTCAACAATCACCGTTTTGACTGCTGGATTTTTTTCTTTTAAGAAGGAAGCTGTTCCTGCGAACGTGCCCCCTGATCCTGCCCCTGCGACAAACGTATGAATATTCCCGTCAAGCGCTTCCCACATTTCAGGTCCAAGCGTCTTATAGTAAGTCGATGGATTTACTTGGTTTTTAAATTGCAAAACGCAATAAGAATTTTCAATTTCAGTCTCCAGCTGAATGGCTTTTTGAATGGCGCCCTGCATTCCGTCTTGACGCGGTGTATGAATGATTGATGCGCCAAGCGCTTGCATAATTTGCTGTTTCTCTCTGCTGAAATGTTCAGGGACACAGAAAATCGCTTTCAACCCATATTTTCTGGCACTTAGCGCAAGGCCGATCCCTGTATTGCCTGCTGTAGCTTCTATAATCACTCCGCCAGGTTTCAACTTGCCTGAATCGAGCGCGTCACGAATCAGCATATCTCCCAGTCTGTCTTTGATGCTACCCCCGGGATTCATCATTTCAAGCTTGGCATACACCGCGACTCCTTCTGGAACATCAAAGTTCTTCAAGCGGAGAAGCGGTGTATTCCCAATCAGCTCAGTAATGTCCGTAATCACTGTCATATATGTCCTCCTCCTAATTAGAGGTTGTTTTTAGAAAAAACGGAGGAGAACATTCTCCCCGTTTTAATGAATTCGTTTGATCACCTTTAACACAAGCTCTGTTGAATGGACAGCCGCCTGCTCTAAAAATTGGTCAAATGAAACATGTGATTCTTTTCCTGCGATATCAGATAACGCTCTGATGACGACAAACGGCGTTTTAAATTGATGGCACACTTGAGCAACTGCCGCAGCCTCCATTTCAACCGCGTACAGATCAGAAAATCTCGCACGCACCTCTTCAACCCGCTTCGGATCGTTCATGAAAGAATCGCCTGTTGCAATTGTTCCTTTTGCAACCTGAATGCCGTCGAGTTCAGATACCGCTTCTTCCGTGATGCTGATCAGCTTTTCATCCGCCGCATAAGCAGCCGGAAGGCCCGGCACTTGGCCGTATTCATAGTCAAAAGCCGTTACGTCTACATCATGGTGGCGAACGTCAGTGGAAATAACGACATCCCCTACATTCAATGTATGATGAAATCCGCCGGCTGAGCCTGTGTTAATGACATAATCAGGCTTGTAACGGTCAAGCAGAAGCGTTGTGCTGATAGCAGCATTTACTTTTCCAATTCCTGATTTTAAAAGAATCACTTCAGTTCCTTCATATTCGCCTGTTGTAAATTCACAGTGTGCGATCGTTTCTGTTTTTGCATTTTCAAGTTTGTTTCTTAGGATGGTAACTTCCTCTTCCATTGCTCCGATGACTGCTAGTCTCATCTATTCACATTCCCTTCACTTTACCGTTTGATCGCCTCCATTATCCACACGAAGTCGTTTTGCTGAGTGAATCGGACTGCAAAACCTTCAGCTGTAAACATTTCTTTCAACGCATCCAATGTAGGATAATGCTCTGTCTCTAAATCATTTGCAAGCTGATAGAAGCCTTGAGAACGGGCTTTATCGATAGCCTGTTGATACGCTTGCGCATCTTCAAAGACGGTATCGGCAAACACTATTTTATCATGCAAGTGAAGGTATTTGCCATATTGCTTTATGGCAGCCCGCTTTTCTTCGTCAGTCAAATGATGAAAAGCATATGAACTGACAATTGTATCAGCCTGAAATGGCGGCTCAGGGAATGTCAGGAAGTCTCCATCAACGATTTCCGTCCTGCCTGAAAGCTTGTCAGAAGCCAGTTTACGCATTGCTGGAGAAGGTTCGATTCCAAATACAGTTTTGCCTGCATCGAGCAGCTTAGCTGTCAAATTCCCGGTCCCCGGGCCAAATTCTAACACATGAGTTCCAGATTTGCTGACGATGGCATCAAGGATATGATCGTAGCCTCTGAACGCTTCTTTATACTGAATATCTAAACCTTGTACTGTTTGATCATAAGTTGCTGCCCAATCTTCAAAGAGAGGGATAAATTCACGTCCCATATTTGTCACACTCCATATTTAATAATTCCTATAAGCATACTATGAATTAATGATGGAACAGTTCCTATAATACCACATCTTCTGAAAAGCAGGTACTAAAACACTTTGTGTATTTAATGCCATCTCATATTGCGCATTGACCGCAAAAAAGCTTATACTTCATATGACTTGTGAAAGCTGGAGGGTCAAGACATGAATTTTCAATTAGATCTGATTAAAGACAAAGTGGAATTTTTTGAAGCGGCTTCATTGCAGGAGCTTGAAAAGAAAATCAATACACAAATTGAAAACAATAAAGCCATCATGCTCCGGGTGAAATCTGTTTCACACCAAACTGCTGTGGCAGAAGGACGAATATTGTACAGCGCGGTGGTTCATTTCGCAGCTGAAGCCTAAAACAAAAGCAGCCGGTTGTAACCCGGCTGCTTTTGTTTATTTTAGCTTTTCTACTTTTGTCGGCTTCCAGCCTTTTTCATCGACCCATGTAATCGTGACTTGATATTTATTCCCAGTCGCCTTGTCCAAAATCTTGCCTTTGGCATCCTGAGGGCTGCCGTTATTTCCAAGCCAGAGCACCGTCATGTTATCTGTTGAGACACCAGTTGCGTATGAAATGGCTTTCAGCATCTCAGCCCAGTCTTGTGAGCTTGAATCATAAGTAGCGGCATGCTCGCCAGTCTGCTCAGTTCCGACTGCTTTCCAGTCAGGATTTTCATACGTTTTTTCCACATCGCTCGATGAGCCGCCTTCTGTTACTTTTGCATCTTTAAGCCCGTCACCGGCTGAATCTGAGCTTGAATCTGAATCAGAGTCATCTTTTTTAGAAGAAGAATCATCTTTTTTGGAATCAGAGTCAGAAGACCTCTCAGAATCCTTTTCGCTGTCAGATGTATCTTTCTTGCTGTCTTTTATATCCTCATCCGATTTCTTTTCCGTCTTTCCTGAAGCCGGAGATTCCTGTTTTTGCGCCGTTTCAGAATCCTTGCTGACATCTTTGCTAGAAGGACTGTTAATGAAGAGATTCGCTGCTACTACGACAATTAGTATGGATACGATTGCGATTAAAATGTTAAGCACTAAATTGGCTTTTCTGCGTTTATCACGATTTTCATAACGAGATTGATTATTGCTCAATAATTCTGCACTCCTTTATCCCTCTTAGCTCAGCATATATTTTAACATGTGCTGAGAAGTTGTTCTATTTCTGATTGATTTCAATTTCGTGTACTTTTTTAACAATATCATAAAACACCGAATTTGTCAGAGCCTTATCTCCCGGTGTATCCATGTGTAAAACAACCAGAGCGTATTTCGGCTTATCCGCGGGAAAATATCCGGCAAACCATTTTTCATAGAGTGTTTCCTTCTCTTTTGAAAGCTTGCCTGTCTGAGCTGTGCCCGACTTCCCTGCTACAGTATACGGAAGATCTTGAAACCTTCTGCCCGTTCCGGAAGGAGATTCTACCACCCGCCGCAGTATTTTTTGAAGCTGCTGTGACGTATATTTGTCTATTGTTTCCCCTTTGAGCTTCTGATCTTTAAACGTAACGAGCGTTGTGCCGTTCTTATACTCAATTTTTTCGGCAATTTTCACCTGCCGTTTTTCTCCGCCGCGGGCGATTGTCGCCATCATATTGGCTACCTCCAGCGGCGTTACCTTTACATTTTTCTGCCCGATTGCTGTTTGCGCAATGGCTTTTTTGACTGATTTGTCTTTTTCATCCCCCCAAATCACGCCGCTTTTTTCGTTATACAGCTGGCGGAAATCGGTTTCGTGGTACAGTTTCCCCTCCCAGCCTGCCCGATCAGTGAGAGCCAGCTTCTCGGACATATCTTCAATAACCGAGCTGTCTTTTTTCATTAATTGTTCTGCAAGACTCGTAAATGTGTAATTACAGCTTTGGGCAAAACTTTCATCAAAAGACAAGGTTCCTTTGTCGTCCCCCGGTTCCCCGTACAGGTTTAAATTGCAATTAAAGGTTTGACTAGGCTCCACCATATTATTTTCGATTGCAGCTGCGGCAATGACTGTTTTAAAAACTGATCCGGGATAGATTGGCGTCAGCATATAATTTTGAAGTGTGTTTTGCCGGGACACATCCGCATCTGGTTTGCTTACAATTCCCAGAACACTGCTATTTTCGATGTCCAGCAGCACAGCCCCTCCCTTTTTCAGCCCCTGTTCATCCAATACCTCCTCCATCACTTTTTGAATGCTTTGATCGATCGTTGTTTTGACCTGGAGCGGATAAAATGTATTGGCTTCAGCTGTATATTTGACGTCCATGCCAAACAAAGGGTTTCCTTTTCCGTCCACATGATATAAAAGCTTTGTGTCTTGTTCCGGAAGCAAAAACTCGTCAAATGTCCGTTCTAAACCGGTTGTTCCGATTTCTGTTGTAATCGGAAGGCTCTCCTTGTCAGGATATTTCTTGCGAAGCAGCGCCGGATCTTGGTTCGTGCTCCCAATCGTATGTGAAGCAAGGCTGGGCTTGTCTTCATTCTCCATATATACGCCGTAAATGCCGGGATATTTCAAAGAATTGATTTTTGTGATAGATTGTTTTGAAAGTGTTTTGATTTTCTTTTGCTGCAAAATGACCGGTTTTTTTGCCTTACCTAGTGTCTGGCGCAAATCATCTTCAGACATGCCGAGGATGTCCGCAACTTTTTTGATCGGCCAATCCTGCGTCAGCAGAAAAGGGAACAAAACAACCGCAGGCTCGCTTTGTCCTGTCAGCGCCCGCCCGTTTCGATCTAAAAAAGAGCCTCTTCCATCTGAAATGAGCACTTCCTCCGTCCGCTGTTTCACACTTTCTTGAATCAAATTAATTTTCTTTTTAGAAAATGATTCTGTGAAAAACAGCTGGATTTCTGCAAGCCTCAGCAGAAGCAGAAAAAATACAATCAAAAAAGCGATGACTGCCAGCTTCATTCGTTTCGATATCTTCATAAAAAAACACCTCACCCACATTGTGGACGAGGTGTTTCGCTGCTAAACAGATATTATGAAATTTTCACAATTTTCACGAGCATTTCTCCGCCCGGTGTTTGTACTGTGACTTCTTCATCTACTTTTTTGCCCAAGAGGCTTTTTGCGATCGGTGAATCGTTTGAGATTTTCCCTTCAAACGGGTCAGCTTCCGCGCTTCCGACGATCGTATATGATTCTTCGTCACCGTCAGGCAGTTCGACGAAAGTGACGGTTTTACCCAAACCGACAACGTTAGAGCCGCCGTCATCTTCAATGATTTTCGCATTGCGAATCATATTTTCAAGAGTCGTCACGCGGCCCTCTACAAATGCCTGCTCTTCTTTCGCTGAATCGTATTCAGAGTTCTCGGAAAGGTCTCCGAAGCTTCTCGCAATTTTGATGCGCTCTACTACTTCTTTTCGTTTAACCGTTTTCAAATATTCTAATTCTTGTTCAAGTTTTTGTTTTCCTTCTGCAGTCATAGGAAAAACTTTCTCTTGTGCCATGTCCCTTCACTCCTTCTGGTTGTCCCTCAACATCTTCGATTATGTATGAGAGCATAAACTAAAAAATACAAGAATGAGAACACAGGGCAGTCCTCGTTCTTCTCTCCCATATAGGTACTGTTTATCTTAAACTGAATCTTGTCGTTCTGCAAATATTTCGCGTTTATAAACAGGGAAAGAAGGGAATTCGCACATTCCCTTCCTGCCTATACATAATATGGTCAGAGTTATTTATGTCTATGCTATGGTATTACAAAATCGCGTTTTGTTCAAGAATGGTTTGAATTTTTGTGACCATCAGATCAATTGCGACGTGATTCTGACCGCCTTCCGGGATAATAATATCAGCGTATCGTTTCGTCGGCTCGACGAATTGGTTATGCATCGGACGGACCACTGACACATATTGTTCAATGACAGAATCAATAGAGCGTCCGCGCTCATTAATATCTCTCATAATCCGTCTGATGATACGCAAGTCAGCGTCCGTATCAACATAAAGCTTGATATCCATCAGATCACGAAGCCTTTTGTCTTCAAGAACAAGAATTCCTTCAAGGATAATAACATCCTTTGGCTCTACGTGAACCGTTTCTTCTGAACGTGTGTGAAGCTTATAGTCATAAATCGGCTTTTCAATCGGGCGGTAATTCAATAGATCCTGAATATGCTCGATTAAATAGTCATTATCAAACGCAAGCGGATGATCATAGTTTGTGTTCAGCCTTTCTTCAAACGGAAGATGGCTTTGGTCTTTATAATAAAGGTCCTGCTGGATCATTAAAATTGAGTGTCCTTTAAACTGTTCATAAATGGACCGTGTGACACTCGTTTTTCCTGAACCGGAACCTCCTGCGATTCCAATGACTACTGGATTCTTACCCATGGGCTGTTACTTCCCCTTTCTCATCATGTTGCTCGGATAAATCTTTTTGTCTAGTTTGAATTTGACAATTTGCAGGGGATGGCGGGCAGCATCTAGCTCATTTCCGTCTTCGTCCCAAATGGTTTCAATCGTATGTGTAAAGTTTTCGATTTCTGGACCGAAAAATTCCACTTCGTCGCCTTTTTTGAAGAAATTGCGCTGCTGAAGCGTGACCATTTGTGTATCTTCATCATAATTCAGCACTAAGCCGACAAAATCATATGTCGTTTTCTTGGCGTGTTCGCCGAACATTTGCTCTTCATAGCCTGGCGTTCCTTCAAAGAAAGCTGTCGCAGTGTCCCTGTTGGCGCACTTATCAAGCTCTTCAAGCCATTCTTTTTGAATCACAAAGTTCTCTGGATCAGCGCAATAAGCATCGATTACTTTGCGGTATACGCTGACAACAGTTGCTACATAGTGAATGGATTTCATGCGGCCTTCAATCTTTAAGCTGTCGATCCCCATTTCAATCATTTTCGGAATGGATTCAATCAGCTTCAAATCTTTCGGGCTCATCGCAAATGGTGCATCTTCTTCACCATACAAAGCAACGGCGTTGGCACCGTCTGTTTGATAGAGATCATAATCCCAGCGGCATGACTGGCAGCAGCCTCCGCGGTTGGAATCCCGAGCTGTCATGTGATTGCTCAGCACGCAGCGGCCGGAATATGCAATACACATTGCGCCATGAATGAAGGATTCGATTTCGATATCTACCTTTTCTTTCATTTCTCTGATTTCAAGAGCGCTTGTTTCACGTGCCAGCACGACGCGGTCGAGACCTTCTTCCTTCCAGAACTGGACAGCCTTCCAGTTTGAAAGAGACTGCTGTGTGCTCAAGTGAACCTCAACATTCGGCGCCACTCTGCGGCATGTTTCAATAATAAGCGGATCTGCCACAATAATACCGGCAACGTTGGCGTCTCCAAGCGCTTTTAAATAGTCTTCAAGCCCGTCCATGTTTTCATTATGAGCGAAAATATTCGTTGTTACGTAGATCTTCGCGCCATATTTCTTTGCGAATTCAACGCCTTCTGCAATTTCTTCGATCGTAAAGTTATCGGCATTCGAGCGCAGCCCGTATTCCTGTCCCCCGATAAAGACCGCGTCCGCTCCGTAATGAACAGCGATTTTCAGCTTTTCAAGATTACCCGCAGGTGCAAGAAGCTCCGGCTTTTTCGTAATCACACGCTTTCCATTAACGATTGTGGATATATTATCATTTACGGCAGTCATAGCTTAACCTCCTTTTGATTAATAAACCGTTTCCTTGAAGAAGAATCCGGTATCAATTTTTCTGTTTACTGGCTGGATGCTTTCAATGCGTTCGATCCAGTCTTCTTTTTTCGCTTCGTATTCGTCACGGTTTTCCACGCACAAATCAATTGCTTCTCTGTACATTTTGGTGACTTCTATTAGGTATTCAGACGTTTTCAAAACACCGTCGATCTTGAAAGAATCAATTCCGGCATCTATCAATTCCTCGAGCTCATCAATGATGCACACATCGTTCGGGCTCATGATGTGAGTGCCGTTTTCATCTTCGAAAATCGGATATTTATTATCACGTTCTTTATCGTGTAAAAACATGCCTGATTCTTTTTTCTTTCTTTCAATGTCCATGACTTTGCCCTGATATTCAAAATAGTTTCCAATCAAAGAACGCTTCGATTGGAACATGCACGTCATTCCATGCACCTGGATTTCAATTTCGACTTCAGCATTTTCTTTAATCTCAACAATGCTGTCCATGTTTAATTCTCTGGCAAGCACAGAACGCGCCGCACCCTTGCGTCCCCAGTAGTTGCATGTATAATAGTTGGTGCCTGTCGTTTCTGTGCTCCAATGAAGCTTCAGAGCAGGCGCAGATTCACGGGCAGCCATCAGCACGGCAGGATCGCCGAATACCGCTGCATCGACACCGGCTTCTGCCAAGAAAGCCAGATATTCGCCAAGCTCACCCACTTTATCGTTATGGAAAATTGCATTTACAGCAACGTATACTTTTGCCCCTTCTTTGTGAGCAATCTCTACGGCTTTTGTTATATCTTCACGAGAAAATTCTCCGGCTAATCTCAAGCCGTATCTCTGTTCCCCAACTAAAAACGCAGTTGCCCCCGCCTGTATGAGCGGCAAAATGTCCGCTGTACTCGTCGGCGTCACTAAGAGCTCTGGTTTTTTCATGACGTTCACCTCTTCTTTTTACTAATCGCAAGTCCGTCTCCGACAGGAATAATCGCAGTTTGATAATCCGGATGATTCATCAGCCAATGATTATATTCATCAATTTTTGTTACAAGCCTGCGCCTTCTCTTCGGTTCTATTTTGCTGTAATCCTCTGCCACCAGACCTTTAAACAGCACGTTGTCTGTTATAATCACCCCGTCCGGTGAAAGCATCGGTTCATATAAATGAAAAAAGTTTTGATACTGACCTTTTGCAGCGTCAATAAAAATGACATCGTAAGGCGCAGTTACATGAACGGCGTCGGCTAATTCAAGCGCATCTCCGTAAAAAACATGAATCCGGTCATCAAGCTGAAATTCCTTGATATTGTTTACCGCTTCTTCATGCCGTTTCTCATTGCGTTCAATTGTATATATTTCAGCAGACGGCAGCTCCAGCGCCATTCGAATAGCTGAATAACCAATGGCCGTTCCGATTTCTAGTATTTTTTTCGGCTGTTTCACAGACAAAATTTGAAGCAGCACCTCCATGCCCGCTTTTTCCATGATCGGGACATGATGTTCTTCTGCATATGCTTCAAGCTTCTTCACGTTATCCGGCCGAGGCTTTAATAATGCTTCTATATAGTCATTTATTTGTTCATACCGGTCAGTCACTACAAACAGCCTCCCGTTCTAAAAAGGAGTGCCCCAGTCTTATGCGCAGGACACTCTCTGAATACATCATGATACATCGGTAAACAACCCGATATATTTTATCATAAAACCTTGCGGAAAGCGAACAAAAGGAGAGCTTTATGCTCTCCTTTTATTTCTCATTTTTTGAGGAAATGTATTTTTCTTTTGCTTTATTATGCTCTTTTAGCGTTTTTGTAAATACAACCTCACCATTTGATTTGGCCAAGAAATACAGATAGTCCGTTTTATCCGGATGCAGCGCCGCTTCCCATGACGACATGCCGGCATTGGCAATCGGACCTGGCGTCAGCCCTGTGTTTTTATACGTATTGTATGGTGAATCGATTTCCAGATCCTTATAAAGAACCCGATCTTTATGCTTGCCTGCCGCGTACAGCACGGTCGGATCTGTTTGGAGCGGCATTTTCTTTTTCAGGCGGTTATAAAAGACGCTCGCAATTTTGTGGCGGTCGGCTTTTTCAGTCGCTTCTTCTTCTATCAAAGAAGCCATCGTCAGCAGCTTATGCACAGAAAGTTTGTTTTTCTTCATTTCTGATTTATATGTTTCCACATAAGAATTTGTCTGCTTTATCATTGCCTTGATAATGTCTTCAAGTGATGTGTCCGGATCGTTAAAAGGGTATGTAGCCGGGAATAGGTACCCTTCAAGCGGGTGCTTAATGTTTTTATTGAAAACATCATTTGTCACAGTGTCCGGGAATTCTTTCTTCAGCTGATTGATAAATGTTTCATCGTCCAGCTTCGCTATGACTTGTTTTTTAGAGTATTTTGTTTCATCAGCAATAGCAGCCGCGATTTGGGTCAGCTGTGCTCCCTCAGTCACTGTGATTTGAAAAGCGTAGCCTGTAGCCCCGCTTGTCAGCTTCTGAATAATGGCATCTAAATCCATACCTTTATTCAGATGGTAGAATCCGGCCTGAAACCCGGAAGCACCTTTATATTTCACATAGTACTGAAACGCCTTCTCGCTTTTTATGACATCATTTTTCTTTAATATCGATGCGATGGCTGAAACAGACGAACCGCTCGGAATGTTAATATTAACTGTCGTTTTACTGTCTTTTTCAACAGGTTCAAGTAATGATTTCCCATATAAAAATGCCCCGCCAATGATAAGAAACAGCACAACAATGGAAGACAGTATGATTCTTTTTTTATTAAAAAACGATTTTTTTTGCTGATTGATATACATTAGGTCTCCTCCCATCAGCTCTTATACTACATGATTCATTGTATTTCGGCAATTTATTACAAAAAGAGGCCTGCATAAAGCAGAAAAAAGCCGGAGCAGTATAGCTCCGGCTTTGGTTTGGCGCGATGTTTTACTCTTCGTCTTCGTCCGCTAAGAATGTGTTTAGTGTTTCTTCGATCATATCCCATTCTTCGTCAGTTTCAATCGGGAATAGCTCACCGTTTTCACCGTCTTCGTTTGGCGTGAAGCTGGAAGCAAGAATTTCTACTTCTTCGTCTTCTTTTGATTCGATCGGGTAGTACAAGACATAAGACTTGCCAAACTCTTCGTTTTCAAATGTAAACAGCACTTCACAAAGCTGTTCATTTCCTTGATCGTCAACAATTGTAATATTTTTTTCGCCGTGTTCCATTTTCTTCACCTCTGGCTTTAATTTAAGCTGTCAAGATATCCTTGTAAAATCATAACAGCCGCCATTTTATCAATGACTTTTTTTCGTTTCTGCCTGCTGACGTCAGCTGCAATCAGCATTTTTTCAGCCGCCATTGTGGTAAGACGCTCGTCCCACAGCACAACAGGAACATTGTACGTTGTTTCAAGCACTTTCGCAAATGTTTGGCTGGCTTCGCCTCTCGGGCCGACTGTTCCGTTCATGTTCTTAGGAAAGCCGAGCACGATTTTATCTATAGTATAGTCCTTTATCAGTTCAGATAAACGGGATAAACCATAATCGCCTTCTGCTTCATTTATCTTTATGGTCTCAATGCCTTGAGCAGTCCAGCCCATTTCATCGCTTAGAGCTACACCGAGTGTTTTGGTTCCTAAATCGAGTCCTAATATTCTCATTCTTTATTTACGCCTCTTTATGCTGTTCTAAATAAGACTTCACCAATTCCTCGATTAATTCGTCTCTTTCAAGTTTGCGAATTAAATTGCGAGCGTCACGATGCCTAGGAATATAAGCGGGATCACCTGACAGCAAGTATCCGACAATCTGGTTGATTGGATTGTAGCCCTTTTCCTGAAGCGCGTCATACACTGTAATCAGCACCTCATTTACGTTAGTCTCAGCAGAATCATCGGAGAAATTAAATTTCATCGTTTTATCAAACGAGCTCACCGTTTTGCACCTCTTTCCCAAATTCGCAGGCAAAGTTCAGCCTGGGGTCCTAATCTTACCATCATTCTACACTACATGGGCGAATTATAAAACGGATTTCACCCAATCTTCTACAGAAGCCAAAGCTTCTTCTAATTTTTCCGGCTGTTTGCCGCCTGCCTGCGCCATGTCCGGACGGCCTCCGCCGCCTCCGCCGCAAACTTCCGCAGCTTGTTTAACCAGCTTGCCAGCGTGAAGGCCTTTGTCGATGAGGTCCTTTGTGACTCCGGCAGAGATATTAACTTTATCGTTTTGTACCGCACCAAGCACGATCACCGCAGAGCCAAGCTTTGCTTTGAGTTCATCGACCATTGTGCGGAGATGATTCATGTCTTTTGCATTTACTTTTTCCGCAAGCACGTTTACGCCGTCAACTTCTTTTACTTTCGACAGGATTGCTCCTGCTTCCACGTTGCCTAGTTTTGCAAGAAGAGATTCATTTTCTCTTTGTGCTTCCTTCAGTTCAGCCTGCAGAGCCGCGACCCGTTTCGGCACTTCTTTGATATTTGTTTTCAGCTCGTCAGCAGCCTCTTTCAATACAGAAATCTGGCTGTTCATTTCGACGTAAGCGCCTTGTCCCGTTACAGCTTCAATCCGTCTTGTGCCTGCTCCGATTCCAGATTCAGAAACGATTTTAAACAAGCCGATTTCTGCTGTATTTCTGACATGGCAGCCGCCGCACAGCTCTAAGCTGTAATCTCCAACTTGAACGACACGGACAATATCGCCATATTTTTCGCCGAACAGTGCCATCGCACCCATTTCTTTTGCTTCAGCGATCGGTTTCAAATCAATGCTGACCGGGATGCTCGCCCAGATCTTTTCGTTTACGATTCTTTCAATTTGTTCGAGCTCTTCTTTTGTCACTTGGCCAAAGTGCGAGAAGTCAAAACGAAGACGGTTTTCCGTTACAAGAGAGCCCGCCTGATTGACATGAGTTCCAAGAACATCTTTTAGAGCCTGATGCAATAAATGCGTTGCCGTGTGGTTTTTAATGACGCCGCTTCTCATATGGTCTTCAACTTCAGCCGTAACATGCAGGCCTTTTTGAACAGTACCGCTCTCCACAACACCTTCATGCACATGCTGGCCGTTCGGCGCTTTTTGAACATCTTTAATTCTTACAACTGCCTGCTCGTTTCGGAGATAGCCTTTATCGCCGATTTGGCCGCCGCTTTCTGCATAGAACGGTGTTTCATCAAGAATGATTTGAACGCTTTCTCCTTCATGAGCCTCTTCGATTAATTGGCCGTCCTGAAGAAGCACAATGATATTGGCATCAGCTTTGGTTTGAGAGTAGCCGACAAATGTGCTTTCATCGGTCACGTCGCGCAGTGCGCCGCCCTGCACCTGCATGCTGCCGACATCCTGGCGGGCGTTTCTTGCCCGTTCACGCTGCTGGTTCATTTCCTCCTCAAAGCCCTCATGGTCAACCGTCATGTTCTCGTCTTCTGCGTATTCTTCAGTCAATTCAACCGGGAATCCATACGTATCATACAGTTTAAACACATCAGCACCTGAGATAACGCTGCTGCCCTTGTCTTTTTCTTTTTTGATCATTTCTGACAGGATCGCAAGCCCTTCATTAAGGGTCTCATGGAAGCGTTCTTCCTCGGTTTTAATGACTTTTGCGATGAAATCCGCTTTCTCTTTCACTTCAGGATAGAAATCAGCCATGATTTCTGCGACAACCGGCACTAAATCAAACATGAACGGACGATGGATGTTGATCGTTTTGGCATAACGCACAGCACGGCGTAATAAGCGTCTTAATACATAGCCGCGGCCTTCATTTGACGGCAGCGCACCGTCACTGACAGCAAAGGCAACCGTTCTGATATGGTCAGCAATCACTTTAAACGCAGTGTCTTTCACATTGTCTTTGCCATATGTTTCACCAGAAATCGATTCTGTTGCTTTAATGATCGGAATAAACAAATCGGTGTCAAAGTTTGTCGGAACATTCTGGATGACAGATACCATTCTTTCAAGACCCATGCCTGTATCAATGTTTTTCTTAGGAAGCGGTGTGTACGTGCCGTCAGGGTTATGGTTGAACTCTGAGAACACAAGGTTCCATACTTCCAGGTAACGGTCGTTTTCCCCGCCTGGGTAAAGCTCCGGATCTTCTGGATCATTACCGTATGCTTCACCGCGGTCGTAAAAGATTTCCGTATTCGGTCCGCTCGGCCCTTCACCGATATCCCAGAAGTTCCCTTCCAGACGGATAATTCTTTCTTCAGGAATACCGATTTTTTTTGCCCAAAACTCATATGCCTCTTCATCTTCAGGATGAACCGTAACAGAGAGAAGCTCTTTGTCGAAGCCAATCCACTTGTCGCTCGTTAAAAACTCCCAAGCCCATGTAATGGCTTCTTCTTTGAAATAATCGCCGATGGAAAAGTTTCCGAGCATTTCAAAGAAAGTGTGATGGCGCGCAGTTTTACCTACATTTTCTATATCGTTTGTTCTGATCGCTTTTTGAGCGTTTACGATTCTTGGATTTTCCGGCACGACACGGCCGTCAAAATATTTTTTCAGCGTCGCAACACCGCTGTTGATCCAAAGCAGTGAAGGATCCTCATGAGGCACTAATGACGCGCTTGGCTCTACCGCATGTCCTTTTTCTTTAAAGAAATCCAAAAACATTTGACGCACTTCCGCAGAAGTTAAGTGTTTCATTGTATTTCCTCCTCTATAAAAATCGAAATTCTCTTCAGTGACAGCAAAAAAGCCCTCCCCCTATGCAAACCAACGTTTACACAGGGACGAGAGCTGTCTCGCGGTACCACCCTGATTACGGGCATTCATGCGCCCGTCACCTTTAACCCTGTAACGCAGGATAAGCGGCAGTGATTAACTGCACTCAGGATTAGCTTCCTCCGATCTTCTGATAAAGCTCCTTTCAGCTTATGGAGCTTCTCTCTTTAACAGGGCTTCGGCGTACTCAGATCCGTCACTCGAGATTCGTATGTATTCTACGAGAAATTATAGACAAGCGGCACGCCGATGTCAATGCTCCGTCCTCATCCGCAAAAAATGGATCATCATTACTTTTAAAACAGCCGTCGCAGGAACAGCCAAAATCATCCCGACGATTCCCGCAAGCTCCCCTCCGGCAAGGAGCGCAAGCATGATAACGACCGGATGCATTTTAAGGCTTCTGCCGACAATGAACGGACTGAGGATATTTCCTTCCATAAACTGCAGAATAAACACCGTAATTACCACAACAAGAACAGCCTTGACTGAGATCGTCATCGCAATTAACAACGCAGGAACAGCTCCGATGAAAGGGCCAAAATACGGGATGACATTCGTTACTCCAGAGATAAGGCCAAGTATCAGCGGATATGGAAGCCCAAATACCCAGAACGAAATGCCTGCAATCACGCCAAGAATCAAGCAGACCAAAAGCTGGCCGCGGATATAATCGCCAAGCGAATCATCCACATCCCGCAAAAAGGCGCTGCCCCGCTTTCTCCACGACTTCGGAGTCAAGTACCATACTGTCTTTTTCATTAACTCAATGTCCTTCACCATATAAAACACGAGAAAAGGGATTGTTGCAGCAATTAAGAAGTAATCAAGCACATTGCGGATCCCGCTGATCGCACCCTCGATCGTTCCCGCAAAAAACGCCTCCGTCTGGCGGATCATTTTATCTATACGGTGATGCATACCATCAGGCCAGTCATCCGTATGGTTATGCACATGAAGAAGAAGCCCGTTATACGTTTCGACAAACATGGGTATATTTTCTGACAAATCCGTCAGCTGCACGATTAAAACAGGCACCCCTTTATACAACGCCCAGCCAATCCCGCCAAAAAAAAGAACATAAATGACCAAGATGCTCAAAGTCCTAGGCAATCCTTTGCTATGCAGCCATTCCGTGACCGGAAGCAATAAATAAGATATAAAAATAGAAATGATCAAGGGAATAAAGATCGTTTTTATGACGAGCCAAAAGGGTGACCATAACATATCAAGCATAAAAAAGACATAGACTGTTAACAGAACCAGCAAACAAATAGCCACCCACAACAAAAGCTGCACCGGTTTTTGGAGCATCTGCTTTCACCTCACCTATATCTTTTGAGGTTTACACGGAATTATTCTTTATGTTTCTTTAGTCAGCCAGAAGTCATGGACATTTTTCCGCATTTAATTTTCAGAAAAGTTTGATTTCATGTATACTTTTTAGTCAAATTTCTGATAGGAGGATTGCGATGATCACATTTCAAAATGTAAACAAGCATTATGGAGATTTTCACGCGTTAAAACAAATTAATCTTCAAATCGAAAAAGGGGAAGTCGTTGTTATCATCGGCCCATCCGGTTCCGGTAAAAGCACATTGCTCAGATGTATCAACAAACTTGAGACGATCAATGAGGGAGTGCTCACAGTAAACGGCACCGCCATTAACGACAGAAAAACTGATATCAATCAAGTGCGGCGGAATATCGGGATGGTGTTTCAGCACTTTCATTTATATCCGCATAAAACAGTGCTGCAGAACATCATGCTGGCTCCGGTAAAAGTGCTTAGACAATCACCTGAACAAGCAAAGGAAACGGCGCGGTACTATCTTGAAAAAGTCGGCATCCCAGACAAGGCTGACGCCTATCCTTCCCAGCTTTCCGGCGGGCAGCAGCAGCGTGTTGCCATCGCAAGAGGACTGGCGATGAAGCCGGAGGTCATGCTGTTTGACGAGCCGACATCAGCACTTGATCCTGAAATGATCGGTGAGGTGCTAGATGTCATGAAAACTCTCGCCAAAGAAGGCATGACAATGGTTGTCGTGACACACGAAATGGGGTTTGCCAAAGAAGTTGCCGACCGGATTGTCTTCATTGACGAAGGAAAAATTTTAGAAGAAGCAGTGCCGGCTGAGTTTTACGCGAACCCGAAGGAAGAACGGGCCCGCTTATTCTTAAGCCGTATTTTAAATCATTAAAACAGAAATGGGGGAGCTTGTATGAAAAAGATTTTTTCTTTAGCATTGATTTCTTTATTCGCTGTCATCTTGCTTGCCGCTTGCGGCAGCAAGGGATCAAATGGAGAAGCCTCAAAGGAGAGCAAAAAAGATACGCTAGCAGCCATTAAAGACAATGACAAAATTGTCTTCGGCGTAAAAACGGACACTCGACTGTTCGGTCTTAAAAATCCAAGCTCAGGTGAGATTGAGGGTTTTGATATTGATATTGCTAAACAAATCGCTAAAGACATTTTAGGTGATGAGAAAAAAGCTGAATTTAAAGAGGTCACCTCAAAAACAAGGATTCCTATGCTGCAAAACGGGGATATCGACGCCATTGTCGCCACAATGACGATCACTGATGAACGAAAAAAGGAAGTTGACTTTTCTGATGTCTATTTCGAGGCCGGGCAATCGCTTCTCGTGAAAAAAGGCAGCAAAATCAAGAGTGTCGAGAATCTTGGCAAAGGCTCAAAAGTTCTTGCAGTAAAAGGCTCCACCTCCTCTCAAAACATTCGTGAAAAGGCGCCTCAAGCATCGGTTTTAGAATTTGAAAACTACGCAGAAGCCTTTACAGCCCTTAAATCGGGGCAAGGCGATGCCCTCACCACAGATAATGCGATTTTATATGGAATGGCTGATGAAAATAAAAATTATCAATTAACAGGAAAGCCTTTTACAGATGAGCCTTACGGGATCGCCGTGAAAAAAGGGCAATCGGCTCTCGCGAAAGAAATCAACGCTTCACTTAAAAAGATGAAGTCGGATGGCAGATACGATGAAATTTATAAAAAATGGATTAAAGAAGACCCAGCTGAATAACAACCATCCTGGGATGAGCAGGCGATGCTCATCCCAATTTGATAAGGAGTGAATAGGCTGATGAATGTGTCAATTCTTTTCGATAACTTTGGCATGTATATGGACGGTTTTTACCATACCTTGCTCGCAAGTGTTATCGCGCTGGCCGGCAGTTTTGTCCTCGGCGTTGCTGTAGCGGTTATGAGAATAACAGTCTTTAAGCCGCTGCAATGGCTCGGGACCGCATATGTAGAGTTCATCCGCAACATCCCTCTTCTTTTAATTACCTTTGTTTTCTATTTCGGACTTCCAAACGCAGGCCTGAGGCTTGACGGTTTTCAAGCGGGAACGGTTGCTCTCACCATTTATACCTCTGCGTTTATCGCTGAAGCCATCAGAGCAGGCATCCAGTCTGTTTCAAAAGGGCAGATGGAAGCGGCACGCTCGTCAGGCTTTACCTACAGCCAAGCCATGCTCCATATCATTTTGCCGCAGGCAATCAAAATCGTCATTCCGCCTTTAGGCAATCAATTTTTAAACTTAGTCAAAAACTCTTCGATTCTTGGGGTTGTGGCCGGATTGGATCTTATGTACCAAGCCGATTTAGTTTCGTCGAGCACACTCGTTGTATTTGATGTTTATATTTTTGTGGCGCTTTTTTACTTAGTGCTGACGATTCCGCTTAGCATCGGTGTTAACTATCTGGAAAAACGACTGGAAAAAAGCTATTGATAAGGAGTGAGTTACATTGGATTTCATCGGTGCTTATTCACAGGAGCATTTAGCGTTTTTATGGGATGGCTTTCTCGTCACCTTGTACGTTGCTTTCATCTCCATCATTCTGAGCTTTTTCTTCGGTTTAATCGCAGGCACCCTGCGTTATGCGAAAGTTCCCGTTCTTTCTCAATTGATTGCGGTTCTCGTTGAAACGATCAGAAACCTCCCCTTGCTGTTAATTATTTTCTTTACGTTTTTTGCCCTTCCGGAAATTGGGATTAAGCTTGAAATTACAGCTGCTGCAATTACAGCACTAACGATTTTTGAATCCGCTATGCTATCTGAAATTATCCGAAGCGGACTGAAATCAATTGACAAAGGACAAATTGAAGCGGCGCGCTCCTCCGGGCTGAGCTATACACAGACCCTGTTCTTTATCGTCATGCCGCAAGCGCTTCGCCGCATGGTTCCGCCCATCGTAAGCCAGTTTATTTCTTTATTAAAAGATACATCGCTCGCTGTTGTGATCGCCCTGCCTGAACTGATTCACAACGCGCAAATTATTAACGGCCAAAGCGCAGACGGCAGTTATTTTTTCCCGATCTTTTTATTTGCGGCCCTTATGTATTTCGCAGTCAACTACAGCCTTTCACTCGCAGCAAGACGCCTCGAGGTCCGGCAAACATAGAAAAGGATACTCTTTGGAGAGTATCCTTTTTGCATTAAAACATTTTCGTAATTCTTCTTCTCATCCGCTTCATGCTTCGATTATTCAGCATGTCAGATTGAGTCGCCATTCGGTACACGAGAGCTCCGGCTCCCATTGCCAAAAGAGAAGTCATCGTCCGATTCATCCTGCGCATCTCCTTTCATGATTAAAAATTGATGCTGCGTTCATCCTCAGAAAACAAATCATCCAAGCTGCTTAACGTTCCGTCTTCTTCCACCTGATGAGTTGCAATCTTCCCTTTCGCCACTGTCAGTTCAATAAAACAGCCCCAGCAATAATATTGGTTCACGCCGATTTTGCCGATATCCTTACTTTTGCAATTCGGGCATATAAGCATACCTCACACCTCTATCCGTTCAGAACGATCTCGTCTTTCCGCACCTCGACAAGCGAATCCGCTCTTTGGATCTGGCGCTTGCTTCCCGCCAGGTCAGAAAAGAAACCGTCCGAGAGTTCATATGCTACGATTATGCCCCTGTCCAAACAAAAGTATACATCTTCCAGCATCCCCAATATATCCCCCTCTTGCGATTTCACAAGCTTCATCTTCAGCTGCTCGTATGTGAAGCATGTTTTCGGAAGAGGCAGAAGCTGTTCTGAACTGACCGAAGCCAATATGCGGTCATCAAGAATGAAAGAGATATCACACGCCCGTAATAGCGCATGATGATGATGCAAAAAGCGTTTTTGTGCAAGAATAAACCCGAGACAATCTCCCTTCATAGAAAAACAAATATCAGAAATTGCCCCGAGATAACAAGAAGTTCGTTCTGAGTATACTGGGAATCCTTCTACTTCATGGCATGTTCTCAAAGTGTGATCAACCACCTTTTGTTGAACAGGCTTAGGTTTTGCTTTGCGCCTTAGACTCATACGATGAAATCAATTCCACTGCAAATGAAAAAACTCCCGCTTGCACGGGAGCATTTTATTGCTGTTCTTCTTTCATAAAATCGAATGGTGTAATGCCTTCCATGCCAATGTTGGCGTCGTGTACGCTGAACGGGAGCTCTTTTTGCAAAGCTTCAAGCTCGGCATCCATTTCCTCAACCTGTACGGACAGCCTGTTTTTCAAGGAGGTCTGTCTGACAGTTGCATCATTATTTTTCACGCCCCACTCCAGCGCCTCCTCTTCCCCGCATAAAATGAGAAATTTCTTCGCTCTTGTAATCGCGGTATAAAGAAGGTTTCTTCTGAGCATTCTATAATAGCCTTTCACAACAGGCAAAACCACAATCGGAAATTCACTTCCCTGCGATTTATGAATAGAACAGCAATACGCATGGGTAAATTGATTAAAATCTTTTTTCGTAAATGTCATTTCATTGCCGTCAAAAGAAACGACGGCCATGTCTTCTTTTTCTGTATTTTCCTTTGCATAAAATATCGACGTGATTTCGCCAATATCTCCGTTGAACACATTGTTTTCCGGCTGATTGACAAGCTGCAAAATTTTATCTCCGGTTCTGTAGACAACATCCCCGAACTTCAATTCTCTCCGTTTTTCTTTAGGAGGATTTAAAATGTCCTGCAGCATCACATTCAATTCATTGATGCCGGCTTTTCCTCTGTACATCGGAGCGAGGACCTGAATGTCCTTTGCCGTATAGCCTTTTTTCAATGCATTAGCGACAACCTTCTCAACAACTTCTTTAATTTGCGAGCCTCCGCAGCGAATAAAGGAACGGTCCTTTGTCGGGGCAGTCAAATTGTTCGGCAGCAATCCATTTTTCATCTGGTGGGCAAGCTCAACGATTGATGACCCCTCCGCCTGGCGATAGATGTCTGTCAGTCTCACAGTCGGAATCACCTGGGATGCCAGCAGGTCTCTGAGCACTTGTCCCGGACCGACGGAAGGCAGCTGGTCTTCGTCTCCGACAATAATGATTTGTATATGATCAGGGATCGCCTTGAACAAATGATTCGCCAGCCATATATCAAGCATACTGGCTTCATCGATAATTAACAGCTTCCCTTCAATCGGCTGATCCTCTGTATGAGTAAAGCCTTCAGCGCCGTTCCAGCCAAGCAGCCTGTGTATCGTGACTGCAGGGAGTCCCGTTGATTCGCTCATCCTTTTTGCTGCTCTCCCTGTCGGAGCGGCCAAAACAATCGGAAAAGCTTCATCCTTTTTATAAGCTGACGGATCTAGTGACACACCGTGAAGCTCTCCGTAGAGCTCGACAATCCCTCTGATTACCGTCGTTTTCCCTGTTCCCGGACCGCCTGTTAAAAGAAGCATCGGCGAGGAAAGGGCTTTTTGAATCGCTTCCTTCTGGCTGGGGGCATACTGAACGTTCATCCGTTCTTCCAGTTCTCCCAACGCGAGCAAAAACTCTGATTCGGGAAACTGGTTCTCATATTCGGTTTGGCTAGCGATATGTTTCACACGCTTTGCAACGTTTTGTTCTGCGTAAAACAGCGAAGGAAAATAACAGCGGCCATCTTCTATGACAATGTCTTTATTTTCTCCAAGGGCAATAATCGCGTTAGCGGCATCCATTTCTGTGATGCGCTGCCCTTCCCTTGCTGATTGGTTTAACAGAGATTGGGTGTCAATGATCAGCTGTTCCGTTTCTATGTACGTGTGCCCCTCTGACAGACAAGTCGTTTCAAGCGTGTACAAAATAGCAGCTTTTACCCGCTCAGGATGGTTACCCGAAAGACCCATTCTGCTGCCCAGCTCATCCGCTTTTCCAAATCCGATGCCTTCTACATCCTTCACAAGCTGATAAGGATTTTCCTGAATCTTTTCAAGCGTCTCGGATTCATAGGCTTGATAGATTTTCATAGACAGCTGCGGGCCAAAGCCAAACTGATTCAAGGAAATCATGATTTGCTCCAGTCCCTGATGCCGCTGTAATGCGCCAGCCAGCGTGTCGGCTTTCTTTTTTGAGAGTCTGGGAACATCATAAAGCACTGAAGCGTCAGCCAATATTTTATTAATGGCGCTGTCGCCCAGCTTTTTCACAATTTCTTCAGCAGTCTTTTTGCCGATTCCCTCGAATAAATCACTCGATAAATATTGAATGATGCCTTCCTTAGTCGTCGGTATCTCTTTTTTGAAATGCTCCGCCTGAAATTGGAGCCCGAATTTTGGATGGGTTACGATCTTTCCGTAAAACGTGTAGGTCTCTTCTTCTTGAAGCGCAGGGAAGTAGCCCGTCACGGATACGGCTTTATCTTCAATGGCTTCGGAGGTCTCTGTGACTTTCACTTTCAGAACCGTATATAAATTGGTGTCATTATGATAGATGACTGTGTTGACTGTCCCTTTTAAATAGGGCTCTTCCTCCAGTTTAAGCTGATCCGGATGCTGCTGCACGAGCTGTTCCTCCTCCTGTGCCTGTTATGATGGATCAATCAGTTTTTTAGCATGAAGCGCAAGCATATGATCTGGCTGGATATCGATTGCCTTGTCCAGCATTTCCAGCGCTTTTTCTCGGTTTTCTTTATAAGCATAAGCGACACCGGCATTATAAAATGCATCTGCATGCCCCGGGTCTTGCTCTGTCACAGCTGCGAATTGGCTGAGCGCTTCGTCCAGCATGCCCTCGTTGGCTAAGCACATCCCGAATTGAAAACGCGCTTCCGTATCGTTTTCATTCAGTTCGACCGCTCTTTGTAAATATGGCAGTGCAAGCTTAGGCTGTTCGAGCTTGACAAGTACCGTTCCGAGCATGTAAAACAGGTCACCGTTTTCCATCCCCGCACGTAGCGCTTTTTCAAACATGTCTTTAGCTTCTTTGTACATTTCTTTTACAACATAGACATTTCCTGCTCCATAATAAGCAGTGGCTGCGCTACTGTCTAATTCAAGCGCTTTATCATAAAACGCAAGCGCACGTTCCAGCTCGTTTACGGATGAAAGCAGGTTGGCAAAATTGATATACGGAATCGCGTCTTCTTTATTTTCTTCGATCGCTTTTGTAAATGCCTCTGCCGCTTTCTCGTAATCGCCTTCCTGCATCGCCTCTATACCGAGTTGATTATAATCCACCGATCATCTTCCTTTCATTAAAAAACCCCAACTCAGTGTTGAGGTTTTTCATCTTTTATACGTACCACAATTTTGTTCCGTTTTTGTACACATCATCAATTGTCCCGCCGCCAAGGCATTCTTCGCCGTCATAGAAGACAACGGCTTGTCCCGGCGTTACAGCGCGGACTTGTTCATCAAAGAAGACTTCCGCTTCACCCTCGCCAGTCATACGCACCGTTACTTTATGATCTTCTTGGCGGTAACGGAATTTAGCCGTGCAGGAAATCTCTTCGCCCTTCATGATATCCGAACGCACCCAGCTGATATTTGTTGCTGTGATTTTGTCAGAATATAAAAGCGGGTTATGGAACCCTTGATCCACGTAGAGGATGTTCTTTTCAAGATCTTTGCCTACCGCAAACCACGGCTCGCCGCTTCCGCCGATGCCAAGGCCGTGACGCTGTCCGATCGTGTAATACATCAACCCGTCGTGGCGGCCTTTTACTTCGCCGTCCATCGTCATCATATCGCCCGGCTGTGCAGGGAGATATTGGCTGAGAAACGTTTTGAAGTTGCGTTCGCCGATAAAGCAGATGCCTGTACTGTCTTTTTTCGTCGCCGTTGCAAGTTCTGCTTCTTTGGCGATTTCACGCACACGGCTTTTTTGAAGTTCGCCGATCGGGAACATGACTTTGCTCAGCGTATCTTCTGTCAGCTGATTCAAGAAGTACGTTTGATCCTTGTTTTCATCAATGCCGCGCAGCATTCTGACTTTTTCGCCGCTTCTGTCTACTCTTGCATAGTGGCCAGTCGCTAAATAGTCGGCGCCAAGTGACAATGCATGCTCCAAAAAGGCCTTGAATTTAATTTCTTTGTTGCACAGTACATCCGGGTTTGGTGTTCTGCCTGCTTTATATTCATCAAGGAAGTATTGAAATACCTTCTCATAATATTGCTTTTCAAAGTTTACGGCATAATACGGAATTCCGATTTGGTTGCAGACGCGGATCACATCTTCATAATCCTCTGTCGCCGTGCAAAAACCGTTTTCGTCCGTATCATCCCAGTTTTTCATAAAGATTCCGATTACATCATAGCCCTGTTCTTTTAACAGCAGGGCCGCCACAGATGAGTCTACTCCGCCGGACATGCCGACGACGACTCTTGTATCCTCCGGCCGTTTTTCCATTTCATTCACTCCAATTACTAAGCCGCCTTATTGTGTCAGCCGTTTGACAACGTCGGCCACATGTTTGGCAGCAGTTTTCACTTGCTCAGCCGTATTGCCGAGGCCGAAGCTGATTCGAATAGAGGACGTCAGCCGGTCACTCTCTTCTCCGAACATAGCAGTCAGAACATGTGACGGCAGGACTGAACCGGCCGTGCACGCTGAACCGCTGGAGACAGCGACACCCTCCATATCAAGATTGACCAGCAGGGCTTCCACTGACACACCGGGGAAATAAAGATTCAGAACATGCGGCAGACTATGCTCTTTGTCCCCGTTGATCTCGAATGACACACCTGCATCTCTAAGCGTGTCGGCAAAGATTGCTTTAAACGATTGATACTTCTCGTTTTTTTCGTCCCGTTCTTCACTTGACAGCTTAATCGCTTCTTTCAGCCCGACAATGCCTGGAACATTTTCCGTTCCGGCACGGCGTTTTCTTTCTTGCTCTCCTCCGAATAAAAGCGGTGAAAGCTTCACATCTTTACTAGCATATAAAAAGCCTGTCCCTTTTGGCCCGTTGAGCTTGTGCCCGGAAACAGACAGAAGGTCAATATGGCTGTTTTTCACATCAATTGGCAGCAACCCGAATGCCTGAACAGCATCGGTATGAAAATAAGCTTTGTGTTCCTTTAACAGCTCACCGATTTCTTCGATCGGCTGCACTGTTCCAACTTCATTATTTCCATACATCACTGTCACAAGGATTGTATCATCACGCAGTGCTTCTTTCACCTGTTTTGCACTGACTCTTCCATTTTGGTCAACGTCCAGATACGTTATGTCAAATCCGTCTTCCTCAAGTTTTTCACATGTGTGAAGCACGGCGTGATGCTCAATTTTTGTTGTGATGATATGTCTGCCAAGATCTTTTCTTGCAAGTGCGGTTTCCATGATCGCCAAGTTATCAGCTTCCGTTCCCCCGCTTGTAAAAATGATCTCCTGCTCTGCCGCTCCGATTTCTGCTGCGATCTGCGCTCTTGCTTCATCCACCCATTTTCGAGATTCTCTGCCAAATGAATGAATACTGGATGGATTACCGAAACTGCCGGAGAAGTGCGGTATCATTTTTTCCAGCACGCGCTCATCCATCGGAGACGTTGCGGCATGATCTAAATAAATCCGTTCCATTATGTTTCCACCTCTGATCTAAATATAGAACATATAAGCTTCTTGCTCTCCGTCTGTATAGCTGGCAAGATCCTCTAATGTCGTACTGTCTAAAACCTCTTTTACAGCATCCCGGATGCGAATCCAGAGCTCACGCTTGGCAGGCTCCTCATCTTCCAGCACTTCAACAGGGCTGATCGGCCCCTCAAGCACACGGATAATATCTCCCGCGGTAATGGCATCCGGCTCACTGCCTAATACATATCCGCCATATGCGCCTCTGATGCTTTTCACTAAACCGGCATTTCTGAGCGGCGATACCAGCTGCTCCAAATAATGCTCGGACAAATTATTCGTCTGTGCGATGCTTTTTAATGAAGTCGGGCCTTCACCGTGCTTTTTTGCAAGCTCGATCATAATGGTGAGCCCGTATCTTCCCTTAGTTGATATTTTCAACATGAACACCTCTGTTATTTCATGATTTTCCACATTTATAATGGTAATTTCTATATGTTTCGTCCGTTTATTATCTTATAGACCAACTGTTATTATAACATACCTTCAGCGAATTTTCATTGAGGCAGAAGGAAAAGGGCCTTTCCCCTTTTCTAATGTACGGTTTTCCGTTACCCTGTAATTAAGTAAGGAGAGATGATAGATGAAGCCATTGGCATATCGGATGCGTCCGACAAAAATAGAGGATATTATCGGCCAGCAGCATCTGGTGGCTGAAGATAAAATTATTGGCAGAATGGTCCAGGCAAAACATTTGTCATCCATGATTTTGTACGGGCCGCCCGGAATTGGAAAAACATCAATCGCAACAGCAATCGCCGGTTCAACAAGTATTGCTTTTCGAAAGCTGAATGCTGTCATTAACAATAAAAAAGATATGGAAATTGTAGCCCAGGAAGCCAAGATGTCCGGCCAAGTGATTTTGATTCTGGATGAAGTCCACAGGCTGGATAAAGGAAAACAGGATTTTCTATTACCCTATTTGGAAAACGGGATGATCATTTTGATCGGAGCAACCACAGCTAACCCGTATCATGCCATTAATCCGGCGATCAGAAGCCGGACCCAGATTTTTGAGCTTGAGCCGTTAACACCCGATCTGATTAAACAGGCACTGGAACGTGCGCTCCATGATGAACATCGGGGCCTTGGCACCTATTCTGTATCCATTGATGATCAGGCGATGGAGCATTTCGCCCACGGATGCGGAGGAGATGTCCGCTCCGCTTTAAATGCGCTTGAGCTTGCCGTGTTGTCAACGAAGGAGTCAGCAGACGGTGAAATTCACATTACATTAGAAACCGCGGAAGAATGCTTGCAGAAAAAAAGCTTTTCTCACGATAAAGATGGTGACGCGCATTATGATGTACTGTCCGCTTTTCAAAAATCGATACGTGGCTCTGATGCCAACGCTGCTCTCCACTATTTGGCTAGATTAATTGAAGCCGGTGATCTGGAGAGCATCGCAAGACGATTGCTTGTTATCGCCTATGAAGATATCGGTTTAGCAAGCCCGCAAGCCGGCCCTAGAGTGCTGAACGCTATTCAGACCGCTGAGCGAGTCGGGTTTCCTGAAGCGCGAATCCCGCTGGCCAACGCAGTCATCGAACTCTGCCTCTCACCGAAATCAAACTCAGCCATTCTGGCAATCGATGAGGCTCTGGCTGATATTAGAGCCGGAAAAATCGGGGATGTACCGAAGCATTTAAAAGACGCGCATTATAAAGGAGCTCAGGAATTAGGAAGGGGAATCGACTATAAATACCCGCACAATTACGACAACGGTTGGGTCGAACAACAATACCTCCCTGATCCTCTGAAAAATAAGCAATACTATAAGCCGAAACAGACAGGAAAATTCGAATCCGCCTTAAAGCAGGTGTACGATAAATTAATGAAAAGAAAATAAAACAAAAACAGCCTTGATCATCAAGGCTGTTTTTATGCATTATTTATCCTTCACACGTTTGATTTCAATGTCTTTCAAAAGATCCATGACAACATGTCCGCCCATAATCAAACCTGCAACTGACGGCACAAAAGCATTAGAGGAAGGTGGCATTTTTGCTTTACGGATTTTCGCTTCGTCATTTCCCACTTCTTTTCTGACATCTTCTCGAATGACAATCGGGCTTTCATCAGAGAAAATCACTTGAACACCTTTTTTGATCCCCTCTTTGCGTAATTTCGTACGAACGACCTTCGCAATTGGATCAGTGTGCGTTTTTGAGATATCAGCGATTTGGAAGCGTGTCGGATCCGTTTTATTTGCTGCACCCATGCTGGAGATGAGCGGAATATCCCGTTTCAGACATTCTTTCATTAAATGAATTTTATAATAAATGGTGTCTGACGCATCAATGACATAGTCAAGATCATAATCAAAAAACTGCTCATACGTTTCCTCCGTATAGAACATTTTTAACGCGATCACTTCACACTCTGGGTTAATGTCTGCGATCCGCGCCTTCATTAAATCAACTTTCGGCTGTCCGACAGTTGAAAGCAGCGCGTGAAGCTGACGGTTTACATTTGTAATGTCGACATCATCTTTGTCGACAAGCAGAATGCGGCCGACGCCTGACCGCGCGAGAGCTTCCGCCGCGAACGACCCGACTCCCCCGACTCCAAGCACAGCAACTGTGCTGTTTTTCAGCGTTTCAAGGCCTTCTTTTCCGATAGCTAATTCATTGCGTGAAAACTGGTGTAACAAGAACCTCACTCCACATTCGTATTCTGGTTTCATCTATAAAATGGCTGATCCATGAGCAGCCGTTTTTTCTGCGCACAAAAAATAAAGTCCCAATAGTGCCGTTGCAGCTTTCCTTTGTTTTGAACCCGCTCTCAGCAGGTGGGTGCCCTCTTTTAAATCTTGTAAGTCCTCTTTACCGAATGAAAAGAGGCATGTACGCCATTTAAAAATGCGGGCTTCCAAGTCAAAAAAATGTTCGGTCAAAACTAGGTGTACAACTAACACATCAGGACTTTATTTAACTTGTCAAAATCATATCACAGACGATTTTGATTTTCAAGAATCGAACTGCCCAATCAGTTCTTAACTTTTTTCTTGATAGAAAGATGAAGCTCGTCAAGCTGGGCGTCACTTACTTCTCCCGGCGCTTCTGTCATCAGGCAGCTTGCACTTGCCGTTTTCGGGAATGCAATCGTATCTCTCAGGTTCGTACGTCCAGCGAGAAGCATAACGAGACGGTCTAAACCGAGTGCGATTCCGCCGTGCGGAGGAGCGCCGTATTCAAATGCTTCCAGCAGGAATCCGAACTGTTCAGCCGCTTCTTCTGGTGAGAAGCCGAGAAGCGCAAACATTTTTTCCTGAATATCCTTTTCAAAAATACGAATTGAACCGCCGCCAAGCTCATAGCCGTTTAAGACGAGGTCATAAGCTTGTGCTTTCATGTCTTCAGGCGCTGTTTCAATCAGCTCAAGGTCTTCCCGGATAGGCATTGTGAACGGATGGTGCGCTGCGTAAAAACGGCCTTCTTCCGGATCATGCTCTAATAGCGGCCAGTCGATGACCCATAAGAAATTGAACAATTTTTCGTCAATCAGCCCGCGTTCTTTCCCAAGCTTTAAGCGCAGGGCGCCGAGTGATGCGGCCACAACTTCGAATTGATCCGCTCCGAACAGCAGCAAATCACCTTCAGCAGCATCAAGTGCTTCAATCAGCTTAGACTGCTTTTCTTCATCAAAGAATTTAGCGATCGGGCCTTTCACTCCGTCTGCCTCAACCTTCACCCAGGCAAGCCCTTTTGCCCCGTAGTTTGCAGCAAAAGCGCCAAGAGCGTCGATGTCTTTTCTGGAGTAATCGCCGGCACCGCCTTTTACGTTGATGGCTTTAACCACGCCGCCGTTTGCTACAGCTGATGAGAACACTTTAAATTCCGTATCCTTTACAATGTCAGACACATCCGTCAAAAGCATGTCAAAACGCGTATCCGGTTTATCAGAACCGTACTTGTTCATTGCTTCGTCATACGTCATTCGAGGAAGAGGAAGCTTAAGTTCCTCACCTTTTGTTTCACGCATAACCTTTGCCATCATCTCCTCAGCCAATGACATAATGTCTTCCTGGCTCATAAAGGACATTTCAATATCAATTTGCGTAAACTCAGGCTGACGGTCCGCACGCAAGTCTTCATCGCGGAAACAGCGGGCAATTTGATAATATCGTTCAATGCCTGATACCATCAGAAGCTGTTTAAATAGCTGCGGGGACTGCGGCAGCGCGTAGAACTCACCTTCGTGCACACGGCTTGGCACCAAGTAGTCACGTGCGCCTTCAGGCGTGCTTCCTGTTAAAATCGGCGTTTCAATATCAAGAAACCCATTTTCATCTAAAAAGCTGCGAACAGCTTTCGTCACGTTATGGCGCAGCTGCATCGTCTGGAACATAGCCGGTCTGCGCAAATCTAAGTAACGGTGTTTTAAACGAACGTCCTCTGACACTTCTTCTGCTTGATCAGAAATCGCAAATGGAGGTGTCTTTGCAGCATTTAATACGTTCACTCCATCAGCATGTATTTCGATCGCGCCTGTTTTCAAATTCGGATTAACTGTTCCCTCTTCACGCGCCACCACTTTTCCTTGAATATCAAGCACGTATTCATTTCTGATGCCTTCCGCAATAGCAAGCGCTTCTTTTGACACATCAGGGTTAAAAACGACTTGAACAATGCCCGTACGGTCACGCAAGTCAATAAAAATCAATCCGCCGAGGTCTCGTCTTTTTTGGACCCAGCCTTTCAGCGTTACAGATTCGCCAATTGCTTTTTCAGTTATATCACCGCAATAATATGTTCTTCCAAACAATGCGTTTCACTCCTTATCCCTTTTGGTTTGCCTTCATCACATGTATAAATTCATCAAGTGCCACTTCAATCTGTTCGCCCGTCTGTGCATCCTTTACATTGATTTTGTTTTGGGCAAGCTCATCTTCACCCAAAATCGCAATAAATCTGGCATTTAAGCGATCAGCTGTTTTAAACTGGCCTTTCATTTTCTTATTTTCATAATCGATTTCACTGGAAATGCCTGCTTCTCTCAGTTTGTACACCAATGAAACAGAATAATCCTTTGCTTTTTCGCCGAGTGTGACGATATAGCAGTCGATTCCCTTATCAACAGGCAGCTCTCGTTTTTCAGCATCAATTGCGGCAAGCAAGCGTTCGATGCTCATCGCAAATCCGATGCCCGGTGCTTCAGGTCCGCCGATCTGTTCGACAAGTCCGTCGTAGCGTCCGCCGCCGGCAAGTGTCGTAATCGCGCCGAAGCCCTCCGCATTGCTCATAATTTCAAATGCGGTGTGGTTGTAATAATCCAGCCCTCTCACAAGGTTCGGATCGATTTCATACGAAATGCCCAGATCATTTAAGTATTGTTTCACTTTTTCAAAATAAGCGGCCGATTCATCGTTTAAATACGTCAAAATTGAAGGCGCTGATTTCATCAGCTCATGATCTCGGTCTTTTTTGCAGTCCAAGATTCTAAGCGGGTTCGTGTGCAGCCGTGACTGGCAGTCTGAACAAAATTCTTCGATGCGAGGCTCAAAATGTTTCACGAGCGCTTCTCTGTAGCTTTTGCGGCTATCTTGATCGCCAAGACTGTTTATGACAAGCTTAACGTTTTGCAGACCCGCTTTTTGATAAATACTCATCGCAAGCGCCATTACTTCAGCGTCGATTGCAGGGTCTTTCGAACCAATCGCTTCAATTCCAAACTGATAAAACTGGCGGTAACGGCCCGTCTGAGGACGTTCATAACGGAACATCGGCCCGACATAATAAAGCTTTGTCGGCTGTACAGGATTTGCGAACAGCTTGTTTTCATTAAAAGCGCGAACCGCAGCAGCTGTTCCCTCCGGACGAAGCGTCAGGCTTCTGCCTTTGCGGTCCTCAAAGGTATACATTTCTTTTTGTACGATATCCGTTGATTCTCCGACGCCTCTGGCAAACAGTTCTGTATGCTCAAAAATCGGTGTGCGGATTTCTTTATATTGATAAGTGCGGCAAGTGTCTCTCATAATTTGTTCAACATACTGCCAGCGATCTGATTCTCCAGGCAGAATATCCTGTGTTCCTCTCGGAATGTTATATCCCATAGGTAGACCTCCTTATGTATTCCTTATAAAATATCCAATGATCGTTTATGATGAAAATGAAAAAAACTCCCGCCCCTACTATACATGATAGTAGGGACGAGAGTTATACCCGTGGTGCCACCCTAGTTGGAATACGTTCATATTCCCGCTCGATCCTTTAACGCAGGTTCACGTTCACTGCCTAATGGCGTTATTCACGCGTTCAGCAGGAAACCTCCGGAGTGTTGTTTCGAGAAAGACGCAATGGGATCCGCTTTCAGCCTGGGGCGGGTTCCTCTCTAATCATGCAATCTGACCTACTCTTCTCCATTATTGGTTCAAATCTTTCATCATTTGCTATGTACTCAATTTCTATTATAATAATGGGATTAGGGTTCTCTGTCAAGCTTTATTCCGGTTGTTTTTCCTCAGCGCTGCTTCTTTGGACATAAGACCAAATTCAGATGCTGTTTCCGTAAGATAACCAGTCGTATCGGGATCTGCGTGATCGCTGTAATGCAGATTCGCTTCACCGTCGTGAAATGCACGTCCCATTTTTGGATGATATTTCATGATTTGCACACCTTTTTGATTGTATTTACGCTTAGTATAAACAAATCATTTTATTTTTATTTAAAAATCAGAAAGGACTTTACGATATTAAACAAGAATGCTTTTTTAATGATCATCAGAAAGGAGGACACAATGAACAAGAAATACTTTGTCCTTATTGTATGTATTATTTGCACCGCAGCGCTATTCCCGACCTTTTCATCCGTTACAGCTGCTCAAGGAGAAGCGGTCATCGCAACAGATGAAATGAACGTCAGAAGCGGCCCTGGGCTTAGCTACGGCATTACAGCGGAAGTAAAAAAGGGAGAACGCTATCCGATTTTAAAGGAAGATGGAGACTGGGTGCAGATACAGCTTGGTTCCGGAGAAAAGGGCTGGGTAGTCTCCTGGCTTATTACAAAGGAAGACCAGGCCAACACAAGCTCCTCAGGAAGCAGTGGCACTGTGACATCAACAGACCCCGATCTGCGGATGAGAAGCGGTCCGGGCACTTCCTACGAAGTCATCGGCAAATTCCCGCAAGGCAGCCAAGCATCTGTCATTGATAAAGATTCGGGCTGGATCAAGATATCCTATCACAGTGCCACCGGATGGGTATCATCTGAATATGTCACGTCAGGAGGCAGCAGTTCAGCGTCTGATGAGAGTGACCAAACCGAGGATTCCGGTGCGTCAACGACGGGCACAGTCGGTGTTTCTTCGCTAAATGTAAGGGCCTCCGCCTCACATGACGCGGCAATTATAACAAAACTTGATCGCGGAACGAAACTGACGGTTCTCAACGAGAAAAATGGCTGGGCTCACATTGAGGTGAACGGGCTAAAAGGCTGGGTTGCGAGCCATTACCTTTTGACTAGTTCTGTTCCAGCTGATGATTCAGCAAATGCCGGCAGTTCATCCTCCGCTAAAAAAGCCTATATCATGTACGGAGGAACGAATCTAAGAAGTGATGCGTCAACATCAGCTTCGATCGTTGAGCGTGCTGCCAAAGGAGATTCATACACCATTACCGGTTCAAAGGGAAGCTGGTATGAAATAAAGCTTGATAACGGGCAGACTGCTTATGTAGCCAATTGGGTGGTCCAAACGTCTAAAAGCGCAGAAGAAGCAGGTGAACCGCCAGTCTCTGATCCCCCGTCTGGAAACGGCTCTCTAAACAATAAAACGATTATTGTTGACCCGGGACATGGAGGAAAAGACAGCGGAACGATCGGGTATTCGGGGAAATTCGAGAAAAACCTGACGATCAAAACGGCAAAACTGCTCGCCAGCAAACTTAGATCGGCTGGAGCGGATGTATATGTGACACGCCAGGATGATACCTTTGTCAGCCTGCAGTCACGGGTCTCTACGTCTCACTACCGCAACGCTGACGCCTTTATCAGCATTCATTATGACAGCTATGCGGATACCTCTACAAGAGGCAGTACTGCATATTACTACAGTCCTGCCAAAGATCAGGAACTCGCATCAGATGTCCACTCAGAAGTAGTGAAGCGTTCTTCCATTCCAGACCGCGGCGTATTATTCGGAGATTATTATGTGCTCCGGGAAAACAGACAGCCCGCTATGCTGTACGAGCTGGGATATGTAAGCCATCCGCAGGAAGAAGCCATTGTACATAGCAATTCATACCAAGAAAAAGTAACAGATGGGATCGAAAGCGGATTAGAGAAATACTTCCAATAAAAAAAGCTGCCTTTTGGCAGCTTTTTTTATTTTGAATCCATAATGAGCGTGACCGGTCCGGAGTTTGTAAGCTGTACATCCATCATTGCTCCAAACGTTCCGGTCTCCACTTTGATTCCTTTTTCACGAAGCAGGTCATTCCATTTTTCATAAAGACCTAAAGCTTTATCAGGTTTGGCCGCGTTCATGTAGTTCGGCCGGCGCCCTTTTTTCGTATCTCCATAAAGCGTAAACTGTGAGACGGATAAAATCTCTCCTCCTATATCTACAAGAGACAGATTCATTTTTCCTTCACTGTCATCGAAAATACGGAGATTGACAACTTTATCGGCTAAATAAGCTGCATCATCTTCTGTATCATCATGAGTGATGCCGACCAGCACCATGAGGCCTTGTCCAATTTGGCCGACGACCTCTTCGTCCACTGTAACGCTTGCTTCTGTTACTCGCTGAACAACTAATCTCATTTTCTAACCCCTTTAGTTCATGACGCGGCGCACAGAGTAGATATCTCTAATCTGTTTAATACGCTCGACGACTTTGTGCAAGTGATTGATATTCTGGATAAAAATCGCCATATGGATGGTTGCCACTTTATTGCGATCCGATTTGCCAGAGACAGATGAAATATTGGTTTTCGTTTCATTCACTGCCTGGAGTACCTCGTTCAGCAATCCGCGGCGGTCATACCCAAGAATCTCTATCTCAACATTGTATTCCTTGCGCTTTTGAACCTGTGACTCATGCTCCCACTCTACCGGGATCAGCCGCTCTTGGGCTTCATTCGTTTTGACATTCGGACAGTCTTCGCGATGGACCGAAACCCCTCTGCCTTTTGTGATAAAGCCGACAATATCATCACCTGGCACAGGATTGCAGCATTTTGATAAACGGACAAGGAGGTTGTCGATGCCCTTGACACGAACGCCAGCTTCCCGTTTTCTTCCTTGCGGGTATGGCTTAGGTTCCCCAGTGACTTCCTGAACGATCTTTTCCTGTTCTTCCTGATCGCGCTGCTTTCTCTCTTTTTCTGTTAGGCGGTTCGCCACCTGCAGAGCTGTGATGCCGTTGTAACCGACCGCCGCGTACATATCCTCTTCATTTGAGAAATTAAATTTGTCAGCAACCTTTTGAATATTCTCCGGCGTTAAAACATCCTTCAATTCAAAATCCAGGTTTTTAATTTCTTTTTCGACCAGTTCACGGCCTTTTTCGACATTTTCTTCACGCCGCTGTTTCTTAAAGAATTGACGGATCTTATGCTTCGCTTGGGATGTTTGGGCAAGCTTCACCCAATCCTGGCTCGGGCCGTAGGAATGCTTAGAGGTGAGAATTTCAACGATATCACCTGTCCGAAGCTTATGGTCAAGCGTAACCATTTTTCCGTTTACTTTGGCACCGATTGTTTTATTGCCGATTTCAGAGTGAATCCGGTAAGAAAAATCAATCGGAACAGAACCGGACGGAAGCTCGATCACATCTCCTTTTGGCGTAAAGACATACACCATATCAGAGAACAAATCAATTTTGAGCGATTCCATAAATTCTTCTGCATCTGTCGATTCATTTTGAAATTCTAAAATTTCACGGAACCAAGAAAGCTTTTTCTCAAAGGTTGCACCTTCAGTGGCTGCTTTCCCTTCTTTATAAGCCCAGTGAGCCGCAACCCCGTATTCCGCTATTTCATGCATTTCAAAGGTGCGGATCTGCACTTCAAGCGGATCGCCTTTAGGCCCAATAACCGTTGTATGAAGCGATTGATACATATTCGGCTTCGGCATTGCGATATAATCTTTGAATCTGCCGGGCATCGGTTTCCAGCATGTGTGAATGATGCCAAGCACCGCGTAGCAGTCCTTTATGCTATTCACAAGAATACGGACAGCCAGCAAATCGTAAATTTCATTGAATTGCTTATTTTGCAGCACCATTTTTCGATAAATGCTGTAAATATGTTTCGGGCGTCCCGAGAAGTCAGCCTTGATATTTACTTCTTCGACACGTTTCTTCACTTCATTGACAACCTCATCGACATAAAGCTCACGTTCCGCACGTTTCTTCTTCATGAGGTTGACAATTCTGTAATATTGCTGAGGGTTCAAATAACGGAGCGCCGTATCTTCCAATTCCCACTTAATTTTTGAAATCCCGAGACGATGCGCCAAAGGAGCAAAAATTTCCAGCGTTTCATTGGAGATTCTCCGCTGTTTTTCCTGAGGCAGATGTTTCAGTGTCCGCATATTGTGAAGACGATCCGCCAGCTTGATCAATATGACCCTGATATCTTGAGCCATAGCGACAAACATTTTGCGATGATTTTCCGCCTGCTGTTCCTCTTGAGATTTATATTTAATTTTGCCGAGTTTCGTTACGCCGTCTACAAGCATTGCCACTTCTTCGGAAAATGCTTCTTTCAGGTCATCGAGCGTCACATCTGTATCTTCCACGACATCGTGCAAAAATCCGCCCGCGATTGTGGAAGGGTCCATTTCAAGATCAACGAGAATCCCCGCAACCTGAATCGGATGAATAATATATGGCTCGCCCGATTTGCGGTATTGCTCGCGATGAGCATCTTCAGCGTACAGATATGCTTTTTCGACAAATGCGATATGCTCATCAGATAGATAGCTGCGCGCTTTATCTATAACTTGCTCGGCAGTCAATACTTGTTCGTTCGCCATGGAATCACCTTTTTTAAAATGTAAACTGTATTGTAGTTTATTATCAAGAAAAAAACGAAAGATGTAAAGAGCAGAAGTTCAAATAGCCAAATATTATATAAAATAAATGCAAAACAATAGGAAAAAAGCACCCTGACATGGAGTGCTTTTTCGTTATGCGGTTATCCTTAGTATTTCATCAATGTTAAGATGTCGTAATTTTCCAGCTTGTTTCTGCCGTCAAGGTAAGAAAGCTCGATTAAGAAAGCGATACCAGCAACAACGCCGCCAAGTTCTTCAACAAGTTTGATTGTCGCTTCAATTGTGCCGCCTGTCGCAAGCAGGTCATCTGTAATAAGCACACGCTGACCAGGCTTAATCGCATCTTTGTGGATCGTTAATACGTCTTTTCCGTATTCCAAGCCATAATCCACTTTGATTACTTCACGAGGCAACTTGCCTTCTTTGCGGACCGGCGCAAAACCTACGCCAAGCGCGTAAGCAACGGGACAGCCGATAATAAAGCCGCGTGCTTCAGGACCAACAACCAAATCAATTTGCTTTTCTTTCGCATATTCAACAATTTGATCTGTGGCATAGCGGTATACATCGCCTTTATCCATCAGTGTCGTAATATCTTTAAATTGCACGCCCTCTTTCGGGTAATCCGGTACAATTGTTACGTATTGTTTTAAATCCATCTGTTTTATGTCCTCCTCGTACTTTCATAAGCCTCTGAATCTTGTTTCATCAGCTTATTCAGCCATTCCTTCAGCTCTTCAGCAGAAGAATAATTCAGCTTTTGATCCAGTTCCATCAGCTGCTGTTTCGCCTGATATGTTTGTGAGTCTGTTAAGTCGCGTTTCTTTGCTCCGCTCACAACAGACAGCACACCATTCTCTATTTTAACAAAACCGAGATCAAAAAACACCTTTGTCATGAAATTGATTGTTTCAACGGACCATCCTTTATGTTTTGCAAGCTCTGAACCGTGTTTTTTCACGTCAAAAGCGCCTCTTTTCAGCAAGAACGCATAATACCATTTAAAGTGGTCTCTTGCGGGAAAAGTTGATAAGAAGTGGTCCTCATGATTAAGAAAAATAAAATATATCCGCTCAGGCGCTTTGCCCTCCAGCAAACGTGCGAGCATGTCCAGCGAAGGCGGCGGATCCAGTAATACAATATATGCACCATCGAGGTCAAACGCCTTTGCTTGATCTTTAGAACTGATGACGTGCACTTCTCGGCGAAGGTCTTCAGTTTGAAGTAATGTTGTTGAGTCTTCTTTGAAAGAGACAATTGCCCGTTTAGCAGATGGAAGGGCGGAAACTGTGTCTTCCCACGTCCGTTTTCCCCTTAAATCAAACAGCTGCCATTCAGAAACAGCGGCATCCTTTATCATAAGCTGCGGCTTTTTTCGATTGTTCCATTCGTTGATTGACATCTCACCGACAATGGAAATTCTTGAACCCGGTACGATGCCTTCTTCAAGCTCGCCTTTATTAAAACCAACGCAATCAAGCTGGGACGACTCGTTTCTGATCGTCATTTTGACATGAGTTTTATTTGCCCCTATCTTGCGGACATCTTCCAGTACTGCGTTTTCTACGAGAACGTGCGGTTTCGGGTTCAGCATGCCAAAAGGAGACAGCATGTTCATTTCTGCGATGCTTTCAACTGTAATGTCTTCGACGCCGCAGACAAGGTCGACTTCCTGTACGGGAATAAAATCCTCTTCCGTAAGCGTATTGTCCGCTATTTCATTCAGCCTGCTTCGCAAATCCGGCACATCTTCGGCTTTCAGCGTCATCCCCGCAGCCATTGGATGGCCGCCGAAATGAGGAAGAATATCTCTGCATTCAGAAAGGCTCTCAAATAAATTAAATCCTCTGATGCTTCGGGCCGAACCTTTAGCGATTCCCTTTTCTTCATCAATGCCAAGAACAATGGCCGGTCGGTAGAAACGGTCCACAAGCTTTGAAGCCACAATCCCGACGACTCCCGGGTTCCATCCGGCTTTGGCCACGACAATTGCAGTTTGATCGAGCCCTTGCTGTTCAACCATTTCAATCGCTTCATCCGTCATTTTGCTGACCATTTTTTGGCGCTCTTTGTTCAGCTGGTCAATTTCTGCGGCAAGCTCTTCCGCTTCAAACGAATCCTCTGACATAAGCAAATGAACAGCGGGATCCGCCTGTTCGATTCTTCCGACGGCATTCAGCCTTGGTGCGAGCTGAAATCCGACAGTTTCTTCGTTCGCTTCTCCGATGTCTCCGCCTGACAGCTTAATCAGCTCTTTTAAGCCGAGCCGATTTGTCCGTCGAAGCCTTTCAAGTCCTAGTGTTGCAATTAATCTGTTTTCGTCATGCAGCGGGACTAGATCGGCAATGGTGCCGATAGCCGCCAGGTCAAGCAGTTCATCAGGAAGTTCACCCAATAAAGCGTGGGCAAGCTTAAACGCGACTCCAACCCCGGCAAGCTCCTTAAACGGGTAAGTGCAGCCAGGCTGCTTCGGGTGGACGATCGCATGGACATCCGGAAGCTCCGGTCCCGGTTCATGATGATCGGTAATGATGACATCCAGTCCGAGTTCCTTTGCCACCTTCGCTTCATGCACAGCGGCAATTCCTGTATCAACCGTAATGATCAAAGAGAAGCCCCGTTCTTTAATCGAACGAAACGCCTGTTCATTAGGTCCATATCCTTCTTTAAAACGGTCAGGTATATAAAAATCAACTTGAGCCGACAGTTTTTGCAGCGTGTGAAGCATCACTGACGTACTTGTAACCCCATCGGCGTCATAATCGCCATATATCATAATCTTTTCTTGTTGTGAAATCGCCTGTTTTATTCGATCTGCCGCTTCTTTCATGCCTTTCATTTCAAAAGGATCATAAAAATCGGCATCCTTTGTATGTAAAAACAGCCTAGCGCTTTCTGCCGTATCAAAGCCTCTTTTTACAAGCAGGGACGCAACAAGAGGTGTTATATGCAATTGTTCTGTGAGTGATTTGACCTTATCCTGATCTGGTCGCTGGATTTCCCATCGCATTTTTGACGCTAACATAAATTCACCCCTCAACCACCCTATTATACTAGAGCAGGCTGAGGGGTTTCAAATAATATTCGAAAACTAGTCTTTTTTCTCAATCATGGCTGATGCATCCTGTGTGTCAGTCTGATCAGCAAGATGAGTATCCTCTTGTTTATGTATTGCAGTTCTATTTTCTTTCCGCAAGGTTTTTATTTCCCGCTTCAATTTCATTACCTGAAAAATGCCGACAGAAAATACGATCAGCGCTCCCATTAAAACTGAGCCCAAAATAACAAGAATGAGCGGCCATTCTGATCTTCCAAACAGGTAATCAACTTCTACGGATCGAACATTAATGACTGCGAAAATAGCGACAATTAAGGTGAAAATAAGTGCGAAAATAATGGTCCATTGTTTATTCATTCTCTTTTCCCCCAAACTTCTTATTGAGGTAACTTTCCCCATCAAGACTGGTTTTAAACATGGCTTAACACTAGGTTAAGCCCCCTTTGCTGTTAATTTTTCCCGGATCAGCCTCTTCAGTCCGGTTCCCTCACCGGAAATCACAAGTGTATCGCCTTCGTCAATGACTGTTTCAGAGCTCGGATTCAGTTGTTTATCCTGATTCTTCTTAATAATTGCAATGACCGTCACATGATATTCCTGACCCACATTCAACTCACCAATCGTCTGATGAATAGCAGGCGCTCCCGCCTCTGCTTTACACCACTCTATAATCAAATCATCAAGGGCTGACTCCACCTGTTCTAATGCTTTCGGTTTATAGGCCATTCCGCCAAGAATTGCAGACATTTGCCTTGCTTCAGCGTCATCAAACTGCACGGAGGTAACACATTCCTCATGGTCGTTTTCGTCAAAATAGTAAAGCTCTCTCCGTCCGTCATGATGAATGATAATTGAAATTTTATCACGGTTTCTAGTAATCATTTCAACTTTTTGTCCTATGCCCGGCAGCTCTGATTCGCGAACCCTCATATATAAACCCTCCTACATATCTGAAAACCAGTCATAAACACTTTTAACACCATATATATGTTTAAATGTAAGCGTATGTCATTATAGCAAATGTCTATTTTAAGTTCAATGAAACTTCAAAAAACAGGCTGCCCTGCAGAGGACAGCCTGATATTTTTTATTGCGCCGAATCTTTTTTCAGTTCTCTTCCTTTCCATGCAAGCCAAATTTGTGCGGCAATGTATAGAGAAGAATAAACGCCTGTTAACAGCCCGACCAATAAAGCAATTGAGAAGTTAGTAATAGAAGATGCTCCAAAGATCAGCAATGTCACAACAACAATCACAACAGTTAATACAGTGTTAATTGAACGTGTAAAGGTTTGCTGCAGGCTCAGGTTTACAATATGGTTCAGATCGGCAAATGTTTTCGGCTTGCGCTTTTTCATATGCTCGCGGACCCTGTCAAATGTAACGATTGTATCGTTAATGGAATACCCGATTATCGTCAAGATGGCCGCGATGAACGTAACATCTACCTCAAGCCTTGTAATACTGAAGAACGTGACGATAAAGAATGCGTCATATAGCAATGAGGCGATGGCGGCAATCGCCATTTTGTATTCGAATCGGATTGAAACGTAAATAATGATGCCAATAGAAGCTATAGCAACTGCGTACAGCGCATTTCTTGCCAGCTCCTTACCGACTGTCGGTGAAACTGTACTGACATTTGGATCAGATCCGTATTTGTCTTTAAAATACGTTTTTACTTTTGCAATGGTTTCTTTATCTGGCACCCCGACAAAACGGGCAACACCCATATTGCTCTTTTCGCCTGACAGAACTACAGTATCAGGGTCCATACCCAGAGATTCAAAATCCTTTTCGACTTGCTCTGTCGTCAGCTTATAGTCGCTTTGTACTTCAATCCGTGCGCCGCTTGCAAAGTCAATGCCAAGATTCAGCCTGAACACAAGCAGGATAATAATCCCGGCAACCGTGACTGCACTGGAGAAAATAAAGAAGTATTTGCGTTTGCTCGTGAAATCCCATTTTTGGAATGGCGTATGCGGCTCTGTATTTTCATCTGTATCCTGAATATCCATGATATGTTTCTTATTGACACCAAACCAGCCTTTTTTCCGATCAAGCCATCTGCTTTCCACAAGGAGAGCGAGGAGAAATCTCGATAAGAAAACGGCAGTGATAAAGCTTGTCAAAATCGATAGGATCAGCATTGTCGCAAACCCTTTAACAGAGCTTGTCCCAAAGATAAAGAGCACAACCGCTGCGATAATGGTTGTAATATTCGCGTCAAAAATCGTCGCAAATGACCGTCTGTTTCCTGAACGGAAGGCAGAGCGGACTGACTTTCCTAGCTTGAGCTCTTCTTTAATCCGCTCATAGGTGATAATGTTGGCGTCAACAGCCATCCCGACACCTAAAATGAGAGCGGCAATTCCCGGAAGTGTAAGTACAGCATTCATCCAGTCAAAAATCTGGAGCGTAATGTATACATAAACCGATAGTGTTATCACCGCGATTAATCCCGGCAGACGGTAATAGAAAAGCATAAATAAGAAAATAATTGCGATACCGACAATACCGGCAAATACTGTATCATGGAGAGCCTGCTGGCCGAATTGTGCGCCTACTGATGTTGAATATTTTTCAGTCAGTTTTACAGGAAGTGCGCCTGCGTTTAAAATGCTGGCTAAATCTTTCGCTTCTTGAGCTGTGAAATGACCTTCAATTTTTACATCAGTTGTATTTAGCTCCTGACTTACATTTGGAGCGGATACAAATTTAGGATGCTCTTTTTGAACTTCTTTCTTAAAGGAATCACCTTTATCATAATCCAGCCAAATGACAAGCTGGTTGTTTGGCGCCATTTTCATGACCTTTTTGGTCACTTCTCCAAATTTATCAGCGTCTTTCAGCTTAATCGTGACAATTGGCTCATTTGTTGTGCTATCATAAGTTTGTTTAGCGCCGTTTTCGACTAGATCAGCACCGTTTAACAGTTCCTTATCATTTGCATCTCTGAAAGAAAGCTGCGCTTCAGTCGCCAGAATTTCACGCGCTCTGTTTTGGTTTGTCACACCAGCGAGCTGAACGCGAATCCGGTTATTCCCTTCAATTTGGATGTTCGGTTCGCTGACACCAAGAACATTGGCCCGGCGGTTCAATGCCTCTACAGTGCTGACCAGAACGTCTTTTGTGATTTTGTCACCTTTTTTTACAGGCTGTACATCATACAGCACCTCAAATCCGCCTTGCAAATCCAATCCTAACGTAATATTGTTAGCAGCAGGCTTCGTAAAGTAGCCCAAGCCCGTGCCGATCAATAGAACGAAAAGGAAAAACGCAATCAAGCGTCCTTTTTTCATTATGTATATCCTCCCTTAAACCTGTGCGAATCAACCTGCTATCTCAGCAGTTCTTCCAATGCTTCCTGGCCCTCTTCACTGCCCAGCCAATTAGACGTTTTAAATGACTCAACGGTTGCATAGTTCATAAATTCGCCAATTTTCACTGATAAAATATCACTCGCCAGTTCATAAATGTTCAGTTCCGTTTTCTTTTTCCACTTCTTATCTGTTAAGTATGACCACAAACTTTCGAGTTCAACATCATCATACCCGAGAATCTTAAACTCTTCCAGTTTGCTGTAAAGAAACGGCCTGACGTGGTCTTTATATAGATCGGCTGGATGCTTCTCCACGAATTCCACGCTCCTTTTTTATTGTTTTTCAAGAAGACTTGTCATGCTTGGACGACATATACGCATATCTTTATTGTATATGATTCCAGGTAGTTTGAGAAGGCAGGGGGTAAAAATGGCGAAACAGACGTTTTTAAAGGGCACTCTTATCCTTATCGCAGCAGGAATGGTTACAAGAATGCTCGGGTTTGTCAACCGGGTGGTTATCGCCCGTTTTATCGGTGAAGAAGGAGTCGGGCTTTACATGATGGCAGCGCCCACCTTCTTCTTGGCCACTACATTAACTCAATTCGGTCTGCCGGTCGCGATCAGCAAGCTAGTCGCTGAAGCTAGTGCGCGCGGAGATCATCAAAAAACGAAAAATATTTTAGTCATGTCTCTGACCATTACGGGAGTGCTCAGCCTCATCTTTACACCGCTGTTTCTGTTTTTCGCCCCGGTTATGGCTGAAACGATGCTGACAGATAAGCGAACACTGTATCCGCTCTTGGCCATTACGCCGGTTGTGCCGATTATTGCTATATCGAGTGTGCTGAGGGGATACTTTCAAGGAAAACAAAATATGAACCCGCTTGCTATGTCACAAGTCCTTGAACAGGTTGTCCGCATTTCACTCGTGGCTGTCTGCACAACGATTTTTCTCCCTTACGGAATTGAATATGCTGCAGCGGGGGCAATGCTATCCTCAGTGGCAGGGGAGCTGGCATCACTTCTTTATTTATTCGTTTGCTTTAAGTATAAAAAGACAATTAAAATCAGAAAGCATTTTTTCCAGTCAATTAAAAACGGAAAACAAACCTTTACCCAATTAATGAGCGTGTCCCTTCCAACAACCGGGAGCCGCTTTATCGGAAACCTCTCTTGGTTTTTCGAGCCAATCGTCGTCGCTCAAAGCCTTGCCATCGCCGGTGTGGCAACAGTTGCCGCAACAAAGCAATACGGGGAACTGACCGGCTTTGCCATGACGCTGCTGACTCTGCCCAGCTTTATTACATATTCTTTGTCGACCGCCCTTGTTCCTGCGATCAGTGAAGGAATGGAGCAGAAAAAATTGCAGGTGGTGGAATACCGCTTGGAACAGGCGATGCGTCTCTGTCTGCTCAGCGGAGGCATTTCAGTTGTTATTTTATTTGTATTTGCGGATGAGCTGATGAGAGTGATGTACGGTTCCTCAGGCGCAGCTGTATTTATAAAAGTAATGGCCCCGTTTTTTCTGCTTTATTATTTCCAAGGCCCGCTTCAAGCTGTGCTGCAGGCGCTTAATTTGGCAGGAGCTGCGATGATGAACAGCTTAATCGGAGCGCTTGTCAAAACAGGCCTTATTTTTGTCCTTGCCACAAGGCCTTCTCTTGGCATTATGGGCGCGGCATTAGCCATTGTGACAGGCATGGTGCTCGTCACGCTATTGCACGCAGCAACCGTAAGCAAAGTGCTGCCGATCAGTATCAAAATCAAGGAGTACGCGCTCAGCTTCGCTGTTATTGTAATTTGCGGATTCATCAGCTCCGCCATCAAACAATATATAAGCTTTGGAGCATCTGAGGCTGTCAATCTAGCCGGATGGATTGCGGCGAGCGCCGCCATTTATATGATCCTCCTGCTCGTTTTCCGTTTAATTAAAAAAGATGAGCTTCGCCGCATTCCCATTATCGGACGTCTGATCGTCCGATAATGGTCACGTGCGGTGCCCATCTTTTTCGTCAATAAATAATTCTCCGTCTGTAAACGAGCAAAATGAAATATCTGAAGGGTTTGTGTATCCGTGTTTTTGCAAACTTTCAAGCAGCCATTTTCTATCTTTACTGATTCTGGACAGGTTTTCTGTTTGAATGAAGCCGTCTATAATGAGCGGCAATTCGAGCTGCCGATGCTCTCCGCTATTTTCTTTCTTTACAATAGTCAGTTTGCCCGACGGCTCTAAAATAGCAAATGATACGTCAGCTACTCTGTCGACGCTATTTTCTCTGAGCTGAACCATTAAATCATCAAAATTATAACGCTGTGATTTCATGGCGTCTTCGTCAATTTTTCCATATTTGATAATTATGGTCGGCTTACCGTCAAGAAGCTGGCGGACTTTTCGGTTTTTTAAAGAAAAGTATGCCAAAGTCACTTGAATGATCATTAATACAAGCATTGGCAAAATGGTATGAAATAGATGATCGTCTACGTTTTCTATGGCTAAAACGGCAATTTCAGCCATCATGATAAAGACAACGAGATCTAAAATACTAAGCTCTCCGATCTCCCGTTTGCCCATGAAACGAAAAATGACCAATATCACAAAATACAATACGACTGTGCGAAACGCAATAGTGAGAAGCTCTTCCATTATGCACCTCCAACTCATTATAGGATGCAACAAAATGATCAATTTATGTAAGAAAAACCGATTGCATTTCACAAAGCTTTTACGTCTAATTCATGGGATAAGGGAATACATTTTTACAAAGACGAGCCATCAGCATGTCTGACGGTTTTGAACAAAAAGAACAGAAGCCTTTTAATACAGGCAGAGAGGAGACAATCATGGAGGAAACGAAACAAGTTGGAAAAGGCATTCTTTACGGCTTAATCGCCATATTTTCAGCCATGCTCCTGACAAGTTTGGCGGTTTCACTTTTATTGACCGCAACCTCGCTGGAAGAATCATCATTTAACTGGCTGATCACAGCTATCTCATTTCTCTCTTTATTTATCGGCGGGTTCATTTCAGGCGGGAAAGGCAAGGAAAGAGGCTGGATGATTGGAGCATTGACTGCCTTAAGTTTTTCTCTGATTATCTTATTGTTTCAGTATTTAGGATTCGGAAAGACATTTACAGCAGAACAGCTGATCTTCCATCTGGGATTTTTAGGGGTGTGCATGCTGGGCGGGGTTTTCGGCGTGAACATGAGGGGAAACAGGTCTTCCACATAAAAAAGAGCGGGCTCACTCGCCCGCTCTTTTTTGTTTGCTATGTATAGCTCCTGCTGTTATTCAGCAGCAGAAACTTCTCTGATCGCGCGGCGGTCGAACGTAAGACGTGTGTTATCACCAGTCTTAATTACGACTTTGCTTTCGTCGATAGAGTCAACAGTACCGTGCAATCCCCCGATTGTCACTACTGAATCGCCTTTTTTCAGTTCCTCCTGCATTTGGCGTACAGCCTTTTGCTGCTTTTGCTGAGGACGAATCAGCAAGAAGTAAAGGACCGCAAACATTAAAATAATAGGAACCAATGTACCTAAAGTGCCAGTCATCATTTTCACCCCTTTCTGTAAGCCTGTTATGTTTTATTTAGAAGCTTTTCGCATTTGGCTTGTTATAGCCGTAACGCTCAAAGAACTCTTCTCTGAAATCACCTAGACGATCCTCGCGAATAGCCTGTCTTACCTGCTCCATTAAGTGTAACAGAAAATGAAGGTTATGGTAAGTTGTTAATCGAAGGCCGAATGTTTCATTGCAGCGAATCAAGTGCCTAATGTACGCGCGAGTGTAGTTTTTACATGTATAGCAATCACACTCTTCATCAATCGGACGGAAGTCTCTTTCAAATTTCGCATTTTTCATATTGAGTCGTCCTTCAGCAGTAAACACTGTGCCGTTTCTTGCAATCCGTGTAGGCAGCACACAGTCAAACATGTCGACCCCTCGGATCGCTCCGTCGATCAGTGCGTCCGGAGAACCTACTCCCATCAGATATCTCGGTTTATCCTTCGGCAAGAGCGGTGTTGTAAATTCGAGTACACGGTTCATGACATCCTTCGGTTCACCTACAGACAATCCGCCTATAGCATATCCCGGAAAATCAAGGGAAATCAAGTCCTTCGCACTTTGTGTCCGCAGATCTTCATATTCTCCGCCTTGTACAATACCAAACAGCCCTTGTTCATCCTGACGATTGTGGGCATTCAGGCAGCGTTCCGCCCAACGGCTTGTCCGTTCAACTGACCTCTTCATGTAGTCGTACTCCGCCGGGTATGGCGGGCATTCGTCAAACGCCATCATAATATCAGAGCCGAGTGCGTTTTGGATCTCCATCGCTTTTTCCGGAGATAAAAACAGCTTGTCTCCATTTAGATGATTGCGGAAATGGACACCCTCTTCCTCTATATTACGAAACTTGCTTAAAGAAAAGACCTGAAAACCGCCTGAATCTGTTAAAATTGCGCGGTCCCAGTTCATAAATTTATGGAGCCCGCCCGCTTCTTTGACAATGTCTTGGCCCGGACGAAGCCATAGATGATAAGTGTTGCTCAAAATGATGCCTGCATCCATTGCTTTCAGCTCTTCAGGCGACATTGTTTTGACTGTCGCCAGTGTGCCGACCGGCATAAAAACCGGCGTTTCAAAGGAGCCGTGAGGAGTATGCACTTTGCCCAGCCGCGCTCCTGTTTGTTTGCATTCTTTTATAAATTCATAGCGTATTGGTTGTTCAGCCACTTTTGATGAGGCCTCCTGTTCTCAAATTATATAATCAGCATCGCGTCTCCGAAGCTGAAGAAACGGTATTCCTCTTCCACTGCATGGTTATAGGCACGCAGAATGTTTTCTCTTCCAGCAAGCGCGCTTACCAGCATAATCAATGACGATTTCGGCAAATGGAAGTTTGTAATCATTCCGTCAATGGCTTTAAATTCATAGCCCGGATAAATAAAAATAGATGTCCAGCCGCTTGATGCTTTAAATTGCCCGTCATGTTCCCCGGCAATCGTCTCAAGCGTGCGTGTCGAGGTCGTGCCGACAGAAATGATTCTGCCGCCATTTTCTCTTACTTTGTTTAAGGCTGCAGCCGTTTCTTCTGACATTTGATAAAACTCTGCATGCATATTATGCTCTTCCACTTCATCGGCACTCACAGGGCGAAACGTTCCAAGGCCTACGTGGAGTGTGATGAACTCAATTTGCACGCCTTTGTCTTTCAGCTGCTGTAAGATTTCTTCCGTGAAGTGAAGGCCAGCTGTAGGCGCAGCAGCAGAGCCGATTTCTTTTGAATACACTGTCTGGTAGCGCTCTTTGTCATCAAGCTGTTCTTTGATATATGGAGGGAGCGGCATCTCTCCAAGGGATTCAAGCACCTCGTAGAAAATACCGTCATATTGAAATTCCATCTTTCTGCCGCCGTGCTCAAGCTCTTCCGTGCAGATTGCCTTCAATCTTCCGTCTCCAAATGTGACAACAGTTCCTTTTTTCACCCGTTTCGCCGGTTTGGCAAGTGTTTCCCATTTATCACCGGTTTCCTGTTTCAGCAAAAGAAGTTCCACTTTCGCGCCGGTATCCTCTTTTGTGCCGAATAACCGCGCAGGCAGCACCCGGGTATTGTTCAGGACTAGACAATCGCCTTCGTTAAAGAAGCTGATAATGTGTTTAAACGAGCTGTCAGTAAGCTCTCCTGTATGTTTATCGAGCACCATCAGCCTTGAAGCATCACGCTGCTCCAACGGTACTTGTGCAATTAAACGTTCTGGTAGTTCAAAATCAAATAAATCGACTTTCATGATGATTTCACCTTTATTCTAGTCTTTTGTTATTTCATTCTGCCAAAAAGATTGAGCAAAATTGATAATACCACACTTATAATAATACAAGTGACAACCGGGAAGAAAAACGTGACATTTCCTTTTTTTACAAAAATATCTCCCGGCATCTTGCCGACAAAATGCAAAACTGCTCCGATAATAAGCAAAACAGCACCAAGAATCATAATGATCTTAGGAAATTCAGTCATATCGGGGAGCCTCCATTTGGAAATGATGATAAACGGCCGGTGTCACGATCCTTCCACGCGGCGTTCTTTGTATAAATCCAATTTGCAGCAGATATGGTTCATATACGTCTTCAATCGTATGCGATTCCTCGCCGATGGTAGCTGAAATCGTATCAAGGCCTACTGGGCCGCCGTTGAATTTTTCGATCATGCCCATCAGCAGCTTATGATCAATATGATCCAAACCGAGGCGGTCAACCTGAAGCCGCTCCAGCGCATTCTGAGAAATGTCTTCCGTAATCCTGCTGTCACCCAGCACTTGGGCGAAATCGCGCACCCTTCTCAGCAGGCGGTTCGCCACGCGGGGCGTCCCTCTCGATCTTCTTGCAATTTCAAGAGCCGACGGTTTATCAATCTCAACCTCGAATACATCAGCGGTTCTTGTGACAATATCCGCCAGTTCTTCTTGTGTATAGTACTCAAGGCGAGACATGACGCCGAATCTGTCTCTTAAAGGAGCCGTCAAAAGCCCCACCCTCGTCGTGGCTCCCACCAGCGTAAAAGGCGGAAGGTCGAGCCGGACCGAGCGGGCAGATGGGCCTTTGCCAATCACAATGTCCAGGCAAAAGTCTTCCATTGCAGGATAAAGCACCTCTTCGATCGATCTGTGCAGCCTATGTATTTCATCAATAAATAATACATCTCCCGGTTCCAGCGCCGTTAATATAGCAGCCAAATCACCAGGCCTTTCAATCGCAGGCCCTGATGTCGTCCGCAATTCCACTCCCATTTCATTAGCAACAATCGAAGCAAGCGTTGTTTTTCCGAGTCCGGGCGGCCCGTACAGAAGAACATGATCCAGCGTCTCCTGTCTCATTTTCGCCGCATCTATAAACACGCGCAAATTTTCTTTTACCTTATGCTGCCCGATATACTGTGCCAGATTTTGCGGCCTCAGGCTTTGCTCTATCACTGATTCATGGTTGTCTGCTTCACTTGAGACGAGCCGTTCATCCATGAACATCACCTTACTTTAATAGTTTTTGTAATGCTTTTTTCACATATTGGTCTGTTGTCAGCCCAATTTCTTCTTTAAGGTGAGGAAGCACCTTTTTGATTTCTTTTTCAGCATATCCGAGAACCCTGAGGGCTTCAAGTGCTTCTTCAAGAGCCGTTTCCGCTGTTTGCTTTTCAAGCCTTTCTTCATGATTAAACAGATTTTCAATCATTTCAGGCACAACATCTGCTAGCTTTCCTTTTAAATCTAGAATAATCTGGCGTGCGGTTTTCTTTCCTACTCCAGGAAACTTGACCAAAAAAGCTTCATCCTCATTTTCAATTGCTTGGATGACCGCTCCGGGATCACCCGAGCCCAAGATGGCAAGTGCTCCTTTCGGGCCAATTCCGGTCACGTTTAACAGCTTTGTAAAGAGCGCCTTCTCCTCTCTTGTTGAAAAACCGTAAAGCGAAAAAGCATCCTCTCTGATATGATGGTATGTAAAAATCGTTTCTTGGCTTCTCTCCTTATATATAAACGGATTCGGCGTGAAAATCTGATAGCCGATGCCGCCGTTCTCTATGACAATATATTGGGGAGATACATAATCAATCGTCCCTTTAACAAATTCAATCACGCAAATTCACCTCTTTGACTGTTCTTCATTGTACCATAAAAACAGCCAAAGTCTTATAGAAAAGTTAACATATGTTCGCTTCTCTCTCATTCTTTCACGAAAAAAAAGACATGAATACATGTCTTCAATCAGCGGACGCTACCCGCTGTATGTCTTCATATGTTCGATGACATCCTCAAACTCCGCTTTTGTCCGAAATGGAATGCCTTTCAGCAGATTTTTTTGCATATGGCTTTCCAGCCTTTCTAAATCAATTTGAAAAAAAGACTGAATTGGTTCGGAAGCTGGCTCAGGCCGCCCATGAAAAGTGGAAATCACTCCATTATCCGATACACCGATATACCCGTTGACCTTGCTGAGCGGAGAAATATCGTCCATTTGCTTCCGGAAGAGCACATATCCCTTTTTTTGTTCCACAAGCGTCCATCCGGCATAAGCTGCCCAAAAATCATCCATAGAAAACACTTTTTCATGCTTATGCTCAATGCTGACATCGCCGTCCAAATACACCTTTTCAAGCTGCACATGCACCTGCAGCGGCTCATAGTGCTCCACTTCCGCGCCAAGTGCGCGGGAAGGAGCTCCTATTAAAAATACTGCCGCTGAGCAAAGAATGCCCAGCAAAAGATACGCCGTGCTGAATCGTTTCACCCTCTACACCTCTTTGCACACGTTTATGATTAGTTTGACCAAAGAGGCTACTGCTTAACCGTTTTATCAAAATTTGTCTGCACATTTTCACTGACAAACCGTTCCTCCGTATACACATCTGTGCTTTGCTCAGAAATTGTCAAGAATCGCGTCAGAAAGGCACTGAAAAAATACAATGCCGCAAAGATCCAAATCACGCCGCCTGCACCGAGCGGCCCAATGAAAAGACTCACGATGCCCGGCGCGATAAACGCACATAAACCAGATCCCAAATTCAACACTGACATGGCAGCACCTTTATTATCAGGTGCAAGCGTCGGCAAAAGCGCGCTTAATGGAACGTAGCCTGCTAAAGCCGCGCCATAGCAGCAGGCGATAATCATGAGCACCCAATACTGATGCCCGATCAGCTGAGGCGTGTAATACAGCGCCAGCGTAAAAATACCGCATCCGACACCGCCAAACCACATGACCGTATTGCGCCAGCCAAGTTTATCTCCGACTGCACCGAAAATGATATTAAACACAATATTCACAAAAAACAGCGTCCCCCATATTTGCAGCCATTCCGAAACCGAATACCCGTATCGTGCTAAATAAGTAGGAAGAAAGATGGCAAATCCAAATTGTCCTATCGCATTAATCGTCTTGACCACTCCGCCGATGCCTACCTTAGGGTTTTCAAACATAATTGTAAATGCCTTCGACAATTCTTTCCATTTCGGCTGATCTTGTTTTTGTATCGGAATAAATTTATCTTTGTTAAAAAATAAGGCAAGAATTCCGCCTGCCGCCACAAACAGTAAAGCGCTCCAAAGCGTATTGATTTCTCCAAAGGCCGGAACTGCATAGCTGGAATAGAACGGGCCGAGCACGTTAAGGCCGCACGTAAACATAAACCAAAACCAGCCGACGGCTTTTCCGAGAATATTTTGAGAGGTGCTGTATGATACCCATACGAGAAAAGAGTATGCAAACAGCGGATATCCCAAGCCTCTAAGAGCATAGCTGCCCAAGAGAGCTGGATAATACATATGAGGAATCGCCCAGCCGATAAAAGCGGCCGAACCGAGGATAAATGCAAGCAATCCGACAGTCATCGTTTTTCTCGGCCCCCAAGTTTGGACAAACGTTCCTGAAAGCCAAGCTGAGATGGTGACAGCAATGCCGTACATGGTAAATAACGATGCGGATTGCTGCATACTGAGACCATGATCAACGAGAAAAGGAGACAGCCAGCCTTGTTCGAGGCCATCTCCAACCATAAAGATGACAACGCCAATATAACCCCAAACCATGTGAGAAGGAATTCCGATTTTGTTCAAAACATTTCCTTTAGCATGTACTGTATTCATTTTCTCCACCGCCTACTTAAAGTATCAATGGAGTATATACCCAAGCTTGCTGAATTGTAATCCTGTTAGATTAAAAAGCGATTTTTTCAGTGTGCTCAATGCTGACAGGCATGCCAAAAGCAAGCGATTGCTGTGCTGCTCTGGCGATCCTTCCGGCCTGTAAACCGTCATTACCGGTGCAGGGAGTCTCCTGGTTTGTGCCGATCGCTTCTGCAAAACGGAGAATCTCCTCCTCATATGCATCCTTATAGCGTTCAAGGAAAAAGAAATGCGGTTTATCCTTCATCACAAAATCAGCTGTTGACACCTCAACCGTCGTCGGCCTGCTATTGTCAGCCGCTGCAGAGCCTTTCGTCCCGAAAACCTCAACCCGCTGGTCATATCCGTACACAGCTTGGCGGCTGTTATCAATCACAGCCATGGCACCGTTTTCAAAGGTCAGTGTAATAACAGCTGTATCAATATCACCCAGCTCCGCAAAAGAAGGATTCACCAAAGCCGCCCCTTTGGCATACACTTCCGTCACTTCGCTTCCCATAATATATCTGGCCATATCAAAATCATGGATCGACATATCCATAAACAATCCGCCTGACGTACGGACATAATCTATATTCGGGGGTTCTGGGTCCCGGGACGTGATTTTTAATAAATGAGGTGTGCCGATTTCACCATTTTCAACAATCGTTTTGATTTTCTTAAAATGAGGATCAAAGCGGCGGTTAAATCCGACTTGAAGTGTTACCCCGTGTTTCCAGACAGCCGCAAGCGCTTCACTCGTTTCGTCCAGAGAGAAACTAACGGGCTTCTCACAAAATATATGCTTTTTCGCCTCGGCTGCTTCTTTGATCATCTGTGCATGTACGGCTGTAGGAGAACAAATCAAAATAGCATCAATATCAGGATCATGTAATAAATCACGATAATCAGAGGTTATGTATTCAATCTGATGACTGTCGGCCCAGCTTTTTATACGGCTTGCCTGAATGTCAGAGACTGCTTTTATTTTCATGTGAGGAATCCGGCTTATATTTTGAACATGAAGTTTGCCGATGCGGCCTGCACCGATAATCCCTGTCACAATCTGTTTTGTCATGGCTTCTTCCCCCTTGATCATTCACGAAAGCGCTTTATTTAAAATTAATACTATCCCATTTGTAAGCGCTTTTCAAGAATGGAAATTAAACGTTCTATGTCTCTTTTATCACAATTCATGCTTATAAGTAGCCTTCTTCTTCAAGACCAGATACACTAGAATTAGGCTCTTTTTCCTGAACAGTTTATGATTTTCCTATAAACAGCTGCATAAAATAGAGCAAAGAAGGTGAATGAAATGCTGACAAAAGCAGAGGCACTGGCCCATTCCGTCATATACCGCAAGAACAGCAGATTTGATAAAGTCAAAGAGAAATCCGAGGAATTAACACTAATCGGCAAGGGAAGAAGCGCCTATGTGTTTGCCTTAACAGAAGGCGGTCGAAAAATGGCGCTGAAAGTATTTTTTCCGGAATATCAAGCGACAGCAGTCAAAGAAGCAGCGATCTATGAAAAATTAGCCGGGTCCGCATTCTATCCTGACATTTACGAAACTGGCGATTCATTTATTCTCATGGAATATATTAAAGGTGAAACCTTTTATAACTGTCTGAAGAAAGGCATTGCAATCAGTGATGACATGATTCAGCAGGTTGAAGAAGCGCTTTCTGACGCCCGGGCAGCCGGACTGAACCCGTCAGATATTCATTTGCGGAATCTGATATTGACAGAAACCGGGGCGGTGCGGGTGATTGATGTTGCGAGATTTGAGCAGACAAAAACATGCACGCAGTGGGACGACTTAAAATCCGCATATCATGCACTCTACAAAAAACCGATATTCCCCAAAAAGATTCCGGGTTTTTGGCTGGAGATCATCGCATTTTTATATAAGAAAGTTTGGTTTCAAAAGCATTTTGCACAGCGGAAAAGAAAATATTCTTAAATCAAAAAGGCAGCCGCACAAGCGGCTGCCTTTATCATGTATTTTTTACTTTCTGACGGCAGAAATCAGTTTCATTTGTTCAGGCGACAGCTTAATTCGATAGCCTCTCACAGTTAAGTAGACCGCTTCTGGGTCCTTCTCGCCGGAATGACAATACGTTTTTTCCATTTCTGTCTCCCCCCACCCTTTACTGGCTTTATTTCATCTTATCATTGCTTTATTGAGGTAATTTTAAAGAAATGTAAAGATCATATGAATCCGATATATAGTAAAATGAGAGAAAAAAAGGGAGAGAGTCACATTAAGACATGCAGCAACATCCCGCTTATTATGTTTGCCCTGCTGGTCTTCTTCGGCGGCGCCATCTATTGGATGTTATTTTCACTAAAAAACGTTCCGAAAGGCAATCTCGTCCAATCGGTTGAATCGCCGGACGGCAGCTATACGTTAAACACTTATGTATCCGAAAACACCTTGAGCTTAGATGCAGCCAGAGGTGAACTTGTAAATGAAAAAACACTTGTCAAGAGAACAATCTACTGGAATTACCCGGACAGCCGCCCAGCAGTGACGTGGATCAATCACAATACAGTGAAAATCGGCAATCAGACTTTACATCTTGATACTGATGAAACGTATGATTGGCGAAAAGATGATCATTGGATCCGTGAAGAACCGCCGCAGTCGTCAGTAAGGTGATGAAACATGAATAAGATGAACGGAACAAATGATGAAAAGCATTTCAATCATTTTGTGATTGCTTTATCCTTTATATACGTTTTGACTGAACTAGGCTATTTGTTGCTGAAGGATTTTATAACAATTGCCATAAGTTTGCCTCTGTAGAAAAACGCAGCGTAGTCGATACGCCGCGTTTTTTCTTTTTCCCTTCCTCTTCTTATTGATAATTGCAGGTCATATAATGTGACAAATCGATTGTAGAAATAGTTCGATTAGACCAAAATCCTTTTTATACATGTATTCGAATTTGAAGTGAGGGGGAAGCTTGATGGCAGATTTTGTTGCTAGTTTGAATGCGGTCTTATGGAGTACGCCCGTCATTTATATTTTATTGGGAATTGGATTCGCCTTTTCAATTATGACCCGTTTTTTACAAGTCCGACATTTAAAAGAAATGATTGTTCAGATGTTCAAAGGCAAGAGCTCTGAAGCCGGCGTTTCATCTTTCCAAGCGTTATCGATTGCGCTGTCCGGCCGTGTGGGCACAGGAAACATCGCGGGAGTGGCGACAGCAATTGCATTCGGCGGACCCGGTGCAGTGTTCTGGATGTGGGCGATTGCCTTTATCGGGGCGGCGAGTGCCTTTGTAGAATCAACGCTTGCTCAAATTTACAAAGTGAAACAAGACGGTCAATATCGGGGCGGTCCTGCTTATTATATAGAAAAAGGCTTAGGCATTAAGTGGTTTGCCGTCTTATTTGCCGCTGCTGCCCTTATTGCAATGGCCTTTCTAATGCCGGGCGTACAGTCCAACTCCATTGCGGCTGGGATCCAAAATGCATTCGGCATCTCTCCTTTCGTCACAGGGTGTGGTCTGGTTTTATTATTAGGGTTTATTATTTTTGGCGGCGTCAAACGAATTGCCAATGCGGCGCAAATGATTGTTCCATTTATGGCCATTGGATATATCCTGCTGTCTTTGATTATTATTGTCATGAATGTGTCTGAATTGCCCGCTGTGATCTCATTAATATTCAAAAGTGCTTTTGCATTGGATTCCGCTTTTGGCGGCTTGATCGGCATGGCGATTTCCTGGGGCGTTAAACGTGGCATTTACTCAAACGAAGCCGGCCAGGGAACAGGCCCGCATCCGGCAGCTGCTGCAGAGGTTTCTCATCCGGTCAAGCAGGGACTGGTTCAGGCATTTTCTGTTTATATTGACACCTTGTTTGTATGTTCCGCTACAGCTTTCATGATCTTGTTTACCGGCATGTACAATACCCAGGCTGCAGATGGTTCCTTTATCGTTCACCAGCTTAAAGGCGTAGAAGCAGGACCTGGTTTCACACAAGCGGCAATTGACAGTGTTCTTCCCGGATTCGGTGCAGGCTTTGTTGCCATCGCTTTATTCTTCTTCGCTTTTACAACAATTATGGCGTATTACTACATCGCAGAAACAAATATCGCCTATTTAGCACGAGGCAGAGAAAGCAAATGGGCAATGCTTGGCTTAAAACTGATTATTTTAGCCGCCACGTTCTATGGTACTGTGAAAACAGCTTCACTTGCTTGGGCATTAGGGGATGCAGGGCTTGGCATTATGGTATGGCTGAACGTCATTGCCATTGTGCTGCTTGCCAAGCCGGCGCTTCTTGCTTTAAAGGATTATGAGCGCCAAAAGAAGCAGGGCTTAGACCCGGTCTTTGATCCAAAAGCGCTGGGTATCAAAAACGCTGATTTCTGGGAGAAAGAATACACTCATGAAAGTGAACGTGTCTCCTGAACATACTTAAACCGGCCCGATATGAAATCGTGCCGGTTTTTTATGAACGATAGTTTGTATACACTTCTTGAACATCATCGTCATCTTCAAGGACGTCTATTAATGTTTCCAGCTTCTCAACAGCCTGATCATCGGCTTCTGCATAGGTATTGGGAAGCATGGTCACCTCCGCCGAAGAAATTAGATATTTCGATTCGAGGGCTGTTTTCACCTCTTCAAAATGCTCAGGCTCTGTGAAAACCTCATATAGGTCTTCTTCAATTCGCAGCTCTTCTCCTCCTGCTTCAAGCACATCAAGCATGAGCTCATCTTCTTCTATTTGCCGTTCAGTACGGTCTATCGTAATGAACCCCTTTCGTTCAAATAAAAAGGCTACACATCCGCTTTCTCCCAGACTTCCGCCATTTTTATTAAAGGCTGTCCGCACATTTGACGCCGTTCGGTTTTTATTATCTGTTACGCATTCAACCATGACGGCAATCCCTGAAGGGCCGTAGCCTTCATAGGTGATTTCTTCATAGCTGCTTCCGTCTTGGCCTCCCGCAGCTTTTTTAATGGCCCGATCTATATTTTCATTCGGCATATTGGCGCCTTTTGCTTTTTCGATGACAAGACGCAATGCTGAATTTGCTTCTGGATCCGCTCCGCCTTCTTTCGCTGCCACATAGATTTCTTTTGCCAGCTTCATAAATATTTTCCCGCGCTTTGCATCCTGTGCATTTTTTCTTTTTTGAATGTTTTTCCACTTGGAATGGCCTGCCATGTTTTCACCTTCTTTTACATTTTCTATGTACACTTTAATGGGAATTGTTCGCTGATGCAAAGAAAAAGGCTGCCGAATATCATTTCCGGCAGCCCTTCCTTCCTAGCGGTTGTTCATTTTATGAAGTTTTCTGAACAGCCCTTTATCTGTTGATACTTGGACGTCACGGCCATTTGCATAGTTGCGCGCTGCTTTTACGACATTATCTCTGTCAGACTTTGTGAACTCTCTGTGGCTTTTGACTGCGATAACTACTCGGTCATCCGAAACCATAACTTGTGTGTCATTGACGTTTTTCACTTGTTTCACACGGTTGGCAATTTTTGCAGCCAGTCTTCTGTTTTCTTGGTTGTCATACCCGTTGTTCGCTGCATTCCGATTCATGTTTCGGTTATTCGTGTTGTTATATGTTCCGTCAGTTGCCAAAGGAACACGATCGTCAGCGGTAACACGGTCACGGTTATTTACATTCGTGGTGTTTCGATTACCGTCGTTCTGATCCTCCATTAATTCAGAAACAGGACCATCGTGGTCGATTCCGTCTCCCTGTCTATCGGCGTCATTTTCATTTGTATAATATCCGATTGGACGGGTATTGCCGTTATTGCGCGTATCATTCATAGCATTATCGTTTGCTCCGCATGCTGTTAAGCCGGCTGTCATTAGAATCAGGCTAGCGATCGTCATTTTTTTACCCAATGGAAAAACCCCCCGTGGACGAATTGAGCATGTTTGCTCGCTTTTATCATGTGCGTATGGGGGGCATGTTAAGCGTGTCAGTTCTCTCCATTTGGCAGTGATCTGTTTGAAAACAAAAAAAGGAACGATTTACATCGTTCCGAACGATCACTCATTTTCTTCTTCTGGCCGGCCAAACATTTGGTTTACAGAAGGCTGGTTCGTCATTGGCATAGAAACTCCTGCCGAATATGGGTTTGGATTTGGGTTAGCTGTGCCATATGGCATATTAGGGCTTCCATAAGCTCCCATTCCCGAATGGCCAGGCGCAGAGAAATATGGCTGATGATCACCGTCACAGCCGCAGTCGTCATGATCTTTGTATGGCATGTAACCATGAGCCGCAGCAGGCTGGTATGCTCCCATTACTTGGGGAGTGCCGTAATAAGGGCCATACGGCATATGTCCATACGGAGATCCATAAGCCGGAGATGCGTATTGCGGCGCACCGTATGAACCGTAATGTCCATGATGGCTGTTTTCATGATGCTGGTTTTCATAACCCGGGTCATACTGAGGCGATACAAAGCCTGGCTGGTATCCATGCATCGGATGCATTGGATAAGCTTGTGCCGGATAGTACGGATAGCATAACCCTGATCCTGGAAGAATTGGCGAAACAGGCACCGGACACGGTACGAAATGAGCCGGATAATGATAATAAGGCTGAACAGCCGGCATATTCGGAACTGTGTGATGAACGTTTTCTTCTTCTACACCGCCTACCTCTGGCGCCTTTGGCATATTAGGCATATTCGGATAATTTGCATTTTCCATATTACTCATAGCCTCCTGTTGTGGAAATTGGTCTTGCATATGATACATATGATCCATATTTCCGTCATGATGTTTTTTCGGCTCCTCCGGTTTAGGAGGCGACCAAGGCTGGAAAAGCTGTTTCATATCATAATAATCGTTCACATCAGCTTCAGGGTACACATTTTCCTGCAAATTAGGCATCGGCGGGACATACGGCATGGACTTCTTTTCTTTCGGCTTTGTGTCTTCTACATCGACAACGGATTTAGGCTTCTCTTTCGCATACGGATGTTCTTGCTTCACACTCCCGGCCGCAGGACTTTTGCCCGCTTTTGGCTCTTTTCTGACCGGGACTCCTTCTGACGGCACTTTTATTTTCATTCCAGGCATGATTAAGTCTGGATTGCTAAGCTGTGTATTGAGTTTTTTCACTTCCTCAACATCGACTCCGTACTTTTCAGCTATTTTCCAGAGCGAATCGCCTTTTTGAACGATATGGATTTTCAACGTTTTCCCCTCCTATGCAAAACGTGAACAGTTCAGCTGTGATTACAATATGTTTCTTCACAACATATGACTGAACAAAAGAAGTTATGAGTACAGGAAGGGAAAATATTTCTGATCTACGTGATCGAAAGCATTCGATTCAGGGCAAGGAGTGCATCTTCCTGAATGGCTTTTGGCACCTTGATGACGCCTGAAGGTTCTCCTTTTTCAATTTGTTCCAACGACCACAACAAATGCGGCAAATCAATTCGGTTCATTGTCAGGCAAGGGCACATGTCAGGGTTGAGTGATTCAATTTGTTTATCTGTATGCTCGTGAATGATCCGCTGAACAAGATTCATTTCTGTCCCGATTGCCCACTTGCTTCCCGCCGGAGCCTGGTTGATTGTGTCGATAATATATTTCGTTGATCCGTTATCATCGCTTAGTGTCACGACTTCGTGTGAGCATTCCGGGTGCACAATGATCTGAATGTCGGGGTCTCGCTCTCTCATATCATGGATATTTTTAGTGGTGAATTTCTCGTGAACAGAGCAATGCCCTTTCCACAAAATCACTTTCACATTCGTATGCCCGGATTCAGCTACTAATTCATCTTTCATCGGGTCCCACACAGCCATATCTTCAAGCGCAATGCCCAGATCATAAGCCGTATTTCTCCCTAAATGCTGATCAGGCAAAAATAAAATTCTTTTTTTCTGTGTAAACGCCCATTCAAGCACTTTTTTCGCATTCGAAGAAGTCACAGTTGCTCCGCCATGCTTTCCGACGAATGCCTTGATCTCCGCAGTGGAGTTCACATAAGTTAAAGGTATGATCGTATCTCCAAATATATGCTGAAGCTTCTTCCATGCCCTATTGGTCTGCTGCATGTCAGCCATGTCAGCCATAGAACATCCAGCTCTCATATCTGGCAGGACGACCGTTTGCTGCTCGCTTGTCAGCATATCGGCGGTTTCTGCCATAAAGTGAACGCCGCAAAATACGATATAATCCGCTTCTTTGTTTTTTTCCGCTACTTGGGCCAATTGCAGGGAGTCGCCTGTTTGGTCAGCAAATTGTATCACTTCATCCTTTTGATAATGATGGCCTGGTATAAAGAGCCTGCTGCCGAACTTTTTCTTAATGGCGGCAACGCGCGTTTCCATATCCTTTCTCGATAGTTCTTTATAACTTTCGGGCATCATATCATTCGATTGTTTGATCACATCAAGAATTGACATAACGGCATTCCTCCACAGATTCATTTGATAACGTAACATCCATGCTGATATCTAAACTTTTGACGGAATGAGTCAGAAATCCTAATGAAATATAATTCACACCCGTCCCTTTAAAAGCAGGCAAAGATTCTAACGTAATCCCGCCGGAGGCTTCAGTTTTTATATGATCCGGTGTGAGCTTTGCAAAATGACGGACCGTATCAGGCGGACAGTTGTCAAACATAATAACATCCGCGCCAGCTGCAATTGCTTCCCGCAGCTGTTCCTCCGTTTCAATTTCCACCTCGATATTTACCATGTGCCCTGCGGCCTGACGGGCTTTTTTGCACGCCTCTAAAATAGAACCGCATGCTGCGATATGATTATCTTTAATCATGATGCCGTCATACAAACCGAATCGATGATTATACCCGCCGCCGGCTCTGACAGCATATTTCTCCAGCATTCTGAGCCCCGGTGTTGTTTTTCTCGTGTCACAAATTTTAATCTGTTCATCATCCAGACAACGAACAGCCTCTCTTGTCATTGTCGCAATTCCTGACAGTCTCTGAATAAGATTTAATACGACCCGCTCTCCTGAAAGGAGCGCAGCTGCGGGACCTTGTAACTCGGCAATCACTTCACCTTTATGCAACATGTCCCCATCTGATTTGCGTAATATGGTTCGAACACTTTCGTCCAATAACGAAAAGCCTTCTTTTATGATCGCTGCTCCTGCAAAGATACCCTCTGACTTTGCAACAATCTCCGCTTCACAGCTCTGTACTCCAAAAATAGACTGCGATGTAAGATCCCCTGTCCCAATATCCTCAAGAAAAAAGTGATTCAGTAATTTTTTCAGCTGTAAATGATTCATTGTTCCAAATCCCCCCGTTTTTTCTGATCTTCGTTCCTTTTTTTGTATGGACAATTTGTCTTCCTTGCCAGCTCACCTCAGCATGAGGAAAATCGGTGCGGAAGTGAGCCCCTCTGCTTTCCTCCCGCAAAAGCGCAGAAAACGTCATCAGCTTTGCAGTTTGCCATAGATGAGAAAGCTCCATCTGCCGAATTGTGATATCCTTCACATTTACTTCCTGAAAAGGCAGCATATGAAGCCAGATGCTAAGCTCAATCAAACTGCTTTGTTCCCGCAGAATAGACATGTGGCTTGTCATTTTGCTTTGCAGTTCATGCATCTCTATATCCGGCACCTCGTAGACGACACTGGTTTCTAGCCTTGATTGATATTGCCTGTTATAAACCGGTTTTTGGATAATATGCTCTGCTGCCCTTTTTCCAAATACCAGCGCTTCCAATAAAGAATTGCTTGCAAGCCTGTTTGCTCCATGTAAACCGGAACATGCTGTCTCGCCAATCGCATAAAGCCCCGGCACTGTCGTTTCTCCCCAGCGATTAACTGAAACACCTCCCATTAAGAAATGCATTCCCGGAGCAACAGGAATTTTTCCGCTGTGAATATCAACCCCTGCTTTTTCACAAATGGCGGTGATGGTAGGGAAACGTGTCTCAAAATCAGAAATCGCACTGAAGTCTATATAAACGCGATTTCCTTTTGCCATTTCTTCGTGAATAACCCGTGAGACAATATCTCTTGGAGCCAGGTCACCTAAGGGATGCCGTTCAGCCATAATCCTGCGGCCGTTTTCGTCTACTAAACATCCGCCTTCCCCTCTGACAGCTTCTGAAACAAGCCCGTAGGAAACACCATTTTTCACAAGCAGTGTCGGGTGAAATTGAGTAAACTCCAAATCCGTTAATTCCGCCCCGGCCCGGAAAGCCAGAGAAAGACCGTCACCTGTGACAGTAGGATCATTCGTATGGTGAAGAAACAGGTTTCCACAGCCGCCGGCAGCCAGCACAACTTCGTCTGCGTGCCTTACCTTGAGCCGCCCTTTGCTGTCTTTTGTCATGACGCCGATACATCGTCCGTCCTCTATAAGCAAATCTGCTGCCATTTCATTCTCGATTAACTTGATTTTGCTGTTGATCCCTTTGAGCAAATAATCGATAAGCAGCCTGCCTGTTGCGTCTCCGCCTGCATGAAATATGCGGTTGTATGAGTGGGCCGCTTCTCTTCCAAGACAAACACCGCCTCGTTCATTGCGGTCGAATGGAAATCCACGCTCCAATAGGCTTTGAACCATCATTTTTCCATCATGTAAAACGTCTGCTGCAATAGCTAGATTATTATGGCCGCACCCTGCGTATAACGTATCCTCCAGATGGGCTTCAATCGAGTCATCTTTTGCATAGGCCGCAGCAATCCCGCCTTGTGCATAGACAGAATTGCTGTTTTTGACGCTTTTTTTTGTGATAACAGTCACTTCGTATGATGGCGGGAAAGCTGCAGCTAAGGAAAGTGCCGCCGCCCCTGAACCGATGACTGCAATCGTCTTTTTAGACATATGCCATCCTCCTGTTATTTACACCTGTCTTGACACCTATATTTACACAAGGATAAAATAAACTCAAGAGTTTTTTATGGAGAACGGATGGAGGAAGACCGGATGATTTATTTAGATTATGCAGCGACAACGCCTATTTGTGAGGAAGCCCTTACCGTATATCAGAAGCTTAGTATGGATGTGTACGGAAATGCCAGCAGCCTGCATGATGCAGGAGGAAAAGCAAAGCACATACTGGAGTACTGCCGTAAAAAAATCGCCAACATCATTGGCGGAGAAGCAAGCGGCATCTATTTTACAAGCGGCGGCACTGAATCCAACTTTCTGGCCATTCAATCATTGCTAAACGGTCTGCCAAAAACGAAAAGACATTTTATTACGACTGCCATGGAGCATCAGTCCATTCATAATTGTGCTGCTTTTTTGGAACAGCAGGGATATGATGTAACAGTCATTGAACCGAATGAATACGGGCTTATTACCGAGGAAATATTACTAGCCCATATCCGGCCGGAAACAGGCCTTGTATCTATTCAGCATGCAAATTCTGAAACCGGGATCATTCAGCCCATTCAACGCCTGTCTTCATACCTGCATAATAAGGGGATTCTTCTTCATTGCGACGCTGTTCAAACGTTTGGAAAGATCCCGATCAATACAAAAAATCTGGGAGTAGATGCACTCTCAATGTCCAGCCATAAAATCCACGGTCCTAAAGGAGTAGGGGCGGTCTATATCCGACCGGATGTCCCTTGGAAACCCGTTTATCCTCTGACTACTCACGAATACGGATTCAGAGCCGGCACCGTAAATGTTCCCGGGATCGGTGCCTTCACTGCCGCTGCAGAATTGATCGTAAGCGAAATGGAAAAACAGATATCCCGCAATGAGGCATTAAGAACATACTTTCTAGACCAAATCCGTATTCGGTCTCTCCCTGTAACCCTTGCGGCAGACACTTCGCAAGCAGAATGTCTTCCGCATATTATAGGGTGTTTTTTTCACTCATTTGAAGGACAATATGTTATGTTAGAATGTAATCGGAGTAATATTTGCATTTCAACCGGCAGCGCTTGTTCTGCAGGTTACCACGGTCCGTCTGAAACAATGAAAGCATTAAGAAAAACCGAACAAGAAGCTCTGCAATTTATCCGCATCTCTTTTGGCAGGCATACAACAGCTGAACAGCTGGAACAGTTATTACATACGTTTACAGTGCTTTGGGAACAAAAGAAAGGAGAATTTGATATTGACCGAAGAATTAAAGCTAATGGGCGCCAACAGGCGTGACCAGCTTCTTCTGTGGCTGAAGGAATCTAAATCACCGCTGACAGGAGGAGAACTCGCAAAAAAAGCGAACGTTTCAAGACAGGTTATTGTACAGGATATATCCCTCTTGAAAGCGAAAAATGTACCGATTATCGCCACAAGCCAAGGATATGTATACATGGATGCAGCCGCTCAGCAGCACCAGCAGGCAGAAAGAATCATAGCATGTATGCACGGTCCTGAACGGACAGAAGAGGAACTGCAGCTCATCGTCGACGAAGGCGTTACAGTAATAGACGTAAAAATCGAGCATCCCGTATACGGAGATTTAACTGCAGCCATCCAAGTAGGCACCCGGAAGGAAGTTAGCCATTTCATCAAAAAAATCAATTCTACGAATGCTGCCTACTTATCACAGCTGACCGACGGCGTGCACCTGCATACACTGACAGCACCTGATGAACATCGCATCGATCAAGCCTGCCAAGCACTTGAAGAAGCCGGCATTTTAATTAAAGACTAAAAAAAGCCCTCTAGTGGGCTTTTTTTATAATTGGTAAGACTGGTATGCACCCAGAAGCCTCACTTTGCAGCCGAGCGCTTCAAGCTCCTGCATGGCCCCTGGAATCAATACATCATCAAACGATTTCTCAATATCAATAATAAAGAAATAATGGCCTAATCCGGTTTTAGTCGGACGTGACTCAATTTTTGACAGGTTTAAATTTCTCCAAGAAAATGCAGACAGCACTCTATGCAGCGCCCCGGACTGATCATCTTGCGGCAGCATGACCATTAAGGTCGTTTTGGGCCTAGAGCTCAATTTTGAATTCACTTCAAAAGATATGTTTTCATCAGGAGATAGAATAACAAATCTTGTATGATTGTCCCTATAATCCTGTATATCCCGTTTCACGATTTTTAATTCGTATGTAGAAGCTGCCATATCATTGGCAATGACCCCGATATTCAGCTCGGGATGGTCACTGACAAACTTTGCTGCCGCCCCGGTAGAATTGGCGTATTCATATGGAACGGAAGGAAAATGTCGATGGAGAAATTTATGGCATTGCGCAATCGCGTGTGAATGCGAGTAAATTTTGTCGAGCTCTTTCCATGCATTCTCTCTAGAGGGATGGACGAGCAAGTGCTGATGAATCGGCAACGTCATTTCACCCACGATTGGCAAGGGCTGTTCATGTATTAAATAGTCTATTGTTAGATTAACAGATCCTTCTAATGCATTTTCCAAAGGAACAAAAGCAAAATCAACTTCGCCTGCAACGGCTGCATCTATACACTCCGGAATGGTGCGGTAAGCAACATGTTCAGCGCCGTTTTGAAAACAAGAACTGACTGCTAGATGTGTAAATGTAGCTACTGGACCTAAATAACCGACTTTCATGACGATTTTCTCTCCCTTATGCACCTGAACCTAATATTTCAACCTTTTCTACAAAATCAAACTTCCTGAGCTTATTCATTAATGTATGAATGTCTTCTTCCATTGCCGACGTACTGATAGACAGTGTCACATTTGCTCTGCCTTGAAGCGGAATGGTCTGGTGAATGGAAAGAACGTTGCTTCCAGAATCAGCTACCGCCTGAAGAAGCTGAGATAACGCACCTGACCTATCCTCTAAATGAAAGAAAAGTGTGATAATTTGTTCTTTTACCATGGTGTAGAATGGAAAAACAGCATCCCTGTATTTATAAAACGCACTTCTGCTTAAATCGACCTTTTGAACGGCATCTGCTACTGAATCTGCTTTTTTTCGATCAAGCAGCTTTTTGACTTCCAATGTTTTTCTCATTGCATCGGGCAATACATCTTCACGGACAAGATAAAATGTCTCCTCTTTCATTTGCATCCCCCCTTTAAAATAGAGAGCCTGACACCAGGCTCTCTTTTCAGCCAACATTCATTAATCAATAAATTCAAATTCAAATTCCAGAAGCCTGATTATATCTCCATCCTTGGCTCCGCGTTCTCTGAGTGCTTCATCAACACCCATTCCGCGCATCTGTCTTGCAAACCGTTTAACCGATTCATCACGTGAGAAATCAGTCATCTTGAATAACCGCTCAAGGCTGTCTCCTGAAAGCACAAATACACCGTCTGGATCGCGTGTAATGTTAAATGGCACTTCTTCATTTTCCATCGTGTACATGACACGGTTTTGTGTAAGCTCTTCCTCGTCATACAGCGGGAATTCCGGTGTGTTCTCAAGCTGATTGGCAACCTCAAACAGAAGCTCACGCAGACCTTCTCTTGTCACCGCACTGATCGGGAATACCGGATAATCATCCGTCAGCTTTTCTTTAAAGGCTTCGAGATTTTCCGCAGCCTCCGGCATGTCCATTTTATTTGCAACGATAATTTGCGGACGCTCAGTGAGACGCAGATTGTACTCGCTCAGCTCCTGGTTAATCGTAAGATAATCCTCATACGGATCGCGGCCCTCTAAGCCCGACATGTCAATGACGTGAACAATAACCCTCGTCCGTTCAATATGGCGCAAAAACTGGTGGCCCAGTCCGACGCCTTGGTGTGCGCCTTCAATCAGTCCTGGCAAATCAGCCATGACAAAGCTGCGTCCGTCATCCGTTTCAACCATGCCGAGATTCGGGACAAGCGTTGTAAAGTGATAGTCCGCAATTTTCGGTTTTGCAGATGAGACAACAGACAGCAAAGTCGATTTTCCCACACTCGGGAACCCGACAAGTCCGACATCTGCAAGCACTTTTAATTCAAGAACAATGTAGCGTTCTTTTCCCGGCTCGCCGTTTTCTGAAAGCTGAGGCGCGGGATTAGCCGGTGTAGCAAAGCGGCTATTTCCTCTTCCGCCTCTTCCGCCTCTTGCAATGACAGCCCGCTGTCCGTGCTCTGTTAAATCAGCGATGACCTGTTTCGTATCATCGTCTGTCACAACGGTGCCCGGCGGAACTTTAATGACCATATCATCAGCATTTCGTCCGTGCTGGTTTTTGGACATGCCATGCTCGCCGCGAATCGCTTTAAAGTGTTTTTTGTATCTAAAATCCATCAGGGTGCGGAGACCTTCATCTACTTCAAAAACGACGTCTCCTCCCTTTCCTCCGTCACCGCCGGCAGGGCCGCCTTTCGGCACATATTTTTCACGGCGAAACGCAACCATACCGTTGCCGCCGTCGCCGCCTTTTACATATACTTTGACCTGATCTACAAACATAATGTCCTCCGTTCTAAACCGTTAAAAACTCCGCTAGTCCAACCCAATTTCAATCAGACATTCGTGACTCGTGATTTCAAAACGCATGATATCAATGTCCTCATATCCATTCTGCCGAATATCATTAAAAGCAGATGGATCGGCAAAGGCGCCGTGAAAATCAAGGTACAGAATCAGCTGTCTGTCAGGATGATCTGTTTGAAGCGAAACCGTTAAATGATTTTCACTCTCTCTGCTGACTGCTTGATCAAACAGATGAAACAGCTTTCTCATCAGTTTCGCCAGCTTTTGATCATAAGCCGACAAATCCTTAATTTCTCCGAGAACTTCATATTCAAGCGTCATATAATGGGTTTTCCAATTAAACGTAAGAAAATCAAACGCCAAATGCGGTGTTTTCAGGTTTGAGAGCTTTGATTCGTGCTTTGCGTCTATAACCATTTCTTCAATCATTTCAAAGACGCGGTCATACTTCTGCAAGCTTAAGTTTCCTTTAATCAGCTGCAGCTTATTCATCCAATCATGCCGGGAATGGCCAAGCAGATGAATCAGTTCGTTTGTTAATGCCGTGTCGTCGCTTATATTTTCTTCTTGATTTTTTGAAACATCCTTCATTTTCGCACTCCCAATCATTTAATTTCTTATTTAGGAGTCTGTATAAGTGTGTATTATGAATTATAACAGAGAAGGCTTTGTTAGAAAAACAATTGTTTTTCCCAGAAATATCATGTTCCTTTTTTCTGGCTTTGGTTGATTTGCAGCCAGGCAGAACATTTTATGTATTACTGCTTGGGGAACATATCCAGTGGGTTTGAGATGTTTATTCTCATTCTTGGCGGGGTCTGCTCGCACATACTCTGCATTTCATTCTAGGTGTTTACTCCGCATATTGCAAAAAAAACTCCAGTCATCATCGACCGGAGTTTTTTGAATCATTATTGAGCTACAGGATATACGCTCACTTTTTTGCGGTCACGGCCGAAACGTTCGAATTTAACAGTTCCGTCGATTTTCGCAAATAGAGTGTCATCTCCGCCGCGGCCCACGTTTTCACCTGGGTAAATTTTTGTTCCGCGTTGACGGTAAAGGATAGAACCGCCTGTTACGAATTGACCGTCAGCACGTTTAGCACCTAAACGTTTAGCCTCAGAGTCACGTCCGTTCTTTGTAGAACCTACTCCTTTTTTAGAAGCGAAAAACTGAAGATCTAATCTAAGCATGTAGCTCACCTCCTATATTATGTTTGTGGTCACACGCAAGTTGTCTTTGTAATCCCGTTCGATTGTCTCCAGCGAAACAATCATGCCTTCAATCAGCAGCTGAGCTTTTTGGCGTGCCTCTGGATCAAGAGATTCAGGGAATTCAAAATAAAAATAACCCCCGTCCTCCCCTATATCAAGAAGCGGCTCGAAGCCCGCGAGCACAATGACCGCGTTAACGGCTCCAAACACAACGGCTGTCACTCCGGCACAAACAAGATCTTGTCCATGTTCAGCAAAATTCGCATGGCCCGTCATTTCAAAAGACAATATGCCTTTATCATGAGACCTTCTGATTGTTGCCTGAATCATGCTTACGCGTTGATTTTTTCGATCGTCACTTTAGTGTAAGGCTGACGATGACCTTGTTTTTTATGAACGTTTTTCTTTGGTTTGTATCTGAAAACAGTGATTTTTTTCGCGCGGCCTTGTTTTTCAACTTTAGCCGTTACTGTTGCGCCTTCAACTGTAGGGTTGCCGACTTTCACGTTGTCTCCGCCAACAAACAAAACGTCTTCAAAAGTAACTGTTTCACCTGCTTCAGCAGCAAGTTTTTCGATGTAAACAGTTTGGCCTTCTTCAACTTTGATTTGTTTACCGCCTGTTTTAATGATTGCGTACATTCTCTGCACCTCCTATTAGACTAAGACTCGCCAGATACCAGGGGGCTGTAAAAGCTCTTAACACCTGTACTGAGCGGTTGTAGCAATGGTGCTACATCCATAACATTAAAAAATATACCAAAATACAAGGCGTTTGTCAATCAGTTTTAGTAGGGCAGCAGCAGTTCCTCCATGGAAGAATTCGTCCGCTTATCGGCAAAGTAAGCGTGCAGCACTTCATTCTCGTCAAGCTGGCTGAGCTTTTGGCCTGATTTTTCTATAATAATCGGATGCTTACAGCCACGTTTGAACTCGGCCATCACATGATAGACTTTATCCTCCGCCTTTACTGTCAGCGGCAGAAGTTTCTCAAGCTCCCTGTTTTTTCCGTAATACCTTTCGAGGAGAAATCTCACATGGGTATAGTGCCTTTGCCGATATTCCTCAAACAAGGAAACAGCCAGAAAGACAAACAAAACCCATGCGCTGATTTGCAGAGGAATCACGAATAAAACCCAGCACCCGAGCAACAGGCAGAAGCAGAGCGACGTTTTTAGATTAAGCCGGTGAGCCTTTTGAAAAGGCAGCTGTTTGGAAAACAACAAAAATAACAGTTTTCCTCCATCCAGCGGCCAGATCGGCAGTAAATTGACAAATAAGATAGAAAGATTATAAAAGGTGAAGAGTTCAAAGGTATGCTGATGAATCACTGAGACTTCTGCAAGCATCCAGGCGGCAAACTGAAGCCAGATGTGCTGAAGAGGGCCGGCAATAATAACCGCAAACTCTTCCTTTAACGGTCGATTCCCGTGCTCTTCCACTTCGACCGTTCCCCCAAACGGCAGCAAAAAAACACGCTTGATTCTCCAAGAAAAAAACACGGCCAGAGCAGCATGCCCCAGCTCATGAATCAATACAATCAGGAGCAGACATAATAATGCTTTCATATGGCCTGTGAGCAAGCCCAATGCCGCGATAATCCAAAGAAAAGGATGCACATGGATCTTTAAGATAAGGTCGAGCCATTTATTCAAATGAAATCACCTGAATCGGATCAATAAATTTATCGCCGTCTTTCATGGCAAAATAATAGACCCCTTTATTATGATCATCAAGCTTAATCGAACCGAGCTTTTTGCCTTTATCAACAAAATCATATAAAGCAACATCCACATCTTTGAGCTCGCCATAAATACTATAGGTGTTGTCAGCATGCTGCACCTTAACCGTCAGTCCCGTCTGGCTGTCTTTGCTGACTTCAACCACATAGCCTTCTTTTACACTATCAATCTTATCGCTGCTTGTTTCGACTTTAATTCCTTCCCCATTGTCCTGAAAATCCTGCTGTACTTTCCCGGATGCAGGCGCGATCAGATCTTTGCCTACTTCAATCTGCTGTTCCTTATTTTTGTGTTCAGGAGCCAGGAAAGCAAGCGGATTTCCGAATTTGGTTTCGAACCAATGGCTTGCTGAGGCAAATTGAAATTCAGTTTCAAAGGTTTTGGCTACGGCGGGTTTAATCTGACTGACGGGTCCAATGTTTGTTTTATAGGCTATAGCTGAAACGAGAACAAGGCAGGCCGACAGAAGACATTTCAGGATAATTGAATCTGTTTTCACCAATGGGTGTTTTCCGTTGAATGTTGGCATGTTATCTTCGTAGACCGGGATTGTTCCATGTTTTTCCTGATCCGTTACCATCACCCAGGACGGAGGTTTCTGCTTTTCAGAAACTGTCTGAGTAGAGAAACGTTTTGAGCCGGAAAGCTGCTTTCTTCTTTTCTCTAATCGTTTTCTGATTTCATCTGCTCTGTGACTCATTGCCATCATCCTTTGCATTCGTTGGGTTTGTACATCATATGTCTTGTCCATGGCAAATATTCGGTTTAGTCAAGAACAAAGCAGGCAAAAACAAAAAAACCTGACATAGCATTTGCTTTGTCAGATTCTTCTCTTTGATTCTATCACATTAAGATCTTACTCCGAAAAATGACTTAATCTTAGCCATCATTCCTTTGTTTTGCTCTTCAAGCACCTGTAAAGGAACAGATTCACCTAAGATGCGGCGGGCAATATTGCGATAGGCAATAGAAGCGCGGTTTTTCGGGTCCATCGCAATCGGTTCACCATGGTTGGAAGCTTTGATGACTTCATCATCATCAGCCACGATTCCTAGCAAATCGATCGACAAATGCTGTACGATTTCGTCGATATCCATCGTATCACCGTTTTTCATCAGGTGATTTCTGATTCTGTTAACAACGAGCCGCGGCGGTTCAATATTTTCCTCTTGCTCCAGCAGTCCTATAATACGGTCAGCATCACGAACAGCTGAGATTTCAGGCGTAGTGACCACAATCGCTTTATCAGCTCCGGAAACGGCATTTTTGTACCCTTGCTCGATTCCGGCAGGACAGTCTATGATGACATAGTCAAATTCCTGTTTAAGCTCTTGGACCATGTTTTTAATTTGTTCAGGAGCAACAGCTGTCTTATCGCTCGTTTGAGCAGCGGGCATTAAATAGAGCAGATCATCGAAACGTTTGTCTTTTACGAGCGCCTGATGCATTTTGCATCTGCCCTCTACAACGTCTACCAGATCGTAAATAATTCTATTTTCAAGACCCATTACAACATCAAGGTTGCGCAGTCCTATATCAGTATCTACTAAGCATACGCGCTTCCCTAAAATGGCTAAGGCGGTACCGAGGTTCGCAGATGTTGTTGTCTTACCTACTCCGCCTTTTCCCGAAGTTATTACGATAGCCTCACCCAATTCACATTCCTCCCTCAAGCCTTGTTAGATCAGGTCTTAAATGAGCCAAATGTTGAAGGCGTTCAATGACCATATTTCCGTCTGTATCTAAATAAGCACATTCCATTTCGTTCCCTTTTTGAATGTGGTCTGGGGAGCGATTTAACACATGATTGATTCTTAATTGTGTCGGAAGCATTTCAGAGGCGGCGATGACCGCTTGATTATTTCCATTAAATCCGGCATGCGCGATTCCTTTCAGTGAGCCCAGAACAAAAATGTTCCCTCCGGCCCTGACTGTTCCGCCGGGATTCACGTCACCGATCAGGAGCAAGTCGCCTTTTACCTGCAGCACTTGGCCTGAACGGACAATTTTTGAAACAGAAATAATTTCGGCTTCCTCTCTTATCTGCTGTGCTTCTTTTTTAGTAATGACTTCACTGTCAATAGAATGAACAAACAAATCTTTCTTTGACGCAATCAATTCGGTCAGCTGTTCCTCTTGCTCCTTATATAAAAAGCGATTTCCCAGCTTAACATGAACGCTGATTTTCTGGCCTTTTCCATCGGTATATTGTTCAATTGACAGCATATTCTGAAGACCATCGAGAAGCTCATCAAAAGAACACGCATCATCCAGATGCAATGTTAGTCCATTCTTTGTTCCTTTTATTGTTACATATTGCTGCTTTTTGGTCTTCACAATATTCACCTCAACAACATACTCATTTCGTCAAAAAAAGATAAAATCCTTTTTACTCATCTCTCAATTCTTTCTTTAGACTCATAAAAAACAATCTAAATGGCAGAACAAGAATAAGAGCTGCTGCAATATTTAATAAAATTGTCGGTATAAACCGGTCAAGCACAAATCCGTTAAACGTCATAATGTCTTTATGAATCAAAGACTGAATGCCGAATACGTAAAATTCGAGCAGACAGACAGCCAGAACTGCTATCAATATCACTACAAATGCGTTTGTATGCAACACTTTAAACGCTTTTGAAGCCAAATAGCATAACCCTGCAAAACCAAACATGTAAACGCCTAATAGACTTGTATAGTTCATGTCATATAGAAAACCAAAAATAAATCCGTAAATCATCGCGTGTTTTTGGTTGATAAAAGCCGACATGAATATCAATACAAGCATCAAAAAACGCGGGGCGAGCACTTGGTCATCTGTAACGAAAGGAAAATGCACCAAATCTGTAAAAATGCTTTCCGCAGAAAAAACAAGCATCATAACGAAAGGGAGAAGGAAACGTTTCACGATCCTTCCTCCTCTGTATCGACAGTCGGCACGTCACGGTTAACAACGATCACATTATTTAAATCGGTAAGGTCAGCCGCAGGTTTTACATAAGCAACCTTCGTTAGTCCATAGGAATCTGACTCGATATCAGTCACTTCACCGATTGTCAGCCCTTCTGGGAAAACACCGCCTGTCCCTGATGTTTCAATAAGATCGCCTTTTTTCACGTCTTGTTTATCCTTACGCTCAATAATTGTCATCTTAAGACGTTTTTTCTCTTTGTCATATCCTTCGATCAAGCCGTAGCCTTTGCTTCCTTTTTTTCCGGAAATTTTCGTCGCGACTCTGTTATTGCGGTCAGTATCGCTTAAAAGCTGAACAGTAGACGTAAAATTATTAAGTCCGGAACTTTTGATCTTGCCGATTAATGCGCCTTTTTCGTTTGTAACGGCCATATCTTTCGCTACGTTTTGCTGAGTCCCCTTGTTAATGGTGACCTGTTTCGCCCAATTATCAGGGCTTCTGGCGATGACCGTTGCTAAAATCGGCTTGTAATCTTTAATCGATTTGACATGGCCAAGCTCGTCTCGCAAGGATTTGTTTTCTTCTTCAAGCTCTTGAAGCTTGGCTTCATATTGTGTCTGTCCGTCAAGCTTTTCTCTTAGACGCTCGTTTTCTTTGTATGTGTTTTTTAAATCATTGATGTTCTCAAATATTCCTGCAAAAAATTCGGCAGGCGTATGAAAAATATTTTGAAATACTCCCGTCGTATCGCCGATCACTTTCTCAGGCCAGGTGGTATTGCGGCCGCCCTTCAGCGAAAATCCAATCATAGCCACCAATATGATAATACACAGAAGTAATAGCATTAACCGCTTATTCGGCATCGTGTTACACCTCTTCTATTGAACTCCCGATTATCTAGTTTTCCCTTTGAAAAGATGGATGTGCTCCAGTGCTTTCCCTGTTCCGATCGCTACACAATCAAGCGGATCTTCGGCGATAAGGACCGGCATTTTCGTTTCTTCGCTGATGACTTTGTCCAAATTGCGCAAAAGCGCTCCGCCGCCGGTTAACACTATACCTCTGTCCATGATATCTGCTGCAAGCTCAGGCGGTGTTTTTTCGAGTGTGCTCTTCACTGCTTCGACAATTGTAGATACAGTGTCGCGTAGAGCATTAGAAATCTCTTTTCCTGTAATTTCAATTGTTTTCGGCAGACCTGTGAGCAAATCGCGTCCGCGGATTTCCATGTTGTCGGATTCTTCAGGAGCTTCTGCAGATCCGATTTCCATTTTAATCGCTTCAGCCGTACGGTCACCGATCATCAGGTTGTACGTTTTTCTGATGTAGTTGATAATCGCGTCATCCATCTCATCACCGGCTACACGGATTGACTGAGACGTTACAATGCCTCCGAGGGAAATAATCGCAACTTCTGTCGTACCGCCCCCGATATCAACAACCATGCTTCCAGTTGGTTCCCAAACTGGCAGATTGGCTCCGATTGCTGCGGCAAAAGGCTCTTCAATCGGATACGCGTCACGCGCTCCAGCCTGTCTTGTCGCATCGATAACAGCGCGTTCTTCAACAGCTGTAATGCCTGATGGGACACATACCATTACATATGGTTTTCTGGCAAACATGCCTTTATTTTTTATGGCCTGATTGATGTAATATTTCATCATCGTCGCCGTTGTTTCATAATCAGCGATAACGCCGTCTTTCATCGGGCGAAGAGCCACCACGTTGCCCGGTGTCCGTCCAATCATATTTTTCGCATCATTTCCGACAGCGACAATCGATTTCGTATCCGTCTGCAAAGCGACAACTGACGGCTCTCTCACAACAATTCCTTTTCCTTTTACAAAAACAAGCGTATTCGCAGTTCCAAGATCTATACCAAGGTCTCTAGCACCAATTCCAAACATATGTATGTATCTTCCTTTCTTAAAGCAAAAATACCCTAAAGGGAAAAACTCATAAACTCTATTATAGCTTAATTCGACGAAAAAAAAAGTGTTACAAATATCCTTTTTCCTTTAAACTCACAAATTTTTTATCCCCGATCACCAAATGGTCAAGCAGCTCGATGCCAATCAGGTTTCCGCATTCAAACAGCCGTCTTGTCACTTCAATATCTTCCCTGCTCGGTGTCGGATCTCCAGAAGGATGATTATGAACACAAATAAAGGAAGCGGCAGATCGTTTAAACGCTTCTTTAAACACCTCTCGCGGGTGGACAATAGATGAATTCAGGCTTCCGATAAATATGGTGCGTTTATGGATGACTTGATTTTTTGTATTTAAGTATAAACAGACAAAATGCTCCTGGGTTAAAAAGCGCATATCCTCCATGACAAGATTAGCGCCGTCTTCCGGGGAGCGAATAACGAAATGTTCTTCGTTGGCTAATTTATGAATCCGGCTTCCAAGCTCAACTGCAGCCAGTATTTGAATCGCTTTTACCATACCGATTCCCGGGATGCTTGACAGCTCTTCAACCGATGCTTCCTTGAGCAGACGCAGCCCATCAAATGAGCGCAGCAGCCGGTTTGACAGGTCCAAAACAGATTCGTGTTTAGTCCCTGTCCGCAATAATATAGCCAAAAGTTCATGGTTCGCTAAGTTCTCGGCTCCGACTTTCAGAAGCCGTTCTCTTGGCTTTTCTTTGATTGGGAAATCTTTGAGTTTTAATGGCAGATCGTGTATGACCAAGCACTCCTTTTCTTTCCCTTCCCGTTTATAGAACCGTCATGCCCTTATATCAAAATGGCGAAGAGCTCTCATTGTTTTTGATATAGGAAGGCCCATGACTGAATAATAATCTCCGTCTATTTTCTTTACAAAAAGCGCGCCTCTTCCTTGGATGCCGTATGCACCTGCTTTATCCATCGGCTCTTTTGTTTCAATATACGTCCAAATCTCTTCTTCACTGAGGGACCAAAACGCAACTTCTGTCTTATCATAAAAAGTCTCGCTGTGATTTTCAGCTTGAATGCTGACCGCGGTTATTACTGAGTGACTTCGGCCTGAAAGCCTCCGCAGCATAGAAGCAGCTTCTTCTTGATCCTGCGGTTTGCCAAGACATTCGCCGTCAAGGCATACCATTGTATCAGCACCGATAACGATTGCATGCGGGTGGAGATCAGCTACAGCCTTAGCTTTTTGTTTTGCCAACCATTGGACGTTTTCTTCTGGTGAAAAGTTTCGATTTAATTTTTCTTCTACTTCACTGACAATAATGGAGTAGGGCAGCTGGAGAAGATCGAGGAGTTCTTTCCTGCGCGGAGATTGTGATGCAAGTATTAGCGGTTTTGTCATGTTCGTCATCCTTTCAGGGTTTGCTTAAGAAAAAAAGATACTCGTTTATCCTACCAAATCACGAGGCTTGTCACAATTTCAGAAAAATAACTTTTTCATGACAAAATAAAAAAAGCCTGTCACTAAAGGACGAAGGCTCAGGGCACTATCTCTTATTTTACGACGGCTAACAGCTCCTGCTGAGCCTTCCACCCGGCTTCAGCACTTGGATCCTCTAATTCCTTTAAAGCCTGCAAAATCGCTTTTTTCTCTCCTGTTTCTGACGCTTTTGTTTCACCAAGCGACTTTTCTATTTTCTCTACACTCGCTTTTGTAATGTCTTCACCGAGAATCGCCTTTGCTGCAAGCTCCGCTGTTTCCTTAAAAGTATCTGTCATATCTGACTCTATTGATAAGGAAAGCTCCTTGCCTCCCCAGGCTTCAAAATCACTGTCGATTAAAACCTGTCCTAACTGCTGTGAGACATTCTTATCACTGGCTAAGCCCGCGATGACATACGTATACCCGTCATCCTTTGACAGTGACACGGCGGAATAACCCTTTTCGGTCAATTGTTCTGTTAACGTTTCGGCACCCTTTTCATTTGAAAATTTCCCGGCTTGCACAGCGTATGTTTTGTATGTACCTTCAGTTTGTGCTGCTTGTTTTTCTGCGCCTGAGGTTTGTTTATCAGCAGAAGTATCTCCGGCTTTTGCCGTTTGGCTGCCCAGAGAATCCTCTAAAGAGGCCGGTGCTGACGCTTCTTTATTCCCCGATATGCTTAACGCGAATAGCCCTAATCCAGTGCCAATGACAGCCGCGAAGGCAATCGTCGCAGCCACTCTTTTTACTGGTTTGGCAGTCCCGGTCTTTCCTTTTGCATAAGACTTTGTTTTTTTCTTTTGATAAGGAGGAACAACTTTGGGGTCCTCTTTAAACACCTTGTCCTCCTCGGAATCCCAATTAAATTCATCTTCATCAGGATGTTCCTGGGATGCCGCAACCTCTTGTTCTGCCTGTCTTTTTTCCTCCCAATTTGAGAATGTCATGCTTTTATCTGCCTCTGTATCTGGTGTCTCTTGTTCGTAAACCGTCTCTTCTTTTCCATTAATCGTCACCTTGAGGGCTTTTTCTGCGGCTTTACTGTTTTTTTTATTCTTTCTTTTTTTCAATTCCGCTTCCTCCCTTCATTTGCTTGACCGTTCTTGTCGGCTTTTCATGCTACACACTTTAGCACAGGCAAAGAAAAAAAGAACAAGACTTTTGTCGCCTTGTCCAAAAAACGTTCGTCAAATTTTTCAGCAGTCAGCCCAATGCCATTTTGATATAAAAAGAAATGATAGAGTCACCGTATAAATAGGCTAAAATGCTCCCTGCGGCTATAGCGGGGGCGAAGGGAAGCGGCTGCCTTTTAGCGAGTCTACCAGTCAGAACAGCTGCCGCTCCATATAATGCACCTATCAAAACAGAAAAGAAAAAGGCAGCTGCCAGCATCTTCACACCAAGCACAAAGCCAATCACCGCAAATAATTTAATATCTCCTCCCCCTACTCCCCCATGGGTGATTGCGGCAATTACAGCCAGAAACAGAAATCCGGCTGCCGCACCTAACAGGCCTGCATACCAGGTATCAAGCGGAGAAATCAATCTCGCGGCCGCCAAAAAGGGAAGAAAGAAAATCAATATTCGATTTGGAATCAGCATAAAATGAAGATCTGTCACTGCAACAATAATGAGAAGAGAGATAAACACCACAGCGGGAAACAGTTCCAGCGACGTGCCAAAGCGTATTCCTGCGGCGGCAAATAAACACGCTGTCACAAGCTCTGCTGCGGGATACATAAAAGAAATCCTATGCCCGCAGCTTTTACATTTACCTTTTTGAAATAGGAATGACAGGATGGGAATTAATTCTGCAGGAGTTAATGTCCGCCGGCAAAACGGGCATGATGAACGGGGCGCAATAATAGATAGATGTAAGGGGATACGGCACCCGGCCGTATAGTAAAAAGAACCAAGGATAAGTCCGAAGATAAAAAGAATGGATAGCATAGACAACACACCTTTACTCATTGAGTTCTGGTATGGATTGTAGCAAAATGGACATCCTGAGCTCCAATTGGGAATATTCAATTTTACACATAAAAAAAACGGCAGAATCTTTTTTTTTTTGATTCTGCCGGAGCCGGATGCTTTTATTTCAACCTTTTTCGAATGTCAGAAATAAAGTAAAGAGATCCGGTAATCAGCACAATTTCATTTGAGCCCTTTTTACTTTCTATGAATTTGATCACATCGTCTGGATCTTCACTCCAGCTTTTATTGCTGATTTCACTTGCATCATAGAGATCTTTTGCAAGGGAAGCACGCGGGAAATCAAAAGAAGCAAAATGAATCGCATGAGCAATGGTTTCCAGTCTTTTAATCATGTTCTGATACGGTTTGTCCTTTAACGCGCTAAACACCACAGAAATGTGTGAATTGGCGAAACGCTGCTTCATGGTTTCCGCCAGCTTTTCAACACCTTCTTCGTTATGCGCACCGTCTAAATATACCGGAGGATGTTCCTGAACAAGCTCTAACCGTCCCGGCCAAGCAGCCTTCACAAGCCCGCTCCTTAACGCTTCGTCACTGATATGGGCGATATTCTCCTTATTGAGCCACTCCGCAGCCAAAATGGACAAAGCAGCATTTTGTCTTTGATGGGTGCCAATCAGAGATGTCCGAATATCTTCATAGCATTTCTCTTCCGTTTTGAATGAAAACTGTTCTCCTGCAGGCAGAGCCTCTTCATTGAAAATAACACATGCATCATGCAATGACTGGAACGGCGCAGCATGCCGTTGAGCTTCATGGCGGATGACCTGTAAAGCTTCCGGCTGGGTAACTGCTGTAACGATTGGAATACCTTCTTTAATAATACCGGCCTTTTCTCCTGCAATTTCTTCAATGGTGTTTCCCAAAATGTTCATATGATCGTGTCCGATGCTTGTAATCACAGTTAAGAGCGGTTCAACCACATTAGTAGAATCGAATCTACCGCCCAGACCTGTTTCAAAAATAACAAAATCGACCTTATGAAACTCTGCAAAATATAAAAATGCACATGCTGTCATAATTTCAAATTCTGTCGGCTGTCCGTATTCCGTTTGATCAAGGGCTTCAACGTGCGGTTTCATTTGATTGACGAGTGCTGTCCATTCCTCATCTGAAATCGGTATCCCGTTTACGCTGATCCGTTCATTAAACGTAATAATATAAGGCGATGTAAATGTTCCAACCGTATATCCGGCTTCCTGCAGCATAGAACGGATAAAAGCGACAGTTGATCCTTTACCGTTTGTTCCTGCGACGTGGAACGCTCGGATTTTTTTTTCAGGATGTCCTAACCGCGCCATCAGCTGTTTCATTCGGCCAAGTCCGGGCTTCACCCCGAATTTCAGCCTCCCGTGAATCCAGCTGCGCGCATCTTGATATGCAGTAAACAATGATAATCCCCTCTTTTATAAGACAAGGCGGTTTCTCTAGAAACCGCCCCGGCTTTTCATTAACCCTTCAGCTCAGCCATTCGTTTTTGAACAGCGTCACGCTTCGCCACATAATCTTTTTCTTTTTCACGTTCTTCATCAATTACGTGTGCAGGCGCTTTTTTCATAAATCCTTCATTTCCAAGTTTCTTTTGGACACGCTCAACTTCTTTTGTCAGTTTATCAAATTCTTTTTGCAGACGGGCAATTTCTTCATCAATATTGATTAAGCCTTCAAGCGGAAGAATAACCTCTGCTCCTGAGACAACGGCCGTCATCGCCTTATCAACAGCCTCAATATCGGTGCCGATTTTAAGCACGCTCGGATTCGTAAAGCGTTCAACATATGAACGGTTCGCTTCGAGGCGGGCTGCTATTTCGTCTGTGCTTGTTTTAATGTACAGTTCAACCTGCTTGCTCATTGGCGTATTGACTTCACTGCGGATATTGCGCACAGAACGGATCAGCTCAACAAGAAGCTTCATGTCAGCTGCCGCTTCAGTATCGGTATGCTCCGGCACTACTGCAGGCCATTGACTTACTGTAATCGATTCCCCTTGGTGAGGAAGGTGCTGCCAAATTTCCTCCGTTAAGAATGGCATAAACGGATGGAGCAGACGCATCGTTTGATCAAGTACGTAAGCAAGGATGGAACGGGTAGTTTTCTTGGCCGCTTCGTCTTCTCCATAAAGCGGAAGCTTCGCCATTTCAATATACCAATCACAGAAATCATCCCAAATAAAGTTATATAAATGGCGTCCTACTTCACCAAATTCATATCGATCAGCAAGCTGGGTCACGTGCTCGATCGTTTCATTTAATCGCGTTAAAATCCACTTGTCAGCGACTGACTTTTCGCCTGACAGATCAAGTTCATCGTACGTCATGCCATCCATATTCATTAATGCAAAACGGGAGGCGTTCCAAATTTTATTGGCAAAATTCCAGGTCGATTCCACTTTTTCATAGCTGAAGCGCAGATCCTGGCCAGGAGAGCTTCCAGTCGCAAGGAAATAACGCAGAGAATCGGCTCCGTACTTGTCAATCACATCCATCGGGTCGACACCGTTGCCAAGAGATTTACTCATTTTCCGGCCTTGCTCGTCACGGATTAAGCCGTGGATTAAAACATCTTTGAACGGGCGCTCGCCTGTAAATTCAATGCCTTGGAAAATCATGCGTGATACCCAGAAGAAAATGATATCGTACCCTGTCACGAGAACATCTGTCGGATAGTAGCGTTTAAAGTCTTCAGCCGTTACATCAGGCCAGCCCATTGTGGAGAAAGGCCATAGCGCAGAACTGAACCATGTATCCAGTACGTCTGTATCCTGTTCCCAATTTTCGCTGTCTTCCGGCGCTTCAAGCCCGACATATAGCTCGCCTGTTTCTTTATGATACCAAGCAGGAATACGATGGCCCCACCACAATTGACGGGAGATACACCAGTCGCGGATGTTTTCCATCCAGTGTAAATACGTTTTTTCGAAACGGTCAGGCACAAAGTTGACCTTTTCTTCTTTCTTTTGCAGCTCAATCGCTGCATCAGCAAGCGGCTGCATGCGCACAAACCATTGTGTAGAAAGATAAGGCTCCACAACAGCCCCGCTTCGTTCACTATGGCCGACAGAGTGCATATGATCCTCGATCTTGAAGAGAACTCCCGCCTCCTGTAAATCTTTCACGAGCTTTTTGCGGCATTCAAAACGATCCATACCTTGATATTGCAGAGCATTTTCATTCATCGTGCCATCTTCATTCATGACAAGAATGCGTTCTAAATTGTGGCGGTTGCCAAGCTCGAAGTCGTTCGGATCATGAGCAGGCGTAATTTTCACGGCACCTGAACCAAATTCCATATCAACATAGTCATCACCGACAATCGGAATTTCACGATTTACAATCGGCAGGATCACCGTTTTTCCGATAAGGTGTTTATAGCGCTCGTCTTCAGGGTGAACGGCAACAGCTGTATCACCGAGCATTGTTTCAGGACGTGTCGTCGCAATTTCAATTGAGCCTGAACCGTCAGCAAGCGGATAGCTCATATGATAGAACGCGCCTTGAACATCCTTGTAAATCACCTCAATGTCGGATAGGGCTGTTTTTGTCGCTGGGTCCCAGTTAATAATATATTCGCCTCTGTAGATCAGGCCTTTTTCATAAAGCTTAACGAATACTTCTCTTACCGCTTTGCTCAATCCTTCATCCAGCGTAAAACGTTCACGGGAATAATCTAGGCCAAGACCTAATTTCGCCCACTGGCTGCGAATAAAGTCAGCATATTCTTCCTTCCACTTCCACGTTTCTTCGAGGAATTTTTCACGGCCTAAATCGTAGCGGGATTTGCCTTCTTCACGAAGTTTCGCCTCCACTTTAGCCTGTGTCGCGATGCCGGCGTGGTCCATGCCTGGAAGCCACAGCACATCATAGCCCTGCATGCGTTTCATTCTTGTTACAATGTCTTGCAGCGTTGTGTCCCATGCGTGGCCAAGGTGAAGTCTTCCTGTTACGTTTGGCGGCGGGATGACAACAGAGTATGGCTCTTTTGTCTGGTCACTGCCCGCTTCAAAAAATTTGCCTTTTAGCCAAAAATCATATCGGTCTTTTTCAACCGCTGCCGGATCATATTTCGTCGGCATTGTTTGTTCATTCGTTTCCATCATAACCCTCCAGCATGTTTAAAAATGGCTGAGAACGAAAAAAGAGCTCTTCATCCCTGTAAAAGGACGAAAAGCTCTTTCGCGGTACCACCTTTTTTCATGAACTCTATCAGTTCATGCACTTATAACGGATAACGGGTGTTTCCCGAATTTCTCTACTCTTCTTTCAAGAAATTATGCTCCCGGGCGACCTTCCAATCAGACAACATAAGAAGCCTTTCAGCAAACGGCTTCTCTCTCTGCATGCGCCTTTTTTGTACTCTTCCCGTTCTAAGCAGGTGTATTTATCAGCTCATTGTATACATTATTTATGTTCTTTATTATAGTAAAAGTGTTTTTGATTCGTCAATCATCTTTTCCAAAAACACCGCTTTCTATACAGATGGGCAGGCACCTATTGCCCAAGTTTACATATGATGCTTGTAAATGCGTAGAGGAGGATGCACCGTGAAGAAACGTTTCAGCTCTTATTCGTTGCCGCCATGGGTAAGGCAAATTCGGCTTGTATCCGCACAAGTGATTATTCCCATTACGATTTTTCAAGGAATCAGAACCATTTTCTTTCCGACAACCTTTGATGTTTTGCTGCTCGCAATCCTAATCTTTTTAGCTTGCGCCCTTCATTTAGAATGGATATAAACAAACAAGTCCGCGCCATTAAGACGTGGACTCGTTTTCAGCCTGAAATTTTTTCTCTTGTTCAATCTGATGGATTTTCATCACAAACGGCTCTATATTTTTCATTTGCCAATAAGCCTTTAATAATTGTGTACATTCCTCTTTTTCATGCTGTCTTTTCCCAGTTTGATAACCGTTCAGCACCTTGTACATGGCTGCCGGATATGCCATATAGCTGAGAAAAAGGCTGACTTCCGCTTCACGCAAAGGGAATGATTTCGTATATCCATAAAACCATTCGACGCATTCCGGACAAGCTTTCGGAAAGCCTCTGAACATTTTTGTATAAAAGCCGAGCAGGTCGTTTTGCGGCGGACCGACAGATGCTCTTTCGAAGTTTGTAAAATATCCGGTCCCAGCATCATTATACAGAAAATGGTGTATAGACAGGCTGCCGTGGTTCATTACAACCCGTGAAACGTCCTTTTCCTTTGCAGACTCATACCAGTCCTCCAACCGTTCCAGCGCAAAATTCACCGCGGAAATGGTTTCTGAAAAATAGGTTATGGCCTGGAGTTCAAAAGGAGAAAGGTACCATTCCTTCTCCGCTCTATCCACAAACTGCTCATAGAAAATTTTATCTTGTTCCCACTTTTTTTTCGTTTGCCCGTAATAACGTTCAATCTCATCACGTCTAACCTTTAGTTCCTGTGCAGTTCTCTCGTGAAGACGGGCTGTTTCTCTAAATAAATAAGCATGCTTCTGATCCCGCTCTTCCTCTTGGTCAAATTGGAGCCAAGGCATTAAATAGTAAGTATCTCCGTATTGTATGCCTGCTGAGAAAAACTCACCGCTATTTGTTCTGTAAACGGGAACGAATGAACGAAAGCCTTTTTCCTCAATCGCCACCATATGATCTGTAAAATGCTTGCCGCGCCCCTCTTTCAATTTTTTCAGGGCAAATATGCCGTAGTCTGTATACACTTTCCAAACAAGAGGACTGACAGGCTCAATAAATTGAGCAGTCAGTCCGTATTCCTGAAGAACCGATTGGGTATCTTCCATTTCATTCACCACATTTTCCGATCACTTACGGTTTACGCATGGCTATTTTTATATTGAGGAATATAGAGAATCTGTCCTGCTTTTAATTCATCATCCAAGGCTAAAGAATTCATCCTGATCAGCTGCTGAGATGTAATTTCATACCGTTCGCATAAACGCTCGATCGTATCTTCCTGCTGCACAATACAAATTTTCATTCTCGAAAACTCATCCGCTTCTTTTGTAAAGAGTTTTGTTAAATAAAGAGAATTATCACTTTCCTTTGTTTGAGGTTCCTTCGTTTCAGCAGCAGGAGCAACCCTAGGAACAGCATCCGTTTCCTTCCTTTCAGTCTCAGAAGATTCAGGCAGCTGGAAGGATTGAAAAGGTGTTTCTTCCTTAGGCTCTTCAGCTGATGGTGTTTTTCTCACTTCAATTTCGAAGCTCTCTTCCTCTTGTTCTTCCTCCTCCAGCAGCTTAGGCGCTGAATAAAAAGAATCCTCCTCTTCTTGTTCAGGCAGGAAGGTACGGTATGCCGGTTCAGGCAATTCTTCTTGAGCTGCCTCCTCCGAGCTTGTTTTTTGATTGAAATGGAAATGTAAATCGGCTTTGTCATTCTCCACATATACAGCTGAAATTGTTTCTCTGCTATCTTCTATGGAGAGAGCGGCCTCTGATACACTCTCCAAAGCTTCATCCGCTTCCGCCTCTTCTTGGCAAAGCGCAGGATCAGCCTGATCCGATTGAGCTGCTTCTTCATTTTGAGCCTCTTGGCGCAGCGCATATTCATGATTGGGAGACACTGTTGTTTCCGTTTTTTCCTCTGCAATCACAGTCTCTGAATGAAGTTCAGCTTCCAAAGCAGGCGATTCTTCTGCTCCGGCGTGTTCACGAAGCTCAGTCTCCGCTGGAGAGTCTGCTTCTTCACGAACGTCCGCTATTGCAGCTGCCGGCTCAGCCGTTTCTTTTTTTGCTTTAACGATCTCTTGAATCTCTATTTCTGAATGATCAGGTTCTGGCTCAGATTCTTCTGTTTCCGATTCAGCACGAACCTCCGTTTCCGGCACAGCAAGCTCTTCTGACTCTTCTTCCTCTTTTACATCTTCTCTGGCCTCTGGTTCTGAAGCAACCGATTCAGGCGGCTCAGATTCTGCTTTTTCTGTCTCCAGTTCTTCACGGAGCCCCGCTTTTGAGATAAAAAGTTCTGGCGGTTCGGCTGGCGGTTCATGCTGAAGAACTGCTTCCTCTGCCGATGATGCACCCGGTTCTTCTACTACACTATGTGCCGGCGGCTCTGAAAGCTCTTCCTCCCTGAATGCCGCAGGAGCTTCATATAAAGGTATCTCCTGCTCTTTGTCTTGCGTATCGTCCAGAAGCCCTTCGATCGCTAAATCAGCTTGAATTGTTAAAATGCGCGAATCCGTCAATTGATAGTCAAATGCGTCAATAAAGACGAAGACATCCTGTAAATGGCTCACTTTATTTTTCGGAATGGTAATATCCACAGGAAAACAGTGAGTCAGTTCCGCACTTCCATCCTCTCTCTTTCTAACTTGTTCAACAAACCGCTTATCTGTATAAATCTCTTCGGTATGTTTGTTTTGATCTATGTTGTACTCACCTGTAAGTTCAAGCGATCCTATGATTGATACATAATCATTTACTTCCTGAACCCTAATATCAGGATCTAATGAAATAGAAAGCAGTTCAGAAACTTCCTGTCCTTTTTGGAAACAGATCGATTCTTCTACAGAAAATTGCAATCGATGATTTTGCGGCAAGTTCATATCCTCCTTTCATCTAATCCTTAAAATTAGATGTCACTAAAGGTGTATGTATGAACTGGAGAAAATATGAGTGGGAGAGCACGAAAAAACCGGCACAAGGAGTCCTTGATACCGGTTTTCAATCTTATCTGCGGCTGATCTCAGCAAATACTTTCTCAGCTGCCTGGATTGTGTTTTCAATATCTTCATCAGTATGGGCCGTTGAGAGGAAAAGACCTTCGAATTGTGATGGCGGAAGGAATACCCCTTCATTTGCCATCCCCTTATAATAGCTTGCGAACAGCTTCAAATCAGATGATTTCGCTGTTTCATAATTGATGACTGGTTCGTTTGTAAAGAAGAAACCGATCATCGAACCTGCACGGTTAAAGGTATGCGGAATGCCATGAGCCTCGGCGGCTTTTGAAATTCCTTCTTCCAGTCTGTCGCCTTTTTTGATGAAATTCTTGTAGGAATCAGGTGTCAGCTGTTTCAATGTCTCTAAGCCAGCCGTCATTGCAAGCGGGTTGCCTGACAATGTACCAGCTTGATAGATCGGACCGCTTGGAGCGATCTGCTCCATGATTTCTGCCTTTCCGCCATAGGCCCCGACAGGAAGTCCGCCCCCAATTACTTTTCCTAAACAAGTCAGATCAGGCGTTACGCCGAAGTAGCCTTGAGCGCAGTTATAATCGACCCGGAAGCCAGTCATCACTTCATCAAAAATCAGCAGAGAGCCGTACTGCTCAGTGATATCACGCAGACCCTGCAGGAAACCTTCTTGCGGCGGAACAACACCCATATTTCCGGCAACTGGCTCTACAATGACTCCCGCAATGTCTTCACCGAATTGCTGGAAAGCAAGCTTTACACTTTCTAAATCATTGTACGGAACGGTGATGGTGTTTTTCGCAATGCCTTCAGGCACCCCCGGGCTGTCAGGCAGACCGAGAGTGGCAACACCTGAACCAGCTTTAATCAAGAGAGAATCGCCGTGCCCGTGGTAGCAGCCCTCAAATTTTAAAATCTTGTTGCGCCCTGTATAGCCCCTTGCCAAACGGAGGGCACTCATTGTAGCCTCTGTTCCGGAGCTTACCATTCGTACAATTTCTACAGATGGCACACGATCAATGACGAGCTTAGCCAGTTCATTTTCCACTTCAGTCGGAGCACCGAAGCTTGTCCCGTATTCAGCCACTTTTTTGAGGCTTTCTACGACGCGGTCATTTGTATGCCCTAAAATTAAAGGCCCCCATGACAAGACGTAGTCAATATATTCATTCCCGTCAATATCAAAGATTTTCGAACCTTTTCCGCGCTCCATAAAAATCGGGTCCATGTCTACCGATTTAAATGCGCGAACGGGACTGTTCACACCGCCCGGCATGAGTTTTTGCGCTTCTTTAAAAGCCGTTTTTGATTTTTCATAGCTTCTCATCTGCCTCAACTCCTGTCAACTGAATAAAATTACTCCGCAAGCCATTTCGCTGCGTCTTTCGCATGATACGTAATAATCAGGTCGGCACCCGCGCGCTTCATGCTTGTCAAAATTTCCAACACAATTTCTTTTTCTTTGATCCAGCCGTTCTGCGCTGCAGCCTTCACCATTGAATACTCTCCGCTTACATTATAAGCGACGAGCGGCAAAGTAAACTCATTTTTTACGTCACGCATGATATCCATATAAGAAAGCGAAGGTTTGACAATCAAAAAGTCCGCGCCTTCCTCGACATCTGATTGTGCTTCGCGGAGTGCCTCCATACGGTTGGCAGGGTCCATCTGATATGTTTTGCGGTCTCCGAATTGCGGTGTGCTGTTTGCTGCATCACGGAACGGACCGTAAAACTCACTTGAATATTTAACAGCGTAAGACATGATGGGAATATTGACGAATCCTTCTTTATCAAGTGCTTCTCTGATCACTGTAACAAATCCGTCCATCATGTTTGATGGCGCAATGATATCCGCACCTGCTTTCGCTTGGCTGACAGCTGTCTGCGCCAAAAGCTCCAGCGATTCATCATTGAGGATGACCCCGTCTTTGACAAGTCCGCAATGGCCGTGGTCTGTATATTCGCACAGGCACGTGTCAGCGACAACAACCATTTCAGGGAAGTGTTCTTTAATTTCTGTGATGGCTTTTTGGACAATTCCGTGATCATGGTACGCTTGTGTTCCGCAATCATCTTTTTCTTCCGGGATGCCGAACACGATAACAGATTGAATGCCCAGTTTCACCAGCTCCGCTACTTCATCCTTCAATAAATCTAATGATACATGGTAAACATCAGGCATTGACGGAACAGCTTTTTTGCCTTCCAGACCTTCAACGACAAAAATCGGATAAATAAAATCTGATGGATGCAAACGTATTTCCTTTACCATTTCTCTCATTGCTTTTGATGTCCGCAGGCGGCGGTGTCTATTAAATGATTGACTCATATTCTCTCTTCCTCTCTTGACATGCTGCACATTAACTCAAGCATGCCATCTATTGTAAATGTATCAGGCGTATGCGATGTGATGCCGTACGTCAGAAGGGCATCACTTGTTAAAGGCCCAATGCTGATACAGGCCGTCCCATTCGCCTTCCACTTTTTTAATTCTTCTCCCAAGACATGCATAAACGTATGTACGGTTGATGAACTCGTAAATGTTACATAGTCAAAGGAATATTGACCCGCAGCGTCTTTCAGTGCCTCAATGCCTTCTTCATCCGGAATCGTTTCGTAGAGAACCCATTCCTTTACTTCAAAACCGAGCGGGACAAGCTCTTGTTTTATCACATCACGTGACAAATTCCCTTTCATCACGGTAATGGGCTCCCCCGGTTCAGCATGCTGCTTAAGAGCGTCAGCCAATTGTTCAGCAATATACTCCTGTGGCATCACATCAACCGATACGTTATGCGTTTTTAAACGGCGGGCGGTTTTTTCACCGACGGCTGCAATTTTTTTATGCGCAGGGAGAATAAGCTGATTTTCCTTCAGATAAGAAAAAAAGAAGTCTGCCCCGTTCACACTTGTAAAAACAAGCCAGCCTGGCGCGGCAAGATCCTCTCTTACCTGTTCCGCAACATCATTCGGCAAAGCGCGGCGAAACGTAATCAAAGAGGTTAAAACAGCTTTACCGCCAAGCGCCTCCACTTTTTGCTGAAATGATGTTGCCTGTGCCTTATTCCGGGTGACAAGCACTGTTTTTCCTTTCAACGGAAAATCATTTTCCATCCTCATCAAGCTCCCGTTTTACACGATCAATTAAATCTTTTGCTCCTTTGTCAGCCATAAGAGCGGCACAGCGCTTTCCTACTTCCTCCGGATCGTTTCCGGTGACGGTTTCTTTAAAAATGATTTTGCCGTCAGGTGAAGCGACAAGACCTGTCATTTCAATTTCATCCTGTCCATTTAACACGGAGTAGCCTGCGATCGGAACCTGGCAGCCGCCCTCCATCGTGTTTAAAAAAGCACGTTCCGCTAAGACAGTCCGTTTTGTATATTCATCTGTAAACTGAGAAAACAACGCCAACAGCTCTTCATCCGATTCTCGGCACTCAATCGCCAGTGCTCCCTGCCCCACAGCAGGCAAACAGCGCTCAGGCTCAAGGAATTCGGTTACGACATCTTGCTTCCAACCCATTCTAGAAAGGCCGGCAGCCGCTAAAATAATCGCGTCATAATCCTCTGTTTCCAGCTTTTGAAGTCTTGTATCTATATTACCTCTAATCCATTTAATTGTAAGGTCAGGGCGCTCAATCAAAAGCTGCGCGCTTCTTCTTAAACTGCTTGTGCCAATGACAGCACCTTCCTTCATTTCTGAAAGCTTTACGCGATTCTTTGAAATAAGGGCATCACGAGGATCTTCCCGTTCAGGAATACAGCCGATCACAAGGCCTTCAGGCAAAACAGCAGGCATGTCCTTCATGCTGTGCACTGCCATATCAATCTCTTCGTTTAAAAGCGCCTGTTCAATTTCTTTGACAAACAGCCCTTTTCCACCCACTTTTGAGAGTGTAACATCGACAATCCGGTCGCCCTTTGTCACGATCTCTTTAATTTCAAAAGCAAACAAAGGATTGATTTCCTTCAGTTTTTGAATAACCCATTTTGTTTGAGTCATAGCGAGTTTGCTTCGTCTGGAACCTACTTTAATCGTTCTCATCATTTCTTTCCTCCCGAATCTGCTTGGGACATCGTTTAACTGAACCAATGGAATTGCGACAGGCTTCCAAGCAGGAAATAATTGATCATCAGCACCAGAAAACAAGCCGTATTCCACAGTGCAGCGACCTTTCCTTGCAGCTCTTTAATCAGCCTGATATAAAGATAATAGCTGTACAGCAGCAGGACGACAAACGAACCAAGCACTTTGGCGTCAAACCAATACAGCGTTTCTAGTGAGACATATGCCCAAATGACGCCGAGAATCAAACTCAGCAGCAGCATCGGAACCCCAATGACATTTAAAACATACGCCATATAATCAAGCTTAGATAAATCTTCTATTCTCAACAGCCATTTTCCCCACTTTTTCTTTTTCAGCAGATGATATTGAAACATATATAGCACAGAAAAAACGAAAGAAAGGGAAAAAGCGCCGTATGAAAGAATCGCCATTGTAATATGGATCACCAAAAGCTCGGATACAAGCTGCCCGGAAAAAGCAGCTGACTGCTGCTCTGTCGGTGAAAATGTGTGAATGGCGATCATAGAAAATCCTATAACATTTGTAAAAAACACGATAAAGTCAACACGTAAAAGCTTTGTCAGTACAAGTGACAGCGTGACAAGCACCCAGGCATAAAAATAAAGCGCCTCCGTCACATTTAATACGGGAAACCGCCCCGTCACCCACATAAAATAGGCTAAATACACGGTTTGCAGAGTCCAGACAATAGAAAGCAACCAGAAGGCCATTTTTCCAGCCTTCCGGTTGTGTTGAAGAAAATCTATAAAATAAAAGAGTACACTTAACGCGTAAATGACGATTGTCCCCTCATTAAGTCTTGCCATTGCAGTATCAATCATTCAGCTTTCACTCACTTACAAGTGGGCTAAAGCCCGCTTTTGATTCAGCCTTCTTAAAAGAGTGGACCTTCTGGCTGCTTTCAACGGTTTTCATCATTTGACGGCCCGCAGCTTCTTCAATATCAAAAATCTGCATAAACAACGCGAGCTTTTCTTCAGAATCAGCATCTGCCGCAAGCTCTTTCACCTTTAAAATCGGATCACGAAGCATTTGGTTAATAATACTTTTGGTGTGTTTGTTCAACAGTTTTTTCTCTCTTGTGCTTAAGTGAGGCAGCTTACGCTCGATGCTGTCCATCGTTTCTGACTGGATGGCAAGCGCCTTTTCGCGCAATGCAGAAATAACCGGCACAACACCAAGTGTATTCATCCATTGTTTAAATTCCACAATGGTTTCTTCAATTAACAGTTCAACTTTTTCAGCTGTTTCTCTCCGTTCTTTCATGTTCGCTTCTACAATGCCTTCCAGATCGTCGATATCATAAAGAAAAACACCTTCAAGATCATTCAGCGCCGGATCAAGATCTCTAGGCACGGCAATGTCCACCATAAACAGCGGACGTCCCTTGCGAAGCTTATTCGCGTTTTCCATCATCTCTTTGGACACGACAAATTCACTTGCACCGGTTGAACTGATTAAAATATCAGCCTCCGCAAGCGCGCTTTCAAGCTGATTCAAGCTTCTCGCTTCACCTGAGAAACGGTCTGCAAGCTCCTTCGCTTTCAAGTATGTTCGGTTAATGACAGTGACCTTGCCGATTCCCTGTCCGTGCAGGTTTTCCGCAGCAAGCTCGCCCATTTTTCCCGCACCGAGAATCAATATGTGCTTGCTTGAAAGATTCCCGAAGATTTTTTTAGCAAGTTCAACTGCAGCATAGCTTACTGACACCGCATTTGAGCCAATGTCTGTTTCGGCGTGAGTCCGTTTGCCCACTGTAACCGCCTGCTTAAACAGCTCATTAAAAATAGTCCCGATCGTTTTTTCTTGCTGAGCTGTTTTAAAGCTGTCGCGTACCTGTCCGAGAATCTGCGTTTCGCCAATCACCATAGAGTCAAGTCCGCAGGCTACACGGAATAAATGCTCAACAGCGGCATCGCTCTCATAAAACGTTAAGAACGGTGACAGCTCTTCTTTGCTTAATTGAAACCAATCAGCTAAAAACTTTTTTATATAATAACGGCCGGTATGAAGCTGGTCGACTACCGCATAAATTTCAGTGCGGTTGCAGGTTGAGACAATGATGTTTTCAAGAATGCTTTTCTCTTCTTTCAGCTGCACCATTGCTTCTGCCAGCTCATTCGGCTGAAAACTTACTTTTTCACGTATCTCAATAGGGGCGGATTTATAATCTACTCCCACAACAAGTATATGCATCGCTCTAATTACACCCCCAACACCGAATCTTAATTTATAATCATTCTAACATAGAACTCATTATTTATAATAATTATAACATAGTTTCTTTCACAAAATGTGAACAGATTTTAAAATTCTTATGCTATATTAGAAAAAGCTTCAGGGAAAAGAAGCATTCCTATTGACAATACCAAAAACAGCAGAAATTTACTACACATCAGCTCTAAAAAACAAGAAGGTGATATGCATGAAACAAAAATCAATTTTATTCCCTTGTCTGCTGCTTGCCGCTTCTGTATATGCATGGCTAGAAAGCGGCCAAGCCGAACTGTTTTCAGGGCAGGATCAATGGCCTGTTCTCCTCATGCTGTTAGGCGCAGCCTTTGTATATCAAGGAAAAAAAGAAGCCGTTACACCCCATTTCTTCATCGGTTTACTTCTCTTCGGGATCGGTTTACACTTTTTTGCCAAGCCGAAATGGGTATGGTGGCCGGATGATTTTGAAATGCTCCTCTTTATGATCGGCTTCTCACTTCTCGTTTCAGCCGTTCAAAAAAAAGAATATGTATATGAAGCTGTGTCGATGATTTGTTTTTCCCTGTTTTTGTACTTTTTTAAACAAATTATGGCATGGCTTGAGTCTGCGCATATTCCAACAGCGCTTCTGAAGGAGTATTGGCCGTTTGTCTTTATTGGAATTAGTTTATTGTTATTATTGATAAAACGAAAAAAATCTATACGATAAATAAAACCGGTAGAGGATTCTCTACCGGTTTATCATTTTTTTGATCGCTCCCCAAGCTTCGTCTTTTCCCTTTTTCGTTTCTGAGGAAAAGAGAATCAGCTCGTCTTCCGGATCAATATTTAATGTTTGTCGGACAACCTTCGCATGTTTGTCCCATTTGCCTTTCGGGATTTTATCCGCCTTTGTAGCGATAACAATAACAGGAATGCCGTAATACTTTAAGAATTCATACATCTGTACATCATCATTAGATGGCGCATGCCGCAAATCAACGATCTGCACCACAGCTTTTAATTCCTCGCGTGTCGTGATGTAGGTTTCAATCATTCTGCCCCATGCTTCACGCTCAGACTTTGACACTTTGGCAAAACCGTAGCCCGGCACATCCACAAAATGCAGCTCATCATTGATAATATAGAAATTAAGCGTTTGTGTTTTTCCTGGCTTTGATGACGTTCTCGCAAGATTTTTGCGATTGATTAATGAATTGATAAAAGACGATTTTCCTACGTTCGATCTTCCGGCCAATGCGATTTCCGGAAGCCCCCCTTCAGGGTACTGTTCCGGTTTTACTGCACTGATCACGATTTCTGACTTTGTGACTTTCATTTCTTCTCTCCTACTAAGGCATGTTCCAAAACCTCGTCTAAGTGGGACGCCAATATAAATGTCAGCCCCTCCCTGACGCTTTCCGGAATATCCTCTATATCTTTTTCATTATCTTTAGGCGCAATAATGGTCGTTAATCCCGCTCTATGTGCGCCAAGCGCTTTTTCCTTCAAGCCGCCGATCGGCAGCACGCGCCCGCGAAGCGTGATTTCCCCAGTCATGCCGACTTCACGCGAAACCGCCCGTCCCGTTAAAGCAGAAACAAGCGCTGTTGCCATCGTAATACCGGCTGACGGACCATCTTTTGGCACCGCACCCTCTGGTACATGTATATGAATATCATACTTCTCATGAAAGTCAGGTTCAATGCCAAGTTCTTCTGTTTTGGATCGCACATAGCTGAATGCAGCCTGAGCTGACTCTCTCATAACATCTCCGAGCTTTCCTGTCAGGATTAATTTCCCTTTCCCCGGAGAAAGCGATACTTCAATCGACAGCGTATCTCCGCCAACGGTTGTATAAGCAAGCCCTGTCACTACACCAACCTGATCCTCTGTTTCAGCTTGTCCATATCTGAAAATACGTTTTCCGATAAAGTCTTGAAGGTTCTTCTCAGTAACCGTAATCCGTTTTCGCTCTTCAGCAACAATGGCTTTTGCAGCTTTACGGCAAATCGCGGCAAGCTGGCGTTCAAGGCTTCTCACACCAGCTTCTCTCGTATAGTAGCGGATAATATCAAGAATCGCCTGATCACGCAGCTGCAGGTTGCTTTTCTTCAGCCCGTGTTCTTTGATTTGCTTTGGGAGCAAGTGATCCTTTACGATTTCAAGTTTTTCTATTTCTGTGTAGCCTGCGATATTAATAATTTCCATTCTGTCTCTGAGCGGGCCCGGGATTGTGGCCAAATTGTTCGCCGTTGCGATAAACAGCACTTTGGATAAATCAAAGGTTTCTTCAATATAGTGATCACTGAAGCTGCTGTTTTGCTCTGGATCAAGCACTTCAAGCATAGCGGATGATGGGTCTCCTCTAAAATCAGATGACATTTTGTCAATTTCGTCTAATAAGAAGACCGGATTCAGCTTGCCCGCTTTTTTCATCCCTTGAATAATACGTCCAGGCATTGCTCCGACATAGGTCCGTCTGTGTCCGCGTATCTCTGATTCGTCCCGTACTCCTCCGAGTGAGATTCTGACGAATTTGCGTCCCAAGCTTTTTGCAATTGATTTGGCTAAAGACGTTTTTCCGACACCCGGAGGTCCTGCCAAACAGAGAATCGGGCCTTTCAGGGATTTGGTCAGCTTCTGGACAGCCAAATATTCTAAAATACGTTCTTTTACTTTTTCAAGCCCGTGGTGCTCTTCGTCCAAGAGACGTCCTGCTTCTTTCAAATCAAGCTTATCATCTGTTTCATCCGTCCATGGAAGAGCAACCAGCCAGTCGATATAGTTGCGGATCACGGAGCTTTCCGCAGAACTTGACGGAATTTTTTCATATCTGTTCAATTCTTTAAGCGCTGTTTCCTTCACATGCTCAGGCATGCCTGCTTCTTCGATTTTTTCCGTCAGTGTCTGAACTTCGCCAGTTTTGCCTTCTTTATCGCCAAGCTCTTTTTGGATCGCCTTCATTTGTTCACGCAAGTAGTATTCCTTCTGCGTACGCTCCATCGAACGTTTGACACGCTGGCCGATTTTTTTCTCAATCTCCAGCACTTCTTTTTCATTATTAATAAAATCAATGACCTTGTTCAGCCTGTCTTTGACATCAGCCGTTTCTAAAATATCCTGCTTATCCTTTAGTTTAAGGGGCAGATGAGAAGCAACGATGTCTGCCATTCTCCCCGGCTCTTCGATATCAGTAACCGCGGCGTACGTTTCGGCCGAGATTTTTTTAGAAATTTTTATGTACTGATCAAAGTGGTCTAGCAAAGTCCGCATCAATGCTTCGTCTTCTGTATCTTTTGAATCATCTTCATGAATAAGTTGAATGTCTACCGACGTGTAATCCTCGTGTTCATTGTATTTGACGATATGGGCGCGCTTGAGGCCCTCCACCAACACACGAATCGTACCGTTCGGAAGCTTCAGCATTTGCTTAATTTTTGTATAGGTGCCGACAGTGAAAATCTCGTCTTCACCAGGTTCGTCTATCGAAATATCCTGCTGAGTGGCTAAAAATATCATATGATCATGCATCATTGCCTGTTCAAGAGCCTGAACCGACTTGTCACGTCCTACATCTAAATGCAAAACCATCGTCGGGTACACTAATAAACCTCTTAAAGGGAGGAGCGGGATGCTGCGTTTTAATTCTTCTGCCATGTGACTGACACCTCCGTGACTTTAGTATGAACCATTATAATACAACTTTTTCATCCTTGTACAATAAACGGCATGGTTCCATTTTCTATAAAACAGTCTCCTCGTAGTATACCCTTTCTTTCTGATATGAAAAAGGAAAAGATGTCCTTCATGAAAAAAACCCTATTATCAAAATAGGGTTTAAACGGATTCTTTATTGATTTCAATATGAAACGGTTTTTGTTCCGTTGGCGGATTCACTAAAATTTCATCAAGCACTTCCTGGAACGTCTTCACTGCAATAATCTTGATCCCGTCAATCTGCTTTAAGATCGCCTGCTGATTTTCATATGGGATAATCACCTTTTTCGCACCGGACTGCTTGGCCGCTTTTATTTTCGGAATGACGCCTCCGATGGGTTTCACAAGACCGTTCAGGCTGATTTCGCCCGTCATCGCAACGGTATTGTCAATAGGAATTTTGTGTATCGCCGAGAAAATCCCCGCCGCCATCGCAATGCCTGCTGACGGCCCATCAATTGGAATCCCTCCTGGGAAATTGATGTGAATATCATAATCAGAAGGCTTCATTCCCATTGTCCGGAGCACGGTTAATACATTTTCAACCGAACCCTTCGCCATGCTTTTTCGTCTGATTGATTTTGATTGGCTGCCGATGCTTTCTTCTTCAGCTATTCCTGTGATGTTAATTGATCCTTTATCTTGAGCCGAGGTTACACTCACTTCGATTTCCAGAAGCGATCCGCTGTTAGGCCCATAGACTGCAAGCCCATTTACAATGCCAACCTGTGGTTCAACACCGATTTTTTGCTCGTGCTTTGGAGTAAGCTGACTGGAGTGAATGACCCATTCAATATCCTCAATCGTAATGTCTTTCCGATTCTCCGTTACAGCCATCCCCGCTGCGATTTGAATCATATTGACGGCTTCCCGCCCGTTCCGCGTGTAGCTGGTCAAAAGATCCAGTCCTTCTTCGGAGATATTTTTTTCAATTTTATCAGCTGCTGTTTTAGCAACCGTTTTCAGCTCGTCCTTTTCAAGCTCGCGGAAAAAAACCTCCAAACAGCGGGACCGGATAGCTGGCGGAATTTCGTTTGGCATTCTCGTGGTCGCGCCAATCAAGCGAAAATCAGCCGGCAGCCCATTTTGAAAAATATCATGAATATGATTCGGAATTTGTGTATTTTCCTCACTGTAATACGCACTGTCTAAAAAGACTTTTCTGTCCTCAAGCACCTTCAGCATTTTATTCATTTGAATAGGATGCAGCTCCCCTATTTCATCAATAAACAGCACACCGCCATGGGCATGGGTGACAGCTCCCTGCTTCGGCTGCGGAATCCCAGCCTGTCCCATCGCTCCGGCCCCTTGGTATATCGGGTCATGGACAGAGCCAATGAGCGGATCGGCAATTCCTCTTTCATCAAAACGGGCTGTTGTCGCATCGAGTTCCACAAAGACAGCCTGCTCTTTAAACGGTGATTGTTTATGTTTTTTTGCTTCTTCCAACACAAGCCGCGCAGCAGCCGTTTTCCCAACTCCCGGTGGCCCATAGACAATCACATGCTGAGGATTTGGCCCGCATAAAGCAGCCTTTAATGCTTTAATGCCGTCTTCCTGTCCGACGATATCTTTAAAGCTTTTGGGGCGGACCTTCTCAGATAATGGCTCGGACAAGCTGATAGCGCGCATTTTCCGAAGCTGCTCCATTTCCTTCTTTGATTCTTTATCTATCGTGACCTTTTGTGTCCTTTGATTTTTAAGCAAATTCCAAAAATACAAACCGATGATGATCCCAAAAAACAGCTGAATAAATAACGCGATCCCTGTCCAACTCATGGTGGTCCCTCCTGAAAAACAATTTATGTATCCAATTCATTCCTCTGATTGCTAGTATCTCCCATAGAAGACGGGAATAAACGTTTTTCCAGAAGAGTTGCATGCAAAAAAACCTCCTGAGTGTTACCACTCAGGAGGTTTGTACTTATCTTTATGCAGATGTTTTATCTTGGCTTACCTCAGTGCCGTCTTTTAATAAGAGGCGAGGAGGCTCTCCGTGTGTCACAGTTGCCCCGGTGATTACACATTTTTCAATGTCATCACGAGAAGGCAGCTCAAACATCACATCAAGCATGATGCCTTCAATGATGGAACGGAGTCCGCGTGCTCCAGTCTTGCGTTCAATTGCTTTTTTAGCAATTTCAGAAAGCGCTTCTTCTTCAAACTCAAGCTCAACGTTGTCAAGCTCAAGCATTTTCTTGAATTGCTTAACAAGAGCGTTTTTCGGTTTTGTTAAGATCGCAACCAATGCTTCTTCGTCAAGCTTTTCAAGGCTTGCAATAACCGGAAGACGTCCGATAAATTCAGGAATTAACCCGAAACGAAGCAAATCTTCAGGAAGCACTTTTGAAAGAAGGTCTTCTTTCTCAAGATCAGCAGCTTTATTGTCGGCACCGAATCCAATCACTTTTTGGCCTAAACGGCGTTTGATGATTTGTTCGATACCATCGAAAGCTCCGCCGCAAATGAACAAAATATTTGTTGTGTCAATTTGAATGAATTCTTGATGAGGATGCTTACGTCCACCTTGAGGCGGTACGCTTGCCACTGTACCCTCAAGAATTTTAAGCAATGCCTGCTGTACACCCTCACCTGACACATCACGTGTGATAGACGGGTTTTCAGATTTTCTAGCCACTTTATCGATTTCATCAATATAGATAATGCCTTTTTCGGCTTTTTCCACATCATAATCAGCAGCTTGGATGAGCTTCAAGAGAATATTCTCTACATCTTCACCCACGTATCCAGCTTCAGTCAAAGATGTAGCGTCTGCAATCGCAAACGGCACATTTAAAATGCGAGCCAATGTTTGCGCCAGAAGGGTTTTACCGCTTCCCGTAGGGCCGATTAATGAAATATTACTTTTTGAAAGCTCAACATCATCAACTTTGCTGTTAGAGTTAATGCGCTTATAGTGGTTATACACAGCCACAGCAAGTGATTTCTTCGCTTGATCTTGGCCGATGACATATTCATTCAAAATTTCACGAATTTCCTGAGGCTTTGGTACGTCTTTAAATTCTACTTCTTCTTCTGTTCCGAGTTCTTCCTCTACAATTTCAGTGCAGAGTTCGATACATTCGTCACATATATATACACCAGGTCCAGCTACAAGCTTACGAACCTGATCTTGTGTTTTTCCACAGAACGAGCATTTTAATTGTCCTTTTTCCTCGTTAAATTTAAACATTCTTTCACCCCTTAATCTTGTCTCACTTTTTCTTTTACCGGCAGAGCAAAAGAAAATGATTCTTGAAACGAACGAGTATGTATTGCATTTTACCATACTTTCCAAAAAGACGGTAACAATGTGTTTCTGACTTGCACATTCTATATGTATGACAAAAAACAGCCCTGCATTAACTATATTGCCCCAAGAAAAAGAGATAACTCATAATTGTACAAAACAAGGCACGAATGATTCGCGCCCTGTTTTATTAGTACTATTACTATTATTATGCACCATATTAACGGTTTTCTACAAGAAAATCAATTGCTTTGCGAACTTTTAAATCTTCTTTCATCGCGTCAGTAGAACCGATGGCTTGTTTAATATTTTCAACAGGCATGTTGTATGCTTCAGCCATTTTAGTAAGCTCAGCATCAACTTCCTCATCTGATACTTCAAGGTTTTCCGCTTTCGCAATCGCCTCAAGAGTCAGGTTAGATTTTACGCGTTTTTCAGCATCTTCTTTCATTTGCTCTTTAAGCGCAGCTTCATCTTGACCTGAGAATTGAGTGTAAAGCTCAAGGTTCATGCCTTGCATTTGCAGACGCTGTTCGAATTCTTTCAGCATGCGGTCAAGCTCAGTGTCGACCATTGCTTGCGGAACGTCGATTTCAGCATTTTCAGAAGCTTTCAGAACAAGCTCTTCACGTAATTTAGCGTCAGCTTCGTTTTCTTTTGCTTCTTCCAGACGTTTCTTTGTTTTTTCAGTTAATTCAGCAAGTGTTTCCACTTCTTCATCGATATCTTTTGCGAATTCATCGTCAAGCTCAGGAAGCTCTTTCGCTTTGATTTCGTGAATTTTCACTTTAAACACAGCTGGTTTGCCTGCAAGCTCTTCAGCGTGGTATTCTTCTGGGAATGTCACTTCAACATCCTTTTCAGCGCCTGCTTCAAGACCAACTAACTGATCTTCGAAGCCAGGGATGAATGAGCCAGATCCTACTTCAAGAGAGTAGTTTTCAGCTTTTCCGCCTTCGAAAGCTTCGCCGTCAACGAATCCTTCGAAATCAAGAACAACTGTGTTTCCTTCTTCAACGGCGCCTTCTTCTTTTACAACAAGCTCAGCTTGACGCTCTTGAAGGGCTTTTAGTTCGTTTTGAACATCTTCGTCAGTTACAGTTGTGTCGTCTTTTTCAATGCCCAGGCCTTTGTATTCGCCAAGCTTCACTTCAGGTTTTACTGTTACTTTCGCAGTGAAGATTAAGCTTTCGCCTTTTTCGATTTTTTCAACATCGATTTCAGGACGGTCTACAGGCTCGATTCCAGCTTCTTCAACCGCTTTAGGGTATTCTACAGGAAGAAGAATATCCAAAGCATCTTGGTAAAGAGCTTCTACGCCAAAGCGCTGTTCGAATAATCCGCGAGGAATTTTACCTTTACGGAATCCAGGAATTGAAACTTGTTTTACTACTTTTTTAAATGCATCATCAAGTGCTGTTTTAAACGTTTCAGCATCAACTTCAACCGTTAAAACGCCTTCGTTGCCTTCTTGTTTTTCCCATTTTACAGACATGTGTTTCCCTCCAAAAATCTATTCAGGTTGTGTCGGTCTTCCATTCTAAAGCAATCATTCGGCTTCGTCCAACAAAAACAAAGCTGCCAAAGATCAGAATCATTATGTATAGATGTTAATAATGAACTGCAAAGCCTGTCCAACCGTATTTCTTATAACCCGTTATACACAAATACAACCACTATATTATAACATAACACATAGCGCTTTCAACTATATGGCGCGATTTACAAATAAGAAATTTCTTCAATATCTTTTAACATTGTGCAAGCTTCATCGAGTTCTCTGTCTGTAAATTCATACATCATATGAAGTTCTTCGCTTTCAATTTCAATCCCGTGCATCTCGTAACCGACTTTATGAAGGGCAGCCGCCCAAAGGTCAGCCGACAGCAATTTCGGCTGGAACGGATATAAAACGTACAAATGTCTTCTCCACAATTCTTCTACTGCCGCATATAAGGTAGGATTTTCATTTCCAAGTGTCTCATCCAGCACCCTGAGAACACGGTGCAGAATCGGGGCGGCATCAGGCGGAACAATCTCAGACGGTTCAATTGTCAAAGACTCGCCAAATTTACTAATGTGCACAGGTTTACTGTACTCATGCTCAGCCAATAGCATGACAATCATCGTTTTGATAATCGGATGGGCTGAGGGGTCTTGGAGAATTGTTTTGAGCAATCCTGTATACTTTGCTACGTTACGGTCTTTTAAGGAATGAATGAGATTCATTTGCTCCTCAGGGCTTGCCAGCACTTTCTCGGTGTCAATTGTATCCTCATATTCTTCGGCCCAAGCCTCGTCCTCACGATCCGGATCGGTCATTTTCCGGCTGAAATCCAGCAGCTTATAAAATTGCTCGGCGCTTTCTGCCGGCAGCTGATTTTCTTCCAAAACGGCTTCAATGGTGCTTTTGACTTCTTCATATTTTTTGAGCTGAATTAAGATGGTCATGTACACCTGCAAAACCGTAAAATAATGGCCATAACCTTCTTTGAGCATCTTCTCGCACACGCTTTTTGCCTCTTCCAGCTCGCCCAGCTCTAAAAAGCAGATGGCCATCCCTAAGTGAAGATCGGATTCAGTATCATCATATTTCATCGCTTCTGAAAACAGTTCAAGCGCTTCTTGATACTTTTTTTCCTTTAGTGATGACATCCCTTTTTCCACAAGGCGGTCTTTCAGATGAGGAAAAGGAATAATTTTTGCGTTCTTCTTGTCATGCGTCATACCTATATTCCTTTCAGGCATTTATTTTGTTCAAGTGTATCAACACCTGTGAACAAACACAAGAATTGAAAGGTTTCATTAGGCAAAAAAAGCCGCCGGACAAATACCGGCCGCTTTTTCAGGCTTGAAGCCAAGAGCTTCTTTGTGATTCAAATTGCTTGATTTCATCCTCCAGCAGCAGCGTTAATGAAATTTCATCATATCCGTTGATCAGCATCTCTTTCCAATGCGGATCAACTTCAAATGAAATTTGATTGCCTTCACTGTCATGAATCAGCTGATTTTCAAGGTCAACAGTCATTTGCAATGACTTGTTTTCATACTGGCCGACAAGCTGTTTCCAATTGTCATATGGCATGCGGATCGGAAGCATGCCATTTTTAAAGCAGTTCTGATGGAAAATATCAGCAAATGACGGTGCAATGATAATTTTAAACCCATAATCATCAAGTGCCCACGGAGCGTGTTCACGCGATGACCCGCAGCCGAAGTTTTCTCCCGCTATTAAAATGGAAGCTCCTTGATAAACAGGCTGGTTTAATTCAAATTCAGGGTTCGGTTCACCATTCGCATCATATCTCCAGTCAAAGAATGCAAAACGCCCGTAGCCTGTTCTTTCAATCCTCTTCAAAAATTGCTTAGGAATAATCTGGTCTGTATCCACATTGATCCGATTTAATACGGCCGCTTTCCCCGTATGTGATTTCAAAGGTTCCATCTCGCGCACTCCTTACACAACTGTTTTTTCCTGATAAAACTTTCTGACATCAACGAAGTGTCCGTGAATGGCAGCCATCGCAGCCATTGCCGGGCTGACGAGATGTGTTCTTGCACCTTTTCCTTGTCTGCCCTCGAAGTTGCGGTTAGAGGTTGATGCACAGCGCTCTCCCTCAGGAACAACATCATTATTCATACTCAAACACATGCTGCAGCCTGACTCTCTCCATTCAAATCCAGCCTCCAAGAAAATCTGGTCAAGCCCTTCTTTTTCAGCCTGAAGCTTCACGCTTTGGGATCCGGGCACGACGATGGCCCTTACGCTGTCAGCTACCTTCTTCCCCTTGATCATATCAGCAGCCTGGCGAAGGTCAGTCATGCGGGAATTCGTGCAGGAACCGATAAATACGTGCTCCACTTTAATGTCTTCAATTTTCTGATGAGGAGTGAGTCCCATATATTCATAAGCGCGAATCGCTTCTTTTTTGTCATCTTCTGCAGAAAAGCTTTCCGGCGCAGGAACTTCAGAATCGACAGGAAGAACCATTCCCGGGTTAATGCCCCATGTCACCATAGGGGAAATTTTGTTGCCGTCAAGGACGATAGATTTATCGTAAACAGCGCCCGGGTCTGTGCGCAGCGCCTTCCATTCCTCTACGGCCTTGTCAAATTCTTCGCCTTTTGGCGTGTACTTGCGATTTTTGCAATATTCAAACGTCACCTCGTCAGGTGCAATCAAACCTGCTCTTGCTCCTGCTTCAATTGACATGTTACAAACAGTCATTCGTTCATCCATCGTCATATTTCTGAATACTTCCCCAGTGTATTCAATGACGTAGCCTGTGCCGAATTTCACACCGTATTTGCCGATGACAGCAAGGATGACATCCTTTGCCGTTACCCCTTTTTGAAGCGTTCCATCTACGCGCACTTCAAGTGTTTTTGGACGCTGCTGCCAAAGTGTCTGTGTGGAAAGGACATGTTCAACTTCACTCGTCCCGATACCAAATGCAAGAGCGCCGAATGCGCCATGTGTTGATGTATGACTGTCACCGCACACAATCGTTTTCCCCGGAAGCGTTAAGCCCAGTTCAGGGCCGACGACATGGACAATCCCTTGATCCACACTGTGAAGATCGGCAAGGCGCACGCCAAATTCCTCACAGTTTCTTTCAAGCGCCGTTACTTGGCGTTTCGCAACTTCATCCTTTATCTCAAAACGATTGACAGTCGGGATGTTGTGGTCCATTGTCGCAAATGTATTTTGGGGTCTTCTGACCTTTCTTCCCTTTTGTCTCAAGCCTTCAAATGCCTGAGGAGACGTCACCTCATGAATGAGGTGCAAATCAATATAGAGAAGATCCGGCTTTCCCTCACCATGTTTTACAATATGCTGATCCCAAATCTTTTCGATGATTGTTCGAGGCATCATCTTTTATTTCCTCCCTCTACCTAGAGCTAAGACCGCTTAACGTAAGCTGTCACACATTAGAAATTGTATTTTCACTCATGATTGCTGCCTTAACTTCCTCTGTAATGGCCTGAGTGCTGCTGAACTCTTCACCCCGTGCCAAGTCTCTTGTTCTTTTTCCGGAAGCCAAGACTTTGTTTACCGCATCTTCTACAGCTTTCGCTTCCTCTTCAAGCCCGAAAGATGTTCTCAAAAGCATTGCCGCTGACAATATGGCTGCGAACGGATTTGCCATCCCTTTACCAGCAATATCAGGCGCGGAGCCATGAACAGGTTCAAACAGATGAAGACCAGAGCTTGATAGGCTGGCTGACGGGAGCATTCCGAGCGAGCCTGTAAGCATGGACGCTTCATCGCTTAAAATATCACCGAACATATTTTCAGTCACCACGACATCAAATTGATTCGGTGCATAAATTAGCTGCATGGCCGCGTTATCCACAAGCATGTGCTCAAGCTTCACATCAGGAAACTCTTGTGCAACGTCCTCAGCCACTTCACGCCACAGCCGGCTTGATTCAAGAACATTCGCTTTATCTACAGAGGTCACTTTGCCTTTTCTGGCTGCCGCCATTTTGAAGCCCTCTCTGATCACCCGTTCAATTTCCGTTCGCTTATAAAACAGTGTATCTACTGCTTCCTGCTCACCTTCAGTGTTTACATAGCGTTTGCTCGGCTGGCCGAAATACAAGCCGCCTGTGAGCTCACGAACGATAACGAAATCAACATTATCTATATATTCTTTTTTCAAAGGCGAAGCGTCAGAAAGGCTTTCAAATACCTTCACAGGCCGCAAGTTCGCAAACAAATCAAGCTGTTTTCTGATGCTGAGCAGCCCTTTTTCCGGTCTCAGTTCCGAAGGATTTTGATCCCATTTCGGTCCGCCGACAGCGCCAAGCAATATCGCGTCTGCATTTTTACAAGCAGCAACGGTTTCCTCCGGGAGGGGGTTATGATGTTCATCAATAGCCGCCCCTCCAATCAGGCCATATTCAAATTCAAATTCATGGTTAAAGCGTTCGGCAACACTTTTCAGTACGTCTGTCGCTGATTCTAATACTTCAGGGCCGATCCCGTCTCCGGGCAATAGAGCAATACGTTTCTTCAAGTTAACCGTTCTCCTTTCTTTTATGATCCGACAGCTGTGTGGTTTTTCAACCCACTCATATTCGACTGGAAAACCAATTGACGGTTTACTGCGTTCAAATAAGCTTTCGCTGATGCTTCTAATACGTCTTGCGCTATGCCCCGCCCTGCTGATTCTTTTCCGTTCACCAAAACTCTTACATACACCTGGGCAAATGCATCTTCGCCTTTTCTGTTAGACTGAATGCGGTAGTCTAAGAGCTCCACATCCTTATCGATGCAGCGCTCAAGCGTATTGTAGATTGCTTCCACGCTTCCAGCTCCAGTTGCAGCTTCCTGAATAAGCTCTGCGTTTTCTTGATTTTTCAAAGAAAGAGTAGCCGTAGGGACCTGACTTGTTCCGTAATGTACTTGCAGAGAAAGAAATTCATACCCAATCTTGCGATCTGTTACTTTTTCTTCTAAAATAAGAGAAACAAGATCCTCATCAGTGATTTCTTTTTTCTTCTCAGTCAACTCTTTGAACATCGTAAAGAATTTATTAATCTCTTCACTGTCAAATTGGAATCCTAAAGCAGTCAGCCGGTCTTTAAATGCGTGGCGTCCGGAATGTTTACCTAGGACAAGCGCATCTGCGGTTACGCCGACAAGCTCCGGTGAAATAATTTCATAAGTCGATTTTTCTTTTAAAAAGCCGTCCTGATGGATGCCTGATTCATGAGCAAATGCATTATCTCCAACAACCGCTTTGTTGCGCGGGACAGCCATGCCTGTCAGTTTGCTTACTAAATCACTTGTTCTCTTAATCTCGTTTAGTGTAATACCTGTTTCGACTTGGTAGAAATCTTTTCTGGTATGGAGGGCTACGGCAATTTCCTCTAATGCTGCGTTTCCGGCTCTTTCACCGATCCCATTCACAGCGCATTCGATTTGATCAGCGCCATTTTCAATCGCAGCAAGAGAGTTTGCGACTGCCATTCCTAAATCATCATGACAGTGGGCTGAAAGCTTTGCTTTGTGAATGTTCGGAACGTTTTCCTTCATATATTTAAAGATATTTCCGTATTCCGCCGGGGCCAGGTAGCCGACAGTGTCTGGAAGATTGATAACACTGGCGCCTGCGTCAATCACTTTCTCGACGATTTCTGCTAGAAACGGCAGTTCAGTGCGGCAGGCATCTTCAGCTGACCATTGCACAATCGGAAAACGTTCTTTTGCGTATTTCACCATTTCAACCGCTCTTTCAATGACTTGCTCACGTGTCATTTTCAGCTTGTGCTTCAAATGAATGTCCGATGTGGCGATAAAAACATGAATTCTCGGGTGAGAACCTTCTTTTAACGCTTCCCAAGCAGCATCAATATCACCTTTTACACAACGGGCCAGACCAGTTACTGAACAATTTTTAATGGTTCTTGCGATTTCCTGAACAGCTAAAAAGTCACCTCGGGACGAAGCGGGAAATCCCGCTTCAATGATATCTGCCCCGAGTCTTTCGAGCTGCTTAGCTATGGCAAGTTTCTCCTGTGTATTCAAGTTCACTCCAGGGGACTGTTCACCATCACGAAGCGTCGTATCGAAAAAATTAATTTTGCGCAACGGAGACCACCGCTTCCTTCTTCTTGCCTTGTTTCACAAACGGCATCATTTCACGAAGCTTTCTTCCCACTACTTCGATTTGATGTTCGTTCTCGCTTGCATTGATAGCGTTGAAACGAGGACGGTTTACTTGGTTTTCGACGATCCACTCTTTTGCGAATGTACCGTTTTGGATATCTTTTAATACTTCTTTCATAGATTCTTTTACTTTAGCGTCCACAACGCGAGGGCCTGATACGAAATCTCCCCACTGTGCTGTGTCAGAGATTGAATATCTCATTCCTGCAAGTCCTTCTTCGTACATAAGGTCTACGATTAATTTCAGCTCATGAAGACACTCGAAGTATGCAAGTTCAGGCTGATAACCTGCTTCAGTTAATGTTTCAAATCCTGCTTTGACAAGCGCGCTTAATCCGCCGCAAAGAACTGCTTGCTCACCGAACAAATCTGTTTCTGTTTCTTCTTTAAATGTCGTTTCTAGTACGCCCGCTCTTGCGCCGCCGATTCCTTTAGCATAAGCGAGGGCTTTGTCTCTTGCTTCTCCAGTCACATCTTGATAGATTGCGAACAATGCAGGTACGCCAGCTCCTTGCTCATATGTTCTTCTGACCAAGTGTCCCGGGCCTTTAGGCGCCACTAAGAATACATCTACATCCGCCGGAGGAACAATTTGATGGAAATGCACGTTAAATCCATGAGCGAATACTAATGATTTTCCTGCTGTCAATTCATCTTTGATTTCAGCTTCGTATACTTTTTGCTGCTGCTCATCCGGAAGCAGAACCATGATGATTTCGGCTTGGGCTGCCGCTTCTTTTACTGAAAATACTTTATGTCCGTCTTCTTGGGCTTGAGTGAAAGATTTTCCTTGTCTAACACCGACGATCACGTCTACTCCGCTTTCTTTAAGGTTCAGGGCATGTGCGTGACCTTGCGAACCGTACCCGATAACCGCTACTGTTTTTCCAGCCAATACGTTCTCTTTGATATCACCGTTATAATATACTTTTACCATTTTAATCTCTCCCTTGTTATGTTTTATACAATAGATATTGTTTTATTGGATGACGCCTTTTGCTGGGTTCCCCTCGCAAAAGCCGTTGTACCTGTTCTCGCGATTTCTTTAATGCCATAAGGTTTTAATAATTCAATAAGCGCTTCAATTTTGTTAGATTCACCTGTCACCTGAACAACGATGCTGTCTCTGCTGACATCAACGACAGAGGCTCTAAACGGTTCTATGATTCCATTAATCTCTGTTCTCGTTGAAGGTGCGGAGACAACCTTGATTAAGGCCAGCTCCCTCTGGACAATCGATTGATTTGTGATGTCTGTGACTTTCAGCACATCAATCTGTTTGTTGAGCTGTTTCGTTAACTGTTCAACATCATTTTCTCCTTCAACGTGAACGACGAAGGTGATTCTGGAAACGCCGGCTGTTTCTGTGTGTCCAACTGTAATGCTTTCAATGTTGTAATGCCTTTTTGTGAATAGACCGGTGATCCGGTTTAACACTCCGGAGCGGTTCACCACAGTCAATGTGATAATTCTTTTCAAGGTTTCACCCCCACCATTTCATGCAGCCCTTTCCCCGGAGCCACCATCGGGAATACTTTTTCTTCGCTGGCAACCCGCACATCAATGACAACAGGTTCTCTTGATGTTAATGCCTCTTCCAGCTTTTCCTTTGCTTCCGCTTCTGATGAAATTCTGATGCCTTTAATGCCGTACGCTTCGGACAATTTGACGAAGTCAGGCTGAGAAGCGAATTTAGATTCTGAATAACGTTCTTCATAGAAAATTTCTTGCCACTGTCTGACCATTCCGAGACAAGCGTTATTTAAAATCACTACCTTAACCGGAAGATTTAATTCGCGAATAACATCGAGTTCTTGAAGCGTCATTTGGAATCCGCCGTCTCCGACAACCGCGACAACAGTAGCATCTTTTTCGGCCAGCTGGGCGCTCGATCGCCGCCGGAAGACCGAATCCCATCGTTCCAAGTCCGCCTGACGTGACCCATTTATCTGCTTTTTGGAACGGATAAAATTGCGCTGACCACATTTGATGCTGGCCTACATCCGTTGCGACAATGGCCTCTCCTTTTGTAAATTGATGAATATATTCAATCAATTTCTGAGGTTTAAAACCTTCTTCTTCATTATCTACATACCAGAGCGGATACTCTTCTTTCCATTCTGCGAGCTGTTTTTTCCATTCGCTTGAATCGCTTTGTTTGCCGTCTTGTTTGATCAGCTCCTGCAGGACAATTTTGCTGTCTCCGACTACAGGAATCTGTGTTTTCATGATTTTTCCGATTTCAGCTGGATCAATATCGATGTGGGCAATCTTTGCGTTTCTGGCAAAGTGTTTCAGGTTTCCTGTGACACGGTCATCAAAACGGGCGCCGATACTGATTAATAGATCACATTCATGAAGGGCCATATTGGCTGTATAAGTACCATGCATTCCCGCCATCCCTAGGAAAAGCGGATGGTCAGCCGGGAAGCCTCCGAGTCCCAAAAGGGTGTGTGCCACAGGGATTTGCTGCTGTTCAGCATAATTTTTTAATTCTTCTGACGCTTTTCCGTGCAGTACGCCCGCACCCGCCAGGATCACCGGTTTTTTCGCACTGCTCACGGCTTCCACAAGCTTGCGGATCTGCAAATAATTCGGCTCTGTTGTCGGCTGGTATCCCGGGAGATTCATCTCATGATCGTAGCTGAATTCTCCTTCAATTGTTGCTACATCTTTCGGAATATCAATCAATACAGGTCCGGGTCTTCCAGTTGTTGCAATATGGAACGCTTCTTTAATGATGCGCGGCAGATCTTCCGGCTGGCGAACCTGGTAGCTGTGTTTTGTTACTGGCATCGTAATCCCTAAAATGTCCGCTTCCTGAAATGCATCGCTCCCGATTACAGAGGTTGCTACCTGCCCTGTAAAGACAACTAACGGCAATGAATCAATCATGGCATCAGCAAGGCCTGTAACAAGGTTTGTCGCTCCCGGGCCTGACGTGGCAATGACGACACCCGGTTTTCCGGAGACTCTTGCGTATCCCTCCGCTGCATGAATTGCGCCTTGTTCGTGACGGGGAAGGATATGTACCAACCCTGAATTGTATAGCTTATCGTAAATCGGAAGCACAGCCCCGCCCGGATAACCGAAGATCATTTCTACTTTCTCTTTTTTTAATGATTCAATCAGCATTAATGCTCCGCTCATCGTCTGTGTACATTTGGCAGATGCTGAATCCACCTGTACATTAGTCCCCATTTTAGTTCCTCCTTTTGGATTTTCATCCTTTAAAGATCATCTTTTCATTAGCTAGATAGCTGATTATTCAATAAAAAAAGCCCTTCCGCCCACAATCAGCCGCGCAGTAACTGCGATAGCTAAAAGGGGCGAAAAGGCTTTTCTTTCCGCGGTACCACCCTTGTTTACGGCCTGTTAATCGGCCGTCTCATGGATATTTCTATCCGCTTTAGTAACGAGTGAATCAAGTTCACCCGGCCAAGTCCTACTGTCATTTCAGACTGGCACTCTGAGGCGAGTTCACCTTGTAAAGCTTCGCCGGTTCTCAGCTACCCCGGTTCTCTGTGGAAAGCTTTTTCAAGGCTACTTATCCTCATCTGCGCTTTTCATATTCAGCCTTCGGAACGGCTTTCCAGCTGTTCAAGAAGGTCGTTTGTTTTTCATTTTTTTAGAATCATACTGCGATGATTTTCGCTTGTGAAGCTTGCGTTTATCTTTTGTTGAACTCATATTACGCCGCTTTGGACGCAGTGTCAACAGCATTTTTTAAAATTATTAGACAATTTTGATTAATCAATCTATATTGTATACGCTTTCATGATTGGTACAAAAGGAATCGCAAATGTTAAAAGTTTTTATAATTTTTTTATTAATCTATCAACAATACACCAGAATTATTTAATTTTAAATAAATATGTAAGATTTTATAACACGCTACGGTTCGTATATGGATTGAGTCTGACAGATCATATTGCAATCCATTTCAATTTCGGATAGGCACCCCTATTATTCCCCGGCATACATTAATGGTATCTTGCAAAGAAAAGGTGATACGATGAATAAATCATTAGCAGACATGCAAGGATTCCCTGCAGGCTTTCCAAGCTTCCCGAGCTTTCCGCAGCAGTACTATCCTGCTGTCCCTGCCTTTTACCAGCAAAGCCATCAGCCATTTGGAGGCTACGGATACGGACAGCCGTTCAGCCAGGCATATAGCCCGTTGACCACTCCCTCTGCTATGTACTCCTCTTATCCATACACTTCAGATTTTTTCGGGCAGCAATTTTCAGGCACTGGCTTCAGCGGCCATAGCGGCGGGTTCAGTATTCCGGCGACACACGTCGGCGGGTTCAGCGGAACAGCCGGTGTGCATGGAGGCTTTAGATATTAAAGAAAACTACAAGGGCCGAACAACGATTTCGGCCTTTTTTTCTTTCAAGCATCTTCTGCAACTCATACATTCCAAAAGTGCTTCAATACTGTCAGATTTTCTGTCTTTATAGTTGGAAACAGGATGGAATATGATTAAGATGAATGTTTGAGGAGGAATAAAATGTATATAAAAATAGATGATTTAACTGGACATCAGGTGGTTTCACTGGTGAATGAGCATTTACATAGCATGACGCTTATGTCCCCGCCGGAAAGCATCCATGCCTTAGGTTTAGAGAAACTAAGAGGCCCTGGAATAACATTTTGGAGTGCATGGGAGGGTGATGAACTAGCCGGTTGCGGAGCGCTAAAAGAACTGGACAGCCGGCACGGAGAAATCAAATCAATGCGAACATCTGCATCACATTTAAGAAAAGGCGTTGCCAAACAAGTTCTCCAGCATATCATTGAAGAAGCTGGAAAGCGAGGCTATGAGCGGTTAAGCTTAGAAACGGGTTCAATGGCTTCATTTGAGCCGGCAAGAAAGTTGTATGAAAGCTTCGATTTTCAGTACTGTGAACCGTTTGCAGACTATGTTGAAGATCCAAACAGTGTGTTTATGACGAAGGAATTGTGAGACTGCTTTATGAGGATAGATAGGTGCAGGGGAAGGTCTGTCTATCTCTTACCGTTTCCCTTCTAAAGTTTAATAGAGTAAGTCAACAAGAACCATCCAACATTGCATTGGATGGTTTTTGGATGGATGGTTTATTTATATTTATTTACTTCGTACATCAAGATGTTTTTAAACACAACATAATCCTTTTTACTTTCAAAAGGCCCTTTGTTGTTGTCATGCTCATCTATTTCATAAAAGCCTGGTCCCTCTCCGGCATCACGCTGCTTGTACCATTTGAGGAATCCGTTCACTTCTTTCATAGACAGCTGATATTCTTTTTGCAAACCGTTTACCATGGTGACAACAAGAAGGGCGTCTCCGTCTTCTGCTGAGTTATCCTCAGAAGGTGTTGTTGATCCTTTATCCTTATCTCCCGGAGTTTCCTCCGAATCGGATGGTATGTTTAAATCCTTGAGCGAAATAGATATAACTGATTTAATTTTAGCATTTGCATTATCACCAAAACTTCCACCAAAACTGGAGTTTTCTTCTCTTCCACCAATTACGTAAAGTGTATCATCAATAATGGCAGAAGAATGCGCCATTCTGTATAGCGCTTTCGGATTTGTCACTGCTGTAACTGATTGACTTTTAGGATCGTACACCTTAATTCGGTTTACACCTCCAGTCATCAAAATTTTCCCTTTATAAGCAAGCGCAGAATAATATCCTGCTGTGAATCCTTTACCATTTTCTGCCCATGTGTCTTTTTCTGGATCATAAACATAAACGATTTGGGGAATATAATGCGTTCCGCCAAGAATATATAGTTTATTATCAATTACTGCAGTAGAAGCTCCTGTTACTTCATAATTTAAATTCTGTTTTTTCTCCCATTTTTTCGTTTCGAGATCGTAACTGTAAGTCGTTGCATATCTAGAATTTTCATAGGCCACAACATATATTTTCTTTCCTATAGCTTCTGCATAAATCTTATAAGCTGGAACTTTATTATTTCCAAAGGGAAGATCATCTAATTTTTCCCATGTATCTTTTTTTGGATCATAAACTTCTACTGTCTTGACAACTCCATCGTTTGACCTTCCACCCATGACATAAATTTTACCGTCAACTGTAACTGTTGCAGCACCTCCCCTCTCTGTGGGCATGTCGGCTTTTCTTGTCCATTCATTTGTTTTAGGATCATAGACAAACGTTTGATTCCCATAAGTATCTGGTTTTACAGTTCCGCCACCTATCACATATATCTTTCCATCTACTACACCGCTGCTTGCGCCGACACGCGGCTCAGGCAAATCTGCTCTTTCTTTCCATTCAACTGTTTCCGCGCTAACTGTTTGGAGCGATTGAAACAGCGCAATAACAAATAAGAAAAAAACAACGAACCATTTTTTCAAAAGAAAACACTCCTTTATTTAATTGTTTCACATAACAAATATCGGCAAGACTATGAATTTTTTCATATCTTTTCCTGTATATTCATTTTTCAGGAAACTCTAATTAAAGTTTTCTCTAAAAAAACTCGGATGTTTTCAATTTTGTTTAATCTAAAAAACAGCGGGAATTACAAACGACATGAACGATATAATGCAAATTCATAAAGGAGGAGATTGATATGAAAAGCATAGTTGGTGTATACGATACCCCGCAGGAAACCATCGCAGCGATTGAAGGCTTACTCACAAAAGGCTATGATTCTGATGACATTTCTGTTGTGACAAGCCGGCGAGATACAGATTATTTGGAGTCACGTACAGGAACAGAAGTCAATCAAGCTATCGATGCACATCAGGACGAATCTGAATCTTTTTTCGATAAACTGAAAGATTATTTCACAATGGATGATACTGCTACACACAGCAAAGCATTATCCGACTTGGATATTAAAACTGAGGACATAGACAAGTATCAAGAAGATTTGGATGACGGAAAACTTCTGGTGGCCGTCGATACAGATGCAGATGTAATTGCTCCTATTGATAACGGCAATGCCCTTTCAGGCGGCTTTTCAAGCACAAATGAATTGGATTATACAACGAAAGAAGAAAAAACGATGCCGCTCCGAGAAGAACAGCTTAAAGTCGATAAGGAAGACGTTCAAACCGGCGAAGTAGAAATAGGAAAAGAAGTGAAAACAGAAAAAAGAGATATGGACATCCCGGTGAGACATGATGAAATTTATGTCGAACGCCGTCCAGTGGATGAAAATAAAACGGATGCTTCTCCCGTCAACGATTCGGAAGAAATCAGAGTGCCAATCGTTGAGGAAAAGCTGGAAGTGACTAAAAAACCAGTTGTCACTGATGAAGTGGTTGTCGGTAAACGCACTGTTGAAGAAAATGAACATATTTCTGAAACTGTGAAAAAAGAAGAACCTCGTCTGAATAAAGACGGAAAAGTTGACGGCTTGGATGATGATCCGTTAAATAACAAATGAAAATCATAAGACGACAACAAAAAACCTCAAATCCTAAATGGATTTGAGGTTTTTCTTTTGGTACGTCCCAGGAGAGATTCGAACTCCCGACCGACGGCTTAGAAGGCCGTTGCTCTATCCAGCTGAGCTACTGGGACACGTTTTGTTTTTTGTTTTTTTGTTTTTCGCTTTAACTATCAGCGACAAGATTTATTATATATGGGATGCAATAATAAGTCAACGGTTTTTTAGAATTTTTTTCATGAGGAAGAAAATTTTCTTCCTCATGACATTTTCATAGTGTGACTCGGTTTTGCAGATCCTCAATTTCATTGCCTGCTTGGTCGTAAAAACGGACTGTCGCAGCATCATTTTCTAATGTCAGTATAGCATAGCTTTCTGTCCTGCGCACCCTCGGAAGCCGGATGCTGCCTGGGTTAATCATCAGTTTGCCCCGCAGCACTTCGCTTCCCGCGATGTGCGAATGCCCGAAGCAGATAATATCCGCTCCGAGCTCCTCTGCACGATAGTATACGTTTAACAAGGTCTGTTTTATACCGTGAAGGTGGCCGTGTGTGACCAGTATTTTTCTTGAACCGGCAGTCAGTAGAAGCTCGTCCTTAAAATCGCCGGCAAAATCGCAATTGCCTTTTACAACCGCATAAGGCTCCAATGCAGGATGCCTCGTTTCAAGCTCAGAGTCCCCGCAATGAATCATGAGATCAACTTCTGCCTCATGCCGTTTCGCAATGGTTTGGAGTTCTTCTTCAAGCCCATGGCTGTCACTGATAATCAGCACGTTCATGTACAAGCTTCCTCCTTATGCCTCCAAAAGCTTAGACAGCTTTTTAAGCGCGTCAGCCCTATGGCTGATTTTATTTTTTTCATCACTTGTCAGTTCAGCCATTGTCTTATCTTTATCTTTCACGATAAAGATTGGGTCATAGCCAAAGCCATATTCTCCTCTCGGTTCTTCGGCAATATACCCTTCAACATGGCCTTCGACTGTTTTTGTTTCCTCACCGGGAATACTCACGGCCAGTGCGCAGCGGAAACGGGCGGTGCGCTGTTCTTTTTCGATACCTTTCAGCTCGCTGAGCACTTTTTCGATATTTGCCTGGTCGTCTTTCTGTTCCCCTGCATAGCGGGCTGAATAAACCCCGGGTCTGCCGCCAAGATTATCGATTGATAGACCGGAGTCGTCCGCAATCACCATTTTGTTCACTGCTTTGGCAACAGCTTCCGCTTTCAGAATGGCATTTTCTTCAAATGTATGGCCTGTTTCTTCAATTTCTTCTGTGAATCCAATTTCAGCTAAAGATTTGACATCATAGCCTCTTGGCTCAAGAATTTCTTTGAATTCCTTCACTTTTCCCGGATTATGTGTCGCAATAATTGCTTCTTTCATGATGATCAAGCCTTTCTGTCTTTATTTCAGTTCTGGCAGAGAATCACCCAGCACTTCTTTTTGCTTGTCAATCAGCTCTTGAATTCCTTTTTCCGCAAGACCCAGAAGACCGTTCAGATCCTCTCTTGAAAAAGTCGCCTCTTCCCCGGTTCCCTGCAGTTCCACAAAACGGCCGCTGCCTGTCATGATGACATTCATGTCAACTTCAGCGGAGGAATCTTCTTCATAATTTAAATCTAACAAAATTCCCTGTTCCTTATCAATTCCAACAGAGATTGCAGCAAGAAAATCAGTGATCGGATTTGTCTTGATTGTTCCTGCTTTGATCAGCTTGCCAATCGCAATCGCCATAGCAAGAAATGCGCCTGTAATGGAAGCTGTTCTAGTTCCTCCGTCAGCTTGAATGACATCACAGTCAATCCAAATCGTCCGTTCACCGAGCTTTTCCAGATCTACAACAGCTCGAAGCGCGCGGCCGATCAGGCGTTGGATCTCCATTGTTCTGCCGGAAATTTTCCCCTTAGAAGATTCTCTGATTGTTCTTTGGTTTGTTGCCCGCGGCAACATGCTGTACTCTGCTGTAATCCAGCCTTTCCCTCCGCCCCGCAAAAACGGCGGTACGCGGTCCTCAACAGACGCGTTGCAGATTACCTTTGTATTTCCCGCTGTTATTAGAACAGAACCTTCCGGATGGCTGATAAAATCCAAATCGAATGTGATTGGACGCAGCTCATCGTGTTGTCTTCCGTCATGTCTCATGTTTTACCTCCGATTGTATGTACATAAACCATTTTTGTCCCGGAATTGAATAAAGAAAGAGGCAGCCGGAACGCTAACCTCTTTCTTTCTAGTATATCAAAAATCCCAATTTAAAAACTACCCGTATTCACTTGAGATGGTCTGGAGACCGGTTCTGTGAGCTTTTCGCCTTTTTCATTTACCAGCTCTGATTTTCCGTTCACTTTAACAGACACGCCTTTTATATCCGGCTGCTCCGTTAACGTGAGCACAATGCTGTTCAGCACTTCTGAAGAAATCATTTTCGTCTTCTCATCGGCGCTGCCGAATATAGATTGATTGAAATCCAACGTCACGCGCCCGTCTTTGATTTTCGGTTTGCTGACCAGCTTTACATCTTCACTGAAGTCTGTTAACAGCCCGCTCACCTTGCTTGGGCCTTTAGCCAATTCATTAATGGCTGCTGTGATGTCGTCTTTTTCCGAATTGTCGATTCGTTTGGTCACCGGCACGTAGTATTCACTGTCTTCGTTTTCCGCCAAGTAGTAGACTGTCAGCGGATGGGTAGCAGTGAGATCATTTACACCGGCTGTCTCCAAATTAATGCCGTCTTTGCGGCTTAAATCATCTGAGATCGGTGTCCCTCCTACAGGCATCTCCTTCAGTTCATGCCCGTTTATTCTCAGCTTCACTTTATCTATCGAACTAAATTGCGTCAGCGTCCACGTCACAGACTGAACGATTTTCTGTTCGTCTTCTTTCTTATAATTTTTGAACTCATTAGAGAAATCAGCTATCGCGGTTCCATCTTTTTTGATGTCAACGTTAACAGTTGTGTCAGCCGGCAATACCGCTCTGAAGCCATTCGGAAGAATTTCTGACACAGGCCCGCCCTGTACGAGGTATTCAAGCGCCTGCTTAGCCGTGCTCTCACTTTTAGGAAGAGGCAGCGTTTGCGCAACAACATACCCGTTTTTATCAATGAGATAAAGCTCCCTCATGACAGTAGATGAGGCCTGATCCGCTTTTGCGGTATCGCTTTTTTCACTTTCTGTTTTTTTGGCTGCTGTTGTATTTGAATTGGCACCCGCTTCATCGTTCACGAATGTAACGTCTTGAGGCGGATCAATTTCCTCGGCTGCCTTATCAGATTGAAACAAACCGCATCCGGATAAAAGCAAGGCAGAGGTGAGACAAGTGGCACCAATGACTGCAGGTCCTTTTTTCAGCATACTTTTCCCTCCTAAGGATGTTTGTACTATTATGTATACGAGCCTCTTTAGGAAATAGACCGAAGAATTCCGGCAAAACAGAAAAAAACCCGCAACATAACGTTGCGGGGAAAACTATCTTCTAATCGGTTCTTGCAGTGAGATGCATTCCACATGGCCCACCTCATGGCCAAACCAATCGTCTGCGATTTTCGCAAACTGATCACGCGCTCCTGTTGTCAAGAACTGATGATCCGGGGCATTCGCAGACTGGTTCAGCAGCCCTTTATACGAGAGAATCGTGCTGACTTCCCGGGCTGTTTCATCGCCGGACGAAATAATGTTAACGTGTTCTCCCATATATCTTTGAATGGCTTCTTTCAAAATGGGATAGTGGGTGCAGCCTAAAATCAGCGAATCAATCGATGTATCTTTTAACGGATACAGCGAGGTTTTGACAATCTCGTCTGCTGTTTTGTCGAGAAACTTCCCGCTTTCCACAAAAGGCACAAGCAGCGGGCAGGCAAGGTTTTCAACCTTCAGATCAGGGTTTAATGCCAAAAGCGCCTCTTCGTATGCATTGCTCTTAATCGTATTCTCTGTGCCGATGACACCGATATGCTGATTATCCGTTACTTTTATCGCTGCTCTCGCACCAGGCTGAATCACTCCGACCACCGGTATACCGACGCTTCGCTGGATGTCATCCAATGCGATCGCTGTTGCTGTATTACAGGCGATCACCAGCATTTTGATGTGGTGGTTTTCGAGTAAATAATTCGTCAGCTCCCACGTATATTGAAGCACCTCTTCTTCAGGGCGCGGCCCATAAGGACACCGTTTCGTATCCCCGACGTAGATAATATTTTCTTTAGGTAGCTGTCTCATGATTTCCTTCGCAACGGTTAAACCGCCAACCCCGGAATCAATGACTCCTATTGGTTGTTCCAACAAAATCGCCTCATTTTCTCTTCATTTCATGCTGCAGTTTCATCAAAGATTTTTCGAAGATGGCTATTTCTTCATCTGTAAACGATTCGAACATATCACGCAGATATTCCTGTCTTTTTGTAATGACCTCTTGGATAATCCGTTCTCCTTCAGGCAGCAGATGTATCCGGACAACACGTCTGTCCGCCGGGTCCTTGACCCGCTCAACAAGCTCATTTTTTTGCATGCGGTCGATTAAGTCTGTTGTCGTGCTGCATGCCAGATACATTTTGCCCGATAATTCACCGATTGTCATATCTCCTAATTCATAAAGCCATTGCAAGCCGACAAATTGCGGCGGCGTAATCGCATATTGGTTAAGGATTTCTCGTCCTTTTTGCTTAATGATCGCGGCAATGTGGCGGAGTGACTTTTCAATATCCGCAACATGCTCCAAAGGTTTTGATGTCATTTGTCCATCCCTCACTCAAGGATCTCTTACGCACAAAAGCGTTCCGTGTCTATTTTCCTTCTTTTTTGAAGAAAATGCAAGACTCGCAGGAGAGAAATAGAGGACTTTAGTCAAACAACATCAAGAAATAAAATTTAATTTATGACTTGCCTACGTTTTGCACAGCATTCCAAATATGGTTTCGAATGTTCCAAACAAACAGCAATAACCGGCTCCTTCCAAAAGAAGGAATACCGGCAAGGATTAAAGCTCTAGCTCACCCATTCTAAGAAGCTCAACAACGGCTTGCGAACGCCCTTTCACACCCAATTTCTGCATGGCATTTGAAATATGGTTTCGAACGGTTTTCTCACTGATAAATAGCTCGCTTGCAATCTCCTTTGTTGTCTTATCTTGAACGAGCAATTCGAACACTTCTCTTTCTCTTTTCGTTAGCAGCGGCTTCGATTGAAATTCTTTCTCCTTCAAGTATTGTAACCCTCCTTGCTAAGGTGAGAGCGAATCAGAAACGAATGGGTTTTGATATAGTCGAGATATCATATGTAAGAAGGGCGCAGGAGGTGACGTTTACAAGATAATTAGTTTATCGTGTATGAAGAAGCGTTTCTTTCTCCTCATCCGTCCAGCTGACAGCCTTGCCGCTTTCCTTTGAGACTTGAACCATCACAACTGTCCCGGTGAAGCAGGGCTCGCCTTCGAGGTTCTCTCCGAGATAGTGCAAGGTAAGAGATGAACTGCCGACTGCGCTTGTTTTCACATAGATACGCAACTCTTCATAAGGCATGACTTGGCGCAAATAATCGCATTGCTGGCTTGCCACGACTGTCATGGTCTGTTTGTTTTCACTCATCATATTCAGCTTTTTAAAATAAGAAATCCGCGCCTCCTCAAAATATATAAAAGGGGTTACATTATTCATATGCCCAAACATGTCTGTCTCGGAAAATCTTACGGATACCTCATTGAAAAAAGAAAAGGATGTTTTCCATTCTTGAAACGGCATATCAATATAAGCGGGAAGCTTCATCTTTTTTCATCTCCTTATTGTTTAAAAAACCTCTCCCATGCGGAAGAGGTTTTTTCTTCTTATACTCTGTCGCTTCCGAAGAAATTGCGGAACGCTTGTAAGTTTGTATCTCTATTCAAGGCTGCAATCGAAGTGGTAAGCGGAATCCCCTTTGGACAGGATTGAACACAGTTTTGCGAGTTGCCGCAATCTGCAAGGCCGCCTTCATCCATTAATGCTTCTAATCGTTCAGATTTATTCATGGCGCCTGTCGGATGTGCGTTAAACAGGCGGACTTGCGACATCGGTGCAGGCCCCATGAACTTCGATTTGCTGTTCACATTCGGGCAAGCTTCGAGGCAGACGCCGCATGTCATGCATTTTGATAATTCATATGCCCATTGACGGCGTTTTTCCGGCATTCTCGGCCCCGGTCCTAAATCGTACGTACCGTCAATCGGTATCCACGCTTTTACTTTTTTCAATGAATCAAACATTCTGCTGCGATCAACCTGCAAATCACGAACGACTGGGAATGTTTTCATTGGTTTTAAACGGATCGGCTGTTCAAGCTGGTCAATAAGCGCCGTACAAGACTGGCGGGGTTTTCCGTTTATGACCATTGAACATGCGCCGCATACTTCCTCAAGACAGTTCATATCCCATGTGACAGGGGTTGTCTTCTCACCTTTGACATTAACCGGATTCCGGCGGATTTCCATCAGAGCGGAAATGACGTTCAGATTCGGGCGGTATGGAATCTCAAATTCTTCATCGTAAGGCGTGCTGTCGGCTGTATCTTGACGTGTGATAATAAATCGTATGGTTTTTTGTTCACTCATGATTATTTCGCCACCTTCTTCTTCGAGTAATCCCGTTTCCGAGGCGTTATCAGTGATACATCGACATCCTGATACTCAAATTCCGGCGCTTCATACGGGCTTACATGTTTAGCCATTGTTGTTTTGAGCCATTCGTCATCATTACGTTCAGGATAATCCGGTTTATAATGGGCGCCCCGGCTTTCATTACGGTTGTATGCGCCAAGGGTAATCACCCTCGCAAGCTGAAGCATGTTCGAGAACTGGCGTGTGAACATCGCTCCCTGGTTGCTCCATTTTGTCGTGTCATTGATGTTGATCTTTTTGAAGCGCTCCATTAACTCCTGAATTTTGTCATCCGTTTTCAAAAGCTTGTCATTATGGCGGACAACCGTTACGTTCGCCGTCATCCACTCACCGAGCTCTTTGTGAAGAACATAGGCATTTTCGGTTCCGTCCATACTCATAATATCAGCCCATTTTTCTTCTTCTTTCTTAACGTGAGCGTCGAATAGGGATGAAGACATGTCTTCCGCTGAAGATTCTAAGCCGTTTACATATTTCACCGCATTCGGTCCGGCCACCATGCCTCCGTAAATCGCAGACAGCAGGGAGTTCGCTCCCAAGCGGTTGCCGCCGTGCATAGAATAATCACATTCCCCAGCCGCAAACAGTCCAGGGATGTTTGTCATTTGATCGTAATCCACCCATAAACCGCCCATAGAATAATGGACCGCAGGGAAGATTTTCATTGGAAGCTTACGCGGGTCGTCTCCCATGAATTTCTCATAAATCTCAATGATGCCGCCAAGCTTAATATCAAGCTCTTTCGGATCTTTATGAGACAGATCGAGATATACCATGTTTTCACCGTTAATGCCGAGCTTCTGGTTCACACACACATCAAATATTTCGCGTGTCGCAATATCACGCGGCACCAGGTTTCCGTATGCCGGATATTTTTCCTCCAGGAAATACCATGGTTTGCCGTCTTTATATGTCCACACGCGCCCGCCTTCTCCACGCGCTGATTCACTCATCAGTCTTAGTTTGTCATCGCCCGGTATGGCTGTCGGGTGGATTTGAATGAATTCTCCGTTTGCATAATACGCTCCCTGCTGATAAACGATTGATGCAGCAGATCCTGTATTAATCATGGAGTTCGTTGATTTTCCAAAAATGATTCCCGGTCCGCCCGTCGCCATAATGACAGCGTCTGAACGGAAGGATTCAATTTGCATGTTTGTCAGGTTTTGTGCAACAATTCCGCGGCAGGTTCTGTCATCATCTAAAACAGCGCCAAGGAATTCCCAGCCTTCGTATTTTGTGACCAGACCCGCAACTTCGTATCTGCGCACTTGCTCGTCCAGTGCGTAAAGCAGCTGCTGTCCCGTCGTCGCACCAGCATAAGCAGTTCTGTGGTGCTGTGTACCCCCGAATCGGCGGAAATCAAGCAGGCCTTCAGGCGTCCGGTTAAACATGACGCCCATCCGGTCTAATAAGTGGATGATAGAAGGCGCCGCTTCACACATCGCCTTGACCGGCGGCTGGTTGGCAAGAAAGTCTCCCCCGTATACCGTGTCATCAAAATGTTCCCACGGAGAGTCACCTTCCCCTTTTGTATTGACCGCTCCGTTTATGCCGCCTTGCGCACAAACCGAATGAGAACGTTTGACAGGAACGATGGAAAACAGCTTAACCGCCATTCCTGATTCCGCTGCTTTAATTGTCGCCATGAGGCCGGCAAGACCCCCGCCGACTACGATAATGCTTGATTGACTCATGATAGCCCCTCTCCCTCTAGTAATCTAGTACTCTTAAACAAATGCAAAAATCGCTTTTAAGCCTACGTATGACAGTGCAACAAAAATAATCAGCGTAACGTATGTCGAAATTCTTTGAGAACGAGGCGTTACCGTGATGCCCCATGTAACAGCGAAAGACCATAAACCGTTCGAGAAGTGGAAAATTGTTGATAAAACACCGACAATGTAAAAACCAAGCATAGCCGGAGAGCTCAAAATATTCGCCATCATGTCGAAATTGACCTCAGCGCCCATTTGTGCGGCAATGCGGGTTTCCCACACGTGCCAGCTGACGAAAATGAGGGTGATGATACCGGTTACACGCTGCAGGACGAATAGCCAGTTTCTCATGTAGCTGTATTGGCCTGCGTTATTTTTCGCAGTAAACGCTATGTACACACCATAAACTGCATGATAAATTAATGGTAAGAAGATAATAAAAATTTCCAAGGCATACCTGAAAGGCAGACTATCCATAAAATGAGCAGCGCTATTGAATGCTTCAGCGCCCCTTGCGGCAAACTGGTTGACGACTAAATGCTGAATAAGAAAGATGCCGACCGGTATGACGCCAAGCAAGGAATGCAATCTTCGAAAATAAAACTCTCTGTTCCCAGACATTACTTTACCCCCTGTTTGATAAGTGCGAAATGTGCTAAATCTCTTCCCCCACTTCTTTCAATTGTAAGCACTTTATTAAGATTTATTGACAATTTCATTTTACTCCTCCCTCAAAAGGGCGTCAAGAAAACGCGTACATAAATTATAATTTTCCGAATTGATTAGTTGATTGAAAAATTTTATTTTATCAATATATATTTCTTGCTTAATTTTTCATAAGAATTACAGGATCATTCTGTAATCCTCCCCCCTGTTTGAGCTATAATATACGCAGGAGAGAGGGGAGACAGATATGAAGTCTAAATTTGAAGCATCTATTGACAACCTAAAAGAAATTGAAATGAACGCCTATGCCTACGAACTAATACGAGAGATCGTTCTCCCAGATATGCTTGGCCAAGATTACTCTTCCATGATGTATTGGGCAGGAAAACATCTCGCCCGTAAGTTTCCTCTTGAATCATGGGAGGAATTTCCGGCCTTCTTTGAAGAAGCGGGCTGGGAAGCCCTCACCAACGTAAGCGCTAAAAAACAGGAGCTTGAATTTGAACTTGAAGGGCCGATCATTTCCAACCGGCTTAAACATCAGAAAGAACCTTGCTTTCAGCTGGAGGCTGGTTTTATCGCTGAACAAATTCAATTGATGAATGATCAGATTGCCGAATCATATGAACAAGTGAAAAAGAGAGCCGATAAAGTGGTTCTGACTGTGAAATGGGATATGAAAGACCCAGTGTAATCAAAAAGGCGGTGACTGCATAGTCCCGCCTTTTTGATTGTCATTACACAGCTGAAGGGTGTTTTGAAAGCTCAAATGCATCGTGAAGCGACTCGACTGCTTTCACCATGTCATTTTCGCTTACGACTGTTGACACTTTGATTTCAGATGTGCTGACCATTTTGATTAAAATGTTTTTTTGCGCCAGTACAGCAAACATTTCAGCCGCTACACCAGGATTTGAGACCATGCCGGATCCAACAATGGATACTTTAGCCAATTTGCTTTCTGTCTCAATTTTCTCAAATTCCAGCGCGTCTTTATACTCTTCAAGCACCGCAACGGTTTGGTCTGCATCTTCTGTTTTGACAGAGAAGGAAATTCCAGTCTTGTCCTCGGCCTGCGTTTGGATAATGATATCCACGTTTATGTTTCTTTTGGCAAGTGTCGTAAAAATAGTAGACAAAGTTGTCAGGCCGCTAGTCAGCCCGTAAATGGTTACTCTTGTGATTTGATCTTCAAATGCAATGCCTCTGACAATTAAATTCTGTTCCATGGATGATTCCTCCTCAATTAATGTTCCCGCTTCGGTTTCTGTACTTGAACGCACTTCTAACGGCACTTGGTAATTTTTCGCGAACTCAACTGCTCTTGGATGAAGAACGCCGGCGCCTAAATTGGCAAGCTCAAGCATTTCATCGTATGAGATGCCCGCAAGTTTTCTCGCTGATTTCACATAGCGCGGATCGGTTGTAAACACGCCTGGCACGTCTGTGTATATGTCACATTTATCAGCTTTTAAAGCGGCAGCCAAAGCAACTGCTGTTGTATCTGAACCGCCCCGGCCCAATGTCGTAATTTCACAATCCTCTGTCATGCCTTGGAATCCTGCAACAATGACAATTTTTCCTTTTTCAAGCTGGTCTGCTAAACCCGAAGTGTCGATATCTGTAATTCTGGCGTTTCCGTGAATGGCCTCCGTACGGATTCCCGCCTGCCAGCCAGTATAAGACACAGCGTCATAGCCTTTTTCCTGCAATGCCATTGAAAGGAGTGAAATCGTGACCTGCTCGCCTGTCGCCAGCAGCATATCCATTTCGCGTTTGCTCGGCTGGTCAGAAATAGCTTTTGCAAGGCTGACCAATTCGTCAGTGGATTTTCCCATTGCTGAAACGACGACAACGACTTGATGGTCTTTCTGTTTTTCTGCAATTGCGCGGTTTGCCGCATTTTGAATTTTTTCGACTGAGCCGACGGAAGTGCCTCCGAATTTTTGTACAATAAGACCCATGTATTACCACCCTTTACATTTTGGTTCGTGCGGGTGAGGAGAAAGAGCGCTTTGTCCACAATAAAAAAAGCAATGAGAGGAATACTCTCATTGCTTATCAATTAATCATCATAAATGATTATGAACAACGAGATAGCCCTCCAAGAAAATGATTTCTTGACAGCCTTACATTTATTCAATGCACGGCCAGCAAATAATACCGATGGGGTTTTATTTGCTTCGGCGACGCTCCCCTTTCAGCCTTTTTCACAGAATCCATCTTTCTCCAAAGGCATACTCTTGAAGTTCGCACCTCTATCTTCACCATATAACACGATCTAACTATGAAATTAGTTCACATTTTATCAGATCTTATTTAAAAGGACAACATTATTTTTGCAATTTGCCGTAAAGGAGCTGAGCCGCCGCTGCGGGAACACCGGCTTTTTTGATGTCCTCAAGGCTTGCTTCCTTCATTTTTTTAACGGAACCGAAATGCTTTAACAGCATTTTCTTTCTTTTCTCTCCGATACCCGGGATGTCGTCCAAAACGGATTGAAACGCGCTTTTTCCGCGGATTTGCCTGTGAAAACTGATTGCAAAACGGTGCACCTCGTCCTGAATGCGCTGCAGGAGGTAAAATTCCTGGCTGTTTCGTTCCAGATACACCACCTCCAGCGGCTCACCGATCAGTAAATTTGAGGTTCTGTGTTTTTCATCTTTCGCTAAACCGGCGATCGGGATATCCAAGCCGAGTTCATTTTCAATGACATCCCTTGCTGCGTTGATCTGCCCTTTTCCTCCGTCAATGATGATCAGATCGGGCAGCGGCAGATTCTCACGAAGCACTCTCGTATAGCGTCTTCTGACAACCTCTCTCATAGAACCGTAATCATCCGGCCCTGTAACAGTTTTGATTTTATATTTGCGGTATTCCTTTTTGTATGGTTTGCCGTCGATAAACACAATCATCGCGGAAACCGGGTTTGTCCCCTGTATGTTTGAGTTATCAAACGCTTCAATTCTGTGCGGCGTATAAATATTTAATGCCTCACCTAGCTTCTGCACAGCCCCGATTGAACGCTCCTCGTCCCGTTCGATTAAAGAGAATTTTTCTTTCAATGCGATTTTCGCATTTTTATGGGCAAGCATGAGCAGTTCTTTTTTCGGGCCTTTTTTCGGCTGGTGAACGTTTGTTTCCAGCAGCTGCTCGATCATGGATTGATCTACGCTGTCCGGAACTAAAATCTCCTTCGGAAGGAAGTGGTTGTTTTTTGAATAGAACTGCCCGATGAACGTGAGGAACTCTTCATCTGCTTCCTGATAAAGCGGGAACATGCTGACATCGCGTTCAATGAGCTTTCCTTGGCGGATGAAAAAGACCTGCACGCACATCCAGCCCTTATCGTACGCGTACGCGAATACATCACGGTCGACTAGATCGTTCATCGTCATTTTTTGTTTTTCCATCGTTGATTCAATATGGGCAATTTGGTCACGAAGCTCTTTTGCTCGTTCAAACTCAAGATTCTCAGCAGCTTCATGCATTTTCTCTTCAAGCTCTTTTTTGACCTCATTATAGCCGCCCCTTAAGAAACGTGTAATGCTTTCAACCAGCTCTCTGTTCGTCTCTTCGGAAATATCCTTTACGCACGGAGCGAGGCATTGGCCCAGATGATAGTAAAGGCACACTCTGTCCGGGAGCTTGGAGCATTTTCTGAGAGGATACAGACGGTCGAGCAGTTTTTTTGTTTCCCTTGCTGCCTGTACATTCGGATACGGCCCGAAATAGCGCCCTTTGTCTTTTTTGACATTGCGGGTGACAATCAGCCTTGGGTGGCGTTCATGGGTGAGTTTTATGAAAGGATAGGTTTTGTCGTCTTTGAGCATGACGTTGTATTTCGGATCATGCTTTTTGATCAGATTCATTTCTAAAATAAGCGCTTCAAGATTGGAGGACGTCACGATATATTCAAAATCCTCGATTTCCGTCACAAGCCTTTGGGTTTTCGCGTCGTGAGAACCGGTGAAGTAGGAGCGTACTCTGTTTTTCAGCACTTTTGCTTTCCCTACGTAGATCACAGTCTGCTGCCGGTCCTTCATGAGATAACAACCCGGTTGATCAGGAAGGAGGGCGAGTTTTTCTTTCAGTTGTTTGTTCATATGTTACCCTTCCTTATGTTTAATCCTTTATTCCTAGTTTAACACGAACGTTTGTTTTTCTCTATGATTCACAATTGGCGAATAAAAAAAGCGATCCCTCAATCGGAATCGCTCTGGCATGTAAGCAGCGGAAAATTAAAGATGTTTGTTTACAAGCTCTTGAAGCGCTTCTTTTGGTTTGAAGCCGACTGAAGTTTCAACTACTTCGCCGTCTTTTAACACAAGAAGAGTCGGGATGCTCATAACGCCGTATTTTCCGGCAGTTTCTTGGTTTTCATCTACATCGATTTTTACGATTTTCAGTTTGTCTCCCATTTCTTGATCCAATTCTTCAAGAACAGGTGCAATCATTTTACAAGGTCCGCACCAAGGAGCCCAGAAGTCTGCCAGTACGACGCCTTCGCTTGTTTCAGCTGAGAAAGATTGATCAGTTGCTTTTACGATAGCCATTATTGAATTCCTCCAATGTGAAATGATGATTTTTAGTATAGCATCTCCCATTCGTTCACGCTATTTTAATGCTTACAAATTATTTTTTCCTGATCACAGCCGGTTTACTCATTTTTATATGGTTGAATGGGATATGCTCTTTTTTTAAAACACAAATCTGATAATGGCCCCGATCACTACAATTGCCCCAATAATCATTAAAATGGTACGAAGCATAAGATCACATCTCCTCTTCACTGTCATGTACTTTACCATGCCCTGCCGGAGCTGTTTTAAAACCTGAAAAAGAGCGCCGGCATGAAGCTCCGGCGCTCTTGCGCGATTAAGAATCAGCACGCAGCGTAAGTAAGACGACTGACATTGGCGGGAGTTTTACTTTCAGTTTGTTTTTGCTGAGCGTGTATTGTCTGAAGGATTCCGGTTTGACATGATGAGGATCGTCAAACGTGTTATGCGCATTCATTTTTTCTGCCGTGAGAATGACTCCGGAATGGTCCGCTGCCTTGTGTAGGCCCCTCAGCTCGATTTGCGCCTCCGCTTTGTTTTGGTGATCGATGTTGCAAATAGTGATATTGATATCACCTTCAGCTTGTTTCGACGCTGAAATGCTGATTTGCGGAAGCGTTTCACCGTTCCATTCATAGTCGGCAGACATTGTCTCTGTGGCTAAAAGAGAAGCGTCCTGGTGCACCTTAAACATATTGAATACATGGTACGTCGGTGTCAAAAGCATCCGCTCTCCCTCAGTCAAAATCATCGCTTGAAGAACGTTGACCGTTTGGGCGATATTTGTCATTTGCACCCGGCGGCAATGCTGATGGAAGATGTGGAAATGAGAAGCCGCCACCAGCGCATCACGAATGGTGTTTTGCTGATATAAGAAACCGGGATTCGTGCCTGGCTCGGGATCAAACCACGTGCCCCATTCATCAATAATCAGCCCGACCCGCTGCTCCGGATCGTACCGGTCCATAATCGTGCCGTGTTTTTGAATCAATTCATCGATGTATTTGGCTTTTTTCATCGTAATAAACCATTCATCTTCCGTGAATTCTGTGGCTGATCCTTTGCCCTTCCAAAAATCCCCCGGAATCGTGTAATAATGAAGACTCAACCCGTCCATCAGGCCAGCGGCTTTTTTCATAAGCACATCCGTCCAATTAAAATCATCCACATTTGCGCCGCCGGCAATTTTATAAATGTCATTCCTGCTGTAATTACGGACATAAGTCTGAAAACGCCGGTACAGATCTGCGTAGTATTCGGGATGCATGTTGCCGCCGCAGCCCCAGTTTTCATTGCCCACGCCGAAATATTTCAGCTTCCAAGGCTCTTCTCTTCCATTTTGTTTTCTCCAGTCTGACATCGGCGTGCCTTCTTCAAATGTCATATACTCAATCCACTCCGCCATTTCCTGAACGGTTCCGCTTCCGACATTGCCGCAAATATATGGCTCGCATTCAAGCAGCTCGCAAAGCATCATAAATTCATGCGTTCCGAATTCATTTGATTCAATTGTACCGCCCCAGTGAGTGTTCAGCATTGTCTTACGGTCACCGACACCGTTTGCCCAATGGTATTCGTCCGCAAAACACCCGCCCGGCCATCTGAGGACAGGAATGTGCAGCTGTTTGAGCGCCTCCAGCACGTCCTTTCGTATCCCGTTGATATTGGGGATGTCTGAGTCCGTTCCGACCCAGATCCCCTCATAAATCCCTCTTCCTAAATGCTCAGCAAAATGACCGTATATATTTTTGTTAATGGTTCCTTTTACGATATCTGTTTGAATCACTGCTTGATGTTCAGACATGCCTCTGATCATTCCTTTCATACGGATATGAAAAGCACCACAGTCAAATATGTGATCTGTCTTTTGCCTGAGGAGTCATCATGAATGTAAGCGCTTTTAAAGTAACCATATTATATATGTTCGTACATGTCAACGACATTTTCTATTGTTTTTATATTTGTACGTATGTATTTATAACTATGAAAAAATCCCGAACTTTTAAAGTCCGGGATTTCCTTTATGAGTGTATATTCAATTGTTTGAATTCCTCAGTTAATAACGGGACAACTTCAAATAAATCACCGACGATGCCGTAATCCGCTATTTTAAAGATATCGGCTTCGGGGTCTTTATTGATGGCGACGATCACCTTGCTGTTTGACATGCCGGCCAAATGCTGGATGGCGCCGGAAATGCCGCATGCAATGTACAAATCCGGAGTGACGACTTTCCCCGTCTGCCCGATTTGAAGAGCGTAATCGCAATAATCAGCGTCACATGCCCCGCGAGAAGCCCCGACTGCGGCCCCTAGCACCTCTGCAAGCTCCTGCAGAGGCTGAAATCCCTCCTTGCTTTTGACTCCTCGGCCGCCCGCAACGATAATTTTTGCTTCGGAGAGATCAACGCCGTCAGCTGTTTTTTTCACGACCTCTTGGATAACAGTGCGGAGGTCAGTAAGAGAAACATCAATGCTTTCGATGCTCCCCGATCTGCTGGTGTCTTTTTCTGAAGCTTGTATGTTATTGGGGCGAATTGTCGCAAAGATCATCGGATCGGTTGAAATGACGCGTTCAAAAGCTTTCCCCGAGTAAATCGGCCGTGTGAACACAACATTCCCTCCGGTAACGCTTACATCTATAGCATCAGAAATTAAGCCTGTTTGCAGCCGGGCAGCAAGCTTCGGTGAAAGATCCTTGCCCATTGCCGTATGCCCGAAGATGACTGAATCAGGATTTTCTTGCTCGATAACACCTCTCATGACCTGGCTGTACCCGTCTGCCGTGTATGTTTTCAGCTTCGGGTCCTCAGCGGTAAGAACTTTATCTGCTCCGTAATGAATAAGCTCTTGTGCAATGCTTTGTACATTTTCACCGATGAGAACACCGATGACTTCTCCATCTCCTGAAATGGTTCTTCCTGCAGCTATTGCTTCAAAGGTGACATTCCGCAATTCCCCATCGCGTATTTCTCCAAGTACGATCACTTTTTTTCCCATTCTAACATCCCCCTGTTTCTTTGAATGTCCAAGCTTTAAATGACTTTAGCTTCGCTGCGGAGCAATGAGACAAGCTCTTTTGCCTGTTCGGCAGGCTCACCTTGGAGAAGCTTCCCGGCTTCTTTTTTTGGCGGCAGAAAACGCTCAATGGTTTTCAGCTTTGGTTCAGCATCCTCTTCGTCCAGGTCAAGATCATCAAGTTCAAGCTCTTCAAGCGGCTTTTTCTTAGCCTTCATAATTCCCGGAAGCGATGGATAGCGCGGCTCGTTTAAGCCCTGCTGAGCTGTGGCAAGCAATGGGAGCGTCGTTTTGATTTTTTCAACATCCCCTTCGACGTCCCTTTCTGCTTCTGCATCAGTGCCGTTGATTTCGAGTTTGGTGATCGTAGTGATACACGGAATGTCCAGTAGCTCGGCAAGCCGAGGCGCCACTTGTCCTGATCCTCCGTCAATGGCAACATTTCCGCCGAGAATCAAATCAAACTCCTGATCCTTCATATAGTGGTATAAAACTTGAGAAATGGAATATTGGTCGGGTTCTTCGAGATCATCTTCTATGTTGATTAAAACAGCTTGGTCACAACCCATGGCCAGCGCCGTACGCAATTCTTTCTCCGCTTCTTCACCGCCGACCGTGACGGCGGTGATCGTGCCGCCATGCTTTTCCTTCAGCTGGATGGCTTCTTCTATCGCGTACTCATCATATGGATTAATGATCCATTCCGCTCCGTCATCCTGAATCTTTCCTGTTTCAATGACGATTTTTTCTTCTGTGTCAAACGTCCGTTTCATCAGTACAAATAGATTCATGATCATATCCCCTTTTATTCGCCTTTGAACTGAGGCTTTCTTTTTTCGAGAAATGCCTGGATGCCTTCCTTGGCGTCCTCTGACTCAAATGCTTCCCCAAATCGCTTTGCTTCAAGCTTTAAGCTGCCTTCATAGGAATACACCTTGTTGGAATAAAGAAGTTCAAGCAAAGATGCCAGCGTTTGCGGGCTTTTCTCTGCAAACTTAGCGGCAAGTGCTTTTGCTTTTTCAATCACTTCTGCCTCATCTTTCGCTCCAATTGAGACAAGTCCGAGATCAAGCGCTTCTTTTCCGGATATCGGTTCTCCTGATCCGATGAGCTCTAGTGCTTTGGCTGTACCGACATATCTCGGAAGGCGCTGTGTCCCCGCAAAACCCGGAATGATACCGAGATTAAGCTCCGGGAGCCCCAGCTTGGCGTCTTCTGCCGCGATTCTGATATGACAAGCCATCGCCAGCTCCAGCCCGCCTCCAAGAGCAGCGCCGTGAATCGCCGCGATAATCGGTTTTGGAAAGCTTTCGATTCTTTCCATCAGCTGCTGGCCGCGCTCAGCCAGCAGTGAGGAATCCTCGTTGCCTTTAAGCGATGTAAATTCTTTAATATCAGCGCCGGCTGAGAAAAATCTTCCCTCGCCGTGAATGATAATGCTTCGTACGCCTGCATCTGTCTCACATTGATCAAGACAGGAAGACAGCTCTTCTAATATCCGGCTGGAAAGTGCATTTGCCGGCGGATTGTGAATCGTCAAAACTGCCACAAATTGATCAACTGCCAGTGATATTGCATTCATAGGACAGAACTCCTTTACTTATTATGAATTCCAGACACCAATAATTCTAAAACGCTGTCTGAAAGCGCAGCGAGATCGTACTTTTGGTCATTCATCACCCAAGTTGTCACGGTTTCGTCAATCGTTCCAAAAATCATCTGCCGGGCGAGGCGGACGTCGAGGCCTTCTTTTAATTCGCCTGATTGTATACCTTCCGTCAAAATGCCATCCAAAATATTTAAGTAGCCTTTTAATATTTCGTTGATTTTTTGGCGCAGCTCCAAGTTGGATTGGCGGAGCTCGAGCTGCGTGACAATTGCGAGATTATGGTCACCCGCTAAAAGGGAAAAATGCTTTGAAATCACAAGCGCCAATTTCTCTTTCGCTGTTGCTTTTTCTTTAATGTCCTCTTCCATCCGCTCAATAAATTGACCCATTTTTTCTTTGAAAAGAGAAATTAAAATATCTTCTTTGTTTTTAAAATAGAGATAGATGGTGCCGTCCGCTACTCCGGCTTGTTTGGCAATTTTGGATACCTGTGACTGGTGGTAGCCGTTTTCTGCAATGACTTCTACTGCTGCATCAATAATCTGCATATACTTTGGCCGTTTTTGCTTCAATGTTCATCGTTCCTTCCTATAGAAATGAATGACTATTCATTCATAATTTCATGATAAGAAGGATTTTCAGGTTTGTCAAGTTTATTCATAGGAGTTCTCTTTTTTATTTGATATGATGATTTTCGGCTTCTTCTTCAAGTAAACGCCTTCTTAAAATTTTCCCCACCGCCGTTTTCGGCAGCTCTTTTCTGAACTCATAGGCTTTGGGCACCTTATAGGGAGCTAGACGTGATCTCGCAAAAGTGTCCAGTTCTTCTGTATCGGCTTTTGCGCCTTTCTTTAATACTACAAATGCTTTTACTGTTTCTCCCCTGTAAGAATCGGGAACGCCTGCGACAACAATTTCCTGGATGGCTTCATGTTCATAAAGCGCTTCTTCTACCTCACGCGGGTAAATATTGTAACCGCCGGCAATGATGATATCCTTCTTCCTGTCAGCAATATAGAAAAAGCCTTCTTCATCCATATAGCCCATGTCCCCGGTGAACAGCCAGCCATCTCTCAGCACTGCTGCGGTTTCCTCTGGTTTATTCCAGTATCCTTTCATGACTTGCGGACCTTTTACAATGATTTCTCCATGCTCATACGGAGCGGCAAGCTCACCCGTCTCTTCAGAATAGATCGCGGCGTCCGTACTCGGCCAAGGACAGCCGATACTGCCCGGCTTGTTTTTTCCCCAGATAAAGTTAGCGTGCGTCACTGGGGATGCCTCAGACAAACCATAGCCTTCCACAAGCTTTCCGCCAGTCACCTTTTCAAATTTCTGCTTTACCTCCACGGGGAGCGCGGCTGATCCGCTAAGACAGCTTTTAATGGATGACAGATCATAATGCTGCAATTCGGGGTGATGCAAAAGGCCAATGTAAATTGTCGGTGCGCCAGGAAAGAGCGTTGGTTTGTGTTTGTCGATGATTTTAAGTGTTTCGAGCGGATCAAACTTAGGAAGAAGAATCATTTCGAAGCCTAGTTTAATCGAATAGTTCATGACTGCCGTCAGTCCGTAAACATGAAAAAACGGGACGATGCCCAGCACTTTTTCAGCGCCTTCTTTCACGTCATACATCCAAGCGGCGCACATTTCAGTATTTGCCAAAATATTTTGGTGCGTGAGCATGACCCCTTTTGGAGCTCCGGTTGTTCCTCCGGTATACTGGAGGACAGCGATATCATGCTCAGGATCGATCTTCGGGATTGTCAGGAGTTCAGTTTTTTCCTGCTTCATACTGGAAGCAAACGTGTGAATGTTAGCTGTTTTGTCAAAATCGATATGCACTTTTTGTTTTTGCGTCAGCGGGTAAAGAATATTCTTCGGAAAAGGCAAATAGTCTTTTACGCTGGTTATCAAAATCTGGTCGACTATTGATAACGTTTTCATTTTTATTGCCTTCGGGAAAAGCAAATCTAAGGTGATGATCACACTTACCTGAGCATCTCTAAGCTGGTATTCAAGCTCATGCTCGGTATAAAGCGGATTCGTCTGCACCACGATGCCACCGGCAAACAAGACGCCATAATAAGAAATCACTGTTTGCGGGCAATTGGGCAGCATAACAGCCACTCTGTCTCCTTTTTGCAGGCCATTGCACTGCAAAAAAGCTGCAAGTTTAAGAGCATCCGTCAGAATGTCATGAAAGGTGAGTTTTTTTCCATAAAACGATATTGCGGTTTTATCAGGGAATCGTGCGGCGGAGTCTGTCAGGATGGATTGCAGGGTTTTATTCGGCAATGGAAGCTCATGCGGGATATCGTTGGGATACTCGGCAAGCCACGGCTTTTGAGACTGCATAAAACCTCCCCTTTCGATTTTAGAGATCCACCTTATCATTATAGCAGATGGACGGCAAAAAAAAGAAAAAGAAAGGTAAATCTTTCTTTTTCTCATAATATGAACAGATATATAAGACCAATTAACAAAAAGATTCCCGCCGCGGCGAGCAGTATTTTCGCAAGCTTTTCCATCTATTCTCCGTCCCCTTATATTCCGGCTGCCACCACAAATGAAAGCCCGACAGAAATGACAAATGAAATAAAGCCGACAGCCCGGTTATCATTTTCGATTTCCTGATCAATTTTAAACCGCGGAGTCAAAAACTCAAAAATAAAGTAACTGATCAGAAGCATAACAAACCCGTAAACGCCCCAGCCGATCATTTGCAGCAGCGAATTATGCTGGGAGATGGAATGCTGAAATACGTTTGCGATTCCCAAAATTTTTCCGCCGGTCGCCATTGCCACCGCAAGATTTCCTTTTTGAATCTCTTCCCAGTTTTTATAAGCCGTCACCAGCTCAAACACAGTCAAAAAGAGGACGAGGCAGAGAACCGCGACACTGTAATATGCCGCGATTTCCACAAGCTCGTTTTCCCAAAAATCACTCATGGCCATACTCCCTTTTATTTTAGTTCAACAACCGTAACGCCTGATCCTCCCTCACCTGCTTCACCGAAACGGGAACTTTTGACGCTGCGGTGGTTTTTCAGAAGATCCTGTACGCCTTTTCTTAAAGCGCCGGTTCCTTTTCCGTGGATGATTGACACTCTTGGATATCCGGCTAACACCGCATCATCCAAGTATTTTTCAACCCGGCTGAGGGCATTTTCATAGCGTTCGCCGCGGAGATCAAGTTCAAGCGATACGTGATAGTCCTTTCCCTTGACCGCTGTAATGATTTTTTCTTTTTTTGGCTCCGGAGCTGATTTGATAAACTCCAGATCTTTTTCTTTTACTTTCATCTTTAAAATACCGATTTGAACATTCCATTCATTGCCGCCTGTTTTTTCGAGCAATGTTCCTTTTTGCCCGAAAGTGAGGACTTTCACCTCGTCACCAGGCTTAAAGTCGCGTTTTTGCGCTTTTGGCTTTTCCGGTTTCTTGGACTTTTCAAAAGCCGGCATAGCGCCTTCTAACCGTTTCTTCGCGTTAATCAGCTCGTGATCCTTGAAGGATTTGTGTTCTTCTTTTATGGAGCGCAATTCATGAATAATGTCCTCGGCTTCTTTTATTGCCGCTTTTACTTTTTCAGCAGCCTGCTGTTCTGCCTCTTCAAGCATTTTGTCTTTTTTGCTGTTAAGCTCGATGATTTGCTGCTGCAGCTCTTTATGCAGTTTTTCCGCTTCTTTTCTGATTGATTCTGTCTCAGAAAGCTCTTCTTCCGCACGTTTTTTGCTTTGTTCCAGCGACGCAATCATCGTATCGACTTCGTTATGCTCGGCCGTCATTTCTGACTTCGCCTGCCCGATGATATGGTCCGGAAGCCCGAGGCGTTTTGAAATTTCGAAAGCATTGCTTCGACCCGGCACACCAATTAAAAGTTTATAGGTCGGTGACAGCGTTTCAATGTCAAATTCAACGCTGGCATTCATGACGCCTTCTCTGTTATAGCCGTACGCCTTCAATTCCGGATAATGCGTCGTAGCTAACACTCGTGCATTGGTGCGATGCACGTCATCCAAGATGCTCATGGCGAGGGCCGCCCCCTCCTGCGGATCTGTCCCTGCACCAAGTTCATCGAAAAGCACAAGGCTGTTTTCATTGACCTGTTCTAAAATGCCGACAATGTTCACCATATGGGATGAGAACGTACTTAAACTTTGCTCAATCGACTGTTCATCACCGATATCAGCGAATACGTGCTCAAATACTGCCGCTTCTGACCCTTCATCTGCCGGGATATGAAGACCTGATTGCGCCATTAAGGTTAGCAGGCCTAACGTTTTAAGGGTGACTGTTTTCCCCCCGGTGTTTGGCCCTGTGATGACAATGGTTGAAAAATCGCGGCCAAGCTCGATGTCATTGGCAACAACCTGGTCAGGCGGAAGCAATGGATGGCGGGCTTTTTTCAAACGGATAAAGCCGGTGTCGTTCATAATCGGTTTTGTCGCTTTAACCGCTTTTGCATATCTAGCTTTTGCAAAAATAAAGTCAAGCGTCTGCAGCACTTGCAAATCTAGAAATAGCTCCTCTGTATGCTCTGCCGTTTTCTCTGTCAGCACACGCAAAATCCGTTCAATTTCTTGCTTTTCTTTCACTTTCGCCTGCTGAAGGGAATTGTTCATATCTACAATCGCCTGCGGTTCAATGAATAGTGTCGCACCAGAGGATGAGGTGTCGTGCACAATTCCCCCATAGCTGGATCTGTACTCCTGTTTGACCGGGATCACAAAGCGGTCATTCCGAATCGTAACAATCGTATCAGACAGCATTTTCGAAGCGGAAGAGGAACGCAGCATCGACTCTAACCGGTCTCTGACTCTTGATTCGAGTGTTCTGAGCTGTGTGCGGATTCCTCTTAATGTTTCCGATGCATGATCAAGCACTTCTCCGTGATCATCAATGCAGGAATTAATGTCCCGCTCTAAATCGGACAGCGTGATAAGCTGTTCAGCATGCTGATGGATCAGCGGAATGTCGACACCGTCTTCAGCCATTTGGGTGATAAAATGTTTCATTTGTTTAACTGCATAAAGCAGGCCTGAGATTTCAGTGAATTCAGAAGGACTGAGAACGCTGCCGATTTCCGCCCGTCTTAACGCTCCTCTGATATCTACAAGGCCGCCAAATGGCGCTTGGCCTCTCAGCCGGATAATGTCAGAAGCTTCGTCTACTTCATCAAGCTGTTTTTTGATTTCGTCTATAGAAGCAGAAGGCTTAAGCTCGAGAAGCATTTCTTTTCCGAGCGATGAAGCGGCATGCCCAATAACCTGTTCTTTCACTTTATGAAATTCAAGAGCTGATAATACTTTTTGCTGCACGATTGTGTGAGCCTCCTTACTTAATCGTTGCGCTTCAGAAATGCCTCTACGTCTTTAAGCGACCGGGCATTCAGAACGTTTTTCGTTTCCGTCCATCCTTTGCGCGCGGCAGTAACGCCAGTTTTCATATCGTCTAACATCTCAATATTATGGGCATCAGTATTAATCACCAATGTAACCCCTTGTTCGTTTGCTTTCATTAAATGCTCTGTGCGCAGATCAAGGCGCGCAGGGTTGGCGTTGAGTTCAAGCGCCGTATTTGTTTTCCTCGCAAGCTCAATCAGCTGATCAATATCGATTTCGTAACCGGCCCGTCTGCCGATAAGGCGCCCGGTCGGGTGTGCGATAATGTCAACATGCTTGTTTGTCAGTGCCGTCTCAAGCCGTTTCATAATCACGTGTTCCGGCTGATTAAAACTGGAATGAATCGATGCAATAACGATATCCATTTCCGCAAGCACATCGTCATCATAATCGAGCGTACCGTCAGGCAGGATATCCATCTCAACGCCTTTCAAAATACGGAAGTTTTCAAACTCTGCATTCAGTGCGTCAATTTCTTTTGCCTGCTGCTTAAGTCTTTCTGCAGTAAGCCCGTTGGCGACCTTTAAATATTGTGAGTGATCGGTGATCGCCATGTATTGATAGCCTTTTTTGATGCAGGCTTCAGCCATCTCTCTGATCGAAAATGCACCATCGCTCCACGTTGAGTGCATGTGGAGATCACCTTTGATTTGCCCGGGTTCTATCAGTTCAATGCTGTCGCTGTAGGTTTCCACTTCCTGTCCGCTTTCACGAATTTCCGGCGGAATCAGCGGCAGGCCGAAGTGCGCATAAAATTCACGTTCACTCGGAAATGTTTTGATCTCTCCGGTTTCAACTGTCTCAACGCCGTATTCACTGATCCGCTCGCCGCGTTCTTTGGCGATTTGGCGCATTTTAATATTGTGATCCTTTGATCCCGTAAAATGATGGAGTGTTGTCGGAAACTGCTCTTCCGTCACAAGACGGAAATCGACGCTTGTTTCATATTCAAAGGAAAGGATGACGGACACCTTCGTATCTCCGCTTGCGATCACGCTTTTGATGTTTGGCAGCTCAAGAAGCTGCTCTCTTACTTCAGCCGGATGATCTGTAGCAATGATATAATCCAGATCCTTCACCGTTTCCCGCGCTCTGCGGAGACTTCCGGCACGAGAAAATTTGATGATATGCGTAAATTGAGAAAGATGCTCCTCAATTTCCCGCGCGATCCGGAGGGCGTAGCCGATCGGGAACCGTTCAGGCTGTTTTCCGGCTTCCCCGAGCGCCTGTAATATTTTTTCTTCCGATTTTTTGCCAAAGCCCGCAAGACCTTGCACCTTTTGCTGTTCACAGGCTTCCTTTAGAGATTCTGCATCGTGTACGCCGAGCTCTTTATACAGCTTTGCGATTTTTTTGCCGCCGAGCCCCGGCAGCTTCAATAAAGGCACGAGTCCTTCCGGCACTTCTTTCTGAAGCGATTCGAGCGTGCTTGACTTTCCTTCATCTATATACTCTTTAATGACGCTGTACGTTCCTTTTCCAATGCCGGACAGCGACATCATATCGTCCATTTCTGATAAGCTTCGGTCGTCCTGTTCCAGGGCTGCCGCCGCTTTTCGGAAGGCGGATACTTTAAACGGGTTGTCCCCTTTGAGTTCCATATAGACTGCAATGGTTTCAAGCAGCCGGATAATATCTTTTTTATGCATATCATAACCCCCAGACGTTCACATATGTTTCCATCATACTTGAAAAAAACTTCTCCGGACAAGAGAAGTTTTTTTATGCCCCGTACTGTGTCCACAGCTCTTGTAAAAGCCCTGACAAGTACGGTGTATGGTTAATGATCACATTTGCGAGAGACGATTGCCCCATCATTTGCTGCAGTGCATCTACCGGCAGAACGGATGCGACATACAGCAGCACAAATGTAAATAAATAGACTTCTAGAAAACCGAGAACGGCTCCCAGCATCTGGTTGATTTGTTTAATCACCGGAATGCCGGCTACAATACTCAGGAACGAGCCGATGATTCTCAGTAAGATTTTAGCAATGATAAATAAAACGATAAACGCAATCGCATTATAGTACGCTGCTTCCAAATTCCCCGTAAAAAAAGAAAGAGCCGGCTGTCCCGCTGAAAAATCGGGTGCGGGAATCCAATGTAAATGCGGTGCCACGTTTTTATAGAATAAAGCCGCAAAGGCAATTGATAAAATAAAGCTCGTCAAGCGGATAAACTGCAGGATAAAACCGCGTTTTAACCCCAGTAAAGTCCCCATCAGGAGCAAGATTAAGATGATGATATCTAGCATAGTTGTTCAATCCTTTTCTTTAAGCTGACGCTCCAGTTTTTCACATTTCTCTTGTAATTTGACATAATCGTGCACCACATTTACCGCTGTCAGCACTGCAAGTTTATTTATATCAAGGTATGGATTTTTTTCATTGATTTCTCTCATTTTATCATCAACAATTCCGGCGACATACCTCATATGGGCTCTGCTTTCTTCACCGACAATCGTGAAGTGCTGGCCGTAAATGTCAACGGTTGTTTTTGTTTTTTTGCCGTCAGACAACGTTTCTCCTCCATTCCGCGAGAATCCTAGTTCTTATCATAACACGTTTATTAAATGAATGGAAAGACGAGCCTCCCGCTGTTATGATACACTGGTATATACAGCGAAAAGTGTAAAAAAAGGAGATTATTACGTGTCCCATTCAGTGATAAAAGTATCGTTGTCTGCTATTGACCAAATGAAAATGACATACAGTGGTTCGCTTACAGCCTCTGTTCCGCAGGGAGCCGTTTTTCAGGCGAAACCGCCCGGCTGTACCATTACAGCATATAAATCAGGCAAGGTCTTGTTTCAAGGCAAAAACGCAGCGGCAGAATCCGCGCGCTGGGGAACAGCGGAGCCTCAGGAAAAGAAGAAAACGGCCAAAAAGCCGGCTGATCCCCGCTATGCCCCTCCGGCAGATATCGCCGGAATGTCTGTTATCGGTTCTGACGAAGTCGGAACCGGAGATTACTTTGGCCCAATGACGGTTGTATGTGCGTACGTCGACAAAACCATGCTTCCTTTAATGAAGGAACTCGGTGTTAAGGATTCTAAAGATTTAAAAGATCCGCAAATCATCGAGATTGCCCGAAACCTGATCAAAACTATTCCATATAGCCTGCTGGTTTTAAAGAATGAAAAGTATAACAGCATGCAGGAAAAAGGCATGAGCCAAGGGAAAATGAAAGCTTTGCTGCACAATCAAGCGATCACCCATTTATTAAGAAAATTGGATGGAGTAAAGCCTGAAGCCATTTTGATTGACCAATTCGCTGAGCCAGGCGTCTACTTCAATCATTTAAAGGGCAGAGACATTGTGAAGGAGCGGACCTATTTTAGCACAAAAGCTGAAGGCATTCACCTGGCTGTCGCCGCTGCTTCAATCATTGCAAGATATTCGTTTTTAATGGAAATGGATAAACTATCACGCGAGGCAGGAATGACGCTTCCAAAAGGGGCCGGTCCGCACGTCGATGAAGCGGCCGCCAAGCTGATCCTCAAAAAAGGGGCATCTGCACTCAGAACCTTTACAAAACTCCATTTCGCCAATACGCAAAAAGCGCAGCGCCTTGCTGATAAAAAACGTTCATAGAAAAAAGCTTGCAGATTTCTCTGCAAGCTTTTTTATCAGCCTCTTAAAACAGCTTGATATGTGTCTTCTAACGCTTTCAGCACTTTGCTGTGCGCCTTTGTCACTTCTTCTTCAGTCAGTGTTTGTTCAGGGTTGACATACTGGAGTGAGAAAGCGACTGACTTCTTGCCTTCCTCCATATGTTCGCCTTCGTATACGTCAAAGACAGTTACCTCTTTCAGAAGCTTGCCGCCAGCCTCTTTAATGACGCTCTCAAGCTGGCCGCTTGTGACGGTTTTATCTGTTACAAGGGCGATATCACGTGTCACAGACGGATATTTCGGAATCGCCTTGTAAACAAGCGGTGCTGTTTCTGCTGCGAGCAACGCATGAAGATCGAGCTCAAATACGTATGTTTCCTTTATATCCAGTTCTTTTTCCAATGAAGGATGGACTTGGCCGATGAAGCCGATCAGAGAACCATTCAATAAAATGTTCGCTGTTCTGCCCGGATGCAGCTGTTTGCGTTCAGACTGTACAAATTCAATTCTGTCTAGGACGTTGAGTTTGTCTAACAGCCCTTCCACAATTCCTTTGACAACAAAGAAATCAACTGGTTTCTTTTCACCCTGCCATAGCTGCTTGCGCCATAATCCGGTAACAGCTCCTGCTACGCGTTCTGTTTCAACAGGTTTTGTGTCCTCTTCCTTCGTCAGGAAAACGGAGCCGACTTCGTACAGTGCAACTGAGTCAGTCTGCCTCGCAAGGTTGTAAGAAACAGAATCAAGCAGATTCGGAACAAGACTGTGTCTGAGAATGCTTCTTTCTTCACTCATTGGAAGCGCAAGCACAGTATTCAGTGATTTTTCAATCGCAAACGCTGCCGCTTTCTTCTCGTTTGTCAGTGAGTAAGTGATCGCTTGTGATAAGCCTGCGCCTTCAAGGAAGCGTCTGACTTTACGGCGTTTTGCCTGGTAAGGCGTTAATCCGCCTGTAGTTCCCGCTGTCTCAGGAAGCGTAGACGGAATGTTATCGTAGCCGTACAGTCTTGCCGCTTCTTCGATTAAATCCTCTTCTATTATAATGTCGCCTCGGCGTGATGGGACAGTCACAACGAGAAGTTCACCCGCTTCACCGACCGTAAAACCGAGACGTTTATAAATGCTGATCAGTTCTTCTTTACTGATCGTCAGGCCTAGAACGCTGCTCACTTTGTCAGCAGATACGTGAATGTTATTTGCTTCGATTGTCAGGTGATCTTCCTCAACTGTTCCAGCAAGCACCTCACCGCCGGCATACAGATGGATCAGCTGCGCAGCCCGTTCTGCTGCAAGACGTACGCGCGCCGGATCAATTCCTTTTTCAAATCTTACGCTTGATTCACTTCTCAAACCAAGGTCTTTGGAAGCCTTGCGAACCGTCTGCCCATTGAAATACGCAGCCTCAAGCAAAATCGTTTTCGTATCTTCCTGAACCTCTGACTCTGCTCCTCCCATGACACCCGCAACGGCCTGCGCTTTCGTTCCGTTTGTAATGACAAGGTGATCGGCGGACAGCTTACGTTCTTGATCATCAAGAGTTACGAGCATTTCATTCTCAGCTGCTTTTCTTACTACGACTTCCTTAGAGCCAAATCTGTCATAATCAAACGCATGAAGCGGCTGTCCGTATTCCAACAGGACAAAATTTGTGATGTCAACGACGTTGTTGTGCGGACGAATGCCTGCATTCATCAGCTTTGTCTGCATCCAAAGCGGTGATGGAGCAATCGTGACATTTTTAATGATTTTTGCAGTGTACAGCGGGTTCGCTTCTTGATCTTCAATTTTGACTGCAATGTAATCAGACGCTTGTTCTGAAGCAGCCGGGTAATCCGTTTGCGGAAGCTTTACCTCAGTGTCTAAAATCGCGGCAACCTCGTAAGCAACACCAAGCATGTTCATGGCATCGGCGCGGTTTGGCGTTAAACCCAGCTCAAGAATCGCATCGTCAAGCTGTAAAGCCGCTAAGGCATCGCTTCCTGTTTCAGCGTCATTCGGGAATACGAAAATGCCTTCTGCATACTCCTTCGCCACAAGTTTGCTTTCGATACCAAGCTCCTGTAAGGAACAGATCATGCCATTTGATTCTTCACCGCGAAGCTTGGCTTTTTTGATTTTGAAATTGCCCGGCAGCACCGCTCCGACAGTTGCAACCGCGACTTTTTGTCCCTTATCCACATTCGGCGCGCCGCAAATGATTTGTACAGGGGCTTCAGCACCGATATCCACAAGGCACTTATTCAGCTTATCAGCATTCGGGTGCTGCTCGCGCTCCAGCACATGGCCGATGACAACGCCTTTGATGCCTTCTCCTTTGTATTCAATTCCTTCAACCTCAATACCGGCTCTTGTAATTTTTTCAGCAAGAACAGCCGGGTCCATGCCTTTTAAATCAACATAATCCTCTAACCATTTATAAGAAACAAACATCCTTGCATCCTCCTCTTACGCCTGTTTAAACTGCGAAATAAATCTGACATCGTTTGTATAGAAGTGGCGGATATCATCAATGCCGTATTTCAGCATGGCGATGCGCTCAACACCCATTCCGAATGCGAAGCCCTGATATTCCTTCGGATCAAAGCCAGCCATTTTAAGCACGTTCGGGTGAACCATTCCGGCACCGAGGATTTCAATCCAGCCTGTTCCTTTACATACTGAGCAGCCGTTTCCACCGCATTTAAAGCATGTCACATCCACTTCTACTGAAGGCTCAGTAAACGGGAAGAAGCTTGGGCGGAGTCTGATTTCACGGTCTTGCCCGAACATTTTTTTCGCAACGAGTTCAAGCGTTCCTTTTAAATCACTCATGCTGATGTTTTTGTCAACGACAAGCCCTTCAATTTGCATAAATTGGTGAGAGTGCGTCGCATCATCGTTATCACGGCGATATACTTTACCCGGGCAAATGATTTTAACGGGACCTTTGCCTTCATGCTTTTCCATCGTCCGTGTTTGGACAGGAGAAGTTTGCGTTCTCATCAAAGTCTCCTCTGTGATGTAAAAGCTGTCCTGCATATCGCGCGCAGGGTGTTCTTTCGGAAGATTGAGCGATTCGAAGTTGTAGTAATCCGTTTCAACCTCTGGCCCTTCCTCGACTGTGTAGCCCATACCGATAAATAAATCTTCAATTTCTTCAATGACAACAGTGAGCGGATGGCGGCCGCCGACTGCAACAGGGTTCCCCGGCAGCGTGACGTCAATTGTCTGTCCTGCAAGCTTCTGCTTCATTTCCTCTTCTTCAAGCTTCTCGTTTTTGTCAGCAATCGCATTGGCAATACGCTCCCTTACTTCGTTCGCGAGCGCCCCCATTTTTGGACGTTCCTCAGCAGAAAGCTTGCCCATTCCGCGCAGCACTTCTGTAATCGGCCCTTTTTTTCCGAGATATTGCACCCGAATATCATTGACAACCTTCAATGAGCTTGCCGCTTCTACTTGTTCTAAAGCTTCTTGTTCCAGCTGTTTTAGCTTTTCTTCCATTTTGCATCCTCCTTTTATGTAAACAAACCGTCATATGTCTTTGGAAAATAAAAAAAACCCGTCCCTTGTACAAGGGACGAGTTGTGGCCGCGGTACCACCCTTATTTCAGACAGACTGATGCTGTCGTCAGCTTCATTGACATAACGGAATCAGATTCCGGTTCACCTTTACGCGCAGTGTACGCGGTCCCGGCGACAACTCAAGAGGTGAAGCCAATTTCCGGCTGCGTTAAAAATGCTCTCAGTCAGCGGCATTTTCTCCCTGGAAAGCAGTTGATCAGAAATTGAGGTCCTCTGTCACGGTTTTTGAAATATTATGTTCTATTATAGAGAAATCCAACGCTTGGCGCAACACTATCCTCGCAAGTGATACACGAGGATGGCAGCCGCAACCGCAACGTTTAGTGATTCAGCCTGTCCGTAAAGCGGCACGTATAGGTTCAAATCCGTTTTTTCCAGCAATGCAGCATCCACCCCTGCACCTTCATTTCCTACAATGAGCGCAAAGGATTCAGACTGAGGAATCTCCTGATAAGGCGCTCCGTTTTGCAGCGCCGTGCCGTATACTTTTACGCCCTCTGCCTTCAATTCGTCCACATATGAAGGCAGGTTTCTTCTCACAACAGGAATATGGAAGTGAGATCCTTGCGCAGATCGCAGTGTTTTTCCGTTAAAGGCGTCCGCCGTGCCGTCACCGAGTACAACCGCATCCAAACCGGCCGCATCAGCCGTTCGAATCATTGTGCCAAGGTTTCCCGGATCTTGAACAGCGTCAATCAGCAGCACCTTGCGTGCCGTTGCCAGCTTTTCTTCAGGCATATGGCACACAGCGGCAATCTGCTGCGGCGTTTCGGTTTCAGTCACAGCTGAAAACGCATCTTCACTCAGCATATAGCACTGGATACCAGTCTCAAGATCTGAAGGAATCTTCGTTTCATCCTTTACAAGGATTTCTTTCACAATGCCCGGGCTTTTCAACGCCTCTTCAACGAGGTGTTCTCCCTCTATCAGAAATGTATTTGTTTTTGTTCGTTCTTTTTTTGTGTGAAGCTTTTTCCAATCCTTCACTTTTTGGTTTTTTGCCGATTCTATTTGTTTCACTGTCTATGTGGCGCTCCTTTTTTTAACATGATGTTATTATATCGCAAGAACAGCACATAATAAACCAGGTGCAGGGTTAGAATATACGTATTACATTTTAGAAAAAGGAGCGTTTTACATGGATCTTAATTTACGTCATGCCGTCATCTCCAATGTCACCGGCAATAATCAGGAGCAGCTTGAGCATACAATCGTAGATGCGATTCAAAGCGGTGAAGAAAAAATGCTTCCAGGGCTCGGCGTTTTATTCGAAGTCATTTGGCAGCACGCATCTGAAAGTGAGAAAAACGAAATGCTGAAAACGCTTGAAGGCGGATTAAAACCCGCCGAATAAGACATGAAACCGGGTGACAGCGCCCGGTTTTTTTCTTATATAATAAAAACATGATGAGGGGGAACGCCATGTTTTTACAGCCGTTATTAGCGAAAAAAATTATTGCTGAAGTTAAAAAAATGTACGAACGTGAAGTCATTATTGTAAACACGGACGGTCTTATTATGGCAGGCACAAACGATGAGCGTGTCGGACAATTTCATGAGGGAGCGCTTATCTGCGCAAAAGAAAGACGCAGCGTGATTATTACAAGAGAAGATGAAACAAGGTTAAAAGGAGTGAAAGCAGGCATAAACCTCCCTGTATTTTTTGACCATGATGTGATCGCCGTCTTCGGGCTGACAGGTGAGCCTGCAGAGATTCAGCCATTCGGAGAACTGCTTCGAAAAATGACAGAGCTGTTCATTAAGGAATCGCGGCATTTAGAGCAATCCCAGTGGCGTGAGAGAATGCTGGAGTCCTTTATGATCGATTGGCTGCAATTAAAGGAGTGGTCTCCCAGTTTTCTTGAGAAAGCTCAGCTTCTTGGTGTTGACCTTTCCTCCCGGCGCCAAATGATTCTTATTCAGGGGTATGAGTGGTCACGTCATGATATTGAAAAAATGGCATGCAGCTGGAAATCCTCGTACCCTGCGGATTTGTTCATCAGGTGGGGAAATGAACGGATTTTGATTAATCATGAAGTGCCGCAGCATGAACAAAGGGATCAGCTTTTACGGAAGATCCTTCACATTTGTTCGTTTGCCAATACCGCAAGCAGCCAATATACAGCAGCTGGCGCCGGAAGGGCTGTCGCAAGCTCCAGCCTGACAGATTCATACGAGCAAGCGGAAAAAGCGCTGGCTGTCAGCCTTAAGCGAAAAACGCCCATATTTGAAGAGGATCTGAAGCTTGATATGTGTCTGACGGAGATCAGCCCGGGAACCCGAAACGAATTTCCGCAAAGAGTATTAGGAGAGGCGCTAGAGCATCAGGAACTTATGAATACGTTACGGACTTTCTTTCATCTCGATTTGTCTTTGAAACAAACCGCAGAAGATATGCATATTCATATCAATACATTGCGATATCGTCTGGCTAAGGCTGAACAGCTGACGGGTTTACGTTTTGACCGTACCGAGGACATCGTCACGATGTACGTCGCCCTCTATTTTTTAGATCAAGATACAAAATAGAGAGAGTTTCAGTTTCATTTTTTGTATGTTTCTCCATGGAAGGCTTTGCTTTTTTTCTTTTACAATAGATTGAAAGCGTTTTTTGACAGGGGGATGGGTAAAATGATCACCAAGGATGTAAAGGAGCAGCTGATTCGGGTCTCCGGACCAGAAAACTTTGATGACTCGACTGCCGGCCGTCTCGTCTATTCATATGATGCGGCGCCTCAGTATCAGTCTATGCCTGATGCCGTGATTGCTCCGAGGAATACTGATGAAGTATCACGCATTTTAACAATTTGCAGCGAACATCGAGTGCCAATCGTTCCAAGAGGATCAGGGACAAACCTGTGCGGCGGCACGTGCCCGACTGAAGGCGGACTTGTGCTTCTCTTTAAGCACATGAACCAGATTCTTGAGATTGATGAAGAAAATTTAACTGCCACAGTTCAGCCGGGCGTCATTACGCTGGATATGATCCGCGCGGTTGAAAGCAAAGGTTTGTTTTATCCGCCTGACCCGAGTTCTATGAAAATATCAACCATGGGCGGAAACATCAATGAAAATTCCGGCGGGCTCCGCGGATTAAAATACGGCGTCACCCGCGACTATGTTATTGGACTGGAGGTTGTGCTCGCAAATGGTGACATCATCCGCACCGGCGGAAAACTCGCAAAGGATGTGGCCGGATACGATCTCACACGTCTTTTTGTCGGCTCAGAAGGAACACTCGGCATTGTGACAGAGGCAATCGTCAAGCTCGTTCCAAAGCCTGAAACAAAAAAGACGCTGCTTGCCCTATATGAAAATATCGATGCCGCTGCTCAAACGGTATCAGACATCATTGCCGCAAAAATCATACCCGCCACGCTTGAATTTCTCGACCAGCCTACACTATTGGTGATTGAGGATTATGCCAAAATCGGACTGCCGACAAACGCAAAGGCGGTTCTGTTAATTGAACAAGACGGGCCATTTGAAACTGTTGAACGGGATATGGAAAAGATTGAGGCGATTTGCAAAAAAGGCGAGGCCGTTTCCGTTCAGACCGCACAAACGGAGGAGGAAGCATTCGCCCTGACTGAAGCACGGCGCTCTGCACTTTCTGCCCTTGCCCGCCTCAAGCCAACGACGATTTTAGAGGATGCGACCGTTCCTCGCTCAGAAATCGCCAATATGGTAAAAGCGATTAATGATATTGCTGCTAAATATGATATTTCCATCTGCACCTTTGGCCATGCGGGAGACGGGAACCTGCACCCGACTTGCACGACAGACATAAGAAATAAGGATGAAATGGAACGTGTCGAACAGGCTTTTGCCGAGATTTTTGAGAAAGCGATTGAACTTGGCGGGACGATAACCGGAGAGCACGGAGTCGGGGAAATGAAAGCGCCTTACTTGGAAATGAAGCTGAAAAAAGAAGGCATTGATGCGATGAAAGCGCTGAAAGCGGCATTTGACCCCCAGAACATATTAAATCCGGGCAAAGTGTTTGCGAAAGATGCCAGAAAACGTGTGGTGGCAGAAAGATGACAACAGAAAAAGAAATGAAACAGATCCAAAATGAGTTTAAAGAGCGCATGGATGAAGGCGAGCTTTTGAATTGTATGCGCTGCGGCTTCTGTCTTCCTTCCTGTCCGACCTATATCGAATCGGGATTTCAGGAAACACACTCTCCGCGTGGGCGTATCGCCTTAATGAAAGCCGTAGCCGACGGTATGATTGAACCGGATGAAGATGTCGAACGGTCGCTGTCACTTTGCCTCGGCTGCCGCGCCTGTGAACCTGTATGCCCGTCAGGCGTGAAATACGGACAGCTGCTTGAGGAAGCCAGAGATATTATCCACCAAAACAAAAAACACTCGCTCGGCGCACGTGTCATGCGAAAGACGGCTTTTCACGAGCTGTTTCCGCACCAAAACCGCATGCGATCAGCTGTAAGCCTTATCGGTTTGTATCAGCGGTCAGGACTGCAAACCGCTGTGCGAAAATCAGGCATGCTTCGGGTCCTGCCTGAGCATTTGCGAACGATGGAAGCCGTTCTTCCTGATGTTCCTAAAAGCAAAGACATGAAACATCGACCGCGTTTCCTGCCGTCCATTGGCCCCATGAAAAAGCGGGTCGCCTTTTTTTCGGGCTGCTTAATGGATACAATGTTTTTACCGACCAATAATGCCACACTGAAGCTTTTACAGCTGGCAGGCTGCGACATTGTCATTCCGCCTGAACAGGCTTGCTGCGGGGCGCTTCATGGACACAGCGGTGAAAAAAACACAGGGAAAGAGCTCGCGAAACAAAATATCGCTGCTTTCGAAGCATTAGACGTGGATGCAGTCATTACAAACGCAGGAGGATGCGGAGCCTTTCTTACCGAATATGATCATTTGCTGAAGGATGACCCGGAATGGTCGGAGCGAGCCGCCGCTTTTGTTCAAAAGCTGAAGGATTTTTCTTCCGTTTTGGTTGAACTCGATTTCCATCAAATGGACTTAGCGCTCGAGACACCTCAGGTCGTTACCTACCAAGATTCATGCCACCTAAGAAATGTAATGCATACGTCGCTTGAGCCCCGCCAGCTTCTTAAAAGCATCAAAGGGGCGGAATTCAAAGAAATGGAGAAAGCAGACAGCTGCTGCGGGTCAGCGGGAATTTACAACATCGTCGAAGCTGAAATGTCTATGAAAATACTGGACAGCAAAATGGCTGCCGTCAAAGCAACCGAAGCGATCCTCATTGTAACAGCAAATCCCGGCTGCCTGCTGCAGATGAAGCTCGGGATTGAACGCGAAGGACTAAGCGGTAAAGTCAGAGCCGTTCACCTGGCTGATCTGCTATTGGAAGCAGCCGGGCACAAAACATCATGAGAAAGCCCAAAACAGAAATTGTTTTGGGCTTTTGTGCGTTATTCCATCGGACTGCAAATTTCGATATAATGTCCATCCGGATCAGCGATATAGGCGACCGTCTGCCCCCATGGTTTCACTTTCGGCTCCCCGATAATCGAGACGCCTTGTTCTCTCATCCTTTTGATGACCGCTTCTACATTTTCAGTAACAAACCCGATTTCAAATGTGTTTGAAGCAGATGTATCCGGAATGTCCAGCGCCGTGATGTCTCTGGCGCTTTCCCGGGTATTAAGCGCCAATATCGTAGACCCTGTATCAAATTCGACATACGTGCCGTGTTCAGCACGAATCGGCAGTCCTAAAATATCCCGGTAAAAATGAATAGCCCGCTTGCTGTCCGATACGTATAGAATAAGATATTTCATTGATAGATTCATTGCCAACCCCCCTCAGCATTTTCAATAGTCCTTCTAGCCCGGTATAGACGCTTCCATCCTTAAGCTCGGATCTTTCCACATCTGCGCCCATTTTTTCACAGCCGCCACGATAATGATGAAGCCTAACACCAGCATGATGATAGATAATACGCCATTCAATACACTATATCCTGCTGCTTCAGGATTGAGATACACATTGCGCACCATCCAATAGCCCGCATAATTGACAGTGACATATAAATAGGCAAGCGGGATAAGGCAAGTCAGAATGTACCGGCGTTTATCAGCGATTTTCAGCACGATGGTCGCTCCGATAATCAGCCCCACTGAAGCCATCAGCTGATTAGAAACGCCGAACAGCGCCCAAATGGAACCGATATCTCCTGAATACAGCAAGTACCCCCACATCAAACAGGCAAGCGCGCTGGCAAATACAGAGCCCGGAATCCAGTCTGTTTTCTTCAGCGGTTTATACACCTCCCCGAAGAAATCCTGGATCAAATAACGGGCAACGCGTGTGCCGGCGTCAATCGCTGTTAAAATAAAGACCGCTTCAAACATAATGACAAATTGGAAAAAGTATGAGGCCAAATGGCTGAAAAACGGCATTCCGGTAAAAATATAAGTCATTCCCACCGCAAGTGTGACGGCTCCCCCTGTTCTTCCTTCTAAGTCCAGACCGATTTCCCTGCTCAATTCAGGCAAATGTACGATATTCATGCCAAGCGTACGGAAAACCTCAGGCGTGCTGTTAATCGCAAAGTAATCAGCAGGCTGTAAAGCGGTCGCTGCAATCAGCGCCATGATGCCGACAAGACACTCAACAAGCATTGCGCCAAACGCAACCGGCTTCATATCACTCCATTTATTCAGCATTTTCGGTGTCGTTCCTGAACCGACAAAGGCATGGAACCCAGAGATCGCCCCGCAGGCAATGGTTATTGAGATGAACGGCCAGACAGGTCCTGCCAGTACCGGCCCGCCGCCTTTTACGAATTCTGTAAACGCAGGGAACGGAATGGACGGATTGACGACAAACACACCAACAATCAAAGCGATAAAAACACCGATTTTCATAAAGCTGCTTAAATAATCACGCGGAGCAAGAAGCAGCCAAACGGGAAGCGCAGCCGCAAAAAACGCATAAACAGGAAGCGCGATTGCAAGCGTTTTCGTATCTAGCGTTAAAAAGTCACCGAGCGCGGTAGTCTGTACCCATGGACCGATAAAGACTCCTGCCATTAAAAAGAGAAAGCCGACCGTTGAAGCGAGCTTTAAATTTCCCGTTTTCTTATAAAATAAGCCCACACCCATCGCAATCGGAATCGTAATCCCTACCGCAAATGTTCCCCATGGATTACGTTCAAGCGCATGCAAGACAACCATCGACAGGCCCGCCATTGTGATCGTGATGATAAACAGCATGGACAGTCCTGTACAAAATCCTGCAACAGGGCCAAGCTCATCCTTCGCCACTTCCGACAGCGATTTTCCGTTTTTGCGCATCGATGCAAACAGCACAACAATATCATGGACGGCTCCCCCAATTACCGCCCCGATTAACAGCCACAATAATCCCGGCAAATAGCCAAACTGCGCCGCCAGAATGGGTCCGACCAGCGGACCGGCCGCTGCGATCGCGGCAAAGTGATGGCCGAACGAAACCCATTTATTTGTAGGCACATAGTCTTTCCCATCCTCAAGCGCATGAGCAGGTGTTGGCTTGTCATCATTCACTTTGAGAACCTTCACCATCATAAATGTTCCGTATAAACGATAGGCAATAGCCAAAATACACATTGACGCTATCACAATTGTAACCGCATTCATTTTCTCCCATCCCCTTTGCTGTTTTTCATAAATATATCACAATTTCATGGTGAAAAGCGGTCATTTTTTCCTATACAAAAAGCCGGCTTGAACGGGCCGGCTCGTGGCAGTTGAAAGACAAGCCGGAGAGAAATCTCCGGCTTAGCTTCTCTTATGACTGTTTTTTCAGGCGGATCACATTCCAGGAAAGCGGCGTGAAATGAGCAGTTAAGCCGTTTTCGCTGACAGACGATGTTCCGTTGGAATGCGGGACGACATTTTTTCTGTTATGCTGGTTTGTCGCTTTGATATCCTGATGCTCAAGTACGATGTGTTCTGCGATTTGGTAGGATTCAAAGCCTCTGAGCGAAATCTCCGTCTCCATCTGATCCTCAGCCTTGTTTACCGCAAAAATAGTGAGGGTTTCTTCCTCTTCAGAGTACACAACAGCAGCATCAACATATGGCACATCAGTGAAATCAGAACAGTCGTACTTAGGAGAAGAAATAAGCGGTTTCAGTGACTCGCCCCTTCCGTAAACAGAAGCATGCATGTATGGATAGAAAATCGGCTGTCTCCATGCTTCTCCGCCTTTTTCCGTCATGATCGGCGCGATGACATTGACAAGCTGTGCAAGACACGCAATTTTCACACGGTCTGCGTGCTGCAGCATCGTAATGAGCAGAGAGCCGACTAATAAGGCATCTTCAAAATTGTAAATATCCTCTAAAATCGGACGCGCAGTGATCCACGGCTCGACTTTTTTATCAGCCTCATTTGAGTGGTACCAGACGTTCCATTCATCCAGAGAAAGATTGATTGTTTTCTTGCTGCGTGTTTTTGCTTTTACATAGTCACAGGTTGCAGCGACGGATTTGATAAAATGATCCAGATCCATAGAACGGGCCAAGTAGTTTGGCAGATTGTTATCCCGGTTTCCGTAGTAGGTGTGAAGAGAGATATAGTCAACATGCTCGTACGTATGCTCCAGCACCTTCGCTTCCCAATCGATAAAGGTCGGCATGCCGCTGTTTGAGCTGCCGCAGGCAACAAGTTCAATTGATGGATCAACCCATTTCATGACCTTTGCCGTCTCTGCGGCTAGCCGTCCGTATTCATCAGCTGTTTTGTGGCCGATCTGCCACGGTCCATCCATTTCGTTTCCTAAGCACCATGTTTTGATGCCATACGGCTGTTCATAGCCATGCGATCTTCTTAAATCACTCCAGTAAGAGCCTTTCGGATGGTTGCAATATTCAACGAGATTACGGGCGGCATCTATGCCTCTTGTACCAAGGTTGACGGCCATATTGACCTCAGTGTTCACCTTTTTTGCCCAAGATAAAAATTCATTTGTTCCCACTTCATTGGTTTCTGTCGTTTGCCATGCCAAGTCAAGCCGTCTCGGGCGGTTTTCGACTGGTCCGACACCGTCCTCCCAGTTGTATCCGGATAAAAAGTTTCCGCCCGGATAGCGGATGATGGGAACCTGTAATTCTTTGATCAGCGACTGAACATCTTTTCTAAACCCATCTTCATCCGCTTCAGGGTGATCAGGCTCGTATATGCCTTCATATACCGCACGACCCATATGTTCGATAAACGAGCCATAAATTCGTTTATCTACTTCACCGATTTTATATTCTTTGTCTACAATCATTCGCGCTTTTTTCATCACACGTTTCCTCCTTCATTAACCTTTGACTCCCCCTACCGTCAGGCCGGAGATAAAGTACTTTTGGAAAAACAAGAAAATGATAATCACCGGCAAAATCGCAAATACTGAGCCGGATATAAGCATGTCGTAATTATTTCCATAAGGGCTCAGCAAGCTGGACAGCCCTATTGGAAGCGTAAACATTTCTTTCGACCGAAGCACAATCAGCGGCCACAAGAAGTTGTTCCAGCTGTTTAAGGACTGAAGGATAATCATCGCGCCGAAAGCCGGTTTCATCAGCGGTGCCATAATCCTGAAAAAGATGCCGAATTCCGTACAGCCGTCCATTCTTGCAGAGTCCAGCAGATCTCTTGGAAGGCCAAGAGCATATTGCCTGAAAAAGAAAACGGCAACAGGTGAAACGATAAACGGCAATATGACACCCGTATATGAATCGATCAAGTGCAGTCCGACGGTAAGCTTAAACAGTGGAAGCATCATCACTTCCAGCGGAACCATCATGATAATCAGCACAAGAACAAAGATGATGTTTCTGCCCTTAAAATCATAAACCGCAAGCCCGTACCCGATCATCGAAGAAAAAAACAGGGTGAGCACGGTTGTGAAAAGCCCAAGTACAAGACTGTTAAAAAACCATTTGAAATAAATGCTTCCGCCGTTAAACAGAAATGTATAATTATCAAGACTCATTACTTTAGGATCAATGTCAAGATTGAGCCCCACACGCAAAAGCTCAGATGACGGCTTTAATGATCCTAAAAGCAAACAGAAAATCGGAAAAAGATACAATAGGCTCAGCATAATAAAAAACAGGGTTAGCGCAATTCTATAAACGCTGAACTGAGGACTGTGCCGCAACATTTATCCCTCCCCCTTAAACGAGCCTGACAGCTTTAATGAAATCAGGCTGACAACAAGGATCACAATCAAAAGCACGATGCCGATGGCCGCTCCGTACCCCATTTCGTTGTAGGCAAGCCCCTGCTGATACAAATATCCGACAAGCGTCAGACCAATATTACCCGGGGAATTATTCTGCCAAAGGACGTAGCTTTCCTCAAACATCCTGAATCCGCCGATGATGCTGATGGTCAGTACATATACGGTTACAGGCTTAAGAAACGGCAGCGTGATGTGCAGAAATTTTTTCATTGTATTCGCGCCGTCTATATCAGCGGCTTCGTACAGCTCTTTCGGCACATTTTGCAAACCGGCTAAAAAGTAAAGGATGTTGATTCCCATCCATCTCCATGAAGCAAGCAGCACCATCAAAAACATGCCGGTATGTTCATTGTTCATCCAGTTCTGAGGTGAAAAGCCGAGTTTGAGTAGGATGGAATTGGCCAGAGACGTTTCCATTTCTCCGAAGATCAGCCGAAAAATGATCCCCGCTACAATGGTGGAGGTCAATGCCGGGATGAATAGCGCTGATTTAAATATATTTCTAAATTTGACCAGCTTTGAATTCAGGAATATGGCCAGAAGCAATGGGACAGGAATCAGCACGATCAGCGTCCAAAAGGTGTATTCCAGCGTATTCCAAAGGGCGGTATAGAACGTCGGGTTGTTTAGCGCTGTATAATTAGTCAATCCGACAAAGGACACCTCTCCCGGCAAAATTCTTTGGAAGCTCATGATGAAGACACTAATGATGGGGTATAGAAAAAATACGAGAAAGGATAAAACGAATGGCGCTGTAAACAGATAGGGCGCCGCTTTTTTTGAATAAAATAGATCTCGCCAGCCTGATTGTTTCGCAGCTGAAGGAACGGGATGAACCGTTCCTGTTTTCACAGGTTTCATGAGAACCTCCCCGCTTTCACTTTTTGAATGGGATTCTATTTCTGTTTCAGTTCACCTGCCGCTCTGTCCAAGGCCTGTTTAGGCGTTTTTTGCTGAGATTTAAGTGCGTCGAACAACACGCTTCTGTTGACAAGGTCTGAAGCCTTGGCAAAATCCTCATGTAAATAAATCGGATTGATTTCATCCTTGATATCGAGCAGCACGGAAAAAATGCCTGTTCCGTTTTGGAAGTAATCCGTGTATTTGTTTTTCTCTTTCAATTCCTTGGAGCTCCAAACATCCCAGCGAAGCGGGTCAAACCCAAGTACGCTCCAGAGCTTTTTGTTTCCTTCTTTAGAACCCTTCGCAAAGGCTAAAAACTCTTTTGCTAACTCAACATGCTTGGCTTGCTTCGGCACAACGGTTGCCGTACCGCCCAAACCTGCCGAGCGGTCGCCTCCCTCTTTCCATGCCGGGAGCGGCCTGATGGCAATCTTCCCTTTCAGATCAGGCATATAATCGATAAATCTTCCCATATACCAAATCGGCATGAGGACTGAAGCAGCTCCTCCTTGGTTCATAAAGCCGTAGTATTCTTCACTGTGATGCCCGCCGCCCGGCGCAGGAATCATCGTTTTATCATTGATCATGTCTTTTAAATATTGAAGTGTTTTTACGTTGGTGTCATTATTGAGGATCAGCTTGCCGTTTTTATCAAAATAGCCTGAGTTTTGCTGTGAAATCATAGATAAGAACGTTCCGGAATCATTTGTTTCCACCGTTCCCATCGGCTTCCCGGTCACTTTGCGCACTTTCTGTCCGGCTTTATGGTAATCATCCCATGTTTTAATATCGTCAGGATTGACGCCGGCTTTCTTCATAACATCCATGTTATAAAACATGACTGTTGTTCCTACATGCGTATCGAGTCCGTAAAGCTTGCCGTTTTTGCTGTACAGGGTTAGCCGCGCCTCAACGAATTTATCGCGGTCCTTTTCAATCAGCGGAGTCAAGTCGGCAAGCGGTATGTCAGAGCCCTTCAAAAAGTTTGAAAAACGGGCCAATTCGACATCGGCAATATCAGGGACGCCTTCTCCTGCAATTAAGGAGATAGACAAGTTATCGTGCATTTGTCCATACGGATAAACGACCGTATTCAGCTTAATTTTGCGGTCAGGATATTTTTCATTCCATTCCTTCACCATTTCTACATAGAACTGCTCATGAAGTCCGTTAAATGTCCAAAAGGTCAGCTCGGTTTCACCCGACTTCCCGGATGATCTTTCTGCTGAACACCCAGCAATGACTAATGTCAGCAGCATCATGAGCACAAGAAAACAGACAGTCATTTTTTTCATCTGCGTTACCCCTTCCATTCGAGGTGCGGGCTATTCATATAGACCATGGTTGATCAGCGTTTTGTTTTCATTAATGATTCTTAATCCGGTGCAGCGGTCTCTTAAGGTGTGCGCGTGTCTGAAGGCATTCTTGACGGAATCCTGCCCGACACCGATTTCGTCAAAATACGCAGGGCCTCCGGCTGATCTCAGCCAATCAGCCAGCACTTCTCCTTCCGGGAGAGTTTGATAAGCCGATTGGATGGCTTGCCGCCGGCTCGGTGAAAATTCGTTCAGCCCGTCATCCTTAGCAAGCTTTCTGTATGTGTCAGTTAATAAAACAGCTGCACAGCCCACCTTTGCCCCATGAAGAATCTGTGGCCGTTTTTTCTCCATTAATTCCATCTCAATCCAATGTGAAATATGATGTTCTCCGCCTGATGCCGGGCGGGAATGATCTAATGCCAGCATGACAAGCCCCGATACGATTAAAGACTCCATCAAAACCTGTATGCCTGTTTCCGTTTTCATCGCAATGTCTTCTGTGTGTTCAATGCAGGCAGCAAGCGCCTCCTGAACAATCTTAGCTCCTGCTGGCGAATAAGGCTCGCCGGCAAGATGCCGGGATATTTCCCAATCTGCTAAAGACGTTATTTTACCGAGCATGTCACCAAACCCAGCCGCCACCATTGACTGGGGTGCGGCTTTTAATAGATCCAGATCAGCGAACAGTGCAGAAGGGGCCTTCGTTTGAATGGTTGTTTTCGTACCGTATAAAATAATCGGCGCCCCTGCTGATGTAAAACCGTCTACAGATGGAGCAGTCGGATAAGAAATAAACGGCAAATCTCTTTGAAACGCCGCAAAGCGGACGATATCATGAATCGTGCCCGAACCAACTGCGATCATGACATCCGTTGTTTGTTTCGTATGGATCAGCACATGAATGAGCGATCGTTCATCAGCTGTCACATCTCCGGCTTCATTTTCTGGAATGATCAGGCACTCGGCCTGAAATCCTTCTTGATTTAGCTGATTTTCCAGATCAATTCCTGCAATGCGGTGTGTATTCGCGTCGCAGACAAGGACAATATGTTTATTGTTTTTTCGTTTTACATAATTCAAAAGCGAATCAGCTGCTTGTTTACCGAGAACAATTTCTTCAACTTTTATAGGAAACGTCTTTTCTCCGGCGTGTTCAAAAGCACGCTGAACGTCAGCTGCGATACGATTCATATCAGAATCCCCTCCTCAGCCAATTTGGTTACATCCTTAATAGAATCCAGCACATAATCTGGTGTGTACAAACGCTGTTCGCCCTGTTTCGCAGAACCAGTAAGCACTAAGGCGCTTTTCATGCCATAAAGCTTCCCCATCGCAATGTCAGATTCAATGCTGTCTCCTATAATCATGCATTCATGTGCGGACAGCCCCATTGCTGTACAGGCAGCCTCCGCCATCAGCCATGACGGCTTACCGACAACAAGTTCAGTCTTCGCTTGTGCGGAAGCCTCTATCGCCCCAATCATTCCAGCCACATCAATGGCATTTCCGTCTTCGTTCGGAAAAGAGCGGTCTTTGTTTGTAGCAATAATACGAGCGCCGCCGGCAGCTGCTTGAAAGGCTTGATTTAAATCTTCGTACGTGACCGTTTCATGAAGGGAGATCACGAGCCAATCCGCTTCCTTCGGTTCGTTCGCGTGCTGCACACCGGCCAGCCTCAGCTCGTCAACCAAGCCTTGCTCCCCAAGCACCCATACCTTTGAAAAACGATAATGTTTTTTCAGAAAAGCCGCTGTCACGCTTGATGACAGAACAATGTCGTTTACGTCCGTTTCAATCCCCGCGCCAAGAAGTTTTTTTCTGCACATGGCACGGGAGATATTCCCCCGGTTGCTTAAAAAGACGATTTTCTTTCCCATTCTCCTAAGCGTTTTGATCGCTTCTCTTGCTCCTTCGATCAACTCATTTCCTCTGAATACAGTACCGTCCAAGTCAATCAGAATGCCGGCTGGTGACACAGGCGTATCATGACTGGCCATAATACGCATTTGCTCCGTGTTTTCGATAAAAATGCTTTTCATGCAGGACTGTATTGATTGGGGTTACATCCTTGTTCAGCATAATGGAGTGATAGGCCATTTCGGCAACCGTTTCTAATACAACTGCGTTATGAATGGCATTTAAGGCGTCAGTGCCCCAGCAGAACGGTCCGTGATTATTCACGAGCACACCCGGCACCTGTTCGTAGTTATGATGCTGAAAGGTTTCCGCTATGACTTTTCCTGTATTCAGTTCGTAGTCATGAATGATTTCTTCATCGTACATTTCTCGAGTACATGGAATCGCACTGTCAAAATAATCAGCATGGGTCGTGCCTAACGGAGGGATGTCTCTGCCCGATTGCGCCCAGCTTGTCGCCCATTGAGAATGGGTATGGACAATTCCCCCGATATTCGGAAAGGCTTTATATAAATAAACATGGGTAGGTGTATCTGAAGAAGGCTTAAGCGAGCCTTCGACGACCTCTCCATCAAGGTTCAAAACAACCAAGTCATCTGCTGTCAGGTCGCTGTATTCGACTCCGCTAGGTTTGATGACAATTCTTTCTTTTTCACGGTCAATACCGCTAACATTTCCCCACGTAAAGGTTACCAGCTGATGCTCTTGAAGCTTCAGGTTGGCAGTCAGCACTTCCTTTTTTAATGTTTCAAGCATGCTCCATCACCCTTTATCAATTCTTTTTGGCGGCAGATGAAAATTGAAGATTTTTGATCGTTTTCAGACGTTTCATGACATGGTTTTCTTTTCCGAAATAATGAACCAGCTCTTTATATTCAGCGTACAATTTTTCATAAACCGCGGCGTTTTCGGCATTTGGCGTATAAGTTATATCTTTCAGTTTTCCCATGTTCGCCGCTGCCTCTTTGATGTCATCGTAGCCGCCTTTTTCTTTGCCTGCTGCAAGCGCGCCGAAAATGGCAGATCCTAAGGCTGGGGCTTGCGGTGAACCAGAGATTTTAATGTCCATGTTTGTCACATCCGCATAAATCTGCATGACAAACGGGTTTTTCTCAGCTATTCCGCCGGCTGCGAACAGTTCCTCAATCGGAACACCGCTTTCTTTGAATGTTTCGATAATCATCCGTGTTCCGTAAGCTGTCGCCTCAACTAACGCTCTATAAATCTCTTCAGGCTTCGTCAGCAGTGTCATGCCAAGCATCATCCCTGTTAAATCTGCATCAACAAGAGTTGAACGGTTTCCATTCCACCAATCTAAAGCAAGCAGGCCGCTTTCACCTGGCGCTTGATGGTTTGCTTTCTCACTCAGCAGCTCATGAACGCCAATGTTTTTTTCCTTTGCTTCCTCTTGATAAGCTGGCGGGACACATGTTTTCACAAACCAGTCAAAATGATCGCCGACACAGGACTGCCCGGCTTCATATCCCGCATAGCCCGGGAGAATTCCGTTGTCCACAACGCCGCACATACCTGGAACGATATGCACCTCTTCACCAAGAAGAACATGGCACGTTGAGGTTCCCATAATCATCAGCATTTTCCCTGGCTCTGTAATGCCGACCGCCGGTACGGAAACATGAGCGTCCACATTGGCAACCGCAACAGCCGTTCCCGGGAGAAGCCCTGTCAGCTTTGCCATTTTTTCAGTCAGACTGCCGGCTTTTTCTCCTACTGAATGAATAGAACCTGACAATTTGTCCTTTGTAATCGTTTTCATTGAAGGATTTAATTTCTCAAAGAAATCATCTGACGGATACCCCGCTTTTTCACTCCACATCGCTTTATACCCTGCGGTACAATTGCTTCGCTTGAGCGAGCCGCACAGCTGGTACACGATCCAGTCTGCAGCCTCGATGATCCGGTCAGCCGCTTCATAAATGTGAGGCGCTTCCTCGGCAATTTGCATGACCTTTGGAATCATCCATTCTGATGAAATTTTTCCTCCGTACCGCTGTAAAAAAGCCTCTCCTTCTTCTTCCGCGATTTGATTGAGCCGATCAGCATGTTTTTGGGCCGCATGATGCTTCCAGAGCTTCACATAGCTGTGCGGCTCCTCTTCATATTCAGGCAGCATGCATAACGGCTGCCCGCTGCTGTCAATAGGAAGGATCGTACATGCCGTGAAATCAATTCCAATCCCGATAATGTCTTTCGGTTCAACGCCCGTCTGTTCGAGTAAAGACGGAATGGTTGTTTCCAAGACTTCGAGGTAATCAGCAGGGTGCTGCAGCGCCCAGTCGCGCGGCAGCTTTTGACCCGTTTTTGGAAGGATGGTATCAATGACAGCATGCCTGTATTCTTTTACAGCAGCCGCAAGTTCCTCCCCTGTTTGGACATGAACGAGCACCGCTCTTCCTGATAAAGTTCCAAAATCAACCCCTATTGTGTAAGCCATGTGACATCCCCCTCTACTTTTGAAGCCGGTAAAGCGCCTCGTTCCATTTTAACTCGTGTTTCAGTTTATGAATTGTCGTATCACGGGAAATGAGAACACTTTCGATCCCCGCCATTTCCGCCCAATCAAGCATTTGCTCCGCTGTCAGTTCATAAGACAGGCAGGTATGGTGTGCACCGCCGGCTAAAATCCATGCCTCCGCTGCTGTTTTCAATGACGGCTCCGGCTTCCAGAGAACACGGGCAACCGGTAAATTCGGCATGTCTTTTTCAATTTCCTGGCCGTTGACTTCATTCAGCACAAGGCGGAAACGCCCGCCAATATCAACAATGCTAGCTTGAATGGCAGAACCGCTGATGCCTTTAAATACAAAACGCGCAGGGTCTTCTTTGCCGCCAATCGAAAGCGGATGAACCTCGATTTTCGGCTGATCCAAAGCGACAGTCGGACACACTTCAAGCATGTGAGAGCCCAGAATCATTTCATTTCCCGGTTCAAAATGGTACGTGTAATCTTCCATGAAGGAAGTTCTTTTTCCTTTAGCCATGATTTTCATCATCCGTACAAGGGCCGCTGTCTTCCAATCTCCTTCACCGGCAAACCCGTAGCCTTTCTCCATCAGGCGCTGAACGGCAAGTCCCGGCAGCTGTTTCATTCCGTGCAGCACTTCAAACGATGTCGTAAACGCTGTGTATCCGCCTTGCTCAAGAAAAGCGGTTAAGCCAAGTTCAATTTTCGCCTGTTCTTTAATGGACGCTACCTTTGCTTCGTCACGTTTTGTTTCCTCACTGACCACATATAGTCTGTCATACTCCGCATAAAGCGTGTCAACCTCGTCGTCCGTAATGCGATCCATCACTTCAACGAGATCCCCGATGCCATATCCGTCAACCTGCCAGCCAAATTGAATATGCGCTCCCACCTTGTCTCCGTCCGTTACCGCGACATGACGCATGTTATCTCCAAATCTGGCAACCTTAATATGTCTGCTTTCATTTAATGCAGCCGCCGTATCCATCCACTGGGACATTTCTTTTTTCACTTCTTCATCATCCCAATAGCCGGCAATGACTTTTCGGCTAAGCCCCATTCTCGAGTTGATGTAACCGTACTCTCGATCGCCATGTGCGGATTGGTTGCTGTTCATAAAATCCATGTCAATCGTACCCCACGGGATATCGCGATTATATTGGGTATGCAAATGCATAAGCGGTTTTTGATAAGAGGAAAGGCCTTCTATCCACATTTTTGCAGGGGAAAATGTGTGCATCCATGTAATGATGCCAGCGCATGTCTCACTGTACTCCGCTTCTCTTAACAGCTCTCTGATGGTTTCCGGTGAAGTGACGACGGGCTTATGAGTGATTTTATATCTGGAAGAAACCCCGCTGAGCCCCTCACAAATGCTTTTAGCATGCTGATCTACCAGTTCCAGCGTCTCTTCCCCGTATAGGTGCTGGCTTCCTGTCACAAACCAGAATTCATAATCCTTTGTCTGAAGCATGTAAACTGCCCCTTTCTCATAAAATAAAACGCTTTCAATTATAAAAGATACGTACTAATGATAGATAATAAACCTATAAATAAATATTTGTACGAACAATTTCATTATAGTAATTGACTATTATACTGTCAATCTTTTCTTTTAAAAAAAGCCGGGCTCTCCCCCCGGCTTTTTGATTCAATAGGACGGCCAGCCCGAGCTCCAATTCAAATCATTGATAAGAAGCTTCGGAATGCCGTTGTTATTGGCATCATAGGCATGGCGAACAAGAATGTTTCCATTTACAATATCCTGGCCTCCAGGTCCTTTCCATTGGTCATTGCCCGAATCCAAAATGGTGCCTCCGCCTTCGAGCATGCTTTTTCCGCTTTTATCAAGATAAGGGCCTGTAATGTTTTTAGATCTTCCGTAAGCAATTTTGTACGTACTGTTCACTCCAGCACAGCATTTATCAAATGAAACCATTAAATAGTAGTAACCATTTTGATACGTAAGAGTAGGAGCTTCTAAGGCATCGCCATTATTCGGTCTGGCTGCAATCGAATAGAGCGAGCCAGTAGGCTTCATCGTATTCTTATCAAGCTTGGTCAGCTTAATGCCGGTCCAAAACGAGCCAAACGCGAGCCACGGGTTGCCATCCTTGTCGAATGTCAGCTCCGGATCAATGGCGTTATAATTATTTGAGCTTGTCGAACGAATCACCAAGCCCTCGTCCTTCCAGCTCCCCGAACTAATGCTTGTGGAAGATGCCAGGCCAATGGCAGATGTATTGCTTCCAAAAGTAGAAACAGAATAATACAGCCAGTACTTTCCGTTATAGTATTGGATGTCCGGCGCCCATTGGTTTGGCTCGTAATTCGGCACATAATTGGACCACCACGATAGCGGTGTGCTAAAAATGGATTTTTGTACGGTCCAATTTTTAGCGTCTGAAGACTTCAACACCCGCAGTCCCCGTTCTTCTGTAAGCCCTGTTCCGAGCGCATACCATGAGCTCCCCTCTTTAATCATAGTCGGATCATGAAGGAGCTCATTGGATGCACCCCAAAATGCTGCCTCTGCAGGAGCAGCGGAAGTGAATATCAAACCTGCAGCCAGAGCGGCACTCGAAAAGTGTAAGAAGCGTTTCCATGTTTTTTTCTTTTTCAATGTTGTTCAACCTCCTTTATATTAGAGAGCGCTTACAAATTAGATTGTTTACCCTCCCTTCCTGTCAAATCGAGCTGCGTCTCGTATATCGTCATGTTCAGGAAATTTTCGGTATCCTCTTTATTGTAGTCACTATGCTGTAATTTGTACAGACAAAAAAATAGAATCCGCCTCAATAGGCGGATTCTTCCGTATCTTTTTATCGGTACGTAATTTCGTCAACCGTTTTTCGGTCTAACTTCTTAATGACTTCTGTAATTAACTTTACCGCGTTTTCATAATCATCACGATGCAGCATGGCCGCGTGCGTATGAATGTAGCGGGTTGCAATAGTAATGGACAGCGCAGGAACGCCATTTGCCGTCAAATGGATGGCACCCGAATCAGTTCCGCCGCCGGCAATGGCATCAAATTGGTACGGAATGCCGGCTTCCTCCGCAGTGGCTACAACTGCATCGCGCAAACCTTTGTGAGAGACCATGGATGCATCGTAAACGATAATCTGCGGGCCTTTGCCCATTTTGCTCTGCGCTTCCTTCTCGGAAATGCCAGGCGTGTCGCCTGCTATCCCTACATCAACACCAAACGCAATATCAGGCTGAATGGTGTGTGCAGCCGTTTTCGCTCCCCTCAGGCCGACTTCCTCCTGCACGGTTCCGACGCCATACACTATATTTGGATGGTCTGTGTTTTGTAAGTTTCTTAACACATCAATTGCAATCGCACAGCCGATGCGGTTGTCCCAGGCCTTTGCGAGTAGGAATTTTTCATTGTTCATGACCGTAAATTCAAAATGCGGAACCATCATATCTCCCGGAAGTACACCCCACTCCAAGGCTTCTTCCCGGCTTGAAGCTCCGATATCAATAAACATGTCTTTTATTTCCACTGATTTTTTTCTTGCTTCAGGAGACAAAATATGAGGCGGCTTAGATCCGATAACCCCTGTGATTTCTCCTTTTTTTGTGACAATGGTGACGCGCTGGGCAAGCATAACCTGAGCCCACCAGCCGCCAACGGTTTGAAAACGGATAAAGCCTTTATCTGTGATTTGTGTCACCATAAAGCCGACTTCATCCAAATGTCCGGCGATCATAATTTTCGGGCCGTTTTCTGCACCAGTTTTTTTGGCAATTAAACTGCCCAGGCGATCTGTTGTCACCTCATCAGCAAATGGTTCTATGTATGATTTCATCACTTGCCTTACTTCTCTTTCATTGCCCGGTATGCCTTTTGCATCTGTTAAATCTTTCAGCATGGTCAATGTTTCATCTAATTTTGCCATGTTCCAAACCCTCCTTCATCAGTCCTGCATTCTTATTATACAAAACATGGCGCTAACCATACGACTATTTCACTTGAAAATCGGGTATATGTTTTTACAGCTTTCTTTTAGAAAAAGTGAAACCTTTTTCTATGCTTTTCGTATTACATCAGATCATCACAATAAGGGAGGTGCCTTCACACAATGTTTGTCATGGTTCTAAGGATTATTTTGCTTGCACTTTTTGCTTATTGTATTTATGCCGTGGTCAAATATGTCGCGAATCCTAAGAGAAGGCTTAAGCTGGCCCAATCAAAAGAACATTTTTATATTATTGATGAACAAAACAATACCCGGAAGAATTTTCAGCTGACGTATAAAGGCGTGCTTTTTGAGGGAGAAAAGCATATTCCTTCCAAGGATCATCCGCTGTTTATTCACACGATCTTTGTCTGGACAGAATCTCCTGAGAAGCTGAAACATTTCTCTGCAAAAGATTTTGAGAACATTGAAGAAAAAGTGCTGGAACGATATCCAAATTGTAAGATTGACTGGGACCAGCCCATTAAACTCGCAAAAAAAGCAGAAGAGCGTTAAACGCTTTTCTGCTTTTTATAAATCAAACGGGCTATAGTAAATAGCGATGAGAATCGCTTCAATTACCAGAAGAAGCGGTACTCCATACTTAAAAGAAGCGTGTTTCGTTTTATGTCTGAAGGTTTGCATGCCAAGCCAGACACCGAGCGCTCCAAACACGATGGCTATCAGCCACAGCCGGTCTTCAGAAATTCTCCACTTGTGCTGCTGCGCTTTGCGTTTGTCAATGCCCATCACCCAAAAACCGCACAGATTAATTAACACCAAATAAGCTGCAATAATCATGTTGCCTCATCCTTTATATAGAAAAAGCCGCTCTGCTGGAGAGCGGCTCTATATGATTACTTGTTTAATTGAGCTTTAGCAGCATCAGCAAGCTGATTGAATGCAGTAAGATCGTTTACAGCAAGATCAGCAAGCATTTTACGGTTTACTTCGATACCAGAAAGCTTAAGACCGTGCATTAAACGGCTGTAAGAAAGGCCGTTCATGCGAGCAGCTGCGTTGATACGAGTGATCCAAAGTTTACGGAAATCACGTTTTTTCTGACGACGGTCACGGAAAGCATAGTTTCCAGATTTCATGACCTGCTGGTTAGCTACTTTGTATAATGTATGTTTTGAACCGAAATAACCTTTTGCTAATTTAAGAACCTTTTTACGACGCTTACGTGTAACAGTTCCGCCTTTTACTCTTGGCATTGAATTTCCCTCCTAATTGTTCCTTATCCGATTACTTGATGTTAGCAAGCATTTGTTTGATACGTTTGAAGTCTCCTGCGCTTACAACAGCACTCTTGCGAAGCTTACGCTTTTGCTTTTGAGATTTGTTGGCGAATAAGTGACTTGTGTACGCGTGAGAACGTTTTAACTTCCCAGAACCTGTCTTTTTAAAACGTTTAGCAGATCCGCGGTGAGTTTTCATTTTTGGCATGGGATTTCCTCCTTATTGCTTTTCGTTTTTCGGTGCGAGCATTAAGAACATGCTGCGGCCGTCCATTTTTGGTTTTGTTTCGACTGTCGCAACCTCAGCACATGCTTCGGAGAAACGGTCTAATACACGCTGACCGATTTCTTTATGAGTGATTGCGCGTCCTTTAAAGCGGATAGAAGCTTTCACTTTATCGCCTTTTTCAAGGAATTTAATCGCATTGCGCAATTTCGTGTTAAAGTCATGCTCATCGATTGTCGGACTTAACCGAACTTCTTTTAAGTTAATGATTTTTTGATTCTTGCGTGCTTCTTTTTCCTTTTTCTGCTGCTCAAATCGGAACTTACCGTAGTCCATGATTCGGCAGACAGGCGGTTTTGCATTCGCTGCAACTAACACAAGGTCAAGATTTGCGCGGCCGGCGATTTCAAGTGCTTCCTGACGGGACTTGATTCCAAGCTGGTCGCCATTTTGTCCGATTAAACGGACCTCACGTGCACGGATACCCTCATTAACCAATTGATCTTTGCTAATAATGAGCCACCTCCATAGTTTCTTCGAATTGATTCACAACTCATTTTGAATGCATTTTGCAGGCAAACAAAAAGTGTGGGCATTATAAAACACCCACACTACGAACATCTGTATCAATAAAAATGTACGGTCAACCTGCCAACTACATGCATGTGTCAATCAGGTGAGAAGCGGGTGCTTCTGCTTGTGATTTATATTCAATTCAATAACTATTCTACACAATACCGGATCTTTAGTCAAGGACGACTTATCCGGAACAACTTTTACATTGTAACATGGGTTTTCTATGAGCGCAAGAGAGAAAAAGAAAATCTTTCATCCCCACCCAGAATGCAAAGAGCCAACCATTCCCCCTTATTTCGCAATTTACAACAAAACCACCGACAGGAAGAAATGTAAAACAAAGTTAATCTCTGACCGATATAAGAAGCAGAAGGGAGCCTGACACATGAACAAACTGATACAGCTTGCTTTATTTTTCACATTGATATTAACCGGTTGCTCGAATAGCAGCACATCTTCCGAATCAAAAGTCGAAACTGTTAAGACAACTGCAGCATTTCCTCAAAAGGAGCTGGAGAAAGAGCTAAAAAAACTAAAACCCGTTTCATTAGACATGAAGTTCGAGAGTCCACTCGCTACTGAGTTAGGAAAACGGAAGGCAAAAGAAGAAGCTGAAAAGCAAAGACAAATCGCCGCCGAGAAAAAGCTTGAAAAAGAACGGGAGGCGAAACGAAAGAAACAGCAGGAGGAAAAAGCTGAGAGACAGAGATTAGCAGAGCAGCAGGCGGCAGAGAGACAGCGATTAGCGGAAGCGGAAAGACAAGCTGAACTTGAAAGACAGCGGCAGGCAGCAATCCAAAAAGAGCAGAAAGCGAACGCTGAGAAAAAGCGGCAATCACAGGCACAACGGCAGCAGACCGAGGCACCCTCATCTAATAGTAAAAATCCACCATCTTCCTCGAGTCAGACAGATAAAACCATTCAACAGCCAGCTTCAGAGCTTCCTGATGACGATGGTTATGGTTATGAAGAACGAAAAAAGTGGCATGACGATCAAGTAGAATGGGGCATTAAACAAGGGTATATCGATCCCGAAGACGCACCATAAAATAAAAAAAGCCATGGCATTCAGCCTTGGCTTATCCTCCGATCAGCTGCACGAACACTGGGATGACCAGAACCGTTACCACTCCTACTACGACAACAGCAATGCTTGCCATAGCAGCTTCAACTTCTCCCATCTCAATCCCGACCGCTACACCAAGTGCATGTCCGGATGTTCCAAGAGCCAATCCTTTAGAAATCGGATTTTTCACTTTAAACACCTTCAAGAACAATGCTCCGAGCGCATATACGATGACAGCGTTAAAGATGACCGCAAAGGCTGTGATGTCGCTGATGCCCCCGATGCCTTTTGATAAAGGAAGCGCAATTGCCGTTGTAGCCGCCTGCGGAAGCATGCTTTTCATTACGGCCGAATCGAGATGAATGCCTTTAGCGAGCAAATAAACAATCGTGACAGAGCAGATAGAGCCGGCAATAATGGAGGCCATGATTTGCCACCAGTATTTTTTAAGCTTATCTCTTTGTTTGTACAAAGGAATTGCAAATGCGATCGTTGCCGGTTCAAGGAAAAACTTAATGATCTCTCCCCCGTTATTATAATCCGCGTAGGAAAAACCGCCGATTTTTAAAAATGCGATCCCCAGCACCATGGCAACAAACAAAGGAGTGAAAAGGAAGAAGCCTTTCGTTTTCTTAAATAAAAAGGTGCCGATGCCGAATGCAGCAAGTGATACGACAATCCCAAAATAAGGACTCATTGTGCTTTCCATGTGAAGAACCTCCTGTTTCCCTTAATGGTGAACGAGTTCGTTATTGTTCTGCGGGCTTTGCACTGTTTTTGTTTTCATGTCCGCTGCGGTTTTGCGTTTTCCGCTCAGCGAAAGAATCAGCTGAGAAAACAATCCCGTAGCCCCCAGCAAAATAATCGTTGCGAGCAGAATGACAAGAACAATTTGCAGGCCGTATTGCTGCATCACACCAAGCGAATTCATAACAGATATACCTGACGGAACAAATAAAAATCCGATCAGAGAGGTTAAAGACGTTCCGAGCGTTTCCACTTGTTCCAGTTTAATGACTTTCAAACATAATAGGAGAAATAATAAGACCAACCCTACAACCGATGCCGGGATAGGTATTGGGACAATAGCGGCAATCATATTCGAAACCAGCATAATGACGGCAAAAATAAATGCTTGTGTTAAAAACCCGTACACTTTTTTAGCACTCATTTTCTTCACCTCTTTCTCTTTGGTACCCTCATTATAAATAAGAATTCCCTGTTATAAAGCGCTTACAAGATAACTTGCCGAATAGCGGGTCTGAGTTGCAGAATCAAATGGCTGAAATGCAAAAAGCCGCCCATCAAATATGGAGCAGCTTTTTCAATTCCTTCGCATATGTCCGGCTGACCGGTATTTTCGATCCGTCTTTCATGATCAGATTATACGTTGAATTAAACCATGGCTGAATTTCTTTAATATATTCGGTATTCACGACAAAGCTCCGATGGACGCGGATAAAATCAGAATCCGGCAGCTTTTTCTCAATCACAACGAGTGTATCGCTGACCGTATAAGAATGATCGAAGGTTTTTACATTGACATGACCATCTTCTGTTCCGGCATAGATAATGTCCTTCGTATCCACAATCACAATCGATTCCCCCACAGATAGCGCGAGCTTGTGCTGGCCAGCATGGCTGTTTTGCTCTGTTTCTACAATATCCCGATTGACTTTTTTATATTTTTTCAGCGTTTGCTGAATTCTTTCTTCATCGAAAGGCTTGGTTAAATAATCAAGAGCGTCCACCTCAAACGCTTTGAGCGCATACTGGTCATACGCTGTCGCAAACACAACAGCAGGAGGATGCTTCATTTTTTTCAATCGCTTTGCGATATCAAAACCGTTTTCTCCGGATAAATCAACATCTAAAAACAGCAAATCAGGTTTTTGATCCATCATTTGGTCAAAAGCGGATTCGATATTTTCCGCTTCATTGATTTCCATTTCCTCATTGGTCCGCTTAAGCAAGTAAGCCAGTTCATCTCTTGCCAGCATCTCATCATCAACTATTAACACCCTGAGCATGTTCTTCTCCCTCTTTCATCTGTTGCATTGGCACTTGAAAGGAAACCTCTGTCCCTTTATGAACCTCACTGCTGATATGCAGTGCAGCCTGCTGTCCGAATAAACCGATCAGCCGCTGATTTAGGTTATAAAGCGCTGTACCGGTTCCCTCCTTAGACGGAAACGGTTTCTTTCCCAGTTCCGACAAGACGTCCGGCGGAATTCCGCGTCCGTTATCCGCCACCTTCATATAGACGGATGCATCATCAGATAAGACACAGACTGTAACCTTGCATATGTCTTGTTTTTTCGGAAACGCGTGCCGAAGCGCGTTCTCGACAAGCACCTGCAAAACAAACGGAGGGATATCAATCTGCTCCAGTCTGCTGTCGATATTAAGCTCAATTTTATATTTCCCGGGAAAACGCGCCTGTTCTAATGACAAATAGGCGTTAAGATGGTTCAGCTCCTTTGAGAGCGGAATCAGCAGCTGTCTCGCTCCTTGAAGGTTTGAACGAAAATAAACACTGAGCTGCAATAGGAGCTTACGGGTTTTTTCAACATCTGTACGGCATAGCGCAGAAATCGTGTTGATCGCATTAAATAAAAAATGCGGATTCACCTGTGCTTGAAGCGCTTTAATTTCAGCATCCTTGAGAAGTTTGCTTTGCAGCTCTGCTTCCCCAAGCTCAAGCTGTGTTGAAAACAGCATGGCCAGCCCCTCGGCAAGTTCCTCCTCTACCTGACTCAGGCCTGCCGGGCTTTTAAAGTACATTTTTAAGGTGCCGATTGTATTGCCGTTCGATGTCAGCGGCAGGACAATTGCAGCGTGCAAAGGGCATTCAGCATGCGTGCATTCAATCTCTTCCTGCGAAATCGCCTTCATAATATGCCCTGTTTTAATCACCTTTTTGGACAGGCCGGTGATCAAGCTTTTCGATGGGATGTGGTGATCCATTCCCGCACCGACATGCGCAAGGATCTTTTCTTTGTCAGTGAGAGACACCGCATCTGTTCCTGTCAGCTTATGGATAATAGCCGCTACACTTTTACAGGAGTTTTCATTTAATCCTTGGCGAAAAAATGGAAGTGTCTGATCAGCAATCGTCAGCACTCGATGCGTTTCGAGAGCCCTTGCCTGTTCTTCCTTGCGAATGATCGCTTGAATAATAGACAGAAAAATAAAACTGCCTGTTCCATTGATGAGTATCATCGGAATTCCGATCATGCTGACAAGCTCCCAAGCGTCACTGAACGGCTTTGCCATCAGCAAAATAATGATCATTTGCAGTGACTCCATGCCGATTCCCACAAGAGCGGCGATGCGCGGTGTCGGCATTCGATATCGCTTCGTAAAATACCTGCCGATCAAGCCTGCAAGAACACCCGCTAAAATAGATGATACGGCACAGCTTAAGGCCGTGCTGCCACCGAGTGAAAAACGATGCAGGCCCGCCAGTATGCCGATCCCAGCCCCTACAAACGGACCTCCGAGAAGGCCCCCGATTTCCACGCCCAAAATACGGGTATTCGCGATAGAGCCCGATGGATCTATCGTAAACACCCAGTCATTGTTTACAATCATATTTCTTTGAATTTCGATGCCTGTATAATTGCTGATGATGCTGAAAAGAGAAAAAATAGAAATTAAAATCGCTTTTCCTTTATAGCCGTCCTGATTCTGAAGAGCTTGTCTGAAAAGTTTCGTATGGGCGAGAATGAACCCTAATATAACAATAATCCCCACTCTCTCCAGCATCATAATCATTAAATGAATCATTCATGTCACCTGTTCTTTCCGTTTTCATTCTAGCATGTTTTCGTTTTACGGCTGACTGTTTTTTTAAAATCGTCTGAAAACATATTTCACAAGGCTTTTATCTATTGTAAAATAAAACATGAGCCTTTTGGCAGAAAGATTTGAATCTGAAGCAGAGGAGAAGATCATGAAAGCCGTATTTTTTGATTTAGATGATACACTACTTTGGGACGAGAAAAGCGTCAGAACAACATTTGCAGAAACTTGCTTACAGGCGGAGAAAAAATATGGCCTTGCCCCTGAGGAATTCGAAGCAGCTGTTCGCGAAGCGGCGAGAGAATTGTACATGTCATATGAGACGTATCCATATACAGTGATGATCGGCATTAACCCGTTTGAAGGATTGTGGTCCAATTTCTCAGAGCCAATCAGTGAAGGCTTTCAAAAGCTGAACAAGATTGTGCCGGAGTACAGAAGAAATGCATGGACAAACGGACTGAAAGCGCTTGGGATCGATGATCCTGCATATGGCGAATACTTGGGAGAGTTTTTTGCGGCAGAGCGTAGAAAACGCCCGTTTGTATATGATGAAACTTTTGCTGTACTCGATCAATTAAAAGGCAAGTATGAATTATTGCTTTTGACAAATGGCGATCCGAGTCTGCAAAAGGAGAAGCTTGCCGGCGTACCTGAGCTCGCTCCTTACTTCAATGAAATCGTCATCTCGGGCGCATTCGGCAAGGGCAAGCCGGATGTTTCAATTTTTGAACACTGCCTTAAGCTGATGAATATTGAAAAAGACGATGCCATCATGGTCGGCGATAATTTGAATACTGATATTTTAGGCGCTTCAAGAGCCGGAATCAAAACCGTTTGGATCAACCGGACGGATAAGAAAAACGAAACTGACGTAACGCCTGATTACATCATCAGCAGCCTTCATGATTTGTTTCCTATATTAGAGAAATAAAAAAGCATGATCTCTTCAATGAGATCATGCTTTTTATTTTATTTTTTCGCTTCAGCTACTGCCTTTTTCACAAACTCATCAAGTGAAATGGTTTCAGAGTTCTGTTCTCCGTATTTACGCACGTTTACCGCTCCGTTTTCTGCTTCTTGGTCACCGACCACCAGCATGTACGGGATTTTTTGCATTTGCGCTTCACGGATTTTGTAGCCGATTTTTTCATCGCGGCTGTCGACTTCAACACGCAGGCCTTCACGCTGCAGGCGTTCCTGCACTTTTTTCGCGTAGTCTAAATGCACAGCCGGAGAAACCGGGATGACTTGGAACTGAACCGGCGCAAGCCATGTCGGCAGCGCGCCTTTGTGTTCTTCGATTAAGAAGGCAACAAAGCGTTCCATTGTTGAAACGACACCTCTGTGAATGACAACCGGACGGTGCTGCTTGCCGTCCTCACCGATGTATGTCAGGTCGAAACGTTCCGGCAATAAGAAATCAAGCTGAACCGTAGACAGTGTTTCTTCTTTTCCGATCGCAGTTTTCACCTGAACATCAAGTTTAGGGCCGTAGAATGCCGCTTCACCTTCTGCTTCGTAATAGTCGTGGCCGATTTCGTCCATTGCCTCTTTCAGCATGGATTGCGCTTTGTTCCACATTTCATCGTCATCAAAATATTTCTCTGTATCTTCCGGATCGCGGTAAGACAGACGGAATGTGTAATCACTTAAACCGAAGTCTTCATATACATCCTGGATTAAACGGACTGTACGGATAAACTCATCCTTAATTTGATCCGGGCGCACAAAGATGTGTGCATCATTTAACGTCATTCCGCGTACCCGTTGAAGTCCTGACAGCGCACCTGACATTTCATAGCGGTGCATCGTTCCAAGCTCCGCAATACGAATCGGAAGCTCGCGATAACTGTGAATGTCTTGTTTGTAAATCATCATATGGTGCGGACAGTTCATCGGACGCAATACAAGTGTTTCATTGTCCATTTCCATCGGAGGGAACATGCCTTCCTGATAATGGTCCCAATGCCCTGATGTTTCATACAGCTCTTTGCTGCCAAGCACAGGTGTGTATACGTGCTCATAGCCGAGGCTGATTTCTTTATCGACAATGTAACGCTCGATGACGCGGCGGATTGTCGCGCCTTTTGGCAGCCAAAGCGGCAGGCCTTGTCCGACTTTTTGAGAGTTCGCGAACAGCTTTAATTCTTTGCCGAGCTTTCTGTGGTCGCGTTCTTTCGCTTCTTCTAGCATACGAAGATGCTCTTCAAGATCAGCTTTTTTGAAGAAAGCTGTACCATATACGCGCTGAAGCATTTGGTTTTTGCTGTCGCCGCGCCAGTATGCGCCAGCAAGGCTTAACAGCTTAAATTCTTTGATTTTTCCGGTTGAAGGAACATGGACGCCACGGCACAGGTCAAAGAATTCGCCTTGCTCATAGATCGAAACGGTTTCTCCTTCAGGAATCGCATCCAATAGTTCAAGCTTCAGGTCGTCGCCGATTTCCGCAAAACGGGCTTTCGCTTCTTCACGGCTGACTTCTTTTCGAACGATCGGAAGGTTCGCATTAACGATTTTTTTCATTTCTTTCTCGATTTTCGGCAGATCCTCCGGTGTAATCGCTTCGTCCATTTCTACATCGTAGTAAAACCCGTTTTCGATAACCGGACCGACGCCGAATTTAACATCCTTGTAGATGCGTTTAATCGCTTGAGCCAGCAAGTGAGCCGTACTGTGGCGCATAATTTGAAGACCTTCTTCTGAGCCTTCTGTAATGATTTCCACTGTACCGTCTTCATTGATCGGCGTTCTCAAATCGATTTCTTTTCCGTTCAGTTTTCCGGCTAATGATTTTTTCTTTAATCCCGGACTGATGGATGCCGCGATATCTTCTGTTGTTGTTCCTTTCGCAAACTCCTTGACTGCTCCATCAGGAAATGTGATTTTTACCATATCTGACATCTTTGTCACTCCTTTTTTTGCATATAAAAACCCCGCCCCCTATGAAAGGGACGAGGTTGAATAAACGGAATCGTGGTTCCACCCTTTTTTCCGCAAAGCCAATACACGGCACCTGCGGCTCTAAGCTCTGTAACGGGAGTTCCCGTCAGCCATTACTGTTCCTTTTCAAGAGGTTCACAGCTGAAGTTCAAAGGCGGTAAAGCGAATGGTCCTTAGCTGGGAAGCTTGCAGCCAGGGCTTCCCTCTCTTTGAGCCGGTATCATTCCTTCGTGTCCTTATCAATACGTGTGTCTTTCTTAATCTCCTATGTATTATAAATTGTTCAATCCAAAAAATCAACACGATCGCGTTTCCTTTTTTAAACCGACAGCCTTATATAAACAGGCTGCCGGCCCTCATCCTTCCGAGTGCTTCACCGGTATTTCTGCATCTGAAAAAGCGTGCAGCGGGAGCATTTCCACTCTCTCTTGAAATACGTTTTGAATGGTCCTTGCCATCATGTGCTCGGGCTGGTCGGTATAAAGCACGACTTCATCAGGCGCAATAGAAATCAGCGGCGCGAGCAAATGAGAATCAATATACATAGGATGATCCCGGACAAATCTCCTGTCTATGTATTTCATTTTTTCCCGTTCCGGCACATAGCGCAGCTCCCATAATGTAAAGGAACCATCATGGACAATATGCACTTTTTTGATTCGCGGCTGTTTGGCGTTTACATAGTCTCTGAGTGTTTGAATAAAGTTTTGATATTCCTGTTCCATCTTATATTCATCAATCGCTGCTTCTGTAATATCTCTCAGCTGCTTATAGTATGATCCAAGTCGGAAGGTCTGAAAGGAGCGAATGTAAAATACTCCTTCCTCTAAACAGATCGTTTGGAGTTCATCCAAAATTGATTGTTTCCGTGAAAGCTTCAGCGGCTCAAACGGAAGATCGTCTGCTTCACCTTCAATAATACTGTGTGCGAGCTGAAGGATTTGCTGCTGTTCATCCTGGTCCGTGAAACAATACGTTTCCTCAATCAATGACAGCATATGCTCGTCTTCTTTGCATTCCAAAAAAAATTTGACCAGAATCGGCTCCATAAAACGCTGAATAGGAAAAGCCGGATTCGCTTTTTCAATCCCGATTTTTCGTATGCCTTCACGGACAATGATATTGTTCCGATCGTCCGAATGCTGAATGAGATGTAAAAAAGCGGCTGCATCATGGTCATCTTCAAAGATTATTTCAAGCATGTTTGTCCCCCCTTACGGCATCTGTTAAAAGTATATGGGGGATGTTTTTAAAATAGACGTAAAGGTCATTGGCAAATCTTAATTTGATTCCTGAAACAAGTTTTGCATTTTCTTTCTGAAGATAAATGGCAGCGAGATAAACACGATATATAGAGCGAGGACAAGAAAGAAAGCTGGCAGATTGCCAGTCAAAAAGCTTGCTCCCAGAACATTCAGCGCAATGGTCCCAGGGATGATTCCTACAGCCGTCGCCGCAAAATACGGCAGCGCTTTGACATTGGAAAGGCCTGCCGCATAGCTGACGAAATCAAAATTGATCGGCAGGATTCTCAAAAGAAAGATATAGAAAAATCCGTTATCCTCCATTTGCTTCTGTATGGCTTCAAGCCTTTCGTAATGCCCGTTCTTTTTCGCCGCAAACAAACCTGCCGCAAAAAACGAAACAGCTGAGGCGCACATCGAACCGAATAACGTATAAAACGTGCCGAGAAGCGGGCCAAACGCAAGTCCGCCAGCTATTGATATAACAGACACCGGAAATAAAACAAGTGGCCTGACGATGGATATCCCGATAAACATCAGAGGTGCAAAGACTCCGAACGACAATACCCATACCCTGATCTCTTTCGGCGATACATTCAAATATATTTTATTTCCCCAAAAGATTAAACCTGCACCTGCCAGCACTGCCAGCCATTTAAAAGCGGTTTTTCGATTCATACCCTCAGTTCCTTCCCCTTTGAACCGCAGCAGTTACGGATGGCGGCGGTTTTCTCCGTCAAGGCGGATCGGAGCAGCCAAATATAATATCCGCTCCATTAATCTTGCCGCTTTTACTTCTTCCTTTTCCCCCCTTTGCGAATACGTAAAATGATGCTTCAGCTCGTCAGGTGAGAAATTAGAAGAAAAGAAAGTAGGCAGCTGCTGGGACATTCTGTGCTGAAGCACCGTTCCGATGACTTCATCCCTTACCCAGCTTGTCATTGATTCTGCTCCGATGTCATCAAGCATCAATACGGGTGTGGTCTTTACCATATTGAGCTTCTCTTCCAATGTCTGGTCTTGCAGCGAATTCTTAAGCTCTCTCACAAATTCAGGCACATAGACAATCATGGAGGAATACTCTTTTTCCGCCAGCTCATTGGCAATCGCAGCGAGCATAAACGTTTTTCCTACCCCGAATTTCCCGTATAAATATAATCCTTTCCCTTTTCCCGTCTCATTATAGCTTTTCAGGAAGTCTGTAACATGCTGAAACATCGCGAGCCTGCTCGGGTCACTGATATCAACTTGCTGGAACGTCGCTCCGAGAAGATCCTGCTGGATATACATGCTTTTCATAAGAGACTTTTGTTTCTTCTGCTGGTCGAGCTTCCGTTTGACTGGACATTCATAATACTCGATATCTATAGACCGCCCATTGACAACAAGCTTCGGATGGTAGCCCTCCAACAAATTGTTGCAGTTTTCATCTTCCGAACAATAGGAGCAATTCTTGCTTTGTTCGATATATTCATAAAGCTTATTTAAACTCTTTTCGATCATTTTTTGGTCAATCACTTCTTCGTTTTCCTTTAAAAATGCTTGAACATCTTGATCTTTCATGACTTTTTCCTTCATTTGTTCAAGACGTTTTTGGAAATCCGGCCTGCCGGTTACGCCCTGCAGGGAACGGCCGATTGGTTCCATCTATTCCTTCACCCCGCATCTCTGTCTTTAATAGGCAGAGTATTTTTTCAGTTTTTGCATTTCTTCCATCATCTTTTTCTTCTGTTCTTCCAAATCCTGCGGATGCAGCTTCTGCTGTCCGGATTCTGAATCAGACGCTGTTTCCTTTTCTGTCATCCAATCAGGAAGCTTTTCTTCACGAATCACTTTTTGGTTTCGTTTCGAAGACTTTGTTTTTCCTTCAGCCCATTCAAGATACTGGCGGTTTTCTTCTATTGCGAGCTTCATCGCTTCCCTGACCGTTTTTACCTTTTTGCGTGCCCAATGCGAAGCGATTTTTTGAATATAGTTTTTCGACAGCTTCATGTCGGTTTTCAGCATGACATAATAAATTAACACATTTGTGACGCCTGGCTCGAGCTTCTGTTCGAACATAATTTCTTCTATGATCTTCAGATCAGCTTTTGACGGCTCTGTTCCGTCAGCAATGTCCTGCAGAAGCTTCTTCGGAGAAATCGCCTCCAGCAATGCGATCAGCTTCCCATCTAGAGAATCCTCTTCTGCCGGTTTTTCGCCTTCACGCAGATGCACCGGCTGTGTTTTTTCCACCAAATCAGGCAGCTGTCCGTTTCTTTCAATTTGATACCAGTCGCTCGCCGCTTTTCTTAATGCCTCCGTCGTAATGACGTCACGCTCATCAATTGCGCTCATCACAACATTTTGCATTTGCAAAGGGTCAATTCCGTACAGATAAGAAAGCTTTTTGATTGTGTCACGCACCTGCTGGGTCATCGCTTTTCTCGGTATCATCGTCTCAGAAAGTCCCGCTAAAAACAAATCAAAATCAAACACATCCTCCGTTATGGTGTAGGACGGAGACTGTCCGACAGAAGTATACTCGGACCCCTCGGCAAGCCTTACCGTTTCCTCCATATCGGATGTGAGCTTCCATTCACTCGGCTGCAGCGATTCAAACGCGTGATTAAACGGCCGCGTAATGTCCTTCGCATCTTCTGTAATGGCCGGGTGCGTAAAAAATTGTTTTAATTGCTGATATTTCGTTTTTCCGACTCTATTATACAGAAAAACATTCAGCATTCCGTCTTCAAAAAATTCATTTGGTCTGAGCGGCGGAAGGAGTTCATATATAAAGAGGCGCTCCTGCCGCTCGGATTCTTTCATATATACTTTCAGCAATCCGATGCCCTCGAGCTTCCCCTGTTCCTGATGGATCGTTTTTAAGTTGGACTGTGTCATCCCCATCAGCTGTCTATGTGTGGACTCTCCGCCCCACAGACGGTTTTGTTCAAGCTCTCCCCACAATGTCATATAAAGAGAGAATGCAACAGGGCCGATTAAGGGCTGGTACAGTTGTGTAATAATTTGTCTGTCGATATCCTGCAGCATCGATCTGCTTTTAACCACATACGGGTCTACAGGCAGTACATCTTTCCAATAGTCAGCCATACATTCTCAAACCTTCCGAATTTGTTTCTACCTTTCATTTTACACCGTTTCTTATATCTATCAAATGCCAATTTTGCACATGAGAAAAGAGCTAGAAGAATCCTCTTAGCTCTTTTAACGCTCTTTCTTTATTAAGTCTTTTAATTCATCGATAAAGACGTTTATATCTTTAAACTGCCGATAGACGGACGCGAACCGCACATATGCGACTTCGTCAATCTTAGCCAGCCGGTCCATGACCATTTCTCCGACGAGCTCACTCTTCACCTCGGAGCAGCCTTGATTGCGAAGCTCTTTTTCAATATCAAAGCACATGTCTTCAAGCGTTTTGAGTGAAACAGGCCTTTTTTCACATGCTTTTATGAGACCGCGCAGCATTTTTTCTCTGCTGAATTCCTCACGCACACCTTCTTTTTTCACGACGATGAGCGGGGTTTCCTCCACTTTCTCAAAGGTCGTAAACCGGTAGTGGCAGGATTCGCACTCGCGTCTTCGGCGAATCGACTTTCCGTCATCCACAGGCCGTGAATCAAGGACTCGTGTTCCGTTATGCTGGCATGAAGGACATTTCAATAAAATCAGCTCCCAACTATATCGTTCCCTGCAATGTATTTTCGGCAGCCTCCGCCTTTTAAAAATAGATGTGACAGCATCTGTCGGGAGAGCCGGTGTTAAATTTGTTTCTTTAGCATTAGGTGGTTTGTGAAAATCTCCTTCTTATTTTACAAAAAAAATGAAAAAAGAAAAAGCTGACACTCTCGTTTCTTTATAAAAATAAAAGGAGCATAAGCTAAAAAGCGCATAATGGCTTTCTAGCTTCAGCTCCCTTTGTGTTCGCAATTTACTTTATAGTACTTTCGCTTGCGCCTGTTTAATCTGCACAGGCCCCATTCCTCTTGGTATTTCAATGTTTTCTCTTGTATCAGCATGTAATGCCTCTGCAATGTAATCAGCAGCGACATTAGGATCTAAGTCTCCACAAGTATAAACATCAATGCTCGCATATCCGTGCTCAGGAAAACTGTGAATCGTTAAGTGTGATTCAGAAATAATCACAACTCCGCTTACGCCTTGCGGTGCAAATTTGTGAAATGCAACCTCGCGCACCTCAGCACCTGATTTTAGAGCAGCATTTACAAACGTTTTTTCAATAAAATCCATGTCATTCAGCTTATCAAAATCGCATCCCCATAGCTCGGAGATAACGTGACGCCCCATTGTTTCCATAGTCATGGACCCCCCTTAACAAGAATTAAAAAGTGAAATTCCAACAACTGGGTCGGCCATTTACCACGGGGGAAAGTTAGTCCGGAGAGGTCCTAACCCTTTAAGTAATTCCGAAACAGTCTCAAGCAAGAAGTTCACGAAAAATAGTATACTGTGTTTAAGTCTAATTTGCAAGGTGCGTTTTTTCAGAAATATGTTGTTAAGGGTTTTTTCTTTAAAATGTGTCCATGACCTTATTTTATACAGCAGACGGATGTTTCATTCGTGCCGCTACATGGCGGATCAGATCAACAACTCTGCAGGAGTAGCCCCATTCGTTGTCATACCACGCCAGCACCTTTACTTTCCTGTCTTCCATTACCATTGTTGTAAGCCCGTCAATGACCGCTGAATGCGGATTCGTATTATAATCAGTCGAAACGAGCGGTTCATCTGAGTAATCAAGTACACCGTACATCGACGTTTTGGCAGCGCGTTTAAATGCCTCGTTTACTTCTTCAGCCGTAACATCCGTTTTCAGATCAACAACGAGATCAACCAATGAGACGTTCGGAACAGGGACACGCAAGGCGAGGCCGTGAAGTTTTCCTTTCAGATGCGGCAGCACAAGCGAAAGCGCCTTTGCCGCTCCTGTTGTCGTCGGAATGATGGATTCACCGCAAGCCCGCGCCCGGCGCAAATCTTTGTGCGGGTTATCAATATTTTTTTGGTCATTCGTATACGCATGAACTGTAGTCATCAGACCGCTCTCAATGCCAAACTCTTCATCCAGCACTTTTACAACAGGCGCAAGGCAATTTGTCGTGCATGACGCATTTGAAATAATGACATGGCGCTCTGCGTCGAATTGGTCCTCATTTACGCCCATCACAATGGTAACGTCTTCATTTTTTCCCGGAGCGGTCAAAATCACTTTTTTTGCGCCTGCTTCTATATGGCCCATCGCTTTATCTTTAGCATTAAACTTCCCTGTTGCTTCGACGACTATGTCAATATCATATTCCCGCCAAGGCAGCTGTTTTGGATCACGGCTGTTTAACAAAAGCACTTTCTTTCCATTTACGATCAGGCTGTCTTCACCAGCCACAACCTCTTTATCGTATCTGCCGTGAATTGTGTCATACTTTATTAAATGAGCCAGCGTTTCTGCGGAATAGCTGGCGTTAATGGCCACTACTTGAATTTGATCGTCTAACATCGCTTTTCTAAAAACCATTCTTCCGATTCTTCCAAACCCGTTGATCGCTACTTTTACCTTCATGTTGGACACCCCTTATCAATTATGCCATCCTAATTTGTTACTATCTAAAATTAGTATAACACATTAAAACAAATTCGCCAGTACATATTGATAAAAATCAACGATTATAACGCTAATTTATGATGCATCTTATGTTTTCTTGCACAGAATATCAGGCGTAAGAACCAAAAAGCAGCCAGCGCTCCGCACTGACTGCCCTCATGCTTTATGATTCCTGTTTTAACTTATCATTGAGCACACTTTCTTCTAGCACAGAAAATGTATCCCCGTACACTCTGTTAATATGATTCGCTCCCCAAGCACACAGCATATCTAAAATTCCTTCTAAGCTGCGGCCGTATTCGCTGAGCTCGTATTCCACTTTGGGAGGAACTTGATTATATACGATTCGGTTAATGACACCGTCCGCTTCCAGCTCGCGCAGCTGCTGAGTCAGCATTTTTTGCGTGATATTGGGCATTAGGCGTTTTAATTCACTTGTGCGTTTTTTTCCGTGCGTTAGATGGCATAAAATGACGCATTTCCATTTCCCTCCAATCACTTCAAGGGTCGCTTCAACAGAAATGTTATATTTTTTCTTCTCCATACAATCCATTCTCCTCACAGGCACCAAAAAGTGACTATAGCACTTAAAAGTACGTACTTTTATTTCTTAACGATATGTTTCATAATCACATTTGCCGGCTGATTTGAATCTGCTCTTTTTTATTTATATAGCTTACTCGGCAGAATTTCAATCATACAACACATCTTACAAAGGAGGAACATCATGACTTCAGCCAATAAAAGCAGTATTCCTGCACTACTAGCTTTGGCCGTAAGTGCATTCGCAATAGGGACAACTGAATTTATCAGTGTCGGCCTTTTGCCGCTCATTGCTGATGACCTGGATATTCCAGTCACGACAGCAGGATTGACCGTTTCCCTTTATGCGCTCGGCGTTACATTTGGGGCACCTATATTAACTTCATTGACCTCAAGCATGTCACGTAAGACACTATTGCTTTGGATCATGTTTATTTTTATTGCCGGTAATACGATGGCAGCAACCGCTTCAAGCATCGGGATTTTACTAGCTGCACGTGTAATATCGGCATTTTCGCACGGTGTGTTTATGTCGATCGGTTCGACAATCGCAGCGGATATTGTCCCGGAAGATAAAAGGGCTAGCGCGATTTCAATTATGTTTACTGGCCTCACTGTGGCAACTGTAACCGGAGTTCCTTTTGGGACATTTATCGGCCAGCAGTTTGGCTGGCGTTTCGCCTTTATGGTCATTATCGCCGTCGGAATCATTGCTTTCATTACAAATGGCATTCTTGTACCGTCCAAATTACGAAAAGGGACGAAAACAACGATGCGGGATCAATTGAAGCTTGTGACAAACAGCCGGTTATTGCTTTTATTTGTCATTACAGCGCTTGGATACGGAGGAACATTCGTTGTGTTCACGTATCTGTCTCCCCTGCTTCAGGAAGTAACAGGCTTCAAAGCCGGGACTGTTGCAGTGATTCTGCTCGGATACGGAATAGCTATTGCTATCGGCAATATGATTGGCGGAAAGCTGTCAAACCGAAATCCGATCGCCGCTTTATTCTATATGTTTATCGTACAGGCAATTGTTCTATTCGTACTGACATTTACAGCCCCGTATCAAGCAGCTGGGCTCATTACCATTCTCTGTATGGGATTGCTGGCCTTTATGAACGTGCCCGGCCTTCAGGTGTATGTCGTCATGCTGGCTGAGCGTTTTGTCCCGAGTGCAGTTGACGTCGCATCCGCGATGAATATCGCTGCTTTTAATGCAGGGATCGCGCTTGGGTCATACCTTGGCGGTGTGATCACCGATTCAATCGGATTGATTCATACCGCTTGGATAGGCGGATTAATGGTGGTCGGTGCAGTCATTTTAACAGGCTGGAGCCGCTTGATGGAAAAACGAGATCGGCAGGAAGCCTGACAATTTTAAAGGAGGAAATGATCATGACAACACATTTACAAGCAAAAGCAACACTTCATAATGGGGTGGAAATGCCTTGGTTCGGCCTCGGCGTGTTCCAAGTGGAAGAAGGATCTGAACTGATAAACGCAGTTAAAACTGCCATTGTTCACGGGTACCGCAGTATTGATACTGCAGCAATCTATGGAAATGAAGCTGGAGTCGGAGAAGGGATTCGGGAAGGCATTGAAGAAGCAGGCATTTCAAGAGATGATCTGTTTATCACATCGAAAGTATGGAATGCGGATTTAGGCTACGAGGAAACACTCGCCGCGTTTGAAACAAGCCTGTCCAAACTCGGTCTGGATTATTTGGATCTATACCTCATCCACTGGCCTGTAGAAGGAAAGTATAAAGAAGCTTGGAGAGCGCTTGAAACGCTGTATAAAGAAGGCCGTATCAAAGCGATTGGCGTAAGCAACTTCCAAATTCACCATCTTGAAGATCTGATGACGGCAGCTGAAATTAAGCCTATGATTAACCAAGTGGAATTTCACCCGCGCCTTACACAAAAAGAGTTGATAAGATACTGCCAAAATCAGGGCATCCAGATGGAGGCTTGGTCACCTTTAATGCAGGGGCAGCTGCTGGATCATCCTGTATTGGCTGACATCGCTCAAACATATAATAAATCTGTCGCACAAATTATTTTGCGCTGGGATCTGCAGCATGGCATCATTACGATTCCTAAATCAACGAAGGAACACCGCATTAAAGAAAATGCAAGCGTATTTGACTTTGAATTAACGCAGGATGACATGAACCGAATCGATGCACTGAATGAAAACTTGCGCGTCGGTCCTGATCCGGACAACTTTGATTTTTAATGGCAAAAAAACACCGTTCAATATGAACGGTGTTTTTTGATTATGCCCAGCTGTTCATGATTTCATCAAGCTGCCTTTTGGTCTCTTCAAGCGTGCCGCTGTTATCAATGACTTGATCTGCTCTTGCAGTTTTTTCCTCTAAGGGCATTTGAGAGCGGATACGGCTGACTGCTTCTTCTTCCGTCAGCTGATTGCGCTTCATCAGACGTTCCAGTTGAAGCTCTTTTGTCACACTGACCACAATAATTTTATCAACCAATGATTCCAATTTGCTTTCGAACAATAGCGGGATATCCAATACAACAAATGTCTCCCGATTTGCAACGGCTTCATCACGGCGATTGAGCATTTCCTGCCTGACTGCGGGATGAACAATTGCATTTAAAGCGAGACGCTTTTGTTCATTTGTAAATACCAGTGCCCCAAGCTTTTTCCGATCTATATCGCCATTTGGGAGCAGAATGTCTTCACCGAATTCGTCAATGATTTGCCGGTAGGCCGGCATCCCTTTTTCTACCGCTTGTTTTGCAATGATATCTGCATCTATAACTGTTATTCCTTTTTCAATCAGCATATTGGCTACCGTGCTTTTGCCGCTAGCTATTCCTCCCGTTAAACCAATGACTAAGGTCAAGAGATCCACTCCTTTTTACAATTTCCAGAGCCCAATCGTGATTAATAGAAGCCCCGGCAAAAACGCCATTTTATCGATCCATTTCCACTTAGACAGAAAATGGCCGGCATTGATTCCAATTGATACAAACAGCGAGCTCATGATTGCCACGGCAATGCTCATCACAATCGGTGAAAAACCGAGAATGGCTGCGCCTATACCTGCTCCAAAGGCATCAATCGATAAGGCAAATCCCAATAAGACCGCCTCAATTCCATTGATCACACCCGATTTGTCGATATCCGCACTCATGGGTTTTCTCAAAATATGAATCACAATCCCTAATGACCGAACCTCTAAATTAAGCAGTGTTTTTTCATGCAAGAGGTATTCTTTATCTTTTGCCGGTTTGAAAAATTGATACAGAACCCACGCACCGATTCCAACCAATATCAAACCGCCAAGCTTCTCCGTCACATATACAGGAAAAAACTTCGTGAGAAAACTTCCGATCAGCATGGATATAAACATGACAGCACCGGAACAGCAGGCGATAACCAAAATCGCTTTAAACGGTATTTTCATTTTTCTCAATCCGTACGTAAATCCGACTGAAAAACTGTCCAAGCTGACAGCCAACGCCAGCAGCAGTATAGAAACCATTTGCATATCCGTTTCTTCCTTTCTGTTGGTGCTCTTGTATCAGATGTGAAATGCCCGGGATTCATCACAATCATATATATGGGAAAGTGAAAAATCCGTGTTTCGAAAATGGCATCCTCCATTACAGAGTTACTGATATATGCACCGACAGCTTGGACGATGAAGCATTATGCTACTTTTTTTTCTGGCACTTTGCGCAAAAGTGCGTGCCTCTTCCTCCAACGACAATTTTCGAAATCATCGTGCCGCAATTTTTGCATGGCTCGTCTTTTTTTCCGTACACAAAATGCTGCAGCTGGAACATTCCGATTTCCCCTTGGGAGTTGATATATGAACGGACTGTGCTTCCGCCCGCATCAATCGCCTCCTGCAGAGTGTTTTTGATTTCAGCGTGAAGGGTTTTGATTATTTTATCTGATAATTGATTTGCTTTTGTCTCGGGATGGACACCCGCTCTGAAAAGAGCCTCATCCACATAAATGTTCCCTAGTCCAACTACCGTTTTTTGATCCAGTAGGGCAGTTTTGACAGCGCGGTTTGTTTTCGCAAGCCGTTCTTTTAAATACGCACTCGTAAATTCTTCTGCATCCGGCTCCGGACCTAACTGAGAAAGCGGGAGCTCGCCCGCTTCTTCTCCCGGTTTAAATAAGTGCATGGTTCCAAATTTCCGCACATCCCTGTACCGAAGCTGGGTTCCATCCGTCATCGTGAATATGACATGCACGTGTTTATCGTCAGGCTCCTCGGCTTGATGAAGACCGTATTTTCCTTCCATTCGAAGGTGAGAAACCATAACATAATGATCTAAATGAAACAGTAAAAACTTTCCCCGTCTTCCGATGGACTGTATCGTTTCTCCTGCTAGTTTTCGCGCAAATTCCTCCGGTTCGGCAGGCCGTTTGATGATATTCGGCCATCTGATCTCTACCGATTTGATTGTTTTTCCCTTTACAAGCCCGGTCAGAGTGCGCCGGACTGTCTCAACCTCTGGTAATTCCGGCACATCCATCACTTCCTATCTCTGTTTATTTCGCATCGTACCAAGATGGGCCTGATGCAAAGTCCACCTTTAACGGCACATCTAATGCAAGCGCATGCTCCATCACTTCAGGAACAAGCTTTTCAAGAATTTCAATTTCTTCCTTTGGCGCCTCAAAAATCAATTCATCGTGTACTTGAAGCAGAAGCCTTGCTTTCAACTGTTTTTCTTTCAGCTTGGCAGCCATGTCAATCATGGCTTTTTTGATAATATCAGCGGCGCTTCCTTGAATCGGCGTATTCATGGCCGTCCGCTCCGCAAAACTTCGGATATTAAAGTTCCGGCTCGTCAGCTCAGGGATGTAGCGGCGGCGATGCATAAGCGTTGTTACGTATCCTTTTTGTTTCGCTTCCTGTACTGAATCTTCCATGTACGCTTTTACGCCTTGGAAGCTTTCCAGATAGCGGTCGATAAATGCTCCCGCTTCCTTCCGAGTAATGCCGAGGTTCTGTGACAGACCGTAATCGCTGATCCCGTAAACAATGCCAAAGTTGACCGCTTTCGCCTGGCGTCTCATCGCAGATGTCACTTCATCCTTAGCGACATGGAACACATCCATTGCCGTTTTCGTGTGAATATCCATATCATTTGTAAAAGCTTCGATCAGATTTTCATCCTTTGAAATATGGGCAAGCACCCGCAGCTCGATTTGTGAATAATCGGCTGCAAAAATGAGCCAGTCTTTTTCAGACGGCACAAAAGCTTGGCGAATTTTCCGCCCTTCCTCAAGCCTGATCGGAATGTTTTGCAGGTTCGGATCAGTCGAGCTGAGACGGCCAGTTTGCGTTAAGGCCTGGTTAAATCGCGTGTGCACTTTATGCGAATCCGGTCTCGTCACCTTTAAAAGCCCTTCGATATATGTTGATTGAAGCTTGCCAATTTGTCTGTACTGTAAAATATAGTCGACAATATCATGCTTGTCAGCCAGCTTTTCAAGCACATCGGCAGACGTAGAATAGCCTGTTTTCGTTTTCTTTACGACAGGAAGACCGATCTTTTCAAATAAGATGACGCCTAGCTGCTTCGGAGAATTGATGTTAAACGGCTCTCCCGCAATCTCATGGATTTTTTCTTCATATTCCTTCAGCTTCGCACCCAGTTCTTCACCCATCCGTTTTAAACGGTCAACATCGACCTTGACGCCAGTTGATTCCATTTCGCCGAGAATAAGCGCAAGAGGCATTTCCAGCTCTTCAAACAGTTCAAGCTGGTCGTTGTTTTCCAGCTCCTGAACGAGCTTTTCCCGAAGGCTTTGAATCGCTAACGCTTTTCGGCCAAGGTGCTCAGACAGTACGTCTTCTGACGGCACTGCTCGTTTTGCTCCTTTTCCATAAACTGATTCATCACTTGAAACGATATGCAGGCCGTAATCCTTAGCCACACTCGCAACGTCGTCATATGAATTGCCCGGGTTGATGATATAAGCCGCAAGGAGCGTATCAAACTCGGCTCCTTTCAGCTCAATGCCCTGCCAGCGCAAAGCGACAACAGCCCGCTTGCTGTCGAAGACCCATTTCTTCTGATCGTCATTTTCCACCCATTCTTTAAACACCTCAGACTCAACGGCAATGTCTTTCGGAATGAAATAAGCTCCCGTTTCATTTACGATCGAAAATCCGAGAATCGGCTCTTCATGATAATTATCGCCAATCTGTTCAACGACAAATGCGGATGGAGAAACCAATATATCGCTTGTCACGTCTGTGACTGTTTTGACATTAATGTCTTCCAACGATTGATCCTGTTCTGCTTCTGCACTGTCTTCTCCAAGCCGTTCAAGAAGCGTGTTGAAGCCAAGATCTTTAAAGATGGCAATGACCTGTTCACGATTAAAGCCTTGATATTCCAGAGCGGAAACAGATACCTCAATCGGAGCATCTGTCATAATTGTCGCAAGCTCCTTGCTCATCAATGCTTGATCCTTAAACTCCTCAAGCTTTTCCTTCAATTTCTTTCCGCTCACCTCGTCAATGGACTCCAGCAGCTTTTCAACGGAATCAAATTGTTTTAAAAGCTTAATCGCAGTCTTTTCTCCGACGCCGGGCACACCCGGAATATTATCTGAGGAATCGCCCATCAGACCCTTCATGTCAATGATTTGTTCAGGCGTAAGCCCATATTTCTCTTTGACATGCTCCGGTGTGTAAAATTCAACGTCGGTAATTCCCTTTCTCGTAATGGCAACTGTCGTTTTGTCCGTTGCCAGCTGGGTTAAATCCTTATCCCCTGAGAAAACCTTAACTTCAAATCCGTCTTTTTCAGCCGATTTGGCCAGTGTGCCGATAATATCATCCGCTTCATATTGTTCCAGTTCATAGCGGCTGATCTGGTAGGCATCCAGCAGCTCGCGGATAAACGGCATTTGTTCGGAAAGCTCAGGCGGAGTTTTCTGTCTGCCGCCTTTATATTCTTTAAATGTGCCGTGACGAAATGTTGTTTTCCCGGCATCAAACGCAACCAGCATGTGCGTCGGTTTTTCATCCTCAAGCATTTTCATCAAAATCATCGCAAAGCCGTATACAGCATTCGTATGAACACCTTTATCATTGCTTAACAGCGGCAATGCAAAAAACGCCCGGTAAGCCAGACTGTTTCCGTCTACAAGCACTAATTTTTTTCGTTCCGTCATTCAATTTCCTCCTAAGAAGCCTCAGGCTTCCATTCATCTCTTACATAGTCATTAGCTCCTCTTATTTTAACAAAGTTCAATTTGAAAGGAAAATACGTGAACTATAAGAGAAGACACAAAAAAGGACGGGAACACAAATAGGTTCCCGCCGTCAAAATTGGCTCCTTGGATGAAGGGGTTCTACTACATCCTACCAGCATAGGTTTAACAGTGCATGAAGATATTGTTAAACCTTTGTAAACATTAGGCGGACTTTTCAGCGGCCCGTTTCAACGTCACGGTAAAGACAGTTCCCCGTCCAGGCTCGCTTGTGACATCAATTTTCCCTTCATGAGCCTCTATTAAATGCTTGACAATCGCAAGGCCCAGCCCTGTTCCGCCCGAATTCCTGCTTCTGTCTTTATCTACGCGGTAAAAGCGTTCAAAGATGCGCGGAATTTCTTCTTTCTGAATTCCGATTCCAGAATCGGCAACCTCAATCTGAATGTCTTTTTCTCTGGGCTTTACATTGATAGCCACGGAGCCCCCCTCAGGCGTGTAGGTTAACGCATTGTTTACGAGATTAAGAAATACCTGTTTCAGCCTGTACGGGTCACCAGATACATATTGAGGGTCTTTCGGGACATTCAGTTGCAAGGAGATGCCTTTCTCATCCGCCTTATGCTTCAGAAGCGTTTCAATCTCACCAAGCATTTTGGCCGGATCAAACGTTTCGATACTGAGCGTGAAATTTTGCTGCTCGATTTTTGAGAGATCGAGCAAATCCTGAACCAAAGACTGAAGCCTTTCGCTTTCCTTAAGAATAATAGAGAGAAATTCAGAAAGCGCCTCTTTATCCTCCATCGCCCCGTCCAATAACGTCTCCGTAAACCCTTTTATAGACGTAATCGGCGTTTTCAGCTCATGAGAAACATTGGCCACAAAATCCTTCCTCATCTGCTCTAATTTCTTTGTTTCCGTCATGTCATGGAAAACAAGCACAATTCCTTTCCATTCATCGTCCGGCCCCATAATCGGAACGCCGTCCACTTCAAAATAACGCCGTTCTATTTTGATCGGCAGTCTTAACAGCTTGCATTTCTTTGTCTCCGTCATAAAAATGTCTTCGACAAGCTGGATCACTTCTTCATGTTCAAATGCATCGTGATAAAGACGGCGCAGCATATGATTCGGATTGATATGAAACTGCTTGGCGTAAGACCTGTTTACGAGATTAATAAAGCCTCTTCCGTCGATCATAATCAGCCCGGAGCCAATGTTTTCAATGACTGTCAGCAGCCGATCCCGCTGCATTTCCTGCGTTCGCGTCATTTCCATCAGATCAATGGCAAGGCTGTTCATCGCATGTCCTAGCTTATCAGAACGCCTAATATAGCCGCCGTATGTCCGTGCATCGTAGTTGCCCTTAGAGAGTTCTGTGGCTACATTTGTGGCTGACTCAATTGACCTTTTATAACGTGAGGTCATGCTGGAATAAAAATAAACAATGACGATAAATGCGGTACAAAGACTGGCCGTCAGCATCCCCCACAATTCGCCTTTTAAGCCGTCGCTTTTTCCAGAGGCGGAAAGCAGCACATATCCTGTTTTTTCACCTTCGCTTCTAAGTGAAAGTCCGTAATAAAGCTTGTTATCTGTTGTTGACAGAATCCCCTCATGGCCAGAAACAAGCGCCTGCACCTTTTGGGAATCAGCCGCTCTCCCGTTTGACCCATACAGCACCTTGCCGTCTGTATCGATAACGGATGCGCTCACATCAAGCGCGCCGCCTGCATCTTTAATGATTTTCTCATTTGCTTGATCATTCAGATTGCCGGCATCAAGAAGCGAAGCCAAGTATTTTGCTTCTTTTTCAATGTGTTCCTCTGCTTTCCTTTGATCAGATGTTTCAAAAAGCTGCTGTAAAAACAGCCCGAGGACACAAAACACCAGAATCATACAGACAACGAATACAGAAAAAAGGCGCACACGGTATTTATTCATTCATTTTTGGCTCCTCCAGTTTATACCCCAATCCCCTAATCGTTTTAATGTAGATCGGTTTTTTGGTATTGTTTTCAATTTTGTCGCGAAGATGGCTGATGTGCACATCAACAATTCTCGTATCTCCGGCAAAATCATAATTCCAGACTGCGCTCAGCAACAGGTCTCTCGTCAGAACTCTGCCTTTATGTCTGCCTAAATAGAGCAGCAGTTCGAATTCTTTCGGTGTCAGTTCAAGCTGACTTTCTTTAAAGTACGCTTCATAATGATCAGGCAGGATTTTCAGATCGCCAATTACGATCTGGCCTTCCATTTCATCATTCTTCATCTCACTAGAGGGCGCAGCCATTTCCGAACGCCTTAAAATCGCTTTTACTCTCGCATTTACTTCCCTTGGACTGAACGGCTTGGTCATATAATCATCAGCACCGAGCTCAAGCCCTAATACTTTGTCGAATTCCTCATCCTTCGCTGTCAGCATTAAAATGGGAAACATCAGTTTTTGCTGTCTCAGCTGCTTGCATACTTCGATTCCGTCCAATTTTGGAAGCATCACATCAAGCACAATCAAATCAGGCTTCTCTGTTTCCGCTTTTTTGAGTGCTTCTTCCCCATCCGAGGCGGTAATGACATCATAGCCTGACCGTTCCAAATTGTACTGTAAAAGAGTAACAATAGATTCTTCATCATCCACAACTAAAATTTTCTTGTTCATGCTGTGCCTCCAGTATTATAATTCCCCGACATCCTATTTCTCTATTTTATGTCATCTTAACATGTTTCATGATTTTATTTTAGCGAAAGCAGGACATTCCGACAATTCGCCTTTTACATCATTTTTAAAAGAAATATAGATGTGCATGATAACGCTTTCATTTATAGTAAAAAGAGAAAGGCTGTATTAAGCAAGCCTTTCTCTCTTTTTATTAGGATAATACTTTCATGACATTTTTGACAGATTCAACTGATTTATTCAGCTGCGCTCTTTCATAGTCTGTCAGTTCAAGTTCAATGATTTGCTCAAGACCGTTGCCGCCTACAATTGTAGGAACACCAAGGTAGATGCCTTCATAGCCGTATTCCCCTTCAAGATAAGCAATTGTAGGAAGGACGCGGCGCTGATCTTTCAAGATCGCTTCGACCATTTCTGTCAGAGAAGCCGCAGGCGCATAATACGCGCTTCCGTTTCCAAGAAGATTCACGATTTCGCCTCCGCCTTTTCTAGTGCGCTCCACAATTGCGTCAATCCGTTCTTTCGGAATAAGAGTTTCAAGCGGGATACCGCCAGCATAAGAATAACGCACAAGCGGCACCATATCGTCACCGTGTCCGCCGAGTACGAAACCAGTCACATCTTTCACTGACAGGTTTAATTCCTCTGCCACAAATGTTCTGAATCTTGCCGTATCAAGCACACCGGACTGGCCGATTACACGCTCTTTAGGGAAGCCTGATTCTTTGTACACCGCGTATGTCATTGCATCAACAGGATTTGTCAGCACCACAATAATAGAGTCAGGAGAATATTTCACGATTTCCCGCGTAACGCTTCTCATAATCTTTTCGTTTGTAGAGACCAGATCATCTCTGCTCATACCAGGTTTTCTTGCGATACCGGCTGTAATGACAACAATGTCAGAGCCAGCTGTATCCTCGTAATTAGATGTTCCCGTAATTTTTGCGTCAAAGCCTTGAACTGGGCTTGCTTCAAGCATATCAAGCGCTTTTCCCTTTGTCGGGTTCTCCAATTGCGGAATGTCAACAAGAACAACGTCTGCCAGCTCTTTTTGAGCGATTAAAAATGCAGTTGTAGCTCCGGTAAAACCTGCTCCGATAACAGAAACTTTTTTACGAGTATTTCCCATGTCTCTCTTCTCCTTTATGGCTAGTTTTAGGCTTTTTCCTTGCTTAGTCCATGTTTTTGATCAGTTCTTCTCCGAACTCTGAACATTTCACTTCAGTCGCCCCGTCCATTAATCTAGCAAAATCGTAAGTTACGACTTTGGAAGCGATTGTTTTTTCCATAGATTTGATAACCAAATCAGCCGCTTCGTTCCATCCTAAATGCTCAAGAAGCAGAACGCCTGAAAGAATAACTGAAGATGGGTTTACTTTATCAAGGCCTGCATATTTAGGAGCCGTTCCGTGCGTCGCCTCGAAAATCGCATGTCCTGTTTCGTAGTTGATGTTCGCTCCAGGAGCAATGCCGATTCCGCCGACTTGCGCAGCAAGAGCATCAGAAATGTAATCTCCGTTCAAGTTCATTGTCGCAACGACATCAAACTCGTTTGGACGCGTTAAGATCTGCTGAAGGAAAATGTCAGCAATGCTGTCTTTGATAATGATTTTTCCTGCTGCTTCCGCTTCGCTTTGCGCTTTGTTGGCAGCGTCTTTTCCTTCTTCTTCAGCAATGCGGTCATATTGAGCCCATGTGAAGACTTTATCTCCGTATTCTTTTTCAGCAAGTTCATAGCCCCAGTTTTTGAAGGCGCCTTCTGTGAACTTCATGATGTTTCCTTTGTGAACAAGCGTTACAGATTTGCGGCCATGCTCGATCGCATAATCAATGGCAGCTCTGACCAAGCGGCTTGTTCCTTCTTCTGAAACAGGCTTAATGCCGATACCTGATGTCTCAGGGAAACGGATTTTGTTGACGTTTAACTCATTTTGAAGGAAGCTGATAAGCTTTTGCACTTCTTCAGAGCCTTTTGCATACTCGATGCCTGCGTAAATATCTTCTGTATTTTCACGGAAGATGACCATATCAGTATCTTCAGGGCGTTTTACCGGTGACGGCACTCCAGTAAAGTATCTTACAGGTCTTAAGCAGACGAATAGGTCAAGCTCTTGTCTGAGCGCTACGTTCAAAGAACGGATACCGCCGCCGACAGGTGTCGTTAACGGGCCTTTAATCGCGATGAAATATTCGCGGATCACATCTAATGTTTCAGCAGGGAGCCACTCACCTGTTTTATTATAAGCCTTTTCTCCGGCGTAAACTTCTTTCCATGTAATTTTCTTTTCGCCTTTGTATGCTTTTTCTACTGCTGCTTCCAAAACCTTCGAAGCCGCGTTCCAAATATCAGGACCGGTTCCGTCTCCTTCGATAAATGGGATAATCGGGTTGTTTGGTACGTTTAATACTCCGTTAGAGACTGTAATTTTTTCACCTTGTGCCACAATAAAAACCTCCCAGTATGTAATTCATATTTAGAAAACATTTTATTTTTCTTATATAGAAAACAAAATGATTTTTCCCAACATTCAATTTAAAGTGTAACCCAATTTTGATGTTCTGAACAAGAGGCTAACCTCATTGACGCAAGCCAGCCTCCAATGGTTCTTTAGGCTCTTTCTTCAATCGGAACGAATTTTTGTTTGTCAGGGCCTGTGTAATCTGCCCGCGGGCGGATCAGACGGTTGTTGTCATACTGCTCAAGAATATGAGCGAGCCAGCCGGACATTCTGCTTACAGCAAAAATCGGTGTAAACAAATCATGGTCAATACCGAGGCTGTGATATACAGAAGCCGAATAGAAATCAACGTTAGGCGGAAGCTTTTTCTCTGATGTGACGATGTCTTCTATACGAATTGACATCTCATACCATTTGCTTTCGCCTGTCAGGTTGGTCAGGCGCTTGCTCATTTCTTTCAGATGCTTCGCGCGCGGATCACCATGCTTATACACACGGTGGCCGAATCCCATGATTTTTTCTTTCTTTTCAAGTTTAGCGCGGATGTACGGCTCAGCATTTTCCACTTCACCGATTTCTGTCAGCATTTTCATAACGCCTTCATTCGCTCCGCCGTGAAGAGGCCCTTTCAGCGCGCCGATTGCTGCAGTAATGCCTGAATAGATGTCAGAAAGTGTTGCGACGCAGACCCTCGCTGTGAACGTTGACGCGTTCAGCTCATGGTCAGCATGTAAAATCAATGCTTTGTTGAAGGCTTCAACTTCAATTGGTGAAGGCTCTTCACCGTTTAATGTGTAAAGAAAATTCTCCGCAATACCGTAATCTTCTCTCGGTTCAACAGGCTCAAGACCCTTGCGAATTCTGGAAAACGCTGCAACCAGGCCAGGCACCTTTGCCTGAAGGCGGATCGCCTTTCTGTAGTTGGCTTCCGGGTTCATGGTATCAGCCTCGCTGTCTAGCAGGCCTAGTAATGAAATTGCTGTCCGAAGAGCAGCCATGGGATGAACATTTTCGAGGGAATAAGATTTGAAGTGCTCAATAATTTCTTGCGGAACGGCAGCTTCCTTTGCAAGCTGCTGCTTTAACTCTTCAAGCTCTTTTTTGTTTGGCAGCCTTAGATGCCAAAGCAAGTAGATGATTTCTTCAAAACTTGCATTCTCTGTCAAATCATCGATATCATACCCCACATATGTAAGGGTATCATCAATTATAGAACTAACAGATGATGTTGTTGCTACAACCCCTTCAAGACCGCGTGTCGCTGTCATATATAACATCTCCTTTTCAATAAATTTCCCCTTTAAGAGTGTTGTAAAAACATGAGGCTTACTTAAAAAGCACGATGCAAGTATTTCTCTCCCCCAAAAAGAAAATGCTTACATTTTACTGGCTGCTGGTACTAAAACCCTTTGCTTATGAAAGAACATAACAAATTCTTATAAGCTTATTTAAGTTTAAGCCTATTCTCATTATAAACAATAATCAGACATTTGTTAAATGTTTACCTATAATTTTTTTTTTTCATTCTGTGATTTCCCCGAAAAAACGCCTTTATTTGCGGGTTTTTGCATACAAAAAAAAGCGGCTTTAAGGCCGCTTTTTTTTTATGAAGTGAACAGTTTTACGATCTGCATAGCTAAATAAGCAATCCCCGCTCCGATCAGCGGTCCCACCGCAACTCCTCCAAAAAGCGCGACTGCAAGAATGGTCCCGATCACGAGAGCAGTTGTAATATGCGGATCATTTTCAAGCAGGGTCAGGCCGTTTTTTGCAATCAGCGCCACTGCGATCCCCGCTCCAAGGGCGATCCATGCGTAGGAAGACCGCATTGCTTCTCCAAGCTGCTTAAATCCGATTTCTCCCGTGGCAATCGGGACAAGAACGGCGATGGTAATAATGGTCACACCCCAGTTAATGCCTTTTGACTGGATGGTCGGGAATAATTTCTGATCAAGTCCAACGATTTTGATGATCAAAAGGACGGATACAGCAAAGAGCAATGATTGGTTTTTTGCGATAAGTGCGATGGCCAAGAGTAAAATTAAAAATAAATTCGCTTGTGTAAACACATGCCATCCCTCCTTTAAGATGAATGTATTCATATTCAGCAACAGCGTGAATACATATAAAAAATAGGACATGCTGACGAGAGGAGGACCGTTTTCGTGAATCAATCTTATATCACTATTTTTTTCAGAACCCTCTTTGTCATATCAATGACCGCAGGGTCGATAGCTGCGGCCTATTATTCGTTTCCGTTAACTTATCCGTTCCTGATCGCCCTTATTCTTTCATCAGTGATTCATCCTGTTGTCGATTATTTGGACAAAGTGACAGGATTCCCCCGAACGATAAATGTTCTGGGCGTTCTTGCTTTTTTTCTGCTCGCAGCCATCGGTGTGCTCACCATTCTGGTAGCCGAAATCGTAACGGGAACAGCCTATCTAGCAAAAACGCTGCCTCCGCATATCAGCACGTTTATTTCATATTGCGAAAAATTGTTTACAACTCATATTCAGCCGCTCTATAACGAGTTAACTCTTTTGTTTCAAGAATTGGAAACGAACCAGCAGGCTTCCATCGTCACTCATATCCAGACACTCGGTGATTCTGCCGCTAAAAATGCCGGGCTCCTGCTGTCCCACATTCTAGAGATGATCCCGAGATTTTTCGCTCTTCTTCCCAATACGGCGGCGGTTCTGATTTTTTCTCTTCTGGCAACCTTTTTTATGACAAAAGATTGGCATAAGCTGAAAGCCATGCTTGTTTTAATTCTGCCGGATCGTGTGACAGCTAACAGTAAAGCGATCAGCAGCGAATTAAAAAAAGCAATGACTGGTTTTATCAAAGCACAAGCCGTCCTCGTTTTCATCACGATGGTGATTGTATTTATCGGCCTTTCTCTCTTAAAGGTTGAACACGCCGCAACAATTGCTTTTTTAATCGGGCTTGTAGATCTTCTCCCTTACTTAGGTGCCGGCTCCGTATTTGTGCCCTGGATTTTGTATTTATCAATTACGGGCCAGCTGCCCCAAGCGATCGGAATTGGTATCCTGTACCTCGTCGTTCTTATTCAGCGGCAGCTGACAGAGCCCAAGATACTAAGTAAATCTATCGGGATCGATCCGCTGGCAACGCTCATCGCCCTGTTTGCCGGCTTTAAATTATTCGGGTTTTTAGGACTGATTGCGGGACCGGCTGTACTCGTCATCATCCAAGCTTTCATCACAACAGGCGCATTAAAAGAAATATGGTCCTATATCACCGTTCAGCAAAAATAAAACGGCAGCCGTTTTTTCATGGCTGCCGTTTTTTATTTGATGATGATCCGCTTATTCTTCGACATTCCTCTCAGCCATTTGAACAGAATCGGCTTACACCAGCCGCGGGTAAATGGGATAAGAAGACAGCGCCGGCCAAATCTGATAAAAAGCCCGGAAGCATCAGCAATAGACCGCCGATGAAAATGCACAGACCGTCAGCAATCGCTTCCCCCGGCATTTTGCCATATTGAAGATCACGCTGAACCTTATAATACACTTCGGTTCCTTGTTTTTTTGCAGCTGCTGCGCCGATAATGCCCGTCAGAATCATGAATAAAACTGTCGGCAAAATGCCAATCAGCTTGCCTAAAAACAGGAATATGCCGATTTCTATTGCCGGAAACACAATAAAAAGCAAAAACAAAAATCTCATATCCAAGCCCCCCACACGTGTAACACGTTCTGTTCAACAAAAGGCATGATAAAGAGAAAAGGAAGGGATTCCCCTTCCGTTTTCACCTGTAATTAAAGAACGCTCGCACGGCCTTGATAGACTGCGCCTCTGGAAGCGTCAACTGTAATATCCTGGCCATCTGTCAAAATAGATGTCGCATTTTCCAGACCCACGATAACCGGGATGCCAAGGCTTAATCCGACTACCGCAGCATGGCTAGTCAAGCCGCCTTCTTCTGTAATAAGAGCAGACGCTTTTTCAAGGGATGCAATCATATCACGGTCAGTGCTTTTGGTAACAAGTACCGCACCGTCCGTCATTTTTTGCTCAGCTTCTTTTGCATTTTGTGCAACGACAACCGGACCGTAAGCTGATTTGCGTCCAATGCCTTGCCCTTTAGCGATGATATCGCCGACAGTATGAACCTTCATTAAGTTTGTAGTGCCGGACTCACCGACAGTGCCTGCTGTAATAACGATAAGATCGCCGTGTTTTACAATTCCGCTGTTCAATGATTTTTGGACAGCATCCTCAAGCATCTCATCTGTTGAGCTCGCATTTTGGCCGCTTTCTGCGAATACGCCAGATACGAGGGCAAGCTTTCTGGAAATAGAGTCATTTACAGTAACCGCAACAATCGGAGCCTGCGGACGGTATTTTGCAATCATACGTGCTGTATGGCCGCTTTCTGTCGGCGTTACAATCGCAGCAGCATTCAGGTTAATCGCCGTATGCGCGACAGATTGTCCAATTGCGTCTGTAATTGTCATGCCCACTTGATCTCTGCGTTTTGAGAGAATTTCTTTATAATTTAAAGCTTCTTCAGAACGGGACGCGATGTTATGCATTGTTTGAACTGCTTCAACCGGATAGCTTCCGGCAGCAGTTTCACCAGATAGCATGATCGCATCTGTTCCGTCGAAGATCGCGTTTGCAACGTCACTTGCTTCCGCACGAGTCGGACGCGGGTTGCGCTGCATGCTGTCAAGCATTTGTGTCGCTGTAATAACAGGTTTGCCCAGCGCGTTGCATTTTTTGATCAGTTCTTTTTGCACAAGCGGCACTTCTTCAGCTGGAATTTCCACACCTAAGTCTCCGCGTGCAACCATTAAGCCGTCAGACACTTCGAGAATTGCATCGATGTTGTCAACGCCCTCTTGGTTTTCGATTTTAGGGATGATTTGAATATCCTGAGCGTTGTGCTCTTCAAGAAGCTCACGGATTTCGAGCACGTCCGTGGAACGTCGAATGAAAGATGGTGCGATGAAGTCTACTCCTTGCTCAATACCGAAAACGATGTCTCGCGCATCCTTTTCAGTAATACCCGGAAGATTGACACTTACGCCCGGTACGTTAACACCTTTTTTATTTTTGAGTGTTCCGTTGTTTAATACTTTTGTTTTGATTTCGCGTTTAGCGGCATCTACATCAAGTACCTCAAGACCGATAAGGCCGTCATCTAACAGAATCGTTGAACCTTGTTCAACGTCATGGACTAAACCTTCATATGTCACTGAAATTTTATCTGTTGTTCCTACAACCTCGTCCATTGAAATGATAAGCTCTTTGCCTGTTTCAAGCTCAATACCGCCGTTTTCCATTGTATGTGTGCGGATTTCAGGACCTTTTGTATCAAGCAGAATACCAACGTTCTTGCCAAGTTTTTTGCTTGCTTCGCGGATATTTTTAATTCTTGCACCGTGCTCCTCAAAATCTCCGTGAGAAAAGTTTAATCGAGCCACGTTCATTCCTGACTCCATTAATTTCGTAAGCATTTCAATACTTTCACTTGCCGGACCGATGGTACAAACAATTTTAGTTTTTCTCATTTGGTTCACTTCCTTCTGAAATCTTCAGCCTTCAGCTGCACATTAGATAGACAGTTCTTTTGAAAGCTGATACATGTTTTGCTCAACTGTGTGTTTTGTCTCCAGTATTTCTATAATATCATGGTCTACAAGCTTATTGTTTTGTATACCTACACAGCGTCCGCCTTTTCCTTCAAGCAGCAGTTCAACTGCATATGCGCCGAGACGGCTTGCTAACACACGGTCAGCAGCACTCGGAGAACCTCCGCGCTGGATATGGCCCAATACAGATACCCTAGTTTCAAGATTTGTTTCTTCTTCAATGCGTTTCCCGAATTCAACACCGCTGCCTACACCTTCGGCAACAATAATAATACTGTGCTTCTTGCCGCGTTCGTGGCCGCGTTTTAAGCGGGCAATGATTTCGTGCATGTCATAGTCTGCCTCAGGGATTAAGATCGATTCCGCGCCCCCTGCAAGACCGGCCCACAATGCGATATCGCCGGCATGACGGCCCATTACTTCGATTACATATGTACGTTCATGAGAAGTCGCTGTATCGCGAATCTTATCAATTGCGTCAATTACTGTATTTAAAGCTGTATCGAAACCGATTGTAAAATCAGTGCCCGGAATGTCATTATCAATTGTACCCGGTACACCTACACATGGAAACCCGTGTTCCGTTAATTTTTTCGCACCCATATATGAACCGTCTCCGCCGATAACAACAAGGCCTTCAATACCAAGCTTCTTCAAGTTTTCTATCCCTTTTTCACGGCCTTCAACTGTTTTGAATTCAGGACATCTTGCCGTATAAAGCTTAGTTCCTCCACGATGTATAATATCGCCTACTGATCCGAGTTCAAGCTTTTCAATCTTTCCGCTGATCAATCCCGCGTATCCGTTGTAAATACCGTAAACTTCAACGTCATGATAGATCGCTTTTCTGACTACTGCGCGAACTGCTGCGTTCATTCCCGGGGAATCCCCGCCGCTCGTTAATACCCCTATACGTTTCATTCTCCATTCACCTCAGCAACATATATGATTAAACATAACATGATCATTGCCCTAAAAACAATGAAAAGGGATCTCCATCCTCCCTATGAAACCTTACCTATTATACAATTAAATAAATTGTTTTTAAATAAAATTTAAGGAATGTCACAAAAAATAAACGTGAGCCAAAGGCTTCACGTTTATTTAGTTTACCCCGATATATTGATCTTCAACCGAGACTTTGCCAATTGCTTTATATTTTTCATAGCGCTGCTGAACTAATTCTTCTTCGCTCAGCTTCAGCAAAGTTTTTAACGATTGTTTAAGGGTTTCGTCCATATAGCTTGCCTGCAGCTTCACATCATGGTGCGCTCCGCCTTTTACTTCTTTAATCATATGATCTATAATACCTAATTCTTTTAAATCCGGCGCAGTGATTTTCATTGTTTCTGCTGCTTTTTTAGCAAGACTGGAGTCCTTCCATAAAAGTGCCGCGGCACCTTCCGGAGAAATAACAGAATAAGTAGAGTTTTCAAGCATATGCAAGTGATTGCCTACTCCCAGACCAAGGGCTCCGCCGCTTCCGCCTTCACCGATGACGATGCAGATAACAGGCACTCGAAGGCCGGCCATCTCAAACAGGTTTTTGGCAATAGCTTCACTTTGTCCTCTTTCTTCAGCTGCTCGTCCAGGGTATGCCCCCTTCGTATCAATAAAACAGATAATCGGTCTGTTAAATTTGTCAGCCTGTTTCATCAGACGAAGCGCTTTTCTGTAGCCTTCAGGATGCGGCATCCCAAAATTGCGGACTAGGTTTTCCTTCGTGTCTTTGCCGCGCTGATGCCCGATTACCGTTACAGGGAGGCCGTGGAACTTCGCAATCCCGCCAACAATGGCTTCATCGTCCCCGTACGCTCTGTCTCCGTGACATTCAAAAAAGTCGGTAAACAGGTGTTCGATATAATCAAGAGTTGTCGGACGGTCCGCCAGACGCGCAATTTGAACCCGGTCCCATGGCTTCAGATTTTTGTAAATATCATCCTGAAGCTTAGCGAGACGGTCTTCGAGCCGTTCGATTTCCGCACTTAGATCCATATCGGAATCTTGGGTGAATTTTTTTAGTTCGGCGATTTTGGATTGCAGTTCAATCACCGGTTTTTCAAATTCTAATCTTGGAGCCACTCAATGTCACCTCCTGTTTGATGCATATCCAGCAGATTTTCTAACGTTTTTTTCATATCGTCGCGATGAATAACCGCATCAAGCTGTCCATGTTTTAATAAAAATTCAGCCGTTTGGAAGTCCTCAGGCAGTTTTTCTCCTATTGTCTGTTCAATAATCCGTCTTCCGGCAAAACCGATCAGCGCGCCAGGCTCAGCGAAATTGTAATCGCCAAGGGATGCAAAGCTTGCTGATACGCCTCCGGTAGTCGGATGCGTCATTACTGAAATAATAAGACCCTGCTCTTCACTGAACAGTTTTAACGCAGAGCTTGTCTTAGCCATCTGCATCAAACTTAATACGCCTTCCTGCATTCTAGCGCCGCCTGAAGCCGTAAAAATAATAAACGGAACTTTATCAGCTTTTGCTTTTTCAATCGCAAGCGTGATTTTTTCACCGACGACTGAACCCATGCTGCCCATTCTGAATGAAGAGTCCATGACGGCGACAACAGCCGGGTGTCCGCCGATGGTGCCCTTGCCTGTCACAACAGCCTCGTTTAAGGATGTTTTCTCGCGATCTTTTTCAAGCTTTTCCAGATATCCCGGGAAACCAAGTGGATTTTCCGAGAGCATTCCCTGATTGAATTCCTCAAAGGATTGTTCATCCATCAAGCTTTCGATACGCTGTTTTGCGTTCATTGGGAAATGATAATCGCAGTTCATGCATACCCGCATATTTTTATCCAACTCTTTAGTGAGCATGATTTTTTTACACTTAGGACATTTTGTCATAATGCCTTCCGGAACATCGTGCTTCGCTTGATCAGATGGTACGGAAGCATACTTTTTCTTTTTCGTGAATATATCCTTTAACAAATGATTACCTCCCTTTTGTGAAGGGTTCTCTTCACCGCATGTCATCAAACAGATAGACTTGCTAATAACTTTACCGAAACTATTGTACTTTTTTTGTCAAACGCTGTCATCCTCAATTCGACAACTTTTTATTCGATGACGTGCTCGGAAAGGCTTGTATGAAATCAGATAAGGTGTTGAAACGACAAGGTTGACAGCGCATTCAAAAATAATGTTAAACCCGGCTGAAATTTTTTTAAGGCTAACCCCCTAAAAAAATTTCAGCCGTCAGTTTAACTTGAGAACAGCGCGCCGGTCTCCGCCAACGCGCTGCCATTTTTGGAATGAATTAATTATTCACCAATAATCGTAAGTTTTCTTGTTTTTTCTGCGACTTCCTCAGGGTCAACAGTGATTCTTGCAACACCTGTTTCCATCGCAGCTTTTGCCACAGCCTTCGCAACAGCAGGCGCAACACGTTTATCAAACGGTGCAGGGATGACATAGTCTGCGCTAAGCTCATCTTCTGAAACCAGTGAAGCAATGGCTTCAACCGCTGCGATTTTCATTTCCTCGTTAATATGAGTGGCACGCACATCAAGCGCTCCGCGGAAAATACCAGGGAATGCAAGAACATTGTTTACTTGGTTCGGGAAATCAGAACGGCCAGTTCCGATAACGCTTGCTCCGGCTTCACGCGCATCTTCCGGCATGATTTCCGGATTTGGATTTGCCATTGCAAAGATAATTGGATCTTTTGCCATGCTTTGAACCATTTCTTTTGTTAACGCGCCTGCTACAGAGACACCGATAAATACGTCAGCATCAACGATGACATCTTTCAGAGAACCGTCTTTGCGATCTTGGTTCGTGAACTTCGCCACTTCATTTTTGACATCGTTCATGCCGTTCGGCGCCCCTTCATAAATGGCCCCTTTGGAATCGCACATCACAATGTCGCGAACGCCATAATGATGAAGAAGCTTGATAATCGCAATGCCAGCCGCACCCGCGCCGTTTGCGACAACTTTAATGGATGACATGGATTTTCCAGACAGTTTCAGCGCGTTCACAAGACCTGCTACGGTTACAATGGCAGTACCGTGCTGATCATCATGGAAAACCGGGATGTTTGTTTCTTTTTTGAGGCGCTCTTCAATGATAAAGCAGTTTGGCGCTGCAATATCTTCAAGGTTGACGCCGCCAAATGTCGGTTCCAGCAATTTTACAGTTTCAACGATTTTATCAACATCGTTTGTGTTTAAAGCAATCGGGAACGCATCTACGCCCGCAAAGCTTTTGAAAAGAACTGCTTTCCCTTCCATAACAGGAAGCGCCGCTTCAGGGCCGATGTTTCCAAGGCCAAGCACAGCTGTACCGTCAGTTACAACTGCTACCATGTTCCCCTTCATTGTATAATCATATACTTTGTTAATGTCTTCATGAATATCCTTACACGGTTCTGCAACACCCGGAGAATAAGCGAGGCTTAGATCTTTCGCATTTCTGACCTCTACTTTTGATTTAGACTCCAGTTTCCCCTGGTTGACTTTATGCAGGTGTAATGCTTCTTCTCTTAATGACATTCTCCTAAACACTCCTTATGGATATTTTTTGATTCGTATACTGCTGCGTTGATTGCTGCATTCTGCGGAGTAAATCTATCTGAATATTTAAACAGGATCACATAATTGCTCCAATTGTATAACAAAAAGCGAATCGTTACCACTGTTTTAAAACGACGTTTTTTTGACCCAACAGCTCTTTTAAGCGATATAACACCTGGTGATCTGCATTGATATGGAACGACTCAGGTAGCTTAATCGTCTGTTTTTGCCTTTCATAATAGAGATAAACGCCTGTTTCCCCTTTATGCTCCAGCAAAATGCGCTTAATCTTTGCCAGGATCTCCTGGCTGTGCTGACTGCTTTCTATTTTTATATAAACCGATGGCGCTTTTTCTGCATCCATATTTTCTAATAATTCTGCCCGGGACATGATGAATTGAATCTTATCTTGTCTTACTTCGCATTTCCCCGCTGTGAACAAAAGAGCGCCTTCTCTTAAAACGGGTGAAAGCTGTCTGAATTGTTCAGGGAAGACTACGGCTTCCATCTCGCCGGTTTCATCACTGAGCGTTAAAAACGCCATGTTTTGACCTGTTTTCGTCCGAATCGTTTTGATCTTCGACAGCAGAACGCCTAGTGAAAGCTGCCTTTTGACTGCCCGCTGAGCCTGCAGAATGGAGACTGCTCCATGCGCAGTGAGCTGTTTTCGGAAGGCGGAGAGCGGATGATTTGAAAAATAAATGCCAAGCGTTTCCTTTTCAAATGCAAGTAAATCCACTAGCGGAAGCTCTTCCGTTTCCACATACTTCGGCTTAATTGAAAACGATTCATCTAAAAACAATCCCATTTGGTCATCGTCCGCGGCGAATAGCTCAGCATGTTCCAAAGCAACATCAATGGATGCGAGCAGCGTGGCCCGGTTTTGGCCGAATTCGTCCATCGCACCAGAAAAGATAAGTGCTTCAAGCATTTTGCGATTTACGCTTTTTGACGGCACCCGAAAGCAGAAATCGAAAAGATCTTCAAATGGTTTCTCTTTTCTTGCTTTATATATATCTTTGACTGCTGAGACGCCTACACTTTTTATCGCGCGGAGGCTGTATCTGACAGATCCGTTTTCAACTGTAAACGGAAAACTGCTTTTATTCACTGACGGAGGAAGGATACGAATCCCGCTCCCCTTTGCTTCGTAAAGATATTGAGAGATTTTATCCTCATTGCCAATGACGCTTGTCAGCAATCCGCACATAAAATATAACGGATAATGAGCTTTCAAATACGCAAGCTGGCACCCGATCATGCTGTATGCCACCGCATGGCTTCGGTTAAAGCCATAGTTTGCGAATTTGACGATTAAATCGTAGACCTCATTTGCAGTGTCTACAGAATACTCCTTTTTTAAGCACCCTTCAACAAAATGGCTTCGCTCTCTGTCCAGGATTTCTTTTTTCTTTTTGCTGACCGCCCTTCTCAATAGGTCTGCTTCGCCTAAAGAAAACCCCGCCATACGGGAAGCAATCATCATAATTTGTTCCTGATACACAATGACGCCATATGTATCTTCCAAAATGCTCCTTAAATCTTCATGAGGATAGTGAACTGGCGCCCGGCCGTGTTTACGGTCGATAAATAACGGAATATTTTCCATCGGACCCGGCCGGTACAGTGCATTGACCGCCACAATATCTTCTAGGCCTGAAGGTTTCAGCCGTTTCAAGACGCTTCTCATCCCTGCAGATTCAAGCTGGAAAATGCCTGTCGTATCCCCTTTTGACAGCAAGGAGAACGTTTTGTCATCGCTGTAGGAAATACTTGAAAGATCTATTTTAATATTTTCTTCTTTTTCAATCATTGAAGTGATGGATTCAATAAGTGTCAGGTTCCTCAAACCTAAGAAATCCATTTTTAAAAGGCCCAAGTCTTCAAGATGGTCCATCGCGTATTGCGTTAAATAGATCCCTTCATGCCCTTCTTGCAGCGGAACAACATCTGTTAACGGTTCTTCACTCAGGACAACGCCCGCTGCGTGGGTTGATGCATGCCTTGGCAGCCCTTCTATTTTCCGGGCAATTGAATAGACTTGCTGAAGCAGGCTTGACTCCCGAAGCCGCTTATCCAGCTGCGGTGACTGCTGTCTCGCTTCATCCAGCGTCATGCCCGGTCTTGAAGGAATGAGTTTTGCAAGCTGATCTGCCTCCTTCGGGCTGACGCCGAATACTCTGCCGACGTCCCGGAGCGCCGCCTTTGCCGCAAGTGTTCCAAAGGTGATAATCTGTGCGACGTGCATTGCACCGTATTTCTGCTGAACATATTGAATGACTTCATCCCTTCTAGTATCGGGAAAGTCGATATCAATATCCGGCATGCTGACGCGTTCGGGATTTAAAAATCTTTCAAACAGAAGGTGATGCTTAATCGGGTCAACATCTGTGATATACAGGACATATGCCACAAGAGAACCTGCCGCAGAACCCCTTCCCGGTCCTGTAACAATCCCTTTTTCATGGGCGTGCTTCATAAAATCCCACACGATCAGAAAGTAATCGCTGAACTTCATCCGCTTGATGACATCAAGCTCATATTGAAGACGGCGAAGGTATCGTTCATCAGGCTTGCCGAAACGGCTGCGGAGTCCCTCCATACAGATATCCGTTAAATAATCATCAGCGGACGTTCCGTCTGGGGTCGGGAAAGACGGTAGACGGGTCTGCCCGAGACTGACGTCAACCCGGCATTGTTCCGCGATCTCTACAGAAGCTTGCAGTGCCTCGGGATGCTCTCGATAAATGTTTTGCATTTCTTCGAGTGGTTTCAAATCGAGATCAGGCAAATCTTCAGGGGGTGCATCCGTCAGTTTTTCCCCCGCTTTAATCGCTTTCAAACAACGGTAGGCAGCCTTATCTTCCTTCCTTATGTAATGCACATCGCCTGTGGCCGTAACAGGGATACCCGTTTCTTCTGACAGCTTTAGAATCTGCTCAGACAAGACTTGATTCCCTTTAAAAGGCTGATAGGAGAAATAAAAAGCTCCCTTTCCGAATATAGACTGAAATTCCAGCGAGGCTTGAGCAGCCTGTTCGAACAGCCCTCCTTCAAGAAGCGTTTCAATATATCCTTTTTCGCCGGGCGTTATTGCGATAATCCCTTCTCGATAACTGTGAAGCCATTTCGGCTTCAGTCCGCCTTTTGATTTAGATTGCAGAACGCTGCTGATTTTCAGCAGGTTTTGATAGCCTGTATTTGATTTTGCCAGCAGGACGAGCGGGTATGCTTCAAGCTCGCTGTCATCTGTAAAAACAGAAGCCGTCAAACCAATTATTGGGTTGATCCCTCTCGCCTTGCAAGCTTTATAAAATTGAATAGCTCCGTACATGACATGATCATCTGTCAGCGCCAAAGACGCATATCCGAGCCTGTCAGCTTCACTGACGAGCTCTTCCACAGCCGCGGCGCTGTTTAGCAGGCTATACCCACTATGCACTTGCAGGTGAACAAAAGACATGCTATCACCTCTTTCTCATTACGATCCATTTCTTCCTTCATTATAAGGCCGGTTTCCAAAAGAAACAAATGTTCTTTTTTGACTCATCATCATACTTGTCCTGAAAGCTCAATATGATATAAAAGGTGAGGTGATAAAGATGGATCAGGAAGCAGGATTTATGGTGAATTTTATCAATAGCTACTTCATTGCGTTAGGGGTGCTGATCGGGGGCGCACTCATTGGAGGGCTCGGAGCATACTTGGCAGGCGAACCCCCGCTTACAGCCATTACAAAGCTTGCCAACCGGTTAAAAATATGGGCGCTTGTCGCAGCTATCGGAGGCACCTTTGATGCGGTATACAGCTTTGAACGCGGCATACTCGAAGGCAATACGAGAGATATCTTTAAACAGCTTCTTTTAATTATTTCGGCCATGGGAGGCGCGCAAAGCGGCTGGCTTATTATATCATGGCTGACCCAGGAGCATCTTTCTTCATGAGGGTCCCCCAGCATTACAAAAAACCGGGATGGCAGCGTTTTTTCGCGGGAATGATGTGCGGGGCCGTAATCAGCTGGTTCTTTTTCCTGTTTACTTACGGAACATTCCAAGAGGAGCAGGTCAGCCTCATCGAAAAGCAAAAAGAGCATGTAAAAGACTTGAACAATCAAATTTCGATCTATCAGGAAGACCTCCATAAACTGAATGAAGATAATAAAAGAAAACTGCTGATTCAAAGCGTCAGCGTCAAATTGCTGAATGGGGATAAATATAAAATATCACAGCCGGATAAAACGAAATTCGAGGAGCATGTAAAGGATGATATTTCAGAGGTGATTACAAAAGACATAGAGAGCGTCTATCAAACAAAGGATCTCTTGAAGCGGACAATTGAAAATAAAGTCTATATGATCAATGAGAAAAAATACGAGGCAACCGTCAGAGAATTGATTATTTATACGAGGCTGACAGTGGAACTTGAAATATCTTTCGCCACATAATTATGGATTTTTTTTAAATTCTCCAAACTTCTGTCGCTTTTTCCCATTCTTTTTTATAAACTATATGTGAGGCTTAATGGCGAAAGGAAGGAGGAAGGGAAATGGAGGTTTACAGTGACCGTCAGTTAGCAAAAGATCAAGCAGCCCGTCTCAGACAAGGTTTTTCTGCATATGCCGAAACAAACTCACTCGCTTCCCTCATCAAAAAAGAACTTCAATCACACAATCTCCAAGTCTACGAGGACCTTACTGATTTCGGCTGCTGGTTCATCCCCGTCACAGATGAACACTAAGAGAGAGGGTCTCCCCTCTACTCGTGTTCTTTACATAATGTTTCCAGATCAGCTAAAATCCGATCAGCTTCATCCCAGCTGTAAATAGAGGCGCCTGAAGCTAACGGATGCCCTCCGCCGTTATATTTCCGGGCAAGTCCGTTAATGACAGGCCCCTTCGAACGGAATCTGACTCTGATTTGATCGTCTTCTTCTACGAAAAACACCCAGGCGCGAATACCTGAGATATTGCCAAGCGTCCCGACAAGCTGCGACGCTTCAGAAGCCGTTGTGCCGAATTTTTCAAGCGTATCCTTTTTGATGAAAACAGAAGCCGCCCCGTTTTCGGACAAAGACACATTTTGAAAGATAAAGCCGTTAAGCTTCACCACATTCAGTTTTGTTTCATACAATTGATTAAATAACTCTGAGGAAGAGAATGGATACTGAATGAGCTCGCCTGCATATTTTAATGTTTTTTCCGTGGTATTCGGAAATAAAAAGCGTCCGGTATCTCCAACAATGCCGGCGTAGATCAGCTCTGCCGCTTTCGTATTCAGCTTCCAGCCGTGCTCTTTTCCTTCTAAATACAGCTCGTAAATCATTTCACTTACTGAGCTGGCGCTTGTATCGACCCAGAGAAGGTCACCGTATGGATCTTCGTTCGGATGGTGGTCGATTTTCATTAGTTTGGCGCCTGAAGGATAACGCTGATCGTCGATTCTTTCCTGATTTGCCGTATCGCAGACAATGACAAGTGCGCCTTCATATGTTTCATTGTCCACCTCATCGAGGGAATATAAGAAAGAGAGGGACGGTTCAGGCGTGCCGACCGCAAAAATATTTTTTTCAGGATATGTTTCACGCAGGATTTCCGTAAGCCCGCACTGTGATCCGTAGGCATCCGGATCAGGACGCACATGTCTATGTAAGATAATTGTGTCATATAATGATATGGTTCTGATCAATTCTGTTTTCATTTGATACTCCTTTATTGTTTTTATTCATTAAATCACATTCTCTGCCGACGGAAAAGAAAAATAACGTCAAAACCAAGCCCGTTTTTGTATAAAATGGGTTTGTAAACTTTTACGATGGAGGATTTCATTTATGCTGGTTCTTGTTTTTTTGATTGGGCTTTCAGCCTGCTTTTATGTGTACTATAAAGTAAAAGGCGTACGGGCAAAGCCATCTTTGGCAAAAGAAATATGTTCAGCAAAATCAAGCATGGCCTTAGGGTCACTAGTCCTGTTCTACGGGCTTAACCAAATGATATTATTCCATTCAGTATTAACGTTAGTAATCGGCGGTATCTTTATCGTCATAGGAGCAGGAAGCGCTTGGGCAGGTTATAAAGCCTTTAGGCATTACAATCCCCTTCACGCCAAAGAAGCTGAAAGAGATCACGCGTAAGGGGCGCCTGAACGTCCCTTAGCTTCTTTCCATCAGCTGAACCATCAGCATCGCTTTAGACACGATATGACCTTGGCTGTGCACTTCCACTTCCATTTTCCCAAACTTTCTGCCGGCCTCCAAGATGCGAGGTTTGACTTCGATGACTGATTCCATCTGCACAGGCTTCAAAAAGAAAATGGTGATGCTCTCTATGACGAGTTCGCCGCGTTTTTTCGAGCGCAAAAATCGGTTTGCCGCTTGCGTCAAAATAGTCGTAAATACGCCATAAGAAATGGTTCCAAGCTGATTTGTCATTTGCGGCGTAACTTCATACTCGTAAACCGTTTGATCTTCTTTATCATCACCCTCATCTTTAAACCCCCTTGAAACGATATCATCAAGCTTCTCCCCGACCTGCGGCTGCTTTTGAATCATTTGAAGAGCTTTCAATACGTCTTGGCGGCTGATCATGCCGATGAGTTTTTGGTGGCCGTCAGTGACGGGAAGCACTTCGATCCCTTCCCATACCATCATTTGCGCAGCTGAAGCGACAGATGTTTTCCCAATAACCGTGACGGGATTTTTGGTCATGACTTTTTCTATAGATGCATTTCGGTCATGGCCAGCAATATCTTTTGATGTCAGAATGCCATGGATTTTCATTTGATCGTCGACAACCGGGAAGCGGCCGTGCCCCGTTTCAAAATTTTTCTCATACCACTTTTCAAGTTTATCCTTAGGCGAAAGATATACCGTGCGGTCAGCAGGTGTTAGGATGTCCTCCACCAAAACAATTTCTTTTTTGATCAGCTGGTCATAAATTGCCCGGTTAATCATCGCGGCAACTGTAAAGGTGTCATAGCTCGTGGATAAAATCGGCAGTTCAAGCTCATCTGCCAGCTGCACAATGCTGTCATCCGTGTTAAAGCCCCCGGTCACCAATACGGCCGCACCCGCTTCAAGCGCCTGCCTGTGTGCATTGATTCTGTTTCCGACAATCAAAAGATTCCCCGCTGCGGTGTAACGCATCATCGCGTCAAGCTCCATCGCGCCGATGACGAATTTATTCAAGGTCTTATGGAGCCCTGCCCTGCCTCCGAGCACTTGTCCGTCTATAACATTTACAACCTCTGCATAGGTAAGCTTTTCAATGTTCTCTTTTTTCTTTTGTTCAATTCTGATTGTGCCCACACGTTCAATCGTGCTGACAAACCCTTTATTCTCTGCTTCCTTGATCGCTCTGTACGCGGTTCCTTCGCTTACTTTCATTTCCTTTGCAATTCTTCGGACAGAAATTTTTTCACCGACAGGCAGTGAATCGATATACGTTAAAATTTGTTCATGCTTCGTTGCCAAGCCTTTCACCTCTAAGGACAGTCTTCTTGTTTTTATTATAAGGTTTCAAAGGATTTATACGCAATGAGGCTGGAAAATAAAAAAGAAGCCCGACCGGCTTCTTACAGCGTTGATTTCGTTCCAGTCAAGCGCAAGGACCTCGTGATTCCTTTTACATCGTAAAGCGGAAAAACCTTTATTTTTCTTTTAAATGGACATCAACCGCTGTCTTAACAATATTTCGATTCCCTATTTTAGATAAAACAAATAAAACTGCGGATAGCCATATCGCCCCTATGGCCGTATAGATCAATGGATAAACAGCTGTGTTTGCGATCCATTCATTTATTAATGTTCTGGCATTTACCAGAATAATAAATCCTCCTACAAGCACACCCATCAATTGCGGATGAAACTTCTGCACCAGCCATGCTGCGATAGGGGCAGCAATAATTCCGCCGGCCATTAGTGAAAACACCCATAGCCAATTGACGTCCTCCCATCCTAATGAAATAAGAAAACCGGCAGTTGCAGATACGGCGATGGCAAATTCACTTGTGTCTACAGTCCCGACAACTTTCCTCGGGCTCAAGCCTTTGCGGGATAATAAAATCGGAGTGGTCACCGGTCCCCAGCCGCCTCCGCCTGTGGCATCTGCAAAACCAGCGATCACTCCCAATGGGATGGATTGTTTTCGGTTTAACGGCACATGCTTCTTCTCAAGAGCCGGTTTATATTGAAATAAAAACCTGATCAATACATATCCGCCCAGAAGGAGCAAAAACAAAGAAATATAGGGTTTCGCTACATCTCCAGGTAAATGGCTGAGGAATGCCGCGCCTAAAAAAGCGCCTATAGAGCCGGGAATGACAAGCTGATAAACGGTTTGTTTGTCAACATTGCCAAATTTAATATGCGACACTCCCGATGCGGCAGTCGTTACGACTTCCGCTAAATGGACAGAAGCCGAAGCCACAGCAGGTGTGATGCCAAACGCCAATAACAAAGAAGTTGAGGTAACCCCATAAGCCATACCTAACGAACCGTCTATTAACTGCGACAATAAACCAATAAATGCAAAAACGATTAATTTCTTCATCAGAACACCCCATCTATATCAATCAGATATTTTTGATTCTTCATTCGAATCTAACAATCTCTTGGCGCTTTCATATAAAAAATAAGAGGCTTTGATAATGGCAGTTTCATCAATTGTAAATGCAGGGTGGTGCCAATCATGATCACCGTCTGTTCCAAAAAACGCAAAGGATCCCGGAATATGCTCAAGATAATAAGCAAAATCTTCCCCCGCGGTTGATGGGGCGGGATCAATGACTTGAAGTTTCGCTTTATGCGCAGCGTCTCGCACCAGCCCCGTAATTTCCTCATCATTACAAAGCGGCGGCGGTCCGGAATGCCACTTCACATTTGCCTTTAACGAGAAAGCGGCAGAAATCTGCTCTGTGACTGCCAAAAAACGCTGTTTCACTTGATCACGAACCTCTGAATCAAATGTACGAACAGTGCCCTCAATGACAACTGTATCCGGAATGACATTCCAAGTGCTGCCACCGTTGATTTTCCCTATGGTTAAAATCGCGCTTTGCAGCGGGTTTACATTTCTGCTTACAATCGTTTGCAGGGCGACAATAAGCTGAGAGGCGCCGACAATTGGATCAAAACCATTATGCGGCAATGCTGCATGAGCGCCTTTCCCTTCTATCTCTACTTTAAATCGGTCAACAGCAGCCATAAGCGGGCCTGTTTTTAACCCTACAGTCCCAACCGCGATATCCGGTTTATTGTGAAGTCCAATAACCGCACCAATGCCATCCAGTTGGCCGTCCTCTATCACTTTTGCAGCGCCGGCACCCGCTTCCTCTGCCGGCTGAAATAATAAACGAATCTTCCCTTTCAGACTGTCTTGATTTTCCTTCAATAAAAAGGCCGCACCAAGAAGCGCTGCCGTATGAAAATCATGACCGCACGCATGCATGATTCCTTTATGTTTAGACGCATAAGGCAATCCTGTTTTTTCTTCAATTGGCAAGGCGTCAATATCAGCCCTCAAAGCAATCGCCGGACCTTCTGACTCCCCTGCTATGTCTGCGAACACACCCGTTTTTAGAGCAGTAGGGCGAATCTGTATCCCTTTTTCTTTAAGGCATTTTTTTATAAAAGCAGTTGTTTCAAATTCTTCTTTTGACAGTTCAGGATATTGGTGCAGGTGCCGGCGAATGCCGATAAGCTGCTTTTCTAGCGTTGAGAGATTTACGGGATTATACTCCTCTTTCAACTTCAGGATGTCATTTCCTGTAGTCTGATATGGATAGGAGCCTTCTATATTTCTCCAATAATCCAAAGACATATGTTCCGCTCCTTTCCCTATCCCAATATATTTTCTTCAGACTCTTCAACATAAGATGAAATAAATCGGTTCAATTTATCAGCAAGACCGCCCGCCCCAAATCTTATATACTTGCTGGAAACTTTCGGATTATCTTCTTTCAAAAAGCTTAAAAAAGATAAAATATAAATGCGCCTGTAAGCTACTTGTGTAATTCCGTACTCAAAAAACCAGTTATCAATAACATTGTATACGCCTCGGTTGATGCCATATAGGTTGTTACACTTCTTGTAAAAGCAGAGATCCGGAAGATTTAACTCCTGATGGGAAAGCAGGCTTTCTTTTTTGTTCGGTGCCATAATCCCAATCAGCTCAAAGCGTTTTGCAACGCACGAAATATCCTTTTTAATTTGCTTTGTTAACGACTCCAAAGAATCAAACCTTCTTTCTTCTCTAATTTTAAAGAGAATGCTGCATTCGATTTTTTCTCCATAGATGTCTCTATGAAAGTCAAACAAAAAAATCTCCAATGTCCTTTTAAGGTTAGAGCCCACCGTCGGTTTCACACCGATATTCATAACCCCTAAATGAAATTGATGATTGACTGTCGCCAGAACTCCATAAACTCCATTACGCAGCCCATGCATTTTTGCATCTACATTTGCCGTGGGGAATCCAAGCGTTCTGCCTAATTGTTTTCCTTTCACAACCGTACCGGCAATGATCGTCAAAAAAGTCAGCCTCCCCTCTCAGCTTCCGCATTCGATCAGACGAAACCTATTGATGTGATGAATGTAAAACGGATTGATGCTGCGGAATGCCAAGACCGAGATTTTCCCGCAAGGTCCCGCCGCGATAATCTTGACGATAAAGCCCTCTTTCTTGAAGAATCGGAATCACCTTTTCTACAAAAGCATCAAGTGTACCCGGTATATCCGACCCAATGATAAACCCATCCGCCGCCTCAGCGTTGAACCAAGTTTCAATTAAGGATGCGACACGCTCTGGTGTGCCGATAAATAGAGGCCGTGGAAAAGCCATTTCCTGTGCTACCTCCCGCAACGTCAGATTTCTGGCTTTTGCTTCTCTCTTAATCCGGTCTGTTGTGCTTTGAAACGCATTCTTTCCCACATCGCCAATATCGGGAAATGGCTCATCCAACGGGTAAACACTCAGATCATAATCATCAAAAAAACGGGCCAAATAAGTAACAGCATTTTCAATCGGTATCAATTCTGCAAATTCACGATACTTCTTTTCCGCCTCTTCTTCCGTATCTGCCACAATCGGGCTGATCCCTGGAAAAATCCGCACACTTGAAGGATCACGCCCTTCATCAACAGCTCGGCTTTTCACATCCGCATAAAACGCTTTTGTCTCTTCTAATGAATTGGAATGGGTAAAAATCGCATCCGCATTTTTAGCAGCAAACTGCCGGCCTGTTTCTGATGAACCCGCTTGAAACACTACAGGCTCTCCCTGCTTAGAGCGCCCGATATTCAAGGGCCCCTCTACTTGAAAATACTTTCCTTTATGTTTCAGGCGATGAAGCTTCGCCGGATCGAAAAACTGCCCTGTTTTCTTATTGTGTATAAATGCGTCATGCTCCCAGGAATTCCACAGCCCGCGCACAACATCCAAATGCTCCTGTGCGATCGCGTAACGTTCAGTATGTTCTGGCAAATTAGACTTACTATGGTTGCGCGCCGCTCCTTCCTGCGGAGAAGTAACAAGATTCCAGCCTGCCCTGCCCCCGCTGATATGGTCCAGCGACATCAATTGTCTGGAGATAGTAAATGGCTCAGTAAAAGATGTAGAGAACGTCCCTACTAAACCAATATTTTTGGTAACTGATGCCAGCGCAGATAAAATGGTGATCGGTTCAAAACGGTTTAAAAAATGAGGAATCGATTTTTCAGAAATAAATAAGCCGTCTGCAATGAAAATAAAACTAAACAAGCCTTTTTCGGCTGTTTGCGCCTTTTTCATGTAAAATTCAATATTCGTGCTGGCCGAGGGATCAATATCGGGATGACGCCAGCCGTCAGTTGTTCCCCCGACACCGTGAATCATGGCTCCAAACTGAATAAAATCTGAACGTGTCATCTTTTTGCCTCCTTTATCTTTGGATATAATTCGCAAGTGCAAGATCAAGGTGTTCAATGCCGATTTCAGTTATCCCTTGATAGTGATTGCCGCGCCCGATTTCAACCACAGGCACATGGCGTACCCCATATTTCACCTGTAAAATATCTCTAAGCTTTTCTTTTTCTGAAACATCGATATTTTGGAACGGGAACCCTTTTTCATTCAAATAATTCTTGACTTCTTCACAATACGAACAGCCTTTTTTACTCCAAACCACAATGTTCAAAACATCACTCATTCTTCTGTCCCTCCTTAACGTTTTGCAGCTAAAACTGCATCGCTCAGCAGCTGATAAGACAGCTGTTTTTCTTCAGCATTTTTGATCGGTGTAAAAATAACAAAATCATTGATTTTGTATGTGCCTGATAAACGTGTTAATTCTTCTGCCACTTCTTCCTTTGTTCCGGCAATAATCCCGGTTTTTTGCACGATGATGTCATAGGGCTCTGTGACGTTTTCCAGATAGGCCTCAGCCTGTTCGCGGGAACCGGCGTTGACCTTACGCCCGTCTTTCAAAACCACTTTTATCGATTCACGCGACACAATATGTTTTTCCGCTTCTTCTTTTGTATGTGCCGCAAAAACAGCGGGGGCAAGATGAAATTCAGCCTCAGATCCTGGCGGGAGATGCGCGTCAAATGCTCGGCGGGCTTCCTTCAGCACTTCCTCTTCACCGTTAATAAAGTAAGCAAAGACAAAAGAGATTCCCAGTTTTGCAGCCGAAATGGCACTCTCTGCGCTTCCTCCCAATAGAAAAATACCCGGCTTCCGATCAACCTGCGGCCTAGGACGCAATGCAGCATAGCGGTGGGTATCAGGAAAATCATCCCGAACGAAATGAGTAAGCTCCTCCAGTTTTTCATCAAACTGACGCACCGGTTTTTTATATTCAGCCTGCAGCGCGTCTGTGGACAGCTGAAACCCGCCGGGCGCTTTGCCCACTCCAAGATCTATACGGCCGGGAGCTAACGCTGATAGAAGATGGAATTGCTCCGCTACTTTATAGGAGCTGTAATGCTGCAGCATCACTCCGCCTGATGCTAAACGAATTTTTCTTGTGCTTGCAGCAAGATAGCCTAAAAGAACCTCGGGTGCAGACCCTGCAATCTCATCATTATTGTGATGTTCGGCCACCCAAAATCGGTAATATCCACACTCTTCAGCCATTTGCGCCAATTTCACTGTATGCTGTAATGTATCAGCTGCTGTCTCCCCTTCACCAATCAAGCTTTGGTCTAAAATACTTAAGCGGATCATATCACCGGCTCCTTTATGTGTTCTTTTGGTTCAAATAAATATTCCGGCGAAACACGGCGGAGAAACTGCCTCGTTCTGTCTTTTTTGGTATGGCGGAAGACTTCCTCCGGGGTTCCTTGCTCAACAATGACTCCTTCATCCATAAAAACAACTTGATCAGAGACCCTTCTTGCAAACTCCATTTCATGTGTAACAACAATCATGGTGGCTCCGGTTTTCACGATTTCCAGCATTACCTCAAGCACTTCACCGACCAGCTCCGGGTCAAGCGCTGCCGTCGGCTCATCGAACAGCAGCACATCAGGATGAATGGCAAGCGCCCTTGCTATCCCGACCCTCTGCTTTTGTCCTCCCGATAACTGACTCGGATAAGCGTTCAATTTATCTTGAAGCCCGACCTTTCTCAGTTCATTTTCCGCTACGGTATACGCGTCTTGTTTTCTCATTTTCCGGGCAATCGTCAAGCCCTCCATGACATTTTCAATTACCGTTTTGTGAGCAAACAGGTGGTATTGCTGAAATACCATTGCCGTCTGTTTTCTGAGCCAGTGAACCTCTTTTTTGGACGGAAAGCTGCAATTAATCACTTTGTCATGTATAGAAATGATCCCTTCGTCTGGACGTTCTAATAAATTCAGGCACCGTAAAAAGGTGGTTTTCCCTGATCCGCTCGGCCCGATAATCGTCACAACTTCTCCCTTGCGTACCGTGAGATTTATCCCTTTTAATACATGGTGGATGCCAAACTGTTTATGGATATTCTTAATCTCAATCATAAAGTGCCTCCTTGAAATCTGGCTGCCTTTCTCTCTAATACTCCATTTACGGATTCTAGGATAAGAGTCAGCACCCAATAGATAATCGCTGCTCCGATAAACGCTTCTAAAAATGCATAATTATCAGAAGCAACGATAGTCGCCGTCCCTGTAATCTCTGGGACAGCCACTATAGCCGCGATAGAGGTGGTATGCAAAAAGCCGATACCCAAATTTGTGAAGTTTGGGATGGAAACCATCAGCGCCTGCGGCAATATTACACGCCGAAAGGTTTGGCTGTGTGTCAAGCCGATTGAATAAGCCGCTTCGACCTGTCCGGTATCCATCGCCAGAATGCCCGACCGGATGATTTCTGTCAGATAAGCTCCGGCAGTTAAAGACAAGGCTATGATGACAAACATGGAGACCGGTATCTCATTGGCGGACCAGCCGAGATGAAAAAAACTGCTGACTTGATCTGCAACAGGCGGTATCCCTAAATAAATCAACATAATGTGAAGAATTGCAGGTGTACTTCGAAAGAAAGACACATAAAACCTTGAGCAAGCCACCAAGCCCTTAATTCTAAAAATTCTAACAATTATATTTCCAAGAGCCACGAGAAATCCAAACACAATCGGCAAAACAGCCATCATCAATGTCAGAGGAATGGTCTTTACCATTTCTTTCATGGCGGAAACGATAAACGGAAAGTCAAATTGCAATCTTCTCCCCCCTCATCCGAAGAAATATATCAATGTATGTTCATGTCAAAAACAGTAACAATCCTTGTTTGATTCTTCTTGATTCGTTTTTCTGCCACTCGAAAGAACCATTCGAATAAAATCGCTACAGCATAATAAACAATGGATAGCGCAATGTAAACTTCAAGAGAATGGTTGCTTGAGGTAATCAGTGTTTGGCCCCTTCCGGACATATCCATAACACCTATTGAAAAAGCTAGAGATGTATCTTTTAAAGAACTGATCACCATGTTTCCCATATTCGGAAACGCTTGGACAAGTGCCTGGGGCAGAACGATTCGCCTGAAGGCCTGACTACCGCTTAAGCCAATACTGTACGCCGCTTCCGTTTGGCCTTTATCTACACTGCCCACCCCCGCTCGAATGATTTCTGCGGCTGCCGCTGCATTGCTTAACGCGTAGGTTGCGACAGCAGCATAAAACGGGTCCATTTTTGTTGTATCAATCCCGATAAGCCCCGTAAGCGCCGGGATTCCGTAAAACACGATGAAAAGCTGCACCATGATAGGCGTTCCCCTGAAAAATGAGATATACACTTTTGCCAATTGATTTACAATTGGCATATTGTAGATGCGGGGCAGTGCCAGAAAGAGTCCTAATACAAAACCGAAAAGCAAGGACAGTGTTAAAATGTATAATGTAACCGGTAAATAAGCGGTTAACGTCGGCACAAAATCTCCAATCATGTTCATATCAAACGCTTTTTCCATCACTGCTCCCTCTCTTTTTACCTAATACTGCTCTTTGGAATAGTCGTCACCAAGCCATTTCAAACTGAGCCTTTTCAGCGTTCCGTCATCAATGATTTCCTGTAAGGCTTTATCAATATCGTCACTTAACGTTTGTTCATTTTTGTTAAACATAAAATACACTTTAGCATTTGAAAGCACATGACCGACGGTTTTTTCTTTAATAGCGCTCGTCTTGTTTTGAAAGTCTACTGCAAAAGGCGTTGAGATCGTTGCGTCCGCACGCCCCGATTTCAGCTGATTCGCAGTCTCATTTGCGCCTTGGCCCTCATAGGCAATCTCAAACGGCCGTCCATTATCCTCATTCCATTTTTTCAGTACAAGCGCTCCGTTGGAGGTTGCACTCGTAATCACCCGTTTTCCTTTTAAGTCTTCAATTCCACGGATCGTATCGTTATTTTGAAGCACAGTAATTTTTAAAGGAAAATGGTTGTAAGCAACCTTGTTAAACAGAAATTTTTTCTCACGCTCTTTGCTTTTCTCCATTTGATGTGCCACGATATCGACTTTATGCTGTCCGAGGCTGACAAGCAGGTTGGAAAATTCCATCGTTTTAAATGTAAATTTATAATGTGGCAGGCGCTTATCAAGCTCTTTGATCAGTTCGACATCATAACCGGTTAAATCGCCTTTTTCATCGATAAAGCAAATATTCGGAAATTGGGTTCCAGTTCCGACCGTGATCGTCTGTACCTTCTTTTGCCCGGCTCCCGTCGTTTGACTGCCTGCACCGCAAGCTGACAGAACTGTTATAAGCGAAAATAATATTGCCATGAATGCTGCTTTCGTTTTCATCTCATCGCCCCATTTATTTTTCAAAACTTGATTTTGAATAATCTGCCCCGAGCCATTTTCGGCTTAGTTTTTTTAGCGTTCCGTTTTTCTCCAGCTTTTTAATCGCTTGATCCGTGTCATCCGCCAAGGTTTGGCTGCCTTTATTAAACATAAAGTACACCTCGGTATCTAATAACACGTCACCGACTGTCTTTTGGCGGAAGGCGTGCGTTTTATTCTGAAAATCGACGGCAAACGGTGTAGCTATTGTTGCATCTGCGCGCCCGGTTTCAATTTGATTGGCGGTGTCATTGCTTCCCTGTCCCGCATATCTCAAATGAATCGGGCTGCCGTGCGTTTTGTTGTACTTTGTAATATAATCTGCCGCATTTGACGTGGCGCCAACTATGACTGTTTTTCCGTGTAAGTCTTTTAATGTATGAATCTTGTGATTATCCTCTTTCACCGTGATGTACATCGGCGAGTAGTTATATGGGACTTTATGATACAAAAAACGCTTTTCTCGTTCTTTATTTTTGGCCATATTGTGCGCAATCACATCAATTTTTTTATTTCCGAGACTCGTCAGCAAATTTGAGAAATCCATCGTTTTAAATTCAAATGTATATTGAGGCAACTCCTTATCGATGGCTTTCATCACTTCAATGTCATACCCGGTCAAATCGCCTTTTTCATTTAAAAACGCAATATTCGGAAAATCTGTTCCAGTGCCGACTATGACCGTTTGAGCCTGACGATCTGTTTTGTTATTTGTTTGCGAACATCCCCCGCCAAGTAATGCAAACACTGACAGCAGCAAAACCAATCCTTTACGCTTATTCATAGGCTGCCTCACATCATGCCCAGCTGGGCGCACCTAAAAGCGTTGGGTTAAATCGTTCCGGAATCAAAACCTTGTGCATCATCACACCTATGTCCCCGTCTTTTTCCTGCTCAAAATACACTTCATACCCTCTCCTTTTGTACATGTCAGCAAGCCAAGGATGCTTGCGCGCCGATGTGCCGAGTGTCAGCGCAGGAGCCTTCAGCATATCTCGAAGCACTTTTTCTTCAACATACGTAAGCAGCTTACTTCCGGCACCTTGCCCTTTATATTCCGGCAGTGTCGCAAACCACCACACAAACGGATATTTTGAAGGAGGCGTCTCACTCTCCCACGGGAACCTGATTGTAATCGTTGAAATCAGCTTCCCATCCCGCTCCAGCACAATCGCTGAATGATGTTCAATATTTTCTGATACCATTTGGATATCAGCTCTCGTGGATGGCCAATCAATATCCAGCTGCCGAATGAGCTGAAATGCGCTGTTAACCAGTTTCAACAGCTCCGATGCATCTTCAACAGTTGCCAGTCGAAAAATATCCTCACTCATTTATGTCACTCCTCTTCTCAAAATATATAATTCCTATTTGTTTACTAAGCTTTTATTGTTTATACTATAAAGCATACTCTGATATTTGACTAATCAAAAAAAGTAAACCTTCACTTCAGTATTTTTAATGATGAAAAACAGGAGGGAACACATTGGAGTTACGCTCAATCAAAACGTTTCATACGATTGTAAAATTTGGAAGCTTCTATAAAGCTGCAGAAAAACTCAACTACTCGCAGCCGACGATATCGATGCGTATGAAGCAATTGGAGCAGGATTTAGGCGTACTGCTGTTTGAAAGAGGAAAAAGCCTGCAGTTGACAAAAGCAGGGAAACTTTTTTATGAACGAACAGGAGATCTTTTGATGCAATACGAGGCGCTTAAACACAACCTCTCCGACTTAAAGGAAGAAGAGGCAGGCATTATCAACATCGGGGTTTCAGAGCCGACCGCCAGTCTGATATTCCCCGAGATTTTAAAGGATTTCTTAAAGGATTACCCAAAGATAACGGTTAATATCAAGGTTGATGACGCCAATACTTGCAGTCAAAAGCTCTTAGACGGGACGATTGATTTTGCAGTCTGCGGCGAGCCGGAGCTGATTCTTGAAAATTACTACCATCCATTTTTTTATGACACATTAAATGTGATTGTATCTGATCAACATCCGCTCGCTGAGAAGAAGGCTGTCCATTTGTCTGATTTAGCAGAAGAGCGCTTCATATTTACGCCCGCCAATTGCCCCATTCGCTTACAAATTGAACAGCACTTACATAGAGAACTCGGGAATCGCTACAAAAAAATGGAGCTCACAAGCAGCATGTCACATGAATATTACGTACGTGAAAACATCGGAATTTCAATCTTTACCAGCACCGCACATTCTAAACCGTTCAACGGCACTAAAGTCATTCCAATTCTGAACCTGGATATCACCCCGCCCATAGGGCTGTTGACAAATCAAAAAGAAAATCATTTTGACCGCGCCACGAAGGACTTAATCGCCCGGATAACCAAACGTTTTCAGCAGCACAGCAAAGAATTGGAAGGAACCTCTAATAAGACCATTACAGGATAACTGAAAAAATAAAAACCACCTCCTGATTCATCAGGAGATGGTTTCACGGTTTAAAGCTCGATCGTCTCACCGACCGACATGACTTTGCCGACTCCGCCCGGCAGGCTGTCAGCGAATGCTTCTGGGTCTTGTTCGATGACCGGGAATGTATTGTAATGCACCGGCACGACCTGTTTTGCGCGCAGCCATTCAGCGGCAAGCTTGGCGTCTTCAGGTCCCATCGTAAAGTTATCGCCAATCGGCAGGAAAGCAAGGTCGATATGATTCAATTCGCCAATGAGTTTCATATCAGAGAAAAGAGCCGTATCGCCCGCGTGGAAAATCGTTTTATCTTCTACAGTCAGCAAAATACCGGCAGGCATGCCTGTGTAAGTGATCGTTTTGTTTTCTTCATCTGTGATGGCTGATCCATGAAAGGCCTGTGTGAGCTTCACTTTTCCAAAATCGAACTGGCGGGAGCCGCCAATATGCATTGGATGAACATTCAAGCCTTTCCAGCCTAAGTACACAGCGAGCTCGTTTGGGGCTATAACCAACGCGTTATTTTGCTTGGCGATTTGTTCAGTATCACCGACATGGTCATTGTGGCCGTGCGTTAGTAAGATGACATCCGCTTTTACATCCTCCGGCTTTATATCCGTTAATGAATTCCCTGTTAAAAACGGATCAAAAATAATATGATGGTCCTTCGTTTCCACTGTGATTACAGAATGTCCGTGATATGTCACTTTCATTTCTTTCACCTCGTCACATGATTTTGATTTTTTTATTTTCCCTTTTTAAAAAGCTGAAAAACTTATGTTGTTTGATTCTTGTTAATGACATTGAGGCCTCCTGTGGCTTCAATAACAGTCCCTGTCACAAGGTCTGAGTTCTCCTCACACAAGAAAGCGATAATCCGGGCGATATCCTCGCCTGTACCGGATCTTCCTATCGGCGTTTTTTCTTTGCCGATTCGCATTCTGGCTTCCTCTATCGATGCTTCTTTCATGTCGCCGACAATGTCTCCCGGGCAAACCATGTTGGCGGTTATGCCGAATTCGGCTTCTTCAATGGCAATTGTCTTCGTCAAAGAAGCCAAGCCCACTTTCGCAGCGCCAAATGCCGATCGGTGAAGCCAGCCGGGCGCGTGAGCCGCACCTTGGAATCCGTACGTAATGATGCGTCCAAATTGCTGTTTTCTCATAATAGGAATAACCGCTTTGAATAAATGAAAGACGGCGCTTAAATTTCCTTCCAGCATGCCATACCATTCATCATCAGTATAATCGGCTAACTTTTTACGTTCAAATATGTATGGTCCCGCGTTGTTAATCAAAAAGTCGATCCTTCCGAAGCGGTTTAAGGCAGCCTCTGCAATACGCAGCAGATCTTCTTTTTTGGTGACATCACCTTTTACAAATTGCAGCCGGTCAAGACAATCGGGACAGGCTTCCTTCAGGCGGCCGACTGCCTCCTCATCCTGTCTGTAATTGACTGTTACTGAATACCCCTTTGCAAGCAACGTTTCAGTCACTTTGCGGCCTAAACCCTTCGAACCGGCAGTAATTAAAGCATGTCGCACATGAATACCTCCCAAAGCAACGTCGCCGCTTTCAATAAAGTGTTTCTTCTTCTACTTTACTATAAAAGGCTTGCAATATCACTTTTTACACTTTGGCATACAAAAAAAGCTGCCTGTACAGACAGCTTATTCTGCAGGAGATGAAGACTCCTGATCAGGCATATCGACATAACCGCTTTGATATGCTTCTGAAATGAGCCTTGTTGTCTCCTGGCTTTCTTGTTCATCATAAATATAGCGTTCCGGTTCTTTTTTCATCATTCTGCCTCCCATCATTATAGAGGTAGGTTGGCTATAATGACGGGATTTTATGAAGGAAATTTTAACAAACTCCTGCTGCCACGCAAGCTTTCGCTTTTTCAAGCGCCTGCTTTACCTGTTTGAATCCGGTGCCCCCGGCGCTCATTCTTTTTTCAACTGCGTAGTAAGGGTCTAACACAGTGTAAATATCTTCTTCGAATAGTGTGCTCGCCTGCTGAAACTCGCCAAACGGCATATCGCTTAAATAGATCCCTCTTTCGATGCATGTGTACACAAGTTTCCCGACCACTTCATGCGCTTCTCTGAACGGCATTCCCTTTTTAGCTAAATAATCCGCCAGTTCCGTCGCATTTGAAAAGTCTTGTTTTGTCGCTTGCTTCATGACGTCTTTGTTTATAGTCATTGTTTGGATCATGCCTGTGAAGATTTGCAGGCTGCCCTCCACCGTTTTCACCGTGTCAAACATGCCCTCTTTGTCTTCCTGCAGATCTTTGTTGTAAGCGAGCGGAAGTCCTTTCATGATCGTAAACAGTCCCATCATATCGCCGTATACGCGTCCTGTTTTGCCGCGGATCAGCTCCGCCATATCAGGATTTTTCTTTTGCGGCATCATGCTGCTTCCTGTTGCGTACGTATCGTCAAGCTCGATGAATTTAAACTCCTGCGAGCACCATAAAATGATTTCTTCAGCGAGACGGGATAGGTGCATCATCAGCATACTGCTGTTGCTTAAAAACTCCAAAATGAAGTCTCTGTCACTGACGCCGTCCAAGCTGTTTTCATAAATGGCATCAAAGCCGAGCAGTTCCGCTGAATAATCACGGTCGATTGGGAAGGTTGTTCCCGCGAGCGCCCCGCAGCCGAGCGGAGATTTGTTAATCCGCTTCATTGAATCCTGAAAACGCTCCTTGTCGCGCTCAAGCATCCAGAAATACGCAAGCAGATGGTGAGCGAATGAAATCGGCTGGGCGCGCTGCAGATGTGTGTAGCCCGGCAGAATCGTTTCAACGTTCGCTTCCGCCTTTTCAATCAGCGCACTTTGGAATGCCTCAATCAGCTCGATGACGTGGCCGACATGATTCTTCAAGTATAAATGCATGTCAGTCGCCACCTGGTCATTCCGACTTCTGCCGGTATGCAGTTTGCCGCCAAGAGGACCGATTTCGTCAATGAGCATTTTCTCAATGTTCAAATGAATATCCTCATAATCGACTGAGAATTCCAATGTTCCCTCCTCTGCTTTTTGCAAAAGGGTATTCAGGCCCTCTCGGATTTTCAGCTCTTCTTCTGCTGTCAGAATACCGCATTTTTTCAGCATGGCAGCATGTGCGAGAGACCCTGTAATGTCTTCAGCAACTAAATTTTGGTCAAATGATATGGACGCGCCGAACTCGTCGACCCATTTTTCCGGTGTTTTTTGAAATCGGCCTCCCCAAAGCTTCTTCATGCTTTAATCTGCTCCTTCTTTTTCACGATGCTGTTCACTTTTGTCGGAAGTCCCCAAAGCTCGATAAATCCGATTGCTGCATGGTGATCAAATGCATCGTCTTTTGTATATGTTGCAAGTTTTTCATCATATAGAGAGTATTCCGATTTACGTCCTTCTACAATTGCATGGCCTTTAAACAGCTTCACGCGGACAATGCCTGTGACATGCTTTTGCGTTTCTTTTAAGAAAGCGTGCAGCGCGTCTTTTAACGGCGAGAACCATAAGCCGTTATAAATGATTTCTGACATTTTTTGCTCGATGATCGGTTTAAAGTGGGCTACCTCTTTCACCAGTGTCAAATCTTCTAATTCTTTATGCGCTTTGATCAGTGTCATCGCACCAGGGCATTCGTATACTTCCCGGGATTTAATGCCGACGAGGCGGTTTTCCACGTGGTCGATACGTCCGACACCATGCGCGCCCGCCATTTCATTCAGCTTCAAGATCAGCTCAGAAAGCGAGTAGGAAACACCGTCAATGGAGACAGGCACGCCCTGTTCAAATGCAATTTCAATCACTTCCGGCGTGTCCGGCGTTTTTTCCAGCGGAGCTGTTAAATCGTATGCACCTTCTGGCGGCGCCGCCCATGGATCTTCTAAAATGCCGCACTCATTGGCGCGTCCCCAGAGGTTTTGGTCGATAGAATACGGGCTGTCAAGATTGATCGGAATCGGAATGCCGCGGCTAGCCGCATATTCAATTTCTTCTTCACGTGACCACTGCCATTCGCGAACCGGCGCGATGACTTCAAGATCAGGGTTTAATGATTTAATGGAGACTTCAAAACGAACCTGGTCATTTCCTTTCCCTGTGCATCCGTGGGCAATCGCCTGTGCATCTTCTTTTTCCGCAATTTCAACCAGTTTTTTCGCGATCAGCGGTCGAGATAATGCCGAAACAAGCGGGTATTTTCCTTCATACATCGTGTGGGCCTGCAAAGAAATAAGCGCGTAGTCCTGTGCAAATTCTTCTTTTGCATCGATCACGTAGGAGTTTGTCGCGCCGACTTCAAGCGCTTTCTGCTGAACAAATGCCAAATCTTTGCCCTCACCGACATCCAGACAGCAGGCGATTACATTATATCCTTGCTCCTGAAGCCATTTTATTGCGACGGAAGTATCAAGACCCCCTGAGTATGCTAATACGACTTTTTTCTGTTCTGACATGATAAAATTCCCCTCTCAACCGTGTTTCTATTTTGTATAAAAATAAATTATATTTAATAAAAATACATTTTGTATGTATACACTTTAACAAGTACGTTTCGTTTTTTCAAGCCTTTTATAAAAAAAACTTCACCTAAATTTCAGGTGAAGTTTCGTAGTATTTATTCATTTACTTGTCTTTTCTGATTTCTCTGACCATATGCGCAAGTTCGGGAATAATCAGCTTATTCATTGCCAGCTTTACCGCGCCGCTTGAGCCTGGCGTTGAGAAAACAGCGGTATGCTGAATGACGCCGGCAGTTGCTCTCGACATGATTGCAGCAGAGCCGATATCCTCTGTATAACTCAGCATCCTGAATATTTCTCCAAAGCCGGGCAGTTCTTTCGAAAACAGCGGCGTAATGGCTTCAATTGTGACATCCCGATCTGCTATGCCTGTCCCTCCGTTTAAGAGTACCGCGTCTGTCTGTTCATCCATGCAGCCCGCAAGCACTGACCGCTGCAAAGCATCCTTTTCGTCTTTTACAATTTCATATGCAGCAATATGATGACCGGCTTCTTCTAAAAATGAGATCATCAGCTTGCCGCTTTTATCGGTTTCCTCTGTCCTCGTGTCACTGACAGTAATCACTTTGCACCGAACGATATCGGGAGCTTCTTGTTTATGCTCTTGAACGCTCATTGGCCCACCTCTTTTATGTTTTCTGTCTGTCACTATCATGCATCAACAAAAAAGCACATTCAAGAGAATGTGCTTTCATGCGATTTATTTTGCTAAACGAACAACGTCGCGCGCAATCATGACTTCTTCATCAGTCGGAATGATCATGACTTTTACCGGAGAATGCGGATAGCTGATGAAAGCTTCCTCGCCGCGCACGTTATTAAGCGCAGGATCCCAGTATACGCCCATGAATTCTAAACCGCGAAGAACGCGTTCTCTGACTTCCACACTGTTTTCACCGATACCGGCAGTAAAGATGATCGCATCGACACCGCTCATTCTTGCAGCGTAAGAACCGATGTATTTGTGGATTCTGCTTGCGAATACTTCAAGAGCCGTTTCCGCGCGCTCATTTCCTTCTTTCGTTGCTTCAACGATGTCACGAAGATCGCTTGAGAAACCGGAAATGCCGAGCAGTCCGCTTTTTTTGTTTAATGTATTCAATACTTCGTCAGCCGTTTGGCCTGTTTTCTCCATGATGTATGGAATCAGGGCAGGGTCGATGTTTCCAGAGCGTGTACCCATTGCTACACCGGCCAGCGGCGTAAAGCCCATGGATGTGTCAATTGATTTTCCGCCTTCAACAGCGGCAATACTTGCTCCGTTTCCAAGGTGGCAGGAAATCAGGCGCAAGTCTTTTAACGGACGGCCGAGAAGCTCTGCCGCACGCTCAGTTACATATTTATGTGAAGTGCCGTGGAAGCCGTATTTACGGATGCCGAATTTTTCATAGTATTCATACGGCAAGCTGTACAGGTAAGACTGCTCAGGCATTGTTTGGTGGAATGCCGTATCAAATACAGCTACCGCAGGAACATTTGGAAGCACTTCTTTGAACGCTTTAATTCCAACGATATTTGCCGGATTGTGAAGCGGTGCCAATTCAGAAATATCTTCGATTTCCTTAATGGTTTCATCCGTTAATAAAACAGAATCGCTGAATTTTTCTCCGCCGTGAACGACACGATGGCCAATTCCGTCAATTTCATTCAAGTCTTTAATAATGCCGAATTCCGTCAACTTATTCAGCAGCATTTTAACAGCTACCGCATGATCCGGAATATCAGTTACTTCTGTATTTTTTTCGCCGTTCACAGAAATTGTGAATACGCTGTCGGCGATACCGATTCGTTCAACTAAACCCTTCGTTAAAACGGTTTCTGAAGGCATTTCGAAAAGCTGAAATTTCAAAGACGAGCTTCCTGCGTTAATTGCAATAATTTTGGACATGATTGACGCTCCTTTATACTCTGTATCAACAACTTCGTTTTTCGTACTTTTTTCCCGGTGAATATCAACATCTTCTCCGAAAAATATCTGACTTTTCCATTTAAACATTGTCATGTCGGCTTTTCAAGTCAACTTGCGTATTGATAACGCTTACAATAAGAAGTCGTTATTTTCAGACACATTCCCTATAAGTTTTGTATTGATGAACGCTTACAATTTGCGGTTTTTCCCTCTGTATTTTGTGTTTCAAAGCTGGATTCAATTCGTCAAGTCCGGTCTTCAAAAGCATAAATAAAAGCAGCTTAGGCATCGACCTCATACGGCTGCCTAAGCTGCTTTTAAAACACTTACTTTTCTTTTTTAAACCATTCATCAAATTGAGCCATCATATCAAGCATCGCCTTTTGATTGGAGAAAGACGGAAGATTCGCAAGCAGAATTTGCCCCGGCGCTTTCGTATTCTCTCCTTGTTTCTGAAGCACAAGGATGCTTTTGGCATGCGCTTCGTCTTTAAAAATAGATTTTGGCAGCTGCAACAGTGCGTTGATATGAACCTTATCTTTGAAAAACTGTTTCAGCTTGACGCTTTGGGAGCTCTCAAACAAATGATTCGGAATCATAAAAAATAAGTAGCCGCCCGGTTTGGTATGCTTGACGCTCTGTTCAATAAACAGATGATGAGCGAAGGAATGGCCTTCGTCAGCTTTGAGCTCAAACGCTTCTGCTCCTTCGTCATTCGGATAATAGCCGACTGGCAGATCACAAATGACCGTGTCAACTGGATCGATAAACAACGGCTCGAGGCTGTCCTGGTGGAAAAGCTCAAGCTCTTTTTTCAGAAGGTTCGCTTGGGCATAGGCGATCTTCAAGAGCACATCATCAATTTCAATGCCAAAGCTGTTTGCCGTTTTTTCAGACAGCTGGTTCAGCACGGTAAACAGAAGGTTCCCAGTTCCCAAGGCCGGATCAAGAATGGCCAGTTCCTTTTTGTCCGCCATAAACTTATTCACCAAATAGCTGATGAAAAGCCCGATCGTATCCGGCGTCATTTGTCTGTTTGGATGGGAGATATCTTTCATTCCTTTAAGGACGGCAAGCTGAAAAGCCTTGCGCACCCACTCATGCTCATACGTTCCGAATTCCGCTTTTTCAAGCAGAGCCTGAAGTTGTTTGGTTTTCTGATCAGCAGGCAGTTTCAGCTGATCCGTTTTTTCAAGAAAATACATTTCTCCTGCTTCGGCCAGCGCCTCTATATATGAAATCTGCAATTCATTCTTTATCATAATCGCGGCTTCGTTTAACAGCTCATACACCGCACCTACATGGTCTTTTTGCATATTGTGTTCCTCCTTGCCATAAAAAAAGCTCCGGCGGCAGCCTGGAGCTTTTTTCCCTGCTTACTTCACTAATGCCTTAGCAGCCTCAATTGGCTTTTCATAGTTCGGGTGGTTTGTTGCTTCGCTTACATATTCAGCGTAAACGACTTTTCCGTTCTCATCAAGGACAAATACGGAACGCGCAAGCAGACGAAGTTCTTTAATATACACACCGAACGCTTCGCCAAATGACATATCTCTGTGGTCAGACAGTGTTTCCACTTTGTCAATTCCGTTAGCGCCGCACCAGCGCGCTTGCGCAAATGGAAGGTCTGCACTGATTGTGTAGACGTTGACATCTCCAAGCTTTGCAGCTTCTTCGTTAAAACGGCGTGTTTGTGCATCACAAACACCTGTATCAATTGAAGGGATAACAGAAATAATCGTTACCTTTCCTTTCATGTCAGCTAACGATTTTTCTTCAAGGCTGTTAGTCAGCACTGTGAAATCAGGAGCTTGATCTCCTACCTTCACTTCTTGTCCGACAAGTGTAACCGGACCGCCTTTGAATGTAATTTCAGCCATTATAATTCCTCCCTTTTGTATGTATGTCTCTATCATAGTAAAGTTTCCTGCAAACTGCAAAGTTTATGCCAAAAAAAAGTTAACTGCGGCCAGCGCAGTTAACCTTTTTTTAATAATTCATATTGTTCATTTGGCTTTGATTTTGGCCCTGGCCTTGGTTCTTGTTATTTTTCTTGAACATTTGCTGGATGCGTTCGAGTGTTTGAGGGGCTGCGTCTAAAATTTTCTCTATTAAATGGGTATTTTCATCTAAATGAAGCATTCTGATGCCTGTCGATCCGACAATTAAAAACGCGATCGGCGTAATGGACACACCGCCCCCGCTTCCGCCTCCGAAAGGAAGTTTCTGTTCTCTTGTCTCATCGTCTTCCGATTTCTTTTCGGCCGGCTTTCCGCCAAACTCGCTTCCGCCTGCGGCGAATCCGAATCCAACTTTAGAAACAGTTAAAATCACACTTCCATCAGGCGTTTCTACTGGATCTCCGATGATGGTGTTAACATCAATCATTTCCTTCAAGTTTTCCATTGCGGTTTTCATTAAACCTTGGATGGGATGGTCTGCCATATACGCTTCCTCCTTAAACTGATGAATCATTCTTTGAAGTCATTCTAGCCGACGGATTCTTCTTTAATACGGATAGCTCCCGTCCGTATTTGACGAATTTGAAAGCTGCAAGCATAGCATGTCCAAAGCGAAAAAAGAATATACACTGAAAATGGGTCTTGGAAACAGGGACTTGAAACGACGGGATTACCTCATAGACAGGTTTATTCACAAAGTCCAGGTGGTCGTAGAGCATTGCTGCGATACCGCCCTTCACACCCCAAACAGCACCTGTTAACACACCTGTCACTGCCGCGTCCTGAATTCCGATTACTGTAACCCATTCTAGTTTTGTGATATGTAAATGCGCGAGAAAAGACGCGCTGATTTTCCGTAGTCTGGTGACCTGATGCAAAAGCATTTCGATTTTATTAATGCTTTGCTGCACATCGTTTTGTGTAATTTTTTTCTTTCCGCTGCTTTTTTTCATTTTAGATTCAGTTTTTTGTTTGATATCCACTGTTCCGTCTTCTTTGTTCACCTTAATCGCCGGGATTGTTTTTTTGATCCTTATAAGGCCAAACAGCGCCGTAATCTTCAAAGTCAATTTGTCATTATCAGCGGCATGAAGATACTCCAGCGCGACATGGATTTTCATTCTGAGAAGCAGTACGATCCCTATGAGAATAAGAATGGCTGTCAGTACATACACCATATTCTTCACTTCCTCTAGGAGCATTATCGCCAATTCCTAAAAAAATAAACCCGGACAGAGGTCCGGGTTATCGGTTATTTGCGGTATAATTTTTCATGCACCACGGTGGTATCCGCGATGTAATCATGGATCCCCTGTTTTGTAGGTGAAAAAGCAACAACGATATATAAAATCCAAATCTTATCAATATACCGTCCAACCACTTCACGAAAAATCACTGTACTCCATGTCAGCTTGCTATCTTGCTTCACAGAAACCACTTTGAGGCCGAACACCATTTTACCAAGCGTCTGCCTGAAGTATTTAGTCATTAGTGCGAAGTAGGCAAGATACACAATAAGCGTTGTCACACTGTAAGCCGAGAAGGTAAACATGCCGGATGTTTTCGGCAGATCCAATACGGTAAAGAGGGGAGAAACGAGCAAATGGTTTAATCCCCATATCACGAGCCAATCAAGCAGGAAAGCCCAGAAACGAACCCAAAAGCCAGCATAGGCATGTGTCAGCTGCTCCGCTTCTTGCGGGCCTTTGATGTCATTGCGCTCTAACTCTTCATATGTCGCGTCCATTATTGTTCCCTCCTACTTCGCATAGAGATACATCATTCTCGGCGAACCGGATTGCGATAGAATTTCTCTCATATTCAAAAAATCAATTTCACTTTTAAACATTTTGTTCGCGCCCATGGAAAACAGTGAGCCTAATCCGAAGCTTTCCTCATAAGAAATGACAGAGGCGTTTTTCAAATCCTTGTGATCCTTTTTCATCGCCGTAATGGTATCGTCATAAAAACCAAGCTCATCAACGAGGTTCAGTTTTTTTGCCTGCCGTCCGTCATACACGCGGCCGTCCGCAATTTTCTTTACCTCTGCTTTCGGCATGCTGCGCCCTTTTGAAATGACATCAACAAAGCCTTCATACGAATTATCAACCATCGATTGCATGATGTTTTTTTCTTCTTTCGTCATCTCACGGGAAGGAGACATAATGTCCTTATGGGCCCCGCTCTTAATCGTTTCAAAAGAAATGCCAAGCTTATCGGCAAGCTTTGAATAATTGACGCTTTCCATAATGACGCCGAGTGACCCGGTCAGGGTTTCTGGTGTCGCAAAAATCTTATCAGCCGCTGTTGAGATGTAATAGCCTCCTGATGCTGCCATCGAACCCATTGACACGTAAATCGGTTTTTTAGTTTCTTTCTTGATTTCTTCCAGTTTCTTATGTATTTCAGCACTTTCATACACTCCGCCACCCGGAGAATTCACCTTCAGAACGATACCTTTGACCGTCTTGTCATCTTTTGCGCGCTCAAGGTTTTTTAAGAACGTTCTGTGGTTATATCCGTCTGCACCAAGCAGACTGCTTGAGTCCCCATTATCCTGAATGGTGCCGCTGACCTCTAATACGGCAATTTTACTTGAGAGACTGCCGTTTTCCAGCGTCTTTTCCTGCGATTCATCCGTCAGTGATGTGAGATCCGTTTGAGCGCCTTTGACGCTTTCAAAGAAACTCATAGAGATGCTGACGATAATAGACACGCCGAAAATCCCCAGAGCAATCACTAATGCAATCCATCTTTTTGCATTCATTTTTTCTCCTCCTTTTTCCTAAACTCTCTCATTATACGATTCAATATGAAAAATGTTTCACTTCATGAGAAAGCTCCGGCTTAACGGGCTGCCGGCAAACGTGGTACACTTATGGCCAAAGGTATTTTATCACAAATACTGGATGGCAGAAAAACTTAAATATGACAGCAAAGGGGAAATGGGATATGACCGATCAACGCCGTAATGTTTATTTTTTTCACAAACAGGATCAGGAAACAAACGAACAAGCCCGCTCGTTAACACAATTGGCTGAAGAGCATGGATTTACCGTTGTGAACCAGCACTCAGACGCCAATATTATCGCTAGCATTGGCGGGGACGGCACATTTTTGCAGGCAGTCAGAAAGACAAATTTTCGTGACGACTGCTTGTACGTCGGCATTACCAAAAAGGGGAAAGCTCATTTATATTGCGACTTTCATAGTGATGAGCGTGAAAAAATGGTCGATGCTATGACGTTTGAACAAATTGAAGTCAGAAAATATCCGCTGATTGAAGTGACAGTGGATAACGCCAGTCCTTTTCATTGCTTAAACGAGGTTTCCATCCGTTCAAGCATCATTAAAACCTTTGTGATGGACGTGCTGATTGATGATCTCCACTTTGAAACGTTTAGAGGTGACGGAATGATCATCTCAACGCCTACAGGCAGCACCGCCTATAACAAGTCTGTTGCAGGAGCGGTTGTTGATCCGCTGCTCCCATGCATGCAGGTATCTGAGCTTGCTTCTCTTAACAATAACACCTACCGGACACTCGGCTCGCCATTTGTCCTCAGCTCTGACCGAAAGCTGACCCTTCGTGTGGTGCAGGACGGCAACGAACACCCAATCATTGGCTTAGACAATGAAGCACTCAGCACGAGAAATGTGAAAACGATCGAAATCAAACTGTCTAATAAGCAAATCAAAACAGTCAAACTAAAGGACAATTCATTTTGGGAAAAAGTGAAGCGTACTTTTTTATAGAAACTAAAAGGACAGGCAGCTGCCTGTCCTTTTACGATTTCTCATATACAATCTGGCCGTTAATCACGGTTTTTTTAATATCTAAAAGATGAAGCTGTGCGGGGTCAATGGCAAACGGATCACCACTGAGAACTGTAAAATCCGCGTCATAGCCTTCCGCAATTTTTCCGCGTGACTTCTCTTTATAAATGATACCGGCGCTACCTTCTGTATAAAGCTTTATCGCTTCATATACAGGTAAACATTCACTTTCATTATAGCTTGGCCCGTTTTGCTCATGACTGCTTTTCCTGAGAACCGCGGACTGTATCCCTAGAAGCGGGTCAACAGGCTCAATCGGGGCATCTGAACCACCAGCGCATAAAATGCCTTTAGATATAAGAGTTTTCCAGGCAAATGCAGTCTTCATCCGGTCTTTTCCGAGACGGTCAATGACCCACGGAAAGTCGCTTGCAACGAAGTGCGGCTGAAGGTCAAGTGCGATAGGCATGCGTGCTGCTCTCTCGATTAATTCGTTATCAAGCACTTGGGCATGAATAAGCCGATCATGCCGGCCGTTTTTGGGCTGATGCTTTTCTATTGCGTTCAGCACTTTTTCAAAAGCAAGATCGCCGATTGCATGAACAGCAACCTCCATCCCTTTTTCTCTCGCTTTGCGAATGAGCCGGCCAAGGGTTTCGTCATCATGAACCTGGACACCATTTGTTGATGGATCATCCTGATATGGTTCTTTCAATAAAGCCGTTCTCCCGCCAAGCGCCCCGTCCGCAAAGATTTTCATCGCACCAAACTCCACATACGGGCCGGACGGTTTCTCCAGCTGCTCCCATCGATCGACCGCTTCATGATGAACGAGCAAATGGCAGCGGAACGGATACTTTCCGCCAGCGGCAGCTTTCTCATAAGCTTTCAACGGCACCGAAACCTCACCATAATAGGACAAGTCTTCCGAATGGCCGCCCGTCAGGCCTTTTGTCCAGCAATCCTTTATTGCAGCCGTTAATGCCTCATCAACATAGTGCTGGGAGACTGGCGGGACAGCCTTCAGAATCAAATCCTGCGCCTTATCAAACAGGAGTCCGGTCGGCTCTCCATTTGCATCTTTTACAATGACTCCGCCGTCAGGGTCAGGGGTATTTCTTGAAATTCCCGCTGCTTGAAGAGCCGCAGAATTGACAGCTATTGCATGCCGGCATATACGCTTGAGCAAGACGGGCCTGTCAGGAAACAGGCGATCAAGATCATGCTTAGTCAAGTAGTCAGGTGTCTCAAACTGATTTTCATTCCAGCCCTCTCCAATGAGCCAATCATTTTTAGGAAGCTGCCGCTCTCTTTCCTTCGCAGCCTGTAAAATTGCATCTTTCGACGTCAGTGCGGATAGATCGAGCTGAAGCTGTTTCTCACCGTGGCCGATCAAATGTAGATGGCTGTCAACAAAACCGGGGAACATCACTGCTCCGTTCAGGCTGATTTCTTCTGTTTCCGGCGACCCGTACTTTTCCTTCAAACGTTCATAGCTGCCGGTGCCTTTTATGACACCATCCTCAACATAAACTGCCTCAGTCCGATCACCTTCTTTGAGCATCGTATAAATGAAACCGCCGTGCCATATCGCCTTCATTCACGTTCACTCTCTTTCTTTACGCCTTTTTATTGGCTTTGAGCTGTTCTTCACGTCTTCTTAATTCCACTCGTCTTATTTTTGCAGAAGCCGTTTTCGGCAGGCTTTCCACAAATTCAATTTCTCTAGGATATTTGTATGGAGCGGTAATCGTCTTCACATGGTTTTGCAGCATTTTGACAAGCTCATCACTGCGTTTTTCATGATTTTGCAGGACTACATACGCCTTTACGATGGAGCCTCTGATTTCATCAGGGCTTGCGACAACAGCACATTCTTTTACTTCTGGGTGCTTAACAAGCGCGTCTTCCACCTCGAAAGGCCCGATCGTATAGCCGGAGCTGATAATAATATCGTCATTTCGGCTTTCAAACCAGAAGTAACCTTCCTCATCTTTTCTTGCTCTGTCTCCCGTTAGGAAATAATCGCCGCGAATTTGTGTTTTCATTCTTTCCGGATCTTTAAAATACTCTTTAAAGAGCGCAGGCGTACTGAGGTGAACAGCGATATCGCCAACCTCACCAGGTTTGCAGATTTCACCGTCTTCATTTATGATCTCCACCTGATTTCCCGGTGTTGGTTTTCCCATGCTTCCCGGTTTAATAGGCGTATCCTTCAAAACACCAACCAAAAGCGTGCTTTCTGTTTGGCCATATCCGTCCCGTACCTTAATGCCAAAGTGCTTTTGGAAAACATCAATGACTTCACGGTTGAGCGGCTCACCTGCGGAAACAGCGCTGTGCAGGGCAGAAAGATCAAAGCGGTCCAAGCCTTCAACCTTCGCCATTAAGCGGTATTCTGTCGGCGTGCAGCAGAAAACATTGATTTTGTAGCGATTTAAAAGCTCTAGATATTTTTCTGCTTTGAATCTGCCGTGGTACACAAAACCGGTTGCTCCGCTGCCAAGCACCGCTAAAAATGGACTCCATACCCACTTTTGCCAGCCAGGGGCAGCAGTTGCCCAGACGATATCCTTTTCAGAAATATCAAGCCAAGCGCCGGCAGAAGTTTTTAAATGAGCAAATGCCCATCCATGTGTATGTACAACACCTTTCGGCTGACCTGTTGTCCCGGATGTATAAGATAAGAAAGCCATATCATCTCTTGTTGTGTCAGCTGTTTTAAATTGGCTTCCGTCCGCTTCAATTGATAAGAGGTTTTTCCAGCCGGCATCATTTTCACCAATAGACAGTGTAATCAGTTTATCAGCCGTACTGACATCCCGGAAAGCGCCAATAAATTTTGAGTAGACGATGGCGCCTTTTACCTCTGCATGTTCAATCCGGTATTCAAGATCTTTCGCGCGAAGCATTTCGGAGCACGGAATGACAACCATTCCTGATTTCAGGATAGCCAAATAAACAGCATAGGCTTCAAGCACCCGCGGAACCATTACAATCAGCTTGTCTCCCTTTTTAAATCCAAGATCAGCTAAGGCCGCTCCGATTTTATTTGTTTCTTCCATCAGCTTTTCATACGACCAAGATTCTTGCTTGCCCGACTCGTCCTCCCACAGAAGAGCGGTTTTTTGTCCAGCGGCACTGAACTTTTCCATTTCATTCACTAAATTATATTGCATAGGGGCAATTAAATCTTCACGTTTTAACACGAACAACTCCTCACTTTCTCCACCCATTATACATAAATACAGGCTCTTTCCGTAAGGATATGCCTAAAAGCAACCTCTGTAAACATAGATTTTATAGGCCGCTGGTCCTTTTTTATATGTAAAAAATGAAAAGGAGTGGGGATACCCCCACTCCTAAGCCATTATGTGAAATTGTAAATTAGAATTGTCCTCCGCCCATGTTTTGTTGAGCAAAAGATACAAGACGTTTTGTGATCTCTCCTCCAACAGAACCGTTAGCGCGAGAAGTTGTGTCTGCTCCAAGGTTTACACCGAATTCAGAAGCGATTTCTAATTTCATTTGGTCGATCGCTTGAGCAGCTCCTGGTACTAAAAGGTTGTTGCTGTTACCTGAGTTATTGTTAGCCATGTGTCTCACCTCCTTGTGAGTATAGAATGTGTCAAAACACATGGCTTCATTCAGAAAAACTTTGGTAATTGTATACAGGAGCTGAAAATTGATTTAAAAGAGTTCATCGAATTTATCGTTAGCTTCTTGTTCGCTATACAGGGTCATTGTCTCAATGTTATCTACCGCTTCTTGAATATACGGCTCGAAATCAACAAAGCTTTCAAAGTGTTCAATTTTCTCTTTTTTAGGGCGTGTTTTCGGGCTTGGCGGTGTAAAGATCGTGCAGCAGTCTTCAAACGGCTGAATGCTTGTCTCATATGTGCCAATTTCCCGTGATTTTTCGATGATTTCTGTTTTGTCCATGGCGATTAACGGACGCAAAATCGGTGTTGACGTCACCGCATTAATTGCATACATGCTTTCAAGCGTTTGGCTCGCTACCTGACCGAGGCTTTCTCCCGTAATAATGGCAAGCCCGTTTCTCTTTTCTCTGATTCTGTCGGCGATCTGAAGCATGAGGCGGCGGGTTGCCGTCATTGTGTAATTTTCAGGAATTTGTTTTTGGATGAGCTCTTGCGTTTTTGTAAATGGAACAATATGAAGTGTCATGCTTCCCCCAAAACGGGACAGACATTTCGCCAGATCCATTACCTTTTGCTTTGCGCGCTCACTCGTGTATGGCGGGCTGAAGAAATGAACAGCTTCTACCGACAATCCCCGTTTCATCGCATAAAAACCGGCCACAGGGCTGTCAAAGCCGCCAGAAAGCATCAGCATCGCTTTTCCTGCTGAACCAACTGGCAGCCCGCCTGCACCTTTTTCATCACGAATTGTCAAAAATGTTGCTTCTTCCCTGATTTCGATTCTGAGCGGGATGTCTGGGTTGCGAACATCGACCGTCAATCCTTCTGTATTTCGCAAAATATGGCCGCCGATTTCAGCGTTCATCTGGTTTGTATCTAATTCAAATTGCTTATACGCTCTCTTTGTCGCGACTTTAAACGTATCACCTGGTTTATATTGATCTTTGATGGCCTTTAGTGCGGTTGCCTTAATATCATCAAGGCGGCTGTCACATTTAATTGCCAGGCTGAAGCTTTGAATCCCAAACACTTGCTTTAAATGAGGAAAAAGAGCCTCAGGATCCTCTCCATTTAATGTAATCGTCATACGATCCCTGTTGGAAAAGTATTTTAAATTCGGATAGTCTTTCAAAACGAGTCTGATGTTTTGTTTTAAGCGCTCAATAAAGCTTTTTCTGTTTTTGCCTTTGGTCGAAATTTCCCCAAAACGAATTAATATATGATCGTAATTCATGTTTCTACCTCATCATTTTCCTTAATTTTTTGATGCCAGGTCGAAGCGCGTTCATAAACGGATCTGCCACATCGCTTGTCTGGCTGTAATTTAAACTGATTCTGATGCTGCTTCCGGCAATCTGCTCTCCTTTGCCCATCTCTAAGAGAACTTTACTGGGCTTATGTTCTTTTGCCGAGCAAGCCGATGTTGTGGAGACGAATATATCCTGTTCCTCAAGCATGTGTAAAAGCACTTCCGCTTTAATCCCCGGTACAGAGAAATTAATAATGTGCGGCGCGCTATTCATTTGAGGCGTGTTGATAACGACGCCCTCAATTTCACTCAGCCTTTTCATAAACAATTCCTTTGTGGCAGTCATCGTGTCAAGCCGTGTGTCAAAATCAGCAGAGGCAAGATTAATGGCCTTGGCAAGCGAAACCGCACCAGCAGTATGTTCTGTTCCGGCCCGTATGCCTTTTTGCTGAGAGCCTCCCGTTATGAGCGGAATAAGGCGTGTTCCTTCTTTTACAATAAGTGCGCCTGTCCCCTTTAGGCCGTGAAATTTATGCCCCGAAATTGAACATAGATCAATGCCGGCCTTTTCAATTGCCAAGGGCACTTTATAGATGCCCTGCACATAATCGACGTGAAACAAAATGTTCGAGTGCTCTTTCAGCACTTCTCCTGCCGCTTCAATCGGCTGGACGGAACCGACTTCATTGTTCACATGCATCATGCTGACAAGCACGGTATCGGGACGGATGGCTGCTTTTAGTTCTTCAATAGAAACAAATCCGTCTTCATTCACAGAAAGATAAGTGATATCAAACCCGAACAACTCTTTCAGCTGTTCTAACGATTCCGTAACAGATGGATGTTCAATAGAAGTGGCAATGATATGTTTGCCTGTTTTTATCTTTGACAAAGCCGCTCCTTTTAAAGCCGCATTATTGGCTTCTGTGGCGCCTGACGTAAATACAATATCATATTTTTTTAGGCCTAAGGACCTTTTGATTTGATTTTTGGCTGCTTGAAGCAGCTGTTCCGTTTCGGCTCCATATCGGTGCAAAGATGAAGGATTGCCAAAGTATCGGCTGCTTGTCTGTTCATATACGTTCAAGACTTCATCGTAAGGCTTCGTCGTTGAACTATTATCTAAATATATCATCTTTTTTACTCCTTTATGAAAGCGGTACAAGGTATGATATTTATGTTACCATAACAAAATTTAATAGAAAATTACGAAAAACTAGTATTGACTTCTAATTTTTTTACCATATAATAAGATTTGTTCGTTTCGTCATATTATCTGACAATTAATTGACAGAATATTTTAACATAATTATTAGGAGGATTTTTTTCATGAAACACTCACTGCCTGTCAAAGATACCATTATTATTGGTTTCATGCTATTTGCGTTATTCTTTGGAGCAGGAAATATGATTTATCCGCCGGAACTTGGACAAGCAGCCGGACACAACGTCTGGAAGGCCATCGGCGGATTTTTACTGACAGGGGTAGGCCTGCCGCTTCTTGGCATTATCGCCATCGCATTAACCGGTAAGGACGCTAAAGGCCTTGCTGACAAAGCGCACCCTGTTTTCGGCACAATCTTTACTGTCGTGCTTTATTTATCAATCGGACCATTATTCGCCATCCCGAGAACAGGAACTGTTTCATATGAAATTGGCGCTGTTCCGTTTTTGACTGGCGTACCAGAAAGACTTTCTTTATTAATATTTACACTTATCTTTTTCGGCGTTACGTACTATTTAGCGTTAAACCCATCTAAGGTTGTGGATCGAGTCGGAAAAATTCTGACTCCCATCAAATTCACAATTATTTTAATCATTGTTCTCAAAGCCATCTTCACGCCGATGGGCGGATTGGGCGCCGTGACAGAAGCATATAAAGGAACACCGGTTTTTAAAGGATTTTTAGAAGGCTATAAAACAATGGACGCACTTGCTTCAATTGTATTTGGCGTTGTCGTTGTAAATGCTGTAAAAAGCAAAGGCGTTACACAGTCTAAAGCTCTTGCTGCAGCCTGCATTAAAGCAGGTGTGATTGCCGCTTTAGGCCTGACTTTCATTTATGTATCCCTTGCTTATTTAGGTGCAACAAGCACAAATGCCATTGGTCCTGTTGGTGAAGGAGCTAAAATTTTATCTGCGTCTTCCCATTATTTATTCGGTTCATTAGGCAACATCGTACTCGGAGCAGCGATTACAGTCGCATGTTTAACAACAAGCATCGGCCTTGTCACATCTTGCGGCCAATATTTTTCAAAACTTATTCCGGCATTATCATATAAAATTGTCGTTACGATTGTCACGTTATTCAGCTTGATCATTGCGAATTTCGGACTCGCGCAAATTATCGCGTTTTCTGTTCCTATTTTATCAGCTATCTATCCGCTTGCCATTGTCATTATCGTTCTTTCCTTCATCGATAAGATCTTTAAAGAAAGACGCGAAGTGTACATCGCATGCTTGATCGGTACAGGACTTTTCAGTATTTTAGACGGTATCAAAGCAGCCGGTTTTTCACTTGGATCTTTAGATGTGTTTCTAAATGCGAATCTTCCTCTTTACAGCCTCGGCATCGGCTGGGTGCTTCCAGGAATCGTCGGAGCGGTTATCGGCTATGTGCTGACCTTATTCATCGGACCATCCAAACAGCTTAATGAAATAAGTTAATGTCACAGAACGCCTGCGTTATTGCGCAGGCGTTTTGTAATGAAAAAAAAAGAGCCTGCTCATTACACTGCGGGCTCTTTTTCATGGTCGTGATTATCTAAGCGGATATATCAGCTTTGATTTTTTCTACTGCACCTGGCGCAGCCTTTTCTACAGCGGCAGCTGCAATTTCATAAGAGTCGTCATAATCAAAAGCATAAAAACGTCTTTCCGCTTCTTTCAGCTGTTCAGATAAAATATGATTCTGGCTTCTGAACCGGTTTCCGAACTGAATGATTTTTTCAATGAGGATGACCTGCTCGACAAGTTCCTCTGATTCCCGGCTTGCCCTGTTGACGATATCTTCTGCTTGCTTCAAATGGGCTCCGGCTTCTTCCATATTTAATGGAAGTTCGTTTAGTTGATTGACCGTTTCTTGAATATGATGATGCGCGTTCTCCAGCATCTCTTGAATATGGCTCGGAATGCCTGGAATGTTGCTATTCTTCAGCAGTCTTGCTGTCTCAGAAATTGTTTTTTTCAAATTGCTGAGCGTCTCCCTCGCCTGAAGCTCTTCTTTTCTCAGCGCTTGCAGATTTTCACGATACTCGTCATGCTCTTTTTTCACTTCTTCAATTTGCTTCTCTATTGAAGCAACTTCTTCTACTAAAAGTGAGTAGGCGACATGCTCTGCATCAAGCTTATCTTTAACGGATGATAGCAACTTCCCAATTTCATCAAGGCGCTTTTCAAAAGCCTGCTGTTTGCCGAGCTCACCGGCTGTCAGCCTGTAGCTTTCCTTCACCAGCTCAGTTTCCGCCTTCGTATGCTCTTTCTCTTCTTTAAGCTTGTCGTAAGCAATAATCAATTCAGGCATTTTGCTTAGTACGGATTGACCAGCTTCAACTTCGCCCTCCAGCTGCTGATAAACAGATTGAATATTTTCGTCAATGAGCTGCAGGATTGCGGACGCTTCATCAATATCCAGCTCAGTCATCAGGACATGTTCCGCTCGTTTCAGCTGGTTTGACAGATTTTCTAATTCCTTATCAAGCTGGATATGCTCAAGCTTGTACCCTTTTTCTTTCATCTCGGCATAGCCGTCCTTGAGCTTAGCAATCTGGCCAGGCACCGTTTGCTTACAATCAGCTAACAGCTTCGGCACGTCATCGATGTATGACTGAAGCCGCTCAAGATTGCGGTCCTGCTCAAGCAGTACTTTTCTTGCAGTAATATAGTTTCCGCCTTCTGTTTCTTCTTCAAATTGTTTGATGCCGCTCCAAATTTCGTCCAGATCCTTTTCAAGGCTGTCATAAAGCTCCCCGTAAAGGTGGCTGTAAGCCAGCAGGTTTTTTCGAGATTTCGAATAGCGCTCCCTCACCTGTTCAATCTCTTCACGGCTCTTTTCCTCACTTGTGACAAGATCGCTGATTTCCCGAAGAATCTTTTCAATGCTTGATTCAGCCGCTGTCAGCAGGTCGTCGATATGAACGAGCACTTGATTGGCCTTTTTAAACCGGTATTTGTCTGCATTTTCCTCGGCATCATAAAGGAGCTCTTCAACTTTCGGCATGTGGGCTGTGACAATCTCATCCCATTCTTCACGCCACTTCTCAAAGAACTCTTCTGTCTGACCCGTCATTTTTAAATGTTTTATTTTAGACATTTCTTCCACGATCGACCGATTCAGAATTTCAATCTTCCACGATTCCAGCCGGTCGATTTCGGCGTAGATTTTTTTCCTGAAAAAGTAGCCTGCCGCAAACAGCGCAAGCAGTACAATTAATAATCCAATGACAAACTCCATAATGAGCCCCCTTGCTGTTTACCTTAATCTGTCAGGGTGTTTTATTTATTCAGAAAGATTTCAGGATATGTATTGAGAAAAACTGTCGTTTTCATTGTTATTATGATACCATGTAACAAACATTTTTTGACCAGAAATCAAAAACTTTTTGTGCAAAATCGGCAGGATTTGACTATTTTTTCATGGGGTGACATCAATGCAAAAGCGAGACGGACATATTCACACACCATTTTGCCCTCACGGCTCCAATGACACACTCAGACAATATGCAGAAGAAGCCTTAAAAAAAGGGTTTGAATCGATTACTTTTACCGAACACGCCCCATTGCCGCCCTCTTTTACCGATCCCACGCCGCTGAAAGACAGCGCGATGGCGCAAGCTTCTTTGGAACGCTATATCAATGAAATTTCCGGATTAAAAAAAGAATATCGCGGACAGCTTAGCATACGGACAGGGCTTGAAGTCGATTATATCGCTGAATTTGAAGACGAAATTACATTATTCCTGGACACATACGGGCCATATTTAGATGACAGCATCTTATCCGTTCATTTTTTGCGCACAGACTCTTCCTATCTATGCCTTGATTATGACGAGCATACCTTCAAAGAGCTAATTTCAGCCTGCGGAAGCATTGAAGCTGTATACGAACAATATTACCGGAGTATCTATTCTTCCATTGTAGCATCTCTCGGCGTTTATAAGCCAAAAAGAGTCGGTCACATCACACTCGTCCAAAAATTCATCAAGCTGTTTCCATACAGCATGTCCGAGCATATTCGCGGCCTCGTTTCCCTGTGCCTGAATGCCATTGAAGAAAACGGAATGGAGCTCGACTTCAATACTTCCGGCTTAAGAAAAACTTACGCTGGCGGTATTTATATCGAGGATTGGATGCTGAATAAAGCGAAGCAAAAGAAGATCCCGCTTGTGTTTGGGTCAGATGCCCATCAAGCGGGAGATGTCGGATATGCGTATGAGGCGTTTTTGGAACGGTGCTAATTGGTGAGCGCCACGTCTCCTGTCCGGAAGACGCTTCTGATCCAAATCTTGATTTCTTCAAAATACATTTTATAAAAATACGGCTCGTGCGGCTGCATGTAGAGTACTTCTGAAATATATTGAGGCTGGAGATAGGGCATCATCAAGAGAGATTTTAATTGGAGAATAAAATGAGGCAGCGGCAGCGTTAAATATTCACGCTGTTTTTCTCCTTCCTCAATGATCAGCTGAAAGATATACTTTTCCTTCATTAGATATGTCGACATAATTTCCCTGATTAATGTGGAGTCAATTGTAACTTCCCGGTAGACAAAACGAGTTAATTGACGATGATTATGCTGATAGGATAAAATATCGAAAACCAATTGAAGAAGATGTTCCTGCGTGCTTTGAGAAGAGATATTGCTTGCCGCTGTTTCAAGCGTTTTGCTGTAGCCTTCGTAAAACTCTGAAACTAAGTGTTCCATCAAGCCTCCTTTGCCTTTAAAATAGTAGGAGATGTGCGCAACATTTACATCAGCTGACTTTGCGATTTCACGGACAGACGTGCCAGAAAATCCTTTTTGGTTAAAAAGCATGACAGCAGATTCAATAATTTTGTCTTTGGTGCTTACTTTCATACGGCTCACTCCTTCCTCTTGATACTATTCAAGCAGAAAGCCGCTGTTCCTGTAAGAACTTATCGACAAATGCCGGCAGAAAAGCCGGAACTTTGTTTTATATTATAGAAAAAGTGAGGGTTTTCCATGTTCCATGTCGAAAAACAATCTGGAGATAAAGAAAAAGACTATCAGCTTCTGCTAAAACAGCTCGAAGCCATGACCGAAGACGAAACAGACCAAATAGCTAACTATGCAAATGCCTCAGCGCTGCTGTATCATTCGCTGCCTGAAGTCAACTGGGCGGGTTTCTATTTTGCCAAAGAAGAGGATGGACAGCTTGTGTTAGGTCCGTTCCAAGGCCTGCCGGCATGTGTTCGGATTCCTTTCGGCAGAGGGGTTTGCGGCACAGCGTACGCAAACGGAAAAGTGGAACGTGTTGAGGATGTAAACGCGTTTCCTGGACATATCGCCTGCGATGCAGCGTCTCAATCAGAAATTGTGCTTCCGATTCGTGTAGACGGAAAAATTGTCGGCGTCTTGGACATCGACAGCCCAGTGAAAAACCGTTTCGACGAAATTGATGAAAAATACTTAACTCAATTTGCCGAAACGCTAGAAAAAGCGTTAGCTCAGTAATATAAAAGCCCAAAACTGATATCGTTTTGGGCTTTTTTTATTTTATTGAGTCATGAATCATCAAACGGTTTTTCCCGCTCCGTTTCGCGCTGTAGAGCGCTTCATCTGCCTCATGCACAAGCTCTTTCAGCGACTTTTTTGTTTCTGTCGTCCAGCAGGATATACCGCAGGAAATGGTTACCTCGGGTTTCGTATTTTTTCTGACCGCATAAACCAGTCGCTCGGTAATCCGTTTCCCCACTGCAACCGGCACATTTGGCAAATAAATCGCCAGCTCCTCGCCTCCCCAGCGGGCACCGACATCATGCTTTCGGATGTTGCTTTTAATCACTGAAGCGACTTGAATTAAAATCTCGTCCCCAGTCTGATGGCCGTACGTATCATTTACATTCTTAAAATTATCAATATCAACAAGAATAAAAACACCCTTTTGGTGGATTTTCATGCTGTATTGAATTTTTTCATCTAAATACGCTCGTGAATACAGTTCAGTCAGCTGATCTGTTTTCACGAGATGCTCAAGGCGGTCGCGGAGCATTGAATTGGTTACAGCCAGTGTCGCGTGATGAATCAGCGCCTGAAACAGCTTGTACATTTCAAATGTAAAAGCGTACAGCTCCTGTTTCAATAAAACCGCAAAACCTAGAAGCCGGTCGTTTTGAATCATCGGAGCAGCCATCAGCGAGCCGTACCCCGCCTTCCCAAAAACAGACTGGCCATTCCCGATGAAAACCCCTTTTTCACCTTCATACAGCTTTTCTTTCAGCTCATTATAAAAATCTGACGGCTTCGCTTCTTTAAAAAATGCTGTGCTGCCTGGGAGCAATGTTAGGTTTTCAAAATGGTCTATATGAAAAAATCCCACTTCTTCTGCCTGAAACGATTCTGCCATTCTCACAGCCAGATCATTCATTGTATCAGTCAGTGTCAGCCGCTGATTCAGGCGGCGTGATGTTTCATTAATCAATTCCAAATTTGCGATGCTTGCTTTGGATTGTTCGTAGAGCTGGGCATTTTCAAACGCTTTTCCCGCGGCGTTTGCTAACAGCGACATTTCATCAAGGCAGGCATCAGTAAGAAAGCTGTCACCCGTTCCCTCAGCCTTCAACACCCCGTATGTGCCCTGCTGTCCTTTGATCGGAATATAGGCGGCAGATTCATTTTTCCGCAAAATGTCCCCGGACAAATACACTTTGAGCGCAAAGGAATCGGATTTTTCCCCTTCCATATACAGCTCTTTTGCAGGAATCCCTAAACATTGGTCTTGATCGTGCGATATAAATAAAGAAAACTCAAAAAGAGAAAATGTGCTGGTCAAGCTTTCTAAAAGCTGCTTCAGCACATCTGTCTGATCAAGCAGTGAATGGAACAGCTCCGTCATTTTGTATATCTTTTTTTGGTAGATCGTTTTGTTATAGAGTCTTTCCTGTTTCATCGACTGGTTTAAAAATGAAGCAACCACGTCCGGAAGCCCTTCAGGAATCTCTTCATCCTGCCTGCACGCAAGATGGAAACGCCTGCCGGAGCCGTCCTCAATCAGATAACATGAAGCGTTTATTTTTGAAGCGGAAAAACGCGCTTCACCATCTGCCAGTTTTGTCACAAAGTCTGATGATGACGGTGTAAGCGAAACACAAAGGGTTGAAAAATAGGTTTGAATAGCCGAAGTCAGCCATATTAAAGAGTCGGTGAATGTGACTTTTTCAGATTTGGTTAATAAAAAATCGAGCATATGATAATGAAAGGCGGATAATTGATCTTTAGTTTGTTCTACCATGTTTTTATCACCTAAAAGTTTACCACTAATTTTTGTTTATTATATCATAAACGGTGAAGCAATAATGGAGGAATGGTTGACTTCAAAACAAATAAATTATATAATGACCTTTGTGTGAAATATTGCAGCCTTTTTGTTCAGCTTCTATGTTTTCATTTTGTTCCTTATCAATAAGGTGTATCGTGTAACTCTCTGCTGCTGGAGCGAGGATACATGAAAACAAAATGTGCATGGTCGAATAGAGCAGACGGTTTTTATTTTCCACAAAAATAAAACCAAAGGAGGAGTCACATTATGGCTCGCTATACAGGTCCATCTTGGAAACTGTCTCGCCGTCTAGGAATCTCTCTTAGCGGTACAGGAAAAGAATTAGAAAAACGCCCTTACGCTCCAGGTCCACACGGCCCAGGACAACGTAAAAAATTATCAGAATACGGTTTGCAATTGCAAGAAAAGCAAAAGCTTCGTCACATGTACGGTGTAAACGAACGTCAATTCCGCACTTTGTTTGACAAAGCTGGCAAACTAGCTGGTAAACACGGTGAAAACTTCATGATTCTTTTAGATTCTCGTCTTGATAACGTTGTGTACAAGCTAGGTTTAGCACGTACTCGCCGTCAAGCTCGCCAATTGGTTAACCACGGTCACATTCTTGTAGACGGAAGCCGCGTTGATATCCCGTCTTACCTAGTGAAACCTGGTCAAACAATCGGTGTTCGCGAAAAATCAAGAAACCTTTCTATCATCAAAGAATCTGTTGAAGTGAACAACTTCGTTCCTGAATACCTTACTTTCGACGCTGAAAAGCTTGAAGGTACTTTCACTCGTCTTCCTGAGCGTTCTGAACTTGCTCCGGAAATTAACGAAGCGCTTATCGTTGAGTTCTACTCTCGTTAATCGTTTTAAAAACCCCTGCCGCTATGCGGTCGGGGTTTTTTTATCGTCTATTTTGTCTTTTGCCTCTTGCTGGCCAACACTATCCTGCGCCTGCTGCTCCCAATAATCCCGCTGCAGCCGTTCTTTTGCAATCGTACACATGAGATTCACGCTTTAGCGCTCCTTTCATTTAAAAGGTGGTGATTGGTCGTGTTTGCCCTATCTAATATACTCTTTTCCTTTCATTCCTATGCGGTAAACAAAAAGATCCTTTGCCTTCAGTGGCAAAGGATCTTTTTCTTATTTATACGTCACAAGGAAGTATTTTTTCTTCCCGCGGCGCATAACAGTAAATTGATTTTCGATACGGTCTTCAGCTGATAGGGTATAATTTATTTCCGTCTGGCGTTCACCGTTAATGTAAACAGCTCCGTTTTGAATGTCTTCACGCGCTTGGCGTTTAGAAGGAGATAATTTAGATTGCACCAACACATCTACAAGTGAAAGCTCTTGGGTGCTGTCAGCTTCCATAGAAGGAACATCTTTAAAGCCTACTTTTACGTCTTGAGCAGAAAGCTCTTTAATATTGCCGCTGAACAGCGCTTGGGAGATGTTGATGGCTTGCTCCAGCGCCTCGCGTCCGTGAACTAGTGATGTCACTTCTTCTGCCAGGCGTTTTTGTGCTTCACGTTTTTCTGGCGCCGTTTCTGTTTTTTCAGCGTATGCTTCAATTTCCTCTTTTGAAAGGAACGTAAAGTATTTCAAGTATTTGACAACGTCACGGTCGTCTGTGTTGATCCAGAATTGATAGAATTCATATGGCGATGTTTTTTCTTTATCAAGCCAGATCGCGCCGCCTTCCGTTTTTCCGAACTTCGTGCCGTCTGCTTTTGTGACAAGCGGAATCGTTAGGCCGAACGCTTTTGCTCCTTCTTCTTCTGATTTTCTGATCAGTTCAAGACCCGCTGTGATATTGCCCCACTGATCGCTTCCGCCGATTTGCAGTTTACAGTTTTTGTCTCTGTAAAGATTTAAGAAATCATAAGATTGAAGAATCATGTAGCTGAATTCTGTGTACGAGATGCCGGATTCAATTCTTGAGCTGACCGTATCTTTTGCCAGCATGTAATTGATGCCGAAATTTTTACCAACGTCTCGAAGGAAATCGATCACATTCATTTTGCCGATCCAGTCAAAGTTGTTCGCGATGACAGCTGGGTTTTCTGCTGCTTCAAAATCTAGAAATCTGGACAGCTGGTTTTTGATTTTTTGGGACCATTCGGATACGATGTCAGCAGTGTTTAATGTACGCTCTGCTTTTTTTCCGCTTGGATCACCGATGAGGCCCGTCGCGCCGCCCACAAGCGCAATCGGATGGTGCCCTGCAAGCTGAAAACGGCGAAGTGTTAAAATAGGCAGCAGGTGTCCGATATGCAAGCTGTCTGCTGTCGGGTCAAAGCCTGAGTACAAGCGGATTTTTTCTTCATTCAGCTGTTTATTTAACCCTTCTTCATCTGTCATTTGCTGAATCAATCCGCGGAAGGATAAGTCTTCAAGTAAGTTAGTCATAAGATAAAGCTCCTTTTTTGATTAAAATAAAAAACGCCCCTTCGTTTACACGAAGGGACGATTGATTATCGCGGTACCACCCTACTAATAAGAGAATGCAAACATTCGTCTTATCACTTTGCCTGATAACGGATCAGGTCCGTTCTTTCACTACTGAAAGCCTGGCCGGCTTTGTTTGCAAAAGCGGTTCATGAGTGTATTCGATATACCCATCTGTGCTGATTTTCACCGGCCATCAGCTCTCTGGAACGTAAGGATATTCTACTTGTCTCAATCTTTACCTTTTCATATGAAGCTATATCATTTTTAACATAAATAAAATCCTGTGTCAACGCCGCCTTTTAATCCTCCATTGTTGACAGATCTCCAGCAGGCAGATTAAGCTCCCATGCCTTCAGCACGCGCCTCATGATCTTTCCGCTTCGGGTTTTCGGAAGCTTATCTTTAAATTCGATCTCACGCGGAGCCGCATGGGCTGCAAGACCCTGCTTTACAAATAGGCGGATCTCTTCTTTCAGTTTATCAGACGGCTCAAATCCTTCCCTGAGTGCAATAAAGGCTTTAATGATTTCTCCACGCACCGGGTCAGGCTTTCCGATTACGCCTGCTTCTGCAATAGCCGGATGTTCGACAAGCTTGCTTTCCACTTCAAATGGGCCGACGCGCTCACCGGAAGTCATGATGACGTCATCAACTCTGCCTTGGAACCAAAAGTATCCCTCTTCATCCATGTAAGCAGAATCCCCAGACACATACCAACCGCCCGGCATGAAATACGATTCATACTTTTCAGCGTTATTCCAAATGGTATGCATCATGGAAGGCCAGCCCTTTTTGATGGCGAGATTGCCCATTCGGTATGGCGGTAGCTCGTTGCCTTGATTGTCAACGATCGCTGCCTCCACTCCTGGAATCGGCTTACCCATTGAACCCGGTTTAATATCCATGCAAGGATAGTTGCAGATGAGCTGACTGCCCGTTTCGGTCATCCACCATGTATCATGAATTCGTTTGTTAAAAACTTTATGTCCCCATCTGATGACTTCCGGATTTAGCGGCTCACCGACACTGAGCACATGCCGTAGTGAAGTTAGATCATATTTCGCAGCCATTTCATCTCCCGCTCCCATCAGCATCCGAAAAGCGGTCGGCGCGCTATACCAGACATTGACGCCAAGCTGTTCAATCGTTCCATACCAGCTTTCCGGGCTGAAACGTCCGCCGACGATGACATTTGTCGCTCCGTTCAACCACGGTGCAAAAATGCCATATACCGTACCTGTCACCCAGCCTGGATCAGCCGTGCACCAATAAATGTCTTCTTCCTTTAAATCAAGGACCCACTTTCCTGTTTGATATTGCTGAATCATCGCTTCATGGACATGCAGCACGCCCTTTGGCGTACCAGTGGAACCTGATGTATAGTGAAGCAGAAAGCCGTCTTTTTTATCCATCCATTCGATATCCAGTCTTGTGCTTTCCTGTTTCGCTGCTTCATCATAATTGATGATATTCGTGCCGCTCTCAGCCTCTCCCCCGACTACGAAGACATGCTGCAAGTGAGGCAGTTTGTCTACCGGTATTCTCTCCAGCAGCTCAGGTGTTGTGACAACAACCTTTGCCTCACTGTTTTCAAGCCGGTCTTTCACCGCTCCCTCCATAAATGCTTCGAACAGCGGCCCGGCGATGGCGCCAATTTTGATTGCGCCAAGCATAATAAAATAAAGCTCGGGTGATCTCGGCATAAAAATAAAAACGCGGTCCCCTTTTTCCACATTTCCATACCGTCTCAGCACATTCCCGGCTCTGTTTGATTCTTCCTTCATTTCTTTAAATGTGTATTTTTCATCCCTTTTTGCGTCTTTATAATAAAGCGCTACTTTGTTTTTTCGAAACGATTCGGCATGGCGGTCAATCGCTTCATACGCCGCATTCAGTTTCCCTGTCTCATGCCAAGAGAAATGTTTCTCTGCCTCGGCCCAATCAAAATGCCGGTACGTTTCTTCATAGTTTTTTAAGTTATGATCCCCCTCTATTGCTGGTAACGCTTTCAAATTCATGCCCAAACATCCCCCTTTGCTGAAGTTGTCACAATTATTATAGTATATATTCATATTCTTCTCAATTTTTAAAATATAAACCATGTTGAAAACGCTTTATAATTTGGTATTCTTAAAGAAGGCATGTATTTTTATAAGAATTGATGGGACGGTGAATTAGTGGAACATCATAAAACATACCATTCAGCAAACATCAAAACAGCAACCGGCTCTTTACTGATAGAAGGGCCTGTCTCTCCAGAGGATTTGGCAGGTTATGAGTTTCATAAAGATTTAACCGCATTTCGTCCGCCTCGCGAGCAGCATGAAGCGCTAGTCGACATTGCAGGCCTTCCCGAAGGGCGCATTATTATTGCCAGAGACGGCCGAACCATTGTCGGCTATGTCACGTATTTATATCCTGACCCGCTCGAAAGATGGTCTGAAGGAAATATGGAGGATTTGATTGAGCTCGGAGCCATCGAAGTAGCGCCGGACTATCGGGGATGCGCTGTCGGAAAGACGCTCCTGACCGTCAGCATGATGGATGAACAAATGGAAAACTACATTGTGATGACGACAGAATATTACTGGCATTGGGATTTAAAAGGGATGAAAAAAGATGTGTGGGAATACAGAAAGATCATGGAAAAGATGATGAATGCAGGCGGATTGGTCTGGTTTGCAACGGATGAGCCGGAGATCAGCTCCCACCCTGCAAACTGTCTGATGGCCCGCATTGGAAAAAACGTCAGCCAAGAATCAATTGAGCAATTTGACAGGCTCCGTTTTTATCATCGTTATATGTATTAACTGACACTGACAAAGGGGAAAAAATAATGATTGTTGAGCAAATCATGAAAAGAGATGTCATTACATTAACGAAGACGGATACGCTTGAAACAGCAATATGCAAATTGAAGGAATTCCATATCAGGCATCTGCCTGTTGTAGATGAAGAACGACACGTGATCGGCATGATTACAGACAGAGACATGAAACAGGCCAGCCCGAGTATTTTTGAAGAAAACAAACGAAGCCTATTTCTCACACGAAGCGTAGATTCAATTATGAAAAAAGATGTTGTCTGCGCCCATCCGTTAGATTTTGTCGAAGAAATATCAGCCGTGTTCTACGAGCATGGCATCGGCTGCCTTCCAGTGGTACACCATCAAAAATTAATAGGCATTTTAACAAAAACCGATTTGCTGCGGACGTTTGTCAAATTGACAGGCGCTGACCAGCCGGGATCGCAAATTGAGATAAAAGTAAACGACATCACCAAAAGCCTCGCTGAGATCAGCAGTCTTTGCCAAGACCTTCAAGTGAAAATATTAAGCGTGCTTGTTTATCCGCATGACGATCCCGGTGTAAAAGTGCTTGTCTTCCGTGTAAAAACGATGAATCCGCTGCCGTTTTTGCAGGCATTACAAAGAAATGGACACCACGTCGTATGGCCGTCAGAGCAAAGGGATCTGCTATGAGAGACAGTGTATTTATCTATTCTCCATCCTACCAAACCTATATGTTTCATCAGGAGCATCCCTTTAATCAGCAGCGGGTTCTGTTAACATATGATTTGCTTAAGATGATCAATGCCTTTGATGATGGAGACATTGTCACCCCCAGACTCGCTTCAGAAGAGGAGCTTTCCCTTGTCCACACGGACGATTACATTCAGGCCGTAAAGCTTGCGGGCGCCGGAAAGCTTCCCGCTGAAGAAGGAGAAAGCTACGGGCTCGGCACTGAAGACACACCCGTCTTTGCCGGCATGCACGAAGCGGCATCCCTCTTGGTCGGCGGCACTTTAACGGCCGCAGACTGGGTCATGTCAGGACAAGCCCTGCATGCGGCAAACCTTGGTGGAGGGCTTCATCATGGCTTTCGCGGGAGAGCATCAGGATTCTGCATATACAACGACAGCGCTGTGGCGATTCAATATATCCAGAAAAAATATAGCGCCAGAGTGCTTTATATTGATACGGACGCCCACCACGGGGACGGTGTGCAATTTACATTTTACGATAATCCTGACGTATGCACGCTGTCCATTCATGAAACAGGAAGGTATTTATTCCCTGTAACCGGCCAGATCCAAGAAAAAGGCAGCGGAAAAGGATATGGCTATTCCTTTAATATCCCGCTTGACGCTTTTACAGAGGATGATTCTTTTCTTGAGGCTTACCGGACAGCAGCTTCAGAAGTCGCCGCGTATTTCGAGCCTGATGTCATTATCAGCCAAAACGGCGCCGATGCCCATTACTACGACCCGCTGACGCATTTATCAGCAACAATCAATATATACGAAGAAATCCCCCGTCTTGCACACACTTTGGCTCATCAATATTGCGGAGGGAAATGGATTGCAGTCGGAGGCGGCGGATATGATATTTGGCGTGTCGTGCCCCGCGCCTGGGCCAGAATATGGCTTGAAATGAAGGGAATTGACCCGGGACACGAGATCCCGCCGGAATGGATTGCTAAATGGCAAAAACAATGCCCCGTGGCCCTTCCGTCGAGCTGGAGCGATCCGGCTGATTTATATCCTCCGATTCCCCGCAAGCCTGAAATTACAGAAAAAAATGCCCAAACTGTCAGCAAAGCATTATATGCGATACGTTCTGAACAGCAAAGAACAAAGTAAAAAACGACCTTTACGAAGAGGTCGTTTTTGATTTTTTGATCACTATTTCCACACGCCGATTTTCCTTCATGTGTTCATTTGTCTTGTTATCCTTCACCGGCTTTGTATCCGCATAACCGACAGCAATAAAGCGCTTGGAGGGAAGCTTCTCTTTTGACGTGAAGTATTGAATCACTCCACTTGCCCGTGCTGCTGATAGCTCCCAGTTCGACGGGTATCGGTATGTCGAAATGTTTCGGCTGTCTGTATGCCCCTCCACCTGAATGTCATTTGGAATTGTTTGAAGAAGAACGGCAATTTGGTGAAGAAGTGTTTCGGCATTTTTCAGCACCTTTGCCTCACCTGTATCAAACAGCACAGCCTCCTGAAGAACGAGCACGACACCGCGTTCATCCCGTTTGGCTGTCATTTGGGCCTTCAAATGATTGTCTTTTATATATGTATTTACTTTCTTGAGAAGCTGATCCTGCTGATCCTCTTGCTTCTTCGTATCAGGTGGGGATATATTCTTTTTTTTCTATGGATGTTTGGTCCGGCTGAAGCCCGTTGCCTTCCTTCTGGATTGAGTCCACTGCCGCTTTGAATTTTTGCAGATCAATTTGGGACATCGAAAAGAGTAAAATAAAGAACACAAGGATCAAGGTGATCAAATCTGTAAAGGTTACCATCCAGCTGGATGAAGATTGACTGTTTTTTCCGCTTCCATTCCTTCTTTCAAAACGTTCTCTTCTAAGCTTCATGTACAGATCCCTTTTTTGTTTTTACTTGTTTTGGCTGCTTCTGCCATTCTTCCCGTGAGCTGAAAACGACCAGCTGGCTTTCAAGGTTGCGCGGGTTTTTTCCGGATTGAACACCGATAATCCCTTCCACCATTACCTGCTTGATGAAAATTTCACTTTCTGTTTTCTCTTCAAGCTTAGCCGCGATCGGGTTGAAGACCATATTTGCCAGTAATGAACCATATAAAGTCGTCAGAAGCGCAATGGCCATGTTTGGTCCGAGCATATGCGGGTCGTTTAAGTTTTTGAGCATCAGCACAAGCCCGACGAGTGTTCCGATCATTCCCCACGCCGGAGCGAATTCTCCCGCTTTTTCAAAAACTCGCCGCCCTTTTCGGTGCTGTTCCTCCATTGCTGCGATTTCTGAATCCATGACGAGCCGAATCGTTTCTTCATCCCAGCCGTCAATCGCTAAAAGCAGCCCTTTTTTCAAGAATGGATCTTTGATTTCCCGAGCCTGATCATCCAATGATAAAAGCCCGTGTTTTCGCGCGTGATCGGAAAGGGAGACAAAGGTTTTCACAAGATCTTTCACATTGTCTTCCTGGCGGATGAATGCCTGCTTTAACACAGAGGGCGCTTTTTTCAGCTCTCTTGGTGGAAAACTGATAAAAACAGCCGCGCAAAGTCCCCCTGTTACGATGAAGAAAGAGGTCAGATCAAGAAAAGAGCGGAAACCGCTTACTCCCGATCCCGAAATAATCCCAATAACAATAATAATCGTTCCTAACACAAATCCAACAGGTGTAAGATAATCAAAACGTTTCATCATTTCTCCCCATGAAAAAAGCAAGAATTCACCATAAAGGTGAAGCTTGCTCTTTGTTTTTCTTATGACTTGGTTGACTTTCTTAGCTCTATACGGTGCGGCAGTTCGACGATATGCTCTTCAACCGGCTCTTTATTCATGAGCTTCGTCAGCAGTCTCATCGCAACGGCGCCAATATCATATGTCGGCTGAACAACTGTTGAAAGCTGCGGGCGAACCATAAGGCTTAATCTTGTATTATCAAAACCGATAATGTCGAGATCCTCCGGAATGGATAAGCCCTGATCCTGAGCAGCATGGATAATGCCCAGTGCCATTTCATCAGTTGCAGAAAGAATGGCTGTCGGTTTTTTATCCAGGCTCATCAGATGCTGCAGTGCTTCGAGTCCGGAATCATATGTGTAATCCCCTTCAGCTACAAATTGTTCATTAAACGGAAGGTTCGCTTCTTCAAGCGCACGTTTGTAGCCTTGGAGTTTTTTCGAACGGTTGATCGGTTCTGCCATTGGTCCGGAAACGAACGCGATGTCTGTATGTCCTTTATCAACCAAAAGCTTCACGGCATCATAAATCGCCTGTTCGTAATCGATAGCGACTGACGGTGTTTCCTCCTGCTCTTCTACAGAAGCAGCAAGTACGATCGGCACTGGGGAACGCTTAAATTCCGCCACATGCTCGTCCGTAATGTTTCCGCCCATAAACACGATGCCGTCCACTTGTTTGCCGAGCATTGTGTTTAACAAGTGCAGCTCTTTCTCCATGTTTTGGTCAGAGTTGCTCAAAATAATATTGTATTTATACATTGTCGCGATATCTTCAATTCCGCGTGCAAGCTCTGAATAGAAAATGCTTGAGATATCGGGAATGATGACACCTACAGTTGTTGTTTTTTTACTTGCCAGCCCTCTTGCCACCGCGTTTGGACGGTAACCGAGACGTTCAATGGCTTCCAAGACTTTTTTCCGCGTTGTCGGTTTTACATTCGGGTTGCCGTTCACGACACGGGAAACGGTTGCCATGCTTACATTAGCTTCTCTCGCTACATCGTAGATCGTAATATTGCTCATCCTAAAACCACTCCTTTTACTGGATACACTTATCCTTATCTATAGCATAAACACTTTATGTAGAGAAATGTCATAATGTCCGAATTTATGTCGTTTATGATTTGTAAGCGTAAGTCAGTAGTGTACATTATTTTTCATTATTCATCAAATTTAATTACTTCTCATGAAATTATACACGTTTTTATAGATGATGAAAACGTATACTTGGTTTTTATAACTAAATAAACGAGAAAGCATAAAAAAAGGCCGCAGGCGCGGCCTTTTGGATTGTTCAATTAAGCGTTGACTTTCACCATTGGCTTCAGTTCATTCAGCCATTTTTCGAATTCAGGAATCGCCATTTGCTGAGCAGAGTCAGAAAGTGCGACTGACGGATCAGGGTGAACCTCAGCCATTACGCCATCTGCACCGATCGCTAAAGCGGCTTTAGCTGTCGGAAGCAAGAGGTCACGGCGGCCTGTTGAATGCGTAACATCAACAAAGACTGGCAAATGCGTTTCTTGTTTCAAAATCGGCACAGCTGAAATATCCAGCGTGTTTCTCGTTGCTGTTTCATATGTTCTGATTCCGCGCTCACAAAGGATAATTTGGTCATTTCCTTGTGACATGATGTATTCAGCAGCATTGATGAATTCAGAGATCGTTGCAGCAAGACCACGTTTCAGAAGCACTGGCTTTTTCACTGCGCCGGCCGCCTTCAGCAATTCGAAGTTTTGCATGTTGCGCGCTCCGATTTGAATGACATCAATGTAGTCCAGCGCTTCTTCGATATGAGCCGGAGTTACGATTTCACTGATAACCGCCAGATCAAATTCATCCGCTACACGTTTTAAAATTTGAAGGCCTTCAACACCAAGCCCTTGGAAATCGTATGGGCTCGTACGAGGCTTAAAGGCTCCACCGCGCAAAATTTTAATCCCTTGTTTTTTCGCAGCTGCAGCGACTTCAGCTACCTGCTCATAGCTCTCTACCGCACATGGGCCGACAATGAATCTTTGCTGGCCGTCTCCGATTTTTTCGCCTTTGATATCAACAATTGTATCTTCAGGTTTTTTCTTGCGGGAGACAAGCAGCGCTTTGCTGTGATCTTCTTCCTGAAGCTCTAAACCGGCTTTGAATATCTCTTTAAAAATGTGCTGGATGGTTGAATTTTCGAACGGCCCGTCATTGTTTTCAATGATATTGTTCAGCATTGTGCGTTCTCTGACAGGGTCAAATCGGTTGACACCCTGTGCTTCCTTCGCTTTACCGATCTCTTTTACAACATTTCCGCGTTCGTTGATTAGTTTTAAAATTTGTAGGTTTAATTCGTCTGCTTTCTGCCTTAAAAGCTCTAACTCTGTGTTGCTCATTTTTTTTCATCCTTTCCCTGCACATTCATTTTTTATTTTGTAGTTATCATGCATCTTACTATAAGTAATTCCAAATGGAAATACTGAAATACAAAAAATTTTATAAAAACTCTACTTTATTACCCAAACGCTTTTAAGTGATAAAGTAATCTATGAAGCTATCCTACATGATGTGAGGGCAATGTTCAAGGGTTTTTTACAAAAAAAAGCGCCAGATGATATCTGGGCGCTTTTTTCTATGACAAATGCTGCTCAATAGCGGCTTCTGTAATTTGTGAATGTGAGGTATGCCATTTCACTTCACCGTTCTGGATGATGAATATCTGAGGGCTTTCATGCTTGACCCCATATGTTTCTGCAATGAAATTGGACAGCGGCCGGGCTTCTTGTACTTGAAGATAGTAAGCCGGCACATCCTCATGCTGATTTGCAAAGGCATCAAACTCATGAAATGCTGCCTGGCTGATCGGGCATGTGGTGCTGTGTTTAAAGAAGACGAAAACGCCTTCCTGTTCTGCAATCCGTTTAAATTCTTCCTCAGATTGAATAAGCTGTTTAGCCATGACTCAAGCTCTTCCTTCCCTGCTCAGCGATTCAACTGCTCAGCCTGTTTTTGTGCATCTTTCAGTTCGTCTTTTACATCTTCTTTCGTCTGGAGGACTTGATCTTTTGTTTCATCAGCCGCCTGCATCGCTTCTTCCCTCATATCTTGCATTGCAGTCGATGAATCCGTTTTGTCAGATTTGGAACGGTCTCTTAAATCCTTTACCTTGTTCATGATCTGCCCAGACTGATCCGCTACAAGCTGTGTGATGTTGGAAGTTTTGTCTTTTGCGATGCTGACATATTGCGTGCCTTTTTCCTTCGCATCTGCCGTCATTTTATCAGTTTTGTCCCGTAAAGCAACAGCTTGGCTGCCGAGATCGTCGCGAAGTTCTTTGCCTGATTTAGGCGCTAGAAAAAGAGCTGTAGTGGCACCGATGATTCCCCCGATTAAAGTTCCGATTAAAAAATCTTTACTATTAATTCCATCTTTGCTCATCATTATTCCTCCTCTTAGTATTTTTTTCTCTTACAGGGCTGATTTTTTCTTTTGCTTCCATTTCTCCCAAATTTCCATTGCTGCTTGACTCCATGTGACAACTTGATTGATCTTATCTTGATTTTCTCTAACTGATGCCGATACAGACCCTGCCGCTTGTTTCATGGATGTATTGAACTGCTGTACAGAAGCTCCCACTCCTTGAACAGCATGAACGACCGTATTCAGCTTTTCTGATTTTTCCTGAATATCTTCAGCCAGGCGGTTGGTCTTATGTAAAAGCTCGGCTGTTTCAGTTGTGATGCCCTTCATTTGTCCCTCCAGCCCTTCAAGAGTGGATGCGACGTTTTTTAGTGTCAGCTGCAGTGACTTAAATGTTTTAGACAAGTAGATCACTAATACGAGAAATGCAACTGCGATGAGTGCAACGCTCAAATAAAGAATAATAATCATCTCAAACCTCCTTGCTGCAGGATATACTGCTGTTTACCCGTTTTCTTCAATCATAAACATGTGTACTGGGCTGTATACATACTATTCTCCGTTATGTAAGAAAATCCTTTAATAAGCTTTCCCATCAGATAAATAAAAAGCAGTGAGATCACTGCTTTTTATTATGCCATGACGTTTTCGTAGGCTCTCATATATTTTTGGATATCTCCTGCTCCCATAAAGATGAGAACGGCTTTATCATGAGCTTTTAAAACAGATGTGTCATCTTCTTCAATCAGCTTGGCATTATGAATTTTTCCCTGGAGATCACCGATCGTCAGCTTTCCGGCATTCTCACGGGCTGAGCCGAAAATATCGCATAAATACACACAGTCAGCGCCGCTCAGGCTTTCTGCAAATTCGTCAAGAAACTGCTGCGTCCGTGTAAATGTATGAGGCTGAAATACCGCGACAATTTCCCGATCAGGATATTTCTGTCTTGCCGCCTCAATTGTCACTTTTATTTCTGTCGGATGATGAGCATAGTCATCGATCAGCACTTGATCCCCAAGCTGCTTCTCATTGAATCTGCGTTTGACGCCCCCAAAGGATTTGAGAGCATGCTTAATGATGCTGGAATCAATTTCTTCATAATGGCATAACGCAATGACCGCCAATGAGTTTAATACATTGTGGTGGCCGTACGCAGGAATATAAAACGTATCATAGAACGTATTGCGGACAAAGACATCAAAAGTTGTCCCTTCCGTGCTTTTTACGATGTTTCTGGCTTGAAAATCATTTTCTTCCCCCGTGCCGTAATACACAACCGGGACGTTCGCATGGATTTTCGGCAGATGCTCATCGTCTCCGCAGGCAATAATGCCTTTGTTGACTTGAAGAGCCATCTCTTGGAAAGCGTCAAATACATCGTCAATGCTTGAGAAGTAATCAGGGTGATCAAAATCAATATTCGTCATAATCGCATAATCCGGCTGATAGCTTAAGAAATGGCGGCGGTATTCGCACGCTTCAAACACAAAGTATTCGCTGTTTTCATTTCCCTGGCCTGTTCCGTCTCCGATTAAGAAAGACGTCGGTTTTGCGTTTTGGATCACGTGAGCCAGCAGACCCGTAGTCGACGTTTTGCCGTGTGCGCCCGTAACGGCAACACTCGTGAATTTTTTCATGTAGTCGCCTAAAAACTTATGATAACGTATCACCGGAATTCCCTCAGACATCGCTTTTTCTATTTCAGGATGCGTGTCTGGGAATGCGTTTCCGGCGATGACTGTCATGCCGGGTTTAATATTTTCCGCGCTAAAAGGAAGAATCGTAATATTTCTTTTTTCAAGCGCTGTTTGCGTAAAAATAAATTTTTCGATATCCGATCCTTGGACAGTATATCCATTATCATGAAGTATTTGGGCAAGCGGACTCATACCGGTCCCTTTTATTCCAACAAAATGATAAACAGTCATAATTGTACCTCCAACAAACGTCTATCTGTTCCCCAGTATATGACGCTCATTTCAATTTGCGACCGCGGCGGCTGAAAAGCCCCCCTTAGCGGCGTATTTTATATGTTTTGTTATGTTTAGTATCAGGTTATTTCTTTCCGATTAAACCCAGATATCAAGATTTGTCTATGCACAGCTGCTGTAAGCTGTTAAATGCTCTAAACACTATCATACCATGTTTGGTGTGAAAATGAACCCATATTATTCGTTTATTAAATCACTTGCTGTGATCAGCACCTCTCGAGGCTTGCTTCCTTTTGCCTCAGAGATCATGCCTTCCGCTTCCATCATGTCGATCAGCCTTGCCGCACGATTGTAACCGATTCTGAATCTTCTTTGCAGGCTTGAAGTGCTCGCACTGTTTTGCTCTACAACAAACTCACACGCTTCGTAAAACAGTTCGTCCTCTTCTTTCAGGGCTGATCCTTGTCTTACGAGCTCTTCTTGTTCAAATAAATAGGTCGGCGGCATTTGGCTTCTGACGTGGGAAACAACGCGGTCGATTTCCCGGTCTGACACAAAGTTACCTTGCAGACGGACCGGTTTTCCCGAGCCGTTTTCCAAAAAGAGCATATCTCCTTTTCCGAGAAGCTTTTCTGCACCGGCTATGTCAATAATTGTTCGGGAATCAACCTGGCTTGAGACAGAAAAGGCGATTCTCGTTGGGATATTCGCCTTAATCAGACCTGTAATGACATCGACTGACGGACGCTGAGTTGCGACGAGAAGATGGATACCGCACGCTCTGGCTTTTTGGGCGATCCGCGCAATGCTTTCTTCCACATCGTTTGGAGCCACCATCATCAAATCTGCAAGCTCATCAATAATGACAACTAAATATGGCAGCTTTTCACCCATTTGGTGTTCAGCAGTTAATTGATTAAAGCGGTCAATGTCGCGGACACCTGAATGGGCAAAAAGCTCATAGCGGCGCTCCATTTCCTCAACGACCCATTTTAAAGCAGCGGTAGCCGCTTTGGCGTCAGTAATGACCGGGCTGACGAGGTGAGGAATTTTATTGTAAGGGGCCAGCTCTACCATTTTCGGATCAATCAGCAGCACCTTTACCTCACTCGGGTCAGCTTTATAAAGCAGGCTGACTAATATTGTATTGATGCATACGCTTTTTCCGGAGCCTGTAGCGCCGGCAATCAAGCCATGCGGCATTTTCTTCAAGTCGATAACGACAGGATTTCCCGAAATATCTAATCCCAGCGCAGCTGTGAGCGGTGACTTGCTTGTCCTAAAAGCGGAGCTGCGAATCATCTGGCGCAAATCAACCACCTTGCTCGTGCGGTTCGGCACTTCTATTCCGATCGTGTTTTTCCCCGGAATCGGCGCTTCAATCCGAATATCTCTCGCTGAGAGACTGAGTTTAATATCATCGGACAAGTTGGTGATTTTATTCACCTTTACACCTGGTTCAGGATGCACTTCAAATCTCGTGACAGACGGACCCTGGGTTACATGGACCACATTGGCGCGGACATTGAAGTTTTTCAAGGTTAAATCAAGAAGCTGACGCTGTTCTTCGATCCACGCAGTATCATCTTGAACCTGCGCTGGCGGGACATCAAGCAGTGCAACATTCGGAAATACATAGCTGCCGCGGCGCTCCTCTGCTTTTTGCTGTTTATGCGTATCTCTTTTCAGCATCATCACATTAAAAGGAACGGATGGCCCTTTTTGAGAAGATGCGCTTTGTTCGGTCCTTTTCTCCTGTACACCAGGCCTTTTTTTCGGCTCTTCTGAAGCTTCGCGAGGTTTGTCTGCGCGAATTTCCTGCCGGTTTTCAAGGGTTGCAGAAAACGATTTGGAACCCTGCTCCAAGCGTTCAGTTTTCTCAGGCTCTGCATGGCTGTATGGCTGAACATCTATCTTCGTTTCCTGAGCCTCTCCCAGGATGTCATAATGATTATTTATTATGCTGTCTGACGGCTCTTCTGATTCTTTTGCCACAGTTTCTGCTTGAGCCAGAGCCTCTGATGAATACTCATGATCAGTCAATAAAGGCTCTTCCTGACGAATGTCCATTTGTTCTTCTTGAACGAACGGGGACTCAGCACCTTCTGCCGCGTTTTCATGATGATTGTATACTGGGCTGTCTGACGGCTCTTTTGCTTTTTCATCCTCAGATACTGCCTCTGTCTGAGATTCAGGAGCTGTTTGCTCTTCATCAAGTTCAGCGGAGAAAACAGGCTCTTCAAATTTCTCTGACTGCTGCTCCCTTTGTTCTTCCTCAGCCGTTGCAGGCTCTTCGCGACCTACTTCACTGTCTGAAAGCCCTTCAGCCGCCGTATCTGTGAGCATCTCAGGCGGTGTTTGCTCTTCGGGATGTTCAGCTGGGAAGGAAGGCTCCTCTTTTTCCGGCTGTTGAACGCCTGACTCAAATGACACTTTGTTACCTGACGGCTCGGCTGGCCGTTTCGCCAGCGCCTCATCATACTCCGTATCCTTTCTGTTTAAACCGCCAGAAGGCTGTTTTTCAAATTGGGTATCCGGGAAGAAAGGACTTTCTTTTTTGGAATGCGCCTGTGTGTCTGAAGCAGGATAGCCGCGTTCACGTTCGATCTCTTCTGACAGCAGTGTTACCTTCTCTTTTACCGATTTATCCGGTTCGTTCAATGTTTCAGAAGGCTTTTTCGGCACATCCTTTTTAACAGATGGTTTTTGATTGAATCCATAGACAGGCGAAGGGATATTTGTCGGTTTAAACGGTTTCTTCGCCGGCTCTGATGCTTGATATGTATGCTGCTCTTCTTCATTTCTGGGACGCTCTCTGTAAGGTGCAGCACTTGGACGAGGCGCGGATTTCGGTTCGTCCGATGGTGTGCGGCGCCTTCTCAGGTCATGATTTTTGTATCCGTCAGGCACGACTGGAAAACGGAATTTGCCTTTTGGATATTCATAATATATTTTAGGATCTTCCAATCTTTTTAATTGTCCTTCAGGATGATGTACTTCTTGTTGCTGCGGAATTTGAGCGGGTTTTGTCTCCCGTTCAGCATCCTCTTCGCTTTCGCCTAAAAACAAATCAAAAAATTTATGAAGCCAACTCATAATTTATCTCTAACTCCCTTATAGTTTTCTGGGACGGTTTTTAGTATACCACTGCTGGTCGGCCCAGAAAAGATTAAGCTATCAGCAGAAACAAAGCCGCTAAACAAGGGCTTAGCGGCTTTTCACATGATTCGTTTTTTTTGGCGGATTTATGGGAGTCTAAAACTGAAATGCGTCTCCCGCCTCATAGTCTCCTTCTAACACAAGGATGCCTTTTTCAGCAGGGGCATCCGGCAAATCAAGCTCTTTCGCTGAGCAGATCATTCCGCTTGACGGAACGCCGCGAAGCTCTGCATCCTTAATGACAAGTCCGCTAGGCATCACAGCACCGACTTTGGCAACGACAACTTTTTGGCCTTGGTCAACGTTAGGCGCGCCGCAGACGATCTGAAGCGTTTCTTCTCCTACGTTGACTTTACATACGCTTAATTTATCCGCATTCGGATGTTTTTCTTTTGATTCTACATACCCCACAACAAACTTCGGAGATAAATCAACGACTAATGTTTCTTCAACGCCGTTTCTGTTTAAAATCTCATTCACGTCTTGCACGAATGTTTCTGAGAGCGCAACAGGGCCGTTTTCATCAATGGTCAAGTAAGAAGACGCATTGAAAATGTTGAAGCCCGTTGTTTCTTTTGTTTCGTTATTGAAAATTTTGACGACGTTGCCGTGTTTTTCATAGCCTAATTGTTCGCGTGTCACATCTTGAAGAGAGATCAGGAGCGTGTCTCCCACACCTTCTTTATTATAAAAAGCGTTCATAAGTAAAAATCCTTTCTAATCCTTTTTCGGACGGCTTTTCGCCAGGATAAACACCGGTTCCAGCTTTCCTTCATTGTACAAAAATGAAAGGGCGGTAATCGGGACGGTGCCGCCTGCAAAGAAGCTCATCGACATTTGTCCTAGAATATCATACCCCGATTCATTCCGGATGTCAGCAAGAATCAAAACGTCCTGATGAGGAACAGAGATCGCCAGCTCACCTTCTGCATGCTGCTTATACTCATTTAAGATCGCTTCGTTCAAAATCCGGCTTGCGTCGTATCCGTCGTTTGCCCTGAAGAAATAAAAGTAATTGCCGGCAACCGTATCCTCTTTGACAACCGTCGGCAGGGAACGGAGATTAAATGCGGCCGTCTCTCTGATCCGCTCTTTTGTCCAGTTTTCTTTCTCAAGCATGCGCTGGTCAATTAAACGGTAGGTTTTCCCGAGATCTAGCGCGTAATAAATTCTTGTCTCTGCGGTATGATCGTCATAAATGAGCGGAATATCTTCGCTGGACTTGTCCGGGAAGGAAGTCGAGCGGATGACCGGATAAATGCGAGTTTCTTTCCCGGTCATTTCCTGAGCCTTCCCTTCCATTGCCGTCATCGCTTCGGAGACATAGTACACGATCTCATCAATGGCTTCGTCTTTTTTCAGTTCCCATTTTGCAATAATCGGCGGCAAATCGAGCGTAATCCCTTTTTTAGTCGTTTGATCCTCAACACGGAGGGTGTCTTTTTCTCTGTCAAACAGAAAGGAGCGATTCTCGTGCTGAAGGCGCTGTTTCAGTATATCTGACAGCTTCCTTGAGGTCATTTTCAAACCGATGTCCTCCTTTACGCTTTAGCGAGAGAGTCTGTTAAAAACTGTTCAATTTCTTCTTTTGTTTTGCGGTCTTTGCTCACAAAACGATTTACTTCTTTTCCTTCATTAAACACCACAAAGCTTGGGATTCCGTAAATTTCCCACTCTGCACATGTATCAATGAATTTGTCACGGTCTACGTAGTAGTAGGTGAATTCAGGGAAATTCGCTTCCAGTTCAGGCAGGAAAGGCTCTACAAAACGGCAATCCGGGCACCAATCGGCTGAAAACATAAATACAGACCAATCATCCTTTATCGCTTTTTCCAGCTCTTGAGTTGATTCAATTTTTTTCATTTCATATCCCTCCAGTTGTTTATGTTCTTACATGTTTTTTATCGATACTCGTCCATTTGGATCATACCAAACTGCTTGAGGCAAAACCACTTATATGCAACGAATGAATATGTAAGATTGGCTTTCCCATTATCATTATCATATTTTATTTGCATTATCAAGCTCGTTTCGTTTAACATCGTGTACATGAGGGTGAAAATTACAGATGGACATACATAAGGAGGGATTTTTATATGGAGTTTATCGTCTATTTAGCAGGAGAAATCCACAGCAATTGGCGCGAGGAAATTAAAGAGAAAACAAAATCACTGAAGCTCCCGATTACGTTTGTTGGCCCGATGGAGAATCATGACCGCTCAGACAATATTGGTGAAGAAATTATGGGCGTACAGCCAAATGCCGTTTTAAAGGATGACAAAGCCTCTGACATCAACAACTTCAGAACCGCCGTCCTGATGAATAAAGCAGACTTTGTGATCGCCCTGTTTGGCGAAAAGTACAAACAGTGGAACACGGCAATGGATGCATCATATGCGATCGCAAAAGGAAAACCCCTGATTATCATCCGGCCAGAATCGCTCCACCATCCTTTAAAAGAGCTTTCCAATAAAGCGAATATTACGGTTGAAACCGTTAACCAAGCCATTAAGGCTCTTTCCTATCTATTTGAAACAGAATAAGAAAAAAGCTTGTCGATCCGGGCTTACTGCTCGTTCAACAAGCTTTTATGAAACCTACATATTTTCTTTAATCGCATCCACCGTCTGCTTATCGCAGGCTGTTACAAGTTTGATGAGCATTTCTTTAGCAGCAGCATAATCATCAATATGAATGATAGAAGCGTTTGTATGAATATAGCGGGAACATATTCCGATAACCGCTGACGGCACACCGCTGTTCGAAATATGAACCTTGCCTGCGTCTGTTCCCCCGCCGGATACAAAATATTGATATGGAATATCATGCGTTTCAGCCATATCAAGAACGAATTCCCTCATTCCGCGATGCATGACTGTCGTTCTGTCAAGAATGCGAAGCAAAAAGCCTTTTCCAAGCTGGCCGAATTCATTTTTGTCTCCGCTCATATCGTTTGCCGGGCTGGCGTCAAGGGCGAAAAACAAGTCCGGTTTAATCATATGAGAAGCTGTCTGCGCGCCCCTTAGCCCTACTTCTTCCTGAACCGTTGCACCCGCATAGAGTGTATTCGGAAGCTCTTTACCGTGTAATTCCTTCAGAAGTTCAATGCTTAAGCCGCATCCATATCTGTTATCCCATGCTTTTGATAAAATTTTCTTTTCATTCGCCATCGTCGTAAACGGACAAACAGGCACAATCTGCTGTCCCGGTTTAATGCCGATTTTGATGGCGTCTTCCTTATCATCCGCTCCAATATCGATCATCATGTTTTTGATATCCATCGGACGGTTTCGCTGCGCATCTGTCAATAAATGCGGCGGTATGCTTGAAATCACACCCGGAACCGGCCCGTTATCTGTTTGAATTTCAACCCGTTGCGCAAGCAAAACTTGGCTCCACCAGCCTCCGAGCGTCTGGAATCTGAGCAGCCCGTTGTCTGTAATGGATGTCACCATGAAGCCGACTTCGTCCATGTGCCCGGCTACCATAATTCTCGGTGTGTCCTCTGCGCCTCGTCTGACTCCGAAAACACTTCCCAGTCTGTCCTGAACGATGTCATCGGCATATTTGGCTAGCTCCTGCTTCATAAAAGCACGAACCTGATGCTCATTGCCCGGCGCGCCGGGAAGCTGCGTCAGTGTTTGGAAAAGCGCTTTCGTTTCTTGATTCATGTTTTCCCCTCATTTCTATGTAGTCCTTTTATTTTATTAGAAACAATGAAGTTTTCCAAGCACCCTGACCCAATCTGCTCGATCAGCCGCGTATTGCTTAACAGGATTTGGCTGTTTCTGTATAATGAAAAGTACGATCAACCAGGAGGTGCTTTATTTTGAAATTGCGTCATCTTCTTTTAGGAGCAGGACTTGGAATTTGTACGGCTGTCGTTGTGAAACAATATGTGATGAAGCCTTATATTTCTTCAGAAAAAGCGCTTCGCATTGTAAAGTCTGCTTTTAAGCAGCGGGGCCCGATAGACGGATCATGGATTTACACCCAGCCGGAGCCTTACAATATTAACGGAGAAACGGTACAGGTATACAAAACCGGCATTACACGATCAGCTTTCGGAGAATTAGAACAGTATGAAGTCATGGTGGATGCGAAAACGGGAGAAATTGTTGATGTCATTGATACAATCGCCTCTTAACACCGGACAAGCAAAAAATAGAAGCCGCTGCCTACGCAGCGGCTCTTTTTTATTATATCGCGCGAATCGGTTTGTATACCGGATACCACATCGCTTCCTGCACTGCCTGTATAATGTCTTCAGGCTCTTCCGTAGCGACGCCTTCCTTCATTGCGGTTTTTGCAACTTCAACAGCAACGGTTGCCGAAACAGTGCGCAAATCTTCAACTTTTGGAAGCATCGGCGCGCCAGGCACCCCGACATTGACCATACCTGCGATTGCCCGAGCACATGCTTCAAACATGCCATCGGTAATTAATTTTGATTTGGTAACAATCGTTCCAAGACCGAGACCAGGGAAGACAAGCGCGTTGTTCGCCTGCCCGATATGATACGTAACTCCGTTATATTCAACTGGCGGGAACGGGCTTCCTGTCGTGATCAGCGCACGGCCTTCTGTCCATTCGATTAAATCCTCCGGCTTTGCTTCAGAAAGAGTTGTCGGATTTGACATTGGCAAAATCGCCGGCCGTTTCACATGTGACGCCATTTCTTTTACAATTTCTTCAGTGAAAGCGCCGGAAACCGTAGATGTGCCGATCAGGATCGTCGGTTTCGCCTGCCGGACCACTTCAAGAAGATCAATGCCTCCGCCGTCTCCGTTCCGCTGATAATCCTTCACTTCATCAGCCGAACGAGCATACGGCTTTTGGAAATCAAGAAGCTGATCCATATCATCTGTTAACAGCCCGTTTCTGTCTATGCACCAGAAGCGCTTGTATGATTCTTCTTCACTCAGTCCCTCGCGCACCAATGCTTCCCGCAGTTGTTCGGCAATTCCAATTCCTGCCGTTCCCGCTCCGAATATAACAACTCTGTGATCCCTCAGCGGAACTTTAGACGCTTTTGCACAGGATAAGACTGCGGCCAAAGAAACAGCGCCAGTTCCTTGGATATCATCATTGAAGGTACACACTTTATCTTTATAGCGTTTCAAAATGCTTCGCGCGTTTTTCGCCCCGAAATCCTCCCAATGCAGTAATGCATTCGGAAATGTTTCTCTCGCCAGCGCAACGTAGTCGTCAATAAATTGGTCATAGCGTTCCCCGCGCACTCTGGAATGCTGGTTGCCGACATAAAGCGGATCGTTCAAGAGGCTCTCCTGATTTGTCCCCGCATCTAAAACAACAGCCAGCACTCTGCTCGGATCAATGCCCGCAGCCGCTGTATAAACCGCCAGCTTGCCAATAGAAATCGCGATTCCTCCGACGCCCCAGTCACCGATTCCTAAAATTCCTTCTGCATCAGTTGCAACAATTAAATCGATCGTATCGCTTTGATCTTTATACTGTTTAAATGCTTCTTTCATACCGTCCGGGTCATCGATTGACAGATAGAGCCCTCGTGGTTTTCTGTATTCATGGCTGTATCTCTGAATTGCCGTTCCAACTGTCGGTGTGTAGACAATCGGGAGCATTTCTCCTAAATGGTCATTTAACAGGCGGTAAAACAACGTTTCATTCCGATCGTGCAGCGCCGTTAAATAGACATTTTTACTCAAATCGTCAGGCTGTGCGGAATATTGTTCATACGCTCTTTTCGCCTGATCATCAATTGTTAATACCTTGGGCGGCAGAAAGCCTTTTAAACCAAGTTCTTTTCTTTCTTCCTCAGTAAAAGCAACACCTTTGTTCAAAAAAGGAACAGAGAGCACTTCAAGGCCTCTTAATGTTGTTTGAATGTCTCCTTCGTTTGTTACTCTGAATTGTTTCACCCTGCCTCTTCCTTTCTGAGTATAATTAGTACTAGGTTTGCATTATTAGCCGGAAAACATGCAGGGTAAACATAAAAATATGCTATTGCTTCATTCGCTTAACTGACTTTTTGATGCTTCCGTCCTCCTCCCATTGAAGGGCGCGATACTCGGCATCATGATAAAAAATAAACCAAGCGTCTTTTTCTGCTGCGAACGCCTGCCATTTCTGCTTTTGCGGGATAGAGGTCATCGGATAATCATCGTAAGCCAGCACCCATAGCGGATTGCGGTGGGCATGTGTCGGCATCAGATCTGCCATATGTACGGCAGTTTCACCCGCATCCTCGCATATCAGGACACTGTGTCCGTCGCTATGGCCTCCGGTGTGATGCATTGTAATACCCTCTGTGATCGTTAAGGTGTCTTCAAAGGTTTTGACTTGGCCAGTTACAGCCTCCCAATTTTCTTTCCAATACGTATTTTTCGACCTGATATTCGGATGGCGCATTTCGTCCCATTCAACAGCTGATGTATAAATCACTGCATTCGGAAAGACAGAGACGAGCCGTTCACCTTCATATTCCGTTAAACCGCATGCATGATCAAAATGAAGGTGTGTCATTGCGATCACATCTATATCGGCAACCGTTAATCCGAGTGCAGCTAATGAGGGTTTCACATTCGACTCTTGTGTCACGCCATAGTTTCGTTTTTGTTTATCAGTCAGCTTGCCGGACCCAATTCCGGCGTCAACGATGATATTGAGCCCATCCTTTTGAATCAAAATAGGGTCTGTCCTTAGTTCAATCTGGTTTTTTTCATTGACTGGATATTTTTTAGACCAAAGCGGCTTTGGAACGACGCCGAACATGGCACCTCCGTCCATATGCGTCACGCCTCCGTCAAGCCAGGTCAACGTGATATTACCAATTTTCATTGTTTCCATTTTCATCCCCCCTGTCATCATGGTAGCAAACGGTCCATAAAAAAAACAGACTCCTGTCAGAGTCTGTCTTTACGTTCTCCATTCAACCTCAGCCCGATAGATCGGCTGGCCGAGTGCAGAGAATTTTTCTTCATATTCTGTCATAATATTGCCTTCCAGATTGCTGTTATGCAAATCGAGACTGACGTATGTCAGCAGCAGGCCGTACTCAGAGAAGCTCTTCAAAGAGTACTCAAACAAACCTCGGTTGTCCGTTTTAAAATGAATCGATCCGCCTTTGCCCATTACTTCTTCATATTTTTTGAGGAAGTGGGAATATGTCAGGCGGCGTTTTTCATGCCGTTTCTTCGGCCAAGGATCAGAAAAGTTCAAGTAGACCCGTTTCACTTCCCCCGGCTCAAACACATCCGTCAGCGTGTCCGCATCTATATTCAGAAGCTTTACATTCTGCGCTTCGCTGTCTTTTACTTTTTGGACGGCTGTCACGATGACGCTTTTAAATAACTCAATACCAATATAATTGATGTCGGAATTTTGTTTGGCCATACCAGAAATAAATTGGCCTTTTCCTGTACCGACCTCGATATGGATCGGATTGTCGTTGCCAAACACTGTGTTCCATTTCCCTTTATAATCAGCAGGATTGCTGATGGCAATATCTGCGTTTTCAGCCAAAAAGTCATCAGCCCAAGGCTTGTGGCGCATTCTCATATGATTGACACCTCTATCTATTATTTCGACTAACAACATACCATGAATTAAAAAGACCCGCAAGCTCGTTTTTCCAGTGTATCTCTCTTAAGGCCGAGCGCATAAAAAAAGAGGGTCCCGTCTGCTGGAACACTCCTTTCACATGTATAAAAACGCTCTGTTTTGAACAATTTAACCCGTATGATACTGAAGGGAAGTGTACCGTTATGGGTTTACATTATGAGCATCAAGTTCATTTATTGAAGGATATATTGACTGACCATCAATTGGACTGCTGCGGAACAGTCGCAGAGTACGAGCAGCTTGAGCGTGTGATTAAATCACTGATGGCAAACACCGAGCTTGATTCAAATTTCAAAAACGTGCTTGAAGATGTTTACCGCTACAGCCAATCAGGAATATCGTCCAAATCCATCGACTCACACATACAAGAGCATCAGAACAGCCTGTCTCAATGGGTAGAGCAAATGGATTCGTATTCCTGATTAATCAACAATTCGTTTCATGAGGATATGCAGCTCTTCCATTGCATCATGAAATTCCTTATCATTTCCTTTTGCTTTATGCCAGGCAATGAAAGTAATTGTTTCAGATAACACATACCAAGCCATTCGCAACCGAAGGCTTTCTGTCAGCTCTATGCCGTACATGCTCAGCCAGCTCTCCCAAGCTGGCTTTTCGACGTAGTGGTACAGCAAAGGCCCGAGGTCCATCGCCGGATCAGCGATCATGGCGCCGTCCCAGTCAATTAAATACAGCTGGTTGTCTTCAGACAATAGCCAGTTATTATGATTGACATCACAATGGCAAACGACTTTCTCACCGAAATGCACTTCATGCAGGTGTTCTTCCAAATACTTGATCCCTTCTTGAATCAGCGGCGAAGATTGCTGCACAGCAAATACAGCCTGCTTCAGCTGAGACAAAAGAGCCCCCGGGTTCAGCGGTTCTTTTCCAAGTCTCTTCAGCATGTCCAGCAAGGCTTTTGATGTGTGTATTTTACGAAGCAATTCAGCAACGGGCCGTCCGCTCATGTCTTTAGGCTTCAGCTCTCTGCCGGTCATCCAGTGCTGGGCCGTAATGACGTCCCCATTTTCCATCCGTTTTGTCCAAACCAGCTTCGGAACAATGCCTTCGGCGGATAAAACAGCTAAAAAAGGTGAGCTATTACGTTTTAAAAAAAGCTGCTGCCCGTTATGTTTCGCATAATATGCATCTCCTGTAGCTCCTCCGGCGGGGAAGATCTCCCAATCGCTACCTAGTAATTGTCCCAACCAGTTCATATCAATGTTCAACCCATCATTTCTTAAAATATTTTAGAATTAAGGCTAATCGTTTCTAGTCTATCCAGCGAATGCCTTTTTCGTACGAATCGTATAAAAATAAAAAAGACAGCTATTGAGAGTCTCATATGCTAATCAATAGCCGTCCTTTAAATTTTAGCGCTATAGCACAAACTTCGTCAAGCAAAACTCTTAAGATCTGATGCTAAATATAAGATAACCGTTCCGATGCCGTTTACTGCAACCGTTTTCTTGATTTCTGCCGGGTCTTCCTGAAATCCTGATGGATCACATAAAAGCCGATAAGGTATGTCGTTTGGCAGCCTCCACTCGACGGAGGCTGGACTCGCGTGATGGATAACAATGATATCTTTCCATTCGTCAACCTCGTCAAGATCATAAAGCCTGTATGCGATAAGGTGTTCTTTTAGCGTCAAGCATTCAAGATGGCGCCGGATGTCTGCAGCGGACCTAAGACGGAATGCAGGATGCGCTTTTCTCAGCGTGATCAGCCTGCGGATATAGTGAACATCTTCTTTGAACGTTTCACGGCGATCCCAGTCGAGCTGGTTGATGCTGTCACTGGATTGATAGCTGTTTTCCACTCCCTGCTTCGTCCGGAAAAATTCCTGGCCGCTGTGAATAAACGGCACCCCTTGGGCAAGCAAAATAATCGCGGCTGCAAGCCTTTGCCTGCTTCGCTTTCGGCTGTCATTTTCTTGAGGAAGCGCGAAGCTCATTTTATCCCAAAAGGTGTGATTGTCGTGTGATTCGATATAATTGATGGACTGGCTTGGTTCCGGAACAATCGGTGCTAATGCCTTCCATCCGGAAGACCCGGCAATTCCATGCATCACAGCTTGTGCTGATTCACCGCTGCCGAGCGCAAACCCTGCTGCCATAAGGTGAAAGGTGTTCCCTTTTACAGCGTCACGAAACATATCATTAAAAAAACCGATGCCCGGCATTCTTGGCGCGTTCGCCAAAGCAGCTTTCTGTTCATGCGGCAGCGGTGTAGCCAGATCCCACCCTTCTCCAAAAAGCAGGATTCCGGGCTTTGCCTTAGTTGCTTTCTCTTTCATATAAAGCACGGTGTCAATATCTAAAATGCCGAGGAGATCAAATCGGAAGCCGTCGACATTGTATTCTTCAAGCCAATAGACCACGCAATCTGCAATAAACTTTCTCGCCATCCTTCTTTCTGATGCAATATCATTGCCAACGCCGGTGCCGTTTGACGGCATCCCACATTCGTCGTGCCGGAAAAAGTAACCGGGCACTGTCTTTTCAAAGGGTGAATTCTCGCGATTATACACATGGTTAAAAACAACATCCAGAATGACTCGCAGACCGTGCTGATGCAGGGTATTGATCATTTGTTTCAGCTCTGTTTTTCTCGTTTGAGGATCATGAGGGTTTGAGGCATAGCTTCCCTCCGGGGCAAAGAAATGAAGCGGGTTATATCCCCAATTGTATGCATCAAGCGGCTTCTCTTCATCAACTCCGGCAAAATCATTCACCGGCAGAAGCTCCACATGTGTAACACCAAGCTCTTTTACATACGCCAGTCCCGAAGAACTGCCATTTGCGGTTTGTGTATCAGTTTCCGTCAGCGCTAAGTATTTTCCCTTGTTTATCATGCCGCTGTTTTCATGGATGGAGAAGTCGCGAAGATGCGTCTCATAGATGACGGCATCCACAGGGTGTGAGAATGGTTTAAGAGGAGCAGTCCATTTCATTTGATCCTGGCGCAAGACGACGCCCTTCTCTCCATTTACTGTCACAGCCTTTGCATACGGGTCAACGGTTTCCATCCATTCTGAATTGTTGCAGATAGAAAACAAATACTCATATCCGTGAAGGTCACCTGTGACCGTAACGGCATAGACGCCTTTTTCCAACCGAGTCATTTGGAATGTGCGCCCGCTTTTATTGGGGTGTGAAAGCTTGACAGCAGCTGAGGTTGCAGCAGGCGCCCATACTTTAAATACGGTATGATCCGCGGTATAAACGGCGCCCAGCTCTCCGTCATAATAAAATTCGTCATCAAACGCAGCCGTCCGGATGACCGCGCCAATTTGGAGATCCGTTTTGTGGCCGCTGGATGCTCTGACGCAATGGATTTTTCCAAATGTCACAGGATGGTCGGATACGCAGATGTACTTGTATTTTGCTTCAAGGGAGTATTCCTCCCTGACAGCCAGAGGAAAAACTGTTGTTTCTGTCTCAAGCCGAAACGGCGGTGTCATGATTTCCTTTTGCTCAGCAGGAATCAGAACAGTAATGATATTCATGTCATCGACATACGCTTCGAAGCTGCGGCGGATGCTGACCATCGGAAGCTCTCTCCTTCAAACACGTTTATGTTTTGATCCTTAGGGGTGAAGGACTAGATGCCAGACGAAACGGGGTAGTGCCCATGATTTCTCCGTCAGCATGGAACGGGATTTTGTCCTTCGTGTAAAATGTAATGTCTTTCGCTTTAAACATCGTAACGCCATCCATCTTTGTATGTTTTCCAAATGCCATGAGACATAAAAGCCAATATTTTTTCAAAAACGGCTGGTTTTCAACGATTACGATATCAAATGTCTTCTCGCGCGGATTTGCTAGGGGCGCAGCCTTCATGCCTCCCCCGTAAAACGGATGGTTGGATACAACGGCAAACCAGACATCATGAAATTCGCGCGTCTCGTCCTCCGTCGTACAAGCTAACGTAAACGGCTTAAAGGTTGCCGAAGCGTGCAAATGAGAAAGCGGATACACAAGAAATCGAAGGCGGAGAAAAAGAAAAACCCGTCTCAACGGAAATTCCATCGCCTTTTTATTGACATATGCGTCAAACCCGATTCCGATATGATTCATAAAATAAAGAATCTGTGATTTATCCTGAAGGAAATTGACGCTCCCTAAATGAAAGGTTCTTGTTAACGGGCGCTTTACCTTCTTGATTTCCTGTATCAGATCGATTTTTTTGATAGAGAATCCTCGCGAAAAATCATTATACGCGCCCGCCGGTACAAAGCTCAGCTCAATATCGTCAACATCTTTCAGCCCGTTGACAACTTCATGCATGGTTCCGTCTCCGCCAATGACGATCAGGCGCTTCAGCTTATATTCTTGTATCGTTGAAATCTGTCTGGCGAGCACCTCGGCGTGTCCCGGATGTTCAGTTAAAAATGAACGGTGCTCAATCTTTCGTTTGATCAATTCTTTTTGAATGGACTTCCAAACACGCAGGCCGTTCCGATGTCCTGCTGTCGGATTAATAATAAAAAACCAATGGCTCATCTTTCTCACCTGCTTATGTTATGAGAAAACCGCTCAAATCGTTCTCTTTTACTCCAGCCACTCCTGTCTGCGATAGGAGTCAGACATGCAGTAAGACAATAGAGCCTTTGCAGCCTTTACCTGATGATGTTTGATCGGAGCAGTGTTTTTCTTCTGCCGCTCAATCCATTCTTCCGCGCTCCGCTTATCCGCTATTTCTAAGCCGTATGGCGGCTCCGGGTAATCGATGTACGACGTTCTGCTCAGAAGCAATTTCCGAACCGGAATCTCAGCCTGTTTTTCCTTTACGATTTTTGACACAACCGAGTCCGTACGAAACAGGCTAAGCCCTGGATTTAACACTGATGCAGTCTGAGAGGCTGTTTTCTTGTCCCAAAAACGATTTTTAGACCCTATGTAGACACTGTCTTCCTCAGCCTCTAAAAAAGAAACGCAATAAATTTCCAGAGGAGAAATAATCACAATGCTTAATTCAACCGCCGCCTGCTGAATTTTCAGCACAGGCTTATACATAATAAAATAAGAATCAGGCAGCTGCTGGGTCAGATAACGCAAAATGCGGTCCTGCTTCACCTGGTTTGAGAGTTGAGATATTTCTGAAAGAGTAGAGCTGGCCCATTTGAGCTGAAAATCATATAAATGTCTTTTATAAAAAGAAGCAAGCGCCACCCTGCTCTTCGGGAGCCTTACATGAATATCTTCTTCGTCCTCAAACCATTGGTGTCTCTCTTCTTGTATATCGGCTTTTATCTCTTCTTTTCTTCTTTTCAATGAAAATTTTTTTCGTTTCTGCACCGGTTCCGGTTCTTCAGCACTGGCTTGCCTTTCTTCATGCTGGCGCTCCGCTGCTTCTACTAGTGAAAGCCAGCGCTCTTTTTTCAGACGTACAAACTGGTTGATATAATGGTACGGATCAAGCTCATATCTTGATATATAATCATGAATTTTGATGATTTGTGCCATGTTTGTTTCTCCACTCCGCAATGAATTAAGATAATTGAAATTTGAATATTTCCTCGTATTTTGGTGATTGGTTCAAGTGTATTTGAAAGAGCGAAAATCGTTCAGCCATCATCGAAACTTCGCCGCTTTCAAACGGAACATGAGCTGGAAATCCTTGTTCGCCTGTCCATTTTCTTGCCAGCGTCATATGAGGATGATACGGTCTTTTTTCCACTTGAAAGCCGGCCTGAAGTACAGCCTGCTTCGTATGTTCCCGCAGTCTATCAAGCGTTTTGTTTTTCTTTGGCTCCAGATGTAAAACGCGCGGCCTTCTGCGGTCGCCGAATACATCTATCTTGTCAAACTCAATTGAAAATGGGTCAATTTCTGAAGCAATCTCTGCTAGCGAAACTTCAAGCTTCTTTATTTGTGTCTCATCCGCCGCTCCGAGAAAAATTAACGTGATATGATAGTCAAGCGGGTGCACCCATTTTTGAAACGTCAATACCGGTTCGTTTTTCGCAGCCTGGTAGATCGGATTTGCAATTCCCTCAGGTATGGGAACACCGATGAAATAATGAGGCCGTATATCTGGCATCCGTCTGACACTCCCTTCTTTGACAGCTATTATTTTATCAATAAAGAGGCTGTGCGGATAGAGGAACAGTGTATGAAAACACTCTCGCACAAACGTTTATTATGTTAGGATATTATATGACACTTGTTTTATTCAGAAAGGAATGACAATGTTGAAAATCGTTGCAAACACAGCTGATCTGATAGGAGATACACCGCTAGTGAGATTGAATCGGCTTCAGCCGGAAAATGCGGCACAAGTCTATTTAAAGCTTGAATTTTTCAATCCGAGCGGCAGTGTGAAAGACAGAGCCGCTTATCAAATGATCATAGAAGCTGAACAAAACGGTTTACTCAAGCCGGGATCAGTTATTATAGAGCCGACAAGCGGAAATACCGGAATCGGGCTCGCCATGAATGCGGCAGCACGCGGATATAAAGCAATCTTAGTTATGCCTGATACGATGACGAAGGAACGGATCAACCTACTTAAAGCTTACGGTGCAGAGGTTGTATTAACTCCCGGAGAGGAAAGAATGCCGGGCAGCATCAAAAAAGCGAAGGAGCTTGCCGAACAAATTCCGAACAGCTATATTCCAATGCAGTTCGATAACACTGCCAATCCTGATGCGCACCGGAAAACAACAGCGCCTGAAATCGCCCGGGCAATAGAGGAAATCGGAAAACCGCTCGGCGCTTTTGTCGCCTCCTCTGGAACGGGCGGAACCATTACCGGAACAGGTGAGGCGCTCAAAGAGCTTTTTCCGGATATCACGGTTCATGTTGTTGAGCCAGCGGGTTCGCCTGTATTATCCGGCGGAAAACCTGGCGCGCATAAACTTGTAGGAACGAGCCCAGGCTTTATACCGCCGATTTTAAATGAAGACGTTTATGATGAAATTATCAAAATCTCTGATGAAGACGCGTATACGACGACAAGACGGCTTGCTGCTGAAGAAGGAATTCTTGTCGGTCCTTCATCAGGCGCTGCCTGCTTCGCGGCAATCGAAACAGCGAAACGCCTCTCTCCTGACAAAGTTGTGGTCTGCATGACAGCTGATACAGGAGAACGGTACTTATCAACTGATTTATGGTCATTTATTTAAAAAAAGGACTGGCTTCAGCAGAAGCCGGTCCTTTTATTTTGCAAGCTCGTAAATTGCCTGAGCATATAACGCTGTCGATCTAAGCAGGTCATCAATCTCGATATATTCATCCTTTTGGTGTGCGCTGTCAGGGCGTCCGGGGAACAGCGGGCCGAACGCGACACCGGCTTTTAAGGATCTCGCATAAGTCCCCCCGCCAATTGAGATTAAGTCAGCTTTTTTACCCAGCTGGCCTTCATAAACCTTTTGCAGGGTTTTGACTAACGGATGATCTGCGGACACGTGATGCGGCTTGCTGTCTTTGAATTCTCCCAGCTCAAATTCAGATGCGCTTTCGAATGCATCGCGGATCACTTTGCTTTCAGCTGTCACAGGATAGCGGATATTGATCCCGAGCTCGCCTCCTTGCCCTTCTTTATAGCGCAGTGTTCCGACATTTAATGTCAGCTCACCGCTGATTTCATCCTCACAGTCGATGTCCAGTTTTTTTCCTCTTGTATCACCTGAGAACTTATCTGTCACAACTTGCACAAACCGCTTTCCTGCATCGTCAAGCTCAGTCTGCTGGAGAAATTCGCACAATAAAATGCCGGCATTGATCCCATTGTTCGGTTCCATCGCATGGCAGGAAAGACCGTACATACGCAAAATGAGCTGTCCGTTCTCTATTGCAGCTTCCCCTTTTTGGTCCGTCGTGCGGAGCATGTCTTTAAATGAAGACAGAATCTCTTCATTTTTCGGCCCTTCAATGACAGCTTCCGCAGCATCAGGCACCATGTTCAAACGAAGGCCTGATTGAAACGAGACAAGCACTGCCTTTGGTTCTGCTTGATTTGGGCGGTGCGGAATAAGTAAAGAAGCATCGATGATCCCTTTTTCCGCATTAATGATAGGAAAATCGGCGTCAGGCGCAAAGCCCATTGTTGGCATTTCTTCATGCTTGAAATAATGCTCTACGCATCTCCAATCACTTTCTTCATCTGTTCCGATAATCATTCTGACTCGCTTGGACAGGGGCAAATTCATGTCTTTCACGATTTTCAGCGCGTAGAATGCCGCCATTGTCGGGCCTTTGTCATCAATGGCGCCCCTTGCATAAATCCGTCCGTTGCGGATTTCAGCTGAAAATGGATCACTCGTCCACCCATCTCCCGGCGGCACGACGTCAACATGGCAAAGTACGCCGATAATGTCATCACCCTCCCCCCATTCAATATGACCTGCGAAGCCGTCAAGATTTTTTGTTGTAAAGCCTTCTTTTTCTCCAAGCTCCAGCAATGAAGTCAGGCTGGCATTTACCCCTTCTCCAAACGGTTTACCGGGTCCGGCGGTTGTTTCGTCCATGACACTGTTGATTCTCAAAAATTCCTGCGTATCACGAATTAAATCCTCTTTTTTTCTGATCACTTCAACTTCCCAGTTCATAATGATCCCCTTTCCGCAAGAAATGACTTGCAAAAACCAAATAAAACGAATAATATTAATGGTGTTTTGTTAAAACGTTCGTAATTGGAGGATACTATGTTTCATCTAAAAGAGCAGCAAACATCCATAAAGCAAGAAATCATAGCAGGGCTGACGACCTTTTTCACAATGGTCTATATCGTCGTGGTCAATCCGGTCATTCTGGCTAACGCCGGGGTTCCTTTCGACCAGGTGTTCACCGCAACGATTATTGCCTCCATTGTCGGAACGCTGTGGATGGCCCTGGCAGCAAATTATCCGATTGCTATTGCGCCCGGCATGGGCTTGAACGCTTATTTAGCCTTTCATGTCGTAAGCGCAAGCGATGGCGGCATCACGTACGCAACAGCTTTCAGCGCAGTATTTACAGCAGGGGTTCTCTTCATTATTCTATCGTTAACGCCTTTAAGAAAACAACTTATAGAAGCGATTCCAAACAATTTAAAATACGGGATCACAACAGGGATCGGGCTGTTTATTGCTTTTATCGGTTTGCGTCAAGCGGGCATTGTGGCAGCTGATGAGTCAAACCTGGTCACTCTCGGCAATCTGCATTCACCTGGTGTTATCTTAACGCTGGTTGGCCTTTTGATCAGCGTGGTCCTGATGGTGCTGAATGTTAGCGGCGCTTTATTTATCGGAATGGCAGCTACCGCTTTGATCGCCTTTTTCACCGGTCAGCTCCATTTTTCAAAGGGATTTATGTCACTTCCTCATTTGCCGGAAGGATTGATGATCTCAAATCCATTTACCGCTTTTGGCGATGTCATTCATCACGGCCTGTACGCTGTCGTCTTTTCTTTTCTATTAGTCACAATTTTTGATACGACAGGCACGATGATCGGAGTTGCCGAGCAAGCCGGGCTGATGAAGAACAACAAGCTGCCGAACGTGCGAAAAGCGCTGCTTGCTGATTCAACCGCGACGACAGTAGGAGCTGTTTTCGGCACAAGTCCGACGACTGCATTTATCGAATCTTCGGCGGGTGTCGCAGCCGGGGGAAGAACGGGGCTTACGGCTTTGACTGTCGCGGTGATGTTTGCGGCTTCAATGTTTTTCAGTCCGCTTGTCAGCGCCTTGTCAGGTATAGCCGCCATCACCTCGCCTGCTTTGATTATCGTCGGTAGCCTGATGATGGGCTCAGTTTCCAATATGAACTGGAAAGAGATGGACGAGGCATTTCCTGCGTTTCTCGTCATTCTGGCCATGCCTTTGACCTCTAGCATTTCTACAGGAATCGCGCTTGGCTTTATTTCGTACCCAATAGTAAAAGCGGCGCGGGGAAAATGGAGAGAGATTCATCCGCTCGTCATCGTTTTCGCCATTCTGTTTTTCATCCAGCTGTTTATTTTATAACATAGACCAAAAAACCCAGACGGCAGCCGTTTGGGTTTTTTATGTAAACAATAAAGAGACAGCGGCCGCTAAAAAACAACAGGCGGCAAACGCATAGTGCAGGATGTTGATACAGCTTTTTCTGGCCCGATAATAATCATCACTTTCCTTATCGGTGCCAATTAAAAAAGGGGCATCCATGACCTTGTCAAAAATAAGCGTCAGGATATAACGGCAAACCCCTGTATATACCAGCAGCGCAATCACCTTCAGCCAAATTGGGGAAACAAATATGAGAACGGTGAAAGCTGACAATAGCATGTACATCTGCCTCGCATACTCGCCATTCCTCAGCATGACTTTAAAAAACAATTCCTTATAGCCTGTGCAGATCGTTCGTCTTTTAAATATCCTTTTTGAATTACGGTATAATAACGGTTTTCTTCTCATCCTGTCTTTTACTTTTGGCATTCCCGCCTCCTGACTCATCATCATCACAAGTCCTGCAAGGGCAAGCCTGCTTTTTTTCTCTTCAGTCACCTCAGCTTCAAAAGCCGTGAACGAAGCTGTCTTTTTCAAACTGCGGATAACTGAGAAAAGCAAAAATAAAATGCCAAAAAGCGCAAGCAAGTGCCGCTCAGTAAAAACAATCAGGATCGCAGAACCAGCAAAAAGAATAGCTCTGACAAGGATATCGCCAATCCATCTCGAAATAGAGCGCGGCTTTCTGATCCTGTCTTGCTTTAAGGATAAAAAGACTATATGAAGGCCAAACAAATAACACAATAGAGCAGCGCTTTCTGCGAATGTGATGTGAACAAAATGACTGATAAGGGGAAGGACAATAAAAAAGAGAAGCAGCCATTTAGCCATCGTGACCAGAAAAGAATACAAAAGCGCGTACCGTTTGAGCTGATAGATGATTTCTTTCTTTTGCAGCAAAAACACTTTGTCCGCTTCCATTAAAAATGTACGAATCGATCCTGTAAACATGATCAGCCCACACACAGCGTACAGCCATCTCCACTCCGCCACTTCAGACCACTCATAAAGAAGGCCTCTTCCATTCATCAAATCAATAGACTGATAGATGACAAAAGCAATCGCCGGCAAAACGATATAGAGAGCGACTGTCCAGTCAATGACCGCATGCAACACTTTAAACTGATACTTGTAATAGTCAAACAGCCTTCGAAAAAAGAGCGTACGCCCGTTCATGGCCGATCACCTTGAACTGCCTTATAAAAACAGTCAAGCAATGACTGCCCCTCTAATCCGGTCTTGTCCTGAATATCTTTTAACGTGCCTTGGAGAAATAATGAACCTTTCTCAATCATATAAAACCGGTCACAGATTTTTTCCGCGGTATCGAGTACATGCGTGCACATCAGAATTCCGGCTCCACGTTCTTTTTCAGCCTTAAGCATGTCCACAAAGCGTTTCGTCGATATCGGATCAAGGCCGATAAACGGTTCATCAATCACATACATATCCGGCTTAGAGAGAAAGGCCTGGATAAGCATTAGTTTTTGCTGCATGCCCTTCGAAAAGGTGACAGGCAGCTCATGTTTGACATGATCAAGCGAAAACGTCTGCAGCAGGCTTTCGGCCCGATGCGCAAATTCCCTCTCTTCGATGCCGTGGAGTGTGCTGATCAGATCCAAATGCTCCCACAGCGTCAGTTCTTCGTAGAAGGACGGATGCTCCGGAATATATGCAAATGAACAGTCGTTCCAGGCAATATGCCCTTTAAAATCTTCTGAAAGGCCGAGTATCGCCTTGATTGCGGTGCTTTTTCCGGCGCCGTTAGCTCCGATCAGTCCAACTAGTTCCCCTTTTCTGACTTCCAAAAAAACATCGGTGAGCACTTTTTTTCGGCTTGTATACCCGGCCTGTTCTATTGAAGCTTCAAGCAAACTTGTCAAAACTCACCCACCTCCAAAATTTACTACGAAACAGAATAAAAAAAGTTTCTTTAACCATAATAATATTGAGCCGAAATACATAGTAATCCAACAAGGATGGCTGCCCAACGCGAATTGGAAAAAATTAATAGGAGTTATCCCTAGATTCATCACTGCAATATCGTGTATAATGAGGGCGAATTATTATAACAATTACAGATGTCTGCCTTTGTTGCTATTTCGTACGCAGTTGATAGTCGTGAGTTGTGGTTAGTCAAGTCCATCCGATCTTATGATAGGGAGTGGTTTTTTGAAACCTTCAACAAACCGTATGCTAACTCGAATCAAATCAGTTTACATGTTTATCCAAGAAAAAGGTCTTGTGACAACACAGGAACTGGTTGACGAATTCGGCATTACACCTAGAACGATTCAAAGAGACTTAAATGTGTTGGCATATAATGATCTTGTTCATAGTCCAAGCCGTGGCAAGTGGGAGACAACGAGAAAGAAAGTAAAGATTACCTCATAAATTGAAAAATTACATAGGGCCGCCTGAGAGCGGCCCGATAGATAACAGGGCGAAGAAACTACTGAGCCTTGTTTTTGTGTGCTTATAAATAAAACCCCGCATTCGGTATGCGGGGTTTTTGTCATGCTTGCGGCTCATTGAGCAAATGAAGCTCTTCCTCTGTCAGCTCACGGTATTCTCCGGTTCCAGAGCGGGATCTAGGGAAACGCGTCCCATCGAAAGCCGCTTCAGATAAATCACTTCATTGCCGACAGCCTTTGCCATTTGCTTGACCTGATGATATTTTCCTTCTGTTATTGTCAGGTATATCACGGTATTGCCACTGTCGTTTGTTTTAATTTCCGCTTTCGCCGGCTTTGTTTTATAGCCGCCCTCTATGTAGACACCCGTTTCCAAATCGGAGATGTCTTCCCGAGAAATCTGTGATTTTAAATGGACTTCATACGTTTTTGGAACATGCTTTTTAGGAGAAAGGAGCCGATGTGCGAGCTGCCCGTCATTTGTGAGCAGCAAAAAGCCCTCTGTATCTTTATCAAGCCTGCCGGCTGGAAATGGCTCAAATCTCATCTCCTCCGGCGTCAGCAGATCGACCACTGTTTGCTGCCGGCTGTCCTCAGTCGCCGACAGCACGCCCTGCGGTTTATTCATCATAAGATAAATGAACTCTCGATAATCAACCCGTTCCCCGTATAAGGTCACCTCCTGCGCATCAGGATCAACGTGCGCCTTTACATCTTTGGCAGGTTTGCCGTCGATCATCACGGCTCCAGCCTTCACAACGGCTTTGACTTCTTTTCTCGAACCATACCCGCTGTTGGCAAGCAGCTTATCAAGTCTCATTCCCAATCTCTCCTTTATAAAAGAAAGCCCGCAGCATGCGAGCCCTCAGTTTCATCATATCTAGTTCATCAGCCTGCATGTCTGCCTTTCCTTAAGAAACCTGGCAAACGGCGGCCTAAAATTTTCTGCAAAAATCCTAATCGGTAGCCGCAATACAGGTAGACAGCTCCGCCAACAGCGGCCGCGATCACCACAACAATCGCAGCTTGCAGCTGGCCATCCTGATAGGAAATAAAGAAGCCTAATACCCACTGCACGATTTTCACGGCAATACCCATAATGGCTGATAAGACCAGCATCAAAACAGTTCGTTTAACTAGTATCTTATACGAATAGCCTGCATGGCGCTTAATCATGATAAACCCATATAAAAGGGAAGCGATATATCCAAGCGCCGTCGCTAAAATCGCTCCGTCAGCCTGCATCAGCTTGATCAGCGGAACATTCAGCACAAGCTTGATCACGACGCCAATCACAAGGCTGACAACCGCAAATTTTTGCTTATTGATGCCCTGCAAAATGGCTGCGTTGACTGTAAACAAAGAGAACAGAATTGCGACTGGCGAATACCATAGCAAAATGTTTGCCCCCAGTTCAGGGTGAAGGCTCTCTGACCCGTAAAAGAACGTATACGTCGGTCCTGACAATAGAGAGATCCCGACAACAGCCGGAATAATTAAAAACAGGATCGTCTGCATCGTTTGATTAATCTGCTGATTTAATAGCTTATAGTTTCCGCTTGTAAACGATTCAGTAATCGTTGGAATTAATGTCAGTCCGAAAGCAGTTGCTAGGGAAACCGGGATCATCACGAGCTTCTGAACATACAGGGTTAGAATCGCAAGCATGTCCTGGCTGATGGCTTGATGACCGGCTTCAATCATCGCTTTGTTAAACGTATTTGTATCAATATAGTTATACAAAGGGATGGCTAGTCCGACAAAAACGTACGGAGCAGCATAGCTGAACAGCTCGAAAAACATTTTCTTGTAGCTTAGGTTTGCTGTCGGACCCGTATTCGGCATCATCGCCAGCAGGCTGCCCTTCCGTTTGTTCCAATAAATATAAAGCACGACCAGCCCTCCGAAGGCACCGATCAGCGCTGCGAAGGTTGCATAGCCCACAGCGATGACAAGGCCGCCGTTGAAAACCTTCAAAATCAAGAATGTCGCACTCAATAGAAAGATGATGCGGACAATCTGTTCAACGACTTGGGAAACAGCTGTCGGACCCATCATTTGGTGCCCTTGAAAGAATCCGCGGACAAGGCTCATAATCGGTACGACCAAAAGCGCTAAGCTGACCATGCGGATGACATAAACGACATGATCAATTGTCAGGCCGTTATTATCCTTGCCTCCCAGCGATATTTCCGCAAACATCGGAGCCGATAGATACAGAATGAAAAAGGCTATCATTCCTGTGACGAGCATAACCGACATGCCCGCCTTGAGCATTTTCCTGCTTGTCTCATAATCCCCTTTTGAATTATATTTGGAAACAAATTTAGAAACAGCGGCCGGAAAGCCCATCGTAGCAATATTCAAAAATAAAGTGTATTGGTTGTATCCGTATTGAAATAATGCACCGCCTGTCGCCCCGACCATAATGCTGAAGGGAATTAAATAGACCATCCCCAGAATCCGCGATATATATGTACCGAGCGTTAATACAAACGTGCCTCTTAACAGTTTGCTTGACATGTTTCTTCATCACCATTTTCTACGAAGATTCAACTTTTCTATTTTACCACAACTGGGCATTTAGACGGTAATAAATACAAAAGCAATCCTGTGAACATTCATGTCCGCGGCAAAAGACGTTTAAGGAGCGGCTTTCTTTCGCTATAATAGTACTGCGGACGGGGTGTCCGCACACGAAATGAAAAGAAAGTTGATGATAAAGATGAAACAATATGACGTAATCGTAATCGGCGGAGGCCCTTCAGGCTTGATGGCTGCGATTGCAGCAGGAGAACAGGGCGCTGGCGTGTTGCTGATAGATAAAGGAAATAAATTAGGACGGAAACTCGCGATTTCCGGGGGCGGCCGCTGTAATGTGACGAACCGCCTTCCTGTGGAAGAAATTATCAAGCACATCCCCGGCAACGGGCGTTTTTTATACAGCGCGTTTTCTGAATTTAATAATGAAGACATTATCAAGTTTTTTGAAAACCTCGGCATTCAATTGAAGGAAGAGGATCACGGCCGGATGTTTCCTGTTACCGACAAAGCCCAAAGTGTCGTTGACGCGCTGTTAAACAGGCTGAAGCAGCTCCGCGTAACAATCAGAACGAACGAGAAAATTAAATCTGTTTTATATGAAGATGGACAGGCAGCAGGGATTGTGACGAATAATGGCGAAATGATCCATAGCCAGGCAGTCATTATCGCTGTAGGCGGTAAAAGCGTGCCTCATACCGGAAGCACGGGAGACGGCTATGAATGGGCTGAAGCCGCGGGCCATACCATAACAGAGCTGTTTCCGACAGAGGTTCCCGTCACTTCTGCCGAACCGTTCATTAAGCAAAAAACACTTCAGGGCTTATCACTAAGAGATGTAGCCGTCAGTGTGTTAAATAAAAAAGGCAAACCGATTATCACACATAAAATGGACATGCTGTTTACCCATTTCGGCCTCTCAGGACCTGCCATTCTCAGATGCAGCCAATTTGTCGTAAAAGAGCTGAAAAAACAGCCTCAAGTGCCGATCAGGATCGACTTGTATCCGGATATCAATGAAGAAACGCTTTTCCAAAAGATGTATAAAGAACTGAAGGAAGCACCGAAAAAAACCATTAAAAACGTGCTGAAGCCTTGGATGCAGGAGCGCTATCTCCTATTCCTGCTCGAAAAAAACGGCATCTCTCCGAACGTATCGTTTTCTGAGCTGCCGAAGGATCCTTTCAGACAATTTGTAAGGGACTGCAAGCAGTTTACTGTCCTCGCAAATGGCACACTGTCGCTTGATAAGGCATTTGTCACGGGAGGCGGGGTATCTGTAAAAGAAATTGACCCGAAAAAGATGGCTTCTAAAAAAATGGAGGGGCTTTATTTTTGCGGTGAAATTCTGGATATCCACGGCTACACAGGCGGATACAATATTACCTCCGCCCTTGTCACAGGCAGGCTTGCAGGGCTAAATGCCGGGCAATACGCCCGTTCTTAATCATTACTCTTTAAATCTCTTGCCGCCAAACTCACATTTGAACATTCCCCGCATTCATGTTAGGGTGAGACTTGTTTTGTTTCACCTGATTGCGGGGTAATTTTAAGAGAGGAATGAGCTGCCATCGTACGACCATACTAAGCCTGCGAGCAAGATATAGGCGTACACAAAAAATTAGAGGGTGAGAAATGTTGAAACATATATCTAGTGTATTTTGGATTGTGATTGCAATCACAGCTGCAGCTGTATTATGGGGTGTTATTTCTCCTGACAGCCTGCAAAATGTGTCTCAATCGGCACAAGCATTTATTACCGATTCATTTGGTTGGTATTATCTTTTAGTTGTCTCTTTGTTTGTCGGGTTTTGTCTCTTTTTGATTTTCAGCCCGATCGGAAAAATCAAACTCGGAAAGCCTGATGAAAAACCGGAATTCGGGTTACTATCATGGTTTGCCATGCTGTTCAGCGCAGGCATGGGAATCGGCTTAGTATTCTACGGTGCGGCTGAACCGATCAGCCATTACGCAATTAGCTCTCCATCAGGTGAAACAGAAACCCCCCAAGCCTTCAGAGATGCACTCCGCTATACGTTTTTCCACTGGGGTTTGCACGCTTGGGCCATTTATGCCATTGTGGCATTATGCATTGCCTATTTCCAATTCCGCAAAGGCGCGCCCGGGTTAATCAGCAGCACACTGTCACCGATTCTCGGCGATAAAGTAAACGGACCGATCGGAAAGGCCATTGACTGTATTGCAGTTTTCGCCACTGTTGTCGGGGTGTCAACAAGTCTTGGTCTTGGCGCAACCCAAATTAACGGCGGTTTGAATTACCTGTTCGGCATTCCGAATGCGTTTATCGTCCAATTGGTTTTAATCATTATTGTGACAGTGCTCTTTTTACTTTCTGCGTGGAGCGGACTCGGAAAAGGAATTAAGTATTTAAGCAACACAAACATGGTATTGGCCGGATTGTTAATGTTGTTTATGCTCGTTGTCGGGCCTACAGTGCTGATCATGAACTCATTTACAGATTCTATCGGACAATACATTCAAAATATCGTTCAAATGAGCTTCAGACTGACACCGAACGATCCTGAAAAACGCGAATGGATTAACAGCTGGACGATTTTCTATTGGGCATGGTGGATTTCCTGGTCTCCATTTGTCGGCATTTTCATCGCCCGTGTATCCAGAGGCCGGACGATCCGCGAATTTTTAATCGGTGTCTTGGTGACACCTTGTATTTTGACATTTCTATGGTTCTCCATTTTCGGCGTATCAGCCATGGATCTCCAGCAAAAAGGCACGTTCAATGTAGCCAAGCTGTCCACTGAAACGATGCTGTTCGGAACACTTGATCACTATCCGCTGACAATGGTAACATCGATCCTTGCATTGATTCTGATCGCAGTATTCTTTATCACGTCTGCAGATTCAGCTACATTCGTGCTGGGCATGCAGACGTCGTACGGTTCTTTAAATCCGGCGAATTCTGTGAAACTCAGCTGGGGTATCATTCAGTCCGCCATGGCGGCTGTGCTCCTATATTCCGGAGGGCTTGCCGCTTTGCAGAACACAGCGATTCTGGCAGCGCTGCCGTTTTCTATCGTTATCCTGCTGATGATTGCCTCTCTCTATCAATCGCTCTCAAAAGAAAGAAGAGAGATCAAAAAAGCGGAGAAACTCGATAAACCGAGAAGTCCAAGAGTGAAAAAAGCATATTAACAAAAAAGATCTTTCCGCGCCTGCGGAAAGATCTTTTTATTTGCGATATAAGATAAGGGCGGAAAAACAGTAAAGCTGCTCGCCGTCTGGGTCGCACGCTGCCGAAACCGTATATTTGATATCAATCAGCTGCTCCTCCGATATCCCTTTTAAAAATGAATTGATTTCCGTCTGTAAGTCTTTTTCATGCTCTTCATCAAATACCGCTACCTTCAGCATTTTATCCGCTCTCCTTTCTCTATCAATCTATTCCGTTTGGAACAGCGTTATGATAGAGAAATGATGATTATCTCGTTTCCGGATAAAAAGCTTTCCGTATATGGGATTCCCTCTGTGGCTCGCCGCCGTGCTGCTCCACTTTCAGCAGCACGGCATAAACAATTCGCATATGACAGTAGCTGATCAGGCTGACGCTGAAAAAAGGGACAATGCCGGGCAGGTACGCAAGCAAGAAAAAGAGAGCAACAGTCAGCGCAAGCATAGCAAGCGTATATTGCAAATACGCCACACTGAGCAAGAGCGAAAATTTCACATACAGACGTTTTTTCCAGTCAAAATGGACAAGCAGCGGAAACACATAAAAAAGCATGGATACGAACAAAAAGCCAAATATCATAATGGCGAAGCGCAGGATGTGCAGAAGGAAATGACTTGGATAAATGAAGGCCAAATCAATATAAATGATCACTCCGATGAGCGCCAGTACAGCGCCGAGCAGATTTGAACGAAAAAATTCACCCTTGTATTCCTGCCAAAACGTTTTGAGCACCGGAACGTTGTCCTGCCCCTGGATCCACTTCCGCATGATAGCGAATAAAGCCGCGGTCGCGGGCATGATGCCAAACACACCGAGACCGAGCAACGTAAAAAACAGCCACAGCAAGTTTGTATACGCAAATCTCATGATCCATTCGCAAAAGCGCAGCATCCGCCCCAGTGAACCATCATGTTCCATGGCGCCCCCTCCTTTTTTGCATTATACATTCTGCATCTGAAAAAGCTCTTTCATGCCGATCGGCTTCTTTTCGGCAACCGAGCGCCACATTCCCTCACCAACCGCGATGGAGTAGGCTCCAGCTTCAGCCCCGGCTAAAATATCATAGCGGCGCAGCGGGTCTTTTCCTAAAAAAAGATCCTCAAGCAAAAGCGGATCACCTCCGCCATGCCCCCCTTCATTTTTGACTACTTGTATCGTCTGCTTTGATTCAAAAAGCGGATAGTATTCGATTGTCTGCTCAGGAAAAGCAAACGGAATTCTGGAAGGTTCGTGAAATTCATTTGATTCAATACGCCCTTTTGTGCCGTTGATCGTCAGCCGGTAGCCTTCATACGGGGCCGAAAAAACAATCGAGTAGCTTAACAGTGCGCCGCCATCATATTTGACTGCCGCCACGTACGTATCCTCGATGTCAATTTCCTCGTCAAAAATACACGCGTCAGGTCTGTATGCAGTATATAAGCTGGACTGGTCTCCTGCTTCGAGATGATCATCTTTTATAGAAGCTTTAGAGGAACGGGGATGCCACCTTGAATAGTAGTGGCATTTTTCTTTAACACGGCACGTCCCGCAAAAACGCCCGTCTTCTTCCGGCAAGGGGTTCCACTCACTGTCCGGCCCATAGTAATTCAAGGCGCCATAAGCAAATACCTCTTCCGGATTTTGCCCGAGCCACCAATTGACGAGATCAAAGTGATGTGTTGATTTATGGACAGAAAGGCCCCCGGAAAACTGTCTAGACCTGTTCCAGCGTTTAAAATAGCTGGCGCCATGATACGTATCAATATACCAATTTAAATCAACGGAGGTGACCCTGCCTATTTTTCCGTCCAGAATCATTTCTTTTATTTTCCGATGAAACGGGCTGTAGCGATAGTTAAACGCGACGGTGACTTTTCCTTCGCTTTTGGCCTCCGCTTCAAGCACCCGATTCGCATCCTGCACTGTTGTCACCATTGGTTTTTCAGTAATTACATCTGTATCCCACTGAAGGCTTTTTACAATATATGTGACATGCGTATCGTCCCTGCCTGCCACAATGACGATATCAGGCTTTGACACGCGCATCATCTCGTCAAAAGCATCTTCGCTAAACTCGGGCACGTGGGCCAGCTCGGGAAATTTCTTCTTGCAAACGGCAAAACGTTTCGGATCGGCATCCAGCAATCCCGTAATCTCATAATGAGTTGAAAACCGCTCCAACAGCGGTTTGATAAACATACTGAATGCTCTGCTGCTCAATCCGCAAAAGACGATGTTCTTCAATATCCTCACCTCTATCGGGCTTCAGTTAGTTGAGAAATCAGCTGCAGCGCTTCCTCTGTTTTTTCAGCATACACAGGGATAAACGCCGCCATATCGCGATTCAATCGAAAAGAATAGCCGTTCAGCTGCTTTTTCCCTTTTTCGATCTGAACGGCATAGATCGTTTTTTCTCCTGATTTTTTATTAACAGTTGTATAAGGAGATGTTTTTTCAGGAGGCAATCCGTTTAACGGCTGAAAATTTTCCGGATCATCGTAAGCTTGAAACATGTCTTCAGGCACGATGAAAACATCTCCTTCATGGGCGGTAATTTCAGTCAGCAGTTTTTCCTGAAAAGCTGGAAAGATATCGACCTTCCCGGCATTCTGCTCGGCGGCCTTTTTTATTTTTTCCTGTACGCCAGCCTGCATATCAGAAAAGAGAATGACATGCATTCCGTCCGGCCTGCTTGAGCATGATGCCAAAAAGAGCACTGAGACGATCACACACAAAGCCGTCCGTATCCTTTTTGTCATTTCCCCGCTGACCTAAAAAGAGGCTCCAGCTCTGTCATAGCCAAAATAAACGCGCCGGCTCCGTGCAGATCGTTTGTGCTTCTTTCGCGGCTGACATAATAGTCATAGAAACCGGCTGACGTTCCGACACATATGTCATTGACGAGAAACGCGCCGTCTTCTGATGTTTCGGTTTTATGCTGAATCAAGCCTTGATACGCTTTTAGTAGTGTTGTTTCGTAAGCTCTGTCTAGATAGCCTGTATTGATTCCTTTTGCGATTGCGTACATGTACAGACAGGATCCTGAGCTTTCCAGCCAGTTATCAGACCTGTCTCCCTTATCAACGATCTGATACCATAACCCCGTCTCCTTGTCTTGATAGCGGCAGATGCTTTTAATCATGTCCTGCAGCGTGTTTTTCCACACGTGACGGTTTGGATGCTTCTTCGGCAGCTCTTCAATCATGTCAGCAAGAGAAATGACGTACCAGCCGATGGAACGTGCCCAAAATTCCGGTGAACAGCCTGTCTCTTCATTGGCCCAAGGCATTTTTTTCGCTTCATCCCAGGCGTGATAAAAGAGTCCGGTTTTTGCATCCTTCGTATGCTTTCTCATTAATGACTCCTGCAGCACAACCTGATCAAACAGCTCCGGCTCCTGCTTCAGATTGGCATATTTCAGTGCGAACGGCCCCCCCATGTATAAGCCGTCAAGCCACATTTGGTAAGGATAACCGTCTTTGTGCCAAAAACCGCCCTCAGACGTCCGGTTCAGTGTTTCATATAAGCCGCGCAGCCTTTTTGCCGCTTTGACATACCGCTCATCCTTCGTCTGCTCGTATAATGGAAAAAGAATGAGACCCGCTTGAATGGCGTCCAGTTCATCTCTTCTAAATAATAGATTGCCATAATCATCGATTAAGAGATCTGCATAAGCCTTCGCATACTCAAAATACCGCTTTTCCCCGGTTGCTTCCCACAGCCGCAATACACCGCATAAGAAAACACCCTGATGGTAGTGCCAGCGGTTTGCAGGAGGCAGCTCCTCGACTGTGTACGTGTTCATAATGGTTTTTGCCAATGCCTCCGCGTACGTAAGAGGCGATTTTACAGCGATTGATTGATCCATTGATCCCATCCCTTTCTTAATAAATACCTTCCTCGCCAAATTTCTTCGCCAAACGATTCGCAAGCATGACCAAAATCAGCCCGACCGCCGCTTTAAATACGCCGACTGCTGTACTGTAGCTGAATTGGCCCTGTTTCAGCCCTGCAGTATAAACATACGTATCAAAAATTTCCGCCACTTCCCTGTTAGTCGCATTTAACAGCAAATACACATGCTCGAAGCCAAGCTCCAGCGTGTCTCCGATTTTCAAAATCAGCAAAACGACGATAACGCTTTTAATGGCGGGCAGCGTAATATGCCACATTTGCCGCAGCCGTCCCGCTCCGTCCATTTTCGCCGCTTCATACAACTGGGGGTCAACCGCTGTAATGGCCGCCAGATAAATGATCGTCGACCATCCCGCTTCCCTCCAGATAACCTGCAGAATATACAGGGGCCGGAACCATTCTTCGTTCAGCAGAAAATTGATTTTTTCACCGCCAAAAAACACAATCAGTTCATTAATCAAGCCTCCGTCTACCGTTAAAAGCACAAACGAAAGCGATACAACAATGACCCAAGACATAAAATGCGGGATATAAATCAGCGTCTGAACAAATTTTTTAAAGAGAGCAATCCGCACTTCGTTCAATAGAAGTGCCAGCAGTATCGGCACCGGGAAAAATATGGCCAGGTTCAACGCAAATAACACGAGCGTGTTTTTTAACAAGAGAAAAAATGTAGGCTCAGTAAACAGCCTGATAAAATGCTTCAGCCCCACCCACTCACTGCCCAAAATGCCGAGGAACGGCTGATAATCCTGAAACGCAATCACAATTCCCCACATCGGGACATACTTAAAAAGCAAAAAATAAATACACCCCGGCAAAATCATCAAGTACAAATATTTTTGCTGAATCAGCTTACTTAGTAAGCGCTTTCTTTTTTCTTTTTTAAAAATGACTGTATCAACAGCCGGCGCTTGCGCTTCTGCTGTTTTCATTTTTTCCTAGCCTCCTTTCACGGGTTCTTGCATTCACTGTAGCCCAGCAGGCAAAAGTCCGTCTACAATCATATGATCACATCCTGTTTTATCCCTTTATAATCAAGGGTTCAGACGGTCCACCTGAAAAAAAGACACCGATATTAGAAAATGATTATTGACAATATCTATCAATCTTTGGATTAATTGTATTAAGGTGAAGTGGATGTTATGAAATGGGGGGTTTTATGAAAAGAAGCCAATACAAGTTTTACTACAAACTGATCACGTTTTTCTGCCTGCTCAGCACCATTCCGGTTATTTTGGTCGGATTGTTTTCGTACGAGCACTCCCAGAAAACGGCTATTTCCAACGTTTCGGAGGAAAAATTCGACACACTCCAGCAGACCCAGCAAAGCATCGAACATATATTGAAAACCGTCGATCACTCTTTAACCCACTATGTGAGTTCGCCGCCTCTCCTTCGCACATTGTCCGAGCCTTTGCACTCAGACCAATTTCAAATCTATAACCAAGTGAACCAAGAGCTCAATTATCTGCAAAGCTTTGATACCGACCTGTCCAACATGACATTAGTCAGTTATACGAAAAAATGGTACATGAACAATTCCGGTTTGTACCGTTTGAATACAGACACTCTTCATGAAGCAGCTTCAGCGTACACGAAACACAAAGCGAGCCGCTCATATTGGACGCTTGAGGAAAACAATCATTTGATTTCAACCAAAGAAGGCACAGCAGAAAACTGCCGCTACAATATCAATTTAATTAAGCAGCTTCCTTTGAACAGCACAAATACAAAGGGATTGGCCGCCGCAAGCATCCCGAGCTGTTCGCTTGTCAAAAATATGCCTGACTATTCAAACGCCAACAACCTGTTTATCATCGATGAAAAAGGCCGCATCATCCTTCATAACAACATGTCTGACGTCGGTGAATCTCTTCATAACGATGGCTTTGTCCAAAAAGTGCTGGCGCAAACCGCCAATAGCGGACAGTTTGAAACAGTGATTGACCGGATTCATTATAAAGTCACCTATCAAAAATCTGACTATAATACATGGACTTATTTTTCTCTCGTTTCCCTGCCTGAGTTAAAAAAAGAAGCCAAATCAATCGGCTGGATCACTTTTACAGTATGCCTTATTTTGTTAACGCTTTCATTATTGTTCTCTTGGCTGGGCTCCCGCCATTTTTACAAGCCGATCAGGGTGCTATACGAATCATTCGCAAGACATGGAGCCATACAAGAGAAACAACAGCCTCCTCAAAATGAATTTGAGTTAATTGAACAGAGCTTTAAGCAGCTGAAGGACAGAAATGACGACCTTGAGGAAACGATGAAGCAGCAGGCCACTCATCTGCAGCAATATTTTATGGTCAGGCTTATGCTCGGAAAACTGACGGATGAGGAGGTTGATAACCGCTTTAAAAGCCTCGGTTTAAAGCAAAATTGGCGGCACCTTGCCCTGCTTGTGCTCCAAATTGACACACTGAATCATACGCCTTATGAGAAAAAAGATATGGATCTGCTTTTGTTTGCCGTCAACAGCCTGATTGAGCGCAACATCCCGACGGACAAACATCTTGCCCCCGCCGTAGTTGACAAACAGCAGGCGACGATTTTGATCAATCAAAGCGGGACAAAGGAAGAATTCATGGCTGAGCTGAATAAGACTGCAAGGATGATTCAGGAAAAAGCGGAAGCTGAGCTGCAGCTGTCTGTCAGCATCGGCATCAGCCAGCCGTTTGATGTGCTGACAAAAGCGAAAACAGCCTATGCGGAAGGCTCAGAAGCGTTGAAATACCGGCTCAAAGCGGAAAACAAATCGATTATCTTTTACGAAGACCTTGACCAGAAAAAAACCTTCAAAACCCATTTTCCAAAGCAGCTTCAGCATGAGCTGTTCGATGCTGTTAAAGCAGGAGACAAGGAGAAAGCGGATAAATGCCTGCACGCGATTTTGCAAGCCATTTTCACCCAGAACACCAACCCGTATCAATTTCAAATCGCCATCGCCCGTTTTTTGAACCATGTGATTGAGCTGATGCATGTGCTCGGAATCGAATTGTTTGAGCTTGAAGAAAACAAAATGCTGTATGACCAAATTTTTGAGCTGAAAACGTTCGAGGATACCGAAAACTGGCTAAAGAATGAGTTTATTGATCCGATGACAGACAAAGTGAACGCCCGCGCGGATGCCCAGTACAAAAATATTTCCGACAACATCATTCATATCATCCATCATGAGTTTGAATCCGAATTGACACTGGACGAAATCGCGCGCAGGCTCCATTACAATCCAAATTATTTAAGCAGCATTTTCAAAAAAGAAATGGGTATTTCATTCAGCGAGTATGTCTCAAGCTACCGACACCATATGGCAAAAAGCTGGCTTGCCGAAACAGACATGGCGGTCAAGGACATTGCCGAAAAGCTGAAATATAAAAACTCGCAAAATTTCATCAGATCATTTAAGAAGCTGGAAGGGATTACACCGGGAAACTACCGCCAGCAAAAAAGAAGCATGTAAAAAACCCAAAACCGCTTGCGCGTTTTGGGTTTTTCCAATGTTATTTTGCTTGTTTAAACGCTTCTTCGTATTCCTGAATAATTTGTTTTCCTCCGCTTGACTCCCATTTTTCCACTTCTTTATCGAACTGGCTTTCTGTGATGTCTCCAATCATATATTTGTAGGTCGCGTCATCAATGATTTTCTTCAGTTCATCACCCCGTTCCGACTCCGATGCGGAATACAGGCTTTCAGCCGGGTTTGAGACGATAATCTTTTCATTGTCCTCGGTCAGCTCCTCGTACGCCGTCCGAAGCGGATCTCCAGTGTTTTTTAAGTAGGCTTTATCAATGGCAATTAAAGCGGACAGCGGCTGAATATCAGTCTGCCAGTCTTTTACCTGGCTTTCTTTGCGTGTAAACGTTTTGTCCTCACCTTTGTTGTAATGAACGCCGTCAATGCCATAAGTCATCAGGCTATAGACATCTTCTTCGGCCATTCGGTCAAAAAACGCTAAGATCCGTTTAAGCTCTGCTTCCGTTTTCACACTCGTTCTCGGGAAAGCAAACACGCCGTTATGGCCTCCTGATGCCCATACCCGCTCTTTCCCATCCGGGCCTTTTATGCGGTTGATGATCTCGAGCTTCATCGATTTATCAGAGGCATGGTCGCGCAGATTGACCGCATCTACCATATTGCCAATATAAATTCCGGCTTTTCCTTGAGAAAACAGCTCCTGCTGCTGGGTTTTGCTTGTGACGGGAAAATCCTTATTCATATACCCATTATCACGCAGCTTTTTCATATAGTTCATCGTGTCTTTGTATTCCTGTGTCATGAAATCAGGCGTGAATTTGCCGCCCGATTCCTTCCAATCTGTCGGCATGCCTTCATACGAGCCAATCGTTTTAAACGCGCCGTAAATCAAGTCATTACGGTCTGTCAGCCCGATCGTATCATCTTTCCCATCCTTGTCCGGGTCGTCCTCCGTAAATGCTTTGGCCACTTCATAAAGCTCATCCAACGTTTTCGGGGTTTTCAAATTTAAATTGTCCAGCCAGTCCTTCCGAATGACGATCCCCTGTCTGGAAAGCGGGCGCTCTCTGTATATCCCGTAGAGCTTGCCGTCAATTGTCACATTTTTATTAATGAGTTTGTTCATTTTGTTTAAGTTGGGATAATCCTTGATATAATCACCAATTTCCCAAAACATTCCTGACCGGAAGGCATTCATGACTGACGAATTTTTAATATCCTGGATGGTCACGATTTGCGGAAGATTGCCGGCTGCAAGCGCTGCATTCAGCCTGTCTTCTTTCACCGCGTCTGGAACCCAGGTGATGTCGAGTTCTGTATTTGTCAGCTTTTCAATTTCTTTAATCGCCCTGTCTTTCGGCGGCTGCTGGTGATACAAAATCGCCATCCAAGACAGCTTTACCTTTGAATCCGGGCCAGCTTTGCCTTCAGCCGAAGACTGATCAGCCCCTTTACAGCCCGCCAGCACTCCGCCGAGTGCCAGTACAAGCACAATCAAAAGCACCCTCCATTTGTTTCCCATCGTACCCCTCCGTTTCATATTTCTTTTATCCTTTGACAGATCCCAGCAAAGCTCCTTTTGCGAAATGCTTTTGTATAAACGGATAGACAAGCAGAACCGGGATGGTCGCCACCACTATGACCGCCATTTTAATGGTTTGCTCAGGCGGCGGGCTGCCCGACCCCATTTCAGACATATCCCCCTGCATACCGCTTGATACAATGACGATTTGGCGCAGAAGCACCTGAATCGGCCATTTTGCTGAATCATTTAAGTACAAGATCGCTGTCATATACGTGTTCCAATACGTGACCGCATAAAATAGTGAGATCGTTGCGATCGCAGGAAGAGACAGCGGCAGCACAATTTTAAAGAATATGCCCAGATCATTGCACCCGTCAATTTTCGCGGACTCTTCCAGGCTTGACGGGATATTTTGAAAAAAGTTTTTCAGAATGATCAGGTTAAAGGCATTAATGGCTGTCGGCAAAATAAGCGCCCAGTAAGAATCGAGCAATCCAAGCGATTTGACCACAAGGAAAGTCGGAATCATGCCGCCGCTAAACAGCATCGTAAATACGACGAGAAACATGAGCGGCTGCCGGCCGATTAAATCACGGCGGGATAACCCGTAAGCCATCAGTGAAGAAAGAAACATGCTGACCGCAGTGCCTATCACTGTCACAAACACAGAAACAAGCAAACTCTTATAAATAATATCTGTTGAAAAAATGTAGCGATAAGCATCTAGCGAAAAAGTGGTCGGTATTAAAATAAATGTTTTCGACACGACTTCTTCTACTGTGGCGAAAGATGCTGCGATGACATGAATGAACGGAAGTACGCATATTAAAGCGAACACCAGCAAGAAACCATAAATCAACATATCAAACAGACGGTTTTTCAGTGAATGTGCGATAGCTCCCACCTCTCTTTGTAAGCGTTATCATATTTTTGAAAACCGAGCTCAGCATGTGACGATATCGTGTCTAAAATGTAGCAAATCTGTGATTGCCATGTCTATAATCATTTGAACAGAGTCCCCGGCCGGGCGGGGGCTGCCGCGAATTGAGACCGATAACAAAAGAAAAAGAGCATAATCTTAGAAAATGATTATGCTCCGTTCTCCTCCTCGTTCAGAAGTTCGGCCGTATTGATTTGTGGCGAAAACCCAAGTTCATTCACGGCAGATTCAATGGACCATGGCCGGCCCGGATTATCAGAGACGGCGTAATAAGTGCCGTACCGCATATTGGTTTCAATGGCGGCTTTGAAAATCGACAGCAGATCGGGGTGAGAAAGCAGTGTCTTTTTCGTTCGTTCTTTTTCATGCAGCGTATCCATTTCATCTGTGACGACTGTTCCGATTCGAAGGTTGATTACTGATAGCTTATTTTCCAAATAAAACAAATGGCCGATCTGTTCAGAGGTCAGCTTTAATACACCGTACAAGTTTTTTGACAGCGGATAATCGCTTGTTGTGATTTCCCGTCCTAAGAGCGAGCGCCCGTCTTTTTCGTATACATCTGTGACATGATTGCTGCTGGCGAACACGAGCTTTTGAATGCCGAGCTCCGCTGCCGCACGGCACAGATAATAGCTTGCCCTATAGAAAACATCCGTCATTTTTTCAAACTCAGCGATGTCCATAATATCGTATTTGATTTTAACAGCGAGTAAATTCAAGATGGCATCGGTATCTTTTGGAATCTTCTTCAACAGCTCCTCATAATTTGCCGCGTCAGCCTGAATGGAAGAGGCTTTGCCATCGAAATGATCTTTATCAAGCACTGTCACTTCATAGTCTGAAGTAAGCCCTTCAGCAAGCAGTCTCCCAATCACACCATTTCCGCCGGCGATCAGCACTTTTTTCACGATGTTCACTCCCCTTTTTTATAGATTGCCCATTTTCGGCGGGGCTGACACTTTTTTGGCACTCACATTCTTAGGCTTATTCAAAAGTCACCGGCAGCTCCTCAAGCGCCCGAAATCCAAAAAGCGGCCGATACCGCCATTCAAAATCCGCGAGCGTAAGGCTGGGCATCCGCTGCAGAAGTGTGTTAATCGCAATTTGCGCTTCTAATCGTGCCAGCGAGGACCCTAAACAAACATGATGGCCATGACCAAATGAAAGGTGCGGATTAGGACTTCTCGTAATATCGAAGACATCGGGGTTCGTGAAAATGCTTGGGTCTCGATTAGCCGCCCCTAACAAAAGATAGACTTGCTCTCCTTGACGGATCGTCACCCCGCTGATGTCAATATCCTCTGACGCAACTCTGGCTGTCATTTGCGTGGGGCTTTCATAGCGTAAACATTCCTCGACTGCGGTACCAATAAGATCTGGATTTTCTCTCAGTTTCAAAATCTGTTCTGGATGCTGCAGCAGACAAAGGACTGAATTGCTGATGAGATTGACCGTTGTCTCATGTCCGGCGATCGCCAGCAATATGCACGTAGATGCCGCCTCCTCTTCCGTCAGCTTATCCTTTTCTTTCCCCTTCAAGAGCATGCTGATCATATCCTGTTGAGGGTGGCGTTTTCGCTTTTGAATCAGCTCTTTGAAATATGCCATAGCCTGCACAGCCATATGATTGCCCTCTGTTAATGCCTTTCTTGACCGGGTAAAATCAATCGTTTGAATGAGACTCGCAGCCCACTCCTTTAATTGCTCCCTATCTTCCTCCGGTACACCTATAATGTTAGCTATGACAAAGCTTGCTAAAGGAAAAGCAAAGTCCGAAATGACCTCCATCTTTTTTTTACCTTGCACTTGATCAAGCAAATGATGGACAGTTTCAATGATATACGGCTGATAACTCTCTGTCGCTCTCGGCGTAAACGCTCCGCTGGCAAGCGTCCGCAATCGTCTATGATCAGGCTGGTTCTGAAACAGCATCATTTGATTTTGCACATGTGAAAGGTCCTGATATTTGGTCGAGCTCTCAGGCAGCGGGGTGCGGACTTTGAATCTCGCATCTTTCAAAATAGCAGCCGTTTCTTCATATCCTGTGACATACCAGCCCGGGTATTTTAAGAAACTCCCTTTATAGATAGGATGAACAGCTCGCAATGTGTCGTAAAAAGAATATGGGTTTTTCAAAAACTCCGAAGATGCAGTTGACGATGCAATTGTCACGTGATTTTCTCCTTTCTGTTCAAAAATAAAAGCAATCGACATCATACCGATTGCTTTTATTGATGCTTTCAGCTTTTCGCACTTAAACTGGCCTTCATTTCTTCGACTGATTCAACTTCAAAGCCTAAATCACTCAGCATTTTATGATCCTCCGTCTCCTCTTGCCCGGCAGTTGTTAAGTAGTCTCCGACAAAAATGGAGTTTGCGGCGTAAAGCCCTAATGGCTGCAATGAGCGGAGATTGACCTCTCTTCCTCCGGATATGCGAATTTCTTTTGATGGATTGATAAAACGGAACAGCGCCAGCACTTTTAAACAATACAGCGGGTTTAATTCGTTGACGCCTTCTAACGGCGTACCATCAATTGCATGCAAAAAATTCACAGGAATGGAATCCGCGTCAAGAGCCTTCAAGCTTTTGGCGATGTCAATGACATCCTGTTTCGTCTCCTTCATCCCGATAATGGCGCCTGAACACGGAGACAGCCCCGATTCTTTTGCGATTTCAACCGTATTGACTCTGTCATCGTATGTATGTGAGGTCGTGATGTTTGAATGGTTTCTCTGTGACGTATTCAAATTATGATTATAGCGGTCTACTCCGGCATCTTTGAGCCGCTTCGCCTGCTCTGGCTTCAACAGTCCGAGACACGCACAAACCTTCAATCCATACGTCTCTTTAATTTCCTGAACCGCATCTACGACCTGATCCACTTCTCTGTTAGACGGCCCTCTGCCGCTTGCCACGATACAATATGTGCCGATATTCAGATCGTGCGCCCGCTTCGCGCCTTCAAGCAACGTTTCCTTATTCACCATCCGGTAAGACTCAATCGGCGCTTTCGAAATCGCAGACTGTGAACAATAGCCGCAGTTTTCCGGGCAGAGCCCGGATTTCGCATTCATAATCATATTGAGCTTTACTTTTTTTCCATAAAAGTGTTTTCTGATATGAAAAGCTCCATGCATTAATAGCAAAATATCTTCGTCAGGACAATTTAATATTGAAAGCGCTTCTTCGTCAGTCACTTCTGCTCCAGCCAGCACCCGGTCTGCAAGTTCCATCCATTGATTCATTCTCATACCCCCACTTGTTTCATCAGTAATGATAGATTGATATGGTCTTTTACCATATGTAGAACCGTTTCTTTCGTCACGTTGGCAAGCTTTGGCGTAATCCCTAAAACCGGCACACCGCATAAGCGCTCAATCATCTCAGGATTGGTTTTTTCATCTTCATCAGGAGAGTCACTGATTCCATTGATGATAATTCCGGCGATTGGAAGCCCCATGCTTTCTGCATATTTGACAGTTAAAAAGGTATGATTAATGGTTCCAAGGTGAGGGCGCGCCACAATAATCATGGGAAGCTGCAACGCTTTTATGACATGACTGACCAAATAATCCTCTCCCAATGGCACAGAAATACCGCCCGCACCTTCTACGATGAAGCATTCATGTTTTTCTCTAATCCGCCCCCAATGGCTTAAAACCTCTTCCATGGTGACAGTCTTTCCCTCAAGTTTCCCTGCAACGTATGGTGCAAGCGGCGCTTTGAAGGCAAAAGGCGTAATGTCTTCATGAGAAAGACCGGTCTGCGACATGTCTTTCAGCAGACTAGTATCACTATCTGGATGATGACGCGATATCCCGCTTAAAAATGGTTTATACACCCCGACATCTCTATTATGTTCTTTCAATAAGGCAGCAAGACCGCTGGATATAACCGTTTTCCCCACTTCTGTATCAGTTCCCGTCACAAAAAAACCCCTCAAATGATATACAGCTCCTTTCCGATTGAATGAAATGTTTTCAGCAAATCATCAATATCACCCATACTGTGGTCAGACGTGATTGTAATTCGAATACGGCTTTCACCCGGCGCAACGGTCGGCGGCCGAATGGCAGGAGCATAAATTCCCTTGCCCTGCAGTTTTTCAGCAAATATGACCGTTTTATGGGCATCGCCAATGACTACAGGAATAATCGGTGTGTGATCTCCTTTTACCACATAACCCATATTCTTCAGACTGGTTCTAATCATGCTGATATAAGAAAATAAAAGCTGTCGTTTTTCCCTGCTGGCTTCAATAATGTTGAAAGCCTCATGAGCAGCCGCACAGCTGGCTGGCGGAATAGCGGTTTGAAAGATAAATGTTCTGGCATGGTTCAGCAAAAAGTCGATGAAGACCGCTGATCCTGCCGCAAAACCTCCTTCCGCGCCAACAGCTTTGCTTAAGGTGCCGATCACAATGTCGGGACAAACACCAAAGTATTCACTCGTTCCTCGTCCCGAATCGCCCAAAACTCCTGTTGCGTGGGCATCATCAACGACCACGAAGGCATGATAGCGTTTCGCAAGTGAGATGATCTGATCAAGAGGGGCGATTGTGCCATCCATGCTGAATACCCCGTCTGTTACGATAAAACGGCGCTGATAACGCTGTGTTTCATTCAGCTTGTTTTCAAGATCATTCATATCAATATGCCGATAAACAACTGTATCAGCCTTAGAAAGTCGGCAGCCGTCGATAATACTTGCATGATTGAGCTCGTCACTTAAAATGACATCTTCCTTTTCTGGCAAGGATGAAAGGACACCGACATTGGCCAAGTAACCGCTCGAAAACAGCAGGGCCGCTTCTGACCGTTTAAAGCTGGCAATCTTCTTTTCTAGCTTTTCATGCCAGACCGAATTGCCTGTCGTTAAACGTGAACCGCTGCTTCCTGTCCCAAGTTGCTGCAATGCTGTTTGGGCTGCATCGATCAAACGTCTATCGCTTGCGAGCCCTAAATAATTGTTTGAGGACCAGACCGTTTGATTTTCGCCATCAATGTTCCTCTCTGGAACCGGTGCCCCATTCATTGTCCGCAGGTTACGGTGTACGCCGTCTTCTTTCATTCTGTCTAACCGCTTGTTCAACCAGGAATCAATCTTCAAGGCTCGTAACCTCATGGATCGCTTGTTTCATAATGGCAACCATTTCCCCGAGCTCCTCAGCTGTGCTGGCAAGAGGAGGAAGAAATGCAACCACGTCCCCAAGCGGTCTTGTCAGCATTCCTAACTCTCTCATTTTTAAGGAAACTTTGTATCCGATCCGCCGATCAGCCGGGTAAGGTTCTTTGGTTTCCTTTGACCGGACAAGCTCTGCACCGCACATAAAGCCAAGCTGCCGAATATCCCCAACATGAGGAAGAGCGTGCAGATCTTGAAGAAGAAAATGGAGCTTTTTACTTTTTTCCGCTACTTGTTCCACAATGTTTTCAGATTCAAATAATGCCAGATTTTCAAGCGCAACCGCACAGCCAAGCTGATTGCCTGTATAGGAATGGCCATGGAAAAAGGTTTTTAGGTTTTCATAATCATCATAGAATGCCTTATAGATGTCTTCAGTGGCAAACGTAACGGCAATTGGCAAATAACCTCCTGTAATGCCTTTACCGGCAGCCATCAGATCAGGCTGGACATTCTCGTGCTCGCACGCAAACATTTTTCCTGTACGGCCAAAGCCTGTAGCGACTTCATCAACGATCATTAAGACATCGTATGTTGTACATAGCTCGCGCACCCCTGCCAAATATCCTTCCGGCATCACGATCATACCGGACGCGCCTTGTACCATTGATTCAATGGAAAGCGCGGCAATTTCCTCGTGATGTTCCTTAAGCAGCTGTTCAAGCTCTCGGAGGCACTCATCACGGCACTCATCAGGATCACCGCTTTCAGAGCGATACACATAAGGAATAGGAGCCTTGTAACTCTCGAACATCAACGGGCCGTATACGTGGTGAAAAAGTTCAATTGAACCGACACTGACGGCGCCAATCGTATCACCGTGATACCCGTTTTTCATTGCGATAAATTTTTGTTTCTCGGGCTTCCCGATGTTCTTCCAATACTGAAACGCCATTTTTAGGGCTATTTCCATCGCTTCTGCACCGCTGTCTGAATAAAAGACCCGCGTGAGCTTTTTTGGGCTGATATCGATTAATGTTTCGGCAAGCTGGGTTGCTGGAACGTTGGTCATGCCCAATAACGTGGAGTGCGCAATTTTTCCGAGCTGTTTTTTTATGGCATTATCTAGTTCTTTTTTGCGGTGTCCGTGGACATTAAGCCAAACTGATGAAAAACCGTCATAGTATTCCTTGCCATTTATGTCTTTGACTTTGATTCCAGTCCCGCTTTCGATGATTAAGGGGTTTTCATCATAATCTTTCATTTGGGTAAATGGCAGCCAAAGGTGCTTTTTACTTTTTTCTATCAAATCATGAGTCATGATCTTCCTCCCACTCTATTAAAATAGGCTGCTTCTCCAGATCATGTATGTACGTGTTTACATCATTGGATCCATCAATAAAAAAAACTCGGCAGCCCTCTTCAGACCCGTATTCTTTCATTGCTGTAATACGCTGATAGCCCATTTTCTTACCCGCAACATAGCCTGTTATGTAATCCGGATCGTCCGACCAGCATAATTCTGCAATGGCTGCCGGGTGCCGGCTTACCTTTGAAGCGAGCGCAAGGGCCTCTTTTATTCTTGAATGAGCTGGCACGTGACAGTGAAGCGCCCATTTTTCAAAATTAGCGTCCGGCCAATCCATTCTGGAGACCCGCACCCCTTTTTCTTTTGTTTGATCCATTCGCTTTCCTGTATGAATATCAAACAACACCGCACCCCTGACATCTGACCATTCAGGGATTTGTTCATATGCTTTTTCAATCACATCTCGTGAAACGCCTTCTTTTTCCAATAACAATCGGGCCAGCTTTTGTCCTTCTTCCGGGCAGCTCACTTCATTCGTATGCACAGGCAATGGCTGAATGGTTTTTATCGATTCATATACCTCTTCAAATTGAATTTGCATAAAATCAGGTTTTCCTCTTGAATGGGATAACCCTTTTTCTAATAAAGCATTGACTGTATGCTTCATCTCATGGAAAGGAATAAGCCGTTCTCCGCCGGATATATGCTTTCCGCCGTCTTCATGAGATCCATTCATAGAAGCCCTCATTCTGACACTATAAAAAGTTTCTTCTTGCATCATTTCTCGCCCTTTCACTGATAACTGAAGAACGTGCAGTGCTTCTCATTTTAATTGTTAACCTATTGTATTTAAAGGTTAACAATTAAAATATATTATTCTCTCCTGTTTCTGTCAATAGAAGAAAGCATCGATTTATGGCAGTTGGTTAAAAGGAAACAAAAAGACCGTTTTCACACAAACGGTCTTTTTCGATTTCTTATAACAGTCACAGCCACTTTTGCAAAAACTGGACAGCTTCATGCCTCATGACTGCTGTTTCGAAATGTCCCGAAGCAGAACGGACCACTCGGTAGCAATCAGCAGCTCCCTGTCCAGCATAGACAGCTGTCAATTCTTTTTCGATTTTGTCCACGCCCTCGGCCGGCGTTAACCGATCGTGTACACCAACAAGACTAAGGTGCGGGCGCGGTGCGATCAGGCTTTGGATCTCCGATGCGGAAAAATGCTTTGCAAGCGATGGGACGTAATAATAAAAGCCGTGCCTGTCAAGATTCTGTGTTTTGATCAGCACGTGATGATCCACCTGGCTGCACAAATCCACACACACCTTAATCCGGTCATCGAGCGCCGCTGTCCACCACGCCAGCAAACCTCCCATAGACATGCCGATGGTTCCGATCCTGTCAGGCTGAACATCAGAGCGTGACTGCATATAGTCTAACGCACTTAAACTGTCATAAATCATCATCCCCCACATCACTTTTCCGGTGAGAAGCATTTCTTTAAATATCTCGCTTTCCGCTTTTCCCCGCCGATCTCCAAATCCCCAATGATCAATCGCAAGAACGCCGTATCCGAGTGAAGTAAGCTCATCAGAAAAAGAAGGCATTTTCAAATAATCCGCTCCCTCAATCAGCTCACTTTTCCCCCTATCATACTGGCCCCCATGCGAATGCTGAAACAATACGGCTGGGCACGGTCCTTCTGTTTTCTTCGGCTTCACAAAATAAGCGGGCACCTTTTCATGTCCATTTAAATCGAGCAGGAGCGTTTCAACAATATTTTCTTCTCTTTCTTCAATACGTAATGTCTCAACACTGATTGGCCTCCGATCAGGCAAATCACCAAGCAATCGAAACAGTTGCTTTCTTCTTTCGGCTCTCATCCCATCACCCTTCCTTATTCGCTTACTTCACATTTACGAGACAGATCTGGGTTCCCCTTTATTTTTCCAACATAAATCACATCATTTACTAAATTTTTAGTAAATATAACGAAATATTCCGAAAACAATTGTTGTAACCGCTTACTTTTATATGATAGTATCAATTTATCAAAAACAGATGAGTTAATATTTTACTAAATATAGATGAGAGGGATACCCATGGTTCGTATTAAAGATATCGCATTGAAAGCTAATGTTTCCAGCGCAACTGTGTCCAGAATTTTAAATGAAGATGAGTCGCTTTCTGTTGCGGGCGAAACGAGACAAAGAGTCGTCAACATCGCTGAAGAGCTTGGTTATCAAACCGTTGCCAAACGCCGAAAATCCCGCGGGCAAAAACAGCTGGCCCAGCCGCTGATCGGTGTGCTGAGCTGTCTGTCCCCTGATCAGGAAAGGCAGGACCCTTATTTTTCTTCCATTCGGAAAGGCATTGAAAAGGAATGCTTTGAACAGGAAATTTTTATTACAAATTCGATTCATCTCGGCTCCTTTCAGGAACATATTCTTCGGGAATTGGATGGTGTCATTGTCATCGGCCGTGTTCATGATGAAGCGGTTAAGCATATCAGCGGAAGGCTGGAGCATGCCGTATTTATCAATCATTCACCAGATCCGCAAGCATACGATTCGATTGGAATCGATTTTGAATCGGCTTCACGCCAGGCGATTGATCACCTTTTCGACTTAGGCTACAAACGGTTAGGCTACATTGGCGGACAAGAAAAAGAGCATACGCTGAAGGACGGCCAAAGCATTCGCAGAACGATTGAAGACAAACGCCTGACCGCTTTTTTGGAGTCAGCCGCCCCCCAGCCTGAGCATGTGCTGATCGGAGAATACAGCATGCGTGAGGGCTATCGCCTGATGAAGAAAGCAATCGATCAAGGCCATCTGCCGGAAGCATTCTTTATTGCCAGCGATTCTATGGCGATCGGCGCATTAAAAGCGCTGCAGGAAGCCGGACTGCAAGTGCCGCGGGATACCGCAATCGTCAGCTTTAACGGCATTGAGGAAGCTGAATTTGCCAGCACGCCTTTAACGACGGTGAAGGTATACACAGAGGAAATGGGCCGGACAGGCGTAAAACTGCTGCTTGACCGTCTCAATGGCCGAACGCTTCCCCAACATGTCACCCTGCCTACAACATTAATCGTAAGACAAAGCTGCGGATGTACAGCAAAGGAGGTGACATAAGCAAAGATTCATCACGATGATAAGGAGGAAAAGATGAAACACACTTTTGTTTTATTTCTCTCTCTTATTCTGCTTGTTCTGCCCGGGTGTTCAGCAGAGAAAAGCTCAGCAGATACCGCAAAAAAGACGTTAACCATTTATTCTACAATGTCAACCGACAGTGAAAGAGATACGTTCAGAAAACTAGCGGCAGCATTCGAAAAGGAACACAGTGACATTCATGTCAGCCTTCATTTCCCAGGCAATGACTATGAAAATATGATACGTGTCAGAATGGCGGCCAATGATTTGCCAGATCTATTCGATACACATGGCTGGGGGAAAATCAGGTACGGTGAATATACAGCGGATCTCCGGGATATGGAATGGACTCAAGATCTTGATCCCAATTTAAACAGCATCCTCAAAAATAAAAGCGGAAAGGTGTATGCCTATCCGATCAATCAGGCAAAAGACGGTCTGGCGTATAACCGCAATATTTTAGACCGTTACGGCATTGCTCCGCCGGAAACCATGGATGACTTTATCAAAGCACTGAGAACGATTAAAGAAAAGAGCAAGGGAAGCATTGTTCCCTTCTGGTTTGCCGGCTATGACAAAAGCTCATTCGCTCAATATTACGACCAATTCGCTACACCTCTTCTCATCACAGACCCTGCCCATAATGAAAAAAAACAGCTCATCAACGGTTCTTTTAAATGGAATAAATTCACTTACTTATCAAAAATCCTCAAACAAATGCAGAAAGAAAAATTGATTAACATCGACGCCGTCACGGCAAAAAAATCACAGCTCATTGAATTAATGGCCCAAAACAAAATCGCCTTTACAATGCAAGGCGGCACACTCGGCCAAGACGTTGCCCAGATCAATCCGAACGTCAAGGTCGGCATTATCCCGACACCCGCCATACATCCCGGTGATAACCCGATATGGATCGGCGGTGAACGCTACACCCTTGCAGCATGGAAAGATTCGCCTCAATTAAAAGAGGCAAAAGAATTTATCGCATTTATGGCCCGCCCGGCCAATGCCAAACAAATGGCTGAAGCCACATCGCTTCCTTCAGGGCTGACCAATGTGAAAGCTGATATTTTCTACGCAAACGATTATGAGCATTATCAAGATGTCAAAGTCGAGCCTTACTTCGACCGTTTATACTTGCCAAACGGAATGTGGGATGTCCTGGGCACGGTCGGACAGGAGCTGGCGGCTGACATTTTGGCGCCTCAAGACATTTCGCAGAAGCTGGGAAGAGAATATAAACGACTCAGGGAGCAATCGGAAACACAGGGAGCTGAAAACAATGAGTGAGATCGCAAGGGACGTTCATGTGAAACAGGTTAAGCCAAAAAAACAGTCCTCACTTTGGTGGATGTACATTCCTGCTTTGCTCTCCGTTCTGGTCTTTATGATTTATCCGTTTGTGAAAGGCACATTGATTACCTTTACAAACTGGAACGGCTTTTCACAAGTTTACCAATGGGTTGGATTCGCGCAATATGAAAGGCTGTTTTCTGATCCTGATACTTGGCATATCTTAAAAAACACTCTGCTTTACGGGCTTGGCAGCACCTTTTTTCAAAATGTGGTCGGGCTTCTGTACGCTCTGCTCTTAAATCAAAGCATTAAAACGAAAGCGGTAACAAGAACAATTGTGTATTTGCCGGTGATGATCAGCCCGCTCATTATGGGCTACATTTGGTACTTTTTCTTCTCCTATGACGGAGGCGCACTTAACGATTTGCTCGGGGTCTTCGGCATCAGCCCTATTAATGCGCTCGCCAGTCCCTCGCTCAATCCATGGATCATTGTCATGATTAACACCTATCAATATGTCGGAATCGCTATGGTTGTCTACTTAGCCGGTCTGCAAAGCATTCCGAAAGACTACTATGAAGCGGCGCAAATGGATGGCGCGAAACAAGGCCAGCAGTTTTTCACCATCACGCTGCCGCTGTTAATGCCCTCCATTACCATTAATATGGTCATCAACATTATCGGAGGCTTAAAGCTGTTTGACGTCATCATTGCACTCACCGCTGGCGGCCCCGGAAATGCGTCACAATCCATGTCCACATTTATGTATGATTTGTATTTCAAACGGCAGGATGCCGGCTATGCCGCAACGCAAGGCATATTTATGGCATTTGTCATTTTGATCATCAGCTTTTGCGCGCTTGCGTACTTTAAAAGAAAGGAGACGGAAATGTCATGAGAGCCGCCCGTACAAAAAGCATGCGGATCATTACGCTTCTTGCAGCCATTGTGGCCTGTGCGCATTTTATTCCTTTTTATATCCTGCTGACCACTTCATTGAAAGCAAAAGGAGACTACAGTTCGAAATGGATATTTCCAGCCGACATCTCCTTTCATAATTTTTCAGAGGCGTGGGAGCGCGCTTCGCTAGGAAACTCTTTTATAAACACCATGATCATCACAGGTTCTTCTGCCTTGTTATTAATTATATTCGGCTCACTTGCCGCCTACCCGCTTGCCCGGCGGGAAACGAAACTGAATAAAGCCGTTTTTGCCTTGCTGATTTCCATTATGATCATCCCTCCGTTAACGTCCATGGTTCCTTTGTATCGAATGGTTGTGGACGCCGGAATGGTCAATACACACGCAATCGCCATTTTCATTAATACAGCGGCTTACATGCCGTTAACCGTATTCTTGTATTCAGGCTTTATCCGATCGACCATTCCAAAAGAGCTTGAAGAAGCCGCAAGAATTGACGGCGCAGGCATGCTGAAAATCTTTTTTACGATTGTGTTTCCTCTGCTGAAGCCGATCACTGCGACCATCTGTATTATTTCTTGTGTCTTTATTTGGAACGACTATCAATTTGCCATTTTCTTTTTACAAGATCAAAAGGTTCAGACATTAACAGTAGCCATGGCAGGTTTTTTCGGAGAAAACGCAAACAACCTTCATTTAGTTGCCGCAGCGGCACTGATGGCAATGCTGCCGATGGTTGTTCTGTTTTTGGCGCTGCAAAAATACTTTATTGCCGGCCTGTCTTCCGGAGCGGTAAAGGGTTAACATTAAAGGAGGAAGCAATATGAAAAAGATTACATTTATCGGTGCAGGGAGCACGATTTTCGCCAAAAATGTTTTGGGAGACTGCCTGTTAACAGAGGCACTGAATGGATTTGAGTTCGCTCTTTACGACATTGATCCCAAACGCCTGCAGGAATCCCAGCTCATGCTCGAAAATCTAAGAGACCGTTATAACCCAAGTGTGGCCATCAACAGCTATGATGACAGAAAACTCGCCTTGCAAAACGCAGGCTATGTCATCAATGCGATTCAGGTTGGAAGATACAAACCGAGCACAGTCATCGATTTCGAGATTCCTAAACGGTATGGGCTGCGCCAGACGATCGCCGATACAGTCGGCATCGGCGGGATATTCAGATCTCTCAGAACAATCCCGGTCTTATTTGATATCGCAAAAGATATGGAGGAAATGTGCCCTGACGCATGGTTCTTAAACTATACAAATCCAATGGCCACCCTTACAGGCGCCATGCTCCGCTATACCAATATCAAAACAATCGGGCTCTGCCACAGTGTTCAAGTGTGCACGAAGGATTTATTTAAAGCTCTTGGAATGGAGCATGACGGAATTGAGGAACGCATCGCAGGCATTAATCATATGGCTTGGCTTTTGGAAGTCAAAAAAGACGGCACAGATTTATATCCAGAAATCAAAAGGAGAGCGAAAGAAAAACAAAAAACAAAGCATCATGATATGGTGCGGTTTGAATTAATGGATAAGTTCGGCTATTATGTCACGGAATCGTCCGAACATAACGCAGAGTATCACCCATACTTTATTAAACGGAATTACCCTGAACTGATCAGCGAGCTGCAAATCCCGCTCGACGAATATCCGAGAAGGTGCGTCAAGCAAATTGAAAATTGGGAGAAAATGCGGGATGATATCGTCAACAATAAAAACCTTACGCACGAACGCTCAAAGGAATATGGTTCAAGAATTATAGAAGCAATGGAAACAAACGAACCATTCACCTTCGGAGGAAACGTCTTGAATACAGGGCTGATTCCCAACCTTCCTTCAAAAGCGGTTGTGGAAGTGACATGCGTCGCCGACAGAAAAAAAATTACACCGTGCTTCGCCGGAGAACTGCCTGAGCAGCTTGCAGCCTTAAACCGGACGAATATTAATACACAGCTGATGACAATCGAAGCGGCTGTCACACAAAAAAAAGAAGCGGTTTACCAAGCTGCAATGCTTGATCCGCATACAAGCGCGGAGCTTTCCATGAAGGACATCATCTCCATGTGTGACGATTTATTTGCAGCACACGGCGATTGGCTTCCGGAATACAAATAAAAACTAGGGGACCGCTCTCCCCTAGTTTTTTGGTTTTGTTTCGCCTTCCCAGGCCATCATGCCGCCTTCAACATTGACTGTTTTAAAGCCTTGCTCATCCAGGTACTTGCAGACGTTCATGCTGCGCATTCCTGAGCGGCAGATAAATACGTACTCTTTGTCTTTATCAAGGGTTTCCATTTTTTCAGGAATATCCCCCATGCGAATATGAACGGCTTGCGGGATCATGCCTTCCGCTACCTCTTCATCTTCTCTGACATCAATTAAATATAATTCTTCGTCCGCCTCAATTTTTTCTTTCAAAGCGGCTGTGCTGATTTCTTTTATTTCCAAAGAAAACACTCCTATTCACAGTGATCATGTTCAGTATATCAAAGTCAGCTGAACGATTGCTATTCTGAGACTGATGAAAAAAATCCCCTTTTGGCAAAGGGGATTTTTTCTAGGCTTAGTTTGCCACAATATTGACAAGCTTCCCAGGCACCGCGATGATTTTCCGAATCGTTTTGCCTTCAAGCTGCTCTTTGACCTTTTCATCTGCTTGAGCAAGCTGTTCCAGCTGTTCTTTCGTTGCATCGGCAGGAACCTGTAATTTCGCTTTTACTTTTCCGTTCAGCTGAACAACGATTTCAACTTCATCATCCACAAGTTTTGTTTCATCATATACAGGCCAAGCTTCGTAGGCAATTGTGCCGGAATGGCCAAGCTTCTCCCAAAGCTCTTCCGCTAAGTGTGGCGCGATAGGAGAAAGAAGCTTCACGAAGCCTTCCATATATTCTTTCGGCAGTTCTGATGCTTTATAAGCTTCATTAATAAAGACCATCAGCTGGGAAATACCCGTGTTGAAACGAAGGCCTTCATAATGGTCTGTGACTTTCATAACCGTTTCATGATAGACGCGCTCCAATGTTTCACCCGCGCCTTCAACGATTTTGCCATTAAGCTCACCGCTGTCTTCAATAAATAGGCGCCATACACGGTCAAGGAAACGGCGCGCACCGTCTAATCCTGATTCAGACCAGGCGATTGAAGCATCAAGAGGTCCCATGAACATTTCGTACAATCTCAGCGTATCAGCACCGTGAGAGGACACGATTTCGTCAGGGTTGACAACGTTCCCTTTAGATTTACTCATTTTTTCGTTATTTTCGCCGAGAATCATTCCTTGGTTGTACAGCTTTTGGAACGGTTCTTTCGTCGGCACTACGCCGATATCATAAAGGAACTTATGCCAGAAGCGGGCATACAGAAGGTGAAGCACGGCATGCTCTGCACCGCCGATATACATATCGATCGGAAGCCATTTTTCCAATTTTTCTGGTGATGCTAGCTGATCCGGATTGTGCGGATCAATATAGCGCAAGAAATACCAGCAGCTTCCCGCCCATTGCGGCATTGTATTCGTTTCTCTTCTTCCTTTTTTCCCTGTCTCAGGGTCTGTGACTTCCACCCACTCTTTAATGTTCGCAAGCGGTGATTCGCCCGTTCCGCTCGGTTTGATTTCATCCGTTTTCGGCAAAATCAGCGGCAGCTCCTCTTCAGGGACAGCTGTTGACGTTCCGTCTTCCCAATGAATGACCGGAATCGGCTCGCCCCAATAACGCTGGCGGCTGAAGAGCCAGTCACGAAGACGGTACGTCACTTTCTTCTCACCGTTTTTTGTTTCTTCCAGCCAAGCAATCACTTTCTCAATCGCTTCCTGTTTGTGAAGGCCGTTCAGGAAATCAGAGTTCACGTGCTCGCCGTCGCCAGTATAAGCTGCTTCCTCAACGTTCCCGCCTTTTACGACTTCCTTCACCGGAAGGCCGAATGTTTTGGCGAATTCAAAATCACGCTCATCGTGGCCAGGAACTGCCATGACAGCACCTGTTCCGTATGATGCAAGAACATAATCCGCAATCCAAATCGGCAGTTTTTCTCCGTTTACAGGATTGATCGCATACGCTCCTGTGAATACGCCTGTCTTTGTTTTCGCAAGATCTGTGCGTTCAAGGTCACTCTTTGATTGAATTTCTTTGATATAAGCTTCAACAGCTTCTTTTTGCTCAGCCGTTGTGATGTTTTCCACCAATGCATGTTCCGGGGCAAGGACAGTGTATGTAGCGCCAAACAGCGTATCTGGTCTTGTTGTAAACACCGTAAAGGATTCATCATGTCCATCTATAGCAAAATGAACGTGAGCGCCTTCCGAACGGCCGATCCAGTTGCGCTGCATATCTTTAATGCTTTCCGGCCAATCAAGCTCTTCCAAGTCCTCAAGGAGCCTGTCCGCATAAGCGGTGATTTTCAGCATCCACTGCTTCATTGGGCGTCTCTCTACCGGATGGCCGCCGCGTTCGCTCTTGCCGTCAATGACTTCTTCGTTGGCAAGAACCGTACCGAGCGCAGGGCACCAGTTTACAGGCACTTCGTCAACGTAAGCAAGGCCTTTTTCGTATAGCTTTAAGAAAATCCATTGCGTCCATTTATAGTATTCAGGGTCAGTCGTATTGATTTCGCGATCCCAGTCATATGAGAAGCCAAGCGCTTGAATTTGGCGGCGGAAGTTATCAATATTCTGCTTCGTAAACACAGCGGGGTCGTTCCCTGTGTCAAGCGCGTATTGTTCAGCTGGCAGGCCGAATGCGTCCCAGCCCATTGGATGAAGGACATCATAGCCCTGCATGCGCTTCATGCGGGACAGAATATCCGTAGCTGTGTATCCTTCAGGATGGCCGACGTGCAACCCAGCTCCAGACGGATAAGGAAACATGTCCAGCGCGTAAAATTTTTGTTTTTCATTATTATCAAGAGTGGCAAATGTCTTGTTTTCAAGCCAATATGTTTGCCATTTCTTTTCTATCTCTTTGTGCTGAAAACTCAAAGTAAAAACCTCCTTCTGATTGAATACGGCGTGTATGGTTCAAGTATTGACGGGAAGGAGAGGATTATTCAGAATATTCCCAAACTAAAAAAAACTCCCTCATCCCTAAAAGGGACGAGAGACTTTCGTTTTCCCGCGGTACCACCCTCGTTAGCGCGGCATACGCCGCACTCACTTGATACTTTTAACGCAGTTATGCGTCAGCGGCTTTTCACCGCTGCAACTCTGAGGTGAGTTCGGAAACAAACTTGATTGACTTTCACCAGCCGTCAACTCTCTGCAACAATATCTGTTTCTTACTGCTCCTCTTCATTGTTCTTATCGCAACCGTAATCTAACTGTATTTTATAGAATTCTGTTCATAAGTGCAAGCAGGTTTGTATACAATGGGAATGTACCCTGAACGGGCGAAGATTGAGGACAATTATTCGGGTGGAGTTTTAGTTTGACGTTTGGACTCGGCCGGCTCGCCGCCGCTGTTCAGTTCTCTCACAAAGTCAAAACTTCTGAGAACAGCTTCACCGCCGTAGCCTGAGATAATGGATAAGATGACAAGTTGAATTCCTGAATCGGGGTCAGCGGATAATACAAGTAAAATGGAAGCTGTCATTCCGATAAACCAATCTTCCAAAAATCCAAGGTAGATAAACCGCTTCGTCATTCTGGGCTTCTCCAGTCTGCCTCTCTTTTTCACATGACCGAGAATCCCCATGATTCCTCCAATTACACAAGCAATAAGTACCTGATGCAGCATCTTCATCATCACCTTCCTAAAGCCCTTATTTCGTAAAGCGACTTCAGGCCATCCAGCCCCCTTAAACGATTCCGATGATTTTCGATATCTACATACCGGCAAATCTGTAAAAAGCTTGTTTCTTCCATTATATGTGAACACATGATCGGTAAGCTTGATGCATTGGATTCATTTTTCACCCAGTGACATTTACCTAGTCACCTATTTAGCATGTAGAAAACCTTTCCGTTCATATGTTCAAATTCTGTTCTTATTTTTAGTGTATACGAGGACAAGCCCTAATGACAAACAACAAACTGCACTTGCTTGAATCAGAACATGTGTTGTGCTACGGTTACTGTAGAATTCATTTTTAAAAAGGGGAATATCAGGCTTTCGCATAGCAAGCTGACGGCCTAAGGGGGATTTATATGGCTAGTTTTCAATCATTTGGGATACCAGGACAGCTGGAAGTCATCAAAAAAGCGCTTGATCACGTGCGAGTCGGTGTGGTAATTACAGATCCCGCACTTGAAGATAATCCTATTGTCTACGTAAATCAAGGCTTTGTTCAAATGACCGGCTACGAGACCGAGGAAATTTTAGGAAAGAACTGCCGCTTCTTACAGGGGAAACACACAGATCCTGCAGAAGTGGAGAACATCAGAACCGCTTTACAAAATAAAGAACCGGTCACCGTTCAGATTCAAAACTACAAAAAAGACGGAACGATGTTCTGGAATGAATTAAATATTGATCCAATGGTTATAGAGGATAAAACGTATTTTGTCGGAATTCAGAAAGACATCACCAAGCAAAAAGAGTATGAAAAGCTTCTCGAGGATTCCCTCACGGAAATTACTGCACTTTCAACTCCTATTGTCCCGATTCGCAATGGCATTTCAGCTCTTCCGCTAGTCGGAAACCTGACAGAGGAGCGATTTAATTCCATTGTTTGCACATTGACGAATATCTTATCAACATCCAAAGATGATTATTTGATCATTGATTTATCCGGATTGGCCCAAGTGAACGAACAAACGGCCGACCAAATTTTCAAGCTGAGCCATTTGCTGAAATTGACCGGAACTGAGTTAATCATTACCGGCATTAAGCCTGAATTGGCTATGAAAATGAATAAACTGGATGCCAATTTTTCGTCGCTGAAAACATATTCAAATGTAAAGGATGCCGTTAAAGTGCTTCCGATTATGTAAAAAGATCCCGCTCATTCGGCGGGATCTTTTATTATGAAGAAATTGATGCCTGCTTATTTGTTTCTTTAGCTGATTTTAGCCGTTTGTCATATAGAAGCGTTGTGGCAATACTGATCAGCAGCAATACCAACAGAGATAAAACAAGGGCCTTAATGCCGTAATGATCGACAAGCACTCCTCCGAACAGGGGACCAATCATTCTGCCGCCTGTCGCCGCACTGTTGACAAAGCCTTGATAAAAGCCTTCTTTCCCTTTAGGGGCAAGCTGATTGGCAATTGTCGGCACAGCAGGCCAAACAAGCATTTCTCCGATCGTCAGGATCACCATCGCAGCGAGAAACATCGGAAATTGCTTTGCAGTCAGCAGCATGCTGAAAGACACAATAAAAATGATAAAGCCGATGACCATTTGCGCTTTTAGCGACTCGGCCCATTTTTTCACCACAAAACTGACGAGCGGCTGGCCGAGCACAATGAGAATTCCGTTAACTGTCCATAGCACGCTGTATAAGGAAAGAGATATTCCAATGCTTTGTGTGTACGAAGCAATTGTGGTTGACCATTGAGAATAAGCCAGCCATCCGAGTACATAGCCTCCGCTTAAAATGATCAGTGCGGCAAATTTTGCTTTGCTGTTCACAGCATCGTAATCAAGCACAGACGTTTGGGACGCATCTCCCGTCTGAATATTTCGAAATCCGAAATATACAATAAAGAAAAAGACCAGATACAGCGCGGCATTCGCCAAAAATACATATGAAAACGAGAAAGATGCCACGACACCGCCAAGCGCTGAACCGACGGCCACACCCGCGTTTTGCGCGACATATATCGCATTAAATGCCTTCCTTCCCCCTTCAGGCCATACCGATCCCGCCATTGCGTAGCTGGCCGGAAAAACAACACCGGAGCCAAAGCCCACAATCGTCAGCAGCACAATATAGGCTGGCCAATCATGAAAAAAGACAAGACCCATCAGGCTTGCTAACGTAATGGCTATCCCAAGCATAATCGATTTAAAACCACCGATTTTATCAAACAAAAAACCTCCGCATAAATTACCAGCCACACTTGCGCCGGAATTCAGCATCAGGACAAGTCCGGCTACTGTTAACGACTTTCCTAAATGATTATGGATATAAATCGTATTCAGCGGCCATAAAAAAGAAGCACCCGTCACATTGATAAACATTCCAATGACTAAAATTTTAAGAGCACGCGGCATACTCATCCCCCTTTCTTACCTAAAAAAGCTCATGAAAAAAACGAAACCTAAAACGGCTCCGTACGAATCCAGTTATCATAGCACATTCATTCTATCTGTCTCTCTCACATTTTTCAACTGATGAGCGTGAAAAAATCTAACAAATATTGTTTGAAAAATGTAAAATAAATAGAAAAAGGGGTCATATTATGGAAATGGTATTAGCATTCTTAGGTTTTCTGGCATGTCTCATTTCACTGGGCTATGGATTATATCACCTTGTCAGATATGTACTGAAAAAGGAAAAACGTTTCTCCAAGAGACTTTTTTGGCCGCTTTTCATTGGAGGCCTTGTGCTGCTCTTTACCGGGGCAGCATTGGCAGAACCTGACACTGCCGCAGCAAATGCCGAGAAAAAATATTCAGCGCTAAACGCCGAATATAAAAACCTCACAAAAGAGCACGAAGAACTTGAGAAAGAATATAAATCTGTCAGCTCTGAAGCAAAGAAATTAAAAGACAACAAAGAAGATCACGACAAGCTTGAGAAGCTTAAAAACGAAAATAGCGATCTAAAAAAGACTCAGAAATCATTAAAAGCTGAAATTAAAGAGCTTCAAGAAAATCAAAAGCAGCTCAAAGAAGATGCAAAAACGGCAAAGGCTGAAAACGAAACACTCCGACAAGATAAAACAAAACTTGAAAATCAATTAAAAGAGACGGAAAGCCAAACCGCCAGTTCTCATGAAGACACTGGAAGTTCTTCAAACAATACGAGTAAAAGTGATGAAACCAAAACAGCTGACAAAGCAGAAGGCTGTAATATCAAAGGAAGCAAAAACGGCATCTACCACACGCCAGGCAGTACATACTATGACAGGACAACCGATCCGGCTGAAATGTTTTGCTCAGTTGAAGAAGCTGAAGCCGCCGGTTATCGGGCGCCTAAACGATAAACAAAAAGCTCCAGAATGTCTGGAGCTTTTTCTGTTTCACAACGACGATTTAATGACCTTCTTATAATAAAGAACTGACAGAAAACCAAAAATGGAGTAGAGCGCAGTATATAACACCATCACCATAATCATAGGCGCCCATACCTCTGATCCGAATAAGAACCAGCCGGATTGGACGGCAAAGTAACTGTGGAAGAGGCCGACAACAAGCGGAATGCCGAAGTTGTACATTTGTTTGATGCGTATCCCCTTTATCAGGTCGCCCTGCGTAAAACCGAGTTTTCTTAAAATCGTATAGCTCGGTTTTTCATCTTCACTTTCACCCATTTGTTTAAAATAAAGGATACAACCTGATGTAATCAGGAACGTTAACCCTAAGAAGCCGACGATGAACATCACAATACCAAACAGTGATTTTTGCGCAGCGCTTGTATCCAGTCTTGATAAATGCTCGTTTTTCTTGTTCACCTGTTGAAAAAGCTCATTTGCTTTTTCCATTTGATCGTCATGTTTCACATTGACGCCGATAAATGTAGATTGCGCCAGCTGAATGCGGGGGTCCTTATCCTTGTTCAGCTGTTTAAACAGGCTGTCATCCACAATGACAGCGGGCATGCCCCCGCTTGTAAACGTGTAGGATACAAGAAACTCTTCTCTTAATCCTTTATATTTTAATGGCTGCGTCTCATGTTTGCTTTTTACTTTAATAACACCAGAGTCCTTGAAAACCATTATTTTTTGCAGCAAGTCGGTGTATCCTGAGAAAACGGCTTCTCCAGCCGCCACATCGACTCCTTTTACATCTTTGTCGCTAACAACAGCAAGCTGCATATTGCTGGGGTCGCCCTGCATCTCTTTCGGAGTTCCATCCATAATATTTGCAATGTCAACATTTGCTTGCAGGACAGGTGTTGCCTTTTTTACAAACGAGATGTTGCTTTCCCTCAATCTGTTTTCAAATAACTTGGCATCTTTCTCATTCATGAATGAAAAATCAGCCGCTACATTTTGTTCAGCGGTCTTTTCCGATGAGTAATACGAGATGTAAGCAAGAGATAACAGCCCGATGGCGAGCGCTGAAACGGTTGTAATAATCGTCAGCAGCAGCGCATTCGATTTCATTCTGAACATGATCGATGACAGTGACAGGACCTCAGAAATATTTAAGTAGCCGCCCTTGCTTTTTCGAATGATATTCGAGATAAACGTAACTGATCCTTTATAAAACAAAAACGTCCCGATAATGACGCTCCCCAGAATGAAGCTCATCGCAACAAACAGTTCATTAATGGTCTTAAATTTTCCGCCAAACAGCTCAGAAGACACATAGTATCCTGTCAAAATCAACACGATGCCTAAAGCGCCGATCAGCATTTGGAAAAATGATATTTTCTTCACTTTGTCTTCAGTGGAGGACGTTACTTTAAACAAAGATAAAATACTCTGTTTTTTGATAAACGTATAATTCATGATCATGATCAAAAGGTAAATGCCGCAGAACACAATGACCGTTTGGACCAAGGCCTGCTCAGAAAAATGCAGTTTCGCATCCGCTTTGACATCGACAATTTTGAACAGAATCATCAAGACCAGCTTCGATATCGAAAACCCGGCCGCTACCCCGATCGCTAATGAACCGAAATACAGCATGACATTTTCTGCACTTAAGATGCGAAAAATTTTATGCTTCGTCATTCCAATTAATTGAAACAACCCGATTTCTTTACTCCGTCTCTTAATAAAAATCGTATTGGCATATAAAATGAAGATCGCCACAACAGCCACAAGCAAAATCGAAGCGGTTTTAATAGCCGCTGCTCCCTTGATCGAAGCCTTCACTTCGTTAATTGCTGGATCATACTGCAGCGTGACAAAGGCGAAATAAAGCGCCACGCTAAAGATGAGCGCAAACACATACAGATAGTAATTCCGAAGATTCTTTTTCAAATTTCGCAGGATGAGCTGATTAATGTTCATGCTGCACCCCGCCTAACACGCCTTGCGTTTTCATAATATCCTGGAAAAACGTCTGCCTGTCCTGGCCCCCTTTATTCAGCTGTGTATACATTTGCCCGTCCTTAATAAAAATGACTCTGCCGCAGTAGCTGGCAGCGACGGGATCATGGGTAACCATAATAATCGTGGCGTTTCGTTTTTGATTGAGCTGGCTCAGCTTATTTAATAGATCAGAGGCCGATTTCGAATCAAGCGCGCCGGTCGGTTCATCAGCGAAAATAATGCTCGGGTCATGAATAAACGCTCTTCCGGCGGATGTTCTCTGCTTCTGGCCGCCGGAAATTTCATTCGGGTACTTATCCCGCAATTCATATATTCCCAGTTCCTTTGCAACTTCCTCAAACTTGCGATTGGCTTCCTTTTTTGATAGTTTCGTGATCGATAAAGGCAGAAGGATATTCTCTTTCACTGTCAATGTGTCTAACAAATTGTAATCCTGAAAGATAAAGCCTAAATGCTGTTTTCTAAATTCAGCCAGCTGCTTTTCCTTCATAGCCGTCATGTCATTTCCATTAATATGAATGGTTCCGTGACTGACCTGATCGATTGAGGAAAGAACGTTGAGCAAAGTGGTTTTTCCCGACCCGGAAGCACCCATAATACTGACGAATTCACCCTTTTCAATGTGAATATCGATGCCCTTCAGCACTTCCTGTTTATTCAGCTTGTTTCCATAACTTTTTCGAATTTTATTCGCTTCTAAAATCACCATTTATGCAGTCTCCTTTATATTGGATAATCTCATTATAAAAAGGAATGCCGGGCTTTTCCTTCGATACGGCGAACAAAAAAGAAAAGCATGTGACATTTTCGTCACACGCTTATGACATGTTCAAATTGATTCCGTATTGGAAAGGTTAATGTAAAAACTGTCCCCGCACCAAACTCCGACTCAACATCAATAAGGATCAATAACGGCGCCGCTGCTTTTTTTGCCAAGTACAGCCCCATGCCAGTTGACGCTTGATCATGGTGATCCGTTGTGGATGTAAACCCTTTATCAAAAATACGCGGTACATCTTTTGGATCAATGCCCCTGCCACAATCTTTCACTTGGAGCTGCGTCTGTTCCCCTTTTTGAAAGCTTTTGATCTCGATTTCAGAGGCTTCGCTGTATTTCACCGCGTTTGTCAGCAGCTGCCTGATGATAAACGCCAGCCATTTTGCATCGCTCAGCACTTCTTTGGCATCGAGCTGTATGTCAAAACCGATCCCTTTTTGGATACACCACGATTGTAAATCTTTGATTTCTTTAAAGATCAAAGGCTGAAGCTGAATGAATTCTACTGACAGATCGTTTTCAATAAATGAAATGCGTTTTTGATGAAGCTGCTGATCAAGAAGCAGGTGAATACGCAGCCATTCATATGACAGCTGGGATTTCAGTGCTTTTTCTTCCATTCTATCAATGATTAAATGCATCGCTGTTAATGGGGTTTTGACCTCATGGATCCATGCCATTAGCTCATCTTTTTCATTTTCCAATGCTAAGCGATGCCGTGCTGCGGTCTGCTTCAAGTGTTCTGTTTGCCCGGCAATGCTTCTTTCAACCATTGCTTCAAACGGCGTTTCCGGTTCATTTATGGCTGTCACATCGAGATTGTTCTCCCATGTTTTCAAGCTTTTATAAAACGCTGTTTCTTTCCGATAGCGGAACCAAAGGAATATGATAAAAAACAAGATGCACAAATACACCATATAAAGTACATTCCCGAACGATATGGAAGGATCGACAAAAGCAATGAACAGCATCAAAGCCTGCTGAAACAAAAACGCGGCAATCCAGCTCCGCCTTTCGATAAGGAATGCTTTAATCATAGAACTTGTCCTCTTCCTTCGCGATGTAGCCCTGGCCCACCTTTGTCTCGATATATGCACCAAGCTGCAGGACGTCCAGTTTTTTTCGCAGGCGATTGACATTGACGGTCAGCGTATTATCACTAACAAAACGCTCATCGTTCCACAAGCTTCTGATCAGCTCTTCCCGGCTGACGATCTTGTTTTTTTGCTCTATTAATTGTTTTAGAATGAACATTTCATTTTTGGTCAGTTCAACAGATCCTTTGTCATTGCTGACGAGGTTCTGCTCCGCGTCTACAGCAGCGCCGCACCACGTTTTAATCGTATTCGGCTCCGTATTATAATGGTGCACACGCCGGAACATCGCTTGGATTTTCGCGATCAGCACATCAAAATGAAATGGCTTTTGAATAAAGTCATCTGCCCCGAGCTGCATGGACATCACCATATCAGCAGGATGATCCCGGGAGGATAAAAAGAGAATCGGAACATTTGACCGGGAGCGGATCAGCCGGCACCAATGAAAGCCGTCAAATTTAGGCAGCTGTACATCAATAATGACACAATCAGGATTAACCGCCGCAAATTCCTGCAGCACCTGACTGAAATCCTGAATGCCGTATACATCATAGGACCATCCCGTTAAACGATCCTTGATTTCATGAAACAGCGATTCATCATCTTCAATCAGCAAAAGTTTAAACAATCGACTCACCGCACTTTTTCCTTTTTTATCAAGTGTATAGCAAAACGCCAGCATGCGCTATAGAAAAAGCCGGCTGTCTCAGCCGGCTCGTTCGCATTATAGTTCTCTTCTCAACGCTGTCAGCACGTTGGTTTTTGTTGCTTTTCTCGCCGGGTTCATTCCGGAAATGACTGCGACCCCTCCGCAAATCACAACGGCAATGATCACAAGACTCGCCGGGATGTAGGAGAATGTGTAATTCAAGTCGCCCGCATCGCTTCCGCTTGTGGCCGCAAGAATCATCGGAACGGCCAGGTTGACAAGGTAGCTCACGCCGTAAGAAATGATAATCCCAATCACACAGCCTAAAATTCCGATATACGCGCTTTCCATCAAGAACATTCGGCGAATGATTGACGGGCTCGCCCCAATCGCTTTCATAATGCCGATCTCTTGCGTTCTCTCTGTCACCGCCATCGTCATCGTGTTAAAAATGCCGATCGCTGAAATGATAACTGCGATACATCCGACAAAGATCAGTCCGATTTTGAAGACCATGAAGAAGGTATTGGCTCCCTCAAGTTCGGTAGTCACTGATGTGACATAGTACCCGTCATCGGTTAGATCATTTGTCAGCTGTTCCACATTCTCAAACTTATCAGCAAAAACGCCAATGTTCGTTTCAACATTTCCGCCTTTGAAATCTAAGAATTCCGAAAAATCTTTTTTGAATTGATCACTGATAAAAATGTTTGAGTCCTCCATCCAGTCTTGAGATGGTTTTTTTGTAATACCGACAATTTTAAAGTCATATGTTTTTGTTTTTGTAACATCCCCTGTTTTAGGATCTGTCTTCGATACACTTAGTTCAATTGTTTTGTTCAGAATATCTTTCGTATAGCCCTTTGGTTCTTTTATATCTTCTGGATTTCCTTTTGCTTCCTCGATTTTTTTGTTATATTCTTCCGATTCTTTTTTCGTTAATAATCTCTTTGCAAAGTCGTATCCTACTACGATTTCATTTTCCGACTTTGCGACTCTTCCCTTTTCCAATTCCATATTGGCCTTTAATTCATCATTCATATTAGTAAAAATGAGATTTGAGCTTTCATTTGTACGATTGCCTAAAGTAGCTTTGTTTGGTTCATACACTTGCGTTCTTTCTACAACTGACCTTACGTGATCATACTTCTCTAAATCAGCTTTTTTAATAGGCTTGTCTCCTTCCTTGCCCATTACACTGACTTTCGTTACAATCTGCTGGCTCATTGTCATATCTGTAATTGTCTTTTGAATCCCAAATCCAACGGACGACAGCACAACCAAAAACGCACACGCCATTGTTGTCGCAAGAATCGTCATAAAGACGCGAAGTCTGTTTTTCTTCATATTTCTTCTGATAAAATGAACCTGATCCTTAAACCTCAACGGTAATTCCTCCTTTTAGCACACCATCATGAAGCTGAAATTTTGAATGTCCGATAGAAGCGACTTCATCATCGTGAGTAATGATCACAAATGTAATGCCACGCTCACGATTCAGCTGCTGGATCAATTCCAGCACTTCATGTTCCGTTTCTGAATCAAGGCTTCCCGTCGGCTCATCCGCTAAGATAATCGAAGGATTTAAAATCAACGCTCGAGCAATACTGACACGCTGCTGCTGGCCGCCTGACAGTTCATTCGGATAATGAGCGGCATGGTTTTCCAGACCGACGCGTTTCAGCATGTCCTGCACCTTTTGCTTCCGCTCAGAGGGCTTGATCCCTTTTAACGCCAGCGGCATTTCCACATTCTCATACGTTGTTAAGCCCGGAATGAGCTGAAAGCTTTGAAAAATAAACCCGAAATGGTCAAGCCGAAATTGCGCCCATTCCTTTTCATTAAACCCCGTAACATCAGTGCCATTAATGACAATCCGCCCTTTTGTCGGCGATATGTAGCCGGAAATCAAATTCAAAAGCGTTGATTTCCCTGAGCCGCTTCGCCCGACAATACAGGCGATCTCACCTTTCGCCACACGTAATGAAACATCCTTCAATACTGGAACTTCATTCTCACGGCCCTTTTTTCCGATCGTGAAAGAATGGTCGATATGCTGAACATCAATCATATGTTCTCTCTCCCTTACAAAAGTTTCATTTTTTTATAAATCGCAAAATAACTGATCAAGAACCCGATTACCGCACCTGTACCCATGCCAATGAGATAACCTGCAAAGCTCTCGCTTGCCGTAAATCCAAAATAGCCGAAGCCCATGATTCCTATGATAATAACGATGATCTGCACCGGGCGGTTAAGCGGCTTCCATAAGAAGAAATATCCGTTTCTTTCATTAGACAGTTTGACAAAGCTAATATAGCCGATAATGTAAAAAATGATAGTCATGATAGCCGGAATGACTAAATAATATGGTGAATTCTCAGCCCATTTCGAGTCTACATAAATTATCGGAATGAAATACTGCACCCATTTAGGTACTGGACCATGGATAAAATCTATTGATCCGCCAAAAAGGATCTCCAGGTTGATCGCAGGCAGGCTGATGAGCAAAAATGGCGAAATGGCTACGGTAAATGAGACTAGAAGCTGTGCGAAACTATTGCCTGTCAAAGCTCCTCCGGCCATAACCAAAGAATAAGCCAGCATGCTAACAATAATCATTCCCAAGCTGTAATTGTGAAAATAAACGGCCTGATCAGGCTTCAAAAACAAAATCAGTAAAACAGATAAAACATAACCTATGAGCTGCGGGATCACAATCACCATTCCGCCAGTAAAGAACTTCGCGTTAAATATCTGCCCTCGTGTATAAGGAAGGCTTAATGTAAAGTCAAAGTAGCCCTTGCTTCGTTCAATCCCTAGCTGGCTGACCGCCAAAACGACTCCCCAAATCCAAAACAATGAGATAAATGAGCTGTTTAAATAATCAACGCTGAATACGCAGGGGCCGACCCAATTTTCTTTTCCAGTGACACAGCCTTGATAGATGAGATACATATTTAAAATTGATAATGGATTACCCAATATAAAAACCAAAATAGTGATAACTAAGGCGACTTTATTCTGCCGCCACTCTTTGTAAAGCAGTCCGGAATCCGGCAACTCACTTCCCTCCAAACCTAAGGCATTTCTTACACTTTTGTTTTCTTATAAATAGAGAAGTAGCTCACAAAGAATCCAGCCACTGCCCCAATGATCATACCCAAAATATAACCAATAATGGAATGTCCGGTATAGTATCCAAATAAACCAAATCCAAGGATGCCGAAAGCCATAACCAGAATTTGCACCGGACGATCTAATTTGTTCCATAAGAAAAAGTGTCCGTTCCGTTCACTTGGAAGCTTTTTGAAGCTTATAAAGCCAATCAAGTAAAATAGCATGCTCATTACGGCTGGAATCAATAAAAGATATTTACTGTTAATCAGCCATTCATTTACAACGTAACTAATCGGTACTAGGTTCGATAAATTGCTTGCCAGAGAGAAATAACTCTCAGGGTAAGGGAATATTTCCCATATATTCACACCAAAAACAACTTCTAGGTTTCCAACCGGCAATGCAATAATTAAATACGGCAATATAGCTGCAGAAAACGCGGTTAACAGTTGGGCAAAAGCATTTCCAGTTAACGCTCCGGCGGCCATCACCAGTGAAAAAGCCATAAAACTTATCACGATTACTCCAATGCTGCTGTGCTCAAAAAAGTAGACGTGTTCAGGGTTATAGACAAGAATTAGCAGCCATGCAAGTAAAAAGCCAATCAATTGTGACAGCACAATCACAAAACCGCCTAACCAAAATTTTGTCTGAAAAATTTGGCTTCTGTTATATGGAAGGCTTAATATAAAATCCATCGTGCCTTTCGAACGTTCCATTCCTAGGAAGCAGACCGCCAAAATGACACCCGGCACCCAGTTGAGATCTATCAGATTGCTTATGGAATAATTCACAATAAAATCACAATATTGCGGGTCTTGGCGATCAAGACATCCTTGATAAGACAAATACGTATTAACGATAGAAAGCGGATTTGCCAGCACTAAAAACGCAATACTTAGCAAAATCACCACTTGATTCTGCTTCCACTCTCGATAGAGGAGACCTCGGTCTACCATCTCCGCTTCCCTCCAAACTTCGCAATGAACACTTCTTCCAGGTTGACAGGAAGCTCATTCCACACTTTTGGCTTCAGCTCTCTCAAAAAGCTCTTTTTCTCCTCATCGCTTTTCGGAATCAGCACTGTGTAAAACACGCCGGCCTGATCGAGCATCGGAATGTTTTGCTCTCTGATGGCCAAATTGACATCTGTATCGAAAGCCATTTGAATTTTAATGTATTCTTCTTTTAACTCATCAAGATCCATGACGTTGGTCAGGCTGTTATCTTCAAGAAAACCAATTCGGTTGCACATCCGCTCTATGTCTTCAAGCCGGTGGGACGTAATCAGGATGCTCGTATCACGCTCTGCCACTTCATCGACCATCAGCTGCAGCACATCATGTCTAGTTACCGCATCAATACCGTCCGTCGGTTCATCCAGGAGGATCAGCGCCGGTCTCGCCGCAAACGACAGAACGAGCGACAGCTGTTTTTTCAAGCCTGTCGACAGCTCACGGTATTTTTTCGTTTCTGGAATTTCGTATCTGTTCATCAGTTCATTCGCGTACGTGACATCAAATTTCGGATATATTCTTCTCAGGATATCGACAAGCTGCTTGTATGTATACTTGTCGTAAAAAGGATTTTGAACAGGCATGTAGATGATATTTTGTTTGACCTTCGGGTGCTTTTTGATTTCTACGCCGTCAAATAAAATCGTTCCGCTGTCAGCGAAAATGATTTGCTGGATTAAGCGAAGCATCGTTGTTTTCCCTGATCCATTGCGTCCAAGCAATCCAAAGATTTCTCCTTTTTCGATTGTTAATGAAACATCTTTTAATACTTGATTGCCGTCAATCGCTTTTGACAGCTGCCGTAGTTCAATCATTTTTTTTGCCTCCCTTCACATCAGCGCTGATTTCCTTTATCCATTCGTGCAGTTTTTCCAGCTCAACCCCTGCATAGTGTGCATCGATGATGAGCTGTTTGAGTTGCTCTTTAATCATCGTCATCTTCCCTTCAACCAGTGTCGTTTTTGCATTCTCCGATATATAGGTCCCTCTGCCCCGCAGCGTCTCAATAATCCCTTCTCGCTCAAGCTCTTTATACGCTTTGCTGACAGTGTTCGGATTCGCAATAATGATCGTTGCCAATTCTCTGACAGAAGGAAGCTTATCACCAGGCTTCATGATCCCTTTCAAACAAAGCTCTTTCATTTGCTGAATAATTTGTTCGTAAATGGGTGTTGAGCTTCTTGGATCGATTTGAATCATTTACTTCCCTACTTTCTATACGATCTGAACCTTTTATAGATAAAAATGATCAATTAGACTTTTTTGCCATTCAAAACCGATCATCACAAGAACAAGAAAAAAAGAACAAGCGATCACAGATGCCGCTATCAGCATTGGCACGTTACGTTTGTTTCGTTTTTTATGTTTCATAACTGCCTCCCTTAATGTCAATATATAAATGATTTTATATTAGTGTCTACAGTGTATTACTTCAATTAGTACACTTAATACAATAAATACTTTGACTCACAAAGTCAATCCTTTTTTTACAAAAAAACGGACCCTTTTAAAAGGGTCCGTTTCCTACACATCAAGAGGGTGCTGCAGGATCATATTATTTTGCAAAGATTGAAGCTGAAGTCTCATTCTGTACAGCTGTTCTCTCTGCTGATCATTTGACGACAGCCATAGTTTATTCAAGGCATTTACCGCATCTTCTAGCTGCATTTGTGCATCACTATATTCTTGATCGTTATAATGCTCTTGTTTAGAAGCGATTTTCAGCTGTTCTTCAGCATAATCATAGGCCTGCATACATTGCTGGAGATGTTCATCTACTGATTGTCTTGTTGCCACAGTAACCCCTCCTCTTGGTAATGGAATTCATCCATCATTCATATTGTAGCCTCATCTGACTTTGTTCAATAAAGTAATTTATGGTCGATATTCATTTGTTCTCTTGTGAAATGCGTGCTACAATTTTAGGATGCAATCGTACGCAAGGAGGCACATGAATTGTAATGCAGAACAATCCTTTTCCTTATTCAAATACGGAAAAACGCTATCATACATTGAATTATCATCTCAGAGAACATTTCGGCCATAAGGTGTTTAAAGTAGCGCTTGACGGCGGTTTTGACTGTCCAAATCGGGATGGCACCGTAGCCCACGGAGGCTGTACGTTTTGCAGCGCAGCAGGCTCCGGCGATTTTGCCGGAAACCGGGCCGATGATTTAATTACGCAATTCCACGACATCAAAAACCGCATGCACGAAAAATGGAAGGACGGCAAATACATCGCTTATTTTCAGGCTTTCACCAACACGCATGCGCCGGTTGAAGTGCTTCGCGAAAAATTCGAATCAGTGCTAGCGCTTGATGATGTGGTCGGCATTTCGATCGCCACACGCCCTGACTGTCTGCCTGATGATGTCGTTGATTACCTGGCAGAGCTGAATGAACGCACCTATTTGTGGGTGGAGCTTGGGCTTCAAACAGTTCATGAACGGACTGCACTTCTGATCAACCGCGCACATGATTTTAACTGCTATGTGGAAGGCGTCAATAAATTAAGAAAACACGGCATACGTGTCTGCTCGCATATTATCAACGGGCTGCCTTTGGAAGACCGGGACATGATGATGGAAACGGCAAAGGCCGTCGCAGATTTGGACGTCCAGGGCATTAAAATCCATCTGCTTCACCTACTGAAAGGCACGCCGATGGTCAAGCAATATGAAAAGGGAAAGCTGGAATTTCTTTCTCAAGATGATTATGTGCAGCTCGTCTGCGATCAGCTTGAGATCATTCCGCCGGAAATGATCGTCCACCGCATTACAGGTGACGGACCGATTGAGTTGATGATCGGGCCAATGTGGAGCGTCAACAAATGGGAAGTGCTTGGCGCTATTAATAAAGAGCTAGAAAATCGAGGCAGCTATCAAGGAAAGTTCTTTCAGCGGCTTGAGGAGGAATCAGCGCTATGATTTTGAAGAAAATTCTTCCTTACAGCAAAGAACTGCTGAAAATGGCCGCGGGAGAAGGAGATATTGTCGTAGATGCGACAATGGGCAACGGACATGATACACAGTTTTTAGCGGAGCTTGTTGGTGAAAACGGTCATGTGTACGCATTCGACATCCAAGAATCAGCCGTGGCCAATACAAAGGAACGGCTCGGTGACATGTATCAAGCGCGAACAACGTTATTTCACAAAAGCCATGATAAAATCGCTGAATCCCTTCCGCTGGAAGCACATGGAAAAGTGGCGGCCGCGGTATTTAACCTCGGCTATTTGCCGGGCGGGGACAAATCAATTACGACAAACGGAAGTTCCACGATCAAAGCAATTGAACAGCTTCTCAGCATCTTGAAAGACGAAGGTCTGATTGTTCTCGTCGTCTATCATGGCCATCCGGAAGGCAAAGCTGAAAAAAACGACGTGCTTGAGTTTTGCCGGGACTTGGACCAGCAATCAGCCCGTGTATTAACATACGGATTTATCAATCAGCAAAATGACCCGCCATTTATTGTCGCCATCGAAAAAAAAGCTCAGATCAGCAAATGATTTGAGCTTTTTTCTTTGAGTTTTTCATCCAGGACATTTTTTGAAATTTCCGGTAGGCTCTGCCGTTGATATAAAAGAAAAGGGAGGTTTTTCCGCTGGCTTTGATCAGCTTCTTTGCGAGCCGGCCCATTTCCTTTTGGCCTGCCACTTTATCATCTGACAAATAAACACCAAGCAAGCCGCGATTGATTAAACGATGGAAGTTTTCATGCGGAATGCCTTGTAAATGCTCGTCGGCTTTATGGATAAAGTGTTCAAGCCGATTCATCATCTCTTCATGAGACTGATAATATGAGCAGAAATTCAAGTCTCCTTCCAGCAAGTCCTCCTCTTGATCAATCAAATAATCAAGAAGAATATGAAGACCCTGTATGTAAGGAAAATAACTGTCGCGGATTTTTTTAGCGGTGCTTTCTGTGAAATCAGGCTGGAACGAATACGCAACCAGACAGAAAATGCCTAACGTTGAGCCTGCACAGGCTGAAAATTCATACCATTCCATCTCAGGCAGCTCTGATTCATATTGAGTAAACCACTTTTCAAGCCGCGGAACACGCTCATGCTCAATAACGTGCTTATGCACCTGCAAATCGCAATAATAGCCGCACAGTTCAAGCAGATACGGTTTAATCATGTCATAGTGCTCAATGGAACCAAGGACACGCTGGCACGTTTTGACCAGTTCGTGCAGATATCCGCTGTCATCCTGTTCTTCCCTGAATTGATAATAGTTTTGCAGTTCCGCCCCCACTGTCAGTGCGTCCTGCATTGAGGCATGGAGCATCCGAAAATCCTGCGGGTCCAGCGAGGTGCTGCGGTCACACAGATTGTCCAAATAATCACTAATCGTTTGATACGCGATGATAAACTCGACACATTTCTGCTTTTGGCTGCCTGACAATAAGGCCAGTATGCCGCCGCCTTCACAGTGAAACGTTTTGTCCCGAATACTTGCGGTTGCCTGTGCTTTCAATTCACTGTTATGAATCGATTCTGATTTTTGTTTCCATATGTCCAGCTCTTGATGAACGAGCGGAAAAATATCTCGATATACCTTTGCCATCAATCCAAAAGGATGTTCCGGTACTGTCAACACATGCACCCCCTACTAGTTCAAATATATTGATCAGTAAACGCTCTTGCTGCTTTAAAGACATCTTCTCTCTCGGGTTCATTGAAGATCTCATGGTAAAGCCCTTCCCACTCTCTGTATGCTTTATTATGAGAAGCAACACCATTAAACCACTTGATGACCATCGTTTTGTCAACAAGCTTGTCATCACCGGCTTGCATCACAAGAAGCGGAACTTTCAAAAATGCCTCTGTCGGCACCATTGCCGATTCAATTGTCTTTAAAAGCTCTCTGTACCATCTGACAGAAACTTTCCTGACGTATAACGAATCATTTTGGTCAGCCTCGATGACGTCCTCATTGCGCGTCGCCATATCAATTGATAATCCCGAATCAACCTTAAGTGACGGAGCGATGACATTCAGGCCTTTTGATGCAAGATCAAGCGCTTTATTGACTTTAATTTGCAGTCCGAGACACGGTGATGATAAAATAATTCCCGTAATCCGGGGATTTCTTTGCTGTTTAACCCATTCAATCGCGACCAGACCGCCCATGCTGTGACCTAGAAGAAAAACCGGCAGATCAAAGGTTCGCGCTTTATCTATCCAAGCATCTACTTCATCAATGTATTCTTGAAACGAGCGAATATGCCCTCTCGCTCTTGTCGTTGTTCCCTGTCCAGGCAAATCGCCCATGACTACGTGATAACCCGAAGACCGCCACATTTCAATCAGCCATTTATATCGTCCGTGATATTCACTTGCCCCGTGAATGATGACAATCACTGCAACAGGTCTGTCTGCTTTCCAGGTCCACATGCTCTTCACCTCATACGAAATTTAAATAGAGAAAGAAGGATGAAACTTATGATCTACCCTTATAAGGAACACAAGCCAGATATCCACCCAACAGCCTTTATAGCTGATAATGCAACAATTACCGGTGATGTCGTTATCGGAGAACAGTCCAGCATTTGGTTTTCTGTTGTCATAAGGGGAGATGTTGCGCCGACCAGAATCGGAAACAGAGTCAATATCCAAGATTTAAGCTGCCTCCATCAAAGCCCGAACAAGACGCTACTCATTGAAGATGACGCCACGATAGGCCATCAGGTTACACTTCATAGCGCTGTTATCCGCAAGAACGCCTTAATCGGCATGGGCTCAATCATTTTAGACGGAGCCGAAATTGGCGAAGGCGCTTTTATTGGTGCCGGCAGTCTTGTCCCGCCCGGAAAAATCATTCCGCCTGGCCATCTCGCCTTTGGCCGCCCTGCAAAAGTTATCCGCCCTTTGACGGAAGAAGACCGAAAAGATATGCAAAGAATACGGTCAGAATATGTAGAAAAGGGCCAATATTATAAATTTCTTCAACAAACATAAGACCTGCTTCGTCTTACTTTACCATTTTTCAAATTATATTTGAAAGCAATAACCATCGTTAACCCGGACATCATAACAGTTCGGGTTTCGATTTTTCCATAAAACGTTCACATATAGCATGAAACGTATGACTTTTATCTTATCACAAAACTGTAAACAGCCTCTGCAAAAACACATACCTATTCTTTCCTGTTCTCTATTTTCTATGAGCACACAAAAAAAGAGCCCACTGGGAGCTCTTTTTGTCAGCTGATATTTCGTTCGCTGGCAGAAGCTGCATTTTTTTTATGAAACCCTTTTCCATAGTACACAGCCAGCAAGATGAGAAACCATATCGGCCCGATAATCACGGCTACTCTTGTATCAGGGCTGTAAGCCATAAGAATGACGACGAATACTAGAAATGCCAATGACACATAAGACGTAAACGGAAATAAAGGCATTTTGTACTTTAATTGTTTCTTTTCTTCCGGCTTCAAACTTTTCCTGTATTTTATTTGAGAAAGCAAAATGATTGCCCACGTCCAAATCGCTCCGAACGTCGCAATACTTGTAACCCAAGTAAATACCTTCGCAGGGACAACATAGTTTAACAGCACTCCGACTAATAAAGCGCCCGCAGAAGCCAGAACAGCTTTACCCGGGATGCCGCCTTTCGTCAGCTGACCATATGCTTGTGGCGCCTCTTTCTGTTCCGCCAAGTTAAACAGCATCCGTCCTGTGCTGAAAATACCGCTGTTGCATGAAGACAGCGCGGCAGTCAACACGACAAAGTTAATGATACCTGCTGCCGATGGAATGCCCACTTTTTGAAATGTGAGAACAAATGGACTTCCTTGAGAGCCAATTTCCTGCCACGGATAAATAGACATAATGACAAATAAAGCGCCTACATAAAAAATCAAAATCCGCCAAAATACTGTATCGATTGCTTTGGCTAACGATTTTTGCGGGTTTTTTACTTCGCCAGCCGTCACCCCGATCATTTCAATCCCTAAATAGGCGAACATGACCATTTGAAGAGACAATAGAACCCCTTTTAAACCATGAGGGAAAAATCCTCCGTTGTTCCACAAATTGCTGATTCCGGTGGCAATGCCCCCATTGCCGACTCCTGCAATAATCATCAATAAACCGACAGCAATCATGGATAAGATCGCAACAATTTTAATCAATGCGAACCAAAATTCCAGCTCACCGTAAGCTTTGACAGCCAGGAAATTAACACCCGTCATAATGACCAGCGCCGATAATGCCCAAATCCAGTTTGGCACGTCCGGAAACCAGAACCCCATATAGATGCCGACAGCAGTAATTTCGGCCATACAGGTGACAACCCATAAAAACCAGTAGTTCCACCCTGTTAAATAGCCTGCAAGCGGTCCCAAATAATCACGCGCATACCTGCTGAAGGAGCCTGCGACCGGTTTTTGAATGGCCATTTCCCCAAGCGCTCTCATAATAAAAAACATGACCAGGCCGCTTGCGGCATACGCTACCAAAATACCAGGCCCTGCTAATTGAATAGCTGATGCGGAGCCGAGGAACAACCCTACTCCTATAGCAGCTCCTAAAGACATTAAAGAAATATGCCTTTCTTCGAGTCCGCGGTGCAGCTCTTGTTTTTGTTTTTGCATGCTTTCTTCTCCCCTAGAAAAAAAATATCATTAAATCATTTTTCTGAATATTCCGTATAGATCGGGTAAATCAATGATGATTGAGAAATAAAAGGATAACAACAAGGCTTTCGACTACTCGAAAGCCTTGTTGTCTGTTACACAAAGATGACTTCTTTAGGCTGATGGCTCAGCTCTTCAGGCATATACCGTTTTTCAATATTGATGCTGTGCCAGATCATAAAGATCAGTACAGTCCAGATTTTACGGCTGTTATCAGCCTTGTCCGCACAATGGTCTTCAAGAAGCTGAAGGACATAATCCTTATGGATATAAGCATCCGTTTGGCTTTCCTGAATAATATTCCGCACCCATTCGTTCATTTCGTTTTTCAGCCAATGACGGATCGGTACAGGGAAACCAAGCTTTTTGCGGTTTAATACGTGCTCAGGCACAATTCCTTCAGCGGCTTTGCGAAGAAGATACTTCGTCGTGCCGTTCTTCGTTTTCAGCTCATCAGGAATTTTTGAAGCGACGTCGAATACGACTTTATCCAAGAACGGCACACGCAGTTCCAAAGAATTCGCCATCGTCATTTTATCCGCCTTTAACAAAATGTCGCCGCGCATCCAAGTGTGGATATCGACATACTGCATTTTGTTGATATCGCTGTACGAGCTGCTTTCTGTAAAGTAAGTCTTCGTCACATCGCGATATGAAAGGTTCGGATTATAATGCTTCAACAGCTGCTTTTTGACCGACTCTTCAAAGATTTTCGCGTTACCGATATAACGATCTTGAAGCGGAGTACAGCCGCGCTCAAGCAGGCTCTTTCCTCTCATACCTTCAGGCATAACGGCAGCAACGTGCAGAAGCATCTTTTTCAGGCCGGACGGAATCCGTTCAAACGGTTTAAGCGAAAGCGGCTCACGGTAAATGTTATATCCGCCGAAGAGCTCATCCGCTCCTTCACCTGATAAAGCAACCGTAACATGTTTTTTCGCTTCTTTTGCAACAAAGTACAACGGAATCGCTGCCGGATCAGCAAGCGGGTCATCAAAATGCCAAACGATCTTCGGAAGCTCATTCATGTATTCATCAGGCGAAATGACTTTGCTGATATTTTCAATGCCCAGCGCCGCTGCCGTTTCTTTCGCTACATCAACCTCACTGAAGCCCTGCTGTTCAAAGCCGACAGAGAATGTTTTTAAGCTTGGATGAAATTCCTTCGCAACAGACACAATAAAGGAAGAATCAATCCCGCCAGACAGGAATGAACCGACAGGAACGTCACTTCTCATATGAACGTTTACAGAGTCATAGATCGCGTCTCGGACTTCTTTCACAAGCTTGTCTTCTTCAGTCTGAACCGGCTTGAAGTTCGCTTTGAAATACGTTTTGAATGTGATATCGCCGTCCGGGCGGATTGTGAACTGTGAACCCGGCTCTACTTTTTTCACATGGGCATCAAGCGTGCTTGGTTCAGGAACAAATTGGAAAGACATGTACTGCTGCAATGCCTCTTTATCTATTTCAATATCATTCTGAGCAACCATTAAACTTTTTCTCTCTGAGGCAAAATAAACCTGATCATTGATCGTTGTGTAGTACAACGGTTTAATGCCGAATGGATCTCTTGCCCCATAAAGCACATGATCGTTTTTATTCCAAATCAGAAAGGCAAACATACCGCGCAGTTTGGACGCCGCTTCTTCTTTATAGTGACGGTAAGTCGCAAGAAGAACCTCTGTGTCCGAATCCGTGTTGAATGTGTACCCCTTTGCTTCAAGTTCTTCTCTCAGTTCAATATAGTTATAGATTTCTCCGTTAAAGATAATCCAATATGTTTCATCTTCATATGATAAAGGCTGTCCGCCATTTTCTACATCAATAATGCTGAGCCGTCTGAATCCGAAGCCGACGTGCTCATCATGGAAATATCCATCACTGTCAGGACCGCGGTGAACGATCATTTGGTTCATTTGTTTGATTAGTTCTTCTTGATCAGCGGTTTGAGCTAACGGATGCTTGTTAAAAACCCCGACAAATCCACACATAGTATTGCCTCCATAATTAAAATTGTCATCATTGAACCCCTATTTATAGACGCTGTGAATAGTATTTGGTTTCACAGTTATGTAAAAAAATAAACATGAATACAACGATAAAAAAGGGAAAGCCGCTTAACCAGTAAGCGGCTATAAAATTATTCTCCTAACGCTTCTTTACGCAGCTGCTCCGCTTTGTCTGTGCGCTCCCAAGGAAGGTCAACATCGTGACGTCCAAAGTGGCCGTACGCAGCAGTTTGTTTGTAGATCGGACGGCGCAAATCAAGCATTTTGATAATGCCGGCAGGTCGTAAATCAAAGTTATTGCGAACAACTTCAATCAATTTTTCCTCAGAAGCTTTTCCGGAACCGAATGTGTTGATTGAGATTGACACAGGCTGTGCAACACCGATCGCGTAAGCAAGCTGTACTTCGCAAGAATCAGCAAGCTCAGCCGCAACGATGTTTTTCGCAACGTATCTTGCCGCATAAGCTGCAGAACGGTCTACCTTCGTCGCGTCCTTACCTGAGAACGCGCCTCCGCCGTGGCGTGCATAGCCGCCGTACGTATCAACGATGATTTTGCGTCCTGTAAGTCCCGCATCCCCTTGAGGCCCTCCGATTACGAAACGTCCTGTAGGGTTGATGAAATATTTTGTTTCTTCATCAATCAGCTCTTCAGGAACAACCGGATTGATTACATGTTCTTTAATGTTGCGCTGAATTTGCTCAAGTGTAATTTCAGGGTGATGCTGAGTGGAAATCACAATCGCGTCAATGCGGACTGGTTTGTTATTTTCATCGTACTCAACCGTTACCTGTGTTTTGCCGTCAGGGCGAAGGTACGGAAGAATATCTTCTTTACGGACTTCACTTAGGCGGCGGGCTAATTTATGGGCAAGTGAAATTGGAAGAGGCATAAGCTCTTTCGTTTCGTTGCACGCATAACCGAACATTAATCCTTGGTCACCCGCACCAATCGCTTCAATTTCTTCGTCGCTCATTGTGCCTTCACGGGCTTCAAGCGCTTGGTCGACACCCATCGCGATATCAGCAGACTGCTCATCAATTGATGTTAAAACCGCACAAGTTTCCGCATCAAATCCGTATTTTGCACGTGTGTATCCGATTTCTTTAATGGTTTGGCGAACCGTTTTCGGAATGTCAACATACGTAGAAGTTGTGATCTCTCCGCTTACAAGAACCAAACCTGTTGTCACAGATGTTTCACAAGCAACACGCGCGTTAGGGTCTTTCTTTAAAATTTCATCTAAAATGCTGTCAGAAATCTGGTCACAGATTTTATCCGGATGCCCCTCCGTAACAGATTCTGATGTAAATAAACGACGATTTTTACTCATGATTTGCTTCCTCCTGCACAAGGCCTCCCGAAAGACCTTGTATATATGATACGGAACTCGCTCCCTCTTATACAATGTACAGTTATATTAGAGAATGTTAATTGGCATATTTATGAAATAAAAAAACCTTTTCCATCGAGGAAAGGGTTTGGTCTTTGTGCCTTTCACTCTTATCGCTCAAGGAATCATACAACCTTGCAACAGGTTAGCACCTTGGTTGTCTCACTCAGTTGAACATAATAAATAACAGAGAAACCGGTTGCTGGGCTTCATAGGGCCTGTCCCTCCGCCAGCTCGGGATAAGAGTATCCGCTCAATGAAATATCTTATCGTAAAAGGGTTTGCAATGTCAATATGATTCAGAAGAAATAGGCACCTATATTGAGGGAAAACAATGGAAATGCACACACAAAAAATAATAAATAGTATAGACTATTTGAAAATATATGTTATACTAATTCACAATTAGCAAAACACAAAAAACGATAAAGGAAGGTTTCATATGAACTCAGTTGATTTGACCGCTGATTTACAAGCCTTATTAACATGTCCAAATGTGCGTCATAATTTATCAGCAGCACAGCTAACAGAAAAAGTCCTCTCCCGAAACGAAGGCATTTTAACATCCACAGGTGCTGTTCGCGCGACAACAGGCGCTTACACAGGACGCTCACCTAAAGATAAATTCATCGTGGAGGAAGAAAGCACGAAAAATAAGATCGATTGGGGCCCGGTGAATCAGCCGATTTCAGAAGAAGCGTTTGAGCGGCTGTATACGAAAGTTGTCAGCTATTTAAAGGAGCGAGATGAACTGTTTGTTTTCGAAGGATTTGCCGGAGCAGACGAGAAATACAGGCTGCCGATCACTGTCGTAAATGAGTTCGCATGGCACAATTTATTTGCGCGGCAGCTGTTTATCCGTCCGGAAGGAAATGATAAGAAAACAGTTGAGCAGCCGTTCACCATTCTTTCTGCTCCGCATTTCAAAGCGGATCCAAAAACAGACGGCACTCATTCCGAAACGTTTATTATTGTCTCTTTTGAAAAGCGGACGATCTTAATCGGCGGAACTGAGTATGCCGGTGAAATGAAGAAGTCCATTTTCTCCATTATGAATTTCCTGCTGCCTGAAAGAGATATTTTATCTATGCACTGCTCCGCCAATGTCGGTGAAAAAGGCGATGTCGCCCTTTTCTTCGGACTGTCAGGAACAGGCAAGACCACCCTGTCGGCAGATGCTGACCGCAAGCTGATCGGTGACGATGAACATGGCTGGTCTGATACAGGCGTCTTTAATATTGAAGGCGGGTGCTACGCTAAGTGCATTCATTTAAGCGAGGAAAAGGAGCCGCAAATCTTTAACGCGATCCGCTTCGGGTCTGTTCTCGAAAATGTCGTTGTTGATGAAGATACACGCGAAGCCAATTATGATGATTCCTTCTATACTGAAAACACGCGGGCAGCTTACCCGATTCATATGATTGATAACATCGTGACTCCAAGCATGGCCGGCCATCCGTCAGCCATTGTATTTTTGACGGCTGATGCCTTCGGAGTCCTGCCTCCGATCAGCAAACTGACGAAGGAGCAGGCCATGTACCATTTCTTGAGCGGTTACACGAGTAAGCTTGCCGGAACCGAACGTGGTGTAACGTCTCCTGAAACGACGTTCTCTACATGCTTCGGCTCACCGTTCCTGCCGCTTCCTGCTCACGTCTATGCTGAAATGCTCGGCAAAAAGATCGATGAACACGGCGCAGACGTTTTCTTAGTCAATACCGGCTGGACCGGGGGCGGTTACGGCACAGGCGAACGAATGAAGCTTTCTTACACTAGAGCAATGGTCAAAGCAGCGATTGAAGGTAAATTAGAGGATGCTGAAATGATAACTGACGATATTTTCGGCCTGCACATTCCGGCACATGTTCCTGGCGTTCCTGATCATATCCTTCAGCCTGAAAACACGTGGACCAACAAGGAAGAATACAAAGAAAAAGCAGTCTACCTTGCAAATGAATTCAAAGAGAACTTTAAAAAGTTCACACATACCGATGCCATCGCCCAGGCAGGCGGCCCTCTCGTATAAAAAACAAAAGCCAAGAGCAATTATGCTCTTGGCTTGTTTTAATTGACGGAATGCAAAGAAGTCAGCTTGTATGTAATGATGGTACGGCCTTCTTCCCATTGAAGCTTCTGCACTTCAGCGGTGCCTGACTTTTCGCCAAACTTTGTTTTGCGTACATCCATTGGAATCTCCATCGGATATACTCGGTATCCGTCCTTCTCTAACGTGAATATATTCTCATCTATGCGAACTTCTTTTCCTTTTGTCACAATCAGTGTATTAAATTCAACAGGCATTCCCAAAGTGAAATCCCCTTTCGTTCTCTTTTTTCTTTATCATAACATATTTCACTGTCAGCGGTTTTTCATCCATTGTGTGAGCTGCCGCACGATACGCCGGTTTTCTTTTGGCGGGAAATAATGTGTGAATGTACTGTAGTACCACGTCTCCACCGGCTTATGCAGTTGTTTTAGCTTCTCTTCTAATAAATAGGAATGCTGAATCGAAACATTTTGGTCTTTTTCTCCATGGATTAACAGCACGGGAGCCTGAATTTTGTTTACTTGGTCAAACGGTGTCCTCCATTGATATTCCTCAGGCACCTTTTTCGGTGTTCCGCCGATGACTCTTTTCATCATCCGCCGCAAATCCTGCCGCTCCTCGTATGTAAGAATCATATCACTGACGCCTCCCCAGGAAACAAATGAAGCTGCCTGCCCGCCCATTTCGATCGCAGTGAGCATTCCCATAATTCCGCCGCGGGAAAAACCGAAGATATGAATTCTGTCCTTCTTGACATTTGGGTGCTGCTGAAGCAGGCGAAAAGCAGAAAATGCATCCTCCCTGTCTTCTCCTGCAAAATCCTCATTGCCTTCTCCTCCTTGATTTCCTCTGTAAAAAGGAGCAAACACCACAAACCCTTGGGATGCAAACTGGATAATCCGGCCCGGCCGAACCATGCCCACGCTTTTAATCCCGCCGCGCAAATATAAAAATCCGTCATATTGTCCCGGTTCCGCCGGCTCAGCCAGAAGCCCCTTAACCCGTAATCCATTTGACAGATAGCAGATCGTATACAAACGCACATGCTGGCTTGGCGACGGAAATCTTCTTTTCTCTACAATCAAAACAGCCGCCTCCTTTTTTTCTATATGCTTTCCTTACTCCAAAATTACATCCGGAGAACCTGATTAGGCATTCACACATTTTTATACCCATCATACGATATGTAAAGCAAAAAAGGATATTAACTTGATGCGAAATAAGGAGGTTGTCTATGTGAACAGATGGTTAAGGCTGGGCTTCGCCTGTGTCGGCAGTATCTTTCTGATGTTCGCCCTGGCGGCTTGCAAGCAGGAAGAAACGCTCACCAAAGTCAAAGTAGCTGAAGTGACCCATTCAATTTTTTACGCACCTTTATATGTTGCTGAGTCTAAAGGTTTTTTTAAGGAAGAAGGGCTTGATGTCGATGTGAATACGACCTGGGGCGGAGACAAAACGATGACATCGCTTCTTTCCAACGGCTCCGACATCGCGCTTGTCGGGTCAGAAACATCTATTTATGTCGAAGCGCAAGGGGCTAAAGATCCCGTCATTAATTTCGCCCAGCTGACTCAGACAGACGGAACGTTTCTTGTCGCGAGAGAAGATGTTGAACACTTCGACTGGGATCAGCTGAAAGGAAAAACGTTTCTCGGCCAGCGAAAAGGCGGCATGCCGCAAATGGTCGGCGAGTATGTGCTGAACAAACATAAGATTGACCCGCATAAGGATATAGACCTCATCCAGAACATAGACTTCGCCAATATTGCCAATGCGTTTGCTTCTGGAACCGGTGAGTATGTACAACTCTTTGAACCGCAGGCTTCTCTCTTTGAGAAAAAAGGCATCGGCCATATCGTGGCTTCATTCGGAGAAGAATCAGGAGAGGTTCCTTATACGACTTTTATGGCGAAACAAAGCTATTTGAAGAAAAATGAAGACACAGCCGTCAAGTTTACAAAAGCCATTTATAAGGCGCAGCAGTGGGTTGAAAATCATTCTGCGAAGGACATCACAGATGCCATTAAAGATGAATTTGATGATACCGACCCAGACGTCATCGAAACATCCATTGAACGCTATAAAAAACAGCATTCATATTCGCCAGACCCTCTGCTTAACGAAAAAGAATGGGAGCTTCTCCAAACCATTATGGATCAATCGGGAGAACTGCCGAAGCACATTCCATACAATCAGCTTGTAAATAAAGAAATTGCTGAAAAAGTCACCTCGGAGAAATAGGAGGCGCCATCTATGTCTTTCTTACATGTCGACCATGTAACCCATACTTATTTTTCTATTAAAGAAAAAACAACGGCTGTGCGGGATATTCATTTCGATGCCGAAAAAGGTGATTTCATCTCATTTCTCGGCCCAAGCGGCTGCGGAAAAACAACACTGCTTTCCATTATTGCCGGTTTGATTGAGCCATCAGAAGGCAGAGTTCTGATTGAAGGCCGTGAGCCGAATCAAAAAGAACATAATATTGGCTATATGCTTCAGCAGGATTACTTATTTCCCTGGAAATCTATCGAGGAAAATGTGCTTCTCGGTTTAAAAATCGCCGACACGCTGACAGAAGAAAGCAAAGCCGCTGCACTGGGTCTATTGCCGGAGTTCGGCCTCATAGATGTGGAGAAAAAATATCCGAAAGAGCTGTCAGGCGGGATGCGCCAGCGGGCTGCGCTTGCAAGAACACTTGCGCCTAACCCTAGTCTGCTTTTGCTGGATGAGCCATTTTCCGCGCTTGATTTTCAGACAAAGTTGTCTTTGGAAAACCTGGTATTCCGCACATTAAAGGAATATCAAAAAACAGCAGTGCTTGTCACTCATGATATAGGGGAAGCGATAGCGATGAGCGATACGATCTTTTTATTTTCAAATCAGCCGGGCACCATCCATCAGATTTTTACCATTCCCAAGGAATTGGCTGCGATGTTGCCTTTTGACGCCCGTCAGGAACCTTCCTTCCAGACACTGTTTCAAACGATATGGAAGGAGCTGAATTCTCTTGAGAAACAGCAAAGAAACCATTGATCTGCTTCACGAGCAGTATCAATTCAAACAGAAAAAGGAAAAGTGGAAGGTCCATTCCTTTCAGCTTGCCATATTTATTCTCTTTTTCTCGGGCTGGGAAATCTCCAGCAGGCAGGGCTGGATCGATCCGCTGATCTTCAGCTCTCCATCAGCTGTATGGCGATTATTGCTGGAGAAACTTGGTGACGGTTCTTTACTGTCACACATCGGCGTCACTTTATTTGAAACGGTGCTTGGCTTTTTGCTTGGGACGTTTATGGGCACGTGCCTCGCCGCTTTGTTATGGTGGTCTAACCGACTTGCCAGAATTTTAGATCCGTATCTTGTGATTTTGAATGCAATGCCGAAGGTGGCCCTGGGCCCAATCCTGATTGTCGCGCTCGGCCCCAGTTTTATCAGCATCATTGCGATGGGAGCCATCATCAGCGTCATTATCACAACCATCGTTGTCTACACCGCCTTCCAGGAGGTCGACGAAAACTATACGAAAGTCATGCAAACATTCGGCGCAAAAAAGTGGGTTATTTTTAAAGAAGTCATACTGCCTGCATCCTCCCCCGCGATTATTTCAACACTAAAAGTGAACGTCGGCTTATCATGGGTTGGCGTCATTGTAGGGGAATTCCTCGTTTCGAAGGTCGGATTAGGATATATGATTATTTACGGATTCCAAGTCTTCAATTTTACACTCGTCTTCTTAAGCCTGCTGATCATCGCCATCTTCGCCACTCTGATGTATCAGGGCGTCGAGCTGCTGGAAAAGAAATGGACGAAGGGGAGGACATAAAAAACCCGGCATATGTGCCGGGTTTTTTATTCAATCCATCCAGATTCTTTCAGTTTTTTCAAACTGATCGGAAGTACGGAATCCTTCATAATAAAGCTGAATTTTTTATTGCGGGAAAGGTTCTCCGGAAGCTCGTGAAACAAAACCGGGCCTTTCGTTTCAAAGTAATCAGCTTGCTTTTCAAGCTTTTCTATATCTGCAAAATATATATTTTTTACAATCACTTTTTCTTTTCCGAGAACTTTATACTGTCCGAGATACTTGAGGCTTTTGACTCTCGCGCCCGTCTCTTCCTTTACTTCCCGGAGCGCAGCCTCTTCTGCGCACTCCATCGGCTCTACTTTCCCGCCTGGAAACTCATAGCCTCTGTCCTCATGTTCTGTTAAAAGCCATTTGCCGCCAAAACGGCAAATCACCCAGACATGCTTCGGGCTGTCCGAGAAAGGCTGATCGTCAAAGGAAAGCTGAACAGTATTCTGATAATAATCTTTAAACTCGTACATGTTTATCCCTCAAATCCGTTCCTAGCTATCTTCCATACATCATACCACAGTTACGTTTCTTCGGAAGCCTTTTATCAAAAAATAAGGGAAACCCAGCACGCCGTCAGGTTCTGCATGCAGACTAGCTCGTACAGTTTTTTGCGATAGCTTTTGCCGGAAAGTGCGACCGACGCTCTGGGCTTTATTATGACCCGCGAACAGGGAAAAGTTACGGTTTGCGCTTAAATTTATTTTTTAACGTTTCTAAAAGATCGACAAGCATCTGAGGAACCGGTATGCCAAGAGAGCTGGCTGTCACAACAATTTGCACAGATTCATAAAGAATATAAAACATAATAGCCAAGTCACGAATTGATCCCTCTGTATTCAGCAGCTGATCAAAAAAGTGGCATACAGAGATCAGAGCCAGCGTGACTAATTTTTTGACAAGCCGGGCAAATACCTTTATAAATGACAGTTTATGAATAATGGTTTCCTTCAAAGTCGTACTGATAAATTCAATTGCCATCAGAGAGAGCAAAATCAGAAATGAATACTGAAAACCTCCAAAGAAAAAACCCGCTGCTGAAACGCTGACTGCTAAAAACGAAAAGATGCCAAAGTCTCTATCCATTTATCCCAACATCCTTTCACAGAAACGGCCTTACGATATTCTATGGAAAACAAGCCGAACGGATTGGATTTTTCAGAAAAATGGACTGGTTGTCGCCTATTTTTCAGATACAAAAAGAAAAGCCGGACGTCTTTTTTAAGACATCCGGCCGTTCTATTTTTGGACTTAACCTAGGTAAGCTTTTAGCATCCAGTTATGTTTTTCAATATTTTGATGGATCGCAAGAAGCATGTCCCCTGTTGTTTCGTCACCGACTTCATCAGCTAAATCCATGCCGTTTTTCAGCTCTTCCGCGATGACTGTGAAATCATCATATACGCTTTGAACCATTTGTTCAGCTGTTTCATTTCCAGCCGCTTCTTTGACAGAAGCCGTTTCTAAGGATTCCTTCATTGTTGCAATCGGTTTTCCGTTCAGCGCCAAAAGACGTTCTGCTAAGTCATCAATATAAGTTGCCGTTTCGTTGTACAGCTCCTCAAACTTTTCATGAAGCGTGAAGAAATCTTTTCCTTTCACATACCAGTGATAATTATGTAGTTTCACATACATGACCGTCCAGTTGGCTACTTGTTTGTTCACTGCTTGAATCAATTGTTCTGACATGGTATCTCCTCCTTGTTATATGACTATGTATACCCTTAATATCGTACGCTAAAACCTCTTTTTTACCCTTATCTGTCACGATTTCTACTATTATGCTACAATTGTTAAAAAACGGGAGGTGGAATGTCATGACGCTTCTCATTACGATAAGTATTTTGATTGTGCTGGCTGTTTTGCTTGTAACCATTTGGACGACTGTAAAAGCCTATAATGTAAAGCATACCATTGATCCGCCACAAGAAAATCACTCTGATTCACACAATCAATGATGATGTGAATGCTCCTCTTCTGACTGATTGCTGGCAGCATCGGCGTCTCCGACTTGGACTTTTAAGGTCGGCATGCTATGCTGTTTTTTTGCTGTGACATGGGATTGGACAGTGTATACACCATCTTCCTTAAACGTCGTTTCCAATCGGTATACGCCTTTTTCTTGTTTCGCCTTAAACATTTGGCTTGCGTCTTTTTCCCCTTCTTTCCATACTTCAAACTCTACTTCATCGGCATCCGTCACAGCTTCATCACCATATGTTACGGCTGCTTCATAAGCAGCGCTTTCTCCGGGATTTACTTTTTCAGGCCCGGTCAGCTTGACATCCAAAACCTCGGGCGTCTCATCTGTATTTGCTTTACTTTCACCAGATCCACATCCGTTAAGCAAAAAAGCAGAAAAAAGCAGAACAACCAACATCTTTTTCATGCCATCACCCTTTCATCGTTTACCTAAATAGTAGCAAACGCTTACAGCAAATGGTACACAAAATATGAGACGTCACAAAAAAGACCTTTTTGCTTAAGCGCAAAAAGGTCCTTTCTATTTTAGCCAAATACTTTTAGCAATTCTTCTTTATCCTGTGAAAGCCAGAAACGCATTAAACGTTTAGCGCCTTCCAGATCATGAAGCTTCGCTTGGCCGCACTGCTTTTCATTCGCAGCTGGTATTTCTGTAATCTCTACCGCTTCCTTCATTGTGTCTTCAAGCAGATCAACGATTTCCGCTGATGTCGGCTCTCCGCTCACAACTAGATAATAGCCTGTCTGGCAGCCCATTGGAGAAATATCAATGATATCAAAATGATCGTATTTCTCAGCGTGAGAACGAATCGTAAACGCGAGCAAATGCTCGAGTGTGTGAATGGTGTCAGGCTTCATCGCCTGTTTATTTGGCTGGCAAAAACGAATGTCAAATTTATTTACAACGCCGTCTGTTCCTACTTTATGCACGCCGCAATGTCTTACATATGGAGCAACAACCGCATTATGATCAAGCTCAAAACTTTCTACTGAAGGCATAATGGCACTCTCCCCTTTTTTTAAAATGTAATTTCATTATAACATACTTTTCCGATAAGAATTATTGATTAACTTTTCAATCTGTGTTTTTTTTCTTATACTTGCATCAGAAAGGTTGCTGAAGAAACATGAAAACCCTATTCATCGCTCTGATCAGAGGATATCAAAAATTCATCTCGCCCCTGACACCGCCAACATGCCGCTTTTATCCGACCTGTTCCCAATATGGAATCGAAGCGATTAAAACGCATGGCGCTTTAAAAGGCGGATGGCTGACAATCAAACGGATTTTGAAATGCCACCCGTTCCATCCGGGAGGAGTCGATCCCGTTCCTGAAAAGAAACAAAAACATTAATTGTTATAGCCGTTTACGATTAGATCCAGTTTTCCGGTTTTAGGATCAATGACTAAGCCATGGACCGGAACGTTTTCAGGGAACAGCGGGTGATGTTTAATAACGTCTACGCTGTCTTTCACACTCGCTTCCACTGAATCAAAACTTTTAAACCATTGATCAAAGTCTACACCGGAGTACTTTATTGTTTCGATGCGTTCTTCCGGAATCCCTCTTGCTTTGATTTTTTCAAGCATGCTTTTGCTGCTGATTTTGCTCATGCCGCAATCGTGATGCCCGATCACACACACCTCATCTGCATTCAGCTCGTACACTGCGACGAGTAAACTTCTCATGATGCTTCCGAATGGGTGTGTCACAAGCGCACCGGCACTTTTAATGATTTTCACATCACCGTTTCGCAAATTCATCGCATGCGGCAGCAGTTCAACCAGACGAGTGTCCATGCAAGAAAGAATCGCCATTTTTTTATCTGGAAATTTTGATGTTTGATACTTTTCATACTCTCTTTGTTCAGTAAATGTCTTGTTAAATTCAAGAATATCATTTAGAAGACTCATGTTCGTTGTCCCTTTCTATTCTTTTTACTCTTCAATATATCACAACCCTTGTTTATTCGTCATAATAAAAAAAGACAAACCCTCTGGTCTGCCTTATTTCCCCATGTTATAGCGTTTTTTGAACTGCTCAACTCGTCCGCCTTTTTCATTGAATTTCTGGCGGCCTGTATAAAACGGATGCGTGTCAGAACTTACCTCTACTTTAATGACAGGATATGTGTTGCCGTCTTCCCACTCTGCTGTTTCATTAGATGTTTTAGTAGAGGTGCTGAGAAAACGGTAGCCGCTGTTGACATCCTGAAATATCACTTTGTGGTTCTTCGGATGAATTCCTTCTTTCATGTGAATCTCCTTTCAATAAATCGTAATAATTACGTTTTATTTTATAACCTTACAAACGTTTTGTCAATCTTCTTATATCCTTCCCTCTGTTTTCGCATCGTAAACCTCATGGCATTTAAGAATAGGAAGAATAATCTAACCGAGGAAGCAAATAATAAACCCAAAATACATACAGAACGTCTTTTTAGAAAGGTGGTTTACGATTGTGGATGATTTAGTTTTGGCAAGAAGCCTCTTTGGCACGACTATGGGCTTTCATATCATTTTCGCAACACTTGGAGTCGGTCTCCCGCTCATGATTTTAGTGGCGGAATTGATCTATCAAAAAACGAAAGATGACCATTATGCGATCATGGCGAAAAGATGGACGAAAGCACAAGCCGTTTTGCTGGGGGTCGCCATACCGACCGGAACGATCGCGGGCACTCAGCTCGCGCTTTTATGGCCGGGATTTATGGAAGTCATCGGCCGGGTGATGTCCCTGCCATTTCAAATTGAAATCTATGCTTTTTTTGTTGAAGCCCTATTCATGTCGATTTATGTATACGCTGCAGACCGTTTGTCACCTGCAATGAGGATTGTTGCTGTTTTCTTTGTGTTAGTCGGGGCAGCAGCATCAGCTGTTCTGATTACGAATGTTCACGCTTTTGAAGGTACGCCCGCCGGTTTTAAAATTTTAAACGGAAAAATTACAGATGTTGACCCGTGGGCTGCGTTTTTTAATCCTAGCTTTTTTATCACTGCCGGCCATGTCGTGCTGTCCGCGTTTATGACCGGTGCGTTTATCGTGGCTTCTGTTGCGGCGTATAAAATGATCCGGACGAGGAAAAAGGAAAAGGTCTATCGCTTTCACCGGAAAGCCCTTTTGCTCGCACTGACGATCGGCGGTATTTTTTCGTTGCTGACCGCTTTGAACGGACACGAATCTGCACAAATGCTGTACGAATACCAGCCCGAAAAATTAGCCGGTGCGGAAGGCCTGTTTGAAACAAGATCCCACGCCCCGCTCGCTATCGGCGGTTTTACCGACCCGAATGAAGAAAAAGTAAAATGGGCAATCGAGATTCCATGGGCTTTAAGCTTTTTGGCAGCGAACCGTTTTGACACTGTTGTAAAGGGATTAAATGCATTTCCGAGAGATGAATGGCCGCCGCTTTTCATTCACACGCTGTTTAATGCGATGGTCGGTGTAGGCATGCTGCTTATTCTTTATTCCATTATCGGAGTGGTCTGGAGAAAGGTGCTCAAGAAAGACCGTTTCCCAACGTGGCTTTTGGTCATTTTCATGACAGCAGGCCCTTTTAGTCTCATCGGCATTGAATTCGGCTGGATTTTCGCATGTACGGGGAGGCAGCCTTGGGTCATCTATCATCTGCTGAAAACGTCAGATGTCGTAACAACGACTGGCTCGATCGGGGTGCTGTTCTTATTTTTCACATTTGTTTATGCCGTGTTAGGCGCAGCTGTTGTCTACGTGCTGCTGTATTATTTCCGCAAGCACCCGGTTGACGAAGATTTAAATACAGCGGAGTCGTAATGGCTCCGCAAACAGGAAACCAAATGGAAGGAAGATCGTACAAATGGAGATTTCAACTGACGCTCTGATCGCCATCTCAATTATCTGGGGCTTTGTGTTTATTTACGCCGTCATGGCGACAATGGATTTTGGAGCGGGATTTTGGTCTATGATCTATTTAAATAAGGAGCATATGAAGGCCACCGATATTGCGAATCGCTTTTTGTCCCCGACTTGGGAGGTCACAAACGTCTTTATAGTAGCCATCGTCGTGGCGCTTTTCAGTTTTTTCCCCGGCGCGACATTTGTGCTCGGAACCGTTTTATTAATTCCCGGAAGCATGATTTTGCTGCTTTTAGCGATTCGAAGCGGATTTCTCGTTTTTTCAAATACAGCAAAGGAGCGGAAAACGCTAAGATATATTTCCGGCATCTCCGGCTTTATCATTCCTGCTATTTTAATTTTGGTGCTTCCTGTGACACACGGAGGGTTTATAGAAAAAACGGATGGAATCTATAACTTAAATATGTCTAAAATCTTTTCAAGCCCCAACGCCTATTCATTTATCGGGTTTGCGATTTTAAGCACCTTATTTTTGTCCTCGCTGCTGCTTGCAGATGTTTCAAATGTGGCAGAGGAACAGGATGCGTACCGAGCCTACAGAAAAAGCGCCCTGATTACCGGCCCGATTTCACTGTTGTTTGCTGTATGCATTATGGTGACAATGCGGAATGAAGCAAACTGGCTGTACAGCGGAATGCTGAATGATTTTACTTGGATTATTGCATCGTTCATTACATTTGTCATTGCTGGAATCGCTCTTTTTCTGCCTAATAAGAGCTTTGGGCAAAACATCGGAAAACCGCGGCTTGCACTTGTTGCGATTGGGATACAGTATTTTCTCGCAAGCTACGCGTACGGGCGGGCGCATCTTCCGTATATGATTTATCCCGATGTGACAGTCATGTCAGGCTTCACAGAGCCAGCAACGTTCAGAGCGCTGTTTGCAACGTATATCGTTGCATTTATCATTCTATTTCCGGGCTTCTTTTTCTTCTGGAAAATGTTTATGCGAGATAAACGCTATATCCGCCAGGAGGAATAGAGGGCAAGCCAGCCGGCTATACTAATCCAGAACCTTTATAAGGAGGGGATGGCATGGAGCAGAAAATTCTATGTGAGGTCAACAACTGTTCTTATTGGGGCAAAGGTAACAAATGCACCGCTGATGCCATTTATGTTGTCAGCCATACTGGTGAAACGGCTGAAAACAGCCGGGAAACAGACTGCAAAACGTTTAAGCCGCATGATTTATAATTAAAAGAAAGAGCTGCATCAGCCAGCTCTTTCTTTTTGCATGTTGAGTGTTCTCAGCTTTTTAGTTATGACCCCGTTTGCAGGTGAAAACAAAAAGGCGCTTGCATAACATACACCTGTCATGGCCGCCATCGCTCCTGAAATCGAAACATTAAGCCACGTTGCGAAGAAATAGCCCATGACCGCCGACAGCCCGCCAATCAACGCGCTGAGAATCAGCATATAAAGAAGCCGGTCTGTCAGCAAATGTGCCGCAGCAGGCGGAACAATCAGCATGGCCACAACCAATACGGCACCCACCGAATCAAAGGAAGCAACAGTCGTTAGGGACAGCATGCCCATTTGCACGTAATGAATGAGCAAAACCGGTATTCCCAAGGCTAAAGCCATTTGAGGATCAAACGAAGCGATTTTAAACTCCTTATAGCACACACTGATCAACACTACGTTTAAAACCAGAACAGATGCCAGCATCCAAAACGCTTTCGGCCCAATATCAACCCCGAATACCGTCACCGTATTCCACGGCACAAAAGCGATTTCTCCCATTAGCGAGTGCTCAATATCGAGATGGACATTCGCTCCATACACAGAAAGCAAAATAACCCCGATTGCAAATAAAGATGTAAACACAACGCCTATGGCAGCATCTGATTGAACCCCCTTGCTATGAAGAAGCTGAACCAAGAAAGCCGTTAATAGACCGGTTGCGGCTGCGCCGATAAACATAGAAATCCCGTCGAGACTTCCCGTCACTAGAAAAGCGCCGACAATGCCAAGCAACACTGTATGACTGATTGCGTCGGCCAGCATCGCCATGCTTCTCAGCACAAGAAATGTGCCGATCAATCCGCAGCTTACACCGACTAATACACCGGTAGCTATAATCCATGCTTCAAAACTCATTTGCGATCTGTCCCTTCTCGGCATCATGAGACGCTTTTCGACGCTCAGGCATCCGTCCATACAGCTTTAAGAGTGAATAAAGCCGCTCTCTCGTTTCTCTCGGTAAACGGTCCGGGTCAAAGCAGTCTTGATCGGATTCTATATTGGCAAGTTCCATTTCATGCATGAGATACACTTCATACATCCGCTGCTTCAAAGCTGTGTGATAGCCTTTTTCTACCCCTTTGCTTGTGATTTGCCAAATCCCATTTTCGATACGCTCAATGCACCTCTCTTGTTCCAAGTCATTTAATGCCTTAAGGCATAATGAAGAGGATAGGCGTCTTTTCTTTCTTACACTTTCAACATTTACACAAAGATTATTCTTTTCATACTGTTCATAAATCGCCAAAAGCACTTGCTCCCTGCTTGTTCTGCGCCGCAGCCTCATCAGCCTTATGGCTTTAGCAGCCAATCCCCGCTTAGGCGCACAAATCATTGAAAAAAGAAAGAGCAGCGTTGCAGATAAGATCATTAATGGCCCTGTCGCCATTCCCTTCATCGTGGTGCTAAGCAGGGTTCCGGCCACTCCGCTGCCCCCGCCTGTAATCCCGGCAATGACGATCATCCCGGTTAATCGTTCGGTCCAATATCTCGCAGCTATGGCAGGTGTAATCAGCATAGCCGCCATTAATATCACACCAACAGTCTGAAGCCCAATGACGACAGCACAGACAATCAGACAAGCCAAAAGCCCGTTTAAAAAACGCACCGGGATTCCTAATCCCTTTGCAAACGCGAGATCAAAAGTAATCAATGTAAATTCCTTAAAGAAAACAATACAAAGGAGCAGTAGAACAGCGGATATTCCTGCTATAAGGATGATATCCTGCCTGACCAATGAAGCAGCCTGGCCGAATAAAAAAGAATCAAGCCCGCTTTGGCTTCCCGCCCCCTGTTGCTGAATATATGTCAGCAGAATGATCCCGACGCCAAAAAACACAGAAAGAACAATCCCGATCGCCGAGTCCTCCTTTGTTTTTGAAAGCCGCGGAATCAGCTGAATACAAAACGTTCCGAGCAGTCCGGCGAGCGCCGCACCCAGTAAAAAGAAAGGCAGTGATTTTTGCCCGGTGAACAGAAAAGCGAGACACACTCCCGGCAGAGCTGAATGGGCCATCGCATCGCCGATTAAACTTTGCTTTCTCAGCAGCACAAAGCTGCCCAAAACACCGCTTGCTGTCCCGAGCAAAAGCGTACCGGCCAGCACCCACTGTGTATTCGGATGCTGGAGCTGCAGCCACAAACTTTCAAACATTGCGCTCACTCCTTATGTCCTTCTGCCAGCACTTTATCTTTTAAAAACGTAAGCCTTCCTCCATATGTTTTTTGCAGGTTTTCGATCGTAAAAACGTTTTCCGCCGGTCCGAAAGCGATTTTTCTTAAATGAAGCAGTAAGATCCAATCGAAATAATCCTCGGCGGTCTGCAGATCATGATGGACGACAAGCACGGTTTTTCCTTTTTCTTTGAGTTCTGCCAACAGCGTCATAATCGCGCGCTCCGTCGCTGCATCGACACCTGCAAACGGTTCATCCATAAAATAAATGTCAGCGTTCTGGCAGAGTGCCCGGGCAAGAAACACTCGCTGCTGCTGGCCGCCTGACAGCTGGCTGATCTGCCTCTTCGCATAATCAAGCATCCCGACTTTTGCTAATGCGGCCTTCGCCATCTCCACATCCGCTTTCTTTGGCCTCTTTAATAAACCGATTCTCCCGTATCTTCCCATTAGGACGACATCGAGCGCACTTGTGGGGAAATCCCAGTCAACCGAGCCGCGCTGCGGAACATATCCGATTCTGGTCCGCTGATCCTTATAGTCTTTGCCGTAAATAGAGATGTCTCCGGAAGCTCGGGGCACAAGACCGAGAATCGTTTTGATCAAGGTTGATTTTCCCGCGCCGTTTGGGCCGATAATGCCAATAAGTTTTCCTTCCGGCACCTGCAGCGAAATGTCCTGCAGTACAGGCTTTTTATGATAAGCAACCGTCACATTATCAAGCTCAACAGGGAACATATCCTTCACCTCTTTTCTTTATTTAAGCGCTTTAGTAATCGTGTTGATATTGTGGCGGAACATTCCTTCGTATGTGCCTTCTTTTGTGCCCTTTTCACCCATGGCATCCGAATAAAGCTGACCGCCGATTGTGACTGTATGGCCTTTTTCTTTAGCGCCTTCCACCACTGCATTGATTGATTTTTCAGATACACTGCTTTCTACGAACACAGCTTTTATTTGTTTGTCTGTCAGAAGATCAACCAGCTCCTGAACATCCCTTAATCCATAGTCCGAATCTGTGCTGAGTCCCTGCAGGCCTTTTACCTTAAATCCATACTCATTCCCAAAGTACGCAAACGCATCATGAGCAGTCACAAGCACACGGCTTTTCTCCGGAATATGTGCGATCTCCTTACGCGACCACTTATCTAAATATTGCAAATCTTCTTTGTACTCTTTGGCATTTTTCCGAAAGGCATCTGCGTGCTGAGGCATTGCTTTGCTGAATTGCGCTTCAATTTCATCCACCGCATAGATCCATAACGGAATGCTGAACCAAACGTGGGGATCAAACGTCTTGCCTTCCCCCGCGGGAATAAGCTTATTTTTCGGAATGGCCTCAGCTACTGCCGCCGATTGTTTTTGTTCGCCGATTTTTTGAAGGACATCCTCCATTTTCCCTTCCAAATGCAACCCGCTGTACAGAACAACATCGGCAGACATTAATTTTTTCGTGTCACCTTGGGAAGCTTTGTAAAGGTGCGGATCAACCCCCGGTCCCATTAAAGAGGTGACTTTTACATGCTTACCTCCGATGTTTTCTGCTGCATCGGCAATTTGAGATGTTGTCGCTGTCACTTGTAATTGCTGATCAGCGCTTTTTCCGGCTGAATCCGTTCCGCATCCCGTTAAAGCAAAGGTCGCAAAAAGTACTGCTGCCATCAGCCCTCGTCTCATATTTCTCCTCCTCTTTGCCATCAATGTCCGATTGTTTTATCTTATGTTGTCAGTTCTTAGACATGCGACATTAAATTAGCCAAAAGCATGTTTTATTTACACGGGACAAAAAGTTTCCCTTGTGCAAAATTATCGCGTTTGGCCATTTTTGTCAAGCTAATTTACATAAAAAACCGGCTGGGTCAGCAGCCGGTCCAAACGAGAAGGGATGTATTCAACGAACACTTTTACTGTAACAGCACAGTGTCATTTATTCAAAATAGCAAAATGCTTTTTTCTTAACCATGCTGTGTGAAAACATCCATTTTGGTCACATATTTTCGCATAATGTCTTGGTTTACCTCAACCCCTAAACCAGGCTGTTTTGACACAGAAATAAATCCATTATCAATACGAATATCAGGAGTTACAATATCTTCATCCCAATAGCGTGAGGATGAAGATATATCGCCAGGTATTGTGAATTGAGGCAGTGAAGCAAGCGCCACGTTCTGCGCTCTTGATATACCTGTTTCCAGCATTCCGCCGCACCAAACCTGCATATGATGCTCTTTGCATAAATCATGAATTTTTAAGGCTTCTGTTAAGCCGCCGACACGAGAAGGTTTTATATTAATAATTTTGCAGCTTCCTAGCTCAATCGCCCGTCTCGCATCATCAACTGAACAAATGCTCTCATCAAGGCAAATAGCCGTTTTCAAATGTTTCTGCAGGTGGCGGTGGTCAACGATATCGTCGGATTGAAGGGGCTGCTCAATCATCATTAAATGGTAGTCATCAAGCTCCTTTAAACGGCTGATATCCTTCAATTCGTAGGAGGAATTGGCATCGGCCATAAGCGGAATATTTGGGAATCGGCTGCGGATGGCCTTGACCAATTCCACATCCTGCCCAGGCTGAATTTTAATTTTTATTCTTTGATAACCTTCTTTTTGATAGCTCTCAATTTCCTTCAGCATATCGTCAAGAGGCGCCAGGCCGACTACCACCCCGGCAGGGATTTTATCTCTTGTACCGCCCAATGCCTCAGCAAGGGATACGCCCTTCTTTTTGGCATAGATATCCCATACAGCCGATTCAAGTCCCGCTTTTGCCATACGGTTTCCTTTATAACGCGCCAGGCTGTCCGGCACTTCTGAAGGGTGATTGAATTCACGGCCGACGACATTTGGGATAAAAAAATCTTTTAGCATATGCAAACATGTTCCAATGGTTTCCTCGGTGTACCAAGGCGAAGAGAAAGCAGAAACCTCTCCCCAGCCTGTGACACCTGATGTATCAATGGCTTCCACGATCAGAAATTTACGCTCTTGAAGCGTTTCGATACTGTTTTTAAACGGTTTCTTTAAATTCATGCTCAAATGGTAAAGCGTGATTTTTTCTATTTCGATCATAGCAGTTCTCCTTTACGCGCATCCTTCAGCTGATTTCGCAAGAGCTTATTAGACGCATTGCGCGGCAGGCGGTCAAGCACAAAGAATTTTGCCGGAATTTTATACTTCGCCAAGCGTTCTTTGCAGTAGTCAGTCAATTCTTCTGCGCTCACAGGCTTGTGAAGGACAAGATAGGCGTGAGGCACTTTCCCCCATTTTTTGTCCTCAGCCCCTGAAACCCCGGCTTCGGCCACAGCGGGGTGTGAAAGCAGCACTGACTCCACTTCGGCCGGATAAATGTTTTCTCCGCCGGATATGATCAGATCTGAACGTCTGTCTAATACATATAAAAAGCCTTCGCTGTCCAAATAACCAAGATCACCTGTTTTCAGCCAGCCATTTTGAAAGGAGGCTTCGTTTGCGCTTTCCCGGTTAAAATAGCTTTTCATGACATTCGGGCCTTTGACCATGATTTCACCGTGTACAAACGGTTCACATACCTGTCCGTCCCGCTCTATTTTGATTTCACATGAAAACAGCGGTTTCCCCGCAGATCCGAGCTTTTCCATACTGAATTCCGGTGACAGGGTAACAATTTGTGAGCATGTTTCTGTCATTCCATATGACTGAAAGACAGGGAATCCTTTCTCACGGCATTCCTCAAGCAATGGCAGCGGTGCAGGGCCGCCGCCGAGAAGAATGCATCTGATGGATTCAGGGCAGCGGCTTGTTTCTTCCAAAAGACTGGCTAGCATTGTCTGCACCGCAGAGATCATTGTCACTTCATGCCTGTTGATAGAATCCAGCACATCACTTACGGAAAAACGCTGGTGAAGCACGACAGTCATTCCATAGATCACAGATTTGAATAATGCGGACAAGCCGCTGATATGAAAGAGCGGCAATGCGATAAGCCAGCGGTCTTGTTCTGTTATACCCAAATTAAGCGCGGACGACACCGCACTGAAATAGTGGTTTCCGAACGTTTGCTGAACTCCCTTGGGCTTTCCTGTCGTACCCGACGTATACATCAGCGTTGCCGTTGCATCCATTTGCATATAAGCTTGGATCTCAATTTCCTCTGCTGCTTCTTTCATCAATTCATCCACATCAATCGTTTGAACGATGTGTTCATACTCTTTCTTGTCAAAGCTTGAATCTGTCAGTAAAAAGCCGGATCCGGAATCCTCCAGCTGAAACAGCCTTTCATGTGTTGACAGCTTCGTATTCAAAAGCACCGCCTTAACACCAAGCAAAAAACAAGCGTGAACGGCGTATACCATTTCTGCACGATTTTGGAGCAAAATAGCCGCAGTATCCCCTTTCCGAACCGAATGAGCGGCAAGCTGTGCCGCCATTCGCTTAGACGCGGCAAATAATTCTGCAAATGTCACGGTTTGGTCTCTATAGATGAGAGCGATTCTCTCAGGTGTCAGCTGTGCCCGCTGCATGAGCCAGTTGGGCTGTTCTGTCAGCATGTCATCATCTCCGAGGTAAAATGTCTGTATTGAAAAGAAAACAGCTTGGACCGCAAAGTCTCAAGCTGTTGGTTTACTAAGTATTGCTGATCACGGGAAACGAGGGAACTGTCCGAAATCAGGTTTGCGTTTTTCCTTAAAGGAATCACGGCCTTCTTTTGCTTCATCTGTTGTGTAGTAAAGAAGGGTAGCATCCCCTGCAAACTGCTGAATTCCAGCAAGTCCGTCTGTGTCCGCGTTAAACGCAGCTTTAAGAAAGCGCAGTGCGGTCGGGCTTTTTTCAAGCATTTCTTCACACCATTTAATCGTTTCTTCTTCAAGCTGTTCCAAAGGAACGACTGTGTTGACAAGACCCATGTCCAGTGCTTCCTGTGCGTTGTACTGACGGCATAGGTACCAGATTTCACGTGCTTTTTTATGTCCTACAATTCGAGCCAGGTAGCCAGAACCGTAACCTGCATCGAAGCTTCCCACTTTAGGTCCTGTTTGTCCGAAAATTGCGTTGTCCGCAGCAATTGTCAAGTCACATACGATGTGAAGCACATGGCCTCCGCCGATCGCATATCCGGACACCATCGCAACAACCGGTTTCGGGATGACGCGGATTAAACGCTGAAGATCCAATACGTTAAGACGCGGGATCTGGTCGTCTCCTACATATCCACCGTGGCCGCGCACTTTTTGGTCTCCGCCAGAACAAAATGCTTTGTCCCCTGCACCGGCAAGCACGATAACCCCAACGTTTTGGTCGTCTCTTGCGTCAGCAAACGCATCAATCATTTCAGCAACCGTTTTAGGGGTAAACGCATTATGTACCTCAGGTCGGTTGATTGTTATTTTTGCAATGCCATTATACGTTTCATACAATATCTCATCGTATGTCCGTTTTGTTTTCCATTCAGCCATATGATGACCTCCTTTTATTCTCTATGTGAATGAGTCAGATGCTTGTCAAAAACTCAATCACTATTTTACCAAACAATCGCGGCTGTTCCACATGGACCGTATGTCCTGCTTTTGGAACAATCTCTATTCTACTAGAAGGAAGCATCTTATGCACCTCTTGATTGATGGCGCAAAATTTTTCGTCCCACTCCCCGCAGATCAGAAGCACAGGAACATCTATTTCCTCTACACGGTTCCACAAGGAAGGCTGTGAACCGGTGCCCATGCCGGTTAAACTGTTCGCAAGCCCAATCTTATTGTTCCGCAGACGGCCCGATCGTATCCTGTGCCGAATATCTTCAGCCAGCCTCTGCTGAGATGAAAACAAAGGGATATTCTCCCAATACGCAACAAATGCTTTGAGCCCGTCTCGTAAAATAAAATCAGCAAGCTTCCGGTCCCGCATGATTCGTTCCCGCCGTTCCCCAAGTGTTTTGAGCCCCGGCGTCGTGCTTTCAAGCACAAGTGCCGATACCCGCTCGGGATATGTCATCGCAAAAGAGTAAGCAAGCCTTCCTCCCATAGAATACCCAATCAATTTCACTTTGTGAAGTTTTAATTGATCAAAAATCTCGGCAAGGTCAGAAACTTGCCGGCTTGTGCTGTATCTTTTCCCATTCAGCGGGGCATCGGTTTCCCCATGCCCTAAACAATCAATTTTGATCAAGCGGGAATCAGGCAGCATCTCATCAAGAAAAGTCCATGATTGTTTGCTGCCGGTAAACCCATGCAGACAGACGACGGCTTCGGAAGCATTCGGCCCTTCGTCTGCCACTGCATATCGGACACCATCTGATACCGTTATGTTTACAGTTCCCATTGTTTTTTCACTTCCCGCACAGCCTCATTCAGCATATCGCGATGAAGCTGGACTCTTGATTGGCGATCCGTTTTGATTTCAATCAAATGGAGTCCGGGCTTGTCTGCCTGCGGCGCGTAAGCTGTTTTGAATTCATCCCAAGAAGCCGGGCATGAATACGTTCCGCCGTAAAGTGCAGCCGCATGCTTGAAATCGAGCCCTGTCGGTGTGCCGAACAAATCTTCAAAGTGTGTCTTCTCAGAAGCCTGCGGCAAAAAGGAGAAAATCCCTCCTCCGTCATTATTGACAAGAATCACAGTAAGAGGAATACCCAGCTTTTTGGCCGCCAGCAGGCCGTTTAAATCGTGATAAAAAGATAAATCTCCAATCACAAGGGTAACAGGCGCTTTTGTTCCTTCACATACCCCCATGGCAGAGGAGACGACACCGTCTATCCCGTTTGCTCCCCGGTTTGAATAAATCCGGAAAGGGCGGTCCTGCTTTTCAAAAAACGTATCAACATCCCTGATCGGCATGCTGTTGCCTACAAACAGCGAGCTGTTTTCAGGCACAAGATGCTGAAGGATTCGATAGAGATTGCCTTCAAACGAAACATCTTCACTGCTGATTGTTTGCAGGTGCTCGCGGAACCGCCCATTGACAAACTGCCACTTTTCCAGCCACTCTGAGGATCTGGTGGCAGCAGTAAGGCCTGCCATGATCTCCTCAGCAAAAACAGACGCATTACAATGAATCATATGCGCGCTTGCCTGTGTCGGGTCTCTCCACCCTCCATCCTCGTCAATCACGATTTGCTGAATCGCCGGATCATCTTTAAGCCATAAGAAAACCGGTTTTGAAACAGGCATCGGTCCAAACCGAATGACAACATCAGGACGAAGTTTCCGCTTCAGCTCATCATCTTTTAAAAACGAATCATACGCATCAATAACAGTGCTTTTATCATGAACACCATTCCGCAGATTAGACAGCGGATCCGCTAAAATTGGATACTGAAGCGCTTTTGACAGCTCAATAATGTTTTCCTTATCCGCATCACTATGGAGCTCTCCGCAGACAATCATTCCTTTTTCAGCCTCCGCGAGCATCTCAGCCACATCAGACAGGGACTCGCGGTCAACAGACTGCGTACCTGTTTTCACAGACACATGACGGCCTGTTCTCATTCTTCCAAACGGCTCATCTGAAAGATCCGGCATCAGCGGTTCGCGCAGCGGCACATTCACATGGACAGGCCCCATTGGGCGCTTTTGTGCTTCTCCGGCAGCGCGGCTTGCCAGCGTTCGGATGTATCTCAGCATTTGCGGAGACTCTTCAGGAAGAGCAGAGTCTGTGAAAAACTTAACAAAGTTACCGAATAAGAAGTGCTGATTAATAGCCTGCGGTGCGCCTACTTCGCGCAGCTCATGAGGCCGATCAGCAGTTAACACAATAATAGGCACCCTTGAATAATGGGCTTCAACCACAGCCGGATAAAAGTTGGCCGCGGCTGTTCCAGATGTACAGATCAATAGTACGGGACGCTGCTTCGCTTTTGCCAAACCTAAGGCAAAAAATCCGGCAGATCTTTCATCAATTTGGACATGGACGCTGATATCGGGATGCGCAGCACAAAGAACAGCCAGCGGTGTGGATCTTGAGCCCGGACAAACGACAGCGTCCGTAATTCCGGAAAGGGCGAATTCATCAATAAAACTTCCGATGTAATGAGTAATCGGGTTGACTGTCAACGCCTCTCACCTCCTAATGCAGAGATCATCGGCTTCAATTTAATCTGTGTTTCTTCATATTCCGAGATTGGTTCCGAGTCTTCCACAATACCGCACCCGGCAAACAGCCTTGCTGTGCTTCCTTCGATGAGCCCTGAACGAATGGCTACCGCGAATTCCCCGTTATCCTGGCTGTCAATCCAGCCGATAGGGGCCGCATACCAGCCGCGAGACATCGGTTCAATCTCCCTGATCACGTCAACAGCTTTTTCCTGAGGTGCTCCCCCAAGCGCCGGAGTGGGATGCAGCTTCTCAATTAAGTCAAAAATTGAAGCAGACTCGCGCAGCTGTCCGACAATCGGCGTAAACAGGTGCTGAACGCTTTTTGTTTTGTACAAAACAGGTCCATCAGGCTTTTCAACCTCTGAACAGCTTGATACAAAAGCATTATGAATCATACCTACCACAATATCATGCTCAAGCAGGTTTTTCTCATCGTTTAATAATTCAAGGCCTATCCGGCGGTCGTCTTCTTCATTCACGCCTCGTTTAATGGAGCCTGCCAGACAGGAAGACATGACAGTGCCGCCGTCTCTTTTGATCAGTCTTTCCGGAGACGCGCCGACAAAGGTTTTGCCATCTTGTTCAATTGCAAAAACATAGCTTGTCTGCTGATCGTCCAGAAGCGTTTTAAGCACCGGTTCAATTTGGATTGGACCGTCAAACGTGAGCAGCAGCTCTCGGGCAAGAACAACCTTATCATATTGTTTCTCTTTAATTTGGCTTGTGGCCGTTTCGATTGCTTTCAGCCAATCATCCTTATCCAGCTCTTCGGCTGCTGCAATCACAGCCTGATCTTCTTGCTTGAAATCGGGAACCATAAATTCCGTTGCAAAAGCTTTTAAGCCTTCTAAAACAGCTTCTGCGTCTTCTCCTCCGCTTACCCATCTGTTAACTGTTAAGAACGGGCCTTCAGCAGTCATCGTCAGCATAAGCGCAGGCACAAAGAAATCCCCTTCCGAGAAATGGTCCCATTGTGAACCTCTTTCTTCGCAAGGGTCAAAAGAAAATCCTCCGAATAACACAGGTCCCACTGCAGAATGCTGCAGCTTTTCTTCTTCATAAATATGAAAAGCCGTCTTTTTAAAGCGCTCCCATTGTTCAAAAACCTCACGATACCGCTCGCTGTTTTTTTGATTTGTCTGGAAAACCGCTTCTTTGCCAAGACCGACTATTGTCAATTCACTTTCAGGATCTGACCAAAAAAATCGATTGCCTGTATATTTTTTTGCTCCGTAATTGAAAAATGATAGAGGGTCAAGAGACTCGATTTGTCTCGAATAGCTTATTAAGACAGCATGGTTGACTTCTTTGGCTTTATGTAATGCATGTAGAACTTCCTTTCGGAACGTACGCTGCACCGTTGTCACCATGAGACATTCCTCCATAATCCTTAAAATGCTTTTAATACCATACACCTGTGTCTCCTTTGTGTCAAACACAGATCATGCAGTCCAAATGGCCTGCCTTACCTATTATAAACCTAATTTCAGAAATGAAAAAGAAACAAAGCTTAAATTTCTTTCTCCACTGATAGCAAAGGTTGTATCCGCTTACCATAAAAGGAAAACCTCCTATATTCCTCCACCCGGCATTTATGAAAGTTCTCAGGCGATCTGTTCATACTAAAGGTATGCATCACAGAGAAACGAGGCGATCACAGTTGCTTACGAAAGAACAGCTTCAGCATTTAAAAAATGAACTGGAACAAACGAAAAAAGATATCTTAAACCGTTTCAAAGACAATGACCATTTTCAGCTTAACTCAGCCTTTCCTTATGATTCGTGGGGTGAGCTTTCGGCATACGACAACCATCCCGGCGATCAGGCGACAGAACTTTACGAGCGTGAGAAAGACATCGCTCTAGACTTGCATGAGAGAGAGCACCTTCGGGACATTGAGCATTCATTGAAGGCGATAGAAAACGGTACGTATGGCATTTGTGAAGTCAGCGGAAAGGAAATCCCTTTCGAACGACTTGAAGCGCTTCCGACTGCCACAACCCTCGCGGAGTATTCGTCACAGGACGTGGTTTCCAAAGACCGTCCGATTGAAGAAGAAACACCATTCGGGCAATTTGAATTTGATGATGATGAAGAAATCAGAGCGCCATATGACAGTGAGGATTCCTATCAGGATGTCGAAAAATATGGTAACTCACAAACGCCGCAGGATATGGAAAACCCTCCGCTCAGCTATGATGATATGACGATGAATGCCGAAGAGAATATCGGCAATACGGAGTCTTACGAAAATTTCATCGCTACAGATATCACTGGAAAAGAAATTACCGTTTATCAAAGCAGAGCCCATGAGCGCTATGAAGAAGAACTTGACGAAGAGGGAATCATGACCACATTCGGCGATCTCCACGCTGATTGAACCCCCGATTATTGGGGGTTCTTTTCCGTTTTCAGCATATCGGAAATCAGCTTCAGATAATCCTTTTGCAGGCCAATATCATACCGCTCGCCCTCTAGCAATTTCCCGTATACAGTACATGCCCCGAGCGAAGCTTTTATCGCATCCGTTACCTGCACTTCTCCTCCGCTATCAGCTTCTAATGCCTCCAGCTCATTAAAAATATCCGGTGTGAAAATATAACGCCCTGCTGCGGCAAAATGAGACGGAGGGTTTTGTTTAGGCTTTTCCACAATATCCTGTATGCGATAAATCCCTTTTTCAACAGGCTCCCCTTTAATCACACCGTAATGATGTAAATCCTCCGTTTTTGTTTCTTTTAAGCCGATCACACTGGACTGATATTTCGTATACGCTTCAATCAGCTGTCCTAAAGCCGGCTGATTGGCGGAAAAAATCAGATCATCTGGCAAAACGACGGCAAAAGGCTCTTTGCCTGCAAATTGCTTTCCGAAAGAAATAGCGTCGCCAAGACCCTTTGCATAAGGCTGGCGCACATAGTGAATCCGTATATCCGGAATGGGATGCTCACTAAGCAAATGATGTTTATTCTTAGAGGCCAAAAAAGCCTCAAGTGCCAAAGAGGAATCAAAATAGTCGACAATCAGATTTTTATGGCTCGATACAACCATCAAAATGTCCTCAATGCCTGACTCCTTTAATTCTTCAACAAGATAATGAATCACAGGCTTAGATCCTACTGGAAACATTTCTTTCGGAATCACCTTCGTCACTGGCAGATTTCTCGTGCCGAATCCGCCTGCAGGAATGATCGCTTTTTTTATCATGTTATTTTCCCCTCAGCTCATGTTTATTACATGATATTCCAAGAGCGCATCCCGATGTTTGTACATCTGAAATTAGGCGGGAGCAACTGGGCAGAAAGCGGAATCACGAACCAGCCCTTTTTTAATAGGATATTGATATATGACCAGTAATCTTGTAAAGGAGCTCAGGTGATGAAAATTTGTGTGGTTGGCGCCGGGTATGTCGGTTTAACCCTATCAGCGGCACTGGCATCCATCGGACATGACATGATATGCACAGACAAAGACGTCAAAAAAATCGAGCAGCTGAAAAAAGGAGTCATTCCCTTTTACGAGCCTGGGCTTTCAGATGCAATACTTCGTTGCGGCAATCTCTCGTTTTCTTCTGAAGTGAAATCGAGCATGGAGGAATGTCCCGTTATTTTTATCGCAGTCGGAACTCCGCCGCGTTCGGACGGATCAGCTGATACGAAAGCCCTGGAGTCCGTCATCGGTGATTTAAGCAAGGCGATCCGATCGTATAAAACCATCATTACGAAAAGCACTGTTCCCCCCGGGACAAATGAAAACATAGCAAAACAGCTGATTGCCTCCGGAGTGTCTAAAAACCTCTTTAATATCGTATCCAATCCGGAGTTTCTGCGGGAAGGCAATGCCTTATATGACATGCTGCATCCTGACAAAACAGTCATCGGTGTTCAGGAAGAAGATCACGTATCGGCAGCCATCGTCAAATCCATTTACAAACACATTGATACCCCTTTTATCGTTACAAGCTTAGCGGGAGCAGAGCTGATCAAATATGCCAACAATTTCTTTTTAGCGGCCAAAATTTCGTTCATTAACGAAATGGCCCGCATATGTGAAGCCTATCAATCAGATATCTCAGATATTTCCCGCGCTATCGGTCTAGACCCAAGGATCGGGGAGCACTTTTTGCAGGCAGGCATCGGATACGGAGGCTCTTGTTTTCCAAAGGATCTGCAGGCGCTGCAATTTGCTGCCCAGGAAAAAAACACGGAGACCTTCCTGCTCCGGGCCGTGCAGCACATTAATGACACCCAGCTCGGCCTGTATATCAAAAAAATACAGTCATTCTTCAAAACACTTCAAGGCAAGAAAGCGGCTGTACTCGGCATTTCCTTCAAACCGAATACCGATGACATCAGGAATTCTCAGGCTGTCAGACTGATGGAAAGGCTGGCGGAGCTGGGATGTGATGTTCATGCATATGATCCTGAAGCTGTACTTCCAGAACATTTGCGGCAACATGTAACTCAGCATTCTCAAGCTTTTGATGCGATCGAAGAGAGTGACTTTTTATTTTTGGCGACAGAATGGCCTGAGTTTTTAGCGTTTGATTGGAAAAAGGCTGCAGTTATCATGAAAGGGCGTCTTGTGATTGACGGGCGCAACGTACTGAAAAAAGAACTGATCGAGGCTTGCGGCCTGATCTGTACGGGAGTTGGCCGTCCATGAAAATACTCGTCACAGGAGCAGCGGGCTTTATCGGCTCCCACCTCTGCGAAGAATTACTAAAAGATAAGAAACATAACATTATCGGAATCGATGACTTTATCGGTCCTACTCCATTTTCCTTGAAACTAAAAAACCTTAAAAACCTGCTGCCGGAAAAGCGATTTACGTTCATAAAGGAAAATCTGCTGACAGCGGATCTTGCTCCCTTACTAGAAGGAGTGGACGTCATCTTTCATTTGGCGGCCATACCTGGTGTCCGCTCAAGCTGGGGCAATCATTTTCACCCATATGCCGCACATAATATCCAAGCGCTCCAAAGGCTCCTCGAGGCGTGCCGGGAACATTCTATTCAAACGTTCGTCTTTGCATCCACCTCTTCCGTCTATGGCGAAAAACAAGGAAAAGTCAGCGAAAACACGTCGCTTTCTCCTTTATCTCCGTACGGGGTAACAAAGCTTACGGGAGAAAAGCTTTGCCATGTGTATCAACAGAGCTTTGGCATTCCAATTGTGATTCTCCGTTTTTTTACCGTATACGGGCCAAGACAACGGCCGGATATGGCTTTTCACCGACTCATTAAACAGCACCTTCAGCAAAAGCCGCTTACCATCTTCGGTGATGGGCAGCAGTCAAGAGATTTCACTTATATCAGCGACTGTGTCAAAGGCATCACCGCTGTTCTTGGGAAACCCCACCTTATTGGTGAAACAGTAAATATCGGCGGCGCAGAGCGTGCCTCAGTCTTAAAGGTTGTCTCCCTTATTGAGGATATTTCCGGTAGAAAAGCAACACTGCACTTTTCGGACAAAATAGCAGGGGAACCGAGCAACACGTGGGCGGATATTTCAAAAGCAAAACAGCTATTGCATTATAATCCCGCCACATCCTTAAAGGATGGCTTGACCAACGAAATCGCCTATTTATCGTCGCTGTATCAGGGGGAATAAAAATGAAGCTTGCCTTTATCTGTACAGAAAAGCTGCCGGCGCCCGCAGTACGCGGCGGCGCTATTCAAATGATGATTGACGGTGTCACGCCCTATTTCAGCAGCAGGTACGACCTAACCATTTTTTCAATAGAAGATCCATCTCTCCCAAAAAGAGAAACAAAAGACGGCGTACATTATATCCATCTGCCAAAAGAACATTACCGCGAGGCGGTAGCCGAAGAGCTGCGAGCCTCTTCCTTTGACCTCATTCATGTGTTCAATAGGCCTTTAAATGTCTCTTTATATAAAAAAGCCTCACCAAACAGCAAGATCGTTCTGAGCCTGCATAACGAAATGTTTTCTGAAAAAAAGATGACCTTCGCGCAAGGAAAAGAAGTACTCGACAATGTCTCCATGATCACAACTGTGAGCGAATTTATTAAACAAACCGTCATTGAACGTTTCCCTGAAGCCGAGGACATCACAAAAGTTGTGTATTCCGGCGTTGATTTAAACTCTTATCCGCCCGTCTGGACGATGAAAGGCTCGGCTGTCAGAAAAACATACCGGAAAAAATACGGTATTGAAGATAAAAAAGTTATTTTATTCGCCGGCCGCTTAAGCCCGACAAAAGGACCTCACCTTCTCATTCACAGCATGAGAAGGATTTTGCAGCAGCACCCTGATGCAGTACTGGTCATAGCAGGCGGGAAGTGGTTCAGCGATGACAGCGAAAACCAATATGTAACCTATCTGCGCACGCTGGCCCTGCCATACAGAGACCACATAATCTTTACAAAATTCATTCCCGCAGACGACATCCCAAACCTATTTCTGATGGCAGATGTATTTGTGTGCAGCTCTCAGTGGAACGAACCCCTCGCCCGTGTGAATTATGAAGCAATGGCGGCCGGCACGCCCTTAATTACCACAAACCGGGGCGGAAACGGAGAAGTCGTAAAAGACGAAGTCACCGGTCTTGTCATCGACAGATACAACAAACCTTCTTCATTTGCAAAAGCAATTGACAGAGCCTTTACAGATCAAGAATTAATGAACAAAATGACAAAAAACGCCCGAAAGCATGTAGAAGCTTTATTTACCTTTACCCATGCGGCCAAAAGGCTCAATACTGTTTACCAATCCGTTCTGACCCCGAAAAACAAACAATTTCCGCCGCCTTTTCTGACGCAAAATTTTGATTTATCATCTATCAATCAGCTTTTTGTGAAAGCAAAAACATAAAACCTACAGCTCGTGTTGCAAAACGGGCTGTTTTTTTGCTGCAGAAAACATGAAAAAAGGCATAAATGTGACTTTATGCCTTGCGCTTTACGGTTTGAGAAAACCATGGAGCTGGTTTAGATTCACTTGGAAGAATGATGATTTCCACTTTAGCTTCTTCCGCTAAGTCTGGTTCTTCATCTTCATCTTCATCCTCTTCTTCATATGGGGGCACTGAGCGTTTCGAATCATGCTCCTCCTCAGGCTCTAGAGTGGTTTCGAATTTTGTTTCTTCTTCATCATCGACGATTTTGTGATCTGTTTCCTTTTCCTTCGTTTCTTCTTGATATTCTTTCGGTGCATTGATGTGAGGGAGCTCTCGAATGCTGCCCACATCTAAATGCTTCTCCTCTTCTTCCTTCTCAGCTGAGATTGAGTCATGAGCCTGCCATCCCATTGGTCCAGGCGGTGTAAATACGAATTGGTCGAGATCCAGTTTAGAAATAGAAGCTTTTTGTCTCGATGACCTCATGTCAATTCGCCTCCCGATACGCTTTTATCTTTTTATACAGTTCCGGCAGTTTATCCAAAAACGAATCTTTAGATTCTTCAACAGAAATCATGTTTTGCAGCGCCCAGTTATACTTCTCATCTGACCACGTTTTCTTTTGCTTCAAATAATATTTGTGCCCGATTGCACAAAACAAATGCGGAAACGCGAGATCAATCCAAAGTACCTCGTACTGTTTTTCTGTGAGCGGATACACTGCGTCGTAGGACGCGAGCAGTGCAACCATGAAATCAGTATCCCATACAGAAAGCTTAACCATCACTTTATTCAGCAGAATACGAAGGTCTCTTGACGGCAAATCGTAGGTAATCGAGTGAAGCTCCTTTAAAAAAGGCTCCCCTTCGATCTCTGTCAAACGTGCCAATGTAAAATCCTGAAAACAGAATCCGCCATGCTCGAGCGTTTCTTTTGTCCAGGTTTCGTATTCTGAGTCATCAAGCGCCTGAAGAGCTTCTTTTCCTCTTGCCAGCATTTTATCAGCATGTTTTAAGAAAGTTTGCGAAAATACGTCATCAGGATAGGATGCTGCGATCTGCATATTCCCCTCCAGTTCCTGCAGCTTCCAACGGTACAATTTGTGCCATTTTCCCAACCGGCTTCTCTTCTTGCTTTCATCTGTGCAAACATATCCTTTTGAGTCATGATGAAAATGACCGACAAACGACATGACTTTTTTCATTTGCTCTGCATCATAGTAAATCATTTCTTTTCCTGTCACTTTGTCATATAAGCTGTAAGAAACCTGATCCGTGCCCAAGCAGCTACCGCCATTTTTTGTTTGATGAATCGGTGCTATCGGCAGCCCTTTCTCTTGTAAATGGGCATGTGCCTGAGTGATAAAAAGCATCCGCTCCGGTTTCATTTGCGCTTCTTTTAGCAGCTTTGGGCCATGATCAGTTTGTATTTCCCAGATTTTGCGCCCGCTTTTGTTCGATTTCAGCGCCACATTGTCAATATGAAAAGGATAATAGCTGAGAATTTCGGACACAATCTGTTCTTCATGCTCTTTTTGGTACACTCTGTTCACCCCTTCTATCTGTTCTTTTCATAGACGCTGAGCAGATTTTCAGCCACCCTCTGCCAGCCAAAATTGCTTTCTGCCTCACGGCGGCTGTATTTCCCAAGCCGTTCCCGCTTTTCCGAGCTGCTCAGCAAATCATTGATATGTTCGGCATATTGTTTAGGATTTTCAAAGTCATGAATGATGTAGCCGTTTTTCCCTTCCTCTATGACCTCTGGATTGCCTCCCCGATTGCTTGTAATAATAGGAAGTCCCGCAGCCATCGCTTCATAATGCACCCTTGCTAAAGGCTCCTGCCATTGCGAAGAGCATACAAATACATCTGACATGGTATAAAGGCGCGGAATGTCCTTTGGCTTCACAAATTGAATAAATGTGACATGATCCTTTTGCATCGCACCAAGGGTATGAAGATGTTTGACATAGTTATTTAATTCATTATCTCCGAACCATTTTGACCCGATAAACACCATCATGACATCGGGGTGCTCCTCAATGATGTCCGGCAAAGCCTGCAATAATATGTGCGGGCCTTTGACTTTGCTAAGCCGGCCAACAAACAAGACGATTTTTTTGCCGTGAAGCCCCAGCTCGCTTCGCATCTCTTCGCGAGCCCGCTGCCCTTCATTCGTCCAGCGAGGGTGGTACGTTTTTAAATCCACACCGGAATACACCGTTTTTGTTTTTGATCGTGCTGACGGAAAACGGCTTGTGATCGTCTGTCCGATATAATCGCTGACCGTAACAATCTGCGCTACGGAGTCGATGCAAATCTCGCCTTCCGCCTGGCTGATTTTATCGTAAGCGAACATTTCATTGTGAACGCTTAAAATAAAAACAGCATCCGGCGCCTGTTTCTTCAATTTCGGAACCCAGCTTGGGCGATTACAAACATGCACAAGATTAAAACGGCTCTTTTTCAGCTCTGCTCCAACGGCTTCTTCATAACGGTCTTCATCCAAATGCACATAATGGACACCGTCTACCTTCTCTCTATCAGCGAGATTCGGATCTTTAATAGAAAACACAGTCACCTCATGTTTTTTGGCAATTAAAGGGGCAACCGCTTCGAGGTAGATTTGAATGGCGCCTCCTCGAACCGATGGGACAGGAAGCTTCTCTGTGGCGATCAGTGCTATTTTCATACATAGCCTCCATTCCTGCATGATTTTTAACTAGTTAGAATCATGATACGGCTGAACAACCAACTTGTGCGGAATGGGACTGCCCTAAAAACAAAACGGGTAAACAACCAGATTCATCTATTAAATATAGTCAAATAACTCAATCATTTTTTCCTTTTGATTCATAAGGTAGGAGTAAAACAGGTAAGGATGTGTCCTTTAATGGCAGAAAACCATGAAGTCATTGAGGAGGGGAATTCATCAGAGCTTCCTTTATCAGCAGAAGATGCAAAAAAATTAACGGAGCTGGCTGAAAATGTGCTTCAAGGATGGGATGTGCAGACTGAAAAAATAGACGTCATTCAGGGAAACCAGATGGCGCTTGTCTGGAAGGTCCACACAGACTCCGGCGCAGTTTGTCTAAAACGAATACACAGGCCAGAAAAGAAAGCGTTGTTTTCCATTTTCGCGCAGGACTATTTGGCGAAAAAAGGCATGAATGTTCCTGGCATACTCCCAAACAAAAAAGGCAGCCTATATTCCAAGCACGGCTCATTTCTATTTGTCGTATATGACTGGATCGAAGGAAGACCGTTTGAGCTGACTGTAAAGCAGGACTTGGAGTTTATCATGAAAGGCCTTGCTGATTTTCATACAGCGTCCGTCGGATATCAGCCGCCAAATGGCGTTCCCGTATTTACCAAATTAGGTCGCTGGCCGAATCACTATACGAAACGGTGCAAACAGATGGAAACGTGGAAGCTGATGGCGGAGGCGGAAAAAGAAGATCCTTTCTCACAGCTTTATCTTCAGGAGATAGATGGCTTTATTGAAGACGGGCTGCGCATCAAAGACCGGCTTTTGCAGTCGACCTATGTTCCATGGACTGAACAGCTGAAAAAAAGCCCTAACCTTTGCCACCAGGATTACGGAACCGGAAATACACTCTTAGGGGAAAATGAACAGATTTGGGTCATTGACTTAGATACCGTTTCATTTGATCTGCCTATTCGCGATTTGCGCAAAATGATTATTCCGCTTTTGGATACGACGGGCGTATGGGATGAAGAAACATTTCATGTCATGCTGAACGCATACGAATCCAGAGCCCCATTAACTGAAGAACAAAAACAAGTCATGTTTATTGATATGCTTTTTCCTTACGAGCTTTACGATGTCATTCGCGAAAAATACGTCCGCAAGTCTGCTTTACCGAAGGAAGAATTAGAATCAGCTTTTGAATATGAACGCATTAAAGCAAACGCATTGCAGCAGCTTATTTAAGACCATCATTTCCCCCGCATATCGGGGGTTTGATCTTTATAAGATAAAGGGTAAATAAATACATGCGGAGGTTGCAAATATGAAAAAGATTGTCGGCGCTTTAGCCGTTTTTGTGATTACATATGCGCTGTTTTCAGCCGCAGGCTACCTGTTTCCTGTGGACCAAGAATGGTACAATTCATTGAAAAAACCGGACTGGACACCAAGCGGAACTGCGATCGGCATCATTTGGGCCATCCTGTTTGCCCTGATCTCCCTTTCAGCAGCCATTGTATATGTTGCGTTTTCATTTAAAGGTGCGAAAAGCTTTTGGTTTACACTTTTGATAAATTACGTGCTCAATCAAGCATTCAGCTATTTCCAGTTTACGCAAAAAAATCTGCTGGCTGCATCGCTTGACTGCCTGCTTGTCGCCATCACAGCAATCGTATTACTGATCATTGCCAAAAAATACAGCAGAGCCGCAAGCTATCTTCTTTTGCCTTATTTTTTATGGAGTGCATTTGCGACGTTCTTATCCTTTACAATCAATTCAATGAATCTGTGAACAAAAAAGCCGCTTATACAGCGGCTTTTTCACATCATCGGCTTGATGCCCCAAATGTCCTTCGCATATTCCCGGATCGTGCGGTCGCTGGAGAAATATCCAGAATGAGCAATGTTTACAATAGAACGCTCAGACCATTTCCTTCGCTCTCGATAATCAGCTTGAATTCGCTCCTGCGCATCTGCATATGAGCTGAAATCCTTCAGCACAAAATACTCATCATTATGCGGAAGCAGCGAGTCAAAGATCGATTCAAATTCATCTGCTTCTCCTTCAAAAAAACCATTGATCAGCTGATCCGCTACCTGCCTGATTCTCCTGTCATGCTGATAATATTCCCTCGATCTATAGCCGCCGTTTTCCTGATACGATAGAACCTCATCCGCCTTTAAGCCGAACGTGTAAATACAGTCAGGGCCCACCCGCTCAAGGATCTCGATATTTGCGCCGTCATGCGTGCCGATGGTCAAAGCCCCGTTCATCATAAACTTCATATTCCCTGTACCAGACGCTTCCTTGCTTGCGGTTGAAATTTGCTCACTTACGTCTGATGCCGGAAAAATTCGCTCAGCCATAGAAACTCTATAATTTTCTAAAAAAACAACTTTGATCAGCTGTTTGACCGCCGGATCATAATTGACTTTTTCTGCGACAGAATGGATCAGCTTAATGATTTTCTTGGCATAATAATAGCTTGGTGAAGCCTTTGCCCCGAAAATAAAGGTTTGCGGGTAGATTGAAAACCCAGCGTCCTCCTTGAGGCGGTTATACAAATACATAATGTGAAGAACATTCAGCAGCTGCCGTTTATATGCATGGAGCCGTTTCACCTGTACATCAAATATGCTGTCAGGGTTCACAACCACCCCGGCCGTGCAAAAAATCAAATCGGCAAGCTCTTGTTTTTTCTTGCTTTTGTTGTTTTGAAACTGTTCAATAAATGCAGGATCAGAGGCGTACGGTTCTAAACGGATCAGTGATTCCGGCTGTTTGACCCATTCATCGCCGATCGCCTCTGTAATGATGGCAGACAAGCCTGGATTCGCTTTTAACAGCCAGCGCCTGTGGGCAATTCCATTCGTCTTATTGTTAAAACGATTCGGGAACAGCAAGTGAAAGTCGCGCATCTCCCTTTCCTTTAATATATCGGAATGAATTTTTGCAACGCCATTTACACTGTAGCTGCCTACTATGGCCAGATGAGCCATTTTGACAACACCATGCGCTGTAATCGCCATGTCCTCTATCCTTTTCCAGTCTCCCGGATACTTTTCCCAAACTGCACGGCAAAACCTCTCATTGATCTCTTCAATAATCATGTACATTCGCGGGAGCAGCGGCTTAAACAAATGAATCGGCCATTTCTCGAGCGCTTCTGACAATGTTGTATGATTTGTATAAGAAATCGTATGTACAGTGATATGCCAAGCTTCTTCCCAGCTCATGTTCTCTTCATCGAGCAAAATCCGCATCAGCTCGGGCACCGCAAGCGCAGGGTGAGTGTCATTAATATGAATGCTCACTTTTTTATGCAGGCCGGATAAAGATTTATGTGTTTTACGGTAATTGTTCACAATGCTTTTTAAGCTTGCGCATACTAAAAAATACTGCTGCTTCAACCGTAAAATTTTCCCCTCATCATGGGTGTCATCGGGATATAAGAATTCAGAAACCGCTTCTGTTTCCCGCTTATAAGACAAAATATTACCGCCGTGATAATGCGCATAGGGCTCGGCGTTCCAAAGCCTTAACGTGTTGACAGTGCCCGTTTCATAGCCGATGATCGGGATATCATAAGGAACAGCGGTAACAATTGTCGCTTGTTCGTGGCGAAAATGCAGGCGCCCGCTTTTTTCTGTCATATAGACTTCGCCCCAAAACGGCACGTCCACTGCTTGATCTGCATTCCTTACTTCCCATACGTTCCCGTTTTTCAGCCATTGCTCAGGCAGCTCCACTTGATGCCCGTCTACAATTTTTTGCTCAAACAAACCATGCTTATAACGTATGCCCATGCCGTGCCCAGGCAGGTTCAACGAAGCAAGCGAATCTAAAAAGCAAGCAGCCAAGCGGCCAAGCCCGCCGTTGCCGAGACCTGCATCGTTCTCTATCTGAAGGATCTCCTCTAAATTGATGCCGATTTCCTTTAAACCAGCTTCTACAACATCACGAACACCAAGATTCATTAAGTTTTGCTCAAGGAGCTGACCGAGCAGAAATTCGATTGATAAATAATATGTCTGCTTCCCGGAATTTGATCTACTTTTTTCATTCGTCTCGATCCAATCAGCGCTGATATACTCTCTGACCATATTGCCCAACGTTTTATATTGATCCAGCTTGGCAGAATCTTTAAAGCTTTTTCCGCACGTCATTTCCAGACGCTTTAAAAATAAGTCTGCAAAGCGTTCTTTACTCGAGAACATCCCGTCCACTCCTTGTCACCTGCTCGAAAATACGCTGATACTCTTTAGCCGACTTCCCCCAGCTGTAATCTGCATTCATTGCGGTCTTCACGATGCTCTTCCATACATCCTGTTGGCGATAAAACGACAGCGCTCGTTCAATCGTAAATTTCAGATCATGCGCATTAAAGGCGGAAAACGTAAAGCCATTGCCCGTTCCCTCTTCCTCCTGATAGGCACGAACAGTGTCGTATAGACCCCCCGTTTCCCTGACAATCGGAATGGCGCCATATTGAAGAGCAATGAGCTGCCCCAAACCGCACGGCTCAAATTTCGACGGCATTAAAAACATATCAGAGCCCGCATAAATTTGATGAGCTAGCGGCTCATCAAACCCGATATAAGCCCGGCACTTCTCATGAAAAGCAAATTCTGCATACCGGAAATAATCTTCAAATTCACGTTCTCCTGTGCCCAGCACAACCAGCTGTATGTCTTGCTCCTCAAGAAGTTCGTGCATAATTCTGCGGACAAGATCAAGCCCCTTTTGTTTAGTGAGCCTTGTCACCATACTGATCAGCGGAATATCGTTTTTCTCTGGAAGCCCCATCCGCCGCTGAAGCTTCGTTTTGTTTTCCAACTTGCATGCAAGATCCCCTGAATCGTATTGCGCCTCTATATAAGGATCGCTTTTCGGCTGATAGAACGTATCATCAATGCCATTTAATATGCCGGTTACATCATTTTCCCTATATTGCAAAACCTGTTCCAACTGCTCACCATAATACGGAGTCAATATTTCATTTCTGTAAGTGGGGCTCACAGTTGTCACATGATCAGCCGCAATGATGCCCCCCTTCATAAAATTAACAAATCCGTTGCATTCTAACCTTTCATAATGAAAATGATCCATCTCAAGACCCAGCAAGTCATGTGTGACATCAGGAGGGAATATGCCTTGAAACTGCAGGTTGTGAATCGTGAGCACGCTTTTCATCCGTTCATAAAAAGGATGTTTTCTGTACTCCTCTTTCAGCAAATAATTGACCATCGCTGTATGCCAATCGTGAGTATGAACAATATCGGCTGGAACATTCACAACTTTGGCAGCCTCCAGCACAGCTCTTGAAAAAAAGGCAAACCGCTCACCGTCATCATAATGCCCGTACAACGAATCCCTGTTGAAATAGTACTCATTGTCGATGAAGTAATAATTCACATCATCTTTGGCCATATGTTCAATTCCGCAATATTGCTGACGCCAGCCGACAGCTACCGTACACTCAGCCTTTTTTTTCATACGCTTTTTCCACGGTTCAGGTATTTGGCTGTACTTCGGCAGCATCACAGCTACTTCATTGCCTAATCGTGCAAGTGCCTTTGGCAGAGCACCTGCTACATCGGCAAGACCTCCTGATTTAACAAATGGGGTGCATTCTGACACAGCAAATAATATCTTCAAGAATTCATCAGCTCTCCTTGCACCAAACCTTTTCTTAATACAAGCGGCTGCTCAGCTGTTCCTGCAGCTTCCGTCGCCTTGCCGATTTTAACGTCCTTATCCGAAATGACCTGCTCAAGAAGACAATCCTCGCCAATCTGCGTTTTTTGCATAATAATACAGTTTTTCAGCTTCGTACCCTTTCCGACATGGACCGCCCTGAACAAAATGCAGTTTTCAACCTCTCCTTCAAGCACACAGCCGTTTGCCACCAAAGAGTTTTTGACAGTGCTGTGCTTTCCGTATTTCGTAGGCGGCTCATCCTTCACTTTTGTATAGATCGGCTGCTGCGGCAAAAACACCTGCTGCCAAAAACGAGGCTGAATGAGCTCCATACTGTGGGTATAATATTTTTCCACCGAATCAATGACAGCGGCATAACCTGAATATTCATATGGGCAAATGGTCAGGGCGGAAGATTCCTTTTCAACAGCCTCCTGAATGGTTTTATAGCCTTTTTCGCTATGTCCGTAGATCAGATCCTTTAAAAGCGTTGTTGACATGATATAGATTTGCAGCGACTGGCCGTCCTGAAATACCTCGGTGACGTCGCAGCCAACCTCCTGATGGCGTTTCAGCACATATTGAAATTGAATGTTGCATACGGTATGGCTGTTGGAGATAACAGCATATTGCTGCGTGCTTCTGTGGAAGTAATCTAGATGGTCCGAAAACTGGCGAAAGGACCCGAATTCATCGTATTCGTGATGAAGATGGGGAGACGGGAAAAAAAAGAGGCCGTCCTTTTTCCGGTGCAAATCCCATTCCTTACCCGCTCCAAGGTGATCCATGAGCGAACGGTAACGATACTTCGGAAAAATTGCAACACTCCTAATATCCGCATTCACCATGTTGGAAAGCATAAAATCAATCAGACGGTACCTGCCGGCAAAAGGGATCGCCCCGAGCGACCGCTGTGCTGTTAAATCCTGAAGAGAATGCTTATATGTGGTTTCATCTATAACACCTAACATTTGATTATTGAACACTGACTCTGCCCCCTCTTCAGTAATTAAATCAATTCTTTTTCTACAAATTCCTCTGAAACGAGCAGCACCTCTTCAATGTCTTTTTCGGAGCGAATCACTGCGCCATCCGGCAGCACCATCCCATTAGGAACGATGGCATTTTCAATGACTACATGCTCCCCAATCGTCACATCCGGCATTATGACGGATGATGTAACAGTCGTATGCTTACCGACAGTCACACCTTGAAAAAGAACGGAGTGAGACACATTTCCATATACAACACAACCTTCGTTCACAAGCGAGTCTTGAACCTGCGCATCAGATGAAATAAATTGCGGAGGCTGATTTGGATTGACGGAGTAAATTTTCCATTTGCGTTCAAACAGCTTCAGCTCCGAGTCCTCTTTTAACAAATCCATATTGGCTTCCCACAAGCTCTGCACCGTTCCGACATCCTTCCAATATCCCTTGAACGGATAAGCAGAAAGCTTCTTTTTCTCCTCCAAAAGCAGAGGAATAATGTCTTTGCCGAAGTCGTGGCTAGAATAAGGGTTTTGATCGTCCATCTCAAGATACTGTTTCAAAAGCGGCCAATTGAATATATAAATTCCCATTGAGGCAAGATTGCTCTTAGGGAATTTGGGCTTTTCATCAAAATGTGTGATCGTCCCATCTGGATTGGCCTTCATGATGCCGAACCGGCTTGCTTCCTCCCAGCCCACTTCGATGACAGAGATGGTCACATCTGCTTTCTTTTCAATGTGATAATCAAGCATTTTGCCGTAGTCCATTTTGTATATGTGATCTCCTGATAAAATCAGTACATACTCAGGATCATACTGATTCAAATAATTGAGATTTTCATAAATGGCGCTTGCCGTCCCTTTATACCATTTGACTTCTGATGACTCGGCATAAGGGGGTAAAACCGTCACGCCGCCATTATATCTATCCAGGTCCCATGCACTGCCGATCCCAATATAGGAATTCAGCTCAAGCGGCTGATATTGCGTTAAAATCCCGACTGTGTCTATGCCTGAATTAGAACAGTTGCTTAGGGTAAAATCAATAATCCTGTATTTTCCCCCGAAAGATACAGCCGGTTTGGCCATATTTTTTGTTAATCCGCTGAGACGGCTGCCCTTCCCGCCGGCAAGGAGCATGGCTACACATTGTTTTTTCATCTTTTTATCTCTCCTCTTTTTTTAACCGCCCGTAAAATCGAGATGCCGTAAGGGGGGATGGTCATCGTGATATAACACGGTTTATGATGAAGTGCTCCCTTTTTAGCCGATAACGGCTTTTTGTTGATTTGCCCTGAGCCTCCATATGTTTCACTGTCACTGTTAAGCACTTCAATGTATTGAGTAAAAAAAGGAACTCCAACATCATATTGATGATAGACCACGGGTGTAAAATTACAAATGATGACAAGCGCCTCACCGTGCTTTTTGCCATAACGAATAAAAGAAAAGATTGATTGTTCGTCATTATGGACATCAATCCATTCAAACGATTGTGCACGATGGTCATGCTCATAAAGGATTTTGCTTTTTTGGTAAAAGCGGAGAAGATCTTGCGTAAAAACGCTGGCTTTCTGATGCATGGGGAAGGAGTCCAAAAACCAATCAAGCTGTTCTGTATCTTTCCATTCATCAAATTGGGCAAACTCTGATCCCATAAAGATCAATTTCTTTCCGGGATGCACTGTCATATAGCCCAGCAAAAGCCGATACTGGGCAAATTTCTGCCAGTAGTCGCCAGGCATTTTATTAAGAAGTGATTTTTTTCCGTATACGACTTCATCATGAGAAAACGGCAATACAAAATGCTCACTAAACGCATATAGTAATGAAAAAGAGATAAGCTGATGACAATGCCGCCTTTCTTCGGGCGGCGTCTCCATGTATTTCAGTACGTCATTCATCCATCCCATATTCCATTTATAATGAAAACCAAGCCCCCCTTCCTCAACGGCACCTGTCACTTGAGGCCATTCTGTAGAATCTTCCGCAATCATCATCACATGGGGATATGCCTCTCTCATGGTTTGATTGAGTTTTTTTAAAAAATCAACAGCATATGGATTCGTGTGGCGTTCATCCTGATTTGGCCAATACAAGATATTAGCCACTGCATCAACCCTAAATCCATCTATATGATAGAATTCCGCCCAGTACAACGCATTCGAAATTAAAAAACTATGAACTTCCGGTTTTCCCAGGTCAAAGTTTGCCGTGCCCCATAACCAGTTCTCCCGATCACGTTCTTCTTTGTATTCATAAAGCGGTTCTCCATCAAACATATAGAGTCCATGTGCATCTTTACAAAAATGTCCGGGGACCCAATCCAAAATGACTCCGATATTTTGTTGATGACATTCATCAACAAACTTCATCAGATCATGCGGCGTGCCAAACCTGCTTGTCGGGCTGTAATACCCCGTTCCTTGGTACCCCCATGAACGATCATATGGATGCTCATACACCGGAAGCAGTTCAATATGGGTAAACCCATGCTCCTTGATATAAGGGATAAGCGTCTGACTTAATTCTTTATAGGAATAATGCCTGCCATCAGAATGCTTCTTCCAAGACCCAAGATGCAGTTCATAAATGAAAACAGGTTTTTCATACAGCATCTTAGCCTTCTGTTTTTTTTGCCATTTTTGATCTTGCCAGCTATACCCTTCCAAATTGTAAGTAAGTGACGCTGTGTTTGGTCTGACTTCTGAATAAATAGCGTATGGATCTGCCTTCAGCCTGATCTCACCGTTATTCGTCACGATTTCATATTTATATCGTTCCTTTTCTCCTATACCTGGAATAAATAACGTCCAAATGCCATTATCATTCACTCTGTGCATCACATGCTCTTCTCCAGACCAGCTGTTAAAATCTCCAGCCACTCGTACTTCCGACGCATGAGGCGCCCACACACAGAATTCATATCCGCTTTTGCCATTCAGCTCACGGTAATGCGAGCCAAACAGCTGATAGCTTTTAAACAGACTGCCTTCGTGAAAAAGATAAACATCATGTGCTGTCGGGCTGGCAGCGGCCATGTAATCATCCTTTCTGACATCATAGTTTTCATTTATAGTATTTATTCGAAGAAATAAAAAAAAGCCCTTTCCTGAAAGCGCTTATACTTATAGACAATTAACTTCATTTTCTGAAGAAAAACGAAATATATGGAGATTTTTGTAGTCTGTTTTTAAAATAAAGAACAAAATCTAAGACATATCATGATTTAGAAAACAAAAAAACCTTGCAGGATATGCAAGGCTTCTGGATGACCCGTACGGGATTCGAACCCGTGTTACCGCCGTGAAAGGGCGGTGTCTTAACCGCTTGACCAACGGGCCGATAATTATTATATCTGTAATCATATGGCGGAGAAGGAGGGATTTGAACCCTCGCGCCGCTTACACGACCTACACCCTTAGCAGGGGCGCCTCTTCAGCCACTTGAGTACTTCTCCATTTGGCTCCACAGGCAGGATTCGAACCTGCGACCGATCGGTTAACAGCCGATAGCTCTACCACTGAGCTACTGTGGAATACAAAAGTCATGGTGGGCCTGAATGGACTCGAACCATCGACCTCACGCTTATCAGGCGTGCGCTCTAACCAGCTGAGCTACAGGCCCATGACGATATAGAAATGGAGCGGGTGATGGGAATCGAACCCACGACATCAGCTTGGAAGGCTGAGGTTTTACCACTAAACTACACCCGCAATTTTTATTTGGGGCGATTGATGGGAATCGAACCCACGAATGCCAGAGCCACAATCTGGTGCGTTAACCACTTCGCCACAACCGCCAAAATATAATGATAAATGGTGGCTCGGGACGGAATCGAACCGCCGACACACGGATTTTCAGTCCGTTGCTCTACCAACTGAGCTACCGAGCCTAAGTATTTAAATGGCGGTCCGGACGGGACTCGAACCCGCGACCTCCTGCGTGACAGGCAGGCATTCTAACCAACTGAACTACCGGACCATTTTAAAATTTGGTTGCGGGGGCAGGATTTGAACCTGCGACCTTCGGGTTATGAGCCCGACGAGCTACCGAACTGCTCCACCCCGCGATGATTAGGAATATGTATGGCGGAGGAAGAGGGATTCGAACCCCCGCGGGCTTTGACACCCCTGTCGGTTTTCAAGACCGATCCCTTCAGCCAGACTTGGGTATTCCTCCGTATAGTGGTGGACCTTGTAGGACTCGAACCTACGACCGGACGGTTATGAGCCGTCTGCTCTAACCAACTGAGCTAAAGGTCCATTGGTAGCGGCGGAGGGGATCGAACCCCCGACCTCACGGGTATGAACCGTACGCTCTAGCCAGCTGAGCTACACCGCCAAATATTTTTTGAAACCAAGTGGAGCCTAGCGGGATCGAACCGCTGACCTCCTGCGTGCAAAGCAGGCGCTCTCCCAGCTGAGCTAAGGCCCCAAGAATGGTCGGGAAGACAGGATTCGAACCTGCGACCCCATGGTCCCAAACCATGTGCTCTACCAAGCTGAGCTACTTCCCGATTTCATATAGATCATGGCGCGCCCGAGAGGAGTCGAACCCCTAACCTTTTGATCCGTAGTCAAACGCTCTATCCAATTGAGCTACGGGCGCAAAACTTAATGCCGAGGGCCGGACTTGAACCGGCACGGTAGTCACCTACCGCAGGATTTTAAGTCCTGTGTGTCTGCCAATTCCACCACCCCGGCGTGGATGGTATAGTTGGAGCGGAAGACGGGATTCGAACCCGCGACCCCCACCTTGGCAAGGTGGTGTTCTACCACTGAACTACTTCCGCAGAAATGGTGCGGATGAAGGGACTTGAACCCCCACGTCTGTAAAGACACTAGAGCCTGATTCTAGCGCGTCTGCCAATTCCGCCACATCCGCAACATGTAAATGGTGAGCCATGAAGGACTCGAACCTTCGACCCTCTGATTAAAAGTCAGATGCTCTACCAACTGAGCTAATGGCTCTTCTTACAAGAGACTTGAATATTATATCATATAAAAGTGGTGCCGGCAAGAGGACTTGAACCCCCAACCTACTGATTACAAGTCAGTTGCTCTACCAATTGAGCTACACCGGCATATATGTAAAACCGATATGTATAATGAAAAATGGTGGAGGATGACGGGCTCGAACCGCCGACCCTCTGCTTGTAAGGCAGATGCTCTCCCAGCTGAGCTAATCCTCCATAATTGCACTAACGTGCAATTGCTTGGCGGCGTCCTACTCTCACAGGGGGAAACCCCCGACTACCATCGGCGCTGAAGAGCTTAACTTCCGTGTTCGGTATGGGAACGGGTGTGACCTCTTCGCTATCGCCACCAAACAAATTGAGAGTGTTCTCTCAAAACTAGATAACAGATGTGACATCATTCAAAAGTATGGTTAAGTCCTCGATCGATTAGTATCTGTCAGCTCCATGTGTCGCCACACTTCCACCTCAGACCTATCAACCTGATCATCTTTCAGGGATCTTACTTCCTTGCGGAATGGGAAATCTCATCTTGAGGGGGGCTTCATGCTTAGATGCTTTCAGCACTTATCCCGTCCGCACATAGCTACCCAGCGATGCCCTTGGCAGAACAACTGGTACACCAGCGGTGCGTCCATCCCGGTCCTCTCGTACTAAGGACAGCTCCTCTCAAATTTCCTGCGCCCGCGACGGATAGGGACCGAACTGTCTCACGACGTTCTGAACCCAGCTCGCGTACCGCTTTAATGGGCGAACAGCCCAACCCTTGGGACCGACTACAGCCCCAGGATGCGATGAGCCGACATCGAGGTGCCAAACCTCCCCGTCGATGTGGACTCTTGGGGGAGATAAGCCTGTTATCCCCGGGGTAGCTTTTATCCGTTGAGCGATGGCCCTTCCATGCGGAACCACCGGATCACTAAGCCCGACTTTCGTCCCTGCTCGACTTGTAGGTCTCGCAGTCAAGCTCCCTTGTGCCTTTACACTCTGCGAATGATTTCCAACCATTCTGAGGGAACCTTTGGGCGCCTCCGTTACCTTTTAGGAGGCGACCGCCCCAGTCAAACTGCCCACCTGACACTGTCTCCCCGCCCGATAAGGGCGGCGGGTTAGAAGGTCAATACAGCCAGGGTAGTATCCCACCGATGCCTCCACCGAAGCTGGCGCTCCGGTTTCCAAGGCTCCTACCTATCCTGTACAAGCTGTACCAACATTCAATATCAGGCTGCAGTAAAGCTCCACGGGGTCTTTCCGTCCTGTCGCGGGTAACCTGCATCTTCACAGGTACTATAATTTCACCGAGTCTCTCGTTGAGACAGTGCCCAGATCGTTGCGCCTTTCGTGCGGGTCGGAACTTACCCGACAAGGAATTTCGCTACCTTAGGACCGTTATAGTTACGGCCGCCGTTTACTGGGGCTTCAATTCGCACCTTCGCTTACGCTAAGCGCTCCTCTTAACCTTCCAGCACCGGGCAGGCGTCAGCCCCTATACTTCGCCTTACGGCTTCGCAGAGACCTGTGTTTTTGCTAAACAGTCGCCTGGGCCTATTCACTGCGGCTCTCTCGGGCTTGCACCCTAACAGAGCACCCCTTCTCCCGAAGTTACGGGGTCATTTTGCCGAGTTCCTTAACGAGAGTTCTCTCGATCACCTTAGGATTCTCTCCTCGCCTACCTGTGTCGGTTTGCGGTACGGGCACCTCTCACCTCGCTAGAGGCTTTTCTTGGCAGTGTGGAATCAGGAACTTCGCTACTATATTTCGCTCGCCATCACAGCTCAGCCTTATGGGAAACGGATTTGCCTATTTCCCAGCCTAACTGCTTGGACGCGGATATCCAATACCGCGCTTACCCTATCCTCCTGCGTCCCCCCATTGCTCAAATGGTGAGGAGGTGGTACAGGAATATCAACCTGTTGTCCATCGCCTACGCCTTTCGGCCTCGGCTTAGGTCCCGACTAACCCTGAGCGGACGAGCCTTCCTCAGGAAACCTTAGGCATTCGGTGGAGGGGATTCTCACCCCTCTTTCGCTACTCATACCGGCATTCTCACTTCTAAGCGCTCCACCAGTCCTTCCGGTCTGGCTTCACAGCCCTTAGAACGCTCTCCTACCACTGTTCGAAGAACAGTCCGCAGCTTCGGTGATACGTTTAGCCCCGGTACATTTTCGGCGCAGAGTCACTCGACCAGTGAGCTATTACGCACTCTTTAAATGGTGGCTGCTTCTAAGCCAACATCCTGGTTGTCTAAGCAACTCCACATCCTTTTCCACTTAACGTATACTTTGGGACCTTAGCTGGCGGTCTGGGCTGTTTCCCTTTCGACTACGGATCTTATCACTCGCAGTCTGACTCCCAAGGATAAGTCATTGGCATTCGGAGTTTGACTGAATTCGGTAACCCGGTAGGGCGCCTAGTCCAATCAGTGCTCTACCTCCAAGACTCTTACCTTGAGGCTAGCCCTAAAGCTATTTCGGAGAGAACCAGCTATCTCCAGGTTCGATTGGCATTTCACCCCTACCCACACCTCATCCCCGCACTTTTCAACGTGCGTGGGTTCGGGCCTCCATTCAGTGTTACCTGAACTTCACCCTGGACATGGGTAGATCACCTGGTTTCGGGTCTACGACCACGTACTCATGCGCCCTATTCAGACTCGCTTTCGCTGCGGCTCCGCATCTTCTGCTTAACCTTGCACGGGATCGTAACTCGCCGGTTCATTCTACAAAAGGCACGCCATCACCCGTTAACGGGCTCTGACTACTTGTAGGCACACGGTTTCAGGATCTCTTTCACTCCCCTTCCGGGGTGCTTTTCACCTTTCCCTCACGGTACTGGTTCACTATCGGTCACTAGGGAGTATTTAGCCTTGGGAGATGGTCCTCCCGGATTCCGACGGAATTTCACGTGTTCCGCCGTACTCAGGATCCACTCAGGAGAGAACGAAGTTTTGACTACAGGGCTGTTACCTCCTATGGCGGGCCTTTCCAGACCTCTTCATCTACCTCGTTCTTTTGTAACTCCGTACAGAGTGTCCTACAACCCCAAGAGGCAAGCCTCTTGGTTTGGGCTGATCCCGTTTCGCTCGCCGCTACTCAGGGAATCGCATTTGCTTTCTCTTCCTCCGGGTACTTAGATGTTTCAGTTCCCCGGGTCTGCCTTCTCATATCCTATGAATTCAGATATGGATACCACTCCATTACGAGTGGTGGGTTTCCCCATTCGGAAATCTCCGGATCAAAGCTTGCTTACAGCTCCCCGAAGCATATCGGTGTTCGTCCCGTCCTTCATCGGCTCCTAGTGCCAAGGCATCCACCGTGCGCCCTTTCTAACTTAACCGTTAAAAAGAATCACTATGTGATATCTTGTGTTACTAATTGAATGTGATGTCTACTGTTATCTAGTTTTCAAAGAACACGTTTCGAAGGAATGATCCTTCAAAACTAAACAAGACAGGGAACGTTCTGTTTATAAGACCCAAGGTCTTATATTCCGTATAATATCCTTAGAAAGGAGGTGATCCAGCCGCACCTTCCGATACGGCTACCTTGTTACGACTTCACCCCAATCATCTGTCCCACCTTCGGCGGCTGGCTCCTAAAAGGTTACCTCACCGACTTCGGGTGTTACAAACTCTCGTGGTGTGACGGGCGGTGTGTACAAGGCCCGGGAACGTATTCACCGCGGCATGCTGATCCGCGATTACTAGCGATTCCAGCTTCACGCAGTCGAGTTGCAGACTGCGATCCGAACTGAGAACAGATTTGTGGGATTGGCTTAACCTCGCGGTTTCGCTGCCCTTTGTTCTGTCCATTGTAGCACGTGTGTAGCCCAGGTCATAAGGGGCATGATGATTTGACGTCATCCCCACCTTCCTCCGGTTTGTCACCGGCAGTCACCTTAGAGTGCCCAACTGAATGCTGGCAACTAAGATCAAGGGTTGCGCTCGTTGCGGGACTTAACCCAACATCTCACGACACGAGCTGACGACAACCATGCACCACCTGTCACTCTGCCCCCGAAGGGGACGTCCTATCTCTAGGATTGCCAGAGGATGTCAAGACCTGGTAAGGTTCTTCGCGTTGCTTCGAATTAAACCACATGCTCCACCGCTTGTGCGGGCCCCCGTCAATTCCTTTGAGTTTCAGTCTTGCGACCGTACTCCCCAGGCGGAGTGCTTAATGCGTTAGCTGCAGCACTAAGGGGCGGAAACCCCCTAACACTTAGCACTCATCGTTTACGGCGTGGACTACCAGGGTATCTAATCCTGTTCGCTCCCCACGCTTTCGCTCCTCAGCGTCAGTTACAGACCAGAGAGTCGCCTTCGCCACTGGTGTTCCTCCACATCTCTACGCATTTCACCGCTACACGTGGAATTCCACTCTCCTCTTCTGCACTCAAGTTCCCCAGTTTCCAATGACCCTCCCCGGTTGAGCCGGGGGCTTTCACATCAGACTTAAGAAACCGCCTGCGAGCCCTTTACGCCCAATAATTCCGGACAACGCTTGCCACCTACGTATTACCGCGGCTGCTGGCACGTAGTTAGCCGTGGCTTTCTGGTTAGGTACCGTCAAGGTACCGCCCTATTTGAACGGTACTTGTTCTTCCCTAACAACAGAGCTTTACGATCCGAAAACCTTCATCACTCACGCGGCGTTGCTCCGTCAGACTTTCGTCCATTGCGGAAGATTCCCTACTGCTGCCTCCCGTAGGAGTCTGGGCCGTGTCTCAGTCCCAGTGTGGCCGATCACCCTCTCAGGTCGGCTACGCATCGTCGCCTTGGTGAGCCGTTACCTCACCAACTAGCTAATGCGCCGCGGGTCCATCTGTAAGTGGTAGCCGAAGCCACCTTTTATGTTTGAACCATGCGGTTCAAACAAGCATCCGGTATTAGCCCCGGTTTCCCGGAGTTATCCCAGTCTTACAGGCAGGTTACCCACGTGTTACTCACCCGTCCGCCGCTAACATCAGGGAGCAAGCTCCCATCTGTCCGCTCGACTTGCATGTATTAGGCACGCCGCCAGCGTTCGTCCTGAGCCAGGATCAAACTCTCCGATAAATGGATCACAGGTTAAGTTCACCGCATCCTGCGGCGACACCTGTGTGACCTGCGTCGTGCAGGTCCTAGTTTGACTGACTACGCACATCGCTGTGCGATTTATAAAAATGAATTAACAGGTACGTTTTATCTTGTTTAGTTTTCAAAGATCATTTCGTTACTTCTCAATGAAGCAGCTTTACTAATATAACATTCAGCTTCTTTTTTGTCAACAACTTTTTTCAAGTTGTTTTGAAGCATCTAGTTTGTGTCCGCTGTGCATCAGCGACGTTTAATAATATAACACCTGTATTTATTTATTGCAATAGTTTTTTTAAAAAATCTATAAAACAAATAAACTATAATCCTCGCCATGATTTCTAAAGCGTGTGTATCATATAACTTTCTTAAAAGAACATATACATCAGTCATGTGATCTTGTTGTTTTTTTTGTTTTCTTGTATAGTAGAAACGAACTAAATACTGATGACCACAAGGGGAGCATTAAAGCTGAGAGTGAGCGGTTTCGTTCTGACCCTTTGAACCTGTTAGTTAACGCTGGCGTAGGGATGTGGCAAAGTCAAATGAATTGCAGATCGTAAAGCAGTGCGTGGAACTTTTCTCATCCTTCCGCGTGCTGCTTTTTTGTTGTCCTTTTGGTTGTCTGTCAATGGAAGGAGATAGATATGAATCAATCTAAGCAACTGGTTCGCCTTATTGAAATTGCCATTATGACAGCAGCAGCCGTTATTTTAGACATTGTCTCAGGAATGTTTCTTAGCATGCCTCAAGGAGGCTCGGTCTCCATCATGATGATTCCGATCTTTTTAATTTCGTTTCGCTGGGGTGTCAAAGCAGGTCTTACTACAGGTTTGTTGACAGGTCTAGTACAAATAGCAATCGGAAACTTGTTTGCTCAACATCCTGTACAGCTATTGTTAGATTACATTGTCGCTTTCGCAGCAATCGGCATAAGCGGCTGTTTCGCTTCTTCTGTCCGTAAAGCCGCTGTATCAAAAACAAAAGGGAAATTGATTGTTTCAGTGGTCAGCGCAGTTTTCATCGGCAGTTTGCTGCGCTATGCCGCGCATGTCATTTCAGGAGCTGTGTTTTTCGGCAGCTTTGCTCCAAAAGGAACGCCGGTATGGATTTATTCTTTAACTTATAATGCGACTTACATGGTTCCTTCATTCATTATTTGTGCAATTGTCCTATGTTTATTATTTATGACAGCACCCCGTTTGCTTAAAAGTGACAAAGCGTAAAAGTGACAATCCCCCAGCGAATTCCGCTGGGGGATTGTTCGTTATCTGTTAAGAAGTGTTTTTAAAGCTGAAAGATCCGGCCAGCCAAGACCTACTTCTTTCAGCCTTACTCCGTCAATTTCAAAGTTGTCCTCCGCTACTCTTTCAGGTGAATAGGCCTGATAAAATATAATCGAGGGATTCTGCTCAATAACCCAAACAAACATACTTGAAAAACCATGTTGAAGCAAAAACTCCGCTCCTTTTGCTAAGAGCGCCCTGCCTGCACCTTGCCGCTGGCGCTCTTCCACAAGATAAATAGCGTATAACTCGCCGTCATAGCCTTCTTGTTCAGATCGAATAGGTCCAAATGAAGCAAAGCCGAATACTGAACCCATTTCGTCCTGAGCAACAAATACTCCCTTTAACGAGCGACTTTTCCATTTGTCTTCAAATTCCTTATAGTTCAGGCTGTTTAAATAATCAATCGGGATAATTTCGTGGTATGTTGTCCTCCAGCTGTCTACATGCACTTTTGCAATGTCCTTTATATCCTCTAACTTCGCTTCACGTACAGTTACCATACGGTTCTGCCCTTTCCTTACTCTGATTTTTGGATCGTTTTGGCTTCTTTGATTTCATTTGTTAATTCATTAATGCTTTGTTTTACGTTTCCTTTTCCTGAAAAGTTCTCAAGCATTTCTTTTACATCAATTCCTGAGGATGCTTTTAAACTTTCTTGCAGACTTGACATTAAGTTCGTCGCATAGCTGGTTACTTTGTTTGCTCCGCTTGATTCACCGCTTCCTCCTGTATCGACAACGGTGATTTTATCAATATTTGAAAGAGGTGCCGCTGCTTGTTTCGCGTATTCCGGAAGCATTTTGACAATCATATCGAAAATCGCCGCCTGCCCGTACTGTTCAAAGGCAGCCGCAATTTTCTCTTTTGCTTCCGCTTCTGCAAGACCTTTCAGGCGGATAACCTCTGCCTCTGTCTCTCCTTTCGCTTTTTCCGCTTCTGCTTTTGCTAGCCCGTCAATTCTTACTTTTTCCGCCTCAGCCTTTGCCATTGCTTCAATACTGTACTTCTTGGCATCGGCTTCCGCGAGCTGTTTGGCTTTCTCTGCTGCTGCGGACTGCTCAACAGAATAACGGTCTGCATCGGCTTTTTTCTTTACCTCTGAGTCGTATTGACGTTCACGGCGAAGAATTTCTTTTTCTTCTAGTTCTATTTGTTTTTGGCGTTCGATAATTTTAACCTGCATTTCCTGCTCTGTGACTTGCTGGCGCGCTCTGGCAGTCTCTAAATCATATGCTTGGTCGGCATTCGCTTTTGCCGTATCTTGTTCTCTGCGGAATTCAGCCATTTTGAGCTGATTGAGTTTTTCAGCTTCAGCGATTTCCGTCGCCCGTTCAAGTTCTGATTTTTTTGCGTCTTTATCGGCTTCTGCCCGCTTAATTCGTGTTTCTTTATCAGCCTCTGCTGTTGCGATATCAGCATCGCGTTTTACTTGGGCAATTCTCGGTTTCCCTAATGATTCAAGATAACCGTTTTTATCACGAACATCTTTAATGGTAAACGAGACGATTACAAGCCCCATTTTCGCGAGATCCTGTGAAGCGACACGCTGCACCTCTTGAGAGAATTTTTCTCTGTTTTTATAGATTTCTTCTACTGTCATTGAGCCGAGAATGGAACGAAGGTGGCCTTCTAAAACCTCCCGCGCTTCCTGCTCACGGTCGTCTTTTGATTTCCCTAAAAATTGTTCGGCCGCTGTAGCGATTTCTCCTATAGAACCGCCGATTTTAATAATCGCAGTTCCATCGGCCATTACTGGCACTCCTTGTTCTGTATAGACTTCAGGTGTCGAAACATCGAGTTTGCTTGATAATAAGCTTAGCGGCTCTGCCTGCTGGAAGACGGGAAGGACAAAGGTTCCTCCGCCGCGGACGATTTTAATACGGTTGCCGCCTTCATCGACATGAACATTTTTATTCCCCAGATAGCTCCCTGTTACAATTAACGCTTCATCAGGCCCTGCTGTACGATACTTCGTAATAAACACAGCTATTAGTGCAATTAATAAAAAGAATACAACTCCGATGATCATTATAATCGGCATTGTCATATCAAATTCCTCCTTTTATGTTAAATGGGTTCATGCGGAGTAACCGAAAGAACTCCGTTGTTAATATCTACGACTAACACCGTTGTCCCGTAACTGATCTGCTGATTATCAAAACTGACCGCTGACTTTGAAATGGTGCCTCCTATCCCTTCTATGACCACTTCACCAAACCCGTCAACCGGAACAGCTGTAATCACTTTACCGAGTCTTCCTCTGAGATCATCTTCTCTATATGCCAATGATTCTTCTGCAGATGATAATGGTACCAGTACAAAGATGTGAAGCAATACCACCAGCATGATTGAAAGGATGCAAGATAAAAGCGCAATCAGCAAGCTTGACAGAGGCAATACGAGTTCACCTATATATCCGCCCGCTGAAAAACATGTGAAAAATGAGAGCACTAATGTCGGATTAAGAAACGGAATGCCTTCCGGCAGCCCTGCAAATACATCTCCGAAAAACAGAAATAACAGCGTAAGGCTGCCCGCAATAATAAGCGTATAAAGATAAATTGTTTGTATAGGTACTCCAAATAACTCCAATTTCCTCATCCTTTCTTCATCAATGCATTGATGAACGGCTGCCGTTACCATTTATACGAGACACCACGGGAAAAGTTTCAAAATTTTAAGACAAATAACCCATTTGAAGTGCTTTATAAATGATAATTGCTTATATATATGGTAATGTCATTTTAGGAGGAGATATGATGAGTATCTTTAATGAAGCCAGATTAGAAACGTGGAACGAATTGAAAGGACTTTCTGACGAAAAGCTGAACCAAAAGCCTTCTGCTGAAGAATGGAGCATACGGGAAGTTCTTGACCATTTGAAAAAAATCGATATGACCGCACAAAAAATGTTGAAGGAACGTGTAAAGGACGCTCCGATTAAAGAAATTGAAGAAAAACCGCTTGAGGTAGCACAGGACAGAAATAATAAACGGAAAGCCCCGAGTCATCTTGAGCCTGCGCATGATTTTATTTCAGGCAGCCAAATGAAACGTGAGCTTGATGTGGTAAGAGAGCAGCTGACTGCTGCGATTGCCTCTCTGAAAGAAGAAGATTTTGAAAGAGTGCTTCCGCATCCTGTGTTTCAAGAGCTGACTGTCAGACAGTGGATCGATTTTATCGGCCATCATGAAAAACGGCACCTCAGCCAAATGAAAGAAATTAAAGAAAAGATAGAAAGGGCCTGATTTCATCAGACCCTTTCTGCTTTTCGTTTGACTTTTCGCTGATAGGAATGAACTTCTATTTCATCACCTGTGTAAACAGCACCAGGTCTTTCCACAATACAGACAATCCCTCTAATGCCCAGTGCGTGGCGGACGAAAGCCGGCGCCAGCTTCGGTTGGTCCGGATAATAAGACTGAATGACTTCTCCCGGCTGGATACACGGATCATTTTCGCCCTCACACAGCAGAGCCGCTCCGCTCGGAAAAATAATCCGGCTTCCTTCTTTTAATGAAGTAAGATCTGGCATACCGCTGACTGCCACATTCGCCCCGAGCCATTCCGGCAAAATCCTCGGCACTCCCATTTTTAAAGCGATTTCGTTGCATTCCTCTATTGAAACAATTGAAATTTGTCTGCGGTTAAAAATTTCAGTCCCTCTTGAAAACATTGGTTCTCTGGCTCCCGCTTTTTTGGTCAGGCCAAAATGCAAGTCGCCGGGGATGCCGCCATAATCAAAATCAAGCTTGTCCATTTGCTTTGTTACGAAGCTTTCTGTATCTGCGATATATAAGCCTTCCGCTTTTGAAGTCATACGCTTCCACATCAGCTGGCACCTTCCTTCTTATCTAAAATTTCCACCTATGCTTCATTATCCCAAAAAATCCCGCTCTGTAAAGGAGCGGGATTTTGATTATACCGTTTTAGGCGTAAGGTTAAAGCAGCGTTTGTAGATCCAGTTGTATGCTTTTTCATTTAAATCTCTAGGGTTTCCGAAGGTTTGCGGATCTTTCATTGCTTCTTTAGACAAGCGTTCGATCATATTAGGTGATACTCCCTGCTCTTCTAAAGTCGGCACTTCTAAATCTTCGACCAGATCATACATCCAATTGACAGATGCTTTCGCAGCTTCTTCTGTTGTCATCTTGCTTGTATCAATACCGAACGCTTTCGCAATACGCGCAAACTTCTCAGGATAGCCCTTCCAGTTGTATTCCATGACAGGGCCCATCATCGCCGCTACACATTGGCCGTGAGCGACTGGGATAATACCGCCAAGCGTTTGGCTCATCGCATGAGCCGCGCCCGCTGATTCACTTCCGTAAGAAAGACCGGCAAGCATCGCAGCCTGCGCCATTCCGTACCTTGCTTCCAGATCCTCTCCGTCAGCAAATGCCCTCTTAATGTAATGAGCGGCATACTCAATCGCCATTAAGGCAACTGCATCCGTGATTGGCTGTGCAAATTTCATTGTATAGCATTCAATAGCATGGGCGAGCGCATCAATTCCCGTCATAGCTGTTACATGAGGAGGCATTGAAACATGAAGCTCAGGATCAATGATGGTCAAGTGCGCTGCAATCAGAGGACCGCCCGTGTTGAATTTGAATTCTCTTTCTTCATCTGTGATAACCGCCCATTGGGTTACTTCTGATCCTGTTCCAGCTGTAGTGGGAATTGTCGTCAGCGGAGGAATGCGGTTTTCCAGCGGTTTTTTCCCATCTGCCGCTTCATAATCAAGCACGCTTCCTTCGTGAGTCGCTTCTACTCCGATTGCTTTTGCTGTATCCATGGAGCTTCCGCCTCCGACTGCCACCAAACCATTACAGTTCTCTTTTTTGTAAAGCTCAGATCCTTCATTCACCAGACGGACAGGCGGGTTTGGCTCAACTTTATTAAAGAGCACCACTTCAATGCCTGCTTCTTTAAGTGATTCGATTACAGGATCAGCAACACCGGCTTTATAAATTCCTGGGTCTGTGACAAGGAGCGCTTTTGAAACGCCCAGTGCAGCTACTTCCTCACCCGTATGCTTGATGGCTCCGATTCCATGCTTAATCACAGTCGGAATTTCAAATGTGTGGAATTTCTGCATGCTTTCTACCTTCATATTTAATGTCATCATCAATCTCCCCCTCTTATGAATTGAACCAGTTAACCGCTGCCGGTTTTGTATTGCGGTATACATGTTTGACTTCTGTGTATTCTTCAAGGCCTATTTTTCCAAGCTCGCGTCCGAACCCGGATTGCTTATATCCGCCCCATGGCGCTTGTGCAAAGTACGGATGAAAATCGTTGATCCAAACGGTTCCCATTCTCAAGCGGGCTGCTACCCGTTCGCACTTTTCAATATCTTTTGACCATACCGCTCCAGCCAAGCCATAGATGGTATCATTCGCAAGCTCGATTACCTCTTCTTCAGAGCTGAAGGTTTCGACTGTCAATACAGGACCGAAAACCTCTTCCTGAACGATTCTCATGTCAGAATTACAGTTTGAGAAAATAGTAGGTTCATAGAAAAAGCCGTTTTGAAGCGCAGGATCTTCCGGGCGTTTGCCTCCTGTCTCCAGCTTCGCGCCTTCCTCTATTCCGATCTCTACATATTTTTCTACCTTTGCCCTGTGCTCCGCCGAAATAAGCGGACCGCTTTCTGTCTCAGCATGAAAACCGTTTCCGAGTTTTATGCGTTTTGCCCGTTTGACCAGCTCCGCCAAAAATTGATCATGAATGGCGTCCTCAACAAGCAAGCGGGAACCTGCAGAGCATACTTGGCCGGCGTGGAAAAATACAGCGTTTAAGGCTTGATCAACCGCAACTTCTAAATCCGCGTCCTTGAAAACAATATTTGGGTTTTTCCCGCCAAGTTCAAGGGCGATTTTTTTGACGTTTCCGCTTGCCGCCCGCATGATTTTTTTGCCTGTTTCAATTCCGCCCGTAAACGAAATCAAATCGACGTCTTTGTTTACGGCAAGCTCGTCGCCCACTGTGGCTCCCGGTCCAAGAACAAGATTTGCGACACCTTTTGGAACACAGGCTTCTTCCATCAGCTTAAAGACTTTGATTGTCGTCAGCGGCGTAATCTCACTCGGCTTCATGACGATTGTGTTTCCTGCAGCCAGTGCAGGGGCGATTTTCCAGCTTGCTTGAAGGAGCGGATAATTCCATGGAGTGATCTGGCCGCAAACCCCGATTGGCTCCCTAATAATTTTGCTTTCTGAATCAGGAATCGGAGATGAAATGATCTCTCCGCCATCTTTGTCTGCCAAGCCGGCGTAATATTGAAAAACATTGGCGATATCGTCCATATCGGCCTTGCTTTCTTCGAGTGTTTTTCCTGTATCAAGAGATTCAAGCTCAGCCAGCTCCTCAAGATCGCGTCTGATTAATTCCGCAATTTTCAGAACAATTTTCCCGCGTTCAAGCCCGGATAGCGATGACCATTCTCCTTTGTCAAATGCTCTGCGTGCGGCTGCGATTGCTTTGATGGCGTCCTCTCGCCCTCCCTCGCTTACAGTTGCAATTTCTTCTTGATTAAATGGGTTGATAATACTGCGGATCTGTTCTTTTTCGGCACTGATCCATTCTCCGTCAATGAATAATGTTTGACTCATATAAGCCTCCTTGACGTAAATAAAGTTTGTTAAATAAAAATTTAATGTTTTTAACAACCTTAATCTAACATATGGTTTTTAAACTGTCAAAGTCCCATTTCGATTTTTCTTTTTGACTTTTCCTCATGTTTCGTTAAGATAAAGAACATAAAGAAATAACTTAACGAATTTAATTTTCTAAGGAAAAGAGGGTCAGTATGGATGAAAATCCAGAATTTGCAGCTATAGAACAGGCTCGGGATCTTGTTATTGACTCCATTGCTGAAACGATGGATCTTTACGGAATTACCCGCAGTGTCGGGATTTTATATGGGACGATGTATATGAGGGATGAGATGACGCTTGACGAAATGCGTGAGGAGTTGCAAATGAGCAAACCAAGCATGAGCACAGGCGTCAAAAAGCTTCAAGACTTAAATGTAGTGAAAAAAACATTTCACCGGGGAATCCGCAAGCATACATTTGTGGCTGAAAAGGATTTCTTTAAATTTTTCACAAATTTCTTTCCACCTAAATGGGAGCGGGAGGTTCAAGTGAATGTAGCAGCGATCGAGGAAGCTCAAGCTGATTTACAAAAGGTTTTAAGCAAGGAAGATCTCGATGAGGATATCAAAAATGAGGCACTGCAGTTATACGATCAGCTGGAAAGCTCTAAAGCTTACTATGACTGGCTGAAACGGCTTGCTGAATCGGTGCAGACCGGAGAAATTTTTAAATTTATACCGATCGAAACAAAGTAAAGCAGAAAACGTCTGGGAAACCAGGCGTTTTTTTGATGTAACTACTACAAATTTGAAAAATACGGGAAAAACACCCCATTTACTTCCAAAATATTTGATGGTAATTTTATGTAGGTAAAATTTGTATTTGGCCTTCAGAGGAGGTGAAAAGCGGGCAGGCCTGTTTAATTTATCATTTTTTAGGGGGAATTTTGTTATGAAACGCAAATTATTATCTTCTTTGGCAATTAGTGCATTAAGTCTCGGGTTACTCGTTTCTGCACCTACAGCTTCTTTCGCGGCTGAATCTACATCAACTAAAGCTCATACTGAATCTACTATGAGAACACAGTCTACAGCTTCATTGTTCGCAACAATCACTGGCGCCAGCAAAACGGAATGGTCTTTCTCAGATATCGAATTGACTTACCGTCCAAACACGCTTCTCAGCCTTGGCGTTATGGAGTTTACATTGCCAAGCGGATTTACTGCAAACACGAAAGACACATTGAACGGAAATGCCTTGCGTACAACACAGATCCTCAATAACGGGAAAACAGTAAGAGTTCCTTTGGCACTTGATTTGTTAGGAGCTGGCGAATTCAAATTAAAACTGAATAACAAAACACTTCCTGCCGCTGGTACATATACTTTCCGTGCGGAGAATAAATCATTAAGCATCGGAAATAAATTTTACGCAGAAGCCAGCATTGACGTGGCTAAGCGCAGCACTCCTCCGACTCAGCCTTGCGGTTGCAACTAATGTAAAAGACCGGTTAACGCCGGTCTTTTTTGCGTTTTACCCTCCCCTTTTTCTCTAATCCCCGTTATCTTTTTTCTGGTTTAAAATTTAAATTGACAAACACTAGAAACAGGAGTAAATTCTTGAGTGTTCAATTTCATACAGTCTCTTTTACCGCTTAATCAAACACGAACGGGGGAACCAACGATTGGCTGTTTTATTAACAGCCTTGGGGTGAATCTTACTAAGTAAGAGGGGGTACTCTGAATCCCTAATCCGACAGCTAACCTCGTAGGCGTATACAGAGAGGAGGTCTATTATCGGCCATTCTTTGCAATGGTCTTTTTTGCTTCAAAAACGTTAATTCACTAAGGGAGATATGAACATTGGGAAGAATTAAAAATAAGCAATTTGCCGTGATCGGGCTGGGCCGGTTTGGCGGCAGCATTTGTAAAGAACTTCATAGAATGGGGCATGAGGTCCTTGCGGTTGATATCAACGAAGAAAAGGTCAATGCATATGCTTCTTACGCCACTCATGCGGTAATTGCCAACGCCACCGAAGAAAACGAATTGCTTTCATTAGGAATACGCAATTTTGAATATGTGATTGTTGCCATCGGAGCAAATATTCAAGCGAGTACGCTGACCACCCTATTATTAAAGGAGCTTGATATTCCAAATATTTGGGTAAAGGCTCAAAACTATTATCATCACAAGGTGCTTGAAAAAATCGGCGCTGACCGCATTATTCATCCTGAAAAAGATATGGGGGTTAAAATCGCACAAAGCCTTTCAGACGAAAATGTTTTGAATTACATTGATCTATCTGATGAATACAGTATTGTCGAGCTGCTGGCTACGCGCAAGCTTGATTCAAAATCGATTATTGACCTGAATGTAAGAGCAAAGTACGGCTGCACGATCCTGGCCATTAAACACCATGGAGATATCTGTCTTTCCCCCGCGCCTGAAGACATCATTCACGAGCAAGATTGCCTGGTGATCATGGGCCACAAAAAGGATATTAAACGTTTTGAAAACGAAGGGATGTAGACAAAGGTGACACTTCAAAAGGATAAAGTGATCAAATGGGTTCGGTTTACACCGCCTCAAGTGCTTGCCATTGGTTTTTTCCTTACCATTATCATCGGGGCTGTCCTATTAATGCTTCCGATTTCCACTACGAAGCCATTGTCATGGATAGATGCCCTTTTTACTGCGGCTTCCGCTACAACTGTTACAGGGCTTGCTGTTGTCGATACCGGTACTCAATTTACGGTATTCGGGCAAACAGTAATTATGGGGCTGATTCAGATTGGCGGGCTTGGATTTATGACATTTGCAGTCTTGATCGTCATGATATTAGGAAAAAAAATCGGCTTAAAAGAACGAATGCTCGTCCAGGAAGCCTTAAACCAGCCGACAATCGGCGGTGTCATTGGCCTTGTCAAAGTCCTGTTTCTGTTTTCGATCAGTATTGAATTGATAGCAGCACTCATTTTATCCATCCGGCTTGTACCTCAATACGGCTGGTCATCCGGCTTGTTTGCCAGTTTGTTTCACGCAATATCTGCTTTTAACAATGCCGGGTTTTCGTTGTGGCCTGATAATTTGATGAGCTACGTTGGCGATCCTACAGTAAACCTCGTGATTACTTTCTTATTTATTACAGGAGGGATCGGATTTACGGTTCTGTTTGATGTGATGAAAAATCGGCGTTTTAAAGCTTTTTCTTTACATACAAAGCTCATGCTTACAGGAACGCTGATGTTGAATGCGATTGCTATGCTTGCGATCTTTATTTTAGAATACAGCAACCCCGGCACGCTCGGCCACCTGCATATAGTGGATAAACTGTGGGCGTCCTATTTTCAGGCAGTGACGCCGAGAACCGCAGGCTTCAATTCTCTAAATTTTGGCAGCATGAGAGAAGGAACAATTGTATTTACTTTATTATTGATGTTTATCGGAGCAGGAAGCGCATCAACGGCGAGCGGCATTAAGCTGACTACGTTCATCGTGATTTTAACATCTGTTATTGCTTACTTGAGAGGTAAAAAAGAAACGGTTATTTTCCGCCGTTCCATCAAATATCCGATTATCATTAAAGCTTTAGCTGTGAGCGTCACCAGTTTGTTCATCGTGTTTTTAGGGATTTTTGCCCTGACGATCACAGAACAAGCGCCATTTCTTCAAATTGTGTTTGAAACCTTTTCCGCATTCGGAACTGTCGGCCTTACGATGGGGCTTACTCCTGAACTGACAACAGCTGGCAAGTGTATCATTATTGTCATCATGTTTATCGGAAGAATTGGTCCTTTAACGTTCGTGTTTTCATTCGCAAAAACAGAGCAATCAAATATCCGTTATCCTGACGGCGAAGTGTTTACAGGGTGATATCAAAAAATCCGGCGTGCAGTCGCCGGATTTTTTTATGATTCGATATGAGATTGATTTTGTCTTTTTTCCTGTTCCGCGATGATTTCATTATCCTCCGCGTTATCACGGGTTACTTTTTGTGTAAGAATCGCACCAACTGCTACAAGTATCATAACAGCGATGTAATAACCTTTTTCATTGAGTTCCAGATTATCAGCATTATAGAGTCCGATACTAAACAAAAATACTCCCGCAAAAAAAGTAAAATAAGCTAATACTGTAAAGGCAACCGTGTTTCTGCGTCTATATTTCTGCACCTTTGTTCCCTCCCGAAAGCATAGTTAAAAAGTGATAACTTCCGTGGAATATTATACCTCAAATTCCCCAGAATGGAACAAAGAATTAAAAATACCAGTAAAAAGGGCTTAGGTTGCCTCCTTTATTTCAACAGCTGAATCATCAATCCAGCCAATAAGTTTATCATTGATTTGGAATTGGTACCATACAGACTGGCCTTTCTGTTTTTTAGACACAACCTTTATGTCTTTGCCGACGTAAGATTGGGCAGAGGTAAGCCTTATGGACCGATCATCAGTAGAAGGCTTGGACCATACATCTTGAACGGCACTGTCTTTAATAGAGGCGTTTAAATCCACAGATTTGAGGGATGGATTTACCTCATCGTACTCATCTAAATCGTATTTTTCCACAATAGCGCTGATTTTGTCAGCGTAGTCAGGGTCTGTAGCATATCCTGATGTTTGCAGGGCGGTTGCCGCTTCCTTGTAATTCCCTGCCTCAAGCACCGGTTTATACTTCTTTTTATTCCACGATGTGCCACGGACGAACAATTGGGCGTGATCATCCATAGATTCAAAAAACGTGCTGTATTTTCGAAACTTCGCGCGAATGGTTTTTCTTTTCCCTTTTTCAACTTCGTCCGTTTCCATCGTGACATGATGGCCTTTATAATTCCCTTTTACGCCAAAAAGGTTGTTGGCCTTAGCAGCCAGTTCACTGTTCCCCCAGTCCGATTCGAGAATGGCCTGAGCAATTGTGATGCTGGGGAGAACATGGTATTTTTCATACAAAATTTGGGCATGTCCGGACAGACTGTCTATAAACACTTGCTGTTCATCGATTTCTTCAGTTTCTTTGGATATTTCAATCGGTTTTGATAAAGTTGTCGCTAAAACAAACAGAGCTAGCGGAATCGATACAAGGAAAAATAGTGAAATCAAGAGTTTACGTTTTTTAAGTTTTTTACGGGCCATGAAAACCTTCCTTCGAATTAAAAGATTACGAATGTAAAAGAATCTACCTTTTAGAATTTTACTTGCACTTCTAATATTTTTCAATTCTTTAGGGATAAAGTTGGGAAAAGATTGCAAAATAAAAACCTTTTCGCTCAATGAAAAGGTTTTACCATGTTTCTATTTTTGTAAATTTCTGAGTGCATTCCGATATTCCGTATCATTTATTACTTTATATGAATTGACGGTTGCCTTCGACAAACCTTGTGCTGAGACGGCCTGTTTTTCCGGAGCTGTTTTCGCTTTATCATGTGGTTTATGTGCCAGCTTGTGCCCCATTCCAGTGGCATTCATACAAAATGACAGACAGACGAGCAGCACGCTAAGGATAAAAGAAATGAAGAAGAGATCATGATAAGCAGTCATCATAGAATCCTGTACCGAACCGCTTTGTCTGGCAGCATCTTTTTTCGTGAAAAAGCCGATGAGAATGGGAACTCCCATATAGACAAACAATCTTAAAAACTGAACAGCTGTCATTCTCTTGACCAAATCAGGCAGCGGGCCTCCCATGGCAGCTCCCATCAGCCCTGCGGCGACTGTCAGGCCTGTTCCCGCTGCAAGCATGATAAACAGTGCTGCGAACATATAAAGAGATGATCGATCCTGTATATGCAGCCATTGAAAATTCACAAAAACGAGAATAAGTCCGCCAATAATACCGAGCATCCCTGGTCCGACTTTATCATATAACAGAGCGCTCAAAATGGCCGCGATCGCCACTCCGATTAAAAGAGTCAAGTTTAAAAAAATGAGATGCTCCTGAGAAATATCATACATTTGACGGAGCAAGCCTTGAAAAGCAGACAGGCTGACAGCTACCGTTATCGTCCCTGCAGCTATGATCAATAAGCCAAGCACCGGTTTTGGCAGCAGCATCAGTTTAATAGATATGAAGGGGTTTTTCACTTTATATTCCACAATCAATAGACCAATGAGCAAACATAACGTCACCCCGAAACCAATCCTTACATAACCCGATGACAGCCCCCATTTTTGCAGAAAAATGAATGAAACCGCTGAGGCTGCGGCAAGGAAAACAGATAAAAGAATTCCCGCACGATCAAGCGGCTGTTCTTGATCCGACGCCCCGTGATGCTCGTCATGAAGAAAGAAATAGCTCACCGCGACACCGATCAGGGACAAGGTGCCAAAGATGAAAAACAGCCATCTCCAATGCCCGCAGCTTGTTGCAATGGTTCCCAGGATGGTGCCGATGATAACAGAACCATAGAATCCCCCGATCAGCACAAGCAGTGCATAGTTCCTGCGTTCAATCGGGAATGACAGTACAAGCATTGGAATCATAATCATCAGCATGACGCCTGTTGCCGCCCCCTGTAAAAAGCGCCCTGCCGCCATCCATGCAATATCGCCTGAACATGCGATGAGCAGTGAGCCTAGTATAAAGACAGGTAATGAAGCCAGATAGACGGGACGAGCACCGAATTTTTTCCTCAGCAGCGGTCCTGCCGGAACTAGTAAGGCAAAGGCCATATTGCCGATCAATATTGGATTTACTGATGTGAAGCCACTTGTTCCAACCGCTTTCTGAACAAGGCCTTGAACTGACGACAATGCCGTGTTAGACATCAATCCCGGCCCGACCGCTAAGACGGCGAGCAAAGAAATCATCCAATAGTGTTTTGTCTTCATGTTGTCATTCCTTCCTATATGAATACATGCGAAACACATCATTTTTTGAAAACAAAAGAAGCTAATAGATTTTGCATACCATTAGCTTTCATTCTAATATTCTCCCTTTCAGGGGAAATGATATTATTTTATTATAATTATGTGAATGAATGAGCATATAATCAAATATTATTTCAAATCGATTGTGTTTTGTCAATGGAGTAAATTTCAAGCACAACATAGAAAGTCTGAAAGCTTTTCCCCGATATTGTGTTTTGGAGCCAAGGGGCCTAGAACTGCACTTATGGATCCCTGCTCGTTCCCTCAAGCGAATTAAAGCAGGCCGTTTTAATCCTTTCAATCCACTATTCCAACTAATAAACTCGAATTAGTTGGTGATAAGACAACATTTTGGCCGCACATTTTTTTGTGTTCACTGGGCGTTTGCCGCCTCTAAATTGTATATGGGTAAATACCATGAATTAACCTATGAAATACCAATGTAAGGAAATTTTAAATATTCTGGGAGGCAAAAACGAATGGAACTGTATGAGTGTATCCAAGACATTTTTAGCGGCTTAAAAAATCCATCGGTTAAAGATTTAGCAACATCTTTAAAACAAATTCCAAACGCAGCAAAATTGAGTCAACCGTATATTAAGGAACCAGACCAGTACGCTTACGGCCGAAATGCCATCTATCGAAATAATGAATTGGAAATTATCGTGATTAACATTCCGCCAAACAAGGAGACGACAGTACACGATCATGGTCAATCCATTGGTTGTGCAATGGTGCTAGAAGGAAAGCTTCTTAATTCTATTTATCGCTCAGCCGGCGAACACGCAGAACTCTCCAATTCATACTTTGTCCACGAAGGAGAATGCCTTATTTCAACCAAAGGTTTAATTCACAAAATGTCCAATCCGACATCCGAACGAATGGTGTCTCTTCATGTCTACTCCCCCCCTTTGGAAGACATGACGGTCTTTGAGGAACAAAAGGAGGTATTGAAAAATTCATGATTGACAGATAAACTGCTCACTTTGACTTCGCTCAACTGTAGGATTCAGAGAATGAACCTTTTCCTCAAAACAAAAAACCCTTATAGAATAAGGGTTTAAAGGTATGGAGCCAAGGGGGCTCGAACCCCTGACCTCTACGCTGCCAGCGTAGCGCTCTCCCAGCTGAGCTATGGCCCCGTATGTAACGTCATGTTTATTATAGATGATTTTTTTTTGAAAAACAAGCTGTTTCCTCTCGAATTGACAGAAAAAATAAGGCTCGGAAAAGAGCCTTATTTTTCGACTTACATCATGATCAAAAGTAAAATCACACCGAGAATAATTCGATAGATTGCAAATGGGACAAGTTTGATTTTGTTAATCAGCCTTAAGAAGAAACGGACGACAAACAGTGCGACCACAAAGGCACAGATAAAGCCGACGATGAAAAATGGCATCAGATCCGAGCTTAAGCTGTCCCAATGCTTCACGAGGCTTAGAAAGCTGGCTTCCATCATGATCGGCATCGCCATAATAAACGTAAAGTCGGCTGCCGCTCGGTGGTTTAATCCGAGAATAACACCGCCGGAAATGGTTGAACCCGAACGCGAGAAACCCGGCCAAAGGGCAAGACATTGGAATAAGCCAACTGCTATCGCCTGTTTATAGGAAATGCGGTCGAGAGTGTCTGTCGCTGTTTTCCGCTTATTGACCCAGTCAGCAAAAAGCATCAGGATTGCCCCGGCAATTAAACCGATGGCCACAGTTTTGACAGAAAATAAATATTCATCAATGTAATCTTCAAACAAAAAGCCGAGAACAGCTGCAGGCACGAGTCCGACGGCAATTTGGGCAATGCTTAGTTTATGTCCCTGCTCCTGGTCGCTTGTAATGTTTTTTTTCAAGCCGAGTAAGTTTAAAATTCGGTCTTTAAACACGATAGCTACTGCTAAAATGGAGCCTAGCTGAATAACCACCTTGAATGAGTTAGCAGCTTCTTCTGACATCAGATTACTTGATTTAAGCCAGATGTCGTCTACTATAATCATATGTCCTGTCGAAGAAACCGGCGCGTACTCTGTTAATCCTTCTACGATTCCTAAAATGGCGGCTACAAACAATTCCCATAGAGTCATGATTTTGATTCTCCCCATTAGACATTTATTTTTTTACATAACGGGAGCTTTCCATAAATGGAAAGCCCGTCTTATATAACTATAAACGAAAATCACACTTTATGACCCGGCGTATTTTCATTTTTTTCTTCGTCGTATAAATGTGACCGCATTTTAAACCAGTCAAATAAATGTGTCGTAATGACTTTGGCAACTGCATAGCCCGGAATGGCAAGAATGATTCCAACAACGCCAAACAGTTTGCCAGCTGTTAACAGCAGAAAAATAATTGTGATAGGGTGGATGTGAAGGTTTTTTCCCATAATTTGCGGAGAGATCAGCTTCCCTTCAATCAGCTGAACAATGGTCCAAACGATCACCAATTTAAGCAGCATGAGCGGCGATGTCACTATGGCAATGATAATCGCAGGCGTAATGGCAATCGTTGGCCCTAAATATGGAACGATGCTAGTACAAGCCGCAATGACGGCTAGCAATGAAGCATAATCCAGCCCGATAATCAAATAACCGATAAACAGCAAAAACCCGATACAGAAGCTGACAATGATCTGGCCTCTGATATAAGAGCTTAACCGATGATTCATTTCGCTTAAGACTGTGTATGTCTGTTCTTTCAATTGCGTCGGAACAAACTTCAGTATGTAGACCGGCAATTTTTTTCCGTCCTTTAACAAATAGAAAAGGATAAACGGAACCGTAACGATTGAAATGATAATCTCAGTCAGGGCGCCGATAAAATTCCCAACGCCGGTAAAGGTACTGTTCACAATTGTCGCTGCCTGATCTGAAACCTTTGTTGCGAGATCAGATATATTGATGTTCGTCGTTTGCTGGGCCTGATTGACGAAGTTGCTACCGATCAGCTGTTTCGTCTGATTTTCAACGATATCCACATATCTTGGGATGTTGTCGATTAAACTCATAATTTGTTCTTTTAAAAAGGGAATGATGGACACGATTGTGATCGTGATCAGCCCGATAATCAATAGATACAACAGTAAAATAGAATAGATTCTTCTTATTCTTCTTCTCTCAAGGAAATCGACGACCGGGTTTAACAGATAAAAAACAATGCCTGTCAAAATAATCGGAAGTGATATCGTTTTGAGCAAAACAATAATCGGGGTGAAAATAAATGATGTTTTTGTAAATACTAGAATATTTAAACCAATCAGCAGCAGCACAAGCAAAAATAAAACAAACTTATTGTCCAAGAAGAATCGCTTGAATCTGCCGCTCCATGTTTGCAACGTCTCCACTATCGTTCCTCCGTCATACATAGTTTAATTAAATTGTACACTATCGTCCCTATAATGAAAAATAAAAACCGTTAATTGCTGGAAAAGCTTTCACGGTTTTAACATTCTATTTATATCTATCATGTGATTTTGTTCTTTTTAAGCTATAATTTAGCTATATCATACAAAAGGAGCGATACGAGTGATACGTTTTGCAATAATAGGAACCAACTGGATTACAGACCGCTTTCTTGAGTCAGCAGCGGATATCGAAGATTTTCAGCTGACTGCTGTTTATTCAAGATCGGCTGAACGCGCTGCCGAGTTTGCTGCTAAACACAACGCTGCGCATGCCTTCTCAGACCTTCAGGAAATGGCGGCGAGCGATTGCTTTGATGCCGTATACATAGCGAGCCCGAACGCTCTTCATAAGGAACAAGCCGTTCTCTTTATGAACCATGGCAAGCATGTGCTTTGTGAGAAGCCGTTTGCTTCGAATACAAAAGAAACAGAAGAGATGATCTCAGCGGCTAAGGCAAACGGCGTTGTTCTCATGGAAGCAATGAAGACCACTTTCCTGCCGAATTTCAAAGAGCTGAAAAAACACCTGCATAAAATCGGTACTGTCCGCAGATTTACCGCAAGCTACTGCCAGTATTCCTCACGGTATGACGCGTTCAGAAGCGGAACTGTTTTGAATGCGTTTCAGCCTGAGCTTTCCAATGGGTCATTAATGGATATTGGCGTCTATTGTATTTATCCGGCTGTTGTGTTGTTTGGCGAGCCAAAGGATGTAAAAGCAAACGGATATGCTTTATCTTCCGGAGTGGATGGAGAAGGAACTGTCATTCTGTCTTACGACGGGTTCGAAGCCGTTCTGATGCATTCCAAAATCTCTACTTCCTATGCCCCAGCGGAAATCCAGGGTGAAGACGGGACGATTGTAATCGATACAATTCACCGGCCTGAACGTGTTGAAATCCGCTACCGGGACGGCCGCCTAGAAAACATCTCGATTCCTGATCCTAAACCGGCGATGTTCTATGAAGCAGAAGAATTTGTCACGCTCATAAAAGAGAATAAGCAAGAATCTGAAGAGAATACATTTGAACGGTCTTTGACCACCGCAAAAATTATGGAAGAAGCAAGAAAGCAAATGGGGATTATATACCCTGCTGATCAAGCTTAAAAAAATCCGCACGCGCGCAAATGCCGCGGCGGATTTTTTATTAGACAATCGGAGAAGATGCCTTCCTTTTTAAAAGCACCTGTTGCTCATATTCTTTGATGTCATGAAGCCATGCCTCTTTTACCGGAACGCCCATTTGCTCACAGTAGGAATCCCAGATGGCTCCGAAAGGATATGTTTTGAATTCCTCCATCAGGGCCAGCCTTTCTGTATAGCGGCCCTCTTCCTGCAATTGTTTTAAATAGCCGTTCGGGAGAAGCAAGGCATACAATAAAGCTTTGATCATATTTCTCGTTCCGATGGTCCAGGCGGCTACACGGTTAATGCTGGCATCGAAAAAATCCAGACCGATGGCGACCTTCTCAAGAGCCTGATTTCGTACAATTTCAAGAGCGATTTCTCTCAATTCATCATCCAAAACCACTACATGGTCGCTATCCCAACGAACAGGCCGAGATACGTGCAAGGCAAGCTTGTCTGTGTAAAGCAGCATGGACGAGATCTTGTTTGATACCGTCTCAGTCGGATGGAAATGGCCTGTATCAAGTAAACAAAGCTTATGATTCGTCAAAGCATAAGCTAAATAAAATTCATGAGATCCAACAACATATGATTCGGAGCCAAGCCCGAACAGCTTGCTCTCGATTGAATCAAGATTGTGTTGTTCACTGATCTCCTCTGCGAAGATCCGATCCAGTGATTCTTTTAGTCTTTTACGCGGTGTCAGCCTATCACTCGGGATATCCTTATAGCCGTCGGGAATCCAAATATTCGTCAAGCAAGGTGTTCCTAATTCTTTCCCGAAGTATTCCCCGATACGGCGGCACGCGATGCAATGCCTGATCCAAAATTCTCTGATGTCCGGATCAGGGTGTGAAAGGGTGAGTCCGTCAGCCGCTTTCTCATGCGAAAACAAGGTTGGATTAAAATCTAAACCGAGACCAAGTTTTTTTGCCCATTTCACCCAGTTTTCAAAATGCTGCGGCTTCAATTCGTCACGTTCTACCGCTTCCCTGTTTGTTTCTGCGTATATCGCATGCAGGTTTACGCGGTGCTTTCCAGGAATGAGAGAAAGAGCCTTCTCCAAATCTCTTCTTAATTCTTCAGGAGTTTGCGCTTTTCCGGGATAATTGCCGGTCACGTCAATTCCGCCTGAAAGCTCGCCCTTATTTACTTCAAAGCCTTCAATATCGTCACCCTGCCAGCAGTGGATCGAAATGGGCACTTGCTCTAATTGCCGAAGCGCCTCTTCAACATCAATTCCCCATTTTTCATATGCCTGTTTTGCACTGTCATAATTGGTTTTTATGGTCATACGGCTCTCTCCCTTTATCAGTTTTTTAATCCAAATAAAAAACTTCCTTTAGATCTACCGAAACAGGACTGAAATCCGAATTTGTTTTCATTAATGGCGACATCGATTTCCACCATCTTTGGCAAACTTCTGTGTCCGCCATCTTTCTCCATTTCTCTTCATCCTCTATTTCTAAATATGCAAAAAGCCTGCCTGTTTCCTCGTCTAGAAAAATGGAATAATGGTGTGCTCCATGAGCTTTGAGTGCTTCGGCCATCTCAGGCCAAATGTCATCATGCCGCTGTTTGTATTCTTCGTACTTGTCTTGATGTACAAACATGATACTGGCTTTTCTTTTCAAACCTTTTCACCTCTTCATCATTGAGATAGCGCTTTCAAAACAGTTTGCTGAAAGGACTGAATGATCGTGCTTCTGTCAATGTCTTTAGGTGTAAACACTTTGATCGGAAAGGAATTTCTGACGACTTGCCGGGCTTCTTTTATGTCTTTGACTTCTTTGGCAGCAATCATTTGCATCAAAAGATTTCCGGTGGCAGTTGCCTCTATCGGCCCTGCATATACCGCTTTTCCACTCATGTCTGCCGTTAATTGATTTAAGAAGTCATTTCGGGCTCCGCCGCCGATGATATGAAGCTGCTGAATCTGTTTTTCTGTGATCGTTTCCAGCTCTTTGATGGCAATCGCATAGATGATGGCTAAATTGCTGTAGATGCAGCAGGCAAGTTCGCCTGCAGTGCGAGGAGTCTTTTGGCGGGTTTGTCTGCAATAATGTTGTATTTCCTTTATCATGTTTTCTGGATTCAGGAATCGTTTATCATTTAAGTTTATAAATTGCTGGAATGGTTCTGTTTTTTCGGCTTCTTCTGCAAGCTGCTGAAAAGAATAATCTGCTTGTAACTGCTGTCTGACTTCTTGTATCACCCACATGCCGATAATGTTTTTGAGAAAGCGAATGGTGTTGTTTGCGCCGCGTTCATTTGTATAGTTGTTTTCTAAAGCAAGATCAGTTATTATTGGTGTTTTGTTTTCAATCCCGATTAACGACCATGTTCCGCTGCTGATATACGCCCAGCCATCATGTACGCCTGGCGCCGCAATGACGGCCGAGGCCGTATCATGTGTTGCGACTGTCATCACCTTGCACGCCGGGAGATCATAATCCGGGAACCACTCATTTCTTAGCTTCCCGAGCTCACACCCCGGTTCAGTCAGCGGCGCAAATTGCTGTTCCTGAACGGACACGGCTTCAAGCAATTCAGGATCAAGATTTCCCGTTGAGGCGTTTAAAAGCTGTGTTGTGGACGCGTTTGTGATTTCCGTTACAGCTTTTCCGGTTAAACAATAGCCTAAATAATCAGGGACCATCATAATTTTGTCTGTCTTTTTCAGCAGCTCACGGTCTTCTTCATACAATTGATAGATCGTGTTGAAAGGCTGAAATTGTATTCCTGTTTTTTGATAAATTGCGGCTTTTGAGAGGGTATGTTCCAGTTTGTCTATTGTGTGATCTGTTCTTCTATCACGGTAGGAGATTGCTTCCCGCAACCGATCGCCTTTTTCGTCCAGTAAGACATAATCAACTGCCCATGTATCAATGCCTACGGTGCAGTGTTCATACCCAAGCGTCTTTACTTTTTGCAGTCCTTGCAGGATTTGTTTTAGCAAATGATCAATATCCCAAAAGCAATGCCCGTCTCTTTGACTGAAACCGTTAGCGAACCTGTGAATCTCTTGTATGTCAAGCTTCCCTTCATTCAGTTCACCTACCATGATTCTCCCGCTTGATGCGCCTATATCAATGGCAGTATAAATCATTCTTTCACCCTCTCTTCGAAAGAGGAACAGCTGTCACCTTCACCTTTTTGTCCTCAAGAGCTTTTACCGATGCCGGATCAAGTCCAGAATCCGTAATTAGGCGGCTGACATCTTGCAGCGAGGCTATATGTGAAAACTCGCGGTTCCCCCATTTGCTTGAATCGGCCATCAAAATGGTCTGGTCCGACCTTTCGATCATCCGTTTTTTGAGCAGCGCCTGCCACTCATTTGAATCACTCATCCCGTTGTGTACGTCAAATCCCTTACATGACAGAAAGGTTTTATTGACATGATAGGTCTCAAGTGAACGCTCTGCTAACGGGCCGGCAAACGATAATGATTTTTCCAGCAAAATGCCGCCTGTTGAAATGACTGATATGTTTTCTTTATTGCTGAGTTCAATAGCTGCTTTCATTGAGTTTGTAATCACGGTGAGCTCAATGTCTGGGAGTATTTTCGCCATGTACCAGGCGGTTGTGCTTGCATCGAGAATGATTCGGTCTCCGCTTTTTACATATTTGGCCGCTTCGTGAGCGATAGCTTTTTTTTCGATGACATTCGTGATTTCCCGTTCAGAAAAATGAATTTCTGATTCCTTCTGCTGAATACTGACCGCTCCTCCGTGGCTCCGGCTCAGTTTATGTTCTTTTTCAAGCTTTTCAAGATCACGCCGAATGGTTTCCTCTGTGACTGAAAATATGTCACTTAATTCGGAAACGCGGATGCTTGAACGCGTATTCACTATTTCCACTATTTTTTGCTGCCGTTCTGCTACTAGCATCAGTAACGCCCTTCCTCATATCGTAGTCCATCTTATATTTTTTATCTTAGCATATTTCTAACGCGTAAAAGCAGCAGGGACGCCGCCGTCTACCGTAATCATGCAGCCCGTTGTTTTTTCGGCTTTGGAAGAAGCGAAGAATGCAATGGCTTCGGCAATATCCTCCGGGTAAATATTGACGAGCAATGCTGTACGTTTCCGGTAATGTTCCTCCAACTGATCTGGTTCAATCCCGTACGCCGCGGCTCGTTCCTCCCGCCAGCTTGAACCCCAGATTGCCGATCCTTGAAGAACTGCATCAGGCAAAACGGAGTTGACCCTAATGCCGAATTCTCCACCTTCTGCTGCGATGCATCTTGCTAAATGGGTTTCAAGCGCCTTAACAGAGCTGTAGGCAGAGGCGTTTTTGCCCGCATAAACCGAATTTTTCGATCCGACAAATACCATGCTTCCGCCTCTATTTTGCTGTTTCATCTGTTTAAACGCTTCACGGGCTACAAGGAAATAGCCTGTTCCTAAAACATTCATATTAAGATTCCATTCTTTTAGACTTGTTTCGTCAAATGGGCTTGATGTGGCCAGCCCGGCATTATTGACGACGATATCAATGCCGCCGTAAGCAAGCGCCGCTCGTTCAAAAGCTGACTGTACGTCTTCCTCCTTTGTCACATCCATTTTGACAACAATTGCCCGTCCTTCTCCGTATGCATCGTTTATTTCCCCGGCAATTTTCTGTGCACCTTCTATATTCAGATCAGCTACGATCACGTGCCCTCCCTCAGCTGCAAATCGGCGGCATGCTGCACTGCCGATTCCGCCGGCTCCTCCAGTTATCAACGCGACTTTTCGGGAAAATTCTGCTTCCGGCGGGGCCAGCGTGAGTTTATATAGTTCGAGCGGCCAATATTCGACATGGTAGGATTCATTTTCATGTAAAGAAACAAATTGCCCCAGAGCGGTTGCTCCTTTCATCACGGCGATGGCCCTCCGATATAAAGCCCCGCTTACTTTAGACATGGCATAACTTTTTCCTGTATTCACCATTCCAATTCCAGGAATCAATATCACCCGCGGGGCGGATTCAAAGATTTGATCCCCATCCTGCTGATTGCGTGTAAAGTAAGCCTGATACTCTGATGTAAAGGTCTCGACTCCTGACTTGATCAGATCCGCAAGCTTGTGCACATCTTGAGTTTCCGGATTCCAATCAATGTACAGCGGAACCCGTTTTGTGTGAACAAGGTGATCCGGGCATGCCGCACCGATTTGCGAAAGTGCTGGCGCTTGGACACTGTTTACAAATTCCAAGACGTCGTCATGATCATCATAGGAAAGGATCATTTTCTTTTCTTCACTTACTGCTCCTCTGATCACAGGCATGATGCCTGCCAAGATTTGTTTTCTTTTATCCTCCGGCAGCGGCTGATACCTTTTGCCTCCGAATACCTCATGCTGATTGATACGATCGTTAATATACTGCTCGGCTTCTTGAATGATGGATATCGTTTTTTGATAACATGTTTCAGACGTCTCTCCCCAAGTGACTAAGCCGTGTTTCTCCATTAATACAAGCTCGGCGTGGGGATTGTTTGCTACGCCTTCAGCGATCATTTTAGACAAAGTAAATCCAGGACGGACGTATGGCACCCATACAAACCGGTTTCCATAAATGTCTTCAGCGATTTGTTTTCCATTATCTGCACAGCATATGCTGATAATCGCATCTGGATGGGTATGATCAACATGTTTGTATGGCAGAAAAGCGTGTAATAGCGTTTCAATTGAAGGGCGGGGATGTTTGCTGTCTATCATACAATGAGACAGGTAATCTACCATTTCTTCATCTGGCATTTGGTCCCTTTTAATCAGCGGGCGGATATCATCTAATTTCAAACCGGTAAAGTTATGCGCTTTCATTGTTGCCAAATCCGAACCGCTTCCTTTTACCCACATGACTTCTATTTCACGGCCTCTAAAATCCTTTTCCGTTGTTTTCATAGATGTATTCCCCCCGCCCCAGTTGCAGACAGTGCGGTCTGACCCGATCAGATTGGACCTGTACACCAATTCCTCTACACCTTTAGGCAGCTGTGCAGCTCGCTCTGAATCCCATATATGTTTCACCATATTTGATATTCCTCCATCCCCTTTTATTTGTATCCGTTTTCATTATATATGATTTCCGTTTGTTTTTGAATTGTTTTTGTTTATTTTTGTTTTTAACAAAAAAGAAAGCAGCAGATATGCCGCTTTCTTTTTTCATTAAGATTCAATTTTAAATTTCTTCGTAATGTCCTGAAGTTCTTCCGCCATGTTTGCCAACGTTTCCGCTGAAGAGCTGATTTCTTCCATAGACGCAAGCTGTTCTTCAGCCGAAGCTGCGATATCCTGAATGCCTGCTGAGCTTTCTTTCGCCACTGCAGAAATATCTTCAACAGCACTTGACACTTCCTGTGATCCGGCTGACAGTTGTTCAACCGTCGCGTTCAAGTTTTGCAATTCGCCGGAAATTTGGGTTGTCATCTCATAGATTTGTTTAAAGCTTTCCGCTGTTTGATCCGTAATCTGCAAGCCTTCTTTCACTTCATGATTCACGGATTGGAACATCGAAAGTGAGGTGCTGATTTCCCGGACAATCTCTTGAATTAATCCTTCAATTTCCTTGGCGGAGTCTGCTGATTGTACAGCAAGTTTTCTAACCTCTTCCGCAACTACTGAGAAACCTCTTCCGTATTCTCCCGCTCTTGCCGCCTCAATCGCAGCATTTAATGCTAGCAGGTTGGTTTGATCAGCAATGCCATTAATCACATTCAAGATGCTTGTGATGTCTTGCGATTTTGTTTCAAGGCCCTTCACAACCGCTTCCGCTTTTTGAACGGATTGGTCAATTGTTTTCATCTGGCCGACTGTATGCTCCACCAGCTTTTCTCCGCTGCCCGCTGCCTCAGAGGACTGAATCGATGATTTCGTAATGGTTGAAGAGGCCTGAGCCACTTTTGAAATCCCCTCGTTCATTTGAGAAAGATGATTTGAGCTTGTTTCCAGTTTCTCGCTTTGTGCCTCGTTGCCATCTGAGAACTGTTCGATGGCAAGTGTAATATGTTCAGTTGCCTTGCTTGTTTGGGCTGCGCTTGCCGTCAGCTCCTCAGAAGATGAAGCAACGTTTTCTACAGACGTTTGAATAACGCCGATTACAGAACGCAATGATGCAGACATTTCATTAAAGCTTTCGCCAAGCTGGCCAAACTCGTTTTTCGAGTGAATGTTAATGACTTCTGTGAGATCTCCGCTGCTGATTTTTGTAGACGTTGAGACAAGTTTTCTTAACGGCTTGGTGATGGCACGGATAATATAGAGTATGAGTATGCCGCCGATTACAATTGACACGCATAGAATGATAACCGCAGTGTTCAGCACCGGGCTTGAAGCATCTTGCAATTCACTGACAAAATATGTGCCCGCGATTTTCCAGCCAGTCAGTTTATTTGTCGTAAAGGCCATTTTCTTTTCTTTGCCTTCGAATGTATATTCAAATGAGCCTTCTTTTTTGGAATATACTTGGTTTGTCCAATCGCCGGAACCGGTTGTCCCTGGCTTAATGGTCGGATGGGCGATATATTTTTTGTTGCCTGTCGTAATAAATGCAAAGCCTTCTTTACCGATTTTGATTCTTTTTGATGCAGTAAGCACTTCATCCAGGTTTAAATCCAGCGCTATAACCCCTGAACCGTCTTTTAATTGTTTTGAAATTGTGACAACGATATCTCCTGTCGCTTCATCGGTATACGGTTCTGAGAAAACAGCTTGTCCTTTTTCCGCAACCGCCTGTTTGTACCAGTCACGTCCTGTCGGATCGAAACCTTTCGGAACACCGCTATCCGGATATTTATAAAGCTTCTTATCTTCTGAAGCAGCATAGATTGCGCCTACATCGTCGTTAAGTGTCGTGTACTGCTTAAATTTCTCTTTCAGTAATGTTTTGTTTTTGCCTAGCAATATGTCTTTATCGACAGTCTCACTATAATAATCTATTGCTTTTACTTTATCTTCTAATTTATTTTGCAGCGTACTGTTTAGTTCTTCAACATTTCCCTTCGCACTGCTTATGAGCTCTCTGTCTAACGCGTTCCAAGCTGATTGATAACTGAAATATGCTAAAACCCCAACCGGCAAAATAAGCACTGCCAGAAACGCAGCGATTAGCGGTTTGCTGATCGATGGCTGTTTGATCCATTGTATGAATTTTCCCATTCTCGTTGACTCCTCCTTTAAGATAAATCTAATATCGTCAAACTAGGATAAAAGGTTTAATAAAAAAACTAAAAAAAACACCCAAGCGCAACAAGCTTGGGTGTTAAGGCTTATTATTCGATTTTGAATCGTTTGGTCATATCGCGAAGCTCTTCCGCCATAGAGGAAAGGGTTTCTGCTGACGAGCTGATTTCTTCCATGGAAGCAAGCTGCTCTTCGGCTGACGCCGCGATATCTTGTATATGCGCTGAGCTTTCTTTTGAAATCGATGCAATGTGCTCGGATGCTCCCGAAACTTCCTCAGAGCTCGCAGAAAGCTGCTGAACCGTCGCACTCATATTTTGCAGTTCGCCGGCGATTTGGTTCGTCATTTCAGAAATGCGTTTGAAGCTCATTTCTGTTTTATCTGTGATGTCAAGACCTGTCTGCACCTCTTGATTGACAGATTGGAACATGCCGAGAGATGTATTAATTTCCTTCACAATTTCGATGATTAATCCTTCAATCTCTTTTGCTGAATCTGCTGACTGTACTGCCAGTTTTCTTACTTCTTCCGCTACAACCGAGAAGCCGCGGCCGTACTCGCCTGCGCGCGCTGCCTCAATTGCTGCGTTTAAGGCAAGCAGGTTCGTCTGGTCTGCGATGCCGTTGATCACACGCAAAATGTTTGTAATATCTTTCGATTTCGTTTCCAATCCGCGTACGACTTGCTCCGCTTCTTTAACGGACTTGTCAATGACATTCATTTGGCCGACGGTTTGATGAACAAGCTTACCGCCTTCACTTGCAATTTCTGTCGATTGAACAGATGAATCAGTGATCACTTCAGAAGCTTGAGCCATATTCGTCAATCCGTCATTCATTTGATAAATGTGCTCTGCTGCCGTTTCAATGTTTTCGTTTTGTTTTTCATTGCCGTTAGAAAATTGTTCAATCGCCAATGTAATGTGCTCTGTTGCCTTGCTCGTTTGCGCAGCTGATGCAGTGAGCTCCTCAGAGGAAGCGGCAACATTATCTACCGAATCCTGGATGGCGTGTATGAGAGAACGAAGTGACGACGCCATATTGTTAAAGCTTTTGCCGAGCTCGCCCAATTCATCTTTTGAACGGATATCAATGGTTTCCGTCAAATCTCCCTCGCTGATCCGCTTAGAGGAACCGACAAGCTGTTTCAGCGGTGTTGTAATCGACCGAATGATCAAAGTCATGACGATAATCCCTATGATAATAGCTGCGGCCAAGACAATTAAAGCAAGGTGAAGGACAGGCTGGGCTGCTTCATGGATTTCATCCAAATACATGGTGCCGCCGATCTTCCATCCCGTCAACTTGTTTGTGTCAAAGGCCATTTTTTTCTTATCGCCATCCATGGTGTATTGAAAATCGCCTTTATCAGCACTCAGCATCTTATCTAGCCAGTCGCCTTTTAATTCTGTTCCTGATTTTTCATTCGGGTGAGCGACAACTTTTTTGTCCTTCGTCATGATAAATGCGTAGCCTTGTGTGCCGATGTTGACTTTTTTGGTTGTTTTCAGCAGATTTTCAATCGTCATGTTGATTGCGATAACGCCTGAACCATCTTTTGTCTGCTGGGCGATTGTCACAACCATCGTATTTGTCGACGCGGTTTTATAAGGGTCTGTGATCACAACTTTCCCTTTATTTGCAACCGCTTTTTTGTACCAGTCGCGTTCAACCGGATTATAGCCGCTTGGCATCGGAAGATCCGGATAGCGGGTAAAGTGTCCTTTTGTGTCGCTTGTATAAATGGATTCTACATCCTTGTTAAGGCTGATATATTGTGAGAATTTCTCTGCAATGCTTGCATTGCTTTTTGCATTGTATTTCTCTTTTGTCAGCCATTCGCTGAAATAATCAGCACTGTTTTCTTTTTCGCTGATGCTGGTGTTAATGATTTCGTTTAATTGCTGTACATTTTCCAATGCGCTCCCCATCATCTGTCTGTCGAGTGAGCTGCTAGCCGATTGATACGCAAAGATCGCCAATATGACAACCGGTATGATAAGGATCGACAGAAAGGAAACGAGAAGCTTCCGTGTAATTGATCTTTGTTTTATGAGTTGGAGTATTTTTTTCATCATTCATTTCTCCTTTTTTATGCTACCCTTCATATCGGCTGGAAATGGGTAAATATATACAGCAAAAAAGAAGAAATTTAACAAAAGTAACTAATTTCCCATAAATAAATAGTATTTTAGACCTATTATTTATCTACTTTAAATTGTTTTGTCAGATCACGGAGTTCTTCAGACATTCTTTCAAGCGTCAGTGCAGATGAACTAATCTCCTCCATGGATGCCAGCTGTTCCTCAGCTGAAGCGGCGATATCTTGGATGCCATCCGAGCTTTCCTTAGAAATGGCTGTGATATCATTTGAAGCTGCGGAAATTTCTTGAGCTCCCGCTGACAGCTCCTCAACCGTCGCATTCATGTTTTGCAGCTCGGAAGCAATTTGATTGGTCATTTGCGATATATGTTTGAAGCTCTGTTTAGTTTCATCCGTCATGACAAGCCCTGTTTCAACTTCTTTGTTTACGGACTGAAGCACGTTCAGTGATGTGTGAATTTCTTTTACTATTTCACTGATCAGCGATTCAATTTCTTTTGCCGAGTCAGCCGACTGTACCGCGAGCTTTCTCACTTCCTCAGCGACGACTGAGAAGCCCCGTCCGTATTCACCCGCTCGGGCCGCTTCAATGGCGGCATTTAAAGCCAATAGATTGGTTTGATCCGCAATGCCGTTGATGACACGCAAAATATTTGTGATATCCTTTGATTTGATCTCCAGCCCTTTCACCACATGTTCCGCTGCTTTAACGGAATGGTCAATTGTGTTCATTTGGCCTGCTGTTTTCTGGACGAGTGTCTCCCCTTTACTTGACACTTCTGTTGAATCTGCGGATGTTTCTGTAATCACTGCTGCAGCCCGCGCCAGCTCTGCCAATCCGTCATTCATTTCATTAATTTGTTCGGTTGTCGTTTCTATTTTCTCGCTTTGGCTTTCACTGCCGTTTGAAAATTGCTCAATAGCCATCGTAATGTGCTCAGTGGCTCGGCTTGTCTGGTCTGCCGATGCAGTCAGCTCTTCAGACGATGAGGCAACGTGTTCTACTGAGTCTTTGATCCCGTGAATGAGCGTGCGAAGCGAGTGTGCCATATGATTGAAGCTCTCGCTCAGAACACCGAGTTCATCTTTTGAATTGATTTCAATCGTTTCGGTTAGATCGCCTTCACTAATTTTTTCAGCGGATGCGACAATGCGTCTCAATGGCTTTGTGATGGATCGAATCACAAAATAAATCGCCGTCATTCCAGCTGCGATGGCAATCGCCAGAACGATTGAAGCCATGATCAGAACCTTGCTTGCAGCATCGTGAATCTCGTTTGCATACATCGTGCCGCTGATTTTCCAGCCTGTTGTTTCGCTTGTTGCAAATGCCATTTTTTTCTTTTTGCCTTTGTACGTATATTCAAAGTCCCCGCTCTTATCCTTGTAGAGCTTATCAACCCAGTCCCCTTTTAGCTCTGTTCCCGCTTTTTCTCCGGAGTAGGCGATGACTTTCTTGTTTTGGTTCAAGATAAAAGCATAGCCTTCTTTTCCGATATGGATTCCTTTCGCAGTAGTGACTAAGTCATCAATTTTCATATCAATGGCGACAACGCCTGATCCATCCACCGTTTGACGGGCGATGGTGACGACCATTTTTCCTGATGAAATCGATTCATAAGGCTCAGTGACAATTGTTTTGCCTTTATTGGCCATTGCTTCTTTGTACCAATCTCGATCCAAAGCATTAAAGTCACTTGGCATGTCAGCGTACGGATAACGGGTGAATTCCCCGTCTTTGCTGCTGGAAAATACCGCAGCGACATTATCATTCATTTGGATAAATTGTTTAAATTCCTGTTTCAGCTCTGTTTTCTTTTTATCCTGAAATTTTTCTGCTGTAGCCCAATCGCTGAAATACGCGAGGCTTTTTTCAGTCGTGCTGATTTTATCATCAATGATGTGATCTAATATCTGAACATTTTCCTTTGCGCTTTGCGTCATCTGTACATCAAGTGAGGCAACTGCTGATTGATAAGCGCTAACCGAAAGGGCGGTTATCGGAACAATTAAGATCAGCAGGAAAGAAATAATAAGTCTCCTTGCAATTGATGATCTGCGAATAGTGGTGAGTGTTTTTTTCATTTCCTTTTGAACCTTCTTTCAATAATTTACAAATTATATCGGCGGATCTTCCTTTAAATTACATTGAAAATGGAGGAAAAAATGAAAAATAGTTCTAAATTCACCTGTTAAACTAGGACTTTATTATTGTTTACCATATAAAAAAACAGCGCTTTGATGCGCTGTTTTTCGGCTTTTACTCGATTTTAAATTGTTTCGTCAGATCACGAAGCTCTTCTGCCATCTGCGCAAGAGTGGTCGCTGAGGAACTGATTTCTTCCATGGAAGCAAGCTGTTCTTCAGCTGATGCGGCAATGTCCTGGATGCTTGCCGAGCTTTCTTTCGACACGTCTGCAATGCCGCTGACTGCTGCTGAAACATGCTGTGAACGGTCTGACAGCTGCTCGACGGTGGAATTCATCGTCTGCAGCTTGCCCGCGATTTCGTTTGTCATGCTGAAAATGCTCTGGAAGCTTTCTTTTGTATTGTCTGTGACAACAAGTCCGGACTGTACTTCCTGATTGACCTCTTTAAACATGTGAAGAGAGGTTTCGATTTCTGCGACGATTTCTTGGATCAGCTTTTCGATTTCTTTTGCTGAATCGGCTGATTGGACAGCCAGCTTGCGCACTTCCTCCGCTACAACAGAGAAGCCGCGTCCTGACTCTCCGGCACGCGCCGCTTCAATGGCTGCGTTTAGTGCAAGCAGATTTGTTTGGTCAGCGATTCCGTTGATGACTCTCAAAATGCTTGTGATGTCTTTTGATTTTCCTTCTAAGCCTTTGACAACAGCTTCAGCCTGCTGAACAGATTGATTAATCGAGTTCATTTGTCCGACTGTCTGCTGCACAAACTTCTCACCCGTTCCGGCAATTTCCGTTGATTGGATAGATGCCTTTGTAATATCTGACGATGTTTGTGAGACTTGCTGGAGTCCTTCATTCATTAAGTTCAGCTGATGAGAGCTGGATTCAACCTTTTCGCTTTGCTCCTCGTTTCCGTTTGAGAACTGCTCAATCGCCATCGTAATATGCTCGGTGGCTTTACTCGTCTGCCCGGCAGATGCGGTAAGCTGTTCGGAAGATGCGGCCACATTGTTCACCGAGTCCTGAATAGCGCTGATCAGAGAGCGAAGAGATTGTCCCATTTCATTGAAGCTTTCCCCAAGCTCCCCAAGCTCATCCTTTGAATGGATTTCGATCGTTTCGGTCAGATCCCCCCTGCTGATCGTTTTCGATGATTGGACAAGACGTTTTAACGGTTTTGTAATCGAACGAACGATAAACAGAATTAAAATTCCGCCTGCCACAATCGAAGCAATCAGCACGATCATTCCTGTTGTCAGCACAGACTTTGAGGCATCCTTAATTTCATCCATATACATTGTGCCGGCTATTTTCCAACCAGTCAGTTCGTTTGTAGTATAGGTCATCTTTTTATCTTCGTTATTAAGAGTATACTGGAGTTCACCGCTGTCATTCGCATACATTTTGGCTACCCAGTCGCCTGAAAGCTTTTCTCCAGCCTTATGGTTCTTGTGGGCGACATATGTTTTGTTTTTTGTTGCAATGAAAGCATAACCTTCTTTTCCGACCTTGATTTGTTTCATTTGTTCTAACAATTTATCAATGGTAATATCCATGGCGACAACGCCAGATCCGTCCTTCAGCTCCTGTGCAATGGTAATGACCATGCTTCCGTCACTCGCAGCCACGTAAGGATCTGTCACGACAATTTCACCGCCGGCCTTCATCGCATCCTGGTACCAAGGACGTTGTCTCGGGTCGTATCCTTCCGGCAATTTTTCTTTTGGCGCTTGTACGTAAGTGCCGTTATCTGCGCCCCCATAAATTCTGGCTACTCCTTGATTAATAGATACATATTGTGAAAATTTAGCTTTGATCTCTTCTTGATTTGATTTCCCTTTGAATGCGGATCTTTTAAGAGATTCACTGAAAAAGGTGACTGCTTTCGCTTTTTCTCCCAGATTATTTGTAACAGTTGTATTAAATGTATCGACACTGTTTTTCGCATTTCCCATAATTTCCTGATCCAGCTTTCCGCTGGCGCTTCGGTAAGAGCTAAATTCTAATATAAGAATAGGGATAATGAGAATCGCAATAAATGAGACGATTAATTTCTTTGAAATAGACGGTTTCTTCAGCCAATTGATAAAAGTCTTCATGTCACTTGCTCCTTCAGGTTTGATACAGTATATATCGGCTGCTTAAAAAAGTTTTAAAATAAAAAATGGAAGAAGTTCTTTTTGGCTGTCTTCTGCCTTTTTAACTTTCATTGCCCAAGCTCTTTGCATATCTTATAAAAAACAAGGGGGGCTAAACATGATTATTGTATCAGGACAATTGCTCCGTCCCCAGGATATTGAAAATTGGCAGATTGATCAAAATCTGAATCCGCTGTTAAAAGAGATGATTGAGACACCTGTTCAGTTTGATTATCATTCAATTGCTGAACTGATGTTTGAGCTTAAACTGCGGATGAATATTGTAGCAGCGGCAAAGACGCTGCACAAAAGCGGGGCGAAGTTTGCCACTTTTTTAAAAACATACGGGAATACAACGTATTGGAGGGTTTCACCGGAGGGCGCCTTGGAGCTGAAATACAGAATGCCGCCTTCAAAAGCGATTCGGGACATTGCTGAGAACGGCCCGTTTTATGCGTTTGAATGCGCAACCGCAATCGTTATCATTTATTACTTGGCCTTAATCGATACAATCGGAGAAGATAAATTCAATGCCAGCTTTGACAGAATTATTTTATATGACTGGCATTATGAGAAATTGCCGATATATACGGAAACAGGACACCACTTTTTCCTTGGAGATTGTTTGTATTTTAAGAATCCTGAATTTGATCCGCAAAAGGCGCAATGGAGAGGCGAAAATGTAATTTTACTGGGGGAAGATAAATATTTTGCCCATGGTCTTGGAATCTTAAACGGACAGCAAATTATTGATAAGCTGAATTCTTTTAGGAAAAAAGGAGCCTTACAGTCAGCCTACCTTCTGTCTCAGGCGACCAGACTGGATGTTCCGTCTCTTTTCCGCATCGTCCGCTAAAAAGCCCCATCGCCTATTTTCCGGACGATGGGGTTTCAAATGCCTTTCGTTTTCGATAGAAGGGGGCTGTGCCGAAATATTGGTTCGCAGCCCACTCCATTTTTTCAAGGTCATTTCTTGTCACGATTGGATCCTGGCTGCTCCATTTGATAAAGCGGACAAAATAGTAGCCTTTGATAGGAACCATTGTAACTTTTGAGTGAGGCCAGCCTTCAAATACAAACTCAATTTTCCCTCTTTTTTTATAAGAATATTGAAGAATGTTCATATCTGTCACCTCAGTTTATCAAGTTACGTTCGGCAAAGCTCGGTACGTTTACATCCATTGATTGACTATCCCTCATGCAGGCTTTCCTGAAAACAAAGGATGAGGCGCGTGTCTCTTTCCCGCGCTTTTTATTTTGCATATGGATTAGCTTTTCGAGCATGTCGTGACTGAGATAGCCGAATGCCAAGCGCGCCTTCATTCGATAAAGCGGCAGCCGAGGCGGGGGTGACAAGCCCTCCGGCTATCGGCGCTTGTTCAGCGATCATGCTTTTGTCACTATTATCCCATCATTTTGATATAGCATGTCCGGGTGCGAGGGCCGTCAAATTCGCAGAAATAAATGCCCTGCCACGTTCCAAGAATGAGCCGGCCGTTTTCCACAATGACATGCTGTGAAGCTCCGACCGTACTCGACTTCATGTGTGCAGCTGTATTGCCCTCCATATGGCGGTCCAGCTCATGTTCCCACGGATATACCTCATCAAACCTTCTGAGCATATCTTTTTTGACGTCCGGATCGGCATTTTCATTAATTGTAATACCTGCCGTCGTATGCGGACAGTAAATCAGCGCTGCGCCGCTCGTTATACCTGTTTCTTGAAGAAACGCTTCCACCTCCCGGGTGATATCAATCATTTCATCTCGTTTTGTCGTTTTGATTTGCAGTGTTTTCAGCATTTGTTTCTCCTTTCTTTTGTCCGCTCTATTAATTCGTTCTGTGTTCTTTTTTTCCTGTTAAACCGCTCTCATAAACCTGATACAACAAAAAAAAACTCCAGTCTAAGGCTGGAGATTAGCGCCATAGATATATTCTTGCTTCATACGGCTTTAAGAGTACTGATGTCATATGCTTGTGCGGCTCTGTTTCAATATTTGACAAGACGAGTGCATCTGATGACAATGGCAATCCAGAGTGCTTGAACAACGCCGGTGTTCCTGTCAGATTGGCCGCAATCAGTGCAGTATGGCTCTCGTTTTTCCGAAGATATGCAAAGATTTGCTGATCTTCCGGTAAAATGAGCTCGTATGTCCCGTTAATAAAAACATCATATGTTTGGCGCAGCTTGATCAAGCTTTTGTAAAAATGGTAAACGGATGATTTATCGTTTTTTTGCGCCTCGGCATTCAGCCATTTGTAATTCTCATTGATTCGGATCCACGGTTTGGCCTCAGAAAATCCGGCGTATGGACCAGCATTCCATTGCATAGGCGTTCGCGAATTGTCTCTTCCCTTTTTCCAGACAATCTTCATCACATCCTCGTGTGATGCGCCTTTCGCTGTTTTTGTTTCATACAGGCGTTTCATTGCGACATCATCATAGTCCTCAATAGAGGGAAAAGCCACGTTCGTCATCCCGAGTTCCTGTCCCTGATAAATAAACGGTGTGCCTTTCATGAGAAAATAAACAGCGGAAAGCGCTTTTGCACTTTCTTTCAGGTACACTCCGTCGTCTCCCCACACAGAAACTGAACGGGGCTGGTCGTGATTCTCCATAAACAAAGCATTCCAGCCGATCCCTTCCAGACTGTCCTGCCAGTCAGTTAAAATTCGTTTAAATGCAACGATATCAATACTTTCATTGATCTCTACATCCCACAGGCCGAGATGCTCAAATTGAAAAATCATGCTGAATATGCCGTTTTTTTCTCCAGCCCAATCAGCTGCTTCTTTTGCAGCGACGCCGTTTGCTTCACCAACTGTCATAATCGGATAGCGGGAAAATGTGTTTTCCTTCAGCTCTGTTAACAAATCCATAATACCGTCAGCATTCATATGATAAGGAAAGGAAGGGACATAGTCCAATCCCTTTGGATTCGGCATGTCGGGAAACCCTTCTTTTTTCTTAATATGCGTAATGGCATCCACCCGAAATCCGTCAATTCCTTTATCAAGCCACCAATTGATCATGTCATAAACGGCATTTCTCACCTGTTCATTTTCCCAATTCAAATCAGGCTGTTTTTTATCAAAAAGGTGCAGATAATACTGGCTTGTCTTTTGATCATACTCCCAAGCCGGCCCGCCGAAAATACTTTCCCAATTGTTGGGTGTTTTTCCGTTATTGCCGTCTTTCCAAATATACCAGTCGCGCTTTTCCGAGTGTATGGATGAACGGGATTCTATGAACCATGGATGTTCGTCGCTTGTGTGGTTCACAACGAGATCCATAATCAGCTTCATCCCCAGATCATGAATGTCACCAAGCAGTTCATCAAAATCTTCCATGGTGCCAAACTCGCTTAATATGTTTTGATAATCCCGGATATCATAGCCATTATCAGCATTCGGTGAGTCATACAGCGGGCAAATCCATATGACGTCAGCGCCCAGCTCTTTTATGTAAGAAAGCTTGGATCTGATTCCTTGAATATCCCCAATTCCGTCTCCATTTGAATCTTTAAAACTGCGGGGGTAAATTTGGTAAACAACGGCTTCCTTCCACCAAGCCTTTTTCATACAGCCACTCCTTCCCAGTGTACCGGTCTTATATATCCTATGTAGAAAAAAGGCTTCACAGCATTGCTTTTTAAGAAATGACTTGATGACACAAAAAACAGCCGTTCGTTCCCCGGCTGTTTTTTATTAAAAATCAGTTTTTTTAATTTCTACAAAACGGATGTGATGATCTTCGGCGTCGAGGATTTTAAATTCACAGCCCTCCGCGTGTATCACATCTCCTGCTTTCAGCTCCATTTTTTGCGTTAGAAGCCAGCCTGCAATCGTATCAATTTCTTCATTTTCAATCGCAATGTCGAGTAGGTCATTCACTTCGTCTATTAGCGCTTTTCCATCCATCACATAATGGTGCTCGCCCTTTTTCAGGATGTGCGGTGTTTCATCCTGATCATACTCATCGCGGATTTCCCCGACGATTTCCTCGATAATATCCTCTACAGTAACAAGCCCCGCCGTTCCCCCGTATTCATCTACGAGAATCGCCATGTGAATCCGCTCCTTCTGCATGCGGATTAAAAGCTGCTGAACAGGAATGCTTTCAATGACTCTGATAACAGGCCTCATGATTTGATTCAGCTTTATCGGCTGGCCGAGAAAATAAGCTTTAAACATGTCTTTGCTGTTGATGATCCCTAAAATATGATCCTTGTCATCTTTGATGACAGGGTAGCGTGTATACCGTTCATTAATGATAAGATGAATTGCCTCTTCAAGCGACTGCTCCAGAGAGATAACCGCAATTTCTGTCCGCGGAATCATAATCTCTCTCGCTACCCGGTTGTCAAATTCAAAAATCTTATTTACATAGCGGAATTCAGACTGATTGATTTCTCCCTTTTCATAGCTTTCTGAAAGGATCAGCCTCAGTTCCTCCTCGCTGATGACAACCTCATGCTCCTTCACTGAATGAAAGCCAAACAATTTCACAAGAAAACTTGCAGAGCCGTTTAATGCTTTAATAAACGGGTACGTGATTTTATAAAACCAGATCAGCGGCTTTGCAATCCATAAGCTTACAGCTTCAGCTTTTTGAATAGAAACCGTTTTCGGGGCAAGCTCCCCCATCACCACATGCAAAAAAGTGACGATGATAAATGCAACTACAAATGTGACAATGTGGTTAAACGGTTCCGGCATGCCTGTCATTGTAAATAAGGGATGAAGAAAACGTTCAAATGTAGGTTCACCAAGCCATCCAAGGCCGAGGGCAGTAATCGTAATCCCGAGCTGGCAGGCTGATAAATACTCGTCAAGATTGGAGATGATTTTATGTGCGGCTAGCGCTCGGCTGTCACCGCTTTCGATGAGCTGATTGATTTTTGAACCTCTGATTTTGACGATCGCAAATTCCGCTGCAACGAAAACAGCCGTAATGCCAATCAAAACAAAAATGGCGATCAGTTGTAAAATAAGCAAAAAAAGCCCTTACCATAAATGGTAAGGGGCCACCTCCTTAACGTTAATTCTCATCACGACCGTTTAAGAAAATCATCACAAAACGAAGTAGTTCAAACAGGGATACCAGGGCGGCGGCCACATACGTTAAGGCAGCAGCGCTCAGCACTTTATTTACCCCATTTTCTTCATTGTTTCGGATGAATCCTTCTGACACAATAATCTGCTTCGCACGTGAACTTGCATTGAATTCGACAGGCAATGTAATCAGCTGAAAAAAGACAGCCGCTGAAAACAGTATGATGCCAAGCCCGATCAGATTCAGGCTGCCGAGAAGCATGCCTCCTAAGAAAAGCAAAGGAGCTACACCGGATGCAAAATTTACGACTGGGAAGATTTTATGTCTCAGCACAAGCGCACCATATGACTCCTGATGCTGCAAGGCATGTCCGACTTCATGGGAAGCTACGGATATGGCGGAAATTGAGCGGCCGTAATAGACCGGCTCAGATAAACGCACCACCCGTCTTGTCGGGTCGTAATGGTCTGTTAAAGTGCCTCTTACCGGTTCGACCGGCACGTCGTAAAGACCGTTTATATCTAAAATCCGTCTTGCGGTTTCTGCCCCTGTACGTCCGCTTGAGGCTTCCACTTTTGAATACTTTTCAAAGTTGCTCTTTACTTTAAATTGTGCCCAAAACGACAATCCCAATGCGGCTATTGTTAAAAATATAAACAGCATTTTTTCATCATCCTTTTTCCATGATCATTTCTCTATTACGATTATTTTAATGAGTTTTCTTTCCCGTGTACAGAAATGCGCTTTTTCTTCCGGCTTGGAGCACAGAATCCAATCAGCAAAAAGAACAGGCCTGCTGAAAACAAATAAAAGGCGAAACTGCCGGCCAGTTCTTTCAGAAAATAAAACCAGGAGAAGCTGCCGGAAAAGTGATTATATGAATTCAAATCGAAAATAAACAAAATCACCGCGGATGCCGCCAGCTGCGTACCGATCAAAACCACGATCGTTCTTTGAAAGATCGTCATCTTTTTCATCCTTTTTGTTTTAGTTTATGGAGAAATCCGGTTTTATATGTTTTGTACATTTTTTGAAAAACATCACCGGAAGTGGGACATACTGTTAGAAAAAAGCACGGGTGTGATGGAAGCTATGAAAGTGACGAGTGAGGAAAGGGAACAGCTGAGCACAGCAATCGACCGAATGAATGAAGGACTGGACGCGTTTATCCAGCTTTATAATGAATCGGAAATTGATGAACCGCTTATTCAGCTTGATGATGATACAGCCGAGTTAATGAAGCAGGCCCGAGATAAGTACGGCCAGGAAAAGCTAAATGAGAAATTAAATACAATTATTAAACAGATTTTATCCATCTCAGTATCTGAAGAAGGAGAAAAAGAATGAAATCAAATCGGATATTTATTTCATGGCTCAGGTGGCCGTTATTTATCCGAATCGGGGTTATTATTTTATGTCTGATTCTTTTGTTCGGCCAAATTATTTATATACTTGAGCCTAAGCAGTTCACTTCGGTATTCGAAGGCATTTGGTGGGCTGTCGTAACGGTTTCGACAGTCGGTTATGGAGACTATGTGCCGCACACGCCGCTGGGACAGGCAGCCGGAATACTGCTGATTTTGAGCGGAGCAAGCTTTGTCACAGCGTATTTCGCTACGTTATCAGCGGCCGCATTCAGCAGACAGCATCGCTACATCGAAGGAAAAGTTGCTTACAAAGGCCGGGACCACATCATTCTGATCGGGTGGAATGAAAAAACAAACCGGCTTTTGAAGGACCTTCAGCTTGCCGCCCCTTCCAAAACAGTCGTACTAATCGATGAATCCTTAACAGAAGGCCCGCTTATTGAAAACGTTCATTTCATACGCGGGCACGCTGCCGATGATGGGACACTGAAACGGGCCAATATTACTGAAGCGGAATCAGTGATGATTACTGCCGATCAGTATAAAAGTGAAACTGATGCTGATATGCTGTCAGTGCTGACTCTTTTATCTGTTAAAGGGCTTAATCCCCTTTCTTACTGCATCGTCGAGATTTTGACTGACCGTTTTGTCACCAATGCGGAGCGGGCAGGTGCAAACCAAATCATCGGAACTTCAGAATTTATCAGCCGGGCGATGCTGCAGCATTACCAAGTCAAGTTACGGCCGTCTAAACAGCAGAACGGAATCAAGCTGACACTTGATCAGCATGTGGAGCTTCTTGCTGTTCCTGACGAACTAAAGGGAGCGGCTTACAAAACCTGTGTTCTCTATTTCCTTGATCACAACACAACAATTATAGGCGTACAAAAAGAGGAGGGGCCGATGATTTCCCCTCCTCTTACATACAAGGTGCTCGAAACAGACCAATTCCTTGCCATCTAGTGTAACAGAACATCCTCCAATTCTTTCACGAGAGAGGCGCCGATATCCAAAAATGCCGGATCAATTTCCGCGTCCCGCCTTTCCGGTTCGGAAAATTGATTAAACAGTGATTGGAAAGGCCCTCCCTCGGCGTGATCGTCAACACCCGCCTGAAACACCTGTCTCAGCATAAATGGCGTTCCGATCCGGACGGCCGCCCCTCGTTCATCGAGACTGCCCTGTACCGCATTGACGGGAATTCTTAAAAATAAATAGCCGTCTCTATCATCAATTTTATAATCAAAGTAGCCATGATCGTATTCCCAGCCGCCGTTTATCACATAACCGAGCGGCTTCATCACTTGTTCCAGTTCTTGAAGCAGAAAAGACTGCCCATCTATCGCGGAAGGTATTGGTATCATCAGAATGCCCCTTTTTTCACTTATTCTGTCCCGCCGAACAAGACTTCATGCAGAGGCGCACTACATGGAAATCGTTGTTTCTTTCGCGCGTCCAACAGAAAAGAAAGCGCATTCAATTAAGTAGTAAACAGCCATTGCCGCTGCAAGCCATGCAGCTGAATCCCAAGACACATAAACAACCGTTGCATAGAGTCCTAATTTAGTGAAAAGAGTATGGGTTCGTTTTAAATGCAAAATCCGATGTACCGCATCGGTAAAAAGGGCAAGCGGCAAACCAATGAGAAGAAAGGCGTGGATGAAAAAATGTGACAGCGTGCCGCCAAAGCTTGAAGAAAACTCTGTATACACGGCATCAAAGGAGATAAGGATGCTTAAAACAGCTGCAGAAAAACCGGCAATGATGAGATGTTTAACCAATTGTTTCATGAACATCAGCACCTTTCTGATTTTATAAAAAGCCGACCGGCAAATGCCAGTCAGCTTTCTCACATTAATCTTCCAGACGTTTTTCAAGCTCTGCTTTTTTCTCTTCATAGCCAGGTTTGCCGAGTAACGCAAACATATTGACTTTATACGCTTCTACACCAGGCTGGTCAAACGGATTGACGCCAAGGAGATAACCGCTCATCGCGCAGGCTTTTTCGAAGAAATATACAAGGTATCCAAAAGTATATGCATTCAGCTCAGGAATGTTAACGATTAAGTTCGGGACATTTCCGTCTGTATGGGCAAGCATCGTGCCTTGGAATGCTTTCTTATTAACGAAATCAACGGTTTTACCTGCTAAATAGTTCAAGCCGTCAAGATCGTTATCCGCTTCCTCAATTGTCAGTTCATGTTTAGGTTTCTCTACGTTCAGGACCGTTTCGAATAAATCTCTGCGGCCTTCTTGTACATACTGGCCTAAAGAATGAAGGTCTGTAGAATAGTTCGCTGAAGAAGGATAAATGCCCTTCTCATCTTTCCCTTCGCTTTCTCCGAACAGCTGCTTCCACCATTCCGCAAAGTATTGAAGCGCCGGTTCGTAGTTGATGAGCATTTCAATTGTCTTGCCCTTATTATAAAGGACATTGCGAACAACCGCATATTGGTATGCTGGGTTATCTTCCAGTTCAGATGTTGCAAAATCTTTGCTCGCATCCAGGGCGCCTTTCATCATGTCATCAATGTTGACGCCGCTGACAGCAATCGGCAAGAGACCTACAGCTGTTAAAACTGAATAACGGCCGCCGACATCGTCAGGAATAACGAATGATTCGAAGCCTTCTTCGTTAGAAAGCGTTTTTAATGCGCCGCGCTCTTTATCAGTTGTTGCATAAATCCGCGCTTTTGCTTCTTCTTTACCGTATTTCTCTTCAAGAAGCTTGCGGAAAATACGGAAAGCGATTGCAGGTTCAGTTGTCGTACCTGATTTAGAAATCACATTAATAGAGAAGTCAACATCTTCAAGAAGATCCATGACGTCTCTCATATAAGATGAACTGATGTTGTTCCCGATAAAAATGACTTGCGGATTGCCGCGTTTTGCTTTTGGCAAAGTGTTATAAAACGCGTGATTCAGCGCTTCAATCGCTGCCCGGGCTCCAAGATAAGAACCGCCAATGCCGACAACAAGCAAGACATCAGAGTCAGATTTGATTTTTTCCGCGCTTTTTTTGATGCGCGCGAATTCTTCTTTATCATAATGTTCAGGGAGGTCCACCCAGCCTAGAAAATCGCTGCCCGCGCCTGTTTTTTCATGGATATTATGGTGTGCTGTTTTTACAAAGTCCCGCAGATATGTAAGTTCATGTTCGTTGAAGAAAGTCAACGCTTTTGAGTAGTCAAAGCGTACATGCGTCATTGCTTGTCCCTCCATAACGGTATAATGTTTTCATCTTTCACTTTATATGAACTTATCTGTGAAATCAAGTCAAGAAGAAAGGGCGGAATGACTGGATTCCGCCCTTTGAGTTTATAGAGACGCGCGAAGGATGGCAAGCACGTCATCTTTGTTCAGTTTTTGGAAGTTGCCGAAGCCGCCGTGTTCCATTTCCTTGGCTGCGATATCAGCAATCAGCTCAAGCTTTTCTTCTCCAATATTGTAATCAGCAAGACGGGAAGGCGCACCGAGGCTTGTCCAGAACGCAGACAGTTTATCGATTCCTTCAAGCGCAATTTCTTTATCTGTTTTGCCTTCAGTATCAATGTCAAACATGTTGAGCATAAGGTTTTTAAAACGGCCTACATTTGTATCAAGCGTGTATCTCATCCAGTTTGGGAACAGTATTGCCAAACCGCCCGCGTGCGGAATATCATATACAGCTGAAACAGCATGTTCCATTGTATGAGAAGCCCAGTCACCGAAGTATCCCATTTGGAGCGTGCCGTTTAAAGCAATAGTACCAGCATACAAAATCGTTTCACGAAGCTCGTAGTTTTCCAGATCTTCAAGAAGCTTAGGTGCTGTTTCGATGACCGTCTGCAAAACAGCAAAGCACATTCTATCCTGAAGCGGCGTGTTTTCAACATTATGGAAGTATTGTTCGAATACGTGGCTCATCATGTCAACCATGCCGTATACTGTTTGATTTTCTGGAACGGTGAACGTATTTTCAGGGTCTAAAATAGAGAAACGCGGATGAGTGACATTGCTGCCCCATACAAATTTCTCGTTTGTTTCCCAGTTTGTAATCACGGAATCAGGGTTCATTTCAGACCCTGTTGCAGCAAGCGTTAAAACAGTGCCAAACGGCAGCGCATCCTCCGCTGTTACTTTTTTGCTGAAAATATCCCAAGCGTCGCCATCGTATTTGACGCCCGCTGCGATTGCCTTTGTACAATCAATCACACTGCCTCCGCCGACAGCAAGCAGAAAATCAATGTCATGCTCTCTGCAAAGTCCTATGCCTTTTTCCACTGTTGCAAGACGCGGGTTCGGCTCTACACCTGACAGCTCATGAACAACAGCGCCCTCTTCTTTTAAAATGCCTGTGACTTGATCATAAAGGCCGTTGCGTTTAATGCTGCCGCCCCCGTAAACAAGCAGTACATTCTTGCCGTATCGTTTGAATTCTTTTCTTAATTGTTCAAGCTGACCTTTTCCAAAAATCAGCTTTGTCGGATTATAATAAGTGAAATTTTCCATAGTAAAACCTCCAAATGATGCTTGTAAAAAACAGATTTTCCATTGTAACATACGTTGACAAAAAGAAAAAGGGAAGCAGCCAAACGGCTATTTCCCCTTTTTTTATAGAGATGCTTTCAAAATTGACAGCACATCTTCTTTGTTGAGTGATTTAAATTGGCCGAATGTACCGTTAGCCATTGCCTTGTCAGCAATTGTGTCAAGCTGCTCATCATTAATATCATAATCAGCAAGACGGTTCGGAGCGCCAAGGCTTGTCCAGAATGCGGACAGCTTATCGATACCTTCAAGTGCGATTTCTTCATCTGTTTTACCTGCTTCTTCAACATCAAACACGCGAACTGCAAGCTGTTTCATGCGGGCAGGGTTTTCAGACAATGTGTGTCTCATCCAGTTCGGGAACAAAATTGCCAGTCCGCCGGCATGCGGAATATCATAAACGGCTGATACTGCATGTTCAATATTATGAGTAGCCCAATCCCCTCTTGCCCCCATAGAAAGCATGCCGTTTAATGCGATTGTTCCTGTGTACAGGATTGTCTCACGCAATTCGTAATTTTCGAGATCATTAATCAGCTTAGGCGCTGTTTCAATGACTGTACGCAGAAGTGATTCACACATGCGGTCCTGATACGGCGTGTTTGATACATGATGGAAGTATTGTTCGAATACGTGGCTCATCATGTCAACCATCCCGTAGATCGTGTGGTTTTTAGGTACGGTGAAAGTATTCACCGGATCAAGAATCGAGAATTTAGGGAATACGAGCGGGCTGCCCCAGCCGTATTTTTCTTTTGTTTCCCAGTTTGTAATAACAGATCCTGAGTTCATTTCTGAACCAGTCGCAGCGAGAGTCAATACTGTTCCGAATGGTAAAGCATCTTTTGGCTGATGTTTTTTCGTAACGATATCCCACGCATCACCATCATACTTTGCTCCTGCGGCAATCGCTTTTGTACAGTCGATTACGCTTCCGCCTCCGACAGCCAGCAAGAAATCAATGTTTTGTTCTTTACAGATAGCAACACCTTTATTAACAGTCGACACACGCGGATTCGGTTCCACACCTGCTAATTCATGCACGGTCGCTCCGGCTTTATTCAGCTGTTCAATCACTTGATCATATAGGCCGCTGCGTTTAATGCTGCCGCCTCCGTACACAAGCAATACGTTTTTTCCGTAGGGTTTGAGTTCCTCCGGAAGTCTTTCCACTTCGCCGCGCCCGAAAATTAATTTGGTCGGATTCCAGTATGTAAAGTTTTGCATGACATCTCCTCCTTAGATTTTTTATTATGCAGAATGTCCTCACCACATGTAAAGCAATCAGCTCTCACCGATCAGCATACCAGATGGTTTTATTTTGCAGGATGCTGGGAAAGAAGCTGATATAAGCGAGGGCAGGCCAGCTTCCCTCATATGGAGAATGCATGTATAGATTCTCCAATATGTCACAATCTATAACTGTTTTAATAATTCATGGAGGAGGTTGCAAAACATGAGTACCATTCAAAGAATTTGTCTTGTATTAACCATCATTGGCGCCATTAACTGGGGACTGATCGGATTTTTCCAATTTGACTTAGTAGCGGCTATCTTCGGCGGCCAAGGGTCAGCTCTTTCCCGAATCATTTACGGACTTGTCGGAATCGCCGGCTTAATCAACCTCGGTCTGCTATTTAAGCCAAACGAGGAAAGATCACGTGAAGAAGCAGCAAATCCTGAAATGCGATAGGATATCTATCACGCTGAAATAGGATTTTGCATGAAATCAAAAGCACCGAACATTCCTGTCCGGTGCTTTTTTCATGCTTATTTTTTGATAAGGTCTTTGCGGTTGGACATTTCGATCCACTCTTCAAGCTTATCTTTTAATGTGTTGAAACCTTGTGGTGTAGAAGCTTCTTCGCTTACGTGAGCAGCTTTAGGTTTTCTTGGTTTGCTTTCTTTTTTCTCAGGCGCAGCTTGTGTCGCACGAATTGAAAGGCTGATTTTGCCTTTTTCTTCATCAACAGCAAGTACCTTTACTTGTACTTCGTCGCCAACTGAAAGGTGCTCGTTGATATCTTTTACGAAACCGTGAGTCACTTCAGAAATGTGTACTAAACCTTGAGTTTCTTCATCTAATGCAACAAACGCACCATACGCTTGTAATCCTGTAACTTTACCAGTGTAAACACTGCCCACTTCAAATTTTGCTGCCATTCATAACAACTCCTAAGTTAAATTATATATCTGTTTATACGCAATTTAAAATTATATCATACATGTCTTATTTCCGCAAAGAAAACTTTTTTATAAAAAATCAGGTTTATGCACAGCAAAAAGGGGGTAAACTGAAAAATACCAAAGGCTTTCTAGTATTCCCCCCTTTTATTGGATGCGAACAAAAGGTTCGTATCTTTTTTTATGTTGTTTTGTGCAGGAAGCGTTTCATTCTGACTAACGCTTCTTGAAGCTGTTCAATCGAGGTTGCGTATGAACAACGGATATATCCCTCACCGCTCGGACCAAACACACTTCCAGGAACAACTGCCACTTTTTCCTGCGTAAGTAGCTCCTCAGCAAACTGTTCTGAACTCATTCCCGTGCTTTTAATAGATGGAAAAGCATAGAAAGCGCCGCCCGGATGATGACAGCTGAGACCGATTTCATTGAGCGATTCTACAAACAGATTCCGTCTTCTTCGATAGCTTTTTTTCATTTTTTCTACGTCTTCCATGCCGTTCTTCAGGCCTTCAAGGGCGGCAAACTGCGCCATTGCGGGCGCGCACATCATCGCATACTGATGAATTTTAAGCATTGCATCCCGAAGCAAGGATGGTGCCGCAGCAAAACCGAGCCTCCAGCCCGTCATTGCAAATGCTTTTGAAAAGCCTGAGATGACTACCGTCCGTTCCTTCATTCCCGGTAATGCCGCTATACTTGTAAATTCCTCATCATATGTCAGCTCTGCGTAGATCTCGTCGGCTAAAACGATGACATCATGTTTTTTGGCAAACTCAGCAATCTCATTCAGCTCTTCCTTCGAATAAACCGAACCTGTCGGATTCGATGGTGAGCAGATGAGAATGGCCTTTGTTTTTTCAGTGACTGCCGCTTCAAAATCAGCAGCCGTTGCTTTAAATCCTTTGTCTGCCGTTGTATGAACGTGAACCGGGATACCGCCTGCCAAAGAAACAAGCGCATCGTACGCCACAAAACACGGCTCAGGAATGATGACCTCCTCACCTGGATTCACAATGGCGCGGATCGCAATATCCAAAGCCTGACTTGCCCCCACTGTCACAATCAGCTCATTATCTGGCGAGTAGCTAAGGTCAAACCTGTTGCTCAAATAACGGCTGATTTCCTCCCGCAATGAGTATAAACCCGCATTGGCCGTGTATGACGTATATCCTTGTTCAAGAGAGAGAATGCTTGCTTCGCGGACATTCCACGCGGTAACAAAATCAGGCTCGCCGACGCCTAAAGAAATGACGCCTTCCATCGTTGCCGCCAAATCAAAGAATTTGCGGATGCCGGACGGCTTTATTTGTTGTACATAGTCAGATAAATACGAAGTCATTTACGGGGACACCACGATTCTTTTATCGTCGTCTCCTGTTTCAAACACTTTGCCGTCATGCTTGTATTTTTTCAGGATAAAATGAGTTGTCGTAGATACAACTGAATCAAGTGTGGACAGTTTATCCGAAACAAAACGCGCTACGTCAGACATCGAATTGCCGCGAATCACGACAGACAAATCGTATACGCCTGACATCAGGTAAACTGATTCAACCTCTTGGAATCGGTAAATCCGTTCCGCCACTTCATCAAAACCGACGCCCCGCTTCGGTGTTACTTTGACGTCGATCATGGCCGTAACGCCCTCATGTCCGTCTACTTTTCGCCAATCAATCATAGCGGAATAATCGATAATAACCTTTTCTTTCTCCAGTTTGTCAATAATTGTTTTTACTTCATTTACAGGGATGCCCGCCATCTTTGCGATTGTTTCTAAATCGGCGCGGCTGTTTTCGTCTAAAATTTCTAATATTTCTGTTTCTTTTTCTGTCAATTTCATTTGATTCACACCTTTGCAATGTCAAGAAATCTCATGACATTATATCACGTTTTTTGACGAATGCTAAGAAAAAACGAGGAGAAACTTCCGCTAGAATTGACAATTTCAGGGCATAATACAACCATCAAAAAAAGGGAGTGACACAGAATGGAGGCGGTTTCACCAATAAGGCGGTTTACGGTCGATGGAGTCAACGTATACTACGAACATTATCAAAATCCCGGCAGACAAACGCTGGTCTGCGTACACGGTTTTTTATCATCTGCATTCAGCTTCAGAAAAGTAATTCCTCTCCTTCGGGACAAGTACGACATCATCGCGCTTGATTTGCCTCCTTTCGGCCAATCTGAAAAATCAAGAACGTTTATCTATACCTATCAAAACCTTGCTAAGCTTGTCATTGGGATTTTGGAGCACTTGCAAGTGAAACAGGCTGTGCTTGTCGGGCATTCTATGGGCGGGCAGATATCGCTGTCTGCTGCTCTCCAAAAGCCTGAGCTTTTTTCAAAGATTGTGCTGCTTTGCAGTTCAGGGTATTTAAAACGTTCACACCCGACGATCATTTTCGGGACCCATATCCCGTATTTTCATCTTTACATCAAACGCTGGCTCTCGAAAGAAGGCGTGATGAAAAATTTATTAAATGTGGTGCATGACAAATCGCTGATTGATGAGGAGATGATTGACGGCTATGGCAGACCGTTTCAGGACGAGCAGATTTTCAAAGCCATGACAAGGTTTATCCGCCACAGAGAAGGAGATTTAGAACCCGAGCAATTGAAGAAAATGAACAAGCCTGCTCTATTGATTTGGGGCGAGGAGGATCGAATTGTCCCAATGGAGATCGGTAAACGGCTGCACGCAGATTTGCCTAATTCCGTGCTGTACTCACTTGGCCAGACCGGACATCTGGTGCCTGAAGAACGGCCTGAACTTATTTCTGAACACATTGCTGATTTTATCAAATAACAAAAAAACCGGTGCTGAACCGGTTTTTTTAAGGCGTGCAGGAGCTGCTGTTTTTAATCAATAAAAGCTGGCCAGCCACTTCCCGGCAGCTGTCGATCGGCAGCGTTTGTTCAAAAGAAGTTTCAAATATTTGCTGAATGCTTTTCGCCAGCACGTCAGGATCGTCTTCATCATAGACTGCCTGCACGACATCAACAGCCTCCGTTTCGTAAAACTCTTCTCCATATTTAAACGGGTCCCATTTGGCAATGATCTTAATCATTTCCCTGACCGCTTGACTTTCTTCCATATTCATCACCGCTTATAATAAAATTTGCAGTTCTATCTTATCATAGTGAAGCTTAGAAGAATAAACATACATGAGGGGGTAACAGAATGAACTTTGATAAACGAGAAGAACGCCTTGGCACCCAATCTGTCAAATGGGACAAAACAGGCGAATTATTTGGCGTGACAGACGCACTCCCGATGTGGGTGGCGGATATGGATTTTCGCGCCCCGGAAGCGATAACTGAAGCGTTAAAAGAGCGTCTTGACCACGGTATTTTTGGTTATACAACTCCAGATCAAAAAACGAAGGATGCTGTGTGCGGATGGATGCAAAACAGGCACGGCTGGAAGGTGAATCCGGAAAGCATCACATTCAGCCCCGGCGTTGTAACGGCTTTGAGCATGGCGGTACAAGCTTTTACGGAGCCTGGCGATCAAGTAGTTGTTCAGCCTCCAGTTTATACGCCTTTTTACCATATGGTGGAGAAAAACGGCCGGCACATTTTACATAATCCGCTGCTAGAAAAAGACGGCGCATATGCAATGGATTTTGAAGATTTGGAGACGAAGCTTAGTGACCCAAGCGTTACATTGTTTATTTTATGCAATCCTCATAACCCTTCTGGGCGTTCATGGAGCCGGGAAGATTTATGGAAGCTAGGTGAATTGTGCCTTGAGCATGGCGTCACAGTTGTATCGGATGAAATCCATTCCGATTTAATGCTGTACGGACACAAACACACGCCGTTCGCTTCGCTCTCTGACGATTTCGCTGATATTTCCGTGACATGTGCTGCTCCAAGCAAAACATTTAATATCGCCGGATTGCAGGCTTCAGCAATCATCATTCCAGATCGCCTGAAGCGCGCCAAGTTTTCCGCAAGCCTTCAGCGAAATGGTTTAGGCGGACTGAACGCATTTGCCGTCACTGCAATCGAAGCCGCGTATTCAAAAGGCGGACCGTGGCTCGATGAATTGATCTCTTACATTGAGAAAAACATGAACGAAGCGGAAGCCTTTTTGAGCACCGAGCTGCCAAAGGTCAAAATGATGAAGCCGGACGCATCATACTTGATTTGGCTCGACTTCAGCGCTTACGGCTTGTCCGATGCAGAGCTTCAGCAAAGAATGCTGAAAAAAGGAAAAGTTATTTTAGAGCCCGGGACGAAATACGGGCCTGGCGGAGAAGGATTTATGCGCCTGAACGCAGGATGCTCTCTTGCAACCCTGCAGGACGGCCTGCGCCGCATCAAAGCCGCATTATCGTAAATATAGCTGTTAAACGCCTTTACGTCTTCATTTGTAAAGGCGTTCTTAATAAAGGAATTTTATATTTTACTTCTAATATTTAGTGTTATAATAGATTCATATTTTATACGAAAGGATTTCACACGAATGGAAATTCTAAAAGACTATCTTCTGCACATCTGCTTTATTTTGTTTCCTATTCTTCTTTACCAAGTGTTTTGGCTTGGAAAACCTGCGATTCTTGTGCCAAAAATAAACAGCGGTTTGGTCACGCTCTTCGCCTGCGGCGCCTCCGTTTTATGCATTATTTTCCCGATTCATGAAATGGACTACATACAATACGGCCTTCAGATGATTCCCGTTATCATTTGTTTATTTTACATTAGTACCGCTTCCGGACTTACGGTCGCCGCATCTGTCCTATGTTTTGAACTGCTTTTTTACGAACCTTCCGCAATGTTTGTTTTCACTTTGCTGCCTTTTCTTATCATTATCCCAATCTTATTTCAGAAAAAATGGCCATTCATGTCCAAAGCGAAAAAACTGCTGCTGTCTTTATTGATCAGCTGCGTGGAGATTTTCCTATTTTTCGCCTCAAGCTGGATTCTTTCCGCCTTGAATATTTTAAATTTTCAAAAATCAGGAAATTTCATTTACGAGGCGGCAGTCTCAGGGCTTTTCCGCTCCAGTGTTCTTCTATTAAGCATCTATATTATCGAAAGCATCGCCGAAAATATCGCCCTGCGTTCACAGCTTATCCACTCTGAAAAAATGACGATTGTGAGTGAACTGGCAGCGAGCGTCGCTCATGAAGTCAGGAATCCGCTGACAGTTGTCCGCGGGTTTGTCCAGCTGCTTTTTAATGACGAAACCCTACAAAACAAGTCGAGTGCGGATTACAAAAAGCTTGTACTGTCAGAGCTTGACCGGGCGCAAGGCATTATTACAAACTATCTCGATATGGCCAAACAGCAATTATACGAAAAAGAAGTTTTTGACCTATCTGGCCTTATTAAAGAGACAAGCTCCCTTATGGTGTCGTACGCCAATTACAAGTCAGTAACCGTCGAGGCTGAAACAGAACCGGACCTTTTGATATACGGAGACGCAACAAAGCTGAAGCAGGCTGTCATCAACCTGATGAAAAACAGTATTGAAGCGGTTCCTCACGGGAAGGGAATGATCCACATATCAGCCAAAAGAAACGGCCATACGATCATGATTAACATCACAGACAATGGGGTCGGGATGACAGACCATCAAATGCAAAAACTCGGCGAACCTTATTATTCCTTAAAAACGAACGGAACGGGACTCGGCCTCACCGTAACCTTTTCCATTATTGAACATCATCACGGGACCATTTCATTTAACAGCAGCTTCCAAAAAGGCACTACGGTGACCATTAAGCTTCCCGCTGATCTTCCTCACTAGCAAATCGATTGGAACTTTAATAGAATAAATGCGAGGTGATGACAGATGAGCACGTTTGAGACAGGCTCTATCGTTAAAGGATTTTACAAAACAGGTGTATACATAGGAGAAATCACGGCTTGCAGGCCGCAGCACTATTTAGTGAAAGTGAAAGCGGTTCTTACCCATCCCGCTCAAGGAGACCTTCATCATCCAAAACAGGCGGATGTGCCATTTTTTCATGAGAGAAAAGCGCTCGCATATGGTGAACAGACCAACATCCCCCACCATATGGTGAAGCCTTATGACGGTGAAGTGCCGGATTATACCGAATCTCTGCGGGAGGCGACAGCACAGCTGAGAGCCAAATTGAATGAGGATGGTTCGGAGTGGGCAAAACGCTCCCTTCATAATCTGGACATCTTAGAAAAAGAATATTTTAACCGGCCATAACCCAGTCTGACAAAAGATTGGGTTTTTTACGTCGCGCGCTTCAACAGTTCGGTTAAATCGATTCTTTCGCCGATTGTGGGCGGTTTTGGCTTTTCGAGATACTGCTTATCCTGCTCAACAAGCTTAAAAAGTTTATGTGCTGTGAGGGCATCATCAAGCGCTTTATGATCGGTGCCGGTTCCGGAATCTCCATACTCTTCGGCAGCTTTCCATAAACCCGTCAATGTCCGGTCTCCAAAAAAGTTTTTGTATTCAAGCGATAAATCTCTCATTTCTCCCTTAAACGGGAAAGGGATATGGTTAAACATACAGTTTTGCTTCAGCACTTTCATATCCATGTTTCCCCACGTAATAATTGTGCTGTTTTTCTCAGGATCCAGCTCGTTTAGTTTACGGATGAGATCCTCGAATCTCATTCCTTCGTCTACCTGTTTTTGGGTTATTTTTAAAAATGATTTGCAGCGTTTCGTAAGCTTCGGGAACTTTTTCGGTCTAACATAGCTAGAAAACGTCTCAACCACTTCATCATCAATCGACTTTACAATTCCGGCTTCAATGATTTCCGGGAAGAAGTTTTGAGGACTGTACTTTCCATCGGGCATTGTAAATTCGAAATCAATAATGAGTAAGCTGTTTGTCGTCACCTTTTTACACCTGCCTTTCCTCCGATCAGAAAATGCTATCTTTATAGTATATCAATTCCCCTTCTCGACATTTCTTCATTTTCTAAAAATAATGAATTTTCCCAGCCGCTTCGTTTCTTTTAAATTGTGAATCGTTTCTTTATAATTAGTAAGGAACCCGAAATAATAAGAAGGTGATGTTATTTCTATCCGTAAGAAAAACTTTGTCATTGTGTGGCTGGCGAACTTTTTTGTCTCCGCTAGCACAACGATGATCGTTCCTTTTCTCTCCTTATACATTGAGACGCTCAGCTCTTTTTCAAACGGCTTTGTGCAAAGGTGGAGCGGCTATGTGTTCGGCATTACATTTCTCATGGCGTTTTTGGTATCCCCGTTTTGGGGACGGTTCGGAGACAAACGCGGATACAAGAAAATCCTTATGGCAACCGGAACGGGCATTGCCCTCAGCATTTTCTTCATGGGCTTTGTTACATCGGTGTACCAATTGTTTTTTCTGCGTATGGCAATGGGTCTTGTAACCGGATTCATCCCGACATCTCTTGCGATGATTTCGGCACAGACTCCGAAGAGCTCAGCCGGCAAAACACTTGGCACGCTGCAAATGGGGCAAGTGTCCGGAAGCTTGTTCGGCCCGCTTTTGGGAGGCATGCTTGCTGATCGTTTCGGCTTTACGTATACCTTTTTTATCACATCCTTTGTGATTTTCTCGTCTGTTCTTCTCGTGTTATTTGGTGTCAAAGAAAAGCCTCTTGCAGAGAAAACAGCCAAACGTACGTCATACTCGAGAAAAGAAGTGCTCTCCTATATTTTTCACCAGCCGGCGCTGTGGGTCATGATGCTGTTAACCATGCTGATTCAAACAGGCAATTTCAGTATTCAGCCCCTGCTCGCTTTATATGTAAATGAGCTGCACGGACCTGTCAATCTTGCCTTTTTCTCCGGCATGGCATTTTCAGCAACGGGGCTCGGAAGTTTGCTGCTGGCTAGAAAATGGGGTGATCTGGGCGACCGCTACGGCCATCGCCGCATTTTAATCGGACTTTTGCTCGCCGCCTCTTTCTTTTTTATTCCGCAGGCGCTCGCGTCCTCACTCAGCGTGCTCCTTGTTTTCAGATTTTTATTCGGAATGGCGATGGGCGGTTTGCTGCCATGCATTACGGCAGCGATCCGCGTTCAGGCTCCAGGCAGCATTCAAGGTGAAGTTCTCGGCTACAATGTCAGCTTTCGCTTTTTAGGAAACGTGCTCGGGCCTCTGCTCGGCGGAATCATATCGAGCCATTTTGCCATTTCGGCCACCTTTTACGTCACGGCGTTTCTCTTTTTCGCCGGCGCCTGCATGCTTTGGATCATGCAGAAACTTCGGAAAGATTCTTATGCCAAAGCAAGCTGATTCCGAGAAAAAACTGAGGAATCTTCTAAATTTAACCTTCTCGTAATCTCAAAAGAATGGTACGATATGGCTAGAATTTAGGAGAAAAGAGAGTGACCATGTTACGAAAAATAATCGGATGGATTTTGCTCCTTTGCATAATCCCATTGTTTGCATTTACAGTTATCGCTTCCGGAAAAGAAGTAAAACAAATGAAGTCCCTGGATCAGGTGCTTGATAAAAATATTAATCTGAAAGATATCAGCCTTGTTCAGAACAGCTACATGTATGACAGGGACGGCTTCCTTGTCTCGGAAATCGTCAGCGACCACGAAAACCGTGTGCTCGTTCCATTTAACAAGATTCCCGAGGAAGTCAAACAGATTTTCTTAACATCTGAGGACCGTCATTTTTACGAGCATAAAGGCTTTGACTTTATGGGAATGGTGCGGGCTACTGCTTCTAACGTAAAAGACAAGAAAATTGACCAGGGCGCCAGCACCATCACACAGCAGCTTTCAAGAAACTTGTATTTGAGCCACGAACGCTCCTTCAGCCGCAAGCTGACAGAGCTCGCGTATTCCTATCAGCTGGAGAAAAAATATACGAAAAATGAAATTCTTGAAGCTTACTTAAATACCATTTATTTTAACAATGGTGTTTATGGCGTCGGTTCAGCGGCTGAATTCTATTTCAGCAAACCGCTGAAATCTCTCACAGTGGGAGAAATGGCTTTTATCTGTGCTATACCTAATAACCCTACATTATATGATCCTCTCAAGCATTTTGACTACACGAAAAGCCGTCAAGAACGTTTGCTTAAAGGGCTAAAAGATGCCGGGGTCATTACGGACAAAGAGCTGAAAAAAGCCGTAAAACAAAAAATCAAACTGGATGTTGAAAAAAGAGAAGACAAATATCCTGACTACGTTTCCTACGTCAATGATGAATTCACTCAGCTGGTGTCTGAATCAGAAGGCTTTGATAAACGCCTTCAAAAAGCATCAGGAAAACAAAAAGAAAAGATCGAGAACGAGCTGTCCGCAAGAGTCAGCACGCTGATGAAAGACGGCGTGAAAATTTATACTGCACTTGATCCGTACATGCAAAATCAAGTTGTGGCACAAATGAATTCCAAGCTCCCGTATGCGGACGTACAGGGCGGAGCGGCTGTGATTAATCACCAGACGCATCAAATCATCGCTCTATCCGGCGGGAAAAACTATCAAAAATATGACTTTAACCGCGCCTACCAGGCGTACAGGCAGCCGGGGTCATCCATTAAGCCGCTTCTTGATTACGGCCCTTATATTGAACAGACCGGCGCGACAACAAGCAGCACCATTGATGCCAGCAAGTTTTGCAGCAAAGACTACTGTCCGCAAAACTACAATAACCGCACTTACGGCACAGTGACGCTTGATACGGCGTTTAAAAATTCATATAATACCCCGGCTATTAGAATGCTCGATCGCGTCGGCATCCAAAAGGCATTCAGTTATATTGAGCCGTATCATTTTGCCAAACTTGTCGACAGTGACTATCTTCTTCCGGCAGCGCTTGGCGGATTTACAAACGGCATGACGCCTCTTGAGATGACAAAGGCTTATACGACATTCGGAAACAGCGGAAGCTATACGCCGAGCCATGCGATTACAAAGGTGACAGACCTTAAAGGAAAAACGCTTTATAAATGGAATGATAAAGCGACTCAAATATTCAGCGTCCGCACGAACATGCAGCTGAAAAAACTGATGTCTTCCGTTGTGAAAAGCGGAACAGGGAAAAAAGCATATTTCCATGCGCCTTACATCGGCGGTAAAACCGGAACATCAAATGATTATCACGATATGTGGTTTGTCGGCCTGACTGATACGTATACAATGGGTGTCTGGGTCGGAAAGGATACACCGACCAGCGTTGAATATCTTCACAGCATCAGCCCTCAGCTTTCCATCTGGAAAGGAACGCTGCAAGCGGCTTATTAAAGGATCGGAGGGGATATGGGGTGACTTCAGAACAAATACCAAATCGCGTTTTGCTGTTTGATGGTGTCTGCAATTTATGCAATGGCGCCGTGCAGTTTATCATTAAACGTGATCCGGACGGATTGATTTCTTTCACATCGTTGCAGTCGGAAACAGGACAGAGCCTGCTGAAAAAAAGCGGGCTTCCGACTGATCGGTTTGACAGCTTTGTCTTTATTGAAGACGGCCAAGTGTACACAAAGTCAACTGCAGCCATTAAGGTTTTCAGGCATCTGCGAGGCCCATGGCGGCTCTTCGTCCTGTTTTTCGCAGTGCCGAAGCCTGTCAGAGATATGGTCTATTCTTTCATTGCCAACAACCGCTATAAGTGGTTTGGCAAAAAAAATGAATGTATGCTCCCCTCCCCTTCTATTAAAAAAAGATTTTTACCGTAAATAAAAAATGGCTAGGAAGCTAGCCATCACAGATTGTTGACAAAATCCTAAAACGGCTTCGTTTTAGGATTTTGTCATCTTTTCAGCGTGATTGAAAACTTTTGAAGTCGATGAAGAGCGAGCATTGGATGTGAAACGGCGGAAACCTGAGAATCTAGCCGCCGTTTCATTGCGTATAGAGCACGAAGCGCAAATCTGACCACCAAACGCTGAAATGGCTAGCTTACACAGGTAAGCTAGCCATTATGCTATTATAAAGCTTGATAAATATGAACAGAATACCGATAACAAAGGTAAACCAAAACAGCAGTTCCAATAGAATGAATCCAACTAATGACATGAGAGAAAGCGTCGAATAAATCCGGTATACGGTAAACACAAAGTAAGCGAGCGTGACGACCGCAAACCAGATTACAATCCAAATGACATTTTGCAAGAGCACAAATGATAAAATCCCGCCGCCCAAATAAATCATGGAACCCATTCTGAGTTTTTTCAGGTTGTTCCCTTCCGGATCATTAGCAAAAAACAGCAATGACAGCTCGGTCACGGTATTTGCAATTAATTTCAGAGCGGACAGAACCATAAAATATAAAAGTGCAAAGGCAGCAAATAACGCAAGCCTGATTCCTTTCTCTGAAAAATAATCGAGCATTCCATCATACATTCCAAATGAAGACAGCATCTTCAACGCATAAAGTGAAGTTGAGATGGATAAGGACGAACTAAAAAGCAGGATCGCAATCAGCGGAAAATATCCTGTCAAATAAGTATTTTTCATATAAAAAAGTCCCTTTCTATAATCTACCTCATTTATTATGGAGGACTTAAAACACATTGACAAGATAAATTATTCCATTTTTTCTCCTTTTTACGAATTACGGTCCCAAATCTTCACAAAGCAGCATTTTGAGAGTAAAGTAGTACGCAGGAATCATAAAACGTAAGGAAGTTTTATATGAAAAAAACATTAAAACTGCAAACCAGACTCACCATATTTGTTTGTATCGTTGTATTAATCGCATTGCTCATTACGTTTTTTACAGTCGGTGCCCAAACCACCAAACGAATTAGAGATCAGGAAAAGGCCACTGCGCTGCAGACTGCTGAAATGGTAGCTGAGGCGCCGATGACAGCCGCTGCTTTAGAAAGCGGAAAAAAACAAAAGGAACTGCAGAGCTACACAAAGCGGGTTCAGAAAATTACCGGCACGGAATTTGTTGTCGTCATGGATATGAACGGTATCCGCAAAACTCATCCTGACCCGAGCAAAATCGGAAAAAAATTCAGAGGCGGTGATGAGTCCGAGGTATTAAAAGGGCATGTCCATATCAGCACAGCCTCTGGCACGCTCGGGAAATCGCAGAGAGCGTTCGTCCCTGTCTACGCGGAGAATGGAAAACAAGTCGGTGCAGTCGCGGTCGGCATCACCGTAAATGAAATTGATGAAGTGATCAGCCATAGCTTACGGCCGCTTTACTTTATTATTTGCGTCAGCATCTTCGTCGGTGTGATCGGAGCCGTTATCGTCGCCCGTACAGTGAAAAATATCATGTACGGACTTGAACCTTATGAAATTGCGACTCTGCTTGAAGAACGGAGCGCGATGCTGGAATCGACGAAGGAAGGAATACTCGCTGTCGATGAACATGGCAAAATTAAACTTGCCAACGCGGAAGCAAAACGCCTATTCGTCAAAATGGGCATCAACACAAATCCCATTGATCAGGATGTAGATGACATCTTGCCGAAAAGCCGCTTGAAAAAGGTCATTGAGACAAAAAAACCTCTTCAAGACAGAGACGCCCGCATTAACGGGCTGGAGCTTGTGTTTAATGAAGTTCCTATCCAGCTGAAAGGACAAACTGTCGGAGCGATTGCAACATTCCGCGACAAGACCGAGGTAAAACATTTAGCTGAACAGCTTTCCGGTGTTAAAATGTATGCAAACGCACTGAGAGCGCAGTCTCATGAATTTATGAACAAACTGCATGTGATATTAGGTCTCGTCCAGCTGAAAGAGTATGATGATCTTGGAGATTATATTAAAGATATAGCCATACAGCAAAAATCAGAAACAAGTGAAATTATAAATGATGTCAAAAGCTCCGTACTGGCCGGTTTTCTGCTCGGAAAGCAAAGCTTTATACGTGAACAGGGCGCAAATCTTGATATTGAATGCAACGGTGTCATCCCGAACGCGGCAGACCCTTCTGTCATCCATGAGCTTATTACAATCATCGGAAATCTCATCAACAATGGCTTAGACGCTGTTGCCGATATGCCGAAAAAACAAATCACCATGTCCATGCGCTTCCATAACAGCATACTTGATATTGAAATTACCGATACTGGAGCAGGCATGTCTGAAGAAGACCAAGCCAAAGTATTTGAACAAGGCTATTCAACAAAGGGCAAAAATCGGGGATTCGGCCTTTATTTCACACAGCAAAGCATCGAAAATTTAAAAGGCCAAATGATCCTCACAAGCGAAAAGAATGAAGGAACGACATTCAGTATTCGCATCCCGTACGAACCGAAGGAGGAAAATCATGATTAATGTACTAATAGTTGAAGATGACCCCATGGTGGGTGAATTAAATAAACGATACTTAAGCCAAATAGATGGCTTTCAGCTGAAAGGCATCGCTTCTTCCTTTCAAAGCGCTCTGCATATTTTAGGCGAGCATCATATCGACCTCATTTTGCTTGATATTTATATGCCGGGAAAAAACGGGCTGGAACTGCTGACGGAATTGAGAGCCCAAAATGAAGCGGTTGACGTGATTGTCATCTCAGCGGCCAGCGAGCTTGACGTGATCAAGAAAACACTTCGGTACGGAGCTGTCGATTATTTAATCAAACCGTTTGAATTTGAACGTTTCCAAACGGCTTTGTCTGATTACAGACGAAAACAAAAGGTGTATTCAACCCATCGCAACATGAGCCAAAAAGAACTGGACGCCGAGCTTTTTCAAAAGAAAGAAGCAACAGAAAAAGTGCAGCTTCCTAAAGGCCTGACAAAAAGCACGCTGAAGCTGATCTGGTCCAGTATCCAGTCATTTGAAAATGAATCTTTTACGACAGAAGACTTGGCAAAGCACACAGAAATCTCTCAAGTATCCATACGAAAATACTTAAAGTTTCTTGAAGATATACAGGTTCTGAATGTAGAAATGGCGTACGGAACGATCGGAAGACCTGTGTTTCAGTACAACGTCAACAACAGTAACCTTAACGGAATAAAGCAATATCTATAAGAAAACGCACTGCTTGTTTTGAGCAGTGCGTTTTTCCTGTCATATCTCTTGCCAAGATGCTTGATTCTATTGTTGTTAAGCTATACAAGAATAACAAAGGGTCTTTCAACATTTTTAAGCAAACAATTCTAAAAATAGATACTTTTTAAAAAATTATGCGAAATTCTATTTATTTCTTATTAGTTAAATGATAAATTATGATTGGTAAGTTGATCCCGAAAAACTAAGTCATAAGTCTTACTTCAGAAAACGATGTCACGGTTTTCCGCCCGGAACGCCTTCCGCATCCTTCTCTTCCCCGCCTTTCGAAGGAAATACTCACACCACGCTTATTCAGGGAAGAATAGAACTGTCTCAGCGCATTCCATTTGTTATTATCAGAAAATTTTATCGATTATAAGAAATTGTTCAGGACAGCCCATCACATGACTGGCCGGATCAGCTTTGAACCAAATTTTTCTGGGGGGTTATATCTTGAATAAACGAAAAATCGGATTGGCGATGTCACTTGTGATCGCAGCAGGCACCATATTAGGAGCATGCGGAAACAGCGAAAAAAGCAGCGGCTCAGGCGAAGGCAAAAACAAATTCAGTGTGGCGATGGTTACTGACGTAGGCGGAGTGGATGACAAATCCTTCAACCAATCAGCCTGGGAAGGCATCCAAGCCTTTGGGAAAGAGAATGGGCTGAAAAAAGGCAAAAACGGTTACGACTATCTTCAATCCAAATCAGATGCAGACTATACAACGAACTTAAATAAATTGGCGCGTGAGAATTTTGACTTAATTTACGGCGTCGGCTACTTAATGGAGGATTCAATCAGCGAAATTGCTGACCAGCGCAAAAATACAAACTTTGCGATTATAGATGCTGTTGTCGATAAAGACAACGTCGCAAGTATTACGTTTAAAGAGCAGGAAGGCTCATTTCTCGTCGGAGTGGCCGCAGCCCTATCAAGCAAATCAGGAAAAATCGGCTTTGTAGGCGGCATGGAATCAGAGTTAATCAAAAAATTCGAGGTCGGCTTCCGTGCCGGCGTGCAAGCAGTTAACCCTAAAGCCGTTGTGGAAGTGAAATACACAGGGGGGTTCGATAAAGCCGATGTCGGTAAAGCAACCGCCGAAAGCATGTATAAATCAGGCGTAGATGTTATTTATCACTCTGCGGGCGCCACTGGCACAGGCGTCTTTACTGAAGCGAAAAACCTGAAAAAAGAAGATCCAAAACGCGATGTCTGGGTCATAGGTGTCGATAAAGACCAATACGCAGAAGGCCAGGTAGAAGGAACAGATGATAACGTCACCCTCACTTCCATGGTGAAAAAAGTAGATACAGTCGTTGAAGATGTAACGAAAAAAGCGAGCGACGGAAAGTTCCCGGGCGGCGAAACACTTACCTACGGGCTTGATCAAGACGGAGTCGGCATTTCTCCATCTAAACAAAATCTATCGGATGATGTGATCAAAGCGGTCGATAAATGGAAGAAAAAAATCATCGACGGATTGGAAGTCCCGGCAACCGAGAAAGAGCTGAAAACCTTCAAAGCTGAATAAGAATCGCAGGGATAAGGAGGTCGAGCCCTTATCCCTTGTTTTTCTTTTATTTTGAAAAAAGGAGCGGTCAATCAATGGAATATGTCATTGAAATGCTCAATATCCGTAAAGAGTTTCCTGGTATCGTCGCCAATGATAATATCAATCTTCAAGTCAAAAAAGGCGAAATACACGCGTTGCTCGGTGAAAACGGGGCGGGGAAATCAACGTTGATGAATGTCCTTTTCGGACTGTATCAGCCGGAGCGGGGTGAAATTCGGGTGCGCGGCGAGAAGGTGCACATCAACAGCCCGAACAAAGCGAATGACCTTGGAATTGGAATGGTACACCAGCACTTTATGCTTGTTGACACCTTTACAGTTGCTGAAAATATTATTCTCGGGAAAGAGCCAAAGAAGTTTGGCAGAATTGACCGGAAGCGTGCTGGCCAAGAGGTGCAGGACATTTCCGATCGATACGGCCTGCAGATCCATCCTGAAGCAAAAGCAGCTGACATATCAGTCGGAATGCAGCAGCGCGCAGAAATATTAAAAACCCTCTACCGCGGTGCCGACATTCTGATTTTTGATGAACCGACGGCTGTTTTGACGCCTCATGAAATTAAGGAACTGATGCAAATTATGAAGAACCTGGTCAAAGAAGGGAAGTCCATCATCTTAATCACCCATAAGCTGAAAGAGATTATGGAGATTTGTGACCGCGTTACGGTTATCCGTAAAGGAAAAGGCATCAAAACCCTTGATGTCCGTGATACAAACCAAGACGAACTCGCCAGTCTAATGGTCGGCCGTGAGGTATCGTTCAAAACCGAAAAGAGAGCTGCTCAGCCGGGAGCGGAAGTGCTTGCGATTGACGGCATAACTGTAAAAGATACCCGCGGAATAGAGACAGTCAGAGATTTGTCTCTTTCTGTCAAAGCGGGAGAAATAGTCGGCATAGCCGGCGTCGACGGAAACGGGCAATCAGAGCTGATCGAAGCGGTGACAGGACTCCGCAAAACAGATTCAGGAACAATCACCTTAAACGGAAAACAGATCCAAAACCTGACGCCAAGAAAAATCACTGAATCCGGGATCGGGCATATTCCTCAGGATCGCCATAAACACGGTCTCGTCCTTGATTTTCCAATCGGAGAGAATATCCTGCTGCAAAGCTATTACAAAAAGCCGTATTCAGCATTGGGCGTTTTACATAAAGGCGAAATGTACAAAAAAGCACGCAGCCTGATCACTGAGTACGACGTCAGAACGCCGGATGAATATACACACGCGCGGGCATTGTCAGGCGGAAACCAGCAAAAAGCGATTATCGGGCGGGAAGTAGACCGAAATCCTGATTTATTAATCGCCGCCCAACCGACTCGCGGCCTTGATGTCGGAGCCATTGAATTTGTCCATAAAAAGCTCATTGAGCAGCGTGATGCCGGGAAGGCCGTTCTTCTCCTCTCGTTTGAGCTTGAAGAAATTATGAATCTCAGTGACAGAATCGCCGTTATTTTTGAAGGACGCATTATCGCCAGCGTTAATCCGCAGGACACCACTGAACAGGAGCTTGGTCTCTTGATGGCCGGAAGCACACAAAAGGAAGCGGGGAAAGCAAATGGTTAAACGACTCTCTCATTTACTCGTGCCGCTCATCGCAATCATCCTTGGTCTTGCGGCCGGCGCGTTGATTATGCTTGTGAGTGGCTACAGTGTGGCCAGCGGATATTCGGCTTTGTGGAATGGGATATTCGGAGAAATCTATTATGTCGGAGAAACAATCCGGCAAATTACGCCTTATATTTTATCCGGATTGGCTGTCGCCTTTGCATTCCGAACCGGACTCTTTAATATCGGCGTCGAGGGCCAGCTGCTCGTCGGCTGGACAGTAGCGGTTTGGGTCGGTACGGCGTTTGACGGACCGGCATATATTCACTTGCCGCTCGCATTGATTACAGCGGCAGCTGCAGGAGGATTATGGGGGTTAATTCCCGGCATTTTGAAAGCGCGATTTTACGTTCATGAAGTCATTGTCACCATTATGATGAATTATATCGCGCTGCACATGACCAATTACATCATTTCAAACGTTTTGACAGATCATCAGGACAAGACGGGGAAAATTCACGAATCCGCCTCCCTCCGCTCTCCTTTTCTTGAACAGATCACCGATTACTCACGGCTGCATTTGGGAATCATCGTTGCCCTTCTCGGAGCAGTTATCATGTGGTTTATCATCAACAAAACTACAAAGGGATTTGAGCTCCGGGCGGTCGGGTTTAACCAGCACGCTTCCCAGTATGCCGGCATGAGCGTGCGGAAGAATATCATGACCTCCATGCTTATCTCCGGCGCTTTTGCAGGCCTTGCCGGAGCCATGGAGGGCCTAGGAACATTTGAATACGCAGCAGTGAAAGGCGCATTTACCGGCGTAGGCTTTGACGGTATCGCTGTCGCTCTTCTCGGGGGAAACACAGCCGTCGGCATTGTACTGGCTGCATGCCTGCTTGGCGGGCTGAAAATCGGCGCATTAAATATGCCGATTGAATCAGGCGTTCCATCAGAGGTCGTTGATATTGTGATTGCCATTATTATTCTGTTTGTGGCTTCAAGCTATGCGATTCGTTTCGTCATGGGCAAATTGAAGAAAAAGGGGGCGAACTAAGTGGACATTGTGCAGATTTTATCTATCATTGTCCCTGCCACACTCGTCTATGCGGCCCCGCTTATTTTAACTGCTCTCGGCGGCGTGTTTTCCGAGAGATCAGGTGTGGTAAATATCGGTCTAGAAGGCCTCATGATTATCGGGGCGTTCACCAGCGTGTTATTTAATTTATTTTTTGGTCCGGAATTAGGTGCCGCCGCACCTTGGCTTTCGCTCCTTGCCGCCATGGCAGCAGGCGCCCTGTTTTCACTGATTCACGCGGCAGCGGCGATTTCGTTTCGCGCCGACCAGACAGTCAGCGGTGTCGCCATTAACATGCTGGCGCTTGGGGCAACTTTATTTATCGTCAAACTGATCTACGGCAAAGCGCAGACAGACAAAATTCCAGAGCCTTTTTATAAGACGAAAATCCCCGGTTTGGGCGATATTCCCGTCTTGGGAAAGATCTTCTTTTCGGATGTCTATTATACGTCTATTCTTGCAATAGCACTTGCCTTTATTTCCTGGTTTATCTTGTTCAAAACGCCGTTCGGCCTTCGTATCCGTTCTGTCGGAGAGCATCCGATGGCGGCCGATACGATGGGAATCAACGTATATAAAATGCGCTACATCGGCGTGATGATCAGCGGATTGTTTGGCGGTCTCGGCGGCGGCGTATATGCCTCCACAATTGCGCTTGATTTCACGCACTCTACCATCTCCGGGCAAGGCTTTATCGCCCTGGCAGCGCTTGTATTCGGAAAATGGCATCCGATCGGAGCACTGGGGGCCGCCCTGTTTTTCGGATTCGCCCAAAGCTTAAGCATCATTGGATCGCTGCTCCCTCTTTTTAAAGACATACCAAATGTGTATATGCTGATGGCTCCTTATGTCTTAACGATTCTCGCTTTAACCGGCTTTATCGGGCGGGCAGATGCGCCAAAAGCCAATGGCGTGCCTTATATTAAAGGAAAAAGATAAAACATTCTCCCCTGGGAAGACGATTCTCAGGGTTTTTTTCTAATCCAAAAGACCCCCTTATTTTAATTGTTTATTAGTTTTTTAACTTAAAAAAATATGAAGTGTTAACGCTTTCTTGTAGACTGTAACAAACAATACATGGGGGTGTATGACATGGGAGCAATTCCAAAAACGGGGACAATTTCACCTGAGCAAAAAGACTCACAGGGGAAAAACCTGTTTCAAAAAATCTGGTCTTGGGAAATCGGTGTGATTCCTCTGCCATTATACACAGTATTAGCTGTTATTATTATTCTTGCAGCCTATTACAATGAGCTGCCGGCAAATATGCTTGGCGGGTTTGCCATCATTATGATTCTTGGTGTGTTTCTCGGAGACATAGGCCAACGCATACCGATATTGAAGGATATTGGCGGCCCTGCTATTTTATCTTTGTTTGTTCCTTCATTTTTAGTCTTTTACAATGTACTGAATTCAACATCTTTAGACGCTGTAACCAACTTGATGAAAACGTCTAACTTCCTTTATTTCTATATCGCTTGCCTTGTTGTGGGAAGTATCCTCGGTATGAACAGAATTGTTTTAATACAGGGGTTTATCAGAATGTTCGTTCCACTGGTTGCAGGAACGATCGCGGCCGTTACAGCCGGCATCCTTGTCGGATTTATTTTTGGCTATAGTGCCTATGATTCCTTTTTCTTTGTTGTTGTCCCAATTATTGCCGGGGGAATAGGTGAAGGAATTTTGCCGCTTTCAATCGCCTATTCACAAATACTGGGCTCATCCGCTGATGTATTTGTGTCTCAGCTGGTTCCAGCCGCAATTATAGGAAATGTTTTTGCTATCATATGTGCAGCCTTAATGAAAAAGCTTGGCGATAAGCGTCCAGATCTAAATGGGAACGGACGTCTCGTAAAATCTAAAAAAGCAAATGAGATTTTCAATCAAAAAGAAGCCGAAGCAAAAATTGATTTTAAACTAATGGGAGCAGGAGTTCTGCTCGCGTGTACATTCTTTATTTTTGGCGGGTTATTGGAGAAATTCATCTTCATCCCGGGCGCGATCTTAATGATTATTTCAGCTGCGGCTGTCAAGTATGCGAATATTCTTCCGAAAAAAATGGAAGAAGGCGCTTACCAGCTTTATAAGTTTATTTCTTCAAGCTTTACATGGCCGCTGATGGTCGGTCTCGGCATCCTCTTTATTCCGTTGGATGACGTAGCGTCTGTGATTTCTATTCCGTTTGTTATCATTTGTATTTCAGTTGTTATCGCGATGATTGGTTCTGGATATTTCGTAGGCAAGCTGATGAACATGTACCCGGTTGAATCCGCAATCGTTACCTGCTGCCACAGCGGCCTCGGCGGAACGGGTGATGTTGCCATTTTATCGGCATCAGGAAGAATGGGCCTTATGCCGTTTGCCCAAATTTCAACCCGTCTCGGCGGTGCAGGCACAGTTATTTGCGCGACAGTGCTGCTTCGTTTTTTCACTTCATAAACAGAAAGAGTTCCGTTTTATGCGGAACTCTTTTTTTATTTATTCACAATCCGAATATACTCTCGGGGACCAAACGGCAGATCCTTTGATTCCGTCTCACTCATTCTGGCTGACAGGTGGTGCTCCAGTAAATACAGCTCCCACTCATCACTAGCCGCCACACCGCTGCGCCCGTCATATTGATTCAACATGAATGCCCCTGCAAATACTGAGCAGAATAAACCTGAGCACATCACGACTTTTCTTTTCACATGACCAGCTCCTTTCCTTCAGCTTGATCAGGATTGATTTTAAATATACAAATAACCTCTTTTTTGTTAGACTTATTTTGAGGTCAAAAGAACTCATAAAAACCCATTACAGCAGTTCGAAGCGTGGCAGCTTGCAGAAAAGTGCGATATAATTTGACTAGGTCGTTTGACCGTATATTTCATACATAGCGCATTTTTCAATTGAGAACGAGAAAAGGAGGTCTTATCTTTGCAGCTCTTACATCTTGCTATTTTATCGCCTTTTTTATTTGCTTTTATCATTCCCTTCTTGGCAAAATACGCAAAAAGAGTGCATACGGGCTGGTTTGTGTTGATCCTGCCCGTCTTGCTGTTTATATACTTTCTCCCAATGATCAGGATGACACAATCTGGAGAAACACTTCGATCGGTATTAGAGTGGATTCCGTCACTCGGCATTAACTTTACCGTTTATATAGACGGCCTCGGGTTATTATTCGCCTTACTGATCACAGGCATTGGCTCTTTAGTCACTCTTTACAGCATTTTTTATTTATCGAAAGAAAAAGAACAGCTTGGGCCCTTTTATGTCTACTTATTGATGTTCATGGGCGCCATGCTCGGCGTCGTTCTAGTAGACAATGTCATGGTTCTCTACATGTTCTGGGAGCTTACAAGCCTTTCATCCTTTTTGCTGATCGGCTATTGGTATAAGCGGGAAAAGTCGCGCTATGGCGCAGCCAAATCACTTTTGATTACGGTCAGCGGCGGGCTGTGCATGCTCGGCGGATTTATTCTCCTTTATTTGATAACGGATTCCTTCAGTATTAGAGAGATGGTTCATCAGGTTCAATTAATTGCCGGCCACGAATTGTTTATCCCGGCTATGATTCTCATTTTATTAGGGGCTTTTACGAAATCAGCGCAATTTCCTTTTTACATCTGGCTCCCTGACGCGATGGAAGCTCCGACGCCTGTCAGCGCTTATCTCCATTCAGCCACTATGGTAAAAGCCGGCATTTATGTGATTGCGAGATTCAGTCCTATTTTCGCCTTTTCAGCTCAGTGGTTTTGGATCGTGTCCCTCGTTGGCCTCTTTACGATGGTTTGGGGTTCATTCCATGCCGTGAAACAAACTGATTTAAAATCGATTTTGGCGTTTTCAACCGTCAGCCAGCTCGGCATGATCATCTCCATGCTCGGAGTCAGTGCTGCGGCCCTTCATTACGGCCATACAGAATATTATACAGTTGCCGCTATGGCTGCCATTTTCCATTTAATCAACCACGCTACTTTTAAAGGAAGCTTGTTTATGGCAGTCGGGATTATCGATCACGAAACAGGCACACGGAATATCCGGAAGCTAGGCGGCCTGATGGCGATTATGCCGATTACATTTACCATTTCCTTAATCGGGACATTTTCAATGGCCGGCCTACCGCCGTTTAACGGATTTTTGAGTAAAGAAATGTTTTTCACAAGCATGCTTCGCGTGACACATTTCGACCTGTTCAACGTGCAGACATGGGGCGTTCTGTTCCCTGTTCTCGCCTGGATCGGAAGTGTATTTACGTTTATCTACAGCATGAAATTGCTGTTTAAAACATTCAGAGGAAGTTACCAGCCTGAACAGCTTGAAAAACAGGCTCACGAAGCGCCTGTCGGCATGCTCGTACCACCGGTCATTCTTGTCGCTTTGGCTGTCAGTCTCTTCTTTTTCCCGAATATATTGTCGTACAGCCTGATAGAGCCTGCGATGAACTCAATCTATCCGACACTGCTGGACGGCCATGAGAAATTCCACGTTCACATTTCACAGTGGCATGGGGTTACAACGGAATTGCTCATGACTGCGGGTATTGTTGTGATCGGAACAATTGGTTATTTGTCGCTGAATAAGTGGAAGGGAATCTATAAACTGTTTCCTTCGAAACTCACACTCAACCGGTTATACGATAAGCTTTTGACTCTGATGGAGAAAGGCTCTTACCGGGTCACAAAACAATATATGACCGGGTTTTTAAGAGATTATTTGCTGTATATCTTCGCTGGTTTCATCATTCTGATAGGCGGAGCTTTTGCCATTAAAGGCGGATTTTCATTTAAAACGGAAGGTATGGCTAAAATCGGCGTATACGAAATCATTTTGACGCTTGTCATGATCAGCGCCACAGTGGCGACTGTTTTTGCTAGGTCAAGACTAACGGCGATCATTGCACTCGGTGTTGTCGGTTATACACTTGCATTGTTTTTTGTCATTTTCAGAGCGCCGGACTTGGCATTGACTCAGCTCGTCATTGAAACGATTTCTGTGGCACTGTTTCTGCTTTGCTTCTACCATTTGCCGAAACTGAGGCTGAAAACAAAAACGAGAACGTTCCGGATGACGAATTTTATCATTTCTTTAGGCGTCGGTATTATCGTTACTCTGCTCGGTATCGCATCCTCAAGCCAGCGGACAAAAGACAGCATTGCGTCCTTCTTTGTCAAACACAGCCACGATCTCGGCGGAGGAGATAATGTCGTCAATGTCATTCTTGTTGATTTCAGGGGATTTGATACAATGTTTGAAATTACGGTATTAACGATAGCCGCTCTCGGCATTTACAGCATGATTAAAACAAAAGTAAAAGAGGAGGGGAAAAGCGGTGAATGAACAAAAAACAAATGACTTGATTCTTCAAACCGCGACAAAGCTTGTATCCTTTATCATTTTGCTTTTCTCTTTCTATTTATTTTTATCAGGGCATAACGCGCCCGGAGGAGGCTTTGTCGGCGGACTGATCACGTCCTCTTCCATCGTTCTCTTGCTTCTGGCATATGATTTAAAAACCGTGCGTTCCCTTTTGCCGGTCAATTTCATTTATGTCGCGGGAGCCGGCCTTCTGCTCGCTGTATTAACAGGCGTTGGCTCCTTTGTCTTCGGAGCTCCTTTTTTAACCCACACATTCGGATACTTTCAGCTGCCGATCCTTGGGAAAACGGAGCTCGCCACAGCGACGATATTTGATTTAGGCGTTTATCTTGTTGTCGTAGGCATAACGATGACCATTATTCAAACGATTGGAGAGGAAGAATAATGGAAATCTTAATGGCTGTATTAGCCGGTATTATTTTTATGGCTGCCACGTATTTGCTGCTGTCTAAAAGCCTGCTTCGCGTCATTATCGGAACAGCACTGTTAAGCCATGGCGTTCATTTAATGCTTTTGACTATGGGAGGATTAAAGAAAGGCGCCGCTCCGATTTTGAGCGAGCATGCCAAATCATTTGTCGATCCGCTTCCGCAAGCCCTGATTTTGACCGCAATTGTCATTTCTTTTGGCGTTACGTCATTCATCCTCGTCATGGCCTTTCGCGCTTATCAGGAATTGAAATCGGACGATATGGATCAAATGAGGGGAAATGATCAACATGAATAATTTTGTTATTTTGCCAATCCTGATCCCGCTTTTGTCGGCTATTCTTCTGATTTTCATGACGAAGAATCTTATGCTCATGAGAATCTTCAGCACGGCGGCATCGGCCATCGGGATTGTGATTAGCGGCATACTTGTACAGACTGTCTTCACAAAAGGCATCCAGACACTCAGCTTAGGCGGATGGAAAGCGCCGTACGGCATTGTGCTTGCCGCAGACCAATTCGCCAGCCTTCTCGTTCTCACAACAGCGGTCATCGGTTTATTGGTTGGGCTTTATTCCTTCCGTTCTGTCGGTGAAAAACGGGAGCGCTCCTTTTACTACTCCGGCGTTCAGTTCTTGCTTGCCGGCGTCAGCGGAGCGTTTTTAACAGGCGATTTATTTAATATGTACGTATTTTTTGAGCTTCTGCTTATTGCTTCCTATATGCTGATTGTATTAGGCGGCACAAAAATTCAGCTGCGCGAATCCCTTAAATATATTGTGTTTAATATTGTGTCGTCTGCCCTGTTCGTCATAGGTGTCGGTTTTTTATACGCGGTAACCGGTACGTTAAACATGGCGGATCTTAGCGTGAAAATCAGCGAATCAGGACAAACCGGGCTGATCACTGTGATTGGTGTCCTGCTGCTTTTGGTATTTGGCATGAAGGGCGGAATTTTCCCCCTCTACTTTTGGCTTCCAGGCTCTTATTACGCGCCACCGGCGGCAATCTCCGCGTTGTTCGGCGCTTTGCTTACAAAAGTCGGATTATATGCGATTACGAGGGTTTTCACATTGATTTTTATTCACGATACCGCCTTTACCCATCAGCTGATGATTTGGCTGGCGGCGCTGACTGTGATTTTCGGTGTGATCGGTTCACTCGCTTATTCGAATGTCATGAAAATTGTGATCTATAACATTATTACCGCTGTCGGCGTGATTTTGTTCGGTGTGGCAGTACACACCCCCGCATCCATTCAGGGCGCGATCTACTATCTGATTCACGATATGCTGATTAAAGGCGCTTTGTTCATGCTGGCAGGTACGCTGATCGCATTGACTGGAACCGCGAGCCTGCATAAAATGGGCGGGCTGATCAAACGCTATCCTGTTCTTGGATGGATGTTTTTCATTTCTGCTATTTCTCTTGCAGGCATTCCGCCACTGAGCGGATTTGTCGGCAAATTTAAAATTGCAGAGGGCGGCTTCGCAGAAGGTGAATTTACGATATCCATGCTGATTCTGCTTTCGAGTCTGCTCGTACTGTACTCTGTGCTGAGGATCTTTATACATGCGTTTTGGGGCGAAGAAAAAGAAACGCCAAAACCAAATCATCGAACAGCTAAAGGACTTCTTTATCCGGCAGCTATTTTTCTCTTGCTGTCTCTTCTCTTCGGGTTGGGTACAGAATGGGTGTCGCCTTACGTTGATCAAGCGGCCGAGACGCTGCTGAATCCGGAAAAATATATCGAAGCTGTTCTGAAGGAGTAGATCGCATGGCATTTCAAATTTTATTAAATGTGTTTCTCGCTTTTTGCTGGATGTTCTTAAGCAACAGTCCAAGCGCCGCAGGATTCATTACAGGCTATATTCTGGGAATGCTCTCTCTCTTTTTCTTCCGGCGCTTTTTCACTCGCCAGTTTTATCTATGGAAATTGATTTCTATTATCAAGCTCTGTTTCATTTTTATAAAGGAACTGTACCTTGCCAATGTCAGTGTGATGAAATCAGTCTTATCTCCAAAACTGAATATCAGACCGGGTATTTTTGCTTTTAAAACTGAACTGACGAAGGACTGGGAAATCACCCTGCTTTCTCTGCTCATTACATTAACGCCGGGAACCTTGGTGATGGATATTTCAGATGACAGAACAATACTTTATATTCATGCAATGGATATCGAGGATGCAGAAAAAGCAATTTTTGACATTCGGGAGTCATTTGAAAAAGCCATACAGGAGGTGAGCCGCTGATGTTTACGCTGATCCTGCAAATCGCGCTCGGCATTATGGCAGTGTCTACCTTTTTGTATGTCATTCGTGTCATTAAAGGGCCGACTGTGCCTGACCGGGTCGTGGCTCTGGATGCAATCGGCATCAATCTGATCGCAATCACGGCGCTTGTCTCCATTTTGCTGAAAACAAGTGCGTTTTTGGATATTATTTTGCTGCTGGGGATTTTATCGTTTATCGGAACGATCGCATTTTCCAAGTTCCTGGAGAAAGGAGAGATTATCGAAAATGATCGAAACCGCTAAAGTCGTTGTGGCTGTATTCATATTGCTGGGCGCTCTTGTATGCCTCATTGCTTCATTTGGCGTACTTCGCCTTCCCGATGTGTTTACACGCGCTCATGCTGCTTCTAAAGGCTCAACATTAGGTGTCAATATGATTCTGCTCGGTGTCTTCTTCTATTTGTGGTTTGTGACGGGGGAGCTCTCCGCTAAAATCCTGCTTGGGATTCTCTTTATCTTTATTACGTCGCCTATCGGCGGGCACTTGATCTGCCGTGCTGCGTATAACTCCGGCGTCAAGCTTGATGAGAGAAGCGTACAGGATGACTATAACGGAATCAGAAACTTTGTGATTAAACGAAAAGAGGATTCTTATTTATAAAAATAAGCAGCCGGACAGGCAGAGTTCCGGCTGTTTTTTTATTTCTTGATGACAGCCAGTGTGCATCTGGATATACAGATCAGCCTCTCTTGCTCGTCATATATGTGAATGTGATAGACAATCGTCGTTCTGCCGATATGAACGGGCTCGGCTACCGCCTTTACCGTTCCTTCCTTTACAGATTTTAAATGGTTGGCGTTAATCTCCAAACCGACACAAGCTTGTGTTGAATGATCAATCAGGTTCTGTGCACCTGCGCTCGCCGCGGTTTCTGCTAGGGCCACTGAAGCGCCCCCATGCAAATATCCGAACGGCTGCACCGTCCGATGATCCACCGGCATAACCGCAATGCATCGTTCCGCTGTGTTTTCAACAATCTCAATACCAAGCGCTTCAAGCAATGTGTGTTTCGTATCCATCATTACACCCCCCCTAATTTAAAGTACACCGTCTGATTTCGCAATCAAAACCGCTTCCGTCCGGGAACCGACATTCAGCTTATTGAAAATCGATGTCAAGCTGTATTCAATGGACCGCTTGCTTAAATGAAGGGCATCTGCGATTTCTTGGTTTGTAAATCCCTTTTCAACTTCTTGAAGAATCAGGCATTCTCTAGGTGTGAGCACATCTTGTTCTTTTTGAGAGGAAGGAGCCGGCTTTGTTTTTTGCTGAGTCATCAGCTGTTTAAAGTAAGCAAAATCGACTAAAATTTCTCCGTTGAGTACGTGGTATATGTATTGGGTGATCTTTTCTTTAGATTCCGTTTTGCTGATGGCACCGTGCAGACCCGCACGAATCGCTTCCTCGAAATAATCCTCGACCTCATAACCGGTATACACGATAATTTTACAATGAGGATTCTCTTGTAAAATCTGTTTAGAAAGCTCCATCCCATTGACCTCGCCGCCTAAATTCAGATCCATTAAAATGAGATCATATGACGAGAAATCATGCTGCTTGATAAACTGTTCGCTCGGTTCAGGACTGAGACAATCAACAGACAAATTCGAATCCGTTTCCAAAATTGTCTTGGTGCCTTCCATGACAGCCGGATGGTCATCAATCACTAGTATCTTTTTCATGTTTTCCTCCCTTTTACTCACTCTTTTCCATTTTATAAAAAAGACTTGGCCTGTGCCAAGTCGTTTCCGTTATAAATCCATTACAATTCGATTTCAATATCAGCCTTAAAGCCCTTTCCTTCACTTGTTTCAATCCGAAGGCGCCCATCTAAAGCCCTGACTCTCTCCTTAATGCCAGAAAGCCCCATGCTCATAGAATGCTCAGTATTTTTATCTTGATCAAACCCTACGCCATCGTCCTCATAATGAAGAACGATTTTGTTTTGAATACTGATGAGCATAATCAGCACATCCGTCGCCTGAGAGTGCTTAACCGCATTAGACAGAAACTCTTGAATGATCCGGTACAAATTCAGCTGCGAATCCAGATCAAGGGAAGCCGTAAATCTCCCAGTATTTAAACGGATATGAAACGGAACCCGCTCCTGCTGCTGCGCCACCAGCTTCGACAGCGCCTTCACCAATCCAAGATCATACAGAAGCTGCGGCCGCAGCTCATGACACGTCTCCCTCGTCATCGAAATCACATCAGACATCTGCTCATTCATCTGTACAAGCTTGTCCTGTACCTCTTCACGGCACGGATTATCACCCTTCTTAAAATCACCCAAAAACAGCTCACACTGGCGTTTTAAGGAGATCAAATCCTGAAGAACCGAATCGTGGAGATCGCGGGCGAGTCCTGAACGCTGTTTTTCTTCGATTGCAAACATTAGCTTTTTCAGCCAGATGGGGTTGGTTTCCTCTTGTTTTAAGTCCTTCAAATGTTCCATGAGCTCCTCAATATGCATGACATTTTCCATGGACACACTTGTATAGAAAGACAGTGTTTTCAACCATGATATCTCATCCCGTGTTAGCCGAGGAGTGTTAATATTAGATAAACAAAGCAGAACATAAGAACTTCCGCCTCGTTCACCAACTTTCATAAGAAAACCCTGATTGACTTCAATAATTTTCCCGATTTCTGAAGTTACGTTTTCAAATTCCTCTTGATAAAAATGCCAGTCCGGTCCAATTTCATGTTTATCTAAAAATATCACTTTGTGATCAGGAGTAACCTCAAAGGTATAAGCTTTGCTTACAAGCAAAACATCCAGTATAGTATTTTTCAGTTCTTTAAAAACTTGTTGAAGAGAAGTTACCCCCCTCATTAGCTGAGTATATTTAAAAATACTGTCCTGATAGTTGAATTTTTCGGAGAAACGTTTTAAACGAAATTTAAAATCCATGACCTCTTTAAAATAAAAGACAGCGAACATGACAACGAAAAAAAATACAGTTTGACGCACAGGGTTCATCTGAATTTTCATTACATCTAACCAAACTAATGCTCCAACTATAAATAGAGTTGGTATCATAGCAAGGAGAGCGTAATATCTCATTCTTCCTAAAATAAACTCTATATCAAACATTTTATTCGCTACAAATTGATACACTAAACCAAACGGAATAAGTACCAGTAATGATGCAGAGACTAATGCAGGGAAAACATAATTACCAGTAAATATTATTGGAAGAACATAAAATATCAAAAATGGAGCAAATGATAGAGTGTTTGTTAAAATTAATAATTTAAGAATAAACGAATGCTCAGCATATTTATATTTATTAAGATGAAAGTATATCGACGAAAAAGCAAATAGAGTCAATATTGCAAAAGAAACCAAGTTAACAGTCGCTAAAAAATCAATATCAACTTGTAAATAGGCTCGGAAAAACTCAATTCCAACATTAAATATTGGTATGATATAAAGAAAATAGATTCTATTCAAAAAAGCTTTTCCTATTTCTTTAAGATATCCTTGGATAAATTGAAGATAAAGAATAGGAGAAGATATAAAAGTAAACAAGTTAATATACCGATTGATTCTATGTCCTCTAAATGGTCCGCCTGCACTTATATAAGCAATAGAAATGTCTAATAACAATAGAATAAGAATATAACCAGCAAATGATCTTCTTATTTTATTTACCTTAAGTATATAAAAAATACATATTATGCTTAAAAAATAAAAAACCAAAGGAAGTACGAACAGAAAAAAACTATAAGGTCTATTTAGAGTAACTAAATCAAAATCTTTGAGATGAATCTTTTTTCCACTTCTCAAAATATCCAGACTGTTAATATGACTCAAATATCCCCATTTCAAATGTTTGTCTGAAGGTTTTTCTTCATTAATTTTTAATATGATATCTCCCTGTCTCAAACCAACAAATTGTCCATATGAAGACTCTGATATTTCTTCTATCACAAATTGACTTTTATCATTTTTAAGAACCTTAGTCCCAATAATAATTCCATTCATAGTTATATAAGTTATATAGAATATATAGAGGATGCTCAACACAATTACAGCTAATGTGAATTTTTTTATTAAGTTCTTCAATGTAAATCCACCTATTAACCATCCCATTCACGGGTTATTGGGCCAGACAAATAATAATCATTATAAGCTTTAATTATTGTTTCAGTTTCTTGCACATCAAAACCTATAAGGCAGGCTTCTTTATTTTTCAATTTTTTTAAAACCTCAGGATAATTTAAAAAGTAGTTAATTAGGTCTTGCATCTTTATCCCCCTTTTTATAACTCAATAAGCCTTCCTTTATTAACTCTTTTTTTTCTTTTTCTAAATTTAATTGTTCTATAGCAGAAAAACATTTCTGTATGTATATCTGCAATAATACCGAAATGTATTGAGTAACTCCTGCCTTAATTAATTTTTCTTCGAATTTATCTTTTTCTAATAATGCTTTATAATATAAATCTTTATGTGAAAATAAGTATAATAATTCTTCCGAAGCATTATTAAATAATCGCTTAAGATATAAGTAAATCAGTGTTTGTTTCTTTTTTTCAATATCACTGCGTTTTCCGGATAAAAGAACATGATAATCTCCAGAAATTTGAGCTATAATCCCTTTATAGTAGGAATATCTTTCAACTGTTTCATTATATTCTCCTGTAGCCAATAAAACACCTGCTACATTTGCTAGTGCAATCAGACTTCCACATTTTAATCTAATTACTTCTAAACTTTCATCTTCTGTTTTAGATTTATTAGTGATATCGTCATGTTGACCTTGCATGGCCTCGTTTACGTATTTTAAAACATATTTAAAAATTAGAGGATTGTTATTTAATGAATAAATACTTCTTAATCCTACTGTATACAAGGAAAGTGCTGCATTTAACGACTCTGAACGATTAATTTTCATCCATAATGCATGGTGATTATCTTCATCTTCAAGATCATCCATAATATCTGATGAAAGAATGAGAATTTCTATTCCCGCGCCAAGCCTTGTTGCAACATCTAAATTCTCCCCTCCAAAAACAACATAATGTAAGATTGCGGATTCAGCAAAGGAGAATGTTTCTTTAGCATCAATAAATGAGTAAAGAAGTTGTGACAAATCTTCGTTAAATATGTTTTGCTTAACAATCTCCTTCATTTTCTCCTTGATCCGGACAGAATCTAAACATATCTGCTCAATAACGACTTCCCCCCTCCCATTCCATTTTACTAAATGGGACATTTAAAGGACAGCAGGTTTTTCGTTTTTTAACAATCATATAATACTTTATCCATTTATTGTATCGGTAGAACGAAAAAAAAGACTTGTTTCCAAGTCTTTTTCACGAAATTTTCATTGCATAATTGTATTTATCGAGTTGATCAATGCTTTTGTTAATGTTTCGTAATGAATCTGTCGTTTCTTTAATATCAAGTTCGAGTCGGAATAACAATTGTTTTACTTCTTCAAGTTTCTTTTCCATCGTTTCCACACTCCTTTTTTTGAAAGATCAATGAATTGTGTATGGTGAACGAGTCCTAGGTATTTGATCTGTTACTAATAGTGTATCTGCTTTCGGCTCATTTTTCACCGAAAAGTATACAAAAAAGTCCTGCGTGACACCGCAAATCTCAATAGGCCCTTATACTCAAAGGAATCACAACAAGAACGGGACTATCTCTCTATGCGAAAGAGCGTTTATTTCTGCTCAAATTGAGAAAGATTCTTAATTCCCTTGATTTTAACGTGTTTCGCATTTTCACTAAGCAAGACTATAGTCCTTCATACCGTATTTTCAAAATTGAATATGCGATTCTTGGCGTTTCCTGACCGACAAACACCGAAAAAGACCGCAACGCTAAAGTTGTGGCCTTTTCGCTTTGTCATATTCGGCAATTAGGGATCTATACATATAGAAACATCCCTTTTGTGTGAGGTGCTCCCATGAGATATCGTTATCCCTGGTTTTACGTGTATCCGTATGAGGTACGCCGTCCGCCCGCTCCTGCCAACAATATTGATACCTTTATCCGTTCAGCGAAGCAGGCCGCGGGGATATTTGCGGATGCCCAGCTCGTTCTCGGCCGCATTGCGGGCTCGCGGGAGCTCTCGCGCCGCATTCTGACCGCAGCCGAGCAGTCCGATAAACAAACCATAAGGCGCCTGATCAAACAAATGGGCGTCCGGCATGAAGTGGATACGGTCTTTAATCCCGACGGCATCTACATCAGCCTTATCGGAACGCAAAGCCGAATGATTCTTGCTTTGCGGTGGTCAGAGGACCGCAATCATTTTGCGTCCATAAGATTATGACACCATTCCAGAGCCTCAAGATAACATTCATACGCTTCATCTTTGTCGAGTTGATTGCCTAATTCCGAGCAAGTGTCCCAGTTGTTGCTTTCAATTAATTTCACAAGCTCAAGCATTTGGTAGTAGTCGTTTTGATGGCCTAATAATGCTTGCCCGACTTCATCTTTTAAAGGCAACTCTTGAACAATTTCCTCTATTTCTCTATGCAGGAGGGTGTCTATGAGAGAAAACATTCCGATCAGCATATAAGAAGCAGGCTGCGGCCGGGATGTCTTTCTCGCCAGCAGTTCGCAAAGCTTTGCTCTTATCAAAGAAATCTTAATGATTTCGTGCTTGCTGGAATGCCCTTTCCTGCTTAAATCCTTAAAGGAAAGAATATATATCCACCGTTTGATTTCATTAAATCCCAGCAGCATAATGGCCTGTTGAATGCTTTCAATTTTCTGGCTCAAACGGCTGTGGGATGAGTTTAAAAATTTTAAAATTTGATAGGACAGTGATAAATCCCGCTCTATGTACTCTGTCACACGCTTTATGTTAGGCTGCTCTTTGCTCAGTTCGTTAAGCAGTTCATAGTAAGAATAGAAATGAGTCGATAGGTCATGCCCGCTGATGATGCGCGGCTCGCTGAAAAAGTAGCCTTGGAATAATTGAAAGCCGTCTTGGACCGCCTGTTTATATTCTTTTCGGGTCTCTACTTTTTCCGCTAAAAAAATCAGGCCGCGACAGCCGTAGGTTTGCAAAATTGTTCTGCGTTCCATTCGTGTTGTTTTGAGAAAATCAATTTTCAATATATCAATATAGCTCATGAGTTTTTCCAGTAAGTCCTCATCTTGCGGGTTTATTGCATAAAAATCATCAAGCGCCAGCATATACCCCATTTTTTTCAATTCTTTGCATCTAGAAATGAGGGCCGGCGTGATCGGTATATCTTCAAGGATTTCAATGACAAGCTGTTTCGGATTGAAGGAGGTGGGAAGATTCGAAAACATCAGGCTTTCCGTAAAATTAACAAAACAGCGTTTCCCTTCCGTCAGCTTCTCAATTCCGATGTTTAAAAAGCTGTTGATCACCAAATCTGTTGTTGCCTGATCGCCGTCTTTAGCGCTATACACGTTCTCTTCGCTTTCTCTATACAGCAGTTCATAAGCAACAACCTGTTCTTTTCTATTAAAAATAGGCTGTCTTGCAACAAACACCCTCATTGATTTATCCCCCTTACAATACGCGCGGCTTTCACCCCTAAGTATATCAAATAATTTGACGAAAATTGTCTAAACATGAAAAATAATATATACATAAAGAAAACTGGCCCTTCGCGAACGAAAGGCCAGTTTTTCTTTATTCTTCCTCAAGCTCTTCTTCAATTCTGCTTTTCACTTCGTGGATCCGCTGCATTTTATTGCTCCAGCAGTCCTCGCTTAAATCAACCGGGTATTCCTCCGGCTTGCTGATTCTCTTATATTCCTCCCAAAGCAGGCTGAGGTTATCCTGCACATACTGCTGTATGTCTGAAATCTCAGGGTTTTGGTAGCAAAGAATACCCTTCTCAAAAATCAGCTCATGAAGATCCTTCGCATAAAAATTCGTGACAAATTTGCTGATGAATGTATGAACCGGGTGAAACATTCTGAGCCGCTTCTGATCATTCACCTGCTCATCATAAAGCGCAATATAGTCGCCTTCAGAATGATGGTTGGACTGATTAATAATGCGGTAGACTTTCTTTCTGCCCGGCGTCGTCACTTTTTCAGGATTGGACGAAATTTTGATCGTGTCGACCATTTTCCCGTCTTCTTCAATGGCAACGAGTTTATAAACTGCGCCGAGAGCCGGCTGGTCATAGGCAGTGATCAGCTTCGTACCGACACCCCAGACATCAATGCGCGCTCCCTGAGCCTTTAAATTCATAATAGTGTGCTCATCCAAATCGCTTGAAGCAATCACCTTCGCGTCTGTAAATCCTGCTTCATCAAGCATTTTCCGGGCTTTTTTTGACAGGTACGCCAAATCGCCGCTGTCCAGACGGATGCCAATGAAATTAATGCGGTCGCCGAATTCCTTGGCAACCCTAATCGCGTTAGGCATGCCTGAACGAAGCGTGTCATACGTGTCAACTAAGAAGACGCAGTCCTTATGTGTTTCCGCGTATTTTTTGAAAGCTGTATATTCATCGCGGTAAGCCTGCACAAGCGCATGCGCATGTGTGCCGGAAACCGGGATATTAAAGCGCTTTCCGGCTCTTACATTGCTTGTCGCGCTAAAGCCGCCGATTAAGGCTGCTCTCGCTCCCCACATGGCCGCATCCATTTCGTGCGCCCGTCTTGTTCCGAATTCAAGCGCAACTTCATCACCAATGACGCCTTTAATCCGGGCAGCCTTTGTTGCGATTAATGTTTGATAGTTCACAATGTTGAGCAAAGCCGTTTCAATCAGCTGAGCTTCTACCAGGGGTGCCTCCACCCTCATAATCGGCTCATTGTTAAAAACGAGTTCTCCTTCTTTCATGGAGTAAAGTGAACCTGTAAAAGATAAGCCGCGCAAATATTCAATAAAATCTTCATGATACCCGAGTTCATCCTGTAAATAACTCAAATCGCTATCCGTAAACTTGAAATTTTCCAAGTATTCAATGGCTTTTTCCAAGCCCGCAAATACGGCATAGCCATTTTCAAACGGAAGCCTTCTGAAAAACAGCTCAAAAATCGCTTTCTTTTCATGAATGCCGTCTCTCCAGTACGTTTCCGCCATATTGATCTGATAAAGGTCTGTATGTAATGACAGGCTGTCATCTTTAAATCCGTACTCTAACACTGTTTTTCCCCTTCCTTACTCTGCCACTTGCGCTCCGATGCTGTTTGCAAAATGGGAAAGAGCCCATGCGTGCCCCTCCTGATTAAAGCTGGCAACAGCTTGTTTATGCACAACAATCCGAAAACCTTTGTTGTATGCGTCAACAGCTGTATGCAACACACAAATATCTGTGCAGACACCGGCAAGATGCAGTTCGCCAATCTGCCGCTCTCTGAGTTTGAGCTCTAAATCAGTTCCCGCAAAAGCAGAATATCTCGTTTTTTCCATGTAGTAAACATTAGGTTCATGTTCATGTTTCTGATATAGAGGCAAAAGCTTTCCGTACAGATCTTTTCCTTCCGTGCCTTTTATATTATGCGGAGGAAAAAGACGGGTTTCAGGGTGATATTGATCCCCTTCATCATGAGAATCTACTGCTAATACGACGTAATCACCGTTTGTGATGAATTCTTCAGTTAAATTGACGATCGCCTCTTCAATCATTCTGCCGGGCTCCCCGCAGGTCAATTTTCCGTCACTCGCCACAAAATCATTCGTATAATCAATACAAATAAGTGCTTTTTTCATAGCCGGCCTCCCCGCCATCAGTATGAGAACATTATATCTTATCTCCAGTTGTAAGTGAATTGCCATGAACAAAAAGACAAACGGTCCGTTTGTCTCTTAAGATTTCAGCACTGACCGATTATAAATGTCGTCCTGAATATATATCAATTCACGATTCACAGCGATGTCAGCCGCAATGACGAGGCCTAAAGGCGTATGAAACTGAAGATCAGATACAATCTTGAAGGGCACTCCGTACCGGTTCGCCATTTGGATATAAGGAGAGTAAGACTGGTACTGAAGCTTTCCATTAATCAAAAGGGTGACGTTATGGCTGTTTTTCAGCTCGTGCTCCACCTCTTTATACGGTTTGCTTCTAAACACCTGTCCCTTCGTCAGTGCCAAAACGACTCTTTCTCTTAAAGAACCTAAAAACAAATGGCGCTCGTCAGGCTTTGTCTCCAAAGGCCCATACATTCCTTGCTGCAAATAGAGATCCATTTTATCTTCACTCAAAAGCCTGTCCTCCCGTCTTGTTTGGCTTCATTATCACCTGATCAGGCAGGAGCTAAACTTTCAAGCGCCGCTTACATTTCTGTTACCCAATGAATGATTTTTTTGGCCAGCTCACCAGCAGGGGTTTCCTCTGTATGCCGGCGCAACGACGCTTCCAGCCGTTCAGGCAGAGTTGCTTTATCTTCTTCATAGGAAATGATCGTGCTCCACTCCAGCTGCGGTACCGCTACAAGCGTGCGCAGTTCTTTTCTGTTTTCATGCAGATACACGTCCGTGATCATTCCGGTTTGCGTATTGATATTTGCTTTTCTGATTTTCATAACATGACCTCTCTATTTAAAGACTACCCATATTATACAATAAAAAAGCAACAGCCTCTTGTGAAAAGGCTGTTACCCGTTAAACGAAACTGTTTCATCAGTGATATCGGCATCTTTGAAGAGAGTTTTACTCGTTTGGTTGTTAATCTTCACAAAATCACCAAGCTGAAATGCGCCTGACCCCGCCCCTGAATGAGCGACGCTTTTGGGCGAAATCGCAAATACGTCTCCAAAGCTTGCCGCGGCATTACCCGTAACTGACATGATATAAATCGGCCCCACAATTGCAGGCATTTCCCCACCTCCGCATTGATTTACAGCATCATATGCAAAGAGCCGCTAATGGTGCCCGCCTATTCAGCTGGCTTTGCGTTTTCCTCGAGTCGTGACCGCTGGCGCAGCTTGATCAAGCGGACAATATTCAGGAAGAACGCCTTCACTACCGCATAAACCGGCACCGCTAAAATCATGCCGAGAATTCCGCCGAAGCTTCCCGCTCCGATTAACAGCAAAATAATCGTAAGCGGATGGGTATTCAGCCGCTTTCCGATCACAAGAGGAGACAGCAGGTTTCCGTCCAGCTGCTGAACGATGACGACCACAATAATCGCAAACAGCGCTTTGGCCGGCGAGTCCATAAAACCGACAATGACAGCCGGTGCGGCACCGAGAAAAGGCCCGACATAGGGAATGATATTGGTAATCGCCATGACAATCCCGAGAATCAGGGCATACGGCAGTCCGGCAATTAAATAGCCGATAAAACACGCTGTCCCGACAAAAAGACAGATTAACAGCTGACCCTGGAAGTATGCCGCAAGCGTATCGGATAAATCTTTAAAAATCTTTAAGCCTTCTGTCCGATAAGAAGCCGGAAGAATTTTTACTGCCAAATGCGGAAAGCGGTGTCCGTCTTTCAGCATGTAAAAAAGGATAAATGGAACAGTAATAATAACAAGCGTGATGTTTGTCACGACGCCAAACACCGCAGATAAACTGGACGTGATATTTTGCGGCAGGTTTTGGAGAAAACTTGTCAATGACTGTTCAATTTTTGATATCGATACATAATCCTGGTTCATCATCCAGGTAAACCATTGAGAATGGGACAAATCCTTTGTCAGCGCCTGAATCTGTTTTATATAATCAGGAAGGTTGTTAAACAGCCCTGTCACCTGTGAGGTGATGATAGGTCCGACTGACGCTGAAATAAAGGCAAGCAAACCGATAAACAGTAAATAGATCAATAGAATGGATAATGTCCGCGGAATTTTTTTCTCAAGCAGGCGGACAACCGGATTAAATATGAAATACAAAATTCCCGCAATCAGCATCGGGAAAAACAATGTCGAGATAAAAACAATAAACGGCTGAAATACAAATGAAACTTTTGTTGCTACATAAATAATCAGCAAAACAAATAAAATCTGCAATGTCCAAAAATGGACTTTTGATTTCAACAAGCTTTGTTCCTCCTAGTTTTTCTTTGTCTGTCAGATAAAAGAACTTATACCCCATCATTGTAACAAAAATGAACTCATATCAGAACTCTTAATATAATGAAAGGAGTGTTGGTGATGAAGGCCGTGACATACGATACAGATTCAGAACTGGCTTATATCTATGTTCATCCTCCGGAAAAGAACAGGAATATGCGGTCTGAGGAGCTTAAGGTCAATGATTGTATCCTGCTGGATATCGACCAAGACGGCAAAATTGCCGGATTCGAATGTTTTGGTAAGGCAGCACACCTCTGTGCCCCATTTACCGGGAAATCCCGGCTTTATGTAAAAGATTCAGACGGTTATCATTTTCGTGTCCGACAGCATGCTTCAATCCGTTCCTGCTATACAGTGTACGGCGTCACTTTCTGTTTTTCAGATGGTAACTATCAGGAATTTGCCGGTTTTGACCTTGACGGAACAATGTATCATAGTACATTTTTACAGCGCTTAACTGAAAAATAGGACGTCCTGTTGTACGCCTATTTTTCATGCGCAAGCACTGTTAGACCCGCTCACTGTAATCTGGGGTGACGGAAATCATGTGCTGGATTCTGATCAAACAAACAGAATTTCGGGCTCCTTCAATTGTGATATGGTCAGGTTTTACATCGATCAGTCTGCCTCTGACCGTATCTCGTACTGTCTGTATAACGAACCTTGAGCCGATGAGCTTTTTAATGGTCTGATAGACATAAGGATCGACTAAAGAGACCAGTTGCGGACTACCTTGGTTGACCATACTTTTATCCCCTTTGTGTGTTTTATCTCAGCTTATGCCGCGCTTATGGATAATGACACAGGCTTACCTGATAAAACAAAGGGGTGCGGAGATTTTAGGAGAATACGTTTGGAAGCGGGTGTAAAGGAAGTATCGATGAAGCGGAGACAGCGAAGAAAGCTGGCGCTGTTCCGTACTTATACAGGCTTTATCACGGATGCCTGGGCTTGGTCGATTAATTGGTCCAGCTTTTCTATTTTTTTTCGTGCGGTTGAAGGATCAATTTGGCGGTAATGATGGTGGCCGCCCGGCTCTTCATCCAGTTCGTCCGCTTTTTTGACAATCTGCTGCAGCGTGTTTTTATCTAATTCGCCTTCAGGCAAATAGGAATCTGTATGAAGCAAAATAGCTAGTGCAATCTCTTTTGCCGCTTTCGGTTCCTCGCCAAGCCGAATCAGAAGCTTATGCGCCCGTTCCGCCCCTTTAATGGCATGAATGTCATTTCTTTTATATTTCTCATAATCCCACTTTCCGTCTGTATACCATTCATAATGGCCGATGTCATGAAGCAGTGCCGCTTTTGCTGCTAAATCAGGATTAATGTCAGCCTTCACAGACAGCCTGTATGCATGATAAGCGCAGGCAATCGCATGTGCCACGCCGGAACGCTGAAGATATTTTTGTGCAATTGGATGGGTGAAAACATCCATTAATGTAACCTTTCTCATGGAAACCCCTCCTTTAGATATTTTTAGAATCCTAACATAATTTGCAGAGAAACTCAATTCTTATGTCACATCATTTTGATCTTCTTATCATCATTGTTATACCCTAAAAGCAGCGTTTCAGTCAGTATATGCGGCTGTTCAATAAAATGCGCTGGCTGTAGCCTTTTGTATAAAAAAAGAGCAGAAAATATCTGCTCTACAAAAACTCTTTAATATCATAAATGCGGCCGTTTTCCGTCCCTTTTTCTAGTAAAGAAAGCAGCGTGCCGGCAATAAAGTCCGGACTGCGAAGGCTTCCTGTTTCATTTAATTTCCGGAATCGTTCAATGTGGTGGAAATCCTTTTTCGATGAAGAACGGATGACGGCCTGCATCTCAGTGTCCATCACTCCAGGTGAGAACGAAATCATGTTCACCGGCAGCTCTTCATCCTCCTGTTCAAATCCGAATGTCCTCGTAAACATGTCGAGCCCGGCTTTTGAACTGCAATACGCGCTCCATCCCTTATATGGATTTTTGGCGGCTCCTGAAGTAATGTTGACAACCGTCTTTTTGCCGCTGTATGAAGCAAACCGTTTTGTAAACAGCTGACTCAAAAGCACGGGCGCAGTCAGGTTCAGCTGATAATGGCGCTGAAGCTCGTCAAGAGACGCTTCGCCGGCACGTTTGATCGGCGTTACCATTCCGGCGTTATTAATAAGGGTAATACCAGAATAACGATCTGGATCGATGGATGAGAGCAATGTTTCAAATTGCTGTTCAGCTTCTTCAAGATTGATGAGGTCTATTTGATGCTGCGTTAGTTTTTTGTGAGAGACATCCGTTTTCGTTCTGGATAAGGCGTGGACTTCATGCCCCTTTTCTAAAGCCTGTAATGCAATGGCTTGACCCAGCCCTTTTGACGCTCCGGTGATGATATAAAGTTCCATTGGAAACCTCCTTTTCCGTTATTATTGTACGGCACCGCTTTTACACAACACAAGCACGCGGCCTACGCCTTCTTGTTTTCCTGCGCTGTGACTTTTGGGATGAGGAACACGATGCCTGCAATTCCGAGCAGGATCAGTACGACATAGATCATCGGCAGCAGCAATGATGATGTTTCTTGTTCATCTTCTGTTTCCGTTGATGATGTCTTTGTCATTGGTTTTTCAGCAAAAGTAATTCCAAGCTGTTTCGACTGGGCCGCAATCGTGTTGGAATCCTCGGCATTTGTTGATGTAAACAAATCTTTTATCAGCTCGGCGTCCTTGTCCTTCGGTTTATCAAAAGTGATATCCTTCTGTTCCTCAGGCAGTTCTGTTTTTTCTTCATAGTAGGTATCTTCATGTAAATAATTCGTATCGATTTCGATGTCTTTTTTCTCATACTGGTTTGGCGCGACATCTGTATTTTCTTCAGTTTGGGCAGCAGCTGCAGAGGGTATGAAAAGGGAAAAGGAGAGCATACAAATCATGATCCCCTTTTCCATGCTGCGATTACGCTTCATACGTTTCATCGCTTTCTGCTGTGTGTTCAGCCATCAGCCGGATAATCAGCGGCAGAGCCGCGGCAATCACCGTAATGATCAGCAGAACTGTTATTCCCATTGTAAACAAGTGCCCAGTACCGTACTGGATGTCGATATATACTTTCGAAACCGGATCTTCAAATGTAAAGTTCGGCATGATCAAATCAATAAGCGGTGCGACATAGAATAGAATCATTGCCGCTGAAGCAACCCAGCCAGGGATTGATCCGAATCTGAATGCCGTCCGGATGAAGGCAGAGCTTGCGACCAGCAATAGAATCGTAAACACCGACCACTTAATCGTCTGATCGTCCGGCAGTGAATAAATATTCAAACCGAACAAGCTAATCATAAGTCCGACAAGGATATTCAGAATTCCGAATAAAGCTCCTTTGACGAGAAGCGGTGCATTTTGGTAATACGAGCTGAAATAGCCGATTAACAGACTGCTGATCAACACAATGACAAGGATGACAACCGGAGGTACCGTCTGAGTTTTTTCTTCCGGAACCTCTCCGCTGATTTTAAGCGGATTCGCCAAGTAATCATATACATAGCCATTGTTTTGCCCATCTACTAATGTGTTTCCGAGTATGCCGTATACGTCATTGCGCACGAGTTTCGTGGAAGCGACATTTTTCCCCCAGTTGTTGTTTAAGGTGTCGGCTTTCGCTTGAACATCATTGACGCTTTGCTGCATGTTGGTTGTGTAATCAATGATGCCTGACTGGCGATCAGACAATGAACCCATCATGTCTGACATTTGCAGCACTTCCTGGCCGACTGTATCTTGGACACTCAGTGCCATGGTGCCAGACAGCCCATCGTTGCTGAACGTCGCAGATTCCTGTGTTGCGCCCGTTACAAGCTGTTCTGACGCTTTTGCGGCACTTTCAGAAATTTTCGTCAGTTCGTCGAGAACACCTGCTTGAGAGTCACGGATATAGCCGCTGTAGTCGTCCGCAAATTTGGTCATGCCGTCGATGAAGCTGTTAATATCTTCATCAGTTTGCATCGTGTTGTTCTTGAGAGCTTCCCAGCTGGCTGATTCTGCAGGTGTGAGAGCCAGGACTGATTTGACGTTGCCTTGCTGGCCATCAATAGCGCCGGCTTTTGCAGCACTGTCAATCGTACCGGATAATACAGAGTCATAAACAGACAAATATTTATAGTATCTCATTAAAGCGGAGATTCTTTCTGTATTGATTTCTCCTGAAAATTGAAGCTGATCTTTATTTTCAAGCTCGCGAATCGCACTGTAAATCCCTTCAAACTCCCGCTTCCGTTTCGCTTCGAGTCTTTTGAGATTATCATCGAGTGTTTTCACTTGGTCTTTGAGATCATCTATTTCATCATTAAGACCGTCCATTTGCTCTTTCAATTCTTGAAGCTTCTTCTTCAGTGCTTCATTATGTGTATTTTCTTTTTCCTTCAGCTCTTCTTCGATTTGCTTAATTCGCTCTGACGCTTTGCTGAGCTGTTCTTTTGCTTTGGCGATATCAGAAATGTCATCGTTTCCTGGTTGATCTTGGTCTCCAGGCTCCGTCGTATCTCCGCCGCTCCCGGTATCTCCTGAATCTCCGGTTCCGCCTTCATTTGCCAGCTTGATAAATTGAAGGGCTGAATCAGAAGATGCAGTCTGTTCGGCAGATGTGCCCGTTTCGGTTTGTCCGCTGTCGGACGCACCGTCAGATCCATCGCCGTTCTGCTCCTGACCGTCTGTTCCCTTCTGCTGGTCTTGATCCTGAGTACTGCCTTCCGTTTGTCCGTCATTACCGGTATCACTGCTGTTATTGTCGTTCCCTGTGTCGCCCTGTGTATCATCGGGATTTGTACTGCCCCCGTCATCAGGTTTTTCTGGATTATCAGTGGACGGATCGTCTGGTTCAGTACCCGGGTCCTCCGGTGTTGGGTCCTCTTTTTCAGGCTCCTTCAGATTGTCTGAAATATCCTGAATATCAGCAGCGATATTTTTCAGTTCTTCACGCTGTTTTTCAAGATCAATTTTGAGTTCTTCAGGATCATCTTCTTTAGGGTCTTTATCTTTATCATTGTTGTCAGAGCCATCGTCTATGACTGGGTCGTCCCCTTTCTCAACAGTTAGCGCCGGACGCGTCAAAACAAGCAGTTCATACACCTGATTTAGTGCAGCCTGCCTTGATGCGACCTGGTATTGGTTAATTAAATCGCTTTGTATCTTCGCCATACCAAGTTCCTGCTGAGGCACTTGACTCTCCCTAATTTGCTGGGCGTTTGCCAGCACATTACTGGTTTGTCCGAGCTGTGTCTTCGCTTGGCTGATCCCAGTTGCCAATCCGCTCATGCGTTCGCTGAACTGATTCGCCTTTTGCTGTGCCTGGATGGCATCCAGACCTGTCCGGATTTGCTGCTGTGTTGAATCTTGGGCTGCCAAAAGCAGCTTTTTCTGATTTTCTTGATATTCTTTGTATCTTTCAACTGTATCAATGAATTCTTTCAGCGTGTTTTTGGCTTCCTCCGCTGTAGAAGCTTTTTCTTTTGTCGTGCCTTGCGCTTCATTCATTGATTTCTTCAGCTCATCGATTAAGTCTTTTTGCTGTTTGATTTCACCTGCTAAATCATTAGAGCTTGGTTTGTAAAAGTTGTACATGACATTCTGGAATTCAGATTCTTTATTGACGATCTTGTCAAATTCTCCTCTGACATTGTCCACTTTTTGTGAAACAAAATTCCAGTATAAGGCCGACATTTTTTTGTTCATTGTCTTTTGGGCATCCTCAAGCTCACGCTGAACTTTTTCTTTGTTAACCGCATTCAGGTTATCTTGAATGCTGAATTCGAGCGTTGCTTTTTGAGGATGGTCTTTGTCATAGCTCAAAATGTTTTTTGAGAAGTCTGAGGGAATGTAGACGATCGCATCGTATTTCTTTGAAGCGAGACCGGTCTCGGCCGCGCTTCGGTTTACGACCGTCCACGAATAATCAGGACGTTCACCCAGAACGGCCGCTACTTCCTTGCCGAACTGGGCGGATTTGTCCTCTTCATCAGACTTTACCTCATCACTCAATACGCCTGTGTCTTCATTCACCACCGCGATTTGCCGGGTGGAATTGACTGCTTTTTTCGTTGGGTCGTCTCCGATAAATCGGAAAAACAACACCGGCAGCAGCAAAATGATGATGACGGCGGATATTAACTTGATCAAGCTTTTTCGTTGTTCTGTCATCTAGCACTCTCCCTTTCAGCAGAACATAAAGGAATTTGAACTTTTTGCTCCTTCCCGTTTTCCACAACATATCCGAAGCCCGGCTGAATCTCAGGCTCCTGTCTTTGGTACGGGAGAGGAATGACATTTTGCTCAGATTTTTTCATCAGCAGAATCGCGTGGCGGATTTGCTTCATCTCAGTCGTCAAGGAGTCATAGCCTTTTGAGAATTCGCTGTGATTTCCGCCCGGGATAAAGCTGAACCCAAGATGAGCGTATGATTTCATGAAGTTAGCGAGACGGTCTTGTATTCTCGTATCAATCGTCTGCTGGAATCTCGTTATCCCGTCAATCATCAGCACCACTTGTGAGAATCGCAGATTTTGCGCGTCTCCTTGGCGGACGGCTTCTACATACATGGCCTCTCTTGTTTTGAAAATGTCTTCTGCTGTTTCAATCCACTGCTCAATATCTTCTTTCGTTTCCAAATATGAAACATCTGATTCCTTCGCATAATGAGATAAGCCGCGGTCAATCGAGTCAAACAGGCCGATCATTTCAGTTTCATCATCAATCAGATGTTCGAGCATTACTTTTAAGACGTTTGTTTTCCCGCGCTGAGTCTGGCCTAAAATCAGGCAGTGCTTATGCTTGCCTAAATCAAAATAGACTGGGCTGACTGTTTCTTCATGAAGCCCGATCGGTACAGATAAAGGCTTGCGTTCCAGCTTGAAGCGGATAGAAAATTCTCTCGTCGACAAGCTCTCAGGCAGCATCGGAATCGGTGCCGGCTGCTCCATTGAAGCAAATCGCTCTTGAAGTTTCTGTACGTCTGATTTCAGCTCGTTGAACATGCCGATATCATCATCAGCGTCAACAGGCAGGAACATTTGCGCGAAATAAAGCTCTTCCTTTTGAATGATGACGCGTCCCGGAATCGGCTCAAGATTGAATTTCGGACGGCCATAAATGGAATATCCTTCTGATTGATCCATGAGATAATGGACAACCTTTGTTTTCAAGTTATTTAACAATGACTGGCGGACAGCATTCACCCGCGTTGCTGTCAGCATAAAGTAGATACCCAAGCTTTGTCCGTCTCTGGAAAGCTGGACAAATTCCGATTCAAGCTCATGCATCTCATCCTTGACAATGTCAAAGTTGTCAATGGTGATAAAAATGAACGGAAGCTCTTCTTCGCTCAGCGCATTGTACATTTTGATGTGGCTGATTTCTTTTTCCCGGAACAAACGTTTACGGCGGTCAATTTCTTCTTTGATGCGAATCATGAACTTTTCAATTTTCCTTGACTGGTCCATCAGGAAGTAATCCGCGGTATGCGGGAGCTTCGCTAATGGCAGCAGCGTTCCGTTTCCGAAATCAAAGATATAGACATGAAGCTCTTCAGGTGTGTATACGTCCGCAAAGCTCATCAGGAACGTTGCGGCTGTAATCGATTTTCCGTAGCCCGAAGAGCCGAAGATGCCGATATTTCCATCTTCCATCATCTTATAAGCAATTGGCGCCTGTCTTTGCAGATCAGGTTCATCGACATACGCAAAGTGGAAATGGTCTTTTTCGTTTGAAGGGAAAAGAGTGCGCGGAATACGTTCCGCAAGCGGCGGCAGCCAAGGGCTTGGCAGCTTCTCGATTCCCATTTCATCTTGGATGCGTTCAATTTCGTCAACTACAGCTTCGATTTCGGTTTGAACGTCTTTTTTCGCGTTATCTTCGGTATCAACCTCAGAAAGCGGGATCAGACCCGTATCTGTAACAATCGCGATTTCATCCTCGGTACCGTAGACTTCCTCTAAGTAAGGCGCCCCGCTCCATGCAGATTGGAACAGCTCATACACTTCATTGTTTCCGACCTGCAAATAGCCGCGGCCTGTTACGGTAATGTTTGCGGCATCGCTGTTTTTCAAAATTTCTTTACTGTCGGTGGCATCCTGGACCTTGAGCGCTACTTTAAAGCGCGAGTTACTCCAGATCTGGTCGTCGATGATGCCGCCTGGCTTCTGTGTCGCCAAAATCAAATGAACGCCGAGGCTTCGTCCGATACGCGCGGCACTGACAAGCTCCCTGATAAAATCAGGCTCCTCGCTTTTCAGCTCGGCAAACTCATCAGAAATTAAGAACAAGTGAGGCATCGCCACTTCTGCTTTCCCCTGCTTGTACAGCTTTGTATAGTCATTGATGTGATTAACTTGATACTGGTCAAACAGGCGCTGCCTTTTTTTCAGCTCGCTTTTAATGGAAGCAAGCGCACGCATACTGAAGTTTTTGCTTCCTTCAATATTTGTGATCGTGCCGAGGAGGTGGGGAATGTTGCGGAACGGCTGCGCCATTCCTCCGCCTTTATAGTCAATTAATAAGAAAGCCGCTTCGTGCGGATGAAAATGCACGGCAAGTGACAAGATGTAAGTCTGGAGAAATTCACTTTTCCCTGATCCCGTTGTCCCCGCAAGCAAGCCGTGCGGACCGTGTGCTTTTTCGTGAAGGTTCAGATACACAATGTCATCTTTCCCTTTATAGCCGATCGGCACTGACAGCGACTTCGACGATTCACTTGTCAGCCACCTTTGCTGAATGTCGATTTCTTTTACTTCCTTTGCATGAAAAAGCTCCAGGAACGATACCGTTTCCGGAATGGAATTCGTAATGCCGACCTGGTGGTTCAGCGTCCGCAGCGTGCGTGAGAACCGTTCGTTGTCCTCACGCTGATGATGATCGAGACGGAACGGAATTCTTACCGCTTTTTTCTTTTGTATTAAAATGTCGCCTTCATGCTCATTGATGTAGCGGACAAGAGTTGTAATGTTTTCCGACAAGCTTTCCTTTGTTTCCGCTGCGACAATTGTCGAGATGCCCAGATGCTCATGCTGTCCTTCTAAATATTCGAGAATGACATGCTCAGAGATCAGCTGCTGATTCGTGATGACAAATACAAAATGCGGTTTGAACTGCAGTTTTTCTTTGTCATCTTCGAGATCACGCTCTCTGATCAATTCGTAAAGTGAAGACAGGAGCTGATCTCGCGTTTGCTCATTATAAATAAATCCTTTTGCATAAATATGGGGCATTTGAAATTGCGGAAGCCACTTCATCCACTCCCAGTCTTTATACTCTTCTTCATGAAAAATAAATACAAAACGCAAATCGTGATAGCTGTTAAAGAACGAAAGCTGTCCGATCAACTGGTGAATCTCATTTTTCACAATTTGCGATTTACCGACAAGCCCCATCGGACCTTCTGCCAAATCGACCGTCACCGGCGCATTGCGGATATCTTTATAGACGCGCTGCATGTGCTGCGATTTCTCCATGAGGTCATCGATATCACGATTCGCCAAGTCTCCGCCGCTCATATTGATTTCATAGCTTGAAGGGACTGTTCCCGTCCCAAGCCGCAGCTGGAGATAATCCTTGCTTTCAAGTGATTTTTCCCAGATCCGGTCACTGATTTCACTTGTTAAGTATTTCATTTGTTCAAATGAAGGAAAGTGAAATTCAAGAACCTGCTTTTGCTTTTCAGCAAGTGCCTGAAGCTCTTTCCGCTTATTGTCTAAGTAAAGCTTATATACACGCTCCCGTTTTTCCTCGCGTTTTTTCCGCTGGTTTTTATCCCGGAAATATTGCACTGTCGAGGTAATGAGAGTCATCATAAACATCGCCAAAGAAACGAGTATAAATATACCGCGCGGCTGGATGATGGCAACTACGCCCATCACGATCAGCATCACAAGCGGAGGCAGGATGACGAGCCACAGCCCTCTGTTGGTTTGATCGCTCTCCTGAGAGGGGAAACTGAAAGAAACGCGGTCATCCGGCAGATCGTATACCATCCGCGGCGTTCTTCTGTACTGCGGATATTTTTTCTGCATTTCTGTACTCGGTTTGACCGTTTCTGTTAACGCTGTTTCAAACTGGGCATAATGAACAATTTCTAAAAGGTCTTGTTCCGTCACCCTCATTTGCGTGAAGTTCCAGAATATTTCATCCCCCGGCTTGAGCGGCGTATTGGCGTTGATTTTCTCTCCGTTCAAGAAGATCGTTCCGCTTTCAGGGCGGACCGACCAGCTGCCGCCTGCACGAAGCAAAGAAAACGTGCTTTGTTCTGCAAATGCAAAATCTTGCGGATTCAGATAAATATCTGCATTCGTTTTTTCTGAGGAACATACAATTTCATCCCGATTTCCCGTAAAATAAACGGATTTCTCAGGTTCACTGCCCGTCAATATCAAGCGTATATCCTGCTGATCCGTTTGGAGAGTAAATGATATATCCGTCTCAATCGTGCCGAGACAATCATTTCCCAGGAAAACTTCGTATTGGCCGCCGGATTCCTTTCTTTTAAGAGAAATCACTCCGCTATTAAATGGAATGGAGCTGATCGTAACGGAATCCTTCACATCAGGCCCTATGGTCACCGGATGAGACGACGGGAGGTTAGAAAGATTTAATTTTTGAACGTTATTTTGGTAAAAAACCCATAATAGACTCAAATGGCGAACCCCCTTACGGCCGAATGGCAGCATGCGATGACCTGTGCTTCATGTCTCACGTTATTTGTCATCTTTTTTCTCATCTTTCTTTTCTGTTTCTTTTTTCTCGTCTTCTTTTTTCTTCTGTTCTTCTTTTTTCGCTTTTTCCTCGGCTGCGGCTTTTTCTTCTGCCGCTTTCTCTTCTGCTTGTTGTTTTTCTTCGTCTGTTTGTGTCTGTTCTTCGCTTGTATCGACTAACGATGTTTCAGAATTAGACTGTTTATTTTCTTGACGTTCTTTTTGGGCTTTTTCAAGCTCACTATTTACTGAGTCAAGTTCTTTTTGTATATCTTCATCATTTGTATCCTCAGATAAAAGCTGCTGTTTATATTTAGCTAGGGCAAAGTAAATATAATCATTGTATTCAAGCTTACGGCCGATACTGATCGCTTCTTTGTATTCTCCTCGACCATAATCAATCCAATACAAGAAATGCTGAGGGTCTGATTGAAGGGTGACTAAATTATTTTCTATATTTTTGGTTTTTGCACTCCCCAGGTTTTCGACCTCAACATAGGACGTCGCCAGCTGATACTGCACCGATTCAGGCAGGCTTTCCGCATCATACTTGGACAGTGTGCTGATGACTTCACTGTACTGCTTGTTTAAGAACGCACGGTTGCTGTCCACTATCGCCTGGTGCTTTGGCTGCGCGAAAAATAAGGCGTACATCGAATAAATAAGTGCCGGTACAAGCAAAACAATGAGCCCCAGGCCGATATATCGCTGGATGTTCCACTTCTTTCTCGGGATATGTATGTATGTTTTTGCTTTGGCTTCGAGCTCATCAATATGGGTTTGAATCAGCTCGAGCAAATCATCATAGGATTCAGCATCTAATATCGCCTTTGCCTCTGCGGAGAACGTCAGCGTTTCATTGAATTTCAGGTAGTCTTCAAACGCAAAAGCGCCGTCAACTGCCAAAGCCGCTGCCGCTTTCAGCTCCTGCCATACTCTTTCCTCATCACGCTCGTAAGGAGGAATGCTTTCTTTTACTCCATAATGGAGAAAATAAGGCGTAAGCCCTTTATCGAATACAATGTTTTCAGGAGCGACAATCAAATTCAGCCTCGACAGATTGTGCTGCTGTACGGCTTGAACAAGCTGATAGGCAAACTGCCATTTACTTTTTTTATCCTTAGCTTTCATGAAGCGGAATGCTTTATAGGAGGAGGGAGGTTGGATTGTGATGATTACTTCATCATCCGTCACATCGATTTCTTTATAAAAAAATGGATTTATATCTTTGATCACGTTAGCTTCAAGACCGTCGAGAAGCTTTATTTTTTCCCGTTGAAAGGTAAATGTATAGCCGGCATCTGTTTTCTCGGCAACAGCTTCTAATTGGTTTTCTAAATATGATTTTTGTTTACCTGACATTCAACCAGATCCTTTCATAATATTTCTAGCCGGTCTCCGTTTGTAATGCCGCAATCAGACAGCTTGCATTCTCCGGAAAACACCTTATCCTTGTTCACCACTCTGATCCAGTGCCCTTCGCGCGGAGGCATAGATACGCTTTGGGCCTGCCAAGCAATATCAATTACTTTTTTCACCGGGTGGTAATCTGACAATCTGAGATCAAAGACACTGCCGTTATAATGTTTCAAATCTATTGTAATATCAATATACATTTAGGATCACCCTTACATAGAAAGAGCGCCGTCTTCTTTTGAATCAGGCGCTCCTTCCCTTTCATACTGTTATCCGCGGATTTGATTTGCGATGTCTTGGTCAGTAGACTCAAGTGTATTTGCTGTTTGATCAAGCTGCTGATTCACATCTTGAAGCAAATCTGACATTTTGATAAATGAAGGTTTGAGCTGCTCGTATTGATCTGCGAACGCTTCGCTTGAAGCACCTTCCCACATGCTTTTCAAATCAGAGATCATTCGGTTTAAACGATCAACCTGATTTAATACTTCTTGGCTTTCAACGCCATATTGCTTCGCCATCGCTCTTAGCTCTTCGGGTGTGACACGAATTAATCCTGCCATATTCCTCATTACCTCCTGTGCCATCAGCCTAAATATGGGCTAATTCACTTATTTTTAGAACGTCATTATTATAAAAACAGTTTTTCGGCATAGTCAAACAAATATGTTTTAATTTTACAAAATGAGTCCAATGGTTTACCCCGAATCACTTAAAAATGACATATAATGTAAAGTAAATAGGTTTATTTTCTTAATCTTCTCTTCATTCTCCGAATAATCCAAAAGACCCAAATAACTCCCCAACTCCCAAAAAAAACCTTTCAGAAAATTTGATGCTACAGCACCATTTCTGAAAGGTTCAATTTTTTCTTTCCTTAATTAGTCTCGCCTCCGATGACTTTCTTAGAAGATTAATAGGATAAGCTGTCGTATTATATGAGGCATACAACTGTCCTGCAAAGAGGCGATTACACCGCCAAATGTATATAGAACGTTTCTCTCATGAAATTGTTTTTTTGCTTCTGTTCTTTGTTGTTGATTTTCACAAACAACAACAATCATAATAAAAGGAAGGGGATGAGATGTCAAAGAGAAATCAAGCAAGTAGGGAGATTTATGACCATGCCGAATGATCCGTTTAAATATAGTTTTGACAGACTTGAAGATGTGGCTGATCATATCAGCGACGTTCTGCGGTGCCCGATCACCATAGAGGATGTTAACCACAAGCTGCTTGCCTACAGTACACACAGCGACTGCACAGACCCTGCCCGGACGTCTACCATTATTGGCAGAAGGGTACCGGAGAAGGTGATTAACAAGTTGTGGAAAGACGGGACAATTCCAGCTCTCTTAAAAACGGACCAGCCGATCAGAGTCAAGCAAATTGATGAAGTTGGGCTGAGCAATCGCGTCGCTATTTCGATTTGGAAAAACAAGCAAGTGCTTGGCTTCATATGGGCGCTTGAGATCCAAAAAACATTGTCCGATGAAGATCTGCTGACATTGCAAATGGCAGCAAAAGCAGTGAGAAATAAGCTTCTCAAACTTCAAATCAGAAAAACGAAAAATGAAGAACGCAGCCAAGAATTTTTCTGGAAAATGCTGACCGGACACATCCATCAGGAGGATGATATGGCGGATGGGTTCCATAAGCTTGGAATGGCCGCTCCTTCAGAGTTTTCCGTTATAATCATCCGCATAAATGGCGAGCTGACTGAAAAAATCGAACAGCAGCTGCAATATTTACAGGAAACGACCCAGCAGGTTTACGTGCTGCTGGCGACCGTAGATTCCAATGAACTTATTATATTAACCTCACCCAAAACAGATCATCCTTTTCAAGATTTAAAACAGTTTGCTTTCAGTACGCAAAAACAGCTGAAGGAGCGGTATAAAATAGAAGACGTTTCTATCGCTTTTGGCGGAATATACAACTCTATTTCTTTTGTCTCCCGCTCCTATCAGGAAGCATTGTCCGTCTTAAAAACGAAGGAACGGTTCGCTGAAGAGACCAAACATCTTTTCAGCTTTTCCGAGTTAGGCATTTATCAATACTTAGATGTCTTAAATGAAAAACGGAAACAGGCGGGCCATTATAATTACTCGCTTTCCAAACTGGAACAATATGACCGGGATCACCAGTCAAATATGGTAGAAACACTAGAGCGCTTTATTGAAGCAGACAGCAACGTGAATACCGCTTCTAAGCTGTTAAATATACACGTTAATACGTTGAATTACCGCCTTAAGCGGATCAGCCAGATCGCTGAAATTGATTTGAAAAATGTGAATCAAAAATTCACCATCTATTTAGATATCAAACTTCGGCACATGGATTTGTGAAATTTCACAAATCCATGTTTTTTTATTTTCTTAATCAAACAAAGAATTTTCCAAAATATCAAGCTACACTAAAAATATCACAGGATACAGGAGGAGACAGATATGATCATAGGGGTTCCTAAAGAGATAAAAAACAATGAAAACCGTGTCGCACTAACACCCGGGGGCGTTTCTCAGCTCATTTCAAACGGCCACCGGGTGCTGGTTGAGACAGGCGCGGGCCTTGGAAGCGGATTTGAAAATGAAGCCTATGAGTCAGCAGGAGCGGAAATCATTGCTGATCCGAAACAGGTCTGGGACGCCGAAATGGTCATGAAGGTAAAAGAACCGCTGCCGGAAGAATATGTTTATTTCCGCAAAGGACTTGTGCTGTTTACGTACCTTCATTTAGCAGCTGAGCCTGAGCTTGCACAGGCCTTGAAGGATAAAGGAGTAACTGCCATCGCATATGAAACGGTCAGTGAAGGCCGGACATTGCCTCTTCTGACGCCAATGTCAGAGGTTGCGGGCAGAATGGCAGCGCAAATCGGCGCTCAATTCTTAGAAAAGCCTAAAGGCGGAAAAGGCATTCTGCTTGCCGGAGTGCCGGGCGTTTCTCGCGGAAAAGTAACGATTATCGGCGGCGGCGTTGTCGGGACAAACGCGGCGAAAATGGCTGTCGGCCTCGGTGCAGATGTGACGATCATTGACTTAAACGCAGACCGCTTGCGCCAGCTGGATGACATCTTCGGCCATCAGATTAAAACGTTAATTTCTAATCCGGTCAATATTGCTGATGCTGTGGCGGAAGCGGATCTCCTCATTTGCGCGGTATTAATTCCGGGTGCTAAAGCTCCGACTCTTGTCACTGAGGAAATGGTAAAACAAATGAAACCTGGTTCAGTCATTGTTGATGTAGCGATCGACCAAGGCGGCATCGTCGAAACTGTCGACCATATCACAACACATGATCAGCCAACATATGAAAAACACGGGGTTGTGCATTATGCTGTAGCGAACATGCCGGGCGCAGTCCCTCGTACGTCAACAATCGCCCTGACTAACGTTACTGTTCCATACGCACTGCAAATCGCGAACAAAGGGGCAGTAAAAGCGCTCGCAGACAATGCGGCACTGAGAGCGGGTTTAAACACCGCAAACGGACACGTGACCTATGAAGCTGTAGCAAGAGATCTAGGCTATGAGTATGTTCCTGCCGAGAAAGCTTTACAGGATGAATCATCTGTGGCGGGTGCTTAATTCACAATGAGCTTGCAGAAAGATTTCTGCAGGCTTTTTTATTTTTTAAAAGGAAAAAAGAGACCATTTCACGAATTATGACTATGAAGTTGATCATAAAGGAGGATTCATATGGCTGTTCAGCAATATGGCGTGTTAAAAGGCATAGTCTTAGACATGAAGCGGGAAACAGATGATGACAGTCCTCATTTCCAAGTCAAAATGCTCGGTGAAGAGAATACGTATTACAGGTGCGCCATCAATGTGATGTCCAGTTCTGAGGAATCTGAAGTATTGTATTTGGCTGACGATCAGTTTGATTCGGGCTCAATTACCATCCTTCCGAACATGCCGTATGGATATACAAGGATCAATGAAGCAAACCGTGAAGTGGCACTGGATTATGTGCGGGGCAATTTGTTTGACCCGCGGGAAATGAAGCCTTTGCCTCATGAAATCACGGGACCTGATAATGATTTAAATGATTTTATTGAAACCTATATGAAGAAAGCACAAGATGAGAAAGCGCCGGTTTATATATTCGGTTCAAAATTCGGACCTGAACAGGCTGCAGATAAAATATTCGGCTTTACCCCGACCAACGGAATGCACAATATCCATATGAATCAAGGGAATGCAATGGATACCCGCTGGAAAAAAGACAACGGCTCTTGGCATGACGGGGGTATTCTGATTCAGTTTGCAGATCAGTGGGCCGCTGTGTTTTTAGCGTTTTTATCCCAATCTTGGTGTACCGATGAAAACGGAAACCCGGTCAGGGATTGTGATCATACCCAAACGTCTGCGTAAGATAGAAAAAGAGACTGCAGCGAGCAGTCTCTTCGGAAGATTGTTGACAAAATCCTAAAGCGTTTTTAGGATTTTGTCATGTTTTCAGCGTGATTGAAAACCCTTGAACTCTAGGAAAGATGAGCATTGGAGCGGAGCGAATGTTCTAATTCGTGAGCACCAACGCGCAGACTTGACAACGAATGCGAGGTTTTATCGACACGCTGAAGAGACTGCGGCTAGCAGTCTCTTTTTGATACGATTACACATTTTCAACAGTCTTTAGGCTGTTTGGCCTCATATCGCTCCAATGCGATTGGATATAGTCCAAACAAGCTTCACGCCCTTTTTCCTCATGAACGACTGTCCAGCCGCTTGGCACATCTATAAAACCGGGCCATAGGGAATATTGGCCTTCTTCATTGACCAGCACCAAATATGTGCCATCCGCATTTTCAAAAGGATTTGCCATTCTATTTCTCCTCCCTTATTTATTCAACTCTTCCAATTTGACAGCGAGAACCTTGCCGATTTGAGCCAGAGGTTCCGGCTGACATAAATCTTTATGGCGGCAGTCGATGTCGATTTGTTCAATCTGTCCGTTAATATAAGGCTTCCACGAGTCAGGTTCAATCGGATCAAACCATTCAGGAATGATTGTTGATCTGAAAAACAAAACATTTCCACGGAAGGTTTTCGGCTTATAGGAGCCTAAAATGCCGACAGAATTGACATACGTATTCTTCAAATTTAAAATGACCGTTTCATCCAAGCTCGCAAGCGCACTGCCGTCTCGGCGAAGAATCTCAATCGCCGCTTCAAAATCTAGCGGTTTTTCCCCTAAGCTGTCTGGATCGTACCCGCCTAACGCCAGAAGGGCAATCAGCGCTTCCTCATCATCCGGTGCCTCTTTTATAGGAAGGAAGTGGTTCGGATAGGCATCCAGCATCACCAATAGGGAAACTTCTTCTCCTTGATTTTGCAGCTGGGTGGCCATCGCTTGAACGACATTCCCGCCCAGGGACCAGCCCAGCAGATGGTACGGGCCTTTTGGCTGGACCGTTCGGATTTGTTTAATGTAATCGGCAGCCATGTCATCAAGTGTTTTCGGAAGCTCCTCACGCTGCCCGATTCCCCGTGCCTGCAAGCCGTAGATCGGATAATCTGTTCCTATATTCGTCATCAAACCGGCATAACACCAGCTGAGACCCCCTGCCGGATGAACACAGAATAAAGGAGGCTTGTCTCCGCTTGTTCGGAGCGGCAGCAGAACGTCAAGAGCGCTTTGGCTTGATCCCATTTCAAGTCTTTCAGCGAGCCCGGCTACAGTAGGTGCTTCGAACAAGTTGCCGATGCTGAGTTCAACGCCGAGCGCTTCACGAATGCGGCTCATGAGCTGTACAGCAAGCAAGGAATGTCCGCCTAAATCAAAGAAACGGTCATCAATGCCGACACGCGGCAAGTGAAGCACCTCCATAAAGAGGTCACAGAGAATTTCTTCCTGCGGCGTTCTCGGTCCTCGTCCTGTCACTGCCGCTGCGAAATCCGGAGCGGGCAGTGCTTTACGATCAAGCTTTCCATTCGGTGTCAGCGGCAATTCTTTCATCGTCACAAAGGCAGCAGGCACCATGTAATCCGGCAGTCTCTCCGCAGCATATTTGCGCAGTTCCGCCGTATCAAATGTTTCTTCCGAAGGGATGACATAAGCTGCCAACCGTTTATCTCCCGGCTGATCCTCACGAACCATCACTGCCGCATCTTCAAGCTGCGGATGCTGAACGAGTGCGGCTTCAATTTCTCCTAATTCAATCCGGAATCCCCGAATTTTCACTTGATGGTCTGCACGGCCGACATAGTCGAGAGAACCGTCAGCGCGGAGGCGGGCCACATCCCCAGTGCGGTACATCCGGGTGCCTGGAGGACCGAACGGATCAGCTATGAAGCGTTCAGATGTTAAACCAGGCCGGCCTAGATAACCTCGTGCTAACCCCGCTCCTGATACATACAGCTCTCCGGCAACACCCGGCGGGACCGGCTGCAGGCGTTCATCCAGCACGTATACACCAAGATCGGGAATGCCGCAGCCGATCAAGCTGTTTGCCCGTAAAGCTGCCATGCTTCGGTCTAATTCGATATAGCTCACATGCACCGTCGTTTCTGTAATACCATACATATTGATAAGCTGCGGTCTATTTTCAGGGTGGCGGTTGTACCAATCCTCTAAACGGCTGAGTTCAAGCGCTTCTCCGCCAAAAATGACATAGCGCAGACTGAGTGCCTGTCCGAGATCCGGCTGTTCCCGTTCCGCCTGCATAAACTGATAGAAAGCAGATGGTGTCTGGTTCAGAACGGTCACACCCTCTTTGACAAGCAGGCGCAGAAACGCTTCTGGCGATCTGCTGACGTGGTGAGGCACGATTACAAGACGTCCGCCATGCAGCAGAGGACCCCAGATCTCCCACACCGAAAAATCAAACGCATAGGAATGGAACATGGTCCAGATATCGTCTGAGCTGAAACGGAACCAGTGCTCGGTCGCTGCAAATAAACGTGTTACATTTTGGTGAGGAATCATCACACCTTTTGGAACACCAGTTGAGCCGGATGTATAAATGACATATGCCGTATTCAAAGGCGAAAGCGGCTGAGTCCTATCCTTATTTTTTGGATTCTCTGCAGGGTACGTGTTTAGTTTCTCTGCCAGCTCGGGATCATCCAGCACGATTTTCGGCACGTTTTCAACTAGCGGAATGTGATTTGCAGCTTTAGTGTTCGTCATGATAAACGCAGGCTGTGCATCTTTTAGCATAAAAGCAATTCGATCAGCCGGATAATCCGGATCAAGAGGGAGATAAGCTGCCCCGGCTTTTAGCACCGCCAATAGGCCGACAGCCATTTCCAACGATCGGGGCAGTGCCAATGCCACAAATTGCTCCGGCCCGACACCTTCACTAATCAGCATTCGGGCAAGCCGGTTTGCTCTTTCATTCAGCTCTGCATAGCTCAGTGCCTGATCTTCATATACAACGGCAATAGCATCAGGACGTAAAGCAGCCTGCTTCTCAAACTGCTCTGGCAAACTTGCGTGCGGAATCTTTTCAGATACACTTTGCCAATCTGTCACCATGCTGCTGCGTTCCTCTGGCGCAAGAATATCCAGATTTCCGATTTGCTCGTCAGGATCAGACTCGGCAGCCTCCAACAGGCGCATCAATCGGTCAGCAAGAGCCTGAGCAGTTTCCCGCTTGAAAAGATCAGTGCTGTATTCAAGCAGTCCTTCCATTCCGTTTGGTGTCCCGTCAGCAAGGCGATCTTCACTGATTTCCAGCGTCAAATCAAACTTGGCAGAACCGACACTGTTGATTCGCAGGCTGCTCTCCATATCAGGAAGATGCAGTTCAGCGTCCGGTGTGTTTTGGAACGCAAGCATGATTTGGAATAAAGGATGCGTCGCACGCGAACGAGCCGGATTGAGTACCTCTACAAGTCTCTCAAACGGCAGATCCTGATTGTCATAGGCGGCCAGATTCACTTCCCGTACTCTGTCTAGAAGCTCGCGAAAGCTTGGGTCACCGGACGTATCAGTTCTGAGCACCAATGTATTAATGAACAGCCCTACAAGATCGCCCAGCGCATCATCATTCCGTCCCGCGATCGGACTGCCGATCGGAATGTCGGTGCCCGCCCCGAGCCTTGTCAATAAAGCGGCGAGACCGGATTGAAGCACCATAAACAGGCTCACCCTATTTGCGCGAGCCAGCTCCTGCAATCGCTTGTGAAGCTCGGGCTCAATACGAAAATGAATCGTATCTCCATCATGACTCGGCTCAGCCGGACGTGAATAATCGGTTGGCAGTTCAAGCTGATCAGGCAGGTTTTTCAAGGTTTCTTTCCAGAAAGCAAGCTGTCCGGCAATCAAGCTATTTGGATCATCCTCGTTTCCAAGCAGTTCTTGCTGCCAAAGCGCATAGTCTGCATACTGCACAGCAAGAGGCGCCCATTCGGGAGATCGTCCGTGGCAGCGAGCTGCATAAGCCGTCCCAAGGTCTCGGGTCAGCGGTGTTAAGGACCAGCCGTCCCCGACAATATGATGGACGAGAAGAAGCAGCACATACTCGTCAGGACCGATCACAAAAAGCTCGGCACGAAAAGCAGGTTCAGCTGCAAGATCAAAGCTGTAGCGTACAGCTTCGGCAAGCCGATCAGAAAGCTCCTTCTCAGCAGTTTCAGTAACATGTAACTCAGGATGGGCTTGATCGACATCTAAAATATGCTGATAGGATGTCCCCTGTGATTCAGGGAAGATCGTCCGAAGGCTTTCATGACGGCAGACGAGGTCATAAAGTGCCGCTTTCAGCAATCCTTGATCCAACTCACCCGACAAACGGACAGCAACCGGAATATTATAAGTAGGACTCGGTCCTTCCAGACAATGCAGGAACCATAGCCGGCGCTGGGCAAATGATAGCGGGATCTTTTCAGGCCGCTCAGCTCTCTGCAAAGCGGGACGTGCACTCTGCGCCAGATCAAGATGGGCAGCGAGTCCGGCTACTGTCGGTTCGTCAAAGAGCTTGGCGATACCAAGTTCGGCTCCCATTACCTCGCGAACGCGGCTCATCAGACGGGCTGCAAGAAGAGAATGGCCCCCAAGCTCGAAGAAACTGTCATCGATACCGACGCGTGCCAAACCGAGAACCTCTGCAAACAAGTCACACAATATCTCTTCCTGAGGAGTCCGCGGGGCCCGATCACTGACAGATGTGCTGAAGTCTGGTGCCGGCAGTGCTTTCCGGTCAAGCTTGCCATTAGGTGTTAACGGCAGCTCGTCCATCTCCACAAACGCCGCCGGTACCATATAATCAGGAAGACCAGCCCCCATATAACGACGAAGCTCTGCAGTATCAATAGCAGCATCAGCGACTACATAAGCCGCCAATCGTTTGTCTCCCGGCTGATCTTCCCGCACGACAACCGCGGCCTGTTCAATGTGCGGATGATTGGCAAGCACGGCATCAATTTCTCCAAGTTCAATTCGGAATCCGCGAATTTTGATTTGATGATCCGCCCGCCCGATATAATCCAAAGACCCATCGGCGCGCCAGCGGGCCTGGTCTCCGGTCCGATACATCCGAGTTCCCGGCGGTCCGTATGGATCTGCAACGAAGCGCTCCGCCGTTAAATCAGGGCGATGGAAATAACCTCTGGCCAAGCCGGTGCCTGCAATATAAAGCTCTCCGACAACGCCCGGCGGCACCGGCTGCAATCCATTATCAAGCACATACACCTGCGTGTTCCAAATCGGTTTCCCAATCGGAGGAACGCCCTTCAGCCCTTCTTCAAGAAAAGCTGCTGCAGACCAAATCGTTGTTTCAGTGGGACCGTATAAGTTCGTGACTGAACAATGAAGGTCTTGAAGCGCCTGCAAAAGACCGCTCGGCAGCGCCTCGCCTCCTACAAGCACTCTAAGCCCCCGAAGTTTCTCAGGTTCACTCGTTACCAAAGCGTGCCACAGTGTCGGTGTCGCCTGCATGATGTTAATATCGAAATTTTCAATCATTTGACCTAATGCCTGCGGCTCACGGATCGTTTCTTTCTTTGCGATCACGATTTGCGCTCCGCTAATCAGCGGAAGATATAACTCCAATGCTGAAATATCAAAAGCGACAGTCGTCACAGCCAACAGCCTGTCTTCTTCTCCTAGAGAAAATGCCTCCTGCATGGACAGCAGAAAATTGCTTAAGCTTTTCTGTGTCACAACGACTCCCTTCGGTCTTCCTGTTGATCCTGAGGTATAGATGATATACGCAGGATGGTCAAGAGAAACCGATACATTCGGATTGTCAGGCGAATAGCGTTTTATAATCTCCTGTGTAACAGCCTGATCAAGCACAAGCTCCGGTACAGCCAGGTCATCAGGCAGACTGGCTGCTATTTCCTCAGTCGTTATGATGCATGAAGGTTTCGCATCCTCCAGCATGTAAGAAATACGGTCGGCTGGAAACTCCGGATCAAGGGGGAGATACGCCGCACCAGTCTTGAGCACACCAAGCATTGAGGCCACCATCTCAGGGGAACGCGGCAGCGCCAAAGCGACAAATTGCTCCGGACCAATCCCTTTTTCGATCAACAGACGCGCGAGGCGGTTTGCCTCTTCATTGAGCTTATGATAGTTGACTTGAATGTCATCACACATGAGAGCGATACGTTCTGGCGTAAGAACTGCCTGCTTTTCGAACATGTCCTGAAGGCTGACCAGCTTCTCGGATTTTGCCGTCTCATTCCATTTAGAAATGACTTTTTCTTTCTCCTCTGGCAACAGAAGCTCCATGTGCCCAATCAGCATGTCCTCTCCGGCAGAAGCCGTTTGCAGCAGCTGCAGGATACGCCGCTGATGAAGCTTAATATCAGACTCACTGTATACCTCGGGATTCGCATCAACATCAATTCGCAGCCCGCTGCCGTCTGTTCTGTCATATACATTGATTGATAGATCATCAACAGGACCGGCTGAAAGATTATGCGTTGTGCCCCGGCGCCGGCAAAGTCGAGACCGTAATCAAACGGCATAAGATTGATTTGAGGGCCAAATAATCGATGATTTTCTCCTATCAATTTCAGATCGCGCCGAAGCTCTTCATGGCGATACTTATGATGTCGCCGAATACTGCGGATTTCCCGGGAAATTTGCTGAATCAGTTCAGAAAAGCTCATCGAAGAGCTTACCGTCAGCCGGAGCGGGAGAAGGTTCATCACCATAGCCGGTACATTCAGTGATGCAGACCCTATCCGACCCATCATGGGCAGGCCGAGCACAACATCCTCAGAGCCGGTCATACGGTGCACATAAACAGCTGACACCGCAATCATGACTTCATGCCAGCTTCCTGAGAAATAGCGCGCCGCTTCTTTTAACGCGTTTACATCAGACGGAGGCAGATATGCCGTATGACGAAGAAAACTGTTAGATGTTCTTGGCGCCGATCAGCCAAGCTCACAACTTCAGGTGCATCTGCAAAACGGTCCAGCCAGAATTGACGATCCTTCTCATACTGCTCTGATCCGCGATAATCTGTATCCTCCTCCAAAATGGCCTGGAGAGACCTAAAGGAACGGCCTTTAGCTGTTTGTCCTTTTATAAGCGCAGTATATGTACTTGCCACACGCTGGGCTATCAGGGAAAAACCGAAGCCGTCGATCGCTATATGGTGAATGCGCTGATACCAAAAGAAACGATCAGGCCCGGCAATAAACAGAGCTTCATTAAACAAAGGGTCATGCCCTAAATCAACCGGCTTTGCTAAATCAGCTTTCATCCAGTTTAATGATGTTTTTTCCGGATCAGGCACAGAGCTGACGTCAATGACGTGCAGCTGTACATCCGGAGACGGGTTTATCATCTGCCAAGGCCCGTCCATATTTTCACCGAAGCGGACATGCAGCGATTCCGCTTCCTTGATCACGTGCCGCAAAGCTTCTTCAAAAAGAGCAATATTGATTGGTCCATTGATTTCTATATATTCCGCTGTATTGTAGATTGGATTGTCCGGATCAAGCTGCTGAGCAAACCATATGCCAGTTTGCGCCCCGGTCAAAGAATATTGAAGATCTTTTGTATCAGGCATCCGTTTGTTTACCCTCCTTTTATAAATAATCCGCGTTTGGCAGCACTTGCTGGCTGCGGGTTGTGAGCAATTTCTGCCATTCTTCGATCGTTGGGCGTTCAGCCAATTCTACGAAAGTCACCTCTGCCCCTTCACGGCGCCATTGTTCCACCAATGTCATGATCCTTACCGAATCAAGACCACGATCGAGCAAATCCTCTTGATCTGTGATGTCTTCCGGTGTTTCTTGTAGAAGCTCAGCAATTTGTTTACGGATATTCTCACATGTAAACACGTTCTTTTTGCCAGTGTTTGCTGACGTTTTTTGAACGTCTGCCGGCGCATTCTGCAGCTGATCAAGAAGACTGTCAGTCATCACGGTAAACGCACAGCGTCCAGCCGCATAGTCCAGCGCCATTTGATGTTTTTCTAATGAAAAATCAGCAACTGCATCTCCCACAAAAAAGGCTTTAATATCCTCCATAAATGCTTCACATGCTGTAACTAGACAGCCGATATGGGCGTAAATTCCTGTAATGATCAGCTGATCGCGTCCCTCTTTGCGCATCATTTCAAGCAGATTCGTTCTCTTAAACGCGCTGTATCTCCATTTTGTCAGCACAAGATCATCATCCTCTGGTGCCAGCTCGGTTATAATTTTCTCCTCATAAGGACCGCTGTTTAATCCCGGGCCCCAAAAGTCTGTCAGCAGCGCACGGTCATCCGGATTTTGGCTTCCCGGCTGTGCGGTATAGACAACAGGAATCCCAAGCTGAACACATTGATTCTTCAGCTTTCGTATATTCGCTGAAAGCTCTATTACCGGAGACGCTCCCGCTGTGAAAGCATCGACAAAATAGTTTTGCATATCGTGTATTAACAAGACAGCCCGATTCGGATCAGGCACCCATGATACTTTGTTTTGCGGCATATCAGATGCTGTCGGCATTTGATACGGCTGAATGGCAGGTATAGCCATTTGAACACTTCCTCTCAAATTGTTGTTTTATTTTTTTGACCCTGCAAGAAGTTTCTCGGAAATAGCTTCACGAAGAGCCTTTTTGCTTACCTTTCCTACCCCTGTCTGCGGAAAGGATTCGACAAATTCAACTCGATCAGGGATTTTATATGCCGCCAGTCCGCGCTCTCTCAAAAATGCTTTGAGCTCTGTGGCTTTTGGGGCTTCATCCCTGGGAATAATGAACACACAAGATCTCTCACCAAGAAACTGGTCAGGCATGGAAACCATTGCCGCATCATGGACAGCTGGATGCGCCAGCAGATGATTTTCTACCTCTTCAGCCGCAACCTTTTCTCCTCCACGGTTAATTTGATCCTTCGCCCGGCCTTCAACGACAATATAGCCGTCTCGTGTCAGCCTGACGATATCACCCGTACGGTAAAAACCGTCCTCAGTAAATGAAGCGGCGTTATGCTCTTCTGCCTTATAGTAACCTCGAATTGTATACGGTCCCCGCGTCAGCAGATGGCCTGTTTCACCAGGTTTTACGTCGCGATCATGATCATCCCAAACACGCACTTCATCATATGGGGACATCGGTCTTCCTTGGGTGTTGACAATGATCTCCTCAGGATCATCCAATCTCGTATAATTGACGAGACCCTCTGCCATTCCGAACACCTGCTGCAGCGTGCAGCCGAAAACAGCTTTTACCCTGCGCGCGGCTTCAGCACTAAACTTGGCACCGCCGACCTGCAACACTTGAAGGCTGGATAAATCGTCACGGCGTGAGGATGCCGCATCCATCCATACCATCGCAAGAGGCGGAACAAGAGCGGTTATCGTGACCTTTTCGCGTGCAATCAAAGGAAATGCGTCATCTGGACTTGGAGAAGGAGATAATACCACTCTTCCTCCAGCGTATAATACGCCGAGAACGCCAGGTGAGCTCAGCGGATAATTGTGTGCCATCGGCAGCGCGGCCAAGTACACCGTGCTGTGGTCGAGCCAGCAGACCTCCACACTCCGCTTCAGGCTGTATATGTAGTCATCGTGGGTCCTCGGAATCAGTTTCGATAGCCCGGTGCTCCCGCCAGAAAGCTGGAGGAACGCCACATCCGAAGATTTGACTTCAGGCAGTTTTACAGGTTCTGTATGCAAATCCTCGAGCGGCAAAAATTCCTCTGCCTCACCTGCGACAATGATGTTTTTCAAAGTCGGCAGCTTGCTTTGAACCTGTCTGGCAAGCGAACGGTAGTCAAAACCGGAATATGCGTCGGGAATGATATATGCAGCCGCTTCAGCAAACTCGCAAAAATATGTAATTTCACTGCTTCGATGAGAAGGCAGTGCGAAGACTGGAAGCGCCCCCAGACGGAAAAGCGCGAAAATGACTTCAAAAAACTCTTTGATATTTGGCAGCTGCACCACAACACGATCCATCTGTTGAATGCCGAGCTTTTGAAATCCGGCAGCCAGGCGATCAGCCCTTGTGTCAAGCTCTCGATAGCTCCAATGGGTGTTTCCGCATGTAATGGCAATGCGATCACCATATTTGGCTGCCCGGTCCCTTAACAAATCTCCAAACGTTTCACCGGCCCAGCAGCCGTTCTTTCGATAGGTCTCAGCTAACTCATCAGGCCAAGGCGTAAATCCTTTCAGCATGTTGTATCCCTCCAGCAATTCATTCTGTTCATATGTGATCCACGCCCATTGCCCGCAGCATTGTCCGAAACTTTGCGGACGTCTCCTGAAGCTCGTCCTCGGGCTTTGAACCGGCCACAACACCAGCTCCAGCATACAGGCGGAGTGAGCGTTCTTCTGCCTCTGCACAACGGATGGTCACGATCCATTCTCCGTCACCGGCATCGTCACACCAGCCGACCATGCCGGTAAAGAAACCGCGGTCAAATGGTTCAATGCTGAGAATCGCTTCTCTTGCAAGATCAGTCGGTGTTCCGCAGACTGCTGGCGTCGGGTGGAGCGCCGCCGCCAATTCAAGTGCAGTTACAGACGGATCGGAAAGCTCTCCCTTAATCACGCTGGACAGGTGCCACATCGTTTCCGTTTTGATCAGTGAAGGCTTCTCCGGAACCTCCAGCGTCCGGCAGAAAGGTCTCAGCGCTGCCGCAACCGCGTCAGCGACAACCGCGTGCTCATGAAGATCCTTTGCGGAAGAAAGCAATTCAGCTGCCCGGCGCTGGTCTTCAACAGGATCATTACTGCGCGGCCTTGAGCCGGCTAATGGATTGGAAACGACCTGTGTTCCCATCCTTGAAACGAGAAGCTCCGGACTTGCTCCGAGCAATGTTCGGCGGGGAGACGTTTCCTCCTGGCTGGACACGTCTGCGGCAAACGTGTAGCCATGCGTGTTATGCTGAGCCAGATGGCGAAGCAATTCATCCGTCTGAATCGGTTCAGGCGATGTCAAATGCAGCGATCTGGATAGGACGATTTTGCTGAGTGTTCCATCGGCAATGCGTGTCAGCCCTTGTTCAACACCATTTTTATAATCCTCAGGTTCAGGAACAGGCTTTATGTGGTATGTATGCCCAGCCTGCTGTTCCTTTTCCTCATGATCAAATTGAAGCGGTCCTGACCAGCGCACTTCCTCAGGTACAACGAGCCGCGCTGCTTTTACTTGATCAAAAGGAACGGCCCCGACAACAAGCGGCCGGCTTTGCCCTGATTGTTTTGCCTGACGCAACGTCTCTGCAATTCGGCCAGAAAGGGTTTCTATTTGGTTTTGCCCGTCTGCCTCCGGTACGATTTCACATATGCCTTTCGCTAACAGTACACGATGAGGAGACGCTAAGAAAAAGGCGCCCGGCTGATATTCATGAAGCAAATGCTCCGCTTTTGTTTCTGTTATAACGTTTTGATCCAACATTCTCATGAACCTCCTTTAAATTCAGTTACACGCCTAAGGTCGCGCCGCCATCTACGACTAAATTATGCATCGTAATATGCCCTGCCTGGCCAGAAACCAAAAAGAGCACCGCATCCGCAATATCCGAAGGCTTGGCTAGTTTTTTGAGCGGGATCCCTGTTTTAAATGTCTCAAGTGATCCTTTTATGACTTGCTCCGCTCCATTCTCGTCGGCCCATAATGACCACTGCATGTCTGTTTCCGTTGATCCGGGAGATACAATGTTGCAGCGAATATTGTATTCTGCAAGCTCAAGGCCAAGGCATTTCGTAAACATCACAGCCGCAGCCTTTGAAGACGCATATGCCGCCATAGATGTTCTTGGTACACCGGCAGCATTCGATCCAACTGTTACAATCGAACCTGATCTTCGGTCCATCATATATTTGCTGACTGAACGCGAGGCGTTAAATACGCCAGTCGAATTCACTGAGAACGTCGCCTCCCATTCCTCATCGCTAAGTGAATGGATCAGTCCCGGGCGAAGGACACCCGCTACATTCACTAAAATATCAATCGGCCCCATTTCACGTTCAATGCGCGCCGTGATCTCGTCAATCGCCGCGCTGTCTCTCACATCCGCAGGAAAAGCTGCTGCATGGCGGCCTTCTGCTTTGAGGCTGTTCACAACCTTATCCAGCTTTTCAGGATTATAATCAACTGCCGCAATATGTGCGCCTTGACTGGCAAGCGTCCGCGCAACAGCTTCGCCTATTCCTTGGGCAGCCCCTGTTATAAAAGCAATTTTTCCCTCTATACCCTTTGCATTCATATCATCAATTCCTTTCTTCGCTCTAAATGCCGAACAGACATCCAGCGAAAAAGACTGCTGCGCCTTGAAAAACGCAATCTATTGATAATGATTATCATTATCAATTATAAAAATAATCATATCCAAATGTCATGTGACAGTCAAATATAATTTCAGTGACAAATATTTTTTAAAGGCAAGGCTGAGTATGTCTCAGCCCATTGATAGATGCGGTCCGTCAGGGTGAAGCGCAAAACGCAGCGCCCGGCTGACCAAAACTGGAAGAACTGAAATATGTCCTTCTCCTGAAAACTCGCAAAATTCTGCCCGTATGCCTTGTTCAGATAAAACGGCCAGCCGCTCATAAAGCTCCCTTGCATTATCATTCATCCGGCTTTTATGATGCTGCTCCAATTCTCCTGCGGCAAGAAGGATATTGATAGGCTGATTGTTTTTCTTGGTGAGAGAGACGAAATCGTCCGTTTTCTCGAGAATAAACGGTTTATTCCAATGAATGGACGGACTTCCCGCGACATATGTTTGAAACGCATCGGGCTTTGTTAGCAGCACCTGCAGCACGAAAAGCCCTCCGAGCGAATGGCCAAAGATTGTTTGTCTTTTTTTATCAATCTGGTAATCTCGTTCTATCTCCGGTTTTAAATCCTCTTCAATAAATCTGAAAAAGCCCTCCGCTCCGCCATGCTCCGGCCATTCTCTGCCGTCGGGCCTTTCCGGCAGCTTCGATTGGGCTGTTGGCATTGTAAAATCCCGGTGGCGCGCTGAGGAGAACGGCTCCGCTGTCTCATAGCCAATGCCGACGATCACTGCAGGGATCACCCCGGTTTTTTCGGGTCGGCGTCCCTGTATTCGAACGGCTTCCGTCATCGTTCCGAAGACAGAATTGGCATCCAGCAGATAAATCACAGGATAACCAGCGGGTGGCGGCGGCGTACTAGGTTTCGAGATAAAAATGTGATAGGTACGGTTTTCATTGCGTGACGACATCATACGCACTTCCGTACCAGGAATCGTAAATGCGTTTGGTGTCCCGCCATTTGTCCGGTCTGTTGTTTGCTCTTTCATGCAGTACGACATTCCTCTCCTTAAACTAAACCGCAATGTATGATAATGATTTTCACTATCAACTAGACACCTCAAATAATAGGTTTTCTTCCAAAGAAAGTCAACTTTTTCCCGAATAAAAAAGGCACCTTGATCAAATAAGGTACCTGCAGACTATCAATATGGAAGTAAAAATCCAATAAAAATGCGGATTGTCCTATTTGAAATAGAACCTTAATCCCATGTAAACCTTTGATTTTGCCAAGGATCGCCTCTCATGTGATAGCCATTCCGCTCCCAAAAGCCAGGGTGATTTTCTTTCGTAAATTGGATGCCGCGCAGCCACTTGGCGCTTTTCCAAAAATACAGATGCGGAAATACACCCCGCAGCGGAAAGCCGTGTTCAGGGGTTAAAGGTTCGCCATTATGCGCATAAGCCAGAAGGGAAGTTTCCGCTATGAAATCATCAAGCGGCAGATTGGTCGTCCAGCCCTCTTCAGCATGTAAAATGACGTAGCCCGCTTCTTCTTTTACACCCGCTTTTTCCGCTATATCACAAGCCCGCACGCCTTGCCACACATTATCAAGCCTTGACCATCCCGTGACGCAATGAATGTCATTTTTCGATTCATACTGTGGAAAGGCTTTGACATCTTCAAAGCTTAACAGCATCGGATGGTCAACCAAACCGTATACTTGAAGATTCCATTTCGTCATATCTTCGTAATATGGGACATCTCCGGTATGAAGCACAGGAAATGAAGTGGTGACGTTTTGATTTGGCGGCACTCTTCCAGATTGATCGGACTGTCTTGTTTTTCCGAAATACATATGGAGCCCTCCTTTTTGTTAACCTAATTCAAAATCATGTTGACAATCTTTTTGTTCTTTATTACTCTATGATTGTGTATGTCAACCTAAGGGGGAACAACGATGAAACAACGTAAACTTCGTGCGGGAGATATGGCGCTGATTGGCATGTTCGCCGCACTTATGGCTGTCGGGGCCAACATTACATCAGTAGCACCCTTTTTACAAGTAGCCGGCATTCCGCTTTCGATGCAGCCGTTTTTCTGTCTCTTGGCAGCTTTGCTTCTTGGCAGCAAACGAGCAGCGATTGCCATGATTGTATATGCACTTGTGGGATTGGCCGGAGCGCCTGTGTTTGCTCAATTTTCAGCAGGCTTCGCACCGTTTGCAGGGAAAAGCGGCGGGTTTATTATCTCATACATCCCGGCAGCATTTGCAGCGGGATGGTTTTTAGAACGAAACATTCAGCCAAGTAAAATTCGATTTCTCATTGCTTCACTTATCGGAACGGCGATCATGTATCTCATCGGCACTACCTATATGTATCTTGCACTGAAGCTGTGGATTCATACGCCAGTGAGCTACGGCACGGCTTGGGGCTTTATGATTTGGTTTATGGTAAAAGATACAGCGCTGGCTGTGATACTGTCGTTTATCGCACCAGCAATCTACCGCTCTATTCATAAAGCAACCGGCTTTAACAGAAATCATATATCGTCCATGTAAAACCGTTCTATTGGACGGTTTTTTTATCATAACGAGAAAAGGCTCCCCAGTAAAGGGGAGCCTTTTTCCTATAAAACAAGCGCTGCAATCCAGCCAAAGATGACAAGCGGAATATTATAAAATATAAATGTCGGCACACAAGTATCCCAAATGTGGTGATGCTGGCCGTCCGCACTCAAACCTGAAGTCGGCCCAAGCGTACTGTCACTGGCAGGTGAACCGGCATCGCCGAGGGCAGCAGCAGCTCCGATAATCGCAATCGTTGCCATCGGGCTGAATCCAAGCTGCATGCATAGAGGCACGAAAATGGTTGTGATAACAGGAATCGTCGCAAAAGAAGATCCGATCCCCATTGTAATTAATAAGCCGACAATGAGCATCAGCAATGCACCTAATGACTGACTGTGTCCGATAAAACCAGCTGACGTTTTGACCAGTGACTCGACATCTCCGGTTTTCGTCAACACGTTTGAAAACCCGGCTGCAACAAGCATGACAAAGCCGATAAAGGCCATTAAAACCATTCCATCAGTAATCAGTGAGTCCGCTTCATCACGCTTCATCACACCGCTGACAAACAGAACAATCAGACCAGCGAGCGCCCCCATAATCATTCCTTCTACTCCCAAAGTCTGAGATAAGTAAAGCTGGACGCCGAGTGACACGACAATGGCTAGAACCGCGATACCAATGCTTTTTCTCGTATATGGCGATGCTTCTGCACCTGAAATGTCTTTTGTTTCATATTGTTTCGGTTTACGGTATACGATCACTGATAAAATAAGGCCGACAACCATACCTGCAACTGGAATAATCAGTGCGTACGGAATATCAGCAAGCGGAACGTTTAACCCCGCATCCGCCATATTGTCCTTCAGCATTCCCTGGAAGATTTGGCCGAAACCGACCGGAAGCAAAATATAAGGAGCCGTTAAGCCAAATGTAATTACACACGCGATCAGACGGCGGTCCATTTCAAGTTCATTAAAGATTTTCAAAAGCGGCGGAATCAGCACCGGGATAAACGCGATGTGAACCGGAACGACGTTTTGCGAAAAACAAGATACAATTAAAATAATCAGCACAATCAGCACCTTAGAAAGTGCTTTTTTTCGAGAATCTTCTTTATTTCCGATTAATTTAACGGAGGCTTCCACCATTGCGTCCGGAAGACCCGTTTTCGTCAAAGCGGCGGCAAACGCGCCAAGCATAGCGTAGCTGACTGCAACGGTGGCATTTCCGCCGAGACCGTCTGTGAAAGCTTTAACCGTTTCGCCAAGACCGAGCCCGCCTGTTAACCCGCCGGCCAAGGCGCCTATAATTAATGCGATAACAATATTGACACGCAGCAGGCTTAATACAAGCATAAGCAGGACTGCGATGACGACTGCATTCATGATGATACCCCTCCAAAAATCCTTTAGTTTGCTAATGTAGTAGATAAATAAAGTACGAACGTATCGTATCATAACCGTTCCACTTTAGTCAACTAAAGATTTTGGAAGAAAAAAATCCCTGCCGCATCGTACAGCAGGGATTTTGATTACTCGTTTTTATCTTCTTCCAATGTAAATCGCTCCGCAAGTGTAGCCAGTGTTCTTGCCATAACGCCAGTAGCCCCGGCCGGCCCGAAGCAGGTTGCTTTATTGGCAGTCGCTGTGCCTGCAATATCAAGGTGAACCCAAGGTGTTGACTCAGCGAATTCACCAAGAAACGTTCCTGCCATAATCGCATGTCCCTCGCGTCCCGGTGAATTGTTGAGATCCGCCATTTGGCTGCTTTTCACGCGTTTTTTATCCTTCTCTGTGATCGGCAGCTGCCAGATCGCCTCGCCGCACTCTTGTGCAGCATCAGCTACCTGCTGGTAAAAGCTTTGATCATTTGTCATTGCACCGGTTGTTTCTGTTCCTAAAGCTACAACGACGCCGCCGGTAAGCGTAGCTACATCGACAAGAACTGACGCGCCATGCTGTTTCGCGTATGTAATGCCATCTGCAAGCACTAGCCTTCCTTCAGCATCCGTATTAAGGATTTCTATTGTTTTTCCGCTTAAAGATACGATCACGTCATCCGGCTTCATGGCCCCGCCGGAGATCATATTATCGGTTGATGGAATAACGCACAGCACGTTTTGCTCAGGACGAAGCTCTCCGATCGTTTCCATAGCCCCGAGAACCGCAGCTGCTCCTCCCATATCTGATTTCATGCCGACAATTCCAGATTTCGTTTTAATGGAGTAGCCGCCTGTGTCAAAGGTAATTCCTTTCCCGACTAGTCCGACGACGTCTTCCCATTCCTTTTTGCCCTGATATTTCAACACAATCATTTTCGGCGGTTCGGTGGAGCCTTGGTTTACCGCAAGTATTCCGCCCATACCGAGCTCTTCCATCTCTGATTTCTCCAGTATCTCACACTCAAAATCATATTTCGCCGCAAGCTCCTCAGCATACGAAGCGAGGTCAGTCGCTGTCAGCATGTTTCCCGGCATATTCACAAGCGTTCTAGCCGAATTTGTCCCTTGTCCGTATGCCTGGCCGACGCGAAGCCCCGCCTGCACTTCCTGTGTATCTTCATCTGTTACAACATACACGGCTTCAATTTGTTTGTCAGGCTCATTTGATTTGTGCTTATAATCCTGCACCTCATAGGAAGCAAGCAGGCAGCTCTCTGCTAAAGCATGAGCGGCATCGGCTGGAGGCACGTCTTCCGAAATAAACGTATCAAGCAGAACAGCAGTTTCTTGTTTTCGATCTTTATGAATGGCTTGAAAAACATGAGCAAAACGTTCCTTCGCCTGTTCAAACGAATAATTTGCTTCTCTCCCCAGACCAACGAAATAAATCCGTTTCATACCCGCAGAAGATGGAGGGAATACTTTTGATACTTGATTCGGTTTCGCAGAGACATCACCCTCTTTTAAAAGCAGTGTCAGATGGCCTTCGAGCATTTCATCAATTTCCAACGCTTTTCCTGTCAGCTGGCTTTTTTGAAAAAGCCCGACCACAAGGGTTTCTGTATGCTCTGATTGTTGAACCGCATAAAACATGAGGCTTACACTCCTAACGTAATGGGTATTTGTAATGAACAATGGTATAATAGGAAAAACATTCTTTCCACTATACTTATTTTAACAAACAACAGTCTAAGACTTGCTTTTTTCTTTTGAAACACGAAGGATTTTTCAAATAGAAAGGATGTCGCCGATGGAACTTTTAACGAATTTTCCTTTATTATCAAGCCTGGCCGCAATTATTTTTGCTCAGGTCATCAAAGTGCCCATACAGTTTATCGTGTCCAGAAAACTGGACTGGTCGCTGGTCACAAGCACAGGCGGCATGCCGAGCTCTCACTCCGCAGCGGTCACTGCGCTTTCAACAGGCGTAGCCTTGGAGCATGGATTAGACTCCTCACTCTTTGCGGTTTCCGCCATTTTCGCCGTCATCACCATGTTTGACGCAACTGGCGTCAGACGTCACGCCGGTGAGCAGGCAACAGTCATTAATAAGCTTGTCATTGATTTTAACCGTTTCGTAAATGAAGCGAAGGACTTCCCTAAGGCTGCAGAGAAAGAAAAGCAAAAAAAGCTGAAAGAGCTTCTCGGACATCAGCCGATCGAAGTCTTTTTCGGAGGCCTCACAGGTATTTTACTGACATTGGTACTCGCTTACTTTTTCATGTAAAAAAACGCTCCTGCTTTCGCTGGAGCGTTTTATTCTTTCACAGTTTTATATTGATTTCTGAACACTTGCAAAGATTTTGTTTCATTGAGCTTCTCAAGCTCATCCTCGGTAATCTTTCCCGTTCCCTTTTTAATCACATATACATCAAGGGTTTTTTTGCCCCATTCATTGTATACATCTTTGACTGTCTCAAAGTACAGATCAAGGCGGTTTCCCTTAATAGCTGATCCTGTGTCGGCCACAACTCCGAGACCGTAGTTCGGAATGAATAAAATTGTTCCGATCGGGAAAACGGACGGGTCAGCAGCAACCGTGGAATATAAATCCCGTTTCACTTTCACACCTGAATATGTAAGCCCGTATAATGGATCACCGGGATTTTTGCCCGTCGACTCAGCTCCTGCTGTGTAGCCTGTTGCTGTTACTCTTTGGACTGGATATTCATCCCAATCAAATGCCTCTTCTAACGGTTTTGTTTTATCCTCAGCCGCGGACGTGGTTTGTGTTTGTTTCTGCTGCAATGCTTTTAATGTCAGTCCTGCATGCTTCAAGTGCTTTTCCTGATGTTCCTGCACCCATTTTGACAAGTCCTTCGCTTCAATTCCTGACACTGATAAAAATGTCGTGCCAAATGCAAGCAGAAATAAACAGGTCATCAGCAAACGTCTGATCATATTCAACATCATTCACCTCTCCTCCGAATCATTGTTCCCAAGTGGAGAGAGCATTATTCAAAATGATGAATGAGTTGAACACATAAAAAAAGCTTTCTTTAGAAGAAAGCGGCATTTAAAACATTTGATATCCTCTTTTTCTGAGCATGTTGATCGCTATACCGGACACGATGGCGCCGGCCAAACCGCTGGCTAAAATCAGCACATCGGCAGCCGCTAATGATAAGACACGATGAAACAGGCTGGCAAAGGATTCTCCCGGCGACTGGACATAGCTGATCAGCTTTTCTTTGCTGATAATGAAAAGGACTACAATCGGATAAATCACAGCCATAATCCAAGACATTCTCAGCAGCATGTTTAATAAGAAACCGATTCCAAAAAACAAGACAAAAAACAAAACAATTGAGATGATTACGACTGGCAGACTAATCAACCTATTCCACCCCCCTGCGTTGTTTTTAGTGTAACGCGGGGGCTGAAATAAAGTCAACGGCTGGAAAAAGAATGACTGTCTTTTCCTGTCCCCTGGCAAGACGGACAAGTCTCTGAACCGCCGAGAATCAATTGAAAATATCCTTTCCCTGAACAAAATGGGCATGCATGTGAAGCGGTTGTCGTTGCAGTTTTCATCTAATCATCACCCTTTTTCTTAATTTTCTGATAATATACCATATCAAGCTGTCAATAATAAAGTCAGATCATGTGACAAATCTTTTGATGTAAGCGGAAACATACTTATTTTCCTCTCATTCTCTTTTTATTTTGGCGTTTTTTAATAAAGAAAACCCGCTTCCGCGGGTTTTTAGAAAAACTTGAACTTGCCTTTTTTCAGTGTCAGTCCGAGTCCGCCAATCATAAACAGCGAGCGGTTATCAATGACTTTTTTCATAAACGAAGCCGGCGTGCCTTTCAGCTTTCTGCCATAAACAACCCCAACCGCGTTATGCTCGCCAAGAGAAGCCACTGTTCCCTTAATGTCCGGCTTGAATTCCTCAAGCTCTCCGCCTTTAATTAGCCTGCCAAGGTTTTTAGCAACCGTTATGCCCTGCTGCATTGCAATTTGCGCAGTCGGCGGATACGGACGCTCTGTATCTTCATTCATAAACAGCGAGCTGTCGCCGAGAATAAAGACATTGTCATGTCCTGGGGCGCGGAGATCAGGGTTGACTTTGACCCGGCCGCGCATATTTTCAAAACCGGCTTCCTCTACAATCGGATGGCCGCGGACACCTGCCGCCCATACAACGGTTTGCGATTTGATCTGCTCTGGTTCCTCATCTTTTTTGCCGACTCTGACTCCTTCCGGGGTACATTCTTGTACAGCTGTGCCGATCTTGAACTCAACTCCGTTTTCCTCAAGGAAATGTACGGCGTAATCAACAAGTTCCGGATCAAAGCCCGGCAAAACGGTCGGCGCTGCTTCCACACAAATGATGCGGACAAGACTTCTGTCAATGTCATACTCCTTACAGAGCTCCGGCACGCGAGCCGCCAGCTCGCCAAGAAATTCAATTCCCGTAAATCCGGCACCGCCAACAACGATCGTTAACCTGTCCGGCCGTTTTTCCGCTTCCGTATTGTAAGTCGCAAACTGCAGCTCAATATGTTCCCGCAGCAGGCGCGACGTGTTGATGTTGGCGATCGGAAACGCATATTCTTTCAAGCCTTTAATGCCGAATGTTTCAGGCACGGCGCCGAGCCCGATGACTAAATAATCGTACTGCAGTTCTCCATTCGCAAGCACAACTTTTTTCTCATCAATTTTGATTGCCTTTACGGTATCCTGTACAAAATTCACCCGTGACTGGTTGATTACATCTTTTATCTGATAACGGCAGCGGTCATGATGGAGCGTACCCGCGCTCGCTTCATGCATCCATGTCGTTTCATAATGATAATTGTGTTTATTTACAAGCGTAATTTCAGCATCATTCGGACCGACATATTTCGTCAGCCTTGTCACCGTCATCAATCCGCCATATCCTGCACCTAAAATCACGATTTTGGGCTTATTCAATGCCATCACATCCACCTTCTCTTTTTTTGCTTTTGTTAGACCCATAATAAAATCATCATTTGTGTTAGCTTCAGCTAATTGGCGGGATTTTATGAAATATATTGAAAAGTTTTTTGTGAAGTCCTTACCCATAGCACTATTATCATGTTTATCCGGCTGGCCCAAGAAACATTCAGAAAAAGATCATTTCATTTGGTTATTATCGTAGCGGCCTGCGGAAATATTTTCAAGAACGGATGGGCACGTTAGATCCTTACGATTTTTTCTGCTGACTCGTCAATTTGAACGGCAATATGGTATAATTAATAACAATTTTCATTTAGGAGGCAATTTTCGTATGCGAGAGGATACAAAGGTTTATGATATTACAATTATAGGCGGGGGACCGGTCGGCTTATTCACCGCTTTTTACGGCGGAATGAGACAGGCAAGCGTCAAAATTATCGAAAGCCTGCCTCAGCTCGGCGGACAGCTTAGCGCCCTATACCCTGAGAAGTATATATATGATGTAGCGGGATTCCCGAAAATCCGCGCGCAAGAGCTTATCAATAACCTAAAAGAGCAAATGGCGAAATTCGACCAAACCATTTGTCTGGAGCAAGCGGTTGAATCTGTTGAGAAACAAGCGGATGGCGTGTTTAAGCTTGTAACAAATGAAGAAACCCACTACTCTAAAACGGTCATCATCACTGCAGGAAACGGTGCATTCAAACCGAGAAAGCTGGAACTTGAAAATGCCGAGCAGTATGAAGGCAAAAACCTCCATTACTTCGTTGATGATCTGCAAAAATTTGCCGGCAGACGCGTTGCGATCCTTGGCGGTGGAGATTCCGCGGTTGACTGGGCGCTTATGCTTGAGCCGATCGCAAAAGAAGTATCGATCATTCACCGCCGTGACAAGTTCCGTGCGCACGAGCACAGTGTGGAAAACCTTCATGCGTCGAAGGTTAATGTCCTGACACCATTCGTCCCTGCGGAGCTGATCGGCGAAGACAAAATCGAACAGCTAGTGCTTGAAGAAGTGAAAGGCGACCGCAAAGAGATTTTAGAAATTGATGACTTAATCGTCAACTACGGTTTCGTTTCATCTCTTGGACCGATCAAAAACTGGGGCCTGGACATCGAGAAAAATTCCATTGTCGTGAAATCAACAATGGAAACAAATATCGAAGGCTTCTTTGCAGCAGGTGACATTTGTACATACGAAGGAAAAGTCAACCTGATTGCCAGCGGCTTCGGTGAGGCACCGACAGCAGTGAACAACGCCAAGGCTTACATGGACCCGAAAGCCCGCGTACAGCCTCTTCACTCAACAAGTCTTTTTGAAAATAAATAATAAAAAAGGAGCTTGTGTCTGCGACACAGCTCCTTTTTTATTTGAAGATATTGATATAATTCAATGCAGTTCCTACAACCAGCGCAATCACAAGGGCTGCGACTACCCAGATCATTGCCATAATAATACGGTCCTGAATCTTTTGGGACTTCGGTGTTTTTTCTTCGTTTTGGGCCATCTTATTCGCTCCTTTCCCATGTCCATGCCATAAAGAAAGCCTGGTGCTGAACGACCAAGCTTTGCTGAACGTATATCATTCGCGTTTTGATCCGCTCTCTAAGACCATTCGTTAAAACTATGATACCTAAACTCACCCTGCATGACAAGCTTCGGCACTTGCACCATACCTGCCAGGAAATCATAATGTTTGACATCCTAAATAAAACAGAGTACATTATAGAAGGCGAACATTTCATATAATATCATTTTAAATATTCGTTTTTAGGAGTGAAAAACATGGAAAACGTATTTGATTACGAAGATATTCAGCTAATTCCTGCAAAATGCATTGTAAATAGCCGTTCAGAATGTGATACATCCGTACGTTTAGGCGGACGTACATTTAAATTACCCGTCGTCCCTGCCAATATGCAGACGATTATAGATGAAAAACTAGCGATTTCATTAGCCGAAAATGGCTACTTTTATGTGATGCACAGATTTGAGCCTGAGACACGAATTAATTTTATTAAAGATATGAACGCACGCGGCTTATTCTCTTCTATCAGCGTGGGCGTCAAAGAGGAGGAGTATGAATTTGTCCGCCAGCTGGCAGAAGAAAATCTGACTCCTGAATACGTGACAATTGACATTGCTCACGGGCACTCAAATGCTGTCATTGAAATGATCCAGCACCTTAAAAAACATTTGCCGGACAGCTTTGTTATTGCTGGCAATGTCGGAACGCCGGAAGCGGTCAGAGAACTTGAAAATGCGGGAGCGGATGCCACTAAAGTCGGCATCGGACCGGGAAAAGTATGTATTACGAAAATCAAAACCGGCTTCGGCACAGGCGGCTGGCAATTAGCGGCGCTGCGCTGGTGTGCCAAAGCAGCCAGCAAACCGATTATCGCGGATGGCGGCATCCGCACCCATGGCGACATCGCAAAATCAATCCGATTCGGCGCAACGATGGTCATGATCGGTTCACTATTTGCCGGACACGAAGAATCGCCAGGCCAAACGATCGAAAAAGACGGAAAGCTTTACAAAGAGTACTTCGGCTCAGCCTCTGAATTCCAAAAAGGCGAAAAGAAAAATGTCGAAGGCAAAAAAATGCACGTGGCGCATAAAGGCTCAATCAAGGATACACTGATTGAAATGGAGCAGGATCTTCAATCTTCTATTTCTTATGCAGGCGGAACAAAGCTTGACGCCATCCGCAATGTGGATTATGTGATTGTGAAGAATTCCATTTTTAATGGGGATAAATATTAATCATAAAAAAACGCCAAGTCAGCGGTTCTCCGCTTGAGTTGGCGTTTTCTGCTACTTCTTCAGCAAAGTAAGCTTATATTTGCTTTTTGAATTTATTTTCCATCAGTTCTGCCATTTGTTTTGCATTTGGATTTTCTTCATTTTGCAACTGTTCAATGATGTTCATATAATCCGTTTCATTTCGGTTCTGGCTTAATTTATATGCCGCTTGAATGTCTTCCACCTTAATCTTAAATCCAACGATACCTTTCAATTCACGTTCTAAGAGTTTTGGAGAAAGCTTATCCCATAAAACAGGATTGTCACGATGTTTTTCGTATTTCTCCAGCATGATTGTTAATTCTTCTGCTAATTCATCTTTCTCTAACATACTTGCTTTTCCATACATGTGGACAGCCTGATAATTCCACGTCGGAACATTTTCGCGTGAATACCAGGAAGAAGAAATATAAGCGTGCGGTCCCTGAAACATCACAAGCACATCTTCACAGGCTTCAAACGTTCTCCACTGAGGATTTCCATAAGCGAAATGCCCCGTAATATAGTAATGATCGTCTTTTTTATTGAATCCTAACGGCAAATGTGTGGCAATTGGTTTTCCTTGTTCTGTTGTGACAATCGTACCAAAGGAGTTTTCTTGAACAAAATTCCAAATGTCTTCAGCATTTGTGACTTTAAAATATTTTGGAATATACATCATCATCCACCCTTCGAAAAATATTATATGAGTGTTTTAGCCATGATTAAATCCGTTTGTTCTTCATCACCCATATAAAAAGAGTGGGCGCCGGTCTGAACAAACCCCATTTTCTTATAAAAGGCAATGGCATTTTCATTTTTTTCCCACACACCTAGCCAAATGTTCTTTTTATTACGTTCCAGCGCAATTTCTATCGCTTTATTCAACAGATGTTTGCCAAGCCCATGTTTTTGAAAGCTGTTCTTTATATAAATTCTCTCGATTTCAAGTGATTCAGCACCCAATTCTTCAGACTGAGCATCATCGATATTGACCTTTACATATCCAGCGATTTCATGATCAAAGTAAACAAAAAAGAATTGCGAAGACATATTGGATAACTCTTTTTCCAGTTGCTCAGTGTTAAATGCGCTTTCTAAATAGGATTTCATATTTTCAGGTGAGTTCTGTTCTTTAAAAGTGTCATTGAATGTTTCAATACTCAATTGTTGGAGTGTTTGTAAATCTTCCCGGCTGCATTTTTTCATTTTTACACTCATTGTTCGGATTCAGCCCCTTTATTAAAAATTCAATTGTCTTGCGTCCCTTTTTAATATATTTAAACACGGAAAAGTTACTGACCTTGTTACCATTCCAAAAATCTTCTTCATCATCAACTCCCTAACGTTTTTTGTTGTAAATGCAATAAAATATACTTCACATTAAATATAGCGTAATTTTGCTGTATTTACAACAAAAATCAAACAGCAATGCGGATTTTCTCTTGCCGAAGTTCCCGGAACTCTCTGCATCATTTCCCCATAATAAAAACGCCTCCCTTAACGATGATTTATCGCTAAGAAAAGCGTCAGTAATAGTTGCTATCCGTTTTTAGTGCTTAGCACTCTTCAGGCTTGCCTGCATTCGTTGCTGTTCTGAACGAAGAACCGCAGCCGCATGAAGCGATGGCGTTTGGATTGTCGATGGTGAAGCCGCCGCCGAGCATGGATTGTTTATAATCAATCACGGTGCCGTTCATGATGTCAAGGCTTTCTTTGTCAACTAGAACAGTGATGCCGTGCTGATCAAACACACTGTCTGATTCACTCTTTTCATGCTCAAAGCCCATGCCGTAAGAAAGTCCGCTGCAGCCGCCGCCTTTGACGCCTACACGCAGAAATGCGTTTTCTTCTTCATGCTCTTTCATCATATCTTTTATATGCAAAGCTGCTGCTTCTGTAATTGTTACCGGGTTGCTCATCATTGTGAACCTCCTTTTAAAAACCGGTTGCTGTCTTTTATTATAAACATGATCGTCCCAATTCTCAAACAAGGTGTTTTACAAGAAATAGACACCCTCACAAACGGTTTCAGCCGGCCCTGTCATCATTACATGGCCGTTATCTTTCCAGTTTATCACCAAATCCCCGCCTGCTAAATGTACCGTGATGTCTTGATTTCGCTTTGATACACCGTTTAATACAGATGCGACGGCCGCTGCACATGCTCCTGTCCCGCATGCCTGAGTAATTCCTGATCCCCGTTCCCAGACGCGGAAATGCAATTCTTGTTCATTCACGATTTCAACGAATTCCACATTGATGCCTTCCGGAAATCTCGGATCTTTCTCAATCACCGGCCCCAGTGTCGTTAAGGGTGCCTGTTCAATGTCTGCGATCGGAAAAACGATATGCGGATTTCCCATTGAAACGGCAGTGCCTGTTAGTTCTACTTCACCAAATGCCATCGTTTCATTGATTGTGCGCTCTTCCCCGCCGTCAAGCATCGGGAGCTCGGATTTTGTCAAGCGCGGTTCGCCCATATCGACAGTGACCACATTCACTTTTCCGTTTTCGACTTGAACCTCCGCTTTCACAAGCCCGGAGAGAGTTTCAATCAGAAAAGATGTTTCCTCAACCAGCTTATGCTCATATGCGTATTTTGCGACGCAGCGCAGGCCGTTGCCGCAGTTTTTCCCTTCAGACCCGTCATTATTAAAAATCCGCATTTTAACAGGCGCTTGGTCTGATGGGCATATCAGGATCATTCCGTCGGATCCGATCCCTGTATAAACAGAAGAAACCTGAATTGCAATCTCTGACAGTTTTTCTTCTGGAAGCTGTTCTTCAAATTGATTCACATAAATATAGCTGTTTCCCAGGCCGTGCATTTTGGTAAATCGAAATGAGTTCATAGGTGCCTCCAACTTTTTTTCTTTTTCTTAGTATAAAAGCTATTATAAGCGGACACAATACAATTATCCCCCGTTTTTCATACATAAAAGCTCCTTGCACTGACGCAAGGAGCTTTTATCGTTTATATAAACATGCCGGCAATGGCTGCGCTGAGCAGATTGGCTAATGTTCCTGCAAGAACAGCCTTCAGGCCGAGACGTGCGATATCTGAACGGCGGCTGGGTGCTAAACCGCCAAGCGTACCAAGCATAATCGCAATTGATGAAAAATTGGCGAATCCGCATAACGCGAAACTGATAATGGTAGCAGTTTTCTTAGAAAACTCGCCGATGTGCGGACCGAAGTTAGAATAAGCGACAAACTCATTCAGCACCAATTTCTGGCCGATATAGCTTCCCGCCTGCAATGCTTCATGCCAGGGCACGCCAATCAAAAAGGCGATAGGAGAAAACACATAGCCGAGAATGGATTCTAATGTTACGCCTTTTAAACCGAACAAGCCGAAAGCCCCGCCGAGAATACCGTTTACTACAGCGATTAACGCAACAAACGCAAGCAGCATCGCCCCAACGTTTAACGCAATTTGCAGTCCTGTTGACGCTCCCTTTGCAGCTGCGTCAATGACATTGGCTGCGCCTTCACCTTCATCCATTTTGAAATCGCTTTTTACGGTTTGCGTTTTTTCCGTTTCGGGTATAATCAATTTACCAAAGACTAGTCCAGCTGGAGCAGCCATAAAGCTGGCCGCCAGCAAGTATTCAATCGGAATACCGAGTAGCGCGTACCCAAACAAGGTAGATCCCGCAACTGCCGATAGACCGCTCGTCATAATCGTAAACAACTCAGAGCGCGTCAGCCCAGCAATCAGAGGTTTGATCACTAACGGAGATTCTGATTGTCCTACAAAAATATTGGCAGCAGCCGCCAGAGATTCCGTTTTGCTTGTTCCAAGGAGCTTCGACAATCCGCCGCCAATGACACGGAAAACGAGCTGCATGATTTTCAAATGATATAAAACTGCAATCAGTGCTGAGAAAAAAATGATAACGGGCAGTACACTTAATGCAAATGCCGGACTGTCTCCGACCTTTAGAAGCGGTCCAAAAATAAAACTGATGCCTTCATTCGCATAGTCAATCAGAAGCTGTACACGGCTTGAAAACCATAAAAAAACAGCGCGTCCCGCTTCCCATTTCAACACGATGTATCCAAACGCCACCTGTGTGCATAAACCAACGATGACGGTTCTTATCTTAATATTGCTTTTCTTTTCTGAAAATAAAAACGCGATAGCAATGATCGCAACTGCGCCCAGCAGCCCCCACAGAACATTCATGAATACTCGTACACCTCTTAAATTTTATTTAAAAAAATATCTTTTATACGATAACAATAATATTTTTTGATGTCTACACATTTTTTTAGTTCTTTTGTACGGCAAAATAAAAAAAGGGCCTGTCCAGGCCCTTTTCTTTAAAACATTGGATTTTCTTCAATAAAGGTATATATATTCTCAACAAGCTCGGCAGGCGTTTCACCCATGACGACTTCTCCGTTTACCAGAGCGAAAAGCGATTCCATGCATGTCCCGCAGTAGCTTAAGCAGCCATATTCAAGGACATCAAGGTTGGGATCCTTCTCCAAAATCGCCCGGGCTTCCTGAGAGCCGTGAGCCAGATTGCTGACACAAAATTCAATCATTGGATTCATGCGGTTTCACCTCACATATGTCCATTATCGCGAATTTTTTACTATTCGTCAAAGACAACGGATGATTCAAAATTTATTATCGTAACATATTATTTCTCAAATAACGTTTTACTAATTTGTGTTTTCAGGCTAAATTGTAGGTTATTTTGAAACTATTATTGTGATTTTAGATCAAATTCGATATAATTCTAGATGTTATTTTACATAGTTCGTATTTTCTTCAATGTGTCTATCATACTCTTCGGATTAAAGGGGAATTCAAATGAAAAAATTGGTCTTGATCGGCGGAGGTTACGGGAACATGCGTGTTCTTCATCGCTTATTGCCAAACCAGCTGCCTGATGATATTTCAATCACGTTAATTGACAGAAATCCTTATCACTGCTTGAAAACAGAATATTATGCCCTTGCCGCAGGCACAATTTCTGACCATCATATCAGAGTGTCATTCCCAGAGCACCCTCGCCTGGATGTCCAATATGGTGATATCACATCAATTGATATTGTACAAAAACAAGTGCTGTTCCAAGATCGTGAACCGATTTCTTACGATGACGCCGTAATCGGGCTCGGCTGTGAGGATAAATATCACAACGTGCCGGGAGCGCCTGAATTCACCTACAGTATTCAAACCATCGATCAGTCCCGCGAAACCTATCAAAAGCTGAATAATCTGAGCGCTAATGCCACCGTCGCCATTGTCGGAGCGGGCTTAAGCGGCGTTGAGCTTGCAAGTGAATTGAGAGAAAGCCGTGATGACCTGAACATTATTTTGTTCGACCGCGGTAATCTCATTTTATCAAGCTTTCCCGAGCGTTTAAGCAAATATGTGCAAAAATGGTTCGAAGAGCACGGTGTCCGCATTATTAACAGGGCAAATATCACAACAGTAGAAGAAGGCGTTGTGTATAACCACGATGATCCGATTTCTGCAGACGCCATCGTGTGGACAGCCGGCATCCAGCCAAACAAAGTCGTCAGAGACTTAGATGTGGAGAAGGACGCACAAGGGCGTATTGTATTAACGCCTCATCACAATCTTCCAGGTGATGAACATCTGTACGTTGTCGGCGATTGCGCCAGCCTTCCTCATGCACCGAGCGCCCAGCTGGCAGAGGCTCAAGCAGAGCAGATTGTCCAAATCTTGCAAAAACGCTGGAATGGAGAAGCCCTGCCTGAATCAATGCCGCAGTTTAAGCTGAAAGGCGTCCTCGGTTCACTCGGAAAAAAAGCCGGCTTCGGGCTTGTTGCTGACCGTCCGCTGATCGGCCGTGTTCCGCGTATGCTGAAATCCGGCTTGCTGTGGATGTATAAACACCATAACGGTTAATGATAGAGAAGAACCGCTGATCAAGTCAGCGGTTTTCTGTATACCCATGCTTCTCCATTTCCTCATAAACGTCTTTTAATTTCGGATTGCCTTCACCGACAATTTTGTCTTCTACGAGCACAAGCGGATAAAAATACTCGTCATTTCTGATTTTTTCCGCCAGCTCTTTCGCATGTTCATTGTCAGGCGGCTCATGAATATCGATGTACTGCATCTCAAAAGGCTGATTTGGATATTTTCTTTTCAGCGCAGCCTCAAGCCACTCGTATGTATCCTTGGCTGTCGGCATATTTACACAGCTCGCACAAACGGTTTCTGCCCCGTACACGCTGAGCATGACTGGTTTCATCACTTGTAAACGCCCCCTTCTCCTATGTAAGTCCTTTCTTTTAAGTATACAGAGCCAAAGGACGTTTTTATAGAAAAAAACCGTTTTTGTGTTGAAGTCTGAATGTGCTATAATAGGGAGAGCAACTTTGCAAACCAAACAATAGATTTTTATTGTTACACTGAATATAATGGTTTTATGACGACGAAAGGAGCGAATGTCATGACTGAAGTTGAAATGAAAGAACAGGTGCAGGAAGTACTGGACAAACTTCGTCCGTTTTTACTTCGTGACGGCGGTGACTGTGAGCTTGTAGACGTAGATGAAGGTATCGTTAAGCTTCGTCTTCTAGGCGCATGCGGCAGCTGCCCAAGTTCAACAATTACGCTGAAAGCCGGAATTGAGCGCGCTCTTCTAGAAGAAGTGCCGGGTGTCGTTGAAGTAGAACAAGTTTTTTAATAAAGCAGCCAGGCTGATATTTGATCAGCCTGGCTTTTTTTATTAGAGATATTGGTCAAACCATGAGCTGATATAATTCAGGCGCTTGATCCGCTGTCTTGGGTGTCCGGTGCGTGACAAATTATGCGATGCATTCGGAAAACGGACAAGCATGGTTTCCTTGCCCATTTTTTTCAGAGCGATAAACAGCTGCTCCGCCTGCTCGATCGGGCAGCGGTCATCCCGCTCGCCATGCAGAATCAAAAGCGGTGTCTCCACGTTTGCTGCGTATTTTAAAGGAGACCGGTCCCAGAGCTTTTCTGTGTCCTCAAACATGTCATACCCAAGCTGCCAGTCTGTAAAGAAAAAGCCGATATCACTGACGCCGTGAAAGCTGATCCAATTTGATATCGAGCGCTGGGTGACGGCAGCTTTAAAGCGGTTCGTCTGCCCGACGATCCAGTTGGTCATAAAACCTCCGTAGCTTCCGCCTGTGACACCGAGCCGCTTAGGATCAATATGCGGATCTCGTTTGATAGCCTCATCCACAGCTTGCATCACATCGTCATAATCCTTTCCTCCATAATCTCCTCTGACCGCATTCACAAATTCCTGTCCGTAGCCGTGGCTTCCTCTCGGATTGATATAAACGACCGCGTATCCTTTCGCCGCCAGCACCTGAAACTCATGAAAATATGTATGCCCGTACATCATATGCGGACCGCCGTGTATGTTGAGAATAAGTGGATATGTTGTCTCACCTTCCATTTGTGCAGGCTTCATCAGCCAGCCGTTCACCGTCACGCCGTCTTCTGTAGCATATTGGATCTCTTCAGGTATTGATATCGTATGCTCACTGACAAACTTGTCATTCGCGCCAGTCAGCTGTTTCTCTTCCTGTCCAAGCGGGATACTGTAGAGCTCACTCGGTCTGTCCGGCTTTGTCACACTGGCAATAAAGTGCTGTTCATCAGGTGAAAGAGAAAAGCTATTGATGTACTCTTTTTCCAGACGAATCGGATACACAAGGCCTTCAATCGAAATATAATAGATGCCCGTACTGCCTTGATCTGTGCCGATGACATAAAACCCTTGGCTGTCCTTTGTCCAAACCGGGCGCTGTTCGGCACCACCGATCAATGAATCACCAATCAGTGCATCCGTTAAGTGTACGTCTAGCATTTCAGTCAGACATGTGAGGCGGTCATGTTCAATATCATAAAGCCATGCCTTTTCGAGCGTTGCATTCTGATATTCCTTTTCATTTCCAAGCAAAGCAAGATACCTTCCGTCTGGTGAAAATGAGCTTGATCCGAATGAGCCGCGATGAGGTGTAACCTGCTTAAGATCTCCAGACTCCAGTGACATCATGTAAACATCATGCGGCTTGCTGGCATCATCTGTTTCAGTTAAATTAGCTGAGAAAACAAGCCATTTGCCGTCAGGAGAAAAAGCAGGATCACCATGATCAGCTTTGTGACTTGTCAGCTCCTTCATCTCACCCGACTTTACGCTGACAAGCACAAGCTGGGCATACGCACCTCTCGTCAGCCCTTTGCCGTCCCGTTTGTAGGAGAGGCTTTGCACTTCAACAGGTTCATAGCTGTCCTGCTCCGTTTTTTCTCGGTCATCAATGCTTTCTCCCTCTCCCAAACTGACAGTGACCAGAATCGATTCGCCATACGGGGACCATATTGGCTTTGACACGCCATACGGGATATCAGTCAGTTTTCTCGCTTCTCCGCCTTCAGCGCTCATCATATACAGCTGTGCCGCATCGCCTTCTCGATCAGAAATAAAGGCAAGCGTGCGCCCGTCCGGAGACCATCTTGGGTCGGTGCTTCGCTTTTCTCCATGTGTCCAAGGAACAGACCCGCCCGTTTTCGTTTCATAGATCCATATATTTGATGTATACGAATCTTTCTCTTGATTCACTTGTGATTTTACATATGCGGCACGGGTGCCGTCTGGGGCGTATTGAGGATCGGTCACAGAGACAATCGCAGTGATGTCGTCTGCGGTTATCAGCTTTTTCATATTCATCTCCTCCTTTTTACATGTATTTCGTTTTTCTAAATAAAAACTCCTTTATCTTCAGCAAAAAAAAGCGCCCTCCGCTGACGCTGAGGAACGCTTGGCATGATCTATACACTTTTTACTTGATATAAAGGATTTCGCTCTATTATACTTCCCTCTTTCGGAACGGTCAAAGCGTCTACTTCACAATGAGGGAAATGAAGCGCGAGCTGTTCTTTTAGCTCTTCTCCCTTTCCTTTTTCGGTCATGACGAGAATCGTCGGGCCTGCTCCGCTGAGAGCCGTTCCATATGCGCCCTTCATCTCGGCGACGTGCTCTACTTTTGACAGCTCAGGCACAAGCATCGCCCGGTACGGCTGATGGAACATATCCTTCTTCATGATTTTCCCGACAAGCGGCCAGTCCTTGGACATGATCGCAGCAATGAGGATATTGCTGACAGCACTTGCTTTTACGGCATCGGCATATGGAAACTCCTTCGGAAGCACGTCTCTCGCGTCTCTTGTCAGCACTTCGTAAAAAGGAATGACAACGACTACGTCAATGTCAGCATTCGGGACGCGGATCATTTGGGTCTCGTCATCCTCATGCAGGCCGATCACAAGTCCGCCGACGAGAGAAGCGCCAGCATTGTCCGGGTGTCCTTCTTCTAGACTGGCTAAATGCAGCTTGTCCGCTTCAGACAGCTTTAAGCCGCATAATTCATCAGCCAGTTCAATGGCCGCTACAATCGCCGCGGCGCTGCTGCCAAGGCCGCGTGCAAGCGGGATGTCGCTCCACACCTTCACATGGACAGGAGGCATTTCTTTTCCGTACAAATCTGCGGTCCGTTTAGCCACTTGATAGATCAGGTTATCTGTACCCGCCGGAATTCCGGCGACTGTTTCTGTTTCAGCCTCAAAAGACCATTTGTCGCTTTCAAAGACGGTCAGCTTCAAATATCTGCTGAGCGCCATTCCGACTGAATCAAAGCCGGGGCCTAGGTTAGCTGTGCTTCCGGGAACAGTGACAGAGAACAGCATGTCGGCTTCGTTCATACACGGGCCGCTCCTTTTACATATTCAAGGATGCTGTCTTCATCAGTCGGCAAAGTGACAGGCTTGATTTCTGAAATGTCGACCGCTGTGTTCGGATCTTTCAGTCCGTTTCCTGTTAACACAGCTACGACCTTGCTGCCTTTCGGAATTTCTCCGGATTTCACCTGTTTCAGCACTCCTGCGATAGACGCGCAAGAACCTGGTTCTGCAAACACGCCTTCTACACGGGCGATCAGCTGATATGCGTGAAGGATTTCATCATCAGTGACTTCGTCAATTTTCCCATTGGATTCCTCGGCTGCCTTTACAGCTTTGTCCCAGCTTGCCGGGTTTCCGATACGAATGGCTGTCGCTATTGTTTCAGGATTTTCAATCACTTCATTGCGCACGATTGCCGCCGCACCCTCAGCTTCAAAGCCGCGCATTTTCGGAAGGCCTGTGCCGTTTTTCTCATGATATTCCTTGAAGCCCTTCCAGTACGCAGTGATGTTTCCCGCGTTTCCGACCGGGATCGCTAAAACATCCGGCGCTTCCCCCAGCTGTTCGCACACTTCGAAGGCAGCAGTTTTTTGGCCTTCAATGCGGTAAGGGTTGACTGAGTTGACAAGGGCAATCGGTGATTTCTCACAGATGGAACGGACAATTTTAAGCGCATCGTCAAAGTTTCCGTCAATTGCGATAATCTCGGCTCCGTACATGACAGCTTGAGCGAGTTTTCCAAATGCAATTTTTCCGTTCGGGATGATGACAATGCATTTCATGTTAGCACGGGCTGCATATGCTGCCGCAGCAGCGGAAGTGTTACCTGTTGACGCGCACATAATCGTGTCATTGCCTTCTTCTTTTGCCTTTGCCACAGCCATAACCATTCCGCGATCTTTAAATGATCCCGTAGGATTGACGCCTTCCGTTTTGACATGAAGCTCAATTCCGAGCTGCTCAGACAGCTTCGGCAGGTGAATAAGAGGTGTGTTTCCTTCATGTAAAGTCAGCGCCGGTGTTTGATCTGTTACAGGTAAAAATTCTTTATATTGATGGATAAGTCCTTTCCACATTAGCTCCAACCGTTCCCTTCTACACGATATGTGCTTTTGACTTCTTGAACGACTTCCAAATCATTTAGGTTTTGCAGAATATCACTGAAATCAGCTTCTGATGTATGATGTGTGACAATTACGATTTCAGCTAACTCATCATGGCCTTTAATTGGCAGCTGAAGGATTTTTTCAAAGCTCACGCCCCGCTCTGAGAACACAGATGTAATTTTCGAGAATGAACCAACCTCATCTTTTACATGAATTCTTAAAAACTGCTGTGCATAAATGTCAGACGGTGATTTCATGTTTTTCTCATATTGCGGTCCGACAAAGCTGTTGCCTGTTACACCAAGGCGCATATTTTTCATGACAGCGACGAGGTCAGAAACAACGGATGTCGCTGTCGGCATGCTTCCGGCTCCCGGCCCGTAGAACATCGTCTCACCGACAGCCTCGCCGTATACATAAACGGCGTTAAACTCATTATGAACAGCAGAAAGCGGATGGTGGTCAGGAAGCAGTGTCGGCTGTACGCTGACCTCGATTTTGCTGCCGTCACGCTGAGCAATCCCGATCAGCTTCATTGTATAGCCGAGGCGTTTGCTGAAGCTGATGTCCTCGTCTGTAATTTGGGAGATCCCCTTTACTTTGACGTCTTCCAGATCCACGTTCATCGAGAAGCCGAGGCGCGCCAATATCGCCATTTTCCGTGCGGCGTCAAGCCCTTCCACGTCAGAAGTCGGATCAGCTTCGGCAAAACCGAGATCCTGCGCTTCCTTGAGCACTTCCTCGTATGGGCTTTTCTCTTTGATCATTTTTGTTAAGATAAAGTTTGTTGTGCCGTTCACAATTCCCATCATTTTTGTAATACGATCTGATGAGAGGCCTTCCTCTAACGTGCGCAGAATCGGAATCCCGCCGGCAACACTGGCTTCAAAGTAGATATCGCATCCATTTTCCTTCGCTTCGGCAAGCAGTTCGGAGCCGTACACAGCCATTAAGTCCTTGTTTGCTGTGACAACATGCTTTTTCGATCTCAGCGCGTCGACCAAATATTGTTTTGTCTGTTCAACGCCGCCGATCACCTCGATGACGACATCAACATCTGGATCATCAATGACATCATACACTTCTGTCGTGAGCACTTCCTTCGGCAAATCTACTTCTCTCTTTTTCTCTATATCTTTTACAAGCACTTTTTTTATCGTAACCGGACAGCCGACCTGATGCATAAGCTTATCCTGATGGTCTTGAATAATTTTAACGACACCGCTTCCGACGGTACCTAAACCTAAAAGCCCTACACGAATCGCTTTCAAAAAAACTCCACCTTTCATTTGATTGTCCTCTTGAAAAAGACAATTGTTAACTCAACACAGACATATAAGTTACAAACATTATATAAGCCCGCTCCTGTTTTGACAAGACAGCACTAGGCTGAATTTTGTGAATGTAAACGCTTAATGCATTGATATGACAAGATTCTTTATTTTCTAATTATTTTTGTCAGATTTTCTCCTCACCCTGAGCTGCCTTTGCCGAGCCAGCTGACGCGGGGAACAAACAGCTTCTGCGCCCGCATATTCATGAATTCCTGCGCTGTATTGAGAAATTGTTCATAACGCCCACAGTCATTAAGAATGAAGTCAAGCTGTTCTTCAAAATAATGCTTTTCTGATTCTGATGACATGTAATAGCTTTCCACGATTTCAAAATAATGAAGCGGGAAAAGCAGACGGCTGTATAAAAGGCGTTTCGAAAACGAAGACAGCGGTGTGACTTGCTCGTATTCCTGTAAAAAGAGAAAGCCCTGCTGATTAAAATCTTGTCTGTGATGCAAAAACGTATGCCTCATATATTCAGCCAAATCACGGGAAGCATGGTCAAACACCCAATCAGCCGGAATTCTGATCAGTGATTCGGGTGACCATGTATGCCTTTCCATCCGCTGATGGCATATCGTTCCTGAATCAGCGGCTTGGGGCTTGTCATCCAGCTCAGTGTCCACTAAATATTGTATCGCGTTTTCTGACAGTCCTAAATAATATGAAAATGATTCGATCATTTTTTTATCGAATGGCTCATGCGGAGGGGTCTGAACCTTTCTCTGCCAAAATGCTTCCAGCTGATCAATTCGTTTTCCCCACAGATCCTTCCACTGGCCGATTCTTCCGGCTGCCTTCACCTCATACGGATATCCTCGGCCTTTTCGGTGAAATTCCGACAGCTCCGCTCCAATGGAGAACGCCCTGTTTGAATAAGGGGGGGCCGCCTTCAGCAGAGCGTACGTTTTTCCCTCATGTTCAAATGTCAGCTCACCTTCTTTTGTAAAGATAAAAACCGAGACGTATGGGTCACTTTGTTCTTGTAAATACTGACTCATGTAATAAAGCTCCGCCAGCTCTGTTTCTGAGAATTGGGAAACGGGAACAATCAGAAAGTATGAATTAGGCGTCTGAAAGCATTGATATGTGTGCTGGTACATGGAAAGCTGCCTGATGTGAATGCCGTATTTTTCTTTTATTGTACCTTTCACCATGATCACCTGCCTGTTGAATTAGGGCTCATCACATCGTAGTCATACACAGCCGGAATTATGAATACATATTTTAATCCGAAGAAGGCGCAAGAAAAAGTCGTAAACTTCTCAAGCATTTTGTATAAACTAGTAAAAAAGATTGGGTGAAGCTGATGTCAGAAAACGAACAATTCAGTCAGATGGAAGCTAAAGCAAGAGCACGGATGAAGGAGCGCGGCGTTGAGGTATCAGACATTGCCGAGCTTGTCTTTTTTCTGCAGAAAAAATATCATCCGGATTTAACCATTGATGAATGCACGCTGAACGTCAATCGTGTTCTCGCAAAACGCGAGGTGCAAAACGCGATTTTAACGGGCATTGAATTGGATGTTCTTGCTGAGCAGAAAAAACTGTCTGAACCGCTGCAAACGATGCTGGAAATAGATGAAAGCCTATATGGAGTAGATGAAGTTCTGGCATTTTCCATTGTGAACATTTACGGATCGATCGGGTTTACGAACTACGGTTACATCGACAAAGAAAAACCCGGAATCCTTAAACGATTGAATGATAAATCAACCGGTGAATGCCATACCTTTTTAGATGACATCGTCGGAGCGATTTCCGCCGCGGCTTCAAGCAGACTTGCACACCGCGCGCGGCATACAGAATAAGGGCACCCTTTTAGGGTGCCCTTTCAGCGTGTCGACAAACCCTCGCATTCGTTGTCAGGCCTGCGCTTCGGTGCTCACGAATTTCAACATTCGCCGTGCTCCGGTGCTCGGCCTTCCTAGACTTCAAAGGTTTTCAATCACGCTGAAAAGATGACAAAATCCTAAAACGAAAACGTTTTAGGATTTTGTCATCAATCTGTAAGGGTACCTTTTTTGGGTGCCCTTTTTTCAAATGTATGGAATCCATTCAGTCAGAGAGTCAATGGCGTGAGTCGGTTTTTCCATATCGTCTGTCATATGTTCTCTTTTCGTTACGCCTGTGTGAACGAGCAGCGTATCCATACCCGCGTTAATGCCGGCCATAATATCAGTGGCGTAGTTGTCGCCAACCATGAGTGTTTCAGACACATCTGTGCCGAGAACGCGCATCGCCTGCTCCATAATAATTGATTCCGGCTTGCCGATAAATACAGGCTGTACACCTGTAGATACGGTTAACACCGATGTCAGTGAACCGTTTCCCGGCAGAAGCCCTCTTTCAGTCGGAATCGCAATATCTCCATTAGTGGAAATAAAGCGGGCACCATTTCTGATTGCCAGGCAGCCGACAGCAAATTTTTCGTATGTAATGGAACGATCGATGCCAACAACGACAAAGTCCGCGTTTTCTCCGCCAAATGTCAGGCCGTTTTCTTCAATCGCCTGGCGGATTCCTTCCTCCCCAATCACATACACAGACGCGTCTTTTTTCTGCTGTGCAATGTGCTGGGCAGTTGCCATGCTGGTCGTGAAGACCTGCTCTTCTGTTGCCGGAATATCAAAAGACACGAGCTTGTCCGCTACCTGCTTCGGTGTGCGCGAAGAGTTGTTTGTCACGAAAAGATAAGGAACGCCGCGATCTTTCAGCGTTCTGACAAATTCACACGCTTCCTCGATTTTTTCCGTGCCATTGTACATCGTTCCGTCTAAATCAATTAAATACCCTTTATATGTTTTCATATCCAACACTCCTGTGGCTTTCCAGTTGTTATTTAAACGCGGAAACAGGCCCTAGCTCTGTTTCCAAATAGCTTCTGATCCGTTTCGGGAAGTCCTGAAGAGCTGTTTGATGCGCCTTGATCAGCCTGTAAAGCTCGCCGCTGTCAGCGAGCAGATACTGTTGAACCAACGTTTTGCGGTAGGCGATCAATTTTTTGAGCTCAGCACCCTCTTTTTCCGTGACAACTTTCTCATCAACAAGTATATCCATAATGTCGTCATAGCTGCCCGGGTCCCGCATAATAAAGCCGTCAATCATGTCATTGCCTGTATCCAAAATGCATTCGATTAACAGATGGCCTATACGCTGAAGTGCCAATCCCCCGATTTCAGACTGCCAGTCTGTTTGTGAGTCAAATAGCGCCAGCTGGTGCTCGAAGAATCCTAGTGTTTTCTCGATTTTGCTTCTGTCAACAAAATACATGACAGCATCCCCTTTGTGTATATTTATTTTCTGATCCGTTTCAAGACAAAATACGCACAGCCGAAATTGCAGTATTCGTAAATATATTCATCTAATGTGCTGATTTTCGTTTCGAAGGTTGCCTTTTGATTCTGGTCGTCAAAGAAGCCCTTGAGCCTTAACTGACCGTATCCCCAGTCTCCCACAATATAATCGTATTTATTTAATATATCGGAGTAGCGGGCTTTAAAAGCCTCTTCGTTGAAGCCGTCTTTGAAATTGTGCACCAATTCAAATTCGGCATTTTGAATAAGAATCATGAATCTCACCTCTTTTTCACTCATTCCTATCATAATTCATTGCCCCGTCCCCATCAATTGCTAAAGAATAAATCATGCGATTTGGCTACCCTACACATGAGGAGGGATTTATAAATGAAACGAACCGCTGTCAGCTTCTGCCTGCTGACTGGACTTTTATCCGGGTGCGGAGGCGCAGGATTGGATAATGCCCAAAATGTCCGGAATCAGACGCAGAATCAAACCAAACCCATTCATGTGTCGGACCGCAACGAGGCTTTTAACAGGCATAATGAGAACGAACAATTTGGCTATGTCCGCTATCAAAAAGAACAATTTGACGGAGACCAGCAGAAAACGCCGGTGATGAACCGGGAAGAAACCGCTCACATGATATCAAGTTTAACGGTTCAGCTCCCCCATATTCAAGATGCTGCGACATTGGTGACTGACCGAGAAGCGCTTGTCGTATACAAAACCGATTCTAAAAACCGGGAGCTGACCGCCGATCAGGTGAAAAAAACAGCGGCTTCCGTGATACCGCGATACTATCACGTGTATATTTCCGATAATCCAAACCATATGCAGTCCGTCGAAAATTACAGCAATCTCGGCTCTGGTTCAAGGGATATTAGAGAGATCATGTCGGGGACGATTCAAGAAATGAAAACCTCCCCGCAAGGAAGCCCTGTCTCAGAGAATGAAAATGCCAATGGAGAAACGCGTCAGGACATGAAAATCGATAGGAATGACAAAAACGCCAGATGATCTGGCGTTTTGGCATTATGCTTGTGCTTGACGCTTTTTAGATGCTTCGTTTACTTGTTCATCCGCATGGTAAGAGGAACGGACAAGCGGACCGGCTTCACAATGGCTGAAGCCTTTTTGCATCGCGATTTCTTTTAATTCTGCAAATTCATCAGGATGGTAGTATTTTTGGACTTTCAAGTGTTTCTTCGTCGGCTGCAGATATTGGCCGATTGCCATAATATCCACGTTGTTCGCCAAAAGGTCGTCCATTACTTCAATAATCTCTTCTTTTGTTTCGCCGAGTCCGATCATGATACTTGATTTTGTCGGAATGTCAGGCTGCATTTCCTTCGCACGGCGCAAAAATTCCAATGAACGGTCGTACGTCGCACGCGCGCGGACTCTTGGCGTCAGGCGGCGAACCGTTTCGATATTGTGATTCAGGATGTCTGGGCGTGTATCCATTAAGGTTTTTAGGTTATCGTAGTTTCCGCCCATATCAGACGGCAGTACCTCAATTGTTGTGAACGGGCTTTTTCTGCGGATCGCACGGACCGTTTCCGCGAAAATGCCTGCCCCGCCATCTTTCTGATCGTCACGCGCAACAGCCGTAATGACCGCGTGTTTCAAATTCATAAGCGCGACTGAATCCGCTACGCGTTCCGGCTCTTGCAGGTCAAGCTCAGTTGGAAGGCCTGTTTTGACAGCACAGAAACGGCATGCTCTTGTACAAACAGAACCTAAAATCATAAATGTCGCTGTACGTCTGACCGCCCAGCATTCATGAATATTCGGACATTTTGCTTCTTCGCATACGGTATGAAGGTTGTTTTCCCGCATGAGTTTTTTGAGCCCTGTATAGTTTTCATTTGTATTTAATTTAATTTTAAGCCATTCGGGCTTTCTGAGGTGTTCGTCTTTCTTTGCCAATTCCCATCATCTCCAATATCCAATATACTCAATTTCTGACACGAAACATTCTGAAAACGAGAAAGGTGCAGGTTTTAGTTCTGCAACAAAAATAATGTTTTTCTAACTAAAGAAAGTCTTTTCTTTAGACACTTTAACATAGGAAAAATTTCTCGACAAGGGAAGATGATTACTGACATTTTTAAGCCGGGTTGCCGCAAACTATGTGTATTCAATATGAAAGGAGATTATTTTGTGAAAGTTTTGTTATCCGCTCTTCTTCTCCTTTTGTTTGCATTTGAGCCTTCTGCGTCTGGAACAAAGCTTTCAGATCCAGTGCTGTCGAAACGGATGGAATTATATCATAAAATCGAAGCTGTGACGCAGATCCCTTGGTATGCGCTCGCCGCTGTTGATCAGTACGAAGAAAACGTGCGGAGCAACCGGAAAGATCTGCCTGACAAGGCGGGAATCATCAGCATCTATATACCCGATGACATCTGGAGCGGGCCTGAAAACCCGAATCCGAAAGATGATGCGCCGTTAAGCATTAAAGTGTTTGACGGAATCGGAATGGATGGCGATGGAGACGGGAAAGCCGAGGTCAGCAACGATGAAGATATTTTGTATACGTTCAGCCAATACTTACTGTCGTATGGCACAGATGAAGACAACATCCGGATCGGGCTTTGGAATTATTACCGGCGTGATCAGACAGTGGGGATCATATCTGAATTCATGAAGCTGTTTAAAGCCTACGGCCATATTGATCTGGGCGAGCATGCATTCCCGCTTCCGATCAGAACCGATTACAGCTATCGAAGCACGTGGGGAGATGCCCGCGGCTTCGGAGGAAGGCGGATTCATGAAGGTACGGATATCTTTGCCCATTACGGCCTTCCTGTCAAATCCACATGTTACGGTGTAGTTGAAATGAAGGGCTGGAACCGCTTCGGAGGATGGAGAATCGGCATCAGGGACATTAACAATACGTATCATTATTTTGCCCATCTCAATGGGTTTGCCAAAGGGATTAAAACAGGACAAATCGTTGAGCCTGGCCAAGTGATCGGATCAGTCGGCAGCTCCGGATACGGCCCGCCGGGAACCGCCGGGAAGTTCCCGCCGCATCTGCACTATGGCATGTACAAAGATAACGGAAGAACCGAATGGTCATTTGATCCATACCCGCATTTGAGGGCGTGGGAGCGATATGAATACCAAAAAAAGAAGTAACAAAAAGCCGCCTCTTCGACAGGCGGCTTATTTGCTGCTTTTTTCTTTTTTTGAATCAGCACCGTCTTCTTCTTTGCTGCTCGGGAGCTGGACAGAAGGCGTGACACCCGAGCCGCCGCTTCCATTATAAAACTGCGGCACTTCGCCCTGCACTGCTTTAATCGATACAGGAACATTATTTGTGACGACAGCGGTTTTGCTGGCAAATGGAATGATGACCTTCACTTTAATTTCGACAAAGATGCTGATATCAATAAGTGCGTTATTTATGCCATACGGCTTGATCTTAGTTTTGACATCTGTAAAAGCGTCACCGATTAAATTGAACCGGACCGGGATTTTCGGCCCGAGGTTTCCAAGAAGGCTGTTGCCGGTTACCTGTCCCAGCGGAATGTTGATCATAATGTTTTCACTGGCGCCGCTGTGTCCGGTATGGGTTTCCATCTCTTTCAAATGAGCCTGAAGCTGCTTTGTCACTTTTGTTTTCACACTGTTTACAACCTGTGTATTAAAATCGATTGTCGTTAAGTTTCCGTTTTCATCAGAATTCATTTGAAACATATCTTTCATATTTTCACTGTCAGACATATAGTCCTCAATCGAATCCTGGATCACCTCTGTCGCTATACGCTTCGTTTCCATCTCGCCGATGTCCATTAAAACAGGTTTGATCGAGCCATTGATCATCCAAAGGCTGACCGTTGTTGACAGGATAAAAAAGACAACTGACAGGAGCATCACGTAACGGAAAGGCAAAGGTCCTCTCTTGCGAAAAGGGCCGCGATATCTTGGCAAGAAAATCCCCCCTTACATATCACAATGTATGCTTGTAAGAGGGGACATAGTAATAGCCGGGGCCAATTTATTTTATCTCACCATTTTTAAAAGCGCTTCTCTGCCGCTCATGCCGACTTTGATGCCAAGATCTTCTGCGGCGTACGTGATGGATTCTAAAGGTGCGTCTAACAGCTGGTCAATGGTGCGGACACCAACTGCGCGACCCGCCACAATGCCGCGCTCCTTTAATTTTTCATTCAGCAGCGCCACATCTAGCGCGCCGCACATAATGTATCCGTGATCATTGGTGACGGCCATAAAATTCGTTTTTGGAAGTTTCACTGTCACAGCTGTAAAAGGCTGTCCTTCTATCATGATCGGTGTCAGATTTACCACGTCAACCACTCCCTTCATTCATCACTTTATGATGAAGGGCACAGCTTGTTGTGGGCTGACTGCCTTATTGCGCAAGCTTCCAAGCAAGCAGATCCCGCAAAAATTCCGGCATAAAATATTCTTTTTCTGCAGCGTCGCGAATCAACGGAAACAGTTTGCCGAGCGTAAACATATCAAGCACCGCAACGGAGTATTGTTTATGTTTTTCAATATCTTCCCCGTTCAGTGTGATCCGGGTGACGTGGGTGATCCCGTCATCGAGCCGTTTCGTTTCTACCTCAACGCCGGCATACACCATTTTCCCCATCACTTCTCCGCGGAAGCCGAGTCCTTTGATCCGGAGCTGCTCCACTTGTTCGGAAGCGGCATGGACAATGGTTTCCTTCAATTCTTCTCCCGTCAGGCGGACAGCCACCGGGTTGATCGGATGCGGACAGATGCGGTGCAGATCCAGCTTTGTCACAGGACCTGCTTTTAGCGGACCGAGAATGACACCTGAATTGACCATACTGATGTCCGTCTCGCACCATTCCTTTAAGGCGTACGCCAAAAGCAAAGGCAGCTCTGATTCTTCAAACCACTTCACCTCAGCATCTTGTGCAAGCTCTGCAACGGCATCGGACAGCTTCGCCTCGGCTTCACGTTCTTTTTCATTGAGAAACGCTTTTGTTTCTGCGGATTCTCCTGTCCATTCCGCCATGTTCTGCACAGAAGCCGTTTTGCTGATGATGCTTCGCTGTACGCTGTCCACCGTGATTTCTACACAGCCGACATAATGCCCGTATTTCTCGGCGCTGGCCAGCAGTACCCCATTAACCACTTGTCCATCTTCAAGCAAATGATGGGTATGTGATTCGAGGATTACATCAATCTCAGGTACCGCTTCAGCCACTGCTTGATCATCAAGAATGCCTAAATGTGACAGCAGAACGATAATATCAGCCTGCCCTTTCACTTCCTGAATGGTTTCCTTTATGCTTTCAAGGGCATCCGTTACTGTCCATCCCAGCTTGTCATAAACAGGATAATACGGCACAGTTACACCTAAGAAAGCAATGGACATACCGTTTTTCAATGATTTGATATGGTAAGGCACCGCCCAGGACGGACGGTTTCCATTTTTATCAAACAGGTTAGAGACGATGACAGGAAATTCAGCATGATCATATAAGGCAGCAAGCTCTTCATGCGGAAGCGTAATCCCTTCGTTATTGCCGATCGCCGCTCCATCAATGTGAAGGCGGTTTAAGAGATCGACATTCGCTTTTCCGAATGTCGCCTCTGTCACGAATTGAAAACGATCAAGATGATCGCCAATATCAAAAACGAGCGTCTCTTCGCCGTATGACTGATGCTCTTTTCTTTTCTGCTCGATATAATCTACAATTTTCGGCCAGTTTTCAAAATGGCTGTGCAAATCATTTGTATGATATAAGCGGAGCTTCTCCTTCATAATATCTCTCCCTAATCGTTCAGCTGAAAATGCCTTCATAAATGAGCTGGCAGCCGATCAAAATCAATACGATCCGCATGATCATAACGATCGTTTTCGTCTGCATTTTTCTGTTGATGGCGGCGCCAAGCTTTCCGCCGAACCAAGCGCCGGGCACAAGCGCGAGGGCGTAAAGCCAATTGACGTGCCCGGAAATCATATGTGAAACAGACCCTGTCATAGAAGACAGGAAAATAATAAACATGGACGTTGCCACCGCAACCTTCGGCGGAAACAGAAATAACAGCATCATCGCCGGAACCATCAGTGATCCGCCGCCTATACCGAAAAGTCCGCCTAAAAAACCGACAACAAAGGCAATGGCAATACCGACAGAGGCCTGATATGAGTACGTATAAGGCTCACCGGCATCATCCTGAAATGTCCGGATAATTCCTTTGTGCGCTTTATTGACCGGCCGGGCTTTCGCTTTCAGCATTAAGGATAATGAAATCAGAATCATAAAAATGCCAAACCAAACGGAAAACGAGTTTGAATTGAACAGCTTTGACACGTAAGCCCCGATCATGCTGCCGGGACCCGAACCGATAAAGAAAATGAGCCCGCTCTTATAATCAACGGTTTTATATTTAATATAAGCCAAAGTTGAAGAAAGGCCCGTAAAAATAATGACCAAAAGCGAAGTTCCAATCGCAACCTGCGGCGTCACATCCTGAAACAGCTGCGTCACTGTGCTTAAAAACATCAGAGACGGCACAATGACAATTCCGCCGCCAAGCCCGATCAGACTTCCTACCGTACCTGCGATTAATCCCAGTACGACCAAAATCACAAACGACATCAATAAAAACCTCTTTTCTAAAATAAATCGAGCTGTCTCGGAGCAAGTCCGCTGTACTCGATATCAAGCAGTTCAAGCATCTGCTTGCCATTATCCGCGGCGTCACCGCCGGAATTGTTGTTGAACAGGACAAAAACATCCTTACATTGCTGCTGCAATTCATTCAGGTGCTTTTTCCAATCCTCCAGCTCCTGTTGGTTGTAGCGGTATAAGTACCTGACCTCCCGCCAGTTTTTCCCGCCATCAGGCTTCATCCAGCCCTGCTTGTTGCGTCCGTGAAACCTGACGAGCGTTTTGTTTTCATCGGTGGCGCGCAACACAGTCGGAACGCTGCCTTCTCCGATTTGCGGTTCATCACAGACACTGTGAATCCAGCCTTCCGCTTTCATAAATGAAAGCGTCTGCTCATAAAATGGCGGCGAGAACCAGGAACGGTTTCTGAATTCAAGCGCACAAGGAATATCTCCCATTTGGTGCTTGCACCATCTCAAATAGGCGACATTCTCCTTCTTGCAGTCAAACCACGGCGGAAATTGAAACAGCACCATGGCGAGCTTATTGCTATGTAAATATGGCGTTAAAGACACCTTAAACGCATCAAACATCTCCTCTTTTGAGTCAAAGGGAATTTCGCCGCGCTGATGCCCTGTCATGCCTTGATATGCTTTCACGATAAATTGGAAGGTTTCGGGCGTTTCCTTCACCCACTTTTCATTATTGCGCGCCGGCTGAATCGCGTAAAAGCTCGCGTCTAATTCCACGATCGGAAAATGGGAGGAATAGGCCTGCAATTTTTTCTGGCTGGCCGTTTTCGGCGGATAGATGCTGTCATGATCCCCCCACCCCGTCAGTCCGATATAAATCACACTCATTCACCTCTCTTCCAGTTTATCACACGTGTTTTCAGGTTTCCTCGGAAATGCTGTACATATGGCGAGAAAATGCAGAACGAAGATGCTGATATTGTTCCTCATTCGTATCTAAAAACGCCTCTTCTCTTGAGGAAGGAATATGCTGATATTCAATAGGCGCCTGAAACTGCTCACTCGTAAAATCGTACATCACACCCATGATGCTGTTATAAAAATGCCAGCTCTCACCGACTTTTGTTTTGAAAATCGTGCCGCCGAAATGGTCTTGAATCACCAATGCCGTCACGCCGCATTGGCCGCATGCCGGGCATTCTTCCGTCCATTTAGAGCTCGTATGGCGCGACCAAGATTGCTTAAGTATGTATTTAACATGTTCCATTGCCTCCGCCTCCTTTTAAAAAAGATACCACGTTGATGAGATTTTAAAAACTAGAACGGAGGAAATCAAAAAACCCGGCGGTAAAATCCGCCGGGCTTACGAAGGAACGACCAGAGCTCCGTCAATTTCAGTGACTTTTTCCCCGTCATTGTACACGCACCGGCCTTTGCTGTAAGTGGCCGAAATGCTGCAGGGAAATGTATGTCCTTCGTAAATGCTTTTTTTATGCTTTGCAAACATCGATTCTCTTGTAACAGTGTACGGCTCCATGCTGACGAGCACGAAATCTGCATCACACCCCGCCTCAAGCCGCCCTTTTTTCTGAAGGCCGAATCGTTTTGCAGGGGCCGCCGCTGTCCATTCTGCGATGGTTTCAAACGGAATCTGATGCTCAAGCGCCAGTTCCAGCATTCCTAATAAAGTGAACTGCCCGCCGCTGATTCCGCCCCATGATAAAAACATGTTATCCTCCCGTTTCAAGGATGGACGGCAGGGGGAATGGTCTGAGGAAACCATGTCAATATCCCCGGCAATGAGCGTCTCGATCAGCGTCTCTTTTGATTGCCGTGACCGGAGCGGAGGCGCGCATTTTGCGACAGAGCCCCTTTGCCGTAAATCGTCATGGCTGAACAAGACATAATGCGGGCATGTTTCAACCGAAACATCAAGACCTTCCTGTTTCGCCTCTCTGATCAGCCGGACCGCTTTCGCCGTGCTGATATGGACAAAATGAACCGGACAGCCTGTCACCTTCGCATACTGAATCGTGCGATACACCGCTTCAACTTCTGCTTCCTCCGGGCGGGAGGCGGCGTACGCATCCGCGTCCACCTTTCCTTTATTGGCCAAAACCATCTGCAAGTAGCTTGTGATCGCGTCACTTTCCGCGTGGAGAGCGAGGATTTTTCCTGCAGCCGCGATTTCTGCCATGCCTTTGAGCAATGTCCGTTCATCAACAGAGTGGAACTCATCAGTGCCTGACTTTGATAAAAACGCTTTAAACCCGATCGCTCCCGCTTCAGCCATTGGACGGATGTCATCGATATGGCCTGGCACAAGGCCGCCCCATAGCGCAAAATCCACGGCAGATTTTTGCCTGCCTAGCTCAGCTTTTGCGAGAAGATGCTCTGCCGTCACGGTTGATGGAATACAGTTGAGCGGCATATCAAAATAGGTAGTGCAGCCGCCTGCGGCCATCATTTGAGAACCTGTTTCAACCCCCTCCCAATCCTCCCTGCCCGGTTCATTAAAATGAACATGGCAGTCTATCACACCAGGAAACACGTATTTCCCGTCTGCCTGGATGATTTCCGTCCCGCTTGCTTCAATGTCAGAACCTATCTCGGCAATGACACCGTTTTGAACTGCAATCTCAGCTTCTATAACGCCATCTGGCGTAACTGCCTTCACACCTTTTATCACCATATCGTAAGCCATATTGATCCCCCCATGTCAGGATGACGATTTTTCATGTCAGTTTATGTCACACAACCAGTTCTATTTTCAACAGTTTACTGCTACTATGATCGTATTACATCAGCAAAACCGCTAGAATTCCTATTGAAAATTATTCACCTTAACCAATGTTTTTATAGAAAAGGAGAATGCGCTATGAATATTTTTGATGTGATGAAAATACCGGCTTTTGAAAACGCCAATTTAATCGCTGGAAAAGCAGGAGGGGAAAGAGAGGTTCAGCATGTCAATATGATGGACGCTCCGGATATCGCAGACTTTTTGCATAAGAATGAATTGCTCGTCACCACCGCCTATCACCTGAAGGATCACCCGCATCAATTATCTGAACTGATTCGGCAAATGGCAAAACGCGGCTGTGCGGGCCTCGGCATTAAAACAAAGCGCTATCTGGAAGATATCCCGAAGGAAATCATCGAACTGGCCGATTCATATGCGTTTCCAATCATTGAGCTTCCGGAACACATCCGACTCGGCGATATTGTGAATGCCACACTCAGCCACATTCTCGATATGCGTTCTAACGAGCTGCAGCAAGCCATTTACGCGCACAAAAAATTCACAAACCACATTATGAGCGGCAAGGGGCTGCAATCCCTCCTCAAAAAGGTGTCAGACCTCCTTCAGCTTCCCGTGCTGCTGCTTGACCAGCATGCCAAAATGCTGTCTGCGTCTCATCAGATTTCAGTTGAGACCGAAAAGCTGAAAGGCACTCTGAATACCGTATCCGGGCCATTTTTCACTTGTTTCTCTACAATCTCAGATCAGAAAACATATTCTGTCCTGCCTATTTATAATCACGAAAAAAACTGCGGCTACCTGCTGATACCGGACATGGTGCAGGCCGGCGATAAAGGATTGATCCTCACTATTGAACAAGCGGCCAACGTCATTTCCTTTGAATTGCTGAAGGAAAATGCGCTGAAACAGTTCAGCCGGCGGGCCCGAAATGAGTTTTTCAACAATTTTATTGAGCGGTCCTTTTCTTCAGATGACGAAATCAAAAACCGGGCGAAAGAATTCAAGCTGCGCTGGGATCAAAAATACATGTGCATTGCCGGCAAACTCGATCGGAATGATGAATCAATCAGCTTTACAGAAAATCAGCTCGCTTCCGACAGCGTATTCGAATTTCTTGAAGGTGAACTATCAGCCTTCCCGTTTCCGCCTCACTTCTTTATGAAAGGAAATGTCGGCATTATTCTAATCGAGGCGACAGACAGCTGGAGTGAAATGCATGCCTCGGTGATCAGCTTTTTAGAACAGTTCCAAACACAGGTCAGCACTCAATTTAAACGAACCGTGTCGTTTGGCATCAGCAATATCTGCCAAAAGCTCATTGATGTTCCCGACGCTTTCACAGAAGCTTCTGATGCTCTGCAATCTGGGCATTTGTCAAGAAGCACCGCATTTATCCAGGTGTATCACGCCAAAGATGTGCCTGAGCTTCTGCGCTTGCTCCCAGTTGAGGATTTGAAGAAATTTTACAACTCCACGCTTCAGAGCCTCGCTGAAAAACAGCAGGAGGATCAAAGCCTGCTTCATACGCTTTCCGTCTATTTAGAGACACACTGCCAAATTTCAGAGACGGCAAAGCGTCTGTACGTTCATCGCAATACGGTCATCTACCGTCTTGAAAAATGCGAAGAGCTGCTGGGGAAAAGCTTAAAAGATCCTGAAACAACGATGCGTTTGCGGCTTGCCTTACGTATGCAGCGGCTGATCAGCTAACGTTTGTCACATTTTCCTACAAAATGAATCACTTTTCGTCACTTTCAGCAATCATACCTGTCTTTTTCGGCTACTGTATCCAATGACACCCCTCTTTCGGCACGATATCATGTTACTAAAGTTCACATACAAGGAGGGACTATAGTGAAAAAAAGATCGTTTGCGGTGTTTACGCTTGGCCTGCAGCATGTGCTCGCCATGTATGCAGGTGCGATTTTGGTGCCCCTGCTTGTCGGCAGGGCCCTGAATGTAACAACTGAACAGCTGTCCTACCTATTGGCGATTGACCTGTTAACGTGCGGAGTCGCGACGCTTTTGCAAACCTTGTGCGGAGCATACATCGGCATCGGGCTTCCCGTCATGCTTGGCAGTTCATTTGTGGCCGTCACCCCGATGATTGCAATCGGCAGCAATTACGGCATTCACGCGATTTACGGTTCCATCATCGCGGCCGGTGTATTCATCTTTTTGTTTGCGCGTTTTTTCGGCAAGCTGACTGTGTTATTTCCTCCTGTCGTAACAGGTACCGTTGTGACCTTGATCGGCCTTTCACTTGTTCCGACAGGTGTGAAAAATATGGCTGGCGGTGAAAAAATAAACGGCAGCGCCAACCCCGAATACGGTTCACTCGAAAACCTTCTTCTCTCTGTCGGTGTTCTTGTTCTGATTTTAGTCCTCAACCGCTTTCTCAAAGGATTTGCCCGAACACTGTCCGTTCTGATCGGAATCGCCGCCGGAACAGCGGCTGCAGCGATCATGGGCAAAGTCAGCTTTTCTTCTGTTACAGAAGCACCGTTCTTCCAAATCCCGAAGCCTTTTTACTTCGGAGCCCCTACGTTTGAAATCGGTCCGATCTTAACGATGCTGATCGTCGGAATCGTCATAATTGTGGAATCAACCGGCGTTTTTTACGCAATCGGAAAGATATGCGGCAGATCTTTAACTGAAAAAGACCTCGTCAAAGGCTATCGAGCGGAAGGAATCGCCATTCTCATCGGCGGGCTGTTCAATGCCTTTCCTTATAATACCTTTGCGCAAAACGCCGGCTTATTGCAGCTGACCAAAGTGAAAACAAGAAACATCGTCGTTACCGCAGGCTGTATCCTTGTCTGTCTCGGACTGATTCCGAAGATTGCCGCCCTTGCATCTGCCGTTCCTGCTGCTGTACTTGGCGGCGCGACCGTCGTCATGTTCGGCATGGTGATTGCCTCCGGCGTCAAAATGCTCAGCGCAGCGGATCTCAAAAATCAATATCACCTCCTGACCATCGCATGCTCAATCGCACTCGGCATCGGCGCCAGCACGGTCCCCGGGATTTTTGCTGAATTCCCCGCTCCGATCCGGATTCTGGTCAGTGACGGCACCATCACTGGAAGCCTAACCGCCATCTTTTTGAATCTATTTTTCAGCTTGCGCGACAAAAAAGAATTAACAGCACAGCAAACAGAACTACCGGTATTAGAACATACACTCGCATTAGAAAAAGAGGTGTAAAAAAGATGAAGGAACAGCACAATGCCTTACAGCTGATGATGCTGGGGCTTCAGCACATGCTTGCCATGTATGCGGGAGCCATTCTCGTTCCGCTGATCGTCGGAGCGGCGATCGGGCTGAATGCGAGACAGCTGACGTATTTAATCGCGATTGATTTGTTTATGTGCGGGGCGGCAACTCTTTTGCAGCTCTGGAGAAACCGATATTTCGGCATCGGCCTTCCCGTTGTGCTCGGATGCACGTTTACCGCAGTCGGCCCGATGATTTCCATCGGCAGTACTTACGGTGTCCCAGCGATATACGGTGCCATTATCGCCGCAGGACTGATTGTCGTCTTAGCCGCGGGCTTCTTCGGGAAGCTTGTCCGTTTTTTTCCGCCTGTTGTAACCGGATCAGTCGTCATGATCATCGGCATCAGCCTGATTCCAACGGCAATGAATAACCTGGCCGGAGGTGAAGGAAGCAAAGAATTCGGCTCACTGGACAACGTGCTCCTCGGGTTTGGCGTCACAGCTTTTATCTTATTGCTGTTTTATTTCTTTAAAGGCTTTATCCGCTCTATAGCGATTTTACTCGGTCTTATCGCAGGAACAGCGGCTGCATATTTCATGGGAAAGGTCAATTTTTCTGAGGTCTTGGAGGCGTCTTGGCTTCATGTTCCGTCTCTGTTTTATTTCGGACCGCCAACCTTTGAGCTGCCGGCTGTTGTCACGATGCTTCTCGTTGCGATTGTCAGCCTCGTTGAATCGACAGGCGTTTATTTTGCCCTCGCTGATATCACAAACCGCAGGCTGTCGGAGAAGGATCTGGAAAAGGGCTACCGGGCAGAAGGCCTTGCGATTTTGCTGGGCGGCTTATTTAACGCGTTTCCCTATACAGCTTTCTCGCAGAATGTCGGCATCGTTCAGCTCTCAAAGATGAAAAGTGTCAACGTCATCGCCATCACAGGAATCATACTGGTCGCGATCGGGCTGGTTCCAAAAGCAGCGGCCCTGACAACAGTGATCCCCACCCCAGTTCTCGGCGGCGCAATGATCGTCATGTTCGGCATGGTCATTTCTTACGGGATCAAAATGCTATCCAGCGTTGACCTTGATTCGCAAGGCAACTTGCTGATTATCGCCTCTTCCGTCAGCTTGGGGCTTGGCGCTACAACAGTTCCCGCGTTGTTTTCATCTCTTCCGGGCGCGGCCTCTGTCTTGGCAGGAAGCGGAATTGTGATCGGCAGTTTGACGGCCATTGCACTGCACGCTTTTTTTCAAACCAAACAGCCGAATGGCGCAGACATAAAAACGTAAAGGAAGATGCCAATGTTCACAATGGATGACCTGAACCAAATGGACACACAAACACTGACAGGCACACTTGGTTCTATTTTTGAACACTCTTCATGGATTGCGGAGAGATCCGCAGCACTACGGCCGTTTTCGTCCCTTTCTGATCTTCACCGCAAAATGACTGGCATAGTAAAAGCCGCGGATCGCGAGACACAGCTTGATTTAATCAAAAAGCATCCCCGGCTCGGAACAAAGAAAACAATGAGCGATGACTCGGTACGAGAGCAGCAGAACGCGGGGCTCAGCAAATTAGAACAGCAGGAATACGAGGAGTTTCTCATGCTGAATGAACACTATTATGATCGCTTCGGCTTTCCTTTTATTTTAGCGGTGAAGGGAAAGACGAAACAGGACATTCACCAAGCCCTGCTGGCAAGGCTTGAGAGCGAACGAGAAACGGAGTTCCAGCAGGCCCTTATAGAAATTTACCGAATCGCCCGCTTTCGTCTGGCTGACATCATCACTGAAAAAGGAGAGACGCAAATGAAAAGAACCATGTCTTATGGCAAAGGAAATGTATTTGCATACCGAACGTTTTTAAAACCGCTCACTGGAGTGAAGCAAATCCCAGAATCATCTTTTGCCGGGAGAAGCAATACCGTTGTCGGCGTTGATGTGACATGCGAAATTGGCGGAGAAGCCTTCCTGCCATCATTTACAGACGGAGACAATACTCTCGTCGTGGCAACGGATTCAATGAAAAACTTTATCCAGCGCCATCTCGCATCCTATGAAGGAACGACAACCGAGGGGTTCCTACACTATGTAGCTCACCGATTTTTAGATACCTATTCTCATATGGACAAGATCACTCTGACTGGCGAAGACATTCCGTTTGAAGCAATGCCTGCATACGAGGAGAAAGAGCTCAGCACAAGCCGCCTCGTCTTCAGAAGATCGCGTAATGAACGAAGCCGCTCTTTGCTGAAAGCAGAACGAAGCGGGAATACCATAACGATTACAGAGCAATACAGCGAAATCATGGATCTTCAGCTCGTCAAGGTGAGCGGCAACTCCTTCGTCGGCTTCATCCGGGACGAATATACGACTCTTCCCGAAGACGGCAACCGCCCGCTGTTTGTCTATTTAAACATCAGCTGGCAATATGAAAATACAAATGACGCATACGCTTCTGATCCAGCCCGCTACGTCGCGGCTGAACAAGTCCGCGACTTGGCAAGCACCGTTTTTCACGAGCTCGAAACCCCTTCAATCCAAAACTTAATCTATCATATCGGCTGCAGAATATTAGCAAGGTTCCCGCAGCTCACTGATGTCAGCTTCCAATCTCAAAATCACACGTGGGATGCGGTTGTCGAAGAAATCCCGGGCTCACAAGGAAAAGTCTACACCGAACCGCGCCCGCCATACGGTTTCCAACATTTTACCGTGACAAGAGAAGACGCCGAGAAAGAAAAACAGAAAACCGCTGAAAAATGTCGGAGCCTGAAAGCCTGATGGGAAAGCTGACAACCCATATTTTAGATTTAACCTGCGGCAAACCAGCGGCGAACGTAAAAATTGAATTGAAGCGGCTGGGCGAAAGTATTATGAAAGAGGTTTACACTAACAATGACGGCAGAGCCAATGTCCCTCTGCTGGCTGGTGAAGAGCTGGTGTCCGGAGAGTATGTGATGGAATTTCATGCAGGAGACTATTTTGCGAATAAAAACGTGAATACGGTCGACCAGCCATTTTTAACCATAGTCACCGTCCGTTTTCAGCTTTCAGATCCAGATGCACATTATCATATCCCGCTCTTGCTGTCGCCGTTTGGATATCAGGTGTATAGGGGGAGTTAAGAAGGAAGCCCGCCGGTGAGGCGGGTTTCTATTTGCACTTCAATAAACTTTTGATCCTAAGACAGTACTTGCAGTGATCCCACGCTTAGTGAAACAACAGCTTGAATAAACATTCACCAATATTTTTCAGGATAATTGCTACGAGAAAAACATCCTGTAGTCCTTTCATTTATAAATCGGGGTTTCAAACTAATAAGTCAGCTCTTAGAAGCTTCTCAAAAAAATACTTTGAAGACAATTGCTGCGGTTTTAATCGTTTTGATAATGCGTTCTCTCTTACACCTTTAGACAAAATATTCATTTTTTCTTTTTTAGACTTAAATCTATGTCGAAAATGATCGTTTGGCATATCTTATACTATCTCCACTAAAGGAGGTGACATTATGGGATTCTACAATTCTGGTGGATATAGTGGAAACTCTGGTTACTCAAACGGTTTCGGGAGCTCCTTCGCTTTGATCGTGGTGCTATTCATTTTGTTGATCATTGTTGGAGCAGCTATCTTTAATTATTAAGTTTAACTTTCCTTGCCTCCGCCGTATCCAACACCTCCCTGTCCGACAGACGCCATAAGAAGTTTTTATGGCGTCTTTGCTATGGATTCACTAATCATTTTCTAATCCAGAAGCTATCAAGTTCTACGAGATTTATCGTGATGTTTCCCACAGCGCTTCTGCGTCTTGACCGCGCTGTCTGACTGAGGCTAAAAAAGTCCGGCTTTTAAAAGCCGGACTCCCGTCTACCCCCGTTCAACTCTCTTCTAATCCTGCAAGCTGACCGCATAATCCCGCCATACCCGGTACACCGGCACAAATTCCCCGCCAGCCCTTCTTCTATATCTTCGTCAGAAGGTTGAGGGGTTTCCCGAAACAGAGCTTTAAGCGCAATTATCATTCCTGGGGTACAGTAGCCGCATTGGAAGCCTCCTTCTTCCAGAAAAGCGGTTTGGCAGATATCCAGTTCCTCTTTTTGTACGCCCTCGATTGTTGTAATGGAGTGGCCGTCCACTTGGTAAGCCATGGTCATACACGCATTGGCCAGTTTTCCGTCGATTAAAATAGAGCAGGCTCCGCAGCGGCCGATTCCGCAGGACACCTTTGTCCCGGTCAGCTGAAATTCCTTTCTAAGCAGGTCACTCAGATGTGTCGTAGGAACGGCAGCAACCTCCCGCTCCTGTCCATTCACGGTCATTCGGAACTGTTCCTTTTTTACAGGAAATGGCCCGGCCTCTTTTACGTCCATTGCTTCAGCCCCTTTCTGTCTATCGCTTCAAGCAGCTCTTCTCTTGAAATCGGCAGCTTATTAATCCAACATCCGACTGCATCATGTACTGCCTTTACAATCGCCGGAGTGATGGCGATCGTTCCGATTTCGCCAACACCGCGCGGTCCATATGCGTCACCCTTCATTAGTTCTTCTATTGCGATCACCTTCATGTTAGGAACGTCTTTAACTCCAGGGATCAAATAGTGATCTAAATTTTCCGCGGCATAACGGCCGTCCGTCATTTTGGCTTCCTCCATCAGTGTGTAGCCGAGTGCCATGGCAGCGCCGCCTTCAATTTGACCTCGATAACCCTGCGGACTGACAACCGGACCTGCCGCAATAGCATGCTCACAATCTATCACTTTGACATCGCCTGTTAACAGATCTACCTCCACCTCAACGGCAGCCGCTCCAAATGAGTAGAGGAAATGGCCGCCCACCACAGGATCAGGCGTTGTTGGAAAGTCAAAGGCCGTTTCCTCTGCCAAAGGGCCTTTTTCAGCCAGCTCCTTATACGTCACCACGAGCGCCTTTGTGTTTTTGTCACGCAAGCCTGCAGCGCCGGGAATAAGGTTTTCCGCTGAACAGCCGTTCCATTCTGCCGCCCTTTTTTTCAACTGAGCTAGAAACGGCTTCTTCAAACGCTGGATCGCGTGCCACACCATGCTTGTGCCGCGGGATGCTGTGGAGGAGCCTGACTTCGGCACTTTTGCGGTATCCCCAATAACAATGGAAATATCTTCTGCGGCACAACCCAGCTCCTCCATGACAATATGTTCAATCGCTGCTAGAATCCCCTGTCCGCATTCTTCAAATCCGAACGATGCTGTGATTTTGCCTTCACTCGAAAGGGACAAACGGCCTCCTGCCGCATCCATTCGGCCATATCCCAGCCCGCCGCCGTGCATTGTAATTGCCGCTCCCGTGCCTCTTTGCAGATACCCGCAGTTCCGGCTTGTTCTTGTAAGAATGGGAGATTTAGATATGGCATTCAACACCTGCGCCGCTCCGTCAGTTGGTGCAATTCGATGCTCAAGCGGTCCCAAGTCATGCGGTTTTCTGATATTTTTTCTTCTCAGCTCCAGCGGGTCGATGCCGAGCATGCCGCTGAGACGATCGAGATGGGTTTCGAGTGCAAATGTGATTTGATTGCCGCCAAAGCCTCGGAATTCCCCCGCCACCCCGTTGTTCGTAAATACTGATATTCCTTCAGTCCGGATATTCGGAATACGGTACGGCCCCGCGGCATGCTCGACAGAAAAATCAAGAACAGCCGGTCCGAGCGTAGCATATGCGCCTGTGTCCGCCACAATTTTCACGTCATGCGCCAATAGATTTCCCGAATGATCCGCACCCGTTTTTATCGTAATCTTCATCGGATGGCGCTTAATGCCAGAACGTACAGATTCCTTTCGTGTCTGATGGATTTTGACAGGACGTCCGCTTTTCAGTGACAAAAGCGCGGCATACGGCTGAATATTCAGCTCATCCTTCCCTCCGAACGAGCCGCCCATCGGACTTGACACAATCCTTATCTTCTCTTCAGGAATGTCAAAAATACGGGCAAGCTGGAAACGGTCTTTATAGCCGTGCTGGGTTCCTGCATACATCGTAAAACCCCCGTCGTCTTCCGGAACGGCTACGCCTCCCTCCGTTTCCATATACGTATGCATCTGCCGCGGCAGCTCATAGGTTTCTTCAAGGACTGTGTCAGATGCTTGAAACCCTTCTTCCACATCGCCGTTCGAAAAAAATGCGCGGTGCAGGATATTCCCGTCCTCATGCAGTCTTTGCGCATTCGGCCGAAGCGCTTTTTCTGGTGAATCCATGACTTCCAGCTCTTTATATTCAACGTGAATCAGCTCCAGCGCCGCTTCCGCGATTTCCTCCGATTCTGCAGCAACTGCGACGATCGCATCCCCGACATACCGCACCCTGTCCTCACATAAAACCGGCTGATCAGGAATGACAATGCCAAATCGGTTTAACCCGGGAACGTCTTTATGTGTGACAACGGCCTGCACGCCTTCCATTTTCTCAGCTTTTATGGTGCAAACCGACACAATCTCTGCATGAGGATAAGCACTTCTCAGCACCTTGCCATACAGCATTCCTGGAAAGCTGAGATCGGTCATATATTTCAATTCCCCTGTGACCTTACCCCTTCCATCCGGCCTGACTTTTGACGGTTTGTTGATGATCATTTATTCCCCTCCCTCAGCCATCAGCTCTGCCATGATGACGTTGGCAGCGGCTTTTTTTCTGTATGCCGCTGACATAAAAGCATCTGAGGAAAACGGCAGCTCATGGATAAGTATTTTGTACAGCTCATGCGAGTCCCACCCTGGTGCCATCCATTTCGCTTCACTGTCCAATAATCTCCTAGGAGTGATATCGGCATGGCCAGCGGCGAGGCGAATGCCGCCGTCTTTCAAAAAACGTCCAGCTGCAACAGCAGCCGCTCCTGTAAAAGCCTGGCGCCTTCCAAGCTTGTGATAAAATACACGCTCTCCCTCCGCCCGCGGGATGATGACACGCGTGACGATAGCCGTTCTAAAGTCTTCCTCACTGAGCCAAGCGCTAAGCGGCAGCCTGATTAGCTCCTTTTGATATACGATAAGCTCAGCACTAAGCACAAGCAGAAGCGGAATGAAATCACCTATTTTACTCGCTATGTTGCCGCCAATCGTGGCACGGCTGCGAATCCCCGGTGCAGCGACAGCGGAAGCAGCGTCACTGAAACAGCCAAGCGCGCTCTTGATCAAAGGGTTCTTTCTGCATTCATTCAGTGATGTGAGCGCCCCGATCGACACGTGGGTGTCACTGGCGCTGATCCCTCGCATCTCGTCAATCCCTTCAAGGCTGACAAGGTGCTGTTTCGGTAGAGTTCCTTTGTCCCACAGAAGCTGAAGCAGCGTGCTTCCCGATGCGGCACACACATCCGGAGCAAGCTTCTCTAAAAGCGAATAGGCCTCATCAAGCGCTGCCGGCCTCCATAATTGAATATTCATCCTTGCTTTTGTCACTTGGCCGTTCAAGCCATCGCCCTCCTTACCATGTCATATTCCTCGGGTGTATCAATATCGTCCAACTCGCCGCTATCCTTTGCCTCCAAAACCGCTCCTGCTCCAAGCTGTCCGCTTTTCAGGAGCCTGCGAGCCCCTTCATCTCCCGTTAACCCCTTTACATAAGGAAAACAAGCCGACGAGAAGTAGATTGGCGGGGTGAACGCCCCTAAAAACGATGACACGGCAAATGACTCAGGAGCCAGTGCCATAAGGGCATTGAGATGATCGACGGAAAGCTGAGGCTGGTCGGCTAACAAAATGACAACGCCGTCCGCCCCCATGCTTTCTGCTTTTCTCACCCCGCTGCTGACTGAATGCCCCTGACCCTTTTCTGCGTCTTGGCAAACGTGCAGGCTCCAGCGTTTTTGAAAAGGCGGAGCGTGATACGGCGCTCCTATCCACTCAAGGGAAGCATGTTCTGTCAGCTCGACGACCAGCACGTGATCAAGGCGGGACGACAGAGCAGTTTTCAAAGAAAGTGAGCCGATGTTTTCTCCTTTTAGCGGCAAAGCCAGCTTGTTTTGACCCATTCTTCTGCTTTTGCCGGCAGCGAGAAACACGCCGATCAGATAGGGGTTTCTCATACAACCGCCAGCCGTTTTCTTGTTTGAATAATTTCTGCAACTACACTTACCGCAATTTCCTCGGGACCTTCCGCACCGATTTTCAGCCCGACCGGACTGTAAAAGTGAGACGGAGGATGTTTTCCGTTCAGTAGCCGTTTCGTGCGGTTTGCCGAACCCAAGAGTCCAATATAATGGAGGTTTTGAGAAAATAAGAAGTTGATGATCGTTTGATCGTGCTCATAATGATGGGTTGCCACAACAGCTGCATCATGCGGAAAAAATTGAAATTCGCTAAGCATTTGTTCCGGAAAAGCGATGATCAGCTGATCCGCTTTTGGAAAAAGAGAGGATGTACAATAAGCGGGCCGCCAATCCGTCACGATAACAGAAAACCCTGTGTCAGCCGCCAAATTGGCCAGCGGTACAGTATCCGGTCCCGCTCCAAACAGAATGAGACGCGGCTTCGGTTCAATTCGCTGAATAAACATGTTAGTGGGTGGATCGAAATGCGGTAAATGAAGCGTTGAAACAGCACGTTGAATATCTTGCAGAGGCGCGTCCGGCCAGTTCCCAAAATGCCCGTTCTCCGTCAGAAATAAATAATGGGAGGATCCAATTTTTATAACGGAAGTGACAGCTTTGCCTGAATGAAGGCAGTCCCTCACTTTCTCATAGTGCCGCCTTTTTTCCAGAGTGATTCGCTCTGCATGAACATGAATAATGCCATTGCACCCGGCTCCCATGCCCCAAGAAAGATCGTCCTCCGACCGCATGTCGTAGGGAATCAGCGCTGATGTGAGCTGTTCGCCCAGCGCACTGATTCTTTGGAATACATCTTCTTCCACACACCCGCCGCTCAGCAAGCCAATCCGCTTGCCATTTTTCCTAAAGAGCATAGAAGCACCTGCTTTTCGATATGCGGAGCCTTCAACCTGAACAATGGTCGCCAGCACAGCCCCCTCCTGGTCTTCCAGAAGCGCGTCTAACACCGTGTGAAAATTTCCCAATGCTGCATCCTCCTCTCGAAAAAAACAACTAATTCAGCGTTTTATGGGTAACTTGTATAAAGAATAGACGATGGAAGAAAAAATGACTCATGATTTGTCAGAAAATAAAACACATAGAAAGAGGATTTGTAAAAAGAGTCAAACGAAGAAAATCAGATTGGAGAAAACACGAAATCATATCGTTAAAAAGCTTGCGGAACTCCGCAAGCTTTTCTTTACACCGCTGCCTGGCGGCCAGCGTTTTCATACACATCCAGCGCTGCTTGGAGCGCTTTTCCTGCTTCGATTCCTGCGTTATGTCTGAGAAGCACAGCCTCTAACCCGGCAAGCACGAATAGCACGTTTTCTTTTCTGCAGCTGTACCCCATCGTGCCGATTCTCCAGATCTTCCCTGCGAGCGGGCCGAATGAGCTGGCAATTTCAATCCCGAATTGTGCCAGCAGCATGTCACGGACAGACTCGCCGTCAATGCCGCCGGGAATTTCGACACAGGTGACAACAGGCATTTTGCAGCTGTCATCTCCAAACAATCTTAGCCCCATTGCCTCTATCCCTGCTGCTAATGCGGCTTCATGGTGCCGATGCCGCTCGAAACGTGTCTCAAGACCTTCTTCAAGCACCAGTCTGACTCCCTCACGTAAGGCGTACAGCATCGTCGTCGCTTCTGTATGATGATTGAGCCGTCTTTCGCTCCAATAATCCTCAAGCTGGCTCAAATCAAAGTAGTTGCTTGTGATCGGCCGATTTCCCAAAAGCGCTTCCCTGTCAGCTTGTGTCGCAATCCCCCGCTCCACCTTTTTGCGGGCTGCAATCACGTCCGCCACCCGCTCATTATATGTAATCGGCGCCATTCCTGAAGGCACAGATAAACATTTTTGCGTTCCGCCGATGGCAGCGTCAATCTTCCATTCATCGACTTTAACCTCGCAGCCCCCAATCGTTGCGACTGCATCGACGATAAACAATGCATCCTCGGTGCGGCAGGCTTCGCCGATGGCTTTCAGCGGGTGAATCCGTCCTGTCGATGTTTCTCCATGCACCATTGCCACAATTTTCGGCTTCACTTTTTTTATCTCCCGTATGATGTCCTCCGGGTCAAAAACCGTTCCCCATTCGCTCTCAAGCATATGAACATTTGCCCCATATCGCTCGGCGATTTCAGTCAGCAAATAACCGAAACGGCCGTAAATGGGAATGAGCACATCATCTTCCGGCTCTATCACACTAGCCAGCACTGCTTCAATTCCCGCCCGTGAAGTGCCGTCAATCGGGTATGCCCAGTGGTTTTTTGTTTGGAACAGCTCCCGAAGCATCTCCATCGTTTCATTCATAATACCTGTAAACGCCGGATCAAATTGGCCGACAACCGGGGTGCTCATTACTCTTAATACACGCGGATCAACCTCAACAGGCCCCGGCGTCATAATCGTTCTTAACGGGGTGCATAATTCTCTTCTGCCTGACACAGCCATTCCTCCTTCAGTAAGCCAGTTTGTATAATAAATCAGTCAGTGCGCGGACGCCGATCTCAAGCTGTCTGGCTGACGTATATTCCTTCGGTGAGTGGCTGACACCGCCTCGGCTTGGCACAAACAGCATACAAGCAGGATAGCGCCTTCCGATCATTTGCGCGTCATGCCCTGCTCCGCTCACCATTCCCTCACAGCTGAAGCCGTTTTCTAATGCTGTTTCAAAAGCCGCAGCCTTCAGCCTTTCGTCCATCGGCACAGGCTCTATCCGCATATATTCATCAATCACGGCGCGAATTCCTTTTTGATGGCAAATGCCATTGATCAAAGCAACCATGTCTTGATGAAACTGCTCCAGCACATGCTGATGCTGATGGCGAATATCGATTGAAAACTGGACGCGGCCCGGTATGACATTGGCTACATTGGGCTCTGCCGTTATTTTTCCGCATGTCAGACGGAGCTCCTCCGGCAGCTCCTCCGACCGCAGCAGCAGCTCATGAATGATACGGCTGCTGGCTGCGAGCGGGTCCTTGCGCCATTTCATGGAGGTGGTTCCCGCATGATTGCATTCCCCCTCCAGCGTGACGAGATATCGCCTCTGCCCCGCAATGCTTGTCACAATCCCGAGATCCCGTCCTGACATTTCCAATGTCTGTCCCTGTTCAATATGGAGCTCAACAAAAGCGCTGATATCTGTCCGATATGCTGCCTGAAACACACCTTTGCCAAAACCGTTCTCATGCATCGCATGTTGCAGCGAGACTCCTGATTCGTCTCTTGGCTCTGCTCCATCCTGTAATGAAAAAACACCCGTCATATTCCCTGATCCCCAGTAGGTCATTGGAAAACGGCTGCCCTCCTCCTCACATAAGGATACCGCTTCGAGTGTTTTTTTCGGCGATCCATATGTCTCTTTGAGCCGCTTTATCGCAAGCATTGCCGCCAGAACACCATAGGCGCCGTCGTATTTTCCCCCATTGATGACAGTATCGATATGTGAACCGGTTACAATGACTTCATCCGGAGACTGGGTGCCCGAAAGCCTTCCAAACACATTGCCGACATCGTCGAATCTTGTGTCAAGCCCGAAAGAAGACATTTCCGTTTTCACAGCAAGCTGTGCGTCCATCCACTCTTTTGTGTATAAAAGCCTCGTTACGCCGCCATCCGCAGACGCACCGTATTGGGCGAGCCATTCAATATAATCTGTGATGCTGTTTTTTACTGAAAGCTTCTGCTTTTCCATGTACTCCCCCCTCTGGCCGCTATGGTGACTTCATTATAGAAGGAGGAACATGATAGTTCATTGACAGATTAACCAAAAAAACGTTTATTTTTTAGTCACAGTATCTATCCAGCAACCAGATTCACCCTACATGTCACAACTATTTTGATGTAAAGGTCAAAAGAAAACACGGTTAGGAAGAGAGCCAGCAAGAGCGAAAGAGAGGGTCAAAATGCCTTTCATATGAACAAGCTCAGCTTGCCGGAGAGGCGATGTTTGCGGTACGGATGAAAACGGAAATGCCGGCAGCTCGCAAAAAACAGGACCTAAAGATATGGGAACAGGAGATTTCCGTCTCCTCCAAAGGGACTAATTTACAATTTTAATGAAAAATATACAAAATGACACTTCTATCCTTTATTTCAATTTTAGATAATAGACATGATCTGATAAAAGGAGGGCAAGTGATGACAAAAAAAGCATGGTTTCTGCCGCTCGTCTGTGTATTACTGATTTCCGGATGGCTTGCGCCGGCAGCTTCAGCAAGCGCGCAAACCGCATTAAGCCTTAATGACCGATTGGCGTCTTCCCCTTCAGGAACAGGAAGCCTTCTCTCATTAGCCGCCCCCGCTGCACCCTATGCTGACACAGATACCTATTATGAAGGGGCTGAAGGTAAAACAGGAGACTCGCTAAAAAGCACCCTGCACCGTATTATCAGCGGACACACGATGCTGTCCTACAGCGAAGTGTGGAGCGCGCTGAAAGAAACGGATGAAGACCCGAGAAATCCGAATAACGTCATCCTGCTCTATACGAAAGAATCGCGGTCCAAAAACCTGAACGGCGGCAATGTCGGCGATTGGAACCGCGAGCACGTCTGGGCGAAATCCCATGGCGATTTTGGTACGAGCAAGGGACCTGGTACTGATATTCATCATTTGCGCCCGGCTGATGTTCAAGTGAACAGCGCCAGAGGAAATATGGATTTTGATAATGGCGGCACTGAATATGCGAAGGCACCCGGAAATTATTATGACGGCGATTCATGGGAGCCCCGCGATGATGTGAAAGGCGATGTTGCCCGCATGCTGTTTTACATGGCTGTCCGTTACGAGGGTGATGACGGCTATCCTGATCTTGAGCTTAATGATAAGACAGGCAACGGCTCAGCTCCTTATCATGGCAAACAATCTGTCCTGCTCGAATGGAATAAGCAGGATCCGGTTGACGACCGCGAGCGGAAAAGAAATGAAATCATTTATGAAAAATATCAGCATAACCGCAATCCATTTATCGACCACCCTGAATGGGCGGACGAGATTTGGCCGTAAGAAAAAGGTGCTCCTTTTAAGGAGCACCTTTTTCTAATACACAGCCTCTTCCGTTTCCGCATCGAAAAAGACGACGTGGTCCATTTTCACTGAGAGCTGGATTGAATCGCCTGCATCGATTCGCGTGTTTCCGTCCAGGCGGACCTTGAGCCGCTCGTCCCCAGCCATGACATGCACTATGAGCTCCGAGCCCAGATTTTCATTCACCTCCACCTTCGCTTGAAACACTGAATCAAACAACTGGTCATTTCCTGTCATTTGTGTGATGTGCTCCGGCCGTACACCGGCAATCATCTGTTCTCCGGCATATCCCTTTTCCTTCAGCCGCTTTGCTTTTTCTTCAGGAATATGAAGCCGGATCGAAGAATTTGTGAAAAACAGCTCGCCATGCTGCTGTTCTATGATGCCTTTCAAAAAGTTCATTCCAGGAGAGCCAATGAAGCCTGCGACAAACAAATTGGCCGGGTAATGATAAATGTCATGAGGTTTCGCCACTTGCTGGATTTCCCCTTCATTCATGACGACAATCCGATCTCCCATTGTCATTGCTTCGGTCTGGTCATGCGTGACATAAATGATCGTTGCCTCTAATCGCTGGTGCAGCTTGCTGATTTCTGTCCGCATCGTCACTCTTAGTTTTGCATCCAGATTAGAAAGCGGCTCGTCCATTAAAAAGACCTTCGGCTCCCTCACAATCGACCTGCCAAGCGCCACCCTTTGCCGCTGCCCGCCGGAGAGCGCCTTCGGTTTTCTCTTCAGCAAATGTTCAATTTCTAAAATTCTAGCTGCCGCATGAACCCGCTCGGCAATTTCCTGTTTCGCCATCTTTCTGAGCTTTAATCCAAACGCCATATTATCAAAAACCGTCATATGCGGATAAAGCGCATAGTTCTGGAATACCATCGCAATATCACGTTCTTTCGGCGGAAGATCATTGACCCGCTCCCCATCAATAAGAAGATTTCCTTCAGAAATGCTTTCTAATCCAGCCACCATCCGCAGCGTTGTTGATTTTCCGCATCCTGACGGCCCCACCAGCACCAAAAGCTCCTTATCCTTTACATCTAAATCAAAGTCCTTCACGGTTAATTGTGAGTGATATGATTTTTTGATGTGTTCAAATGTTAATGAAGCCATCAGAAAAGTCCCCCTATCTTTTGACCCGTTATTTCGTCACTGGAAACAACTTGGTCTTTCTGTTATTTTTAGAGTAATCGATTCCTATTTTTGCTATATTTCTAAAATAAAAAATGTAAATTTGTATTATAACGTCATAATACATTATAATATAAATAATAGGTTAAAAGGAGGCTACTCTTTGTTAAACAACGGAAGTTCTACACCTTTATACATTCAGCTAAAACAAATCATCACTGATGACATCAAAAAGGGCGTGTATTCCCCAACCGCCAAGCTGCCTACCGAAAACGAGCTTTGCACCAAGTATAACGTCAGCCGCATCACCGTCAGGAAAGCCATTCTCGATTTAGTCGAAGAAGGCTATCTGATCAGGCAGCAGGGAAAGGGAACGTTCGTTAAAAGCCCTAAATTAAAACGAGAGCTGATCGCTGTAAACGGCTACTCGGAATTTATGGAATCAACCGGCAAAAAACCGAAGCATCATGTGCTGTCCCATGACATCATTCCAGCGTCAAAACCCATCGCTGAAAAGCTTCAAATCCATCCCGAGAGCCCTGTCGTTGAATTAAAACGGATTTTATATAATGATGATCAGCCTCTCACCTTTGAAGTGACGCATTATCCGCTTGATTTGTTTCCCGGCATTGATACCTTTATTGCTGACGGCGTCTCCATGCATGATATTTTGAAACAGCAGTACAAAGTTGTACCCACGCACAATACGAAGCTATTAAACGTTGTATATGCCCAACAGGAGGAAAGCAAATACCTGGATTGTGATATCGGGGATGCGCTGTTTGAAATTGATAAAACGGCTTTTACATCAAACGACCAGCCAATCTATTGCTCATTGTTTTTGATGCACACAAACCGTGTCACTTTTACCATCAACAACCCCTACACATAACAGGCATAAAAAACGAGACACTGCTTATAGTATTCTCGTTTTTTCACTGCTTCCCCCGTCCTCCAAGCGATAAGGATAGCCATAGCCGAAAGCACCGTACACACCGCATGTTTTCGCAGCCGTTTCGGCGGCTTGGCGCAAAGCGTACGTTATATCCTGCTTCACGCAAAAGGCAGTCAAAAAGCCTGCTATAAAAGAATCTCCCGCTCCAAGTGTATCTATTATATCAGTTTCCACAATCGGCTGATGATAGACTCGCTCACCCGCAGACAGGATTGCTCCTTGGCCCCCTCGGGTCATACAAACCATTTTGGCTCCGTACCCATGAGCTGTTTTGGCAAGCTCACCGCATTCCGACTCACTCAAATCGCTTCCTGAAAAAAACGCATACGTCACATAAGGACAGACCCTCCTCAAATAATCATCCTCCCGATTGGTTGAAAAATCAAATGAGACAGGGACAAGCCCGCACAGCTGCGGAAGATCGTTCTCAAGCCTGCTGTACACGCTCGTATGCAGCAGATCATGCCCGCTGATAAAAGATACATCTTTCTCCTGAAACGCGAGGCGAAGCCGAGACTGAATGCCGCCTTTATTTGATCTGACAAAAATGCGGTCCCCCTGTTCATCAAGGGTGACAATCGCCATCCCGTTTTCTCCGTGCGCCTGGCGAATATAATCTGCATTAACCTGCTCCAGCTTGAGAACGTTCAACAGATGCGCCGCGGCTTCGTCATTGCCGACGATTCCGATATAGGAAGACTCATGCCCGAGCCGCTTGGCAAGCACAGCAACGTTTAAGGCATTTCCTCCCGGGTAAAATGTTTCTTGATCCTGGTAGTAATCTACAACATTATCTCCAACCGCAATCAATTTCATAGCGCTTCCTCCTTTATCCTTTTACACTGCCGCTTGCAATCCCGCGGACAAAATATTTCTGCATCAATAAAAATAGAATAATAATCGGCGCGGCTGAAATCGTTAACCCCGCCAGCAGGACGCCCCAGTCTGTCTGCAGCGCGTCTCTGAACTGCATCAGCCCGGCTGGAATGGTCCGCAAATTCTCATCATCTATGAAAATAATCGCAAACATAAACTCATTCCATGTATGGTAAGCCGTCAAAATGCCCGATGTCACCAAAATCGGCACGCTCATTGGTAAGAAAATTCTGAAAAATACTCCAAAACTTGTACACCCATCCAAATAGGCCGCCTCCTCCAATTCTTTGGAAATAGAAAGAAAATAAGAGCGGATCAAAATGATGGTGAATGGGATCCGATAAGCCGCATACGGCAGGATTAACGCCCAATACGTATTGTACAGGCCAAGCGACTGAATAATAGAATAAAGCGGCACAAGACTGACCTGCGGCGTCAGCATCAATCCGCCAAGACATAGCACCAAGAAGAATCCTTTTCCTTTAAACTCAAACCGGGAAAGGCCATACGCTGCCCATGCACTGATAAAGACAGTGATCACACACGTCAGCGCCGTAACGATGACACTGTTCATAAAATAAGAAGAAATCCCCTGGTTCCAGGCGGAAACAAAATTTTCCGGATGCCACGAAGACGGCAGCGACCAGCTGTGCTCAAAAATATCGTCAGAGTTTTTAAAGGCGCTCAACACCATCCAGAGAAGCGGATAGGCAATCGCAATCAGATAAAGAAACAGAAAAACCCACACAGACGTTTCTCCGATATACCATTTTCGTCTAGGCTTTCTTTTCACCTCAATGTGCTGGTCAGGCACAGGCTCCAACCTGAACGAATCTGTCTTCTTCTGAGGCAGCATCAGTTACTCCTCCTTTCCGGTTTTAAAGAACTTCATTTGCATGAGCGATAATGCAAGCGTAATGATTAACACGACAGTGGCAATCGCTGAGGCGTAGCCCATCATATCCTTTGTAAAGGCGCTTTTATATAAAAACGTGCTCAAGACTTCTGACGCGTTTCCCGGCCCGCCGCCTGTCAAAATGTACGGCTCATTAAAGACCGTAAAGGCCCCGGTCAGCGTCATGACCACCGCAACAAAAGACATCTCTTTCGTCTGGGGAACAGTAATATGAAAAAACTGCTGAATTTTACCAGCGCCGTCAAGCCGGGCCGCTTCATACAGTTCATCCGGTATTTTTTGAATCGACACGATGTACAGCATCGCAATATAACCGACAGATTGCCACTGGGACACAAAAATGACAGAAAGCATAGCTGTGCTGTCATCCCCGAGCCAGGCCCTCGTCAGCTGATCAAGACCGATGGCCTGAAGCAGCTGATTCAAAAGCCCTGTCTCCGGATTGTAAATAAAATCAAACAAAAGCGCGATCACAGTCATTGAGATGACAACCGGCAAAAAGAAAACGGTACGAAAAAACGGCGACCATTTTCTGACCAGCTTATCCTCAAGCACCGCCGCCAAAATCAAACCGCCAAATACCTGGCATACAATTGAGATCACTGCATAAAGCACATTATTGGTAAGTGCCTGATAAAAGACAGGATCATGAAATAATTCAACATAGTTTTTTAAGCCGATAAACGTTTTTTCCGGAGAAAATGAGCTCCACTGAAACAGGCTGAGGAATACATTCTCAAAAATCGGGATATAAACGAAAAGTAAAAAAACGAGAGCGGGCACCAAAAACAAATAGGGGATTATTTTATTCTGATTGACCAAGGGTATCTCATCTCCTTTATAAAAAGAAAAGGTGCGAAGCTTCACCTTTTCTTTGATTTATTCAGCTGACGCCCTCACCTGCTTTGCTGCCTTTTGAACGGCTTTCATCACCTGCTGCGGTGTCATGTCGCCGCCAAGCATTTGCTGGACGCCCGTTAGGTACGCATCTGCGACTTCAACATCGACATCCATATCAAACCATGGAACCATTGATTTGGCATCAACAATATGCTGAACGGCTTCACGCTGTATGGCTGTTGCATTTTCTTCAGTAGCAGTACCTTGCACTGCACTGTATTTCCCGACATCTTTCACGAGCTTTTCGCCCATTTTTTTCGACGTCAAGAACTGCAAAAATTCCATCGCTTCCTTCGGATGTTTTGTTCTTGAGGAAATCATGAATCCTTCCGGCGCTCCCGTTAACGCTTCTGAAGATCCTTTCTGCCCGCTGATTTCAGGAAATGGGAACATCCCGAGATTAACCGGTTCAACCAGCTTGATTTCCGCTGTTTCCGCATATATCATCGCCGACTTTCCGCTCTTAAATTGCTGTCTCACATATTCGTGGTCGACGGAGTTTACATGTTTATTAAAGTAAGGCATCAGCTCTTGAAGCTTTTCAAGTGCTTTTACATAGCCTTCATCAGTAAATTCACCCGTTTTGGCGTTATAGTCCTTTTCCCGTGTTTTTTCATCGACCATCCGCTGATTAAGCGTGCCGATATAGTGCGAGATTGTCCAAGTCGCCTTTGTTCCGAAGCTGATCGGTGTGTAGCCATGTTCTTTCAGCTTTTTTGACACATCGATTAATTCATCCCACGTCTTCGGGGGATCAAGATTCAGCTTTTGGAAAATGTCTTTATTATAGAAGAATGATTTAGCGTCCATTTGCCACGGCACGCCATATTGCTTGTTTTCATAAGTAAATGGTGTAATTTGCGATTGAACGAGCTGTGATGACCAATCGATGTCATTTTTGTAGTAGGACGAGAGATCAAGTGCTTTATTGCCTCTGATAAATTTAAAAGCAAACTCATCGCTCCAAGAGAAGTAAATGTCAGGAGGGCTGGTGGTTCCCAGCATGACCTTAATTTTATCTTTATAGGAGTCATTTAAAACGGCTTCAATTTGAATATCGATATCTGGGTGTTCTTTTTCAAATTCCTTAACAACCTCTTCAAAATAACTTTTTTCCGGCTCCTTCGGCCATCTGTGGAAAAATTTCAATATCACCTTTCCGTCCGCTGAACTGCTTTGGCTCGAACAGCCTGCAATGGTGAACATACTGACAGCTGCAATGATCAAGAACAACAACATTTTCTTCAAAGGGTTGGCCTCCTCTGGACATTAGACTATAATGTTATATAACATTATAGTCTAATGCATAATGGTTCCTCATTTTCAGATCAATACTCAACTTTCCACATGTATCTTCTATGAGATAAAGGATGATTTCTCGCCTCTGCCAGCTCGTCTGCATAGCTTCTCAGCACACGATTGAGAACGAGCGGAGCAAGATAGCCTTTAACTGAATCGTCAATTGCAGTGAAGTCGTAAGATGAAGCATCAAGCACAGTGAGCTTTTTGCCATACTTTTTCGAGAAGGTAAGCGCCCGCTCTTCAAGAGGTCTTGTTTCATCTAAACCGAGCAGGATGATAAACGGCACGGATTCATCAATAATTTCAAACGGTCCGTGAAAATATTCTCCTGCATGAATGGCGTGGGAATGAATCCATTGCATTTCCATGAGAATGCAGATGCTGTAGGAGTAAGCGACACCGTAGTTTGCACCGCTTGCCATGGTATAAATAATGCTTTCTTTTTCATGGGCTTTTGCAAATTGCTTGGCGTTGTCAGCTTCCTGCTTAAGGGCTTTTTCATATACAGCCTGCAATTGATCTAAGCCTTCAATTGCTTGTTGGAATTTCGTATTGTTTTCTAATACTTGCAGGGTTCCAAAAACGATTTGATACAAAACGCCATAGTTTGTATTGATCGCAAGCGCCTCATCACCCCAATCGTACTGGGCAACATATTGCGCTTCCTGCGCTAAAGGAGACTCCGGTTTAAACGTCATCGCAATCGTAAGTGCGCCCTTGCCCCTTGCAAACGCAGCAGCTTTGACTGTCTCCGGGGTATTTCCCGAATGCGAGCACAAAATAACAAGAGACTTTTCACCAAGCTGAACAGGGTTGCGCTGAATAAATTCGTTGGCGCTGTAGAGGTCGGAGTTTATTGATTTTGACTCTCTGTCAAACACATACTTACTCGGATACATAATGGCAGAAGACCCTCCGCATGCGACAAAGAATACATGATCAATGGTTTTCCCTTTCAAATCCTGCAAGAAAGCTTGAACCTCACGATTTACTTTTGCTGTGGCCTGACTCAAATCCTTCACTCCCCTTTTTTATTATATAACGTTATATAACATTATATATTGTTATATTAAAGTCCGCGGGTAGGATTGTCAACATTATTTTCTGAAATTTCTCAATAATTTATTCAAATGATAGACAAAGGGTCTATAAGCGAAAAAATGCCCAAATCAAAAGCCAGAACTTGACTTAAGCTCTGGCTTCGCTGTTCAATCCGCAGACTGACGTCTTATTTAAAAAATACCTTGTCTATATTGTACTTCGATTGCTGTGTATTGATGATATATGTTTCGTAAATCTCTCTTTCCATTGGATCATCAACTACACATACCTCAATTTTATATACTTCATCTCTGTGATGTTTGATCGGTGAAACAGTGTCTTCGAAATGCTTCTTAATTCTCTGTCTTAACTTTCTAGCTTTACCGACAAACAGCAGCTCGTCATGAATGTTGTAAAACATAAAAATGCCGCCTTTGTCCCTTGGGATCTGGTGAAAGTCAATGAAGCCGTAAATCGCCTTTATTTTCGGCTCGTTATCATTAGCTGACTGCTGTCGTTCAGTGATGGTGACATTCGGTGCGGGTATATCAATTTTTATCAAAATCAGTTCACGTCCTCTTTTTCATTAAAGATAAATGCTAACACATACAGAAAAGAAAAGCTAGAACAGCTTTATTATATTTGTTTGTTATGCTCTTACTTATTATGCAAGTGCTCCGGCTGGATTATAAGGACTAAGGTCTAATTCTGTCTGCTTTCCGAGAACTAGCTTTGCGAGCTCTGCACCCAAGAACGGCCCCATCGTCAGTCCAGAAGCACCCAAACCGTTTGCAGCGTACAGGCCTTGAACATTCGGCACGGCCCCTACGACCGGCAGAAATCCCGGTGTAAACGGCCTGAAGCCCACTCTTGTTTCAACAGCAGCCGCATCAGCAAGACCCGGTGCAACGGCTAACGCTTTACTCAATACTTCGTGCTGGCCTCCGGCTGTCACACGAAGATCATCAAGACCGGCATCGTTTTCGTGTGTGGCGCCGGCTACAATTCTGCCGTTATCAAACGAAAGAATGTATTGATCACTCGGCGGCATTACAACCGGCCACGATCCTGTATCTGCATCTGTCATTTCAAAATGCATAATCTGCGCTTTTTGAAATGACACTTGAAAATGAATGCCAAGAGACTTCAATATCTCATTGGCCCATGCTCCCGCCGTCACAATGACCGCGTCAGCCGCAAACTGCTTTGCATCAGTTTGCACGCCGGTGACTGTTCCGTTTTCAAAAAGCAAAGACGCATTTCCTTTGATGACTGTTGCGCCGCGTTTCTCTGCAGCGCTTAAAAGCGACCGGCACAGCGCTCTTCCGTTCACACGGGCGGCACCGCTGATGTGAACCGATTCATAGCCGTCAGCTAAAATCGGAAACAGCTTTTTCGTTTCACTTGCAGACAAGCGGGTAATGTCGCCGATTTCCGGCGCATCCTCCCGTCTCTTATATGCCCTTTCCTCCATTTTATCGAGTTTAGACGCATCAGTATGAATGCTGATGGCACCGACACGTTTGTATCCTGTATCCGTTTCACCGTCTTTTTCCAATTGATGGATTAAATCCTTATAGTACCGTGCTCCCCCCTTAGCAAGCTGGTACCAATCCTGATTACGGCGCTGCGAGAGCCAAGGACAGACGATTCCTGCCGCCGCATCTGTCGCTTGTCCCGGCTCTTTCCGATCAATGACAGTAACGCGAGCGCCTGATTTTGCGAGATGATAAGCCGTCGACGCGCCCAGAATCCCTGCGCCGACGATGATGTACGATTTCATATGCAAACACCTTTTCTATTATAATGTCTATTCATTTTACCAAATCAAATGCTTTCCTTCGACCTTTTGCCCTAATGTGGAAAAACCGCGAAGTTCGTCCAATCTCTTTACTCTCCTATCGAATATCCTGTCACTATCAATAGAGAAAGGATGATACCATGAGCGAAAATCGTCATGAAAATGAAGAAAACAGACGCGATGCGGCAGTCGCAAAAGTCCAAAACAGCGGTAATGCAAAAGTCGTGGTCAACGTGAATACAGATCAGGATCAGGCACAGGCGCAGTCACAAGACGGAGAAGACTAATGAACGAAAACATCATTCCTCTCAACAGACATACTCAAGAGATACCCACTACTGAATCTGTTATCAAAAACAGCGGCAACTCAGAGGTCCATATCGACATCCACATTGATACAATGCCAATTGCTTTTGCTATATTATGCTCCGCATTAGCCGCAAAGCAGATGACAAAAGAGGAATTCGATATGGCTTATACTCAATTGCGAGAGATGAACAGGGATAACAGCAAAACATCTGTAAAGCAAATTATCAATCAAGAGACAGAAGAAGAGTAAAAAACCGCGGCCCCTCGGCCAGCGGTTTTTCTTCTGCATACAAAAAGGACGCGACTGAATCGGTTACTTCTGTACAATTTGAATAAGGTTACCGCATGTATCGTCGAAGACAGCTATTGTGACTTCGCCCATTTTTGTCGGTTCCATCGTAAACGTCACGCCTTTTTCCTTTAATCGGTTGTACTCTTTTTGAATATCTGCAACGCCAAACATTGTGGCCGGGAGGCCTTCGGAGAATATCTTCTTTTGATACTCCTTGGCGGCAGGATGTTCATTCGGTTCGAGTAAAAGCTCGGTTCCGTCTTGATCATCTGGAGAAACAAGCGTTATCCACCTGAATTTCCCCATGGGAACATCCTCCTTTTTTACAAACCCCAGTTTTTCTGTATAGAACTTCAGTGCCTTGTCTTGATCTTGCACGAATATACTAGTCACAATGATTTTCATATTGTTGTTGCCTCCTTTGATATTTATGGTGCATGGTACTGTGCAAACAATCCGGCTTCAAGCAAAACAAACCAACATTTGTAAGAAACTCAGTACTGGTTTTATAAAATTACTCTATCCATCCTTTCAGCAAATTTTTAAGCGGTTCGTTGTTGAATATAAGTACTCGATATTTTCCCTTTCGTTTTGATGTTACGAGTCCTGCATCCTCCAGTACAGAAAGGTGTTTAGCTATCGCCTGTCGCGTAATAGAAAGGTCGTACTTTGTAATAAGACGTATCGTAAGTTCATACAACGTCAGCTCGTTGCGTTCAGATAATTCGTCTAATATAAGCCGCCGAGTCGAATCGCCGAGTGCTTTGAATATAGCGTCTTTGTTCCAATTCATATATTGAGTATAAGCAACTCATTGGTTGCATGTCAAGTATAAGCAACTGTATGATTGCGTGATATAGAAACTGAACCTATCCGGCGCAGGTCTGAAATATTCTAATCGATAAGGAATTAAAACCATTAAAATAACAGTGGATATGTCTCTGAAAAATAAAAGAAGACGAACTTCAAAAGTTCGTCTTCTACAATCAAATTCGGCACGCCGGCCATTTTAAAAACTATCTCTAAACCCCTTGATAAACAAAGGAGTTTTCATCATTAACCAATAGAACCTTCCATTTCGAACTTAATCAAACGGTTCATTTCAACTGCGTATTCCATTGGAAGCTCTTTTGTGAATGGCTCGATAAAGCCCATTACGATCATTTCAGTTGCTTCTTCTTCAGAAATACCGCGGCTCATCAAGTAGAAGAGCTGCTCTTCAGATACTTTAGACACTTTCGCTTCGTGCTCCAATGAAATGTTATCATTTAAGATTTCATTGTAAGGAATTGTGTCTGAAGTTGATTTGTTATCCATAATGAGCGTATCGCACTCGATGTTAGAGCGGGCGCCTTCCGCTTTGCGTCCGAAGTGGACGATTCCGCGGTACGTTACTTTTCCGCCCTGTTTTGAAATCGATTTTGATACGATTGTAGATGATGTGTTTGGTGCAAGGTGAATCATTTTCGCACCTGCATCCTGATGCTGGCCTTTACCCGCAAGAGCGATAGAAAGCGTCATACCGCGCGCGCCTTCGCCTTTTAGGATACAAGCCGGATATTTCATTGTCAGCTTAGAACCGATGTTGCCGTCGATCCATTCCATTGTTGCGTTTTCTTCACAGACTGTACGCTTTGTTACAAGGTTGTAAACGTTGTTCGCCCAGTTTTGGATCGTTGTATAACGGCAGTAGCCGCCTTTTTTCACGATGATCTCAACGACCGCACTGTGAAGTGAGTTTGTTGTGTAAACAGGCGCAGTACAGCCTTCAACATAATGAACGCTTGCTTCTTCGTCAACAATGATCAGTGTACGTTCGAACTGACCCATGTTCTCAGAGTTGATACGGAAGTAAGCTTGAAGCGGTGTTTCAACCTTCACGCCTTTAGGCACGTAGATGAAAGATCCGCCGGACCAAACAGCTGAGTTAAGCGCCGCAAACTTGTTATCAGTCGGCGGGATTACTTTTGCCCAGTGCTCACGGAAAATATCTTCATTCTCTTTCAGCGCGCTGTCAGTGTCTTTAAAGACGATGCCTTGCGCTTCAAGATCTTCTTTCATATTGTGGTATACAACCTCAGATTCGTACTGAGCAGAAACACCCGCAAGGTATTTTTGTTCAGCTTCAGGAATACCGAGCTTGTCGAATGTTTGCTTAATTTCTTCAGGAACTTCATCCCAAGAACGCTCTGAACGCTCAGACGGTTTTACGTAGTACGTAATTTCGTCAAAGTTCAGTGAGTTTAAATCTCCGCCCCATTGAGGCATCGGCATGTTGTAGAAATGCTCAAGTGATTTCAAGCGGAAGTCAAGCATCCATTGAGGCTCTTCTTTCATGCGAGAGATTTCTTCTACGATTTCTTTTGTCAATCCGCGCTCTGAACGGAAAATGGAAACGTCCTTGTCGTGAAAACCATACTTGTATTCACCAATATCAGGCATTTTTTTAGCCATCCATTTTCACTCCAATCCTTTTAATTGCCGCCTTCTTCTTTCGCGACTCCTTTTTCAAGTGCTTTCCATGACAGGGTTGCACATTTGATACGGGCCGGGAATTTTGAAACGCCTTGAAGGGCTTCAATATCCCCGAGATCTATAGAATCATCATACTCTTTCCCTTGCATCATATCCGAGAAAATCTTAGACATGGAAAGGGCAGTTTCAATATCTTTCCCTTTAATCGCCTGAGTCATCATCGAAGCGGATGCCATTGAAATGGAACAGCCTTCCCCTTCAAATTTCGCATCTTCCACGATGTCTCCGTCAAGCTTCATTGTCAGTCTGATGCGGTCGCCGCATGTCGGATTGTTCATATCCACGACAATGCTGTCATTCAAAACCCCTTTATTTCGCGGGTTTTTGTAATGATCCATAATCACCTGTCTGTACAATGTATCTAAGTTTGCATTAAAAGACATTTGTAAAATACTCCTTTGTCTTTTGAAGAGCTTCCACAAGCTTATCAATCTCTTCCTCTGTATTATACAGATAAAAGCTTGCTCTTGCAGTAGCAGTTACATCCAGCCATTTCATCAGCGGCTGCGCACAATGGTGGCCGGCTCTGACTGCGATTCCCTCCGCATCAAGCACAGTCGCCACATCGTGCGGATGAACATCATCAAGGTTAAATGTGACAAGCCCGGCACGCTCTTCCGGCCCGTAAACCGTTACGCCGTCAAGCTGGCGGAAGCGTTCAAGCGCATAAGCTGCAAGCTTGTGCTCATGGCGGGAAATCTCATCAAGGCCGATTTCTTCGAGAAAATCAATGGCGGCACCGAGGCCGATTGCTCCTGCAATAATCGGCGTACCCGCTTCGAATTTCCACGGAAGCTCTTTCCAAGTTGATTCATAAAGCCCGACAAAGTCGATCATTTCACCGCCGAATTCGGCAGGCTCCATGTTTTCCAGCAGGGCTTTCTTTCCGTACAGCACACCAACACCGGTAGGTCCGCACATTTTATGGGAAGAAAGCGCAAAGAAGTCGCAATCGAGATCCTGCACGTCAATTTTCATGTGAGGCGTGCTTTGTGCACCGTCCACCACAATGACAGCCCCATTGTCATGAGCGATTTTCGCCATTTCTTTAATCGGGTTGACCGTGCCGAGAACATTAGATACATGAGACACCGCAACAATTTTTGTGTTGCTTGTGACCGTTTCTCTGACGTCTTCTAAAGAAATCGTTCCGTCTTCCTGCAGCGGAATGTATTTTAATGTGGCGCCAGTTGCTTTTACAGCCTGCTGCCACGGAATGATATTCGCATGATGCTCCATGTAGGTGATGACCACTTCATCACCAGGTTTCAGGTTGGCGCGCGCATAGCTTAACGCCACCATATTCAGTGATGTGGTCGTGCCTTTTGTGAAAATAATCTCAGCCATTGACTTCGCGTTAATAAACTTGCGGACTTTTTCACGCGCTCCTTCATAACCATCTGTCGCTCTGGTTCCAAGTGTATGGACGCCCCGGTGAACATTGGAATTGTATTGGTTATAATACTTATCCAGTGTTTCAATGACAGCACGCGGCTTCTGGGAAGTCGCCGCGCTGTCGAGATAAACGAGATCATGTCCGTTCACTTGCTGATGAAGGATCGGGAACTGTTCACGAATATCTGTGATATTCATTACTTCACTTTCCTTTCGATAACAGAAACTAATTGTTTCTTAACGCCTTCAATCGGAAGTTCATTTACTACCGGTGCAAGGAATCCGTAAATGACTAAGCGTTCTGCTTCTTCTTTCGGAATTCCGCGGCTCATCAGGTAGTAAAGCTGAATAGGGTCCACACGGCCGACAGATGCCGCATGTCCTGCAGTTACATCGTCTTCGTCAATTAAAAGAATAGGGTTTGCGTCTCCGCGTGCTTTTTCGCTGAGCATCAGCACGCGTGATTCTTGCTCCGCATTCGCTTTAGAAGCGCCATGTTCGATTTTGCCGATTCCGTTAAAGATAGAAGAAGCGGAATCCTTCATCACACCGTGCTTCAAGATATAGCCTTCAGAAGCTTTACCGAAATGGATGATTTGTGTTGTGAAGTTTTCTGTTTGCTCTCCTCTTCCGACAACAACCGTTTTCGTATCGCCGTATGTGCCGTCACCGTAAAGATTTGTTGTGTTTTCGGAAATCGTGTCGCCGTCGTTCATCAGGCCAAGAGCCCACTCGATTTTGCTGTCGCGTCCGCGCGCAGCACCGCGGCGGTTCACATAAGTTGTCACACCGCTTGACAGATTATCCACCGCACCGTATGTCACGCTGGCATTATCACCTGTGATGACCTCACTGATAATATTGAAGACAGCGTCTTTCGGGTTTACAGTGCTGATGTAGTTTTCTACATATGTTACAGAGCTGTGGTCTTCAGCCACAATCAGCACGTGGTTGAATAGAGCTGTATCATTGCTTTCGTGAACATAAACAGCCTGAACCGGCGTCTCCACCTGAACATTTTTCGGAACATAAAGGAATGCTCCTCCGTTAACAAGAGCCGCGTGAAGTGCAGTTAACTTATGTTCGTCAACCTTCACGCCATCCTTCATAAAGTATTTCTCCACCAAGTCGCTGTGCTCACGTGCAGCAGTCAGAATATCAGTGAAGATGACGCCTTTGTCTTTCAATTCTTGAGAAAGAGAAAGATGTGCCGGCGTCTGGTCACGCTGTACGTATAATGTTTTATCTTCGTTTTCAACGTCGATCAGCGCTTTCACTTCATCAGTCAAATCTTCTAATGAAGAAAGCGGTTCGTTATCAACTGTATGCTTCGCGAAATTCGTGAAGTTCCAGTTTGTGATTTTTGTTTTGTCAGGTTTCGGCATCGGCAGATCCTCAGCTTGTTCAAGAGCCTGTAAGCGCAGGTTCTTCAGCCAGGCAGGTTCTTGGTGCTTTTCGGAAAAGCTTTTGAGATACTCCTGATCTACGGATAGTTTTGTACCTAGTGTCATATTAATCCCCCTAACGCTTACGCTTCTTGGCCAACAGTTTCGTCTTCAATGCCAAGTTCTTGTTTGATCCAGTCATAACCTTCTGCTTCAAGACGCTGTGCAAGCTCTGCACCGCCGGATTTTACAACGCGGCCTTGCATCATAACGTGAACAACATCCGGAGTGATGTAGTTTAACAGGCGCTGATAGTGAGTGATCATCAGGCAGCCGAAGTTTTCGCTGCGCATTTTGTTGATTCCTTTAGATACAACTTTCAAAGCGTCAATATCAAGACCTGAGTCGATTTCATCAAGGATGGCGATTTTCGGTTCAATCATCATTAATTGAAGGATTTCGTTGCGTTTTTTCTCCCCGCCTGAGAAACCTTCGTTAAGATAGCGCTGAGCCATTTCAGGGTCCATTTCAAGGAACTCCATGTTTTCGTCCATTTTGCGGATGAATTTCATAAGAGAAATTTCATCGCCTTCTTCTCTGCGCGCGTTGATTGCTGAGCGAAGGAAGTCGGCATTTGTCACACCGCTGATTTCACTTGGGTACTGCATCGCAAGGAATAAGCCTGCCTGCGCACGCTCGTCCACTTCCATCTCCAGTACATCTTTGCCGTCAAGCGTGATGCTGCCTTTTGTTACTTCATATTTAGGATGCCCCATAATAGCAGCTGATAAAGTGGATTTACCAGTTCCGTTCGGGCCCATTACTGCGTGGAATTCTCCACCTTTTATTTCAAGGTTTACACCCTTTAAGATCTCTTTTCCTTCGATTTCAACGTGAAGATCTTTGATCGTTAATGTTGAAGCAGCCATATCTATACCTCCAAAAATATATAATCATTATTCTCATTTTATTCTCATTCTAATTTTATAACAAATGAAAAGTAAATACAACTTTTTATCGTGCCTCGCACATTCCTCAAGTTTAACAAAGATCGGCACTTTATTAAAGCGATTGAAAAAGAAAAAGAGTGGATTCCCACCCTTTTTTAAAAGATTGATTTTCTCAATAAGCGCCCGCAGAAATCCGCTTGCTTTTTTGATAATCAAGCTCTCTCTGCCGCTCTACTTTCATTCTTGTTTCCAGCCGGCGTCCGTATTCCTCGTATCCAATTCCATGTGACAGCTGCATCGCTTTTTCCATTTCTGACGTATAATCGAGGTTCAGTCTGTCCTGGCTGCTGCAAATAATGAATCAATCCCTTCATATATTTGCTTTTTATTGTACCAGTGCTGCGTTGGATGCCGCAAAAACGATATGGCGTGAAATAGCGGCAGATGAGACGAAAGCATCCTTTCAGATCAAATGAGAATGGTTTTTCGGAATATTCCTTCTCTTAATGCGTGGTGTTTCCGAATTCCTCAATGCACTGTTGAACGACTGTCACGCCTTGGCTGAAAGCCGCGCCGCCTCCAAATGCCGCTGCCACACTGACAGCTTCGAGAATGTTTTCTTCTGTCGCTCCCTGATCAAGACAGCCTTTTGTATGATAGATCATGCAATATTCGTCCTGAGCATTGATGGCAATTCCGAGGGCGATCAGCTGTTTTTCTCTTTCAGTCAGAGAATTCCCGGCAAAGCACTGTTCAGTAAATTCGTTAAATTTTCTTCCCATCAGGGGCATCTTTTGTTCAAATGTGCCTAAACCATGTTTATATTGTTTTAGCGCGTCCTGCATGCTTCCTCTGTCTTGATTCAAAGAAAATCCCTCCATCTGTTTAACATTCCTTTTTATTATGAACAGCTTTTAGGAAAATACGCGAAAAAAACCCCGGAATTCTCATCCGGGATTTCACCGTGTCAGCAAACCCTCGCATTCGTTGTCAGACCTGCGCGTTGGTGCTCACGAATTACAACATTCGCTCCGCTCCAATGCTCGGCCTTCCTAGACTTCAAGGGTTTTCAATCACGCTGAAAAGATGACAAAGCCCTAAAACGAATATCGTTTTAGGGCTTTGTCAATAATTGAACCCCGGATTTCTCATCCGGGGTTTCAGTGTTATTCAGATACAGGAAGCACAGCTCCGTCGTATTTTTTCTCGATGAAGTCTTTGATCTTTTTAGAGTGAAGAACTTCCATCAGCGCTTTGATTTTTGCAGAATCTTCTTCGCCTTTTCTTACTGCGATGATGTTAGCGTATGGGTTGTTTTTCGTTGATTCTACTTCAATTGCATCTTTTTTAGGATTTAATTTATTTTGGATCGCATAGTTTACATTGATGAAGGCCGCGTCTCCTTCTTTGTTTTCATATGCTTTTGCCGTTAATTCAGGCGCTACTTTTTTGAATTCAAGGTTTTTCGGGTTTTTCTTAATGTCTTTCAATGTTGCGTCAACTGTTTCCACCTTAGAATCAAGAGTGATTAATCCAGCGTTTTCAAGCATTGCAAGCATACGGCCTTGTTCAGCAACGTTGTTTGTCAGAATGATTGTCGCACCGTCTGGAAGGTCTTTCAGCGATTTGTATGTTTTAGAGTAAATACCGAATGGCTCTAAGTGAACAGCACCGGCATTCACAAGTTTGTAATCTGTGTTTTCTTTCATTTCTTGCTCAAGGTAAGGAATGTGCTGGAAGTAGTTCGCGTCCACTTCTTTATCAGCTAAAGCTTTATTGTACATTTTGTAATCACTAAGCACTTTCACTTTCAGCGTATAGCCTTTTTCTTTCAGCAATGGTTCAGCTTCTTTTAAAATTTCCGCATGCGGTGTTTTCGTTGCCGCAACGACAATTTCTTTCTTGCCGGATTCAGCGCCGTTATTCGAACCGCAGGCAGCCATAACTCCTGCAAATACAAGCAGTAATGCACCCAAAAATAGCTTTTTCAATGTAAATCCTCCCTTATCGTTTGTCTATAATATTTGTTATTAGATCACCGATGATTTGAATAATAAACACGATGATTAAAATAAACACAGTAGCAACGAAGGTAACATCAGCGTTATTAGACTGATATCCTTCTACGTACGCAAGGTTTCCAAGGCCTCCTGAACCAATGGCTCCGGCAATTGCCGTTGAGCCGATCAAAGCGATGGCAGTAACCGTAATGCCAGAAATAAGAGCAGGCATTGATTCCGGAATCAGCACTTTGAAAATAATCGTAGACGTTTTCGCGCCCATTGATTTAGCGGCTTCAATCACACCTTTATCCACCTCACGCAGCGCGATTTCAACAAGGCGCGCGTAAAATGGTGCCGAGCCGATTACCAGCGCCGGCAATGCGGCGTTTGGCCCTAAGATCGTGCCGACTAAAAATTTCGTAAAACCTAATAGTAAAATAATTAAAATAAGGAACGGAATCGATCTGAATATGTTAACAACGGCCGAAATCACAGAGTTGACCGCTTTATTCTGCCAGAGGCTTCCTTTGCTCGTCAGAAAGAGCAGCAAGCCGAGGATGACCCCGATGACAAAAGCAAACAGTAAAGAAATCAGCGTCATATAAAGTGTTTCATATGTCGCGTTCCATAATTCAGTTAAATCAACGTTCGGGAAGTATTTTTCAAACATTCGTGATCACCTCTGCTTTCACCTGTTTGTCATTAATGAATCGGATCACGTTTTGCACTTCTTCCTCGTCTCCGTCAATGTGGATGAACAGTGAACCGTAAGCCCCATCCTTCGTCTGCGAAATTTTCCCTTGCAGAATATTGACGCTGACATTGAAGTTTCTGATCATCTCTGTAATCAGAGGCTGTTCAGCTGACTCACCGACAAATGTGAGCTGAACCATTTTTCCTGATGCTGTATCATCAAGAAGATGCTGAAGCGTCTCTTTCGTTTCTTCCGGCTCTGTCACCTGTTGAACAAATCGTTTTGTCATTTGTTCCTTTGGATTTTTAAAGACATCGAGAACCTCGCCTTCTTCGACCACCTTGCCGTTTTCCATGACGGCGACTCTGTTGCAGATTTTGCGGATGACATGCATTTCGTGCGTAATCAGCACAATCGTCAAACCGAGTCTTTCATTAATATCGGACAATAGATCCAGAATTGAATCTGTCGTTTGCGGATCTAATGCTGATGTCGCTTCGTCACAAAGGAGAACCTTCGGATTGTTTGCAAGCGCTCTGGCAATTCCGACACGCTGCTTCTGCCCGCCGCTCAGCTGAGACGGATAAGATTTTTCTTTTCCTTCTAAACCTACCAGTTTAATTAGTTCATTGGCGCGCTTGATCCGCTCGCTCTTTTTCACCCCGGCAATTTCCAAAGGAAACATGATATTATCTCTGACAGTCCGCGACCAAAGCAAATTGAAATGCTGGAAAATCATACTGATCTCATGGCGTGCTTTTCTTAAACCGCGTCCATTTACTTCATTAATCTTGGTTCCCGCCACTTCCACGGTTCCTGAGGTTGGTTTCTCAAGGCCGTTCAGCAGACGGATTAAGGAACTTTTACCAGCTCCGCTATATCCTATAATTCCAAAAATCTCACCTTTTTTAATGGAAAGCGAGACATTTTGGACAGCATTGACATCTCCATGTTTCGACTTGTAAACTTTTGAAACATCCTGAAGATTGATCAAAGCAATCACCTGCCTTAACACTATTCTAAGAAATCTTCCGGTTTTTTTCTGCAAAAGAAAAGCCTTTCTGCACACTTGAGCAGAAAGGCTTATATAAAATGCCTTTCTCTCATCTTTCAAAGCGCTGAACGCTTCGTGTGAATTGGCACCATTTCAACAGCGTTGATGGTTGCCGGGCTTCATAGGGCACTTCCCTCCACCTCTCTTGATAAGAGAAATATATAGTCTTTTTCGTCCGGAAATTCTTAATGTAGAATAGCACGGCGAATGATTAAATGTCAATAAAATAAATGATGTCAACTTTTACTATTATAATAATTTATTATTTTTTAATTTTTTAAAATCCTCTGAAAAAATCCATTTGTCAGCCAGAGAATGGCTTCCAGTTTTAACAGGGCCCTGAATGATCCCTTTACTTTGAGGCTTCCGCTCTGAATCAGGTGCTGAAGGGAAATGTCTCCGTGCAATAAATCAATAATTTCTGTTTGGTTTCCGTAAAAGGTCAGGTTGGACGTTTGGGGCGGGGAAACTTTTTTCATTTCTCCCTGTTCGTTTATTGAGACGGTTAAGGCTTCTGCTTCTCCTTGGAAGGTAATGAGCAATGTTGAGGCATTCAAAAGGGGTTTTAAAAACAGATGCTGATACTCATCTTCTAAAACTTCCGCTTTCTCCATATGTACAACCTCCTATTTGTTGGTCATACATACACATTTCTCTCTTTGTCGCAAGAACCCCTTTATAAAACGAACGACAATTTCATTGGATATGCTGAGAAATATGTCATAAATGGGATGCGGAAGATGATTTTTGTTTGATCAGCTCATATAAATAAGAAACGGAATAAAATGCATATCCTCTTTCGACCATCTTTCCGCCTTTAAACAGCAGAAAACAAGGGACGCTTTCAATTTGATACGCTTTTGCGAATGTCGGAGAGTAATTGACATTGTTTTGATAGAAGGCGACATCAGGCAGCATTTCTTTCACCACTGTCAGCATTTTGCTTGCAAGCTGGCAGGTGCCGCAAAACGGAGTATATAAATATAGAAGGTACACATCATCTTCAATGTGGTCAAGTTCGTGTTCTTGGAGTTCTTTCATGCTATACACCTCGGGACTTTCTTTCAAGAAAAATAGTATGGACATTCAGATTCGCACGCAGCAATACAGAGGCGACATGGTGCCTGGGCGCAGCCGCTACTTCCTTATAGGCTCTGTCGATATGGAGATGGCAGGCTTCATTAAATTCACGCTTCAGCTGTTTTCTCAATTTCTCACCTGATTCATCAGCATCAACTAATATATAGACGTCTTTATCATAAAGCTCGTCAGCCAATTCCTCAAGCCTCAGCTGGCTGATTGTTCCGTTTGTGCAGATAATGCGCACCGGCTCATTCAGGACGCTTTCGATTTTCTCTTTATCTGATTTCCCCTCGACAATCATAACCTTTTCCAGCTCATCCATCTTCATCTTGTTCACCTGCCGCGTCAAATTTGAAACGTTCAGATTGTAAAAGAAGGCAGTGAAATTCACCGCCAACATTAACACCAGCCGTTTTCGTAGTCACAATCTACATATTTTGCGTCGTCTCCAGAGACCACATCGGCTGTCTTATAAAATTTCTCATTTTCAAAGGAATAACCGGACTTAAGCTCATATTCATTCATGCTTGTCATTTGGCCGATCATCTCATTATCATGATATAACGAGAGCCGGCCATTTTGAAAGCGGCCTGTCACGTCATTGGTGACATCGAGCTTTTGTTTGTCGAAAGCCATATTGGACACCTCCCATAACGTTAGCGTGTCCAATTGCTTTTACGGCTATCCTGTTTTAGTCTTCTTGTGTCATCTCTTCGTATTGCTCTGCTGTCATCAGTTTTTCAATTTCAGAAGCGTCAGATGGCTCAACGACGATCATCCATGCTTTTTCGTACGGAGATTCGTTGACGAATTCCGGACTGTCATCAAGATCTTCGTTTACTTCCACAACTGTTCCGTTAATCGGTGCATAAAGCTCAGATACCGTTTTAACGGATTCAACACTGCCGAATGGCTCGTCCGCTTTGATTTCAGCGCCCACTTCAGGAAGTTCGACAAACACGATGTCGCCTAGTTCGGACTGGGCAAAATGCGTAATTCCGATTCTGGCTTTTTCTCCTTCAACTTTTACCCACTCGTGTTCTCCTGAGTAACGCAAATCTTTTGGTATGCTCAATTGAATCCCTCCATTTTTTACAGCACTATAATTAGAAGATACCACACTTTTCAAAAAAAATTTACATTAAGCCCAGTTTTCTTCAAATTGGTCTTCTTTAAATCCGACAGTCACTTTTTCGCCGTCTGTTGTAAGCGGGCGTTTAATCAGCATACCATCTGAAGCCAGCAGCTCGAGCTGTTCGTCCTCTGACATGTGATACAGCTTTTCCTTGAGATTGAGCTCGCGGTATTTCATGCCGCTCGTGTTGAAAAATTTCTTGAGATCCAGCCCGCTTTTTTCATAAAGCGCTTTTAATTCTTCTTTGCTTGGCGGCTGCTCAGCAATATGTATTTCGTTTATTTCTTTCCCATGCTCTTCAAGCCACTTCTTTGCTTTGCGGCACGTTCCGCATTTAGGGTACCAGTAAAAAGTTAACGACATCTTCTTCCCCCTCAATAAAATAATCGAGGTTATTTTAACACAGTTTGTTTTAAAAACCTAAAACAGTGCTTCTTAAAAAAGAGCTCCGCGCATGCGGAGCTCATGGCCAATCAGACAATATATTTCTCAGCCTCAAAAATGCCTGCCGCCGCCTCGCGTTTTTTCTGAATCACGTTTTTAGGCGTTACGCGTGTCAGCTTGCGCAGAGCGGAAAGCATCATGCGGAGTGAATCTCCTTCTTCCATTGCGATAAGGGATTCCTTCGCATGCGCTTCAATTTCGTTAAAGGCCTCTTGAACGAAAATTTCTGTGTACAGCACCTTTTGCGCTGCTTTTTCAGCGCCTTGTGCGGCAATGGCCTTTTCCGTTCTGAGCACGGCTGATTCCATTGCGTATACATTGCTGACGATATCCGCTACGTTCACGAGAATTTCTTGCTCACGATCGATCGCTTTTCCGTATTTTTGCGCGGCTAGGCCGGCAGCAAACAACGCAATTTTTTTGGCTTGCTTGACGATATATTTCTCCTGCTCTAAGACGCCGCTTCCAGGCTCTTCAGGCATAAGCATCATGAGTTCTTCCTGCAGCGACTGCGCTTTTTCGAATAAAGGTAGCTCGCCTTTAAACGATTTTTTCAGGAAGGTGCTTGGCACGATTAACCGGTTGATTTCGTTTGTGCCTTCAAAAATCCGATTGATCCTTGAATCCCTATAGGCCCTTTCTACTTCGTATTCCTGCATAAAGCCGTAGCCTCCATGAATCTGCACGCCTTCATCAACGATATAATCAAGCGTTTCAGAGCCGAATACCTTATTCAGAGAGCATTCGATGGCGTATTCCGCAATTGATTTGGCAATTTGCCGGCCGTCCTTGAGATCTTCGGCCGTGAACTGGCTCATATTGTCTTCAAACAGCCCGACGGTTCTGTATACAGAGCTTTCCATCGCATACAGCCTTGAGGCCATTGTCCCGATTTTTTCCTGTGTCAATGAAAAACCAGCAATCGGCGTTTTAAATTGGCGGCGCTGATTTGCGTATGCCGCAGACAGCTCGATGACGCGTTTAGATGCGCCGATTGTGCCAACCGCCAGTTTGTAACGGCCGATGTTTAAAATATTAAAGGCGATGACATGCCCTTTGCCGATTTCTCCAAGCAGGTTTTCCTTTGGCACTTCAGCTTGATCCAGAATGAGGGTTCTTGTCGATGATCCCTTAATTCCCATTTTCTTCTCTTCCGGCCCCGTCGAGACACCCGGGAACTCTTTTTCTACAATAAAGGCTGAAAACTTGTCGCCGTCTACCTTGGCGTAAACCACAAATACATCGGCAAAAGCAGAGTTGGTAATCCACTGTTTTTCCCCTGTTAATACATAATGGGTTCCTGCTTCATTCAGCACAGCTGTTGTTTTTGCTCCAAGTGCATCAGACCCAGAGCCAGGCTCAGTCAGAGCATAAGCGGCGATCTTTTCGCCTGAAGCGAGTCCAGGCAAATATTTTTTCTTTTGTTCTTCTGACCCGAAAAAGACGATCGGCAAGGAACCGATACCGACATGCGCGCCATAAGAAAGAGAAAAGCTTCCCGCACGCGAAAATTTCTCAGTGATGAGTGCCGAGCTGATTTTATCTAGGCCGAGTCCTCCGTATTCTTCCGGCACATCGGCGCCAAGCAGCCCTAGTTCGCCCGCTTTCTTCAACAGTCTGACAGAATGCTCGAATTGATGGTTTTCGATATCATCTATATGAGGAAGAACATCTTGCTCGATGTAATCCTCTGTTGTTTTCGCAATCATTTTATGCTCGTCAGTGAAATCCTCCGGTGTATACATTTGATCGTATGTGACATCCTCGATTAAAAATCCGCCGCCTTTTTGTACTTCAGCCGCTTTTTTTGCCATTTGTTTTTCCCCCTTTAGCATAATTCAAATACACCGGCCGCTCCCATCCCGCCGCCGATACACATGGTCACGACTCCAAATTGCTCGTTTCTCCGTTTCATTTCATGGATGAGTGAGAGTGTAAGCTTTGTGCCTGTACAGCCAAGCGGGTGTCCAAGCGCGATTGCGCCCCCGTTGACATTCACTTTTTCTTCATCAATTCCCAATTCCCTGATTACTTGAATGGCCTGTGAGGCAAAAGCTTCATTCAGTTCAAACAAGCCGATGTCCTGCAGCTGAAGTCCGGCAAGCTTCAAAGCGCGCGGAATCGCTTCCACCGGTCCGATTCCCATCACTTCCGGCGGCACGCCGCCTACCGCAAAGGAGCGGAATTTCACAAGCGGCGCCAGGCCAAGAGCATCAGCTTTTTCCCGGTCCATCAGCATGACAGCCGCCGCTCCGTCACTCGTTTGCGAGGAATTGCCCGCAGTCACCGTCCCGTCAACGGAAAAGGCCGGGCGCAATGTCGATAAGATGTCTGCAGTCGTTTGCGGGCGAACACCTTCATCCTGAGAAAATACAAATTGTTTTTCCTGAGGCTTATGGTTTTCTCCAATTTCTGTCACCGTCACTTCTACGGGTACAATTTCATCTTTAAATTTTCCTTCTGCAAGGGCTTTAGCGGCGTTTTGGTGGCTGCGAACGGCAAACGCGTCTTGATCCTCACGGGAGACGCCGTATTTTTTCGCGACTTGCTCGGCTGTGTGGCCCATGCTCATATAATATTCCGGTGCCTTTTCTGCCAAAGCAAGGTTCGGACGGGTAACATGCCCCATCATCGGTACTTGCGACATGGATTCCGCTCCGCCGGCGATCGCTGTATCGTAGGCGCCGAGCATAATTTTTTCTGCTGCATATGCAATAGACTGAAGGCCTGAAGAGCAATAACGGTTAACTGTAATCGCCGGAACTGTGTACGGCAGGCCCGCGAGCGCACCGATATTTCTCGCCATATTAAGCCCCTGCTCCGCTTCAGGCGTTGCACAGCCAATAATCAAATCGTCAATATTGCCTTCGTAACCGCCTGCACGTTTCAGTGTCTCTTTTACACAAATCGCTCCCAAATCATCCGGGCGAACGGTGGCCAACGATCCTTTTTTTGCTTTTCCAACCGGTGTTCTTGCACCTGACACAATGACTGCCTCTTTCATAAGCTCCCTCCTAATTCCGTAAAGGTTTACCTTTCACAAGCATATGCTGCATTCTCGCTTGAGATTTTGCCTCTCCTGCCAAACTCAAAAACGCTTCTCTTTCGATCTCCAATAAATACTCTTCATCAACCTCTGTACCAAACGGCACTTTTCCGCCCGCAATGACATAAGCGAGTTTTTTCGCGATCTTGAAATCATGCTCAGATATATAGCCGGACAGCTTCATCTGCTCAGCGCCAAGCAATAGTGCCGCATAACCGGTTTCTCCCGGCACCTTGACCTTTTCTTTTACAGGCGGCCGCCAGCCGGTATCGTATAAAGATGCGGCCAGCTGCTTCGCATCGTATAACAGGTGGTCTTGATTCACGCTGATGTGATCCGTTTCTTTTAAGATGTTCATCTCACGAGCCTCTTGAGCGGAAGCGGACACTTTCGCCATCGCAATCGTTTCAAATGTTTTCATTGCCGCATTCATCGGATCAAGGCCACGGCGTAGATGATTGATGTACAGCTCTTTGTTTCCCCCTCCGCCAGGGATGAGGCCGACACCTGATTCAACAAGGCCCATATAGGCTTCGCTTGCCGCTTGAATGCGCGCCGCAGGCAGGCATACTTCCGTTCCTCCGCCGAGCGTCATGCCAAATGGCGCGGCGACGACCGGTTTCGCACTGTATTTGATCTTCATCATCGTCTCCTGAAAACGGCGGATCACAAAATCAACTTCCAAAAAGTTGTCATCTTGGACTTCCATTAAGATCATGGCGAGATTCGCGCCGACGCAGAAATTTTTCCCTTGATTGCCGATGACAAGGCCCTTGTAATTCCGCTCTGTTTCCTCTAATCCTTTGTTGATCATTTGAATGATATCGAGGCCGATCGCATTGCTTTTCGAATGAAATTCAAGAAGGGCGACATCATCTCCAAGGTCAATTAAGCTTGCTCCGCTGTTTTTCGCAATCACGCCTTTTGTTTCTTTAAGTGCTTGTAAATGAATTCGTTTTTTGTTTTCTTTCACGGCTCTGTATTCGCCGCGGTCATAATAAAATACCGTTCCGTTCTCTTTGATGTAGAAGGTTTCATTTCCTTTGTCCAGCATCTCTTTTATCCAGCCAGGCATATCTGCTCCAAGCTGCTCGAGCTTTTCCGCTGACTGCCTGAGGCCGATGGCGTCCCACATCTCAAAAGGTCCCAGTTCCCAGCCGAATCCCCACTTCATGGCTTGGTCAATCGCATGAATATCATCGGCAATCTCGCCAAGCAGCTCGGCTGAGTAAAGCAGGGTTTGAGAAGTGATATTCCACAGCAAACGGCCGGCCCTGTCATCCGAATAAATAAGCGCTTTCATTTTGACTTTTGTCCCTTTTGCCTGTTTTGCCGCTTCAAGTGCCGGTGATTTCATTTTTGTCCGCTCGCCGTAAGTAAGCGTCACTGGGTCAAGCTCATAAATCGTTTTTCCTTCTTTTTTATAAAAGCCTTGGCCGGCCTTGCTTCCGATCCACCCTTTTTCCAGCATATCGTTCATGAAGCTTGGAAGGCGAAACACTTCTTTTTCATCGCCATCAGCTTTGTCATACACATTTCGGGCAACGTGGGCGAATGTATCGAGGCCGACCACATCAAGCGTTCTAAAGGTGGCGCTTTTCGGCCTGCCGATCAGCGGTCCTGTGATCGAATCAACCTCCCCGACCTGATAACCGCCTTTCAGCATTTCTTGGACTGTCACGAGAAGCCCGTAAGTCCCGATTCGGTTTGCGATAAAGTTCGGTGTGTCCTTTGCTGTAACAACGCCTTTCCCGAGGACATTTTCTCCGAAAGCTGTCATAAACTTTAAAATATCAGGATCCGTTTCCTTAATCGGAATGATCTCCAGCAGCTTTAAATAGCGTGCGGGATTAAAAAAATGCGTTCCGAGAAAATGGGCTTTAAAATCATCCGACCGGCCTTCAGCCATTTCCTGCACTGATATGCCGGATGTGTTGCTTGAGACGATGCTTCCAGTCTTTCGATGTTCATCCACAAGAGCGAAAATTTTCTTTTTGACTTCAAGGTTTTCGACAACGACCTCAATAATCCAATCTGCTTCTTTCAGTTTTTCTGCATCATCCTCCAGATTGCCAGGTGTAATATAGGAGGTATTTTTCGCTGATGTGAGGGGAGCGGGCTTTTGTTTCAGCAGTTTTTTCATCGCCTGCCGGCTCAGCCTGCTGCGCACCTCCGGACTGTCCTTCGTCAGCCCCCTTTTTTCCTCTTCCTTTGTCAAATCGTTCGGCACAATATCTAGCAGCAGGACAGGAATTCCGATGTTAGCCAAATGCGCCGCAATCCCGGAACCCATTACCCCCGATCCTAAAACGGCTGCCTTCCGAATGTGTTTGTGCATGAGATATCCCCCTTGAACATTGAATGAATAATCATTCATTTTTTGACCAAAAAAAATGAAACCCGTTTCTTCTTTCATCTTAAAAGATTTCCGGTTCGACTTCAATAGCTAATTTGTTATTTTTTTGTATGAAGCCTATAAAAGTCGGGCAACTTAAGTCCGGAGGTGAAGGGAATGGTACGAGAGAAAAAAAATCCGTCTTCAGCGGCAGTCAGCGCGGCGAGCGTAAAAGGAGATGCCGGTCCGACTCAGCATTACGGCGGCGGAAAACGGACAAGTCAAAATCAGCAGTATAAAAAACATAACATGGAACAATCATAATGCAGCTGCTTCCCGCGGCTGCTTTCACTTTTTCAAAATTCCTTTTAACACAAACGCTGCATTGGCAGGCCGTTCGGCAATTCTTCTCATAAAGTAGCTGAACCAGTCCGTTCCATATGGGACATACACACGCATTCTGTAGCCTTCCTTGGCGAGTTCCTTTTGACGCTCCGGCCTGATGCCGTATAGCATTTGAAACTCAAATTGCGACGCGGGGATTTGATGTTCGGCGACGAGCTGTTTCGTAAATTCAATGATGTCATCGTCATGTGTGGCGACAGCCGTGTAGTTCCCGCTTAACAACTGCAGCTTTATTAAGCTCTGAAAATGAAGGTCCGTTCCTCTTTTGTCGGGAAACGCTACGGCCGCAGATTCTTTATAAGCGCCTTTTACAAGTCTGAGATTCGGCTTTAAGTCCCGCATCTTTCTGATATCTTCTGCCGCCCGGTACAGATACGCCTGAATGACCGTGCCGAGCTTCTCAAATTCCTGTTTGCATTGCCTGTAAATAGAAAGTGTCTGTTCATAATGGGAATAGTCTTCCATATCAATGGTAACAGCAACATCATATTGCTTCGCAACGGAAAGAATGGCGCGCAAATGAGTAAGAGCAAGTTCTTCTGAAAGATCGAGCCCGATTGAGGTCAGCTTAAGTGAAAGCTCTGAGTCCAATTGATGTTCGGCAATGGCTTGAATGGCTTTCTTGCATTCCTCTGCGACTTGGTTTGCTTCTTTTTCCGAAGCTGCATACTCGCCTAAATAATCAATTGTTGCACACAAACCGGATCTGTTTAGCCTTTTGACGGTCTTAACCGCCGATTCAATCGTATCCCCTGCGACAAACCTTCGTGCTCCAAGCCGCGTTCCGTATGCTTTTGCGAACTTGGTAAGTGTTTTATTTTGAGATAAGAATAAAAACACATGTCTCAACATCCGACTCCCTCCCGCCGTCATCTTCAAAACACCTGTATATAACTCCCAGTCTGAAGGAAACTATAAAATGAACAGAAACCAAAGGAGGATCACAATGGATAATCAGCAGCAATCTCAAATGCCGCCTTCCGTTATTTCGACAAAGGATCATTTGTATCTCAATGACATGCTGAACTGGAATTTGCTCGCGATGAAAAAAGCGCATTTCATGGCGCAGCAGTGCCAGGATCAAACGTTAAAGCAAGAACTCGACCGCGTCGGACACATGCATCATGATCACTATCAAAGAATATTAAAGCACCTGCAGCCAGGCCAGCAGCAGTCCGGCTACATCCAATAAGGAGGCGCCAGAATGAATCAGCAAAATCAAAAAATCAGCAACCCGCAGACACCTGTACCGACAACATCGGAAATGAATGACAGAGATTTCGTCAACGAACTGCTGACAACCGAAAAATACATGACAACAGCTTATTGCACTGCCTTGCACGAATTCAGCCACGAGTCTCTTTATCAGGATATTCAATCCATTTTTGATGAGTCACAAAAAGCGCAAAGAAAACTGTATGACCTCATGTTCCAATATGGATGGTATTCTGTTGAAGCGGAGGATGCACAAAAGCTGCAGCAGTCCTATCAAAAATTCCAGCAGACCATTCAGCAGCAGTCTCCTTATCAGCAATAACAATATCAGTAAAAGGATACGATGTTCTTTCGGGCATCTATCCTTTTTTTTTGTGTAAAACCAGTTGACTTTTCATTTACGCTTATTTATATTTAATAAGCATTAACTATTTTGTCATCAAAATATATATACAGTATATGTAACAGAGGGGAATTGAATATGAAGAGTGCGGATCAGTTAATGTCCGATATCCAATTATCGCTTCAGGCGCTCTTTCAAAAGATACAGCCTGAAATGCTGGAAAGCATGGAGAAACAAGGTGTCACCCCAGCGCAGCTGTTTGTGCTGGCCAGCCTAAAGAAACACGGCAGCCTCAAAATTTCTGAAATTGCCGAGCGTATGGAGGTGAAGCCAAGCGCGGTGACGCTGATGGCAGATCGCCTTGAACAAAAAAATCTTATCGCCAGAACACACAACACAAAAGACAGGCGAGTGATTGATCTCAGTCTTACTGACGAAGGAGACAGAAAGTTCGAGGAGATTTTGGCAGGCAGAAAGGCCATTATGGCGCGCTATCTTTCCTTTTTGACGGAGGAGGAGATGCTGCAGGCGGCGCATATTACAGCAAAGCTCGCACAAGCAGCAGAAACGGATGAAAAGCAAAACATGAAAAGAGGAAATGGATGAAAATGAGTAAAGAAGGCAAACAATCAAAACGAACGTTATTAATAACAGGCTTAATTATTGCCATGTTTTTTTCAGCCCTTGACGGTACCATTGTCGGAACGGCCATGCCGAAAATTGTCGGTGATCTGGGCGGTTTAAGCATGATGACCTGGCTGACAACTGCATATTTGTTAACATCAACAACCATTGTTCCAATTGCCGGTAAACTGGCTGATTTATTGGGACGCCGCATTGTCTATGTATCAGGTTTAATTATTTTCATGGCCGCTTCTGCTTTGTGCGGAATGGCCAACAACATGACAGAATTGATAATCTTCCGTGGACTGCAGGGAATCGGCGGGGGCATCATGATGCCGATGGCGATGATTGTCATCGGTGACTTGTTCACAGGAAAACAGCGTGCTAAATTCCAAGGTGTCTTTGGCGCAATTTACGGGCTGGCTTCAGTGATTGGGCCGCAAATCGGCGGCTGGATTGTAGACTCGTTAAACTGGAAATGGGTTTTCTATATTAACCTGCCAGTCGGAATTATTGCGGTTATTTTTATTGCCAGAGGATTACAGGGACGCCAGCAGACTGGTCCGATCAACTTCGACATCGCTGGTATTTTCACAATGATTGTCGGTGTGGTCAGCCTCCTGCTCGCCTTAAGCTTTGGCGGAAAAGATTATGCATGGGATTCATGGCAGATTCTTGGGTTGTTCGCTCTCGCACTGATCGGCATTGTCAGCTTTATCATCGTAGAATCAAAAGCAAAAGAGCCAATCCTGCCAATGTATTTATTTAAAAACAGAACATTTACATTTCTAAACTTGATCGGCTTCTTTATGAGTATCGGTATGTTTGGCGCCATTACGTTCGTTCCTTTCTTTATGCAGGGAATTGTCGGTGTAAGTGCGTCTGAATCGGGTACAATTATGACACCGATGATGATTTCTATGATTATCACAAGTATCATCGGCGGACAGCTTGTTTATAAAATTGGGATTAAACCGCAAATCATTACAGGCATGCTGGTTATGGCCGGCGGATTCCTGCTGTTAACGACATTGGATCTCGATACAAGCAAGCTTGTCGCTACATCTTTTATGGCGATTATTGGTCTGGGAATGGGTCTTGTTATGCCGATTCTGACATTGGCTTTACAGGAAAGCTTTTCGAAGGAGGAGCTTGGAGTTGTCACTTCATCCAGCCAATTCTTCCGTTCTATCGGCGGAACATTCGGCATTACCATGCTGGGAGCCGTAATGAATGCGAGATCAGGAAATCTATTAACAGATAAATTGGTGCCATATTTAGACTCTCTTCCGGCACAGGCAAGCTCGTTTGCCGCCCAGCTAAAGGGTATGATTGATACAAATCCGCAAGGACTGCTGCAATCACTGTTCAGTCCGGACGCAGTCAAACAAATCCCTGCGGCTTTCTCATCCCATATTGTGCCGATTTTAAAAACATCGTTGATGGATTCGCTCCACAGCGTGTTTTATACGGGCCTGATCTTTATCGCAGTCGGAGCCGTATTCACCTTGTTCTTAAAACCTATCAAGCTATCAAATAAGAAAACGGAAGACCAACAAGAAAAAGAGAAAGCGGCAAAAGCCGTTGAATCACCTTCCCATTAATAGAGCACCCCGCGGGTATCAATCCGCGGGGGTTTTTATTCAATCATCTGGGCTCTTCCATTTCCGAAAGACCAATCCTCAGCCTGATTTCCGGCCAGCATGATAAACACATCTTCTTTTCTGACACCAAGCTCGGAATGAATCCGGCTCGCGATTGAGCGGTAAAGTGCTTTTTTCTGTTCAGTTGTTCTTGACTGTTTCAGTGTAAAATGAATGTATATCAGTTCATCAGTACGCTCGACTTGGAGATAAAATGGATCATAAAAAAATTCGCTTTTTTCATATTGTTTGATGACTTGGAAATAGTCATCTTCCGGCACATTGATTTCTTCAATCATCGATTGGTGGATAGTCCTGCTCAGTTTTTGAAGCCACGCTTCGCTTCTTCCCGACCGTAAATGAATCTGTACAAATGGCATCTCCCTGCATCCCTTTCTTTACAGCGTCTGTCCGCTGTCAATTGTGATAATTTGGCCTGTGAGTGATTCCTGTTCAATTAGTGAACAAATCAATTTGGCAACATCATCTGGTTCAGCAATACACTGCAGCGGCAAAGAGCCGATCATGCTTTTCATTTTTTCTTCCCGGCCGGCCCACCATCTCGTTGCCACAGCTCCTGGTGCTACACCGCTCACTCTGATTTCAGGCGCTAAGGCGTGGGCCAATGATTTCGTTAAACCGTGCACCGCCGATTTTGATACTGCGTAAGGCATAGATGAGCCGGCACCAGTTACCCCTGCGATGCTGCCGACGTTTACGATCGCCCCGGCCTTGCTTTTCTTCATGAACGGAACCACTGCTCTCGCGCAGAAAAACATCCCTTTCACATTGACGGCATACAGCTCATCCCAGACGTCTTCTGTCGCAGCCTCAAGATTATCCATTGGAATATGCCGTGTAATGCTGGCATTGTTGACTAAAATATCAACCGTGCCGTGTGTGTTCACGATTGCTTGAATCATATCCTGCACGTCGCTGTTTTTGGATACATCTGCTTGGATGGCGAAGGCTTGCCCGCCAGCTTTTTGAATCATTTCCACTGTTTCCTCCGCTTCTGATTGTGAGCGTGAATAATTCACCGCCACAATCGCCCCGCGCTTTGCCAATTCCATACTGGCTGCTTTTCCGATTCCTGTGCCACCCCCCGTTACGAGAGCTATTTTGTTCAAGACATTCATTGCCGCCACTCCTTGCTGTTGACTAAAGTATATTTCTGATTCCATTGTAATCCAGCTTTGATGTTACGTATAATGATTGTTAAAGATACTAGATATCACTCAGATTGATAGCAAACGAACGGAGGAGTTCAAAATGGAAAGCGGAGATTTACGTGTGTTTCAAATGGTAGCCCTTGAAGGGACCATTACGAAAGCAGCCCTGCAGCTTGGCTATGTACAATCGAATGTCACGGCCAGAATTCAGCAATTGGAAGCTGAGCTGGGTACCACACTGTTTTTGCGCCATAATCGGGGCATGACACTTTCTGCAAGCGGAAAATTACTGCTGGACTACGCAAATAAAATTATTGGCCTTCTTGATGAAGCGTCTAAAGCGCTCTCATCCTCCGCAGAACCAAGCGGGCCGCTTATGATCGGCTCCACTCAGACAACAGCCGCGGTAAGGCTACCAAAGCTCCTGGCATCTTATTATGAAGAACATCCAAACGTCCAGTTGTCTTTAACAACAGGACATACGCAATTTCTCCTTGATAAAGTTCTTCGTTATGAATTGGACGGCGCGTTTATCGGATGCGAATGCAATCATCCTGAGCTCGAATCCTATCCTGCATTTGAGGAAGAACCAGTAGTTGTTTCGGCTGCCTCCGTGCCCGATGTTGAGGAAGCCATCACAAAGCCGATTCTCGTATACAGCACAGGCTGCTCGTATCGAGAAACACTTGAAAAATGGCTGCGCTCCGTCGGTGTCACACAGCCGGTCATTATGGAATTTGGGACGCTTGAAGCAATTATCGGCGGGGTTACAGCAGGTCTTGGCATCTCGTTGCTGCCAAGAACGGTTGTGCAGAAACATGAAGCAGAAGGATCAATTCGATTGTACCCGTTGCCTGAAGCTCTCAGCCAGATGAAAACAGAGTTTATTGTTCGAAAAGATTCGTTTATCAGCAGCGCGCTGAGAACCTTTATGGATTCCTTTGCGCCAGATAAAACGGCTGAATCACAAAAAAGCAGTCTGCTATAATGAACAGACTGCTTTTTGGCTATTGTTTGTTTCGATGCGCTTCATTTAACTCCTTAATATGCTGAATGATCTCTTTAATGCCCTGCTTTGCGTCGGGGTATGTCGCATTCCAATGCTTAGCGAGCGGAGGCATGCTTTTGGCTATATGGGTGTACAAAATCCATTGCTTCACTTCTTCTTTTAGCTCATCGTTTGTTTCACCAAGCAGAAGCTCAGTATACTTCTCCAGCAATCCATCCAGCTGCTCCTGAAGTTTTTGTTCCATTTTCCATCTTCCTTTCGAAAAAACAGCAAGGAGCTTTCTCAATTGAAAGCTCCTTCGCTGCGTTATTTATCCATGTGATGTGAAAGCCGCTTCCTGGACAATGCATCTGCCCCTGCCATGAGGAATGCAAAGAGGCGTTCCAAAGAGCGGGTCCTGTGTAACCTGACAGTTCATAGAAAACACATTTTGCACAAGATCACAAGTGATGACCTCTTCCGGACGGCCTTCTGCATAAATCCGTTTGTCTTTTATGGCCACAAGATGATGCGCATAGCGGCACGCCAAGTTTAAGTCATGGAGAACCATAACAATCGTCCGGTCTTCCTTTTCATTCAGCTCAAACAGCAAATCAAGAATTTCAATTTGATGCGTCATGTCTAAATACGTCGTCGGCTCGTCAAGAAGGATGATATCCGTTTCCTGGGCAAGCGTCATCGCGATCCAAGCCCGCTGGCGCTGTCCGCCTGACAAAGAATCAACGGCGCGGTCAGCCATGTCCTCAAGCTTTGTTGCTTTAAGCGCTCTTTCAACTGCTTCCTCATCCTCTTTTGACCATTGCTTCAGCCAGTTTTGGTAAGGATATCTTCCTTGCTTCACCAGCTGATGCACCGTCAGCCCCTCTGGAGCCGAAGGACCTTGGGGCAGGATTGCGAGCTCTTTTGCGACTTCCTTCGTCGGAAGCTTGGCAATGGCTCTTCCTTCCAGCAGTACTGAACCGCCTCTCGGCTTCATCAGGCGCGCTAATGAACGTAAAAGTGTCGATTTTCCGCAGCCATTGCTGCCAATAAATACGGTAATTTCACCTTTGGGAATTGTTAAATTCAACTCATCAATAATAACGGCATCCCCGTATCCTAAGCTCAGCGTTTCTGTAGAAATTGCACTCATACCCATAACCGCTCCTTTTTGCTGGCTTTTTAGCAGCACTATGTATTGCACGTTTTCTATATACATGCTTTTAAGTCAATTGTCATCAATGCAAGTGATTCCGATATTCAGCCATTTGATATGGTCATATATCCCTCATTGTAGCAGAAAACACTGACTTTGAAAATCATTTTCAATTAGTTTTATGGACATAATTGACGTTTATGGGTTTTTTATCACAAGATTACTTCTTGATTTCTCTGATGGAGCCGTCCTTCAGCTTCAATTTTAAATCGATATGATCATAATGACTGTCCAGATTAAATGCTGCCAGCACACTTTGTATCACTTCTGTTTCAGCCATTTGGTCTGTCACGGAAAGCTCGCTCAAAATCATTTTCATCTCATCCAATGCTTCTTCTCCCTCCTGATTGACACCAGAGAGCTTATCCTGTATTTCCGCTTTTTCCTGAGTCCCGTTCTTTGTATAGATTCCTTCATAACGGTTATGCTCACCATCCCCGTAGCTCACACGAAGCGAAAAATTGCTGTAGGGAACGGATTTCAGCTGGGTGACGGCTGTATTTTCTCCTTCTGCCTGCTGCTGGTCTTCATTGAGACGGCAGCCCGCAATCAGAACCACTGCGAGACATACAGCCCCGGCTGCTCTGACCAAATGCATATGTTTCCCCCCTGTAGGATTCCATTTATTTTAGGTATATCCAGAGAATGAAATCCTCATTCAGAGAAGAATTGAAAAAGCCGGGGCATATAACGCCACGGCTTTTCTTTAAGATTCGGTCATTTGCAAAAAGGTTTCGGCGTCACGCACAGCCAGCTTGATGGCATTCTCCCAGAAATCGCGCTTCGTGATGTCAGCCCCCAAATGCTTCATGGCCAAATCCTCCACTGTCATAGAAGCCGTATCTCGCAATAGCGCCATATACTTCTCTTCGAATGCGTTTTTTTCTTCAAGCGCCAGCGCGTAAATGCCAAGAGAAAACAGGTAGCCGAATGTATAAGGGAAATTGTAAAACGGCACCCTCGTGATGTGAAAGTGAAGTTTTGATGCCCAAAAAAGCGGATGATATTCTTCTAACGCATTGCAGTATGCCTCTCTTTGCGCCTCTTCCATCAGCTCATTCAAGCGGCTGGCCGGTACCACTCCCCGCTTTCGTTCCTCGTAGAATCTCGTTTCGAATAGAAATCTTGCGTGAATGTTCATGAAGAACGCAACACTTCTTTGCACTTTATCCTCCAGAAGAACAATCTTTTCTTCCCTGGTCTCGGCTTGCTGGACAGTCGCGTCCGCCACTATCATCTCTGCAAACGTTGAAGCTGTTTCTGCAACGTTCATGGCGTAGGAACGGTTTAACGGCCTGACGTCGAGCATTGCTTCCTGATGGAACGCGTGCCCGAGTTCATGCGCAAGAGTAGAGACATTTGAGGCGCTGCCCGAAAATGTCATGAAAATCCGGGATTCCCCGCTGTCTGGAAAGCTCGTGCAAAAGCCGCCGACTCTTTTTCCACTCCTGTCTTCCGCCTCAATCCAGCCGTCCCGAAACGCTTTTTCAGTGAATGAGGACAGCTTTTTGCCAAACGTTGAAAACTGGCTGGTAATGATATTTGCGGCTTCATCATACGAATAAACCTTTCCGTCAGAACCGATCGGTGCCTCGACATCGTACCAGCTGAGTTTTTCAAGGCCGAGCATGGATGCTTTCCGGTTCAAAAACTGAACGAACGGCTTCTTGTTTTCAGTGATGACCTGCCACATCGTATCAAGTGTTTCTTTTTTCATCCTGTTAATTTGCAGCGGTTCCTTCAGGACATTCTCCCAGCCGCGCGCTTTATAGGTTTCAAGCCGGAATCCCGCCAAATGATTCAGCGTGCTGCTGAAAATATCCTGCTTGCTCTCCCAAGCTTGGCGGAAACGTTCATATACTGTTTTTCTGACAGCACGGTCTTGATGGTCCATCATATTCTCCGCCTGACCGACAGACAATTGCTTGTTTTCACCGTTTTCCTCATACGGGATCGTCATTTTCCCGACAACCATATTGTATAAGTCACTCCAAGCGTGATATCCGTCCACCGCAAGGTTTCCGATCAGTTTTTCTTTACCGGGGCTAAGCTTTTCGGCAACCCTCTGTCTTCTTTCATTTAATATGTAAGATACATCGCGCAATCCCGGTTTTGTTAACAATTCATTCCACACGTCTTGATTAATGTCCACAAGTTTATGATCTAATGTAACGAGCGACGATTGAAAATCTGCGGAAAGCCGGTTCATGAGTGCCTGATGCTCTATAGCCTTTTGATCATTGATATTCTGGGCCTGGAGGCAAGCAACAAAAGCGCCGGCCTGCTGAAGCTTGACGGATGTCTGTTCGAATAAATCAAGCAACGCGGTCAGCCCTTCGGCCTCTTCAGGCGATTCAGGCACCTGAAACGCATCAGTCCTGTCTTGAAATGCACGCAGACTTTGTGACAGCTTCTCAATATATCCTTTGAATTCTTCTGATTGGCTCCCGCCCTTAAAAAATGAATCAAGATCCCATCTTTGGCCTACCCCTTGCAGCGCCATATCACAAAACCCCTTTCCTTCTTTCGTTCTATTATAGAACAATTCTGAATTGTTGTATAAAAATTTCTTTTACAGACGTCATTTCCTGTTCAGGATTGTACAATAGCTGTAGCAGTTTAATAGGAGGGTTAGGATGAATAAAAAAATAGCAATCGTAACGGGAGCGTCCAGCGGCTTCGGTCTGCTGGCAGCTGTAAAGCTTGCCCGATCATTTTTCGTGATAGCCACATCAAGACAGCCTGAAAAAGCGGAACAGCTTCGGGAATTGGCTGCAGCACACAATGTGTCTGATTCTATTCACATTACAGCTCTCGATGTCACCGATGAACAATCTATAGTCTCATTCGGAAAAGCCGTTAGTGCTTACGCCCCGATCGACTTACTCGTTAACAATGCCGGAACGGCTTATGGAGGATTTATCGAGGATGTGCCGATGGAACATTTCAGACAACAATTTGAAACGAATGTCTTCGGTGTGATCCATGTGACAAAAACCGTTCTGCCTTACATAAGAAAGCATGGCGGCGCAAAGATTATAAACGTGAGCAGCATCAGCGGACTGACCGGATTCCCAGCGCTGTCACCATATGTTTCTTCCAAGCATGCATTGGAAGGTTTTTCTGAAAGCCTTCGTATCGAGCTGCTTCCGTTCGGTATCGAAACCGCTTTGATCGAGCCGGGCTCATACAAGACATCGATCTGGACAACGTCATTATCAAATTTTATGTCGGTGCCTGCTGACGATTCAGCCTATCATCAATACTATAAAAAGATCCTTTCCTACGTTCAAAAAAACGGAGAAGAAAGCGGAGATCCCCAAGAGGTTGCCGACCTCATTTACCAATTGGCAACAAAACAGCACATAAAGAAATTGCGATACCCGATCGGAAAGGGCATCAGGCTCACCCTGCTATTCCGATCGCTTTTTCCTTGGTCTGCGTGGGAGTCTATCCTGAAGAAAAAGCTATTCAGATGACCTAAATTATAATAATTATAATTTAGTATTGATTTTTATTTAGTATATGATATAATTAAAACAACAGATCACAAGGAGGACGTTATCTTATGAAAACTGAAAACGCAAAAACAAATCAAACATTAGTTGAGAATTCAATGAACACACAATTATCAAACTGGTTTCTTTTATACTCTAAGCTCCACCGTTTCCATTGGTATGTGAAAGGGCCTCATTTCTTTACATTGCACGAGAAATTTGAAGAACTTTATGACCATGCGGCTGAAACAGTCGATACCATCGCTGAGCGCCTGCTGGCGATTGGCGGACAGCCTGTTGCCACAGTGAAAGAATACACTGAGCATGCATCTATCACAGACGGCGGAAACGAAACATCAGCTTCAGAAATGGTACAAGCATTGGTAAACGACTACAAACAAATCAGCAGCGAATCTAAATTCGTGATCGGCCTGGCTGAAGAAAATCAAGACAATGCGACAGCGGACTTGTTTGTCGGATTAATTGAAGAAGTTGAAAAACAAGTGTGGATGCTTTCCTCTTACTTAGGATAAAAAAAGCTGAACCCTATTTGGGTTCAGCTTTTTGTTTTTTTCTTAGCTTGAACGGCTTTCTGTCTGCTTGGTCAGTGTCGCGTTCAACGTTTTCGTTTTTCCCTTTCGCAGCACTTGGATTGTTGTTTTATCTCCGACTTTTAAGTCTTTGTAAAGGATCTGACGGATATCCGCACTGCTTTCCACGTCTTTACCGTTTAGTTTGACAATGACATCCTCAGATTTAATACCTGCTTTTTCTGCCGGTGAATTTGCTTGAACTTCTTTTACATAAACACCTTTGCCCAATTGATCTCCAAACAGGCCCAGCGTATTTTCCTGATAAGTTTCAGGAACTTGTGACATGTCAATCATCTGCACGCCTAAAAACGGACGGTCCACCTTCCCGTTTTGCAGCAGCTGGTCAACAATCGGCTCGACATCATTGCTTGGGATCGCAAATCCAAGTGATTCCACGCCGCTTTCGCTCACCTTCAAGCTGTTGATGCCGATGACCTGGCCGCTTGCATTGATTAATGGGCCTCCGCTGTTCCCCGGGTTGATCGCTGCATCAGTTTGCAGCACGTTCATTTCCACCGTCCCTTGTGTTGTATCCACATCAATTGTCCGGTTCAATCCGCTAATGATGCCTTGTGTCACCGTACCGGAAAACTGCTGTCCGAGCGGGTTACCGATAGCGATTACCTTTTCGCCCGTGCGCAGCTGTGAAGAATCACCAAAGCTCGCCACTTTTTTGACGTTCTTGCTGCTGATTTCCAAAACTGCCAAATCAGTAATGGTATCGCTGCCGACAAGCTTGGCAGTTTCCGTTTCTCCGTTGTATAGCGTAACAGTCAGCTTGTTCGCGCCTTCAACGACATGGTTGTTTGTAATGATATACGCTTTATTGCTGTCTTTTTTGAAAATAACACCTGACCCGGTTCCGCTTTCACTTTCTGAGCTAGAGCCTCCTCCCGTGCCGAATGTGTTATTTTGAGAGGTTTGGATATTTGAGATTCCGACAATCGTAGGCTCTAAATCCTCTACCATATCAGCGATGTTTGATGCGTTCGTTATCGGCGCCGTTGTAAAATTATCAGACTGCACCTGTTTATTTGCGGAAGCGGTCTCGGTCGCCTGATTTTGGTCTGACGGCAGATAAGGCGCGATGCCAAGCATGAGGCCCCCGCCGATAATACCGCCTAAAATCGGGCTCAGCCATGCGGCTCTCCGTTTCTTTTCTTTTTTCACAGCCGTTTCTTGCTTTTCCATTTCTAAAGCAGAAGCCGTTTCCTGCCGTCCCGCTTCATACGACACAGGCGCGTCAAGCAATTCTTGTTCAGAATGTCCTATCAGTTTCTGGTTTTCTGTATTCTGCTGTTCTGTATGTGAAGGTTCAGTTTGATGTTGATCGTTTTGGCCATCACGTCGATAATCCATGTTCTTCCACTCCTTTAACGGTTATTCATTTATCGTTACATATTCATCGCATGTACAAGTTCAATTGTCCCAATAATGAGGAGAAAAGCAAAGCACCAAAATAGAATATGTTTGATCATCCTACATCTTCCTCGCTCTTTTTCTCTTCCTTTCTTCCCTTATACATATCATAAACAAACATTGTGGGATAAAAATGAAAAGAATATGTGAAATTATGAAAATTGCCTGCCGTATGTTAAAACTAGTTTATAATGACGTTGAAAGGATGTGAAGAGCCTTGTCATACACCATTTATCTAGTTGAAGATGAGGATAACCTGAATGAACTGCTGACGAAGTATTTAGAGAATGAGGGCTGGAACATTACATCTTTTACGAAAGGTGAAGACGCCAGAAAGAACATGACACCGTCTCCCCACCTATGGATTCTCGATATCATGCTGCCGGATACCGACGGCTATACATTAATAAAAGAAATCAAGGCGAAAGATCCTGACGTGCCGGTCATTTTTATTTCCGCCCGAGATGCGGATATTGACAGAGTGCTTGGCTTAGAGCTTGGCAGCAATGACTACATTTCAAAGCCGTTTCTGCCGCGGGAGCTGATTATCCGTGTGCAAAAGCTGCTGCAGCTCGTATATAAGGAAGCTCCTCCTGTACAAAAAAATGAAATTGCCGTCTCCTCGTATCGGGTCGCTGAAGACGCCCGCGAGGTCTATGACGAAAACGGGAATATCATCAATTTGACGTCAAAGGAATTTGATCTGCTGCTATTATTTATCCATCATAAAGGGCATCCGTACTCTCGTGAGGATATCCTCCTAAAAGTGTGGGGGCATGACTACTTCGGAACAGACCGGGTCGTTGATGATCTCGTCCGGAGACTGCGCAGAAAGATGCCTGAATTGAAGGTGGAGACGATTTACGGTTTCGGCTACAGGATGATGTCATCATGAAAAACAAGCCGCTCGCGTTTCAGATATGGGTTGTCATATCCGGCATCCTGTTAGCGATATCGATTTTACTGCTTGTGTTATTTTCAAACACGTTGCGAGATTTTTTCACTAATGAAACGTATACGACGATTGAAAATGAGCAGCATGTTCTGACAGAGTACCGCCTGCCAGGTTCGATTGAAAGGCGCTATTACAGCGAGGAAGCGACGGCGCCGACAACTGTCCGCTCCGTACAGCACGTGCTCCTTCCTGAAAATGAAGAGGCTTCTTCAGACAAGGATTTAAGCATTCTGTCATCTTCATTTATCCACAAGGTGTACAAGCTGGCTGATAAGCAGGAAGCTAAAAAGAAACGTTACAGCGCCGACGTCAATGGAGAGAAAGTGTTTTTTGTCATTAAAAAGGGACTTTCCGTCAATGGGCAATCAGCGATGATGCTCTCTTACGCGCTTGATTCTTATCGGGACGATTTGGCCTATACCTTGTTCAAACAGCTTCTGTTTATTATAGCTGTCGTCATTTTATTAAGCTGGATTCCGGCTATTTGGCTTGCAAAGTATTTATCAAGGCCTCTTGTATCATTTGAAAAACACGTCAAACGGATTTCTGAACAGGATTGGGATGACCCAGTAAAAGTGGATCGGAAAGATGAAATCGGCAAATTGGGCCATACGATCGAAGAGATGCGCCAAAAGCTTGTGCAAAAGGATGAAACAGAAAGAACTCTATTGCAAAATATCTCTCATGATTTAAAAACGCCGGTCATGGTCATCAGAGGCTATACACAATCAATTAAAGACGGGATTTTTCCTAAAGGAGACCTTGAAAACACTGTAGATGTTATTGAATGCGAAGCTCTTAAGCTGGAGAAAAAAATAAAGGATTTATTATATTTAACGAAGCTGGATTATTTAGCGAAGCAAAAAGTGCAGCACGACATGTTCAGTATTGTGGAAGTGACAGAAGAAGTCATCGAACGATTGAAGTGGGCGCGGAAAGAACTATCGTGGGAAATTGATGTAGAAGAGGATATTTTGATGCCGGGCGATCCGGAGCAATGGAACAAACTCCTTGAAAACATTCTGGAAAATCAAATCCGCTATGCTGAGACAAAAATAGAAATCAGCATGAAACAAGATGATCGAAATATCGTGATCACCATTAAAAATGACGGTCCGCATATTGAAGATGAGATGCTCTCCAGCCTCTATGAGCCTTTTAATAAAGGGAAGAAAGGCGAATTCGGCATTGGTCTAAGCATCGTAAAACGAATTTTAACTCTTCATAAGGCATCTATCTCAATTGAAAATGACAAAACGGGTGTAACATACCGCATAGCAGTGCCAAAATAGACTGTAGATGTTTTGCAGTCTATTTTTTTATGTGAAAGAATAGCCGTTAAAATCTCTGTAATTTGTTTTGAGCGGCTGTTTGCATTGATGAACCCATTTTTTCTCTGACAAGGTCTGCTTCGGATATTTGACTTTCTCCACTTTGATTCCTCTGTTTCGCAAGCGGCTGATCATTTCGTCCAATTCTCTCATTCTAGATTCACCCTTTCGCTTGAGCTTTGACCATTCGGTCATCTCAATTTATAATATAAATAATACATGATAAAAAAACAAGTTACAATAAGGTTAATTTTATAACAGACGGTGTGACTATATGGTCATATCCTAGCAGGCCTCCGGGCTCCGAAAGGGTGGAACCATTGAAGGAAAAAGAAAAACTGATTATTGAAACAGCCTTAAAACTATTTGCCCAAAAAGGATACAACTCAACATCAGTCCAGGAAATCGCAAAAGAATGCAAAATATCTAAAGGCGCTTTTTATATTTATTTTCCTTCGAAAGAAGCGCTTCTTCTCTCTATGCTGAACTACTATTATGATAAAACGTTTACCCGAATTTTAAATATTAAAACGAAGGGCGACAGCCCCAGAACGGCTTACCGTAAACAGCTGACCGTCCTCTATGAAAACATTCTTGAACACAAAGATTTTATCAGCATGCAGTTGAAGGAGGGTTCTCTGCCTTACACAGAAGAAGTGGAGCAATGCGCAAAAAAAATCCGCCAGTCCTCACTTCAATTTCATATCGACAGCCTGCTGAACATTTATGGAAAAAAAGCGGAACCGTACACTGCAGAGCTTTGTTTTTTAATAGAGGGCATCAGCCAGATTTACCTGGAATGCATGATTTTGCTAGGGTACACTGTGAAGCCGTCTCAATTAGCTGATATCATTATGAATCGAATTGATGATATGGTAAAAGGCATGTCTGAACGAAACGATAAGCCTTTCATCACATTGGAAGAGGCGAGCTCTCTATTTGGGCCTCTTACGCACGGACGGCCTGACCCGCTGACTGAATCGATTGTGAAAAGCCTACGTGACAAAATTAACAGCTTAAACACAAACTCCTCTCTTGAATTATCGGAGAGCTTGGACATACTTGAAGCAGAAATGAAGAAAAAAACACCGAAGCTGGCGATCATAAAAGGAATGATTCATAATCTGACGGAGTCTGAAGCTCTCGCCAAAGATGCGGAGCAGCTTAAATATTTATTAAAACAGCAACATATTTAGAAGAACGGCTGCTTAAAAAGCAGCCGTTTTTTCTTTCTATTACGCCTTTGGTTTTACCATGTCTTCCGGCTTAACCATTTCGTTAAATTGCTCCTCTGTCAGCAATTCAAGCTTCAAAGCTGCTTCTTTGAGCGTCAATCCCTCTTTATGGGCAAGCTTGGCGATTTTCGCCGCGTTTTCATAACCGATATGCGGGTTCAGCGCCGTAACAAGCATTAATGAATTTGACAGGTTTTCCTGAATGGTTTCTTTATTAGGCTCAATACCGACAGCACATTTATCATGGAATGAATTCATGCCGTCACTGAGCAGCTGCACAGATTGCAGGAAGTTGTAAATAATAACAGGCTTAAACACGTTCAGTTCAAAGTTCCCCTGACTCGCCGCAAAGCCGATTGTCGCATCGTTCCCCATGATTTGCGCTGCGATCATTGTTAACGCTTCGCTTTGTGTCGGGTTGACTTTACCAGGCATAATGGAGCTTCCCGGCTCATTTTCAGGAATGACGATCTCCCCGATGCCGCAGCGAGGTCCGCTTGCGAGCCATCTGACATCGTTCGCGATTTTCATTAAGTCAGCCGCAAGCGCTTTTAATGCGCCATGCGCATAAGTGATTTCGTCATGGCTTGTCAGCGCGTGGAATTTATTGGGTGAACTGCTGAACGTTTGGCCGGTCAGCTTAGTGATCTCTTCTGAGACAAGCTCTCCAAACTCTGGGTGGGCGTTGATACCCGTTCCGACAGCCGTTCCACCAATTGCAAGCGCACGCATTTTATCTGTCGCTTCCAAAATCATTTCCTTCGAACGGTCCAGCATGTGAACCCATCCGCTGATTTCCTGTCCGAGGGTCAGTGGCGTAGCATCCTGAAGATGCGTGCGTCCGATTTTGACAATATCATTGTATGCTTTTGCTTTTTCATCCAGTGTATTGCGAAGCTGATCAAGCGCCGGCACAAGCTGCTCGTAAACAGCCAAAACAGCGGCAACATGCATCGCAGTCGGGAATGTGTCGTTTGAGCTTTGGCTTCGGTTCACGTCATCATTTGGATGAATCGTTTGATCAGAGTTCTTCTCTTTTAATAAAGCAGTCGCACGGTTGGCTACCACTTCGTTCATGTTCATATTGCTTTGTGTGCCGCTTCCGGTCTGCCATACGACAAGCGGGAAGTTATCATCATACTTGCCTTTGAGCACATCATCACAAACCGCTGCAATCGCTTCTGCTTTTTCAGCATCCAGATTGCCGAGGCGTTTATTAGCTAGAGCAGTGCTTCGTTTCAAGATTGCAAACGCCTTCACAACACGCATCGGCATTTTTTCAGAACCGATCTTAAAGTTCTCCTTGCTTCGCTGTGTTTGGGCGCCCCAAAATTTATCAGCAGGAACTTTTACTTCTCCCATGGTGTCTCGTTCAATTCTGTATTCCATTTATGTATCCCTCCATAACGGTTGCTTCAATAGATCATAATTCGCCAATGACACAAAAAATCCTTTTTATTTTTCGATCTTGGCAGATTTTAATTTTAATTCAAGATATACGCGGGAATCCTTTGAATATTTGTATTTTGGATTCGTCCTTCCGTACTCCTTTGATGTATAAGAGACATCATAATGCTTTTCAAATGATCTAATGAGCTGTTCAATTTCTTCTTGTTTTCCAGCTAGCCTTACCTGTGCCACTTCGTATCCTCCGCTTTCATAAAAAAACTTACTCCATGAAATACTCTAACACAGTATATCATTTTTTTAACAGGAAAAGATAACCTCTACTAAGGTTTTGGATAAGAGGTGACCTCATTGGAACAAACAGAGTTTAAGGAATATATACACGATAATTTAGCATTGGTGCTGCCAAAATTAAAAGAAAACGATGATCTGGTGAAAAACAAAAAAATGCTTGCGAACGGACTGGTTTTTTACTATCTCTATTTCAGTGAACTGACTGATGAGAATAAGGTGTCAGAAGCCATTAAAACTTTGATTAAAGATGAGGAGACCTTAACGCTTGACCAGGTCAAAAAACGCCTTGACCAGCTTGACGCAAGACCTATTGAAACCGCAAAAAAAACGATTGAATCGATTCTCAACGGCAATTGTGCTGTGTTTATCAACGGATTGGATAAAGCCTATATTCTGACCACAGGAAAGAAAAAAACAAGAAGCCTGACAGAGCCGACAACTGAAAAAGTGGTACGCGGCCCAAAAGTTGCGTTTGTAGAGGATATTGATACAAATCTCGCTCTGATCAGACAAAGAACCTCTCATCCCAAATTGATCACCAAAAAAATCATGATCGGCGAAAACAAGCTGAAGCCTGCAGCCATTATGTACATTGAAGGCAAAGCAAAAAAGTCCGTCATAAAAGAAGTGAAGGCGCGGCTTAAAAATATCCAGCTGGAAGATATCCAGGACAGCGGAACGCTCGAGGAGCTCATTGAAGATAATAAATATTCACCATTTCCGCAGATTCAAAATACGGAAAGACCTGACAAAGTATCTTCAGCCCTGTTTAACGGCCGTGTGGCAATTTTGGTCGACAGTTCACCATTTGTGCTGCTGGTGCCGGTTTCTCTCGGCATCCTGATGCAGTCCCCGGATGACTACTATGAACGCTGGATTTCAGCATCTCTTATCCGGTCGCTGCGCTTTGCTTCTATCTTTATCACCTTGTTTTTGTCATCGATTTATATTGCACTTGTTTCCTTCCATCAAGGGCTGCTGCCAACCGCGCTCGCCGTCACGATTTCGGCAAACAGGGAAAACGTGCCGTTCCCTCCGATATTTGAAGCCCTGCTGATGGAAGTAACCATCGAGCTGCTGAGGGAAGCCGGGCTGCGTCTCCCCAATCCGCTCGGACAGACGATCGGTCTCGTCGGGGGCGTAGTCATCGGACAGGCGGCTGTAGAAGCGAATCTCGTCAGTTCGATTATGGTCATTGTCGTCAGTGTCATTGCCCTGGCATCCTTTACCGTTCCTCAATACGGAATGGGTCTATCTTTCCGGGTGCTGCGTTTTATTTCGATGTTTTCCGCCGCTATTCTAGGGCTGTATGGGATTATTTTATTTATGCTTGTCGTATATACGCACTTAACGAGACAAACGAGCTTTGGGTCTCCGTATTTTTCGCCGAATGGATTCTTCAGCCTGAAAAATACGAGTGACTCCATTATCCGTCTCCCCATTAAAAACAAACCAAAAGAGGCGAATAATCCAAATGAGCCAAAAACAGACTCCACTGAAACTTAATACCTTTCAAGGTATTTCTATTGTTGCAAATACAATGCTTGGGGCCGGACTTTTAACATTGCCGCGAGCGCTGACCACTAAGGCTAATACGCCTGACGGCTGGATCACGCTGATATTAGAAGGTTTCATTTTTATTTTCTTCATTTATTTAAACACGCTCATTCAGAAAAAACATCAATACCCTTCACTCTTTGAGTATTTGCAGGAAGGGCTTGGGAAATGGATCGGCAGCATCATTGGCCTTTTGATCTGCGGCTATTTCCTCGGCGTAGCCAGCTTCGAGACCCGGGCAATGGCTGAAATGGTGAAGTTTTTCCTGCTGGAGAGAACCCCAATTCAAGTCATTATTTTAACGTTTATTTGCTGCGGTATTTATTTAATAGTTGGAGGTTTAAGTGATGTGTCGCGGCTGTTTCCCTTTTATTTAACGGTAACCATTATTATTTTGCTGGTTGTATTCGGAATCAGTTTTAAAATTTTTGATATCAATAATTTGCGTCCTGTTTTAGGCCAAGGCCTTGGCCCCATTGCAAACTCCCTTACTGTCGTTTCCATCTCTTTTTTAGGAATGGAAGTAATGCTGTTTCTCCCTGAACATATGAAGAAAAAGAAATACACGTTCAGATATGCGTCTCTAGGATTTTTGATTCCGATTATCTTATATATCCTGACGTATATTATCGTTGTCGGAGCTTTGACCGCTCCCGAGGTGAAAACGCTGATTTGGCCGACTATTTCTCTCTTTCAGTCCTTTGAGCTTAAAGGCATATTCATTGAACGGTTTGAATCGTTTTTACTGGTGGTCTGGATCATCCAGTTTTTCACCACATTTGTCATTTACGGATACTTTGCCGCTAACGGGCTAAAGAAGACATTCGGATTATCGACTAAAACAAGCATGGTGATTATCGGCATAACGGTCTTTTATTTTTCTCTCTGGCCGGATGACGCCAATCAAGTCATGATGTATAGCGATTATCTTGGCTATATTTTTGTCTCCCTGTTTCTGCTTCCCTTCATTCTCTTTTTCATTGTAGCTCTCAAGAGGAGGATTACAGCAAAATGAAAATCCGGATTTTATGTATGTTTATATGCACCCTATTGCTGTCCGGATGCTGGGACAGTGAGAATATCGAGGAATTAAGCTTAGTGATCGGAGTAGGGCTAGACAAGCCTGACGATGACAATTTAGAGCTGACACAGCAAATTCTCGTGCCGAAAAAAATCAGCTCCAAGGAGGGCACTTCTTCTGACCCGACACAGCTTTCTATCACAAAGGGTGAAACTGTCCATCAAATGATGAGAACATCTGCATTAAAGCATAACCCTACGTTTTCACAGCATTTGCGTCTCATTCTGCTTTCCAAGAGCGTGATTGCGGATGAGATTGGAATGGATGCGATCATTAACCAGTTTGTCAGAGACAACGGAACAAGGAGGAGTTCGTACGTCTTTATCACCGACGGCCGAACTAAGGATATATTTAAAAAGAATGATGAAGGCGAGCCCGCATCCAATGTGATTTATGATCTGACAGAGAATAATAAGGTTACGATCAGAATGATGGAGCCTGTTACATTGGGGGAGATTTCAGAACACTTAACCTCTGACGATTCATTCCTCATCCCTCATGTCGGTGAGGAAAACGGTAAGCTCGCAATAAACGGAGCCACTATTATAAAAAATAAATTATGGCACCGGGATCTCACCCCGATTGAGGTTCAAAATATCAACTTATTTTCAGGCACTGTCGAGGGAGGCGTCATTGACTTGAAGCGCGATGGCCATCTCTTTTCTTATGAAGTATATTCGAGCAATCGGAAGATCAAGACGGCCTATAAGGACGGAAAGTTCAAATTCACTGTCACCCGCAATATTGAAGGGCGTCTATCTGAAGACTGGAATCCCAATGAAGATTCGTTTAAGGATTCATATATCAAAAATATTGAAAAGACAGTTGAAAAACGGGTACACGATACAGTAACAGCATTTATTACAGGGAAACTCCAGAAAGAGATCAAAGCGGACGTCACCGGGCTGGGAAACGAGGTCAGAATTCATTATCCTCAAAAGTGGAAAAAGATTTCAAGAAAATGGGATGATGATTATTTCAGCAATGCGGAAATAGACTACCGGGTCAATGTGATTGTCAGAGACTTCGGAACGAAAGGCGCAAACAAATAGCAGCCGCCTAATTTACGAGATGATTTCGGTGTGCGTACACCGCCGCCTGCGTCCGGTCACTGACATCCAGCTTTGATAAAATATTGGTAATATGTGTTTTGACTGTTTTAATCGTAATAAACAGTTCCTCGCCTATTTCTTTGTTTGTCTTTCCTTCTGCGATCAGGCAGAGTATTTCGAGCTCCCGTTTCGTAAGTGATTCATGCGGGAGCGCGTTTTCACCTGAGTGGCGCAGCCTGGATAATACTTTTCCCGCCACTTTTGACTCCAGCTTCGGCTCTCCCTTGCTTGCGGCGCGGATGGCATCGGCGATTTCTGCCGCTTTTGAGGTTTTCAACAGATAGCTGAGCGCGCCAGCTTCAATAACCGGGTACACTTTGTCATCATCAATGAAGCTAGTGAGCACAATAATTTTCGGGTCGGAAAGCTCCCGGCAAATTTGCTTTGTAGCTTCAATGCCATCCATTCCCTCCATGACAAGGTCCATTAAAATGACATCAGGCGACAGTTCCGCAGCAAGCCGAACACCTTCGCTGCCGTCCGATGCTTCGCCGATGACTTCAATATCGGGCTGCGCCTCCAAAAAAGCCGCGAGCCCCATTCTGACCATTTCATGATCATCAATCAATAATACTCGAATCACGTTCGTTCTCTCCTTTTTCTTCCGGGAAAATCGGGACCTTCACTTCGATTTGGGTGCCTTTTCCTTCTACTGAAATCACTTCGGCGACCCCGCCGATTTCACTTGCACGTTCTTTCATAGAATTCAAGCCGTATGAGGATGCTTTTACCTGGTCCATTTTAAAGCCTTTTCCATTATCAATCACCTTCAGACGGAGCTGGCTGTTCTTTATGCCCAGAATCACGGTTACTTTTGACGCTTTTGAATGTCTAAATACGTTTGAAAGAGCCTCCTGCACGATTCTGAACAAATGGTCTTCAACACCCTTGGATATCGCTGTGTCCTGTATATCCCACTCAATATCAATCGGCTGCTTTTTTCGGAACTCGTCCAAAAGCTCCGTAAGACCCTCCTTCAGCCCTTTTCCTTCAAGGGTAACAGGCCGTAAATGGAGCAGCAACGCCCTCATCTCATTTTGGGCTTCGCCTGCCATATGCTCGACCATCCTGATCCGCTTGACTGTTTTGTCATCAGCATCCTTGACATGTTCCAGCACGGCTGATGTCATCATCGATATTGCAAAGAGCTGCTGGCTGACCGCATCATGAAGATCTCTGGCTAATCGCTGGCGTTCTTCTGAGATAACCGACTTCTTCATTTGCGCCTGCCATTCCGCACGTTCATTGGAAAGTTTCTGCAGGGATGCGACTTGAAGCTCCACGCGCTTCGCCATTTCGTTCAGCTGATCGGCGGCCAGGCCGATTTCATCATCACCGAGCGGCGGTATCCGATAAGCGAAATTGCCGTTTTCAAAGGTTAAAATGGATTCAATTAATGTATCAATCCTTGTCTTCAACCGATTGCCGTACATATACCCTGAGGCGAAACCGACGGTCACGCTGATCAGCAGCAAAATCAGGATAAATGGAATTCCGAACCAGCTCGATGACAGCAAAACAAGCGGATCGAGCCGATAGTAAAACATCATAAAGGAAATCAGGCAGACAAAAAGGAGCAGGCTGATTCCCGTTGTCATGCGGATGGCGCGCCATTGAAGGCTGGCAAGCATTTTTTTTCTCATACGTACTTCACATCCACATCACCGATAAATAAGGAAACGGACACTTTGACCCGGCGCTTTGACTCGCTGAAATCGGTTGACGCGGCATATACCTTCGTGCTTAATCCGCTTTTCTTCGAGCCGATCAGATTGATGTCTCCTATAAAAACAGCCGAGCTGACAGCCACTTCAAGGTCCGATGGTACATAAATATCAACGTTTCCAATGACTCCGCTAATGACGATTGTACTTTCTCCCTCAGGAATCATCGCTTTAGACAAATCGATTTTGATATCACCGATAAAACCAGAGACATTTAAATCATTCAGGTCAAACGGCTGCTTCATCATTTGCAGCTCTCCGATAAAAAAGCTGCGCATGTCGGGATGTTTTACATCTTTTGGCGGCTCATGATGTTCTTTTTTATTGAGAGTGACCTGTTTCTCATTCGGTTCAAATATCGGCTTCCCTTTGATAAGCCTGTAGCCGGCGTAAATCAGAAATGCGGCAAACGCATAGCCGAATAAATTAAAGGTGATGCTGAAGAGATTTTTCAAAAATAGAAACGCGGCAAAGATATACATGACGGAGCCAAGCCAATCACGGGAATATTTTTTAAGGAAATAGCCGGCAATCAGAAAAAAGAGCGGCCAAAACAGCAGATCGCCTATTCCGATAATTTGCAAAAACATACTGATGCCGAATAAAGCAATGATCAATCCGAGAAGCTGTTTTTTTGTCATTCCTGGTGTCCGCCTCCTTTCTTCTGCCTGGTGCTACCGTATCGCTAGATCCCCGCTGTCCGTTTTGATGTCGATTGGATGCCGGCCGCTTCCTTGCGTGCCTGTGATGTGATGCTGTTCTTTATGTGCTTTATCAGCAAATGAATACGGCGAACTGACGTCACCGCTTGCTGATAAAGCACTGACTGCAAAGCTGCCGTTTTGGGGAAGGCTTAAATTAGCATCACCGCTTGTCAGCGTGACAGATACGGGACCGGTTACCTTTTTCAATACAGCATTAAAATCTCCTGAAGTCATTTTCACATCAAGAGAGCCTGATACATGAACCAGATTTGCGTCCCCTGAAGCTAAATCAATGCCGGTTGTTTTGGAGACGGTATTTGAAATGGAAACATCCCCCGATGATGCCTTCACTTTCAGGTCTTGAAGGCGAACGTCCGTCACGCTCGTATTTCCGCTCGCGGATACTGCGTTCAGCCCGGAAAGCGCAAGATGGTCATTCCCGGCCACAGACACGTCGCCGCTTGAGGTTCGTACTGCCAGATCACCTTTATAATCATACGGAAGCCTGACGATAAGAGTTGAACGGTTAAACCCATTCAAAAATTGAAATTCTTTTTCCTTTACGGTCAGCTCCAGTTTTCTTTTGTTTTCAGTAACAAATAACTTTCCTGAGTCTCCTGAAATGCCTGCCGATATGTCACTTCGTTCTTCCGCTATAATCCGGACATCCTTGCTATCCGACTCAATGACCATGCTGTCAATGTCCCGCGGCGATGCGCTGGCTGAATCGGCTTCTGTGCCATTTATGAAACCTAGGCCTGCAGCAAACACATCTTTTACGACAACGGCGAAAAAAACCAGAATACCGGCAGTGATCAACAGTTTGCCAAGCATTTTTTTCATTCGGTTTCATCCTTCTCATTCATTCTATTATAAAGGAAAAGCTTGCGAATTGATACGTGCGGAAGGGAAGGACTTGACCGCAAATCCTTCCCCGTTCCGCTTATTCATTTGCCGCTTGTGTCTGGTCTGATTTTTGCAGTGAAAGTGTCCGCATTTTTTCAATCTCCGCTTCCACATCGTCTGCGAATTCTTTACGTGTAAGTTCTGTGCCGGCTTCCGCTGACTTTGAATAATTCGCGCGGATTTCCATTTCTTCAATACGATTTTCAATACGTAAAAATTCACGATACGCGCTTTCACTGTCAATTTTGTCAAATGTCGTATTCATATGCTCTTTAGCTTTCGCCGCATTTGCCCGCGCAATCAGCGCCTGTTTTTTATCCTTTACGTCCTGAAGCTTTGTTTCAAGTGCAGCCAGCTGCTCTTTCAGATCAGCCAGCTGACTGTTTGCCTGTTCATAGGAAGCTTTATGCTCAGCCGCCTTCCCTTCTAAATACTTCATTTCAGTCAGCGCCTTTTTCGCCAGTTCTTCTTCACCCGCGTCAAATGCGAGCTGTGCCTGATTTTTCCGTTTGCCAGCCACTTCAGCGGCTTCTTCATATTTTTTCTTAAATTGATAGGCAATCGTGTGCTGTTTCACAATTGTTTGCTTTGCTTTTGCGATGTCGCTTTCCATATCGCGTACATATTGATTCAGCATCACCTTTGGATTCTCCATTTTATCAAGTCCTTCATGAACTGACGCAACAAACATGTCTCTGATTCTTTTTAATACCATACCTAATTCCTCCTAATATATTGATATTATTTTTTCTTCAAAAATTCTTCCCATTCGTCATCAAAGTGAGATTGGTAGGCAGCAGAAGCCGGTTCAGGATCAAAAGATGATACACCGTTATCAGCTGATCCGTTTTTCATCAGCTTCCAGCCGTAATACACCATAGCGGCTGCCAATGCGATTCCGACGACAAACGGAAGTGAGCAGATGAGCATAATGGCTCCGATACCGCCCACGATGATTCCCGTGATGGTTTTTCCCGCGGCAAACCTTTTGATTCCTGCGTATGTCATTAAGCTCCCGATGGCGAGCGGGATGATAAAGCCGAAGCTTCCTCCTCCAAAAAAGACAGAGATCCCAAATACAATTAATAAGAATCCGCCTATTGTTTTCTTGTTTATCTTCATGCAGATCCTCCTTTCGTTTTCCTTGTCTTCATCTTATACAAGTTGGAAGATATGAAAAACGAATCAGAGATTGATTTTTATATAAGACCGGAGTCGTATCTGGCACCGGACCCATCGGCACAAAAAAACGCCATGCACGAGACATGGCGTTTCAAAACCCTTTATAGATGAACACTTGCTTCCCTTTCTTTAATCAGGTCGGACCTTTCTGCTTTGGCCAGTTTTGTAAACAGCAAGATTCCGATACCCGCAATAATTTCTACAATCCCGCCGACAGCGATCACTTTACCTGAGCCGAAAGCATTAGCGGCATACCCGCAAATGACAGCTCCGGCAGGAATCGAAATATTTGAGATCATATGTATAACGGCGTAAACCTGCGGCTGATCCTCACTATCCACAGACGTCTGGATAATCGTGTACTCAGGAACATTAACAGCACTGACTGCGGCGCCAAAGGTAAAAGCAGCGAAAAAGACGAGCGGCAAAAAGGTATTCATCCCGGTAATAAAGAAAGCAAATCCTTCAATAATGCCGGCAGTGACGAATAACAAGCCGTACCTGTTTACCTTGACTTTCGCCAGCACAAACCCTAATAAAAACGCGCCCGCGGCGGTGGTGGCCTTTAAAAGCGAGTATACGATCGGCTGGCCGTTTAAATCTTCCGCAACGTATACGGCAGAGAGCGCTTCCCATGGGGCAGCCGCGAAATTCATAAAGATACAGTAAATGGCGAGCGGATATAAAATCTGGTGTTTTCTGACGAGCCTAAAGCCGCGTTTCAGTCTTCCGATATATGTTCCTCTCTGTGTAACAACCGCAGACTCTGATTGAGATTCAACCGCAGTGTACTTAATAAAAAGAACGAGAAAACCTGACACCAAATAGAGCACAAGTGCGATAAGCATGGTATAAGAAGGACTGATAAATGTAAGAAAAGCGCCGCATAATGTGACAGCCCCAAGCCGGACAATTTGAGCGGAGGATTGCAGCACAGCGTTTGCTTTTTGAATGCCCTGTTCATTGACGATTTGAGGAATCAAAGCGATAGAGGCGGGATTGTAGGCAGCTCCAGTGGCTGAATGCACAATCATAAGCGTCATGACAAACCACAGCGGAGAGAAGCCCGCAAAATGACATAGAGGGATAATCAAAACAATCGCCGCCCTTGTCAGATCTGAAAAGTACATCCAAAATTTCAGCGTGGTCTGTTTCATAAAAGGCCCCGTCACAGGCGCCAGAACGGCTTCCGGCAAAAAAGTGACCGCAATCAATAAAGCAGTGCCGATCGCACCTTTGCCGTCATAAATTAAAAACCATAATATTGAATTAAATGCGAACATATCGCCGGATATCTTGACTATTCTTGAGAAAAACAGATAATTGAAATTTCTCTTCCAGATGCTATCACTTTCAATTAAATTCACCATCCATCAGAGCCCCCCACTGCCTATTTTTTACATCTATTTATTACAATATCTCATTTTTCCATTTTTCAGTCAATAATTCATAAGGTTCATTTTTTGTCGTAAAATGGGAAATTGACAGAGTGAAAAACAAAAAAGCCGGCATATATTTGAACACGCCGGCTTTCGGTTTTCACTTTTTATGATTCGCTGCTGTTTCGGTCCCGAAACACAATGGCACTTCTTTCATATTCTACATCGCCAATACCGCTTCTTGCATTCACAACCCGGGCGGCGGCAAAGAAATAATCGGACAGACGATTGAGATAACGCAGCACTGTTTCATGAATCTCCTCCGATTTCATCAGCGCCACCACTCTTCGTTCTGCCCTCCTTGTAATGGTGCGGGCGATATGGAGAAGCGAAGCACCCTTTGATCCGCCTGGAAGAATAAATTTCTTCAGTTCCGGCGCTTCTGCTGTATAGGCATCAATGCGCGTTTCTAAAAAAGAAACAGATTCTTCCGTTAGTTTATAGTCTTTTCTTTCTGTGACGATTGCCAGATCGCCTCCGCAGTCAAACAGCTCATGCTGGATGGTCAGCAGCTCGGCTGTCAGATCTTCAAAGCCGGGCTGCCCGGAAAGCTCTGCCAAAGCAAGCCCGATAAAGCTGTTAAGCTCGTCAATCGTGCCGTAGCTTTCGACGCGTAGGCTGTCCTTGTCCGTTCTGCCCCCGACTAAGCCCGTTTGTCCCTTATCGCCTGTTTTTGTATATAGTTTCATACCCTGAATCTCCTTTACAGACTTATTCAAACAACTCAGCAGCCTCTTTTACACATTCAGCTGTCCCTTTCTTTATCAATTGATTCAGCCGCTGTTCTATGTTTTCGGATTGCTGAGTTTGAGTCGCGGCGATGAGAATATCACCTGTGCCTCTTCCGTCTCCCAGCACTTTCGTCCGTTCTGCTTCGGCAGCCATAAGAGCCTTGATGAAGAATTGATCTGCCGCATAGCCGTTAATCAAAATCCAAATCGAAAAGCCGGTCTGAACGCATATGAAAACGGATAACTCTCCGTCTTCATATGTTCGATACACGAAACGGTCAAGTCTTTCTGGAGAAGCCATCGCACACGTCTCCTGCAGTTGAAAACCGCTTTCTGAAAGACAGGCCGTAAGTCCTTCTATCGGATCTGGCTGATCTGGCAGCCGTTTATGGATCAGCGTCCTGCTCCACGAAAACCCTGCACCGATAGGCGTCGAGGACAATGTTCGAAGCGGGATTTCCGTTTGCAGAAGAATGTCATCACGCCCCGCTTGGAGCAATGCTTCAAATGGGATAGACTGCCGCTTCACGCTATCTTTTTCAGGCTGAATCACAATCATCGGTTTAGGTGAGCTTTGATGAACCAAGGCGGTGACATCTGTATCGTACACCGCCTTTATGCTTTGTTCTGTGACAGCATATTCCGGTTTTTGCTTAGGCCCGGCTGTACCGTTTTTCATAAACATGAGCTCATCACAGTACAGGCTTGCGGTGTTCAGATCATGAAAAACACTGACAGCTGCCAATCCGCTTTCTCTCGTCAGGCGTTTGATCAGATCCAGCAGGTCTTTTTGAAAAGCCAGATCGAGAAAATTAGTCGGCTCGTCCAAAAATAAAATACGCGGCTGCTGCGCCAAAGCTTGTGCCAAATACACCCGCTGCTGTTCCCCTCCGCTTAGTTCGCGAATCGGCCTTTGCGCAAAATTGGCCACTCCTGTTTGCTCCATTGCTTCCTGTACAATGGCTTCATCCTTTTCAGTCTGCTGTCTGAACAGCCCCGTTTGGAATGGATATCTGCCAAAGGCTACAGTTTCTTCGACGGTAAAGGTGAAGGCTTGATCCGTTTTTTGCGGCAGGACGGCCATGATTTGCGCCAGTTCCTTCGGTTTATAGTCCGCCAGCAGTTTTCCGGCCAGATAAACGCTGCCTTCCTTGGCCGGCAGCGTACCTGTCAGCAAGTGCAAAAGCGTGGTTTTTCCGCTTCCATTAGGGCCGAGAATTCCGAGAAATTCTCCCTTCTCCACTGTTAAGCTGACATTGTTAATTAGGCGGCTGTCGCCGTATCCTCCCGACAGCCCTTCTGCCTTCATCATAAGTTTCTCCCCCCGCGGTGCTGCCGAATTAAAATAAGAGCGAACACAGGCGCTCCCGCCAAGGACGTAATGATCCCGATCGGCAGTTCAATCGGCTCAATGATGGTTCTGGAAAGCAGATCGGCTAAAACGAGAAACCCTGCCCCAAGCAAGGCGGACAGCGGCAGTAAATGCCGATGGTCCGTTCCCCACAAAAGCCTTGTGATATGCGGAATCACAAGGCCGACAAAGCCAATCGTACCCGATACTGCCACAGCGCTCCCCGTCAAAAGAGATCCGGCTATTAGAATCATCATCTTCCTCTGCTGAACGCTGACTCCAAGAAGCTTTGCTTTATCTTCTCCATATGTCATCACGTTCAGTTCCCTTCCATTTATAATCAATAAAATGATTCCCAAAAGAAAAAACGGGAGAAACAAAATAACATAGCTCCAGCCCCTCATTGAGACGCTGCCAAGCAGCCAATGCACAATCGGAAGCAGGTTGTCTCCTGTCAAGGCGATGATAAGAGAAATAAATGCGCCCAAAAAAGAGTTAGTGATGACACCGGTCAAAATGAGGGTGGAAACAGACATTGAAGCATGAACGAGGCGGCTGAAGAAAAGGACTGCCGCCATCGTGGCAAGTGCCGCGGCTACACTCACAACCGGGAGTGTAAACCCTCCGATGACAGGAAGGTGCAGACCTAAGAACAGAGTTACAACAGCTCCGACTGAAGCACCGGATGACACACCTAGCGTATAGGGATCAGCAAGTGGATTTTTCAATAATCCTTGAAAAGCGGCCCCTGCAATAGAAAGAGCCGCCCCCACAAGGGCGGCCAGCACAACTCTCGGCAGTCTGATATTCATCATAATATTAGTGTACATCGGATCATCAGAACCGATAGAGCCGCCGAAACCTTGATGCCTAAAGACACGAAAAACAGCGGGAATAGGAATATGCAGGCTGCCGCAAGAAATTCCTAAGATGATGCTCACGGCTAAAAATGAGAAACCAATGATATATGCGGCATAACGATTATTCCTTAAACGTATCCGGGTAAATGCTTTCCGCAAGTTCTTCGACCCCTTCGATCAGACGGGGACCGGAACGTGTCACAAGATCAGGGTCCACATCATATACATGATGATGTTTCACAGCATTGATTTCGCTCCAGCCATCGCGTTTTTCCACAGCTTTCGCTTTCACACCGTCCGTTGTAACAATTGCATCAGGATTGAGTTTTACGATCGCCTCATCTGTCATTTGCACCCATCCTGTCTGATCCGCAGCTGCGTTTTTAGCATGGATGACATTCAGCATTTCATTCATAAACGTATCTTTTCCGGTTGTATAAATGTCAGGATCAGGAGAAACCTCGATAAATACGCTTTTCTCCTCGTCTTTTGAAATGGTTTTCGCTTTTTCTTGAATATCCTTTAGATCTGATTTCATGCTTTTCACGAGCTGATCGGCTTTTTTCTCCGCCCCGGCAGCTTCTCCGATCATTTCGATTGATTTGTACACCCCGGAGAATGATTGTGCATCATTGACAGTCAGCACTGTAATGCCCGCGTCCTTCAGCTGTTTGATGGCATCCGCTGATGCTGACATGGAAGACTCATGGGCCAGAACGAGATCTGGTTTTAAAGAAATGACTTTTTCAACGTTTACATTCATATCTCCGACTTTCTCAACCTTTTTGACTTCCTTTGGATAGGTATCGTTTGTGGTGACACCGACCACTTTGTCACCAAGGCCGAGTGCGTATGTAATTTCTGTGTTGCTCGGCATTAATGAAACAATCTTTTTTGGCTCTTTTTTGATGGTTACATCTTGGTTTGACGCGTCATCAATGGTGACAGGGAACGCTTCTGTTTTTTGTTTTGCCTTTGAATCCTTCTGATCCGCAGGATTGCCGCAGCCTGCCAGCATAACAGCAGCCAACAGGAGCGCAGTCCATATCCCGGCTCGTTTTTTCATAAACCTTTCCTCCTAAACGAATTAAAAAAAGCATCTCTACGACGGTAAAGATGCTGTAAACAACACAAAAAAGCCTATTGTTTACACATCATCTGTCCTCGCAGACTTCGTGCTGATCAAACAGGCAGGTATCCTGGCTCTTGGCGCTTGGCCAATTACAGTGGCGGGACCGCACCGGCTTTTACCGGTTTCCCTATTAAGCCGGCTGTTGTTCACGTACCGGCACCTATTTGACATTCGTATCCTTTTTTCGGAGTAATTATACTATATGACTGACAGGCTTGTATATGCGTCCTGAATGACTTTTCCCCGTATTATGTATGGGAGCAAAATCCTCGTAAACACTAAATTTGATCTTGTATACTTAATACCATCATCTATCAAAAGGAATGATTCTTATGGATTTACAGCTAAAAGACAAACTCGTCTTAATCACCGGCTCGACGTCCGGTATCGGGAAAGCCGCCGCAAAAAGCTTTCTGCAAGAGGGTGCGGCAGTCATTGTCAACGGACGCAAACAGGAGACTGTCGATCGTACGATTGAAGAGCTTTCTGGCTATGGAACAGTGCACGGTGCTGCTGCCGATTTGTCAAAAACAGATGAAGCAGCGGCTTTTATCGAAAAAGTAAATGAAATCGGTGATATCGATATCCTTGTCAACAACCTTGGTTTCTTCGAGGTAAAAGACTTCGCCGATGTGACAGATGAAGAGTGGAATCAATATTTCGAAGTGAACGTGATGAGCGCTGTTCGGACAAGCCGTCACTTCCTTCCAAAAATGCTTGCCAAAAACAGCGGCCGTATTTTAAATATTGCAAGTGAAGCAGGCGTCAAACCGCTCCCAACGATGATTCCATACTCAATGACAAAAACGGCACTGATCAGCCTTTCAAGAGGAATGGCTGAAATGACAAAAGGCACAAATGTGACGGTCAACTCAGTGCTCCCGGGACCTACTTGGACAGAGGGCGTGGCATCCTATATGGAAGGTGCCGCACAAGCAGCCGGGCAGGATACAGATACATTTATCAAAGACTATTTCAAGGTCAACGAGCCAACCTCTCTTATTCAGAGATACGCGACAGCAGAAGAAGTCGCCAACACAATCGTATTCCTCGCGTCTGACGCCGCATCCGCCATTAATGGCACTGCACAGCGTGTGGAAGGCGGCATTATCCGTTCTCTATAACATGCAAAAACGCATCCGTCTATCGGATGCGTTTTTTTATACGTCTCCAGCAAATGGTACCGTCTGATATCCGCCTGTTTCCAGTTGTGCTGAAAACAACCCTCCAGCGTGAGGCTGCTCGTATCTCTCTTTTTCTGTCATTTGTTCTGTTGCCGTTGTAATGTAAAGAGTTTTTAAGTCTCTGCCGCCGAACGCGCAGCACGTGACATATTTAGCCGGCACGCTGATTGAATTGATTTCTTTTTTCTGAAACGGGTCAATGTGAACAACGCGGCTGCCGCCAAACAGCGCCACCCACAGCATGCCATTTTGGTCAATTGTCATGCCGTCCGGCAATCCGTCTGACTGATCAAAACGATAGACAGGTTCTGGATTCGAAACATCTCCGCTTTGAGGATCATAGCTGTAACGCACAATCTCCTGCGTCGGCGTGTCGATGTAATACATCAAATTCCGCTCGCGGTCCCAATCCAAACCGTTTGAGGTGGAGACTTGATCCTTGATTTTGACAAGACTGCCGTCTAGATTCAAACGGTACAGCGACGCCTGTTTTTGCTCGCCTTCCATGCTCGTCGTCCCCGCCCAAAGCCTTCCGTACGGGTCACATTTAGCATCATTAAATCTCAGGCTCTCATGCATGTCCTTCGGCTGTTTAATTTTTTCCAAGCTGTCATCCCGAAGATGATACAGGTAAAACCCGTCCTTCATCGTCATAATCAGTTCATCCTTTGAATATTTCGCAAGCGCCGTCACAAAGGATTTGAATTTGATCGATCGGTTGATTTTTTCTTCAGGGTCAAAGATGTGGAGCTCGCTCCCCAGGATATCAACCCAATATAAGCGGCCGTTTTCTTCATCCCATAACGGGCCTTCTCCAATCACTGCCCGAGTGTCTGCTTCCAATACTGCATCCATGTGTTACACCTCTTTAGCTTCAGTCTATATATTGTTATTCCCGGCAAAGAGGTGTCCAAACCACTTGATGTTTATTGTTTTTTAAAAAGGATGGTAATGACTGTTCCAATGTTCATTCTGCTGTTCACATGTATCGTTCCGTTATGCAGATGAACAAGCTCCTTGGCAATCGCGAGCCCGAGACCCGTTCCGGCAGTTGAATCTTTTGTGTTCGTCCCTCTGTAGTAACGGTTAAACAAATGGGTGATCGTTTCTTCATCCATTCCTTTCCCATTGTCCTTCACCTTTAAAGAAATATGATTTTTTGTTTGCTCCAGAATGACTTGAATCTCTGTTCCTTTGCCGTTGTGCTTCACGGCATTCCCAAGGAGGTTTTCTAATATGCGCCTGAACCACGCTTCATCAAGGGCAAATTCAATATGCTCTTCTTTGGATACAAACGAGATATCATAGCCTTCAGAAAACGGATTTTTCTTAAAGTCCTCAATGACATTTTTAAAAAACGGGATAAGGCTAGTGAGCTTTCTCTCAATAGGAAGAGCATCATTTTTCAGCCGATACGTTAAATTTAAATCTTCAATCAGCTTGGACATGTATTCAGATTTTTCTCTGACAACCTGCCCCATTTCTTTCACTTCTTCCGGCGACCAGTCATACTGCTTCGACTCGAGCATCATGCTGTAGCCGTAAATGCTGCTGAGCGGTGTTTTTAAGTCATGTGACAAACCGGCAATCCATTCTTCCCTTGTCGCCTGGATTTTTTCTCTGTTTCTTTTATCCCTTCTCAGCGTTTCAGTCAGCTGATCCATTGATTCAAATATCTCACCGAAGAAGCGGTACGGCTGTTTGATTTTTCCCTTTTTATTTTTGCTGACAGGACGGCCTTCCCGGTTTCTGGGCTCCTCAAGCTTCCCTTTTGACAGATTGACCAGCCATCTAATCGTGTGAAAAATCGGCAGCCCGAATCGGAACATATACCAAACGGTCATCCAAATGATATACATGAACAAAACGGCCATCACGAGAAACATCGCTTTTAATACAACCTTCAGGAATGATTTGTTAAACTCCTGATCGGTTACATAGACTGGGTTCGGCACCGTAGCGACCATCCATCTGTCTTTATTGAGGATCTTAACGGAAATTTCCCGCTTATAATTCCAAGGTTTAGAGCTGTATTTAAGCAGCTCCAGCTGGTTCATCGTTTTTCTTTCGCTTTTTGTGCTGTTGATGCTGTCGAGAATGTTTCCATTGCTGTCTAACAGGTAAATGGCGCCTTTTTTCCGTTTAATATAGTCGATGGTACTGGACTTATAGTGCGCTAGTGAGTCTATCTTTTGTTCGCGCTTTTCAACGGAAGTCAGGAGCTGTTCACTTTTTGATTTCCAGCCGGACAATAGAAGATACGACTTATCTTCAATATTGATGGCCCAATAATTCAGTTTATAGTTATGAAGCTTTTTGGTTTTATAAATAGACAAAAGCTCTTTCTTGGTATAGGTGCCCGGCACGTCTTTTGGCACGCCGTAGGAATAATCAGTGTTTCCTTCCGAATCAATGATTTGCATCCAGCCGTGCTGTTTATCAACAGATTTCTTCAGGAAATTATCCACTTCCCATGTCCCGTCTTCGTTTACATCGAGATACGCCTCAAGTGTGTCGGTCGTTGCCTTCGTCAGCCCTGAATTGGATTCCGCATCGCTAAAACGAGCGTCTAAATAGAAAAACGACGCAACAAGCATAACCGTAAGCAGCAGGATCACAATCAGCATCTGGCCGAAAAAGTGAAACAAAAACTTCCATCTTAACCTCATGACCGCTTGCCTTCAGGATTTGGGATAAAACGATAGCCGAGACCTCGAACGGTTACAATATACTCCGGATTGCTCGGATCGCGCTCAATCTTCTCCCTAAGCTTGCGAATATGAACCATGACGGTGTTGTTGTCACCGTAGGAAGGATAGCCCCATACTTTTTCATATATTTGATCTTTGGAAAGCACCACGTTAGGGTGTTCACAAAAATACTGCAAAAGCTGCAGAAGCTGGGCTGAACAGGCAACGGCTTCCCCGCCTACGATCAGCTCGGCATTTTGCGGAGAAAAAGTAAAATAATCATATGTGTAGGTTTGATTTGAACTCGTTTCTTTCGATTGATATGTACGCTTGAGATGCGCTCTGATCCGCGCCGCTAATTCCAGCGGATTAAATGGTTTTGTGATATAGTCATCAGCTCCAACCGCAAAGCCCGATAATTTGTCCGCGTCGGATGATCTTGCCGTCAGGAAAAAAATCGGAGCGTCTGAATACTCTCTGATCAATGTGCAGGCTTCAAAACCGGACATTCCGCCCATCATGACATCCAGCACAATCAAGTCAACCTTATTGGCCTTCACAACGGGAATCGCTTCTTCTGCGCTTGCCGCATCCAGTATATTTCGATAACCTTCTTTTTCGAGAACGCGTTTGATCATGTCCACAATCGCTTTCTCATCGTCTACGATTAAAATTGACGCATTTTCCACTTTTATGTTCCTTTCTGTCACTGTTTTTTTCATCTTATCATTATATCGTTTATTTATGGTACATTTTTGAATACATTGGAGCTTGGCAAATCAAAACAGCAAAAAAGGAGCAAACACGCGCTCCCTTTCATATGAAAAATATTATGAGTTCTCATCTACCATGTACAAAATAAACTCCCAAAACCCCGGTACATCCTGACACAAAAGCATATCAGCCTTTTCAAACATTTTGATCTTCAGCTCTTGCTCTAAATCTTCTCTTTCTTGATAGGACGTATTGCTGAGTTTTTTTCTGATCATCGGTGAAAAGCATGCAATCAGGTGCTCAATGTCATAAGTCTCGTCTTTTTGTCTCTTTTTTTGTTCAAACTGGCCGTCCACAGCTTACTTTTCCCCCTTTGTTTGCGCCGCTAGCTGCTTTCTGATATTCTCTAGCCCCTTTTTATGAATGTTGGAGATGTTTTGTCGGGACTCCCCTAATGAATCTGCAATCTCCTGCATCGTGGCACCGTGAAGATACACTTTCGTCAGCACACTTTTTTGTTTGTCAGTCAGATTCTGAATCGCTTGGTAGAGCTGATAATCCTGAACATGCTGGCTCAAATCATCCTGCCTGTCTAAAAATTCTTCAAATGCATCGCTTCCTGTTTCGGAAGGAAGCCGATCTCCTGCCTCCGGATGATCAACCGTCAGCGGATACCGTTTTTGATTTTTGCGAACCCGCTTATCAAAATCAATAGAAAAGATGCGAATCATTGAATTCATATACTTGACGATGCGGATTTCTTTATAAAACTGCTTAAATAGCTCGTCCAATGATTTTGCATCTTTTTCGTTAGGGCTTTCCATTACGTTTTTGAACAAACGGTAATGCTGAGGATTGCTCAAAAAATGCTTCACGATGGGATGCTTCATTATCTCCTTACATTTTGACCGTAAAAGACTTTGATAGTCCATCAAACCGCCTCCCTACTAAATTAAATGAAGGAAAGCAAAAAAAAGTAAACTACTACTTTCCGACTAGTGTTTTGCAAAATACTTTGCAGCAGTTTACGTTTTATCGGATTTCCTTCACTTACATACATGACTGCAGAAAAAGAAGGGAGGTATTTTCCAATGGATCAGGTTTTTATAGAGGAAGTCGTAAAACAGATCGGCAATTTGGGGTTTCCCGCGCTGATTGCAATGTATCTGCTGACCCGATTCGAAAAGAAGTTTGATCAACTAATAGAACTAATGACAGAACTGAAAGATCATGCAAAAAAATAATTTTTCAATCGAAGTTGACTTTTCACTGGTTTTTTTCACTTAACAAAACAGAAGGGAAAACGAAAGGCCTTTCACCTTCTCTTTCTGCTATCACATTTAAATGTAAGGAGGAAACATTTCATGAAAAAACAAAATGACATTCCGCAGCCAATTAGAGGAGACAAAGGAGCAACGGTAAAAATCCCGCGCAATATTGAAAGAGACCGGCAAAACCCTGATATGCTCGTTCCGCCTGAAACCGATCATGGCACCGTCAGCAATATGAAGTTTTCGTTCTCTGATACTCATAACCGATTAGAAAAAGGCGGATATGCCCGTGAAGTGACAGTACGTGAATTGCCGATTTCAGAAAACCTTGCATCCGTAAATATGCGGCTGAAGCCAGGCGCGATTCGCGAGCTTCACTGGCATAAAGAAGCAGAATGGGCTTACATGATTTACGGAAGTGCAAGAGTCACAATTGTAGATGAAAAAGGGCGCAGCTTTATTGACGATGTAGGTGAAGGAGACCTTTGGTACTTCCCGTCAGGCCTTCCGCACTCCATCCAAGCGCTGGATGAGGGAGCTGAGTTCCTGCTCGTGTTTGACGATGGATCATTCTCTGAAAACAGCACGTTCCAGCTGACAGATTGGCTTGCCCACACTCCAAAAGAAGTCATTGCTGCGAACTTTGGCGTGACAAAAGAAGAGATTGCGAATTTGCCAGGCAAAGAAAAATATATATTTGAAAACCAACTTCCTGGCAGTTTAAAAGATGATATTGTGGAAGGGCCGAACGGCGAAGTGCCTTATCCATTTACTTACCGCCTTCTTGAACAAGAGCCGATCGAATCTGAGGGAGGAAAAGTATACATTGCAGATTCGACAAACTTCAAAGTGTCTAAAACCATCGCATCAGCGCTCGTAACAGTAGAACCCGGCGCCATGAGAGAACTGCACTGGCATCCGAATACCCACGAATGGCAATACTACATCTCCGGTAAAGCTAGAATGACCGTTTTTGCATCTGACGGCCATGCCAGAACGTTTAATTACCAAGCCGGTGATGTCGGGTATGTACCATTTGCAATGGGTCATTACGTTGAAAATATCGGGGATGAACCGCTTGTCTTTTTAGAAATCTTCAAAGACGACCATTATGCTGATGTATCTTTAAACCAATGGCTTGCCATGCTTCCTGAAAAATTTGTTCAAGCGCACCTTGACTTGGGCAAAGACTTTACTGATGTGCTTTCAAAAGAAAAGCACCCAGTAGTGAAAAAGAAATGCAGTAAATAAAAGACTTGCGGCTTGCAGAGAGCACTCGTTCTCTGCAAGCCTTCATAAGGAGCTGAACCAGTGAAACATCAAAACCCTTCTAAACGCTTATTGCGGCTCTCCATAAAGTACTTGCTGGCCGCAGCAGCAGTGGTGTTGACCTATTTTGCTGTCATCTATATATTGTTTTCTTTAGCGGGAACGAGCTACCGCTCAGCAGCTCATGTCCTGCTTTTTGCCGTGGTATTCCTTGTTCTCGGATTATGCTTTGAACCATTTGAAAGGCTGATGATACATAGCTTTACATTTTTCAAGACAGGAAAACGTCTATTCATTCTCCTTGCCGGCATTGTACAGCTGCTGTTTTTGTGGATGACTGCTCATACAACAGACCAATTGATCAGCGACATCTGGCTGTCCACCACAGAAGAAATGATTGTTGCAGCCGCTTTTTTGATTTTAGACAAATGCAACTCGGCTCTTCCCAGCTAAAAAAAGAACGCATTCCAATTGGATGCGTTCTTTTTATTCATAGCGAAGCGCGTCTACAGGCTGAAGCTTCGATGCCTTGATGGACGGAAGCAAGCCGAAGATAATGCCGACTGCCATTGAAAAGATGAGTGCTCCGACAACAGCTGGAATAGAGACGATAAAAGGCATCGGAAAAATGACCGTCAGCAGCTTGGCGATGCCGAAGCCCGCCAGCACACCGAGTATTCCGCCAATGCTTGTCAGCACGACAGCCTCAGTTAAAAATTGAAATAAAATCACACGCCGCTTAGCACCGAGCGCTTTCTTAATTCCGATTTCCCTCGTGCGCTCCGTTACGGAAACGAGCATAATGTTCATGACGCCGATACCGCCCACCAAAAGTGAAATACTGGCGATTCCGCCAAGCAGCAATGCAAATGACTGATTAAAGGACTCCACTTCCTGCGCGATCTCCTGAAGATCCATTACACTGTACTCTGCTTTTTCCAGCTCAGCTTCTGACAGTCCCTGATTTAAAAGATCTGCAGCCATTACACCCGCTTCTTGGATATGCTCAGAAGAATCAGCCTGCACGGCAATCTGCGTTGGCGCGTCAAACCCTTCAATAAGCGGCCACACTTTTTTCGGCACGTACAAAACCGGGTTCGCATAGTCGCCTTCAAACATGCTTTCCTGTTGATTTTTTTCTTTAAAAACACCGACGACCTTAAACGGCACACCATTCATCTCAATGTTTTTATGCAGAGCTTCTCCGTCTGGAAACAGTTCATCTCTGACAGCTTCATTGATCATCACTACTTGGTGTGTGCTGTTTAAATCGTTTTCCGTCAGCTTTCTCCCTTCGGTTATTCGGATTGGAAACATGTCGGGCGGCGCGGACGCATACGACACCTGAGGGCCGTTGATTTGGTATCAAGCGCCCCGGTCGGTTCATCAGCTAAAATAAACCTCGGCTGATTGACAAGGGCCCTCGCTATCGCCACCCGCTGCTTTTGGCCGCCGGACAGCTTAGGCGGTTTGTAGGAGACCCTGTCTTTTAATCCGACCTTTTCCAGCGCTTCATATGCCCGTTGCCTTCTCTCTTTTTTCTTCACTTTATTGTAGATCATCGGCAGCTCGACATTTTGCAGCGCGGTGAGACGCGGCAGCAAATGGAAAGTTTGAAACACAAACCCGATTGATTCATTGCGAATTTCGGCTAAAGCTCCGTCTTTCCCTTTCAATATATCGATCTGGTCAAGCGTATAGGTTCCTGAGGTTGGCCTGTCCAAACAGCCGATAATATTCATTAACGTTGACTTTCCAGAACCGGAAGGCCCCATAATAGCTAAAAACTCCCCCGCCTGAACAGTCAGATTGATATGTTTCAAGATTGGAACTTCTTCTTTTCCCAGCTTGTATGACTTCGAAATATTATTCAGTGTCAGCATTGACTGTAACCTGCTTTCCTTCCTTGACCGCGGGATCAGGATAGATCACATAATCTTCCGGCGTCAGGCCGCTCTTAATTTCCATCATGTCATTTTCATCAGTCTCACCGATTTCAACAGGCTGCTTAACCGCTTTCTGATTCTCATCAGCTTTCCACACGTACGGTTCGCCGTCATCCTGAATGACCATGTCGGACGGCAGCTTGATCGTATCCGCATCAGCATTATCACTCATCACTTCGATGTTGACATGATAGCCGACTTCAAGACCTTTATGGCTGTCTAATAAAATGGTGAAAGGATAGTTAGAGGACTGGGGATTCATTTCTTCATCAGCAAAGCTTTCTGATTCTTCACCCTCGCCTGCTCCCGCTGGAAGCTTGCCGATCGAGGTGACCTTTCCTTTCCACTCGCCCTCACCGCCTGTTTTCAGCGTGACCCTGACTTTGCTGCCTTTTTTGATCGTGTCCATTAACAGCTCATTGATTTGGCTTTTGACCAGATATTTGCCCGTCGAAACAATCTGGATATACGAGCCCGTTGCCTGGTCACCTGTTGCACCGTCAGCGATATCCTGATTGACGCTTTGAACGATTCCGTCATGCTTGCTTGTAATAACATTGGAACCTTTGTTTTTCGTCAGGCCAGCCAGTTCTTTTTGATGCTGCTTCAGTTCAAGCTGGCTTGTTTTCAAATCGAAATGGGCCTGATCAAGTTCATCTTGAAGCTGGGTTTTCTCTTCTTTTCCTGCCGCTTTCAGCTTCTTTTCCGTTTCCGTTATTGATTTTTGCAAACGGTTGATTTGCAGATTTGTCATTTCAATTTGCAAATTGGCTTGCTCCACTTCATCAGAATGATCCTCGCCCTCATACTCAAAAAGCTTATCGCCCTTTTTAACCTGATCGCCTTCTTTGACGTATGTTTTTTTAATGCTGCCTTTTTCTGAATCTATGTATACTTTCTGCTGTTTCTCAGGTTCAACCTTTCCAGAAAACGTTTGGCCTGATTCTGAATCTCCTCCCATGTATACCGCTACCGATTCAGCATAGGGCTCCGATGATACGGCAACTTGGTTCATGTGAGTAAAAAAGTAAAAACCGCCAGCGCCGATCCCAGCCAATATAAGCACACCGGCACATATCGCACCGCCAATAAGCCATTTTTTCTTCTTGGACACAACGATCTCCTCTTTCTGTAAACTATGTAATATTTTCGAAACATTCTAACCAATATTATCTATTAATTCAAAAAGACTTGCAATCTTTTTATTGAAATGACGGAATCAAATAGAAAAATTGTATTTTCAAAGCCGAATAAAAAAAATCCCGGCTTCAAACCGGGATTTTTTCATACAGTAACTAGCTCTTTTTCATTTTTAATCAAGTCATATGTCAAGCATACAGGTTTATTTGTACGGGGATCAGTCACAATTTCGGCATCAATCTGAAATACCTGCTTCAAAATGTCCGGTGTCATGACCTCCAGTGCAGTTCCTTCCTTGATGACCGTGCCTTTTTTGAGCGCGATCATATAATGAGAAAAACGAGCTGCATGGTTAAGATCATGAATGACCATTAAAATCGTCCGTCCTTGCTCTTTGTTGAGTCTGTCAAGCAGCTGCAGAATTTCAAGCTGATGTGCAAGATCAAGATACGTTGTAGGTTCATCCAGCAGAAGCAGTTCCGTCCCTTGCGCAAGCGCCATGGCAATCCACACGCGTTGACGCTGTCCGCCTGACAATGCCTCAATCGGCCGTTCAGCATATTCAGCCATGCCTGTTTCTTCAAGCGCCCATTTGATAATCCGGCGGTCTTCGTCATTTAATCTGCCGAATCCTGATTGATGCGGAAACCTGCCGTACGACACCAATTCGTGCACTGTTAGGCCGCTCGGCGCTTCAGGTGTCTGTGGAAGAATCGCCATATCTTTTGCAATGTCCTTTGTAGACATTTTATGAATCGCTTTGCCGTTTAAATAGACGGCACCTGCATGTGAACGCATAATTCTGGACATTGTTTTTAAAATCGTTGATTTCCCGCAGCCGTTCGGGCCAATTAAGGTGGTAATTTTCCCTTTAGGAATCGATATATTTAAATCCTCTACAATCACCCTGTCGCCATAACCGATTCCAAGCTGTTCCGTTGATAATGAATTCATATTCGGCCCCCTCCTCTAATTCGCTTTCATCAATAAATAAATAAAGTAAGGCGCACCTAGCACGGAAATGACAAGTCCAACCGGAATTTCTGATGGTGCCAATACATTTCTCGCCAGCGTATCAGCAAGCAAAAACAGGAATGAGCCGATGAAGGCGGAGACCGGTATCAGCGTCTGGTGACGTGGACCGGTCAGCCTTCTAGCCACATGCGGCGCGATCAATCCGAGAAACGCAATGCCCCCCGCAGCTGCCACGCATGAAGCGGCAAGAGTGACCGCTGCCAGAAGAAGAATCCGTCTTTCCCTTTCAACAGCGGTGCCCAGCCCGGTCGCCAATTGGTCTCCGAGCTGCATAATGTTCAAATAGCGCGCCTTATATAAAGTAAACAGAAGCAAGATCACAATCCAAGGGAGAATCGCCCAGATCATATTCCAGTTCGCCCCCCATATTGAGCCGGATATCCAAACCGCGGCTTGCATAAAATCATGAGGGTCCATCTTAAGCTGAAAAATCAGCAACAGGGCATTGAATCCGGCATTCACCCCTATGCCGACTAAAATCAGCCGAATCGGTGTCACGCCTTTTTTCCATGCCAGAATATAAATGAGAAACGCAGCGAGGATTGCTCCTGCCAAAGCACTGAACGGCAGCATAAATGTTCCGAAAAAGCTGAGATCTGAAGCTGACCCTTGAAAAAAGTATATAAAAAGCACTACAGCAAGTGAACCGCCGGCGTTAATTCCGAGAATACCAGGCTCGGCAAGTTCATTTTGAGACACGCTTTGCAAAATGGCTCCAGCTACGGAGATCCCTGCTCCAACAAGCAAAGAAAGGATGATCCTGGGCAGCCTGAACTCAAATAAGACAAGTTCATCACGCGCCGTTCCTTGACCGAAAAAGACCTGAAGCGTTTTAAGCGGTGCAATTTTGATAACGCCCAAATTGAGACTGATAAAAAAGACCGCCACGATAAGCAAAAAGGTCACAGCCATTACAACGAGCGGTTTGTTTGTTTTTGTTTTCATTACAGCCCTCTCCTTTCACGACGTGCCAAATAAAAGAAAAAGGGAACGCCGATAAGAGAAGTCAGCGCGCCGACAGGCGTTTCAAAGGGCGCATTTACGAGTCTGGCCGCTATGTCAGCAAAAACAAGCAAAACAGCACCGAGCACCGCCGAGCAAGGAATGATCCACCTATAATCCACACCGACCAAAAATCGGGTAATATGCGGAATGATCAGCCCGATAAATGCGATGGTGCCGGCTATGGAAACCGCAGCTCCTGTCAAAATCACTACAATAAGCATGCCAATCAGTTTCACCGCTGATGTATATTGTCCAAGCCCTTTTGCCAGATCGTCACCGAGACTTAACACTGTCACAGACCGGGCGATGAAAAACGCGAGCGTTAAACCGACAGCCCCTGCAATAAGCAAAAGCTGGACCCCTGACCATTTCACACCCGCTACCCCGCCTGCGTACCAAAAGCTGATATCCTGAGCGACATCAAAGCGGATTGCAATGGCAGTTGAAATGCCGGTAAAGAAATAAGTAACTGCCGTACCCGCCAGAGCAAGCTTTACAGGCGTAAGTCCGCCCCTTGAAAACATGCCGATGCCCATTACCGTCGATGCCCCCAGCCCCGCTCCCGCAAAGGACCATAGCACAAGCCCCATTGCAGAAAGTCCGGGAAAAAAGGCAAACGCAATCGAAACCGCAAATGCAGAGCCTGATGTCACACCCATAATCGAAGGCTCTGCCAAAGGGTTTCTCGTCATCCCCTGCATGATTGCTCCCGACACTGCCAACAATGCGCCTACAAGCGCGGCAGCCGCCGTTCTCGGCAGTCGAAGATCATGTATAATTTGGTGTGATGTCTTTGTCGGCTGATAATGAAAAATGGCGTCCCATACAGTGCGCAAATGAATATCCGCTGCACCGAGGGATATGGATAAAAATGCGCCAAGGCAAAGCAGGCATAGACCTGCAATAAGGACGATGACCGCGCCATATGTCCTTGACGTCCATTGGATTTCTTCTGATGCAGTCTGTATATTTTTATGTTGACTCAACTGCCGTACTTCCTTTCTGTTACTGATAATGATTATCAATTGCTGTTTCAGTATATCACTTTTTTCAGCTGATTTAATAGAGTGTTTTGAACAAAAATGAAAATGCATTTGCAAAAATATCGTGTCAACCGGCACTTGCAGTGGTATAATCACAGATGATAATGATTCTCTTTTTCATCTATCTTTTAGAAAGAAGGTATGAGATATGACACATATATACAAGAAACTCGGAAGCCGCGTTTTTTGCCCTGTTATTGATTGCAGCGCTGGCAGCCTGCGGGAATAACTCAGAAAGCAAAGGTTCTGCCTCTGATTCAAAAGGCGCAGAAACCTTTACATACAAGGCTGAAAACGGAAATGTAAAAATCCCAAAGCATCCTAAACGGGTGGTTGTCATGGCAGACGGCTATTACGGCTACTTCAAAACACTCGGCATCAACGTTGTCGGTGCGCCTGAGAATGTATTTAAAAACCCTTACTACAAAGGAAAAACCGACGGCGTCGAAAACATCGGAGACGGCACTTCGGTTGAAAAGGTCATTGATTTGAACCCTGACCTGATTATCGTCTGGACAACACAGGGCGCTGATATTAAAAAGCTTGAAAAAATTGCGCCGACTGTCGCAGTAAAATACGATAAGCTCGACAACATCGAACAGCTGAAAGAATTTGCAAAAATGACAGGAACTGAAGATAAAGCTGAAAAATGGCTGGCTGAGTGGGATAAAAAAGTTGCGGCAGCTAAAACAAAAATCAAAAAAGCGGTCGGTGACAAAACCATTTCCATTATGCAAACGAACGGAAAAGACATTTACGTATTCGGTAAAGACTTTGGAAGAGGCGGAAGCATTATTTACAAAGACCTCGGCCTGCAGGCTACAAAGCTGACAAAAGAAAAAGCCATTGACCAGGGGCCAGGTTATACAAGTATTTCACTAGAGAAGCTCCCTGACTTCGCCGGGGATTACATTTTCGCGGGTCCATGGCAATCAGGCGGTGATGATGGCGGCGTATTTGACAGCTCCATTTGGAAGAACCTGAACGCCGTTAAAAATGGCCATGTCTACAAGATGGATCCGATTGGCTTCTATTTCACAGACCCGATTTCATTAGAAGGCCAACTGAAGTTTATTACGGAAAGCTTGACTAAATCAACAAAAGAGCCGCCTGCCCGCGGCTCTTTTGCTGATTTATAAGAACGGCTCAATTTGAATCATATCGGATATTTTCTTTGAGCCATTCATATTAAGCTGCCTCCTCATCGCGATCAGTTTTTTTATGCTGGAGAGACTGAAAAACGTTTTTTGCATATTCGATTGTGCCTTAAGGTTTTTCTTTCGATTTCAGCTTTCCTGTCAGCTAGGTTAACGAACGGATTCCTAACAGGAGAAATTGTGATTTTATAAAAAAGACACCTGAGCAAATCAGGTGTCTTTTCATTATGCTTGTTTTTCTTTCTGGAACTTTTTACTCACAAATGGATAAACGATCAAGCCGACAAAGAATAAACCGATGCCGAGGATAAATGTCGTTAAATCTGCTGTGCCTGTTACGATAACAAACACGGAGTATGCACACGCTAGTATCGCGATCAATCCGTCTCTTACACGGGAGCCTTTCAGCTGGTCATACGTTTCACCTTTGATGACTAGCTTCAAGCTGTAGATTGCAGATACCAGATACGGAATTAAATATGCAAGTGTAGCCGCTGTCGTTAAAAATGTAAATGCGTCACTTATTGTCCGGGAAATAACCGAGAAAATGAAGACCTGTGACATGACGTTTGTAATAATGAGTGCAATGACCGGACTTCCCTTTTTATTCGTTTTTGCAAAAAATGCCGGGAAATCTCCTGCTTTAGCGGCTTGGTATGGCACCTCAGAGCCAAGCAAAATCCAGCCGAGCATCGTTCCGAATAAACAAAGGATAGCCAAAAGCGCCATAATCACGCTTCCCGCGTTTCCAACAATCGCATAGAGTACATCAACAAATGGTTTTTCAGAGCCGACAAGCTTATCATGCGGCAGAACACCCATCGTAATTAAAGTCACAATAATATATATGCTCAAAGCAATCAGCAAGCCGGTAATTGTCGCACGTTTCACATCACGCTGAGAGCGCGCACGGCCGGACAGGATCACCGCGGATTCAATTCCGACAAACGCCCACAGTGTAGAAATCGCGGCGTTATGAACCTGGCCGCCAATTCCAATGCTTGTGCCGTTTTCTCCTTGAACCGGGAAATAAAAATGACCGAATAATGTCGTTTGAAACACAAACAAACCGGCAACGATAAAGAAGACAAAACCTAATACTTTAGAAAGCGTTGTGACAAAGTTTAATTTACTTGCGCCGTTAATGCTGGCAACAAGAATCGCGTGCGTTCCCCATAACAAGATCGTACATACGGCAAACGTCAGTAATTGGCCGAGTGTCACCTCTTGCCCGCCGATCGAAAACATCTCACGTTTATCAACCAAGATCGGGAAGAACGAAGTCAAGTAACCGGCGAGACTTGTGATGATCGCCACGTTACTGATCCAGCTCGCCACCCAGTAGCCCCACACCATTGTGAAACCGGCAGCGTTGCCTTTTTTCGGGTCAGAAAACAGCGCTCTTGCATAACTTTGCGGTCCCGCTGTCAGTTCAGGCTTGCGAATGGACAAGTGTCCGAACACAAGTGCAATCATCAGCACGCCGGCACCTGTCAAAAGCCAGGCGGACGTAGCTCCAAACGGACTCGCAATTGAAGCAAGCGAGCTCGGCAAGGAGAAAATTCCTGATCCAACCATATTTCCAACGACAAACGCCGTTAATAACCAAAAACCCCATTTTTTTGTCTGTTCCATTCCAGTACCTCCATGATTCTTTGTACGGACCAGACCCCGAGATCATATAAACGCAAAAAAAGCCTGAACAAAAGTCCATGCTTAAAGAAACACACACCCTTGATCTCCGGATAGCCCTCCGCGAAAAAGCACGCGGCAGTCCTGCACTTATTCAGATACAGTCCCAGCATAGAGAAGGATCGGCTTTCTCCACACTTCGGCGCTGATGCCTTTTACACATGTTTAACAGCCCCTGTCAGCCTGGCATGTGTGACTCATCATCCGCGCAACCTCTACCTCACTGAGAAAGAGTGAGGATTTAATTATTCAGTTACTCCCAGAAGGTTATCAAAGAAAGGATGATCTGTCAAAGGGAACAGATGGAAAATACGGATAGAGCCAAGCCCTATCCGCATGTGGTTATCGATTATTTTTCTTTTTTTGCACAGCTTCTTGAAGCGGATCATCTTTTAGAGCTGAACCAGCATCTTCAAGAGCTCCTTGGATTACGTTTTTTTCTTTTTCGGAACGTTTTCCTTTATCTTTATTAAAGAAACCCATTCGTATCACCTCTTTTAAAAAATAGGTACATGTTTAAGATGCCTCTTTCCTGAAAAATTATGCGGGATATTTTTTATCGTCCAAAGTCCTGTTGATCAAACATACATTCTCTTGATATATTTGTAATTCAGAGATTTTTTGCAAAAGATAAAAGGAGAAGCGGCAAATGACAGGAAAAACACACATCATGGGAGGCATCGCTTCTTGTACGGCAGCGGCTTATTATTATGGATTTGATCCAGTGCTTATGGCTGCGTCAGGCGCGGTTGGAGCATTAATACCCGATATCTGCCACACACAAAGCAAAATTGGGAGAAAATTTCCTATTTTATCGAAAGTGGTCAGCTCCGTTTTTGGCCATCGTACCTTTACACACAGCTTACTGTTTATGCTCATCATGTTTTTTATCACTTCTACATACATTCCAGATAAAAACATATCAGCCGGCCTGATGATCGGAATGGCGAGCCACTTGATTCTTGACGCTTGGACGGTGAACGGAATCAAATTATTATTCCCTTCAACGATCCGCGTTCGGCTTCCATTATATATGAAGACAGGCAGTTTTTCTGAGCAGCTCGTGCTAGCCGGCCTGACCCTTGCTTCATGTTACTACTTTTATATGCTGTTTCATGGGCGCATGTTTTAAACATGAGTGCTGAGACTTGTCTGAACCGGCTGTTTTTAGTAGGTTTTACTTAAGAAGCATTTCATGCAGATGATCAAGAAAACGTGAGGAGTCATATTGATGAAAGGAACCTTTTTTCACAATCAGCGGTTTTTATGTTTTTCGATCTTATTTATGTGGATCAAAACGTATGTGATATATAAACTCGGCTTTGATTTGCAAATCGATACTCTGTTGGAGGAGCTAATGCTGCTGGTCAACCCGCTCAGCTTTATTCTTCCTTTATTCGGGATCGGCCTGCTTCTGAAAGGAAACAAGCAGCGGGCCTTTTTGCTGATTGCCAATCTGGTTCTGACTGTCATCTTGATCTCCAATACGATTTTTTACGGCTTTTATATCGATTTTATTACCATTCCGGTTTTATTTCAGGCCAGCAACATGAGCGATATGGGCAGCAGTGTAAAAGAACTGTTCCATCCTCTGTTTATCGCCCTGTTTGTGGACTTGGTTTTTCTGCTGCTGTTCGCCAGAAAAACCAAACACCCACAGACAAAAGCCGCTCCCCGCACGATCAAACGGTACTATGCAGCTTCCTGCGGCATGCTTTTATGCACACTGGCACTTGCAGAAGTACAGCAGCCGAAGCTTTTGGCACATTCTTTTGACCGGGAAATGCTAGTCAAAAGCATCGGTCTGTTTCAGTTCCATATTTACGATACAATTTCTCAGACTGTTAATATCAGCGCGAAAGCTTTTGCCGATGAAGACAGTATAACTGCCATTAAAAACTACACAGAGGCTGATTACAGCAAGCCTGATCAAAGCAAATTCGGTCTTGCAAAGGGGCGCAATGTCATCTTTGTAACACTTGAGTCGACCCAAAGCTTTGTTCTGAATGAAAAAGTAAATGGAAAAGAAATTACCCCATTTATGAATGATCTCATTAAAAAAAGCTATTCCTTTGATCATTTCTATCAGCAAACAGAACAAGGCAAAACATCAGATTCAGAATTTATCGTCGCTAACTCACTGTATCCTTCCCTTAGCGGCGCCGTCTTTTTCACGAAAAGCGACCATCAATTTCATACGATGTATAAATCGCTGAAACAGCACGATTATTATTCAGCCGTCTTTCATGCTAACCATAAAACATTTTGGAACAGAGATGTCATGTACTATACGTTTGGCATTGACCGCTTTTTTGATGTTGATGATTTTCATGTCACTCCCGGGACATCGACAAGCTGGGGCTTAAAAGACAAAGAATTTTTAGAGCAGTCCGCCGAAAAGCTGAAAAGCCTGCCGCAGCCGTTCTACAGCAGTTTTATCACGTTAACGAATCATTTTCCGTTTGAGATTGATGAAAAGGATCAGCTGATAGATGAATTCGATTCAAGCAGTGATCTGTTAAACCGCTATGTGACCACGGTTCGCTATGAGGATGAAGCATTGAAGCATTTTATCCAAAAACTGAAAGACGAAGGCTTATACGAAAATTCGATGATCGTATTTATGGGAGATCATTACGGCATTTCTGAAGCCCATAACGAGGCAATGGCTGAGTTTTTAGGGAAAGACGAAATCACACCGTATGACAACGTTCAGCTCCAGCGGGTGCCGTTTATCATACATATCCCGGGAATCACCGATCAAAAGCCGGAAACCATCCCTGATGCCGGGGGACAGGTCGACGTCAGGCCGACGCTGATGCATTTGCTCGGCGTTGAGACAAAAGGCGATATCCAATTCGGCAATGATTTGCTGTCCAGCGACCGCACCCCATTCGCCGTTCTGCGAAACGGCAGCTTTATTACGAACGATTATATATACACAAAGAACACGTGCTATAGCCAAAAAACAGGTGAAGTGCTGGAAGATCAGGATGCGTGCCTCCCTTATAAGGAGAAAGCAAACGAAGAGCTTTCTCTCTCTGATAAAATTTTAAATGGTGACCTGCTCAGGTTTTCCGAATGAAAAAATCCCTCTATCAAGAGGGATTTTTTACGTTTCCAATATCACCTTGCCAGTCAGCTTCGTTTCATAGCCGTTTAAATGAGACAAATTCGCCTTGTAGTCCTCAGAATTCAAAATCTCCTTCACGGCTTTCAGCAGCTGCTCATGTTTTTTCAAAACAACGATATCATATTGTTCGTCGATGAGCGGGATAAAATCAACACGTCCCATATGTGCCGCGTGCTGTGCCCCGATTCCCACGTCAGCCTGTCCGCTTGAAACTTGTGAAGCGGCAGCATAATGATCAGTCACGATATCGCCATATCCCTTTACATCAGCCGGATTCACACCAAGCAAGCCAAGCTGTTCATCAAGGAGCACCCTTGCGCCAGAACCCTTTTCCCTGTTGATGATCCGGATATCGGCTCTTTTCAAGTCTTTCCAGCCTTGAATGTTTTTCGGATTCCCTTTTTGCACATACAGTCCTGCTTTGCGGAGAACGACATTGATGAGACAAAACGGTTCACCTGTCAAAATCCGTTTTACATAAGGCGCGTTATACTGGCCCGTTTCAGCATCGTACAAATGGAGGCTGACAATGTCACACTTGCCTTGATACATATCAATCAGGCTGTTTAAGCTTCCTTTGTATTTACGGAGCGGCGTCTCCTGAATGGCACTCTCCAAATGCTTGCTGAGGAGATCCATCGAAATGTCCTGTCCGCTGATCATGACATTCGGTCTGCCGTCCGGCTCAGCCTCCTGCACCTGTTTCGGCGTCTCTGTTGCAGCTATGGGCTGAGACATTCTCATATTCGTTTTATATTGCTTTAAATCTTCTTCATCCACACGCATCTGCCTTCCGACACGGTAAGCAGGCAGCACGCCTTTTTTAATCAAATCATAAACGGTCAGCTTTGATACCTTCAGCAGACCTGCAACTTCTTCTATCGTATAGGAAGAGGTTTCATTCATCATCATCACTCTCCTATTTTATTATACCTTTTCGCCGAATGTAAAAAAACCCACATAAACCAAACATAATCAGTTATCATTAGTTATATCTAATGATAAGGGGTGCAATCATGTTTAAGAAGTATTCTATTTTCATCGCAGCCTTAACCGCTTTTCTGCTTGCAGCAGGCTGTTCTTCAAACCAGTCTTCAACGGACAGCGAGAAAAAAGTAACGTTAACCATCTCAGCTGCGGCCAGCGCGCAGGATGCACTTGAGGAAATCCAAAAAAATTATGAAAAAGATCATCAAAATATTACCATCCAAGATAACTATGGCTCATCCGGCGCCTTGCAAAAACAGATTTCTCAAGGAGCAGGAGCAGATCTGTTCTTCTCAGCTGCTGAGGATAAATTTAAAAAGCTGATAGATGATGGAGATATCGCAAAAAAAGACAGCACTGAATTAGTCGGTAATGAAATTGTGCTGGTCGTACCGAAAAACGGAGATTCACCTGTGACAAGCTTCAGCAATCTGGCTGGATCAGAAAAAATTGCCCTTGGCACTCCGGAATCCGTACCGGCAGGAGCTTATGGGAAAGAATCACTGACAAAGCTGTCTTTATGGGACAAAGTGAAGGATAAAATTGTGTATGGAAAAGACGTTCGCCAAGTTCTTTCTTATGTTGAAACCGGCAATGTAGACGCAGGTATTGTTTATAAAACAGATGCACTGGTCTCGAAAAAGGTCAACATTATTGACGAGGCAAAAGCAGATACTCACAGCCCAATTGTCTATCCGTTAGGAATCGTAAAAGATACAAAACACCGTAAGGAAGCGAAGGAATTTTACGAATACCTGCAATCTGATGAAGCAATGAAAGTATTTGAGAAATATGGCTTTACTGCCGAGTAGCATAAGCGCTTCAGAATTTTTCACACCCGTTGTGCTTTCCTTTCAGGTGGCGGCAGTTGCCGGAATTGTTGTCATTATTCTCGGAACACTTGCTGGAGCATGGATGTCACGGGCATCATTTTTCGGAAAAACGGCACTCGAAACATGTTTTATGCTTCCGCTCGTTCTTCCGCCTACTGTTGTCGGTTTTATTTTGATCGTCATTTTCGGAAAGCACAGCTTCATCGGACAAGCCATCGAGTGGATCTTCCAGCAGTCTGTCATTTTCACCTGGTGGGCCGCTGTGATCGCCTCGGCTGTTGTAGCCTTTCCGCTCATGTATCAATCAGCCAAAACCGGATTTGCTGACATTGACCCCGATATACAAGGTGCGGCAATGGTAGACGGCGCAAGCAGATGGAAAGTGTTTATCCATATCTCCGTCCCGCTTGCCTATCCTTCATTGCTGACCGGAAGCATCCTCAGCCTTGCGCGGGCGCTCGGAGAATTTGGCGCAACACTCATGTTTGCAGGGAACATCCCCGGTGTTACGCAAACACTGCCGACGGCGATATATGTCGCATTGGATTCCGGCAACAATACCCTTGCCTGGGCGTGGGTCGTCTGTATTGTTGTCATTTCCTTTTTGATGCTATTTTTCATTCAACAGAAAAAAACGCACTAAAAAAACTCCCCGCAACGGGGAGTTTTTTGATTAAAACAGAAGCTCATCAGGATTTGGGCCGACACGCTCATCTTTATTTAATGCGTCAATTTTGTCCATGTCTTCTTGAGACAATTCGAAATCAAAAATATCAGCGTTTTCGATGATACGGTGTTCTTTAATGGATTTTGGAATGGTTACAACTTCATGCTGCAGATCCCAGCGCAAAATCACTTGAGCCACAGATTTATTGTGTTTTTCAGCAATCTGTGTCAGTACTTCGTTATCCAAAAGCTGTCCCTGCATGAGCGGAGACCACGCTTCCAGCTGAATGCCTTGCGCTTTGCAGTAGTCTCTTAATTCTTTTTGTGTCAAACGAGGGTGAAATTCAACTTGGTTCACCATCGGTTTGATTTCAGCATCTTTCAAAAGCTCTTCTAAATGATGAACTTGGAAGTTGCTGACGCCGATCGCGCGGATTTTGCCGTCTTTATACAGCTTTTCAAGCGCGCGCCATGTATCTTTATATTTATCCTTGCCAGGCCAGTGGATTAAATATAAGTCTAAATAATCAAGCTGAAGTCTTTCCAGGCTTTTTTCAAAGGCAGCAAGCGTTGTGTCATAGCCCTGATCTTCATTCCATACCTTTGATGTAATGAAGAGCTCTTCTCTTGCAACACCGGATTCTTTGATGCCGATGCCTACACCTTCTTCATTTTTATAGACAGCCGCTGTATCAATGCTGCGGTAGCCATTTTTAATCGCAGCTTTAACAGATTCAGTCGCTTCACTGCCGTTTTCTACTTTAAAAACACCCAGACCGAACCAAGGCATTTCAACTCCGTTATGTAACTTTACAGTATCTTTTAAACTTGTTGGCACTTGAACATCCACCCTTTCACTGAAATGTAAGCGTCTATATTATCTCACATTCCTCTCAGCCGATACCAATAATACGCTTAAGACCCTCTTTTTGCTTCTTTTTTCACAGCACAGGCAAATTCAAACACTATTTTTTTCCTATTTTAACAATATTGAGATTACAAATACATTGAGCAGGGTATGCGTGTAGTGTAACCAAATGAAAACAAAGGAGGAAACAACTTGAAACGTATTCGTATCCCAATGACACTTGCTCTTGGTGCCGCTTTGACAATTGCCCCTTTGTCCTTTGCTTCCGCTGAAGAAAATCCTGCTCCGAAGATGTCGCAGACAACTACTGCTGGAACAACTGCCGCTGATGTAGGTTTAAACGTCAACCTGGATGTACTTGGAATTGCCAACCAGATCGCTGATGCTATCAAATCCGCACAGAACAGGGATGGGTTTGTGAAAAACCTCATGGAGTCTTCCTTCTACGCATCCGGCCAAAAATATAATGTCATGGTTTTTAATTTAAGCCAGGAATATGAAGATCATTTGAACGGTGTGCAATTTTACGGCTCAGCCGTTTACGACGGCATTACGTATGGCATTTGGGTATTTGAAGACGGAACCTTTACAAACAAAGGCGATGGCGGCTGGATCAACTGGGCCTTCAGAGGCTGGTTCGACCGGGATGGCAGCACTGTCGCATTTCATCGCCCTTAATATAAAAAAAGCTGGCGCTCTAACGCACCAGCTTTTTTGCTGCATTTATTCGCCGCCTTCAAGCATGGCGGCTTCGACATCATTAATGTATTGGCGAAGCTCATGGGAAATGTCCCGGGAAATTTCCCTCTCCTCAAAGAGCGTTTGAATTTCATTTCTGATCGCCTGCACAGCCTTCAGCTTCACTTCCAGCTTCTGATTTTCAAAATGGGCACTTGATTTTAACTCATGATGGCTGTGCTCCAGCCTGAAAATTAACTGCTTATAGAATGTAATGACAGATAAAAACACTTCTTTATGCTCTTCCGTCTTATGTTTTTCCAGATATTCTATCGCTGCTTTTGCCGTTTTCACTCTTGTTGCCCGTATCAATCCCGCTTCATTTAAAATCGACATCTCCGGCTTTTTATGTTCACCGAAGAAAATCCAATACATCAGCCTCTTGAGCCTTGTTTTTGATAATCCGACTTTAAACGGGTTCGCATACAAAATTTCCAACTCGTTAAATCGTTCTTGCAGCACATTTGCTGTTTCTTCCGGGATGTCTCCCCGCTCCAGCATTTTCATCAGCGCCTCTTGCTCTGCCTTAACCCCTTGGGCACGGACTTTACGCTCGTGCTTTTTGATGCGATTAGACGATGTATATTGCTGAAAACGAAGATTTTTCATTTTCTCATTGTATTCAGCTATCACCGCAAGAGAGGCCGTTTTGTTTGTCTCATTCATGTCCTCTTTAATCGTTTGAAGGGCTGTTTTGATCAATTTGCGTCTCGCCGTCAGCAGCTTCTTGTTTCGTTCCTCGTCCTCTTCTTCTTTTTCAGTCAGAATCGGCAGCACAACGGTGGCAATGACAAGCGTGCATAAAATGACGCCGGCTGCTAAAAAGAGAATCAGATTTCTTTCCGGAAACGGCGTGCCGTCCTCCAGGAAATACGGAATGGAAAAAGAACCTGCAAGCGTTACTGCTCCACGCACACCGGAAATCGAAATTAACAGCGTCGAACGAAGACCCGGTTTATAGATGTTCTGATCTTTATTAAAGAACCATTTGCCGTTCCAGAAGAACAGCACCCACAGGAATCTCAGGAGCATTAACGTAAATGTGATGACTAGGATATAGCCGATCACCTTCATGTTGCTGATGGCAGTGTCGTTAAAGATAACAGAAATAACATCAGGGATTTGCGTGCCGAGAATAACGAAGACCAGGCCGTTCAAAATAAATAAAATAATGTTCCACGTACTTGAGGAGACGATTTGCAGCTTGATCATCGTAGATTCCAGACGATCCTGTTCAACCGCATGGGTAATACCGCCAGCCACAACAGCTAAAATGCCGGAAACGCCGATTTCTTCAGCTGCCAAATAAATCACAAACGGCGTCAGAATTTGAATCAGCATATGCATCGTGACATCCTGCATGCCAAGGCGGCGCAGAAATAGGCGAAAACGAATAATCAAAAATGAAATGACAACCCCGCACAGCAAGCCTCCGAGAGAAATAAAGACAAAGCTGACAGCCGCTTGTGCTAATGAAAATGCACCAGTCACTGCCGCTGCAATCGCAAACTTAAAGGCCACCAGACCTGATGCGTCATTCATCAGCCCCTCACCTTCCAGCAGGCGAAGAATCCCTTTTGGCATTTTCACTCTTCCTGATAATGCGCTGACAGCGACGACATCAGTCGGTGAAAGAATGGCCGCAAGTCCAAAGGCCGCTGCCAGCGGAATAGCAGGAATCATCCAGTGAATCGTGTAGCCGCCTACAATCACAGTCGCAAATACAAGGCCGAGTGCAAGCAATAAAATCGGAGCCCTTAAATTCCAAAGCTCTGCCCGCGGTGTCCTCTTTCCATCATTAAATAGCAGAGGCGCGATAAACAGAACAAAAAACAATTCGGTGTTTAATTCAAAATGAAGTCCCTGTGGAAATGAGGCGGCAAGAATCCCAAGAGCCACTTGAATCAGCGGCACCGGAATAAACGGAATAAACCGGTTCACGATATTAGAAATCGCAATAATCGTTAATAATACGAGCACAACTAAAAATATGTCCAAATGCATGACCTCCTTCGTCTGTTGTGTGTCGGCATGATGAGCCAAAAAATCTGTTTGTCTAAAAGCCGCTAAGCTAGTCTGGCCTTGCATCCGCTATGTGGTTTCGCAGGAGTTCCCTCCACACTTGTCTTCTTTTATAGTACCCTTTTTAGGGTATTTTTTCTCATGATATGCTCACAGTGAACTTTTTTGCAGCAGAGCAAATTACAGAAAAAAGAGACAGGAAGCTATTCCCTGTCTCTCTTCTTAGTTTTCTCAATCATGAAAATTCGTACCGTCAGTTGTTGCTTTAATAATGCCCGCACGGATGACAAAGTCACCGAAATGCTCGCCTTCCTCGCGTTCTTTCGCATAGCGGGAAAGAAGGACGCGCAGCTCGCTTAAAATGTCTGCTTCACCGATGTTTTCACGATACATTTTGCTTAAACGGCTTCCGTCAAACGCAGCGCCAAGATACATATTATATTTGCCCGGCGCCTTTCCGATAAATCCGATCTCACCGAGCGCATGACGTGCGCAGCCGTTCGGGCATCCTGTCATGCGAATGGTGATTTCCTGATCACGAAGGCCGTTTTCGTCAATAATCTCTTCAATCTTATCTAACAGGGTCGGCAAATAACGTTCTGCTTCAGCCATTGCCAATCCGCAGGTCGGAAGAGCGACGCACGCCATCGAGCTGCGGCGGAGCGCTGAATGGTGCTTGCCGTCAGTTAGTCCGTATTGTTCAATTAAAGCACTGATTTCTTCTTTTTTATCGCTTGAAACGTTCGCAATCATTAAGTTCTGATTGGCTGTCAGCCGGAACTCACCTGTATGAACTTTGGCGATTTCCCGCAAGCCCGTCATCAGCTTATAATCATCGTAATCCGTTATACGGCCGCCTTCGACAAACAGCGTGAAATGCCATTTATCCTCGATGCCTTCCACCCAGCCGTAGCGGTCGCCGTTATGATCGAAATGATACGGCTTCGCTGCTTCCAGGCTCCAGCCGAGACGGTTTTCCAATTCTTCTTTTACGTTTTCTAAACCGAGGCGGTCAACTGTGTATTTGAACCGCGCATTTTTACGGACAGAACGGTTGCCGTAATCACGCTGAATCGTAATCGTTTTTTCAGCAACGTCATACATTTGCTCAGGCCGGCAGAATCCGATCACCTTGGCTAATTGCGGATATGTCGCAGTATCGCCATGCGTCATTCCCATACCGCCGCCGATTGCCACGTTAAAACCGATCAGCTTGCCATCCTCGACAATCGCAATGAATCCGAGATCTTGTGAAAAGACGTCAATATCATTAGACGGCGGAACGGCAATACCGATTTTAAACTTCCGCGGCAGATAGAGCGGTCCGTACATTGGCTCGACTTCTTCCTCCGGCGTGCCGGCAACTCTTTCCTCATCAAGCCAAATTTCATGATAGGCTCTCGTCCGCGGCAGCAGATCATCACTTAATTTTTTAGACCACTCGTATACCTCTGAGTGGATTTCAGATTGATAAGGGTTTGATGCACACATGACGTTACGGTTTACGTCTCCGCAGGCTGCGATCGTATCCAAAAGTGCTGAGTGGATCGTCTGAATGGTTTTCTTCATGTTCCATTTCAGAATCCCGTGCATTTGGAACGTTTCACGTGTCGTCAATTTTAATGTGCCGTTCCCGTATTTCTGGGACAGGTCATCCATGACAAGCCATTGTTCAGGCGTTGAGACACCCCCTGGCATACGCACGCGCAGCATGAACTGATATGCGGGCTCAAGCTTCTGCTTTTGGCGTTCATTTCGGAGGTCGCGGTCATCCTGCAAATAACTGCCGTGGTGTTTCATCAGGCGGTTGTCATCATCCGGAATTCCGGCACTGATTCGATCGAGCATCACTTCTTTCAGCGTGCCGCGCAAATAATCACTTTCTTTTTTTATGCGTTCAACATCACTTGGAGAGCCGTCCGGTGCTTTTAAAATTTTGGTCACCATGTTGAAAAACTCCTTTCAAGTCAAATCAATATACATCACGCTGATAGCGTTTTTGCTGCTGCATATCGGCAAGATAAGCCTCCGCTTCTTCGCGGCTCATATTGCCTTCTTTTTCGATAATTTCAAGCAATGTGTGATGGACGTCATGCGCCATGTGCTTTTCATCTCCGCAAATGTAAACAGCCGCTCCTTCTTGAAGCCATTCAAACAATTCTGCGCTATGTTCAAGCATGCGGTGCTGCACATATACTTTTTCTTCCGTATCACGTGAGAACGCCACATCCATTTTTGTCAGCACACCGTCTTTGAGCCAATTCTGCCACTCTGTCTGGTAAAGGAAATCCGTGACAAAGTGCTGATCGCCAAAGAACATCCATGCCTTTCCTTCCGCTCCCGTCTCCTCACGCTCCTGCATAAAGGAACGGAAAGGTGCGACGCCTGTCCCAGGGCCCACCATGATAATCGGTGTTTCAGGGTCTTTCGGCAGCTTAAAGTTTTGATTGTGCTGTACATAAACCGGCAGTGTGTCTCCCGGCTGCAGACGTTCCGCGCACAAAATCGAGCAGACGCCTTTTCGTTCACGGCCGTGCGCATCGTAGCGGACTGCGCCGATTGTTACATGCACTTCATCCGGATTTGCGGATAAACTGCTTGCAATCGAATAAAGGCGGGCTGGCATTTTTCGCAAAATCGAGACAAACTCCTGCGCAGATACACTAAATGGGCCATAGTCACGGACGAGATCAAGCAAATCGCGCCCTTCAATATAGGCTTTTACATTCTCCTCATTTCCCGGGGCTAAAAGTTCTCTAAGTTCATCGTTCCCTGTCAGCTGAGCTGCCTGTTCAAGAAGCGGTTTTGTGAGAACGGTAATCTCATAGTGAGAAATCAGCGCTTCTTTCAGCGGACGGACATCACCTTGCTTATTAAGCGTCACAATTTCTTCCGGGTCCCAATTCATTTCCTTAAGGAGCAGCTCGACAAGTTCCGGATCGTTTTCCGGATAGACGCCGAGGCTGTCACCAGGCTCGTAAGTCAGGCCAGATCCTTCAAGAGACAGCTCCACATGGCGTGTTTCTTTATTTGATCCTCTGCCGTTTAAATTTAAATTTTCTAACACTTCAGCCCGAAACGGGTTTGTTCTGGAATACGAAGACTCACCGGTTTGAGACACAGCCGCCGGCGCAGGCGCGGCGCTTCCGCCCCCAGCTTCATTTAATCCTTTCAATACACCCTCAAGCCATTCGGCTGCCGGTTCATCATAGTCAAGATCGCAATCAACGCGCGGAGAAATCCGTTTTCCGCCGAGTTCTTCTAAGCGCTGATCAAATTCTTTCCCTGCCTGGCAGAAAAACTCATACGAACTGTCACCAAGCGCCAAAACGGAAAAGCGCAGGTCTTCAAGCTTAGGCGCCCGTCTTCCGTGCAGAAATTCATGAAACGACAGTGCGTTATCAGGCGGCTCGCCTTCTCCATGCGTACTGACGACGATTAAAAGATTGGTTACCTTCTTCAGCTGATTCGGCTTAAAATCGCTCATGGATGAGACGGTCACTTGAAAACCGCTCTGTTCAAGCTGCTTGCCGGCATTTTCTGCAAGCCCCTGTGCGTTTCCCGTCTGTGAACCATAAAGAACGGTCACTTCTTTTGAAACGGCCGGTGCCGGTGCTTCCGCAGACAGAGCTGCCGCCGGCGCACCCGCAGTTTCTTGGGCGGAAACAGATTGAGCGGATAAATATCCGCTCAGCCAGATTTTCTGGGATTCGGTCAAGGTCGGCAGAAGGCGGTTAAGGAGCTCTGCCTGCTCCTGATTAAACGGACTGTTCATTACCTGAAGTTGCAACATATCCACCTCACAAAGTTATAAACTGATCGAAAATTGCATCTAATTGAACTTTACCGGAATACTAGGCTTAAGTAAAATATATTTACATGATGATAACTATTAAGAATCCTAATGATAAAACGGCTATGCTTCATGTAAATAAAAAAAAGAGAAGGACTCCCTTCTCTTCATTCAGCAATCTGATATAAGTGAGGCGGCACAGCGGTTACAAACGGACTGGCTGCACCTGTATAAAATACCGCCAGCATGTGCATCGCACGGGTGCACGCAGTATATAAAAGCCTGCGGTCGTGCTCTGTATGATAGTGTTCTTCAGATGCATCATAGACAAGCACTGCGTCAAATTCAATTCCCTTCGCTAAATACACCGGAATCACGCAAACACCCTTTTGGAATGTTTGATTTTCTTTATGAATCAGGCGAACATCTGTATATTCACTCATGTGGGCGTGTGCCTGTATGCATTGCTGCGCAGTCTTGCAGATGACGGCTATTGTTTCGTGCCCTTTTTTCTTGAGCCGGCCAATTTCTTGCGCGAGCTTTTGGCAAAGGCTCTCATGTCCTTCAGTTTTGACAACGAGCGGCATTTCCCCGCTTCTATTAAATGGCTCAATATCCGCTCCATCTTGAAGCATCGCTTTGGTAAACTCGACAATCTGCCTTGTTGATCTGTATGTTCTCTTTAAACGAACATACTCAGCAGGATCATCCTCAAAGCACGCATCCATACGCTGATCCCCGTGTATGGTATGCGCGTAGATGGACTGATTGATATCACCGAGCACTGTCATGCTGGCAGCCGGAAAAATGCTTCTCATGTAAGCCATCTGAAACGGTGAATAGTCCTGGGCTTCGTCAATAAATAGATGTTTGATCTTCGTATTTTTCTTTCTGCCCTCAATCAGATCCTGCATATAAAGAAACGGTGCCGCGTCCTCATAGAGCAATTTATTATCCGTAAATGCCAAACGGGTCAGCTCGCCTATCACGGCCATCTTCTCATCCTGAAATTTTCCTCCCCAGCCAGAAAACAATTGCAAATACAGCTGTGTAACATCAAGAAATGCAAGGAGCCTGACTGCCTGTTTGAGCGGTTTGAAAGCTTTTTTCACAATGATGGCGGCAAGCAGCTGCTGCTCTCTTTGATAATCGTTAAACGTACTCTCGCTGAACCGTTTCCTTTCCTGCAGTTTTTTGTACACGTCCAGGTAGTCCTCTTTGTCAAGCAGCTCAGCTTCATGAACGACCCAATCCTTTCGCCGTTCCTTTTTCTCAAGCTTGTTAAGCTCACTCAGCAGCCACTTCGCGGTTTGCTCCATCCGATTCGGAATGGAGTGATTTTGATCCAATGAGTAAAAATAGGATTGAATTTGCTCCTTTGTGATCAGCTTTTGTCCGCGGAATATAATATTTTTAAAAATCATCCCTTCAGAGGAAAGCCGTGTGACGTATTCATTAATGAATTGCTGAAAGGATAAACCCGCCTTCCATGTGATTCCCGCAAGCCTTGTTGGAAAATCGCCTTCCTTTGTTTCGGTCAGGCAATATTCGAGCTGATCAAAGGGGCTTTCACATTTGAACTTGCGGCCAAGACGATGCTCGATATATTCCTGAAACGTCGCCTGCTCCATATTCTCTTCTCCTAACTCCGGCAAAACAGAGGAGACATAGCTGTTAAATAAGAAGTTGGGAGAAAACAAAACGATTTGTCCGGCATCAATGACGCCGCGGTGCCTGTATAACAAATAAGCGACACGCTGAAGCGCAGCCGATGTTTTCCCGCTGCCAGCCGCTCCCTGCACGATCAGGACCTTGCTTTTTTCATTACGGATAATCTGATTTTGTTCTTTCTGAATCGTAGACACGATGTTTTTCATTTGGGTATCGGAGTGATGGCTTAATACCTCTTGCAGCATTTCATCACCAATCGTCATATCGGTATTAAACATCGCCTTGAGAGTGCCGTTTTTGATCATAAACTGGCGTTTCAGCACCATCTCCCCTTCTATCGTTTCACCGGGCACCTCGTACTCCGCTTTTCCTGGGGAATAATTGTAGTACAAACTTGATATCGGCGCCCTCCAGTCATAAATCAGAAAGTGTTCCTCCTTCTCATCCAAACAGGAAGCTAAACCGATATAAATTCGCTCTGCCTGTTCCTCGCCGTTTTCAATAAAATCAATCCGGCCGAAATAAGGCGATTTTTTTAATTGATGAATTCGTTTGAGCTGCTGATCCATGCGCCGATGATTCTGTTCCCGATCAGACAGCAGCTCTGCCTGCTGCTTAATGCTTGCCATCGTTTCAATCGCTTCATGGGCATCATCAAAATTAACCTTAACATCTTCCCAAAAGCTTTTTCTTAATCCGATGATATCATGCTTCAACCCGCCCGCAGACGTTTCCAGAAACCGCTCTTTTTTTTCGAGCTCCTGCAGCACCTCATCTATTCTCGACTGCTCTTCCTTCCATTCCTTATCCTGCTGATTCATGAACGGCACCTCCAGAAAATAGTTGACAAACATAGATGAAATACTGTAAAATATAATTGGATACATATATTAAATATATGATGAAAACTGGCAAATACAATTTATAATAGCACATTCACCCAATATCGTTCAAGGTTTGGGTTATTTATATGCATTAAAAAACCGATTTCAACTCGAGATCGGTTTTTTATTTTAAAATTTCACATTGATCACTGTTGGACGTGCTTTTCTTAGGTTGCGACTCTTCTCTTTCATCAGTATCGATTCCTTATTCCATTCAATCTTCGATATAATATTTCTTTTTCATTTTAAAAACACCGCAGAGCTTTACCGTGTTTGTCTGTTCATCTAACGTGAAGAATGACTAAACTGGCTGTTATTGTCATCTTCCATAAAGCAACTACATCCTTGCTATCGTATCTATAGTCGCAGTAAAATAGTCATTTTCCATCCAATTTCGACATATTTCAACAAATTGAAGTTTTTCATTTGGGAGAATAGGACGATGTTACATTATTTCTCTCGGTTTATGATATAAACATGAAGAAAGAATCAGAATTAGTTAGGAGGAAATACTCAGTGAAGAAAAAGCTATCTATGATGTTGCTGGCATTCGTCGTAGCCGTAACAAGTTTTACTGCTATTGACCTAGTAAACAACAAAGCGGAAGCTAAAGATTGGGTTAAAAAAGGGCAAATATGGAGTACTCATTACCATTCGGGCTCATTTAAAAACTATACTTACTCGCCAACATTTCATATTTATTATCCAGGACAAGGAACTTGGGCCAACATGACAGCAAACGGATCAGGCAGCGGGAAAATTACAGCAACTCTGCAACAAAAGACAAATAAAGGCTGGAAAAATGTTAAAACTTTTTACGCAACGAAAAAAGGCTCTACAAATTTAAGTTACAAACAAGCTTCTAATAGCTACAAAACAAAATACAGATTCAAATTCACTAACTCAGGAACTAAAAAAACCATCAGCTATACCTTTTGGGCTACCTATTAATTTTCAATAGCTTTGCTCTGCGCGGTCAGCATTCGAAAAGGACTTTTTATTTGATCCCGGCAGGCTACCATAAAAGAAACCTCTCCATGACGGAGAGGTTTCTTTTATTTTACTGACTATCTAAGCGAAAAGAACGGTTTGGCAGCTTCCAATTAAACATATAGGAACAAACCCGGCAAACAACGAGCACGAAAAACAGAACGTATAAGCCGAACGAGTTCCCCAGCCAGCCCAAGCCGACGATTAAACCGCCGAGAGCCGCCCAGACTGCATAAATTTCTGCCTTCAGCACAAGCGGTTTGCGCCCGGCAAGAAGGTCACGGATGATTCCGCCCCCGCTTCCCGTCAGCACCGCAGCCACGATCACGGCACTAAGCGGATGGCCCATTTTGACAGCATACAGTGCGCCTTGGATAGCAAAGGCAGCGAGGCCGATCGCATCTGATAAATTGCCCCACTTATTCCAATGCTTCAGCAGCAGCTTCGGAAACAGAAACACAATTGTAATAGATAAAAGCGCGATTTGAAAGTACGCTCCCTGCTCCCATAGCGCTGACACCGGAACACCGATCAGCAAATTGCGGATCGCTCCTCCTCCAAAAGCGGTGACAATCCCTAATATATAAACTCCTAAAATATCATATTCCTCTTCCATCGCAACAATTGCGCCGCTGACTGCAAACGCAATGATGCCAATCACACTGAGCAGCTCCCAAGCCATTCTGATGACTCCCTTTTATGTTTGTTAAATTTTCTGACGACCTCTAGATTTTATAATCGCTCCAGCGTAAAATCAATAACATTTTTATGAGAAAAAAAGATAAATTTAGAGGGAATACGGCTATTGCTGATGGACATGAGTTTGCGAAATTAAAAAAGCGTCCGGCATACGCGGGCGCTTTTTTTGTTATTCAGATTTTTCGCCTTTCAGCAGGCACATAAAAATGATAATCAGGATAAAAGCAATCAGGGCCAGGAATGGAATCGTAATAAAACCAAACCAGTTAATATATTGGCCCGAGCACGGCACGCCGCTGACACATGGCTTAATGCCGCTAAAGCCGGGCACTTTTTGCTCTAAGTAATGCATGATCGAAATGAATGCCCCTATAATCGCCATCGGGAGCACATATTTTTTCACTCGTGTGTCCCCTTGAAAGGTGGCGATGCCTAAAATCAATACGAGCGGATACATGAGGATACGCTGGTACCAGCACAGTTCACATGGAATAAACTTTCTGATTTCACTGAAATACAGGCTGCCCAGCATAGCGATAAGAGCCACAACCCAGGAAGCATATAAAAATACGATTCTATTTTTCATATCGTTACTTCCCTTTCAGCTCTTTTTCTATTGTCTCTTTGATTTCATCATAATCCGCAAAATTTTTGATCACTTTATCATTGACGTAAATCGTCGGTGTTGCCTGTATGTTCATTTTTTGATTAAGGTCAGAATCCTTTTCCACTTGAGAAGCGAATGTTTCCTTATCAAGATTTTCCTTGAGCGTCTCAGGTTTTATCTTTGTGGTGCTTTTTGCAAGATCACCAAGGAGGCCTGGGGTTACCCATTCCTGTTCCGTATCCGGCTGTTTTTCGAACAGCTTTTCATGGAAATCCCAGAAAGAGTCAGGGTCTTCCTTCCATACTTCTTCAGATGCAAGAGCCGCTAACCTTGAACCTTTTCCATGGAACATGACGTTCACGAAAGAAAATTTCACATCGCCCTTATCAATAAAGTCTTTTTGTATTTTTGGAAAGATGTCACTGTTAAACACCTTGCAAGACGGACATTTGTAATCTCCGAATTCTACTACAGTTACCGGTGCATCGTCCTTGCCAAGCACAGGCTGCCCTTTGATAGACGGCTGTCCGGAAACCGCATCATTGCCTTGTTCCGTTTTGTTATTAATGATGACAATGGCTGCTAGCAATACAACAACCACAACCGTAAGGATGACCGCGAATTTCGCAGAAGACTGCTGTTTCTTTTTCACTCCGACACCTCATCGTTTTAAAATTAAAAAAGAAGCGGATCGCAATTGACCCACTTCTTTATTTTAACAAGACAAGCGCCGATAAGAAAACCCCGAAAAAATGAATTCTCTCCGACAATTTATTTGTTTTTGAGACGCATGACGCGCATGGCGTTCGCCACAGCAAGCAGTGTAACGCCGACATCAGAGAAAACAGCTTCCCACATGGTTGCAATTCCAAATGCACCAAGAATAAGAAAGATCGCTTTCACACCTAAAGCAAAGCCGATGTTTTGCCACACGATTCGCCGTGTCCGTTTCGCAATCCGAATCGCTTCCGCTATTTTTGAGGGCTGATCTGTCATCAGCACGATGTCTGCGGCTTCTACCGCGGCGTCTGAGCCAAGGCCTCCCATCGCGATCCCTATATCTGCGCGGGCAAGCACTGGTGTATCATTGATACCGTCACCGACAAAAATGAGTTTTTCATTAGGCAAAAGCTTAGCTTCTAATGCTTCGACCTGCGCGACTTTATCTTGCGGCAGCAGCTCTGCATATACCTCACCAATCCCAAGCTGTTTTCCGACGGCTTCTCCCGTTTGTTTCGAATCACCCGTCAGCATAGCTGTCTGTTTGATCCCAAGCGACTTCAGATCAGCAACCGCTTGTGCTGCGTCTTCCTTTATCTCATCCGCTATGATGATTGCTCCGGCATAGCGTTGATCAACAGCAACGTGTACGATTGTTCCAGCATTTTCATCCGGGACATCCTCAATTTGTTCTCTTTCCATGAGCTTTTTATTCCCAGCAAGGATCTCAGTTCCATTTACCTTTGCAAAAATGCCGTGGCCAGAGATTTCTTCGTATGACTCAATCTCATCGGAGGAAAGCATTTTCCCGTAAGCTTTACGCACAGATTCAGCAATCGGATGCTGTGAATGAAGCTCAGCATATGCCGCCGCTTCAAGTAAACTTTCCTTTGTAAATCCTTCAGCAGGTTTGATTTCTATCACTTCAAAGCTGCCTTTTGTTAATGTTCCTGTTTTATCAAACACAGCGTATTTGACTTGATTCAAAGCTTCTAAATAATTGCTTCCCTTTACAAGCACTCCGGCCTTTGAGGCCGCTCCGATTCCGCCGAAGAAACCGAGCGGAATAGAGACAACAAGCGCACAAGGACAAGAGATCACTAAAAAGATAAGCGCGCGGTACACCCAATCAGAAAGCGCGGCGCCAGAAAGAACAAGCGGCGGAACAAAGGCCAGCAATACCGCAATGATCACAACAGCAGGTGTATAATACTTGGCAAACTTCGTGATAAAGTTTTCTGTCCGGGCTTTACGGCTGCTCGCATTCTGAACCAAGTCTAATATTTTTGATACTGCTGATTCCTGATAGCCCTTTGTGACTTCAATATGCAGAACGCCGTTTTGATTGATAAAGCCTGACATTACATCTTGTCCTTCCGCAGCTTTTCTCGGAACGGACTCACCTGTTAAAGCAGATGTATCAACCATCGCTGACCCTTGCACGACTTTACCGTCCAGGGGTATGCTTTCTCCCGGATTAACCACAATGATGTCTCCTGTCTGAACGTCCTCCGGGGAAACCTGTTCGATGCCGTTCTTTGTTTTGAGATTGGCGTAATCAGGCCGTATGTCCATTAACGCACTAATTGATTTTCTGGAACGGCTGACCGCGGCTCCTTGAAAAAGCTCACCGATTTGATAAAACAGCATAACGGCGACCCCCTCAGGGTATTGCTGAATCAGAAAGGCGCCGATTGTGGCAAGAGCCATTAAGAAATGCTCATCAAACACCTGACCGCGGATGATGTTTTTGACTGCGCGGATCATAATATCACCGCCGATAATCAAATAAGCACCGAGGAAAAGGAAAAATTCAATGGTTCCCGAATGAACCAAATATGCCGCTGCGCCGAGAATGACAGCCGCCGCCATTCTGATCAGCATATTGACCATTCGATTACGATAGCCATCATCAGCTGATTTCTTTATATGCTTTTGGCGAACCGTTACATGCGGATCAATTGATTTCACTTTTTTCTCTACTTTGTTCGTAACCCATTGCTCTTCTTTCCCATCGGCTGAGACAGTTAAGGTGCTTGCCGCAAAATTTACCGCGCATCCGTCAATGCCTTTTATGCCTTTGACTCCATTTTCGATTTTTTGGGCACAATTGCTGCAATCCAAACCGTCCAGAACGTATTCCTGTTTCACTAGTCTCACCTTACCTTCCGATTTAGGGTTCCCTCTTCAAAGCGTATCAATGAGTATTGCATTCATTTTAATATATATGAGCATATACTCATATACAAGTTATACCTATTATATGTTGTTTTCCAAGAAAGTGTCAATAAAAAACAAAAACCGGCATATGGCCGGTTTTTTATTTTACTTTCTGAAGACGAAGAGCATTCAGAACAACGGAGACGGAGCTGAATGCCATTGCTGCTCCTGCTATCCACGGTGCTAAAAATCCAAGTGCTGCGACTGGGATGCCGAGGCTGTTATAGCCAAGCGCCCAGAATAAATTTTGTTTAATGTTTTTCATTGTCAATCTGCTCATGCGGATTGCGTCGGCAATGCTGTTTAGATCGCCGCGAATAAGTGTAATGTCTGCTGTTTCCATGGCAATGTCCGTGCCAGTTCCAATCGCCATGCCGATATCAGCTGTGGCAAGCGCCGGCGCATCGTTAATTCCGTCGCCTACCATTGCTGTCTGGCGGCCTTCTTTTTGCAGGCGGACAATTTCCGCCGCCTTTTGTTCAGGAAGAACTTCCGCAATGATATTCGCAATTCCCGCTTCCTTCGCGATGGCTTCTGCGGTTCTGCGATTGTCTCCTGTCATCATGATGACATCAAGGTCCAACTCTTTCAGACGGGCAACAGCCTTCCGCGACGTGTCCTTAATCGTATCTGCAACCGCTACTAGCCCAGCTGCTTCTCCATCAATGGATACAAGCATAACTGTTTTCCCTTCTGCCTCTAGCTCTTCCATTTTGGCGAGAAGAGCCCCATGCTCGACCTGTTCGCTCTCCATTAATTTTCTTGTGCCGACGAGAATGCTTTTTCCTCCGGCTTCAGCCAAAATGCCTGCGCCGACTTTTGCTTCAAAGCGGGTAAGCTTCGGTATCTCAAGCCCTTTATCTTTCACGCCAGCAATAATCGCTTCGCCAAGCGGATGCTCTGATCCCGTTTCGGCTGCCGCTGCAAATTGAAGCAAATCTTTTTCTTCAAAATGGCCGAATGGAATGGCATCCGTCAGACGCGGCTTCCCATTTGTCACGGTTCCGGTTTTATCAAGAACAATGGTATCGAGACGATGTGTTTTTTCTAAATGCTCGCCGCCTTTAAATAAAATCCCGAATTCAGCAGCGCGTCCAGATCCAGCCATTATGCTCGTCGGAGTGGCAAGACCGAGGGCGCAAGGACAGGCAATGACAAGAACCGCAATGAACTTGCTGATCGCTTCAGCAAAGTCGCCAGGAGCCGCCCAAAGGTACCAAATGAGAAAAGTGAGAACGGCAATCCCCAATACAATTGGCACAAAAATGCCTGAAATCTGGTCAGCGAGACGCTGGATCGGCGCTTTTGACCCTTGTGCTTCCTCAACAATTTTGATGATATGAGAAAGCGCAGTATCCTTTCCGACGTTGACAGCTTTAATTTTCAGGAAACCGTTTGCGTTAACGGTTGAACCTGTCACGCTGTCACCAGGATTTTTGTCAACAGGAAGACTTTCTCCTGTAATCATCGATTCGTCAACCGCTGAGCGGCCTTCAACCACTTCTCCGTCGACAGGAATTCGTTCGCCAGGTTTGACGTAAACAATGTCATTAACAAGCACTTCGTCGATCGGGATTATTTGCTCCTGTCCGTCTCTTACAACAGTCGCTGTTTTCGCTTGAAGCTTCATCAGCTTTTTAATCGCATCCGAGGAACGGCCTTTTGCTTTTGTTTCAAACAACTTGCCTAATAAAATCAGCGTCAGCAAAATCGCGCTTGTTTCATAGTAAAGGCCGTCTGTATGCCCGTGAGAGCCAAGGCTTTGAAAAGTAAGATAAAGACTATAAGCGTAAGCAGCCGTCGTACCGAGGGCGACCAGTACATCCATATTGGCGCTTTTATTTCTGAGCGCCTTATACGCACCCACATAAAACGGCCAGCCGATCAGAAACTGGACTGGTGTCGCCAGCGTAAATTGCATCCACGGATTGAGAAATATATCCGGTACCCAAATGAATGATGTAAATGTAAAATGGCTCACCATCGCCCAAAGCAATGGAAATGACAGGACAGCTGAAAAAATCAGTCTCGCCGTTTGCTTCCGTTCTTCTTTCTTTTTAGTAGCAGCAGCCTCACTGTCCTGTTCACCCTTCAACTTTAGCTTATATCCAAGCTTATCTACCGCTTCTTTCAAATCGCCGACAGACGCTTCTTTTGGATTGTATTCGACCGTAACTGTTTCTAAAGCGAAGTTTACTGGAGCGTTTGCGACGCCTTCTATTTTGTTAAGCCGCTTTTCAATCCGATTGGCGCAAGCTGCACAGGTCATGCCTTCAATATCGAATTCAGCTTTTTCTGTAACGACGTGATAGCCCAGCTTCTCTATTTTTTCTTGAATCGCTGCAGTCCCTGTTTCAGCAGGATCGTAGATTACATTTGATGTTTCCGTTGCCAGATTAACATTTGCATCTGTGACACCGGGCATCCGCTTCAGGCCTTTTTCAATTCTGGCAGCACATGCCGCACAGGTCATACCAGAGACCTGCATCGCGATTTCCTTTTGTTCACTCAACATACTCACTCCTTTATATACACCTGGGGGGTATATAAAAATGAAAGAAATATCACGCCTCCCTAAAGGCGCGATACCTTGAATCACTTGGCTACATCATAGCCCTGATCTTCTATCGCATCCGCAATATCTTTGACTGATACTTTGTCAGCATCAAACGAAACATCGACTTTACCCGCTTCCAGATTGACATGAACGGCACTGACGCCGTCCAGTTCTCCTACGCTTGTTTCTACTGCTTTGACGCAGTGCTGACAAGACATTCCTTCAACTTGCAATGTTTTTTGTTCCATATCAATTCCTCCTGTTTATTCTTTCTATCTTCATCCTACCATACCCCCGTAGGGTATTACAATAAAAAAACGCTTTATGATTTTGTGAACTTTTTAAATACGTCCAAAAGCTCAGAAATGGCCTGTTCCCCGTCTCCGCTTTTGATGGCATCTGCTACACAATGATGGGCATGATCCTCAAGCAAATGAAGCGCCACATTTTTCATTGCCGCCTGAACAGCTGAAATCTGCACAAGAATATCTACACAATATCTGTCGTTTTCCACCATGTTTTGAATGCCTCTGACTTGACCCTCAATCCGCTTTAGCCGGTTTGTAATCTGTTCTTTTTCTTTCGAGCTTTTATGGTTTAATGTTTTATGTTCGTTATGCTTTTCCATGCGTACACCTCTGTTTAATGATATTAATTCCCATTATACTGATTGTCCAAACGGTTGTCTAAGCATGCCGCCGCAAAAAATGAATCAGTTTGGTTTTACCATTTGATCAGGAGGGTATATACTTCTGATGAAAACGCTTTTAAAGGGGAGAAGAAAAGTGGATACAATAAAGGTTGGGATATTAGGATACGGATTGTCCGGTTCTGTTTTTCACGGGCCGCTGCTGGCTGTTCTGGATGAGTATCACATCAGCAAAATCATGACATCACGGACAGAAGAAGTGAATCGGGATTTTCCAGATGCTGAGGTTGTGCATGAGCTTGAGGAAATCACAAATGACCCTGCCATTGAGCTTGTCATTGTCACCACCCCGAGCGGCCTTCATTACGAGCATGCTATGGCATGCATACAGGCCGGAAAACATGTTGTGATGGAAAAACCAATGACAGCAACGGCCGAAGAGGGGGAAACATTAAAAAGGGCTGCCGATGAAAAAGGCGTATTATTAAGCGTATATCATAACCGACGCTGGGATAACGATTTTTTAACGATTAAAAAGCTGATCTCTGAGGGATCCCTTGAAGATATCAATACATATCAAGTATCCTATGACCGCTACAGACCTGAAATTCAAGCGCGGTGGCGGGAAAAAGAAGGCACTGCCACTGGTACGCTATATGATCTCGGCTTCCACATCATAGACCAAACCCTGCATTTATTTGGGATGCCTAAAGCCGTGACTGCAAACGTGATGGCTCAGCGGGAAAATGCCGAAACGGTTGACTATTTTCATTTAACCCTGGATTATGGCAAGCTTCAAGCCATTCTATACGGAGGATCAATCGTTCCGGCAAACGGACCTCGTTATCAAATCCATGGAAAAGATTCCAGCTTTATCAAATACGGAATTGATGGACAGGAAGACGCACTCAGAGCGGGAAGAAAACCAGAGGATGACAGCTGGGGTGCGGATGATCCGAAGTTTTACGGACAGCTTACAACCATTCATGGCTCCGACAAAAAAACAGAAACGATTCCATCAGTAAATGGCTCCTACCTTACCTATTACCGTAAAATAGCGGAAAGCATACGGGAAGGTGCTGCGCTGCCAGTCACTGCTGAGGAAGGTATTGATGTCATCCGCATCATTGAAGCCGCAATGAAAAGCAGTAAAGAGAAACGAACCATTATGCTGGAGCAATAAAACAAAAGCCTCCCCAAATAAGGGGAGGCTTTTTCATTAGAATGTTTTTCCTGCTTCTTTCGCACGCGCAATCGCGTCTTCTTTGATTTGCTGTGCTTTATCGGGCTCCGCATTATGTCCCTCTACGAAAATGCCATCGAATGATGGTACGCCGAAGAAGTTCATCATGATGCCGATGTAGCGGTGCCCCATTTCCATCTCAGCCGCAGGGCCTTCTGAATAGTAGCCGCCGCGCGCTTGGATATGAATTGCTTTTTTATCAGTTAACAAGCCGACAGGACCTTGTTCTGTGTATTTGAATGATTTTCCTGCAACAGCAACAGAATCGAGATACGCTTTCATCACTGGCGGGAATGAGAAGTTCCATAAAGGAGTAACAAATACGTACTTATCAGCTGATGCAAATTGATCGCTAAGCTCTCCCAAACGGCCTACTTTCGCTTTTTCGCTTTCAGAAAGCTCTTCAAAGCCTGTACCTGACTGAAGCTTTCCCCATCCGCTGAATACATCTGCGTCAATGTGCGGGATGTTTTCTTTGTACAAATCGATATGTACAACTTCATCATTTGGATTTGCTTCTTTGTAAGATTCGATAAATGCTTTACCTGTTGCCATACTGTACGAAGTTGCTTCGTCATGCGGATGAGCAGTGATATATAATACTTTTGCCATTTTTACCAGCCCTTTCGTTTTTAAAAATCACACACCAATTATTATCATACAGATGCATAATGATTATTCTGTCTCTCTTAGACTTTATTATAGAGACAAAGAAATTTACTTTCAAGTAAAACATCTCGAATTAAAGATTATTTAACTTTCCAAACAGCTTACTTTTCAAAAGCTGTTCTCAAGCCTGAATACAGCGCGGACAATTCTTTACTGATTCGAGGATAATGAGGAACATGCGGCACTTGAATATCCGCAGGTATCCTTTTCATGATAAAGGATTGCTGAGCCTGTTCAAAAAACGCCCGCAGCTGGTTGATCTCTTCATCAGAAAACGGAGCAGGCGGACGGCGGTGAGCTTGGGCCGAGAGCAAATAGTACCCTAAGTGCTGAGCACCGGAAATGGCAGGCCAGAGCGCATCAGCATTCGCATGAGGAAACTCTCCAAGCGCCTTGTCATACGCATCCCGAAGCCTGACAAGGCTCACCCTTAACTTGTGTTCGTCGGCTTTCTGCCCGGTTAACAGTTTCTCCATAAACTGCCCTTCCAACCGGATGACGTTCCTCATCAGTTCAGGCAGCCGCTTTGTTGAAAACCGCCGCCACAAAAGCATTGTTCCCAATAGCCCGATCACGCTGCCGACAGCTACGTCCGTCAGCCTCGCTATCATAAAATAACCGGCTCCCGCGCCGCCATGCATACTTTCTGTGATAACAAGCGCATTTGCGGTTAAAAAGGGAACAGCCAGCGCATAATTGCGGACGATCAGCATCTCAAGAAGACATTGCAGCGCTGCAATACATAACGCAATATAAACACCGCCCGGCTTAAAAAACAGGATTGCGCCAGCCAGCATTACCCCGATCACCGTTCCGGCCGAACGCTGAATAGCCCTGTGAAGCGTAAAAACAACAGTAGTGCCAAGCATGACTGCTGCTGCCGAAAGCGGAATCCAATAGGAGCGTGCAAAGCCGAATGCGAGGGCAAACATATCGGCGGCAAACAGAACAATTCCGTACTTTAACGCTCTAATCAAAACCGGAGACTTCCAGTCAAAGGCATTTCTCAAAAAGTAAAAAGAGGATGGCAGGCGGCTCGGTTCTCCGTCAAGCTGCTTATCAAAACGTCCTGAAGCGATATGCAAAACCTCATTGATTTCTTCAAACAGCTTCCGCCTAGACTCAGATTCATTTTCATTAATCTGAAACGTATTGAAAACCCGTGCATTCGCAAGCATATCTCCGGTTTGGCGAAGTGCCTTTTCAATCTGCGCGGTCTCTCTGTCCGGCGTTTCAGCTGAAAAATGAATAATGGCAATGAATATATCGTCAGCTTTTTCAAGGAGGCGGAAAAATCGTTCATCATGCTGCGATTTTTTCCATTTATCCCCTTTCCCAAGAACCGTTTGGCGGGCTGTTCTAAGCATGAGCACCGTCTGATGCTGTGCATTATGAAAACCTGGCGTTCCGACGGCTGAAAGACATGCAGCCAGCTGATGATATGTTTTTTGCAGCACCGCTCCCTCCGGCCCATGCTTGTTCCATAACCAGCCGATTAGCGCGATGCCCATGGCGAAAATGCCTCCGAGAAACGTCAGTCCCGCTCTGAACAGCGCTTGTGAAGGATCGGCCGGCAGCCCGGAACTGACTAAAAAGGCAAGGACAAAAAACATTGGCGCAGGGCCTTGAATGCCGAGCGCGCTAAAAATAAACATCGCCGCTGCACCGATCAGCCCCAAAACAGCCGACATCATCCAAAGCGTCCCGGACAAAAGCGTCCCTAAACCAAATGAGAGGGCGATCCCAAAGGAAACCAAGAGCAGCTTCATGGCGCGCTTTTTGTACGATTCACCGCCCGCATATAAATAAACAAAGCCTCCGATACTTGCAATTAATCCGTAATCCGTGTGACCTGCCAATGCACCGACCAGCACAGGAAACCCTGAAGCGAAACCTGATCCGATAGCCTTTTTCCAAGGAAATGGATTTGCATGAATGCGAAAGGCATCCTTCACGATAGGCATGATTCTTTGATTGTTCGCAGCAGTTTTGTTCATTTGACAAAATCCTTTTCAATGAATGTGTAGAACTTTTCCCGTTTCTTCGCTTTAGTATGCCCAAAAACGCGGTTAGCTTCTCAATTGGTGCGCCCGATAAAAAAACAGAGACTTATACCGTCTCTGCTTCATTACATCAGTTTATTATCATAAAAGCGGCACCTGTCAGGACTGTTTTGTCCTTCTGCCTTCCTTCAAGAGCAGGTGAATAAAAAATAAAGGATAAATCAATAGATACCCATTAAACAGCCACCACACAAGATCAAAGTCACTGCTGAATGTCCAGAATGATAGCGCCTGCAGACCTGAACAACAGGTCAGCACAAGAGAAATCAGCGCCATCAGCTTCCAGTCAGCACGATTCACCCGCTGTAGGTACAAGCTGTATAACCCTGTGACAGAAATCAGGATATCCAGCGGAAAAAAAGACCAGTTCCAAGCGATCATAAACGGATGGTCATGATGTTTAAAAGCCCAGCTTTCCGGTATGAGCGAAAATCCGGCTGACAGCCAGTACAAGATAAAACCGATATCAGTCACGAGAAAAAACAGCTTCATATATCTCATTTGTACTGCCCGCTTTTATGTACCGGCTCAGACACCGCAGCATGATCGATCAGGTTTAAAGACACAACACCGGCAATAATCAATCCAATTGAAATGACTTTCATGACACTAACATGTTCTTGAAAAAACAAAAAACCAACGACTGTAATCAGGACAATTCCCATCCCTGACCATACAGCATAAGCAACTGATACATCAATGGATTTAAGCGTAAGCGTCAGAAAGAAAAGACTCCCTCCATAAAAGAAAATCAACAGCAAACTGGGAATAAGCTTTGTAAAACCGGACGATAGCTTCATGCTGACCGTTCCCGCAACTTCAAACAAAATCGCCAAGCATAGAAACACCCAATTCACGTCGCATCAGCCTCCTCATCAGCTGTTATACCGTTAAACAAAACATCTACAATTGATTCAAGAACCTCTCCTGTCGTGAACTGATGTTTCAGCGGATATTCAGGGTCATACACTTGGTTGATGCTCCCTATATACATGTGAACAAACAGGTCCGGATTGATGTTTCTGATTCTCTTTTGCTGTTTGCACTCGTTTAATAATGCCAGGACAATCGCCCATTCTTCCTTAATAAACGCGTCTAATGTAAGCCACGCATCGTAATGGTATTTCTTTAGTTCATTTAATAATCCCATGTTCAGCAGTTCCATCCCCTGCGGAAGGCTGATCAGCATTTTTTTCACCTTTTGGAGCACATTTAAACTTTCATTTTCATAGATGTCTCTTTCTATTTGCTTCATTTCAGCTATAAATTGTTCGACAACCGCCTCAACAAGCTGATCTTTAGATGAATAATATGCATAGAGCGTCCGCTTGCTCGTTCCCAGCGCTGCCGCCAAATCATTCATCGTTAATGAAAATCCTTTCTGCTTGATCAGCCGGATGGTTTCCGCCATAATTCTTTTTTCCACATTAATCCCCCGCTTTCGGTACCAATAAAACTATTTCAGTACCAATATTATACGGAAGAAATTTATGGAAATCAACAATATATAAAAAACCTCTCCTATTGGGAGAGGTTTAAAAGACACTGCGGACCAAACCGCCGTCCGCCCGAAGTGCCGCGCCATTGATCGCAGAGGAAAGCGGGCTGCTTAAAAATGTAACGAAGTGGGCGATTTCTTCCGGACGGATCAGTCTTTGAATAATAGATGTCGGCCGGTTTTCTTTCATAAAACGTGCCTCAGCTTCTTGAACAGTCAGGCCTTCACCAGGATACAGCGAGTTCAGCATGGTTTCCACACCCTCTGTTAAGGTAGAGCCCGGCATGACGGTGTTGACTGTGACATTCGTGCCGGTTGCCAGCTCCGCCAAACTGCGGGAAATGGACAACTGCATCGTTTTTGTCGCACTGTAATGCGCCATTTCCTGTGACGGCATAATCGCCGCTTCACTGGCAATGAAAATCACACGCCCTTCTTTTTTCTCTATCATGTTATGCAAATACCTGCGTGTCAGCCTTACACCGCTCATAATATTCACTTCAAAAAAACGAAACCATTCATCATCGGGAATATCAAAGTACTCCGCCGGTTCAAAAATCCCTAAATTGTTGACCAAAATATCAACGTGCGGAAATGCCTGAAACAGCTCATTACAGCCTTCTTCTGTTCCCAAATCAAATGCAGCTGGATAAAGAACCGCTTCAGCATGCTGTGTTTTCAGTTCATCTATCGTCTGATTCACTTTCTCTTCCCGCCGTCCATTAATGATCACTGCCGCACCTTCTTCAGCTAACGAAGAGGCAATAGCTTTTCCGATCCCTGATGTCGAACCGGTCACCAGTGCGGTTTTTCCTTGTAAATTCAGCTTCATTATTCATCCCTCCGTTTTTGATTCCTCTTATTTATTGACAGAAATCTGATTGGTGAAACATCTGCTCTGCAATCAGTATGAAACAGCTGGGATTGAAATGGAAGTACGCACTTTTTGGTGCCTGTGGTTTGGAGAAAAAATAAAGCAGAACCTCTTGAGAGGTTCTGCTTTATTGTCAGTATGTATGGAGACGGTGGGAGTCGAACCCACGTCCAGAAACATCGATTACTTAAGCGTCTACGAGCGTAGCCTGCATATTTATGGTTTCACTCATCTTCTTGCCTGCGGGCGGGCCTTCCGAGAGCTAGTCTGTTCATCTCTTCTTACGTTCTCAGACGGGAACGCAAGCGTAGCCTACTTGGATGTGCTCTTCACAGACACATAGGCAATGTCAGGAAGAGCTCGCTGCGCTTATTAGGCAGCTAATGCTACGTTTTGGTTAAAACTGTTAGTTTTGCCAGTTATATTTAAGTGCGTGTTTACGAGATCGCCTCTCGGCTCGCAGCTCAAGCTCGATCCATCCCTGTCGAATCCGTAACGTCCCCTTGGTATAAGGGAAATACGGGAGAAAATATCAAGCTCTCACTCAAACTGGCTATAGTCTTATTATAACATGATCACGGCTCTTTTCAATTGTCAAATCCTTCAAATGAACGACGTCGTGATCTGATCGTGAACACAGTATAGCACAGGCCTGATTTTCGAATCAAGCACTATGCCTTTAGAAGCCTTTTTGACTGTCTCTGAACGCTCTTTCGATTTCCCGCTTCGCGTCCTTGCGCTTCAGGTCTTCCCGTTTGTCATAGTTTTTCTTCCCTTTTCCAAGGCCGAGAAGCACTTTGGCAAAGCCGTTTTTTAAATACAGCTTCAGCGGAACGAGAGAATAGCCTTTTTCCTTTGTTAACCCGATCAGCTTATTAATCTCCTTGCGGTGCATTAACAGCTTTCTTGTCCGAAGCGGATCGTGGTTATAGCGGTTTCCCTGCTCATATGGGCTGACGTGCATATTGTGGAGAAACACTTCTCCCCGTTCGATTTTGGCGAAGGAATCCTTAAGGTTTACGCGGCCGGCGCGAATCGATTTGATTTCGGTTCCTTGCAGAACGATGCCTGTTTCATAGGTTTCTTCTATAAAATAATCGTGATTGGCTTTCTTATTTTGAGATAATACTTTTCCTGACCCTTTTGGCATGCCAGAACCTCCTCTCTCTAAGGAAAAACTGTCCACCTTTTGCGATACGCTCTATTTTACCAAATGTCACGTACTGCTACAATGAAAAGCTGTTTCCGAAAGAAAGCAAATAGAGCGCTGCGGCCCTATTTGCTGGTTGAGCTGCTATTTCTTCTTTTTCCGTTTCTGTTTCGGAGCATTCTGGAAGCCGCGTTTTTTCTTTTTCTTCTTCGGCTTAGTGAACCACTCCCCTTTTTCCTCAGACGGAGCTGGAGAAACAGGTGTATTGGTGCTTTGAACACGTTTTCTGGCAGGCTTTCCGCGTTTTCTGCTCCGGCTGCTGTCCAATTCTCTCGGACGCCGCGGAGTGCCCTTCATGCCGACAATTTCAAAGTCGATATTGCGCTCATCTTTATTGACATCGACAACCTTGACTGTGATTTCATCCCCGATGCGGAAGACGTTGCCTGTCCGCTCGCCAATCATTGCGAAATGCTGTTCGTCAAAGCGGTAGTAGTCATCTGTCATAAAGCTGACATGGACGAGTCCTTCAATTGTATTCGGCAGCTCGACGAACATTCCGAAGTTTGTCACAGAGCTGATCATGCCGTCAAACTCTTCACCGATTTTATCAAGCATGTATTCCGCTTTTTTCAGATCATCCGTCTCACGCTCGGCGTCAACTGCACGGCGCTCCATAGATGATGTATGTTCGGCGATATCCGGCAGGCGTTCAGCCCACTTTTCCTGTGTCGCTTCATCGACTTTGCCGTTGATCAAATACGTTCTGATCAGACGGTGAACGATTAAGTCCGGGTAACGGCGGATCGGCGATGTGAAATGCGTATAGAATTCCGTTGACAGACCGAAGTGCCCCAAGCTTTGCGGGTCGTATTTCGCCTGTTTCATCGAACGGAGCATAACAGTAGATATAACCGTTTCCTCTGGTCTGTCACGCACAGCGTCCAGAATGCTTTGCAGCGCGCGCGGATGAATATTTCCCGCCGTTCCTTTCACCACATAGCCAAATGTCGTCACAAACTCTAAAAACTTTTGCAGCTTTTCAGCATTCGGCTCTTCGTGAATCCGGTATATAAACGGGACATTCATCCAATGGAAATGCTCCGCCACTGTTTCGTTTGCCACAAGCATAAATTCTTCAATCAGCTTCTCGGCGACAGAGCGTTCTCTGATCACAACGTCTTTAACCGCTCCTTCGTCATCAACAAGCACCTTTGCTTCTTTGAAATCAAAGTCAACGGCGCCGCGGTCCATCCGCTTATCGCGAAGAATTTGAGCCAGGCGCTCCATGTCTTTGAACATCGGAACAAGAGGCTCGTATTTTTGCTTCAGCTCTTCATCATCGTCAACAAGAATTTTATTCACATCTGAATATGTCATTCTTTCCGTTGTTTTGATGACACTTTGGAAGATCTCGTGCTCTGTCACCTGTCCCTGACTGTTAATTGTCATTTCACAAGAAAGCGTCAGGCGGTCAACCTTTGGATTTAAGGAGCAGATGCCGTTTGACAATCTGTGCGGAATCATCGGGATGACACGGTCAACCAGATACACACTTGTCCCTCTTTCAAGCGCTTCTTTGTCAATCGGCGAGTTTTCGGTTACGTAATGGCTGACATCAGCTATGTGAACGCCAAGCTTGTAGCTTCCATCATCAAGCTTCGTCACGGTAACTGCATCATCCAAATCCTTCGCATCCGCACCATCAATGGTGACAATCACCTGGTCACGGAGATCACGGCGGTCTTTCAGATCTTTTTCATCGATAGTGTCAGGCGTACTTGATGCCTGTTCCATCGCGTCAGCTGGAAATTCTCCCGGCAGGCCGTGCTTATGAATGACCGATAAAATATCAATGCCCGGGTCGTTTTTGTGGCCGAGAATGGTTTCAACCTCACCCTCTGCGTTCATGCGGCCTTCAGGATAGCTCGTCAGCTTGACAACAACCTTATGCCCTTCCGCAGCTCCGTTTTTCCCATTTTTCGGAATGAAGATGTCACTCGTGATTTTTTTGTCATCCGGAATGACAAAGCCGAAGTTTCTCGTTTCTGTATACGTGCCGACAACCCGCTGAATCGCTCTTTCTAAAATCCTTATGACGGTTCCTTCCTGCCTGGAGCCGCTTGACTGTGAATTCAGACGAACCATGACGATATCGCCGTTCATTGCCGTATTCAGCTCATTAGGCGGAATAAACACATCACTTAACGACGTATCCTCAGGCAGCAAAAAGGCGAATCCTTTCGCATGGGCTGAAATCTTTCCTTTTATTAGATTCATCTTCTCCGGAATGCCGTAGCGGTCGCTTCTCGTCCGTACGATAAGCCCTTTTTCTTCCAAGGCGACTAACGCTTTGACGAGCTCTTTAAACTCCTCGGCTTCCGTAATATTTAACATCTCCTCAAGTTCCTGAACGGTCAGAGGTTTGTACGCCTCTTCCTTCATAAACGAGAGAAGCTTTTCCATAAATGCTTCTTTTTCCATTATCCGACCTCCTGTAGATTACCAATCGAGCTTCTCTAAAAATTCATACACATCCTGATGGACGAGGTCACGTTCTTTGTCGAGTGTAATGACATGCCCTGATTCCTCGTACCATTTCAGCTGTTTATCATCAGTTTCCACTTCGTTGTAAATAATATTGGCGCTTTCGGTATTAATCATGTGGTCATGACGGGCCTGCACCACAAATGTCGGTGAATAAATCATATCGACATTATTCCGCACATCAGCAATTAAGTCTTGCAGCGCCTTGAGGGTATTCATCGGCATTTTTTCGAATTCTTTCATTTCCTCTTCAATTTGCTCAGGGCTTTTCCCCTCAAACTTTTTGTAATTGCGAGCGTATGAAAGAACGCCTTGATACATGACCTCTTCACTCTTAATATGCATCGGTGCGCACATTGGGACAATTCCCTTTATGGGTACAGTGTAACCCAATTTCAGCGAAAAAACCCCGCCAAGCGACAGTCCGCAGGCAGCAATGCTCTCATAGCCTTCAGATTTTAAGTATTCATAGCCATCCATTACGTTTTTCCACCAGTCTTCGGGCCCCGTATGTACAAGTTCTTCAGGCGGGACGCCATGTCCTTCATATTGAGGCGCGTGGCACGTATAGCCGCGTTCATTCAAATATCGTCCCAGCATCCTTACATCCGCTGTATTTCCTGTAAAGCCATGCAGCAAAAGCACCGCTTTGTCTCCGCCTTTAAATGTAAATGGTTTTGGTGTCACAACTTTCATGCTCATGTCTCCCTTTCTATCTGCACGATCATTTTAGTTTTCCACAGTTTAATCAGAAAAAAACGTTTTGAATATCATCAAGAAACGTGAAAAAGGCCTGACTTCACATCAGACCTTATACAAACATTGCCCTATAGGATATAAGCAAGCGCAATCGTTAACACGAAAAACAAGACTGCCAGCACTACCGTAATGCGGTGCAAAATTAAATCAAGACCTCTTGCTTTTTGTTTCCCGAAGAGCTGCTCCGCTCCGCCTGAAATCGCACCAGATAATCCGGCGCTTTTACTGGATTGAAGCAAAACGACAATAATAAGTGCAATGCTGACGATAACCAATAAGGTAATCAAAACTGCGTGCATCCCATACACCTCCAGACTCACTGGCTACATTACTTCTATTTTACATGAAAAGGGTTGGCATGTCACGCTGTATCAGACGCCAAAAGGCCGGATAAGACGTTTTATCTTGGTTACCCTATTCATATGAAAAGGTCAAAGGAGAAAAGCGATGCCGCTTATCAGCATAGACAGCAGGAAACATCTTTTTTATGAAGAATATGGACAGGGAATCCCTATCATTTTTATCCACCCGCCGGGCATGGGACGCAAGGTTTTTTATTATCAGCGCCTTCTATCCAAGCATTTCAGGGTGGTTTTTCCCGATTTAAGCGGCCACGGTGATAGTGATCACATCGATCAGCCAGCGTCTATTTCCTATTACGCAAACGAGATCGTGCAATTCATGGACGCTTTGCACATTGATAAAGCTGTGTTATTTGGGTATTCTGCCGGAGGCTTAATCGCGCAGCATATCGGCTTCACCCGCCCGGACAAAGTGTCACACCTTATTCTGTCCGGCGCCTACCCCGCTGTTCATAACGTAATCGGCCAGAAGCTGCACAAACTGGGAATGTATCTGCTTGAAAAAAACCCCGGTTTGCTCATGAAAATCCTCGCTGGCAGCCACACAAAAGACAGACAGCTTCGCAGCATATTAACAGACCATATGAAAAAAGCAGATCAGGCACATTGGCATCAGTATTATCTGGATTCACTTGGCTACAACTGCATTGAACAGCTGCCCCGCCTAAACATGCCAATGCTGTTTATGTATGGCGGCCTGCGGGACTGGACCTTTACAAACGCAGGCTATTACCGAAGAGCGTGCAGACATGCCGAATTTTTCAGATTGGAATATCAGGGACATCAATTGCCGACAAAACAATGGAAAACGTGCAATGAGCTGGTGACAGGGTTTGTGCTGACACATCATTCAAGATAGAAAACGCTTGGATCTCCTTGCGTTTTCTCTATCTCATTGACTTTTGTCAACAAAATCATAGTAAAAAAGATCCTCAAATTTCAAATTAAAATAGTGAAGCATTTTACCAATCACAAGCTGCCCCGGCCGTCTTTCTCCATTCAGCACGCGGCTCAGTGTGGCGGGTGAGACTCCGATTTCCAGCGCAAGCTGATTAAGGGAATAATCGTTATTAACCATATACTGCAAGACATAATCACGTCTAATCTGTATCTTTTCTACTGGCACTTTCCTCACCTTCCATTCCTGAAAAACTTTTTTCTATACTTTTACATTACGGCTTATGTTAACTTTTGTCAATACATTTCCAGTCTACCTATTCCCTTTAGTCAATAAACATACTAAAATATGAGTAACAGTGAGGGACGGGGTGAGATATATGGAAAGCTTTGGCGAACAATTACGGGCATTGCGTGAAGAGAGAAAGTTAACAGTCAACCAGCTGGCGACTTATTCAGGCGTAAGCGCAGCCGGCATCTCCAGAATCGAAAACGGAAAACGGGGCGTTCCCAAACCTGCCACCATCAAAAAACTGGCAGAGGCCTTAAAAATTCCTTATGAGGGGCTTATGTACAAGGCTGGTTACATCGAAGAAGTGCATGAAGCCAGGGCCCCTTATGAAACGAAGTGCAAGCTGCTTGAAAAAGCGGAGGCCTATGATCTGAAAAACCTTGCGCTTCTTGAGAACGAAAAGTGGCAATATCTCAATAAAGAAGATTTGCTCATGCTGGATCATTATTTTTCGTTTATTTCAGACGAAGCCAAAAAACGGTCTGCTGATGACTGACTCTTGATAGAAATGTGAGGCGATAGACCATGTCACCGTTCGGACAGCAATTACGGGAGCTGCGCCGCGCCCGCAAACTGACAGTGAATCAGCTTGCGGTGTACTCAGGCATCAGCTCGGCCACCATTTCAAAAATTGAAAACGGCAAACGCGGGACGCCAAAACCCGCCACGATTAAAAAACTGGCAGCCGTCCTGAAAGTGCCGTACGAAAACCTCATGGCCGCCGCAGGTCATATTCAGGCCTTTCCTGAAGAAATCCGCGAAGCATCTGAAAGCTATCAATCCGTTTATGACATTTACCAGACGGCTGTCACTCGCGGAGCGGAGCACCTCCCGATTTTCAATAGTCAAAAATGGGAACATCTCTCAAAGCAGGATATTGAAAATCTCAGCAAATACTTCGATTTTTTGTCTTCAGAAGCAAAAAAACGCGACTCTTCCTCATAATCCCCTGTTTCTCTTTCTATATTTTATCAATCACGCTTGCATACCCTCCCTCTTTATTTGCGTTATAATAGGGACAGACGAGGTGAAAAGTATGAACCAATCAGAAATGTGTCCTAGATTTGAAAAAGCAGTCGACATCTTAAGTAAACGCTGGGTCGCTTTAATCGTATTTCAGCTCTTGAACGGGTCTCAGCGATTTAGCGAAATTGAAGCAGCACTTCCAAATCTAAGCGGCAGAGTTCTGTCAGAACGGCTGAAAGAACTTGAGCTTGAAGGAGTAGTGAAGCGGGATGTCATCCCTGAAACTCCGGTTCGCATCGAATATTCATTGACTGATAAAGGAAAGGCACTGGCACCCATTTTAGGTGAGATTTCTAAATGGGCGACTGAATGGATTGACCCTTCCTTTCTTTCTTAATTAATTACTAAAACAGCTCTGATCTCAGAAACGAGAAAAGGAGCTGTTTTTATTTTTCGAATGAAAAATGATTTCTCAGCTCAGAAAATTCTTATGTTATTAAGTACTTGGAAAACAGAAACGGAAAATCTGACAGACACCGGACAGGCTATGCAGCATATCAAACAATCCGTCACCCACGTGACAGACCGCATTAAGGAAGTAACGGATGGATTGAACAGTTAACAAACCAGTCGATTGAAAATATCGCTTCTGTATCTGAAAATTCTGCCTCCGGCATTGAAGAAACATTTTCGATTACCGAGCAATCCGCCCACTCGATGGATCAAGTGCTTGAAAATGCCGAAGAGCTTGAACAGCTGGTGAAGGAGCTTAATGAGAAGATGGATCTGTTTAATAAAAAAACCCTCGTCGAGGTTAGCCGAGGAGGGCAAATTATGCACTGCGTATATATGTCCATAATAAAGGTTCTAAATTGTATACTGATTTAATAACTCTGCTTTATATTTCTCAATATCTATAACATCGTAACCTAAAAACTTTTCATAATTATCATCAGCAAAACAGAATAAAATCCCATTAAATTCAAACGAATTTGATGTTTCCAAATCATACAATCTAAAGCTATAAATTTCTTTTTTGTTTCGAACGGTTTTTTTGTAAATTTTTTTAGAACCTGCTAATTTAGATATGTCATTAGCTAATTCTCCGAAAATCTCCATACCTACTATTAAGTTTTGCTTATTAATATCTAATGAAATATTTTCATTAACTTCCAAATCCTCAGTCAGCTCAACTGTAGATGGTTGATTAATTGGAGGAATTACATAAATATAAGCTAACTCAGCTTCTTTATCATATGTTATTGCCGAATTTGAATACATGGGATACCACCCTATCTCCAACGTTTTTTAGGCTTCGCAGATTTATAAGTAGTAGTTAAAGTATTACCTTTTCTCGCGACTGCAACACCTTTATAGTAATATACGGTTGATTTATATTTAGGATCATAATATTTTTTACCCTTTTTTACTGCCATAAACACATTGGTAGGTGAAATTCCTCTTTGATACATTCTTAATCCTAAATGGTAAGAAACCTTTATAAATTTAAAACCATATTTTTTAAACATAGATGAAGACATTGCTATTAATACTCTGACAGCTGGGCCTAACCATTGACCTTCTACCTTTTCTGAACTTTGTTGTTCATCTATTTCTTGATCCATTTGATCTATGACACTAGTATCTATTTCAGGGTTAATTTCATCTATGTAAGCAAACGTTTCATCATCAATTTTGATATCTTTTTCATCGATTGTCTTTTCTAAAAACGATTCAGTATTTTTGACTTCTAGTTCAGTAATCTCTTTTTCGGTATCTGCAACATAGTTTACCACTTTTTTATCATCAATCATATCCGAAACGTCTAGATTTAGCAATTCTTCATCTGATAAAGTTGTATTGTTTTCTAAATCAGTAACGTCTTTAAAGCTCTGATCATTGATTTGCTCAGCAAAAACCGTACCTGTAGCAGTAAAAAACATAACAAATGCTGTTAATAGAAAAACTAACTTTCTACTTTTTTTAATTACATTCTTGTTCATTTCTTCCTCCTAAGATAATATATTGATAAGCATATATTACCACATTGAATTTTTCCTTCAACTATTTTTTGGTTAATTTTCATAATTAAAGGAGATATAAATGTTAAGACCTAATATCACGAATTATTTATTCTTTTTGCTTATGATAATTTTTATCACCTTATTCCCATGTAACAACTTAAATGCAGCTTCTAATGATATATCACAACAATTTAAAGATATCCAAAAAATTAAAAACAAGTATAAGTTAGATGGGGAAGGGGTATCTATAGCGATTTTAGATTCAGGAATTAGCACTAAAATGAATTTCCTTCCTATAGAAGAAAGCGTATCTTTTGTAAATGAGCCTAATACCACAGTTAATGACTTAAATGGACATGGAACTTATAACACCGGTATAATTAACGCCATTGCTCCGAAAGCAAAACTATACATTGTTAAAGTGTTAAATAAAGAACTTAAAGGGAATTATACAAATATTACAAAAGGGATTGAATGGAGTATAAAAAATGACGTTGATATCATATCCATGAGTTTAGGTGGAGATTCTTATTCTAAAGAACTTCATGCTGCCATAAAAAAAGCCTATAATAAAGGCATAATACTTACTTCTTCTGTAGGCAATAAAGGTATATCAAATCTAGACACTGTTTCATACCCAGCTAAATTTAATGAAGTTATAGGAGTGGGAGCATTAAACTCACATGATGACCGTTTATTTTCTTCAAGTAAAGGGCAGGGAATAACTATAATGGCCCCTGGAGAAAATTTAAAAAGTTATTCAATTAATAGTGACTATTATAAAACAAGCGGAACTTCAGTTTCTAATGCATATGTAAGTGGGGCACTAGCTCTTCTATTTCAATTTGAAGATTTTAATATTACTAATGAAGATATTATTAACACTGTGAAAAAATCAGCCTACTCCAAAGGATCAAGATTTGAATATGGTTACGGAATATTTGACTTAGAAGAAGCAATTAAACGTAGACATAATGCTGAATTAATAAAAATCACTTTTTGTATCTTTGGTATCATAACTATTTTCTTATTGTTCCTATTTTTAGTTAAAAAAATTATATCTCCTAACATTAAGAAGATATAATTTTGTAATTCTACATATGTTTTATCTTTCTCTAGTTACTATATCACTTTCAAGGTCCGCTCCAGCCAAGCCATAAGCAAATCAGCTCCTACCGCCATCACCGCAGTCGGGATCGCGCCGGCTAGAATAATCGCAGTTCCGTTTGTCGCGTTTGAGCCGCGGACGATCATGTCCCCAAGGCCTCCGGCACCGACAAATGTGCCGATCGCTGTAATTCCAATGGCAATGACGAGAGCCGTGCGAAGGCCCGCCATAATGACAGAAAGTGCGAGCGGGAGCTCAACCATTCTGAGCACTTGGAATTTCGTCATGCCCATTGCTTTTCCCGATTCTAAGTAGGCATGCTCAATACTGATAATGCCTGTGTACGTGTTTCGAATAATCGGCAGCAGGGAATACAGAAATAATGATAGAATCACGGTATTTGCGCCGAGCCCCATAACAAGCATTAAGACGGCCAGCATAGCGAGCGCCGGGATTGTTTGAATAACGTTTGTTACTGCAAACACCCAGGCTGACAAACGGCGAAAATGCGCGATGAGGATTCCGGCCGGAACCCCGACGACAGCGGCAAACAATACGCCGTAAGCCGACATGAGAAAGTGGCGGCCGAATTCATCCATGACGTAACTGCCATTCTGCGCGTAATACGTCATTAACTGTTCAAGCACGTTCATTGACCTCTTCCCCCTTTCACGATTCGAAGTAGTGATGTTTTTCTAAATATTCCTTGGCAACGACAGACGGTTCTTTGAGATTGTCGTCGACTTCATAGTTAAGCTCCTGCATCGTGGCTGTGTCGATTTTTCCGAGCATTTTCTTGATGATGCCTTCAAGCTCAGGATGTTCTTTGAGCACCTTTTCCGGAACAACAGGAGAGCAGTCGTACGGCGGGAAAAATTGTTTATCATCCTTTAGCATTTTGAGACCATAGGACTTGATTCTTCCATCGGTTGAATACGCAAGCACAATGTCCATTTTTCCGCTTTTCACCGCGTCGTACACAAGGCCGATCTGCATTGGATACGTGCCGCCGAATGTCATGCCGTAGGTTTTCGTAAAATCCTGATAGCCGTTTCCTTTGAGCTTCATCCAATAGTTATCAACGCCCAGCTTTAATTGCGGCGCCCATTTTTTAACGTCTGATACGGTCTCTAAATGGTATTGGTCGGCCAGCTCCTTGCTGACTGTAAAGGCATATGTATTATCAAACCCGTAGGAGTCATACCACTTTAAATTATATCTTTTTTTAAACTCCCGCTGAGTAAGCGCCAGCGCTTTGTCCGGATCTTTTTCAGGTTGCATTCTCAGCGTGCCTGTCAGCGCGTCTCCCGTATATCTTGTGGCCGCAATGTCGATTTCACCATTTATTAAAGCCTGCTGCTGCACCGCGTTGGAGCCAAGATTTTTAATTGTTGTTGTTTTGAGATCAGTATGGTGTTCGATCAACTGGCCAAGCATGCTGGCGATGATTTCTGATTCGCTCATGCTTTGCGCGCCGATTTTAATGGTCTGGTCTGCAGCAGCGCTGAGACCAGGAAGCGAACAGCCGCTCAGCGTCAGCGTTGCCGCAAGTGCTAAACCTATCATTAATTTGAGATATTTTCTTTTCATGAGCCGCCTCCTTATGACAATTCCTTCAATCTCTGCATGCCGGCAGGTGTCAGTTTTCGTTCAGCAACTGCCAGCACATAATCAATCACAATTGCCAATAACGTGACAGGTACCGCGCCCCCGATGATATATTCTGGCTGATATAAATTCAGTCCGATAAAAATGTAATCACCCAATCCGCCGCCTCCGATAAAGGAAGCCAGCGTGGCCCAGCCGATTAAGTAAATCGTCGATGTCCTGATTCCCGCCATGATCACTGGCGCGGCAAGCGGCAGCTCCACCAAGCGGACTTGTTCAGCCGGCGTCATTCCGATTCCTTTACCAGACTCGAGCAGATTTTTGTTGACGCCGCGAATGCCGGTATACGTGTTGCGAAGAATCGGCAATACAGAATAGAAAAACAAAGCCACAATGGCCGGAACCTTCCCTACACCAAGGAGCGGAATAAAAAAAGCGAGGATGGCCAGACTCGGCAGCGTCTGAATGATATTGACAATGCCGATAATGGTGCCGGCTCCTTTTTTCATTCTGGTAAGCACAACCCCTAGGGGGACGGCAACCAGCACGCCTAAGATCACAGCAATGAGCGATATTGTAATATGCTCGTATGTTTTATAAAGAAGCTCGCCCCCATTGGTTTGCAAAAATTGAACAATATGATGCATGACTTATCGTCCCTCCCTATGACAATGCTGCGAGCTGCTTTTCTTCTCCCCAGAGGGAGTCATACACGATGTCGACCAGACTTGCCCTCGTCACAATTCCGATCAGGCGTCGGTCTTCATCCACAACGGGAACATATTTGACACCTCGTTTTAAAATTTTGCGGACCGTGTCGCGCAGCAGTGTGCCGCCCAGTACTGTGTATATATCTTCATGTAAAACTTCACTTACGAGATTGGCCTTTTTCCGGCATTGATCAATGATTTCAACATCGACATAGCCTTGCAGAACGTGCTCGTCATCGACGACCAGCAATGAATCGACCCGTTCCTGCCTCATCAGCTGAATGGCCTCAGAAAGCGTTTTATCCGCGGTGATCGTTACAGGCTGTGTGTTCATAATCTGGTCAACCCGTTCAACATCCGGGCTGGATGACTGAATCAGCCGCTCCTTGCCGATAAATTCCTCAACAAATTCGTCTGCCGGATTTCTTAAAATGTCATCGGGCGTTCCAACTTGAACGATTTCTCCCGCTTTTAAAATCACAATCCGGTCTGCCAGCTTAATCGCTTCATCCATATCGTGGGTAACAAATACGATGGTTTTATGTAAGGTTTTTTGCAGTTTTTTAAATTCTTCCTGGAGGGAATCCCTCGTAATCGGGTCGAGTGCCCCAAACGGTTCATCCATTAAGATAAGCGGCGGCTCCGCGGCAAGTGCCCGTAATACACCAATTCGCTGCTGCTGCCCCCCGCTTAATTCATGAGGGTAACGGTCTACATATTCAGGCCCCATATCGACCAATTTTAAAAGCTCACGCGCCCGCTCTTTCCGCTGCTGCTCCGGCCATTTCAGCAGTTTTGGGACGAGTGAGATATTCTGCTGAATGGTCATATGGGGAAACAGGCCGATCTGCTGAATCACATAGCCAATTTTGCGCCTGAGCTCTACAGGATCCTGGTCCATGATGTTTTCGCCGTCAATGAAAATCTTTCCGGCGGAAGGCTCAATTAATCGGTTAATCATTTTCATTGTTGTCGTTTTTCCGCAGCCGCTCGGCCCGATAAAGCAGATAAATTCGCCTTTTGCAATCTTAAGATTTACGTTGTTCACGGCTTTTTTGCCGCCCTTGTATGTTTTCGAGACATTTTCTAATGTCAGCAAACATCGCACCTCCAAAATTAAGTTTATTCAATTTGTTCAGTTTAAATTTAATTTTTCAGACAATTGAATGCTTCCCATTATAGAATAAAGTTTATAAAATAAAAAGTTTACAATTTGTTCATATTATTTATAAAGTATGTGTAAACGCTGATTTACCCGCATTGACGTGTGTTGATCTCCTTATTGCTCCAATTTCCTGCCAAATTCTCTTTTGACAGCATTTTCGCCGTATCAAAAATGTGGTATATTGACATCGGAATTGTTAGCTGAAAGGATGAAACCGTTGGAGAAAGATCCGTTAACGATCATTGAACAAGCCGAGGACCATTTTATAGAAAGAATCGCGGAAAACATGCATGCATTTGGAATGCCCTCTACCGTCGGACGTGTGCTGGGCATTATTTATATGAATCGAAAACCGATGACGCTTACGGAATTATCTGAGGCCACCGGCATGAGTAAAACACGCATGAGCCAGGTAGTGCGGGAAATGCTTGATGCCAACATTGCCGAGAAGGTGTTCGAAAAAGGCGTCCGAAAAGATTTATATGAGGTTGAGCAGGACTACTATCAAACATTTATCACGCTGTTTTCAGCCACCTGGAGCAAAGTCGTCAGCAAAAACAAAATGATGCATAAAAAACTCAATCGGGAGCTGCTTAGCGTGTTGGATGAAGAGCTTACTCCTGAAGCGGAAGAAAAAGTGAATGAACTGCTGAAAGAATTAAAGGAATGGCTCGATTATTATAATTGGCTCGCGCGATTGATTGAGTTTTTTGAGAGTGAAGAAATTTTTAAATATGTGCCAAAGCCGTAAAAAACGCCCTGTCATTACAAGGCGTTTTTTCTTATGCGGCACCTGCCAGGTTTTTCTTCTTTCTTCTTTTTAATCGGGCTTAACGCTCGTTCAAGCCAACCCATGACCAAATCGGCAATCACCGCCATCAGAGCTGTGGGGATCGCTCCCGCTAATATAATCGCGGTTCCGTTTGTGGCGTTTGATCCCCTGACGATGATATCCCCGAGACCGCCAGCACCGACAAATGTCCCGATGGCCGTAATGCCGATGGCAATGACAAGCGCGGTGCGCAGGCCGGCCATTATGACCGAAAGCGCAAGCGGAAGCTCGACCATCCGCAGCACTTGAAATTTTGTCATCCCCATTGCTTTTCCGGATTCAAGATAGGCGTGCTCAATACTGATAATCCCAGTATACGTATTTCTGATAATCGGCAGAAGAGAATACAGAAATAATGACAATATCACCGTATTAGCGCCCAGCCCCATGACAAGCATCAGCACGGCGAGCATGGCGAGAGCCGGGATGGTCTGAATGACGTTCGTGACCGCAAAAACCCATCCGCTTAATCTTCTGTATCTGGCTATCAGGATGCCGAGCGGAATTCCAACAATGGCGGCAAATAAAACGCCGTACACCGACATCAGAAAATGGCGGCAAAACTCCTGCAGCACATAACCGCCGTTTTGCGAATAGTATGTGCCAAGCTGCTGTAGTACTTCCATATGATCCACCTCTTTTCTTAGTCAAAATAATGATGTTTCTCTAAAAATTCCTTTGCTACGACAGACGGCTCCTTCAGCTTGCCATCCACTTCATAATTAAGTTCCTGCATCGTTTCCGTGTCGATTTGCCCAATCAGCTTATTGATCACACCCTCAAGCTCCGGATGCGCCTTAAGCACCTTTTCCGGAATCACCGGTGAACAGTCATACGGCGGAAAGAAACGCTTATCATCTTTTAAGATTTTCAAGTCATAGGCTTTAATCCGTCCATCCGTTGAATAAGCCAGAACGGCGTCCATTTTCCCGTTTTTGACTGCGTCATAGACAAGCCCGATCTGCATTGGATAAGTTGTGCCGAATTCAAAGCCATATGTGCTGACAAAGCCTTTATACCCGTCGCCTTTTCGTTTCAGCCAAGCATTGTCGACGCCTAATTTATATTGGGAGGCATTTTTTTTCAGGTCGGACACGGTGTTAATATGCTCCTTTTCCGCAAATTTTTTTGTTACGGTGAAGGCATATGTGTTATCAAAGCCGTAGGAATCAAACCATTTATAAGAAAAGCGCTTTTGAAACTCATTCTGCACAATGTTCAGCGCTTTTTTCGGATCTTTCTCCGCTTCCTTGCCGAGGGTGCTTGTTAAATCTGTTCCGGAATAGCGCGTGGCTGAAATATCAATGTCACCGCCCAGCATCGCTTGGTGCTGAACATAGTTTGAGCCGAGGTTTTTCACTAAAGCGGTATTCAAATCTGTATCGTGTTCAATAAGCTGCGCGATCATATTCGCTACAATTTCTGATTCTGTCATGCTCTGCGCCCCGATTTTGATCGTATCGTCAGAAGCGCCGCCTAGACCCGGCAGAGAGCAGCCGCCTAGCAGCATGACAAAGACGAGAGCAAACGCGCCAAGCCATTTGATTTTTGTCATTTTCAACAGTGCCAACTCCTTACGAAACTTCCTTCATCCCTTGCAAGCCTTTCGGCGTCACCTTTCGTTCTGTCACAGCCAGCACATAATCAATAATAATTGCCAGAATTGTGACAGGCACGGCACCGCCAATGATATATTCAGGCTGGTATAGGTTCAGGCCGATAAAAATATAGTCCCCGAGGCCGCCTCCTCCGATAAACGACGCAAGTGTCGCCCAGCCAATTAGGTAGATCGTTGATGTGCGGATCCCCGCCATGATGATGGGAATCGCCAGCGGGATTTCGACGAGCCGAATCTGCTCCCAGCCGGTCATGCCAATCCCTTTCCCCGATTCCAGGAGGTTTTTATTTACACCTTTAATGCCGGTATACGTATTGCGCAGGATCGGCAGCACCGAATAGAAAAATAAAGCGACAATCGCAGGCACTTTTCCTACACCGAGAAGCGGAATAAAAAAGGCTAAAATCGCCAGACTCGGGAGGGTTTGCACAATGTTTACGAAACCGATTACCGCACCTGCGCCTTTTTTCATTCTGGTAAGAGCAACGCCGAGCGGCACTGCAACGATAATGCCCAATACAACGACTATGAGTGAAATATATAAATGCTCTCCTGTTTTATACAGCAGCTCTCCGCCGTTCGTTTGCAAAAAAGTCATCATTTGATTCATCTTAAAAGAGCTCCTCCCCTGGTCAGATCGTCATGAGCTGATTTTCCTCGTCGCCCCAAATGGAATCGTATACGATATCAACGAGGCTCGCTCTTGTCACAATCCCTGCTAAATGGTTCTGTTCATCGACCACCGGAACATACTTGATCCCCTGCTTCAAAATTTTTCGGACTGTATCGCGAAGAAGCGCCCCTTTTTGAACGGTATATATATCTGAACGGTATACGTCGCCAACGATGCTCGCTTTTTTGCGGTTTTGATCAATCATTTCCACATCAACATAGCCCTTCAGCACGTTTTGCCGGTCCACAACGAGCAGCGAGTCAACACGTTTTTCTCTCATCAGCTGAATCGCCTGAGAAAGCGTTTTGTCCGCAGATACCGTCACCGGCGTTCTGTTCATCATTTGCTCTACCCGCTCGATATCCGGTCTTGACTGAATCAGGCGCTCTTTCCCGATAAATTCTTCAACAAACTCATTTGCCGGGTTTCGAAGAATCTCATCAGGTGTGCCGACTTGAACGATTTCTCCCGCTTTTAATATCACAATCCTGTCAGCAAGCTTAATCGCTTCATCCATATCGTGGGTTACAAACACAATCGTTTTGTTTAAGGTTCTCTGCAGTTTTTTGAATTCTTCCTGAAGGGAATCACGCGTAATCGGATCAAGCGCTCCGAACGGTTCATCCATTAAAATGAGAGGGGGTTCCGCTGCCAGTGCGCGCAGCACGCCGATTCTCTGCTGCTGTCCGCCGCTGAGCTCATGCGGATAACGGTCTAAATACTCTGGGCCCATATCCACAAGCTTTAACAGCTCGCGCGCCCGTTCTTTCCGTTTTTCCTCAGGCCATTTCAGCAGCTTTGGTACGAGTGAGATGTTCTGCTGGATGGTCATATGGGGGAACAAACCAATCTGCTGAATTACATAGCCGATTTTTCTCCTCAGCTCAACCGGGTCCTGTTCCATAATATTTTCTCCGTCGATAAAGATCCTTCCAGACGATGGTTCTATCAGTCTGTTGATCATCTTCATCGTCGTCGTTTTTCCACAGCCGCTCGGGCCGATAAAACAGATAAATTCACCTTTGGCAATATCTAAATCAATGCTGTTCACAGCTTTTTTGCCGCCTTTATATACTTTTGACACTTGTTCCAATTTCAGCAATCCGTGCACCTCCGCAGGTTTCCTTTGAATTTTCTGAAAAGTATAATCCTTATTATAGTTTGAACTTTGTAAAATAAAAAGTTTACAATGTGTTGAAATTATATGTTATTTATAGATTATTTATTGTTATGACCGAGACGGAAAGGGTGTTCTTACAATTACGCCGGATACCTCCCACTTCCTCTGCATTCAGCTATTTTCAACATCAGGAAGAAATATGATATATTGACACCATCAATTGCCATTTGAAGGGATGATCAGCTGTGAAAAAAACCGCTCTCGACATCATTGAACATGCTGAAGAGCATCTCATTGAGAAGATTGCCGAAAATATGCATACGTTTGGAATGCCTTCAACTGTCGGACGTGTGCTCGGAATTATTTATATGAATCGAAAACCAATGACCTTAAGCGAGCTCTCTGAGGCAACGGGCATGAGCAAAACACGGATGAGCCAGGTTGTCCGGGAAATGATCGATGCCAATATCGCCGAAAAGGTGTTTGAAAAAGGCGTACGAAAAGACCTTTATGACGTCGAGCAGGATTATTATCAAACCTTCATTTCTTTATTTGCGGCGAATTGGACAAAGGTCGTGAGCAAAAACAAAGTGCTGTATAAAAAATTAAACCGGGAGCTGAGTGATCTTTTACAAAGGGACGGGCTTACCCCGGAAGCGGAAGAGAAAGTCAATCAGCTGCTGAATGAATTAAAAGAATGGCTTCATTACTATGATTGGCTGAGCAGGTTGATTGAATTTTTTGAGAGTGAGGAAGTCTTTCGGTATGTGCCGAAAACAAAAGAAAGCAGCTCTCTAAAATAAGAGAGCTGCTTTTTGCATCATGAGGTTAAGACCGGAAACATGCCTTTCAGCCCGGCACCAATCATCCCGACCGCAACCACGGCTAAGATTAATCCCATCAGTCTGGTGATCACATTCATCTCGGTTTTTCCGAGTTTGCTGCTGATAAAAGCAGAATAGTGGAAAAAGAGAAAGGTCAGGGCAATAACGGCGGCTATGCCGATTATGACAGCCACATAATGACCAATGCCGCTATGACCGGCGGAAAGGCTCATCACTGTTGCAATCGTTCCGGGCCCAGCAATAATCGGAATGGATAAAGGTGTGACGGATATATCCGCTTTTTCCTTGCTTTCCTTATGTTCATCATGGTGAAGAGATTGCACGTGTGATTCTTTCGCATTCAATAGATTATAGGCAATGCCGAAAATGAATATGCCGCCCGCCACTCGGAGCGCGTGAATGTTGATATCAAACAGTTTAAAGATAAGATGGCCGAAAACCAAAAAAGCCGCGAGAATAAAAAAGGATAAAGTAGCTGCCTTCCGGGCAATCGCTTTTCTTTCCGCTGCAGTATAGCCTTCTGTCAGCGTCAGAAATATCGGTACGTTTCCGATCGGATTCGATACTGCGAATAAAGAAATAAAGACGTGAACGATGAATGAGAACATCATATACCTCCTTGTTGATAGTCTCTGCACAGGAAATAGAATTATTCTCCACCCTTTTACCCGGAGGCGATTTCCCGGTAAACCTTTATAGCCTGTCAGAAACGCGCCATGCTACAATGAAGTGACAAATTGAATAGGAAGGACGTATACAGATGTTCAAAAAAATTGCGGCAGATGCCTTGGGCTTATCTGATATCGGAAAAATTATCGAACCTCAGGACTATGACAAAACAGACGCAGATGATTATGTCATGCATGAAGATAATGAGAAAATTTATTTCTTGATTAAAACAAAAGCAGACGAGTATTGCTTTACGAACCTGGCCCTGATCCATGTAGACGGCGAACGCGCCACTTCCTCAAAACGTACGTTGAAACGCTATCCTTATTCGCAATATAAAATCTCTGACGTTTTTCTTGAAACTGCCGGAAAAGTGGATTTGGATGTTGAAATTAAGTTCAAGCTGGGTGGTGAACAATTCGACATTGATGTCCACAAAGACCAGATTGAAAAGTTAAAAGACCTTTATAAAGCCCTGCTTCGCATCGCTGAAACAACCTATGAAAATGACATTTTAATCAATCAAGCGGAGCAAAGCTTAGATAAAGCAGTGACGATTCTTCACCATACCCGCCCTGAGCACGTCAATATTGAAACGCAATATAAAGAGCTGACCGAATTCGGATTCACTTGGCTGACATCCGTTCGTTCGCAGTATCATATTAAGGATTTTGGAGATGTATTTGAGAAATATATGAATAACTAGATAAAAAAGACACAGCTGCTATCAGGCACGTGTCTTTTTTTGTATGAATATTGATTACTTTACAACTTTTTTCTTTTATAATAAAACTATTAGTCTATTTTCCCTATATTACATGTAAAGGAGTTATTTTATGTATTGTCCTCAATGCGGCCATCAAACAGATGGCGGAAATTTTTGTGAGAAATGCGGATCACCGCTCCCCGGTCAATCAGGCCACCAGCATCCAGCTCAAACCGGAGCCGCTGCAAAGCAAGCAGCAAAACAGTTCGGTTCATTTGTCTTATCCGTCCTGAAACGCCCTTATCAGGAATGTAAAGCAACAGGCGGAGAACAGCTGATCAGCGCAATCATTACGATGGTTCTTTTCAGTTTGCTGACCCCTTTGATGTTTTATATTCTTTTTTCAGACGGTCCCGGAAGCGTAAGCTTTACAGCAATCTTCTTAGAGCCAACCATTTATTTTATTTTATTTCTATTTGGCCTGCATGCATGCATCTTTTTCGCCCTGAAAATCGCGGGAATCCAAGTATCTTTCAAGGATTCATTCTCAAGATTCGGAGCGTTTCTCATACCGTTTACGGCTATTTTGATTCTTGCCCTTTTCTTCTTTTTATTACATACAGACATTTGCTTTACCATATTAGCTGTTGGTTTAATCGGTGCATTCTTCGCCATTCCTCCTGCGATGCTGAGCAGTTACCAGCATTCATATAAAGGGAAAATTGATGTCATTTACTCAACGATTGTGATTTATCTGATCATCTGCGTTACATTTCAGCTTATTATCGAACACTATGTCAAAGAAATTTTCCGTTATATGCTCTTTTAAAAACAACCCCATCACCTGCTGGTGATGGGGTTGTTTTATTGAATAGACGTTAAGTAAATTCTTCCGTTCTTCACTACGCCGGTGTAGGTCCAGTTATATGTTCTGAGCTTTGGACTGCCGCCTGATTTTGTGATGTAGAATTCTTCATACGTCTTAATCGTGACAGCCGACCCATTTTGGCTCCAGCTTTTCACTTCATAGTTATTAAAGTCTTCTGTTGTCCCCTCTTTATTTAGTTTCGCCACGAGATGCTGCTGGTCGGAGTAAAGGGAACTTCCTTTTTCAAGGCTGTCTTCCATCAGTGAGAAATTATTTTGATTCACGGCATCTGCCTGACTTTGCAGATAACTGCCCATAAATAATGTCACTTGTTCATCTGTAACATTGCCGCTTGCAGAGCTTTCACTGCCTTTGTTTTTCGAGCCAGCCCAGGCGGAAGTGTATGTCTCTGGTTTATCATTTTTGATTTTCTTTATATTTGTGCCTGCAGATTCGAATGTTGATTCTGCATCTTCGAAAATCCATTTTTTCTGTTTTTTATCATATGAAAGAAGATATTCATAACTCGGACTGTCGTCAGTCATTTCAGATTTTGTATAGTCGTTATACGAAGAAGACTGGTGAAGTTCTATTCCTGTTACGGATACCTGCCACGTTCCGTCGTTTTTCTGAGAGAGGGCAAATGTGTCCAGGTCAAAATCAGTTTCCAAGTATCTATCTTTTAAGTATGAATCCGCGCTTTTCATAGAATCGACGGTGTCCTTCGTCTCCGCCTTCCAATTGGCACTTGCCTCTGTCATCTGGGCTGTATTCCCATCAGATAGAGCTTTGGAGTATTGTTTTGTTGTTTTGACAATTGTGTTCATAATCTGTTCCTGTGTATCTTGATCAGGAATTAACGGTAACTCCATTTCTTTATCATCGATCGGAACGCCGGCAGTTTTTGTTTTTCCCCACGGAAATTCTGCCTCGACTGAAGCTGTCATTGATCCATCTGTCAGCAGCGGACCATATGTTACGGATTTGAACGGATCTTTATGAATTGATTTACCGTTAATCAGCAAATCTCCCTTCCCGCTCTTGATGTCATCCGCTAAGCTGAATGTCACATCGTCTGCTTCCAATGAGAGATCAACACGGAAGCTGTTATCGCCAACCGCCTGAATGTCTTCCTTTTTCACAAGGTCAACGACATCGTTTTTCAGTTTGGCTGAGACTGTATATTCGCCGGGAATGTACGGACCGAGGGTTTGTGCTTGATCTGCTTTCTTTACAGATCCGGCTTCCTCTTTATTGACATATAAATCGGTATTTTTATAATTGCTGGTCACTTCAAAATAAACAGGTGCTACCTTTAAGTCATAATGGTCAAATACCAGCAGGCTTTTCCCGTCTTTTTCCGCATATACGATATCCTTCTGGGCTGTTTCCTCACGGAGCGATGCAAAAAGTTCATCTTTTTTGTCTGGATGATCCTTCAAATATGTAAGAAACGGTTTTACATTATTTTTAGTGAGTTTAAGATTGTCATTTACCGGTGTAAGCAGAGTCGCGATTTGGTCCTGATCCTCATCATTTACGGCCTGTTCAAACTTGTCGACTAACCTATCCTTTGAAGTAAAATACGCTCCGGTTTTATAAGCGGCGAATAATATAACGCACGCTGCGGCAATGCTGCTCCATAAAATGATGGTTTTCTTTTGGATCGGTTTTCGCGGAGCCTGCCTTGTTTCTGCAGTGCTAGTTGTTTCTTGATTTGCCTGTTTGCTGCCCCCTCCGATCGGGGTGCCGCATTGTTTACAAAACTTGGCTCCTTCATTATTCTGGGAGCCGCAATTCTTACAAAAAAACATGACTTTCCTCCTATTCTACTAATTTGATAACATTTACTGCTTTTCATATTTTATAATAAAACAGAATGAAATTGGGAACGAATGAAAAAATTAAATGTCTATCAGACTAAAAAGGTGGAATGAATATGCAAAAGCTCAGGATTGAATTAGGAAAAGAAACAAATGACGAACTATATGATCTATTGCTGCTCGCCGATCCATCGAAAGACATTGTAGATGAATATCTTGAGAGGGGAGAATGTTACACAGCTTGGGCCGGTGATGAGCTTGCAGGTGTTTATGTATTGCTAAAAACAAGGCCGCAAACAGTTGAAATTGTAAATATTGCGGTAAAAGAATCTCTTCAGAAGAAGGGCTTTGGCAAACAGCTTGTACTTGACGCCATCGAAAAAGCGAAGGAGCTGGGGGCGGACACGATTGAAATCGGCACGGGGAATTCCAGCATTCACCAGCTTTCTCTCTATCAAAAATGCGGATTCCGCCTTCAGGCGATCGACCACGATTTCTTTGTCAGACATTATGATGAGGACATTTTTGAAAACGGGATTCAATGCTGCGATATGGTAAGGCTTTATTTGGATCTTTAATAAAAGAGCTGCCGCATGATCATCGGCAGCTCTTTTATATAGAAATTAAAAAAACTGATTCGCTTTTTTTCCGGTATCCCGCTGCATTCCTTGCCTCACTGACAATATAAAAAAAGTCAGGACGAGAGTCAGACCGACAGCCAGAAAAATATAATCAGCGTCCATAAACACAAGAAGCACTGTGTAAACAGCTGCTGAAAGAGGTTCTCCCATCTTTACAATAGAAAAAATAAGCGCGAATATTCTTCCGAAGTATTCAGTCGGAACCGTCTTTTGAAAATACAGAACCGTTTGCACATCAATATAGGAGATGATGACACCCAGCACCAAAAAAATGGCACATTCCAGCCCGCTAAGCGGAAAAAACAAAAACATAATGAGCAGCCCTACCGCTGTTAAAGTTCTGGGATAAAGCCGTTCTAGCCGCTTCGTATTCCACTTGAAAAATACAGCAAGATTCCCTAAGAGCATACCGCCCTGAAACATTGAATACATGATAGCGAACCATACGGAATAGTTCTCATGAAAACGTTCCACTGCAAGAATCGGCCCCATTACAGAAATAAACCCGGCAATGACAAGATTTACGATAAAAAAATAACCGACAGCAGTCATCCAAGATGAGTTGCCCTTCAGCATTCTGTAGCCTGTCTTAAGGGCTTCTGCCCCTTTGCTTTTTAGGCCGGCAGATTCTGAAATGTGAATAAGGGCAATCAATGCAGCGGATACGAAAAATGCCGTCCCATTTATGAGAAACAGAAGCCCAAACGGAATCGCCGCAATCAAAACGCCGCTAATCAGCTTTCCGACGATCAGACCAATAAGTTCGCTAGTGTTAATTAATGAAGTCGCCTGATCGAGATGTTTCTGAGGGACAAGCAGCGGAATAAGCGCCACTTTCGCCGGGGAAAAGAGCATCGATTGCAGCGATAAACAAAATGCGCATACACCAATGATCCATACAGTTAACAAACCGTTCGCACTAAGGACTGCCAAGAGAATCATAATGACTGCTCTTCCAGTATTACACACATACAATATGGATTTTTTTCGTATTGAATCAATTAAAGGTCCGGTAAACATTCCGAATGTCAATGGAACGAGCTCGATAAAAGAAATCACCCCGACTAATATTTTGCTTCCGGTCAAATCGAGCACTAGAAGCGGAAGCGCGATGAGCCAGACGCCATCCGCCGCGGAAGAAAATACTTGTGCAGACCAAAGCTTTGCATAATTTGGTGTTCGATATGCCGAATTACGTCCGCTTTTTTTCTTCATCAGAAGCACCGCCGAACCATTCTAATGTTCTCCATGATTCTTTTCTTTGTGTATAGTCCTCTTCCATCACTTCAAATACGATACCCGTGCCATCCCCGCGGTGTATCTCCTTTAACATCTCCGCCGCTTGTCTGAGCAATGGTTCATTAATCGTTCCTTCAGCGGGATGACGCCCTTCAAAACAGCGGACATCACCATGCGGGAAGGCTAGCTGGCGAAACGAACTGAAATGATAATGTTTAATGCTGTCCTTTAAGGAAAGAAACTGAAAAAAATCAGGGTATCTCAGCTTTTCATCCCTGAACATAAGTGATGATGACAGATGTGTCTGATAGGTAATGGCCCAATGACACAGATCCCATGTAATGCCGACATGTTTTAAACCGAGCTGAACCAGCTCCTCAAAATCCTCAGGATAAATAAAAATCGGGTCAAAGTCTTCGCCCAGATTCCCGATAATCGGCAGATTTTCGACTCCAATCCATATATCCGTCCCTTTCAGCTCATCATCAAACGCCGCAAAAAATTCAATGACTTTTCTGCGATTTCCTTCTAAGTCATAGCTTTGAAATTCTTCAACCGACATAAATTGATTGGCATGAACAGTTATGCCCTTAGCGCCGTACATATCCGCAAGCTCTGCAAAATGCAGCAGACGGTCCTTTATATGCGCTTCGTGAACATAATCCGCATTGTCGGTGGGAAAATGAAGTGTCAATAATGACGGCTCAAGCTGTTTTGTGTAATCAAGTGTCCGCTTGAAGGTTTTCACATAATCGGTTTCTTCAAACGACTTTCCGTCGAAGATGTTGGCTTCAAGACCGTATCCTGCTTCGACCCACTTTTTATCAATTTGCTTCGGGTCTAACCCGAAAAACGGTATTTGCGCAATCATCCGTCACCACGTTCCTCTCACAAGCATAAATGCTTCTGCTGCAGAAAAACCCGATTTAGCTCCCCATACGTATGCGTTATTTTCTATCGCTTGCAAGGAGCGCGGATGCGGGAAATCCCTCAGCTCCGAATCATAGCACGCCATGGCCTTCAGCTTCAATTCAAGCTCTTCTTCTATATTAATGAAGAAATTCGCATGGAATTGATCCTTCTTCAAGTAGTTCCACTCTGTCGAGGATAAGGTCTCGTATGCCAGAACCTGTTTTACGGAATGACCTGGAAGCGGGCGGGTTGCCGTCATCACCGCTCTGAATACAACAGCATGGTCAATATTAATGTCACCGCCGTATTGTGTATATACGATATCGGGCTGAAACCGTTCAATTTGTTTTTCTGCCTCTTTTACGACATCCAGCAAATCCATTGAATCCAGCCTGTTATCAGGAAGGTTTAACCTGACAAAATCGCTTATGCCGAGCGTGCTAAGCGCTTGTTCCGTTTCACTATAGGAATGCTGCATGATCGAATCACAAGGTTTTTCATAGTCTTCTTTTCTAGACGATTTTCCTTCAGCCATAATGACAGCCGACACACTGTCTCCTTGACGGACATGTTTCGCCAATGCTCCGCCGACGCCGATAATTTCATCATCCGGGTGCGCCGCAAATACCATTACTTTCATCATATTGTCCCCCTTTGATTAACGTCTCGCAAATATCCGCGCCGCAGTTCATAAGCATATCAAGCATAGAGAGATGAGGAATGTGCTCTCCGAACAACTGCGGATAATGGATGGTCCTGATTTGCTGGTATTCGATTGTAATTCCGCTTCTATCAAAATCACTTTGTATTAAATAGTCTGATCCTTGGCTGCCTGAATAATAGTGATCAGCCCCAAGTTCCTTACAAAGCGCGAGCACAAAATCACTCTTTTTTTCATTCCGGCATTCGAGCTCCGACACATAGCAAATTGGGGTCGATATGCGAAGTTCCCGCAGAAAAAAATCAATGATGAACATATTTAAATCATGAAGGTACTCCCATTCCCGCTGATAGACATCTTTAAAAAACATTTGATATTCCTCGAAATAGGAAGCCTTCGCATAATTCATTTTAATCGCCATCCAGTGTTTCTTCCGCCAGTCCTGCTCTTGATCGATTTTCATATCACGAAGCTCGATATCCTTATAATTTTTCATCTGCAAAGGAACAGTCAGCCACATGGGGCCTTGGGAAGTCTTGATTCTGTTCCGATTGAGAAATCCCTTTTTCTCAAACTGGGCTGTGTCGTGAATGGCAAATACATCTGATTTATGGATTTTTTCAAAAAAACCATACCAGGGGAGATAACTGGACTGATGGCCGCTTACCACTTTTACTCCGTTTCTGTGAAATGTCGACATCGTTTCTCTTCAGCTCCCCAATATCGTTTCGGTCTGGCAATTTCTTTATTGTGGGAATATCCAAAATCAACCCATTGCAGTTTCTTGCCGATGGCGAATGATAAAGCGTTCCGCATCAGCAAATAAGAGGCCTGCGTTTCTTTTCCGGCAGGGCTGTTTACATTCTGCCAATAATAGAAATGGGAATGGTCATATAGAAAAATACTGCTGCTGATCATGTCAGTCTCAAGAAATGCCCCTACCCAAAAGACTTGCCTTCCAAGGCTTTCTAGCAGCTTTTGAAAAAAATCCTGACTCATCATATAGGCTGCGCCGATAGCTGCTGTATGCGCCTTATACAATTCGTAAAATTCATGAATCGATTCCTGTCCAATTAGGCGGACGGACACATTTTTCTTTTCCGCATATCTGACGGCAGTCCGGGCTTTTCCTGAACAGTTTGTCCATAGCTCTTCAAATGTATCGGGAAGCGGCAATATGTGTGTGGCTTTTTCTGCCCAATGTTCTCCCGTTTCTTCGATAAAAGAAGTTTGGCCATGCGGAAGCAGGAGCCGCGATAATTTCTGTCCAAATAAAGCCTTGATTTCGTTTTGCAGCCATTCAAATGAAATCGGACGGTCTGAAATGACGCCGCCGTATCCTATCATATTCCCGCTGAGCAAGCCATTCTGCTCAAACACCGGAACATATATCACTTGTCCGCCGTCCGATGTCAGCTTAACAGGGTGAAACGAGGTATTTGGGAGCTCCTCCATGAGCTTCCCCCAATCATAGCTTTGAAACAATCCAGTCTGAAAAATGCCAGCGGCTCGATCCCATGCTTGACGAGTTACCAAATTTGCTGTTTTTTGCACGATATATCACCAACATTCATTTCTTATTCTTTTGCTCTGCATACGCTAAAACGGTTTCAGCAATATACTTCACCTGCTCTGTACCAAGAGGCGGTTTGAACGGCAGTGAAAGAACCCTTTTCCACAGAGAATGTTCATCCTCTTGCCGTGAATAAGGCTGATACAGCGGAATAAGGTGCAGCGGAAGGTAGTTCCAGCAGGTTTGAATCCCTTTTGCCGCTAAATAAGCAGAGCAGTCGTACCTTTCCCCTTCATGAGGGAAGACGATTGTCAAATAGTTCAGGCTTTCTCCCTCCTGCGGCTGAATCATCTTGATCCCGTATAACTCTTCTGCCCGTGCAAAAATGTATTTTGCCGTCTCCAAATTTCTAGATGAGTCTCTCACCAGCCGCTCCATCTTTGACAGCTGGTATTCGATAATGGCTTGCCTCACCGGATGCATTCGCAATAAAGGGACAGTAGCAGGTTTTTTCGGAAGGACTTCAAGCTTGCTCGTTTTCATAGAGGTCTGAACACCCGTTTTTCTGAATAAGAAGGATAGAGTCCTAGATCTCATTAAAGCCTGTATTCGCTGCTGTCTCATATAAGCATCATAATCAGCATTGACTTGCTTTCGCTGTTCCATTGGCAGCCTGCCGTTTTTGTCCAGAACTTCTTTTCGGGCGATTAACGCTCCTCCTCCTATACTGCCGAGGGGCTTTGACGGTCCAAAGCTCAAGATGCCGAAATCCCCCAAACCGCCTGCAAAGGTTCCGTCTTGTTTTGTAAACATGGCCTGAGCGGCATCGTCAATGACACGAATACGCTTTTCTTTCGCCCACTCGATAAGTTTCATGTTTTCCTGCCGGCCGTAAACGTGTGTCAAAATGACAGCGCATGTCCTCTCGGTCACTTTGTTTTTCACATCTTCAAAGGATAGGGACAAATCATTATCCAGATTGGCAAACACTGGGGAAGCTCCGGTTTGAAGCACAGCGTCAATTACGTTTGGACAGCTGAATGATGAAAAAATCACTTCTTTTCCAGGCCCCGCTCCGGAAAATGTCAATGCAAGCACCAACGCTGCGCTTCCACTCGAAGTCAATTCGATGCTCTTTCCATAGCGTTTTTCCAATTTTTCTGCCAACGTTGTTCTTTTAGCTGAGATTAAGTAGGTGAAAAAACTTCTGCCTGAAAGCTGCCCCGGATAAATCGGAAACTTGATCTGTTTGGGGTTTTCAGGATAATGGAAGTTTTTGTTTTTGTCTTTCAATTTTAATCAGCCTCAGGCCTTCATCTAGGTTAATTTTAGGAGCATATCCAAGCAGACGCTTTGCCTTCTCAATCGAAGGAGCACGTTTGAAAATTTCAATGTCTTTCCCCCGGACACCATCCTCGCCCAGCTTTTTAAATGTATAATGCTCTTTCTCCCTGCCAGTCATCACGTTGATTTTCTCTGCCAGTCCTTTTATAGTGATTGGCAGATCGTTTCCTATGTTGAAATCTTCATAGGCACTCCCTTTGTACAGCAGCGCCAGGTATGTTCCGTTCACGATATCACTAATGTAGCTGAAGCATCTGATTTGGCCGCCGTCTCCGTAAAGAGGAAGCTCCGCGCCAGCTTCGGCCAAACTGAAGAACTTGTTTATGACAAAGTCCTGACGCTGCTTCGGGCCGTACACATTAAAGTATCGGACAACTCTGACATGCAGTGAGGCTGATGCCTGCTCCTTCAAATATTCCTCTGACTTTAATTTTGCTTTTCCATAAGCGGATTTAGGGAGCTTATGGCTTGATTCCGTATATGGATAATCTGGCGAATCTCCGAACACTTCTGAGCTGGAGGAAAAAAGAAGGGTCTTGATCCCCAGCTCCTTGCATACCTCCGTTACGTTTTTCGTTCCTTCAAAATTCACCTTGATTACGTCCTCTTCATTGCTGCGGCAGCTGTCTACTCCGACCATTGCCGCTAAATGAACGACAGCATCTGCTCCTTTTAATGATTCCCGAAGCGATTGACGGTCTAAAATATTGGTTTGGCGGAATTCTGCCTGAAAATCCGGCTTTTTTTGATCAGCGATGATCGTATGATAGCCTTTCTTCTGTAATAACCCCGCTAATTCACTTCCTATAAAACCTGCTCCGCCTAAGATAGCAATGTGTTTCATTGTCCGACCTCCTGGCTTAAAGATAAAACATCTTTAATTGATTGAACGATGTATTGACAATCTTCCTTCGATAATTGGCTATAAAGAGGCAGTGATACAATTTCAGGAAAGATGCGTTCAGTTACCGGCAGCTTTGCAGGAAAATGCTCTCTATAGTAGGGATGCATATGCACAGGGATAAAGTGGACACTCAACCCAATATGTTTCGCTTTCATCTCTTCAATAAACTGGTCTCGGTCCATTTCTTCGTGTTTTTTCACCCGCAGAATGAACAAATGCCAGGAATGTGTGATATGGCTAGGGATGTCTGTTAAAGGAAGTTCTGCTCTTTCTGGATGATTGATAAGCTCAGACGCATAATAGTTTGCGATTCTGGTTCGTTTTTCTTGGATTTCAGCAGCCCGTTTCAATTGAATGAGCCCAAGAGCAGCCTGGATATCTGTCATGTTGTACTTAAAGCCGGGAAGTAAAACATCATATCGCCAGCTGCCCTTTTCACCGTATCGATTCCAAGCATTTTTTGTAATGCCATGCCATCCATACAGTCTTGCTCTTTCGGCAGCCTCTTCATCCTTAAGAATAAGAGCTCCTCCTTCTCCCGTCGTTATATTTTTGGTGGCATAAAAGCTGAAGCATACGGCATCTCCATGTGTGCCGATCATCTTCTCGTTATACCTTGTCCCAAGCGCGTGTGCGGCATCTTCAATCAAGTACAGTCCATTTTCCTTGCATATGCTGCTAAGCTCATCCAAATTTGCCGGATAACCTGCAAAATGGACCGCAATGACCGCTTTTGTCCGCGGTGAAAGCTTTTGTCTCACATCTTCCGGATCTATACATAAATCATCCTCGCAAATGTCGGCAAACACCGGGGTTGCTCCTACATGCAAAATGACGTTTACACTTGAACAAAACGTGAAGCTTGGAACAATGACTTCATCTCCTTCTCCTACACCGAGTGCAAGCAAAGCCATGTGTAAGGCAGCAGTTCCTGAATTACAGCTGATTACGTGCTCCGCTCCCAGACATTCGCCAAGCTTTTTCTCAAATTCAATCACCTTCGGGCCTTTTGAAATCCACCCCGACTTGATCGTTTCAACTACAGTTTCCAATTCTTCGTTTGTCATATCAGGTCTGTGAAAAGAGATAAATTGTTTACTAATGACAGTTCCCTCCTATAGTGTGATAAGTTTTGCATTGTCAGCCATTTTTTCTCTGCAAATGTTTCTCGTATCGAAAATAATAGGAGCTGTATCCTGCAATATACTGTAATTGATATCATCATGATCTGTATGAATAATGACGACATCATATTGGTTGATCTGCTCCTTGGTGAAAGGGACGGAGTGCTTGATGCTGCCGTCTTCCAGGCAGATTTCACTGATAAAAGGATCATAGTAATCTATCGTGCATCCCTTTTTCATCAAATCATCGATAATTGCAAATGCAGAAGACTCACGAGAATCATTGGTATTTTTTTTATAAGCAGCACCTATTAATAAAATATTGCAGTGTTCTTTATCAACCAGCTTCATGGCATAGTCGGACACTGAAAATGGCATTTCAGAATTGATTTCATCCGCTAAATCAATCAGCTTTGTCTGCAATCCCTTTTGGTTAGCTATCCATTTAAAATAAAAAGGATCAATCGGTATGCAATGGCCGCCTACACCAGGGCCCGGGCTGAATTTTTGAAACCCGAACGGCTTCGTGTCTGCCGCATTGATCACTTCCCATATATCAATATCAAGTTCTCGGCAATTGAGTGCCATTTCATTGATGAGAGCTATATTTACATAACGGTAGGTATTCTCTAGGAGTTTAGCTGTTTCTGCTACTTCAGGTGAGGTTACTGGATGAATGCTTGTAACGATGGTGTTGTAAAACGCTGAGGCAAGTTTTGTGCAAGTCCGGGTCATTCCGCCGACCACTTTAGGGATATCGGCGACTTCGTAATGGCTGTTCCCAGGATCAATTCGTTCAGGTGAATAAGCTATAAAGAAATCGGAGCCTATGTTGACCTGCCGCCCTGCTGCCATTCTGTCAGCAATTTTTTGTTTTGTTGTGCCCGGGTAGGTTGTACTTTCTAAAATTAAAAGCTGATTTGGCCTTCCGTAAGCCAGCATGGTGTCAACTGCACTGTCTATGTAGCTAAGGTCGGGTATCTTATCTTTTTTGTTCAAAGGTGTCGGAACACATATCACAATAATGTCGCAGTGTTCTATGAGAGACATATTCTCACTCACTTGAAAACGCTCTGTGTGAAGTGCCTCTTTTAATTGGCTATCGTCTACATCTCGAATATGGCTGTGCCCGTCTTTCAGCAAAGAAACTTTTTCGCTGTTCCTATCAAAGCCGATGACGTTGTATCCTTTATTGACACATTCTAATGCAAGAGGAAAACCCACATATCCCATCCCCAATACACCTACAACAGCCTGTTTTGTTTCAATCAATTCTAAAAGCCGCTTATGACTGAGGTTTCGAGCTTCTTTTGTGACAGGATTCATTTTTGGACCCCCTATAAGATAGAAAAGGATATATTTTTACAAAATTAAACAATTATCGATCGATACTGCAATTATAACAAAAGTAAAAAAACGGTAAATGGGCTTTGTCTCCTTTTATTTGGTAGGGCATTATGATGCGATTTACGATTAAGTGGAATTTTTTGTGCCTAAGAAAAGGTATTTATCAGGGGGATAATGAGAATATTTCCTCTATTTGAAAGAATATATAGAAAATTTTAAAAACAGGCCGAGGCCTGTTTTTTAATCTATATTTGCCTCTTGTACTGCAGATAACAAGAGCTGTCCCGCTTCGTTCAATCTTTCTTTGCTGATATGTGCGATGTTGTCTTTTTCGGTGTGATACCATGACCCAGGCTCTTGCGTATCCGGACTGAGCCAAATCCAATTAGCCGAAGGTATGCCCGCTTCATAAAATGACACGTGGTCCGAGTATCCCAGCTGTGTGAGACGAGGGGCTTCAAGCTTTGCTTTGTGAGCGGCATTTACTGCATAATTAATACTTGCATTTTCCTTGCCATCCGGGGTCGTTATATACATTTGGCTTGCGTCTTTCCAGTCAGTCGCAATCATATCAGCATTAAAGTTTGCACGGCTGTGTTTGATTTCATCCGAGGTAAGCGTACTGACATAATATGAGGAACCCGCTGACCACAGCTCTTCAGCTCCGAAAAAGATAAAACGGATTTCTTTGTTTTTGGGAAGGTGCTTGCTTTGCTCAATGATCTCTAGTACGGCGGATGTGCCTGATGCATTATCATCAGCCCCAGGTGCATCTTTAACTGTGTCATAATGCGCAGTTACATAAAGAATATCCGGGTGTTTTGTGTGCTGCGCTTTGCGTGTCCCTATTATGTTTTGTGAAGTGCGGTTTCGATAGTCCTTAAATTGAATGACAGCCCGCTTTTCTTTCAGTAAAGCTTCCCCGTCTTCTTTTTTCATTCCGGCAGCCGGTATCGTGATATGTTTTGGTTTTACCGGTCGGATAGCGAGAGGTTTTGTCTTGCTGTTATAAATAATGACAGCCTTTGCGCCGGCAGCTTGGGCGCTTTTTAATTTCTGAGATACTGATATTTTTCCCTCTCTCATAACGGCGATTTTCCCCTTGGCTTCTTTTTCATCAAGATTGAGCCCATAGCCTCCGTCTAAGACCGCACCCTCCACTCTCTCTTCATTTTCCACAGCGCTCTTATCCGCTGATCGTATTGGATATTCATGATCGCCTGCCATTACTGAACCAGAATAATATGTTTTCACATGAAATGGCTGAATGCGAACAGCTAATCCCTCATCTTGAATCCGTTTCGATATGTATGACGCCGCTTCTTTTTCTTTCTCTGTCCCTGTTTCTCTCGGACCTATGACCTCACTCAGTTCATGAATGGTTTCATATGCATGCTCCTCATCAAACAACGGAGCCATCTCAGAAATAGAATGAGACTGTATCCCGTTCACCTGTACAGCTGAAGATCCCCATATGACGCTTCCAGCCAGTGCCGCTGACATCAAAATCATTTTCATTTTTACATTCCTCCTCTTATTCACCCCTTTCTTTTCGGTTTTGCTGTCTTGATTCCTTTAAAATGCAACAAAATGAACATTAGTTACCAAATCAAGGTAATGAGATAGGCGGAGAATAAAAGCTGAGGCTAGGAAAGTTTGCATAAAAAAGCCGCCGAGAAAATCCCGGCGGTCTTTTTATTACTTGTTTAAGTTGTAGAAAGAGTTGATACCGTGGTATTGAGCAGTTTCAGCCAACTGATCTTCGATGCGAAGAAGCTGGTTGTATTTCGCAACACGGTCCGTACGAGACGGAGCACCTGTTTTGATTTGTCCTGCGTTTGTTGCCACAGCGATGTCAGCGATTGTGCTGTCTTCAGTTTCACCAGAACGGTGAGAGATAACAGCTGTATAGCCTGCGCGTTTCGCCATTTCGATCGCATCGAATGTTTCAGTCAATGTACCGATTTGGTTTACTTTGATCAGGATAGAGTTGCCTACGCCGTTTTTAATACCTTCAGAAAGTTTTTTCGTGTTTGTAACGAAGAGGTCGTCACCAACAAGCTGAACTTTTTTGCCAAGACGCTCAGTAAGAAGCTTGTGGCCTTCCCAGTCGTTTTCATCAAGTCCGTCTTCGATAGAGATGATTGGGTATTTAGAAACAAGCTCTTCATACCAGTCAACCATTTCAGCAGATGTTTTCACAACGCCTTCGCCAGACAGATGGTATTTGCCGTCTTCTTTGTTGTAGAACTCAGAAGATGCAGCATCCATAGCAAGTTTAACTTCTTCGCCAGGTTTGAAGCCGGCTTTTTCGATTGCTTCAACGATTGTTTGAAGCGCTTCTTCGTTAGAACCAAGGTTTGGAGCGAATCCGCCTTCGTCACCTACAGCAGTGTTTAAGCCTTTTGCGCTTAATACTGATTTCAGGCTGTGGAAGATTTGAGCGCCCATGCGAAGTGCTTCACGGAAGTTAGGAGCACCTACAGGCATGATCATGAATTCTTGAATATCCACGTTGTTATCAGCATGCTCTCCGCCGTTTACGATGTTCATCATCGGTACAGGAAGCGTTTTTGAGTTGAATCCTCCAAGGTATTGGTAAAGAGGAATCTGTAAGAAATCAGCAGCAGCACGCGCACAAGCCATAGATACGCCAAGGATTGCGTTCGCACCAAGTTTGCCTTTGTTTTCAGTACCGTCAAGCTCGATTAAAAGCTGGTCGATTGCGTTTTGTTCAGTTACATCAAAGCCAAGAAGCTCTGGAGCAATGATTTCGTTTACGTTGTTAACAGCTGTTAACACGCCTTTTCCAAGGTAACGGTCTTTATCGCCGTCACGAAGCTCAACCGCTTCGTATTCACCTGTAGAAGCTCCGCTTGGCACTAATGCGCGGCCGAAAGCTCCTGTTTCTGTATATACTTCAACTTCAACTGTTGGGTTGCCGCGGGAGTCTAATACTTCGCGTGCATAAACATCAACAATGTATGGCATGAGTTTTGTCTCTCCTTTTGATTTTCAAATTATTTTTGAATTAAAGATGTTCCTGTCATTTCTTTCGGCTTTTCAACACCAAGAAGGTCTAATAACGTTGGTGCAAGGTCGCCTAGGATTCCGCCTTCACGCAGCGTAATGCCTTCTTTCGTTACAATCACAGGGACTGGGTTTGTTGTATGCGCAGTGTGCGGTTCGCCTGATTCTGTAATCAGAATGTCAGCATTACCGTGATCAGCGGTAATGATGGCATGTCCGCCTTTAGCAAGAATCGCGTCAACGACTTCGCCCAAGCATTCGTCCACTGCTTCAATTGCTTTAATTGTTGGTTCAACCATTCCGGAGTGGCCGACCATATCAGGGTTTGCGAAGTTAAGAATGATGGCGTCATGCTTGTCAGCTTCAATTTCTTTGACAAGCGCGTCCTTCACTTCATACGCACTCATCTCAGGCTTCAAGTCATACGTTGCAACTTTAGGCGAGTTGATGAGAATACGCTCTTCACCCGGGAATTCAGCTTCACGGCCGCCGCTCATAAAGAACGTGACGTGCGGATACTTTTCAGTTTCTGCAATTCGAAGCTGTTTTAATCCGTGCTGAGATAATACTTCTCCGACTGTGTTATCAAGATTTATCGGTTTAAACGCTACATAGCCGTCAACTGTTTCACTGAAGTGAGTCAGGCAGACGAAATACAGGTTCTTTGGATAATTCTCGCCGCGGTCGAAGTCACGGAAGTCTTTGTTTGTGAACGTGTTGGAAATCTGGATGGCGCGGTCCGGTCTGAAATTATAGAAAATCACAGAATCGCCGTCTTGGATTTTCGCAACAGGCTCACCGTTTTCTTTTGTGATGACAGATGGAATCACGAATTCATCGTAGATACCATTTGCATATGAATCATCAACAACATCCAGGGCGCTGCGGTAAGATGGGCCTTCGCCGTACGCCATTGCGCGGTACGCTTTTTCTACACGGTCCCAGCGTTTGTCGCGGTCCATAGAGTAGTAACGTCCGGAAATGCTGGCGATTTCACCCACACCGATTTCCTTGATTTGATCGTTCAACTGGTTGATGTACGTTTTCGCTGTCTGCGGACCTACATCACGGCCGTCAAGGAAGCCATGGATATAAACCTTTGTCAGCCCTTCTTTTTTCGCAAGCTTTAACAGTGCGAATAAATGGTTGATATGACTGTGCACGCCTCCGTCAGATAAAAGACCGAACAGGTGCAAGGCTTTGTTGTTTTCTTTCGCGTTGCTGATCGCGTCAAGGAATGTTTGATTGCGTTCGAACTCTCCTTCACGAATGGCAACATTTACGCGTGTTAAGCTTTGGTACACAATACGTCCCGCACCGATATTTAAGTGACCTACCTCGGAGTTCCCCATTTGCCCTTCAGGAAGACCTACAGCCTCGCCTGAAGCAGTCAATGTTTGATGAGGATACTGGTTCCAATAGCGGTCAAAATTCGGTTTTTTCGCTAAAGCGACTGCGTTCCCTACTGTTTCGTTACGTAATCCGAACCCATCAAGAATGATGAGTGCAGCTGGTTTTTTACTCATATTGACCTTCCTCCAATAATTGAACGAATGACTGTGGCTCAAGGCTCGCGCCGCCGACCAAAGCACCGTCAATATCGGACTCTGCCATATATTCTTTAATGTTTGCAGGCTTTACGCTTCCGCCATATTGGATGCGAAGCTTGTCTGCAGCTTCTTGGCTGAAGCTTTCAGCGACGGTTTTACGGATATGCGCACACACGTCATTCGCATCTTTCGCTGTAGAAGATTTGCCTGTTCCGATTGCCCAGATTGGCTCATACGCAATAACAGAAGCAGCAACTTGTTCTTCAGAAAGACCAGCAAGGCCTTTTTTCACTTGGTCAGCAACAAGATCATTTGTTTTGCCGGCTTCACGCTCTTCAAGCGTTTCACCTACACAGATGATCGGCACAATGCCGTGTTTGAAAGCTGCGTGTGCTTTTTTGTTAACTGTTTCATCAGTTTCAGCGAACATTTCACGGCGCTCAGAGTGGCCGATGACGCAGTAGTCAACGCCAAGATCTTTCAGAGCAACCGGGCTGATTTCGCCTGTGAACGCGCCGCTTTCCTCGAAGTGCATGTTTTGAGCGCCGACTTTTAGGTCAGTGCCTTTAACAGCAGAAGCAAGCTTTTCTAAGAAAAGTGCTGGCGCGCAAACAACAGCTTCAGCTTTGTCTGCTGCTGGAATGGAAGATTTCACTTCTTCAACGAAGCTGACAGCTTCGCCGAGTGTTTTGTTCATTTTCCAGTTACCGGCGATAATTGGTTTTCTCATCTGTTCCACTTCCTTATAGCAGTTTTGAGATTATTTATCGTTCAGTGCAGCTACCCCTGGAAGCTCTTTGCCTTCCATAAACTCAAGGGATGCGCCGCCGCCTGTTGAGATGTGGCTCATTTTGTCGGCAAGGCCGAATTTTTCAACCGCTGCCGCAGAGTCTCCTCCGCCGATGACAGAGTATGTATCTTTCGCCTCTGCCAATGCTTCCGCAACCGCTTTTGTTCCTTGAGCGAACAAGTCGATTTCGAATACGCCCATTGGTCCGTTCCACACGACAAGTTTGCTGTTTTTGATGACGTCAGCATACGTTTCGCGTGTTTTCGTACCAATGTCGATTGCTTCTAAATCACTAGGGATTTCAGAGATCGGCACAATTTTCACGTTTGCATCGTTAGAGAAATCATCTGCAACGAGTACATCTTCAGGCATGTAGAAGTTAACGCCTTTTTCTTTAGCGCGGTCCATAAATGATTTCGCAAGCTCGATTTTATCCTCTTCAAGAAGAGATTTACCGACTTCATAGCCAAGCGCTTTTACGAAAGTATAAGCAAGACCTCCGCCGATGATCAGGTTGTCTACTTTATCAAGAAGACTTTCGATTACACCGATTTTGTCTTTTACTTTCGCTCCGCCGATGATCGCTGTAAACGGGCGGTCAGGATTGGAAACCGCTTTTCCAAGTACATCAAGCTCTTTTTCCATTAAGAAACCTGCAACTGCTGGCAGATGCTCGGCAATTCCAGCTGTAGATGCGTGAGCACGGTGGGCAGCACCGAATGCGTCATTTACATATACATCTGCAAGCTCAGCAAATGCTTTTGCAAGCTCAGGATCATTTTTCTCTTCACCAGGATAGAAACGTACGTTTTCCAATACAAGAACGTCTCCGTCCTTCATCTCGGAAATTTGTGCTTTTACAGCATCGCCGTATGCTTCATCCGCTTTTTTCACTTCTTTGCCAAGCAGTTCGCCGAGACGTGCAGCGACAGGAGTTAAACGAAGCTCCTCAACCACTTCGCCTTTCGGGCGGCCTAAGTGGCTCGCAAGAAGGACTTTCGCGCCTTGGTCTGCAAGGTGTTTGATTGTTGGAAGCGCAGCACGGATACGTGTATCGTCTGTTACTTCCCCGTCTTTCATTGGAACGTTAAAGTCGACGCGGCAGAATACAACTTTGCCTTTTACGTCGATGTCTTTGAGAGTTTTCTTATTCATGCCTAGGAGATCCTCCTTCAAAATGGTTTGCATACAGCACGAAAAACGTGAAACCGTCTGTTCAAGCGATAACTCCGCTAGGGCAGATCGCAGTCTTTTTCGGCACAGGGCAGTTCGTCTAAAAGCCAGGGCAGCGGCCTTAGGCGAAAGCGCCGGCAAAGCTGCTTAAAACGCGGTCGTTTCTCTATCACAGAGCGTTTTCTGAAAGCCGGTCTTCATGGAAAAAGGGAAAGGGAGTCCGTCCCCTTCCCTTGTCCGCTTTCATTATAGCGCTTCTATTCGAAAGAACCAAGTCAGGTCCTTTTTCAGCTATAAATTAAAGACCTTTTTTTGCGATGTAAGCTGCAAGGTCAACAACGCGGTTAGAGTAGCCGCTTTCGTTATCGTACCAAGAGATTACTTTTACCATGCTGCCTTCCATAACCATTGTAGAAAGAGCATCGATTGTAGAAGAGTTTTTGTTTCCGTTGTAGTCGCCAGAAACTAATGGCTCTTCGCTGTAGCCAAGGATTCCTTTAAGGTCGCCTTCAGCCGCTTCTTTAAGAGCTGCGTTTACTTCTTCAGCTGTTACTTCTTGGTTCAGTTCAGCAACCAAGTCAACTAGAGAAACGTTTGGAGTTGGAACACGCATTGCTCCACCGTTCAGTTTGCCTTTTAGTTCAGGAAGAACTAGAGAAACTGCTTTAGCAGCACCAGTTGATGTTGGGATGATGTTTTCAGCTGCTGCACGCGCACGACGGTAGTCTTTGTGCGGAAGATCAAGGATTTGCTGATCGTTTGTGTAAGAGTGAACAGTTGTCATCATACCGCGTTTGATGCCGAATTTATCGTTAAGTACTTTTGCAAACGGCGCAAGGCAGTTTGTTGTGCAAGATGCGTTAGAGATAACATCGTGGTTAGCCGCATCGTATTTATCTTCGTTAACACCCATAACGATTGTGATATCTTCTTCGTTAGCAGGAGCAGAGATGATTACTTTTTTCGCGCCAGCTTCTAAGTGTTTCGCAGCGTCTGCGCGTTTTGTGAAGAAACCAGTAGATTCAACTACGATTTCAACGCCTTGTTTGCCCCAGCTAAGTTTAGCAGGATCGCGTTCTGCAGAAACTTCAATTGTTTTGCCGTTAACAACAAGGTTGTTACCGTCAACTGAAACTTCAGCGTCTAATTTTCCGTGTACAGAATCATATTGTAAAAGGTGAGCCAGCATGTTAGCATCTGTTAAATCGTTAACCGCTACTACCTCAACTTCAGGATTGTTTAATGCTGCGCGGAATACGTTACGTCCAATACGACCAAAACCGTTAATACCGACTTTTACTGCCATGATTGTTTCCTCCTTTAAATAAGTGAGAGATATTTATATTGAGGGATTATTCATCCCTTAATAACTTCTTTGCGGCTCCTTCGTCTGTGACGAGAACCGTGTTGCGTGGCTTTTTAAAGTAAGCCTCGATCGCTTCGGCTTTTGATGATCCGCCCGCTACCGCAATAATATCGGGGATGGCGTCTATATCATCCAGCTGCATTCCGACAGAATGCACTTTGTGAACCACTTCGCCGTCCGCGTTAAAATAGTAGCCGAACGCTTCTGTCACCGCGTCATTATCATCTATTTTCTTTAAGTCTTCTAAAGGCGTGTTTCTGCGCTGAGCCATAGTTTTAGCTTCGCCGATTCCATGAACCAGCATACTCGCTGATTTAATAGTGTTCAGCACCTCTTTGACAGAAGGCTCTTCAATAATAGATGAATAGGCGCCTTGTGACAGCTGTCCCGGAACAAACAAAAGCCGGTAAGTGCCTGAAGCCTTCTCCGCCATATGCGCGCATATGGTGTTCGCCTGGTTTTTCACGTCTTCGCCTAAACCGCCTCTTGCAGGCACAAACAAAAGCTCGCGGTTTTTAGAATCCGGCGTCATCATTTCGGCGACAGCTTCAATTGTCGTACCGCCAGTTACAGCGACGATATTTTTGCCTGAAAATCTTTTTTTCATACATGCGACAGCCGCTCTTCCCATTTCTTTTTTGACCCATGGGGATTGGTCGCTGTCTCCGGATACGATAATGGCATCCTTTAGATTTAAACGTTCTTTTAATGTCTTTTCCAAAAGAGTCAAACCTAAAACATCTTTCATCGTATCTTCCAAAACAGAAAGCAGTTCATAGCCCTCTTCTGTCAATGTCATGCCGTTTGTCTTAATATCGACCAGGTTCTGTTCCTTTAAAAACTGAACCTCGCCCCTCAGCACACGCTCGCTGATTCCGAGACTGGCAGACAGGCTTCTTCGCCCGATGGGTTCTGTCAGCCTGATATACTGCAAGATTTCAAACCTCTTTTGCATAACGAGCAGAAGATCAGGCAATAATTTTTTTTGAGCTTGTATTAACTGGTTCATGACTCAAACGTTCCTTCCTTTTTTGCTGGACATTATATGTCCCGCTATGACAAAAAACGTCCCGTCATAGCCAAAAAAAATCATTTCTGCTTTCTTTAATTATTTTAACAGGGTGGAATTGTTTATTCAACTGTTAAGAGCCAATTCATCGACAATATTCGCAGAGTTTTCATGCCGCGTCGTTTTATCCAGCAATATTTTATCCTATATATCTTTATCTTATACAGAAAGCGCCAAATGGTGCATCCCAATATAAACAGCCCTTCCCGTAGAAAGGGCTGTTTCATTAAAGCGTTTTCATTTTATCCAAAGCTTTTCAATTTCCTCGAGCGATTTGTTCTTCGTTTCCGGACAGATCGTAACGACAAACAGGAAACAAAGGATGTTAATCACCGCAAAGATCCAAAATGTATAGGCGAGCCCGAAAGAATCGATCATCATTGGCACAAACTGTCCGATCGCCCAGTTTGCTCCCCATAAAAAGATGGTCGCAATGCCCGCGGCCCGCGCACGCAGATGGTTCGGGAAGATTTCAGAAATCATAATCCATGTGATCGGTCCGACCGAGACACAGAAAGCAGCGACAAAACCTAATATAAGGACGATCATCATGATCCCGCTTGTTAACTCAAAATAAAACGACGTCCCGATTAAAATCATAAAAATAGCCATAAAAGCAGAACCGATGGACATCAGTTTTTTTCGTCCGACTTTATCGATCAGCAACACCGCAATAACGGTAAAAATGACTTCTACAACCCCGACGATACAAGTCGTCACAAATCCGGCGTTTTGCCCGAATCCCATCATTTTAAAGATTTCCGGCCCATAGTAAGTAATCGCGTTCATGCCGATGACTTGGTTAAACAGCGCCAGCAGGATTCCAATGACAAGCGCCTTCCTGAGACCCGGCTTAAACAGCTGGGAGAGCGACCCCATTTGTTCTATTTTTAAAGAGTTCTCAATGTTCTTTAATTCTTCTTTTGCAACAGTTTCTCCATTAATACGTGTCAGGATCTTTAAAGCTTCATTTGTTTTGCCCGCTTTCGCCAGCCATCTCGGACTTTCCGGGACGACGAGCAGGACAAGGAAAAAGATGACGGACGGCACCATTCCATAAGCAAGCATCCATCTCCAGCCGGTGTGCACGCCCCATTCGTATGTTCCAGACCGCTGCACAGCTAGATTAATAAAGTATGTTGCGGAAATACCCAGTATCGTAAAGAGCTGATATAAGGAAGACAAACTTCCGCGTATGGCGGGCGGTGCCGCTTCTGTAATATACGTAACAGAGAGCGATGAGCCCATCCCGATTCCAAGCCCCCCGATAATCCTTGCAATGATTAAGGTGGACACGTCTTGAGAAAGCGCTGAAACGATTGCTGATATCGCAAATAACAAAGCGGCTGTCATTAAAATTTTTCTCCGGCCGAATCTGTCACTTAAAAATCCGGATATCCCGACGCCAACAACTCCTCCAATCATAATGCTTGAAATGACAAGTCCCTCCATAAACGGACTCAGGCTGTATAAATCTTTCAGAAAACCGATGGCGCCAGAAATCACTGCCGTGTCATAGCCATACAATAAGCCGCCAAGCCCCGCCGCACATGAGATCAAAATGACAAATCCCATTGAATGGCTTCTTGTTACAGGAACATTTGGTTCTAATTGAGTTGGAGTATTCTTCATTTCCCTGCCCTCCCGAATGTTGAGTAAAGCGTTTACATTATACTTTTCAATTGTACGTACTTATATTAAAATTTAACGAAAATTACATTTAATTAGTACGTACAAATATAGAATAATCTTGTTTGCATTTTCTGTCAATGTTTTCTTACAAAGAACGCTGTGATATACTGAAATTTGTCCGTATACATTTTGGAGGAATGGATATGTTACCAAAATACGCGCAAGTAAAAGAAGAAATCAGTTCATGGATTAATCAAGGCAAAATACTGCCCGATCAAAAAATCCCTACCGAAAACGAATTAATGCAGCAATTCGGCGTCAGCCGGCATACCATCCGCAAAGCGATCGGAGACCTCGTATCACAAGGTCTGCTGTACAGCGTGCAAGGCGGAGGCACCTTTGTCGCTTCACGCTCTGCTAAGTCAGCGCTGCATTCAAATAAAACGATCGGTGTTTTGACAACCTACATATCAGACTATATTTTCCCGAGCATCATCAGAGGAATCGAGTCCTATTTAAGCGAGCAGGGGTATTCTATGCTTTTGACAAGCACAAACAACAACCCGGACAACGAAAGAAGAGGCTTAGAAAACCTGCTGTCCCAGCATATTGACGGACTCATCGTAGAACCGACAAAAAGCGCCCTTCAAACCCCAAACATCGGCTATTATCTGAACTTGGAGAAAAACGGCATTCCTTTTGCGATGATTAACGCGTCATATGCCGAGCTTGCCGCGCCAAGTTTTACCTTGGATGATGTGAAAGGCGGGATGATGGCGGCGGAGCATTTGCTTTCTCTCGGCCACACGCATATGATGGGTATTTTTAAAGCTGATGACACACAAGGCGTGAAACGGATGAACGGATTTATACAGGCGCACCGGGAGCGTGAGTTGTTTCCTTCTCCGGATATGATCGTGACATTTACAACGGAAGAAAAAGAATCAAAACTTCTGGAGAAAGTAAAAGCCACACTGGAGAAAAACAGCAAGCACATGCCGACAGCCATTTTTTGTTATAACGATGAAATTGCGCTGAAGGTGATTGATATGCTGAGGGAGATGGATCTTAAAGTGCCGGAGGATATGTCTATCGTCGGGTATGATGATTCACATTTCGCCCAAATCTCAGAAGTGAAACTAACCTCTGTCAAACATCCGAAATCAGTGCTTGGAAAAGCAGCCGCCAAATATGTCATTGACTGCTTAGAGCATAAAAAGCCGAAGCAAGAGGATGTTATATTTGAGCCTGAGTTGATCATTCGCCAGTCCGCACGAAAACTGAATGAATAAAAAAAGCAATGTATGGGTCTCCCCGCTACATTGCTTTTTTTATAGCTGTTATCTGTTTTTCCAAACGTCAGCGATGATTTCAAACGAACGCATTCTGTCTGCGTGTTCAAAGGTTTCTGAGTTAACCATAATTTCGTCAGCCTGTGTCGTTTTGACGAAATCTTCAAGCTTCGCCTTCACTTCTTCCGGACCCCCGACAATCGTGGAGCTCAGCTGCTCATTGACCATCGCTTTTTCATACGGGCTCCAGATTTGATCCATATCCTCAACAGGCGGTTTAAGCTGGTTCGGCGTACCCCGGACAAGATCAAGAAACCTTTGATAATGCGAAGTCGCAAGGTGCTGCGCTTTCTCGTTTGTATCTGCCGCGATAATGGTGACACCGACCATCGCATACGGTTCGTCGAGCACGTCTGACGGCGTGAAGGAATCGCGGTACAGCTCCAATGCAGGAACCGTATTCGCCGGTGAGAAATGAGCGGCAAAGGCAAACGGAAGACCTAGTTCACCTGCCAGACGGGCGCTGAAGCCGCTTGAGCCCAGCAGCCAAATCGGCACATCTATGCCCTCTCCGGGAATGGCGCGAACTTGATTGCGCACATTTCCTGACGGTTTAAAATAATTGCGCAGTTCCTCTAATTGTTCTGGAAAATCCTCACCGCTGTTGATGTTTCTGCGGAGCGCTCTGGCTGTCAATTGGTCTGTTCCCGGCGCACGTCCAAGCCCCAGATCAATCCGCCCGGGATACAGTGTTTCCAGTGTGCCGAATTGTTCAGCAATGACTAATGAAGAGTGGTTCGGGAGCATAATGCCGCCGGAACCGACGCGGATTTTCTTCGTGCCTCCGGCAATATGGCCAATCAAAACTGCAGTGGCGGAGCTTGCAACACCTTCTATATTATGATGTTCAGCAAGCCAGTAACGGTGATAGCCCCATTCCTCTGCCCGGCGCGCCAAGTCCATGCTGTTTCGGAATGATTCTGCAATCGTTCCTCCCTGAACAACCGGAGATAAATTCAAGACAGAAAGCAAGGTATCTTTGCGTTGGTTGTTAGACATATTGTTCTCCTTTGCAAATGTGTTATCAGTAAACAGCCCAAAGCTGTCAGGTCATGATTGAAAGAACTTCTATCACACCATAACACAACTGCATTCAGGAATAAAAGAATTTGATTCGATGAAATTCGAACAATATAAAACGAACGCTTTGGACCGCTATTCTGCTCCAAACAGCTCCTTAGCCATCTCAATAAAGAGCTTAGCCGCCAGAGAAGCCTCCTTTAGCGACGGAACAGCAAGCTGCACATCACGATATACCTGCGGGTCCAAGTCCCGGGTCACCACATGCTCCGGAAGCGGCATCCCCGACATGGACATTTCTGATAAATTGCCAGGCCCAAGCCTTCTCTGATCATACTGATCGAGGTGTTGATGTTATAGACCGTGAAAGCTGGGTGCAGCGTAGCGCCCGCCTGCCTGAACATATCGACAAATGGTGATTCATAGCCTCCGTCACAGACGATCATCGGTTCATGGTCAAGATCTTTCAGCGTAATGGCCGAATGACTGGCAAGCGGGTGATCGTCCCTGAGCACGACAGCCATTTTGTCTTTTTTCAAATGAATGTACTCCATCTCCTCTGTTGGATACAGAAGAATCCCAACATCTATCATCCGCGTATGAAGCCATTCCTTGACTTCATTTACAGTTCCCTCGTGCAGCACGAGCTCAAGTTTCGGATATTTTTGTTTAAATGCACTGATCAGCTTCGGCATAAAATAAGCCGAAGCTGTTGAGAATGTGCCGATATGGATCGTTCCCAGTTCAAGCCCTTTTTCCGCTGCTGCTACCTGCTCAACTTTTTCAATGCCTTTTAAGACTTCTCTGATGTGTACTAATATCTGTTTTCCCGTATCTGTCAGCATCAGGCCATTGCGGCGGTCACGAATGATCAGCTTTACATCAAGCTCAGCTTCGATCGCAGAAATCGCATGGCTGACAGCCGGCTGTGTCATGTTCAGCGCCTGACCCGCTTTTGTAAAGCTTCCCGTTTCAGCTATTTTCACAAAAACCTTTAATTGTGTAATGGTCATAACAATATACTTATGCTCCTTATAAAAAAGATTCATTTTATTTATCTTATGTTCTACCGTATCATATGATGGAAAAGTTCTACAAGGAGTGAATAACAATGAAGCAGCTCTCAAAAACGCGGACAGCTCTCCTGCTCGCATTTCTCGTCATCATGTGGGGCGTCAATTGGCCGCTGTCCAAAGCCGCGCTCGCCTATTCTCCGCCGTTATTGTTCGCGGGCATCCGAACGCTCATCGGCGGGCTTTTATTAGTCATTGTCGCACTGCCGCGTATTCATAAATTACGCTTAAAAGAAACGTGGCCGATTTATCTTGTTTCTGCTCTTTTAAATATTACGTTATTCTACGGCCTGCAAACGATCGGGCTGAATTATCTTCCGGCCGGCCTGTTTTCTGCAATCGTCTTCTTCCAGCCTGTTCTGATGGGTGTATTTTCTTGGCTGTGGCTCGGCGAATCCATGTTTGTAATGAAAGTGATCGGCCTCATCCTCGGTTTTGCGGGAGTAGCCGTCATTAGTGCTGCGGGCTTTGGCGGGCATATTTCTGTCATTGGGGTTCTGCTGGCTCTCGGCTCCGCAATCAGCTGGGCGCTCGGGACGGTATATATGAAAAAAACAGGCAGCCGCGTCGATTCCATCTGGATGGTCGCTCTGCAGCTGACGATCGGAAGCGTGTTTCTGCTTATATCCGGCTTTTGGACAGAAAGCTTTTCGGCGATCCAATGGACAGCTCCGTTTATTACGAGCCTGCTGTTCATCTCCGTATTCGTTATCGCGCTCGGCTGGCTTGTCTTTTTTACGCTTGTCGGTTCAGGAGAAGCAAGCAAGGTCGCATCTTATACTTTTTTGATTCCGCTCATATCAATCGTGGCCAGCTCCATTTTCCTGCATGAACCGCTCACCCTTAGCCTCTTGGCAGGGCTGCTGCTGATTGTCACGAGCATCTGTCTCGTGAATACAAAATCAAAAGCGCAGAAAGCAGCGGCCATTGGTATAAACGAGAAAGCTGCACAATAATAAGAAACCCTCTTGCCGGATGCGGCAAGAGGGTTTCTTATTTACTGATGCTTGCGTCCTTTAACCAAATATGCAACTGTAATCAAAAGGTAGATCGCCGCAGTAATGCCGGTAATGACAATTGATGTTGTCATGATGACCCCGATCAGAATGGCGAGTAATGCCACAATCGCAAACCATGTCGTGTACGGGAACCATTTTACATAATAGGCGGGTGTTTCCGTTTGCTGTTTTCTCGATTTCAAATGGGCGAATCCGATGATCAGCCAAATGAATAAAACGGTATATCCCAATGATCCCATTAAATAATTAAATGTTTGGCTTCCTGCGAACAGAGAAATCAATACGCCAATATAGAGAGAAGAAGTGCACATCAGAATCGCAAACATCGGTACGTTTTTCGATGAAAGCTTAGAGAAGACCTTTGGAAGCCTTCCGTCACTTGCCTGTGTATACAAAATGCGTGATGATCCGTATAAACCTGAATTCATAGAAGAAATGATCGCCAACAGGATGACTGCATTCATGATATGATCCGCGCCCGGAATGCCTACCATTTTAAAGACCATCACGAAAGGACTTTCCGGAACGGAATTGACTTGGTTCCATGGAATCAGGCTGACGATGATGAAAAACGGCAGCAGGTAAAACGCGACAATCCGTGTCAGTGTGCTGCGGACAGCTTTCGGGACAACCTTTTCCGGATTTTTTGTCTCTGCAAGCGTTACACCGATAATTTCTGTACCGCCGTAAGAGTAGATGACGACAAGCATCGCCGTGATCAGCCCTGTGCCGCCGTGCGGGAAAAATCCGCCGTGGTCTGTCAGGTTGGAAAATCCGGATGCTGTATGATCACCGAAAGATACAAATAAGAGCAGCAATCCCAGAATAATAAAGATAATAATAACGGTAATCTTGATCATTGCCAGCCAATATTCAGTTTCGGCGAAGATTTTAACAGAAAGCAAGTTTACAATCGTGACGATAAGAGAAATTCCTAATGCCAACACCCAGATCGGGCAGCCCGGCAGCCAATATTGAATGAAAATCGCAGCTACAACAGCTTCAGCCGCAATGTTAAGCACCCACATTTTCCAGTAGATCCAGTCCAAAAAGTAAGCGGCGTAATTTCCCAATACCTGCTGGACAAGATCACGGAAGGTTCTGGCGTTACGGTTTCGAACAGCCATTTCCGCCAGCCCCTGCATAATAAACAGCAAAATAATCCCGCCGAGCAGGTATGCGATAATGACAGATGGCCCTGCCACATCGATCGCTGAGCTGCTCCCCTTAAATAAACCTGCGCCGATTGCTCCGCCCAGCGCCATCATCATAATATGGCGGGACGTCATCGTGCGTTTTAACGTTTGATTGTCGTTTTTCATCCTCTTCTACCTCTCCTTCACGTTTTCAAAAACAAAAAAGCCCGCCGTCTCCTACCTAATCTAATAGATAAAGAGACGACGAGCCTTCGGCTGACCGCGGTACCACTCTTGTTGATTCTTCATGAAGAATCCTGCTTTTGACCTGTAACGAAGGTTAGCCGTTAAAACATAGGGAATATTCAATCTATTCCGTTCCGTCTTACCACTCCCGGGCGAGTTCAAAGAAGAATCAGGCTGCGTCGCACCACCCCGCAGCTCTCTGTTCTGATCACTTTCTTTTACTGCTCCCAATCTATGTGTTTTAGTTTTCTGAAAAACTCAAATTTTATGATCTGAATATATTAACATAATATACGTGCTTCTCTTTTAACTGTCAATAACTTCAGAGAAAAAAGAAACTGTTATTTTGTCCCTTTTCGAATGGCTTTCCAAAAGGATTCTGACTCGTTTCCTAATGCGTAAACTGAAACACCTGCTATTTTATATTGCTTTGCCAGATGGCTTTTCGTTTGAACGGTTTTTTCGTTTTCATACCACACAACATGTTTATGCTTCTTTTTGTCAACATAAGAAAACGTCATCGAGCCTGATTTTTTGTTGAATGCCGGCTTTGCTTTTTGTTTTTTGATGAGGGATTTAAGCTCATTCCATTCCCTTATTGTGCTGGTACTTCCGTCTTTTACATCCCAGTCATAGCCGTACGCAGGGATTCCCATGATGACTTTATTGGCTTTGATCTTTTTGACTGAAAACTGCAGAGAGCTTTTGATCCAGTTTGTGCTTGCCACTGACCCCGGCTCACCCCAAATGCCATGTTCGTCGTAGGTCATGACTTGTACGAAGTCGGCATATTTGCCGATTTTCGCATAATCATACGGCCAGCTCCAGTCATCATTTTTATCATCGGCGCTTTTGGCCGGAACGGATACCATTGTTTTAATATGTTTCTTATTCAAAGCCTGTGAGACATATTGAATGAAGCTCGAGTACGCAGCGCGGTCTTCTGGATTTACTGCTTCAAAATCGATATTGATTCCGTAATATGAGTGCTTTTTGGCCAGTGTAATTAACTGATCTGCGAATCGTTTTTTCGCTGTTTTATTACTCATGACTCGACTCGCCAAATCTCCGTCAAAATCATAAATGGCATCATTATAGTTTGAAATGACAGCCCATGTCTTGATTTTTTTCTTTTTCGCATATGTCAGCTGCTTAGTTGGGGCATCGCCAATCACATGTCCGTTTTTTTCAAACGCAAACGTATCGGTTGCGATGGCATTCATGTATGTATGATATTTCGTAAGAGAATTGTATGAAGCCGTATCCCCAGTCGTGTAGCCTAGTGTCATTCCGGCTGCCTTCGCTTCTGTTTTTGTATACATAAACAGAACAATCGCAATCGCCAGTGAAACCGCTATGATCAGCCATTTTTTCATCGCATTTCCTCCTATTTCAAGTCATACTCTTCTCATCGGCCAAAAAATTGGAAGTTGAAGTTTTTTTCAAGCAAAAAGCCCGGCATATGCCTGCCGGGCTTCCTGAGTTCAGCGGTCAGAGACGAGAATATATGCTGCCTTTACAGGTCCGTGCACTCCTACAACTAAATCCATTTCAATGTCTGCTGAGTTGCTCGGTCCGGTAATGTAGTTGATACATGAAGGAACAGTGACACCGTCCGCAATGTTTTGGCGGATGATATCACTGGCTTGTGTCATTCTCGGTACAATGCTTGATTTCGGCACGATCGCAATATAAGTCGTCGGCAGAAGGCTGACAGATCGGCCGATGTCTTTTGAGGAGAAGAGGACAACCGTCCCCGACTCAGCCAATGTCATTTCGCTGAATGTAATCCCTACATTGGCTTGCTCCGCTTTTTTGATATTGTCCTCGCCTTTGTCAGCATCCCACTCCCAGACCGGCGTTCCTTCACTCGGCCAGTCCTTGTTGAGCAGGCTTTTCAGTCCGTATTCTTCAAAGCGGGGGTCCTTCGGAATGATGACAGGGCCTCCGGAAAAGCGGCTGACTTGCTCACGCAGGGCATCGTAAAGGCCGGTTGAATCCGTTTCAATCAGCTCTGTATGGATTTTGACACAATGGTTTTTGAGCACTGTGACTAAGTCATCCGCTGAGTAACCTTCAAGTGTTTTATATTGCGGCTGATGCGCCCATTCAGGGACTGCCACGCCTCCTGTTCTTCTTTCACGGCCCAGGCTGGATGCGATTCGGTTTAAAAAGCTCTCTTGATTCTGAATGGTTCCCTTCGTCATCACTGCTCCTCCTTCGTGCGTTCACTTGTTTCTCTGTCCGCAAACCAGTCTCTGAATCTCGATTTATGCGGTGCAGGGAAGTCGCGGATCTGGGTCCAATTTTTAAGCGGGCCGGGCCCTTTCGAAATTTTTTCGTCCTCTGTAAAAGGCGTCATGGCGGCTGGCGCCCATTTTGAGCCCATTTTGTAAAGCGATAAAGAGGATGCGCCAAGTCCGAATGCTTTCATTGCAAGCTTTTCACTGATCGGCGCTCTGCCTTCTTTTTCGACGATATTCTGACGATGCTTGAGTAGCAGCTCATGAAGCGGGATTTTGACCGGGCAGGCTTCTGAACAAGCAGCGCACAGTGAAGATGCGTACGGCAGCTCCTTATAATCGTCATAACCGCCGAGCAACGGCGATAAAACCGCTCCGATCGGCCCCGAGTAGATTGAGCCGTATGAATGTCCGCCGACATGGCGGTACACAGGACAGACATTGATACAGGCGGCACAGCGGATACATTGCAGCACAGACTGGAATTCCGTTCCAAGGATATTGGATCGTCCATTGTCAACGATGACAAGATGGAATTCTTCCGGACCGTCCACTTCACCTTCCAGCTTCGGACCCGTCAAAGCTGTAATATAACTTGTCAGCCGCTGTCCGACAGCACTTCTTGTCAGCATGCTGACTAGCACTTCAAATTCAGAAAATGACGGGACAATCCGCTCCATTCCCATGACGGTAATTTGTGTTTTCGGCAAGGTGCTCACAAGCCGTCCATTTCCTTCATTGGTCACAAGGCTGACGGAACCCGTGTCAGCGATGGCGAAGTTACAGCCAGTAATGCCGATATCCGCTTCCAGAAACTTTTTCCGGAGAATGGCGCGCGCATGCATCACCAGCTCTTCCGGTTTTTCTGTATGTTGATAGTCCAGTCTTTCTTTAAACACATCGCGTATCTGCTCTTTATTTTTATGAAGGGCGGGCGCTACGATATGTGACGGCGGATCGTGATCGTCAATCTGCAAAATGTACTCGCCGAGATCGGTTTCTACGACTTCACAGCCTTCCTTCTCCAGCACCTCATTCAGATTGATTTCCTCTGTGACCATTGATTTAGATTTCACAATCTTTTTCCCGTTCTTCTTTTGAATGACATCACGAATATAAGAAGACGCCTCTTCCGCTGTTTCCGCGAAATAGACATGTCCGCCTCTTTTCGCCACATTTTCGGCAAGCTGTCCAAGATAGAAATCAAGGTTTTCAAGGACATGCTGCCTGATTTCCTCTGATAATGAGCGCCACTCCTCCCAGTTTCCCAGTTCTTCTGCTGCCTCTAGGCGCCGCGTCCGCAGACGCTCCTGTGCACCCGAAACAGCGCCTCTCATAAATTCATTATCAATCCCCTGTGATACCCGCTCTTTAAAAGCGTCAGTACCGATTTTCATCGCCATGATCCTTTCCCCCTCTGAATCCAGTTTTATCTGCTGTTGAGCACTTCGGCGATGTGCATCACTTTGACATTCTTATCTTTTCGGTCAAGCCGTCCCCCGATATTCATCAAACAGCCGCAGTCAGCACCGATCAGCACCTCTGCTCCCGTTTCCTCCACACATTCGACTTTTTCATCGACCATCTGCTCGGAAATCTGCGCCATCTTGACTGAGAACGTTCCTCCGAATCCGCAGCAGTTATGTTTGCCCGGAAGCTCTGTAAACTGCAGGCCCTTCACATGGCTCAACAGCTTCATCGGCTCCTCCCGAACACCCAGCAGCCTAGTCATATGGCACGACGTATGTAAGGTCGCTTTTGTATGAAGGGTCGCGCCGACATCCTCTACTCCAAGGACGTTCACGATAAAATCTGTCAGTTCATACGTTTTATCCGCCAGCTTTTGCGCTTTATCGGCCCATTTCGGGTCATCCGCAAATAAGTGCGGGTATTCCTGGAACATCGTTGTGCAGGAACCGGAAGGACTGACAACATATTCGGAATCCTGAAACGTTTCGATCATCCGTTTCATTGCTTTTTTGGCGTCATGTACATAGCCGCTGTTGTAAGCCGGCTGTCCGCAGCAAATCTGCCCTTCCGGAAAATCAACCTCACACCCAAGCCGCTCCAGCAGCTCAACCGTTGCTTTTCCGACATTTGTTTGAAACATATCAACAAGACAAGTGACAAAAAGTGAGACTTTCATGATGAACCCCTCTCTCATCCCCAATATATGATCAGGTCATCTGATGACCTGAGTTAAAATAACTATATGAATATCGTACACTATTCTGACAATGGAAGGAAAGGGTTTTCTAGGGATATTTTCATTTGTGGCATATCAAAAACACTCCCGATCTCCCAGGAGTGCAGTATATGGTTAAATCCAGCCCTTTTCCTCAGCGATGCTGGCGGCTTCTGTCCGATTTTTCGCATTAAGCTTTTGGATGATTTCTGAGATATAGTTTCGAACTGTGCCTTGAGATAAATAGAGCTCCAGCGTAATGTCTTTTGTTGTCTTACCTAAAGCCGCAAGCCTCAGAATTTCTTGCTCTCTAACGGTTAGCGGATTTTCGTCTCGCATCATATTAAACGTCAGCTCGGGGCTGAAGACACGTTTTCCCTTTACACATTTTCGAATGGCATCGGCCAGATCGTCAATTTCGCCGTCTTTCAGCAGATAGCCATGTGCACCGGCCTTTACGGCGCGTTCAAAATATCCGGGGCGGGCAAAGGTGGTTAAAATAATGACCTTGCTGACGCAGCCTTTTTTCATTAATTCCTCTGCCACATCCAGCCCGCTTCGAACCGGCATTTCAATGTCCATGATGCATACATCCGGCTCCAGCTTCAAAATAGCATGTAGCGCCTCTTCCCCGTTCAATGCTTGTCCGATGACTGTCATATCCTCTTCTAAATCAAGCAGAGATCCCAAAGCGCCTAAAAGCATTCGCTGGTCCTCAGCAATAAACAGACGAATCATTCTTTTCGTCCTCCAATCATTCTGCTTTTTTAATAAGCGGAATCGTAAGTGCCACAACCGTTCCGTTATGATCTGAAACCGTTAATCCCCCTTCAATAAGCATGAGCCGTTCTTCCATTCCCCGCAGGCCATTCCCAAACATTTTCTCCTTCGGCGCTCCCTTTCCGTCATCCCGTATCACGATCCTCATTTTGTCAGCAAACTGAGAAATGGTGATGGCACAGTGGGTTGCTTTGCTGTGCTTGATAATGTTAGTCACGGCTTCCCGCATACACATACTGATAATATTTTGAGTGACGGGAGATATCGCTGAAAAGTCGTCGGCTCCTTCGTATTGAAAGGTAATGTTCCCCGCTCTTAATATGTGCTGAATGTTTATGAGCTCCTCTGTTATCGTGACCGTTCTCATATCAGAAACCAGCTCTCGAACTTGCTTGAGTGCGGAGCGTGAACTGGTTTCCATTTCTTTTGCCTCAAGCTTGGTCCGTTCTGGATCAGATGCAGCCAGCCGCTGAATGAGCTGGCTTTTTAATGTAAGCAGCGACAGGGTGTGACCAAGAGTATCGTGAAGATCACGGGCGATTCGAACACGCTCCTCTCTTTTAGAGAGTTCTTTTATCTGTTCGTTGGCTTGTGCAAGCTTATTTTCAAGCTCAATTCTCCGAAACATAGAACGAATGCCGAATGGAGAAATGAGCATAATGACGAGAAACGGGAGAACAGAAAAAAGCTCCCGGAGCGAGACCGAATTCGCGATAAATTGGTATAGGCATGGAAAAAGCAGTATAAAGATTAAAGCGCAGAACGCACGGTTAAAATTCGTTTTCTCTTTATAATAACCAACAAAGTTTGCCGGGAAAAAACCTAAGTATATATAGGTGATATTGTAAAACACACTATACATCAAAATAACCGCCATTTGCACGATAAGCCAATATGTAAACGAAGCTTTGCCCACGCTGCAGAATAACTGGCGATATGCCGCTACAAAAAGGAGCAGCATGCCATATCCGATCCCCTGTTTGACACCTGATTCTTTTAATAAAGAGAGGAACGGCATAATCGTATACACCAGAAAGATATAAGGGAAAAACCCGAATTCCTTCGGGAAAATAGATATTGCCTTTTTCATGTATTACACCGCTTCTTGTTTTCTTCTTATATATTTAGATAGTAGCATGAAGAGCATCATATAAGCGATTAATATCAGAATATTTTTCCAGGTCGGACTCCCACCCCGGACAAGTTCCCACGCTCCGCTCCCGAAATGATAAGACGGAAGCCACTGCCCAATGTTCTGCATCATGTCAGGCATGACCTCAAATGGCATCCACATCCCTCCGCCTAAAGCCAGCAGCATATAAAGCACATTACTGATTCCGGCCGCTGTTTCTACTTTTCTCATGAGGCCGATTAGTGTGCCTAATGCTAAAAAAGGCAATGCGCCAAACAAAATCCACAGTCCGCTCATCATCCATTCAAACGGTGACAAGGCAATATCATTGATGATTGCGCCGAACAGAAATATGACGGTAATCGATAAAACGTGAATGACACTTTGGCCGATCATCTGAGCTGATAAATAGATATGATCCTGAAGAGGCGTAAGGCGGATAAAGGCGGCCCAGCCTTGTGACCGTTCTTGTACCATTCGGATGCCAAGCGTCATGATAGAGGAACCCATCACGCTGAAGACTGTCATCGACATCAGGTAATGGGCTTCCCATGCACGTTGATCAGGGACGTTGGTATTCACTACATTTGTAAAGAAATAATAAAAGGCAATCGGCATGATCAGAGACCAAAGCACAAAGTACTTGTTCCTAAGCACCCTTTTCATTTCAGCGATGCTTTGCTTTTGCAGCATGTTCACTCACATCGCCTCCCTGTTGCCGTCAGCCAGCTGGCGAAATGCCTCATCGAGCGTCGCTTGCTCAATTCGAATATCTCGTGCTGGGATGTTTTCTTGAAAGATCAGCGCCAACACTTTGTCTGTATTTGATGTCTGGATGATGGTTCTCTCATGCTCGTGGATCACTCTCTCGACTTCCGGGTGACAAGACAGCCTTTCCAATGATTCACTTGGATGAAGCGTAAAGGAAACAGACTGTTTTTGAATTCTTGAGCGGATTTGCATTGGTGAGTCGTCTGCAACAAGCTGTCCTTCAGTAAAAAATAGGATTCGCTGTGCGGCATCGTCTGCTTCTTGTAAATAATGAGTTGAAAAAATAATCGTTTTTCCTTGGTCCGACAGTCCGTGAATGGTCTGCCAGAATCGGTGTCTTGATGAAGTGTCCATGCCGACTGTCGGTTCATCAAGTATAAGCAGCTCCGGGTTCCCGGCAAGAGCCAAAGCAAAGCTCAAACGGCGTTTTTGTCCGCCGGATAATTTTTCTGCTCTTGTTTTCAAATCTTCTTTGGTGAGTGCTGTTAACGAAACGAGTTCTTTTATGGACAATGGATTCGGATAATAGCTCCGGAAGAGTTCAAGGATTTCATCCACCTTAAGGCCCGGCATGACACTCACTTCCTGAAGCATTACACCTATTTTTTCACGAACCTGTTGATCATCAGGAACCCCGTTAAATAGTTTGATTTCTCCCTCACTCGGTTTCAGCAATCCTAATATCATAGAGATGACGGTCGTCTTCCCTGCCCCATTTGGCCCGAGAATGGCTGCAATTTCTCCTTTTTCAATACTGAAGCTGATGTTGTTTACAGCGGTTTTTCGCTGGAAATGTTTTGTCACGTTGCTTACTGTTACTGCTTCTTTCATCACATGAGCACCTCCTGATCGTTTACATTGATTGTAAAATGACGGAGAAGACGATGTTAGTATGGGGTGTCATGATGATGGAGTGACAAATGTCATTTTCTTTCTCACCGCCGGTGTCTAGGCAATCCTCCTCCTGCATCTTCCAATTCATCCATCTTTTCTATCTCCCATGTCCTCTTTCTTTTAAACTGCTGTGACATTCATAGAAAGATACACTCTTCAAACCATCCGAGTGTTATGATAGACATATTGAACTTTATATTACTTTCCGGCTGAAAGGAGCCAATCATGAACGAAGCGATTTTGTCTAGAAATCATGTGAAGGTGAAAGGCAGCGGCAAAGCATCTATCATGTTCGCACCTGGTTTTGGATGCGATCAAAGCGTGTGGAATGCCGTGGCACCTGCCTTTGAAGAAGATCATCGGGTGATTTTATTTGATTACGTCGGTTCGGGACATTCAGATTTGCGCGCATATGACCTGAATCGTTACCAGACACTTGACGGCTATGCCCAGGATGTTCTTGATGTTTGTGAAGCTTTAGATCTGAAGGAAACCGTGTTTGTGGGGCACTCCGTCGGGGCCTTGATTGGGATGCTTGCATCCATCCGCCGCCCGGAGCTTTTTTCCCATCTGGTGATGGTGGGGCCTTCTCCTTGCTATTTGAATGATCCGCCTGAGTATTACGGAGGATTTGAAGAGGAGCAGCTCCTTGGCTTGCTGGAGATGATGGAGAAAAATTATATCGGCTGGGCAACTGTATTTGCGGCAACCGTTCTGAATCAGCCAGATCGGCCTGAAATTAAGGAAGAGCTTGAAAGCCGTTTTTGTTCTACTGATCCTGTCATTGCCCGCCAATTCGCGAAAGCGGCGTTTTTTTCTGATCACCGAGAGGATCTTTCGAAGGTAACGGTTCCCTCTCTTATTCTCCAATGTGCAGATGATATCATCGCACCTGCAACAGTAGGTAAGTATATGCATCAGCATCTGCCATATAGCAGTCTGAAACAAATGGAGGCTCGCGGACATTGCCCTCATATGAGCCATCCAGATGAGACGATACAGCTGATCGGCAATTATTTAAAAGCACACGTGTGATATAGGAACGAAAGGGATAGAGGTGACCCTCTTAGATGGACAAACAATTGAATGATGCACCATGCGGTTTCCTCGCTTTGTCAGAAGAGGGGTCGATCATAGCTGCCAACCGTACCCTTATCAAGATTCTGGATTATGAGCCGGAGCAGGTTATCGGCCAGCATATGAATATGATGTTGACCATTCCCGCACAGCTTTTCTGCCAGCTTTATTTTTTTCCGCTTTTGAAATTAGAGCATCACATCGAAGAAATATACATTTCCCTGAAAGCTAGAGATGGAGAAGAAATTCCCGTCCTTATCAATGCTATTGCGAGACACGGTAGCGAGGCTTCTGTCTTTGATTGTGTTCTGATTCCAATGCGAAAGCGAAATGAATATGAAAATGAGCTGCTGATAGCCAGAAATGAGGCTCAGGAAGCTTTGCTTGCCAAACAGAAAGCCAATGCGGAGTTAGAAATTGCCTTGGAAACGCTGAAAGCAAAACAAGAAGAACTTCTTGAGATCAATAAACAAAATCAACAATTTAAATTAAACACCAAAAGAGAGCTTGAACTCGCCAGAAAGATCCAGAAAAACTCGTTGACTGAACCGATTGTAAACGATCAGGTTCAGATTGACTCTTATTACAATGCATCGAGTGAATTGTCAGGTGATCTTTACGGATATTATCAAATCGATGAACACCGTTACGGCATTATTATCCTTGATGTGATGGGGCACGGAATTTCATCTGCATTGATTACGATGTCTCTTCATCCTTTGTTCCAGCGTCAGATCACGCAAGGTCTCAGCCCCGTTAAAGTTATGAAGGAATTGGACCGGCACCTTCACAGCTTGTTTCAAAATGATGAGGAAGCAAGACATTATTGCACTGCTATTTATCTCGAGATTGATATAGCACGGCAAAGAATTGATTATGTCAACGCAGGGCATCCGCCGGCACTTTGGCAGGACGATAGCGGAACACAACAGCTGCTTCACGCGACTTCGCCTCCGATCGGGATGTTTGAAGACTTAGAGTTTCAGTCAAGCAGCCTTTCATACACGGAGGATGGAAGATTGCTTCTGTATACGGATGGCGTGATGGATCCTACGGCTTCATGTTATTTATTTGATTTACTAAAGGATCATCCTGATTCGCCAATCGCTGACCTGAAGGAGAAAATCCTTACATCACTGCAGCATCAAAAGGAAGCTCATCATAAGAGTGATGACGAATGTTTTATATTAGTTGATGTAAAATAAAATGATCCATGAGACATAACAATGATTTGTTACATCTCATGGATTTTTTTGTTTCAGCGTTTCTTTGGAATATGTCCTGACTCCGCATATTGAAACACTTGCAAGGAAGGCAGCGGGTGTCCATTAAAATCAAATAAAGCTTGATTATCTACAGCACTTCCCCCATACCACTTCCCGGCGTCTTCAGGATCGTATTCAGCAGCATAGCTGGAGGCCCACCCTGACCCGTATGTTTCCCATAACACTTTGTTTTTCTCTATCTGTGTCTTCGGCCCGACTGGAATCCACGCCGGCTCCCAGTAGAAAACACCAAGTCCTGCTTTGCCCGTATTCGCCACTGCCTCCATTACATCTCTTACTGCAGTTGCCTGGCCTTGAACAGAAATTGGATATGGCAGCGTCTGCCCGCTTTTTGGTGCTGTATTTCCATGCCCATCGCCATCCTCAGCGGTATAGGTGTACGATGTCTCCGCCACCATGACTTTTTTGCCGTACGTATTGGCAACAGCCTTCAGCACGGAGGTCAAATTTTGTAATGTGCCATGCCAGAAAGGATAATAGGAGCTCGCAAACACATCATAATCCACTTTGTTTTTGCTGAGTGTTTCCGCAATAAATGAATACCTTCCAGCCGTTTCAGGATTGGTAAAATGCAGGGCGACCAAAATATTTGAATTTGTCTCCCTGACCGCTCGGCTTCCTTCATTAAATAATTGGCACATCTTCGTCCAATCAGTCTCACCGGCAAATCCTCCTGTTGTTTCATTTCCAACCTGAACCATGCCGATGTCAACGCCTTCCTTGATCATCTTTTGCAGGCTTTGTTGCGTATACTCATAGAGCTTTGCTTTTTTTGCTTCAAAGCTGAGATTCGCCCAGGCTTTGGGCACCTTTTGTTTCGCTGGATCGGCCCAGAAATCAGAGTAGTGAAAGTCGGCCAGCACCTTCATTCCGTTCGCTGTCGCTCTTTTTCCGATTTCGATGGCTTTTTGAACATCATTGTTCCCCCCGCCATACCCATTGCCATTTGAATCATACGGGTGATTCCAGATTCGGACGCGAACATAGTTGACCCCAGCCTGTTTTAATGTTGTAAAAATGTCCTGGCGTTTTCCGCTTGTATTGTAAAAGGTGACACCGCTATTTTCCAAAGCAATAACGCTGGACACATCTGCCCCTTTGATAAAGTCCTTGTTCATTCCCTCTACTTTTTCAACAAAAAGATCCTCTGCCCGAAGCTCTGATACGTGCTTCTCCTTCTCAATAGCAGCGGCATATCCTGTTGAACTACATGCACTCCACACCATGGCAGCCGCAAAGAACATTTTCACTTTGCTTTTCATGATTTCATCCCCCTAATACTTAGTGAGCGTTTTCATTCTATAGAAAAAAGAATCCGCCCATATCGAGCGGAGCATCAGCCTAATGTGTGTTTACGACAATTCTCACTTCATACTTTTCCATCGTCAGGTCGCCTGACAACATGTCTCCTGTCATTATGTCCTTCACACTCTGATCAAACGTGACCAGCTGTTTTTCTTCCGTAAAATTCATGACAAAAATATAATCATTGTCCTGATCCTGCCTCGCTTGTACGGAGACGCCTTTTCCGTGCCGAACCGGAAAAACTGGAGAAAGACACAGGTCTGTGATCAGACCCTCATAGAAATCACGCTGAAATTGATCCTCCAAACGCGCGCCGATAAAATACGCCTTGCCCTGCTGATACTCATGGCTTGTGACCGCTGGCGTGCGCGCATAAAAATCTTCTTGATACACCGCTTCCACTGAAGCTGTCTTTACATCCATCACGGTTGCATAATCCTTCATTTCATATATTTGGCTGCGGTAGCTGACAGCGTTTCGATCCTTCGGATACAGGGTGTCCGTTTCAAGAGGCTCAACTCCAAATATAGCTTGAAGATCCGGATGCCATCCGCCTGTGTATGTTAAGTCATGCTCATTCACAATCCCGCTGATATACGTCATGACTAAGGTGCCGCCGTCAGCCGTAAACGCTTTTAAACGGGAAATGGTGTCCTCGCTGATTAAATACAGCATCGGGACGATCAGCAGTTTATATGGTGAAAAGTCTTGTTCTTTCGTGATGACGTCGACAGGGATATCGTGTTCCCAGAATGTGCGGTAATGCTGCTGAAGCGTTTGCGGATAACGTTTTGTCGCCTTCGCAAACCCCTGAGCATCCTCGAGCGCCCAATGATTTTCCCAGTCATATAAAATCGCGGTTTGAGCCGGCCTCTTCGTTCCGACAACTTCGGACAGCCGTTCCAATGTCTCGCCTACCTTGGCCACTTCTTGAAAGACGCGGTTCTTCGGGCTATTGTCATGATCCACAACCGCTCCGTGTAATTTTTCTGATGACCCCCGTGATTTGCGGTATTGGAAATAGAGAACGCTGTCCGAGCCGTGGGCAATCATTTGCATGGATGACAGCAGATTCATGCCCGGGCGCTTTGCCTTGTTGACGTTATGCCAATTGACCGCGCTTGGCGTACACTCCATTAATAAGAAAGGCTGCTGCTTCAAGCTTCGGTACAGGTCGTTGATAAAACCGACCTTCATCGCCAAATCAGCTGTGCTTTCCCAGTCATTGTGCCAGACAGGATAAGCGTCCCAGCTGATGACATCGACATGCTTTGCAAATTTGCTGTAGTCGAGGCCCTGATACGGGATCAAATCCGGTGTGTCAGCCATAAAATTCGTTGTGATAGGGATATCAGGCGTCAGTTCTTTCAGCGGAATGATTTCATTTTTATAAAACGAAATCGTTTGATCGGTGACGAACCGGCGCCAATCTAAATTCAGGCCATGCAAGCCATTTTCACCGATCGGCGAAGGGCTTTCAATTTGTGACCAGTCATTGAACGTATGGCTCCAAAAAGGGGTCCACCACGCATTATTCAATGTCTTGAGGCTGTTGTCATATTTCGATTTCAGCCACTCCCGGAAAGCATGCTGGCATAGATCACAGTGGCAATCTCCCCCGTATTCGTTTGAAATGTGCCACATTAACAGCGCCGGGTGATGTCCGTATCGTTCTGCTAATAAGCGGTTGATATGCCGTGTCTTTTCTCGGTAGACTTTAGATGTGAGGCAGTGGTTGTGCCTTCCGCCGTGCAGCTGTTTGACGCGGGAGGCATTGACGCGCAAAACTTCCGGATAAGTTTGCGACAGCCAGGCCGGACGGGCTCCGCTCGGTGTTGCTAATATGACCCGGCCGCCTATACTGTGAATCCGCTCAAAAATATCATCCAGCCATTCAAATTGATATACGCCCTCCTCCGGCTCAAGTGCGCTCCATGCAAAAATGCCGACAGAAAACGTATTCGTATGAGAAAGCTTCATCAGCTTGATATCATCGGCTAAAATATCGGGCCGATCCAGCCACTGATCGGGGTTGTAGTCTCCCCCATGGAGCATAAATTTTGCTTTTGTTACGTGCGTTTTTTCAAGCTTTGACATTACATTCTCCTCCTTGTTCTTTTAGCCCTTCGTTCCGCCTGCGGTTAATCCGGACACAAAATTCTTTTGCAGCATGATAAAGATGACGGCAACCGGTATGCTGATAAGCAGGGCTCCGGCCGCAAATGTCGTATAGCTGGCCCCCATGACATCATTCACTAAATTGAATAGACCGACGGGCAATGTATATGATTCAGGCGTTCTCAATATGGTTGAGGACAACACAAAATCTCCGAGCGGACCGGTAAAGCCGTTCATGGCTACGACTGCCGCCATCGGTTTTGATAATGGCAGAATGATCTGGAAGAAGATTCTGGTGCTGCTGGCTCCGTCAATCTTGGCGCTTTCGTCTAAATCCATCGGAATGGAATCCATGTACCCCTTCATCAAATATGTATTCATAGGGATCAGGCCGCCGATATAAAGCAAGATTAGCAGCCAGTGGCTATTGATCATTCCCAAGATTTGCGCCAACACAAACAAGGCAATTAAAGCTGAAAACTGAGGAATCATCTGCAGCAATAAAAAGAGCGTTAAAGCGTATTTCCTGCCTTTGAAGCGAAAGCGCGAAAACGCATAGGCTGTAAACGTCACACAGAGCAAAGACCCTGCCATTGTAAACAGGCTGATCTTCATTGAGTTGAGATACCACTGCACATATTGAAGGCTTTCTTTGCCCGCAAATAATGCTTTGTAATGGTCGAATGTTGGATGCTTCGGAATGATGGATGTACTGATTAAGCTGTTGCCAGGGTTAAAGCTTGCGCCTGCCGTCCAAAGGAGAGGATAAACAATGATGACCGCCATAAAGGCTAACAACAAGTAAGAGAAAAGGAGACGGATATATTTCCTGACCTTCATATCTGCCAGCATGCCTTATGCCTCCTCTTTAAAAGACTTTGTCTTTCTGAACTGCCACAATGCGATGGAGATAACAAATACAGATAATAAAATGGTTAAAGCCGCAGCAAGTGAATATTGGCTTGACTGCATTGTCAATTTATAAATCCATGAAACGAGGATATCTGTCCCGCCGGCTGTTGATCCGGTTACAGCCGGACCTCCGCCATTGAATAGATAGATAATATTAAAGTTATTAAAATTAAACGTAAACTGGGTAATGATAATCGGAGCCATTGCAATGAACACCATCGGAAGCGTGATGTATCTCAGCTTTGAAAAGACAGAAGCGCCATCTATCGTAGCTGCTTCATACAGATCGTCCGGGATGGATTGCAATACGCCTGTTGAGACGAGAAAGATGTACGGAAACCCAAGCCAGCCCTGCATGAGAATCAACGCAAGCCTCGACCAATTGGCATCTGTCATCCACGGAAGCGGATCTATCCCGAAGAAAGCCAAGATGTCGTGATTCATCGCACCGAAGCTATCATTAAACAGTCCCGCAAAAATTAAAATTGTCACAAAACCGGGAACGGCCCATGGCAAAATCAGAATCGTCCGGAAAAAACGTTTAAACCGAAGGTCTTTCTGGTTAACAATGATCGCGAGAAAAATCCCCAAGCTGACTTGCAGTGTGGATGCAGCAAGTGTCCAAACCACCGTCCAAGCCAGTACATCAAAAAAAGTCGACCTCCAAATATCAACTGTGAAAATATTTGCGAACGTTTGAAAACCGACCCAATCAATTAATTTTGCAGGAGGAGAATGATACAAATCATAGTTTGTAAACGCTAATGCAAAGCTGAATAAGATAGGAAAGATCACGGCGAAAATTAAAATAAACAAAGATGGGCCGCTGACGACATATGGATAGCCCTCAGAAATGATATGCTGGTATTGTTCCTTTAAGGAACTTAATGGCTTGTTTTCATCACGCTGTTTTCCGCTTTGGAACGCATCGCGAAGATTCACGTAATACACCGCAAGGCCAAAGCAGGTCACGATGACAGCAATAATCCCTTCCGCCAGCAGAAAAACGGAATTATCCCGCGGCACTTCTGTTCCCAGTGTAAAGATTCCCCAAAACCCCATACTGAGCAGATCTCCAAAGACCGCAAAAAACGATGCGCCTAAGAAAAGAAAGACAATACCTTTTATCCATTGCTTGTTATAAAATTGCCCGAGTCCCGGAATGATAGAAAGCAACAAAGCGACTTGACGATGCTGCACCGTTTTCACCTCTCTTACAATACAAATCTAGCTTTCTCTTTATTTTCCGCTGTGCTTTGCCTTAATTTGTCCTTTGGCCGTTTCAGCTGCTTGGTCCAATGCTTGTTTCGGATCTGCCTTCCCTGTTGCAACCGTCTGTAATGCTGAATCAGCCGGCGTCCATATTTCATTCATTTCCGGAATATTTGGTGTTGGCTCTGAGAAACGGGATTGTTCAGTAACAGCCCGTGCCGCCTCGCTTTTCATAATAGCCGGGTCATTGGCTAGGGATTTCACAGCAGGAACTTCTTTCGTTTCTTCATATCGTGTTTTAGAATTTTTTTCATTTGCCAGGAAAACGGCTAATTCTTGCGCCAGCTCTTCATTCTTTGAAAATGCACTAACGTTGTAGCTTTTGACGCCGATAAAGGAGCTCATGTTTTTCCCATTTTCCAGCTTCGGCAGTTTCGTAATGCCATAATTGATTCCTGCTTTCGAAAAAGCTTCTACATTCCATGGACCAGAAATAATTGCGGCGGCTTTTCCTTCTGTGAACAGCGATTCCAATACGTTAATCCCTTGTTCTCCAATAATGCCAGCCGGGAACAGGCCATCTTTGTAAAACTTCTGAATCAGCGCCGCACCTTTGACAGCTCCTTCATTATTGATTCCAATGTCTGACGGGTTATAGCTCCCATCTTTGGCCTTTCCAAAAATGTATCCGCCATATCCGCTCATCACACTTTCTGCATAATAAATTTGATCGAATAGGGCTAAAAAGCCAAATTTGCTGCCATCAGCAGTCTTTTTGGAATAGCCGTACCACTCTTCCAGTGTTTTGGGCAATTCCTTTTCGGAGATGAGATCTTTGTTGTAAAAAAGCACAGTCGTTTCGACCGCTTTTGGCAGACCATAAAGCTTTTGATCTACCATTTGAGACTGAATGGAAGCGTCAGTATAAAGTGATTGAACGTCTTTTTTGACATGTAATTCCTTGAGTAGTCCTTCCGTGACAGCGGTTCCGATTTGATCCCCTGGCATTGTTAACACGTCAGGGCCTGTGCCGGCCGGCCCGTCCATTCGCAAATCTTCAATCTGCTTGGCATACGGTTTTTCAACGACTTTGACCTTCACATCATGCTCTTTTTCAAACGCAGCAACTGCGTCTTTAATGCCGATGCTCTTTTCTTTATCCTCCCATACAACAAGCTCTGACCCTTTTGAACTCGATTTGGCGCCGCTGCTTTCCTTTGGGCCGCAAGCCGCCAAGGATAAACTGACAGCTGCGCAGAGCATGAATACGGAACACTTTTTTGCCATTTTCATTGATTGTCACCCTTTCGGTAGGAATGAAAGCGCTTTAAATATAATATAGCACGCCTGAAAAAATGTGTAAACAAACTATTTACCTCTTTAAGTAAATTTTTTTACCTAATAAAAAATGACTTAGTTGTCCTAAGTCATCCTTCATTCATACTCTTCCTGACGATTAATTCCGCGCCCACATATAATGTTTTTACCGTTCTTCTCTTGTCCTGCACTTGTTCAAGCAGTAATTGAACAGCATTTTTACATAATTCATGTATATCAATATGAAACGTCGTCAGAGGAGGCGAGACATACTTCGCGAAGCTGATGTTGTTGATACTCACAATGCTTACCCTGTTTGGTATGGCAATTCCTTTTTCGTTCAGGGCTTGCAGACAGCCCACTGCAATCGGGTCCGCTGCAATCATAAAAGCAGTCGGAAGCTGATCGCCTAATGTGTCGATCGCTGCTGACATCAGGCGGTAGCCGTTTTCTACAGAGAATCCGCGATGACAAAAAATATAGCGCTCGTCCAGCATGGCTTTTTCCCTCATATAGGATCTGAAGGTTTGTTCACGGATGTCCATTTCATCCTGATTGGTATTCGGATTTTTGTATGTGCCGCCGATAAAACCGATGCTCTTATGTCCCTTCTCAGTCAGGATGTTTACCGTCTTCCTTGTCATTTGTGCCAAATCGGGCCTTACCGAGTCAAAATGATCGGGATCAGGAGTTGAATCGATGAACACGCCATTTTGAGTGAGATTTCTGAGGAAAGCCAGCTCTTCATCTGAAAATGTGCCAACGGCAATAAACCCTTCCGTATGTTCAGGAATGCGCTCGATTCCATCCGCTATTTTATAAGTGGTCATATCGACATTGAATGCTTTCGCCAGTTTCTCTACTTCTAATCTCATCGTTTTAAAATAGACATCTTCTAATTCTTCTTTATCTGTCAGCCAATATAAAAACGCAATATGTTTCACCAGCGGCCTTACTGTTTTTTTGCGGTAATTGAGCTTTTCCGCCGCTTCATAGATTTTCTCCCGTGTCTCATCAGGAACAGAGAGGCTTTCATCGTTATTTAAAACGCGGGAAACGGTTGAGATTGAAAATCCCGCTTCCTGCGCGATATCTTTAATTGTCGCCATTGCATCTGCCTCCATTATTCAGCTCGCATTGATTTAGTAAAATATTTTACTTTCTTTTTCACAAATGTCAAGTGCACAAAGCTCTCTGGCTGCCTCATGTAAAAAGACTGAACCATTTGCGGCTCAGTCTCAGTTGTTCGTATCATTCGGAACCGGCGGAATTGCCCGGGAAATGAGTTGGTTATTGCACATTTTCCTCGAAATATCCCGAAAGCACATCTTCCACATTCGTCAAATGCGCCAGCATGGCGGCTTCCGCCTGTGCACCGTTCCCTGCAGCCACAGCATTGTAAATCCGTTCGTGCTCCTCATACAGCCGCTGAACGGAGGTCTTCTTGGAAAACAGCCAGATTTTCCTCGTTTCCCTCATTGTTTCCAGCAGCAATGATGACACGTGATTCATCAAGTGTTTAAGAAGTTCATTTTGAGAAGCGTCCGCAAGCGTAAGATGAAATGCAAAGTCTGCTTTCTCTCCCAGCTCCCCGTCCGCTTCAATGCTGCCCATTTCCTTTAGTGCATCCTGAATTCTTTCGAGATCTGCTTCTGTCCTTTTTTCAGCCGCTAGTGAAGCCACGCCGATTTCAAGCAGTTTTCTGACCTCGAGCAGCTGCTTGACGTCCTCTTTTTTCATCAGAAGGGCGGCTGAGAGCGGCTGAGAAATTTGATTGAGCTCAAATTCCTTCAGATACGTGCCTTCTCCCTGTTTCATTTCGACAAGCCCCATCGCCTTTAGCGCAGAAAGTGCTTCGCGAACCGCTGAACGGCTGACTTGAAAGCTCTCAGCAAGCGCCTGAACAGAGTCCAGTTTATCCCCCGGCTTCAATTCGCCGTTTTTGATCATATCTAATAGTGCATCCGCTACTTCTTCATATATTTTTTTTGTTTTAATCTGTTTGTATTTCAATGCAATTCACCCCGTAACTTGTAGGTCTGGCTGTTTACGATCTATTATACTCTGTTTTGTGGGCCGCCAAAAGATTTTGACTATTTTGTCAAAAAGTCTTGTACTTTGATTTTTTTCAAAATATAATGCTAGGTAACTGGTCTTATTACCCAGTCATCAGATGATCATATCATCTATAGAAACCGCTTACATATGGCGCCAGTTTATGTTTCAAGGAGGGGTTTGGGATGCAATGGACACAGGCATATACGCCTATAGGGGGAAATTTGCTATTATCAGCGCTTGCCGCACTTGTACCGATTATTTTCTTTTTTTGGGCACTCGCGATTAAACGGATGAAGGGGTATACAGCAGGCTTGGCCACATTGGGGATCGCCCTTATCATTGCTGTATTGGTTTATCGGATGCCGGCGGAAAAAGCGCTGATGTCCGCGACACAAGGAGCCGTATACGGATTGTTGCCGATCGGCTGGATCATTGTGACGTCTGTTTTTTTGTATAAAATCACTGTGAAAACGGGACAGTTTGATATCATTCGCAGCTCTGTTCTCTCGATTACTGATGACCGACGGCTTCAAGCTCTCTTGATCGCTTTTTCATTCGGGGCTTTTTTAGAAGGGGCAGCAGGCTTTGGAGCGCCGGTCGCCATTTCTGCCGCGCTGCTGGTCGGTCTCGGCTTTAATCCTCTTTATGCTGCGGGGATCTGTTTGATCGCCAATACGGCGCCGGTTGCCTTTGGGGCGATTGGGATTCCAATTACAGCCGTAGAAGGGCCGACAGGGATTCCGGCGATGGAGATTTCGCAAATGGTCGGGCGGCAGCTGCCGTTTTTATCCGTATTTATTCCTCTTTATTTAATCATCATCATGAGCGGGTTCAGGAAAGCCTTGGAGATCTGGCCGGCGATTCTCGTATCCGGTGTTTCCTTTGCTGTTGTTCAATATCTCAGTTCCAATTTTTTAGGGCCTGAGCTGCCCGATGTTTTGTCAGCTCTTGTTTCAATGGCTGCGCTTGCTGTGTTTTTGAAATGGTGGAAGCCGAAAACAACATTCCGGTTTGCCGGTGAACAAGAGTCGGCCGCCTCAATTGAAACGGCGTGCACAAATCCGGCGGCGCCTGCATACAGCGGCGGACAGATTTTTAAGGCTTGGTCGCCATTTCTGCTGCTGACGGCGATGATTTCCGTATGGGGCATTCCATCTGTCAAATCTGCACTAACCGGACATTATGAAGGCTCTGCGGTGTTCTTGAAGTGGCTGAATGCTGTTGGAGAAAAATTGGCTTTTGCCCCCGGTGTGCCTTTTTTGAACAATCAGATTGTCAATGCTGACGGTACACCGATTGAGGCGGTTTACAAGCTTGAGGTACTTGGTTCAGCCGGCACCGCGATATTGATTGCCGCAGTGCTGTCAAAGTTCATCACGGCGATTTCGTGGAAAGACTGGGGAACCGTTTTTAAAGAAACAGTCCAGGAATTGAAGCTTCCGATTTTGACCATCGCTTCTGTCGTTGGTTTTGCCTATGTCACCAACTCCTCGGGAATGAGCACGACACTCGGGATGACACTCGCGCTGACAGGTTCGATGTTTACCTTCTTTTCGCCCGTTCTCGGCTGGCTCGGCGTCTTCATTACCGGCTCGGATACTTCCGCCAACCTGCTGTTCGGCAACCTGCAGAAAGTCACCGCATTATCAGTCGGCATGGACCCCGTTCTGTCTGTGGCCGCCAACTCTTCAGGCGGTGTCACAGGAAAAATGATTTCGCCGCAGTCGATTGCGGTGGCGTGCGCCGCGGTAGGCCTCGCTGGAAAGGAGTCAGATCTTTTCCGTTTTACGATTAAACACAGTCTGTTTTTGCTGCTGCTCGTTTGTATCATCACCTTTTTGCAGCATCACGTATTCAGCTGGATGATTCCTTAAAAAAATCCTCCCGTCTAGGGAGGATTTTATTTATATCGCTTTCTCGCTGCCGATGACGGAATATTCATTTGATCGCGATATTTTGCCACGGTGCGTCTCGAGATTTGGATGCCGTGTTGTTCATACAGCAAATCGACAAGCTTTTGATCTGAAAGCGGTTTTGTTTTGTCCTCTTGATTGATCAGGTCTTCAAGATGCATTTTGACTGCATAATTCGACGCATCTCCCTCTCCAGAAGCCTCGGCTTTTGCTGAGAAAAAGAGTTTCATCTCAAACAGCCCGTAAGGCGTTTGTATTGTTTTCCCTTTAATGGCCCGGCTCACAGTTGATTCATGAAGGCTTAGACAGTCCGCCACCTCTCTGAGAGTCAGCGGCTTCATTGCGCTTCGCCCTTTCATAAAGAAATCCTTTTGGCGTGTGATCAGTTCATTGATAATTCTCGTGATTGTCTGTTTTCGCTGCCGCAGCGCGCGGCTCAGCCAGCGCCACTCCTGATATTTCGCAGATAAATAGGAGACAGTATCCTGACAAGAGCCGGATGATAAAAGCGTTCTGTACTGCGGATGCAAATCGATCTCGGGAAACGAGCGGGTATTCAGTTCCGCTGCGATGTGCCCGTTTTTTACAGTGATAAAAATGTCAGGCTCAATATACACATCTTGCTCTGGCCGGGCAAACAGAAGACCAGGTCTAGGATGAAGAGCCGCGATATCATCTGAGATATCTTGAATGGTATGAAGCGGAATTCCTGTCTCCACTGAAAGCGCTTTCCATTTTTTTTGCGCAAAAGCATCAAAATGAGCTGAAACCAGCATTTCCGCTTGTTCATTTCTGTTCGGCAGCCGCTGTAATTGAAGAAGGATGCATTCCTGCAAAGATCTCGCGCCGATTCCAGCCGGTTCTAATGACTGGAGTTTTGCCAAAACAGCCTCCGCTTCCTTGGCCGATACAGATAATCGCCGTGCTGCCTCCTCTATATCTTCTTCCAAGTACCCGTTTGAATCAAGCGAATGAATCAGATAATTAAAAATCTTTTTTTTAGTGTTTGTCAGATTCATATCGAGTGACTGCTGTTTTAACGCATCCTGCAATGTTTTTTGCGGATCACTTAATTGAAGGCCCGCTTCCTGTGCATTCATCCTGTTTTTGTTTGTTTTATGGTAAGATAGTGGCGGTGTGTCTGTTTCCTTTCGTTCAATAAGAGGGTTTTCCAGTGAGAGCTCATCAATGTACTCGGCGAGTTCTGCCGAATGATAGCCAAGCAGCGTGATGGCCTGCCTGAGCTCCTGTGTCAGTTGAGGCTTTAATACTTGTACTTGCTGAAGTTTCATATCCATCTTGCTCACTCCCCTTTCTTCATTGTACATGATTGAGATCACACCGTATACATTTATGAAAAAGGAGCTGCCAAAGAAATGTCTGAACTTTTTTCCGTCCCTTATTTTATTGAGAATTTAAAACAGCATATTGAAATGAATCAGTCTGAGGATAAAATCCACGCGATGAACAGCTACTACCGTTCCGTCGTCTCAACACTCGTGCAGGACCAGCTGACGAAAAACGCAGTTGTCCTGAAACGGATTCAGCATTTAGATGAAGCATACAACAAAGTCAAACGTGGAGAATCAAAATAAACCTTCCGCTCACATGTGAGCAGGAAGGTTTTCCTTCTTTGAGGCGTTCTGGATGAGCCGGGTGCTTGGCACTCCTTCCATCCAGGTATGAAAATAATTGGCGTTTTTCCCATAGGAATTATCAATGACCGTATTTTCTTTTTGAAGAAGAGAGGACAAGATGTGTCCGTGCAGCCTTGACGTTTCCACCGATTCGTAACGGCTGAAGAACCGAATCGCTTTTTGGACGATATAATCCGAGTATTTTTCCCATATAAACGCGATCGGCAGAGGGTTGCCCGCTTTTTTGTTCAGGACGTTCAGCGTTTGGAGAAAAGCGATCGTCCGGCGGTCTGAAGCTGACAGGACCGTGCGCCAGTCGTAGCTTTCCGCTTCTGCGTGTTCCTGGAGCGCCTGGTTTGCTTCATGATCTGTTCGGATAAATCTCAGCTTTTGATTGGACGGCTGCTGCGTGGGAACGACGGGAAACAGCTGATGAGCCATATCAGGCAGAAGCTGAATGTGATTTCTTGTAAAATAAGCCTGCGCCGTAGCATAGGAGGCTTTTTCCCTTGTCATGATGTGAAGGTTCGCATGCTTAGAAAATATCTCTGCCGTCCGTTTGAGGTTGTCTTTGTCTTGAAAATAAATCGATTGCGGCAGGATCACAATTTTGTGGTTCGGATAGGTTTGGACGATTTTCTCTCTAAAGCCTTGATAATACGGATACAGATCCCCGAAGTTTCCGCCTCCCTGGCAGACGATGATGAGATTAGGATCCAGCTTTCGCCCGACTGGAAAATTGTCAGGATTCCAGCGTTTTCTGACCCGAATCCCGTATTCTTTAAAGAAGGCTTCTGTTCCTTTCATAATAAATAAATCCCCTACATTCCCATATAGAGGATAGTCAGCATATATAATCTCTGATTGTTTCGGAATGACGTCGAGCAGCCCGGACAGTTTCTGTTTCAGGCCGATCATCGAATGCTTGCTGTCCATTTCTTCACCTCGGCAGTTTGGAATAAGTGCAGTAGCACATCAATGACCCGGTCTTGCTCATCTTCTGTCATATTTGACCCTGAAGGGAGACAGATTCCCCGCTTGAACAAATCTTCGCATACGCTTCCTGTATCTTCATGAGAATAAAATAAAGCCGGATCGAACAGCGGCTGGGTATGGAGCGGCTTCCACAGCGGACGGGCTTCAATGTTTTCTTCAGCAAGACGTTGAACTACGTCATATGGGCTGAGCCCGTTATCAAGTGTGAGCGTGGTGAGCCAGCGATTGGATACGCCGGCTGCGTACTCCGGCATAAAGCGGACGCCGTCTATGAGACCAAGCGCATTTTTGTATCTCGTGAAAATGGTCCTTCTTTTCTCCACACGCTCATCCAGCACCTCAAGCTGGGCAATGCCGACGCCGGCTAAGATATTGCTTAGCCTGTAATTATGTCCCATTTCACTGTGCTGATAATGAACAGCCGGCTCTCGTGCCTGCGAAGCGAGAAATCTTGCTTTTTCAATTGCTGCTTCATCATTTGAAACGAGCATCCCTCCCCCTGATGTGGTAATGATTTTGTTCCCGTTAAATGAAAAAATGCCGAAGCGCCCGAAAGTTCCGCTTTGCTTCCCTTTATAGAGTGTACCCAGAGATTCGGCTGCATCCTCAATGACAGGAACTCCGTATGCATCACACAGGCTTACGATTTCATCCATTTTCGCACTCTGCCCATATAGATTGACGGCAATAACCGCTTTTGGCAGTGTTCCGTTTCTTTTCGCTTCCTCCAATGCTCTTTCAAGGGCTGTCGGCGACATATTCCACGTATCAGGCTCAGAATCAATAAAGACGGGCACCGCTTTTTCATATAAAATCGGATTGGCGGTTGCTACAAATGTGAAGGACTGGCAAAACACGCTGTCACCTTCTTTTACCTCGAGTAAACGCAGCGCGAGATGAATCGCCGCCGTTCCTGAGCTGACCGCAGCTGCTGCTTTTACACTGACTCGTTCTGCCAGCTGTTCTTCAAATGAATTCACGAGCGGCCCAAGCGGCGCAATCCAGTTTGAGCGAAAGGCTTCTGAAATATAGTGCTGCTCCCTGCCGCTCATATGAGGGGGAGATAAGTAGATTTTTTTATGCATAGAATCATCCTTTGTTTGATGTTTGAATGGAAGAAATGATGCGTGCCGGAGCACCGGCCGCCGTTACCCTGTCCGGTATGGGACGGATCACCGCGGAGCCGGCTCCGACAATGCTCCAAGCCCCGATTGTGATCTGCGGTATGACGGATGCACCAGTTCCGACGTGAGCGCCTTCCTGAACGGAAACCGCTCCTGACAGCGTGACACGCGGGGACAGATGAACGTAATCGCTGATTTGATTATCGTGCTCTGCCACTGCACCCGTATTGATGATGCAATGAGCGCCGATGCGCGCATCCGCCTGAATGATCGCGCCCGCCATAATTACTGTCCCTTCCCCAATGACAGCCGACCTGCTGACGATGGCTGACGGGTGAATCAATGTAATAAAATCATCTTTCCTCAGTCCCAGTCGCTCCGCCAGCTGTTTTCTGACACTGTTATTCCCAACAGCAATCAGAAACAGCACATCAGGAATGAGCCTGCGTAGTTCAGTAACGGCTTCCGGCGGTCCTGTGTACCATTCTTTTCCGCCTTCGAACGTTTTGAATTTATCATCCAGCACCGCGGCTAAGCGCGTATCTGAGCGGGCGTTTATCAGCTCTCTGATCACCTTTCCGTGTCCGCCGTCACCCACAATGGCCACGTTTTTCATGAGGACACATCTCCGCTTCCGGTAAACCGTTCCGCGGTCACATGATTGGTTTGCTGAATCCCTTCTGAAACAAGGACCTTTCGCACCGTCAAACATAAAATTTTCAAATCGAGAAAAAATGACCGGTTGTCAACGTACCAAACATCTAATTCAAATTTCTTTTCCCAGGAAATCGCGTTTCTGCCATTGATTTGCGCCCAGCCTGTGATACCCGGCTTCACCTCATGGCGCCGTGCCTGTTTTTCTGTATAAAGAGGCAGATAGTCCATCAAAAGCGGCCGCGGCCCGACAAGGCTAAGATCGCCCTTCAGGACATTCAGGAGCTGCGGAAGCTCATCAATGCTCAGCTTTCTGATCAGCCTGCCCGTTTTCGTCAGCCGGACTTCATCGGGCAGCAGATTTCCCTCACTGTCCCGTTCATCCGTCATTGTCCGGAACTTGTATAGGGTGAACGGTTTGCCGTTCAGGCCTGGCCTTACTTGCTTAAAGAAGACAGGTGATCCTATTTTCAGCCTGACAACGCCGATGGTGAACAGAATGATCACACTCGTACAGCACAACAAAAAAATGGCGGCCGTCAGATCAAAAAGTCGTTTCAGGATCAAAGATTCACAGCTCCTTTCGTTTTTCGAAACCGTTTTAATACCAGCTGTCTTTCCTCTTTTGTACAAACGAGCATAAAAGCGAAAACAGCGTAGCAAAAGCTGACTGCCACTCCCGTCGCTATCAGTGACGGCCAGCCGTCAATCTTCACAACGAACTGAATTGTCTTACAGACCGTCCAGGCAAATACAGCGGCTGAAAGAGGCCCGATTATGCCTTTAAAGAACACGTGCTTTTTGTAGCCTGTAATGCGGGATACGTAAAGCGGCGTAAAGATGGCATTTTTTAAAATAAGAGAAATGGCCCCTGCCAATGTTATGCCGTACAGACCGAGATGAGCTGGCCCGCTCAGCGTGACCGCCAGCACCACATTCACCGCACCTAACAGCAGGGTAACAATTGCCGGTGTTTTTTGTTGATTAAAAGCGGTCCATATATAAAACAGCGGCATAAAGGCGAGGCTGACAACCAAGTATCCGGCATGAATAAATAAAAGCGGTGCTATCGACGAAAAGGACGGTCCGAGCCAGATTGTCAAAAAAGGCCCGGCCAATCCGCCCAATAAGGCAGCAGGAAGTGCAAGCAAAAGACCATTAAGCCTTACTGCCTTATTTGCGTAATTCATCAATCCTTCCATATCGCCTTTTGAATAATATGAAGTCATGATAGGCGCAAACAGGGATGCGACCGTTCCGGCCAAGCTGCGCAAAAGCAGCGGAAACTGGATAATCGCCGCGTATTTCCCGGAGGCGGACGCCCCAAGCATCAAATTGGCGGTTAACAGATCAATCTGCAAAAAAAGCAGGACGCCGATTTGATTGACGGAGCTCCATGCGCCCGCTTGAAACAGCTCCTTGCTAGTGCGGAATGAAAGATCCTTCATACGAAACGAAAACCATGGAATCAGCTTTTTGAAGAAATAGAAAGACAGCACAGACGCAATAACAGCACCAGCTAAAGCTGCAAGCTGGATCTGCCAGATTTTCGGCGCAAAGTATGCAAACAGGAGCAGCACAGACAGCACCCGTATAAGCATTTGCACCGCCTGAATGGAACTGGTGATATAAAGACGGTTGGCATAAAATGGTGCAGCGCCGAAGCCGGCCATCAGAAATGTTAAAATAAACAGCACACTGCCGATCAAAATCGACAACCGCACATCTGCCAAAAGCGCTTGCGGCACATTCATGACGCGGTCAATAAAAAAAGCCGAACCCGCAAGCGGCAGCAAGAGCAGCAATGAAATCAAAACAGAGGCCGCTAAATAATTGCTGATATACGCATTTGCTTTCTCCCGCTCTCCCCTGTGGGCAGCAACAGAAAAGAACCGAACGACAACCGAGCTGAGCGCCACGGTGATAACCGAAAAGTAATTAATCACATTTTGTGTCAAGTGAACAAAGCCAAACGCTTCCACACCGAGCGTTTTGACAATAAAAGGCGTCATCCAAACCGACAGGAAAACGGACAAGAGAAAAGCCGTGAGATTAGCACTGAAATTTATCGTGAATTTCATGCCTGCTTCGCACTGCCTTTCATTGTCCCCCGCTGCTCGAAAAACAGCTTGATGAGAAAAGTGAGCCGCCATTTACACAGTGCTAATACCAAACGCTCTCCTCTTAATAATTTCTCATGCTGAAACGGTGTATGTCTGACAGCCTGCCGCACCATGTCATAGGATAAAATCTGTCTGATCTTCTTTTTGATGTCTCTCGGCGAATTCGGAGAAGCACAGGCATTTGCCAAAAGCATCGGAAGCTGGTGCCTGCAAATGTACACATTCAAATCTTCTTTGCATGCGCCTGCTAAGCCGTAGTGATTGTAGAATGCGATTTTAGCCTGATATTGTTTTTGAAGATGTTCATCCATCGCCGGCTTATAAGGAATTTCTGTCAGGCTGTTCGGGTTTTCACGATAAATGTACAATCCTTCATCAAGCATTTTTACCCGCTCCGCTTCGCAAAAAGCGGACAAATTGAAGGGAGAGTCTTCAGCAAAACGGATGTCTTCATCAAACATCAGATTCGCCCTATCAAAAAGCTCACGGCGGTAAAGGTAACGCCATACATACCAGATAAATCTCGTTTCGTGAGCATGTTTAAGCCGTTCAGTCATTTCTCGTTTTGTCAGCACGCGGTTTGCCTCAAGCTGCGGCGGCACATATGTCCGCCTGTCCGATGACTGCTTGTAAAAACCGCATCCGACGATGTCGAGCCGATTTTGCTCCGCTTCTTCAGCCAGCCTCTGGAACATGGAGGATGATACATAATCGTCTCCGTCTACAAAGCCGATGTAAGTGCCCCGCGCGGCCTTTATTCCCGTATTTCGCGCTGAACTAAGCCCGCCGTTTGCCTGATGAATGACCCGGATTCTCGCATCCCGTTGTGCATAGTCCTCTGCAATTTCGCCTGAACGATCCGGTGTTCCGTCATTCACGAGGATGATTTCAATATCAGAAAGCGTTTGACGAAGCAAAGAATCAATGCACTCCCCTATAAATGGTTCAACATTATACATCGGGACAATAATGCTGACGAGCGGGGTCATTGCGCTTCACCGCTGATTTTGTCACGCAGACCTTTAAAATACACATCTCTCGGAAAGCCTGCACGGGGTGTTTCTTTTGTTAAAAGCTCATTAACTGCGGCTGTTACGCGCTCTGGCTCCGGATGTTCTATCAGCTTCATGAACGGGATGTCTTTAAGCCATTGATAGCCCTCCATTACTTTATGGTCAAAGGAGCGAATGACAACACACGGCGTTCCTGTCAGCGCGCAAAAAATCATGCCATGAAGCCTGTCAGTGACGACGGCTTCTGCGCTTTGCAGCTTAGACCACAGTGCTTCAAGTTCTTGTTCGCGTGTATCGCGGCTGACCCGGCGCCCGATCGTTGTCGTAAAGGATTTGATCTCGCCGAATTCCTCAAATAACGCAGCCTTGACCCGGTTCCTCTGGTCCTCCTGAAGCACGCTTTCCTGATCCTCGCGCAAACACATATAAACCCCTTCGCGTTCTGCGGGGGCCTTGCTTCTGTCTAAATACAGCACCATGTCCGGCTGCTTCAAAATTGTTTTTTCTTGAAAATGCTGTTTCATAAATTGATACGTTGTTTCATCCCGCGCCATCAGCAACAAGCCGGGGTGCGCATTATAAATTTTCTGTGCCCGTTTCAGCTCTTTGCGCCCTTTTTTCGTGTCAGAAAAATGGGCCGTTGCCGGAAGCTGGACAACCCGATAGTCACGGAATGTGTTAATGATGAAGCGGCGCGTCCACTCCTCATAACGATATAAATCCCCCATGTTTCCGCCGCCGATGATAAAGACCATATCCTCCGGATGGCGCGAGCGGATCAGGCTTTTTGCTGATTTGTAAATGTCCTTCATATCGACCTCGACGATGTCAAAGTCCGAGTATTCTTGCTCAAGAAATGCCTTGCTGGCATAAGCAATTGCATGATCTCCCAAATTGTCATGGGACGGCAGCAGGGTCAGTATGATTTTTTTCTGATGTGCTGCGGCCTTTACCGGCTGATCTGCCGCTCCCAGCCAATATTGGGACGGGTATTTGACCTTTAGCAGCAGCCATTCTGCAAAATTGATTTTCAACGATTGTAACGACATGTCCTCACCCTCTGTTTCTCATTTTGTACTCGATCACCCGCTGATACACAGCCGATGCCATAGCGACGAACGGAATCATTCTGTATTTCGCCATCAGAAGCAGGCATGACCGTTTTGCGTCAAAAGGAGCAGTACCCGTTTTTGAAAGACTTTCTTGAAACACCGGGTCCGCGCATATCACGCCAACATTTCTAAGCTTTTCAAACAGCCGGCGGCTGCCGCTCGTTTTCCATTCATTCAGCATACAGATGCTGCTGTGAAGAACGATAAAGGTATCAAGCTCCTTGCGATACTCCTCCAGTTTGTTATTCTCCTGTAAAAACGCCGCATTCGCCTCATACAGCGCAAGTCCTGATTCAAACAATTTTTTCTGATAGCGCTGCACAATGGAGGAAAGGTGAATTCGGTAATGATAGAGCGGCGTTTTTACGTAGGATACTGAGCGGGCGAAAAAATGAGCCCTGAAGCTGAAAAACTGATCCTCGACATGCTCCAGCTCGCCTCGGAGCGGAAACGACAGCCGATGGGCTTCAATCATGCTTCTTCTGTACAGTTTGTTCCATGAAAACCCTCTGACCTTCCCTTCGAATAACGCCTTGATATAGTGCTCCTTCGGCTGATCCTGATAGGTTTGGGCAATGTCTGAGTCCATGGTTTTGCCAGTGTCCTCAAACTCTGCGGCGTAATTGCAAATGACCAGATCAGTTTCATCGCCTGCTGCTCGGAGCATCTGCTCGCAATAATCAGGTTCGATCCAATCGTCTGAATCGATAAACGCGATAAATTCGCCGCGTGCTGCCTCAATGCCTTTATTCCGAACCGCACCGAGACCCTTGTTCTCTTGATGAATCACCTTGAACCTGTTGTCCATATTGGCGTATTCTTCTGCGATATCCGGGCTGGCGTCTGCTGAACCGTCATTAACAATGATGATTTCTATATTGTCCACTGTCTGGTTCCGCAGTGATTCGAGACACGTTCTGATATATGTTTCTGTGTTATAAACAGCGACTAACAGACTAACCGCAGGTGTTTCCATAATGACCGGCTCCTCTTGCATAAATTACCGGGAAAAAATCGTTCTGTAAGGCAGAACGGATGAATCAACCGGCATAAGCAAATAACTGTAAAGAAAATAACAAACAATGATAGCAATATAGATAAGGGCATTCGATTTTTCATCAAATATCCTGACGAAATAAGGGACTAAGATCATTTGATACAGACCGAAATAAATATTGAATCTGGCAAAAATCACGTCCTTTGTGGCCAAAAGGCCGAATAAAAAACCAAGCAGGCACAAATTTACGACAATATCGATTTGAGGCCATAGACGCCGCAGTCGTTCTTTATAGCAAAATGCAAGAAACAGCGGCAGAACCAAAACAGCGATTTTGATCACATTCATTCCATTTGTGTTCGTCATGAGCCATTTTTCATAATGGCTGTATGAGCTGTTTTCAAGTACAACGACAAACACAGAAATAAATTTTTGATATAAAAATGTCATGCCGAGAAATAAAGCGGATAGGCCAAATATCGCCGGTGACCAGGCTTTTCTTCTGACAATAAAGTACACTGGAATCATAATTAGCGCCGACGAATGAAAGAGCGAGCTGACCAGCACAATCAGGAAATATCGCTTCCAGTTCCCGCTGATGATATAACGGATCGCCCAAAACAAAGCAGCTGCGACCATGTATTGCCTGATGCCGTTAAAAGACGCGTAGTAATGAAAGGTTCCCAAAAATAAAAAGACACTCAGCTCAAACGGCCTGCCATAGTCGGCGAGTGTCTTCATAATAAAGCTGTAGGTCACGACCGCCACCGTAAAATACATGATTTGAGGATCTTCCGTGATGAAATTCATCAGCCAAAGGAGTGCGGTAAACCCCGGATCTGTCGCTGTTTTTGCTGTACCGAAACCGAATATCTGCCACACATTTTGATAATCGCCCGCCAATTCGTACAGCAGCGTGTACGTCTGAAAATCCGTGCCGACTCGATAGCGGAGACCTGACACGAGCACAAGTGAAGCGAGCGGAATCCAGATCAAAAGCTTATTCGGCCGATACCCCGTGGCAAGCGAATCGTCACGGCCGCCGCACATTTTAGCGAACCAAGACCAAATAAATACAATCCCCATATTGACGGCATATACAATCATCGGTTATGGTCCTTTTCCGTGCTGATGTTGTATACATTCAGCAGCGCTCCTACATTTTGCTGTGCATCGTAGCCAAGTTGAGCGAGTGTTTCTTTGATGAACTCACGCTTCGGCCTGCCTGCGGCGGCCGCCCTCGCAATGGTTTCAGCCCAGACGCTGACCGGCTCAGAAAGGCTTAATCTTGTGACAAGCCCGAGACCGGCGTCGACTTTTTCTGTAATGCTGTCTGAAATGATGCATGGAAGCCCCGACGCCTGCGCTTCCACAAGCACAACCGGCAAGCCTTCGTACAGAGACGGCATGACAAATACATCGAATGTTCGCATCAGTTCATGGATCCGTTCTTCCGTGCCTAAAAAGAGGACGTCTGAAAGCAAATTCTGATGCCGCGCCTCCTCCTCTATCTCCCCGCGCAACGGCCCGTCTCCCGCCAGAACGAGCTGAAAGCGAACGCCTCTTTCTTTGAGATGTGCGGCAAGTTTCAGCAGGAACGCGTGGTTTTTCACTTCATGAAACCGGGCCACATGGCCGATGATGAGCCGGTCAGCTGCAATGCCGCGTGCTGCTTTTTCTTCATCAGCCGCCTGCCCATTTGGGGCGAACAACTCAAGGTCAATCCCGTTAGGAAGAAGGTGAACACGCTCCCGCTCCATGTTGGACTGTCCAAATAAAAACCTGCCCGCATCCTCTCCGCAGGCACACAGCGCTGTCGCATTTGCCAAAATGAGCCGCCTGAACACCATCAGCTGCAAGCGATCCTTCCAATTGAAGCCGGTCTTCCAAGACGTATTGTGGGAGTGGCATACCCTGACCGGCACTCCGGCGAGCCTTGCCGCAAGGGCGATAAAACCCGTTTGGAAATCCGTGTGCGCATGAACGGCGCTGAACGGCCCGTTTTCTTTTATCGCGTTTCTCACATTCCTCACAAATGTAAGGGGATTGCTTTGCCCAATGCTCGGGACATAAAAAAGCCGCCCGCCTAAAGATAAAATCTCTTCATCGTAAGCGCACGGATCATTTCGATGCGTTAAAAAGTCAAATTGCACTTTGCTTTTGTCCATCTTCCGATATAAATTCATTACCATGGTTTCCGCGCCGCCCCTGTTCATGCCGCTGAGAACATGGAGCACGCGCTTTTGGCTGCTATTCATGCTTGACAAGCCCTTCCTTTTGGTTCATCACTCTTTTTTTATGGTAGCGATTCATCACGGCTGCAGGCATAAACGCGCGGATTAACGGTTTTGCGATATATATGTAATCAGATAAAGGAAGCTTCAAGCGTCTACACGCCTGATAGACAAGAATGGCATTGTCGATTGAATACGTAAATGACCGCCGTTTGAATGCATCGCTGTCTTCCCTCACTTTATACAAGGCTTCCTGAAGATTATAGCCCCTGAAGCCCTCTTCAAAAAAGCGAAGCCACAAATCAATATCTTCCATTCGTCTCGTCCGCCGCACCGACCGGTAGCCTTTCAGCGTGCGGTAGGCACTCGCTCTCATCATAATCGTGCCGTGGCAAAATGGGGTCCCTTTTGCCATGATGCCCGGCTCCGGAACAGAAGGCAGAATGCGGGTGCCTCTTACGCCAAATTCATCAAACACAAGCATGCCGGTGCCAACCACCTGATAATGTCGGTGCTTTTCTAAAAACGCGACCTGCTTTTCCAGACGGCGCGGAAACGAAAGGTCATCTCCATCCTGACGTGCGATATAATCGCCTGTCGCATGCGAAAGACAATGATTTAATGATGCGGCAAGCCGCTTATTTGTTTTGTTTTGAATCAGTTTGATGCGGTCGCTGTAATGAGCGGCATACTGCTTCGCGATGCGGAGCGTGCCGTCTGTTGACGCATCATCGCACAAAATCAGCTCCCAATTTTTATAGGATTGGCTGAGTATGGATTCTATGCTTTCTGCCAAAGTGCGTTCGCAATTATAAATGCCCATAATGACAGAAACTTTCGGTCCTGAGTTCATACGCTTTTCTCCTTTGTATCCATATCCATGTAGGCGGAATAAATATCTGCCATTTCTTCCACCGTTCGCGCCTCCGAGAAGCGCAAGGCTGTTTTTCGGCCTTCCTGTCCCAGCTTTCGGCAGAGTTCCGGCTTATGGTAAAGCTGTTCAATCCGGCGGGCAAAAGCAGCACTGTCACCGATTTTGATCAGAAACCCGTTTTTTCCGTCGCGGATGATTTCCCGATGCCCGCGATTATCTGTGGCGATCGCCGGTTTTTCTGCCGCCATTCCCTCAAGCACATTCATGCCGAGGCCCTCTCTAATGCTGGATGCGACAGATACATCCGCAAGCTGAATCAGCTCATGTATGTCGCTGCAAAAGCCGTAAAAACAGACATTGGCGGAAGCGCCAAGCTTTTCAGCTAACGTTTGATACGTTTGTTCCATGGCCCCTTCCCCGGCAAACACAAGGCGAAGCGAAGGAATTTTTTCTTTTAGCAAGGCTGCGGCTTCAATTAACTGCTTCTGGTTTTTGTTCAGATTGAGCTCAGCCGGATAAACCAATATAAAATCATCTTCACGGAATCCGTGCTTTTCTCTGAGTCTTTGCTGCTCTATCGGACTGACAGGCCGGAAACGCTCGGTATTGACACCAATGCCGTGAATTTTCTGCGTCCTTCCGCCCGGCCTTTGAAGTCCTTTCGCCCGTGTGTAATCCTCTTCATTAATCGTAATCAGACAGTCCGTATATGCTGAAAGCCATTTCTCGACCGGATAGTAAAGAAGCCAATTTTTCATTGGTGCTCCTTTGCAGAAGTGAAATCCGTGCGCTGTGTACAGCACCTTTGTTCCGTGCCGCCGTGCCTGCCTCGCCGCCAGTCTGGCGAGAACACCGCCGACCGGTGTATGGCAATGGACAATGTCGTATTCATAGGTGTCGATCACTTTCTTCAGCTGCCTATAAACGGCCAGGTTCTGAGGGTCAAAAGGTGACCTGCGAATCGGAATGGAGAATTTCTCATCCACATACGGCAGCTTGGTTTGTCCGTTCGCGGCGACATGAACCTCCCAGCCCATTTGCTTGAACCATTTAAAATAAGGGAGGTGAAAGGCCTTAAAATGATAATCAACAGTCGCGCAAAACAATATCTTTTTCGTCATTTTCACACCCCCTAATGAACGCTAGCAGCCGTCATTTCTTCTGATGTATTGATTGCCGCAAACAGCCTCGCTCTCAGGTCGGCTTCCGGCAGCTCATGAAAATCCTCGATAAAGCGCATCAGCACCGGCCAATCGCCGTCCACCGCTTTACCGATGTGAATTTTTGGAAAGATTTGTTCAGCATGGACTTCATTTTTGTTCAGTAATTCTTCATACATTTTTTCGCCCGGACGAATGCCTGTGAATTCGATCGGAATCTGCTCAGTCGTGTAGCCGGACAAATGAATGAGGTTTTTGGCTAGATCCACAATCTTTACGGGCTCTCCCATATCGAGAACGAAAATTTGACGCCCTTTCGCCAGTGCCCCAGCCTGAATCACAAGCCTTGATGCCTCGGGAATCGTCATGAAATAGCGGGTCATTGCCGGATGTGTTACTGTCACTGGGCCGCCTTTTTCAATCTGTTTTTTGAAAATCGGAATGACGCTGCCGCGGCTCCCGAGTACATTGCCGAAGCGAACAGCGACAAATTTGGTTCTGCTGACTTTCCCAAGATTCATAATAATCATCTCTGCGAATCGTTTTGTCGCCCCCATTACATTGGCTGGGTTCACCGCTTTGTCCGATGAAATCAGCACGAATGTCTCTGTTCCCGACATATCGGCTGCTTCCGCGACATTTTTTGTTCCGATAATATTGTTTTTGACCGCCTCTTCAGGGTTGTGTTCCATTAAAGGCACATGCTTATGGGCAGCTGCATGATAGACAACATGCGGCTCGTACTTTTTCATCAAGGTAAACATTTTATCGCGGTCCTGCACATCAGCGATTTCCGTATGGAACACAATGTGTTTGCCGAATCGTCCGTTCAGCTCTGTATAAATCGAATGAATGCTGTTTTCCCCATGGCCGAGCAGAATGATTTCCTTAGGCTGAAACGCGCTGATCTGACGGCAGATTTCTGAGCCGATTGATCCGCCCGCTCCCGTGACGAGAACTGTTTTTCCTTTGATGCGATTCGAAATTTCGCTAGTGTCGAGGGTTACCGGCTTTCTGCCGAGCAAATCCTCAGCTTTTACATCTCTGATTTGTCCGGCAGTTCGCGTGCCAAGCAGCATTTCATCAAAATGAGGCATAATTTTAATGCTTACTCCGGTTCGCACACATTCTTTATATAACACCTGAAGCTCATGGGTGCGGAGTGAAGGAATGGCAATAATAATATAATTAATTTTGAGCTTTTGCACCGCAGGCATGATACTTTCTTTTCCGCCGATTACGGGCAGCCCCATAATTTCTAATTTATGCTTCGTTTGGTCGTCATCAATAAAAGCGACCGGTATGATATCAGGTTCATCTTTCGAAAGCAGCTGCCTGACCATCAGAGTCCCACCTGAACCCGCCCCGATAATCAGCGCGCGGGACGAGGCGCAGCGTTTTTTTCTGATGCTTTCGTTTAATACTCTGGATAAAATACGGGTACCTCCAATAGACAAAAGCTGAAGCACCCAGCACGCGGTTAACAGACGGAAGAACATTGTATGATACACAGCATACTGAATGATGCCGGTCACAGCGGCGGAAAGCGTAATGCCCTTAAGCAGGACAATCAGCTCGCCGAGTCCGGTGTATGTCCACACCTGTTTATACTGATTGAACAGGAAAGCACACACATGATAGCTGAGGAGCAAGCTGACAGCGGTAAGCAGTAATGCTCCGGAGTCATAAAATTGATAGGAATCTTTTAAAAATTGATATCCTGCAATAACTGAATTTAAAACGAGGTAAGTATCCAGCGCAATAATCATTGACAGTCTTCTCCGGTAACTCAACCTTTTCCCCCCTAATTCTTTTATCGGTTTAGCTGCGGCGGTTTTCGTCTCTCCAAAAAATCGGCAGCAGCTAAACCGACAATACGTCCTATGTATATATCAGATAAGTGGGCATTTAACCCATCCTCACGCCCCGCCAGCGACGACCAGCATCTAAGGCAGCAACTTCAGCTGCCCACAGCAGAGCCGAGTGCCTCCATTGATACAGGTCAGGAGACATCACCTTTACAAAAACTAGTAGGAATAGTGTTCCGATTTTTTCATTTTCTTTTTGTTTAAAAGAGCGCCTAACAGCTTCGCATTGGATTGTTCCAGTGCATCCTTTGCTTTTAGAACGGTATCGGTTTTTGTTTTTCCGCTTAAAACGACGAGCACGCTGCCGTCTGTCTGATTTGCTAGAATCTGAGCATCCGCAACAGCCAAAAGCGGAGGGGAATCAAAGATGACGAGGCTGAATTGTTCATAGATCTCAGATATTAAATCTCCCATTGCTTTTGAAGACAGCAGTTCTGCCGGGTTTGGCGGGGTCGGCCCGCTTGTCAGTACATATAAGTTATCGATCGGCGTCTTTTGCACCGTCTCACTGAGTGAAGCATTGCCGACCAGCACATTTGTCAGCCCGGTTACATTATCAACCTGAAACGTCTGATTGATGGTCGGCTTTCTTAAATCGGCATCCACCAGCAGTACTTTCTTTTCCTGCTGCTGCGCAAAGACAGCCGCAAGATTCGCTGCACTGAACGATTTACCTTCACCAGGCACAGAGGAGGTGACGAGGATAGATCGCAAGTTGGTCTGGACAGATGAGAACTCAATGTTTGTCCGAATGGTGCGATATTGTTCCGCAACAACTGATTTATTGTGTAAAACAGATATTTGAGCCAAACCTCGCCTTGCTTTCTTTTTTCTAAAGATCACTCGCTTCACTCCCCGAAATGTTTTATCCCGCGATTCCGCCCTTTGTGGACATCAGGAACGGAGCCTAAGCATGGCAATCCGGTTCTCTCGCTGAGCTGCCGTGCGCTTTTGCACGTATCATCGAGAAAATGCAGAAAAAATGCCAGTGTAATGCCGCCCATGACAGCAGCGCCAAAAGCCATGACCATATTTCGCAGCCTGGCCGGCTTGATCATCGGGCTTTCAGAAGCCTTCGCCTCTGATAATATATGTACGCCTTGTACATTCATTCTTTCATCTACTTCTTTTTCAAACTTGTTCACTAATGTGTTCGCAATCTCAGCTGCTTTCGCCGGATCGTGATCCTGAACGGCAACGTTGATTATTTCTGATTCATTTTCACTGCTGGTAACCACTTTTCCTTTCAGCGAGGAAGCCGATTCAGATAGGTGCAATTCCGCCTTAACTTCTTCCATCAAGGCAGTGCTTTTCATAATCGATTGGAACGTGCTGCTATACTGAAGATTTCGCTGGATGTCACTGAGATTCGAGTTTTCTTCACCGTCTGATTCATGAACCAGCACCTGTGTCGACGCCTGGTAGGTCGGTGAAATGACCTTAAATTGCACAAAACCCATCATAAGGGTGACGCCGATTGTGATGAGCAGAATCAGCACGAATCTGTGTCTGACAATCGCATATAATTCTTTGAAACTCATATTCTCATTCATGTATTCATAGCCTTCAGCCTTCCCGCGGCTGGCTTCCCGCGCCCCTTTCTGTTAATGATTGGATTATAAAAGAAAACGTTATTATTTAAAAATTGCAAAATAAGCCAATAAGTTCTCTTTAGAGAACAAAATCATGATTTTCCTCTAATTTACTGCACTTCCCTTATTATTTTAAATTTTATAAAGAACGAAAAATTCCTTATAATGAACGAAATAATGACAGGAATAGAGGAGAATTTCATATTATGATTGGAAGAATTATCCGTTTGTACCGTAAAAGAAAAGGCTATTCTATTAATCAGCTGGCTGTTGAGTCAGGCGTATCCAAATCCTATTTAAGCAAGATTGAAAGAGGCGTTCACACGAATCCGTCCGTTCAATTTTTAAAAAAGGTTTCTGCCACACTGGAAGTTGAATTAACAGAATTATTTGACGCAGAAACAATGATGTATGAAAAAATCAGCGGCGGTGAAGAAGAATGGCGCGTACATTTAGTGCAAGCCGTACAAGCCGGGATGGAAAAGGAAGAATTGTTCACTTTTACGAACAGGCTGAAGAAAGAACAGCCTGAAACTGCCTCTTACCGCAACCGTAAACTGACGGAATCCAATATAGAAGAATGGAAAGCGCTGATGGCAGAAGCAAGAGAAATCGGCTTGACTGTCCATGAAGTCAAATCCTTTTTAAAAACAATGGGAAGATGATGATCGGTTAAGGGCTAACGTTCGCATCTATAGGGTAAATCTGTTTATAATGGGGGAAAAAGGGAGAGAACACAATGACTCATCAAATAGTAACGACTCAATACGGCAAAATAAAAGGCACAACGGAAAACGGCGTACATAAGTGGAAAGGCATCCCTTATGCCAAGCCGCCTGTCAGACAATGGCGTTTTAAAGCACCTGAGCCGCCTGAAGTGTGGGAAGATGTCCTTGATGCCACAGCGTACGGCCCTGTTTGCCCGCAGCCGTCTGATTTGCTCTCACTGTCGTATGTCGAGCTGCCCCGCCAGTCCGAGGATTGCTTGTATGTCAATGTATTTGCGCCTGACACTCCAAGTCAAAACCTGCCTGTCATGGTGTGGATTCACGGAGGCGCTTTTTATCTTGGAGCGGGCAGTGAGCCATTATATGACGGATCAAAACTTGCGGCGCAGGGAGAGGTCATTGTCGTCACACTGAACTATCGGCTGGGGCCGTTTGGCTTTTTGCACTTGTCTTCATTTGATGAGGCGTATTCCGATAACCTTGGGCTTTTAGACCAAGCCGCCGCACTGAAATGGGTGCGAGAGAATATCTCAGCGTTTGGCGGTGACCCCAATAACGTAACAGTATTTGGAGAATCCGCCGGCGGCATGAGCATTGCCGCGCTGCTCGCTATGCCTGCGGCAAAAGGCCTGTTCCAGAAAGCGATCATGGAAAGCGGCGCTTCTCGAACAATGACAAAAGAACAAGCGGCAAGCACTGCGGCTGCCTTTTTACAGGTCCTTGGGATTAATGGGAGCCAGATGGACAGATTGCATACTGTAGCAGCGGAAGATTTGCTTAAAGCGGCCGATCAGCTTCGGATCGCAGAAAAAGAAAATATCTTTCAGCTGTTCTTCCAGCCCGCCCTTGATCCGAAAACGCTCCCTGCTGAACCAGAAAAAGCGATCGCAGAAGGGGCTGCTTCCGGCATTCCGCTATTAATCGGAACAACCCGTGATGAAGGATATTTATTTTTCACCCCGGATTCAGACGTTCATTCTCAGGAAACGCTTGATGCAGCGCTCGAGTATTTACTAGGGAAGCCGCTGGCAGAGAAAGCTGCCGATTTGTATCCGCGTTCTTTGGAAAGCCAAATTCATATGATGACTGATTTATTATTTTGGCGCCCTGCTGTCGCCTATGCATCCGCACAGTCTCATTACGCCCCTGTCTGGATGTACCGGTTCGATTGGTACCCGGAGAAGCCGCCGTACAATAAAGCGTTTCACGCATTAGAGCTTCCTTTTGTCTTTGGAAATCTGGACGGATTAGAACGTATGGCAAAAACGGAGGTTACGGATGAGGTGAAACAGCTTTCTCGCTCGATACAATCAGCATGGATCACATTCGCCAAAACAGGAAACCCAAGCACCGAGGCTGTGAATTGGCCAGCGTATCAGGAAGAAACAAGAGAGACGCTGATTTTAGATTCAGAGATTACGATCGAAAACGATCCCGAATCTGAAAAAAGGCAGAAACTATTCCCTCCAAAAGGAGAATAAACATGGGGAAAACAGGATACATTGGTGCTGCCATTGTTGTGGCCGCTTGTATCATTATTTTATCGGCCGTGGTATGTTTACGGGACACAGTCTATTACCAGCCTATGCGCTGGACTGGCATCATACTGTTTTTCACGGGAATTGTGATGGTTCCCGCATACTCAGCAAAAAGAAAACCCGGAAAAGAGAAGTAATTCTCTTTTCCGGGTTTTTATGTTTATTATAATTTTCCCGCGCGAATATCGTCTGTCATCCCCTCATAAGGAGCCTTCGAAATCACTTCTTCGTTGTCGACTCCTTCATTTTTCAGAAATGTAATTTCCGCAAATTCAGGTACAACGTATTTTGGATACGTTTCATATTTTTCGCGGGATTCTTCCATCAAATCAATGTGGTCATTTTGGTAGCAAACCGTAATTTCAGGATGTTCATGCACCCATTTCGGGAAGAAAATAATGCCGTGCATGCGTTTTTCATTTGGCATAAAGTTTAATGAAACATCCGTGCCAGTCGGCTCTGTCCAAGACACTTTATATACGCCTTCTGTCAGTTTGACAATATTCACTTCCTGATCCCGAACCCAGCGTCCGGCAACCATTCCGCTATGAATTCTATAATCAATTGTATGGTCATTTTTAATATAAATCTCGTATTCCCAGCCGTTTTCATACGTATAAATCATGTGGCTTCCGATAAAGTTTTCCATTTTTCACACTCTCCTTAGTCTTTTACTGTACTTCATAAATGTCTAGTCGAACGTAATCAGGGGTTCTTTCTGCGGAACCGATAAACAAGCGGTCATGGAGCCATTGATAGGCTTCACTGCCTGTTTCAAACGTCGGTACCGTACGGAAATAAACATGCTCAGGATCAATAATTTCCCCGGCTGCCGCTTGTTTTCGAAACGGCTCGCTGACTTGCCGTAGTCCATTGTTTTCAATGTAAATCAGTTCATGATCTGCTGTTTCAATCACATACCTGGCAGATAAATCGGTTCTGCCGTCAGCGCGAATCATTTGTGAATCGGCACCGCCCGGCAAAATACGTCCCTTTACTTCCCCGGTTATTGTTCCCGAACGAATCGGAATGAATCGTCTCAGTCCCAGGCCTGTCTCACCAATCGTGATAGGCGGATCAACCTTGATTTCTAAAGAGGCGAATGGTTTTAAAGCCGGCTTCTTCACGAGAACCACCTCACATCCAGAAAAAAATCATGTAACTATTTACATGTTTACTTTAACACTATTGCAGTTAACTGTCAAACAATAGGAACATAAAAAAACAAGGACTGTTTGAAGACAGTCCTTGGCTGAAGCTAGCTTTGATAAGCAAGATATGTGCTGACAGTGCTTTTGGCAAGACAGGCAGAGGAATCTATAATCGGAATCTCACTTTGAATATGATTTAACACCGCATTTAAATCCGTGCAGGCTGAAATGATGATGTCTGCATGCTGACTGATTTCTTCATATAGCGTCTGCCACAATACTGGTGTATGCTGCATATGATTTGGCTGTTTGATTGCGGCGATTAGCTGGTTCACAGCCTGCTGCCAATGGTCCTTGTGAACAACTTCTTTTCCATTTTCCTTCAGAACTTTTTGGTAGATGGCGGATTGGATGGTTGGCTCTGTTCCTAAAACAACCGCTTTTTTTGCAGGCTGCGGAATCTCTTTTATCGTTTCCTCAACAATATGTAACATAGGAACCGACAGTGCCTGCTGAATCTCTTCATAGTAGACATGCGCCGTATTACAAGGCAGCGCAATGAAATCAACGCCTGTTTTCTCGAGCTTTACCGCCCCGTCGATAATCGCTTTTTTCATCTCAGCATGGTCAATTGGACGATCTGCATAGAAGGGCGTCGGGCATGAATAGATCATCATGTGCGGGTAGTCAATATCGTTTGAAGCCCCATACAGCTTCTGACAGTAATCAATCACCTTATCAATAAACGGCGAGGTCGATTTCGGCCCCATTCCAGCTAATATTCCGATCATCAAATTCATTCCTTCCTAATTCGTACGGACCGCTTCTTCCTCTGAGCCATCCTCATAGAGGATAAAGCTTTTCGCAGCATCCTCACCTAACGTAAACTCGACTTCAACAGACAATGATCGCAGAAAGAAACGGGTTTCCGAGAAAGGAAATAACTCCAGTCTCAGCTGTCCGGCGATCTCCAAATAAAGCCGTTCATTCTCGGCTGTCACCTGTGCAGCCGTCCCATCCTGCAACAGGTAGCTGCCAACATAGCGGCTGTATATCGCCGTATCAATTGCTTTTTTCTTTTTATCAGCAGGACGTTCTGGGACCTCATATGGCTGGCCAAATAGAATATGTTCCGCCGCCTTCAGAATCGCTTGTTCATATTCAGTATCCTCTTCCTTATTACTCAAATAAATCAGCGTTTTACGATGATCGATATATCGGATCATCATCGTCGAATAGCCGGGCCATCCTCCGCTGTGGCTGACAATCCGCCCTTTTTCAGGACTATTTTGCAGTACCCAGCCAAAGCCATAATCAATTGTTTCTCCATTGTTGAGGCGCACTGGAGAAAACGCAGATTCCTTAGAAGCCTTGCTGATTAAATCGTCCTGATATAAAGCCTGATCAAATCGAAACAAATCGCTTGTGACAGAGTTCACCGTCCCATCTCCCTGTATGCCATCGAGATACACAACATAGTTCGTTTCCTCCAGCTCATCAGGGAGGACGTTTGTTTCGGAATGTACATCATACACATATCCATATGCATAATGATCAATTCGCTCAGGCGAAAGCCTCCTGTTATACACTCTTGTTTCATTCATGCCGGCCGGTAAAAAAATACTTGTTTTCATAAAATCCGCATAGCTCATGCCAGATGCTTTTTCAATGATAACCGCCAGCAGCACATACCCCGTATTGCTGTACATCCAGCCTTCATTCGGCTCAAAATAACCAGATAGCCCCTCATTCATCAGCATTCCTGATTCACCGCAATCTTGTGTGAATCCCAATTGGCAAAAAACCATCCCATATAATCAGGAAGCCCTGACGTATGGTTCAATAAATGCCGAATCGTTACGCCCTGATACGGAAAACCGGGCAGCCAGCGATCCACTTTATCCTCATAGCCAAGAATCCCCTTCTCCTCCAGCAAGATGATTTCCAATGCTGTAAAAGGCTTTGACAAAGACGCTAACTCAAACAAAGAGTTGGTTTTCAACGGGCGTTTTTCCGTCATTTCCGCATAACCAAAAGAGTGATGATATAAAATATCGCCACCCTCCGCAGCCAGAACCGTCCCGTTAAACTGATGTTTTTCGCCTAATGTCTCAAATAACGTCTGAAGATTCTTTCTTTTATTCTGCTTCATGCCTCCACCTCCTATTTCTATGTACGTTACTAAGCTATTGGCGTTTCAAATATTTTGAAAATAATAAAAAAGCTGATCAATCCTCAAACAGGAAAAATCAACTTTAATATAGAGCGCTATTAGATCTGCACGAATCAAAAAATCCCCTTTTATGAAGTCGGAGAAGGAACTCTAGCGGCTGCAAAATGGGTTCTCGTAGTCGCTTGAATGACTCCGGCGGCAGTACTCCTCATTGCAACTGTCACCGTATCTCCGGCGTTTAACTGAAGAATTTCCGTAATGGCTACAACAGCGGGGAGATTCCCTGCTTGAAATTGGTTATTTCCGCCGCCTACCACATCTTGATTCACAAGAAATACGACTTCTAAGTTGAAGCCAACATTCGCATTCGCTTGAAATTCAACTGATGCATTAAGAGAATACACGCCTGCTGTTCTCGGTGAAAATGTAGATGTGCCGGGATTATATTCATTCGCCAAATCAAATTGCACATTTTGAAAAAGGACTCCGCTGGCTGCATTTGCAGCAACTGACAGATTCATATTGCTGGTGGCTCTGAAAGCAGAAATAGGCTGGTTCGTCATTGGTGCGAAGGACTGGTTTTGTTGAGCTGATGGGGTATTTCCATTTGTGACACTTGGTGATAAAAGAGGTTCCGGTCGATCGTTCCTCTTAATCCATTTAGTTGGCCGTGGCGGCATAACTTTTTCCTCCTTATAAGCCTTAAGCTTCTATCTTTTTTTGCTAGTTAATACATTATTATATTGATCGTTACAGCCATTGAAACGGTATCTGCCCGGACTGTACTCAAAAATAGAAATAACAGCAGCATGTTCCCAAAACGAATTACTGCTTTTTAATCCAAGAGGCATGCTTCACCAAGGCATCAGCTAATCTTATATGAAAGACCTCAGTTAGAGATCCTTTTTAATCGATCAATAGGAAAATGAGATATTGTCATATTTTCTGAATTATGATGAAAAAGGCAACTTTATGCCCATACAACAGAAGCTATAAAAAATACAGAGAATGAAAAGAAACAGATAGATTTTTTAGTTCTTTAGGCCCGTAGTCCGCAAATCCTTTTATGATTTACTATCAAACAAAAGAGGAAAATAGACCAGTTGCAATCCAAACGAGAGTCTAATAGAATGAGGTCGAAAAGTAAATCGCGCGGGTTTGTTACTGATAAAGCAGGCAAGACCTAAAATGTGTAAAGGGCAAAGTGTATACTTTGGCGCCACCCCTTACATATTTTAGGTCTTTTTTTATTGTGCGTAACTAACTTGCCATCTTCAAACAGGAGGGCTGGAAGAAGCAGACCGCTAACACAGTACATAAAAAAGGAGACATGAACGATGAACATCAAAAAGTTTGCAAAACAAGCAACAGTATTAACCTTTACTACCGCACTGCTGGCAGGAGGTGCTACTCAAGCGTTTGCGAAAGAAACGAACCAAAAATCATATAAGGAAACATACGGCATTTCCCATATTACACGCCATGATATGCTGCAAATCCCTGAACAGCAAAAAAATGAAAAATATCAAGTACCTGAATTCGATCCGTCCACAATTAAAAATATCTCTTCTGCAAAAGGCCTGGACGTTTGGGACAGCTGGCCATTACAAAACGCTGACGGCACTGTCGCAAACTATCACGGCTACCACATCGTCTTTGCATTAGCCGGAGATCCTAAAAACGCGGATGACACATCGATTTACATGTTCTATCAAAAAGTCGGCGAAACTTCTATTGACAGCTGGAAAAACGCTGGCCGCGTCTTCAAAGACAGCGACAAATTCGATGCAAATGATTCAATCCTGAAAGACCAAACACAAGAATGGTCTGGCTCAGCGACATTCACATCTGACGGTCACATCCGTTTATTCTACACTGATTTCTCCGGTAAACATTACGGCAAACAAACACTGACAACTGCACAGGTTAACGTATCAGCATCAGACAGCTCTTTGAACATCAACGGTGTAGAGGATTATAAATCCATCTTTGACGGTGACGGCAAAACGTATCAAAATGTACAGCAGTTCATCGATGAAGGCAACTACAGCTCAGGCGACAACCATACGCTGAGAGATCCTCACTACGTAGAAGATAAAGGCCACAAATACTTAGTATTTGAAGCAAACACTGGAACTGAAGATGGCTACCAAGGCGAAGAATCTTTATTTAACAAAGCATACTATGGCAAAAGCACATCGTTCTTCCGTCAAGAAAGTCAAAAACTTCTGCAAAGCGATAAAAAACGCACGGCTGAGTTAGCAAACGGCGCCCTCGGCATGATCGAGCTAAACGATGACTACACACTGAAAAAAGTGATGAAACCGCTGATTGCATCTAACACAGTAACAGATGAAATTGAACGCGCGAACGTCTTTAAAATGAACGGCAAATGGTATCTGTTCACTGACTCCCGCGGGTCAAAAATGACGATTGACGGCATCACGTCTAACGATATTTACATGCTTGGCTATGTTTCTAATTCTTTAACTGGCCCATACAAGCCGCTGAACAAAACTGGCCTTGTATTAAAAATGGATCTTGATCCTAACGATGTAACCTTTACTTACTCACACTTCGCTGTACCTCAAGCGAAAGGAAACAATGTCGTGATTACAAGCTATATGACAAACAGAGGATTCTACGCAGACAAACAATCAACGTTTGCGCCAAGCTTCCTGCTGAACATCAAAGGCAAGAAAACATCTGTTGTCAAAGACAGCATCCTTGAACAAGGACAATTAACAGTTAACAAATAAAAACACAAAAGAAAATGCCGATATCCTATTGGCATTTTCTTTTATTTCTTATTAACATAAAGGTGAATCCCATATGAACTATATAAAAGCAGGCAAATGGCTAACCGTATTCCTAACCTTTTTAGGAATATTGCTGTTTATCGACTTATTTCCAAAAGAAGGACATGACCAAAAAACAAAATCAAAACAGAAGCCGGACTACCGGGCAGCATATCATTTTACGACGCCGGATAAATGGAAAAATGACCCTCAAAAACCGATCTATTTTGATGGCAAGTATCATTATTTCTATCTATATAACCGGGATTACCCAAAAGGCAACGGCACAGAATGGCGCCATGCCGTCTCAGAGGATTTGGTGCACTGGACCGATGAAGGCGTGGCTATTCCGAAATATACGAACCCGGACGGTGACATTTGGACCGGTTCCGTCGTGGTGGATAAAGAGAACACAGCCGGCTTCGGGAAAAATGCGCTTGTCGCGATTGTGACACAGCCCTCAGCCAAAGACAAAAAACAGGAACAATATTTGTGGTACAGCACAGACAAAGGAAAATCATTCAAATTCTACAGTGGCAACCCCGTTATGCCTAATCCGGGCACAGACGATTTCAGAGACCCGAAAGTGATATGGGATGACCAAGATAACAAATGGGTCATGGTTATGGCTGAAGGATCAAAAATCGGCTTTTATGAATCCGATAATCTTAAGGACTGGCATTACACAAGCGGATTCTTCCCAGAACAGGCGGGAATGGTGGAATGTCCCGACCTCTACATGATGCGGGCAAGCGACGGAACGAATAAGTGGGTTCTCGGCGCCAGCGCGAATGGCAAACCGTGGGGCAAACCAAATACGTACGCCTACTGGACCGGAAGCTTCGACGGAAAAGAATTCAAAGCGGATCAGACTGAAGCCCAATGGCTTGACTATGGCTTCGACTGGTATGGCGGTGTGACGTTCGAAGACAGCAAAAGCACAGATCCATTAGAAAAACGGTATGCGCTTGCCTGGATGAACAATTGGGATTATGCCAACAACACCCCGACAATGAAGAACGGCTTTAACGGCACAGATTCTGTCATACGCGAACTCCGGCTGAAGGAGCAGGATGGAACATACAGCCTCGTCTCACAGCCGATTGAAGCTTTGGAGCAGCTGACTGTTTCAACTGACGAAATAGAGGATCAGGATGTGAACGGATCAAAAACATTGTCGATGACAGGTGATACGTACCAGCTTGATATGGATCTTTCTTGGTCAGAGCTAAAAAATGCAGGCGTCAGGCTCAGAGAATCAGAAGACCAAAAACGCCATATTGATGTCGGCATTTTCGCCGAAGGCGGCTATGCATATGTCAATAGAGCAGCCACAAATCAGCCTGACAAAAGCGATACCTTTGTCGAAAGCAAAGCACCTTACGATGTAAGCAAACATGAAGCACATGTAAAAATTCTCGTCGATAAGACAACGATAGAAGTATTTGTAGGCGACGGGAAAACCGTTTTTTCAAATGAAGTCTTCCCAAAGCCTGAAGATAAAGGAATTACCCTTTTTTCTGACGGCGGCACAGCCTCCTTCAAAAATATAACAGTGAAACACTTTGATTCGATTCATGAATAAAAACAGGGGCAGCGCAGGCTGCCCTGTTTTTTTATTAGGAGCGGTATTCTCTGTTACATATTGGGCATTGTAAGGAATATAAGGCTGGTTTCAAAGGAGGAAGCGAATGTCTAAACAAGGAAATTTTCAAAAATCAATGTCGCTGTTTGATCTGATTTTGATTGGGATGGGAGCCATCTTTGGATCAGCGTGGCTGTTCGCTGTCAGTAATGTCGCTTCAAAAGCAGGGCCCTCCGGCGCTTTTTCCTGGATCCTCGGAGGAGCCATTATTTTGTTAATCGGGCTCGTATATGCAGAGCTCGGAGCCGCTCTGCCCCGTACCGGAGGCATCATTCGATACCCCGTTTATTCACATGGCCACCTTGTCGGCTACTTAATTTCGTTTGTCACGATTGTCGCTTATACAAGCTTGATTTCAATTGAAGTGACAGCTGTGCGTCAGTATGTGGCCTATTGGTTTCCCGGCCTGACCATTAAAGGGTCTGATTCGCCGACCATTTCTGGCTGGATCTTGCAGTTTGCCCTATTATGCTTGTTTTTCCTGCTGAATTATTGGAGCGTCAAAACCTTTGCTAAGGCGAATTTCATCATATCGATTTTTAAATATATTGTGCCGATTACCATCATTATTGTACTGATCTTTCATTTTCAGCCGGAGAATTTATCTGTTGAAGGATTTGCACCGTTTGGATTTACAGGTATTCAGGCTGCCATCTCGACAGGCGGCGTCATGTTTGCGTATCTCGGCCTGCACCCGATTGTATCTGTAGCAGGTGAAGTCCAAAATCCAAAACGCAATATCCCGATCGCTTTAATCATTTGCATCATCGTTTCTACCATCATTTATACTGTTTTGCAGGTCACCTTTATTGGTGCAATCCCGACAGAAACACTGAAACATGGCTGGCCGGCAATTGGCCGGGAGTTCTCATTGCCGTTTAAGGATATTGCGGTCATGCTCGGGTTAGGCTGGCTTGCAACGCTTGTCATTTTAGACGCCATTTTGTCTCCCGGAGGAAACGGGAATATCTTTATGAATACGACATCCCGCCTTGTTTACGCCTGGGCGCGTAACGGCACATTATTTGGCATATTCTCAAAGGTCAATAAAGATACGGGGACACCCCGCGCTTCACTTTGGCTTTCGTTTGCCCTGTCCATTTTCTGGACACTTCCCTTTCCTTCGTGGAACGCGCTCGTCAATGTCTGTTCAGTCGCGCTCATTCTTTCATATGCGATTGCACCCATTTCTTCAGCTGCGCTGAGGGTCAACGCGAAGGACTTAAACAGGCCGTTTTATTTAAAGGGAATGAGCATTATCGGGCCGCTTTCCTTTATATTTACAGCGTTTATCGTGTACTGGTCAGGATGGAAAACAGTCTCCTGGCTGCTCGGTTCACAGCTCGTGATGTTTTTGATCTATCTCTGTTTCAGCAAATATACGCCTAAAGAAGATGTCAGCCTCGCTCAGCAGCTGAAATCAGCCTGGTGGCTTATCGGGTTTTATATTATGATGCTGATCTTTTCCTACATCGGTTCTTTCGGACATGGTTTAGGGATTATCAGCAATCCCGTCGATCTCATTTTAGTCGCGATCGGCTCACTTGCGATTTATTACTGGGCAAAGTATACCGGGCTCCCAAAAGCCGCCATTGATTACGATAAATAAAGAAGCAAGAGGTTTCTTGCTTCTTTATTCTTTACAAACATACATACACACGATAAAATGAATGAGAGTCAGTCATTATTGGAGGTGTTCCTCATGCCAAAACAAACATCGGGCAAATATGAAAAAATTCTGCAGGCTGCCATAGAAGTCATTTCTGAAAAAGGCCTCGACAAGGCTTCTATTTCTGATATTGTCAAAAAGGCCGGCACTGCCCAAGGAACATTCTATTTGTATTTCTCATCTAAAAATGCCCTCATACCGGCCATTGCAGAAAATCTTCTCACCCATACACTTGATCAAATCAAAAGTAGGCTGCATGGGGACGAGGATTTTTGGACCGTTTTAGATATATTAATTGATGAGACTTTTCTCATTACAGAACGCCATAAGGATATTATTGTCCTCTGTTATTCCGGGCTTGCGATCGACCACTCCATGGAAAAATGGGAGACGATCTATCAACCTTATTACTCCTGGCTTGAAACAATTATCAACAAGGCCATTGCAAACCATGAGGTAACGGAAGGAATCAATTCAAAATGGACGGCCAGAACAATTATCAACTTGGTCGAGAACACTGCGGAACGATTCTATATCGGATTTGAACAAGATGAAAATGTTGAAGTGTATAAAAAGGAAATTTTTACTTTCTTAAAACGGAGCTTAGGCACTGCTTAAAAAATGACTGGGTAACACCGCTCATTTTTTAATGTTCTAAAAATGACTGACGTTCATTCATAAAATAGAGAGGTGTTTCATTTGAATTGGGTTCTTGTTTTTATTGCAGGGCTTTTAGAAGTTGTTTGGGCCTCTTCCCTCAAACATGCTGATTCGCTTTTGGATTGGATCATCATTTTTATCTTAATCGCGGTCAGCTTTATCCTGTTGATCCGCTCTTATCAAAAAATCCCGATGGCCGCGGCGTACACTGTGTTTGTCGGAATAGGAACCGTCGGAACATATATGACTGGAATTGTTCTGGGCGAATCCTTCTCAGCAGCCCAGATGTTCTTTTTAGCTTTATTGTTGGCTGGCATTTTAGGAATGAAATTATTTACGAAAGAAAGCAAATCTCAGCCGGGAGGTGAACAATAATGGCATGGTTTTTATTAGTGATTGCCGGCATAGAAGAAATTATAGCTGCCATTGCCATGAAATATATTGATGGGACAAGAAAAAAATGGCCGATCATTGTGATGACGCTTGGATTCGGCTTATCCTTTTACTGCCTGTCCCAAGCGATGATCGTCCTGCCTGCCGGAGTCGCTTATGCCGTCTGGACCGGCATTGGCAGCATTGGCGTTTCGGCGGTCGGGCTCATCTGGTTTAAGGAGCGGTTTCAGCTTTCACAGGTGATTTCACTTTGCCTTATCCTAGCCGGCGTCATCGGCCTGCGTCTTACGTCATCTTCATAAAATCAAGGCATATACAGCTGTATATGCCTTTGCCATTAAGCTTCGTGATGTTTTTGAAGATGAAGCGGCGGCGGGATGAGCCAGCCTTTGTTTTTTAGCAGCCTTAAGTATTTTGCGCCGGTTGCCGCTTTTGACATATGAAATTGCCCAAACATCATGGCAATATCCTCACGAATCGATTGCCCCATCATTTTGCTGCATGTCACAAGACCTGCAGCATTTGCTGCTGCCGCGGAGGCCGCCACATCCGGATCGAGAAACCGTGCGCCAGGCGGAATATCGTTAAGATCTGCTGTCGGCGGTTCAGGAGAAGCCGGCGGCAGCGCCACCCCGTTTTCTTTCAGGATCGTGCTGACCTGTTTGATTTCATCTTGGCATTTTTCAATAGACTCACGAAGCAGCTTCTTCAGGTCGTCATCACCGACATGATTCAATAGCATTTGGTAATTGCCGACCATTTTATTGCCCGCCATCACATAACTCCACAAGCCGAATACCTCACCATAATGCATCGGTTCATCCTGCGGATTTCCGCTTAAAATACCCATGTTCATCCTCCTCGCAAATTCAATATCGCATACATTCCATAACGTGCCCGGTAGGAGGAAAATTTATGTTTCAGCAAGAAAGATTTATGAAACAAAACAAAAAAGACAAGAGCGGCAAATCGCCAAACCCTTGTCTTTCCTGTTGTTCTATTGGACGCGCTCGGAGGGATTCGAACCCCCGACAGACGTGGTACCGGAAACCATTAAAGAACTTCATATTATATATTTATTATCCTTAAATATATAATACACTTTTCTAAACGTTTCATTTTCATTAGTTATAATTACTATGTTACCTATATTGATTTACAAGTTTAACCAAAATTAAAATGAATTGAATGTTTGCGTATTGTGATTTTCCTTTACATTAAATCTGTAAATTTGACGGTTTTATTTTAAAGTACCGTTATTCAACATTATTATAATTTTCCCTTTAAATCAGCTATTAATTGTTGTCGAAATAAGGGGTCGTTAGTTATCTTTTGAAGAAATGGCTGATAAACATGATCAATCCATAACATATCTAAACGAGTCATGTCCTCAATAAAAAAGGCCAATGAGATGGAATCTGACGCAGTTTCTTTAAAAATAGCCGACGTCATAACAAATAAGGTAGAGCCTCCTTTATACCAAATACGGTTTTCTTGAAGGTTCGGCGGTCCTGTTATCTCATCTAATATTCCTTTTTCCACTTCACTTAAAAGGTCCCCGGTTCCCAGACGATACATTAATCTGGCGTAGTTTTCACTAGATGAAGATGGAAGTTTCTTCGTGAACTCCCTTTGTATATCAATATGATTAGCAGAAGAAAGTGAGGATATTAACGAATCAGCTTTACCATGCACAAGGGCATCGAAAGTTTCTCCTGAAATATCCATGAAATATTTTTGCTTCATCTCTTTCATATAACCAGAGATTTCTTTCGTTTTTTTCTTTTCATATTTTTTTAGATAAGGAGCGACTAACATCGAAGAGTTTATAGAAAAAACAGGCGTGTGATTATCAGGTAAATATATATCAACTATTTTTTGGATATTGTCTTTACCGATCCTTAAGTAAATATAATCAGTACATGCATTTGAACTGTATCTCATCATACCAATGAGCACTTCTTTCATCGTCACAATTTGACCAATATTCTCTTTGCTCTTCCAATTATCGTGTGCTCCTCCGTCGGTATTCGGAATATAAAATTTATCTATTTCAATGATACTGACAGTATCATTGAAACTTATCTGATTTTTTCTTGCCTCATGTACAAATGCTAGCAAAAAAAGGATTTTCACTGTACTGGCTAAGGGAAACATCTTACTTCCATTATGATTTAAAAGGATTTGATCATTTTGTATAACAGTCAGCGAAAAGCGCTCAGGGTGAGATAACATAAAACGTGTCAAATCCTCAACCGTTCTATTTCGATCCTTTCTTTTCAAAAATGCCGCTAGGCCAAAAAAACCGAATATAAAAACAGCTACTATTAGTATTAAAACAATGAGGAACAAACTATTACCCCTTTCTCTGCTTCTGATTGAGGCCGCATGCCCCATGATTACATTGCCCATAAGGAATTATTTTTCTTTTTGAGGCAATCAAATCATATATCCTATCGCTAACATGAAACAACTTAGCCAAGAGGAGTATCATATACAATACCCATAGCAGAATAACCCGCTTGCTTATTTCGATAAAAGTATCTGCACCAGAGACGATGCCCTTTTCCAACGTCTTTCCATGCATTCGTTTTTCTAATTCTTCTATACCTATCTCATCATTAATAGTTGATGTCTCATCACGAAAGGATTCGAAAACAATTAAATTGAGCCAGTCCGCCCTCTTGATACGTTTTTTCGTTTTAGTACATAACGGGCACCATGCATCATAGTATACAGTCATTTTCCAGTGAGCTTGAAATTTTCGCATTAATTTTTTCCTTACCATCCAATTAAGCTTATGTCTCAATTGCTGATAACTAAAGAATAAGCGATTGTACTCCTTATCGGTAAAAATCACCAATTCAATCGCAATCATGACAATAGAGAATGAATATAAACCCATTCCAAATGCAATACCTAAATGTAGTAAACAAACCATTAAGACAGCAAGCCATTTTGTTTTTTTGTTTATAATAAGAAAAGGAAAAGCAATTTTTAATAATACACTAGAATAACAAATCACGACGCTTAAATAGATGTGTTGACTAACTACTGACTGAAGAAAAGGCATCGCAACCGTTTTAACTTGTGATATATAGTATAAAGCTGTTCCATTATTCCAAGTTTCACCCATAATTTGATAAATAGCAGACGTAACATATACAATACAAACTTGCATTATACAAAACAAAACAACAAAGTACTGAATAATATTAGCGGTAGTTTTCCTACAGTCAGATACATAAGCCACTTTTTTTCGTAACGCTGCATCTATAGAAAAATACTTTGTAGTATTTGCAAACAAGAGATAAAAAAGTGTAATTGCCATTAAATTGTCGCCACCGTCCCCAATATATGAGAAACGAACATATAATGAATAGAACAAAACATAATTCAAGATGCCCATGAGCCGGCCTTTAAAACCTAGAGTAAATAGAATTGCTGACACAATGCCAACGTGATATATCGCATCAAAGTATTTTAAGGATGAAGTTACATTATACAATGAATATGTAGTTGGTTTCATAACATTATGAAATGTATTGATACCATAATCGGAGAACAAGAAATACCTTTGATTATAATGAATTAAATAAAAATATAAAATGAGCAAACCAAATACAATACGAAGCAAGCTCACCCCAATATAAAAACGTTCTTTTGCAAAATAGGAGATAACTCTGTTAGTGATACTGTTATTCATAATATTGTTCCTCCACTCTCATTAAAAAAATGGAACCACTTTATTATTGAACGTTTTCCATTTAAATGTAGTGCTTTGTTCTAATTTCTCACCTTTATCATTGTTATCCCGTAGAGAAAACGGAATCGGTTTCACTGTATCTATTCTTACTCTTATTCTTTTTATTGTTTTAGGATTATAAATTGATTTAGCATACGAACTTGCATAACGATACACATTTTCCTCGCCAATCTTTTGGCTCTTCTCTATCTCTTTTGTTATAGCTTTTACCTGTTTATCATTTTCAGCTGCTTTTTTTAAGTATTGAAAAATGACATCATCTTGATTAGTTCCAAAAATATCAGAAGAAAGCCCATCTATAATTCTAACAATTCGATTGTAAGGGGTTACGATTTTAGTGTGATTTTGGTCTTTTAAGGGGGTAGAAATGTCAATCCACTCGTTCTTTCCCCTCGCTTTTCCAGTATCAACCTCCATATATATATTTGTATTAGTTGTAATAGGATCCGGCGCAAATAGATGCCAATTCTGTTGGAATAAAGTATTTGTGTAACGATCAGAAACAGGTTTGACCGCAAGAGCTAACGGATTAGGGGGTAATACAGTAGACAAAATTAAAAAGAAATGTACAACGAAAGTAACTAATAAAATAAACAACAAACCAATAATAAAAGTTTTATTTTTATTCATCAAAATCCCCTCTATTAAAAAAAGGGGGACTATAATAATCCCCCTTCCTTATAAATTATTTTTTGTCAAAAATAACATCCATATCTTGTACCTCTTCGTTTGAAGGCTTAGCTATACCTAACCCTCCATTGTCTAAAAACATATTCAAAGCTTTGCCTCCATAATGCTTTGCAGCTTCAGTCCCATAAACCCAGGCTTTTTGAGCTAGGTTCCCAATGCCTGCTGCATTAGCATCTTTGCCTTCCTGAGAGACATTTTCCAGTTCAACTTTTTTTGTTTCTAATGTTGCTGCCGAAGCCGACGAGTACATTACAGACCCCAGAATTCCAGTTCCAATAGTAACAGCTATAACAAATCTTTTAAGCTTCACAAAACTCCTCCTTTTATTTGTATTCAAATCCAATATTAGGAATAAAAGTTTAATATGTCAAATTATTATAATTAATGTGAAAATATTATTTTATAGGTGAAAATGACCTCATTTATACGAATTCATTCTATTACGATTCGTTTAATATTAAACTAAAGTAAAGTTTTTTTGACTAGATTTTGTATTGTAAATAGAGTTCAAAAAAAAAAAATGGGTATTAAGAACTTTTTTATTCAGATATTAATTCAATAGAGTTGTTATTCGTTAAAAATAGTGCTATCAATTCATTACCTTTAGGATTTTCCATTTAATCCACAGTATGTTATATTTTACATCGCAATACTCAGCTGAAACATTAAGTTATAAAGGAGCTTTTAAATGAGGAAATCAAGTAATATCTGGGCAGTTGCAGTGATTATTGGGACGATCATTACCTTATTTTCATTCGTCTTCCTACGTGATACTGATTTTTATGCTGTCCGGTGGGTAGGAGTCGTTATTATGGTTGTAGGATTTGTTTGTGGCCCAACCTACATAGCACCGAAAAATAAAAATAATCGTAAAAAAGATACCCGATAGGTTAGTTAGTCTTACCCCTGTCAAGTAGACAGCATAAAAAAACTAAGCAACCAGTGTGTTACGGTATTCTATCGGAGCACACTGGTTTAAATTTTTCTGGAATCGTTGATATAACTGAATAATCTTTAATGTTCTTGTGTAGCTCTATTTCAATTTGGCATGAAGAAAAGTATGGTGTGAGAAAAACAATTCGATGCATACATTATCCAGACCGTTACCCTTACGAGAATGACTGCCCTTCAAACAAACGGTTTCGAATCGCTTATGATATGTTTTTGTTGTGTATTGGGATCCTTGATCAGAGAGTGGAGCTGTCCACTACAATATAGGTAATACCGGTTACATATAGCTGGTTAGGTCGATTGGTTTAAAATTCTCGGTTCAGTCAGTTTGATTGAACAATCGATGCCTTTCTTCCAGAATAACGTCCCTTTTTTTCGAATGATCGATGGATGTTCATCTCTTTCATCAACCTGTCAACACGCTTATGGTTGACGGAAAAGCCTTCTTTCTTTAACAGCTACAGTAATTCGGATAGTCATAGAAGGGGCGCGAATGGTGATTCGCCATAATGTGTTCTTTAATCAACTGATCTCTCTGATACCTTGCCATTCGAACCCTTTGAGTCTTGCACCATTTTTAGTATCCTTATCTTGACACCTTGGCGATACCGCCAGCCATGTAATCGGATAACGTTTTTTTAGTTATTCAACCTGTACCTTTAGATAATCTCGTTCTTCCTCAACGCTTTTAAACGTTGTCTTAGGGCATCCTATAAAAAGGTTGTCTGACTTTTTATTCTTTCCCCGTTGCTCTTCAAAATACCACGGCGTTTTTTACCCAATTTTTTGAGCTGGTTTGAACTCTGAAGCCCTTATTCTTCAGATAACGCGTTACAGCGCTTTAGTTCCTTCTACATGCAAGTTGACGGCTTTCATGTTAATTTCTTTCATATAGTGGTAAAAATGTTGTCCTTTTCGCGCCATAAAAAATCCCCTACTAGTTGATAGCCACTGCCGAAAAGTGAGCTGTTAAACTTGTAAGGGATAGTATTTATTTTTTCATATTAAACTTATTTAAACCTTTTTTATAGATCTCTAACCTCTTTTTCGTATAAAAAATGATTTCGAAAATTATATAAGCACTCAAGGGCATTAGGATTGTACGCACTCTATAACATCTGCTGAAGATATTTGACACATCAGAAAGCTCTTACTCCTATAATATATACAGGAAACAGAATCCTTAGTTTTTCATTACTTCACACAAAAAAGACAAGAGCGGCAAATCGCCAAACCCTTGTCTTTCCTGTTGTTCTATTGGACGCGCTCGGAGGGATTCGAACCCCCGACAGACGTGGTACCGGAAACCACCGCTCTATCCAACTGAGCTACGAGCGCAGAATGACTGCGTTATGAGAACGTCAGCACAACTAATTATACGATAATTCCATTCAAATAACAACCCTCTATTTCGAGAGGCCGTTTTTTAAATAGACAAAGCATCTTAATTGGCAATCTGACATACGATGGTTTGAACCCCTGTATTTTTGGGGAAAATGGGAAAAAGAGACGACTTTGCATATCAAGCCAGCTTTTTGTTTGACCTTTATTGACCAAAAATGTATCATGTAACTACATACTTACCTAAAAGGTGAAGGAGGAGCATTATGAATTTAATACCTACAGTCATTGAACAAACGAACCGCGGGGAAAGAGCGTATGACATTTATTCTCGTCTATTAAAGGATCGTATCATCATGCTTGGATCTGCGATTGATGACAACGTTGCGAACTCCATCGTGTCACAGCTTTTATTCTTAGCAGCAGAAGATCCTGAAAAAGAAATTTCTCTTTACATCAACAGCCCGGGCGGCTCTATTACAGCCGGTATGGCGATCTATGATACCATGCAGTTTATTAAGCCGAAGGTATCTACAATTTGTATCGGCATGGCTGCGTCAATGGGCGCGTTCCTGCTTGCAGCCGGCGAAAAAGGCAAACGCTATGCGCTTCCAAACAGTGAAGTCATGATTCACCAGCCACTTGGCGGTGCGCAAGGTCAGGCGACAGAAATTGAAATTGCCGCGAAACGCATTCTCTTGCTTCGCGACAAATTAAACAAAGTCCTTGCTGAACGTACTGGCCAGCCGCTTGAAGTGATCGAACGCGACACAGACCGTGATAACTTCAAGTCTGCTGAAGAAGCGCTTGAATACGGCCTGATTGACAAAATTTTGACTCACACAGAAGACAAAAAGTAATAACACAACCTGCAAGAGCTGCGTCTCTTGCAGGTTTTTTTCATTTCAAGGAATTGACTCCCTTAAACACTTTTTATTCTATACTGCTCCCATTCCTCATGTAACAGCTCAAGCGTCAAATCATTCGTCTGCCTCACAACCAAATCAGCACCAAGCATCGGCTGTCCTTGACCGACACCAACCGCAAACATCCCCGCAGATTTGATTGCAGAAATGCCTGCTTCTGCGTCTTCTATTGCCGCGCAATCAGCAGGGGAAACATCGAGCATCGCTGCAGCTGTTAAAAAGATGTCAGGATCAGGCTTCCCCTTCGCAAGAGCCGTCGGATCAACAATGGCATCAAAATCATCGATAATTGCCAATCGTCTTAAAATCTCGGGGGCATTGCGACTTGAAGATGCTAACCCGATTTTTATATTTTCGTTTTTCAATTGACATAGGAGCCTGCCAATCCCCGGTAAAAGATCTTCCGGCGTCAATTTGCTGATCAACGTTTGATAATCGTGATTTTTCTGATGCATAAGTTCTTGTTTCTCCGCATTTGTATACTTTGTTTCCGCACCGCCAGAGATCAATATGCTTTCAAGTGACTCTTCTCTGCTGATTCCTTTTAGCCTTTCATTCATGTCTCTGTCAAAGGGGATATTGATTTGTTCTGCGATGTGCTTCCAAGCGAGAAAATGATATTCAGCCGTATCTGTTATCACTCCGTCTAAATCAAAAATGACCGCTTTCATATACTAATGACCATCACAGCTTCATAAGGTTTGAGGCTAATACTCTTTAAGTCAGCCCGCTCCTGCGGATAGTTTGAAATCAGCACTTTCCAACGCTCATGAATCAGTTCTGGAGGCGCTTCGAACAGAGCCTTTTCTTCCGATAAATTCACAACGACAAGAAGCTTTTCCCCTCGATATTCTCGGAGGTAAGAAAAGACCTGCGGATCATTCTCCTGCAACAGCTGATAATCGCCATATATCATAATCTTATATTGCTTTCGTAATTGAATGAGCTTCTGATAGTAAAAGAAAATCGAATCTTGATCTTCCAAGGACTCTTTCACATTGATATCTTGATAGCGGGAATTTACCGGTATCCATGGGTCTCCGGCTGTGAATCCCGCATGTTTTCCGGCATCCCACTGCATAGGTGTTCTCGCATGATCCCTTCCTTTTATCATCACGGCTTTGACAAACTCTTTTTCTGACATCGTTTTGTTTTCGACGACTAGTTCACGATATGCATTCTTTATTTCAAGATCATCATACATCTCCAGCGGCATATCGCTGTTGACCATGCCGATTTCTTCTCCCTGGTAAATAAACGGCGTTCCTTTCATGCCGTGCAAAACCGTTGCAAATGCCTTCGCACATTCCTTACGCAGTTTCCTGTCATTGCCCCAGCGGGAAATAACCCTCGGCTGATCATGGTTCTCAAAATAAAGGGTATTCCAGCCGACATTCATTAACCCGGTCTGCCACCTTGTCATCGTCTTTTTTAAAGCAATCAAATCAAACGGCTTGATCTGCCATTTCCCATTTGGCGAGTTTTGTTCTGTATCAATATCCATATGTTCAAATGTAAAGATCATATTCAGCTCTTGCCTGCTTGCATCTGTGTACTTTTTCGCCTCTTCAATATCAGAGCCGTTTGCCTCTCCGACTGTCATGCAGTCGTAATGAGAAAGCACTTCCCTGTTCATCTCTTGAATAAACTCATGAAGACGTGGGCCGTTAGAGTGATAACGGCCGACAATATAGCTGCGGCTATGATCCGTTTCGTAGTCCGGAAAATCGGTGTATTTAGAAATAGAGCCGATCACATCCATCCGCCAGCCGTCAACGCCTCTATCCATCCAGAATCTCATTACATCATAAACTTCCCGGCGAACGGCTTCGTTTTCCCAATTTAAATCAGGCTGTTTTTTCGAAAAGTAGTGCAAATAATACTGCCCTGTTCCTTCATCGTATGTCCACGCTGAGCCTGAAAAGATCGATCCCCAATTATTCGGCTCTGAGCCGTCCGGTTTAGGATCTTTCCAAAAATAATAATCCCGGTAAGGATTGTCCTTCGACTTGCGGCTTTCAGCAAACCAAGCATGCTCATCTGATGTGTGGTTCACGACCAAATCCATGACGATTTTCATTCCGCGTTTATGGACTTCATCAATCAGCTGAAACATATCTTCATTTGTCCCAAACTTTTCATACATGTTTTTGTAATCGCTGATATCATATCCGTTGTCATCCTGCGGGGAATCAAATACCGGGGAGAGCCAGATGACATCCGCCCCGAGATTTTTGATGTAATCCAGCTTTTGAATCACACCTTGCAAATCCCCGAATCCATCTCCATTGGCATCATAAAAACTGCGCGGGTAAATTTGATAAACGACAGCTTCTTTCCACCATTCACTCATTAGGCGTTCTCCTTTCACATCGTCCCTGTAGGACAACTGGTTCCTCATAAACGTTCATGTGCAGCGGCTCGCCTTTTACAAGCTCAAAAATAACGCGCTTTTCGTCAACCGTCACATTGATTAATCGATTTCGATAATTGATGTTGAATGAATATTCGTCCCATTCTTTCGGCAAAAACGGAGCAAATGACAGCGTCTCATTCGCGGTGCGCATGCCTGCAAAGCCATGAACGATTGCCAGCCAGCTACCCGTCATTGAAGTAATATGCAAGCCTTCTTCCGTATCATGATTGTAATTATCAAGATCAAGCCTTGCTGTGCGCTTATATAATTCGAGCGCTTTCTTTTCCAGCTTGAGTTCGGCTGCGAGAATCGCATGGACAGAGGGCGATAGGCTTGATTCATGAACAGTCATCGGCTCATAAAATTCAAAATTTCGCCGTTTTTCTTCTATTGTAAAACGGTCATTAAAAAGATAAATGCCTTGGAGAACATCTGCCTGCTTAATAAAATTGGAGCGGAGAATCTTGTCCCATGACCAATTCTGATAAAGAGGCCGCTCCGCTGGATCTAATTCGTCAACTGCTTGCAGGTCTTTGTCCAAGAACGTGTCATGCTGAACGAAAATTTGCAGTTCTTCACTAAATGGATAGTACATGTGCTGGATGATTTCTCTCCAGACTTTCAATTCTACTTCCTGCACATCCAGAAGGCGGCGTTTCTCCGCTGAGATACTTTCGAGACTTTGTAGAGTATACTCCAACGTCCAAGCCGCAATGACATTCGTATACCAATTGTTGTTAACGTTGTTTTCGTATTCATTCGGCCCTGTGACGCCATGGATCATATACTTATTTTTTCGTTTCGAGAAGTGAACACGGTCGGCCCAAAATCTGCTGACTGCCACAAGAACGTCTATCCCGTATTCTTCCATATAGTTACGGTCGCCTGTATAATTGATATAATTGTAGATCGCATAACAGATCGCGCCATTGCGGTGAATTTCTTCAAAGGTGATTTCCCATTCGTTGTGGCATTCATCACCGGTGAACGTCACCATCGGATAAAGTGCCCCCTTCATCCCCAATTTTGCCGCGTTGCGTTTAGCAGCCTCCAACTGATGATAGCGATACAAAAGCAGGTTTTTCGTCACCTCCGGCTCGGCTGTCGCCAAATACATCGGAACGGCGTACGCCTCAGTATCCCAATATGCTGCACCTCCATATTTCTCGCCAGTAAATCCTTTCGGCCCGATATTCAAACGGGCATCGCCCCCGTAATACGTCGAGAATAACTGAAAGATATTGTAGCGGATTCCTTGTTGTAGCTCCTCATCTCCTTTAATCTCAATGTCCGCTTTTGCCCATCTTTCCTTCCATCGATCAGTGTGCCTCCGTTTTGCATCTTCATAGCCGTTCTCTACCACTTCCGCCAAAAGCTCCTTGGCTTTCAAAAAAAGCTCTTCCTCCCGAAAATCACGGGAAGTCGTGACAATCACAAACTTTTTCAATGATGCCTTCGTTTGGTAGCTGTAACGATTCTCAACAAACATTTCAGTCGTTTTAAAGCTTTCATGGACAAAACCTTCTGTCACGTTTGCCATTGCGGTTAAAATCGTGAAGCGCGGTGTTCCAAATGGATTTTCGATCGTTTTTGCTGCTAAATGGCCGCTGTGAGAATCAGCACCTTTCGCTTCCTCCTGCCAAAACTGTTCTTGGTAGTTAGAATCTTCATTTGCCACATTTCCATCCAGGTAAGGAACAAGCGTAATGACAGCATCTCCCGTCAGGCACTCCGCTTCATAATGAATCGCACAGAGTTCTTTTACGGCAAGGCTAAGAAACCGCTCTGACCTGATTCTGACGGATTTATCCTGAATGCGGACAACAGCGCTTCGACGTAGAATCCCCTCTTTCATATTGAGTTCTACCTCAAATGATTCGATTGGGTTTTGATGGAGATCGATTTTTTCACCGTCAACATATAAGCCTATGCCCATAAAGTTCATTGCATTGATCACTTTTCCGAAATATTCTGGATACCCGTTTTTCCACCAGCCTACTCGCGTTTTGTCGGGGAACCACACGCCTGCAATATATGTGCCTTGGTGACTGTCGCCTGAATAGCCTTCTTCAAAATTCCCTCTGACCCCCATATAACCATTGGCAAGAGACGTCAGGCTTTCCAGCAGCCGTGTATGCTCCTTATTAAATGTATTTGTTTTGATTTTCCATTCATCAATCTCAAATAACCGCTGATTTATCATCATTTCCTCCCGAATGTAAGTTTCCATTATCACGGCGGATTTTGGTCAAATATCTAAATGCAAAAGAGATCATCAAAGTAACGCCACACGAATGGATCATCAATACAGTAATCAAATCAAAATGAACCATGCCGATAGCAGCTGCCGCAAATGCCGGCAGTGCCGAGGCGCAAATCGCCGTAGATACTGCTTCCTTGAATGACGCAATAGAGATCATGTTTGATCGTTTTGTGATCCAGAGGCCTCCGGCAAGAACAAACGTTAACAAAAGCTGGATCATAGAAACCACCGCATATGCCAGCATCATGACCATCGGCTTATACTGTGCCAACCATAATGTATCGATCAAAACCTCTACATCATGGGCGTTTGGCTTCTCGAGCTTTACGTCCATTTTCGCATAGCCAACAGAAAACCCCGTTCCGTTTTGATCGGTGATCATCAGTTGATCAGGTTGAAATATGATGGCGTTTTCAAATCCAGTTACTTTCAATCGCCCATTTTCACCGCTAGTATCATATTCATGCTTCATATCGACCGCCATCACATTCTGCCCATCTTCAATTCTCTCAGAGCTCTTCCCGCCTGTTAGTTTTCCGTTCCTGATTTGAAAACCCTGTAATTGATCAGCAAATTGATCATTAACTCCTTGAATCGCTGACGGCATGAAAGATGAAACGCTGAAGCGATCCATTTTCACAAACGAAACCGCTAACGGCGCCATTAAGCAGGCCATTAAAAACATAAAGAGAAAAGAGAGCTGCAGCCAGCTGAAGGTATTCCCATAGCGGCAAACACCTGATGGGGATGCAGCCGCCTTCAGGCAGCGGATGATAAAGCTTTTATTCTCCAGATTCTTCATTGAATTACCCCTTTGTTCCGCCGGCCGTCAAACCGGACACAAAGTTCTTTTGGAGAAAAAAGAATAGAACGCATATCGGCAGTGCAGCTAGTATGGCACCGGCTGCAAATAGAGCTACTTTTTGCTGCTGCGGATTAGAAATAAAGGATTGTAATCCTACAGCGATGGTCAGCCTTTCCGGTGAGCGAAGCAGAAATTTCGCCAGCAAATAGTCGCCAAACGGTGCCATAAACGCCCAAAGCGCTTGTACCGCGAGCATTGGCTTAACAAGCGGCAGAACAATTGAAGCGAAAATCCTCAGATGTCCCGCTCCGTCAATTCGCGCGGCTTCATCAATTTCTCTCGGCACAGTATCAAAATAACCTTTCATCAGCCACGTGTTCATCGGAATTCCGCCGCCGATATAGATCGCTGTTAAAAACCAGTATTGATCGAGTGCGCCTATTAGCATCGCCAAGACATAAAAAGCAGTCAGCGCCGCCATTGTCGGCACCATTTGAATGATTAAAAAGAATATCAGGCTCTTTTTTCTGCCTGCAAACCGATAGCGGCTGTACGAGTACCCGGCAAGTGTCACAATCGTAACCTGCAAAACCATGACCGATAGCGCGATGACAAGTGTATTGCTGTACCAATTGAGATAAAGCGTTTCGTCAAATAGCCGCTTAAAATGATCCAATGTCCAAGAACCCGAAAAATCGAGCTGAAAAGCCGCCGAATTCCCCACACGGAATGCTGATGATGCCGTAATCAGCAACGGATATATAATGACAATACTTAAAAGCGTCAAAAAGAAATACGTACAGATTTTATTAAGCATTCTGGCAGTTCTCGCGTTCACCTACATAACCTCCTCATTGCCAAAAGCATTCGATTTTTTGAAAGCAATCAGTGAAATTCCAATGACAATGAAAGAAATTAACAGTGTCACAGCCGCCGCAACGGAATATTGGGGTGATGTGCCTGTTGTCAGTTTATAAATCCACGAAATTAAGATATCGGTCGACCCGGCCCCGGCTCCCGCACTGCCTGGACCTCCCTCATTAAATAAGTAGATGATCGAGAAATTATTGAAATTAAACGTATACTGAGTAATCATCACGGGTGCTGTGGCAAATAAAATCATCGGGAATGTAATATGCCGAAAACGCTGAATAAAAGTGGCCCCGTCAATCTTTGCCGCTTCATACAATTCACCTGGAATCGCCTGAAGCACTCCCGTTACCATGACATAAATATATGGAAAGCCGAGCCACGTCTGAATCATAATGAGGGCTGTCTTTGTCCAGAAAGGATCTGTCTTCCACGCGATCGCAGGCAGCTCAACAAACGGCAGGTGATTGAATAGTGGAATCACCTGTGCATTCACCGCTCCTATGCTGTCGTTAAACATGTTGGAAAAACTCATGATTGTAATAAACGCCGGAACAGCCCATGGAAATAAGAAAATCATTCGAAATATCCGCTTGCCTTTTATAAAATCCTGATTGACGAAAAGGGCCGTCACAATACCTAAAATGATTTGCAGCGTTGTCGCGCAAATTGTCCAGATGACCGTCCAGCCCAGTACATTCACAAATGTTTCACGATAGGAGCCAAGGAAAAAAATATTTAAGAAATTTTTAAACCCGACCCAGTCAATCAGACGATTAGGCGGAATATGATAAAAATCATAGTTTGTACATGCAACAAACAGAGTCACCAAAACCGGAAAGATAATCACAAACACCATCATGATATATGCCGGCAGTGTAAATAGATATGGAAACCCTTTATCGCCCGCATGACAGATCATATCCTTGGCTGTTGTATTGACTTCCAAACCCGCCGCTTTCATAGCGGCGGTCTTACGCGAATCATGAATATTAAAGATATAGAACATGAGGAAAATCACCGTCACGATCAATTGCAGCGTGCCTTCAATCAGCATAAACAGCGAGTGGTCTTCACCGGGAACACTTCCCAATGTCATCAATCCGGTTAGCGCCTGTATACCGAAAACGCATAATTCAAAAGCAAACAAGCCTGTGATGGCAAGAAATAAGAGCCCCTTTGACAATTGCTGATTCGCAATCTGCCCAAGTCCTGGAATGATCGATAAAAGCCCTGCCTTTCGTTTTTGCTTTGCAAGTGTGTGATGTTTATTCATTTTTTCCGCCCTCTATTCTTCCGGACGCTATCCCGCCGTTTTATTTCACATACTTTTCTTTAATATTTTCCTTTATGACGTTTACAGCATCATTCGCTGATGTTTGTGTCGATTTTTTTCCTGAAGCTGCATCAAAAATCAAACTTTCCGCTCCTGTCCATACTTCAGCCATTTCCGGAATATTTGGAGTCGGCGTTGCTGTTTCATATTGTTTAATCACAGCTGACGTCAGTTCATTCTTTTGCTCATCGGCTTTCTTCCTTGCAGCAGTGTTGGCCGGAACTTCGTTTGTATCCTCATAAAAAGCGTAAGCATTGGCATCATTTGCAGCATACTCAAGCCATTTTTCAGCCAGCTCGGGCTCTTTTGTATATTTTGAAGCTACCCAGCCTTTACCGCCCGCAAAAGGGGCATATTCTTCTCCATTGGGCAATGTCGGGATGGGAGCCGCTCCGTAGTTCAATTTAGCCTCTTTATAGTTGGCAGCTGACCAAGGACCGCCAATGATCGCAGCCGCTTTGCCTTCTAAAAACATCTGCTGAATAAAGTCGTCTGCGCTTGAATTGTCTTGCATTCCTTTCGGCCAATAGGTTTCAAACCATTTCTCCGCATATTTCACCGCTTCTACAGCCCCTTTATTGTTCAGGCCGATGTCCCCGGAATCTGTGCCGTTTTTCCCAAACACATATCCGCCGTATCCAGCCAATAAGCCGTACGACATATAAAAGTCAGTCCATTTTGCTAAAAATCCGGTTGATTTTCCTTTTTCCGAAGCAAACGCGAATCGAGGATCTTCCGTTAACTTTTCAAGGTCTTTAAATGTTTTTGGCGCTGTTTTTAAAAGATCTTTATTGTAATACAAAATAAGTGTCTCAATGACTAGCGGCATTCCGTACACTTTGCCGTCAACTGTCACCTGCTGCATTTCTTTATCACCAAAGCTTTTTGTATGAGATGGCTTAATGTCAAGCAAATGTCCTTGCTGTCCCAAACCGCCGATCCGGTCATATGCAGCAAGCATAACATCAGGCGCATTACCCGCCGGGCCATCAAGGGGAAGCGCCTCCAACTGTTCGAACATTTGCTTTTCAATAATTTTTACTGTGACATCATTCTCTTTTTCGAACTTTGTTTTTATGCTTTCAATGTATTCTTTATACGTTTCTTCGACAGACACAGTCAGCACCTTTTTGCCATCAGCGCTTGCTGGATTTTTTGAACTTGAGCAGGCGGCAAGGCCAATTGCCAGGAATGATGCCGCCAATATGGCGAACCCCTTTTTAAAAAGAACCATCTCTTTTCCCCCTTCTATTTACGAAACTATAACAATTGTATTGTCCTGTAGAAAGCGGTTACAACAACTTTTGATTTGTTACCGATAACAGAATGTTATACAGGGGCGGCAGCACTCAAAATCAAAAATTCTCCCGGCTGAACGGCAATGACATCGTGATGCTGAAGCTGCTGCTCTGTCCATGCATCACAGATTTTCTTATTCCTTTCAATATTCAAATCCAGTAAACTGACATGTTGAACCGCATTCCCTTGATTAAAGAAATAAATCAGTATTTTTTCATTAAGAGTCCGTGAAAAGCTAATAAAATCGTTTTGGTCATCCAGCAGATTCCACTCAAGATGTCCTTCAGTCAATAAAGTGTTTTCCTGCTTGCGTAAAGCAATTAACCGTTTCATAAATTGCAGCATGTCTTGGTTTTGCTTCTCCTTTTCCCAAACCATACATTTCCGGCATAATGGATCATTTTCGCCGTCCAGCCCGATTTCCGTTCCGTAATAAATGCAGGGAGAACCTGACTGAGCAAACATAAAGGCCAGCAACGCGCGTGCTTTCTTCTCATCATTGCGGCATCTGGTCAAAAGGCGCTTTGTATCATGGCTATCCAGTAAATTAAACATCACCTCATTGGCTTGCTTCATCCCTTTCATCAAATGCGCATTGACACGGTAGGCCATACGTGAGGCTGGGATCGTCCGGTCAGTAAAATATTCAATCATAGGCTCTGTAAAAGGGTAATTCATCGCCGCATGAAATTCATCCCCTCTAAGCCAGGGTTCGGCAGAATGCCAGATCTCACCTAAAATATAAACGTCAGGCTTTTCAGTAGATACAGCCTGCCTAAATGTCTTCCAAAAAGCGTGATCTACTTCATTTGCGACATCCAAACGCCAGCCGTCAATGTCAAATTCGCGAATCCAGTACAAAGCAATATCAAGCAAATATTTCTGCACCTCGGGATTAGCCGTGTTTAGCTTCGGCATATCAGCTGTAAAAGCAAATCTGTCATAATTGTCGTCTGTGACGGGAAAAGAGTGAATATGGAACCAGTCCTTATAGCGGGATTGATCTCCATTTTTGACGACATCCTGCCATTGCGGAGACGCGCTTCCTATATGGTTAAAAACCGCATCAAGCATAATTCTCATCCCCCGCTGATGCAACTGGCTGACCAATGTACGAAAAAGCTCAGGGTCCCCGAAATGCGGATCAATAGAAAAGTAATCCAGCGTGTCGTATTTATGATTAGAAGGTGCGGAAAAGATCGGTGTCAGATAAATTCCGTTCACCCCTAAATCCTCTAAATAATCAAGCTTGTCAACAATCCCTTGTAAATCCCCTCCAAAAAAATCATTGACGTCCGGGTCCTTGCTCCCCCACGGCAATGCATTCTTCGGTGACAAGTCTTCTCTTCCATTTGCAAAACGCTCCGGAAAAATTTGATACCAAACCGTTGACTTGACCCATTCAGGCGCTTGAAATGTATCAGCCTCGTGAACAAACGGAAATTTAAAGTAATAATGAATCGTTTCCAGTGTTTTTTCGTTATAAGGGCATACACCCGAACTTCCGAAAAAGATGTCTTCATGATCGTCTGTTACAACAAACGCATATTGTAAACGCCTAAATGGCGGCACCACTTCAGCAAACCAATAGTCATGCATTTCTGTAGCAGCAATTTTCCTCATCGGCTGCTCGTTTGCCGACCACTTGCCGTCGTTGTACTCATAGGGATCACCCCAAATGAATCGAATGTGATCTGCATCACCTTTTTTCGTCCGAATCTTGATATGCACAGTCCGCCCATCATAAGAATAAGCATCGGTGCTGAATGGCTGGTGGTGAATCGCTGCATATTCCATCATGTTTCCCCCTTTGATTTCCGTTATATTGAAGCCGGCTCATAGTTTGAAAGTATCATGATGAAATTGTGGGAACAATCCTTTTCACCCTGTTACCGATAACAGAATAAGGCGCTTACAGCGTTGATTGTCGTACAATTAGCTCTGGTTCAAAAAATAGGCTTCCTTGTGCAGCACCGTCTTCATTCATTTTTTTCAGCAACATTTTCGCACAGGCTTCCCCCATTTCAACAACAGGCTGTCTGACCGTAGTCAAGCGCGGCGAGGAGATGCGATCAAGAAACACACCGTCATTCCCGGTAACCGCAACGTCTTCTGGAATTCGCTTTCCAAGGGATTGCGCCGCACGAATGACGCCGAGCGCGATTCGATCAGATGCGCAGACAAATGCGGCCTGATTGTCCATGGATTTCAGCAGTTCTCTTGCAAGGCATTCACTTTTCTTAGAACTGTTGTCGATCCGAAACATATTCGATTTTTTAAAGCTTTTATTCATTGCCCGTATATACCCCTGTTCTCTTGCACGTTCGAAAGGCTCATCTAAATCAATGCCAAAAAAGACAACTTCCCGCTCCCCCAGCCCCATAACATGGCGGGTTGCCATAAAGGTGCCTTTCTCGTTATTCACATCGATAAAGTCATAGCCCATTTCATTTTGTCCAAATACGACGAGTGGCTTCTCAAAAGCTTTTATTACACCTTCAAAATCGTTCTTTCTCAAGCCGGTGGCAATAATGCCGTCACATTGGCCAATATTAAGAGAATTTCTTGTCACAAGCTGGAGAGCATAGTGATTGCGATCCAGCTCCCTGCTGATTCCTGTCAGCAGGTTCATGTAATATGGTTCTGTCGTATCCATTTCCTCAAGTATCAATAGTTTCACAACCTGTGTTCTGTTTTGCACGAGCGCTCTCGCCGCATAATTAGGGATGTAATTCAGCTCTTTCATCGCAGAATGAACAAGCTTTTTCAATTCATCTGTCACCGTCTCAGGGTGATTGATCACTCGTGATACCGTCATTTTCGAAACATTTGCTTTTTTCGCCACATCTGACAATGTTGCCATTTTCATCCCCTCCTTATCTGTGCTTATTATCCAAACTAGTGATAAAGTCCTCTATTACTGCTAAATATACGATGCAGGCAAAAGAGAAATAAAAAAGAGATTTCCCTTAAGGAAACCTCACTTTGTTAAAAACACTCGATTTTTCATGGATTCATACGCTAGGTGGCAGACTCATTCTCTCCACTTCCACGAGAAAGTCTCTTTTTTAAATTTCTGTCCACTTTTTTTCTAAAATCGGATAAGAGTAACTTTGCATTTGCTCAATTAACTCATCCGGCCGTGACGAGCTGTGAATCAGTTTTAGGTGCGATTCGTTAGAAAACCCTTCTTGAATGCTGTATTTCACCATTTTCATCATTGGTTCAAAATATCCGTTTACATTGTACAGTCCGATTGGCTTTTGGTGGATGCCGATCTGTGCCCAGCACAGCACTTCAAATAATTCTTCATATGTACCGAAGCCGCCCGGCATCGAGATAAAGCCGTCCGCCAGCTCGCTCATTTTAGCCTTTCGTTCATGCATCCCGTTTACTTCAATCAGCTCAGTCAGATTTTGATGGACAACCTCCCCGCTGAACAAACCGCTCGGCATGACCCCGATTGCAGTTCCGCCGTTTTCCATAATCGCGTCAGCAATCGTGCCCATCAAGCCTACGCGGAAGCCCCCATAGACAAGGCCGATTCCCTGCTCAGCCATATACACGCCAAGCTCTGCCGCTTTTCTTTTATACGCTTCATTTCCCCCAGGGTTTGATCCCGCAAATACACAAATGGTTTTCATCTTGTCATCTCCGCATCTATATATCGTGTTAAATATTCAAAAACACACTATATATTGTCCCATCTTCATGTGATAATATCAATATGAAATACATAAAGAATGCAGGAGTGATGAGGTTGCAGCTGGCTGATGCAGAAAAATGGATGAAAGAGTTTTACGAGAAAAGAGGCTGGACAGAATACGGACCTTTTATTCGCGTCGGCTTTTTAATGGAGGAAGCCGGAGAACTGGCCCGGGCTGTCAGGGCGTATGAAATCGGCAGAGACCGGCCGGATGAGAAAGAATCGTCACGCGCTGAGCTAAAACAAGAATTGATTGAAGAAATGGGAGATGTCATCGGAAATATCGCCATTCTTGCTGATATGTATGGTGTCTCTTTAGAAGACGTCATGAAGGCCCACCAAGAAAAACTGACAAAACGATTTGAGCATGCATAAAAAAGCGGCCGCGATGGCCGCTTTTTTTAACCTGTGATTTCATCATGGTGATCAAAGAAATGCTGCTTTCCTATTTTGTGAAAAAGGCCTGTTTTATGCAGCAGCTCCTTCGGCTGCGATTGCAATCCTACAATCATCAGCTTTCCATTGTGGCGCTTAATTCGATTCATAATGTTCCCAAGCACCGCTTCAGCTGACGTATCCATATAGTGCACCTTATTCATGAGCAGAATGAGGGTTTTCGGTTTTTTCTGTACATGCTCCAGCAATGACGATTCAAGGGAATCAATTGATCCGAAAAACAGCGGCCCTTCTATGGCATACATGCTGACAGATGGATCTTCTCTCTTCGCCAGAACAGGATGCGATTCCTGATTGTGGATGCGGGTCGCTTCGCTCATTCTTCTGATAAAGAACACAAATGCAAGCAGCAATCCGGTTGCCACACCGATGATTAAGTCAAACAGAACCGTAAGGGCGAAGGTCGCCGCCAAAATAAAGGAATCAGCATTTTTCAGTCTCAGCATGTTTGCGACTTCCTTGCGCTCACTCATATTCCATGCGACCACCATGAGAATCGGTGCCATACTGGCGAGCGGCACATGGGACGCATAAGGCGCAAATACAAGCAGGACAAGGAGAACGACTACGCCGTGAACGACGCCGGAAACTGGGGAAACCGCTCCGTTTTTTATATTGGTCGCCGTTCTCGCAATCGCTCCTGTAGCCGGGATTCCGCCAAACAGGGGCGCTGCCATATTCGCAATCCCCTGGCCGACAAGCTCCTTGTTGCTGTCATGCTTTGAGCCCTTCATGTTATCAGCGACCATTGCGGACAAAATCGACTCAAGTCCTCCAAGAAGCGCGATGACAAGCGCAGCTGGAAACAGCATAACCATTTTATCGAAAGTAAGCTCAGGAAACTGAAATTCAGGCAAATGGCGGGGGATTTCTCCATAAGTTGACCCGATCGTTGCCATGCGGTCAGGGAAAAAGACAACCGCGACCACTGTGGAAATAAGAAGCGCCAACAAAGCGCCCGGCACTTTAGGCATCACCTTGGCGGATACAAGCAAAATGACGAGCCCGATCACAGCTGTCAAAATGGCATACACGTTAAAGGTGCCGAGCTGCTGCACAATTTCAAACATGTTGTGATGAAAGTTCTCATGTTTTTCAACATTTCTCAATCCGAGAAAATTAGCGATTTGTTCCGTAAAGATCAGCACGGCAATTCCGGCTGTAAAACCGACGATAACGGGTTTGGGCACGAATTTCATTATTTTTCCGAGCTTAAACAGCCCAAACAGTACCAGCATCACTCCTGCCATAAACCCCGCAATCAGCAGATTTTCCAAGCCGTACTGCATGATAATGCCGAATAAAATCGGGACAAAGGCGCCCGTCGGACCGCCAATCTGATATTTTGATCCTCCAAACAAAGAAATACAAATCCCTGCTATAACAACAGTGTATAGCCCATATTCAGGCTCGACTCCCGAGGCAATGGCAAACGCCATTCCTAAAGGAATTGCCACGACACCTACTACGATACCTGCAATCAAGTCTTTCTGAAATTTCTGCAAATTGTACCCCTTGAATCTCCCTGAGAATCGCATATTTTCTTATAACCTCCCTTATGAGTGATTGTTTATAAGCTCAGTTTCATAACCGTTAATGACCACATCAAGTTTTCCTGTTTCAGGATGAATGACAAGTCCGTGAACCGGCACTTTTTTCGGAAGCAGCGGATGATTCTTAATCATGTTCACACTGTGGGAAACGCTTTCTTCCACGCTGTGAAAACCGGTCAGCCACGTTTTCAAATCGAGTCCGGCGCTCGTCAGCAAATTCAGGCAGCTATCCTCCACCCCGCGTTCCTTTGCTTTCTCAAGAATCGAGGACGCATTCAGCCCTGACATTCCGCATTCATGATGGCCGACAATGCATACCTCTTCAGCCTGCAATTCATAAATCGCGACCAGTATGCTTCGCATCACGCTTCCAAATGGGTGAGAAACGATGGCTCCCGCGTTTTTTACAATTTTAGCATCACCGTTTTTAAGCCCCATTGCTTGCGGAAGAAGTTCTGTAAGCCTTGTATCCATACAGGTGACAATGACGAGCTTTTTCGAAGGAAACTTTGTCGTTTTGTACGGTTCATACTTCTTCTCACTGACAAACCGCTGATTGTGTTCCAAAATTGATGTTAAAGAAACCATTTGATTCATCTCCCATCCATATGATTTTGCAAGCCTTCTTACCCAGCTTACAGTAAGGAATTATAGCATAGGAATAAGCCAAGAAAAGGCTTTCAAAAAAAGACACTATAATTGGACTGTAGAATCAAAACATAAACATTTATATCTTTCAAAGATAATAAAATTTATATTTAATGAATCCTATAATCCGGCTGCAGCTCGCATATTGATGATTTGTCTGACAAAAAATATGGGTGAATTCTGATAATTAAAAAACTTTTTTAAGCAGATTTAGCTGTTCGATCTTCATTTTAAGTTCAAAAGAACCAGAAACTAAAAAACGCAGCTATATTTTTAACATCTATTTATTTCCGATATAATGAAATAGACAACAGCCATAAAGGGGGAGCCTTGTTGAAACCATTTGTATTTATCACAAAACCGATTCCTGAAGAGATTGAAGCATTCATCGGTGAACATTGCCGTTATGAAGTATGGCAGGAGGATACGCTTCCGAGTGACGTGCTACTTGAAAAATTAAAAGAAGCGGAGGGGCTTTTAACATCAGGGACGTCCGGACCGTCAATCAATCGTGAGTTGCTGGAACACGCGCCTAAGCTCAAAGTGGTCAGCAACCAATCAGTAGGCTACGATAACTTCGATATAGAAGCAATGAAAGAAAGAGGAGTCGTCGGGACTCATACACCTTATACACTGGATGACACAGTTGCAGATCTGGCTTTTTCACTGATTCTATCTTCCGCCAGACGTGTTGCCGAACTGGACCGTTTTGTCAGAGCAGGAAAATGGGGAACCGTGGAAGAGGAAGCACTTTTCGGAATTGATGTTCATCATCAAACGTTAGGCATTATCGGCATGGGCAGAATTGGAGAACAAGCAGCGAGACGCGCCAAATTTGGTTTTGATATGGAAGTGCTTTATCATAACCGACATCGCAAACAAGAAACAGAAGACAGCATCGGCGTTAAGTATGCAGAGCTTGATACATTGCTGGAGCAATCTGATTTTATTCTTCTCATTACGCCGCTGACTGATGAAACCTATCACATGATAGGAGAACGCGAATTTAAGTTGATGAAGGATTCAGCAATTTTCGTCAATATTTCCCGGGGAAAGACAGTTGATGAAAAAGCACTGATTCGCGCTCTTCAGGAAGGCTGGATCAGGGGAGCCGGCTTAGATGTATACGAAAAAGAGCCTGTCACCCAAGATAATCCGCTCCTGCAGCTGGATAATGTCACGCTGCTTCCTCATATCGGTTCAGCAACAGCTAAAGTGCGCTTCAACATGTGCAAACAGGCCGCCGAAAATATGATTGCAGCCATTCAAGGACAAACACCGAAAAATCTCACAAGAGAATTTCAATAAATCAAAAATCCGGTCTGATAACAGACCGGATTTCATATTACATACGCTGAAGAACAGCACGCTTATAAATATGACGGGTGACGATATAATAAAGAGCCTGGAATACAAAATAAATGAAGATGACAATTACGGCCTCAAGAAATAAATTGGAATTCAGCATATTACTTAACGCTGCATACGCAAAGCCGGCGTGAATCGTACCTGCGATAAATGGGATGAAAAATAAAAATCCTATTTGCTTTCCAAGGATCGAGTGAATCTCTTTGTCCGTAACCCCTATCCTTTTTAACGCTAACACCTGCACTCTCGTATCTTCTATTTCCGTAAACATCCGCAAATACAGCATGCTTCCTTGCACGATAAAAAACAGCACGCTGACAAACAGACCAATAAACAGCATTAATGCAACTCCCTGCTTCACAATTTGATAACTAGGAGCACGTGTTTGAAAATCAGATGTATGTTCTTTCGGCACCATGTTTTCAAGCTTTTCAGAGACACCCACCGTCTCCTGCCAATGCTCAAGCTCATAACCTACCATTCTCATCTGTTCCTTCAGCGGCACATCCTGTGACAGACTGTCAAAGCTCTTTTCGCTGACAACCAATAAACGGCTGACTCCATCGACAGACATCAATATCCCTTTGTTTTGCTGCTTTTTCATGACGTAGGAAAGAGTTTTTCCTGACTTCATATGAAATGCTGCTGTTTCCCCTTCTCCAAATGTGTCTTTCACCATCATTTGAAAAGAAACATTAATAAATGCTTCATTTTCTTGTAAATGAATAACTGGGAACCCTTTTTCCTTTGCGACTTGATTATAGACTTTTTCTGAAATCAGCAAAGCTTCCGCTTCCATCTTCTTATTTCCATACGGCAAGTCTGACTGAAAAGTGACAGGAATCCCTGTGGCATCCACCTTATACTTGATAACAGCATGAGCTTTTTTCAATGTATTCTCAGCCGTCTCAGGCTTCATGACCTGAAAGCGGGAAGCATCCTTTTCCACCCAGGAAACAGACTGAGGAATGCTTTGCTCCTCCTGCCTTTGTAAATCGGAATAAAACATATAGATGACACCTGTAGCTGTTAATATGACCGCTGTAATGACAGAGGTTAAAAACAGCATGCGTGCATGATCCTTCAGCCTGAATATCATGTTGGAACGCACAATGATATTTGTGCCTTTGTAGAAGCTGTGTTTCTTTCGGTACAGCATGCGGAAAAACGCCACACTGCTTTGGGTAAAAAAGAAATACGTGCCAATTAACACTAAAATCAAAATTGGAAAAACCCGAAACATCATGTCAATTGCATTGGCTGTTGCAGATAGGTAATAACCGCTGCCAAGACATAGCAAAGACAATACAGTGAGCCATTTCGAATAAACCGGCAAACTTTTCGGCTTTTTGGCCGATTTAATCAGTTCAATGATTTCCAGCTTCCGAATCCGTCCCAGTGATAAAATGAGCAGCGTCTGAAACAGGATGAGAAAGCCAGCAATTGTCATCACAAACGCTTTCGGCACAATGGCAAACGAAATCGGCACCTTCACGCTGAGCATCCATGTCATGATCATAAAAAACAGTTTTGAAAATAACAGGCCTGCTCCAATGCCGGCCGCAATCGCCGCAAGAGAAATAAGTGACTGCTCATAATAAATCATCTTGCGAAGCTGCTGCTTTGATGTGCCAAACAGTGTCAGCAGCCCAAACTCTTTCTTTCTTGCCTGCAAAAACGCTGAATTGGAATATGTGATGAAAAATATACAAAACACAATGATGACGACAAGAGCTGCGCTCAAGCATGTTTTGACAAGGCTTCCGCCATATATATTGTCTTCATTGACATCAGGATGAAAAATAAATGATGTGAAGACAAAAAACACCGAAACGGCAAACACACAGCTTAAAAAGTAGGCCACATACCGTTGCAGATTCCCAAGAATGTTTTTACGGGCGATAGTTCTCAAATTCATGAAAATCGCCTCCCAACACACTCAAGGTATCCAATATACTTTGATAAAACACCTGCCTGTTTGTTCCTCTGTGAATCTCTGAAAAGAAACGTCCGTCTTTAATAAAAACAATTCGTTTACAGAAACTTGCTGCTGTGGCATCATGCGTAACCAACAGAATCGTCGCTTCCTTTTCCTCATTCAGCTGAGCCAGTGTGTTCATCACTTGCTTTGCCGATTTTGAGTCGAGGTTTCCTGTCGGTTCATCGGCAAGAATGAGCGCCGGATTGTGAATAATCGCTCTGGCACAAGCTGCCCGCTGCTGCTGTCCGCCCGACACCTCATATGTGCGGTGATCGAGAATATGCTTGATTTGCAGCGTATCCGCCAGTTCATCCAATCGGGCTTCCATTTCTCTCAGCTTAACCTTATCCAATGCAAGCGGCAAGAGAATATTTTCACGAATCGTCAGCGTATCAAGCAGATTAAAATCCTGAAAGACGAAGCCGAGTTCTCTTCTGCGAAACAAAGCCAGCTCTTGGTCCTTTAACGTTTTCGGCTGAATGCCGTTGATCATCATCTCGCCCTGGGTCGGCTTATCAATGGTAGCCAGCAAATTCAGGAGCGTGGTTTTTCCGCTACCCGACGGCCCCATAATCCCGACAAATTCTCCTTTTGACACACTGAGATCAAAGGCGCTGAGCGCTTGGTATGATATTGTTCCTTTATTTGAATAGTACGTTTTCGATAGGTTCGTTGTTTGCAACACGTTCATGTTCTGCTCCTCCTTTTTCTTTATTATAAAAAGGAAGTCAGCATCCTCCCATCGAACTTTCTTGCAATTCCGCTCCCCAACCTTACAATGCTGTCACATTCACGAGGGTGTCACTTGAAAACACGATGGTCATCACAGTGCCAGCCCCTTCTTTTGATTCCGCATACAGCTTATGGCCGAGACGGCTGCACACCTGTTTTGCTAAATAAAGGCCCATTCCAGTTGCCTCTTTCATGGTTCGTCCGTTTTCTCCGGTAAAAAACGCGTCAAAAATCCGCGGCAGATCCTGCGGCGGTATGCCGATTCCTTCGTCGGCAACCGACAATCGCGTCTCATGTCCCTGTGTTTCAATCCGGATTGTAATAGAGTCTCCGACACCTTGCTTTGAATATTTTAAGGCGTTGAAAAGGATTTGCTCGACAACAAAGGAAAGCCACTTTTGATCGCTGGAAATCTGAACAGCATTTGTCGGCACATGTAATGTTGGAAAAAGGCGTCGCTTAATAAACTGACGTTTTTCCTGATTGATCAGTGAACGAACCATTTCTGCCAAATCAAAGGTTTGCGGCTTTACATCAAATGCAAATTCCTCCAGCCGGGCCGTTTGCAGCATCATATCAAGACCGTGGCGAAATCTCTCATTCTCATCCTCCAGCTCCTCTAAAAACGTCGGAAAAGAGGATGAAGTTCCGTTTTTTCCTTCCTGAATCATTAAGGATATGACGGATACCGGTGTTTTCATATGGTGGACCCATTGGTTGGTGAAGGTATAATGCTGTTTTTGCTGATTGATATATTGTGAGAGCCTGCTTTCGTATTGCTGCCCGAGTGCGTTGATCATTTTCGTCCAAAGCGCTTGCTCTCCTGTTCTTGGCTTTCGGGCTTTCAAAGACTGTCCGATGTCATTCGAAGAAGAGGCTTGTTCTGCAAGCTTTTTAACATATGTGAGAAAGGAAAATTGCCGAACATAATCAGCAGCAAAACCTGCGGCTAAAAGAGTACCGGGCAAAATCCATATGTACATCATATTTTCTTTGGAAGGTTCTGCGCCGCTCTCTACAATGCTTAAATACGCAATCAGCATGGCGGACCCTATCCCTAATAATGAAAATAGAATAATGGCTAAGCGGTCGATGAGATAAGTCTTTAACACTCCGCTTCATCCTTCCGATTGACTTGAAATTGATAGCCTTGTCCTCTGATTGTGGAAATGCAATCTGTCAGTCCTGCATTCTCCAGTTTTCTCCGCAGCCGGTTGACATTGACCGTTAACGTATTGTCATCGACAAAATCAACGTCATCCCATAACGCCTCCAATAGTTCATCACGAGAGACAATTTTTTTATGCTCCCTCACAAAAATCGAGAGAAGCTGGAATTCTTTTTGGGAAAACAAAATCCGGACGCTGTTCCACTCCGCTTCATTTTGATCAGGATAAATCGTTAGCCCGCCAAGCTCCACTATTCTGGATTCCTGCGGCAAAGAGGGCGAGTATTCACCATATGTGCGGCGCAGGACGCTTTTGATTTTGGCCACCACTACCTCTAGATGGAACGGCTTTGTGATATAATCATCGCCGCCATTTTCAATCGCCATTACCTGATTCAGCTCATCGGTCCGTGCCGATATAAAGATAATCGGCGCATTGGAAATGGTACGGATTTGCCTGCACCAATAAAACCCGTCAAAAAAAGGCAGGTTGATATCAAGCAGCACAAGATCAGGCTTCATTTCTGCAAATTCCAATTTTATATCATTCAGCTGTTCAGCAATTTTCACTTCATATCCGTATTTTTGAAGATGACCGCCCAGCAAAGAAGCAATCCGCTCATCATCTTCCACAAGCAAAATCCGATACACGTTGATCCCCCTTATATGTACATCACGATGATTTTTCTAGAAGATTCCAAAATTATTATAGCATGTGCGGAATAGTAAATCGGTCTTTTTCTTTTCGTTATGATAGAATGATAAAGGTAAAAATTTCATAATAGGCAGGTGTCGTGATGAAGAAAATCATGCTGTTTCTGGCAATGACGTCAATTCTTTCAGCATGTCAGCCCAACTATACCGGGAAATACATAGAAATTGGGGATACACTAACTGACTATACCAAAGAGTGCTTTAAAGAGAATGAAATTCCTTATAAATATGAAAAGGGAAAACTGTATATCCCAGAAGACGCATTTGATACAGCAATCTACACTTGTTCATAAGAAAAAGCTTGCAGATAACCTGCAAGCTTTTCACGTTACAAAAAATGAGTATTTAATTTCTCTTCAAATCCTGAAGGGCCGATGTCGCTTTTTTGAATGTTACCGCCGTTTTCATAAATCGTAAAATGGCGCTCTGACATGACCATCCTTCCGCTCGGCGTCAGCTTTGAGGCAAGCAGGGACTTGTTAAAAGGAGATTTTTCATGAGAGTGAATGATGTCCTTCATGTTATCTAAGTCCCCGAGATCACTCTCTTCAAGAGTAAAGGCGTACCCAATTTGCCAGCCTTCTCCTTTGTCCATCAGCAGAACATGGCTGCCCTTTTCTGTCTCTTCTTTTTTGATTCGGAATGACCCGACTGGTGACTGTACCGTTTCTCCGGAAAGCGGTATCGGCTGGAGCGCCAGGTTGATGCCGAAGCCGATATCAACGAGGTAATCGCCGTTTTCCGCAGACAGCCATACAGCAGCATGCGTCCCTTCTAGTGCCCATCCCTCTTGATTGCCTGCATAAACCGTTCCTCGAATGAGCTTCACATGAAACCCGGCCTCACGCAAGACAAAATAAAGGAAACCATTTAGATCGTAGCATAGGCCGCCGTGCTGATCTTTGAGCAGACGTCGCCATAGCTCTTCTTTTGTGATCTTATAATTCTCTTTTGCAAGTACGGCACGGTTTTCGAATGGAAAACGGTATGCCATTGCTTTGAGAAAAAGGGGAAGATCGCCGAAGCTGACATGATCTTTCTCCCAGCCAATTTTCTGAAAGCAGTCTTTTAGAAAGTCACTCATTTTTATCACCTAAACTTCTTCTTGAACGTAAGCAGCCAGCTTCTCCAGCGCCTCTTGTTCATCTTCTCCCTGGGCAATCAAGGTAACCTCAGTGCCTGTGCTTACCGCAAGGCTCATCAGCCCCATGATGCTTTTGGCGTTTACTTTTTTCCCATCCTTCTCTAGAAACACATCTGACGTAAACCGGTTTGCTTCTTGTACAAACAAAGCAGCAGGACGTGCTTGCAGTCCTGTCTTTAATCGAACTTCCACTTTCTGTTGAACCATAAGATCTCCCCTTTTCTTTACGGTTATTTTAAAGTGACGGTTTGCCCTGTCCGCAGCTGTTCTGCGATTTCGTCAAGTTTTCTCAGCCTGTGATTGATCCCTGATTTGCTGATTTTCCCGCTTGCTACCATTTCCCCCAGCTCTTTCAGCGTCACTTCCTGATAATCAATCCGAAGCTGCGCAATTTCCCGAAGTTTTTCAGGCAGCGCCTCCAGGCCGATTCTTTCATCGATGTATTTAATATTTTCCACCTGTCTCAGCGATGCGCCGATCGTTTTGTTTAAGTTGGCTGTTTCACAATTGACGAGGCGGTTGACCGAATTTCTCATGTCCCGAACGATTCTGACATCCTCAAATCGCAGAAGCGAATTGTGAGCACCGATTACGTTCAGAAACTCTGTAATCTTTTCAGCCTCTTTTAAATAGGTAATATAGCCTTTTTTCCGTTCGAGCGTTTTGCTGTTTAACTGAAACTCATTTAACAGGTCACATAATGAATCGTTATGCTCCTTATAAAGAGAGAAGATTTCTAAATGATACGAGGAGGTTTCCGGGTTATTGACCGAACCTCCTGCCAAAAATGCTCCTCTCATATAAGAACGCTTGCAGCACCTCTTTTTAACCAGCTCTTTCGAAATACTTCGTTCAAACACAAAGTTCTCCCCGAGTATTTTTAAATCCTCTAAGATCGTTTTTGCATTTTCTGAAAAACGCACAATATAGACGTTATTCTTTTTCAGCCGCATTTTCTTTCTGACCAGCAACTCGACCGACACATCATATTGTTTTTTCAGCAATGTATAGATGCGGCGGGCAATGGCCGCGTTTTCGGTTTGAACATCGAGTACGAGATGGCGGTTTGTAAATGATAAGGCTCCATTCATCCGAATGAGTGCGGACAGCTCGGCATTAATGCAGCAGTCCTTCACTTCCAGATTCGTTAATTCTTTTTTTGTTTCTGATGCAAATGACATATAGCCACCTCATTTCAAGGCTTCATTCTTTCAGTAAATCAACAAGAAGAGAGGCCACTTTATGTGTATCGTGACGTATTACGTCATTTTTATACGTTACAATTTGATCTCTGATGACTTCAAGCCCCATCGCTTTCAGCTCTTCAATATCAAAATCAACAGGACGCGCAGATTCCATTTCGTACTTACGTTTTATTTCGTCGGGAATGTCTTCACTGTTCACTAATATCGTATCAATAAAACCGCAGCCCATATGCTGATTGAGCGCTTTCACATGATCAGCAGCGGTGTAATGGAGCGTTTCGCCGGGCTGAGTCATCACGTTGCAAATGTATACTTTTTTCGCCGGCGCCTTTATCACTTCTTCCCCGATTTTTGGGACGAGTAAATTGGGAAGAATGCTTGTATAGAGGCTTCCCGGGCCGATAATAATCAAATCCGCTTCCCTGATCACGTCTATTGTTTCCGGCAGCGGATCAATCTGTTCAGGCGTGAGAAAAACACGCTTAATACGCTGTCCGTATTCCGGGATCGTTGACTCGCCTGAGACCACGCGGCCGTCTTCCATCTCAGCATGCAAAACGACACTGGCATTGGCAGCCGGCAAAACCTTTCCTCTTACATTCAGCACCTTGCTCATTTCAGTGACAGCGTGAAAAAAATCACCGGTTATATTTGTCATCGCTGCCAAAATCAAATTCCCGAGAGAATGGCCTGTTAAGTCATTCCCTTTATTGAAGCGGTGCTGAAAAAGATCTTCAACAAGCGGCTCCACATCGGATAAAGCGGCAAGCACATTTCTGATGTCTCCGGGAGGCGGAATTTTCAGTTCATTCCGCAGACGGCCAGAGCTTCCGCCATCATCGGCAACTGTTACAATGGCCGTGATGTCAACAGGTTTATGCTTTAGGCCCCGAAGCAATACAGAAAGACCTGTACCGCCGCCAAAGATTGCGATTTTCGGCTTTTGTCCCATCTTATTTCCGGCTTCTCTTTTCAATGTCCCGGTGAGTAACATGAGTATAGTAATCCTTTTTGAAATAATCAGCTAAATTCTCGGCTAATGTCACAGAGCGGTGCTGGCCCCCTGTGCAGCCGATCGCAATGACAACCTGGCTTTTTCCTTCTCTTTTATAAGATGGAAGCATAAAGCTCAGCAGATCAATTAATTTCTCATTGAACTTTTGCGTTTCATTCCACTTCATGACGTAAGAGGAAACCTCTTTATCCTTACCAGTCAGCGGCCGCATGCTTTCGATATAGTACGGATTCGGCAAAAATCTGACATCAAAGACGAGATCTGCATCAATTGGAATACCGTATTTAAAACCAAATGACATGACATTCACGGTAAATGTCTCTCCTTGGTTTGTCGCAAAGTGCTTCACGATTTTTTCACGCAAATCACGCGGCTTCATGTCAGACGTATCGTAAATGATTTGAGAGCGGCCTTTTAATTCCTCAAGCAGCTCTCGTTCCAGTGCGATGCCTTCAAGCGGCAGGCCAGTCGCAGCCAGCGGATGCGAGCGTCTCGTTTCTTTATATCTTGTGACGAGAATGGAATCCTTCGCGTCCAGGAATAAAATTCGCGGTGTGATCCACGGATTTTCGGCCATTTCATCCAGCGCTTCAATCAGCCGGTCAAAAAATTCGCGGCCGCGCAGATCCATCACGAGCGCAACTTTGCTCATTTTCGAATTTGATTCCTTCATCAGCTCTAAAAACTTCGGAAGCAATGAAGGCGGAAGATTATCGACGCAGAAATAGCCGAGGTCTTCAAAGCTTTGGATCGCGACAGTTTTTCCCGCTCCCGACATTCCGGTTATAATGACAAGCTGAATATCATGTGATTCACTAACACTCATCTTTCTCCCCCCTGACTTGTCTTTCTATTTGATGTGCTGCGGGTCTAAACGATAACTGAGCAGCTCAAATTCCGGTGTATACGTAAATGTGCCGTGCAGCAGCCCTTGTCCCTTCATCATAAAATCAAGGATATGGCCGTCTCCAGGGGCCATAGGCAGGTTCTGAATGTCGTTGACATCGTGCCACTGCAGTTTGCCTTCCTCTGATTCTGATACATTTTGTCCAGTATAAGAATCCGCGACAAACGTAAACATCATCCACTCGGAGACAATGTGGTCACCGTCTTTAATAATAAAGGTAAAAACGCCTTTTAATTGAGGATTTATGATATAGATACCAGTCTCTTCTCTGTACTCTCTGATGACGGAGTCTCTGACTGATTCTCCGCTCTCCATCTTGCCTCCCGGCGCGACCCACCATCCGCGTCTCGGCTTTTGAAGCAGAAGAACTTTGTCATCCGTCTGAAGCACACAATTTGTCACTCTTTGCAAGTACGTCACCTAACCTTCGTCCTGTCATCGTCTCTTTATTATACCGCTTCAAGATGCCTCCCACAATGAAGAGACATTGACAATCTTTTCTTCTATTTTACAGCATATTCATTCCTTAATTCAGATGATTTTGCTGTAACTGGCATTCATCTTTTATTTATGGACAAAAAAAGGACACGGATAACTGGAGAATCCGTGCCAAAAAAGTGTATTCATTATAAAAAGGGGGTCAATTACTTTATTAATCATAACCGAAAAGCATTACACATGTGTTACAACGGAATTAAAACCCAGTAACGTAATGTGAAACTCGTATGACAGCCCTTTTTATTTTAAGGTTTTCAGCGTTTCTTGAAGCTCTTCGACATAATGCTGTACGCTTTGTGCCGCAATACTTCCGTCTCCTGTAGCCGTTACGATTTGGCGCAGTGATTTTTCGCGAATGTCTCCGGCAGCGAAAATTCCTTCAACCTTTGTCTCCATGCGGTCGTTTGTTTCAATGTAGCCTTCTTCATTCGTAATGCCCAGATTCTCAAACGGTTTAGACAGAGGAAGCATGCCGATGTAAATGAATACGCCGTCTGTTTTGAATTCACTTTCTTCACCGGTTACCGTATCGACAAGCGTTACGTTACCGACTTTGCCGTTTTCCTCATGAATTTCCTTCACGGTTTTGTTCCATAGGAAATCAACTTTTTCATTATCAAATGCTCTCGCTTGAAGAATACTTTGAGCACGGAGTTTATCACGTCTGTGAACAATCGTTACTTTTGAAGCGAAACGAGTCAGATATACGCCTTCTTCAACCGCGGAATCTCCGCCGCCAACAACGACAAGTTCTTTGCCTTTAAAGAAAGCGCCGTCACATACTGCACAATAAGATACACCGCGTCCGCCCAATTCTTTTTCGCCAGGCACGCCGATTTTTTTATATTCCGCACCAGCAGCAATGATGACAGCACGGGCTTTATATTCTTTTGAACCAGCTTTGACTACTTTGTACTCTTTGCCGTCAACGACTTCTTTAATATCACCATAAGCGTATTCAGCGCCGAATTTTTTCGCGTGTTCAAACATTTTGTTAGAAAGCTCAGGCCCAAGGATACTTTCGAATCCAGGATAGTTTTCTACATCTTCCGTATTGGCCATTTGTCCGCCAGGAATTCCTCTTTCAATCATTAATGTCGATAAATTCGCTCTTGATGTGTATACAGCGGCCGTCATCCCAGCAGGGCCCGCGCCGATTATAATCACGTCATAAATTTTTTCTTCTGACACACTATTCACTCCTTAAACCATCTTTTCAAGTTTGGGCTCTTTCTTATATGATAAGAATCCCCATCAAACGTATTCCTTACCCATATCCTATAAAATCTCATGGTGATACGCTATTTTTTTGCTCAACACGATTAAATGTATTCGAAAAGGGTATATGTTAATAAAGAAAGAGCCTTCTGTTTATAGAAGGCCCTTGTCATATTTATTATTGAACAACACGTCTTACAACGCCTTTAAATGCTTTTTTCCAGTAAACGTTGCTCATTGAGTCAACAGATACACCGTGAGAAGTATTGTCGTTTAGGAATGTACCGTTACCTAAGTAGATTCCTACGTGTCCATTCGTTTTGTAAGTGTCAAAGAACACAAGGTCTCCGCGTTTCATATCCGATGCGCTGACAGCTTGTCCTCTGCCAACTAACGTATCAGTTGTTGTTCCGCCGACAGGTCCAAGGTTAACACCTGCAGAAGCGTATGCCCAGCGTACGAATGATGAGCAGTCAAAAATACGGTTGTTGATATCAGACTGAGTGCGTCCGCCGCCAAACTTGTAAGGAGATTGTCCTACAATGCTTGAACCAACGCTGATCGCGCCTTCAATTCCGCCAGAGTTGCTGATAACAGTGCCGCCTGAATTGCTGTTTGAGCCGCTGCTCTTCTTAGAAGATGAGCCGTTAGACGAGCTGTTTGATGAACCGTTAGAAGAATTGTCTGAAGAATCATCAGATGAGCTTGCTTTTGCTGATTCAGTTGTAGCCGTTTGGCTGTCATCTGTTTGTGTTTCATCAGATGCTTTTTGTGCTTCTTCCTGCTTTTTGATCAAAGCAGCCGCTGCTTCTTGTTCTTTTTTGATGCGTGCTTGTTCAGCTTCAGTATTTGCTTTTTGATTTGCAAGTTCAGACGCCTCTGATTTTAATTCAGAAATCGCTTTAGCCGTTTTCTTTTGGCTTGCTTTTGCTTCGTCGAAAAGCTTGTCTTTTTCATTAAGCTGTTTATCAAGGTCTTTTTGCATTGTTTCTAATTTAGCCAATGCAGCTTGAACTTCTTTCAGCTTGTCATTCAAATCCGCTTCAGAATCTTCGAGCTTCGCTTTATCCTGCTCTTGCTGTTTGATTAAATCTTTGTCTGCGTCCACAATAGATGAAACCGCAGTCGCACGAGAGATAAAGTCACCAAAGCTTGTTGATCCTAGAAGAACATCTATGTATCCTTGAGATCCGCCGCTTTCCTGTAAAGAACGAACGCGTTTTTTCAGGATTTCATTGCGTTTTTCGATACGTGCTTCTGTTTCTTTAATCTCTTTTTTCAGTTTTTTGATTTCTTCTTTTGTTTTATCATTTTCTTCTTTTTTATCTTCGATCTTGTTGCTTGTATCAAGCGCCTTAGCGTTAATGTCTTTCAGTTCTTTTTCAATCTTTGATTGATTTTCCTGAAGCTCAGTTAATTCTTTTTCCTTCGCTTCAATGCTGGAAGCAACCTCAGATTGCTTGCTTTCGATTTTTTGTTTCTTTTCATCTAATGTTTCCGCCGATGCAGTTTTACTTGTAAATGGGATCAAAAAACTGCTTGTCCCGATGACGGAAGCCAAACCAAGTGTAATTAAACTCTTTCTCACTTTTTATATCCTCCCTTTTACTGTGAACCTGTCCTCATTTGGAATCGTATTTTGAACATCAAGTTTCGTTCCTCATACTCTACGAGGAATGATGGTTGTTTATGGTTAATTATTCTGTGCATCTCTTATTCTGGTTGTATAGCGTTTATTTCACATCATATGTAAAAAACACTAATTCCTTATGTACGAGAATCATTATACCATCAAGTTTCGACAAATTAGCGATAAATTTTATTACATTTATGTTTCAAACAGATGTCAAGTCACACATCATTTGTCATTTTTCTTACGCGTGTAAAAAAACTGTCGATATTATTTTCTTAATATAATCTATCAAACAAAAAAAGAGTCGATTAAATAAATCGACTCTTTAAAATTTACTATTCTAGAATATCATCAATATATTTCATATATTTCGTCAAAGTTGCCGGAGAGATGCCGAATCGGGCCGCTGTGTCTTTTTTCGTGTCTTGCTTGCCATGGGCTTCTTTCCAAATATAACAGATGGCTGCTGCCCAGCCTTTCTCATTCTTCAACGGAGCGGCTGCACGAATTTGCTGGATGACATGGAAAACCCAGCAGCTCATGACTTCTGTTTTCATCTCTTCTTTTTCAGCTTGCTCTAATAGTTTGACCGTTTGATAGGCGAAAAGTGCATCCTCTGAAACGTCAGCAGCCCCAGAATCTCCATTTAGAAGCAGCTTTACAAAATGATTTTCAAAAGAAGCGGTGATTCTCTTTGAGCGTATCACCGCTTCAAGATGCTCCGTTTCTCCCTTTGTGCTGCTGATATAATAGGCTGCGAGACGCTGCTCCACAGATGAAGGAAGAGCTTCCCTCCGCTCTATCCAAGGCGCCGGGCGGTCTTCGCCGGGATATTGCGACTCGACTTTTCTCCAGATCGTCTCGGCAAAGTCGGTATGTCCCGTAAAATAAGCAGAGCAGGAAAGCCAGTAAAAGAAGGTGTCGTCACCTTCAAAGCCGGTTTTATATAATGATTTGAGCCATTTATATCCGATCTCGTAGCGGCCGACAAGCGCCAAAGTAGCACCCAATTTATAACGCTGCTCCATTAGCATCGGATAGACATTGGAGAGCTGATCACTCAATTCCGCCACTTTTTCATCTTCTCTTTCATAATAGTAGAAAACGAGAAGATTGCATAAGGCGTGAAGATTTCCTTCATTATGAGAAAGCACTTCATAAGCGGTTTGCTTCGCTTTTACAACGTTTCCTGAATAGAAGTAGGCAAGCGCGAGATTGTTGTATGCTGACCAAAGCTCCGGATATTCAGCTGTGATTTCCTCAAGCGCCGCAACCGCTTCAGCAAGCTGGCCGCTTTCCAGCAATGACTTTGCCCGATCCTGTTTCACCAGCAGTTCATCCTGGTCATACAACGAATCCTCAATGCCGTCGTCTCCTAAATCGAGCAAATCAAGCAGACTATCGTTTTCTTCGGCGAATTCACCATCCGGGTCCGCATCAGAATAAGCGGCCGCTTCTTTATAAGCTTCCTGGAAGAGCCCCAGATGGGCAAAGTTATTCGCTTTAAAGTAATGGCACTCCGGCATTTCGGCCTCCAGATTTGCCATGATATAGTCAAGAAGATCGTTCGACTCTTGATATTGGCCCATTTCCGAATAAATGACCGCAAGCTGTGAAAGCATCTCTGAATCCTCCGGCTCCAAATGAACCGCGCGCTGAATCAGTTTGCTTGCCCGTTTTAGATTGCGCTCTTTATACGCTTTCAAGCCTTTATGAAAAAAATATTGTCCATCTTGAAGCAGCTGGACAATTTGTGCGTGATTTTTATGTTCAGAAGTGTGTTTTCCCACAACTACCCTCCGTTTTATACAATATTACCGTCAGTAGTATACCATAAATCGTAAGCCCCTCAATAGTTCAAAAGGAAGGATTGGGAAAATCCCTCCTCTTTTTTATTGGCTGATTCGACCAGAATTTACCCGGCTTTGTTTTCTAAGTCCGCATTCATTTTCAGCTGCTGTTCAGCAAAATCCCGATAAAGTCCATGGGAAGCCATTAACTCATGGTGTGTTCCACGGCCGGTAATTTCCCCTTTTTCAACAAACAAAAGCTGGTCCGCATCTACAACGGTAGATAATCGGTGAGCGATAACAATCGTTGTGCGGCCCTCCATCAGCACCTCCAGCGCCTGCTGAACTGATTTTTCAGATTGGCTGTCGAGACTTGAGGTCGCTTCATCGAGCATAAGAATGCTTGGGTTACGGAGAAGCGCTCTCGCAATCGCGATTCTTTGCCTTTGTCCGCCTGACAGCATAATGCCGCGTTCGCCCACTTCTGTATCAAACTGATTCGGCAGCTCCTTTATAAAATTGAGCGCATATGCCATCTCCGCGGCTTTTTCGATCTCAGCATCCGTCACATCTCGTTCTAACCCGTAGCAAATATTTTCTCTGATTGTCCCGGACATTAACGGGCTTTCCTGCGATACATACCCGATGTGCTCCCGCCACGATTCAAGCGAATAAGTATCAATCGGCTCGTCCCCCAGCCGAATGGACCCTGCAGTCGGAGAATAAAAACGTTCAAGCAGCTTAAACAGCGTCGTTTTCCCCCCGCCGCTCGGACCGACAATCGCTGTGACTTTACCTGCTTCAATGACAGCGCTGACCTCTTTTAAAATCAGCTGATCAGGCTTATATCCAAAAGACACGCGATCAAGCTGGATAGGCAGATGCGCATTTTCAATTTGTTTTCCTGTCACTGTATCTTCCTCTTCCTCTGCCAAAATCTCAATCATTCGTTCTGTTGCACCGATTGATTTTTGCAGCTGTGTGAAAAACGTTGTAATCTGGCCCATCGGCATAATAATTTGAAACAAATATAAAATAAAAGCCACGAGCGCTCCGGCTGTGAGCTCGCCTGATGAGACCTGCATGCCGCCATATCCGATCACTGCGACTAGCGCTGCCATTAACACGAGTGAAATAAGCGGGCCGACAAGCGATTGAACCTTGGCTTCACGAACTCCAAGCTTAAATAATGAGGAAATCCCCATCTTCCCGCGTCCATATTCGACATCCTCCGCATTTGAAGCCTTAACGAGTCTGATTTCCGGGAGAATTTGATTCAGCAGGCCTGTAAAACGAGCCGTTTCATCTTGTGTTTCCCGTGAGATAGAAAACATCTTCCGGCCAATCGGCATCAAGATGAGAGCGGCCAGTGGAACGACCACTAACACAAGCAGTGTCAGCTTCCAGTTCATAATAAACAAGATTGTCAATGATCCAATGACAGAAATGATGCCTGTAATAAACCCGCTGATATGGGTTGTAATCAGTTCTTTGACCACCATCGTATCATTCGTTACACGGCTGACTGTTTCCCCGGAAGCATTTGTGTCGAAATAAGAGACAGGAAGCTTAATTAATTTCTTCCATAATAAATCCCGCAGCCCGGAGATGATTTTTTGTCCATTATAGTTAAGCGCATAGGTGGCATAAGCGCTTAAACCGGCCTGAACGAAAAACACAAGCGCGATCAAACCGATTTGCGTGCCTGACAGATTTGACATAGAAAAGCCATCGACAAGCTGCTTTGTTAATAATGGAATGAGCAGGCTGACCAGTGTGGTCACAATACTGAGGACCAGCGCAAAGGCAAGCTTTCCATAAGAAGGATTGGTCTGTCTTACTAATGCAAAAAAAGGTTTCAATTTACTTTTAGATTTTTGTTTCTGGGTTGGCATATATTTTTCCTCCTGTTTCAGCGTTCAGAAAGGTGAAATGTATAGCAAAAGGATGATTTTTACTCTTTCTCAATCATATCAATGGAGAAAGACTTTTTCAGTATATTTTTGCCGTGATCAAAATAAAAATCTCCCACTCATTGTTTGAATAGGAGATTTTTATGTTAGACATCTTTCACAGGCTTCTTTTTTCTGTAAGTCAATGTTACATCCTGCTGTCGCAGGTCTTCTATTATCATTTTGTACCGATCAACTTTTGCGGTATGTTCTTCTTTTATCATCTCAAGGGCAGCTTTTCGTTTTTCGCTTTTAGACTCAAGCTCTTTTTTTATTTTTTTTACAATCAACCCTTTTTGCCCTTTGATTTCCTCTTTTAATGAAGACTCAAATTTCTTTGTCAGGCTGAGAAAGTCGTTGATCGGTTGATTGAGGGTGCTCGCTTTTCCCTTCATTTCGTCTTGGGTAAGAAACATATAGGTCGTTGATACAATTTCTGTTTCACTTTCTGAAAATAAGGAAGTCACTCTTCATATTCCTCCTAAGGCTGAAAATCAAATAACTGAGAAATCATTTCTTCTTTTTCAAACAGCTTTTCAATACTCTCGCGGATATTTTTGATAAAATCTCTTTTTTCTGTTGTCTGTTTTTTTAATTCAGCAACAATCCCATCATTAGCAGGAAGCGCACCTGTGTGGAATGATTCATGAACTGAGATTTTCTCCAATTTATCGAATGTGTGGCTGAAACCAGCTGCAAGCCGGAATTGAAGATCGAAGGCATAATGCGAAGGGTTTTCTTCCATATGATGAATAGCCGTGATGATCGCCTGCTTTTTGTCTATGAAGTCTTCATCGATTTCCTGACTGTAAACCTTCTGGTACTTAGAAATCGCATCTTCCATATCTTCAACGATTTTCATACCGTTTTGATAGATTCTGACAGCGGATGAGAGATTGACTTGAATCGTTTCTCCCGAGCCGCTCTTCCCTGTAAAATAAATATCGGAGCCTTTATAGCTGAAGCCTTTTTCCTTTGACAAGGCGTTGAGCATTTGAACGATGCTGTGGCCGTCGACGATAAGTTTTAGTGCGTCTTTTGTTTCTGTGTCGAGTGTTTTCAATGAGGACAGAATTGATTTTACGTAGTCCACTATTTCACCAACGTCTTTTAAAGCTTGCATAAATTGGCCATGTTTTAGATGGTCTATGAAATGTTCGTACCGTGATTCGATGCCTCGCATACTCGCATTAATATTCGTTAATTCTTTTTTGATGACTTTCTTTTGCGTTTCATCAATATAACCATTTTCAGCTAACTGATCTACGACCGGTCCGCTGTTTCTCAACAAGGTATGAAGAAAACCTAAAAACGACGGCAGTTCCTCTTTTATTCGGCCATACATTTGCTTAACATCATCAAAATGCTCATATAGGACACTTACTTTCTTTAAAGCGCCGTCTGTGTTTTTCACTTTTTCAATCAGGTCTATGTCTATCCCGCTGGCTGCCTTTATAAAACCGTTCAAGCCGTCTTTTTCATAGTCATCCTTATATTTTTGAAGGAATTTTTGAATTGACCTCACATCTTCGTCAGGAATCCCATCCATAATGTTTCGGATGCCTTTTACACTTGTATTTGTATCTGCCATCTTCACATCACCGAATGTAATGAAATCGGCCTTGCCGCTCGCTCCGTACAACGGGTCGTCTTTTGAGATGCGTTGGGTGATGTTTGCTGTTACGCCTTTGTCTTCATAATATTTTTGGATTTCTTTTTTTAGCTTATCTGGTGGGATATCATTTATATCTTTTAAGCGTCTAATATGAAATTTATGCATTAGCCTATCTCTCAAATTCAAATCAGTTGCTAGCAGGTGGTCAACGCTTATTTGAGCTCCGTTAACCCCATAAACCTCATCAAATTCTCCGTCAATTAATTGAACCATCACCTGATTATTATTTGCCAGTGAGTGGCCCATAGCAAAGGTCTTTAAATCATGAGAATTCTCTGTTTCTCTTTTGGCATTTCTTACAAACTCTTTTGTCGCTTGGTACTGGCTGTCATCTATCCCTAAAAAGAGACCAAAGAAATTGTATGACCAGTCTTCGTTATCAGCACTCCCCTCTGAAATAATATGAAGTTGATTAACGTGTTGTTTATCATCCTTAATATAAATAGCTGTACCATCATATCCGGACTCTCTTATTGATGTATCTATTTTCGAATTTTTTTTAATAAGTTCATTAGATGTGTATATTTCCAGATTTTTTGGAAGATCTCGATGTGTTTCTTCTTTGTATATTCGACGCACCTCGACTTCAAAATCTGTTTTAGCTCTCTTTATTTCACTTTCAATATTAGAAGCAAATTTTTCTTTATAATCGTACTCCAAGTCAATTAAACGCAGCTTTACATTTTCATTTTCAAATATATTCTTATTTTCCATTTTCTCTATTTCTCCTTTTTAACTTTTAAAAAGGTAATAGAATCAATTATTTTTCGAACTTTTTTTTCTGCTTCTTCTTTCTTTAATGAACAAACCTCTTTACCCTTATAGCAAGAAAAACGAAAAGAATACTCTATTCCTAAATAATCCTCTTTTTTAGATTTAACATAACCAAAAAATCTATAAGAAAAATTATTCTTTTCATCTACATCATCAAAAATACTTTTCTTTTGAGCAGAATATACAATTTTATCAGATAGCTCTCTTTCTTCGAATTTTCCTTTATAGCTATTTCTACCGCTTACAATGTCAAGCATTGTGTCCTTGTCATTCGCAAAACTTTTTTCTTGATGATAATCTAATTGCCCGTCATATTGAATGTTAGTTTTTTTATTGAAACTATCAAATACTATTGTTTCCTCATTTTCTCCTTTACTTGAAAGATCAGGTACGTACTCCCCATCCCCCGGAAACAACATCCTAAACCCTTTCAGCTTAGATTCCAGCAAATAATATCCTGGTTCCTCTTCTTTTGTTGACACCATGTACTCTCTCGTTTTCTCGTCCTGAAACGCAGGTACTTGAGGCAGGTCTTTTGGATCCATGTCTTTTGGTTTTACGGCTTCTGTTTTATTGTCATTTGTGGTGTTTTTATCATTGTCTTGCATACTGCATCCTCCTGTCAGGGCAAGTAATAAGCTAAAGCAAATACATATGATCTTTTTCATTACGAACCTCCACGGGTTTTGTGAGAATAGAATTCTATTTTCATACCGAAAATAATCCTATTGACCTGGTTAATACGTGATTATTTTATCCTTTTCTATGTTACATCATGGTGGAATTTGGATAAATAGGAAATCCGACTTGGTTTTGATCTCCTTTCACTAACAAATCAAGCAAAACACCACAAACACATCAAAATACCTATTTCTTTTTTCATAAAATCGTTTATCATACGGCTCTTACTTAACCTCTTCATCTTTATAGTAGGTGAATCGAAACGAATACTCTATTTCCCTTAATTCTCTATAAGAAAAACTATTCTTTCCCTCTATATCATCAAAAGCCTTTTTCTTTGAGCAGATATCTCTCTTTCTTCGTATTTTCCTTTACATATCGCCAAAGGTAGTAGAGTTTATTATTTTTTTAACTTTTTCTTCATTGTCTTTCGGGTTTTGTTCACATGTATTTGCATTGGCGGAGCAGCTAAACATAAAAGAATATTCCATCCCTAAATAATCTTGTTTTTTCGATTTTATATAACCAAGGAAGATATAAGATGGTGTCTCTTCTTTGTCAAAGTTTTCTTGTCTTGAGGCAAAGTAAATATCTTTATCCTTCGTTTCTAATTTCTCAAAATCACCTTTGTATTCATTTTTACCGCTAATAATATCCAACATATTCTCCGGTTCGTTTATAAACGATTCATTTTGATAAAACTTAACTGAAGCATTCATTACTATATTCGTTTTTTTATTAAAACTATCAAAAAATAGTGACTCGTTTGTCTTTGAAGTTTCTGAGTCGGAATACTCCGCATCCTCCGGAAACAACATCCTAAATCCTTTCAGCTTAGACTCAAGCAAATAATACCCTGGCTCCTCTTCTTTCGTTGACACCATGTACTCTCTCGTCTTCTCATCTTGAAACGCCGGAACTTGCGGCAGGTCTTTTGGATCCATTTCTTTTGGTTTTAAGGCTTCTGTTTTATTGTCTTTTGTGTTGTTTTTTTCATTGTTGTTCATACTGCATCCTCCTGTCAGGGCAAGTAATAAGCAGAAGCAAAGCAAGATGATTTTTTTCATGACGAACCTCCACGGGTTTTCGGCTAATTTGCCTAAATCATTTTTGACCTTAATTACAAAGTGATTTTTAGCCTTAATATTTTTGTATTCATTTTATTTCTCCTGTTTGTTGTAAAAAGGTGATCGATTTTACGTGTTTTTTAACCTGGTCTCCTAAATGATCTTTATCTAACGTACAAGACTTTCTATTATTTGGACATCTAAACATAAACGAAAATACGATACCTGCTTGTTTTTTCTCGGGTGAGTTAATATAACCGAAATATCTGTATGAAAAGTTGTATTTGTTTTTATCGTTTTGAAAATGATTTTTCTTATGAGCAATATAAATATCTTTGTCTGCGTGCTCTAGCTTTTCAAAATTGCCATTATAACCATTTTCATTCCTTACTTGCTCTAACATTGTCTCAGGATTATTAATAAAAGATGTTCCTTGGTAATACTCTATTTGTGCATTTAACATTTTATTTTTTGTTTTATCATAACTATCAAATGCGATAATTTCTTCATTTTCATCACGAATAGACAAATATTTCGAATATTTTGCATCCTCCGGAAACAACATCCTAAACCCTTTCAGCCTAGACTCCAGCAAATAATACCCCGGCTCCTCTTCCTTCGTTGACACCATGTACTCTCTCGTCTTCTCATCTTGAAATGCCGGAACTTGCGGCAGGTCTTTTGGATCCATATCTTTTGGTTTTAAGGCTTCTGTGTTATTGTCTTTTGTGTTGTTTTTTTCATTGGTGTTCATACTGCATCCGCCTGTCAGAGTAAGTAATAAGCAGAAGCAAAGCAAGATGATTTTTTTCATGACAAACCTCCACGCGTTTAACTGATAGATTGTTACAACATGATTATTTAGTTCTATCCGTATTACAATATAGAATCATACTGAAAAAAGACCGCCGCGTTCTATCGGCAGTCTTGACCAGACATGATTGTTACTCTTTTTTCGAATAAAATACTCTGGATATAAACAGGCCAATGACTCCTAACAAGATGAATAAGACCGCTCTCCAAACAATATCAATCGAAGCAGAATCTATTAAAATTATTTTGGCAAGTGTAATGAATAAAAAGATCAGCCCAATTCGGTTCCATGTCTTGTCTTTGGTTGCGTAATAAACAGCATACATCACAATGACAAATATAAACCATGACAGGGATACTCCTACGTTTACTGATACGCCGTCAATCCTATTCGACATCCATATGGATAATTTGCTGAAGAATACAAGCAGCAGCAATGAAACAGCGGACGAAACAACAGTTGTGACTTGTTTATAATGTATTTTCTTCGAATACAGATAGCCGCCAAAAAGTGAGCTGATCAGCAGCAGCCAAGAGACAATGCTGAGAACGTGTAATGAACGTGCCGGGTATTGTATGAGGCCGCAGGCTGCCTGTAATAATACAATCACTCCGGCAATGCCGATCAACCAGCTTTTTTTGCGGTATGACACGTAACACATCATGATTCCTTGTAAGGTGAATATGATGTACAGCAAGATCACATTTTCAGATAATGCATCCGCTGCCAATACATTAAAATAAATCATAGAAATGAGAAAAAACGTATGTTTGATTTCGGCAAATTCTTTACTTTTCCATAAGCTTAACAACAGGTAAAACACAAATGCAGCAGTATAAAAGACGTATAAGGCTGTATCGTTTTTCATGTACAGGACAACCCCTGTGATGAAAACGACAAAAGCTCCGATTGTAACAGCTGTAAGATAGACAGCTTTTTTAAATTGGCTGTTCGATCGTAAGGCTGATAGAATCGTAATCGCCTGCTGTAGGATAAATACAGCAAGTGTCCAACCCGTCACCTGCGCATCTGTAAATGATAAGAAAGCAAAAATCGCTAATATGAAAGCATAGTTTGCTATATTCCATGCTACGCTGTACTTTTGTTTAACTGTCTCATATATTAAGCCTGCGAAAACCAATGACTCATATACATAAAAGATGTATTCATTTCCTTGTTTCCCGCCAAATAAAAAAGGATACAAGTAAACACCTGCGACGATAATCGCAATCAGTGTTTGTGATCGGTATTTCCTTGATATGTACACACCGCCCGCAACGCCTGCAGCAAGAAGGATCATTGTAAGCGGCGTCGGTATAATCTGGTACAGCATGTTACCCGCAAACAAAGAAACAATATAGACAATATTACTGCCCGCCAATAATGAACTGCCCAATACACTGGCATTTTTCTTATGTGACCTGCTACCGAGAACATATAGCACAATAGAGACAATAAGTCCTGCCCCTACCCTCATATATGCGTTGATCCAGCCTTTTTCTGCAGCTGCCACAAATGCCCAAATCATACCAAGAAGAAAAACAAAAATAAAGATCTTCGGAAGCCAATTTCCCGCCATGTTTTCTAAAGTACGGTTCTCTTTTCGTGGAGCCGGCGTCTTTTGTGGAACTTCGGTTTCCTTGTTGATTTTTGGGTGCTCATCCGTTTTGACTACTGTTTGTTCTTTCTTGCCAGCAGCGAGATATGCGATCTCCCTTTTGACACTTTCCAGTTCTTGTTCTAAACGTCCAACTCTTTTGTTCAGTTCATCAATTTTTTCGTTCACCATTCTCTCCTCATTTTTCGAATAATAGCAGCCGCTTTTTCATACTATGTCTTTTCCTCACTATCCTGACCGGTTTGTATAAAATAATCCTAAAGACCTGATATCCATTTGAGATTTTCATTCTAAGTCATGTTACATCATGGGAAATTTTTGTTAAATAGGAAATTCGATTGGTTTTTTTATTTCTTCTATTAGGACAAGACAAATGGTTCAGCTGAAACAAATACATAAAAAAGGAGCTGACATATGAGCAGCTCCAATCCTTTTATTTCTCAGAATGGCGTTTTTTCAATACGTCAAGCACATCATCCAGCGGCAAGGCTTGTTCTCTGAGCAGGACAAGCAGGTGATACAGCAGGTCTGCCGCTTCCCATTTGAGTTCCTCGCGGGCCCGATTTTTCGCGGCGATGATGACTTCGGATGCTTCTTCTCCGACTTTTTTCAAAATCTTATCGACGCCTTCACGGAAAAGGTAAGTGGTGTAAGCTCCTTCAGGCATCTCCGCTTGGCGTTCCGCGATCACGCGTTCCAGTTCGTTCATGATGCCGAATCGGCCTGCGGTCTGTTCTTCTGTTTGTTCCTTCATAAAACAGCTGTAGCTGCCAGTGTGGCATGCCGGGCCGGACGGCTCTACAAGTAAAATCAATGCGTCCTGGTCGCAGTCATACCGGATACCTTTGACGGCTTGCGTGTTCCCTGAGGTTTCTCCTTTATGCCATAACGCTTGGCGTGAGCGGCTGTAAAACCATGTTTCCTTCGTTTCCAGCGTTTTTTCGTACGATTCCTTGTTCATATACGCAAGTGTCAGCACTTCTTTGCTTGCCGCATCCTGCACGATGGCAGGAATTAATCCCTCCTCGTTAAAACGCAGTTCATCTGCCTGTTTCATCTCACATTCACCCCGTATTCTTTCAAGTATGATTTCACTTCTTTAATCGATGTTTCTTTATAATGAAAAATTGAGGCGGCCAGCGCGGCGTCGGCTTCTCCTTTTGTAAAAGCCTCAAGCATATGCTGTGCGTTTCCCGCGCCTCCCGAAGCGATAACAGGGACGGGGACAGCTTCGGAAACAAGCTTTGTCAGCCTGTGGTCGAAGCCTTTTTTCTCACCATCAGAGTCCATGCTTGTCAGCAATATTTCTCCTGCACCGCGTTTGACGCCTTCTTTTGCCCACGCGGTGACCTCCCAATCTGTTTTCTTTCTGCCGCCGTGCGTATAGACCTTATATGTGTCAGATTCTTTGTCATACTTGGCATCAATGGCAAGGACGATGCATTGAGAACCGAAAAACTCGGCTCCTTCTGCAATCAGCTCAGGGCGAAGAACAGCTGCCGTGTTCACCGACACTTTGTCAGCTCCGGCACGCAGTATCGTTTTCATATCGCTGAGCTGATTGATGCCGCCGCCGACTGTAAACGGAATCGCAAGCTTCGCGGCAACCTGCTCCACAACGTCAACCATCGTCTTTCGTCCTTCATGCGAGGCGGAGATATCAAGAAAAACAAGTTCATCCGCACCTTCTCGGTCGTACACTTCGGCGAGTTCAACTGGGTCACCGGCATCCTTCAATTCGAGAAATTGAATTCCTTTGACAACGCGTCCTTCTTTGACATCAAGGCATGGAATAATCCGTTTTGTGATCATTTGCGCTTCACCCTTTCAAGCGCCTCACACAGCGTAAACTGATTGGTATACAGCGCTTTTCCGATGATCGCTCCAGAGACGCCGTCCGTCTCATAGCGGGCGAGGGCTTCGAGATCCGTGACGGAGCTGACTCCGCCTGAAGCGATCACTGATTTCCCCGTTTCCTTCGCAAGCTCGACCGTGCTTTTAACATTGGGGCCTGACAGCATTCCGTCTGTCGCGATGTCAGTAAAAATAAAGACTTCCGCACCTTCATTGGCTAGCTCTTTGCCCAGTTCAGTTGCCTTAAGGGTTGATGTTTCCAGCCATCCCTCTGTTGAAACAAAACCGTTTCTCGCATCCAGTCCGATTGCAATTTTCTCGCCATATTGTTTCAGCATTTTTTTGACAAACGGAGGGTTAGAAACTGCTGAGCTTCCCAGGATCACCCGATCGACTCCTGCTGATAAATATTCATAGACGTCTTTTTCGGAACGGATCCCGCCGCCGATTTCGACTTTCAGGTTCAGCTTTTGCGCAATCTCAATCACATGGCGGTCATTCACTCTTTTCCCTTCTTTGGCTCCGTCGAGATCAACGAGATGGATCCATTCGGCACCCTCTTTCGCAAATAACGCAGCCATGTCGTACGGTGAATCGCCATATATCGTTTCCTTATTATAATCCCCTTGAACAAGGCGGACACATTTGCCGTTTCTCATATCAATTGCCGGATATAATGTAAAAGCACTCATTTTTTCACCTTCTGTTCTGCTGCCATTTTCGTAAATTGGGTTAAAATAGACATTCCGACCGTGCTGCTTTTTTCCGGATGAAATTGGGCGCCGAAGACGTTTCTTTTTCCGACTACAGCAGGCACTCGCACACCATAATCGGCGCTTGCCAGAAGCGCATTCTCCTCCATCCCATCAATGTAATAAGAATGAACGAAGTAAGCGTAGCCTTGTTCTGTTTCAGACAGCAGCGGAGATTCATTATGAAAGGAAAGACGATTCCAGCCCATATGCGGAACCTTCAGCTTGTTTCCTTTTTCATCTTCTGCTTTTAGCCTGACTGCTTTACCTTTTAGCAGCCCGAGCCCTGAAGCGGTGCCGTTTTCTTCGCTTTCTTCAAATAAAAGCTGCATGCCAAGGCAGATCCCGAGAAGCAGCCTTCCCTCTGAGACCATATCGTGAATCAATTGATCAAGCTTCGTGTGGCGCAAATTGTCCATCGCGTCTCCAAATGAACCGACTCCCGGCAAAATGAAGGCATCAGCTTCTTTCAGCTCCTCCGGCTTTTCAGAAACAAAATACGGTACGCCGACACGCTCAAGCGCCTTTGAGACACTGTATAAATTGCCCATTCCGTAATCTATCACGCCGATCATTTACAGCATCCCTTTCGTTGACGGTATTCCTTTAACACGCGGATCGATCGTTGCCGCTTCATCAAGCGCGCGTCCCAGCGCTTTAAAAACGGCTTCAATCATGTGGTGGGTATTTGTGCCATAATGAACGATGACGTGCAGGTTCATTCGAGCTTCTAGCGCCAGCTTCCACAAAAATTCATGTACAAGCTCCGTATCAAAAGTTCCGACTTTAGCAGCCGGGAAATCAGCGCGCATTTCTAAGTGCGGCCGGTTGCTTAAATCAATCACAACTTGAGCAAGTGCCTCATCCATCGGTACAAACGCCGATCCGTAGCGTTTGATTCCCTTTTTATCACCCAAGGCTTCGAGCAGCGCCTGCCCTAAGCAGATGCCGATGTCTTCGGTCGTGTGGTGATCATCTATATCAACATCGCCCTTTGCGTTAATCGAAAGATCGAATTGCCCGTGTTTCGTGAATAAATCCAACATATGTGTCATAAACGGCACATCTGTTTTGATATCCGCTTGTCCCCCGCCGTCTATTGTAAATGCCAGCTCAATATCTGTTTCGTTTGTTTTCCTGACGCGTTCCGCTTTTCTCATTTAGAAATCCTCCGTTCTCTCGCTTCAATTGATCTGGCATGGGCTTCTAACCCTTCCAGTCTGGCAAAAGCCGCGATGCTTTCGGCATGTTCTTCAAAGGCTGATTGACTGTAAGAAATAATGCTCGATTTCTTTTGAAAATCTGTTACGTTTAATGGACTTGAAAATCTGGCTGTTCCGTTTGTCGGAAGCACATGGTTCGGTCCGGCAAAATAATCACCGACAGGCTCGGGACTGTATCTGCCTAAGAAAATGGCACCCGCATGTTTGATACTCCCAAGCAAAGCTTCCGGAGACTGTGTGATGATTTCTAAATGCTCTGGCGCGAGTGTATTGACAGTATTAATCGCTTCCACCATTGTTTCCGCCACATATATACAACCGTAATCTCTCACTGAAGCTTCCGCTATTTCTCTACGCGGCAAGGTTTTCAGCTGCTTACTTACCTCGGCTGAAACCGCCTCGGCCAGCGCCATGGAATCTGTGACAAACACACATGAGCTGAGCTTATCGTGTTCCGCCTGTGACAGCAGATCGGCTGCAATTTCGCTCGGAATCGCTGTTTCATCAGCCAGCACGACGATTTCACTAGGTCCGGCAATCATATCGATATCGACATCGCCGAACACTTCTCGTTTGGCAAGCGCGACATAAATGTTGCCCGGACCCGTGATTTTATCGACCGGCTCAATGGTTTCTGTTCCGTATGCTAACGCTGCAATCGCCTGAGCGCCGCCCATTTTGTAAATGTCTTTTATGCCCAGCTCGGCTGCAGCAACCAAAACTCCAGGAGACAGCAGACCGTCTTTTCCCGGAGGCGTGACGAGAACGATTCTTTCAACGCCCGCTACAAGCGCCGGAATCACATTCATCAAAACAGATGAAGGATATGCGGCCGTTCCCCCCGGCACATATACACCGGCGGAATCCAGCGCCGTCACTTTCTGCCCCAGCATTGTGCCGTCCTTTCTGTGATAAAACCAGGAGGATTGCAGCTGTCTTTCGTGATATTCCCTAATATTTTCGATTGCCTGCCTAATCACCTGAAGAAGACGTGAATCCAGTGAGGTGTATGCCTCCTCAAATTCTTCTTTTGTGACCAGCGGGCTGTCTATTTCGATGCCGTCAAATTTCGCCGTGTAGCTGCGAACCGCCTGATCACCGTTTGCTTTAACATCTTCAATAATGGACCGGACCGTCTTTCTTTGCTCTTCCGTTCCGGCATCGATGGAACGCTTGAGAGAAAGCCGTTCCGTTCCGCTGATGGTTTTGATCTTCATTTTGCCGTCTCTCCTTCCACAACGAGAGATAGGCGGGATGCCATTTCGTCAATCACATCGTCTTTCATGCGATAGCTAACCGGGTTGACAATAAAGCGAGAGGTAATGTCACAAATGTGCTCCGTTTCAACAAGCCCATTTTCTTTCAGCGTCTGTCCTGTGGAAACAATGTCCACTATCCGATCTGCAAGCCCAATGAGCGGAGCCAGTTCAATTGAACCGTTGAGCTTAATGATCTCGACTTGTTCTCCCTGCTCTCTGAAATAACTGGAAGCCACATTTGGATACTTTGTCGCGATTCTTGGCGCTACGCCGCTCCAGTCTGTATTCGGAAGTCCGGCGACAGCTAAGTGGCATTTGCTGATTTTTAAATCCAGTACCTCATACACATCGCGTTCCTCCTCCAGCATGACATCCTTGCCCGCAATTCCGACGTCTGCCACGCCATGCTCCACATACGTGGTTACGTCCATCGGCTTCGCTAATATGAAACGGAGATTTTCCTCCGGCACATCGATGATCAGTTTTCTCGAATCTTCAAACTCCTCAGGCAGCCTGTAGCCTGCCTGCCTCAGCAGCCCTGCCGCTTCTTCAAATATCCGGCCCTTTGGCATCGCCATTGTGAGTAACTTACCCATTTTGCTCTTCCTTTCTGGCACCGATAAAATAAGTGACGTTTGCAAAAGATTTTGTCATCTGGTCGATATTTTCTATTCCCGATAAATCTTGAAGAACCACTTTGTTCCCTTTCATGCGTTCTTCATTCGCATAAGCGATGGCTTGCGCCCGCTGCTCTTTGCTGAAAATAACAGCGTCTATATCACATGGTTCTTCTTTCATATGAAGGGCTTCAATCAGCCGGTCGATCCGAAGCCCGAAGCCTGTTGCCGGTGCAGGTGAATCAAAATGGCCCAGCAGCTTGTTGTAACGGCCGCCGCTTCCAATGACAAAACCGACATTCTCGGCGTACACTTCAAATAAAATCCCTGTGTAATAGCTCATGTGGCTGACCATATTCAGATCCAGGCGGACATTTTCCGTACATCCGTAATCCTCAAGAATGTCCCACAGCGCCTTCAGCTCATCAACCACGCTTTTTCCTTGCGCAGAATCGACGATTTCTTCGGCACGTCCGCATACTTCTATACCGCCCCGCAGTTCAAGGAGCTCAAGCAGCCTGCTTTTATCAATGGAGGAAAGCGGGAGAGACTTGACATGCTCTCTGTAACCGACGTAGTTCTTTTCATATAAGAACCTCCGCAGCACATCAGCTCGTTCAACGTTCCCGAGCACCTCAACAAACAAAGCATCCGCAATGCCGGCATGGCCGATGGCAATTTTAAAGGATGCCAGCCCAGCGTTTTTCAATGCCCCGACGACTAAAGCAATGACCTCCGCATCCGCGCTCGTCGTGCCGTCACCGATTAACTCCACTCCGACCTGCTCGAACTCAGCCGGACGTCCGCCTTCACGCTCCTGAGCCCTGAATACATTTGCCGCATAGCCGACTCTTAGCGGATGACCGTGTTTCAGAAGCTTCGATGCCGCCACCCTTGCAATCGGCCCCGTCATATCCGGGCGAAGCACCAATGTCTTGCCGTCCTGATCAAGTAGCTTAAACAGCTGCTGCTCTTCAATTGCTGACTGGACGCCAACGGTATCGTAAAACTCCAGTGTCGGCGTTTCCATAAATTGATATCCCCATTTATCAATCAAATCGGTTAACGATCGTCTCACCTTTTTTTTCGTTTCGTATAAACCGGGCAGTGTATCTCTCATGCCGTGCGGTTTTTCAAACATAAACATCAACCCGAGCACCTCCGCTGTTATCTTATGAAGGAAAATTCCGAATCCTTTAGTTCGCTAATATGATAATATGTTAGCAGATGAAAGAATGAAAATCAACGCTTAACTTCAGTTAGGATATTTTTAGTTCAAATATCCTTCTTCTCATTATGAAAAATTCATGAATAATGTATTAAAGGTACGTAATATCTCAAATTCTTTATGTTTGGCATGCTATAATACAAATCAAATAGAGAACAAGGAGATAAAGATGAAAACACTGCGAACTCTATGTGTCCTGATGATTCTTTCAGGCGTTATTTTTTTCGGACTTAAAATAGATGCAAAAGATATAGATATTCCTTTTTTGAACAGCCTTAAAAAAGTGGTTTCTGATAGCGATACAGACTCAGCTGCGAATAGCAAAAAGGAGCTGAAGGGAAGCGCAAAACCGCTGGATGTCATCCTTTATAATCAAATGGACGCACCCCGGCTCTATAACGGCTGTGAAGTAACAAGCCTTGCGATGGTGCTGAATTACGCGGGATACGACGTGACAAAAAACACCCTGGCAAATCAGGTTGCCACAGTGCCTTTGACATACAGCAGCGGATTAAAGGGTGATCCAAATGACGGATTTGTCGGGGATATGGCGAATGGCCCTGGTCTCGGTGTCTACCATCGACCGATCTATCAGCTGGCGAAAACCTATGCGGGAGACAAAGTGACTGACCTGACTGGAAAAAGCATTTCTGCTGTTTATGAACAGCTTGAAAAAGGCAATCCAGTTTGGGTTATTACGACAGCCAACTTTACGCCAGTTGACAACATGCAGACATGGAAAACGCCAAACGGAACGATAGAAATTACGTACAGCGAACACAGCGTCGCCGTTACGGGATATGATAATAAATATGTGTATCTCAATGATCCGTATGGCTATAAAAACAGAAAAACCGATAGAACAAGCTTTGAAAAAGCGTGGAAACAAATGGGCAGCCAGGCCGTGGTTATTCAAAAGTAAACACCTGAAAGCCTCACTATGCTCTATCCTGAGCAAATACGACAATATTCATGCTTTTAGTTTCAATCGGTAAGATCGATTCATTTTCCATTTATCACCCAAAATTGTCTTTACTTTCAGGCTGTCTGTTTTTATGATTAAAGCAGATTCAGCCTTGCCCCGATCTATGTGAGAGAAGCCGGTGCAAGTCGCTGACGCTTCTCTTGCAAAAAATGAAAGATATCCGGGGAGGATTTATCATTGAAAAAATTCGTGTCTATCCTATTTATGTTCGGTTTGGTTATGGGGTTCAGCCAGTTTCAGCCATCAACCGTTTTTGCAGCAGACAAAGTGGTGCACGAAACAATTATCGTACCAAAAAATACAACATATGACGGGAAAGGACAGCGGTTTGTGGCAGGGAAAGAATTAGGCGACGGAAGCCAGTCAGAAAACCAAGACCCTGTTTTTCGTGTGGAGGATGGAGCAACCCTGAAAAATGTGGTGCTTGGTGCACCTGCCGCTGATGGTGTACACACTTATGGAAACGTTAACATTCAGAATGTGAAATGGGAAGATGTTGGTGAGGATGCGTTAACGGTGAAGAAGGAAGGAAAAGTGACGATCGACGGCGGTTCTGCTCAAAAAGCGTCAGATAAGATATTCCAAATCAATAAAGCCAGTACATTCACAGTGAAAAACTTCACGGCGGACAATGGCGGGAAGTTCATTAGACAGCTTGGCGGTTCAACCTTCCACGTTGATGTGATCATCGACAAGTGCACCATCACAAACATGAAGGAAGCGATATTCCGGACGGACAGCAAAACAAGCACGGTCAGAATGACAAATACACGCTACTCTAATGTCGGTCAAAAATGGATTGGTGTTCAGCATATTTACGAAAACAACAACACTCAATTTTAACCAAAAAAGTCCGTTGATTTTATTCAGCGGACTTTTTCAATCTTTCTTGCATTTCTTCCTTCGTATAGATGATCCTCATCGGATTTCCGCCGACAAATGCCCCGTCAGGCACATCCTTATGGACAAGCGTTCCGGCGGACACAACTGCGCCATCTCCTATTTTCACCCCGGGCAGAATGGTCGTGTTGGCACCAATCATCACTTCGTCTCCGATCAGAACTTTGCCGATCCGGTATTCGTGAATCAAATACTCATGGGTCAGAATGGTCGTATTGTACCCGATGATTGTATTTGTTCCGACTGAGATCTTTTCCGGAAACATGATATCTGGCATCACCATGAGGGCAAAGGATGTCTGTTTTCCAACCTTCATCCGCAGAAATGTACGGTACAGCCAGTTTTTCATCCCTATAAACGGCGTATATCTCGCAATTTGAATGACAATGAAATTTTTGACGACCTTTAAAAAAGGTACCGTTTGATAGACATGCCACAGTGAGTTGGCCCCCGAGACCGGATGACGATCTGTTTTTCTCACAGATTACTTCACTCCAACAATTTGTAATAGATCACTCATTTTCTCAAGCATAAAATCCGGCTCATGCTTCGCCAGCATTTCCGGCCCTTTAATCGTCCATGCGACTCCTGCGGTTTTTGTTCCGGCGTTTTTGCCTGCCAGCACATCGTGGTAATTATCTCCGACCATAATGGCTTCCTCGGGCTTGCTTCCTAACTGTTTCAGCGCTAACAGCACAGGCTCGGGATCAGGCTTTGCATTCGTCACATCATCAAGGGTGACAACTGTTTCAAAGAATTCGCCGATTCCCGTGAGCTTGAGGCCCATATTGACAGTATCTCTTAATTTTGTTGTCACAATTCCTAATGTAAAGCCGGCTTTTTTTAATGCATCCAGGGTCTCATATACCGTTTCATATTCAGTCACGAGTGAATCATGCATGTCATGATTGTACGCTCTGTACATGGCGATCATATCATCGCATTTTTCAGGATCCATCGAGGAGAAAGTTTCAAAAAGAGACGGCCCGATAAATGCAAGGACATCTTCTCGTTTATACTTGCTCGGATAATAATGCTCCAGTGTATGCAAAAAGGACGCGATAATTAATTCATTCGTATTAATAAGCGTTCCGTCTAAATCAAACAGAATCGTCGTTACTTGTTTATCACTCATATTGCTTCCTTTCCAACCGCTGAGGGTTTCCATTTTTTCCACGTGTGCGCAATAGCCATTGTCAGCAGAACTGCTGTGGTGACACGAATCAAAAGAAGCGGCCAGACCGGTATGCCGAGCGGAATAAAGACAAGTGTATCTTCTACGACCGCGTGGCAGGCAACGAGAAATATAAATGCCAATGTCATATCCCGCCTGCTCACGCCGTCATCCTCAACAGCTTTGATCATAACACCCGCTCCGTAGGCCAGACCAATCGTCAGTCCCGCCACCATCGTCATAGACGTATTTTTATTCATGCCAAGCAGCTGCGTAAACGGAGACAGCCACCTGGAGAACCGAAGCAGCCAGCCTAAATCTCTTAAAAACTGGATGATGATCATCAGCGGTATGACAATTGCCGCCAGCTGCAAAACACCAAGTCCGGCTTTCGTTAAGGCTTCTGCCAGCATTGCCAGCCAGCTGTCTGGCGCCGCGCTCTTCGCAGTGATAAAACCGTACTGCGCCGTTTCCTGTCCACCATGCCAAATGAGGTTGATGACGATGGCTGACACAGCGGCCAAACCGATGCGCACCGCCAATATAACGCCAATTCTGATACCAACCTTTGCGGCAACTGTCGATTCGATAATCAAGTTATGACAGAATGAAAGCATAACAGCTAAAATAAAGACTTCTTTTACAGACAAATCCAATGTCAAAATCGCGGCAATTCCCGCATACAGATTCAGCATATTTCCCAGTACAAGCGGAATGGCCGCTTCACCAGAAAGCCCGAAGAGACCCATTACCGGTGTGATCAGCCGTACAAGCCAATCCATGACAGGGGTATGCTGAAGCAAAGTGACCAATAGCGTTACCGGGAAAATCACTTTACCGAGCGTCCATGTTGTTTGAAGACCTGCTGCAAGACCGGCCAGAAAGATCTTCTTCATCCCTCATCCCCCTTTGTTGACGTCTACTCCGCGTACCGCTCCTTCGAGTATCCCTTGACGCGTCTGAAGATGATGGCTGCCACAGCCAAAACAATCAATACGATTGAAATCACCTGAGCGATGCGAAGTGAATCAGTCAGCATTAAGCTGTCAGTCCGCATTCCTTCAATAAAGTATCTTCCGATTGAATACCAAATGATATAGATCAAGAACATCTCGCCTCTACGCAAATTCGCTCTGCGCAGCAGCAGTAAAACAATGACGCCGACAAAACTCCATAGTGATTCATATAAAAAAGTAGGATGATAATATTGCCCATTGATGTACATTTGATTGATGATAAATTCAGGCAGGTGCAGGTTTTCTAAAAAGGCTCTGCTGACAGCCTCGCCGTGCGCTTCCTGATTCATGAAGTTCCCCCAGCGGCCGATCGCCTGGCCGAGCAAAATGCTTGGCGCGGCAATATCCGCAAGCTTCCAGAACGAAAGGTTTTTCACTCTCGAAAACACATAACCCGTTAAAATGGCGCCGATTAATCCGCCATGAATGGCAATGCCGCCCTTCCAAATCTTAATGATTTCTCCCGGATGTGCCGCATAATAATCCCATTCAAAGGCAACGTAATAAATTCGTGCGCAAATAATCGCAATTGGAATGGCAAACAGGACAAGATCAATAAACGTATCTTTCTGCAGCCCCCGCTTTTCACTTTCCCTCATCGCAATCCACAGCCCGAGCAAAGCGCCGAGACCGATAATGATTCCGTACCAATGGACGGCTAACGGCCCCAACTGAAAAGCTATCGGATTGAGTGGTTCTATCGCTTCATTCATTTAACGCCAACTCCTATTCTCCTTGTTCACCGTCTTCAATGACATCCGCCAGCTTGTTGGTAAATTGTTCAGCGGCATTCAGCCCCATCCGCTTCAATCTGAAGTTCATTGCTGCCACTTCGATGATGACTGCAAGATTTCGGCCTGGACGGACGGGAATCGTCAGTTTTGTAATTTCTGTATCAATGATTTTCATGGTCTCTTCCTCAAGTCCGAGCCGGTCGTATTGCTTGCCCTGCTCCCAGAGTTCAAGATTCATGACAATCGTGATTCGTTTATTGCTTCTGACCGCGCCAGCGCCAAATAGCGTCATCACATTGATAATGCCAAGGCCCCTGATCTCAAGAAGGTGCTCAATTAATTCCGGAGCGTTTCCCACAAGAGTATCCTGATCCTCCTGCCGTATTTCAACGCAATCATCGGCAACAAGGCGATGCCCTCTTTTCACAAGCTCCAGCGCTGTTTCGCTTTTTCCGACGCCGCTTTTTCCTGTGATCAGCACGCCGACACCATATATATCGACAAGAACGCCATGAATTGCTGTGGTAGGCGCCAGCCTGCTCTCAAGGAAGTTGGTTAAACGGCTTGACAGTCTTGTCGTTTTTAGCGGCGATCTGAGGACAGGCACCCCATTTTTCTCGGAGGCGTCAATCAGCTCCTGCGGGATGGGCATATCTCTAGAAAGAATAATAGCTGGTGTTACATCAGTGCACAGAGAATCCATTCGCTGTTTTTTCTCCTCTTCAGGAAGCTGTTCAAAGAAAGAAAGCTCTGTTTTTCCGAGAAGCTGCACGCGCTCTCTCGGGTAATATGTAAAATATCCGGCAATTTCAATGCCTGGTCTTGATAGGTCACTCATTGTAATCGGGCGGTTAATTCCTTCTTCTCCGCTGATTAATTCCAAATTGAACTGTTCCATTACGTCTTTAGTGCGAACCTTTGCCACGATATGTTCCTCCTGTTCCGGGCTGCCCCGAGCTTGCTCACAATACTTTCATTTTATCACTTTCGGGCTTGAACCTAAAACAGATTTTATAAAAGGGGGGAAAACACCTCAGCTGGTCTAGATCACTAGTCTGAAAAAGAGTAAAATAAAGGTATTCAAATTCCAGAAAGGCGGATCATCTATGGCAGAGAGTCTTCTTATCAAAGACATTGCGATCGTGACAGAAAATGAAGTAATTAAAAACGGCTATGTCGGAATCAATGACGGAAAAATCAGCACAGTTTCAGCAGAACGGCCCAAGGAGCCATATTCAAAAGAAATTCAAGCACCTGCGGATTCCGTTTTGCTTCCCGGCATGATTGACATTCATATCCACGGCGGCTATGGCGCAGATACGATGGATGCAAGCTTTTCCACGCTCGACATCATGTCGTCAAGACTTCCCGAAGAAGGCACGACGAGCTTTTTAGCCACAACGATTACCCAGGAACATGGGAACATTTCTCAAGCTTTGGTGAACGCAAGAGAGTGGAAAGCGGCTGAAGAGTCCTCTTTATTAGGTGCAGAACTGCTCGGCATTCATTTAGAGGGCCCCTTTGTTTCGCCTAAAAGAGCCGGAGCGCAGCCAAAGGAGTGGATTAGGCCTTCGGATGTTGCGCTTTTCAAAAAGTGGCAGCAGGAGGCGGGCGGACTGATCAAAATTGTTACACTTGCGCCGGAGGAGGATCAGCATTTTGAACTGATCCGCCATTTGAAAGACGAATCGATTATCGCGTCCATGGGGCACACGGATGCCGATTCCGCATTGCTGTCGGATGCCGCAAAAGCAGGGGCGAGCCATATGACTCATCTGTACAACGCGATGAGCCCGTTTCATCACCGAGAGCCCGGAGTGATCGGAACGGCGCTGGCCCATGATGGGTTTGTGACAGAGCTTATCGCCGATGGCATTCACTCCCATCCTTTAGCTGCAAAGCTTGCTTTTTTGGCGAAAGGCAGCAGCAAGCTCATTTTAATTACCGATTCCATGAGGGCAAAAGGCCTGAAAGACGGCGTATATGAGTTCGGCGGCCAAAGTGTGACGGTAAGAGGACGAACAGCTCTTCTTTCAGACGGAACCCTTGCCGGTTCGATCCTCAAAATGAACGAAGGCGCACGGCATATGCGTGAGTTTACAAATTGCTCTTGGACGGATATAGCTAATATAACTTCTGCAAACGCGGCCAAACAGCTGGGCATCTTTGACCGAAAAGGCAGTGTGACTGTGGGAAAAGATGCAGATTTGGTGATTGTCAGCAGTGATTGCGAGGTGATTCTCACCATTTGCCGCGGAAACATTGCATTTATATCCAAGGAGGCTGACCAGATATGAAAGTAATGGAATGTCAAACATATGAAGAGCTAAGCCAAAAAGCAGCCAGAATAACGGCAGATACAATCAAAGAAAAACCTGATGCCGTTCTCGGGTTAGCGACGGGCGGCACACCGGAAGGCACGTATCGCGAGCTGATCCGCCTGCACCAAACTGAGAATCTCTCATTTCAAAACGTCACTACAGTTAATTTGGATGAGTACGCCGGACTTTCAAGCGATGACCCGAACAGCTATCACTTCTATATGAATGACCGTTTATTTCAGCATATCGATAGCAAGCCTAGCCGGCATTTTATTCCGAATGGAAATGCAGACGATTTGGAAGCCGAATGCAGACGGTATGAACAGCTAGTCGAGTCCCTCGGCGGCACTGACATTCAGGTTCTCGGCATCGGCCGAAACGGACACATCGGCTTTAACGAACCGGGAACGTCTTTCAAGTCGCGAACTCATGTTGTGACATTAAATGAGCAAACCCGCCAAGCGAATGCCAGATATTTTCCTTCTATAGACAGCGTGCCGAAAAAAGCGCTCACAATGGGAATTCAAACGATACTCTCAAGCAAGCGCATTCTGCTGCTTATTTCTGGAAAAAGCAAAGCGGAAGCTGTTCGTAAGCTGTTAGAAGGAAACATAAGCGAAGATTTTCCCGCATCTGCTTTGCACCTGCATTCCGATGTTACGGTTTTGATTGATCGTGAAGCCGCGTCATTAAGACCTTGAAAGGAACATGCTGACTTATGAATATCAATAAACAATCGCCTATTCCAATTTATTATCAGATTATGGAGCAATTAAAAAAACAAATTAAGAGCGGAGAGCTGCAGCCGGATATGCCTCTTCCTTCGGAGCGCGAATATGCCGAACAATTCGGGATCAGCCGGATGACAGTTCGCCAGGCGCTTTCTAATTTAGTTAATGAAGGCTTGCTCTATCGCCTGAAAGGGCGGGGCACCTTTGTCAGCAAGCCAAAAATGGAACAAGCACTTCAAGGGCTGACAAGCTTTACCGAGGATATGAAAAGCCGCGGGATGACACCGGGCAGCAGGCTCATTGATTATCAGCTTATTGATTCAACTGAGGAGCTCGCGGCTATATTAGGCTGCGGGCACCCCTCCTCTATCCATAAAATCACTCGGGTGCGGCTGGCAAATGATATTCCAATGGCGATTGAGTCCTCACATATTCCGCTTGAGCTTGCGGGTGAATTGAACGAATCGCATTTTCAGTCGTCGATCTATGATCATATTGAAAGGTACAACAGCATACCGATTTCCCGTGCAAAACAGGAGCTTGAGCCAAGCGCTGCCACCACGGAAGAAGCGAACATTCTTGGTATTCAAAAGGGAGCGCCGGTCCTATTAATCAAACGAACAACATATCTGCAGAACGGAACTGCTTTTGAGCATGCAAAATCCGTATACAGAGGCGACCGTTATACATTTGTCCACTATATGGATCGTCTTTCATAAAAAAAGCCTCCAACCCTTTTTAAGGATTGGAGACATGGCGAAAATCAAACTGGTCTGGTGCCGGACGATATGTTTCTTTTTTCGTCTTGAACTTCCAGATCGGTGATTTCGTTTTGCCGTTAAAACTGTCTTCCACTATAATGTACCAATAATAAACAGACTGCGGTTCAAGATGATCCCAGCGGAATTCAGCTGTATCCCCGCTCTTCACTTGCTCCCGTTTTCCGAGCTCTTCATTGGTATATACGTTACATTCAAAATAATCCGTTTCCACCTTTTTGATTCTTGGCTTCAAATCAAGCGAAAGGGAAAATTCATCCTTGTTGCCATAGATATCCGTATCATAGTAATTCTTATCCTTTACATACGGAGAATACGTCGATACGTGCACCATGTCATTGGTCTGGTCAAATTGAAGCAAACGCAAATACCCTTGACCGCCTTCTGGCCCGCCCTGATAATCGGCCAGCATTTGATGCACAAGACGATCCGGTTTCCCATCACCATCATCATCCAGCTCATCTGTTTTTCTCATCGCACTATGATAATGCCCGCTCAACACCATCACGACATTCGGGTTCGGCTTTACGATTTCTTTGAATATTTTCTCTCCGATTGGGCTTCTGTTTCCGCTGACCAGCAAATACTCATGAAAAGCTAAAATTGCCATCCGGTCAGGGTGTTTCTTCAACACCTGATTCATCCACGCGATGTCTTCATCCGTAATGCCCCATCCCATGTACAGCATGATATAATCATTGCCGTTGCTAGAAATCAGGTCATAATGTCCGCGGTTGTTTTTATAGGAACCGCCATAATGCAATTTTTTATCAAAACGATCGCTGCCAAAATATTTGCCAAACGCCCTGTAGGAGCCGTCCTTATGCCCGACATCGTGGTTGCCGGCCAGCACGCCGTAAGGAATTCCGCTCTTATCCAGAACGGACATTGACCGATCAGCGTTTTTCCACTGTCTGATATCAGCGGAATCATCTACAATATCACCCGTGTGGAACACATATTTGATATTGAGCTGCTTTTGATTATCTTTTATCCATTCGGTCTGTTTATCAAAAATATGCGGATAGCTTTCGGCGTAATACTGTGTATCAGACATCCAGACAAATGTGTACATATCCTTCGCAGGGGGAATTTCATCCTGTACAATCACATTCATTTTCGACTCCCGTACAAAATCGGCGGCAATCACAGACGCTTTCAGCGTAAACGGTTTGTCATCCTTCGCGACGAAGCTGTCAACTGGCTGCCATTCGTTTGTCCGATAATTCCAAGCATACATCGTCACCTTTCTCCCCGGCAAAGAACTGCCCTTCCAGACTGCTTCAGCCAGATCATTCTCATCAATTGATGGATCAACCGTCACTTCAAAGCGATGATAAGGGAAAAGCTCTTTGTTTTCTGTCGATACTGTTTTTCCATCAACAGCTGATACCCGCTCCAATTCTTTATTCGTAAATGGGGTCTCCCTTTCCGGCACAAAGCTTTTCGGCGGTTCAGTCAGTGACGCGTGCTTAAATATTTTCACATGATTGCGCGCTGTATATTGAAATCCCCTATAAAAACCAACATCCATGGCATCATTCGTCGGATCTTTCACCCGTACAGAAAGCTTGGCCTTATGCGTGTCGGCTTCGCTGTCTATAACCTCCGGCTGGTCCGGATGCTCTCGTTCGGTTTTAAATATCCTCTCAATCACTGTTTTATTGCCCGCGAGATCCGTTGCTGTCACTTTTAGAGAATGTTTTCCCGGCAAAAGGTCAGAAGATGACGTATGATATGGGAGTGTAACGCTTTCTCCATCTAAAGACGCTTCCGCTTCCTCAATTTTGCTCCATTTATCATACATATCCGCCTGCAGAATAAGGTTTCCTTTATACGTTTGCCCCTCGGTGATATTCGGCTCAATGTGAGGTCCTGAATTATCTACCCGTACAACCAGGCTGACATTTTCCTTGCCGTCGCTTGCTTGAATATGGTGAGCGCCTTCAGAAAGCTTTGATGTATCCCACTCCAGCAGCTGTGATGTAAACAGTCCGTCAGGCAGATTGAACTGGAATTGCCAGCTTTTATTCGAGCGCTGATTATCGCCAATAAAAAGTTCCTTCTCAGGGGACACCCTCTGATCCCTGATCACCGTTCCATCCGATAACACCAATCGGGCGTTTTTGACTAAGAAGTCATCACGGTTTTCAGCCGTATCAAACGGAGACACCTTCGAACCCGATCGTATTGTAATACGCTGCAGCTGCTTCCCTTTCCGAAGCAGTGTCTCTGGCAATGGAACAGAATAGGTGCGGTATTTATTTGTTGTATCATCGAACACCTTCAGCACTTTGCCTTCCATCGTTACCGCGTTTTTAAAATAAAGGTTCGTTTTCCTCGTATCGAATGCAAAATATACTTCTTTTTCCATCGCGGGCTCTGTCACTTGTTTTTTCCCGTCAACCCATAGCTTAATGCGGTCAGCTCGCCCTTCTGTCGTGGCTTTGAGAAACTGAGTTCCCGACAGCGTGTCTCTGTTTTCAATATTCATCCGCAGGCCGTGCGACTTGCTTGTTTGTTTAATATCAATCATTTTGACCGGCGTTCTCGCTTCATTGATCCCGTCCCCGGCCGCCACATAATACTCTAGCTGATCCTTCCCGATCAATTCAGGCGAATACACAATATAATGGTAGAGATTATCGTTGCGGTCTTTTTCAGCAAGAATTCGCTTAAACGGTTTGTTCTCATCCGTCCGGTAGTAAAAGGCCGCTGTTTTCACTAGACTTCGGTCCCGTATGTCAGCCCGCAGCTCAATGCTTTCAGCAGGGCGGACAGGCTTGCGGTCAGTCAAATCCTCAATGACCGGCTTTTCTTTATCGAGCTTGATTTTCCGTTTCTGCTCGGGCACCTGTGCCTGTAATACGGTTCCAGGAGACGGATTCTTTTCCCCGATTGAAATGTTCAGAAGTTCTGCGGTTCCGTTCAGCGGATACTTATAAAGCACTGATGACAGCCGGCGCAGCGCATGTTTCCGATAATGCGCAACCGAAATGTCCTTTCCTGTATTCGTTGATATCACAACGGCCCGCGGCCTCGTATTGGCCATACCCTCTGTCTCGTCTATCACCGCGAGATTTTTTCCTTCTTTTAGTTGTGTCTGATAATAACGATTGAAATCCTCTGACGTCAATTCTGGATGCCCGGCAGGCTTCAGCCAGACGACAAACGTTTCGCCGGATGGTATCAAGATCCTTTCATCAGGCCTCCAAATCAGATCGGAGTCAGGCCCTTCTTTTGGGTAGCGGTAACGGATATGGTAGTCTTTAAAATCAATCGTTCTGTCAGTCGTATTAAAAATCTCAATAAATTCATAACCGTCTGCGCGTCCTATGTTCTTCGTATCAACCGCCAGCTCTGTGATCAGAAGCTCCGGAATATGGGCAAGGTCAGCCTGGTATCCTTCAAGCTTCAGTTTCTTCGTCTCCGACTTCACCCGCTGCTTCCCATTCGACATCACAATGTAATACTCAAGCTCGCTGTTCCAAATCAAACGTTTCGGAATTTGTGCCAAAAACTTGCGGACCGCTCCGGGGGTCGGGTCCATCGGCACCATTTTGTAGCCCAGCTCATTACTTTGTTTATAAAAAAGAAAGGCGGAAAATGCTTGATACGAATTATCGCGAACTTGAGCCTCAATCATTAGATTGTTTCTCATTTCAGCTTTCACATCAATTTGAGGAGGATTTTCAAGCAAGGGTATGTAATGAGGCGTTTGAAATAGTTCCTGCTGTACAACAGGAAAAGCTTTCGATTCATGATGGCCGCCAGACAAAACGGAAAGAAAAGACAGTAATATAGAAGCAATAACCGTGTATTTCCTCATCAAAGCACCTCCCTTTTCATGTATTTTGCGTCTGAACAGGGAAGCTTATGAGTTCATTTTTAAACAATATCCAATCTGACAAAGCAGATGGTATACGACATATACGCGGGACTGCTGACAAAAAGCGAACACTTCACTTCACAATTTTTTAAGGAGGCTGCAGAACATGTAAAAAAGCTGCCTTTGCGGGCAGCTTTTTTTATTTTTTTCTAAGAGGCTCTAAAATGCCTTTTTGAATCAGCAAATGGAAGACCGACAGGATAACGGATGCCCATATCGCTGTGCCGAAGCCGTCGATTTGAAAACTGTCACCCATAATGGACGCGGTCATCATAAGCGTGATGGCGTTAATCACAAACAAGAAGAGTCCAAGCGTCACCATGGTGACCGGCAGTGTAAAGATAATTAAAAGCGGTTTAATCAGCACGTTTAAGATCGATAAAATGAGGCTGGCGATAATCGCTGCCCCAATGCTGCTGATATGGATGGAGTCAATATATCCATCAATGACGATTAATAACAATGCATTGACTAAAATGCTGACTGCCCATTTTACCATGTCATTTCATATCCCTTTCTGACGGGACGATAAAAATCCAAATGATATAAATGAGCAAAACCGGGAAGACACTTGTCATAATGGCTAAGATGACAGTTATGACTCTGAGGAGTGATGCGTCCCAATTGAAATATTCCGCGAGACCTCCGATAACACCGGCGATTTTCTTATTTTTTTCTGAGCGATAAAGCTTATTCATTCGATCACCTCTGTGAGTACTTTAGTTTGATGGCGCCTGTTAGTGATTCTGAGAAGACGGTGATGTTTTGATCATGTGCCTGATTTGAAGTGAACATCATTTCTTTTTGAATGGTATCATTTTTTTCCTTCAGCATCTCAACATCCATTAATTCATGGGACAGCGAACCAAGATTGCTTTTCAGCTCTGCCTTCACTGCGAGATCGTCCGGAATCGCAAGCTCCACACTTCCAGTCGTTGTTTTTGCATAAATGGAGCGGCAGTCCGATTCTGTAACGTTAATCGCAATATTTCCGTTAAAGCTTTGAACGTCAATGGATTCGCTTTTCCCTCGGAGATCGATCAATCCGTTAATGGTTTCCGCTTCTATCGTTCCGCAGCTGTGGCTGGCGAGCTTAATTTGCCCGTTGGCCGTTTCAGCTATGGCTTTTTCGGCTGTTAAGTGCGAGAACGACAACACGCCGTTTGTCGTTTTCGCTGAGAACTCTTTTACATGTAAATGTTCCCCTCTGACCGGACCGTTAAACAGCTTCACTCGAATCTTATCATACTCCTTCTGAGGAATATACAAAGTGACATTCGTTTTCATCGTCTTTTTCTCAGTACGGATAAAAAATTTATTACCTTTGATTTCACATTCAATATGCTGAAGAAATGCGTGTCTCGCCGCATCCTGGCTGTCAGCGCGATATACCTTCGCCTGGCATTCCGCTCTGATATCGTCATCTTCCCAAGGGACGATATTCACGCTGCCATTGGCAATTTGAAGCTCAACACTGGAAAAGTCAGTATCTTTAAATTGAAAAATGTGCTGAACATCATACGCATGGCCAAAGTTTAAATCAAGGTCAACTTCCTTGACCTTTTTCACAGCAGAATCAATCCAGTCAAACAGCTTGGCTCCTAAAGACGGCTTGCCGCTTTCTTTTTTTGCCGTTGTAAATGGCTCTTCCTCGTCATGAACGTGAACTGAGAGCGCTGTGATTTTCTCTTCTTTTTCCTTGTAGTCGCTGTCAAGCTTTTCAATCAGTGTCAAAGCTTCTTGTGCTGTAAGCTTTCCTTCCTCAACAAGCTTAAGGATTCGTTCCTTTTCTTGCTTCATTACGATCTCCTCCCCATTGTCTACTTATGCTGCACGCAGGACCTTAATGCCCTGAATCACATTCCAAATGATAATGCCAATGACAACTAAGAAATAAATAACCGCTCCCCCAATGATTACAAATACAGGAAGCAAGCTGTCTCCATCAATCGCAACGGCTCCGCCAAGTAAAGCAATAAAAAGGAACAGCCAGCCGACAAACGGAACAATGTGAGAAATAAGAGAGCGTATCGCATGGCGTTTTGTTTCTTTCTCATTTACAACAAAATAAGCGACAATCGGCACAATGATTGGCGCAATGAACACACTGAAATAACAAAGTGATGCAATAATAGCTTGATTACGGTTCAATTCATTCCACACTCCTATTGTAGATTGTCCATGACAAAAGATCAGGGACGTTTTACTTATTTATACGTTTAAAATCTCTTCAGGTTTCAAATTCATTCTTTAGACATGCTCCGATTTACGGAAATTGGATTTTAAAAAGTTTTAGAAGTAGAATCTTCCGGCTATACCGATTACAATATGTAAAAAGCTTACGGCAACCAAGGAGGCTGGACAAGCAATGGAGAAAGATCCCAGTGACTATACAGTAACACAAGAATCAGTGTTAAAGCTGATTCATGAACAAAAAAGAATGAATCGTGAAATGATCGCCGAGCTTGAGCAGATTCACGGACCCTTCCCGATCTCTCACGATATCCAATATATAAAAGTGCTGCTCGACAGCAGCAACACGCATATTGTTCAAGATTTAATGAGTGTAAGTAAGCAGCTGTATAAGAAGACTTTGTAATTGCGGAAAACATATCATTCATTATAACTGAAACAAAGTTAAAGGTTAGATGACAATATCTTGCCTTTTTTGTTTTGAAAAAACAAGTGATTCCCTGGCTGTCACAAAATGATTGTAACAAAAAAAGCCTGCCGGCACATCCAGTTAATGGACTCTGTCGGCAAGCTGTAACTAACAGAAAGAGATAGCCGTTCAAAATTAACGTAACAATTGAAGCACGTTTTGCGGCTGTTGGTTTGCTTGAGCAAGCATCGCTTGAGAAGCTTGAGAAAGAATGTTGTTTTTTGTGAAATCGCTCATTTCTTTCGCCATGTCAACGTCACGAATACGAGACTCAGCAGCAGTCAGGTTTTCACCAGAAGCGCTTAAGTTATTGATTGTGTGCTCTAGACGGTTTTGTACCGCACCAAGTTTAGCACGTTGGTTTGAAACACTTGTAATTGCACTATCGATTTTAACAATCTCAGTGTCAAAACTAAAATCATCTGCTGAAACATCGATACCTTTTACTCCTAAAGTTGTTGCATCCATGTTACCAATTGTAACATTAATATTTTGGCCAGCATTTGCACCAATTTGGAATGTAAATCCTGCTGTTTCACTACCGTCTAAAAGTTTTTTTCCGTTAAATTCAGTACGTTGAGAAATTCCATCGATCTCTTCAGTTAAAGCATCCATTTCATCTTTAATTGCAGTTAAATCTTCAGTTTGCTGTGTACCTGTGTTTCCTGCTTGAACAGTAAGTTCACGCATACGTTGAAGGATTGCATGGGTTTCAGTCAATGCACCCTCAGCTGTTTGGATAAGAGAAATACCGTCTTGAGAGTTTTTAGAAGCCATTTCAAGACCTCTGATTTGTCCTCTCATTTTTTCAGAAATCGCAAGACCCGCTGCGTCATCTCCCGCACGGTTGATGCGAAGACCAGAAGAAAGTTTCTCCATGTTTTTTGAGCTCGCACTGTTGTTTGAAGACAAACGGTTTAGTGTGTTAAGCGCTGCAATATTGTGGTTGATTCTCATGTGAAAAATACCTCCATGTGTATATGTTTTTGAAATCAAAGACTTCCTTTTCTTTGATTTCTGGCGTATCAGACTCCAATAAAGCTTCTAACCTATGTAGATTCAGTTATTGCTTAAGGATGCCTTTAAGCCCCTTAATAGGGTTTGTCTGCTTAATTTGGAAATCTTCATCCGCCTTTCAATTCATATATCGACAGCAATTTGTAAATGTTTAGGCGTTTTCCCAAAGAAATTTTACCCAAAGACGATTCTAAACCTATTATGCCGTAAAGAAAAAGCTTGCCTGCTAAGTCCAAGGATGGACTTGCTGACAAGCTGTCCCCTCTTAACAGAGGGTTTTAAGATGTAGCTGTTTCTTTCGCTTTCAAGAGCGATTTCATGCGTGTTTTGTCACGTTCGATAACAGGCTTCAAATAACGGCCTGTATATGATTCTTCCACTTCAGTGATTTCCTCAGGCGTTCCTGACGCGACAATGGTTCCGCCCCCGGCTCCGCCTTCCGGGCCCAAATCCACAATGTAATCGGCCGTCTTAATGATATCAAGGTTATGCTCAATAACCAGTACAGTGTCTCCGTTGTCTACCAACCGTTGCAGCACGACAAGAAGCCTGGCGATATCGTCGACATGCAAACCTGTCGTCGGCTCATCTAAAATGTAGAGCGTGCGTCCGGTCGAGCGTTTGTGCAGCTCTGATGCGAGCTTCACGCGCTGCGCTTCTCCGCCTGACAAGGTCGTCGCCGGCTGGCCGAGCGTAATATAACCTAAACCAACATCATAAAGGGTTTGGAGCTTACGTTTGATTTTCGGGATATTTTCAAAGAAAGAAAGAGCATCTTCAACCGTCATATCAAGCACATCAGAGATGCTTTTTCCTTTGTACGTCACTTCAAGCGTTTCACGGTTATAGCGTTTGCCGTGACACACCTCGCATGGAACGTATACGTCAGGAAGGAAGTGCATTTCTATTTTAATAATCCCGTCTCCGCGGCAGGCTTCACATCGTCCGCCCTTCACGTTGAAGCTGAAACGGCCTTTTTTATAGCCGCGGACCTTCGCTTCATTTGTCTGCGCGAATACATCACGAATGTCATCAAATACACCGGTGTATGTCGCAGGGTTGGATCTCGGCGTTCTTCCGATTGGCGCCTGGTCAATGTCAATGACTTTGTCTAAATGATCCAAACCTTTAATCTCTTTATGGCTGCCGGGCTTCGCTTTCGCTTTATGAAGCTTTTGCGCCAGCGCCTTATGCAAAATTTCATTAACGAGTGTACTCTTTCCTGAACCGGAAACACCTGTAACTGCTGTAAACGTCCCAAGCGGGAACTTGGCATTCACTTTTTTCAGGTTGTTTTCTGAAGCACCTTTAATTTCAATGTAACGTCCGTCCGGCTTTCTTCTTTCAGGAGGCAATGGGATAAACTTTTTCCCTGATAAATAGCTGCCCGTTAATGAGTTTGGATCTTCCATCACTTCTTCCGGCGTACCCGCAGATGTCACCTGTCCGCCATGAATGCCGGCTCCCGGTCCAATGTCTATTAAATAATCTGCTGCCATCATCGTGTCCTCATCATGTTCGACAACAATCAGCGTGTTCCCGAGGTCTCTCATATTTTTCAGAGCGCTGATCAAGCGGTCGTTATCACGCTGATGCAGACCGATAGACGGCTCATCTAAAATATAAAGCACACCGGATAAACGCGAGCCAATTTGAGTCGCCAGCCTGATGCGCTGCGCCTCTCCCCCGGACAATGTACCCGCTGCCCTGCTCAATGTCAGGTAATCGAGGCCGACTTTGTCCAGAAAGCTTAAGCGCTCCACAATTTCGCGCAAAATCAAATTGGCGATCTGCATATCCTTCTCAGAAAGGGTGAGATCTTTAAAGAAGGCAAGTGCGTCTGCGACAGACAGCTCGGTAATTTTTCCAATGTGGCGGCCGTCAATCAGTACGGCAAGCGCCTCTTTCTTTAACCGATAGCCTTTGCACGTCGGACAAGATTTCTGAGACATATACTGCTCCATTTGCTCACGGATGAAATCGGAGCCTGTCTCCTTATATCGTCTTTCAATGTTGCGCAATACGCCTTCAAATTGAATTTCACCTTCACGGATTTGTCCAAAATCATTTTCATATCGGAAATAAATCAGGTCATCTCCGCTGCCGTACAGCACTTTATCCAGTTGATGCTTCGGCAAATCTTTGACCGGCACATCCATATCAATCCCGTAGTGGGTGCAGACTGCCTCAAGCAGCTGAGGATAATATTGTGAGCTGATCGGTGTCCAAGGGGCGACCGCATTCTCCTTCAATGACAAATCTTGATTGGGGATGACAAGATCGGCATCCACTTCAAGCTTCATTCCGAGACCGTCACACGTCGGACACGCCCCGAACGGACTGTTAAACGAAAACAGACGCGGCTCAAGTTCACCAATTGAAAATCCGCAGTGCGGACAGGCATGATGCTCGCTGAACATCAGCTCTTCCTCACCGATGACATCGATCATAACCCGTCCTTCACCTAAACGGAGCGCCGTTTCCAATGAATCTGACAGCCGTGCTGCCACGCCTTCTTTCACGACAATCCGGTCAATGACTACCTCAATGGAATGCTTCTTGTTCTTTTCTAATTCGATATCGTCGGAAAGCTCAGCCATCTCGCCGTCAATTCTGACTCTGACATAGCCTTGTTTTCTAATCTGTTCAAGCACTTTGACATGAGCGCCTTTTCGGCCCGAGACAATCGGCGCCAGCACCTGAAGCTTCGTCCGTTCCGGGTATTCCAGAATTCTGTCCACCATTTGCTCGATGGTCTGGGATGTAATCTCAATTCCGTGCTCCGGACAATGAGGCTTCCCTACTCTCGCATATAAAAGACGCAGATAATCATAAATCTCAGTTACCGTACCGACAGTAGACCTCGGATTGCGGCTCGTTGTTTTCTGATCGATGCTGATGGCGGGAGAGAGCCCCTCAATTGCATCCACATCAGGCTTATCCATTTGCCCTAAAAACTGGCGGGCATAAGCAGACAGCGACTCGACATACCGTCTCTGTCCTTCAGCATATATCGTGTCAAAGGCAAGGGAGGATTTACCTGATCCGGACAAACCCGTGACAACGACAAGCTGATCTCTCGGAATCGTTACATCTATATTTTTCAGGTTATGCGCCCTGGCTCCCTTCACCTCTATCCGATCCATAGCCATTTGTTCATCATCCTTCCGCTTTTAGCTCTAAAAGTAAATCGCGAAGCTCCGCGGCTCTTTCAAAGTCAAGCGCCTTGGCGGCTTCCTTCATTTCATGCTCCATCTGTTCAACGACTTTCTGGCGTTCTTTCTTCGTCATTTTCGACAGCTTCGGCGCGGCTTTTGTTTTGTATTCCGCTTTATCCTCAGCTGCTACTGTGGCACGAATGACATCGCGAATTTCTTTATTTATCGTTTTCGGCGTAATGCCGTGCTCTTCGTTAAACCGCTCCTGCTGCTCGCGGCGGCGTTTTGTTTCATTAATCGCAATTTCCATAGACTTCGTTATTTTATCGGCGTACATAATGACGCGGCCTTCCGCATTTCTCGCTGCCCGTCCAATGGTCTGGATCAGCGAACGCTCCGAACGAAGGAAACCTTCCTTATCCGCATCCAAAATCGCAACAAGGGATACTTCGGGAATGTCCAAACCTTCCCTCAGCAGGTTGATGCCGACAAGCACATCGTACTTGCCAAGGCGAAGGTCGCGGATAATTTCAATCCGTTCAAGCGTTTTGATCTCAGAATGCAGATAGTTTACTTTAATGCCGATTTCCTTTAAATAATCGGTCAGATCCTCTGACATCTTCTTCGTCAAAGTTGTCACAAGCACCCGTTCATTCCGCTCGATTCTTGCTTGAATTTCGCCGATCAAGTCGTCAATCTGGCCTTCGATTGGACGTACGTCAATAAGTGGGTCAAGAAGCCCCGTCGGACGAATGATCTGTTCGACCATTTCATCTGTATGTTCAATCTCGTACGGCCCTGGTGTTGCTGATACATACACGATATTGTGCATATGCTTTTCAAATTCCTCAAAACGAAGCGGACGGTTATCAAGCGCTGATGGAAGCCGAAAGCCGTGATCCACGAGCACCTGTTTCCGCGCCTGGTCTCCGTTAAACATGCCGCGCACCTGAGGAATTGTCACATGCGACTCATCCACCACGATCATAAAATCGTCTGGGAAATAATCAAGAAGCGTATACGGCGTTGAACCTGGAGGCCGCAGAGTCAAATGTCTTGAATAGTTCTCGATGCCGGAGCAGAAACCCATTTCACGCATCATTTCAAGATCATATCTTGTCCGCTGCTCTAAACGCTGCGCTTCAAGGAGTTTTCCGTTTTCGTGCATGACCTTCAGCTGCTCCTCAAGCTCCTTCTCGATATTTTGAATCGCCTTCTCCATTTTCTCGGCCCGCGTTACGAAGTGGGAAGCCGGGAAAATCGCAACATGATCTCGGTCGCCGAGAATTTCTCCTGTCAGCGCATCCACTTCCCGAATCCGTTCGATTTCGTCACCGAAAAATTCAACTCTGATACAATGCTCATCACGAGATGCCGGAAAGATTTCCACTACATCCCCGCGCACACGAAATGTACCGCGCTGAAAGTCGATATCGTTGCGGGCATATTGGATGTCTACAAGTTTTCTGAGCAGCTCGTTGCGCTCAATTTCCATTTCAGTCCGCAGTGACACAACCATTTCCCGGTATTCCTCAGGCGAACCGAGGCCGTATATACAAGACACACTCGCAATAATAATGACATCTCTGCGCTCAAACAAAGCTGATGTGGCGGAGTGTCTCAGTTTATCAATTTCATCATTAATACTAGCGTCTTTCTCTATAAATGTATCCGTTTGAGGCACATACGCCTCCGGCTGATAATAATCATAGTAGCTGACAAAATACTCGACAGCATTGTTCGGAAAAAATTCCTTGAACTCACTGTAAAGCTGTCCAGCAAGGGTTTTGTTATGGGCAATCACGAGAGTCGGCTTATTGACTTCTTTAATCAAATTAGACACCGTAAATGTTTTCCCAGTTCCTGTCGCACCCAGCAGAGTCTGATGCTTCTTGCCCTCCTGAATTCCTTTCACAAGCTTTTCAATGGCTTTCGGCTGATCTCCCTGGGGCTGATATTTCGAGACTAACTCAAAGCGATCTTTCACAAAAATAAGCCTCCGTTTCTTTAACGAAATCTTCCTATAGATATAGTAACACAATGGAAAGCAAAATCACCAAAAATACGAACTAAAGTTCGGTGGTTTTTTATTTCCAGCTGTTTTTGTGTATAAAAAACCTGCTTTTAAAACGTAAAAGCAGGTTTTCAGTCTTTATATTCATTATGTCCGATTTATTCTTCTTTTTTCTCTGCAGCTTTTTTGGCCATATACAGTCCCCCAGCCACAAGAGACACAACATCCAATCCTACAATAAAATACGTTTCTGTATAGCCTTTTAAATAAGAGGCAAACAGCAATGCAGCTGTTAAAGCGATCGCCACATAATGATTAAAGGTGACTCTAGTAAATAGAACAACAAGCATAAAAGGGAAAAACAATGCAAAAACGGCTTTTGTAATCAACAAAAACCCTCCTCAGGGATTCTTCATCTGATCTGATTATAGTAAAAAATGAAGAATCGGACAATCGTGCATTCGCTCCCTCTGCTACACCATACCCCTTTTCAGCCAAAATCAATCACCATATTTGCATTTTGGTGCCGGTCAAAACTTATTCCATGGTGCTGCTGTTCTAATCAGCGGCACTTTTTTTATTACATCATCAAGTCCGCCGCCAGATTCCGAGAATAAAAGAAAATAGGCATACAGTACCAGTACGGCCGCATTTTTCATGATAATCTAACTAACTTAACTATTCATTTTATTTAGGACTTTCTGCGTTTGACAGCATTTTCCTGAAAACCTACAATTGAACGATAGTGTTCACTATCATTTTTGAACACTGGCTCCGTCATAAAAACTAGAGAGAAAAACAAAATGAAGGAAAGAGGGGTTTCAAATATGTATTCTGTTTTATTTCGCCAGGCAGAAGAGTCCAGCCAGCTGGCTGGAGCAAAAGGAATGAATTTGATTAAATTGACCAAACACGGTCTTCCTGTTCCGGACGGGTTTATTATTCAAACGAATGCGCTCGCACGTTTTATGGAGGACAACCAGCTTCAAGAGACTAGTGAAAACGTCGAAAGCGAGATCATTTCCGGAACATTTTCGGATGAGCTGAAAAATGAGCTGACTAGTTCCTTTTATAAGCTTAGAGAATCATATCGATCCGTAGCCGTGCGTTCTTCGTCTGCCTCGGAAGATTTAGAAGGCGCCTCATTCGCGGGTCAATATGAAACCTACTTAAATATCAAAACAGAGGAAGAGTTTCTGGCTAAAGTGAAAGAATGCTGGGCCTCATTTTTTTCTGGGCGGGTCAGCAGCTATAAGAAAAAAATGAACAATCAAATCGCAGAGCCGTTAATGGGAATAGTCGTTCAGGGGCTGATCGATTCAGAAATGTCAGGTGTTATCTTCAGCCGCAACCCTGTTACCCATGATAATAGAGAGCTTTTAATCAGCGCCAGCTACGGGTTGGGTGAAGCTGTTGTTTCAGGAAGTGTTACCCCAGACACGTTCATTGTTAATAAATCTTCGTTTGAGATTCAGAAAGAAATAGGTGCAAAGGAAATCTACATGGAGTCTGCGGCAGAAGGAATTGCTGAAAAAGAAACGAGTGAAGACATGCGCAGCCGTTTTTGCCTTACAGATGAACAAGTGATTGAATTGGCTGAAATCACAAAAAAAACCGAAGACCTGTACGGATATCCTGTCGATATAGAATTTGGAATTGCTGATCATCAAATATACCTTCTGCAAGCTCGTCCGATTACAACCATTGATCAGGACAAAAAGGCGGCAGAAGAAAAACGCAGCTTCATGATTACCGACGCTGATATGAATGATTTCTGGCTTAACATGGAGTCTAATATTGAAGGTCCGGTGAGTCCGTTATTTTCATCCTTCATCGTGCCGGCATTGGAATATGGCTTGAAGAAGAGCATGCAAAAGTTTCCGATTGGTGTAGTTGTTGATGAAGTAAAACTTTATCGCGGACATATTTATTCCAAAAACCAAGGCGGACAGCAGCCTCCTTCTGAAGACTGCGGCAAAGAGTTTTTCCCGATTTTATCGGAGCATATGTATGACATCATCAATCACACATACCTCCCTTTTTACCGGACACTGGACCAGCTCGCACAAACTGAGCATACCGCAGAAAGCGCACTGGATGCTTTTCAAAAACTAAAGGCCTTTTATCTCACGGCTTATGAAGAGCACTTCAATATCGTTTTCCCGCAAATCCTTTTAACAAACAAACTGCAAGCGATGTATCAGGACATTCAAGGAGAGTCCGAAAACGCTCATTTTTACGAGATGCTGACAGGAAAAATGAACAAATCACTGGAAACGGACCGTTGCTTATGGCTATTTTCTGTGGAAGTTCAGGAGAACCCGAACCTTCTGGCCATTTTTGAAAACAACAAGCCTGAACAGCTCCAGGAGAAATTGGAACAAACAGATGAGGGAAGACACTTCCTGAAGAACGTCCATGAATTCTTGCAAGAATACGGATGGAGATCTGTTAAAAGTCATGATCTGATTGAACAAATCTGGGTGGAAAATCCGTATTTCGCTCTGGCCAATATTCAAAATTATGTCCGTAATGGCTATCATTTTGACAATGAATTTCAGAAAACGAAAGAAAAACGAGAGAAATTATACAATGAATTCTTGGAAAGCATAGAAGATCCCGGTTTACGCACCGAATTTGACCGCTATTATCAATGGACACTGAACTCTGCAAATATAAAAGATGATCACCACTTTTATATTGACGCCATGCTGGATGCCAAGGCGAGAATCTTTCTGCTGAAGATAGGTGAATTGCTGGCGGAAAACGGTGTCATTCAAGATCGGGAGGACCTTTGGTTCTTATATGATGACGAAGTGGAACAAGCGCTTCTTCACCCTGTATCCCTGCAAGAAAAGGCTGAAAAACGCAGACAGATTTTTCATGAGTATGAGCTGGCCCAAGCCCCAGCCTACCTCGGCACCCCGACAAAAGAACAGCTCAAAGCTGCTGAAGAAATTGTCGGCGCTGTGATAGAGGATGAAAAAAACACAGACAATCATATTTTTGGCATTGCGGCATCAAGCGGCATTGCGACAGGTCCGGTGAAAATCATTCGGGACGCCAATGAATTTTCTCAATTCGCGCCTGGGGACGTACTCGTTTGCAAGATGACCACACCGCTATGGACCAGCCTGTTTCAAGACGCCAAAGCGATTATTACAGACACAGGCGGCATTTTGTCTCACGCTGCGATTATTGCCCGTGAATACGGCATTCCAGCCGTTCTCGGCACACGCACGGCAACCGAAAGACTGCGAGACGGTGACATCATCACTGTTGACGGAAGCAGTGGCAAAATCACAGTTGTCAGCCGGTCCTGATGCGTCCCCCTCTTTCTTATACAAGCGGGGCGGGTGTATACTTGTCCTGCCAGTATACTCGTGAGGTGAAACGTATTGAGACCGACAAACAAGAGAATCCTTGACGCTGCCATGCAGCTGCTCGTCAAAAAAGGATATCGCGCAACAACTACAAAAGAAATTGCAGAAAAAGCAAATGTAAGTGAAGCGACGATTTTCAGGAACTTTAAAAACAAACAAGGACTAGTTGAGGCTTTGCTTTCTCAGCATTCTTCAAACAGAGGCAGCATTTTGGAACAAACAGAAGGGGATTTGTACAAAGACCTGCTTCATATCGGAACCTGTCTCTTGGAGGAGCTCGAACATAGAAAAGATATCATTAAAATCAGCTTTCGTGAACCGGCCTTGTTTCAGGATGTCATTAACCACGTCACTGAATATCCCCAATCTATGAAACAGCTATTGGTTGATTATCTCAAAACAATGGGTGAGAAAGGGGTTATTCAGACAGGAAATGAAGCGGAGCATGCCGACGTGTTCATGTCGATTATCTTCGGTTATTTCATTCACCGTCTCCACTTAGGAGACCGGGTCATATCAATGCCCCAGGAAAAAATGCTGGAGCACAGCACAGCTCTATTTGTCAAAGGAATTTCTGCTGATTAACTCCTTGGCATAATAAAAAGGAGGATCCCAATGAGTTCAAGAAAAGAATGGGCGCTGATCGTCTCGCTATTATTGGGGGCCATTCTGGTTCCCATTAACTCAACGATGATCGCGGTCGCGCTCTCATCTATTTCCCATACGTATAACGAGTCCATCGCAAGCATCACTTGGGTGGTTACCGTTTATTTAATCGTGATGGCAGTCACACAGCCGATTGCAGGGAAGCTCGGTGACATGTACGGCAATAAAACAATGTACTTATGGGGAGTCGGCCTTTTTCTAATCGCATCTCTAGGCTGCGCCCTTTCACCGAGTCTGCTCCTGTTAATTGTTTTTCGGGCATTGCAGGCTGTCGGCGGGGCATTGCTTACGCCAAACAGCATTGCCATTATCCGGCATGTTGTTTCTGAAAAACGCCTACCGAAAGTGTTTGGATTTTTCGGACTGGGCGCGGGACTTGGTGCAGCACTCGGGCCTTTTATCGGCTCTATACTGATTGACAGCTTCAGCTGGCATTCGATTTTTTGGGTCAACATCCCGTTCCTCGCCATTGCTTTATTTACGGCATTAACGATGTTTCCTCAATATAAAGAAAATAAATCTGACGCGCCGCTGGATATCATCGGCTCTCTCTTGCTTGCAGGCAGCATCGTTTCCATTATCCTGCTGACGAAAAATGAGGCTCCATGGGGATATGCGGTATACAGTGTATTGATACTTCTTTTTGTTCCGCTTTTTTTCAGAAGAGAAAAACGTACCCAGCACCCCATCATTGACTTTGCACTGTTTAAAAGCTCAACCTTTACAAATGCGAATCTATCAGTCTTGTTAAGCAATTTGATGATGTATGCCGTCTTATTGATTATGCCGTTATTTATGACGAGCCAATTTGGGCTTAATACGTCTAACAGCGGGATGGCGCTTTCTGTATTTTCGATCTTCATGTCAGCCAGCAACTGGGTGGGCGCGCAGCTCCATTACAAATGGGGAGCAAAAAAAATCATTTTTCTTTCATTTGCCATGATGGCTGGTGCGAATCTATTATTTTTGCTGTTAAGCAGCTCGCATTCTGTCTTGTTCCTCATGCTCTCTCTTATCCTTGGCGGGCTCGCTTCCGGAGTCGGTCTGACCAGCATGCAGGTTTCATCCCTTGCCACAGTAGACCCCGGTATGTCAGGAGTGGCATCCGGGATTTTCTCGACCTTCCGTTATTTCGGAAGCATCATTTCATCAGCCTTAATTGGCCTGATTTCGGGATATCACATCCTATTTATGATTCTCTTTGCTGTATCCATCATCGGCGTTTTTGTTTCATTGGGCATCAAATCTGATGAAACGGCACGGATAGAAAAAAACTCAGCGTAACGCAAAACAGCCCGGCATCGCATCTTCCTGCGGTGCCGGGCTGCCTTTTATGATCCAGAAGCGGCTGCTTCGTCTTCACGGTCATCCTTTACGAAGAGGATGCCCAATTCATGATGTTCTCCTTCATAAGAAGCTCGCTGGTCAAAACGAATTTCTCCATTCAAACCGATAATTTCAAGCTTCACATATGCACGGTTATGCTGGAGCGCTTCATAGAAATCAGAAACGTTCTTAACCGGTATGCCATTGACTTTCGTTATGATTTCCCCGATTTTCAATTCCAGATCCTCAGCCGGCGTATTGGGGATAATCCCAAGCACCATTAAGCCCTGATCCCTTTTCGAGAAATAAAACGGAGCCGCGTTATCATTCACTCTTTGCTTTATGGACAGAAAAATACGCCCTAACAAAGCAGTACAGACCGCTGCACCCGCAAGCGGCGTCCACAGTAAGCTCGCTGCACCGAGAACTGCGACGGCAAGACCGAGAATACAAACGCGTTTCGCTGTGATCCTAATACTCGTTTCAGGCAGCGATCCCTGTACCCTTTGTCCAAATCCGACAAAGTAAGGAATCCATAGAAAATGGAACGAGCCGCCGGGCACAGTAAACACGGGCCACCAGCTAAGGTGCGATTCTAAACCATTACCGGGCACGAGAAGGAACAGCGGCAAAAGCCAAACCCGGTTTGCCAGCTGCTGTCCGATCGGCAAACCGCGGCTGCTTACGACAAGTGCCGGTGATGTTCTCACATGCGCAGAACGATAAGCAACCGCTCCTTCAGTGATAATCAGCAAACCTAGAAACACAGCCACAGCCGGCCAAACAACTGCAAATCCTTGCGGAAATCTCTCTAGAAAGGGCTCCGCCTGATATATTTGCAGTCCAAAACCTATCAGCATACTCACACTGACGATATATGCAGCAGACATCCAGTTTGCGCGAAGAGTGAACGCTGCCGCTGCAGTGATAACGGCAATAATCGCAAGTAAACCGAGAGGAATCGATATTCCGAGTCCACCTAAAATAACTGACAAAAGAAGACCTGGAATCAGTCCCTTTGTATATGTAAATTTCAGATCATCATAAATATCTGCTATTCTTGTATGAAAGGTTTTTCGTTCCCGTTTGATTCTTACATAGCCGAAAGCCAGGGTTATGATGATAAAAAACCAGAAAAGCGGGTGTAAGAAGAACAAGCCCGCGCTTTTTAACAGTTCAATTCCCCATTGAACAGACACTATCTCTCACCGCCTCAAGCCAAACATGTTACTCATATTCTATCAAATATTAAATGGCTTGGATATCCTCAGGAGAGTTTATCTCTCTTGCGTCATCCACAGCGTGACATTCGATAGTGAAAAATCCTTTAAATAGTGGTTTACATCCACATCCAATAACCCGCTGATTAGATGCATCGACCTTTTTATATCTGTCAGATTAATTCCTAATCGCTTATGGTTTTTCATTAAGTAGTTAAAATAATGTTTGGCGCATTCCTCATTAATGTCATTTACTGATTCGACATTGGTGTAATTGACCAAATATCTGCTGAACAGCATAAGAAGACTTAGTGCTTTTGTAGCTGAAAATGTTACGTCTTGTGTTCTGTCTTTTAATTGTTCCACTAATTCATAATATTTTTTTTCACGCACAATACTTGCCCTCTTCAATTGTGAACCCCCATTTTCTTTATACAGATAAGCACGGGCCAGTATAAGCAGCAGTACTGGAGTGCTAACAAGCATTCTCGCTAACGTTACTCTTTAAATACCTGTCGTTCAGCTGCCATTAACCTGATTACTGTTCTTTTTAGAACCTTCTTATATTGTATGAAGTAAACAAAGACTAGGCAACTTGCAAAAGTTTCATTTTAAATGCATATTAACTCGTTAGAAAGTCTCTCTCATATATTGATATCGGGTAATAACAGTCCTTTATAAATGTTTATTTGTGAAAATTTTTTTAATTTCTTGTCAAAAACTCGTTTTTTATGTGACTTATGATCCATAATCTCTTTAAGCACAAAGAAACAGGAGATGGGATACCATCTCCTTTAATTGACAAATAATGATTTCAATGCTGTTTGAAGCTGCAAATCATTTTTTTCATCTGATTTTTTCTTTTCTATCTGCTGATTTAATGTCTCTGCAGTGCGAGTGTCGATCACACCGGTTTTATTCAGCTTGTTTTGATCCTGAAAAGCCATAACCGCTTTTTTCATGTCTTTGCTGAAATAGCCATCCTCACGTCCCGGATCAAAGCTGAGACCTTTTAACAATACCTGCGCATGCTTGACGTCTTCATTGTTCATGTCCACTTTAAGCGGCTCTTTCAGCTGTAAGGGCCCGGCGGAAAAATAATCGGGCTGCTTAATCGCAATGGTCGGTTCAATTCCTTTCTTATGAATCCAGTTTCCATTTGGCGTCAGCCACTTGTAAAGCGTTAATTTGATGTTGCTGCCGTCCCCCATTGGCACAGCCTGTTGAACCGTTCCCTTTCCAAAAGACGTATCGCCTACAACATCATAATGGCCAGCTTCCTTTAATGCGCCGGCAAGAATTTCTGATGCAGAGGCACTTCCTTTATCCGTAATCACATTGACAGGGTACGCTTTTTTATGGGTCAATGTTGAAAAATAACGTTTTTTATCTCCATTGCGTTCAGCAATCTGAATATACGGCTGGTCCTTTGTAACGAAATGCTTAAGAATTTCTTCCACACTTTGAAGATATCCGCCCGGATTGCCGCGTACATCAATGACAAGTCCTTCTATTTCTTTTTTCTCAAGCTCCCTTAGCGCTTTTGCAAAATCCTCTGCGGTGTGCTCAGAAAAAGTAGAGATGGCAATATATCCGACAGAATGCCCCTGTACTTTTTTCTCTGATGCAAAAACCGTTTCGAGCGGAATCTCAGCTCTCTTGATCCGGAATGACAGCTGCTTCTTCGTTCCAGGCCGCTGAATCTTCATTGAAACGCTGGACCCTTTTTTTCCTCTTATTTTTAACACAGCGTGGTTTAAATCCTTGCCGGCCATCGATTCTCCATTGATGCTGATAATTTCATCATTAGGCTTCAACCCGGCTTTTTCCGCTGGCGATTTCTTGAATGGGGAAACAATAATAATTTTGCCGTCTTCCATGCCAACCTCAGCCCCGATGCCTTCAAATGAGGAATCAAGAGAATCAGAAAATTGCTTAGCTGTCTGCTTGTCCATGTAAACAGAATAAGGATCATTTAGCGTAGACAGCATTCCCTGGATGGCTTCCTCGAGCAGCTTTTCTCTATCTACTTTTTCTACGTACTCATTCGAAATTAACTCATACGCTTTTTCGATTTTGTCCATAGCTTTATCCCGTTCAGAGTCAGCTTGGGCCGTCGCGGGAACTGCTGCAGTCTGGGGCTTATCCATCTCAAGCAGGTTGATTCCCGCATATACACCGGCGCCTCCGAACAGCATGCTCCCTGCTGCTATCACAGCCATTATTTTTTGATTCATCCTTTACTCCTCCTGTATGCCAGACTGTCTTTACCAAAACCTAGAGATAGTATATGTAAAGGATGGAGATTTCATGTAATCATAGAAGAAAAAGAAGGCAAATGAAAAGCCGTCCCGAAAGCGGGACGGCTTTTTCACTTTATACTCGCAAAAACTTGCGGATGGAAGTCAGACTTCCCCATACTCCAATTACTGCGCCGATTGCAATCAGCACTAGCGAAACTTGGAATACAAATGGATTATAAGGAAGAAGAGAGACAAATGATCCTTGAACCTTTGGAACGACCCATCCGATGACGTATTGGTAAGTGCTCAGCACCAGTGCAATCGGTATCACAGAACCGAATACGCCTAGCAGCAATCCTTCAAGGAAAAACGGCCAGCGAATAAACCAGTTTGTCGCGCCGACAAGCTTCATGATTTCAATTTCTTTTCTTCTTGCGAAAATTGTAATTTTAATGGTGTTGGAAATTAAGAACATCGCCGTAAATACCAGGCCGATAATTAACGCGATTCCAATGTTGCGGGAAACGCCGACCACTTTAAACAAACGGCTGACCTCTTCTTTTCCATAAGTGACTTTATAAACATGATCCATTTTTTCGATCTTTTTCGCCACGTTCGGCGTATCATGCGGATCTGTCGTTTTGACGACAAACGCATCATTAAGCGGGTTTTCCTGATCCTTCATTGTCAGAGATTTTCCGCTGTCACCAAAACTGTCAACCAACTGGTCAAGCTCTTTTTCTTTAGATGAAAAAGTGACACTCTGAATGCCCTTCAGTTCCTTAATATCGTTCTGAAGCTTGTCCTGCGCCTTCTGATCTGCAGTCAGATCAATCAACACTTTGATTTCGACTTGCTTTTCTGCATTCGTGGCCATGTTATTCAAATTCAGCATAATCACTAAAAACACGCCGACTAAAATCAGCGTAACGGTTACAGCACTAATGGACGCAAATGTCATCCATGTGTTTCTCCCGAGAGATTTAAAACTCTCACGCAAGTGGCGCCCGAGAATTTTAATCATATGAACCATACTCCCCTCTTGACTCATCACGCACAATGATACCATCTTCGATTGCAATGACACGTTTCTTCATGGTGTTTACAATTTCTTTATTATGTGTCGCCATCACGACTGTTGTCCCGCGGTTGTTAATTTCCTCCAGCGTCTTCATGACTTCCCAGGACGTATCCGGATCAAGGTTTCCTGTCGGTTCATCAGCAATGACAACATCAGGGTTGTTCACAATTGATCTGGCAATAGATACACGCTGCTGCTCCCCGCCTGAAAGCTGGTCAGGAAATTGTCGCGCTTTATGCTTCAGCTGCACGAGATCAAGCACTTCAAGCACCCGTTTCTTAATGACAGACGGCTGTTCTCCAATCACTTCAAGGGCAAATGCCACATTTTCAAAAACAGTAAGTTTCGGAAGAAGCTTGAAATCCTGAAAGACAACGCCTATTTTGCGGCGCACGAAAGGAATCTCTTTTTCTTTAATTGTCGCGAGATCTTTATGATTGATTAAAATTTGTCCTTTTGTCGGTTTTTCTTCTCTGTAAATCATTTTAATAAAAGTAGATTTACCCGCTCCGCTCGGACCAACAACATACACAAACTCGCCGGGATGGATGGTAACAGAAATCCCATTGAGCGCTTTTACGCCGTTCGGATAGGCTTTATATACTTCCTTCATCTCTATCATGAAATCACCTAATCTTTTATATCATTTTATCTATCACACGGTCATACTCTTCGAATGCATTCGACAATTTATGACCCATTCATTTGTAAAAAGATGGAAAATCTGAAAGTTCCCTTTTTCAATACACTTCATTATACGTCAAATTTAGACATAATACTATTACAGTTTCTTTTCATTCATATTGTCAAAGCATAAAAACATCCTTGCCGGCACTCAGCAAGGATGTTTTTATCTTACTTTTTTTCTGACAGCCATTTGGCAATAACAGCGGCTTCGTTATCATCTACAAGCCCCTTTGGCATATTGCCGCGGCCGTTTTTAATAATGCCTTCAATTTTGTGTTCATCGTATTTGCCTCCGACCTCTTGGAGATTAGGCCCTGACACACCTTCTAAATCCTTGCCGTGGCAGCCTACGCAGCTTTGCTGATATAATTCTTCTCCTTCAGATGCAGTGGCTTCCGTCTTGCTGCCGGTGTCTGTCTTCTCTTCTTTTGCATCGTTTGATCCGCAGGCAGCCAACAGAACAGAAAGCGCAAATCCAAGCATTAGTATCGATAACTTTGATTTCATGTTGAGAAGCACAACTCCTTTACGATCTCTTCCATATTATAACCTCGTTTAAGCGCGTTTGAAACCCTCGCCCAGCACCTCGCTCGCGTCTGCTACAATCACAAAAGCTGACTCATCAATCTGTTTGACGATTTGTTTCAATTTGGTGAATTCAGTTTGCCCAACCACGCACATTAAAATCGGACGGTCATCGTCAGTATATCCGCCGACTGCAGAAATTTTTGTCACGCCTCTGTCAATCTTCTGTAAGACAGCCTCCTTGACAGCCTGCTCCTGCTTTGTAATGATGAGTGCCATTTTTGAGCGATTAAAGCCGACTTGCACAACATCAATGGTTTTGCTGGACACATAGACGCCAAGCATGGCATATAAGCCTTGCTCAATATTAAATACGATCATAGCCGTAACAACAATCATTCCGTCAATGATGGCGAGGCACTTCCCCAATGACAGACCGGAGTACTTATGAATGATCTGTGCAGCCAAGGCTGTACCTCCCGTCGAACCTTTCCCTAAGTACACAATACCAATTCCGATACCTATCCCGACACCGCCAAAAATCGCCGCCAAGAGTTCATGATGAGTGGCGGGCTGAATATCCCTTGTCAAAAACACTACTAGCGGCAAAAACACAGAACCTGCAAGTGTCTTTAGTCCAAATTTCCCGCCGAGCAAAATGACGCCAGCAATAAATAAAGGGATATTAATAATCCACTGTACATACGCTGCTTCAAAACCATATGATTGTAAAATCGTACTGATCCCGCTGACACCGCCGGCGGCAATCTTGTTCGGAAGCAAAAATACATTAAAGGACACGGCCGTAATCGCTGCTCCTAACAATATGTATACATAATCCCGCAAAATCCACAATGTTTTATTCCGTACGTCCATCATATATCCTCCGTTTCTTCCAATGCTCTCCGATAGCATTTTAATCCTTCCCTGATTAGATGTAAATAACACCCAAATACAGTGGTAATATGCTAAAGCAGCAGTGAAATCAAGGATATAAGGAATAAAAAAACACACCCGTATGCATCAGGTGTGTTTTTCAGCTTATGAAAGCTTAGAACGGAGGTAGGCATCAATGAACGTATCAATGTCACCATCCATTACAGCTTGAACGTTCCCCATTTCTGTATTGGTCCGATGGTCTTTTACCATGGAATACGGATGGAATACATAAGAACGGATTTGGCTGCCCCAGCCGATTTCTTTTTGTTCACCGCGAATTTCATCCAGCTCTGCCTGCTGCTCTTCAATTCTGCGCTGATACAGCTTGGCCTTCAGCATTTTCATGGCTCTTTCACGGTTTTTAATTTGTGAGCGCTCCGTTTGGCATGTCACAACTACGTTCGTCGGCAAGTGAGTAATCCGAACGGCTGAATCCGTCGTATTGACGTGCTGTCCGCCCGCGCCGCTTGCACGGTACGTGTCAACTTTAATATCCTCCGTACGAATATCAATATCAATTTCATCGTTAAATTCAGGCATGACTTCACATGAAACGAAAGATGTGTGGCGGCGGCCTGATGAATCAAATGGTGAGATCCGCACAAGACGATGGACACCTTTTTCTGCTTTGAGATACCCGTAAGCGTTGTGTCCTTTGATGAGCAATGTCACTGACTTGATTCCAGCCTCGTCACCTGGAAGGTAATCGAGTGTTTCTACTTTAAAGCCGCGGCGCTCTCCCCATCTTGTATACATTCTAAGAAGCATAGAGCCCCAGTCCTGTGACTCTGTACCGCCAGCACCAGGGTGCAGTTCTAAAATCGCGTTATTTTTATCATACGGCTCGCTGAGAAGAAGCTGAAGCTCAAACTCATTGAACTCTTTTGTTAATGATTTTAGTTCTTTTTCAAGCTCAAGCTGGAGATCAGTGTCCGGCTCTTCTTTCAAAAGATCATGAGTCATTTGTAATTCTTCGTGAGATTCATTCAATTTTTTATACGAATTGACATAATCCTTTAAACCGTTTGCTTCATTTATAACCGTTTGAGCTTTTTGCTGATCATTCCAGAATTCCGGATCAGCCATTTGTTCATCTAGCTCAGCAATGCGAGCCTCCTTTGATTCGAGGTCAAAGAGACCCCCTAAAGTCCGCTAAACGAGAAGCCATATTTTCGAGCTCTGCTCTGATTTCTGATAATTCCATTTCATTCACCTCATTAAAATATACGCAGGCGCCTGCAGGCGCCGCGGTCAGTAAACTTGCCGGAGCGAACTATTCAGTACGGCCGCAGCAATTTTTATATTTTTTCCCGCTTCCGCAGTGGCATGGGGCATTTCGGCCGATATCAACCACTTTGCGAACCGGTGCTTTCTTTGCTTTTTTGTTATCGTCGCCTTCTTGCGGCTGATGAGCTGTTGTTTGGCCTTGTACAACCTCTTCACGCTCCAGATTGTTTTCAATCTCAGCTTTCATCACAAATTTTGCGACCTCGTCCTCTATTGATTCAATCATATGCTCAAACATCGCAAAGCCTTCCATTTGATACTCACGAAGAGGGTTCGTCTGCGCGTAAGCACGAAGGTGAATCCCTTGGCGGAGCTGATCCATCGCATCAATGTGATCCATCCATTTAGAATCAACGGCACGAAGAACGATAACTTTTTCGAATTCGCGCATTTGCTCTTTGCCAAATTGCTCTTCCTTCTCATTATATTTTGTGATGATGCGATCCATAATGAGATCAAGCATTTCATCCGGTTCTTTGCCGAAGATATCGCTCTTCTCAAGCGCACCTTCATCAAGATAAGTTGTGTTGATAAGATCAACTAGACCGTCAAGCTTCCACTCCTCAGGAAGCTCTTCTCTTGGCGTATAGGCTGCAATTGCACGTTCGAGAGAAGACTTGATCATATTTTCAACGATTTCACGCAGGTTTTCAGAGTCAATGACTTCAAAGCGCTGCTTATAAATGACCTCACGCTGCTGGCGGAGAACATCATCATATTGCAGAAGCTGTTTACGCGAATCGAAGTTATTGCCTTCGACGCGTTTTTGAGACGATTCAACCGCGCGAGATACCATTTTGCTTTGGATTGGAGTAGAGTCGTCCATGCCGAAGCGGTCCAGCATCGCCATTGTCCGCTCAGCTCCGAATCTGCGCATCAATTCATCTTCCATAGAAAGATAAAATTGAGTAATCCCCGGGTCTCCCTGACGTCCGGAGCGACCTCGAAGCTGATTGTCAATCCGGCGTGATTCATGTCGTTCTGTTCCGACAACAGCGAGTCCGCCAAGCTCTTTTACTCCTTCGCCAAGCTTAATGTCCGTTCCGCGCCCCGCCATGTTAGTCGCAATCGTCACTGCGCCTTTTTGGCCGGCCTCTTCAATGATCTGCGCTTCACGTTCATGGTTTTTGGCATTTAACACTTGATGCGGAATTCCTTTGTTTTTAAGCAGCTTAGAAATCAATTCAGATGTTTCAACGGCAACCGTACCGACTAGAACAGGCTGTCCCGTCATGTAACGCTGTGCGACATCCTCCGCAACTGCCTTAAACTTTCCTTCCATCGTGCGGTAAATTAAATCCGGGCGGTCATCACGGACAACTGGCCTGTTGGTAGGGATCGTGACAACCTGCATGTTGTAGATGTTGCGGAATTCTTCTTCCTCTGTCTTAGCCGTACCCGTCATACCGGCAAGTTTTTCGTACATCCGGAAGTAGTTTTGGAACGTAATCGTCGCCAAGGTCATGCTTTCGTTTTGAATCTCAAGCCCTTCCTTCGCTTCAATCGCCTGGTGAAGCCCCTCACTGTAGCGGCGGCCTTTCATCAGACGTCCCGTGAAGGAATCAACAATAACAACCTGTCCGTCTTCCACTACATAGTCAACGTCCTTTTGCATCGCAACGTGAGCTTTTAAGGCCTGGTTGATATGGTGGTTGAGCGCGACATGCTTCACATCAAAGAGGTTATCGATGCCGAACGCTTTTTCCGCCTTCGTCATTCCTTCTTCAGTAAGCTGTACAGCTTTTGTTTTGATATCGTACGTGTAATCCTTCTCCGCTTTTAACGTACGGACAAAAGCATTTGCCTGTACGTACAGCTTAGTGGATTTTGCAGCTTGTCCAGAAATGATAAGCGGTGTTCTCGCTTCATCAATTAAAATAGAGTCAACTTCATCAATTACCGCAAAATGAAGCGGGCGCTGAACCATCTGCTCTTTATATAGAACCATATTGTCACGCAAATAGTCGAAGCCAAGCTCATTGTTTGTAGAGTAAGTAATATCAGCGGCATAAGCTTCCCGTTTTTCGTCTTTTGACATTGAGTTTAAATTCAAACCGACAGTCAGACCGAGAAACTCGAAAATTTTCCCCATTTGCTCAGCGTCACGGCTTGCCAAGTATTCGTTGACAGTCACGACGTGTACGCCTTTACCTGTTAACGCATTTAAATAAACAGGCAGGGTAGACGTTAATGTTTTCCCTTCCCCTGTTTTCATTTCCGCTATATTTCCGTCATGAAGCGCCACGCCCCCCATGAGCTGGACTTTAAACGGAAACATGCCTGTCACGCGGCGTGAAGCTTCTCGAACAACAGCGAAAGCTTCAACAAGAAGATCATCCGTTGTCGCCCCTTTTTCAAGACGCTCTTTAAATTCAATTGTTTTATGTTTCAACGCGTCGTCAGAGAGATTTTCATAGTCTCCGCGAATCGCATCAATATCGTTAGCAATTTTTTCGTATCTATTCAGCGTACGTTTTGTTGGATCAAACATTTTATTTAAAATTCCAAGCATTTATAACGCTCCTCTATCATCACATGCCTATTTTAGAGGCATGTATAAATAATTTACTAGTCCATGTATACCTCTCATTATCATATCATACCTTTTGTTATTTCCAAAGAATTTGCAAATAAGAAAAACAAAAACCTTCCGCGGACATCACGGAAGGCTTCTCTTCATTATTCAGTCGGTTCAATTAAGCCATATTTCCCGTCATTTCTGCGGTACACGACATTTGTAAGGTTTGTTTCCGCATTTGTGAAAACAAAGAAATTATGGCCGAGCATATTCATTTGCAGGATCGCTTCTTCACTATCCATCGGCTTTAAATTAAAGCGTTTCTGACGGACGATATCCAAGCTCTCCTCCTCTTCTATGTCATCCTGAACCGCAATATCTGTATCAGAGCCAAGACCGTTTGCCAATAAATATTTTGGAGAGCCCTGCTCACGGAATTTACGGTTTACTTTCGTTTTATGCTTACGGATTTGACGTTCCAGTTTGTTTGTTGCGAGATCAATTGCGTTGTACATATCCTCGTTATGCACCTCGGACCGAAGCGCCAGATCTGTCATCGGAATCGTAACCTCAACCTTAGACTCCTTGTCATTGTAAAACTTCAAGTTGACGTTCACATCAGCATCCACGCTATGGTCAAAATAGCGCTCCAGCTTGCCGATCTTCCTCTCGACATGATCCTTTAACGCGGGTGTCACTTCAATATTTTCTCCTCTGATGTTATAGTTCATCAAAGAACGCCTCCCTTTTATTAAGGATATGTATCTATTTCTCTTTTACCCTTTACAATTCCTGCTGAAACATAAATCTTTTGTGAAAATTCAGTGAACTTTGTCGAATTTTGTTTGTATTTGCTCTGTTATTGGCGGTTCGGAGGTATATGTATATGCTGATTGAACGAAACAAATACCTCACACACGCCTAATTGATTAAAAAGGGTTCCATACATTGATGAATAGACAGCATCCATTTTCTATAATGAATCAGAAAATGTTCCTTTAAATACTCACAGAACTCATGAGAGGGAAAAGAGAAAGAGACCAATTGATCAAACTCCGCAAAAATTTGGTCAAATGCTTTCACACAAATTTCAGCACACCGCGAATCCATAATGAAGAGAAGTGTTGAATGTGTTGAATCCAAATAAAAAAAGGCTTGGATCAGATCTTGGTAGATCCGATCCCCTTCTGTTTTTGATAAATTCTCTTCAGCCTCTATCAAATAACACAACCCTTCTTCAATGGTAAAAAGAAGATGATAATAAGCTGATAAAAGCGTATAATCTTCAATGCTCTTCAAGGCACTCACCTATTTACGCTTGTCATAATATGTGCCGTCAATCGTAATGTTGTTATAAGGGTTTAAATACGTCGTATGCATCACACGTTTTCTTTTCATCTGCTGAAGTTCTGCTGCGATTGACTGCTTCAGTCGTTCCATTTCCTTCACAATAAGCTGATCCCATGTCAGCACTAGCTTCATCTGCTTTCGCTCTTCTTCTGAAAGCGGCAGAGATATCTCCTGAATCAGTTCAGACCGTTTAGCCACAAAGTCTTCAATTTGTTTTAAAAGCTCATCGCTTTCCGGCGTATTTTGTATGTGTGACAGCATACTCTTCGTCTCAGTGTATAGTTGATCTATGTTATTCATGCGATCCCGCCTGATCCGTGCCGGTCCTTCCGTTCACTTTGAATGGCTTGTTTCCAAGCATCGCGAAAATCTGTTACATAGCCTTCAACCTCAGCCAGCATGCCCGTATCATTTTTGATATTTGCCTGTACCAATCTTCGATACATATAATCGTACATCGCACCCATGGAAGCGGAAAGCTCTATGTTACGGTTAAGTGTAAAATTTAATTCCTGAATAATATTTTGCGCTTTAATCAGATTCTCATTTTTACGTTCCATATCATCATTCTCAATGGCCTGAGAGGCAAGTCTTATAAATTTTAAACAGCCATTATACAGCATAAGCGTCAGCTCCCCGGGTGTAGCCGTATTCACTGAATTTTGCTGATAGGCTGTATATGGATTTTGGATCGCCATGTGTCATCCTCCAAATTACATTTATTGTACAAGAAGCTGTGATAAATAGGACGCTTGTTCGTTCATTTTTTGAATCGCAGAATCCATTGCACTGAATTTTGAATAATAGCGGTTTTCTATTGTGGTCAACCGGTCCTGCATTTTGGTAATATTAGTGCTGATCGTGTTTAAATTTTTACCGATTGAATAATCATTGGTTCCCATTGTCGAGTTACCGGCTTTTGCTTCAATGCTTTTCACCGTACTTTTCAGGGTGTCACCGATGCGTTTCATAATCCCTTTATCACTATAGGCGCTGCTGTTCGACCCACTTGTAAATAAAGCGGCGACACTTTGCGGATCTTCTTGTATCTTAGCTTTCAGTTTGTCTTCATTAATCTCTAGATGTCCTCGCATTTGGTAAGCACCTGACGTTGTGATGCCAAATTCAGTTAATTGATAGGTTTTTCCATCCGCATTAACTTGAGAATAAAAATCAGTCCGCATTTGGTTCGTACCAGTGCTGATACTAGTATCATTTTTCAGCAAACCGCTTTTTGCCTTTTCCTCCCAGAGTTCTACCTCTTTATCGGTCATTGCTTCTTTTTGTTCACTCGTCAGCGGCGCATAGTCTCGGTATTTTTCTTCTTTCAGCTTTCCATTCAGGCTGTCAACCAGTTCATTGTATTTATCTACAAACTCTTTGATTTGGTTATAAATCCCGTCAACATCAGTAGATACAGATGTGGTAACAGGGCCTGTTGCTGCAGTTGTATTTTTAATTGTGTAGGTAACACCATTAACTGTAAAGTTGTTTGTCAGCTTCTCCATTTCAAAGCCGTTAATTGTGACTTTGGCATTTGTGCCTTCTTTGTAAGCAGTGAGCTTATTATCAGCATCCAAAGAAAAACCAAGCTGACCGGACATAAAGTCAGCTGTAGCAGAGTCTGCTGCCTGTATACTGCCTCCTGCACCTGTTGCTTTAGAAGAAAACGCAATTGTTTCTACGTACTCTGTACCATTCCAAATTTTATCTTTAAAAGCTGATACTCCTAGATCTGAGCTGTTAAGTTTAGAAATCACATTATCAATCGTATCGGCGCTCGTCACACTAATGTTCACTGTTTTTGCCGTTGTTTCGCCAGGCGCAACAACGTTAAATGCCAAATTGTAATCGCCTTGAGTGTATCCCGTATAATTGTTTGCCTTATACGTTGCTGCGGTTGCCAAGCTCGCCACTTCAACAGTAGAAGAAGAGTTTGCTGCACTTGCAGTTCCTGTAGCAGTTAAAACAGATTCGTTTGAACTTGTTACAGTTTTACTCTGAAACGTACTCGGATATGTCAGCTTATTATTAGACATATAATCTTGTAATTCTTTTATTTTTGAGTTTACTTCACGATAGCTGTCACGCTGCCATTCAAGAGTCTGCTTTTTTTGTGTCAGCTTATCAAGCGGCGCTCTTTCTGTCTGCATCAGCTTTGATACAATATCATCTATATCCATTCCTGACGCCAGACCTGTTATTCTTGTGACCATCTCAAACCACTCCTATTCTACTTTTTTTCATCTACAAATAACCCAAGAAATTCAGTCATAGCCGCATAAAAATCAAGCCACCGTTTTGGTGGAATTTCGCGGATCACTTCATTTGTAGAGTCCTCTATTACCTTTACATAGTATTCATTTAACTTGTCATGAAGCTCGAACTTCAGATGAACTTGCGAAGGTTCCAACAGCTTGTTCATTTCCCCCACCATTTCAGCAAGATTGGTATATGAAACTTGATGAACAGGAACCTCGTTATCATTATCTTTCTGATTATGTATTTGAGTATCATAACGATCCCAAACAGGTTGTAACGTAGTGAGCCTTTCAATGTTCAATTGATCATCCCCTATGCCCCAATCTATCGTTTATATCGACTAAATGGAGATAAGATTACACATATTTTTGGAAAAAAATCTTCTGTTTTAGATTTCTTGTTTTGAAATACATTTATAAAAAGTTAGTGGAGAATCCGGTTATTATATCATGAGTTAGTGACAGGATGAGGAATGATTCGGAGATAGAGATAGAAATATAAATTAAAAGACCCTGGCAACGCCAAGGTCTTTTTTAAAATTAACGTAACAATTGAAGTACGTTTTGCGGCTGTTGGTTTGCTTGAGCAAGCATCGCTTGAGAAGCCTGAGAAAGAATGTTGTTCTTTGTGAACTCGCTCATTTCTTTCGCCATGTCAACGTCACGGATACGAGACTCAGCAGCAGTTAAGTTTTCAGAAGAAGCACTAAGGTTGTTAATAGTGTGCTCTAGGCGGTTTTGTACCGCACCAAGTTTTGAACGTTGGCTTGAAACACTTGTAATTGCAGTATCGATTTTAGCGATCTCAGTGTCAAAACTAAAAGTAGCTGATGACACATCAATACCTTTTACTCCTAAAGTTGTCGCATCCATGTTGCCAATTGTAACATTAATATTTTGGGTAGCATTTGCACCGATTTGGAATGTAAAACCTGCTGTTACACTACCGTCTAGAAGTTTTTTTCCGTTAAATTCAGTACGTTGAGAAATACCATCGATCTCTTCAGTTAAAGCATCCATTTCATCTTTAATTGCAGTTAAATCTTCAGGTTGCTGTGTGCCAGTGTTACCAGCTTGAACAGTAAGTTCACGCATACGTTGAAGAATCGCATGAGTTTCAGTCAATGCACCCTCAGCTGTTTGGATAAGAGAGATTCCGTCTTGAGAGTTTTTAGAAGCCATATCAAGACCTCTGATTTGTCCTCTCATTTTTTCAGAGATCGCTAGACCCGCTGCGTCATCTCCCGCACGGTTGATACGTAGACCTGAAGAAAGTTTCTCCATGTTCTTTTGTGCTGCACCATTGTTTGAAGACAAACGGTTCAGTGTGTTAAGTGCTGCGATATTGTGGTTAATTCTCATTGTTTTGTTCCTCCCTGAATATGTTGTTTAGGCACGTCCTTGTGCCTTATTTTTGTAACTGGCGGAGTCATTTGCGCCTCCTTCCGGCTACATCATTAATATCGGATTGTCTCTGATTTTGTTAATACAAAAATAAAAAAATCCTCACTTTTTTTGTGAGGATAATGCGGAGATCACATCGCTGGATAACGCTGCTGCACGGTTATTTTCTTCCTGAATGGTCAAGTAAATTTCTTTCCTGTGAATATCAATATGCTTTGGGGCGTCAATTCCAAGCTTCACTTGATCCCCCTCAACCGCAATCACTTTTACTTCAATATCAGCACCTATTTGAATCGCTTCGTTTATTTTCCGCGATAAAACTAGCATGATTCTCCTCCAATCGGATGCTTTGTCGTATATGAGGAGTCGTGTAAAACGACTTGCTTAGCCATCATGTTCTTGCGATTCACAATAATGGGAGCCAATAAATTCGCAGTAGACTTTTCAAATGGCTCTGCCATAGTCAATATCGTCATGACTTCTACGTCTTGAATATTATCGATATCCAAAAGTTCAGCAGTTGATTCATCAAGGTCAAATTCATAATTCTTAAAAAAGATAAACGGACTTACGACGATGAATGCAAGATTTTCTGAAGTGACGGACTGCAGTGCCACGAATGGAGAGTCTTCTGAAAGCGGAAGTATGACAAATTGTTTTTCTTCTAAAAAGCCTGGAATCCCGCTTTCAAAAAGAATGATTTGCTCTTCTTTTATGTTCATTTGGCCATGGTACTTCGTATGAATGATCATTGTTCACGATCCTTTTCTTTTTACTTTTCGGGTGATTCTTTCGGGTATTCTACATCTATATTTAAATCAGGGTATTGGAGCATGTCAACCTTAACATTTCCTGGCGTATATTCAACAATTGGCTTATGCGGCTCAGCCTGAATAACAGGCTTTCGCGGCGTAATCTGAACATCAAGCTGTGACGGAGTATATTGTATTTTCACCCTAGATAGAGAAGGAGCATAATTTTCGCCTAATTGAATTTGGTGCATTTCAGAGTTCCTCCTTGCTTGTGAAGCGATTGGGTTCCCCTTATTTTCAATCCTCATAAGCTCGTCGCCTTCTTCTGCAGTGCGTGCTATTCCCTCCATTACATCCTCATGCCCTTGTTGGGCGGCTTCTTCAATTCTCTTGAAAACATGCTTTCTGTCTAGTTCTTCCCATGCTTGTGTCTGGTCAATCGTGAGTTTTCCAGGTGTCACCGATATTTCCATTTCCGCACTCGGCTGTTCGATCTCTAGATCAGCTTGAGGCTGCTCCATTTTTAAGCTGGCAGGCGTCGTTGTTAAACCAATTTTTCCTTGAACACTATGCATAATCAATCTGGGAATCTGCATCACTCTACCTCCTGAACTATAAAAAAAGCGAACTCCTAAGAGCCGCTTACTTTAAAAAGTCAATCAATGTAGGCTGAACAATTTGCGCATTAACAGCCAGAGTAGCCCTGTGAACGCTTTGCTGCGCAATAAATTCAGTTATTACTTCTTCCAGTTCTACATCTTCATTATCTGATAACACTTTTGTAGCTGTTTCTTCTTGAGCTGACAGTCTTGTATTAACCAGTTCAAGACGATTATATCTCGCTCCAAGATCAGATCGTTCAGCACTCATGCCGTCAGAAAAATGATCAATATCATCTAAAACATTGTCCATGCCATCTAGCGAACCAGAATTTAGTGCTTTCTCAAAAGAATCAAGCATTTCAAATACATTTTGCCCGCTTTCAGAAGTGCCTCCAAAAGCTGACTTTGGATCTGAATTCACTTTCAATGACATATTATTTGATATATTGACTACGACATCAGCTGTATCAGAAATTGTATAAGTTCCGTCTCCGTTATCTGTAACCGGAGGCTTATCTGAATTTGTGCCATTAAAGATATATCTGCCGTTCACTTGTGTATTCGCAATATTTAAAAGCTGTTCCTTTAACTGCTTTACCTCTACGCCAATCGCTTGCCGTTCCGACTCGCCGTTTGTATCATTTTGAGCTTCAACCGCTAATTCTCTGACCTTTGACAAGATGTCAATTCCTTCTGTAATGTTTGTTTCTGTGTTTTCGAGCCAGGTAAAGGCTTGAGAAGCATTGCTTTTGTACTGCTGCACTTGAGACAGTTGCGTATTATACTTTAAGCTTTTCATTGCTACTACAGGATCGTCGGAAGCTTTTGAGATTTTTTTCCCTGAAGAAATCTGCGACTGGAGTTTATCCAGCTTCGAGTAGCTCGAACCGATATATCTCAGTGAGTTTTGCTGTATCATGCCTTGTGTTACTCTCATGTGACTCTACCTACCTTCCTCCAACACCCATGCCGTTGATCACTTTATCAAGTAATTCGTCTTGTAAAGTCACCATTCTTGCAGCTGCATTGTATGCGTGTTGGAATTGAATCATATTCGTCATTTCTTCGTCTAAAGAAACTGCGCTCATTTGCTGACGGTTTATGTCAGCATCATTTAGCTGTGTTTCTGTATTAGACGCCAGTCGATTAGCCTCTTGAGCTTCGATCCCTAGCTCGCCAATCAGACCCGCATAATAATCTAAAACACTAGTTTCTTTACCGTTAATGGTTATTTTACCGGTTAAAACATTTGCTAATTTTGTAGCATTTGCGTTATCGTTGGCTGCACCAGTCAGTGAGAAAGCAATGTTTGCGCCTTTTGAATCTATTATGCTGTCAGCCACTTTGATCTTGCCCGCCGCGCCCTTGGCAGGTTCAGTTTCACCGCCAGTAAAATCAAAAAAGTCTCCGCCTTGTTCACCGCTCTTGGTCACACCATTTCTGTGCACTTCATTGAAAGCTTTCGCGAATTCAAGCGCCATATTGTCAAGATCAGAAAGCATTTCCGGGTATACGCCCTTTTCTTGGCCATCTGCTGTTATATACCCGTAAGACTCTATAAATCCTAAAAGGGATCCCTTGCTGCTGAAGGACTCCGCCTGCACAGCTGTATCTCCGATTGAAATACTTGATACTAACCCAGTTTCATTATCATAGTTGGCTGCAAGTTCTGAAACCTCGTAATTTTTACCGTCCAAAACAGTTCCTAGCGACTGTTTATTCTTATCAAGGATTTCAATTGATACAGTTCCTTCAGCAGATGCAAGTGCATTCCCGCCTGATTTGTTGTAGCTGACTTTGATATCAACCATTGAGGATAATTTATCGATCAGCAAATCTCGCTGGTCATATAAACCATTCGGAAGAAGCCCGACCGGCTCTACTTGTGCAATTTGCTTATTTAAACTGTTTAATTGAGAAAGCAGAGAATTGACATCCAACACAGTTGTATTTAGCTCTGCTTTTAAATTCGATTGGACATTTGTAAGTGATTCAGAAATATAATTAAACGTTTCAGCTACAGCTTGTCCTTTTCGAGCAACAACAGAACGTGCACTTTCTTCATTTGTATTATTCGATAATTCCTGCAGAGAATTCCAAAACGAATTGAGCACACTGTTCAAGCCGCTGTCATCCGCTTCATTTAAAACGCCTTCCATTTGGGACAGAGCTTTGGCCTTCGTGTCATAGTATCCGGCACTGTTGTTTTGAAGACGGTATTGGTAGTCAAGAAAGATATCTCTTATTCTCTCAACTGATTTTCCTTGAACGCCCGTACCCATTTGTCCCGCTGTTTTTTCTGCGTTTTTAGATACAGCAGGGAAATAGTCAGTTGCCTCCAATGAGACCCGCTGTCTTGTATAACCATCAGTATTGGCATTTGCCACGTTATTTGCAGTAGTGCTTAACGCTGCCTGCTGAGCGCTTAACGCCCGCCTTGCAGTTTCAAGCCCCATAAAGGTAGATGTCATTTTCTGAATTCCTTTCTGCTAAGCTTTTGAATCAAACAGTTTCATTTGGCTGCTTTTCGGCAGCTCAGCTTTAATTGATTTACTGTAATTGAAGTTATTTTCCTTAGGAACCAGCATATCGTACGAAATAGAGATGAATTGCAGCGCGTCTCTTGTCAGCTGCCTATTCATCTCATTTACTTTTTTCAGACGTCCGAGAACTTGAGAAAGAGATTCGTATAGTTGTTCCAGCTCTTCCTTTTCACTGCCTGAGGTTTTGGCGATACATGCGGAAATAGTATTATTTTCGCTATATCCGAGAAAGGCCGAAGTTGTTTTGATCCGGTCATCTTCTGTCTGCGTGATCGCTTGAATATATTTTTGCTCTTTTGTCAAAATGTTAGAAAGCTCTTTTGTTTTGCCGGCTTTGAGCGCTTCCGTCTTTTCTTCAGACAGCGTGAGCAGGTGCTCATGCAGAACGCAAAGTCGCTTCAATTGTTCAATAATTGCCTTCGCTGACATGGGCTTTCTCCTTTTTTATTGCTTTTTATAAAAATTAATCATATTTTTCGCGATATGATTTGCGTCTACTTTGTATGACCCGTTTTCAATTTGCGCTTTAAGCTGCGCAATTTTTTCCTGTCGTGAACCAGCGACTGCGTCGGATGCATGTTGCATTTCTTTAGCCTGTGATGAAATTTCAATTTTATCTTGAGGCTGTGCAGCAGTTTTTTGAACCGCTTGCTTATCATAATTTTTTTGATATGGATTAACGGATTGTGTTCCAAATTGATTGATTTTCATAGGATTCCTCTCGCTTTCCGTTGCAGTCTTTAAACAATCTTAACCCTTTTATCGACTGCGTTTTCAGTTAGTTTAGGGAATCAGCTGTTTTTGGTATTATAGGCATAGTATGTGTCTTTTTTACTATTTTCTTTCTCGATTTTCAAAGTATCCTCGTGGTTCAAATGATCCATTTGATCCTTAATATCGGACTGGCAAGCCTTGCAGAACTTGCCTTCTCTAATCGATGTCCCGCACCTTTCACAAGGGTATGCCAAATTAGGAAGATGAGTGATCTGAATTCGCTTCTGCCTGATGAATTTCAATATCAGCTCTTCTTCCACACCTGTTTCCTCAGTTATCCGGCTCAAAGTTGATTGCCGGTTTTCCTGTTTTCTTAAAAATTTATAGACAGTCTCAAATGATTTTTCTTCTTCCTTAATACACGCCTGACATACGGTTTGCAGCTTTGTTTTTAAAAATAAAGCATTGCATTTCGGACAATTCGCCAGTTCTCCCATCTTTTTTTCTCCTTATTAGATAATATGCCTGTGTCAATTTCTAGTGATTATATCGGCATAAAAACAGAATCATTTAGCTTCTGATCAAGGTAAAAGATGACACTGAAGCGGCGTTTCCTTTTTCTAATAAGCAGCGGGCTGCGAAGTGCAAGGTGGCGCCTGTTGTATAAAGATCGTCTATTAAAATGATATTCATACCTTCTGCTGAATTATTTTTTGTATCAAAAATGCGCTCTGACAGCAGGCGTTCTGTTTTCTTTTTCTTTGACTGTTTCTCATTATTCAGGCGAATGAGGGGATGGTGGGAAGGCCGGTCTAAACATTCTGCCAAGAGCTGTGCCTGGTTAAATCCGCGCTCTTTTTCCCGTTCCTTGCTCAGCGGAATAGGTACAAGAACAAAATGCTTATCGGGGTAAACCTTAGAAAAGGTTGAAGAAAAATCACTTTTAAATGCATTTATGATTTCTGCATCTCCTCTAAATTTAAAACGGGAGAGCGTTTCTTTCATCATATCATTATATGTGTAAACTGAACGGTTTTGACGCAATAGCAAACTGTCTCTGATCCTTGTTCTCCACACCTCGCAATCCCTGCATACGGCATGAACAGATTGAGGTCTGCCGCACAGGGGGCAGATATGTCCTGTGATTTTCTTTAATTTGCTTCTGCAAGAATAACAAACCTTTTCATCAGGCTTTAATAAAAAAAGGGCTCTCCATGTAACATCTTGAGAAAATTGCGAATCACATAATAAACAGATCAGTTTATGAATGCCTCCTCCTGCTTCGTTTGACATAAATCGCTTGGACTCTCTGAAACTACAGCAGCAGATTCAGCCAAAATGACAAGCATTGCTGTGTTTTTTTGTTTATCTACCAGCTCAGCTTTCGTATATGCGATCTTTTTAAGATCAGTAACGTAGGATGGACTCACTTTGTTTAAAGAAAGTGCCAATACATCGTTTTGGCATACTTGGCAAGTACAGGCCATATGAAGCTGGTCCATATATCGGTCGAGCAGTTCTTTCATTACGATTTCTTTTGAATTGACAAGCATTTTTACAGCTCCTCATCATCGGTTATATGAGTATACTGTACCACGTTTTCAAATAATGGCTAGTCTGTACATTCAACTTTTGCTGCCAATTCATTCATTTCTTTTATATGCTTTCTTGCATCGAGCATACTCTTTGTTTTGCCGAAGTGAAAGAAAATGACATCGCCGTCCGCATATTCTTTATGCCGGCCGGTTCTTCCTGCAATTTGAACAAGTGCGCTTTCCGTAAAGATAGGCGATTCCGCTCCTAGTACACCCGTTTGCACCTTGGGGACTGTGACGCCTCTTTCCAGTATTGTTGTAGTGATTAATAGATCGAGCTGACCATCTCTGAATTGCTGCACTTTCTCCTTTCTATGCTTGTCTTCCGCGTGCACAGATGCGGTTCGGCAATGAACACCTTTAAAGCACGCAGCAGCCTTTTCCAGAATAGAAACGGAAGGAACGAATAAAAAAACAGACCTCCCTTCTTTTACATGAAACTCTATCCATCTTTTCACCGCTGGCGGAATTTTATTTCGGTTTAATTTCTTCTTCCAGTTTCCACACCATACAAAGCGCGGTTCGGGTAAAGGTTTCCGGTGGTGTCTTGCGGGGATGCGAACTGAATGTAACTGTCCGTTCAGTGCTTTTCTTTTTAATTCTTTAGGAGGTGTTGCACTTAAATAAACGAGGGTGCTGTTTTTCTTTCTTGCTTTTTGAACAGCGAATTGAAGGGTTTGATCAGCAGAATATGGAAAAGCGTCAACTTCATCAATGATCATAACATCGATTGCATCTTTATATCGCAAAAGCTGATGCGTAGTGGAAATCATAAGCGGAGATAGCCGCCCTTTGTCATCGCTTCCTCCGTAAAGCGCTGAAATGTCAGCACCCTGAAAGGCAGCCTTGAGTCTTGGAGCAAGCTCTAATACAACATCGGTGCGAGGTGTTGCAATACATACACGCAGTCCTTGATTTAACGCTGATTCAATACCAGGAAACAGCATTTCTGTTTTGCCAGCGCCGCAAACCGCCCAGATGAGGAGCTCTTCTTTTTTTGATATTGCTTCAATTAATACATTGGCGGCTTTTTGTTGTCCGCTTGAAAGCTTGCCATCCCATGTCAGTTTAATTGACTTCCAGTTTGGTTCATTTTCCTCTTCCCATGAATATAAAGGAACCTCCTCACTCACTCTGCCCATCATGACACAGGAACGGCAATACAGCTTATTCTTTCCAGATGAGTGATAAAAAGAAAAATACCGCTGATCAGTTTGGCCGCACCTATTACATCTATATCCCCGTTTATTTATGGATATAGAATTTTCAGCAGTGATATATCCATTCTTGATATGCCATTCAATCATCTCATCGGAAAATGAGAGTTCAGTCCTGAGCAAATGACGGCTCCGAAGCGTCTGCTGCAATTCTTTTGAAAAGGAACTGTTTTTTTCAACTGGCACATTCACATAGCACGCCTCCTTTCGAGACAGTATGCCTGAATGAATATTTTCTGTCCAACTATTAAAATAAGAATATAAAAAATCTCCGCTCTAAAAAACGGAGATTTTACATTATTTAAAACACCAGCAAATTCCTAACGCACCTTCACCCAAATGAGTGCCGATTACCGCGCCAAAATAGCTGTTATAAAATTCAACATGAGGATATTTTGCAGAAAGCTCTTCAATGATTTTCGCTGCTTCTTCCTCTCGATTAGCGTGGATAACAGCAGCTCGCATAGGCAACCCTTTACTCGCATCTTCGTCTAAAAGCTCATAAATACGCGAAATTGCTTTTTTACGTGTGCGAATCTTCTCAAAAGGCACAATTACCTTATTGTCAAAATGAAGGATAGGCTTTACCTTTAGAAGACTACCAATGAAGGCTTGGGCGCTGCTTAATCGCCCGCCGCGCTGAAGATGAGCTAAGTCATCTACCATAAAATAAGCTCGAACTGTTTTTTTCATTTCTTCCAGTTCTTTTATAATATCTTCCGGCGATGATGCTCCGTTTTTGATTAATTCAGCAGCTTTAAGGGCATAAAAGCCTTGAGCCAAGCAGCTGATCTCTGAGTCAAATGGATACACATCAATATTGTCGACCATCGAATCAGCCGCTGCTGCACTGCTGAATGTTCCGCTGATCCCGCTGGAAAGATGGATACTGATAACCGCATCATAAGACTTGCCAAGCTCTTCATACAACGCAACCAGCTCGCCGATTGGCGGCTGAGAAGTCGTCGGGAGCTCATTATGTTTTTTCACTTCTTCGTAAAAGCTTTTCCAGTCCAACTCAATTTCTTCACGGTAAGTCTCCTCCCCAAAAACAACCTGGAGAGGGATCATATGTATCTGATGTTGTTCACGCATTTCTTTCGGAATATATGCCGTGCTGTCTGTTACGACTGCAATATTCATAGCTTCGATACCTGCCTTATTGCTTTATAACTCTATTGTAAGGGAAACGGCAGCCTAAAAAAAGACCTGCCTAGAAAAAGGCAAGTCTCCTATTATACTATCTCATTTCTACCCAACCATTTTTAATGGCGACCACAACGGCTTGCGTCCGGTCGTTTACATTCATTTTTTGTAAAATATTGCTGACATGGTTTTTAACGGTTTTCTCACTGATAAACAATGATTCGCCAATTCCGCGGTTGCTTTTTCCGTCTGCAAGCATCTGCAGCACTTCACATTCCCGCCTAGTTAAAATATGTAATGGTCTGCGGATTTCAGGGTAAACCTCATGTTGAGGGTGTGCAGAAACTCCGCTTGTTGCAAGGCGGCGGAATTCGTTAACGAGGTTGTGAGTAACCTTCGGATGGAGGTAAGATCCGCCCTCAGCCACTACTTTAACCGCTTCAATTAATGTATCAGCATCCATCTCTTTCAGCAGATAACCTCTTGCACCTGTTTTCAGGGCATGTGTTACATAATTTTCGTCATCGTGAATTGAAAGAATAATTACTTTAGATTCAGGATACAGCTCTACAAGCTGTTTTGTAGCTTCCACACCATTTACGTTTGGCATATTGATATCCATGATCACAACATCAGGATGATAGTGCTCAACAATACGAGCCGCTTCGTCTCCGTCATCACCTTCGGCTACCACTTCAAAGGTAGGTTCAAAATCCAATATCCGTTTAACACCTTCACGAAATAACTGATGGTCGTCGATAATAACAATGTTTACTTTAGTCACAAGCCACGCCTCCTTGTATTATTGTTCTATATACTCTAGCATTCGGTCAATATGCCTTTTGGCTCTATTTTACAAATCATAGTCAAAGAGATAACGGAACCTTAATCATAATAAATGTCCCAAGACCTATTTTCGAATCTATTGTCATCGTTCCTTCCAATAAATCTACTCTTTCTTTCATGCCCAGCAAGCCGAATGATTTGTTTTTCTTCTCTTTCGCTTCCTTCAGGTCGAACCCTTTACCGTTATCTTTTATCATTAAAATCACAAAATCCTTTGTGATCTCAACTTTGACTGTAATTTCTTCAGATTCAGAATGCTTTAGCGCATTAGACACAGCTTCCTGTGCGAGCCTGAAGAGCGCAACCTCAAACTGAGGCGCTAGCCTCTGATCCTCTGTTTCTCCAATGCACTGAAAATGTATTTTGACCTTCCCGTTATATTCCTCGGTTGTATATAGATATTTTCTTAAAGTTGGAATCAGGCCTAGGTCATCAAGGGCCATCGGTCTTAAATCATATATAATCCTTCTCACTTCGTAAAGGGCATTCCGAACATTTTGGCGTAGATTTTTAATTTCTTGGAATCCGTCCTCTGCGCCCCGGTCACGGAAAATCCGCTCGATTAATTCCGATCTCATCATAACATTCGCCAGCATTTGAGCGGGTCCGTCATGGATTTCTCTTGAGACTCTTTTTCGCTCTTCTTCCTGCGCCTCAATAATTCTTAAGCCGAAATCCTGTTTTGCCTGAGCATCAGCAAGAAGCAGTCCAACTTCGCGCAAATCCTGATTCAAGTAGTTGAGCACAACTGTAATTTGGCTTACTAATGATTCTGACCGCTCAATGATTTCCTGAAGCCCTAGCAATCTGCGCTCCAAATCGTCCCGCCGTTCGCGCAATTGCTTCTCACGCTGCTGGATCATCGTCAATTCTACCTGCAGCTTATGGGCTTTTTCATAAGCATTGCGGATCTCCTCTTCACTGAATCTATGAAAATTACGGCTGACCTCGGATAAACGGTTTCTCGCATGGCGGGTTTGCACTTCAAGTTTATCGCCAAGCTCGATCACTTCATACACCTGCTGTTTAATTTGTTTCAGTTCTTCGACCAGCTGTTCATACTGCTGGCGTGACTGCTCCCCAATTTGAAAAACCTCGTCCTTGCTCCCGTCAACGGTTTTCAGCATCTTCATCAAAATAGAATCCAGCACTTTGGAATCCATCTTTGTTTTATTCATAATTTCCCTCCGTCACGGCGTTGTCATATATTTTTATTATAAATGTAATTGATCTGCAAATTATGTCGAATTATAATGAAAGAATGCGTATATTCTAGAAAAAAACATTTTTATATACTATCTACTCTTTATGATACCAAAATACGCACAAAAATTCTAAAGACTGTACGAATTTGTATAGGCAGTCTTTTATGCTTAGCAGGAGGGTCAGCTAGCATGCTGCACAGCTATTTTACTGTGAAAGAAGCAGGAGAACACGAGATTGTTATAGAAAAATCGCGTTTTATCTGTCATTTAAGCCGTGTTTCTACCGAACAAGAGGCACAGGAATTTATACAGAAAATAAAGAAACAGCACTGGAATGCGACTCATAATTGCTCGGCTTATGTTATTGGCGAGAATGATCATATCCAAAAAGCCAATGATGACGGGGAACCAAGCGGTACAGCGGGAGTGCCGATGCTTGAGGTTTTAAAAAAACGCAGGCTGAAAGATACTTGCGCCGTCGTTACACGCTACTTCGGAGGCATTAAGCTTGGTGCTGGCGGATTAATTCGCGCTTATGGGAAATCAGTGTCTGAAGGATTAAATCATATAGGTGTTGTAGAACGGAAGCTTATGCGAATCATGCATACTTCTGCAGATTACACATGGCTTGGCAAGATTGAAAATGAATTAAGGGAGTCACAATTTCTGTTAAAGGAAATCCATTATTCAGAAAATGTTGAATTCGAAACATACGTCGAAGAAAAAGAAACAAACGCTTTTTCTGAATGGATGACAGAACTGACAAATGGAAAGAGTGATATTAAAGAGGGAGAGTTGACGTATCTTGAAAAAGCCGTCAATCACATAAAGGAGACTGAATAATGGCTGAACGCGTTAGAGTGCGTGTGCGAAAAAAGAAAAAGAGCAAACGCAGGAAAATTTTAAAAAGAATTATGTTATTGTTCGCCCTTGCACTATTGGTAGTTGTAGGGCTTGGCGGGTATAAACTTTATAAAACCATTAACGCTGCGGATGAATCGTACGATGCCCTATCCCGCGGGAATAAATCAAATCTTCGCAACGAAGTTGTAGACATGAAGAAAAAACCGTTTTCTATTTTATTTATGGGAATAGAGGATTACGCGACTAAAGGACAAAAAGGGAGATCAGACTCTCTTATTGTTGTTACCCTGGATCCCAAAAATAAAACCATGAAAATGCTGAGCATTCCGCGTGACACACGTGTGCAATTAGCTGGTGACACAACGGGAAGCAAGACGAAGATCAATGCCGCTTACAGCAAAGGCGGTAAAGATGAAACAGTTGAAACTGTTGAAAACTTCCTGCAAATCCCGATTGATAAATATGTCACAGTTGATTTTGACGGATTTAAAGATGTGATTAATGAAGTCGGCGGTATTGATGTAGACGTGCCTTTCGATTTCGATGAAAAAAGTGATGTAGACGAAAGCAAACGGATTTACTTCAAAAAAGGCGAGATGCATTTAAACGGCGAAGAAGCCTTGGCATATGCCCGGATGAGAAAACAGGATAAACGCGGAGACTTTGGCCGTAATGACAGACAAAAACAAATCTTAAACGCGCTGATTGACCGAATGTCAAGTGCAAGCAACATTGCTAAAATTGATAAAATCGCAGAAAAAGCCAGCGAAAACGTTGAAACCAATATTCGCATTACTGAAGGTTTAGCGCTTCAGCAGATTTACAGCGGCTTTACCAGCAAAAAAATCGACACATTGAGTATTACAGGTTCTGATTTGTATTTAGGGCCTAACAACACATATTACTTTGAACCTGATGCTACAAATCTCGAGAAAGTCAGAAAAACGCTTCAAGAGCATTTAGATTATACTCCTGATACAAGCACTGGCATTTCCGGTACCGGAAATGCAACAGACGGGACTGACAGCTCAAGCAGTTCTGACAGCACTGGCACAACAACTGATGGGACGACGAGCGGAAGCAGCTATTCGAATGACAGCAGCACAAGCTCAAACAACAGTACAACGAATTCAACAACTGATTCATCCTATTAAAAAATGCCCGGTCCTTTTAGAGGATCGGGCATTTTTGCGCAGAAAAAAACTCCGGCACATAAGCCGGAATTTTTAATTCCTTTTCACCAGCCGTTTATAAAACTTTGTAAACGGCTTAAATTTTTCATTCACGAGTCCTGTCACTTCTGCTATGATTTGCATAAAAATAATTAAAATGAAGATAATAAACAAAGAAAGCCAAATTGTGGCACTTTTAAGTACAATCGCACTGATACTGAAAATAAATCCAATCAAATAAATAACTAAGACCGACATCCGATGTGAAAGGCCAAAGGCCATCAGTCTATGGTGAATATGCGACTTATCAGGCGCTGAAATCGGCTGTTTGTTTAATATTCTCCTGATGATAGCAAATGTTGTATCAAAAATCGGTACGCCTAATATAATAATCGGGATAACGATACTGAACAATGTGACACTTTTATACAGGCCTAATAATGAAAGAATCGAAATACTATACCCTAAAAAAAGTGATCCCGTATCTCCCATAAAGATTTTTGCCGGGTGGAAGTTGTAAAACAAAAACCCCAGCGTGCTGGCAATAACGACTAATGAGAGTGACAGAATGAGCACTTTTCCGCCGGATAGCGCCATGACAGCGATCGTGGACAGGCCGATAACAGAAAGACCGGCAGCAAGGCCATCCAATCCATCAATCAGGTTAATTGCGTTCGTGATGCCGACAATCCATAATACCGTCAGCGGATAAGCCATCCACCCTAACTCAAACCGTTCTGTTAAAAAAGGTACTGAGAAAAAATCCATTTTTAAGCCAGTGCTTACAATCATAATGGCTACACCTAATTGAATCAAAAACTTAACTTTTGCACTTAATTGATATTTATCGTCAAGAATACCTAACACAATAATGATGAATGCTCCGACTGTAATTGCCGTCATCCTTGTTTCTGTGTAAATACCGGATGCAAGCACGCCTGCAACCACCCCGATAAATATGGCCAGCCCGCCCATGCGGGGCATGATTTTGTCATGTACTTTTCGATTACTGGGCTGGTCAACTGCACCTATTTTAATCGCAATCCTTTTTACGATTGGGGTTATGATTAAAACTGTCAGCAGCGAGACAATAAACGCAACAACAATGCGAATCATGCGTTCGTCAAGCATAAAGAAGTCTCCTTTGGAATTAAATGAAGTCTTTATTTATATAGAGAACCGTTCCTTCCATTATACCTTCTCCTTAGTTATTATAACAAGCTTCATCAAAAAGAAACACGTATAATCAAAAAACGCGCATCCCAATTTATAGGACTACGCATGTTTTTGAATCCCTGTATATTTCATAATTTGTCTAAATAAGCAATTCCAATCTTGTGTGCGAGCGATGTTTCGGCGCATTTCTTTATAGGTTTCGTCTCCGTTTTGTTCGAGAACTTTTTCACAAGCTGCTATAAAATCAATTGGATGATCACCTTCTACATATTCGTATACATACGGCTTTTGCATTTTTGAGGTTGACGGAAGATTAGAGCCGACGACAGGTTTTCCTGCCGCTAAAAATTCAAATAGTTTCAGCGGAAATACAGCTTGATTATACGATGATTTTTTATAAGGCATGATGCCAATGTCGATAAGCTCCATAAAATGCGGAACTTCTTTCGGATCTGTCGGGCCGGTCCATATGACATTTGGAAGCCTCAGCAGCTCTTGAAACGAAACGTCACCATTGGTGGCATCCGGGCCAACCCATAAAAATGTCCAATCAGGCTTTTGCAGGGCGGCTTCTTCAATCATTTTAAAATCGAGCTTCGGTTTAATTCCGCCGATAAAACCTAACACTGTTCCTTCTCTCCCCTGCAGTATACTGCGATCGGGAGCTTGTTTATTTGCAGAAAACAGCTCATACTCCACTCCGTTTTCCACAGTATGAACCTTCTCTCGTCCTGCAGTCAGTTTTTTGTCTACTTCCTTGTGAAGATAATCTGATGAACAGGTTATTGAATCTGCTCGTTGTATAATTCTCAGCTCTGCCGATTTAATGACTTTTCGCCGGAATTCAGACAGCAGATTTGATCGGCCGCTAATCGGCGCCGCCCATAAGTCACTGCAGTCATAAATGACCTGATCCCAAGGATACAGCGAAGACAGCAGCGGGAATCCGGGAAACGTGTACCATAAACAGCAGCGTTCACCGTTTGCAGAAGCTAATGTAAGCTCATCGAGTAATGGGGAGAGCTTATGTCTGTAAAAGACATCTGTATATCGTCCGAAACGAAACATTTTTTTCTGCAGCAGGTCTTTGACAGCGAATTGCCTGATGCCAGAATGGACTTCCTGAAACTCTTTCCCTTGGGCACGCGAAGCCGGACATACCCAAATAACTTCCTTCGTTTCCTCCTGAGCAGCTAAAAATTCTGCCAGCCGGTGCCTTCTGTATCTCAATTGGTCTTTTCCCCATTCAGCAGTGGCAACGATGACATGAATGATTGCTTCTTTTGTTTCCACCTTCATCACCTATTCTCTCTGTTTGCGGCTATAATCTTTTTTTTACCGCGTTTTTTGCATATTGAACAAAACACCATGTTGCTTTCATAAAATGAAGCCGTTCGATCTCCCTGTAGACAAACCACGTTTTTTTCGCAGCCTTCCATTTGTTGCTGGAAATTGAGTTATTGACAAGCCGATATTCAGCCAGGCATTCATTCATTCCATAGGCAGTAAATCCTTTTTTTAAAAGAGACAGCCATGTGGCTAAGTCCTGTCTCGTTCTGATATTCGGCATTTGGATCTGTCCCGTTTGCTCCCTGTCAATCATCACCGTCAAGCAGCCGATAATTGTATTTTTCAGGGCGTCATCGTACGTCAGGCTTTCCGGCGCATGAATAAATTTATCGAGTGGGGTCCCGTCCTGCGCCATTAAGCTGTAGCCCGTGAAAGAAAACGCACAGGAGCGCTCCATCATAAACTCAAGCTGCTTTTCCAGTTTGTCTTTTTTCCATTTGTCATCACTGTCCAAAAATGCTACGTAGCGCCCTTGAGCGCGTTCCAACGCTTTGTTGCGAGCAACCGCAGCTCCGGAGTTCTCTTCCAAATACACCACATGAATTCTTTCGTCTATTTTTTCATACTGCTGTAAAATGTCGCGGGTCCCATCCGTTGAGCAATCATCCACGATAATCATTTCCCAATGAGGATGGCTCTGATCTAATACCGAATGAACCGTGTCTTCAATATAGTCACGCGCATTATAGGAAGGTGTAATGACAGATACGAGAGGTTTCCAATTGGTCATGATCACATCTCCATCGTATGATTTTAAAAGGATTCTCTGAAAAATTCAGGAATGACAACGAACATAAAGGCAATCGTAAGGCCAATCATAACGCCGAGAACTGCTTTCTTTTTCGGAGACATTCCGCCGCCTGCTGTCTCACTTACGGTTTCGGAATCAGTAACACTTGCCGCTTTCAGGTTAAGCTGTGTGTTTTTGAGCTCATACAAAAATCTCTCTTTATCCACTTTGGAATCCTCGCTCACAGACTCGCCTTCAAGCGCGTCTATGCTGCTGCGGATGACGGCTTCTCTTTCTGCATACAGCTTTTGATCGTTTTTGAGAAAGGTGGAGGATATGGCGTTTAAGACAGATTCCGTTCTATCCTTATCCTCGTCGCTATAGCTTAAAGTCAGTAACGATTTGGATTCCGTTTTGATGGTAAGCTTCTCTTTGATTTCTGCTACATCTTCATCCTTTTCATCAGGAAGCGCCTCCTTCAAAAAAGAGTCGCTCTTTAGCAGAAGCGGAATCTCTTCTGTGCTGTTATAAATCGGATGATCATAGCTCCCCACAGCCAAAGTATCTTCAGCTGTATAGCTCTTTTGATCAGCGATCTGTGACGGCAGGATATACCCCGCCGCACCTAATATAATTGGCACCGCTATGATCCAAATGATATTTTTTTTTATGCGACGGGCTATTCTTATCAATATATCGTTCATATAAGTCTCCCTGCTTTTTGTAGTCTGTTTATCTGTACATCGGCTCAGGCATTTGTCTGGACCGCCTTAACACATTCACGGCGGCGATGACGAGCGCCATAAACACCCAATGGAAAAATAAATTTGAAACAGAGCTTGGGCTGATACTTGATACCAGGAAACTGACCATAGCGGTAATAAGTCCTTCTGTGATCAGTTTTGACTGATTTTCTAATTTTCTTTCATAAAACTTGTAAAGCACCCATATGAGGTAGGCATAAACGGACAGATATCCCAGCATGATGAACAAGCCAAAATTAGCAAGAATTTCAACAAGCCAGTTATGAACCTCTGCCACATTGTCAGTATCATATACAGCATAATGCTCAAGATAATAGGATACATTTCCTGCCCCGACTCCGAATCCGTATGAATCAAGGAAAAAATGCCAAGCGTTTTTCAGCAGATTTGCCCGAGCCACATTTGATGGAAGCCTGTCATGAAATGAATGCAGCGTCTGCGGGGCCAGAAACAGCTCCCAAAACTTTGAATAGATTTTGCTGGCGAAAAGAACTGCGAAAAGAGCAATTCCTGCCGCCGACAGCCATATAGCCATTTTCTTTAAAACAGGCGGCAATACAATGAAGATGTAGACAGCAATACCTGCAAAAATCCCCAGAAGGCTGGCTCTTGAACCAGTGGCAAAAATTAAATACAACGCACAGAGCGAGAGCACAAGGCCAATTGCCTTGATGTATCCATTCTTAATGTTTTTCATCATCGTGATGTAAAAAAAGAAGCTGATGGATAAAAAGGTCGCAAAGTCATTTTGATTAAAAAAGACCGATGTCGGAAAATGCTGCTTATACTCCGGTCCGCTGTACAATGTGGAACTCGCAAGATGATGGTGGGTGATATGATTGTAAAAACCAATGATCATCAGAAATACCGTCATCACCAGCCAAATGGCATAAACAATCATCAGCCGCTCCATTTTTTGCACGTACATGACAATAAGATAAATGAAGAAAATTCCCATTGCCAATAAGGCTAAATACTTGAGGCCAACTGTTACCGACTTGGCCCACAGCAGAGAAACAAGGCCATATATAAACCAAAAGGCGAAAAAGAGCAATATCCCTTTTACTTGCAGCCCATGCCATCTTTCAATATGGGTTCGATTCCGAACCATGCCGAAAATATGAAGGCAACCCGCTGCAATGAGCAGAAGCCGGTAAAGGAACAAACTGAAAAATCCAAGATGTATAGCGAAAAATGCATTATTTAAAAAAGTGCAGGCGATCAAAATATAGATTACAGCCATAAAGAGCCGTTCTTTTGTTGTAAATGCGGTTGCAAGCGTCAGTAAAAACAGGCCAATTGCCAACACCGCAAGCACAGCAGCCATCTGCATGAAACCTATATCTTTATGGATGGCTCCCAGCAATAGGACGACTCCAAATATAGCAGCGGCCAGTAACGCTAGCGTATGGACCGCTGATCGTTTGATACTCACATGTTTAACCCCTTTCCTGATGTTTCAGGAGCCGGCGGCCGAGCCTAGCAGCCGGCAGCTTCAACCAAGTAACACTTTTTCTTTTTATAAATTGACGCTTCCCAAGTCTTTAGCCAATTCTTCAAGCGGCAAGCCCGGAAAATACTTGTCAGAGGGTTCCGTTCCCCGAACAGCGGGACGGCCGATAGAGTGATAAATGTATCCGGCTGCCTGCATCTCTTCAAGTGAAAATAAATTTCTGCCGTCGATGATGACTGGCTGTTTTAAGAGGGTTTTCACTTTTACAAGTTCCATTTCTTTCACTTCCGGCCAATCCGTTAAAATCAGGCATGCATCAGTGTCCTCAATCGCAGCATACACATCTGTGTAATACTCGACCTGTTCGCCAAGGATCGCTGAAGCTTCAGGAATAGCAATCGGATCGTATGCTTTTACATGGGCGCCCAGCTGCTGCAGCATTGGGATAATATCAAGCGCTGGAGCTGATCTCACATCGTTCGTATTCGGTTTGAAGGCTAATCCCAGGACTGAAATAGTTCTCCCTTTGACGCTTCCCATAACAGTCAAAAGTTTATCTACAATATGAACACGCTGCTTTTCGTTCGTTTCAATGACAGCTTCGATGAGCTTGAATGGATAGCCTGCCGATTTTGCGATTTGAAGCAACGCGGTTGTATCCTTTGGAAAACATGAACCGCCGAATCCTATACCCGCTTTAAGGAACTTTCTGCCGATACGGCTGTCAAGACCAACACCATCAGCAACTTTTGAAACGTCTGCGCCGACTCGCTCACAAATGTTTGCGATATCGTTGATAAAGGAAATCTTTGTCGCCAGAAATGCATTCGCGGCGTATTTAATCATTTCTGCACTTTCTAGGTTTGTTTTAATGACAGGAGCATGGAATGGCTGATGAAGTTCCTCAATGATGGCAGCGGCTTTATGACTTGTTGAACCAATTACGGCACGCTCCATATTCATCGTGTCATGAATCGCTGACCCTTCCCGAAGGAATTCAGGGTTAGATACAACATCAAATGAGTATCTCCCCTTTGAGGCTTTTTGAACGATAGATTGCACCAGTTTCCCTGTTCCAACCGGGACTGTGCTTTTATTTACGATCACTTTGTAGCCGTTAAGATGCTCACCGATTGTTTTCGCCGCCGCTTTGACGTACGTTAAATCAGCTTCACCTGTTTTGGACATAGGCGTTCCGACTGCAATATAAATAATATCTGAGGCCCGAATGGCAGACGGGATATCGTTCGTAAAGGTCAAGCGCTGATCCAGCACATTTTTTTCAACTAAGTCTGCAAGCCCTGGTTCATAGATTGGGATTACCCCATTTTTCAGACTTCTGATTTTTGATTCATCGATATCACAGCAAACAACTTTATTGCCGATCTCCGCAAAGCAAGTGCCTGATACGAGTCCTACATAACCTGTTCCAATGACAGCTATTTTTTTCACAGCGCTCATCCCTCTCCTGTAAAATGATCTTCCTATTTATATTGGTCGCAGTTTCTTACGATTAAACGGACGTTTTCGTGACCGTCTGATACTGATGATGCAAAGCCTTGGCGTTTTTTCCTGCGTCAAATTGAGCCTGCACGGTTTCATACAAGTCATCTGCTACTTCCGGCTTCCATATTTGCTCATGTTCGTACCGAGTGATCGCTTCCGCCAAGGCTTGAGCGGATTTCGGTTTAATCAGCAGATGTTGGTGCTTTCCGAATAAAGACGACACTCCGCCAACATCCGTACAGATAACAGGAACCCTTAGCGCCAGCGCCTCAATCACAACAGTCGGCATCCCCTCACTGTAAGAAGGAAGCACGAATAGATCTGCCGCAAGTAAATAGTCTCTTACATGATGATTCGGCACTTGGCCTGTGACGATATGCCCCTTCTGCGTCAGCGTCGATTTTGCGGGACCATCCCCGACAAAGACTGCCTGAGGTGGGTCCTGCAGCGATTCGATCGCTTCAGACAGTTCAAAAATGCCTTTCTCTCTGACCAGCCGGCCGACATAGACAGCCAGACGCTGATCAAGCGGGAGTCCGAGTCTTTCTCTGATTTCCTCTTTCGTCTCCTCATTCTCCTGAAAACGGCTGAGCTGTATGCCAATTGGCAAAACCGAGCTGTCAAAGCCCGAAAGCTTTTTGGCTTCTTCCTGAAGCTTGTGGCTGACTGCTAAAACAACTGACGCAGAACCTACGGCACGCTTGAAGGCTTTAAACGCTCCTTTGCTATAATGCGGATAGACATTCACATCACTGCCATGCAAGGTCAGGATATAAGGAATTTGCGCTGACTCTGACACGACTGCCGCAGCCCCGCCCGATGGCATGGCAAAATGAGCATGGATCAGATCCGGATATAGGTCGCGCTGTTTCATTGTTTTTAAAACGGCTGATGCGATTCTCCGATGAGGCTGCGCCCACTTCAGCTGGCCGGGAACTGCCCGATAGAAAGGCCGGTAAACCGGTATCCCTTTTCTAATCTCATACTCCGGTCTGGCATCCTTTTTTCGATATGTCTTTTTCAGCATGCGGACAGGTGCTGAATGAAAAGGCCGTGGGCATATCACAGTGATATCAAGCCCGAGTTTTTGCAGCTCTTGCACCTGTGTCTCATGAAACACACCCTCTCCGGGTTTCATACTGCTCGGATATACGCTTGTGATCCACAAAATCTTCATGACAAACGCCCTTTTCTTAGTAGTTTGTTTTTCGTTTGAGGGTACGCTTTTACCAAAAGAAAGAGATAGCACAGCGCCCCGGCCGCAACTGAAATGGCCAGCCGCATTTCTGCCTGCATACTGAAGTGTTCGGTACTGAGGCTTACACCAAACGCGATGATGCCCATCGCCGCAGTAATCAGAAATGGCTTCATAATCGACTGGAAATAAGCTGAAAGGTTAAGCTTGATGACATATGCCAGGAGCCAGCGCCCGATCAGGAAATTAACAACGCTGATAATGGCATACACCCATGCGACTGTCAGCAGACTTCCCGTCTGTACAGCTGCAAACAGTGATAATACGTACAGCAGCAGTACGCCGGAATCCCAATAAAACGCTAAGTCAGCTCTTCCTTTTGCCAGCAGTACAGATCCATTTGGATTCATGAGCACTCTTAGTATCCCGACAATGGCCAGAACATTCAGGATCGGAACAGCAGCAAGCCACTTTTCTCCGAAAACCGCTGTGATAAAGGCGTCTGACACAGACACGAGCCCGATTAACAGCGGAAACGAAACAAGCGCCAGCATTTTTGTCATATTCAGAAAGCCTTCTCTGATCACGCTGTTTTCATATTTGTTTTTTGCGAAAACAGGGAATGCCACCCGTGTGACAATCGGATTGATCTTCAAAACCGGAATGGTGACAATCTGATAAGCGAGGTTATAAATCCCCAATGCTTCAGCACCAATAAACCGGCCGATCAAAATCATGTCGATATTTGCTCCCAGTCTGTTCACAAGACGGGATGAAAGCTGAAAGGCTCCAAAAGAAAAGAAATCCTTCATGCCTCTCAAATCAAAAACAAAAGCAGGATGCCACTTTTTTCGGTATACAGCCCAATATAAAATCCCTTTACTGGACTGCAGCAGGACTTGAGAAATCACGTACGCCAAAATCGCATCCATCATAAAAACCGCTATCGCTAAATATCCGAATGACAATACATTTGAAAAAATCTCTATTTTGCTTAACGTATTAAAATGCAGCTGCTTTTGCAGCATATACTGATATTGCTGTCCAATTGGCGCGATCAAAAACATAATCGCCAGAATCCGAACCAGAAACACCAGCTCTTCTCTTTGATAAAATCCCGCAATGACAGGACTGCTCACATATAAAAGAACAAACAGCAAAACGCCCGTCATAATGTTAAGCCAATACAATGTTGACAGCTGGCGCTCCGTCGCGTCGTCTCTCTGAATTAATGCTGCGCCAAAACCCATATCGAGCACAATCTGGGCGAAAACTGTAACCGTTGTGATCATGCCGACAAGCCCAAATTCTGTTAAGGTCATCATATTTCCAAGCAGGGCAAACTGAACAATTTGTATGATTGTAATACACATAGTTGAAATACTTGTCCACTTTGCACCGCTCATGATTTGTTTTGTAATACTTGGCATCATATTCCCTACTTCTTTTTAAGCTCAGATTGATGGTGAATAATGGCATTCTGTTTTATCTTGCACCATCACCCGTCCAAACTACTTTACAAGTTTTTAACATAATTTTTAATTCTAAAGTGAAAGTCAGATTGCGAATGTAATATAAATCAAATATCAGCTTTTCCTTCGGCGTCATATCGTAACCGCCGTTCACTTGAGCCCAGCCGCTCAATCCCGGTTTAACAGCCAGACGCTGTGTAAAGCCTGGAATCTCATTCTGGAATTTTTCCGTAAATACAGGCCGTTCCGGACGAGGGCCAATCATACTCATATCGCCTTTCAGCACATTAAACAGCTGAGGAAGTTCGTCAATTCTCGTTCTTCTGATAAAAGCTCCGATCCTTGTCACCCGCGGATCTTGCTTCTGTGCCCAAACCGCCCCAGACTTCTCGGCATCTATTTTCATGGAACGAAGCTTATAAAGCTTAAATGGTTTCCCGCCTTTCCCTACGCGTTCCTGCGTATAAATGGCAGGCCCCGGCGTCTCCAAACAAATCAATATTGAAAATACCGCAATCATTGGCAGCGCAATCGCCAACCCAATGAGCGCAAACCAAATATCCATTACGCGCTTTATTGCCAAATAACGAGCCGTCTTTTCAGATAATGTAAAAGAATGTATTTGCTGAACTGAGAATTCACGACTCACATTCATGCTTTTCTCTGCACTCACTGACACACACCTCACGATTTGTTTGGGATGTTATGATGACCTATGCCAGTCAGTTTAGCAGACGGATGTTAATTGGATGTAAATGGTATGTTAAGAAGTGTGAATTTGTTATTTTTTCTGACATTTATCCGTAAACTTTTTATTGTTTTAGACACTTTTTTTAAAAATTAAGCATATTGTTTAAAAAAAGAGACAAATCATTTTACTGATTTGTCTCTTTTCGTTGAGAAGCATTTAATATTGAAAATAAAACTTTGATTTAGAGGTTAACAGCTTGTATTGAACCTCAACCATTTTACTAAAGAATAACATGGATTTTCGTTCCACGTTCCGTGTGTCCAGGACAATTGTTTGGTTATCCACTTTTGCACTGATTTTATTTTGGGAAGTATTTATCGCAAATTCAATTAATCGCTCTTTCTTTACATGAACTAGCTGTTCAAGCAAACTCTGCACGTTTACCGTCAATTTTGTACAATTAGGCTCTAACTCTATACGTTTTACCGGTAATGAGATTTCAGACTGTCCGGTATTCACAATGATTTTTGAATGATTTGGCAAACAGATTTGCTTATCTTTAAAAATAAATGATAAATCTTTTGATTCTGTTTCATATGAAAGTTCTGCTTCTGTATAGGCATGTTTCTTTATATCAATCGAAAGATTATCGTAGTTCATTGTGAAATATGGTCTTGCACTGAAGACAAACAAAGCATTATGCCCTAAATACATCGTTTTTGTAGAATACTTATACGCAGCACGCTTGTTTCCGATTCTCGCCCTTAATTTGTAGCCGTCTATCGACGATTCAATAAAGAAATCCCAAACGCCTAAATCTTCTTCTGCAGATGCCAGTTCATCAAACTTGCACTCAAATGTAAATGTTGAATTTTCATACTTAGCCGGCGAAATGTATTTTTCCGCCTTTGTATCGCGATGAACAAATACTCCTGTCAGAGATTGATTTTGATTCATTTCATCATCAACCAATTTGTGTTTAATGGTTCCTTGAATGCTGAGGCTGCGATCGTTAAATTCAATATTTTGCAGATAATGCTCAAGCTTATTTTTATAATTCACTTTTAATAGTTCTTCAGAAATTGGATATCGCTCTAAGCTCGGATAACGTGCAATTAAATCCCCGTTATATACAACACAGAACTTTTTAATGTCTTGTTCCTCACGCTCATACTGGGTTAACCCCTGCAAATCATTATTCCGAATAAACAGCAGACGCAATTTGATATGCGGAAGCACAAATTGATCAGCCTCTTCAGGTACTGCATGAATAAATGAAGACAAATATTTAAACCATTCAGCTCTTTCTTCATCGGTCTTCATTTTTATTGTGACATTTTTTGTCCGCGAAAAATCGAAATGCCTGTTTAAAAATACTGCCATCAGTTTAATTTTTCTTCCTTCTTCCAGGTCACTAGCCTTGATAGCAGAAATAATATCTTCCATTGCTCCATAAAAGTTCTCTGGGGGAACATAAGCAACACTCATATGTTCACCGTCTCTTTTGACCAGATAGTAATAATCATAGTCAGCTGAAACAGAAATCTTCTTTGCCTTTAAATAAGCGTTCATTGTGAAGACTTGATCTTCCGCTGCTTTTATGTGAGTAGGGAAGATGATTTGATTTTCTTTTAAAAGTGAGGCTTTAAACAGTTTTTGGGGTCCCAATGTGAAAACAATTTTGGAATCAACCAAATCAACATCTGGGTTTGTTTCCTTAAACATTGATTTGGGAACACCTCGGCCGTTTATCCCTTTTAACTTACCTAAAGTAATATCTGAATCATTCTCTTTTGAGAAATTGTACCATCTTAACAATGCTTCATTGCCTAGATAGTCATCGGAATCAACAAACAGGATGTATTCACCTTTGGCAATTTTTATTGCATCATTCCGCGGCGCACCTGGACCGCCTGAATTTACGGTTCTTTCAACAACAACAATATTGTCATATTTCTTTTTATATCGATTCAAAATGTCTAAAGATGAATCCGTAGATTTATCATCGACACATATAATCTCATAATCCTCTTTTGGCATCGTTTGGTTAACTAAGCTATCAAGACATTCGGAAATAAGATCTTCTGAATTATATACAGGGATAACAATGCTTATTTTCATCGATTACCTCACTACCCTAATGGATCGGTTATATTTTTGCCTGATAATTATATCAAAAACATCTGTCAATAAGAATAGGCCTAACCTTAAATTTTGTTAAACTTTTACATAGCATATGTGGTTTAAAATTTTTCTCATTTTATCGTATAAAAAAGCTTGCCGGCAATTCCTGATAGGTTCTGCCGGCAAGCCGCTATTGATGTCTACTAATTTAATCCCCTAATAATATCCAATGATTCCTTCATATATTGCTTGAGCTGCTTTTTCTTGATACAAAGCACTCTTTAACTTACTTGCGTCGTTCGCATTTGAAATGAACGCCAGCTCCACTAAACTACTCGGCATCGTTGATTCTCTGATGACATGGAAATTCCCGATTTTCACGCCGCGGTTTTGAGTATTGAGTGCTTTATAGAGTCTGTTTTGTATTTCTGTCGCAAGCCGTTTGCTGTTTTCTGACTCATATTTTGTATAATAGTAGGTTTCAGTACCGGTTGCTGCTGGGCTCGCTGAATTGGCGTGAATACTCACAAACAGGTTTGCATTATTGCTTTTTGCTTTTGCAACCCGCTCTGAAAGCTCCAAGAAAACATCTGTAGATCTGGCCATAATCGGAATGGCTCCACCATTGGAAAGTTTGCTGTTTACAAGCTTAGCAACGGCAAGGTTAACATCTTTCTCCTTTAAACCATTACCTACCGCGCCGCTGTCATAACCACCATGTCCTGCATCCACAAATACCTTTTTGCCAACAATCACATTTTTCAGCTGATTCACAACATTTGTGGTAACTGAAATGGTTCCCCCAAGAACTGTGAAAGTGTTCTTGCTATTTGATCCGATGACTGTTCTTGTCGCAGTCGGCAATGAACCGGCGTCAGTAAATAGCATTGGGCGATTTTGCTTCGCCGCCAGCACAGAACCCGCTAAAGCATCTGCATATTGATAGCCATTGCTGACAAATGCAGCTTTTGATGAAGAATAATACTTTTTCGCTATGTTGGCAGCCACTTCAAAACGGCTGTTCCCGCCGATCCTTGTTGGTGATGGCAACTGGCTGTAAACGCTTTTTGAGACACTGATTTCTCCCCCGACCACAATAGTCGATGTTGTTCCTTTGCTGTTCATCGCATTTTTCGTTGGTTCGGGAATAGAGCTTTCAGTCGTCAGAAGAATTGGAATACCATTACGGGCAGCATAAGAACCGATTGCCAGACTGTCAGCATATGCCGTTCCATTTGCGATTACTGTATTTGAATTTGAAGACAATTTTTTAGAAATATTTTGAGCAACTTCATAGCGGCTTCTTCCGCCGATCCGTTCCACATTGGAAATACCCAATTTTTTAATGTCGCTTACAACGTTGTTAGAAACACTGATCGTTCCGCCAATGACGATGACCTTGCTCGGTTTAAGCTGGCTGATTCTGTCTTTCGTCGGTGCAGTCAGTTTAGATGATTCCGTCAATAGAATCGGGGCATTGTATTTGTAAGCCAAAGGTGCAGCAGTTAATACATCGGCATATGCTGTTCCGTTTGCTATAACAACCGTGCCTGCACTGCTCCAGCCTTGTTTTGATACATTTACTGCAACCTCATATCTGCTTGCTCCATCCAGCCTTGTAACAGAGTTGGCCGCAAACGCATTTGGTACAAATAACACGACTCCTAGTATCAGCATAGGTATGCTTTTAAGAAAGATCCGCAAAGATAGTCCCTCCAAAGATTCATAATGATTCATAAATCAAATAACGAACAAAGGAGGCATCTCGCCTCCTTTGACTCTAACAATCTTTTAATAGCTTGATAGAGTTGTTCCCGGATAGTAAAAACTTAAAATTGTTGTATAAGATTGTCCGGCAGCTGCTCTGGCATTGGCTCCGTACTGACTCATGCCTATGCCGTGTCCGTATCCTTTACCGCTAATGAGAAAGGCGTTTGTATTGCTTGAGACAGAAGCATATGTACTCTTCATATTGGAAGCGCCAAGCATCGTTCTCAGCTCTGCTGCAGGTACAGTAATTGTTGCTGTTTTTTCACTGAGGCTTCCATTTGACAGAATATAGCCATTTGATTTTTCTTTCACGAAATATGAGAATGTGACGCTTGCTGTTTCCGGCCGCTGACCGGCAGTTTTCTCCGTGCTGAATTTCACACTGGATATTTTCGTGATTTTGATAGACTCGGCATTGCTGTATTTATTTTTAATAAACCAGCTTTTCAAACCGCTCAAATATGATGAGTTTGTTTCATTTTTAGAGCTCCACCAAGAACCCGGGCTTTTCAGATTCAGACTGCTCTTATCAAGCTGGGTTTTATTTAAAGACAGAGACCAGCTGATTTGCGGGTCGTACGTATCTTTTTTGGCGATTAAATAAGGAAGCTGGCTGCTCCACACCTCACCGCTCGCTTCTGTGTAGCCGCCGTTGCTTGAGGAATACGTAGCTGAAATCAAATTCCCATTGTATTTCAAAACTTTTCCTTTTGTAGCTTCGACCACTTCTGAAGTTTTTGAATTCCAGTCATATCCGCCATATACCTGAAAAGCGGTGGTGTCTTGTACTTCTTTTCCGGCCGAACTGATGGAATAAGTTCTCGCTGCGACAGCTTGGGCTTTAAGCGCTTCTTTCTGCCAGCTGGCCGGCATTTCATGAGGAACAACACCCTTTAAATAATCTTCAAAGGGGATATTCACATTGATTGGCCGAACATATTTGCCTGACTCTATTGTAAATTTCATGTTTCCGAGATATGGCGTTCCGTTCAGACTGATAGAATTTGCAGTTGCATATTTTTTAGGCTGTGCTGTAAAAGACGTTCCAAGCGTCTTGATTGCAGTACTGTTTTTATAAAGCACTAGGTTTCCGCCGGTTAACTTGACTGTATATCCAGTTCCTGCAAAAGTATCTGCCAGTTTGTTCTTTAGCGTATCACTGATGGAAATGCTTCCTCCAAGCAGCGCAAATGACTGAGTTCCTTTTGACGCTACTACATCAGCGACTGGTGACGGCAGGCTGCCTGATTCAACCAGCAGTAAAGGGCTTCCCTGCTTTGCTGCAAGCACAGATCCCGTTAATGCATCCGCGAATGTTTGGCCGTTTGACATAAATACCTTTGTTGCTTTCATATTTAATTCTTTAACGATATTGGCAGATACCTCATATCGGGAAACGCCGCCAATCCGTTTCACAGTTGCCTTCTTTTTTAATGCAGCTTCCACACCAGTGCTGACACTCAACGGACCGCCGACAATTGTAACCTTGCTTGGAATTTTGTAATCACTGCGGATGTTATTGTCTCCCGCAAGTAAAATCGGATAACCGTTCATTGCAGCATATGGCGCGATTGACAGGGCATCCGTAAAGACCATGCCTGTGGCCACTACTGCCTGGCTGTAATTCCCCATCCGATCGGCTATGTTTTTAGAAACCTCGTAACGGGTTGCTCCTCCAATCCGATCGATAGAACCATATTTTTTTAATGTATTTTCTACATTTTTAGAAACACTGATTGTCCCGCCAATGATGAGAATATTGTCAGGATTTAATTTTGCAATTTCGCTTTCTGTTTTTGGTGTTAGCGAATCTGCATCTGTTAATAAAATCGGTGCATCGTACTTTTTGGCAAGCGGGGTTGCTGAGAGCGCATCGGCAAAAGCGTCCCGATTCACAATGACCACAGTCGTTGGATTTGTCCATCCGGCAGAGGCGACATTATTGGCAACATCAAAACGGGTTGCTCCTCCATATCGCTCCGTATCCGCAATTCTTGAGCCGGGAATTTCATATCCGCCTATGATATCGACATCCAAACTTGATTTGCTGCCTACATAATTACTCAGCTTAACCGAAATGGTTTTATCAGCGGCTTTCGCAGTCTGCATAAACGCCGGACATGCTACAGCCGCCGCAGTGACTGACGATAGAAGCAAGAGCTTCATTTTTTTCAAAACATGGAACCCCCTAAGAGTTTTTTATTACTTTGTCTCAAGATCCTTAAGCATTAAAGCGCCATTTGAATCTTTTGTATATTTGACAACAACTTTTTGCCCTTCTGAAATGCTGTTCATTTTGTCCTGAAGGTCTGAACCAACCTGAATCGACGTCTCTTTATCATCAATAGTGACTGCAATTGTATGGCTGTCCGCCAAACCGGCAAAAGTGCCTTCCTTCGTTACTGTCTCTTCTGCAGCCGCATCCTGGCTGTCTGAATTTGTTTCTGCTCCTGATGAGTTCTGAGCTGTGCCGCACGCAGACAAAAGAAGCAGCATTGAGAACATTAAAATAGCAATTTTTTTCATTCCTATATCACCTCTCCACTTTTTATCGACAATTTTAAGCTTATTTTAAGATTTCTTTCAAAACAACGAAAAATTTTTGCGGATTTTCTTAAAATACCGAAACATTTGTTACAAGGAGCCGTCTATTGTAAAGAATCAGACAAATTTTAGTTGTTTTCAAATATTAAGAAACTTATAATCGTACTAGATTACAAAAAAGCGAGGACTTTATTATGAGAGCTGAAAAAAGAAAGAAAAAAAGAAAGGCGTTACTTGTCATTTTAGCCATTGTGGCCGTATTTGTACTCGGAACAGGCGGCTATGCATACTACTTATGGCATAAAGCAGCTTCAACCGTGGCAAGTATTCATGAAAGCATTGATAAATCGAAAAAGAGGGATAAAGAAGTCAGTATCAATAAAAAAGATCCTTTTTCCGTCTTAATCATGGGTGTGGATGAACGCGACGGCGATAAGGGCCGTGCCGATACGCTCATTTATATGACCGTTAACCCAAAAACGAATACAACCGACATGGTCAGCATTCCGCGTGACACGTATACAAAAATTATCGGAAAAGGCACAATGGATAAAATCAACCATTCATACGCTTTCGGCGGCACGCAGATGACGGTAGACACTGTTGAGAACTTCCTCGATGTCCCGGTTGATTATTTTGTAAAAGTGAACATGGAAAGCTTTAGAGACGTTGTTGATACACTTGGCGGCATTACAGTTAACAGCACATTCGCGTTTAGTTATGACGGTTATTCGTTCGGCAAAGGAGAAATCACGCTGAATGGAAAAGAAGCACTCGCTTATACCCGGATGAGAAAAGAAGATCCGAGAGGCGACTTCGGACGCCAGGACCGCCAGCGCCAAGTCATCCAAGGTATTATTAATAAAGGCGCTAATATTTCTTCTATCACGAAATTCGGAGATATGTTTAAAGTTGTTGAAGATAATGTGAAAACGAACTTGACCTTCGATAACATGTGGGATATCCAGTCCGATTACAAAGGTGCCCGGAAACATATTAAACAGCACGAACTAAAAGGTACAGGCACGAAAATCAATGGAATTTACTACTACCAAGCTGATGAAAGCGCCCTTTCCGATATTACAAAAGAGCTGAAGGAAAGCCTCGAAAAGTAAAACAAAAAGAAGCTTCGCACAATGTGCAAAGCTTCTTTTTTATTTGCCTGTAAATGAATCCGGTTGTTCTTTCCGATACCCGTAATGAAACAGCAATTCTTCCACAATCCGGCGGGAAGCCTCTCCATCTCCATACGGATTAGAAGCCTGGGACATTTTCTTGTACTCATCATGATCAGTTAACAGCTGTTTTGCCAGCTGATAAATGTTTTCCTCATCCGTCCCTGCAAGTTTCAGCGTTCCCGCTTCCACTCCTTCAGGCCGTTCCGTCGTATCACGCAGAACAAGCACCGGTTTCCCGAGAGATGGGGCTTCCTCCTGCACGCCGCCCGAATCTGTCAATATAAAATGCGATTTCGCTGCAAAGTTATGGAAATCAATCACCTCTAAAGGTTCAATCAGATGCACTCTGTCAGAATCACCAAAATGCTTCTGAGCCGCTTCCCGGACAACAGGATTCAGGTGCACAGGGTAAACGACTTGTACATCTTCAAATTCCCCTACAATTCTGCGGATGGCCTTGAACATATTTTCCATTGGCTCACCCAAATTTTCCCGGCGGTGAGCGGTCAAGAGAATCATTTTATCCTTACCCACCTGATCGAGAACAGGATGTGAGTAACCATCCCTAACCGTTGTGTTGAGTGCGTCAATCGCTGTATTGCCCGTTACAAAAATAGAGGCGGCCTTTTTGTTTTCTTTTAATAAATTGTCTTTCGCCTGGCCTGTCGGAGCAAAATGCAAATCAGCAATCGCCCCTGTCATCTGTCGATTGAGCTCTTCCGGAAACGGGGAATACTTATTCCCTGTACGGAGCCCCGCCTCCACATGACCGACAGCAATTTGATGGTAAAAAGCGGCTAGGCTTCCGGCAAACGTCGTCGTCGTATCACCATGGACAAGCACAATATCAGGTTTGATATCTTTAAACAGCTCATCCAATTTCACAAGTGCGTTGGACGTAATCTCTGCCAGTGTCTGGCGCTCCTTCATAATGTTCAAATCGAAGTCAGGCTTGATGTGAAACGCGTCTAACACCTGATCGAGCATCTGTCTGTGCTGTGCAGTGACCGTTACATAGGAATCTATTTCAGGATATTTTTTCAATTCAAGCACAAGCGGTGCCATCTTGATCGCTTCAGGCCTGGTCCCGAAAACGGTCATAACTTTTAGTTTTTTCATATTTGTCACCTGGTTTCTTTGTTTAACGGGCTGTTAGATAGAATTTCGATTGGTCCGATTGTATAAATAGATCTACTTTCTTCTTTATTTTAAAGCACCATAGCTTTTTTTCAATATTTTTACTGCAAAAGTACACACTGACATCCTTTTTCGGAACCAATGTGGTTTTATAAGAATTAATGGATAAAACAATATTGGTGTTTTGTAAATAAGCCGGAGCAAACTTTTGCTGAACGAGATTCCGATCAACCTGTATCACTGTCCCATCAGCTGAACTGATTTGATTTTTTATTGGTATTAAAAACTCTTGGTTATTGCATTCGAGCAATAATAAAGATTGCTTCGGAAAAAACAATTGGCTTCCAGGAAATACGAACGTTAAATGCTGGTCCGAATCATTATCTCTGAATTCGACTTTCAGAACTTCCTGCTTTCTGATATCCACCGACAAATTATCATAGGTTTTAGTAAAGTACGGCCGTGCGCTGAAAGCATATTCCCCGTTATTCCCAATATATTTAGCATGTTTTGAATAAGGATACGGTTCTCTGCTGCTGCCAATTCGGACGCGTTTTTTATAGCCGTCTATCCCCGATTCAATAAAGAAATCCCAAACACCAATATCTTCTTCATGAATAGCCAAATCAGTAAACTTCGTGAGAAATTCAAATTCTCCGTCCTTAGAATACACTGGGGAAATGATTTTTTCAGTTTTTCTATCACGGTGCACCCAAATGCCGTATAAAGTTTGCATAGCTTGATGCTCTGGTTGTAAAGCCGTGTGGGTAACCGACCCTCTTAATGTGAAAGTGTTGTCCTTCATTTGAAATTCGCTCACGTAATGACTGATTTTGTTTCTGTCATCAACAATCCGTTCATTCTCTGCCAAATGATATGAGATAAGGCTGGGATAGTTTGCTATGATATGACCATTTTTAACTGACGTATATTGTGCCATATTTTCTTTATCAGCTTCAAACTGCTTTAAGCCCTTTAGGTCATTATGGCGTACAAAGTGTAATTTTAACCGCGTATGAGAATGAACAAGTTTATCAATTTCCCGTGGTATATTTTGTTCAACAAAATGATGTAGCTCTGTCATCCATTTTTGCTGCTCCCGTTCGTCCTCGATTGTTACGGTAAAGTCCGTTGTTCTGGAAAAATCAAAATGACGATTCAAAAACTTCGCCATAAACTTCATTTTGCGATTATGTGAAAGACGGCTATTACGAATCATATCTATGATTACCTTCATTGCGCCATAGTAGCTTTGAGGCGCAACGTATGCAAACGTCATATGCTCGCCGTCATGCTGTACAGCATAGTAATAATCATAATCGGCCAGGACAGAAATTTTGTCCGCTTCTAAATAAGCTTGCATGACAAATACCTGATCCTCTGTAGCCTGTATATTAGAGGGGAAATATATGTCATGCATTCTAAGCAGTGAAACTTTAAAAAGTTTTGTCGGTCCTATTGAGTAAACAAGCGGAGATTTTACAAGATCCGCCTCAGGTTTCGTTTCCTTAAAAATAGCTTGCGGGACCGATCTGCCGTTTACACCGACCATTTTCCCAAGCACAATATCTGAATCATGCTGTTTTGCAAATTGATACATTCTCTCGAACGCTTCGATTCCTACATAATCATCGGAATCAATAAAAAAAATGTATTCACCGTTCGCAGCACGTATCGCTTGGTTTCGCGGCTCTCCCCGGCCCTCCCGAATTTTTTTCTCGTTCTATAACCGTTATATTAGAATACTGTTCACTGTACTTTTTTAATATTGAAACCGTGCCATCCTGTGAACAATCATCTACACAAATAATTTCGTACTCATTATTCGGCATGGTTTGTTGAACCAGACTATCCAGGCAGCGGGAGATAAAATGTTCTGAGTTGTATGTGGGTACTGCTGCAGTGATTTTCACCATGACACCTCTATCCTTATCCGCTTCTATTTCTTCACATAAAGCTCATATAATGAACAAAAATGGTGCAAAAACGTACTATTTCGTTATTTCAAATACTTCTTCCCATCTTTCAAATAATCGGGCTTCACTATATTCAGTATCCATTAAGTTCTTTGCATTTTTTCCGTATTGAATGGCTCTCTCAGGGTTGTCGTACAAATAAATGATACTTTCAGCAAGCAGGTCAATATGATCAGGTTCTACAAGCATTCCCGTTTCGTGTTCTTTTATGAGCTCCCTCGGGCTGTATTTCACATCAAAACTGATAACAGGGGTTGCGCACGAAAACGATTCACAAATCGCGAGACTAAACCCCTCAAATTTTGATGTTAATAATGTGGCAAGCGCCTGCTGATAAAATGGAGCGGGATTTGCGACATACCCTTTTAAATGTACATTATCTAACTTAAGATCATCGATCAATTGCTGGTATTCCTCATAGCCGGGACCGCTGCCATATATATTCAGGACAATATCCGGCCGGGATTTTTTTACGATTCCCATTGCTTTTATGACCTTATCGATCCCTTTTTCCTCATGATATCTGGCCACCATGACAAACTCGTTTTTCTTTTTTTCATACGTTTGTAATTTTTCAAGCCTTCTTGGTGCATGAGGAATAACAAAAATATTATTGTTCGACTCAAAATCCTTCATGATATCTTCTTTTTGTTCATTCGTTAATACGATCAGCCCGTCATAATCCTTAATATGCTCCATCGCATATTGATGATTGTTTCGAACTTTGCTGCCTAACGTATAAGGATAATCTAAATGATTTGAGTGAACACAGTAAAATCGTTTTGCCAATCCTGCACGCATTTCATTTACTTTTGAAGCACTTCCGACTCCATCACAGATGATAATAGGGTCCTTTTCTTTCTCACATAACGTTTCAAGCCAATGTGTATGAAACTGGTGCTTGTTTTTGAAAAATACAGCTTCCTTTTCACCACGGCCAAACAGCATAACTCCTTGACTGGCTCCTGTTTTAAAATGGTACCATTCTGTTAAATAACAGAAACCGTCGGGTGCTGTGTAGTGAATTTGATTGATTTTTCCGCTTCTTGTATCGAAAATCACAGTTTTATTTACATAACCGCCATGAAAGAATTCTCGCTTTGTCATTTGCATATTTTCATTGAAATGATCTACATATAAAAGATTATCCGACTCATCCCATTTTTTCTTTTTTATATATAAGCCATTCTTGAAGTATTCCGTTTCTAATTTTTCCTTATTATGATACGCAGCGTATGGTTCTTCAAAGCGATTACGATTTTGATCATAGTAACTTTGTTGCACTTCCCCAACTTTCATATGCTTATGCTGATTTTTATAGTCATCATAAATATTGAGGATATTCACATCAGCATGCAGCCTTCCAGCGCTCTTCAGCACTTGCTCAATCTGATCATAATTGTCTTTATAATCAAGTGTAACCAAATCGATTTTATGGCCGCGCTCCGCAAATGTAAAAGATCTTGACATCATAGAGCTTGTAATGCCGCCTTTTTCAATGTCTATTTCATATATTAGTGAAAAGATCCTTCTCATCTTCAAGCTCCTTCTTCTGGTAAAACCTTGTCTGCTATTTTTTCACAAACAGCCGTTTCATTAATTTTCTCCGAAATCCCTCGGCAGTCTGAACACTCAAATAATTATTTTCTTTTTCTAAAGTAACTTGCCAGCCTGAAATACTTTGTTCTGATAATGGAATTTCCTTTGAATCGGTTATTCGCACACCTGATGCAAAGAAGCTATTATCCCACTCGGAACAGAGATACAATTCAATGGTGGACAACTGATCTAATACAGAGTGAATACGAAGTGTACCGCTTACGGTAAATATTAGTTCTTCCTCGCTGTTTACTTTTGCGTTAAACGTGCTTTCAGTGCCGCTCTTTTTATTTTTTAACTTCCAATACATTTTATGGCGGCCCACAGAATGGGGAGGAATGCAGCCTTTAAATTCAACCTTGGATGACAAATATAAATCGGATTTTGATTGCCAATCTGCCATTAACAGCTCAACATTCATATCCTTCAATTGATTATTAAATGGCACCTGATCTATTAGTTTGTCCACAAAACGCTTGCGGGTAAACGGCTCTTCAGAAACGTAATAAATATTTGTGCGAGGCCCCGTATTTTTAATTATGTCATGATATCTCTTCAAGGAAGGAACCACGAAAGCATCAAGGTGGCCTATTTCCTTTTCAGGGTTTTCCAACATCTCATTCGTCTCTATAAAACCTAGATACATGGAGGAATATTCAACTGAAAGAGTTTTTAATGTAGTATATAACTCAATTTCAGAAGTCATAAATAAATAATCCGCTTCCTTTATCAAGCGGCTCAGAAAATAACGGGAAAGTTCATTTTCTGAATACAATACACTGACTATATTCTCTTTTTCGTCAAAAATGACAATTTTTTCAGTTGTTCCATCATTCTTATACCATTTTGTCATATAACAAGTGCCATCTGCCCTTAAATAAAGATGCTGCTTCGGTTTGTTAGTGTCCAGATCCATGTACATTAAGCTGTGTACATATCCAGACAAATCATATTCTTCCCTTTTAAATCTTTGCCTGCTTTCATTAAAGTAATCAATGACAGCAAGTTCTCCTGATGCTGTAAACCTTTGATATTTGATATAACGTCCATTATTGTAATAACGATAAATTGGCTTATTTGGTTCTTGAATATATGTTAAACCGTCTTGTTCAATCGGATGCTTGATTTTATCTTTCTGAGGTTCAGAACCTTTAAAGTAGCTGTACATATTAATAACAGCAGTATCTTTAAAAGAAGAAGGCCCATTGGGCTCATGATGTAAAGTGACAATTTCCATTGGATAATTCCAATCGATCGTATTGATACTAAACTTTTTTGCAGCATTCAGCTCTTGACAAACAAATGCTAATTTTGGAGTAGAAACCTTAATCGTCATCATCTATTTATTACCTTTCGAATAAATTCGTACAGTCACATTTTCAGAACTACATTATATCACTTTTGCTGAGCAGGCTCTAGAGATGAAGAAGCTGTTATATTTCTTGAAATACCGGATCAGGTGAAACTGTTTTATCTATCAATTAATGATATTTTTTTGTATTTCCTCAACCCCAAAGTCACTGAATTGACTCTTGTTTAATATTGGTTTTTCTTATATGATTAAATGTGTTTAACAGAATGAAAATAGGGTATTGATGAGAAAAGAAACTCAAACATTTTAAATACTCTGCATTCAAAAGAGTGACCCTAAATCTGTTCTTAAGGAAGGTGCTTTGAAATTGAAAAAAGTACGTAAAGCCATAATCCCTGCCGCAGGTCTCGGAACGAGATTCTTGCCGGCTACGAAAGCAATGCCGAAAGAAATGCTTCCTATCGTTGATAAACCTACCATTCAATACATAATTGAAGAAGCTGTTGAAGCCGGTATTGAAGATATTATTATCGTAACAGGAAAAAGCAAGCGTGCGATTGAGGATCATTTTGATTACTCTCCTGAGCTTGAAAGAAACTTAGAAGAAAAAGGAAAAACTGAGCTGCTTGAAAAAGTGAAAAAGGCTTCTAACCTGGCTGACATTCACTATATCCGCCAAAAAGAACCTAAAGGTCTCGGACATGCTGTCTGGTGCGCGCGCAACTTTATCGGCGATGAGCCGTTTGCGGTACTGCTTGGAGACGATATTGTTCAGGCTGAAACACCAGGGTTGCGCCAATTAATGGATGAATATGAAAAAACGCTTTCTTCTATTATCGGTGTTCAGCAGGTGCCTGAAGAAGAAACACACCGCTACGGCATTATTGACCCGCTGACAAGTGAAGGCCGCCGTTATCAGGTGAAAAACTTCGTTGAAAAACCGCCTAAAGGCACAGCACCTTCTAATCTTGCCATCTTAGGCCGTTACGTATTCACGCCTGAGATCTTCATGTATTTAGAAGAGCAGCAGGTTGGCGCCGGCGGAGAAATTCAGCTCACAGACGCCATTCAAAAACTGAATGAAATTCAAAGAGTGTTTGCTTACGACTTTGAAGGCAAGCGTTATGATGTTGGTGAAAAGCTCGGCTTTATCACAACAACTCTAGAATTTGCGATGCAGGATAAAGAGCTTCGCGATCAGCTCGTTCCATTTATGGAAGGATTACTAAACAAAGAAGAAATCTAAACAAAAAGGCTATTGGACATTCATCCAATAGCCTTTTTTTATTTCAACATCAAAGTCAGTGTATGCTCTTCATTATCAACTGCAAAAACCTGATCATCTGTATTCACAAGAAAACGCTTCTTGCTGCTGTCATACAATACATCGCTATCACTTAAGGATAGTGACGCCGGGTTGATAGGAGAAATGTTATGAAAAATAAGCTCTGTTGCTTTATCATTCTCCAGCACATAGCTGATTTTTTCATAATCAAAATCTAACGTTTTTCTGCCGTCAGCCGTATCCCCTTCAGTGTATCCATTCAATTTGGATTGAATGCTGGTTCTGCTGTCTCCCAGGAATTTCAGAAAGTATTCATAGGAAGATGCTGCGGTTTGCGATACATAAGACGTAAATGCAGCGGCATGCAATTCAGCATGTTTCATGTTAACTGCAACAGCGCTCTTTTTCACAAAATAAGACTGTCCGTTAAACTTTATTTTCGATGCCTGTTTGCCTTTTGCAGCTACCGACACCTCTGTACCGAATGGCAGTGTAACGTCAGCCTTCTGTTTCAAACCCTGATCCTTATAAGCAGCCGCTTTTTCATTTGCTATAAACCCTTGCTTATTGACTGCGGTTAAGCGTTCCTCTGACTTGCCCTTTGCATTACCATGATGATTCTTCACTTCATTTTGCGGGATAGCACCAAACGAAGCAATTGTACGAAGCGGAGCATTAAAGAACATCGTTCCTGCCATGAATACAGTCAGGATAGACAAAATAGCAATTTGAACCGCATTAGCCAATGATTTCGGCTTTTTCTTCTTTTGGCGGAAACGGGCAAACGCTTCAGGATCTTCTTTCTTCCTCTCTTCCGTCTGCTCTTTTTTATATGTCTCTTTTTCTTTTTTAGACAGCTTATTAAACCAGTCAATAAACGCTTTATACTCTTTGACAACCGTTTTTGTTTCATCAAACATACGAAGCTCGCCATAGTGCATCCAAGCAACACGGTCACACATCTTTTCAATCTGACCGATTGAGTGGCTGACAAAGAAAATCGTTTTTCCTTGCTTTTTAAACTCATTTATTCTGTCTACACACTTCTGATAAAACGTTTGGTCCCCTACAGAAAGCGCTTCGTCAATAATTAAAATGTCAGGGTCAATATGCACGGAAATCGCAAAACCGAGACGCGATTTCATCCCGCTGGAATAGTTTTTAACCGGCTGATTAATAAAATCGCCAATCTCGGCAAATTCAACGATGCTGTCATACATATCATCAATTTCTTTATTGGTTAACCCCATCATCAAACACTTGAGCCGGACATTGTCCCGGCCCGTTAATTGGTTATTTAAACCGGCAGCAATCGCAATCAGCGACGGCTGGCCGTTCATTTCAATTTCACCACTGGTCGGCGGAATAATTTTAGCCAGCAGGTTAGACATGGTTGATTTCCCTGATCCATTTATCCCTACAAAGCCGATTGTCTCTCCCTCATACACGTCAAAGGAGACATTCCGCACAGCAAAAAAACCATTATCCTTAGCCGGAAAAAACAATCCTTTTATCTTGTCCGATTGTTTTTTATACAAATGATATTGCTTTGAAACATTTCGAAACGAAACTTTTAGTTTCATCGTACAATCTCCTTACGTATTAAAGAAAGTCAACAAACTTGTCTCTGAATTTCATATGCAGAATAGAACCCACTAACAATAAAAGGAATGTGAACAGCCAGAAATACAGCGTGTACTTCATGTCTTGGAAAAACCATTTTCCGTCTAAGAAGCTGTTCCTAAATCCATCTATCAAATAATAAATTGGATTCAGCTTAAGCACAGGCAGAAGATTCGGGTGGTTTTTCCCGAGCTGCTCTGAGATATTCCAAAAAATCGGAAGTAAAAAAAACAATAATCTGGTTACGGCCTGCAGCAGAAATTGATAATCTCTGACAAGCACACTGATTGTAGAGTTAAACAAGCTAAATGAAAACATAAACACAATCATGCAGATTAAATAGTAAATATATTGTATCCAATGCAAGCTAGGATAAATACCGCTTGCTAAAAGGACAATGACATAAACACCCATCATTACAAAATAACTAAATAAATTTGAAGCAATCACAACAGAAGGCAGTGAACTGATCGGAAAATTCATTTTCGCCACCATATTGATCCGTTTAAATACACTGTTTGATCCATCCAGAATCGTCGGGCTAATAAAAAACCACGGAATCAAACCAGCCAGCATCCAAACAATAAAAGGCACTTCTCCAATACCTGTTATGACTGGCTTGCTGTTACGAATCCCCATACCAAATACAAACCAATACGCCAGCATTTGAATGAGAGGATTGAGAAACTGCCATAATACGCCAAGATAATTCATCTGATACTGAGACTTTGTCTCATACGAAGCTAAGCGCAAAATTAAAGGAAACGATGTCACTTGCTCTTTTACGATTCTTACTAATGCATTCATTGTTTATCTTCCTTAGACTTAAATGATTTTTTGGATCTTTCGGTTAAAGAAATTTGAAAGCACCGGTGAATATTGTAACAGATATTAAGTTTTTTTTCACATTGTAGCTGTCTAAATTTAATGTATAGAAAAAGCCGACAGATTTAATCCATCGGTTTTTTCTACAATGTTCTTATCTATTTGCTCTTTTTACAGTGTTTAAGATCGTATTATAGATACGTTCATTATTTTTATCATCTTTAAATTTAAAGATCTTCTTAGAATTCTCTTTAAATTGCTTATCTATTTCAAAGTTTCTATGACATATCTCAATTATGTTATTTACAACAGTTTCTTCTTCTGATGCAACTATTCCAATGTCTTCAGATTTAATCTCCTTTACTCTGATGGAATGATTATCATAAGGATCAAATTGATAAAAAACAACTGGTTTATTCATAAACAAAAAATCAGCAGAAACAGATGAATAATCTGTAACCAATAAAGAACTTTCTCCAATCAAATCAGATACTATTGCATTACTTTTGGTTAAAATTTCAATCTGTGGATGATCAACATTGAAATTTTTTATATACTTCTGCATTTGATAATGTATATAAAATTTGACTTCAATTCCCTTATCCTCTATCATATTAAGGAACTTCTCATTTTTAAGCAAATTCTGGTAAGAGAGGAAGTACTTAGATTTTAAAAAGTTATGCTTATTCATTTGAACTAAACTTCTTCTCCAGGTCGGCATAACTAAAATCTGGTCTTTATTTGATTTATTTTTTGACAGCCTATCGAACCTCGAAAGACCAGTTACGACAACTTCATCACTATTGTAACCTAGGGTATTAAGTATAATCTCTTTTTCTTTTTCTGAACTGCTAATAACGAGATCTTGATTATACTTCTCTTTATGCAAATAAGGTGAAATGTTATACATAATTAAACCATGTTGCAGACAGATATTATATTTGTTGCTTAAAACTTTTTTATAATACTTGTTATACACCTTTAAAGGCCATGGATACAAACCTTCTTGAAATGTCCATGCACTTATATATGCATTAGCTAAAAACATATATAATTTATGTTTAAAACTGGAGTGATAAAGTATATTTCCTAAGCGTTTTACCTTTTCAGCATGCGGGGAACCTTTTTCAATAATATAAAAGATTTTTTTATCTGGATGATTTGTTCTACAATACTCAAAGAAGGCGTATCCATTGTCTTCAGCTTGATCAAATCTCTCTCCGACTAACCATACATCTTTTCTATATAACAGCTTCACTATATATGTAAAAGAAATAAGAAGATATTTATATAGCATCTGCTTGATATGGCCGAATTGATACTTTAAGTCTCTCAAAGGCTTCGTTAATTTCCAAGATAACGATTTTTCAAACAACGGAACTCTCGCAAAATAAGATTTATAAGTTCTTGATTGGTTGAACCAATGTCTTTTACTCTTTAACAATTTCATAAACTCTGTTGCTTCATAATAACAATTTTTCTGGATCAATTTAACAAAGGTTCCATAACCTACTTCATTAAAGTTATAAATCTCCTCTACCTTAACAATTTCACTTATCTTTTTTATTGTATCGTACGCATCCCTATGATCTTTATCAAGTAAATTATTCAAAAAAACATTCGTATCTACATAAGACATTAATGTTTCCAATATCAGTTCTCCAAATTCCGTAAGAAATTGCTCATTATTTAAGCTGACGATTTTTTTAAAAGATTGGATATGACATTGATAACTATATTCAATAAATTCATTATCTACAAAACACTCTCCCAAATAATCCATTTCAATATTCTTTGTATCTTGCTCAAAAAAGAATTGAACTAAATTATCACGATTAAAAGTATTTTCTGAGAAGAAACCGGTCTCAACCAAATATTGTTTTGGCATTATCCTCGAAGCAATTATATTTTCATATAAATTGTTATTTAACAATCTATATGCTTTTATTACAGATACCCCATTTATATTCATCTTTTCAGAAAGTCTTTTCAATAAATTTGAATCGTAGCGATATTCAATATTTGAAAGGAATACATACTTTCCTTTACTCAATGAAATATTAAAATTTTTACTACTAATTAAATGTACATTCTCATCTAGATTTTGATCAGCTATATCATTGTCGTCTACAACAAAAAATATCTCCAATCTATTCCAATTCATACTTTGACCTTTAACAAAATCAATGTATGTTTGCATTAAGTTGTTATCTTGGGTGCCAACAGGAATCAATAATGTAGTTTCAATCACTAACCAATTTCTCCTTAATTTTATATTTCAACTTAGTTGCTTTTATTTTGCTTCTGAAGATTTTAGTTATTCTCCAAGATAGTGAGTTTTTGATGGCTTGCTGCCGCTTAAACATTTTTTGCAATTCTATTCCTGTATTGTACCACCATCTTCTTGAGACGATCATAGAATTGTATTCTAAAGCTTCTAGTAAGAAATTTTTTTCAATCAAACTAAGTAAAGGTTTCTCAATAGAAAAATATTTTCCGGTAATATCAGGGTTAAATCCTTGTACAACAGGTCTAATCATTTCAAATATCTCAAGCCTCTCAGTTACAGACATATTGTTGAAATCAGGATCACAAATTTTCCACAATAGAGACCTAAAAGCATTTATTTGAAAATAAAAGTATTCTTCTTCATTTAAAAATTCTTTTATTTTTAATGCAGCAGTTACATCATTTTTTAAGGTATTTTTAATATTTTGCTGTGTCAACGATAGATTGTTTGCATCATTTCTTGTCCTATAATAATAAATATACTCAGGTATATAACTGAACTTTTCGGCTTTTGTGAAGAGAGCCATATCATAAATTTTATCTTCCCCATTTCTCATACCCTCTGGAAATAAAATACTATGCTTTTTTAAAAAACTTGTTTTTACTAATTTTAAGTAGACAGCTGTTTTTACTTGAAGGAAAAATGGAACAGTTTCAATATTTACATTATTATAATGCTTATGCATAAAATAATTTTTAAATGTTATATGTTCATGTGTATTTCCAGTTTCATCATTAAAGCTTAGCATTTTGCCCATAACGAAATCTGATTTGTTTTTTTCCATGACCTTATATAATTTTTCATAAGCATCTTTTGGAATGTAATCATCAGGATCTAAAAATATAATATATTCACCTTTAGCTTTATTAATTCCAATATTTCTTGGTTTTCCAGGTGCTCCGCAGTTTTGTTCCAAATGTATTACTCTTATATTTGTAAACTGCTCGGCATATCGATCTAGAATAGCCGCTGTGCCATCCGTTGAACAATCATTGACTAAAATAACTTCAATTTTCTCAAAACCCAATGTTTGGCCAATTATAGATTGAAGACATTCTTCTACATAGGCTTCCACATTATAAACAGGTAAGACTACACTGATTAATGGATGTTTCAACTTAATTTCTCCTTATTAAAATGATTTATAATCACCTTAGTTCTGTTTGTATATCTTCAAGTACTATCGAATTTAAACGATCCATAAATTTTTTATAATATGCTGATTCGTAATGAGAGAATGATTTTCCGAAAGGATATCTCTCATCACCAATAAATGGTGTATTTGTCAAGTCAATAATTTTAACGCTAGGTAGCTTATATTCAAAATAATTATCAACTTTGTCCCAAAAATAATTATTCCTATTAATTAAATCCTGATCTCCAAAAGGTTTAATTTCCCCATTACTATCTTTATATTTACTCGTAAAACGACCTTTGTTTAAAATGATTTTTGATGCGGGTATGACCTCTGTCAATTTGTTGATAAAGTTATCAAGGGATTTTTTGTATATTTCAAAATATTTTTTGTTATTAGTATGGTTAATAATAGTTACATTTCTTAAATTCTTAAAAAACTGGCTTTGTTCTATAATAAAACTTGCACTGACAAATTGTTGTTCGCTAAACTGAATAAGTGATTTTGCAGCGTCCGAGTATAGGTCAATAATGAGATAATCCGGCTGTGAATTTTTAAGTTTTTCAAAAAAATCTTTTTTGAAATCTGTTTCAACAAAGTTGATATCTTGCTCTTTTATATCTTTAAAATCATCACGAGTAAAAGGGGTTGGCTCAGAAACCAAGCTCACTATTGAAGAGTGGAATTGAGTATAAACACACTCATAAATCTTCTTATATCCAGGATTGAAATAATCTCTGGAGTTAAAAGGGTTTCTACTGAAGCAAGTGCCCATTACAGCAATTCTGATCGGTTTAGTTCCTACTGTTTGTCGGTCTGAAATAAAAAGAGATAGATTAGATTTTCCGTTTATAAAAAATTTAGCATCTGAATTTATTAAATGCTTTGAGTTTGTTTTAAAGTAATTAAATGAATAAGTTGTTTCTTTATTTACGCTAACTTCGCTTTCTATAAAGTAATTTTCTTTATTTATGCGAATAAAAGCATCCCAGACTTCATTTCCTTTAAGAATAGACTCAGAAAAAGTAGTTGATTTTAATATTTTTGCTGTAAAATGACTCTCATTAAATTCTAATGGAAGTGCAATCTCGTCATAATATTCAACTTCTTTTCCAAGTTTTCTTCTTCTTTTCAGCACAAAAAACAGCTGGGAATGAGTGTCTACAAACAGTTTTACTCCTTTTATTTCCAATGTAAATTTCTGCTCGTCCTCATCGTTATCAACTTTACTAATATTTGCAGAAAGTTTTTTGACTGTTTGAAAAGAAAGTTGATTTAAAGCATTTTCACTTGCCTTTAAAGAGTAAAACTCATTTATAGGATAATTATTTTCTTGGAGTACTCCTATTATAGTTTTCTCTATATTAACTTTTAAATATACTTCTTTTTGATTGGATAATAATTCATTATCATTATTTAAGGGCACTTCTGCTTTTAAAAATACATCATACAAATCATTATTTATTAATAAATCTTTTGGTATACAGAAATATAAATTTTCCGATGAATTATCATCTTTTGCTATATTTATCTCATCTGAGTAAAAATATAAATCAGGTTGATCCCGTCTTAAAAGAGATAACGAAAATTGACTATTCAAAAGGCTTTTGTAGTCAGCTCCCACACATTCAATATTTAATTGAAATTGATTATTTACGTTTTGTTTAAATTCATTTAAAACCGGTATAAAATCAATGGGCCTTATAAAGAATGCTAAAGAACAATCTTTTGCAATATAAGGTCTAACTTTGTATATAGAATATTGATGAGGTATAAAATAGGGAAAAAGTAGTTTTTTCGCCATGATCAAATTTTAATAATTTCTTCCCCGATGATGTCATCATATATACTGACCAGAAACTTTCGCTTATATTACAGGAAGTGAAAATTATGTTAAGATCAACGTTTAACCATAGTGAGGTACTATTGATTTCTTCATATTCAATTCTTATTCTTTCAAGAAGCTCTGTATCTCGATGATTTACTTTTTTTTCTAAGTAAAAAGCATGGAAATTTTCATCTTTACTAAATTCGCAAAGTATCTTCAAACTTCCCTTTATCTCATCATATTTTACATCTAATATACTCATGTCATTTCGCCTTTCCAATTAAACTATTCATACATAATAGTTTTTTATGAAGAGTTTTTAATAAATTAACTTCATTGAGTACTACTGAAAAATTTTCTCCCTCTAATCCGATTGAAAATTTTAAAATCCAAATGGGAAGTTTTAAACTAAAACCTGCATATTTATAATCTCTAACTTTATGGCCCCATATAATTATTTTTTCATCTAGTTGTATTTGTTTGGCATATATTTTTTTATTAAAATATTTTAGATAAATTCTGTCATCTTTTTTCATCTCATAAAGTTCATTAATAAAATGGCCTTTTAAAACTAAAAAGTATCCTTTATATTTAACATCATTTATAGTGATATTTTTCTTTTTTAGCTTTTCAACACCGTGAGCATATAAATATTTCTCATTCTTAAACTCTAACATTAGCTCTTTATAGTAACTATTCATGTTTTGACACAGAATATATTTAGATTCTATTTCACTTAAAATATATTTAAACTCAAGAATAAATTGATTAAATTCCTTAGTATTCAAAATATCTATAGGTTGATCTCTATTTTTAGGGTATAAATATAGTTTAATATGATAAGCAGTTAAATATTGTACATAAGGAAGTATCTCACCATAAATTTCTTTAGACCATTCAAATAAAACTGAATAAGAATTTTTCAAAAAATCTGTATAACGTTTTTTTGATGACCAAGAAGTATCAACTAACGAATTGCTTTCGAACCTTTTTCTGTAAAAATACTTTCCGTTTGCTACAACCCCGTAACAAGACTCGTTTAATATCAATTTATTCATAAAAAGGGCGTCTTCCCAAAAGTCCAAATCTTCATTGAATTTTGAACCATATTTTTGCAGAAGAGATTTTTTAAAAAAACTTCCCCCTATAAAGTATTGAGGAGCGTCATATTCATTCAAAATGTTAACTACCCTATTTCCTTTAAGAAAGCGATAATTCAATTTATGTTCGCCTTCTCTACAACCAAAATAATGTATCGGTAAGACTGCAATGTTTACCTTACTTCCCATTGCCTCAAAAAAAGATTTTACTTGATAGAGGGCCTCAAGAGATATTTTGTCATCAGAGTCAAGAAATCCAATATATTCAGATGTTTCATTGACTAGTTTCAGTCCCATATTTCTCGCTGCAGATGGGCCAGTATTATTTATCCTTTTATAATTTATATTGTTTGGGTACTTTTTTTGCAGTTCTTCGCAAATTTTTTTACTATCATCTGTGCTACCATCATCAATTAAAATGACTTGAACATATTTTTCAAAATCAAGCGTTTGGTTAATGACACTATTTATCGTCTCTAATAAGTACTTTTCCGCATTATAAACTGGAATAATTAATGAGAATATAATACTAACCTCCTTCCTGACTCTAAAAAATCCTTTCAATTACTCTTTTAGCAGCAAAACCATCTTCAATAGAGCAAAATTCATTATAAAATTGATTGTATTTATTTGGTATAGAGCCCATTTGAATAATATTTTTCAATTTCAAATAAAGTTCTTTTTTATTTACTACAATTTCACCTGGGGCATTTTGCTCAAAATCGAAATAAAAGCCTCTTAATTTATCTCTATACAGTTCTAAATCATAGGTATAAAAAATGATAGGTTTTTTTAGATTGCCAAAATCAAAGAAAACTGATGAATAATCAGTAATTAATATGTCACTTATCAAGTACAAATCTCTGATATCCTGATACAAAGAAACATCTTTAATGAAATGATGATATTTTTGCAAATTAAAGTTTTCTCGCACTAAATAATGCATCCTTAATAAAAAAACAGCAGAATCTTCAAATTCTTTTTGTAATTCTTCTAAGTCAAGTTGTAAGTCAAATTTATACTTTCCCACACCATAAAATTCATTGTCTCTCCATGTAGGTGCATACAAAATGATTTTTTTATTATCGTCAATATTTAGTTTTCTTTTAATCCTTTTACTAATATCGTCTCTATTTTCTGCATATAATAAATCGTTTCTCGGATAACCAGATTCAATAATTTCTTTTTTAAACTGAAAAGCACTTCTAAAAATCTCCGTAGAGTAAGCGTTAGGTGAAATGAGATAATCCCATTTACTAGCTTCTTTCAGGAAGTTTTTTTTATATTGTTCAGTCGTCGTGCCGGGCATATGTACTTCGTCCATGTCATTTGCAAGTTTTTTTAGGGGAGTTCCGTGCCAAGTCTGCACATATGTGGTTTTTCTCGGTTTTGGGATCCATAACGGCAAGCGGCTGTTTGTTATCCAATATTTCGCTGTAGCCATATACCATAGCCATTTGAGAGAGAATCTTTTTAAATATTTCACATCTAAATTATCAAATAAATCTTTGTTTCTTTTATCTATACTCCAGATTAATCGGTAATCATATTTATCTTTATTTTCCTCAAGATACTCAAAAATTGCTCGTGGATTACAGCTGAATTGTTTGCCGGAATAGCTTTCGAAGATGATTAATTTTTCATTCCTGGGCAAAAGCCCAATTGTTCTAAAAGCAATTGAGTATACTCTGACCAATAGACTTCTATATTTCATTAAAATCTTTGATTTCATTTTAGACTCCTTAAATGTTCGAACAATTAAATACTTATCTCAGCAAACAAGAAAAAAAAGAAGCAACTGAATTACTTCAAGCCTCTTTAAGTTAGTGCTTCTATAAACTAGCCATGTCTTTTTTGATTTGGGTAGTTGAAATGCCTTCTGTTCTCGGAAGGTAAATGACCTCACAATATTCCTTTAAGAAGTCAAATTTCCCTTTCCAATCATCACCGATGACAAATGTATCTATATCGTACTTTTGAATATCTGAAATTTTTTGTTCCCAGTTTTTTTCGGGAATCACTTCATCCACAAAATCAATTGTTTCTAAAATGAATTTTCGATGTTCATAGGAATGATGCGATTTTTTTTGTTTTTGAAGATTAAATTCATCTGTAGATAATCCTACGATTAAGTAATCACCCAGATTTTTTGCTCTTTGCAGCAGCTTCATGTGTCCATAATGAAATAAATCAAATGTTCCGTACGTTATCACTTTCTTCATCAGATAACATCACCTTCCAACCGTTTTCAACTGAGAGTACCAGAAAAAAACCAAAAACCTTAACAGATTGTTTATAATTTCGACACATTTTTTACGTACCATTAATATTGAACAATAATAGCATAAGTTCCTATAAAAGTTAAGGCTCTTTAAAAATGTCAATCACCAGCATTTTTTGGTATCATCGTTGTATTGATGTATAATTTTTACAGGTCTAATGTCTCATCCATACCCATTATAACAAGTTTTCTTTTTCGAAAAAATCGAATCTTTTGTCGCGTTTTTAAGTGAAACGATTTTCTTTCTGCTGCGTCATTTATTTTGTACGCCCTCCTCATATTAATTCATCGTCAAAACGTGAAGGAATTGTAATGTGAATGTTAAAAGTTCCTAAAGATTTTTGTGGTAAGATAGAGTAAAATGTTTTCAGACAAAGAGTCTTTAATCAAACTATACGAATGACACGTGTTTTTTATAGACATATAGATGAAAAGGAGGGTTGAAACGATGCAAACGAAACCCATTAATCAATTAGATTTTGTAGACGGTGAACTGACTTCATTTGTATCACATTTAGAAACGTCATTTTTGGACCAGAATAAAGGTGCGTTCATCGTAACAGCGAATCCTGAAATCGGATTTGAAGCGATGCAAAATCCGCGTTATGAAGCGGTTCTTTCATCTGCTGATTTTATTTTGCCGGATGGCATTGGTGTAGTGTTGGTTTCCAAGCTAATTGGTAAGCCGCTTCAATCCAGAATCGCCGGTTATGATTTGTTTACGTCTTTGCTTGAGAAGGCTGATCAAAAGAAAAAACGGGTTTTCTTTTACGGTGCAGCTAAGCATGTGATTGCTCAGACAATCGAGCGAGTCAAACGTGATTATCCTGGGATTGAAATTGCCGGATATTCTGACGGTTATGTGAAGAATCAACGTGAGGTGGCAGACAAGATTGCAGCCTCAAATCCTGACATGGTATTTGTTGCTTTAGGTTATCCTAATCAGGAGTTCTTTATCCATAAATACCGACATCTATTCCCTCAGGCTGTTTCTGTAGGGCTGGGCGGAAGCTTCGATGTGTTCAGCGGCAATGTCAAAAGAGCGCCCTCATTTTTTATCCGTTTTCACCTTGAATGGATGTACAGGCTGATCACAAACCCTGCGCGCTGGAGAAGAATGCTTAGCATTCCTAAGTATGTTACAGCCGTGCTGAAACATGAACGAACTTCAGCAAAGCCGCAATATACAGGACAGGTCAAAGATCAATCACGCCATCTGTAATGGGCCTTAAAGGAGCTATGGTATGTAATGAAATGCATGAACCTTTCGCTGTGCCTGCCGACAATCCGCGGCAGCCGTTTTGAGCTGATGACAGATTGAAATCCTGGTTTGCGTTTTTTTACTATTTGTTCATCAAAGTCATCGGCGCATTGCTGTTTTGGGTCAAACCGGGAAGTCAAGTGACCCTTCTTGTTTCCTTTCCTGATAATGCCCGGGCAATATTAAAGGAATATCAGATGGGACACTACTCATTTCCCATTCATGTTCTTCTGACCCAGCATGCCAAATCGCTGGAAACAGAATTTCCTGAGCTTACTGTTTCAGTTATTAACGAAAAACACCCGCTTCATATATATAAAGCGGTCTTTTCTATGCTGAGCAGTAAAGCTGTGATTGTTGATAACTATTTTGTTTTGACAACCGTTTTGACCTGCAGACCTGATATCGAGTGTATCCAAGTTTGGCATGCAAATGGAGCGTTTAAACGATTTGGGTTAAAGGATATCAACACACAGAATCGTTCGCGGGCTGACGTGAGACGCTTTCGCAAAGTGTATGCTTCATTTGACCGGATTGTCGTCGGTTCTGAACATATGGCTGACATATTCAAGGAATTTTTCGATATAAAAGGTGATAAATTTCTTCGGTTTGGCGTGCCTTTAACCGATGCTTACTATGAGGTGAAGGAAAACAGCAATGACCTTAAAAGCAAATATCACCTGCCGGCAGAGAAAAAAATCATCCTGTATGCGCCAACCTTTAGGGATCATCAGTTTGAAAGCTTTTCGCTGCCGTTTTCAGAAAAACAGCTGCAGCATGATTTAAAAGGAGAATATTTACTTGCAGTAAAACTTCATCCTGTTATGAAGCAATCTGCTGAATTACCTGGGGATAGTGCGTGGATAAAAGACGTATCAGATCTCCCGCTTGCAGACCTTTTAAAAATGAGTGATCTGTTAATATCAGATTATTCTTCTGTCCCTTTTGAATTTGCTTTGCTGGACAAACCCATTTTGTTTTATACGTATGATATGGAGGCTTACAACAGAACCCGCGGTTTAATCCGCCATTATACAGAGGTAATCCCCGGGGTTCCTTGCCGTGATTCAGGAATGCTCTTGGACCAGCTGAAAGATATGAACAGGCTTCAAACTGAAGTGGAGCGCTTTTCACGTGAATGGAATCTGTACTCGAGAGGGAATGCCAGCAAGCTGCTTTTAAGCTATGTAAATGAGAAATCAAACTGATCTTTATATATAATAGAGATCGGTATTGCAAATAATATGAAAACCTTTTATAAAACATTATGAGTTGTAGTAAGGAAGGAGTCATTTTATGATTTATGCTGAGATTCTAGCCGGTGGAAAAGGTTCCCGCATGGGGAACGTCAATATGCCAAAACAGTTTTTGCCGTTAAATAAACGCCCAATTATCATTCATACGGTTGAAAAGTTTTTATTAAATGACCGTTTCGATAAGATTTTAATCGTCTCCCCTAAAGAGTGGATTAACCATACAAAAGACATTTTAAAGAAATTTATCGGGCAGGATGATCGCCTGATTGTCGTTGAAGGCGGCAGCGACCGTAATGAATCTATTATGAGCGGCATCCGCTATATTGAAAAAGAATTCGGTATTCAGGATGATGACGTGATCATCACTCACGATTCTGTGCGTCCGTTTCTCACTCATCGCATTATCGATGAAAACATTGATGCTGTTCTTCAATACGGCGCGGTTGATACTGTTATCTCAGCCATTGATACAATTATTGCTTCAGAAGACCAGGAATTTATTTCTGATATCCCTGTCCGCGATAACATGTATCAGGGGCAAACACCGCAAAGCTTCCGGATCAGCAAATTGGTCGAGCTTTATAATAAACTGTCCGATGAGCAAAAAGCTGTCCTTACTGACGCTTGCAAGATCTGCTCGTTAGCGGGTGAAAAAGTGAAGCTGGTCCGCGGTGAAGTCTTTAACATTAAAGTAACGACACCATATGACTTAAAAGTGGCTAATGCCATTTTACAGGAGCGAATTTCACAATGATTAATCAAACATATCGTTTAGTTTCTGCCCGACAATTTGAAGTGACATATAAAGATAAAGTTGTCCATTCAGATAAGGTCGTCGTCCGTCCTACCCATTTATCCATCTGTGCTGCAGACCAGCGTTATTATACTGGCTCACGCGGCAAAGAAGCGATGGACAAAAAACTGCCGATGGCTCTGATCCATGAAGGGATCGGAAAAGTCATGTTTGATCCAACAGGCACATTTAAAGTCGGAACCCGGGTTGTTATGGTGCCAAATACACCGGTTGAAGAGCATGAAGTCATCGCGGAGAATTACCTGCGGTCCAGCAGATTCCGTTCAAGCGGTTATGATGGATTTATGCAGGATTATATGTTCATGGCGCCTGATCGGCTTGTTGAGCTTCCAGACAGCATTAATCCGCATGTCGCAGCCTTCACTGAGCTTATTACAATTGCAGTTCACGCGCTTTCCCGCTTTGAGCGCATGGCGCATAAGAAGCGTGACACATTCGGTGTCTGGGGGGACGGAAATCTCGGATTTATCATGACGCTTCTACTGAAGAAAAAATATCCAGACAGCAAGGTGTTTATTTTCGGAAAAACACCTTACAAGCTTGATCATTTTTCTTTTGTTGATGCAGCTTATCAAATTAACGACATTCCTGAAGATGTCAGAATTGATCATGCCTTTGAATGCGTGGGCGGACGCGGCAGTGAAAGCGCAATTGAGCAAATCATTGCCCATGTCCATCCTGAAGCGTGTGTAGCGCTCTTAGGCGTGTCTGAATACCCTGTTGAAATTGAAACAAGAATGGTGCTTGAAAAAGGGATTACGCTGATCGGCAGCAGCCGCAGCGGACGCGAGGATTTTGCCCGTACTGTAGACTTTTTAGCTCAATACCCTGAAGTCGTTGATTATTTAGAAACATTAGTTGGCGGACGCTTCCCGGTACGCAGTATTGAGGAAATTACAAACGCGTTTGAAGCAGATTTGACTTCATCTTGGGGAAAAACTGTTATTGAATGGGAAATTTAAACAGTGAAAACATTCCTTACACGAATTGTAAAAGGAGTATTCGGCACTGCTTATAAACTATTGAGCGCTTTATTACCAGTACAGCACAACAAAATTGTCATAGCTTCCTATCGTGAGGATCATTTAAGTGATAATTTTAAAGGTGTCTATGAAAAGCTGAAGCAAGATCCGTCTCTTCGCATCACCCTGCTGTTCCGCAAGATGGATAAAGGGCTGATCGGACGAGCTGCATATTTGCTTCATCTTTTCAGCTCGTTATATCACCTTGCAACATGCCGCGTGCTTTTGTTGGATGATTATTATTTTCCTTTGTATGTTGTGCCAAAACGAAAGGAAACTGTTGCCATCCAGCTTTGGCATGCTTGCGGCGCGTTTAAAAAATTTGGCTACAGCATTGTGAACAAGCCGTTCGGCCCTTCTTCTGATTATTTGAAGATTGTTCCCGTGCATTCAAACTATGATTATGCCATTGTCAGTGCACCCGCTGCCGTTCCGCATTTCGCCGAAGCCTTTCAAATGGAGCAAAAGCAGATTTTGCCGCTCGGCATTCCAAGAACGGATTATTTTTATCATAAGGAACATATTCGCACTGTACTGGATGAGTTTCATCGGGTTTATCCTGAACTGAAGCATAAAAAAAAGCTTTTGTATGCTCCTACTTTTCGAGGCAGCGGACATCATCAAGAGGGTGACGCTATACCGCTTGATCTGCTACAATTAAAATCGGCGCTAAACCATAAAGATTATGTCGTGATCCTCCATCTTCATCCGTATATGCGCAAACATGCGCACACGGAAGAGGATGATTTTGTGCTGGATTTAACTGATTCGTACTCTTTGTACGATTTGATGGCAATCTCTGATGGGCTGATAACCGATTATTCTTCAGTTATTTTCGAGTACAGCCTGCTGAATCGTCCGATGTATTTTTACTGCCCGGATTTAGAAGACTACTTGGAAGAACGTGATTTCTACTACCCGTTTGAATCGTTTGTACCCGGGCCGATTTCTAAAGACGTTGCATCACTTGTATACGATATCGAGAGTGATCACGAGGCTGATACGAAACGTATTGAAGATTTTTCACAGGCATTTATCACCCATCAGGACGGCAAATCTTCAGAGCGGGTGGCCGATTTTATTTCATCATTTTTAACATCTGGTGCCGATTAGGAGAAAGTGAGGTACAAAGTGAAGCTGGCAAGAAAGATCAAGAACAGACTTTTCAGATCAAAAAAGAAAACGCAAAAAGAAAATGCAGCTGTCATTGTCCATCCAGCTGATAACAGGGTTTTTTCTCTTTTTGATAAAACGAAGCGAATTGAAGAAAACCAGCAAGTCCCTGTCAGAAAGATTTCTGAGTTTTCTTGGAATGGGTCAATTTTAAAAATTGCGGGTTATATGTATATCAAGGGCCTGCCGCTTCAAAAAGAGGATCAGGTTCGAAAACGTTTATTATTGGTGAACAATGGTATTTTATTTACAGCTGTTTCACTGCGGGATGTTCCGGTAGATAAGCTGTCAATTGATACTTCAAATGTGCCTGGAGCCTATAAGTGGGCAGGATTTTCACAGCAGATTAACTTTTCTAAGCTGATGAATGACAAGCCTCTTCCGCAGGGCGAGTATAAGCTGTTTCTCGAGATTGAAGCTGTAGATGACCAAAATGTAAAACATCAGGAAGTGCATACAGTCGGAAATGTTAGTAATTTCCTCTCTAATGATGTGTATGCCACAAAAATGGAATTTCATTCTGCTAAAAAGCTGATGAAGTTCAATTTAATCGTTAATTATGATGAGGGCGAAAAGACGATTAATTTGTCTTGCAACAAACTGCAGGAAATTGATCCAAGCCTTTTGGAGCTGGATACTGGAAAAGAGGCAAACCGCTTTTTGCGCAAGCTGAATACAAGCTTATTCCATTTTGCTTATGATGTATTCCGCCTGCTTCCAATTAAGTCTAATAAAATTGTCTTTGCTTCTGACAGCCGGCTTGATATGACAGGAAACTTCGAATTTGTTTATGAAGAGCTGCTGAAACGTGAAGAAAATTTTGATTTCAAATTTTTCTTAAAGAGCAGCATTCGAGATAGAAAAAGCCTGTCTGAACTGATGTCTATGGCTTATCATTTTGCGACAAGCAAAATCATTTTTATAGATGATTTTTATCCGATTATTTATCCGTTAAAAATCCGTAAAAATGCGGACCTTGTCCAGCTGTGGCATGCTGTCGGTGCCTTTAAGACATTCGGCTACAGCCGAATCGGTCTGCCGGGAGGACCGTCACCGCATTCGAAAAACCATAGAAACTACACGAAGGTTATTGTCAGCTCTGAAAATATACGGAAGCACTACGCAGAGGGCTTTGGCGTAGACATTGAAAACGTCATTGCTACGGGCGTACCGCGGACAGACTTTTTCTTTGATGAAGCGAAGAAGGCATTTGTAAAAGAACGCCTTTATACGGAATATCCGTTTCTAAAGGACAAAAAGGTCATTCTTTTTGCTCCAACCTTCCGCGGAAACGGTCAGCAATCAGCTCATTATCCTTTTGAAGTGCTTGATTTTGACCGTCTGTATCGTGAGTTAAAGGATGAATATATCTTCTTATTCAAAATTCATCCATTCGTACGAAACGATGCCAATATTCCTTATCAGTACAGCGATTTCTTTTATGATTTCTCTTCGTTCAGGGAAATTAACGAGCTATTGCTCGTAACAGATATTCTGATAACGGATTACTCTTCTGTTTGCTTTGAGTATGCTTTATTAAATAAACCAATGATCTTCTTCAGCTATGATGTAGATGATTATATTCGCAAACGTGATTTCTATTACGATTACTTTGACTTTATTCCTGGCCCTCTTGCGAAAACGTCTGAGCAAATGATTTCGATCATTAAAGAAGAGAAGTATAACTTTGAGCAAATTGATTCATTTGTTCATTATTTCTTCGATGATCTTGATGGAAAAGCAAGTGAGCGAGTCGTCGATCAAATTGTTTTCCCTCAGGAAGAAGAGCCATCCGAGGATAAAGTTCTTAAAAGATAAATCAAAAACACCTTTTGCAGCCGCAAAAGGTGTTTTTTTTATTGATATTCCGGAACATCAAAGTAAAGTGTATAACCGTCCAGCAATGAATACAGGCTGTACATGCGGTTTACTTGTTTGTACGCCCAGCCGATGTCTGTTGCGTATTGGTGTGTCGCTGTAGCTGACCATCTCATTTTGTACAGTGTGTCCTGATTGTAAGCTGTGTTGTGGATATACGATGAGCCTATGAATTTAGCTCCTCCGATAATGGCCGCTTCTGGTGTGAACCAGCCCTGCTCGTACGCATATTTGGCTCCGTAGTAATTCGGATTGCTGTCGTATGCTCCAATTCCATACATGTTGTATACGGTTTTTCCGTTATAGGTTAATCCATTGGCTAAGGCAGATGTCCCGTTTCCTGTTTCAAGAAGAGCGTGTGAGATTAAATACAGTTCGTTGATGCTATATTGATTGGCGGCATCGATAAATGCCTTTGCTCTCCCTGTCAGGATGCCTTTACCCGCAAGCACTTTCTGATTGACCTCAGTAACGCTGAGGCCCGCTGTCTGTGACAGCTTGAGAAATTGGAAGTAGTATTTGCTGTCTCTGGAAAAGTTATTCGGATCCACGTATTGAACTACTTCACCACTGCTTGCGTTTCGCCAGCCCAAATTGATCTTAGCCCAGCCGTTTATCTGTCCGATGATTTTCACTTTATCGCCTTTTTTAAATTGGCCGATCACGTTTGTCGGGCTGACTTCCGGCGTTGACCGGATATTTAGTACATCAGCCGTAACGGTTGATGTTGCTGTATTAATGTACGTGAGCGATACGTAAGCCGCTCCGTCTGTTTGCGGACTTACTGTCATTTGTTTTTGGACCATATCACGAAGCGAGAGATTGTAGTTTGTTTTCATGATTTGCGGACCGTTTTTGATCTTCACGATAGATGATGTCCATCCGTATAATTGTTTTAGCTTCGTTGATGCCGCAGCAGCTGTATCATTGCCTGTGAACTGCTCATTTACGTTGATTTTATAAAGCGTATTGCTTTTCGTTGTGTAGCTGGGGGTTACACTTTTTGATTTAAGATAGGTTAACCCATTGTTCAATGCTGTTTTGCTGCTGAGCTGTGTTGTCACGATTTTGTATTGTGTATATGCAGTCTGGCCTGTTTTTGATGTTGTGACTGCGATTTTATTTTGTTTAAAAAATGTTAAAACGCCGTCAATCTCTTCTTGGCTGATGATAGCTTCAGTTGTGATTTGATAGCTGCTCGCAGCTGTCTGACCGGTTTTCTGGCTTGCTGCTGATATATGATTTGATTTGAAAAACGTGAGTGCCTGATTGACTTTCGTTTGATCAAGCAGAGATTCGGTTGTGATTTTAAACGTGTCAGCTATTTGTTTTTTGACGGATTTCGCAGAAGCACTCAGCTGATTTTTCTTTAATATGTTCAAACCCTTTGTGACTTTTGCTTGATCTGATGTTTCTTCTGAGATAAGCTGATATTGATTTTCTGCTGTTGAACCAGCTGCTATTTTTGCAGCTTTTACTTTTTTCTGAGCAAAGAAGGCTGCTGCTTTGTTTGCTTGCTGCTCGCCTAAAATCTTTGCCGTCGTGATTTGATAAGCGGCAGAAGTTGCCGTTTTTTTGACGCTGGATGACGTGTAATGCCATTTTTTCTTTTTAAAGAAAGTGTTTACTTTTTGAAGCTGCTGTTTTGTTATACCCTTCATATTCACGGTATATGATGTGCTTTTTCCAACCTGTTGATAACTGCCGGATACGCCGGTGTTTTTCTTGATTTGGCTGATGGCGTCCTTTACTGTACTCAGCCCTTTGAAATAAGCTGATTGGACATTGTATGATTCAACGGTTGTTTTTTGATTGATGGACTTGTAGCTGCCTGTGATGCCAGTGCTCTGTTTCAGCTGCTGCAATAGAGTTTTGGCATTCGCTTCACCTGAAATGGAGGCAGTTGTGAACGTATAATAGGCTTGTCCTTTCACGGTTTCCTTTAATGATGCCTGCAGCCCCGATTCCTTTTGAAAGGCGTTTTTGATCTGCGCAGCTCTGCTGTCTCCCACGATTGTGCCAGACTGAATGGTTGTGACAGACACCGTGTGTGTGATGGGCTGATACGAGCTTTTAATCCCCGTTTGCTTAGCCAGGCTCTGGATAAGCGCCTTGACCTTTGTCTCATCAGCAATGTCTGATGTCATGACGTTCATATAGGGCTGAGCTGCTCCGTAAGCTTTTACAGCGCCAGCCACTCCCGTCTCCTGTTTCAGCTTTGCTAGGATAGTGTTGGCCTGTTTTTCTCCGGAGATGGCACCTGACGAGATGGTGACATATGGCTGTTTGCTTCCAACAGGACTTGACGTTCCTGTAATCGATGTCTGTTTGGCGAGTCCGCTCAGTATTGCTTTCGCTTCTGATTCGCTATGAATGCCTGAGGCGGAAATTTGGTAGGTCGTTGTTGTGCCTGAAGCCTGATAGGATGCATCCCAGCCAGTATCTTTTTCCAGTTTGGCGACAGCTTGTGAGGCTTGGCTTTCTGTACTGAACGTATTCGACGGCTCTACTTTATATAGTGAGTAGTCGGTATACGCGGCTGCCTGGGCAGAACCAGATATGGCAAAAAAGGCAAGGGACGCGGCGGATAGAAGCATAGGTGCGATTAGTCTCTTTTTCATTCCTTCTCCTCTTTCTTATTCTATGAGTATATAAAACTAGTTTATTTATCGGCACGCGCATGCTTCATTTATAGGTGAATCACTTCCATTTTCTAATAAAAAAAACTTAATCTCGAAGTGAGATTAAGTTTAAATATGAGACACGATAAGGGTACAAGTCCCTTTTATCGTAAAATCGGGCATTTGAGCCGGCAAAATAAAGTGATCGCCTTTTTTGAGCGGACATGTTTTGTCCTCATACATGAGCAAACCGCTCCCTTCTATCACGCTGCAAATCAGAAAGGATTCATCCTGAGCCATTTCAGCTTCGCCATTGATGTCCCATTTATACACCGAAAAATATTCCCCTTGGACAAATGTTTTAATGGTTATGCCTTTTCTTGATTCTGTCGATTCATCTATATACCCGTCCACATGGGGAACCGTGGCGGCATTGACCGCTTTGGCAAAATGAAGCTCTCTCGGACTTCCGTTGCTATCAAGACGGTCATAATCGTACACCCGGTATGTGGCATCTGAATTTTGCTGAGTCTCTAAAACAAGGGCCCCCTTGCACAATGCGTGCAGTGTTCCGCTCGGCACATAATAGAAATCACCCGGTTTAATTTTGATTCTTCGCAGCAGACCCTCCCAGTCACCGCTGTTGATCATTGTGACAAGTTCGGTTTTTGAGCGGGCCGTATGCCCGTAAATGATTTCTGCGTTGTCCTTACAGTCGATAATGTACCAGCATTCCGTCTTGCCGAGTTCTCCCTCTTCGTTTTCTCCGGCATAGTAATCATCAGGGTGAACTTTAATTGACGTATCTTCCTTCACATCCAGCAGCTTTGTCAGAAGCGGGAACCGATCCCCCTCTACGCCGCCGAATACTTCACGGTGCTCTTTCCAAAGCTCGATCAATGTCTTTCCTTTATACGGGCCATTTGCAACAGTGCTCGGTCCTTTTGGATGAGCGGAAATGGCCCAGCATTCCCCCGTTGATTCTGAAGGAATACTGTATCCAAATCTATCTCGTAAAGCGGTTCCGCCCCAGATTTTTTCTTTAAACACAGGCGTTAGAAAAATCGGTGATTGCGTCATGATCCGTACCCCTCCCCTGTAAATAACTGATCATCATTTTCCCGGTGCGCCCCTCTTACAAACGCCCGTATAAGCTGTCTTTTTTCCGATGACAACATATGTACAAAGCATCATCTTTTCATTACCCCTTCAAAGAAAACGCTTCCTATCTATTATATCACGTCGAAAAGAAGCTTTGTTTCAGCCTTTTCCTCGATAAGAATAATTCTCCTTTTTTGATACAAATTAATAAAACCGTCAATCTGTTTACGAAGGAGAAAAACTATGCAAATCGACTCTGATCTCCAGAACAATTTAGACACACTGAAAAAAACATTGGGACAAAACGACGATATGATGTTTTATACATTTGCTTTCGGAGATAGCAGACAAAAGGCGTGTTTACTGTATATTGACGGTCTGACAGAGAATAAAATGCTGGCGCAATACGTCATTTCTCCTTTACAAAAAGAGGCGTTAGCCCATAAGGAATGCTCGATTGAAGACTTATCCGCCTTTTTTTTCGGCTTTCACCACAGCGTTGTTTCTACAATGAAAGAAATAGAGCAGCTCGTTTTTTCAGGGCAAGCCATTTTGCTCGCTGATGGCTATCGCGGAGGATTAGCTTTCGACACAAAGTCAGTCACAACACGCAGTCTTGATGAACCCTCCTCCGAAGTCGTGGAACGCGGTCCTAAAATAGGATTTATTGAAAAACTGCGGACAAACACGGCGCTTTTGCGTGAACGGACGAGTGATCCTAATCTCGTCATCAAAGAAATGACACTCGGAAAAAGGACGAAAAAGAAAATCGCTGTCGCTTATATTCAGGATATCGCCCCCGATTATGTCGTCAAAGAAGTGTTTAAAAGGCTGAAATCAGTCAATATAGATAATTTGCCGGAATCGGGGACGCTTGAACAGCTGATTGAAGACGAACCATTTTCAATTTTCCCCACAATATTAAGCACAGAACGACCAGATCGTGTAGAGGCTGCACTGTTAGAAGGACGAGTGTCCATATTAGTGGATGGTACGCCGTTTGCTTTGATTGTACCGGCTACGGTTGACGAATTTATTCATTCGCCCGATGATTACAGCCAGCGCTGGATCCCAATGTCACTTGTACGCCTTCTTCGTTATTCCAGCATCCTGATCACCATTTATTTGCCCGGTCTGTATATTTCTCTCGTTTCTTTTCACACCGGGCTATTGCCGACTAGAATGGCCATTTCCATTGCAGGCAGCAGGCTTAACGTACCGTTCCCGCCTTTTATAGAGGCCTTTATCATGATCTTTACGATCGAATTGATTCGAGAAGCCGGGTTAAGGCTGCCTAAGCCGATTGGACAGACAATTGGCCTTATCGGCGGGGTCGTCATCGGACAGGCAGCTGTTCAGGCACAAATTGTCAGTGCGCTTATGGTCATTGTCGTTTCTGTCACAGCACTGGCATCCTTTACCGTTCCTTCATACGCCTATAACTTTCCGCTGCGGATCATTCGGATCGGGGTTATGATAAGTGCAACAGCGCTTGGCATGTATGGCGTTATAATGGTTTATCTGTTTGTGATTGGCCATCTCATGCGCCTGAAAAGCTTTGGACAGGATTATATTATTCCAATGTTGGCAATCCCTGGACAGGATTTAAAAGACACGGTGATCCGCATTCCTACTATATTTTTAAAAAGAAGACCGACACGAAACGATCCTGAAGATAACATCAGACAAAGGTGATGGCTATGAGGAAATCAGAGCATAAACTGACATTTATGCAGACGCTCATTATGATCAGCAGCACACTGATCGGTGCCGGGTCTTAACCCTTCCCCGCTCAGCTGCCGAAACCGGCAGTCCGAGCGGATGGCTTATGATACTGCTGCAGGGCGTTATTTTTATTATCATTGTTCTGCTTTTTTTGCCTTTCCTTCAAAAAAACAGCGAAAAAACTCTTTTTAAGCTCAACAGCATGGTAGCTGGAAAATTCATCGGCTTTCTATTGAATTTATATATCTGTCTATATTTCATTGGGATTGTTTGTTTTCAAGCTCGGATTTTGGGAGAGGTTGTCGGATTCTTTTTGTTGAAAAACACGCCAATGGCAGTTGTTGTGTTTATATTTCTTGCAGTTGCCATCTATCATGTGGGCGGAGGCGTTTATTCAATTGCAAAAGTATACGCTTATATTTTTCCTATAACCCTTATTATTTTTATGATGCTTCTGATGTTCAGCTTTCGCTTGTTCCAGTTCGATTTTATCCGGCCTGTTTTTGAAGGAGGCTATCAAAGTTTTTTCTCTTTATTCCCAAAAACACTATTATATTTCTCAGGATTTGAAATCATCTTTTATCTCGTCCCATTTATGAGAGATCCGAAGCAAGCGAAAAAGGCTGTTGCTTTTGGGATCGGGACTTCTACAGTGTTCTACAGCATTACTTTGTTCATTGTGATTGGCTGTATGACTGTGGCTGAGGCAAAAACGGTGACATGGCCGACCATTTCCCTCATCCACGCATTAGAGGTTCCGGGTATTTTTATTGAACGATTTGATCTGTTTTTACAGCTGACCTGGACAGCTCAGCAATTTACCTGTATGCTCGGATCCTTCAAAGGCGCCCATATCGGGTTAACGGAAATCTTTCATCTAAAAAATAAAAACAATGCTTGGCTGCTGACTGCAATGCTGGTTGCGACGTTTTTCATAACGATGTATCCCAAGGACTTGAATGACGTGTTTTATTACGGGACGCTTCTTGGATATGCTTTCTTAATTGTGATTGCAATTCCATTCTTCGTCTGGCTTTTAAGCTGGGTACAGAAAAAACTTGGGAGGAGTCAGCTGCAATGAAAACAGCAACAAAACTCGCAGTCATGTTTCTTATGCTGCAGGTTCTCTGCGGGTGCTGGGATGTCAAAAATATTGAGAAACTATCCTTCGCCAGAGGGCTGGCGATCGATGAGACAGATGATCACCAGTACAAACTGACGTATCAAAACCTTCTTCCCCAAACCGAAGACAGCCAAGCATCCGGAAAACCCGAATTTGTCAATGTGACGTCCTACGGGAAAACGATCCTGGAAGCAGTCAGTGATGTATCCATCAAGGACCCTCCTGTTTATAGCGATCATTTAAAAGTGATTCTTTTGGGAGAAAAACTGATGAAGAATCAAAATGTAGACCAAGTCTTCAACCACTTTATCCGGGATGATGAGCTGCGGCGAAGCAGCTATTTGATGGCAGCCAGAGGGAATGCAGCTGATGTTTTCACAAAAGGAAACCCCAATCAGCAGCAGCCGATGCCCTCAGAAAAACTGATTGATTTGACAACTCACAGCGGATATAACGGTAAGATTATGATACCGCTGCGCATCGGCAGAGCATCTATATACTCTCAGAACGGGTACAGTTATCTTATTCAAGCCGTGAAAAACCAAAAGGGAAAAGCCAAGTATGACGGTGCAGGCGTTATCAAAAGAGGCAGCAATAAACTTGTTGGGTTTCTTTCAGCTGATGAAACCCAGACACTGACATGGGTCATGGGGACGATCCAAGGCGGTGTCATGCCAACGACAGATAAAGGACATCCGATTACGTTTGAACTCAAAAAGTCAAAAACGAAAATTAAGCCGATCATTGAAAACGGAAAGCCTGTCTTTCAGATTTCTGTTAAAACGAAGGGCATCCTGACAGAAGACCAAAACCCGCATGAAAACTCCTTTAGCAAAAGATATTTGCACAGGCTGGAGAACATTTTTGAGAAAAAGCTTGAACGAGATGTAAAGCAGGTGATGGATAAACTGCAGCACGAGTATAAAACCGATCCGGTCTTTTTATCAGACCACATAAGGATTCAACACCCTGACTACTGGAATAAAGTAAAAGGACATTGGGATGAAATATTTTCTGAGGCTGATTTTAAGTACGATATTTCTTTTAAAATCATTAACTTTGGCACGGTGGGAAAGTAAGCAATCAAAAGGGTGCGCATGATCGCGCACCTTTTTTTATGTTCCAACAGTCTGCTGTTTTCCGTCCGATACTCCCTGTCCGTTTTTGTCCCGTAAATCCTGTTCAATTTCTTCAAGGCTTTTTCCCTTTGTCTCTGTCACTTTAAATCGGACAAATAAGAACGCCATGATACCGATCGCGGCATAAATCAGGAATAAATAACTGATTCCGATCGCTTCCATTAATATTGGATAGGTTAGTGAAACAATCAGTGTCCCAACATGCAACATTAAGGTCGAAACACCGGTCCCGATTCCTCTGACGTGAAGCGGGAACAATTCAGGAAGCATCACCCACACAACCGGTCCCCAGCTGACCGCAAAGACAACGATAAACACGCCTAAACAAATGACGGTCGTCCATGAGGCAGCCGGAGTGTTATCGAAAAAGAGATTTACTAAAGCGAGAACGATCAAGCTGATCACCATGCCCGCATTCCCGAATAGCAGTAATGGCTTTCTTCCAATCTTGTCGATGATTTTAATCGCTACTAATGTCATGACAACATTGACTGTGCCGATTCCGACCGTGCCTAAAATCGAAGCGGAGTTTCCGAATCCGACGTTTGTAAAGGTCTTTGGCGCATAGTAGATGATCGTATTCGTTCCGATAAATTGCTGCAAAAATGCCAATCCCAAACCTGCAATAAGTGCTGGGCGCACCCATGGATCGATCAACTCCTTCAGGCCGCCTTCATCCTGCTTTTCCGCTTCTTTTATATCATGTATTTCCTGATCAATATCTTTTGTGCCACGCAATTTCTCAAGAATTTTCTTCGCTTTGCTTTCTTCGCCATTCGTGAACAGCCAGCGCGGGCTCTCTGGCATAAACAAAATGCCAATGAGCAAGAGCAATGACGGCACAGCTGCCAATCCAAGCATCCAGCGCCACGCTTCGGCATCGGCAAATATGTAATTGACAATGTAAGAAAGAAGGATGCCGACCGTGATCATCAGCTGATTCAGTGATGACAGCGCCCCGCGTTTATGTTTTGGCGCCAGTTCAGATAAATAAAGCGGCACGATTGTCGTCGATGTTCCGACTGCAAGTCCCAAAATGATGCGAAACAGCACCATGACTCCCGTATTTGGGGCCAGTGCCACACCAAGACCGCCTATACAAAACAGCAGCGCGGCCGCCATAATTGCTTTTTTTCTTCCGAAACGGTCAGTCAGCTTGCCAGCCGCTCCTGAGCCTAATATCGCCCCAACCAGTAAGGAGCTGACAACAAGACCTTCTGTAAACGCGTTTAAGCCCAACTCCTTTTTCATAAATAAAATAGCTCCGGAAATCACTCCGGTATCATAGCCATATAACGCGCCTCCAAGAGCTCCGAAAAAATAAAGCCATATATTTGACTGCTTTTTCATAAAGATGACTCCCTTTCTCCATCAGCTGCAATGACATTGTCTGTGGGATTTTTTTAGAAATCTTTTAGCCTCTTTTTCCGGCCATTAAACCTTTTTATTTTGCTGATCATAAATTTTCCAATCATTTACTTGTATTTTTTTCAATGTCGCCGAAACATTTTACCTGCTGTGGCGTCCAATATAAGGTGATTCAGCACATCATCGTTATCAATTTTCAAAAACAAGAACTTATAAATATAGGAATATTTATCGAAAAATGTCTTTCGGGGAGTTGCCCCATGGCAAATAGAATGGTACGCTTCAAATATTAAAGAAACGTGAGGTATTGATATATGGAAGAACGATCACAGCGCAGAAAGAAAAAAAGAAAACTAAAAAAATGGGTGAAAGTCGTTGCCGGATTAATGGCTTTTTTAATCATTGCGGCAGGCTCTGTCGGCGCCTATGCTTTTGTAAAGCTGAACAATGCTTCTAAAGAAGCTCATGTCAGCCTTGCACGCGGAGAACAATCTGTAAAACGGATCAAAGAATTTGATCCTGGAAAAGATTCTTTTTCTGTATTGCTCTTAGGAATTGATGCCAGGGAGAAAAACGGCGAGACCGTCGATCAGGCAAGAAGTGACGCGAATGTGCTGGTTACATTTAATCGGAAAGAAAAAACAGCTAAAATGCTGAGCATTCCGCGTGACGCCTATGTAAACATCCCAGGCCACGGGTATGATAAATTCACACATGCTCACGCTTACGGCGGCGTTGACTTGACTGTGAAAACAGTTGAAGAAATGCTGGATATTCCCGTCGATTATGTCGTAGAAAGCAATTTCACGGCTTTTGAAGACGTCGTAAACGAGTTAAATGGCGTCAAAGTAACAGTAAAAAGCGATAAAGTCATTCAGCAAATCAAAAAAGATACAAAAGGTAAAGTCGTCCTTCAAAAAGGAACACATACGCTTGATGGGGAAGAAGCGCTCGCTTACGTAAGAACACGTAAAGCGGACAGTGACCTTTTACGCGGGCAAAGACAAATGGAAGTGCTGAGCGCCATTATAGATAAATCAAAATCATTGAGCTCAATTCCGGCTTATGATGATATTGTGGATACGATGGGGCAAAATTTAAAAATGAACTTATCTCTTAAAGATGCCATCGGCCTGTTCCCGTTCATCACTTCATTGAAATCAGTTGAGTCTATTCAGCTGACGGGTTATGATTATGAACCTGCCGGAGTCTATTATTTCAAATTGAATCAGCAAAAGCTGCAGGAAGTTAAAGAAGAGCTCCAAAACGATTTAGGTGTATAATGAACGGGATGGCGATTACGCCATCCCGTTTTACATATTTCCTTGTTGAAAATTATCAAAGTAACGTTTAGCCTTGATTTATATGGATTATGTTTCACAGGCAAGCTGAACATACTACACGAAGCAGCTTCATTTTTAAGGAGGTTCCCCTACATATGAAATGTATTGCGATTGATCTAGACGGAACATTACTGAATAAAGAAAGCGTCATTTCTGCGGAAAACAGAGAGGCGATCAAGCGGGCCGTTGATGCCGGCATCCTCGTCACCATTTGCACGGGAAGAGCGACATTTGATGTAAAAGCGCTGCTGGATGACTTGGACATCCCTATCATTGCAGCTAATGGCGGTACGATCCATGACACGGGTTACCGTTTGATCAGCCGGACATTAATGGATCAGGAAGCCGGTAAAGCGATTGCTGATTACTTACTTTCAAAAAACATTTACTTTGAGGTATATACAGATGACCATCTGCTTTCTCCTTTTGACGGCGAAGCTAAGCTGCACGCGGAACTTGACATTCTAAAGAGCGCAAACCCAAACGAGCAGACGGATGAATTGTGGCAAGGAGCCATGACTCAATTCAAACAGTTTGGCATTAAACCAATCCCTCATATCGAATCGGTTTTTGACGGCGGTGAAAACATTTATAAGCTTCTTTGCTTCTCCTTTGATATGGACAAGCTGAAACAAGCGAAGGAAGAACTGAAGCATCATAAAAAACTGGCGCAAACCTCTTCCGGAAAACATATTATCGAAATCCTGCCGGCCTCTTCAGGAAAAGGACGCGCGTTAACAAAGCTGGCTGACATATACGGAATTGAAACACAGGATATCTATGCGATCGGCGATAGTCCAAACGATTTGTCCATGTTTGAAGTCGCCGGACACCGTATCGCCATGGAAAATGCGATTGATGAATTAAAAGAAAAAAGCACCTTTGTCACAAAAAGCAATGACGAAAATGGTGTGGCCTACTTTATAGACCAGCTTCTTTCAGGGCAATATGCATAAAGAAAAGACTCCAGAGATTGGAGTCTTTTTCTTTTATTGCACCCGTATACTTCCTGCGTATTTATCCTTCCAATATGTGCTCGTGTTCATATTGGTAATGGTCACGCCGTTTGATAATGTGACATGAACAACTTGTCCGTTTCCGATATAGATGGAGGGATTTAAACTTGTTGATTGAAAGAACACAATGTCTCCCGGCTTCAGATCCGCCTTCTCAATCTTAGTTCCGGCATTGTACTGGCTTGTTGCGTATCGAGGCAGGGAAATACCGGCTGCTTTCTGGTATACATATTGGACAAATCCAGCTGTATCAAATCCTGTCTCAGGTGTTACTCCGCCCTGTTTGTAAGGTACTTCACCGACATAAAGCGTCGCTTCGGAAACAATCGGATTTTCTTTCGGGATTGTCAGGTTGTCAAATCGTCGAATACCCGTCATCTTCGATTTCCAGTAATCTTCTGACAAATAGGAAATGGTTACTTTTTCTGACCGGCTCGCCTGAATGAACCTGCCTGCGCCCGCATAAATGCCTGCATGTGAAATTCCCGTTTTATACGTATTGCTGAAATAGACGACATCACCAGGCTTTATGTTCTGAGGGGCTACCTTCTCGCCCACTGCCCACTGCTGTTCGGCTGATCGCGGCAGATAAATGCCGAGTGCCTGTTGAAACACATATTGCACAAGCCCCGAGCAATCAAAGCCCTCTGACGGCGTGCTTCCGCCAAACACATATGGGACACCGATATATTTTTCGGCCTCCTGAACGACAGGAACATCAGCCGTTGCCGGATCGGCAGCGATTCGTCTCGCCCCGATATAAGTTCCGTTCCAATAGCTGCTTTTTTTGTAATTGGTGATGATAACCCCTTTTGACTGTGTACTGTGAACCATTTGGCCGTCTCCGATATAAAGGGCGTCATGTGTCGGAACAGTGCCGGTGCTTCCCTCTTTCTTGAAAAACAAAATATCACCCGGCTTCAGGTTTTCCGGTTTTACAGCTGTTCCGATTTTATACTGGTCGTTTACAGATCTCGGCAGATGAATATCAGCCTTACTGAACACATATTGTATCAATCCTGATGGATCGAAACCCGCTTTCGGCGTTTCCCCGCCATATTTATACTGATATCCAAGCAGTTTTTTTGCTTCACTGACAATCAATTCTGATGATGTATCAGCTTCCGCAATCTCCGCTTTTGTCATAATTGGAACCAAAAAACAAATGATAACCGCCACAAGCAAAAACTTCTTCCAGTTTGCCAGTGTGTTCACTTTTACTATCTCCTCCTCTTTTTGCAGTTTTAACATCGGTATTTTTTTGAATATGTTAAGAGACTTTTTAATATTTTTACAGAATGAATATGCTGGGCAAATAAAAAGAGAGTGTCTCATCAGACACTCTCTTTTTTGAATTATTTATTGGCGTTTACCGGTTCTTCCTGCTGTTGGATTTTATTCATTTCCATATCAATCTTCTGTTTTTCCTGATCTGTCAGCTGATCATTGAATTTAAAAGCTGACATAAACATGAACACGATGGCTACGGCAACAAACGGCCAGATGGCTTTGACAAATTTCATCTTTATCACTCCGTTTATTTAGATTTTAGTTTGTCACTATGATCAATATCAAACGTCAGTTTTCCGTCTTCTACTTTCCAAGCGAAATTAGAGTCTTTCGTCAGTTCGCGAATAATGGTTTTCTGTTTAAGGCTGTCTTTTTTTACAGGTGCAGGTGTCGCTTCATGGATGTCGATCGGTGTCACTTCAAAGCGGCCTGTTCCATTTTTCTTCAGGTGATACTGAACCAGTGCACTGTCTCTTGTTCTCGTCCAGCCTTGGTCAAAGACAAAGTTGCCGAGGCTGTAGAAAATGACGGTTCCGTTATATACTTCAATCGGCTCTAAGACGTGCGGGTGATGGCCGACGATGATGTCAGCTCCCGCATCAGACATGGCTCTTGCAAGCTGGCGCTGGCGGTCGTTTGGATCATTGTCATACTCTTGGCCCCAGTGTGACTGCACAACAACGATGTCCGCATGTTTTTTCGCTTCTGAAATCATAGGGATGAAGATTTCAGGATCTGCGGGCAGCACGCCCGGCGTATTCTTTTTAGCCGCGAAACCTTTCCCGGACACATCGGTAAAGCCAAGCGTCGCAATCGTTACCCCGTTGACTTTCTGATACGAAATTTTCTTTTTCGCATCACTTAAGCTGTATCCCGCTCCAACGATATCAAGGTTTTGCTTCGCAAATTCTCCAAGCGTATCTTTCATGCCCTGAACGCCGTAATCCATTGCGTGGTTGTTTGCGCTGTTGAGAACCGTGAAATTCATATCCTTCAAGACTTTCACTGATTCCTTATTCGTCTGCAGATGAATCTCTTTATCTGCTTGTTTATAATTCTTTTGATAGGTTACCGGGTTTTCAAAGTTTCCTGCTACATAATCCGAGGCTCTAAAGATCGGTTCAACATATTGAAAAATACTGTCTGCCCCTTTTTGCTCCGTTACTTTTTCAACATAGCGTCCCATCATAATATCGCCTACAAATGAGGCTGAGAGTACGTCGTCAGAATACGTTTTGACCTTCGGCGTTTCCGCTTTTCCCGCCCACATGAAAGCGAACATCAGGACAAAAACGATCGGAATGGCAATAAATACGTGCTTATTGGTTTTCTTTTTTTGCTGTTTTGTCAGCTTTAGCAGCTTTTCATGAAAGCTCAGTTCTTTTTTCATCGTTTGACACACCTTACATTAAATTAAGTAGTAAACAAACATGATAGCAAAGGTCGCTCCGCTCAATAGCAGCGTGCTTCCGAACGTAATGGTTAAACCTTGTTTCTGAATGGTATTGGCAATTAAACCTGGCACGATGATGCCGATTCCTCGAAATTCTGCGATTTCAAATGGTACAATCGGGTATAGAAAATCAAACGCGATTTTTAGGACGATCCCTGTTATCAGCATGGCAGCGAATTTTCTGCGTCCGTACAAAATCATAAATTTCGATAAACCGTATTTCACAATAACATAAGTGAGCAAGCTCACTAGCAAAACAAGTAAAATAAAGACCGGCTGATTAAACACAAGTCCTAAATATCCCGGTACAACAAGTCCTGCCGGCACGATCCCTGTTTTTTCCGCAAAAATTAAACTGAGTAGTACACCTAAAATTAGTGCGATGTATAAATCTGATCCGAACATGTCTGCATTTCCCCCTAGCTTACGAGCTGCTTAACCTTGTATTCGTGGATTTTTTCAATTAAAGGCTCTGCGGCACCATGAATATTGCCGACGCCATATATGACACGGTTGTGCATTCTTTTCTTTAACAATTCCATAATTTCATCTGTTGACTTATACTCTAGATCATGCAGTTTGTCTGCAGGAATTTTGCCTTCTTCGTAGGCTTTTACGATCGGTTCTGTTGTTTCACCGATTAAGATCAGTTCACTTGCTTCAATATAAGGCAATACGTCATTTGCGAATTGCTGTGTCCGATCGACACGGTCTGCGCGGCAGTTCATGATGATGATCGGATCATCGGTCGGGTAACCGATTTCTTTTACACGTTTCCATATATTCAAAGTAGAAGAAGCGTCGTTTGCGGCAAACCCATTAACAAAGTGCCCAGGCTCGCTCGGACTGATCAGCGGAAGAATTCTCATTGCTCCCGGATCTGGCGGCGCATTCAGCATTCCCTTAAATGCTGTTTCTTCGTCAATGCCGAGTGCTTGAGCCACACCCAGCGCCAGAGAAGCGTTATCAGGGAATACCATGTATTCAAATTTACGTAAATACTCATCTGTAATTTTTGAGTTATCAGCAATGATGACTTTTGTGTTTCGTTCTTTTGCTTTTTGTTTAAAGAACTCGGTATATTCACTATCTGTAATGACAAGATGGCCATTATAAGGAATTGTAGCGGTAAACGCTTCTGCAATTTCATCAAGCGTCGGCCCCATGACATCCATATGGTCTTCTAAAACATTCACAATGACGCCGATATTGGCCTGCAGAAGTTCTTCCTGAAAGATGATTTGATAATCTGGGTTAACAGCCATGCATTCGCTGACAATCGCGTTAGCCCCTCTATCTACTGTTTCTCTCATGACTTCTTTTTGCTCTCCGATATTCGGCCCCTGAGGTTTCCGTTTAATCGGCTTTTCCTCCGGTGTGTCCCAGTAAATCATTCTTGCATCTGTTCCTGTTGTTTTTCCAACAGTCTTGTAACCGGCTTCTATTAATATTCCGGTTGTCAGCCTTGTCACAGTCGATTTTCCTCGGATGCCGTTAATATTCACCCGAACAGGGAGGGCATCAATGTTTTTCTGATGTCGTCGTTTTTCTAATATTCCGATGACCAGTATGACAGCACAGGCTATAATGAGTAACCACATTGCTTTTCGACATCTCCTTCTATATTGTTGTAAATTCATTCATCAGTATATAGAATCACTATGAATTCTCAATCGGCATTATGTAACATAATCTTCCCTAATCGACTAAGCCAAACTTCTCGTTTGAAAGAGATTTTATACCTACAAACTGTTTTCTATTTTTGGAAAACAGCAGGACTTATACCTTATCACTTTTTTAAAAAATCGAAGAGAATGCGCTTTCATTTTTCTCCTGATATCCTTCTGGACGTATAGTCACATCCTGCTGTTTGTATTTAATATGCATTTCAAATCAATCTTTTTTTCAGCCTGTGTTATCAAGCATCTCCTGCTATCATGCGTGTTTCCGGTTCTTATGAACACAAAATAGTTTTATCCTGTTTCTTAAGGACAAGGTCATAATGTCATCCTTTCTGCATGGAATAAGCAATATTAGGCCCATTCCAAAATGACTAAGGAGGTTCCAGATGAAAACGCTAAACATACGAGTCCGAATTCTCTAACATAATTAAACATTTTCTGGGATGATAGTCTTTTCTGTTTCTCACCATTTACAGGTCTAAACGCATGACTTTGAAACAATTTTAATAAAACTTAATATTTGTTCATGAAATCTTCATCCATATTTGTGAAGACTTTGTCAAAAAAAGAGTGAAAACCTTAAATTTTTCAATTATATATACAATTTACAAGTAGATTTCTTTTGATATTTTTATTGCCAACTTCGGATTGTTCATGATAATCTATCTATGTAAACGGTTACATAAACAAGGAGGAGCTGTTTTGGCTACAATTAAAGATGTCGCCGGAGCGGCGGGCGTTTCAGTTGCGACGGTTTCCCGCGTCCTGAATGATAACGGCTATGTACACGAAGAAACGCGAACGCGTGTCATAGCGGCGATGGCGAAGCTGAACTATTACCCGAACGAAGTCGCCAGATCTCTATATAAAAGAGAATCCCGACTGATCGGACTTTTGCTCCCGGATATCACAAACCCTTTCTTCCCCCAGCTTGCCCGCGGTGCGGAGGATGAATTGAACCGGGAAGGCTATCGCCTTATTTTCGGCAACAGTGACGAGGAATTGAAAAAAGAACTTGAATACCTTCAAACCTTTAAACAAAATCATGTCGCAGGCATTATTGCCGCAACGAATTACCCGGATCTCGAGGAATACAGCGGCATGAATTATCCAGTTGTTTTTCTGGACAGAACACTAGAAGGAGCCCCTTCTGTGTCCAGTGACGGTTATAAAGGAGGAAAGTTAGCCGCCAAGGCTATCATTCACGGAAAAAGCCAGCGCATTACACTCTTGAGAGGACCCGCTCACCTGCCGACCGCTCAAGACCGCTTTAACGGCGCTTTGGAAATCTTAAAGCAGGCTGAAGTTGAGTTTCAGGTCATTGAGACGGCTTCATTTTCAATTAAAGATGCACAATCGATGGCGAAGGAGCTGTTTGCCGCTTATCCAGCGACAGATGGTGTGATCGCGAGTAATGATATTCAAGCCGCTGCCGTTTTACATGAAGCATTGCGGCGCGGAAAAAACGTGCCGGAGGACATTCAAATTATCGGCTATGATGACATTCCGCAAAGCGGACTTCTGTTCCCGCCACTTTCTACAATTAGACAGCCTGCATATGATATGGGGAAAGAAGCTGCCAAACTGCTTTTGGGTATCATCAAAAAACGGCCGCTGGCAGAAACGGCAATTCAAATGCCTGTCACCTATATAGGAAGAAAGACGACAAGAAAGGAAGATTAAGATGCGTAATATTTGTGTGGTTGGTAGCTGTTCTATGGATTTAGTAGTCACCTCGGATAAACGCCCAAAAGCCGGTGAAACGGTTCTTGGCACGTCCTTTCAGACTGTGCCGGGCGGCAAAGGAGCAAATCAGGCCGTTGCCGCAGCCAGACTTGGGGCTCAAGTGTTTATGGTCGGCAAGGTTGGAGACGATCATTATGGAACAGCTATTTTGAATAATCTCAAAGCTAACGGCGTTCGCACTGACTATATGGAACCGGTTACACATACGGAAAGCGGAACCGCTCATATTGTGCTTGCTGAAGGTGATAACAGCATTGTCGTTGTCAAAGGCGCGAACGATGACATCACCCCAGCGTATGCGTTAAACGCGCTCGAACAGATTGAAAAGGTCGATATGGTGCTGATTCAGCAGGAAATCCCAGAAGAAACGGTTGATGAGGTGTGCAAATACTGCCATTCTCACGATATCCCGATCATGCTAAACCCGGCACCGGCCCGCCCGCTCAAGCAGGAAACAATTGATCACGCCACCTATCTGACGCCGAATGAACACGAGGCATCGATTTTATTCCCTGAGCTTACCATTTCTGAAGCTCTGGCGCTTTATCCGGCAAAGCTCTTTATTACAGAAGGAAAACAAGGCGTCCGCTATTCGGCTGGCAGCAAAGAAGTGCTCATCCCGTCCTTTCCTGTTGAGCCCGTTGATACAACCGGAGCCGGTGATACGTTTAACGCAGCATTTGCCGTGGCCCTGGCTGAGGGAAAAGACATTGAAGCCGCATTGCGGTTTGCCAACCGTGCCGCTTCCCTTTCTGTCTGTTCCTTCGGTGCCCAAGGCGGAATGCCGACAAGAAATGAAGTAGAGGAGCTGCTGTCATGAAAAAACACGGTATGCTGAACAGCCATCTTGCCAAGATTTTAGCCGACCTTGGCCACACTGATAAAATTGTCATCGCGGATGCCGGACTGCCTGTTCCCGACGGTGTTTTGAAAATTGATCTTTCACTGAAGCCGGGCCTTCCGGCTTTCCAAGATACAACGGCAGTACTGGCTGAGGAAATGGCGGTCGAAAAAGTCATTGCTGCAGCTGAAATAAAAGCATCCAATCAGGACAATGCGAGATTTCTAGAAAATCTTTTCTCTGAACAAGAGATTGAATACCTTTCTCATGAGGAGTTTAAGCTGCTGACAAATGAAGCAAAGGCAGTCATAAGAACAGGAGAATTCACACCATATGCCAACTGCATCCTGCAGGCGGGTGTGCTTTTCTAGAAAGGAGGATGAAACATGCAGATTGAAATGAAAGACATTCATAAAGCATTCGGAAAAAACCAGGTGCTGTCAGGCGTTTCCTTTCAGCTCGTGCCTGGCGAGGTACATGCTTTGATGGGAGAAAACGGCGCCGGCAAGTCCACGCTTATGAACATTTTGACAGGCCTGCACAAAGCAGATAAAGGTCAAATCAGCATAAACGGAAACGAAACGTATTTTTCCAATCCAAAAGAAGCGGAACAGCATGGAATAGCCTTTATCCATCAGGAATTGAATATCTGGCCGGAAATGACCGTTCTTGAGAATCTATTTATCGGTAAAGAGATATCCTCCAAGCTGGGCGTTTTACAAACAAGAAAAATGAAAGCGCTAGCAAAAGAGCAATTTGACAAACTCTCCGTCTCTCTTTCTCTTGATCAAGAAGCCGGCGAATGTTCCGTCGGACAGCAGCAAATGATCGAAATCGCAAAAGCGCTTATGACAAATGCCGAGGTAATCATTATGGATGAACCGACCGCAGCGTTGACTGAACGCGAAATCAGCAAGCTTTTTGAGGTCATTACAGCGTTAAAAAAGAACGGCGTCTCCATTGTCTATATTTCGCACCGCATGGAAGAAATTTTTGCGATTTGCGACAGAATTACCATCATGCGTGACGGAAAAACGGTAGATACAACAAACATCTCAGAAACTGATTTTGATGAAGTCGTCAAAAAAATGGTCGGACGGGAGCTGACTGAACGATATCCAAAACGCACTCCTTCTCTCGGTGACAAAGTATTCGAGGTGAAAAATGCCTCCGTAAAAGGGAGTTTTGAAGATGTCAGCTTTTATGTTCGTTCCGGTGAGATCGTCGGTGTTTCAGGATTGATGGGAGCTGGCCGGACAGAAATGATGAGAGCGCTGTTCGGCGTTGACAGGCTGGACACGGGTGAGATATGGATCGCTGGGAAAAAAACGGCTATTAAGAACCCGCAGGAAGCCGTGAAAAAAGGTCTCGGCTTTATTACAGAGAATCGCAAGGATGAAGGGCTCCTGCTCGACACCTCGATCCGCGAAAATATTGCCCTGCCCAATCTGTCCAGCTTCTCACCAAAGGGTCTCATTGATTTCAAGCGGGAGGCTGAATTTGTCGATCTGTTAATCAAACGCCTCACTATCAAAACAGCATCACCGGAAACGCACGCACGCCATTTATCAGGAGGAAACCAGCAAAAAGTGGTGATAGCCAAGTGGATCGGCATCGGACCGAAAGTGCTTATCTTGGATGAGCCAACCAGAGGTGTGGATGTTGGCGCCAAACGAGAGATTTATACGCTGATGAATGAGCTGACTGAACGCGGCGTCGCTATCATCATGGTGTCATCAGAGCTGCCTGAAATTCTGGGAATGAGCGATCGGATTATCGTTGTCCATGAAGGCAGAATCAGCGGAGAGATCCATGCACGAGAAGCAACACAAGAACGAATTATGACACTTGCCACGGGAGGGCGGTAATATGAAAACGGAACAACTGCAAACAGAACAAAAACGGATTCACTTCGACGGAGTCATGCAAAAACTCGGCCCGTTTCTTGGTTTATTTATTCTCGTTATCATTGTATCTATTTTAAATCCCAGCTTTCTTGAACCGCTGAATATTTTAAACCTGCTTCGCCAGGTCGCCATTAACGGATTAATCGCGTTCGGGATGACCTTTGTCATTTTGACAGGCGGCATTGATCTTTCTGTCGGCGCTATTCTTGCCCTTTCCAGTGCTTTAGTTGCGGGGATGATTGTGTCCGGTGTCGATCCGGTTCTCGCGATCATCCTTGGCTGTATCATTGGTGCCGTACTAGGCATGATCAACGGATTATTGATTACTAAAGGAAAAATGGCGCCCTTTATCGCCACGCTTGCGACCATGACTGTGTTTCGCGGACTGACGCTAGTGTATACAGATGGAAATCCGATTACAGGACTTGGCACAAACTACGCTTTTCAGATGTTCGGACGCGGTTACTTTTTAGGCATTCCTGTACCGGCGATTACGATGGTTCTTGCCTTTGTCATCCTTTGGGTGCTTCTTCATAAAACACCATTCGGACGCCGAACGTACGCTATCGGCGGCAACGAAAAAGCCGCGCTCATTTCAGGCATCAAAGTGACGCGCGTGAAAGTGATGATCTATTCTTTAGCCGGGCTTTTATCCGCTCTTGCAGGTGCCATATTGACTTCCCGCCTGCATTCGGCCCAGCCGACTGCGGGGGAATCGTACGAACTTGATGCTATCGCGGCAGTCGTCTTAGGCGGGACAAGTCTTTCCGGCGGCCGAGGACGCATTGTCGGCACGTTAATCGGGGTGCTGATCATCGGCACACTTAATAACGGACTTAATCTGCTTGGCGTCTCATCATTTTATCAGCTGGTTGTCAAAGGGATTGTTATCTTAATTGCGGTATTATTAGACCGCAAGAAGTCAGCTTAGGAGGGTTTCACATGAAAAAGGCTGTATCCGTCATTTTAACGTTATCATTATTTTTGTTAACCGCCTGTTCGCTTGAGCCTCCCCAATGGGCAAAGCCGTCAAACTCGGGGAACAAAAAGGAATTCACCATTGGCTTGTCCGTCTCAACGCTTAATAATCCTTTTTTTGTCTCATTAAAAAAGGGTATCGAAAAAGAAGCTAAAAAACGGGGAATGAAAGTCATCATTGTTGATGCACAAAATGATTCATCGAAACAGACGAGTGACGTGGAAGATTTAATTCAGCAAGGTGTTGATGCATTATTAATCAACCCGACTGATTCTTCGGCGATCTCAACGGCAGTAGAATCTGCAAACGCAGTCGGTGTGCCCGTCGTAACAATCGATCGATCTGCCGAACAAGGAAAAGTTGAAACCCTCGTTGCTTCCGATAATGTAAAGGGCGGTGAGATGGCCGCGGCGTTTATTGCCGACAAACTTGGAAAAGGAGCAAAGGTGGCAGAGCTTGAAGGCGTCCCCGGCGCATCTGCCACACGGGAACGCGGCTCAGGATTCCATAACATCGCAGACCAAAAGCTCCAAGTTGTCACAAAACAATCAGCTGACTTTGACCGCACGAAAGGCCTGACTGTCATGGAAAACCTGCTGCAGGGACATCCTGATATCCAAGCTGTTTTTGCTCACAACGATGAAATGGCGCTCGGTGCTCTCGAGGCAATTAACAGCTCGGGAAAAGACATATTGGTGATCGGCTTTGACGGCAATAAAGACGCGCTCGCTTCCATTAAAGATGGAAAGCTGTCGGCCACCGTCGCTCAGCAGCCTGAGTTAATCGGTAAACTGGCTACAGAAGCAGCAGATGATATTTTGCACGGAAAAAAAGTAAAAAAAACAATATCCGCGCCTCTCAAACTAGAAACACAAAAATAATTGTCACGGGATCAGATTTTTATCTGATCCTTTTTCATGTTTAGGAACCTGCGATAACGTGAATAGGGATATAGAATGAATTATTTCTCTTACGTGAGGAGAGGAACGGCATGAACAAACCAACAAAAATATTTTCAACATTAGCACTTGCGGCTGGAATGACTGCGGCTACTGCAGGGGGCGCTGGAACGATCCATGCCCAACAGCCAGAAACAACGGTAAGCATTGATGATTTATACAGTTATCCGATTGATTCTTATTTGGTATCAGCAGAGGCTCTAAATGTCAGAACGAAGCCTTCCGCATCAAGCCAGAAAGCCGATACGCTGCACTTAGGAGATAGCCTAAAGCTGATTTCCTTCTCAAATGCTGACTGGGCAAAGGTTCAGTATAAAAACGGAAAGATAGGATTTGTATCCACTCATTACATTGTAAAAGCAGCGACAACGGTAAAAACCAAAACAAAAACAAAAGTATATACATCCGCTGATGGAAAGAGCATTAAGACTCTTCCAGCAGACACAAGCGTTTCTTTTTTAGGCTGGAGTAAAACGAATAAAGGCGGTTTTGATTTTGATTGGGTATTCGTTGATTACGGCGGTGCGACAGGTTATATGAAAACAAAGGATTTACACATGACAAAATAACTGAGAGGGATTCCGTATCTATGCGGAATCCCTTTTATTATGAATGGATTTGTCACATTCCCAAGATATTTCTCAGGAAATATTGTCGTATGCTGTGTCGAAACCTTACATGATCATCGACATTTTTGTTCACGCTAAAAAGCGGAGGTGTAAATATGGATCAATTTGAAGCAGCATATGAATCGTATAAAGCCCGGCAAACAACTGTCGATCAAGAAAATGTTCCATCTGGAAAAGAAGAAATTATTGCGGTTAGAAGAAATGAGGAAGACAATATTATCGCAGTGAAAACCAATACAGGAAGAGAGCTCGACTACCCTACCGCGCTGTCAGAAGCAAAAGCAGGAAAACTCGCTCATGTTGATGTCTTCCATAAATACGGGCGTGACATTTTGCGAAGTGAACCGGACGGCATTAAGGAAAATAACCTGTCTGAGCTGCCGGATTTTTAAGCAAATACAGCCCTGCCGTATGTTCGACAGGGCTGTATTTTAAACAAAAGGCTGCTGGATGTATTCGGCTAACCGTTTTGCACTGAGAGAAATATCCTCTGCAGCTGCATAATTCACGCCATAGAACACATATGGAGGCAGATACTTCATGCCGATCAGATTACTTGTAGCCTGAAATGGTTTCAATAGCTCACTGATCGAGTAATGATTTGCTCCGCCCGCTTGATATTTTTCCGCTTCGCTCCCTGTTGATACAGCCAGCATCAGCTCCTTGCCATGCAAGGCATTTCCTTCTGAACCAAAAGCCCAGCCGTAAGTCAGCACAAGATCCTGCCATTTTTTCAAGAGCGGCGGAGAGCTGTACCAATATAGCGGGAATTGAAAGACAATCCGATCGTATTCCTCGCACAGCTGCTGTTCCTTCGCAACATCTATTTCTTCATCCGGGTATTCCTTATAAAGATCCCGTACTGTGATATTGTCATGTTTACTCAATTCATCAGCCCACGCCTTATTAACAACTGAGGTCTCCATATGAGGATGCACTGCCAAAACCAATATTTTCATCAGACCACACCTTTACTGTTTTGATGTTATTTTATCTAAAATCAGGAAAAGAGCCAAATAAAAAGAAAGCCCTGCTAAAAGGGGCTTTCTTTTTTTCTTTTATTCAGGGCTTCCTTCAGTTGTTTCGATATCTTTCGCAAAATCAGGGTTATCCAGATTCGCATTAAAGAAATCCGCTGTGTTCGGAAGTCTGAGATTCATGTTCATTTTTTGAGAAATCGTAACCGTGCAATCCTCAAGCACATAGTCAAAAACGTGTCCGCCTGAATTGCGTCCTTCGTCAATGAAGTGCAGGTGATAGCCAGAAACGGCGATTCCGTTTGCATAAGCTGGTGTCAAGAAACCTACGATCGTTCCTCTCACGTTGTCGAAGTTGAAAATCGGCTGTGTTTTGACCGCTTCAACCATTGGCACGTAAGGTTTTTCTTGAAGTTCTACCGTTCTTGTCTGCACCTTTTTAAACAATCCGTCAATACGAATTGCATAAAACAAGTTTCTGCTTGGCAGCATGCTGTTGATCTCTTTTTCAAAGTCTTCGCGTGTCATTTTCGCATCAATTTTGTGCGTCATGTCCGGTGTAAAGAACGTAAATGAACAGAACGGAGAACGATCCCCGTTTTGGACTGGTGTCGCAGTTCCGTCTGAACGGAGACGGTAAAATTCTCCGTCAAACCCAATCAGCTCTCCGTCAAGCTTGTTAAAGGTTCCGATACCGAAGTCTCCATATTTCGGAATCTCTGACAGTTCAAAATCCCCGTCATATACTCCGTCTAATAGAGAAGTCATTGTTGATACTTGATAAATCTGGCTCACAGGCTGATCTTTTTGACCGCGGCTGAGCACTTGAATGTTGCTTTCTCGTTTCATATTCCCTTCACTCCTTTTATTTAGTGCTGTTCATAAAACAGTGTCGTGATGCGCAGAGTGCTAGAGAGCTTTCGTTTTCATGAGTTCACCGAATTCTTTCGGAAGCCTGTCACTTGCTAAATTAATGTTATCACTGTAGTCAACCGGGACATCAATGATGACAGGACCTTCAGCGTTCATGCCTTGACGCAGAACATCTGCCAGCTGGTCTGGTGATTCTACGCGCAAGCCAGTTGCTCCGAAGCTTTCCGCATATTTCACGATATCGATATTTCCGAAATCGACCGCAGATGTACGGTTATATTTTTTCAATTGCTGGAATGCAACCATGTCATATGTGCTGTCGTTCCATACAATGTGTACAATTGGTGCTTTTAGTCGAACCGCTGTCTCTAATTCCATTGCTGAGAATAAGAAACCGCCGTCACCAGAGACAGAAACCACTTTTTCTCCCGGTTTCACCAATGAAGCGCCGATTGCCCAAGGAAGCGCAACGCCGAGTGTTTGCATACCGTTACTGATCATTAATGTTAACGGCTCGTAGCTGCGGAAATAACGTGACATCCAAATGGCGTGCGAACCGATATCGCAAGTTACTGTAATATGATCATCGACTACATTACGCAACTCTTTAACGATTTCAAGAGGGTGCGCTCTGTCTGATTTCCAATCTGCAGGCACCTGCTCACCTTCATGCATATATTGTTTTAAATCAGAAAGGATTTTCTGCTCACGCTCTGCAAATTCCACTTTTACAGCATCGTGTTCGATATGATTGATCGTGGACGGAATGTCACCGATCAATTCAAGATCAGGCTGGTAAGCATGATCAATGTCAGCGATAATTTCGTCTAAATGGATAATTGTCCGGGCTCCATTGACATTCCAGAATTTCGGATCATATTCAATTGGGTCATAGCCGATCGTCAGAACGACATCCGCCTGCTCAAGCAGCAAATCGCCAGGCTGGTTGCGGAACAAACCGATACGGCCAAAATACTGATCCTCTAAATCTCTCGAAAGGGTACCGGCAGCTTGATATGTTTCAACAAATGGAAGCTGAACCTTTTTCAAAAGCTTGCGAACCGCTTTAATTGCTTCCGGTCTTCCGCCTTTCATGCCGACCAAAACGACAGGAAGTTTTGCTGTTTGGATCTTTGCAATGGCCGCACTGATTGCATCATCTGCTGCAGGACCGAGTTTTGGCGCTGCAACAGCACGCACGTTTTTCGTATTTGTGACTTCATTCACAACATCTTGCGGAAAGCTCACAAAAGCGGCCCCAGCCTGCCCTGCTGACGCTATCCTAAATGCATTTGTAACAGCTTCCGGTATATTTTTTACATCTTGAACTTCTACACTGTATTTTGTAATCGGCTGGAATAGCGCCGCATTATCCAAAGATTGATGTGTCCGTTTTAAACGATCTGCACGGATCACGTTTCCAGCAAGCGCAACGACAGGGTCTCCTTCAGTGTTCGCTGTCAGCAGACCTGTTGCCAAGTTCGAGGCACCCGGTCCTGATGTGACTAACACGACTCCCGGTTTTCCAGTTAAACGGCCGACTGCTTGGGCCATGAATGCTGCGTTTTGTTCGTGCCGGGCAACGATAATTTCAGGTCCTTTATCTTGTAAAGCGTCAAATACCGCATCAATTTTTGCACCTGGAATGCCAAATACATGTGTGACACCTTGCTCCACCAAGCAATCAACAACAAGCTCCGCCCCTCTGTTTTTCACAAGGGATTTTTGTTCTTTTGTTGCTTTTGTCAACACCCTCACTCCTTATTATGCATTTTAAACGTAAAATTTTAAATATCTTGTGATAAGTTTCACTATACACTCTTTGGAAATTGACCTCCAATATCGATTCGCCTTATGATTAATATGTAATACGAATTATTAACCTATGGAAAGGAATGCATATTGAATGGAGCTTCGCCATCTTCAATACTTTATCGCAGTAGCCGAAGAGCTTCATTTCGGAAAGGCTGCCCGGCGGCTGAACATGACGCAGCCTCCTCTCAGCCAGCAGATCAAACAGCTGGAGGAAGAAGTCGGAGTTACGCTTCTGAAAAGGACAAAACGATTTGTCGAGCTTACCGCAGCAGGAGAAATCTTTTTAAATCATTGCCGGATGGCATTGATGCAAATCGGACAAGGAATTGAACTGGCACAGCGGACGGCCCGCGGCGAGCAAGGCCTTCTCGTAATCGGTTTTGTCGGATCAGCTACATATGAATTTCTGCCGCCGATTGTCCGGGAATATCGTAAAAAATTCCCATCTGTGAAAATAGAACTGCGTGAAATATCCTCGTCTAGGCAGCAGGAGGAGCTACTAAAGGGCAACATTGATATTGGTATACTTCATCCTCCCTTACAGCATACAGCTTTACATATCGAAACCGCCCAAAGCAGCCCTTGTGTTTTAGCTTTGCCTAAGCAACACCCATTGACTTCTAAGGAATCAATTACGATTGAGGATTTAAGAGATGAACCAATTATTACTGTTGCTAAAGAAGCATGGCCTACTCTATACATGGATTTTATTCAGTTCTGTGAACAAGCGGGCTTCAGACCCAACATTGTCCAGGAAGCCACAGAATATCAAATGGTGATTGGTTTAGTCAGTGCCGGAATTGGTATGACATTTGTTCCTTCCTCAGCCAAAAAATTATTTAATTTGGATGTTACTTATCGAAAAATGGACCAAATACAGCTTAATGCAGAATGGGTTATTGCTTACCGCAAAGACAATCATAATCCGCTTATAAAGCATTTTATTCATATTTCAAATTGTCAGCAGACAAGAACTAAAGAGAGTGATGCAGGTACATGAACGATACTTGCAATCTCTTTTTTCTTTTGGGTTTCTTATGGAAATTTTATTAATTTAATATAATCGCTTAGTACAACTTTATATCAGTATACGTATACATACAGTACAAATAGTTGGCAAGGACATTAGTAAGCGCAGGACATTAGTTTGATTTTAAAAATGAAAGATAGAGAGGTGAAGTAAATTATTGAGTTCACCGGCATATTCACATTGCTCGTTTTTTTCGTAACAATGATTTTTATTTTCTGGAGACCAAAAGGACTAAATGAAGCTATCCCCGCCACATTTGGCGCTTTAATGGTTTTATTGTGCGGAAGTGTGTCATTGGCAGACTTAGGGGAAATCGGAACAAAAGTCACGGGTGCATCGGTTACAATCCTTGCCACTATGATTATGGCCATTGCACTAGAAAGCTTTGGTTTCTTTTATTGGGTGGCTGCAAAACTGCTCCAACAATCCAAGGGTTCAGGCATCAAGCTTTTTTGGCTAACCAATTTGCTCTGCTTTCTCATGACCATTTTCCTGAATAATGATGGGAGCATTTTGATCACAACTCCAATCCTTTTGCTTGTACTAAAATATTTAGGTTTAAAAAAACATCAAAAAGCCCCATATTTATTAAGCGGTGTTTTAATAGCCACAGCCTCTAGCGCACCGATTGGCGTAAGTAATATTGTTAATTTAATTTCTCTCAAAATAATTGGAATGGATCTATATCTTCACACTGCCATGATGTTTGTCCCTAGTATGATGGGACTCATTTTTATGACTTGTCTACTGTTTATGTTCTTTTATAAACGTCTTCCCAAGAACCTGCCAGATATACCGAGCCATTTTCAGTCTCTGCGGCATAGAAGGTACCATCCTCTTCATTCGCCATCAGCTCCTTTACCAGAACAAAATCAAACAAAAATCATGTTGTTTGTGCTTGCATTTGTTTTTCTCGTCAGAATGAGTCTATTTGCAGCATCATATACCGGTATTTCTGTTCCTCTAGTCGCTGTCATCGGATCTTTTATCCTGTTGAGCTGGAGATGGATTTATTTCAAAACCTCCCCAAGAGACTTGTTATATAAATCGCCTTGGCACATTTTTATATTCGCTTTTACTATGTATGTCTTAATTTATGGTTTGCATAATATTGGATTCACTGAGTTACTTGTGAATTATTTTGAACCCGTGGTTTCTGGAAGCCTCGCCCATGCAACTTTCGCATCAGGTATCTCTACTTCTGTTTTTTCTAATCTCTTTAACAATCATCCAGCGTTAATGATCAGTACTTTTACCTTAACTGAAATGACCCTGAATCCTTCAACCACAAAAATCATCTACTTGGCAAATATTATCGGCAGTGATATCGGTTCATTATTATTACCTATGGGAACCTTAGCAACGCTTATTTGGATGCATATATTAAAACAGCATGATGAAAGTATTTCATGGGGCGAATATATAAAAACGACCATTATCATCATTCCGCTGACTGTTCTTTTTACGTTAACATGTTTATATTTTTGGATCAGTTGGTTATTTCTTTAGTACAGTATGAAACGAAAAACTGCCTTCTGCTATTCAAGAGGGCAGTTTTGTATACACTAGGGAAGATGCATTGTCTTTAGATGATTTAACTTCCAAATGACTGGCTCTCCACTTGCGTTAATAAGCTCAATTATATTATTAGAGACATCCTTTAATAGACCAACTTTTTCTGGCACCTCTCCCATATCAAATATGACCAATTCACCAATATTTTTTTTGATCTGCTCCTCAAAATTACGTACAAGAGGAACTTTGGAAGGCACGACAGGCAATTGTGAGTTGTCAAGAGTATACGGTGTTTGTTCAGTTGAATAAGGGGTAAACCATTTTAAATGATGCATAGATATAAAAAGGATTTTAAATACGGGTGAGAAAAATACAATATAATCGTTTAAAACATTTGTAACATACCCATGGATCGATCGACCCCCAGTTACATAAACTTCAATAAACTGGCCTTTGACCTTGTTTAATGTATTTCTATATGAAAAAGCTTGAGTTTCTGCCTCTATCATTGGATCTTCCGGATTGATCAAAAATGGCTTCTCAGTACTGGTCATTATTTTCGCCTTGTTCATTTGATGAAGATGCAACAAGGGAATATAAAGATAATTGCAGCCATCAAAAATAACAAAAATATCCTGTCCGATATCTATGAGGGTGCCGACAAACCTTGTATCTCCTGAAATGACAACCTCAACATCTGTGTTAAGGAATTGATTCAAACCTTTCACGATTCTCCTCCTTTAACTGAAAAAGGGCATCACTTAATCTGATGCTCCTCCATTATCTATTAAAATTTACGTTTCCAGTGATAGTCTATCGTTCTGACAATCGTTTCATAGCTATAATCTTCCTTTTGTTTTCCTGAACTTTTTAAGGAACTTGAATAACCTGGTGATCTTGATGATTGATAATCTGAAGATCTTGGTGATCGTTTAGATGTTTTTGATGAACTCTTTGAACCTGATGAGCTGTAAGATTTTGATGATTGATGATCTGAAGATTTTGATGATCGTTTAGATGATTTTGATGAACTTTTTGAACGTGACGAACGACCAGATTTGGATGATTGATAATCTGAAGATTTTAGTGATCGTTTAGATGATTTTGATGAGCTATATGATTTTGAAGAAATGAATGAATTGCTGTCCTTATCATTATTGTCTTCCTGGCTTTGTTCATTTTTTTGATCCTCTTTTTTGTACGACCCTTTTGGGCCTAAGCTGATGCTTTTTATGTGAAAAGGATAGATGCGAAGCACCTCTTGATTTTTCACTATAGTATAATGGCCGTCGGCATTATCTACAAGGATACCCTCAATGGCTTCCGGACCTCCACGATTAATTGAAACCCATTTATGAGTCAGACTCTTAAAAACCTCGCTTAAATAATCAGCTTCCAAGACACCCGCTGGCGTCTGTCCTTCTATTTTCAAATCGGGCTCAAGTTTACTTATACTCTTGATGTGATGGATATTAAAATACACTACCCCATCCTCATTTGTGTTTAACGCAGCGTAATCATCTCCCAGCCAGACCAATCTTCCTTTTTTAGATTCCGGCCCCCCCTGATTAAATTGAACTGATTGGTTCATTAATTGTCCGATTAAGCTATGAAAATCGTCAGCGTCGGGCATTTCCTCAGTCTCAATTGCTGTGGTGCTATTATTGGTATCCTCAGTAATACTTTTCACATGATCCAACTGATAATAAATTATTTTTTTTTCAGCTTGTAAAGCAATATAATCTGATTTTACAGCAGTTAATTTCCCTTTTTTAGATTCCGGACCTCCACGATATACAGTAACAATTTTATCTTTCATTGAATGCAAAAAGTTATAATAAGATATTTCATCATTTGAATGATACTTCATTCTCCTCTTGCTCATTCAAGTTCCTCCTAGTCACTTATACATAGATGATAAACATATTGCATATATACGTGTCACGATTATTTGTTGAACTAATTCAATAGCCTAATTGTCGCTTTTTCAGCAGAATACCTATTTTCACACATTCATAAAATACTTAAATTATTTTTGAGGTATTGTGAACGGTTTTTAATATATTCACAAATCACATCCGGCTCACGGTCAAAACTCTCAACATCATTCTTTTTATATGGGTCCATCAGGATAAAAGGCCTAATCCGCTCATACATCGCCATTATTTTCGGTTCCATATATTCTATCGTAAAAAGAGATTGAAGCGTTTTTTCTAACAGGCGCTTGTAGGACTTGCGAAACTCGGATTCATCCAATATCCGGGCGGTTAGTGTATTAAATCCTTGAATTCTTACATAATCGGCAGCCATCCGCTCTCCATGGATATCCCTGCCCCAGGTCGCATCATAATCCCAAGGAATCACCTCAAATAATCCGGTTTCCCCGCTTCTGTATAATGCGTAGTTGTGCACAAACCCGTCATAGTTCGAGGTGAATACAATACCGGCAAGCCAGCACAAATACTTATCGACATCTACGTGTTTTGTCACTTCTGACTTAAACTGAGCTTTAGGGACAGTATTAATTTTAAAAATCATATCCTGTAAATAAAAATCATCTTCCACAGTCCCTGTCTTCTTTTCATATCCAAGCTCCAGCGACGTCTTCGTTTCCTTTTCCAAATCGCTCATCAGAGAAAAGTTAGCATCATCATCCACCGCGTAAAAAATCGCGCCATCAGCCAGCTTCCTTTTCGCCAAATAATATTCATCAACGGATTCAAGTTCAAGATAAACCCCTTCATTCTTCCCATTCACCTTTACAAACACAAACTCTGCTTTTGGAGACAGTGTCCCTAGCTCCGAGAAAAAATCCAGAGACAATTTGTTTCTCATCAAGGAAGGGTCTTTGTACTCCGCATTTAAGTGAATCTCTCGCGCGCCGCGGAATGTTTTCGGCTGATAAAAGGAAATATGGTATGACTTCTTTTTGAAGTCTCTGATATGTGATCCCCGATAAGCGATATCAATATCCAGCCTTTTTTGATTTACCTTCATCACAGCTGGCACCGGATCATCGTCCCATATATCCTTTTTTAATTCACGCAAATCTTTTGGATGAACAAACAGCTGATAAAGCGGTAAATTGGATTGATTCTTCATCCATAATCCTCCTTACAAATTTTAGGCTTTTATTTTTTATAAGATCTCAGCGGAACACTTATACACTTTTTAAAACCGCGCGTACTATGAGGGTAGTAAGGATCTTCATCCTTAACATCATTTTTAAAAGGAGGATTTCAAATTGGGCCACTATTCCCATTCTGACATCAAAGAAGCGGTGAAATCCGCAAAAAAAGAAGGTTTAAAGGATTATTTATACCAAGAGCCTCATGGAAAAAAACGCAGTCATAAAAAGTCGCACCGCACTCACAAAAAATCTCGCAGCCACAAAAAATCATTCTGTTCTCACAAAAGATCTCGCAGCCACAAAAAATCATTCTGTTCTCACAAAAAATCTCGCAGCCACAAAAAATCATACTGCTCTCACAAGAAATCTCGCAGCCACAAAAAATCGTACCGTTCTCACAAAAAATCTCGCAGCTATAAAAAATCTTGCCGTTCCTACAAAAAATCTCGCAGCTATAAAAAATCTTGCCGTTCTTACAAAAAATCTCGCAGCTACAAAAAGTCATACTGTTCTCACAAGAAAAAATCTCGCAGCTATAAGAAGTCATGCCGCACACACAAAAAATCTTATCGTTCCCATAAGAAGTACTACAAAAAACCGCACCACCACTGCGACGACTACAAAAAACACGATGATTATGACAGCAAAAAAGAATACTGGAAAGACGGCAATTGCTGGGTAGTCAAAAAGAAATACAAATAATCTAAGTTTTCATTGTTTCAATAGGCTGCCGGCGGAGGTACGGAAGCCTATTTTTTTATTTGCCCTGTATTAGATATATGTCATGACATAACATATGCAACCCGCATCATTTGGTTTCCTTTAAACCATTTCGTTATAATCAAGGTATCCTAACGATAAAGGCGGTTGTTGCTATGTACATATTTCAAGCTGATCAGCTTAGTGCCAAAGACACATACAAGCTATTGTCAGGTACCGTTATTCCCCGTCCCATTGCATTTGTGACAACACTTTCTTCAGGAGGAGCGGTCAATGCCGCGCCTTTCAGTTTTTATAACGTCGTCAGCTCAGATCCTCCGCTTCTCAGCATTTCTGTTAACAGGACGGAAGGACGCCAAAAAGATACAGCGCGAAACGCAGTGGAGAACGGAGAATTTGTTGTTCATGTCAGTGATGAAGCCATCATTGAAGATATCAATGAAACAGCTGCAAGCTTAAGGCCGGATGAAAGCGAGCTTACACGCACCTCGCTTCATCCTGTTGAAAGCAAAGCTGTTTCAGTTCCCGGCATTAAGGAAGCCCGCGTTCGCTTTGAGTGCAAATTAGAGCGGCATATTACCTTTGACAATGATCAAGGCGTCACTACAGCAGATCTGCTCATCGGAAGAGTTGTCTGCTTCCACCTAGATGAAAAGGTGTATGATGCAGAAAAGGGATATATTTTAACGGATGAATTAAAGCCTGCCTCACGATTGGCGGGAAATCACTATGCCAAGCTCGGGGAAGAATTCACACTGATTCGTCCCAGCTGAAGAGAAGGACTATTTAAATAGAAGAAACTAGTCAAAAAGACCTTATGATTACAAAATATCGCCTGTAAAAAACTGAAAAAATATCAAAAAAAAGAACACCCAGAGTAAGCTCGGGGTGTTCTTTTATGAAACGTTTTTCCTTTTTCTTCGTATAAAGGTAGATTAGGGGGAATTGGAATGACAAACTTTTGGATTTTAATGCTGATCACTATTACCATCAGTCTCGCCTCTCAATTTTTCATAAAGAAAAAATACGGTATTGATAAATCCTGCTGGCGATATAAGCATGTCAGCAATACACACAAATGGATCGAAATCACTTTACTTATTTTGTTTGTGTTTTCACTCTCATTTTTTCCAGTTGAATATTTGCTTCTTTTATTTTTTATTGTGATTGACTCAATACGAATTTTTATGGAGTGGCATTATAGACCTGAAGATAAACAGTATATGTACCACATTGTAGAGGTCTCCCTAATGTTTGCGCTTTTGATTTATATTTGTATCCTCTAGTTATTTAAATCCCCACAGCCGCTCCGTCTCCCCGAGGATCGGCTCCGCCTTGGAGAAAGCCTTCTTCATCAACTTTGATTGCAGCCGCGTGTCCCATCAGCGGATCATAGTCACCGACAACCTCCACGAGATGTCCGCTGTCTTTCAGTTTTTGGATTGTTTTGTCTGTGAATCTGCCCTCAACTCTGAGACCTTCGTATTCTTCTCCCCACGTTCTGCCCCATACCCAGCGCGGTTCGCTAATTGCCTGCTGTGGATGCATTCCGTAGTCCAGCATTCGGGTAATGATGGCCGTCTGGGTCTGCGGCTGGCCTTCGCCGCCTTGTGTACCGTACAGAATTTTCGGCTTTCCGCCTTTACAGACCATAGCCGGCATCAGCGTATGGAAGGTACGCTTTCTCGGTTCAAGCATGTTGACATGATTTTCATCCAGTGAGAAAAATGATCCGCGGTTTTGCAGTAATATGCCTGTATCACCGGCAGTGATTGCCGAGCCAAATTCAAAGTACAGGCTTTGGATGAATGACACTGCGTTGCCATCCGCATCGATTACGGCCGCATATGCCGTATCACTTCCCACCGGCCTGCTTTCTGCCGGTACTGCGAGATAGCCGATTTCTTCTGCCAATTGTTTTGCATAACGTTTGTCCAAAAGCCTTTCAAGCGGAATGTCTGCAAACGCCGGATCAGTCAGGACGGCATCCCGATCTAGAAAACTCTTTTTCAATGCCTCCACAAGCACATGATAATACTCAAATGAACCGTGTTCGATTTGGGTGAAATCATAGTTTTCCAAAATGTTCAGTGTTAATAAACCGGTAAATCCCTGAGAATTCGGCGGCGCCTGATACACACTGTATCCTCGATAATCACTTGATACAGGCGCTGCCCACTCACCCCGATGCGCTTTAAAATCATCGATTGTCATGTAACTGCCGTTATTCTGTAAATGTGAGACAATCCGCTGAGCGAGATCTCCTTCATAAAATGCGCTTCTTCCTTTTTTAGCAATCAAGTTCAGACTGTCTGCAAGCTCTTTTTGCACAAACCGCTCTCCCGGGACAGGTGCTTTGCCCCTTCTCGTGAAGATGTCAGCCGTGTAAGGCGTGGAGGCCAGCAATTCAATATTCTTTTCTGTGTGACGACACTGATCAGCTGATACAGGAAACCCATTTTGGGCATAATCGCGTGCGGGCTCCAATACATCTGCAAGAGACAGACGCCCGTACTCCTTCAGGACCGCATCCCAGCTATCAACCATTCCCGGCACGGTAATGGCACTGTCAATTCCCCGCAGCGGAATCGCGCTTTTTCCCTTATATACATCTCTCGTTACGTTTTTTCCTGAACGGCCGCTGCCATTGTAGACTTTTACTGCCTTTGTTTCCTGGTGAAAAGTCAGCCAAAAGGAATCCCCGCCAAGTCCGGTCATATGCGGGTACACAACCGCAAGACAAGCACTCACCGCAACAGCGGCGTCAAACGCGTTGCCTCCCTTATCCAGTATGCGGTTTCCGGCTTGAGAAGCGAGGTAATGCGGACTGACGACCATTTGCTTTGTACCGATGACAGAATTGTTCATCACAAGTCCCCTTTTTTAAGAAATTTTCTTCAGTATAGGAAGCCTGATTTTTCACATCTACTGATCCGGCAGAAAAACTGACGAACTTTCTTCCTTTCGCAAATAATAAGATGTTTTGACATTCATTTCGAAAACAAATGAAAAATTATAATTTCGAAACGTAATTTTTATGGTAAAATGATGTCTAAAAGGCTACGAAAGCAGGTGGAGCAATTGAGTCATGAATATCAAATCCCCAACCTTGTACTTGATGAGACTGATAAACAAATTCTCACGATTTTGCATGAAGAAGGCAGAATTTCTTATACGGATCTTGGCAAAAGAGTCGATTTGTCACGGGTCGCCGTCCAGGCCCGTATCAACCAATTAATTGAAGCCGGTGTTATTGAAAAATTCACCGCTGTCATCAATCCCGCTAAAATCGGCATTCATGTTTCCGTGTTTTTCAATGTCGAGGTAGAACCGCAATTTTTAGAAGACGTCGCTCTTAAGCTTGAGGAAGAGCCTGCGGTCACCAGCCTTTATCACATGACAGGCCCGAGCAAGCTGCATATGCATGGGATCTTTGCCAACGATCAAGAAATGGAAGAATTTTTAACAAAACGGCTGTATCCATTGCGAGGCGTCGTCAGTGTTGATTGCCAGATGCTGATCAAACGATACAAAAGCCGTATGGGAATGAAGCTGTAAAGGAGAGAAACGAATGAAAAACCATCCTTATCGGGATATGACGGCCGCAATGGTTCGCACCGGCATATTAGGGTTCGGCGGCGGACCTTCCGTGATTCCGCTGATCCGCCATGAAGCGGTCAATAAGTATAAATGGATTGACGATGATGAATTCGGAGAAATATTAGCAATCGCTAATGCGCTTCCCGGACCGATTGCCACCAAAATGGCTGCTTATCTGGGCTTTAAGCTAAAAGGCACATTAGGTGCAATTGTGGCGACCCTCGCCCACATTCTGCCTACATGTCTTGCGATGGTGGGCTTGTTTGCGGCTGTAAATGTGTTAAGCCATTCAGCAATTGTTGCAGGCATGATTGGTGCCGTCACGCCGGTAATTGCGGTAATGCTCGGAATCATGGCGTACGAGTTTGGCCAAAAAGCGCTAAAAGGTTTCGGCTGGGTCACCGGCATCCTGTTTTTTATCATCGCTTTTATCGGCCTGCAAACTTTACAGATTAATCCCGGCCTTGTCATTATCATTTTCTTAGCGTACGGGGCGTTTCATTTTAAACTGAAAGACAAAATCACAAATAAACATTCAAAAGATAAAGGAATGTCAGCCTCATGATATCGATCTATTTATTTATGGCGTTTTTTATCGCAAACCTACTGGGATATGGCGGCGGACCTGCGTCTATTCCGCTAATGTTTGAAGAAGTCGTAAACAGATACAGCTGGCTCTCAAACGATCAATTCTCAAATATGCTAGCACTTGCGAACGCTTTGCCGGGCCCGATCGCCACGAAAATCGCTGCGTATGTCGGCTACAGCGCAGGCGGGTGGCCCGGCTTCCTAATTGCCCTGATCGCAACCGTCGTACCGTCGGCGCTCGCATTGATCGTCCTGCTGCGCATCATCCAGCGCTTCCGCCAATCACCTGTCATCAAAGGCATGACGCTGTCCGTCCAGCCTGTCATCGCGGTCATGATGCTCATTCTTACCTGGCAAATCGGCGCAGACGGCATCAAAGCGATTGGCTGGGTCCAATCGATCGTGATTGCGGGAATTTCGCTCCTTGTCATGACAAAATTCAAAATGCATCCGGCATTTTTGATTATCGCGGCGTTTTTATATGGGGGCCTTGTGATCCCTCATTTATAGAAAAAAGCACCTGGACAGGTGCTTTTTTATTTTGGTCCAGAAATGTCGTTTGATATATGGTTCCTCTCATTCACAGATTGTCCTGTATATAGGAATCATTAAAAAAACTTGCAGATTCCGGCCTGCAAGTTTTACACGTGATTTTTCTGATAAAACGTTCGCAAAACATGTGTTTCAAGGTCAGCCAGGCGGACAGGAATCGGCAGTCTGCTTTCTTGATTAAGCAGGCTCAACGTAATTTGATAACTGCTTTCTAAATCAATGTTATTTCCGCAAGACAAGAAAATAGGCTTCACATCCCGCCGCGTTCGCAGCGCCCGTCCATATACCTCGCCGTCAATGATAATATCAGTGTATGCACCTATTTCATTTTCAGGCGTCACGAAATCGCAGCCTTTGATTTTGAGATAGGTTTTCGCTATCCCAATCGTCGGCTTATTGAGAAAAAAAGCCGCATGGGTGGCAACGCCCATATGGTTGTAATGCAGATATCCGTTGCCATCAAACAAGAAGACATCCGGCTCCGTCTCCAGCTTTTTCGCCGCCTCGATGATCAAAGGCAGCTCGCGAAACGCAAGAAAACCCGAAACATACGGCACGCTGATTCTCCCCATGCTGTGCACTTTTTCAATGACTTCTTTTGTATCAGCATCAATCACGATAATACTGCACACCCCGTACGGTTCTCCATCCTGCTCCCAATAGGCCAGGTCGACGCCTGCGCAGGTGTTGATGGAGTCTGGATGGATCGTGGGGGTTAGGTTGATACGATTTCTAAGGGATTGTTGTATTTGAACAAAATCCGATTCATCTTTTAGATGAAAATCGTGAATTTGATGTATTTCCATTTTACTTGTTTCCCTCTCTTCGCGCTCAATTGTCCTGCATGTCGATTCTAGCAATGACACCAAATTATATCATTGAAAAAAGCAGATAGTATAATCTGCTTTTTTATTACTATTCATTTTTCATTTCTTTCATAAAAATATAATCCAATTGTTTAATTAATTCTTTAAGTTCAGTACACATAATATCCTCTAAAGGATTTTCCCAATCTTCGTTTTTTATCAGTTCAACCCCATAGCTTCCGGCTGGATCACCTTCTGGGTACCACCCTACGTCAAGCAGCAAATTTTTTGTCTTATGAGAAATCTGCAGGAGATCTTGATTAAAGTCAAATAACCAAGCATCATCATTTGCCTCTAGCGTCTTAGGATCAGTATCTTTTAATGTAATATAATCAACAGTCCAACCAGCTGGTATCTTTAGCCTTAAAAAATTGGGAATCTGTTGGCTTAGTGGCTGCAAACCCTCTAAAACCCCGCTTCCCACACTCCAGATTTGATATTCTAACTCTTCTAATAATTGTTCTATCTCATCAAAAGATTCATCTTCATAAATCTTATCTGTATGTAAACCAGCTACTTTGATATGGTATTGATTATTTTCATAACTTACCTTAATAAAGGCCTTACGTTTTTCATTTTGTAGTATTAGTAATTCACATTTTTCTTGCATTCTTTTTTCTGAACATAAATTGTTCAGTACTACAGACCAGCCATTACAGATTTTTAATGGCTGCAGTTGAGAAATATGGTCTCTTTCCATCCCGCTTCTCCTTGCACTCCACATTGTTATACTATCTATAAAAAAACTTGCCGATGACAACACGGCAAGTTTTTAACTATAGCAATTCTAATACATCAGTAAACAAGGCATCTCCTAATGTTAATCTCCTGTTGAAAGGCTGTATATGCGGCAATTCACTCCACTCATACACAGTATCGTAGTAATCATACAAATAACTGAGTTCAATAAACCCTTTCTCTTGCATTATTTTATTAATATAGTTCGTTCCCTGAATAAATTCTAAAGATTCAGCGGTTCCTACAATATCATAAACGCCATCGATTAAATCGTGTCTTAGGGAATAACTATAATCTAATACATAAACAGGAACCAATTTAGATACTTTCATATTGATTTGCTGTTCTAGATGAAATTCATTTTCCCCAGAAAGATCTTGCATGTGGATATTGATTTCTCCAGAAGGATTGTTTAAATCTCTAACTTCAATTTTTTTCAAACCTTTTATTTGATTAAATTCATCAGGTACTTTTATTTTCTCTGCGCATTTGCTCTTGTACCATTCGTCTAATTCCCTTTTCACAAATAGACGATGAAGCAATTCACCGATTTCAGGGTATTCATTAATAAATCTGATTCCATGTTCCATATTTTTTAACCATCCCATCTTCTTGAAGGCTCGCCTTTTTTCGTCTGCTTACCAGTTACAGGATCAAACTCTCCTAAATGCTCTGTTCTTCTGCGGTTCCACTTTTCTAATTTGCCATGCTGGGAATCCCATTGCCAATTAAATCCATCTTTATCTGTCCAAGACTTTCTTTTTAACCTCTCTTTTATTTGTACCATGCCTCTATCTTCCATCCACTTAGTTGGTTCCTTTAAACGATATCCATTGGAATTGTCTCCAACTATCTTCTCTCTGTCAGCTATCGCAGCATTGTATTCTTCAGTCCGTTTCTTCTTACTGTAGTTAGTACCATTATGAGCAACGTAATCATTTTGAGTCATCCCCTCAGGTTTTTCCAACCATTTAGGTTTTTTTGACTGGCTACTAACCATCTTCACAATCCCAAGATCCTTAACAGCCGTCTTTTCCACATCGACACGTACTGTCGGGATTCCGAATGTGAAGCCATCCGGAGTTACAGGGCGTTCTGCGTACACGCGGACGTTTGTTGGGACTTTGAATTGTTTTACTTTTTCTAATGTCTTGTTAGCTGTTTGAACTTTTGAATGGGTTGCAAGCGGGATGCCTTTATCAATATGTTTCGCCAGTGCACCGGCTCCAACCAAACTCAGCACAGCTTCCAGCGCCCCTTGCTTCCGCTTCTCCTCAGACACTTTGTTTCCAAACATATCCCGTCCCGTGACGGCTTCTGTGAATCCATTTGACGTAACAAGGCCGTATGCGCCCATTTCTGTCATTTTGAGAATGTCTAAGGATTTGCCTGTTTTGTAGGCGTCTAATGCGTGTTTAGCAGCGATAGCTGCTTTTCCGGTTTTGTAGATGGCTTTTCCGCCTTTGAAAGCACGGCCTGCCCAGCCGACGACTGGTATAAATCCGGCTGCGGCCATAGCTCCTGCTGTCACACGTTCTGCGGTGGAGAGTTTTTCTCCGGTAACCGGATCAACGCCTTCGGTTGCTCTTTTATAATCATAATAGCCAGTGACTTCTCCAGTAAAGTTGCAAACTCCATCCCATGTTTTTTCGTACCACGGTTTGTTTGCTTCTTCCTCGGCTTTTTCCTGGAGCCGTCTTGCTTCTGCTTGCTGGGTTTTTGCATCGATATAGGTTGTTCCTTGATTTTCTACTTCAATGACGCTTTTGTAGACTTCATTGCTGTGGAAGGCTTTTTTGTCATAGTACATAGGAGAAGCGCTCTTCCCGTTGCTGGTGGCCTGCATGAGAACGGAATATTTGGTGAGCACTGCGTTGTCCAGAGATTCTAAATTTTGATATTCAGTTGTCAGGGATTCATCAAGCTTATCGACTGCCGTAATCGTGTCACGTCTGATTTTTTGGGCATCGCCCATCTTATCTGCATAGTCGTCAAGCGTATACATGTCGAGGTCAATAATATCACTGATGCCTGACAAAATAGAATCGATTTCTTCTTTATGGGCGGAGACTATCTCTGAGGCTTTCAGGTCTCCATTGGGCAGCTCATGATCTAAAAAAGAAGTTTCTACATATGAATCATTCAGTTCTTGATCTTTAATATCTCCTGAAATGCCGTTTAAAAACGCAATTTGAGCAGAGACAAGCGTCAGCCAGCTGTCTACGATTTCCGCCTGCCCCTGAAAGAAATCTTTAATATTGTCCGCGCCTTTGCCTTTAAAATTATCGCCTAAATCGGCAACTCCCTGAAACGCTTTTTTCAGCGTATTCAGCTGCTCCTCAAGCGTCTCATATTGCTTTTTTCTGCTCTTCGCTTCATTGATTAACGACTGTGATTCAAATACTTTGCTCATCGCACTGCCCTTTCTGTTCTATTTTACAGCTATCGCCTCGTCCTGCTCTTTGAGTGAATCTACGTTATCCTTTGTATCCTCGATATTTTTCTGTACCGCTTTTTTGTAATCTCCGAGCATGGTTTTGATGTTCTCCTCACGCTCATGATATTTTTTCGTATAATCGAGTTTATTTTTTCCATTGGACCCCGCGGCGCCGATTGATACGTCAGCAAGCGCATCTTTGACAGACTCTAATGTTTTGATTACAGCATCGTATTTCAATTTAATTTCTGACATAAAAAAGATCACCACAATTTAATAGATTTAATTTGATTAACAGCATCCTCCAAGAATTCTTCACCCTTAGCAAGAGTATGGCCAGCAAAATTCGCTAGCTTTAATTCTTTGTCATAGAAAAATTTCATAGATTCCAACTGAATAATCTCCATCTGAATCGAAGCCATATACTCGTTATATTTATCATTCACAATCTTAGATGCTTCCGATTTCGCCTCTTCTCTTCCCTTGTCGAAATCATCGGCTTTTGTTCCCGTCCAATGCTTGCCCAATTCCGGTTTCACAATTTCTTTGATTTCAGTGATTGCCTCTTCTTGCAGTGTGTCTATGTCCTTTTTTGCTTTTTTCAGCTTTTCGATCTTGTCTTCCACGTCGGAAATTTTTCCGTTGAGCGAACTTTTGATATCCGCTAGCATACTTTCATAACCCATCTGAATCACCTCTTAATACTCAAAAAGTCGTATGGAGGGGCTGATGAAGATAGACTTTTCCATACTTTATTTCCATATATTATATTTTAAAATAGCCAGAAGGCGGCTTAAATAGGGTAAATGGCTTAATTTAGGCATATAACGCTCTTGAAATGTAGGTATTTGATCTTGTTTTTGTTCGTTATACAGTTAATGAAAACGTTTTATAAAATAAAATCACCTAAAGTCATAGTTAAAAAGACACTTGAAAGAGACAGATGCTGTTGATCTGTCTCTTCTTATTTTGTGGTAATTGCTGTAAAATGGTATAGGGTGATGATAGTGAGTTCTTTCAGACCGATGATTTTTTTGTTGTCATTCCTTTTCTGTCCTTCTTTGTTTTCGGTATTGCAGCCACATTGCTATTTAATAAGTCAATACCTCTTACGGTGCTGGGCTTATTGGTTATGTTTATGTTCTGCATTGACTCGGCAACGCCTGATTTTGTTGTGTGGCATTTCATTTCCGCTTCTGACCCTATTGGCATCAGGTGTGACCCTTTGGATCAAAAGCTTGTATTAGCTGCAGTCCCAGTTGTACAGAACGTTTGAAAAATCTTTTTTCCTTAGATCTTCAGGTGTGATGAAAAAATTGGCGATGCCGACGTCTCCCCACATTGAATCGATATCATCGTCTGAATCAATTTGTAAAAGCATGATGGTGTGTTCTTTATATGCGTATTCCCGTGGATCATGCTGGGTAAAAGAAGCGTATCCGCCGATTTTATGGCCAAATCCGTTTTCAGCCAGTTCATTATAAATGTCTTCTTCATCCTCGCCGAACTGACCAAAGAACTCCATTGTTTCCATGCCCGTATACTGCTCAAATTGAAAATCTGTAGGCAGCACCCATTCCGAAGATTTCACAGGCTCGACTGCCGCTTCTGATAAAATCGGAAAATCACATTCGCCTGTGCCAATAAATGAAAAATCAGAAACAAGGTCGTCTTCGTTTTCTATGATATTTTCAAAATAGATCACTCTAAAATTCTTTTGTTCACATCGATCGTCAAAATTCAGTCCATAGACGTCATCATGAAGAGAAATGTAGAACTGCAGGATACCTGAAGAAGGGTAGCCGTCAAGCTGGGGAATTTGCGAGAAATTAATCTGCGCCAGAAGCTTCATCGGCTGTCCATTTTCGTCAGTCGGATATGTTTCATGCTTGGGAAAATAGGGATCACCCGCAATTTTGCTGTCATATCGTCCTGTTTTCCCTGTTCGGACATTCAATTTCACGTATTCTTTCGCTGATTTCTCCAGCAAGTCGCGGTACGGTCTCATTTTTTCGGGCAGATGATTCATCAGATTCTCTCCTTTTCCGGCATCTCCAATTGAATTTGGCAGATCTTGTTCTCTAGTTTTTCTTTTGTTCTTTAATGTTTTTTTCCACTTTCTCAAGCTATTGTTTACGGAAGCCCTACTTCTGTATAATTTTCCAAACAATAGTTAAATAGTAGCAAATGTATTCAGCACCCCGCAATAGATGAAAAAAAGACTGGTGCGCAACCAGCCTTTCTTTTTCAACTATTGAATTGCACCTGACGGAACAACCGCCTTCCGACCGACAGAATAATACTCCACTCCTGCAGCCAAAGCCTCATCCAATGTGTAGCAGTTTCTGCCGTCAAATATGAGCGGCGTTTCCATCAAATCCTGATAAGCCCCTAACGGAAATTGTTTAATGTCAGCCCAGTCGGTTAAAATCATGACGGCGTCAGACCCTTTGACAGCTTCCTCGATCGTCTCTTTATATTCAACAGCTTGCGGGAGAACATGCTTTGCATGGCTAACTGCAATGGGATCGTAGGCTCTGATACGGGCGTCGAGCGCAGCGAGACGGTCTGCAATAACAATTGACGGCGCTTCTCTCATATCGTCGGTATTCGGTTTAAATGACAGGCCTAAAAGGGCAATCGTTTTTCCCGTCACCCCGCCGAGCCTGTTCAGCGCTTTATCAACCAGCATCGCCTGCTGATTGTTGTTGACTTTGATAACCGATTTCAGCAGTTCAAAATCATGCTCGACATTGCCGGCAATTTGCACGAGGGCGTTTGTGTCCTTTGGAAAACAAGAGCCGCCGTAGCCTATGCCCGCTTTCAAAAACTGGCTCCCGATCCGCTTATCCTGTCCCATCCCGTACGCGACTGCTTCAATATCGGCGCCGACCTTTTCACATATATTCGAAATTTCGTTTATAAAACTGATCTTAGTGGCCAGAAAAGCATTTGAGGCATATTTGATCATCTCGGCGCTTCTGATATCCGTTTGGTATATCGGGATTTGAAACGGACGGAAAAGCTCCTCCAGCGTATTTGCTGTTTTCTCATCGGCCGTCCCGATCACGATCCTGTCACCATGAAAGGTATCATAGATCGCCGACCCCTCACGCAAAAATTCCGGATTGGATGCGACCGAAATACTGACAGGCTCCGCTAGATGTTCAGTGATCAGTCCATTAATCAAATCGTTTGTCCCAACGGGCACTGTGCTTTTCGTTACCACGACTGTATCTCGTTTGACATGCTTTGCGATGCGTTTGGCCGCATCTGTAATTTGCTCCAGATTGGCGTGCCCGTCGCTTTTCTGCGGTGTGCCGACCGCTATAAAAATGATGTCTGCCTGTGCCAAGCCTTTCTCATAGCTCGTTTCAAAGTTCAGCCGTCCATCAGCTGTATTTTTTCTCATCAGCTCTTCAAGACCTGGTTCAAATATGGGGGAAATGCCCTTTCTCATTTCATCAATCTTGTGAGCGTCAATATCAATGCAGGTTACATGATGTCCAATCTCAGAAAGAGAAACACCTGTCACAAGACCGACATAGCCTGTTCCGATGACTGTTATATTCATTGTTTCCCTCCAACAGTTAAATTGCTGCTTTGCAGCTTCCGTAATATCGTATGAGAACATCCTATCATGAATGCGAATGATCTCCCGCATAGCCTGTCGGGTACAGCCTGTACAGATTTCTGAAATGTGATTCAACCATACAATACACTATTATATCGCTCTCAAAAAGAAAGTGGTGAAATGAGAATCGGCTGTTAAAAAAGACCAAACAATTTTCTTCTTTTGACCGGTTGCGGAGGCTGTCTGAAGATGGTCTGATTCCGCAGGAGATGCTCTGCATTTTCCGTCAGCATATAAGGAAGTTCCGAGCCGAATTCTTTCTCTAGAACATAAAGAGCCTCTTGAGTGTGAAAATTTCTCGTTTTCACATTATGGGCATCTGAGGCTACGAAATGGATCAAATTGGCTTCAACCAGCCGGAGAGAAAATGCTTTCAGCTGCTTGCCGAAGGTGCCCCGCAAGACTTCCTGAAGTAATCTGAGATGCTGCTCCTTTTTCCACAAGATGATACAGCAAGGACGGGTTTTCGCGAATTTCCCTGTTGCGTTCAGGATGGGCGATAACCGGAATATATCCTTTCAGCTGCAAATCATAAAAAAGCTGCTCCGCATATCGGGGAACGTGATCAAACGGAAACTCAATCAAGATGTATTTTGTATCATTCAGCGAAAGCAGCTGCTGTTTGGCAAGGTCTTGTTCCACCTCGCCGTAGATTCTGATTTCCTGTCCCGGAAGCACATGTAAAGGAATGTCTTCTTTGATTAAACGTTTGTTTAACTGATCTGCTGCTTCTCTGACTGCGGCTGGCTCGTTTTTATACACACCGTTGTTATGATGAGGTGTCGCAATGATCGTCCGGATTCCCTGACGAACAGCGGCTCTTGCCATTTCTATGCTGTCGGCCGAATCACCTGCCCCGTCATCCATTGCAGGAAGAATGTGACAGTGAATATCGATCATGTCCTAGCCCCCCTTTTTTCGCAAAAATAAATAACGGGCACGATGCACGTTATTTATTTTGCATGAAATTGTCCTTGTTTCCGTAATATCCGTATTCAGAGTGCTTCGAAAGCTTTTTACCGTTCATAATCGCCCCAAGGAGCTTGCTTTTGCACGTTTCAAGCGCCTCTTTCGCTTTTGCGGCTTGTTCTTTTTCTGTTTTCCCGCTTGAAATAACCAGAACAGAACCGTCTGCCACGTTGCCTAAAATCTGTGCATCTGCTACGGCAAGAATAGGCGGCGTATCAAAAATGACCATATCATATGCCGCACACGCTTCGTATGCAAGCTCCTTCATCCACTTCGAGGAGAGAAGCTCGGCCGGGTTTGGCGGGATCGGGCCGCTCGTCAGCACGTCAAGATGTTTTTCATTCGATGCTTGTACAGCCTGCTCCATAGAGCTTTTCTTTAATAAAACAGATGTTAAGCCAACCGTGTTTTCAAGAAAAAAGGCCGTATGTACTGTTGGTTTTCGCAAATCAGCATCAATCAGGAGCACTTTTTTTCCCTGTTGGGCGAATACGACAGCCAGGTTGGCGGCCGTTGTCGATTTTCCTTCCCCCGGACAAGCCGATGTAATCATGACTGATTTCATTTGCCGGTCCACTGAAGCAAATTCTATATTCGTGCGAATCGTCCGATATTGTTCAGAGTTCAAGGATTTCGGCTCTGTCATTGCAATGACATTTCTCCGCATCCACGAGTCTCTGCTTTTTCTAAGCGCCAAAATGTCCACTCCCCGTTTTTTCAGATTGGAAACCCTGTAAGGTCTTTGTTGTTTTCTGCTCATTCGCAATGGTGGAAACTGTCCCTAAAACAGGTATGTCCAGCAAGGATTCGAGCTGCTCTTCCGATTTGATCGTATTATCCAAATGCTCAAGCAGGAAGGCCAGTCCGATGCTTCCCGCCAATCCGGCTGCAAACGCGATGGCAATGTTTAGAAGCGGCTTTGGCGATACAGGGGACGGATGTTCTGAAACCTCGGCTTTTGACAGAATGCTGACATTGTCAACATTCATAATGGATGTGATTTTGTTTTGAAAAACAGATGCTATAGTATTGGCAATATGAGCCGCTGTTTCCGCGTTTTCATCCCTGACTGATATGTTGACCACTTGGGAGTCCTGTTCGCTGGATACGGTAATTTTGTCATTCAGTTCTTGGGATGTCATCGACAGGCCCATTTCTTTAATGACTTCATCTAAGATGGCAGGGCTCTTAATGATGACATTGTACGTATTGATTAACTGAAGATTGGTTTGGACATCGTTAAATTGGACTTCTTTTCGTTCATTTTTCGATTGGTTGACCAGAATCTGAGTTGAATTTTCATAGATGGGTGTAAGTGCGAAGAAACTAATGAGTCCGCCGGCAGCAGTGGCAGCTGCGGTTACAATCATAATCAAAAGTATGCGTTTTGTTAACGTTGATAATATCTCTTTTAAGCTAGTAGATTCTCCCATGATACCTCCAAATCTCTTATAACATCCTTTTCCATTTATGATTATACAACGTTGAAACCGCATTTCTCCAGCTTTTCACGTGACATAATTCGACATTTTTTTACAATGCGTTATGTTAGTACTTTTTATGTAAGCGCTATATTCACTGTGTTGACAGCGCTGTCTCTTTTTCTCTTATTCGTGCAGTCACGTAATCTCGCATAAAAAAATCCCGCTAAAGGCGTGCGGGATTTTTATGTTGCATATCCATTTTTAATATGAGAAATCAAATTTTCAAGCATTTCCTTCGTCGTCATCTCAGATGACTGCTCACCAATTTCATGTGCATGCATCAAAATTTTCAGAAATTCTTCTTGATTCAATTTCTTTTCACTCATCTTTTTTTTCCTTTCAGCTTCCATTAAGTTGAAAACACGATTATTATATGATGCTGGTTATCAATTTGCAATCTCTAATACATCATTCGACACATTCCATTTTTTATGTCCTTTTTTAGGAAAAACTTTTTAAGGCCGATGTGTTGCGATATAATAGAGAAATTGGATCTTTTTATTACGTGACTCGGTTAGGAGCGATAATCATGCTTCAGAATATGATTTCCAAAGACGATGTGCTGGCGTCTGCTGAACAGCTAAAAGAACTTCTTCCTTACAATGAGGAAAATGTTCAGCTGATCAAAAAAGCCCTTATTTTATATCGGCAGGATTCAGTCTATCGTTTACAAGCAGTGAGTCCGACGGAAGTTACGGCTTACGTGCAGGATGTTGTGCCTGTGCGGGTCACATTGAACTTGTTTGTCATAGTCAAAAGCGGCTGTTCATGTCCGTCCGGAAGAATCTGCCGCCATATGCTGGCTGTGTTTTTATATGTATATGCAATGTTCGAGCGAGTGGGTACTTTTACAGAGTATTGGCTGGAGAGGGAAAAGCTTGAGGAAAGCAAAGAGCTCGTCCGCCGCCAGTTTCAGGAAAAGGTGCTGCCTAATGAAGAATCGCTTTCAAGCTGGCTTGCTTTTTTTGATTCAGAGTTTTCTCTCTGGCAGGCACGTACGCCAGAAGGCAGCCAAAACATGCAGGGCCTCTATTACGGCTACCTGTCCGCATTAAAAAAACATGCGCCGAACAAGCCGGAGCTGAAAAGCCTATACCAGATTCATTCCGCGATTGCGGTTTGGCTTCGCATGTTCACATTGATTGAAGCGGGCAAGCTGAACCCCGAACAAGATTTTTATTCCCTCAATCCGTACGTTGAACAGCTGATGGATACAATCTACAGCTCTATTGATAAATTAAAAACATACGCGCTGTCTTTTGCGCTTGATCCGTTTTTGGATAAAACACCGGATGTTATCCGAAACTTGCTGTTGAAAGAAGAAATTTTTCAATATGAACGCATCCGCATCTTCGGTGAAATTTGGAGTGCACTTCTGCCACGACCAAAATGGGTGGCGCGCGAACAGGAGATTTTGAAAAAAGAAGCCGGACGGCGTTTTTCTCCTGAATTACAATTCGGCCGCCTGCATTTGGAATTCCTGCAAAAGAATGATGACGTTATTTTTGCGGAAGCAGATCAATTCCCGCCAGAAGCGCTCCCTTATACATTCCAATGGCTGAGTGAAATGACTGCCAAGAAGGACTGGAAACGGCTTAAAACATGGTACCAGCAAATTGAGCCAATTGCGATGGGTTATACGAAGCTGGATAAGCCGTTTAAAGAGATTCGCGATGTGATCGGCGAGCTGTTCCTTCTGTTGAATGCCTATGTGAAGCAAACCAATGATCAAGCGCTGTTTGAGCGCTTTGCCGCGGGCTGTCTGCCGTATACGTTCACAGAATACAGCCATCATTTATATGAAAAAAAACGCTATGCCGAGTGGATTGAAATTCATAGCCTTGTCGGCTTTTCCATCAATGAAATGGATAAAATGATGCTCAAGGAAATTGCAGCGAGCGACCCTGAGGCGCTTATACCGGCTTACCATAGAGAAGTGGCTTTTTTCATTGATCAGAAGAACCGCAGCTCGTACAAGGAAGCCGCCCGGTATTTGAAAAAATTGCGCACCCTGTACAAAAAAGCGAAAAAGCAGAAGGTGTGGGAGCGGTATATTCAGCTGCTGAGCTCGCATTACAAGCGCCTGCGTGCGCTTCAAGAAGAACTGCAGAAAGGAAAGTTGATTGATGGCGAGTCTTAAAGAAATTCTCATCCACGTCGAACAAATGGAAGATGGGTCATTTACGCTCTCAGCCTTTGATGAAAATGAGCAGCCTCTTCCCTACAGCCATATGAAAAAGCATTTGTTCCAATGGCATGAATCCTCATTTTACGGAACCTTTCTAGAGGATGTCAGCTTCATCGGGACGACTGCTGTCCTGCTATCTCCATGGATGACTGTAGAGCTTCTCGGCAAAAACTCGTTCAACTCATTCAGCTCCGTGCAGCTTACAGAAGAAACGGAGCCGCTGATCGAGGCGGCATCGACCATCTATGAATTTATCGCGGACGGCGATTTTCTGCCTGACTATGACGCATGGACAAACGGTGTTTTTCGCTGGAAGGACCGCGATAATATACTGGAAGGCTTTACTGCGGAATGGTTTTCCGCTGCCGTACAGGATTACATCCAATACGACGATGACCTGCGGGAGAAATGGGAACATATCAAGGAGAAATCGCCTGCGGTTACGTCATTCCGCGGCCATTTTCTTGATGAAGAGGATTTTCTGGAAGGCATTGGCTGGATTGACGACCAATCTCCATTTACTGTCGGCTTGCGCTTAAATGAACCAGACTTTGACGGAGACGAATGGAAGATCGAGATGTTTTTACGCGATAAAAAGAGCGGCGCTGTAGAATTCTTTGACGGACTGAAAAGCCTCAAAAAATCGTGGCAGGCGTACAGCGATAAAATCGCGCGTGAGCAGGACCGCTTTCACAGAACGGTTCCGTGGCTGTCGTTTGATTCTGGGACAACGCTGATCTCGGAGGAAGAAGCCTGGATCTTCCTGTCAGAAGCAAGTGAGACGCTTGTCGATATGGGGGTAGAAATCCTCCTGCCGTCCTGGTGGCAGATTGTCAGAGACAGCAACATGATGCTGAAAGCAAAGGTGTCTTCCTCCCCGCGCGGCGAGTCATTTGTCGGCATGAATGCACTGCTTGATTTCAACTGGCGGTTTGCGACAAATGGAATTGAACTGACTGAGGCTGAATTTAATGAGCTTGTCGCCAGCAACAGGCGCCTTGTTAATATCCGCGGGCAATGGGTTAAAATCGATCCGCAGTTTATCAAACAGATGAAACGCCTGATGGAAAAAGCAGAATCAGAGGGACTCCACATGTCTGATATTCTGGCGCGCGAGCTAATGGATCAGCAAGAGGGCGGACTTGAGGATTCGGATCTGATTGATACATCCGCTTTCGCCGGCATTCAGTTTGATCTGTCTAAACAGCTCAGGTCACTGATTCGAAAGCTCACTGCCGCGGAAAACCTGCCGGAACACGAAGTCAGTCCTTCTTTCAAAGGAACGCTCCGCCCTTATCAGAAATACGGCATGAACTGGCTGTTGTTTCTGCGGGAAAGCGGTTTTGGCGCCTGTCTGGCTGACGATATGGGGCTTGGGAAAACGATTCAAATGATCGCCTATTTCCTTCACGTGAAGGAAAGCGGCCGGCAAAAAACGCCTCATTTGATTATTGCGCCGACATCCGTACTTGGCAACTGGCAGCGGGAGCTTCAAACCTTTGCCCCTGATCTGTCTGTCGCGCTCCATTATGGGCCGCGCCGGCCAAAGGGTGATGATTTCGCCGCGCATTATGAAAACGCAGACGTGGTGCTCACTTCATATGGACTGTCACATGCCGATACTGAAGAGCTTTCTTCTGTGACATGGAACACGATCTGCCTTGATGAAGCGCAAAATATTAAAAACGCGCATACGAAGCAATCACGCGCAATCAGGAAGCTGAAGGGGCTTCACCATATCGCGCTGAGCGGCACGCCGATGGAAAACCGACTGACTGAGCTGTGGTCCATTTTTGACTTTATGAATAAAGGCTACCTCGGCAGTTTGACCGGCTTCCATAAACGCTATGTGCTGCCGATCGAAAAAGACCGGGACGAAAAGAGAATCGGACAGCTTCAGCAATTAATCCGGCCATTCCTTCTCCGCCGGACGAAACGGGATGAAGAGGTCGCGCTTAATCTTCCTGAGAAGCTGGAAGAAAAAGAATTTATCCCGCTGTCAGCCGAACAGGCATCCCTTTATGAGCAGCTCGTTAAAGACACTTTTGACCATATGACATCCCTGACCGGCATGCAGCGAAAAGCGCTGATCCTCAGCATGCTTGGACGGCTCAAGCAAATATGCGATCATCCCGCGCTTTATTTAAAGGAAGAGCAAACCGAGCTGCTTGCCGGCAGATCAGTCAAGCTCGAAAAATTGCTGGAACTGATGACAGCGATCCGCGCCCAAAACGAAAGCTGCCTAATTTTCACGCAATACATTCAGATGGGGAACATGATGAAGCGGCTGCTTGAAAAAACGTTCGGGGAACCTGTGCAATTTTTAAATGGGAGTCTCTCCAAGCAAGAGCGGGATACACTCGTTGAGAAATTTCAAAGGAAAGAATATCCGACACTGATTCTCTCACTCAAAGCTGGAGGCACCGGACTTAATTTGACCGCCGCCAATCACGTCATCCATTATGACAGATGGTGGAACCCGGCGGTTGAAAATCAAGCGACTGACCGTGCATACCGCATAGGCCAGGAGCGCTTTGTCCACGTTCATAAAATGATTACGACGGGAACAATCGAAGAAAAAATTGATGTCATGCTTGAATCTAAGCAAACCCTGAACGATCAAATTATCCAAAGTGAAAACTGGATTACCGAGCTTTCCACACAGGAGCTCGAAGAACTGTTTACATTAAGCGCTACAGCGCAATAATCATGACTAAAAAAGCTGGCTCTAAAAGAGCCAGCTTTTTTCCGTACATAGCCGTCACGCCGAACTTCCAAAAAATCCGTTACGCCGGTTATCAACAGGATGCGCTTTTGTGGCAGCACATATACTTACAACAAATGTTTCATCATATGTGCGACACCATGTTCGTCATTGGTTAAGGTGACAGCATCGGCTATCGATTTGATGTCTTCCCGGGCATTGCCCATCGCTACACCTTTTCCCGCAGCCTCCAGCATCGATTTGTCATTTAAACTATCACCTACAGCAGCGGTTTCCTCGAGCGGAATATTCAGCTGTTTTGCAAGCCTCTTCAGCGCCTGCCCCTTGGAAGCTTTGCGGGAAGAAAGCTCAAAGTTGTGCTCAGCCGAACTGACAAGCGTCAAATCTTCGGCATGCTCATATCTTTTCCAGCCTGCCTCAAGCTTTTCTTTAAAGAAAGAAAAGCCGAGAATATTATAAAAATCGATTGGCTGATCGGCTTCAAACAGCTCTTGAAAGGAGTTAATGTAAGCAAAGCCCGATTGGCTGTATTGCACCTCGGCCGCCTGCTTAAGGACAGAAAGATCCGCTTCCGGATTTGCGCTTCTGAATCTGTCCAGCTCAACATCAAGAAGTTCTCTGCCGTTTTGCGGTGTATAAATCGCTGAACCTGTGAATACCTCATAATAATAGTTTTCCGCCTCAAGCCATAAGAGAATATCATACGCCCGTTTCTTATCAATCGTTTCGTGATGATAAAGCCTGCCGTCGGGATCGTGAATGACGGCGCCGTTTGCACTGATGACCCATGTTTTGATCCCCAGCGGTTCAAAGATTGACATGACGTCAAAATGAGCGCGCCCAGTTGACACCACCACTTCAATGCCATCCCGCTGCGCCTGCCGCAGTGCGTTTTCATTTTCCAAGCTTACCTGATGCTTGCTGTTGAGTAAGGTTCCATCTAAGTCAATCGCAATTAATTTCACGTTTGTCAGTCCTTTCCTTCATCCTGCTCTGTCACGAGAAGCTCAACGCCGTTTCGGTCAAGCAAGTCACAAAATGCCTGATTCGGCAGCCTGTCTGTAATCAAGAGGTCGATTTCATTCAGTTCCGCATACTGATAAAAACTGGTGCTGCCCAGCTTCGAATGGTCTGCAAGCGCGATGACCTGCTTTGCCTGCTGTATCATTTTCCGCTTCACCATGCCATCCTCTTCATGCGCAATTGTAATGCCATGTTCGGAAATACCGACCACACCAATCAGCGCTTTATCAACATGGTAGCTTGAGAGTTTTTCAATCACAGAGGACCCGTACAGAAAGCGGTGCTCCTTTTCCAGCTTGCCTCCCAGCAGATAAATTTCAATTCCCTCTTTATCGGACAGCACATCCGCAAGATTAATCGAATTGGTGATTACCGTACAATCAACCGCATTCAAATGCTTTGCACATGCCTGAACAGTTGTAGAGGCGTCTAAAATCACCCGGTCACCATCATGAATAAGCGATGCTGCAAGCTTGCCGATTTTATTTTTTTCCTCAGACACTGTTTTCAGGCGGCCGGAATAGCTTTGAATTTTCTGATGCACAGTCGGCAAAATGGCGCCGCCTCTTGTGCGGATGATGGCATTCTGTTCCTCAAGTTTCACAAGATCTCGTCGCGCTGTATCCCTTGACACTTGCAGGAGCGTACAGATCTGCTCCGTTGTAATTCGGTTATGCTGTTTTAAAAAATCCAAAATCGCTACTAATCTTTCTTCTTGGTACACGCCCTCATTCCTTTTCTCAGCAATCATTTATAAGCAATTATAAGTTTTTATCTAAATTTATTCAACATTAATAAGTGATTTTAAGTAAAAATGCGTCGAGAGAACCAATTTTTCCTAAGTGGACAAAAAGAAAGAACCAGTCTGGTCGACTGGTCAATTTTGAGGGGATGATGCGAAGATCCGGATAATAGTGAATGGATAGATAACGGGAGGAGCAAGGGGTGTCAATCAGCAGCTTTTTCCCGGGGTTTAGGGTCCATAAAACGAACAGTGTCAGCCAACACTTCTGTTACATACACGTTAACGCCTTCCGCGTTTTCATAGCTTCTTGTCTGAATCCGTCCGCTTACGCCGATGAGAGAACCTTTTTGGCAATACAACGCCGTGTTTTCAGCTGTTTTTCTCCAAAGTGTGCAATTGACGTAATCAGCTTTGATTTCGCCTGAAGCATTCTTGAAACTGCGGTTCACCGCGAGCGTAACATGTGCAACTGCCGCACCGGCGGAAGTGTAGCGAAGATCAGGATCTTTTGTAAGACGTCCGACAAGCATGACCTGATTGAACATGCGATTCCTCCTCTCCTTGCGGTTGTATGTATTGTAAATGATGCAACAAGAAAAGAAAAACGCTTAAAAATGACTTTCAGCCTCTGTTTTTATCTTTCGTTTTCATTTTTCCTTCAGCTAAAAACATCTTTTGCTTTTTTCCTTTAAAGAAATATGTACTTTTTAAAAAACGGAAAAAGATTTGCTTTGTCAGCCAGTTTTGCGTATTCATGCGCACATAGGAAGAGCCATCCCACGCAAACCACTGAAAGCTCAATTTTTTTTCCGGCATTGACAGCTTGATTTTATACTGCTCCATGCCATCTTGTGTTTCGTATAAAAAACTTATTCTTCCTTTTTTGTTTAGATGAACCTCAAACACTTCTTTACGGCTTAACATGTATGTTACTTCCTTTTGAATCAAATGGCTTTCAGAAGGAGCGCCGTCAATATAAATTTCTTTTAAACGAAATTGATTCATACCACATCTCTCCGTAATCCATAGTCAGTTACAGTATAATGAAAAAATAGAAATTATTAAATGTTTCGCTCATACAAAATTCTTTAGCCCCAGCATTGCAGGATTTTTTCCTCGAAAACGTTTATGTTATAATGGAAGGCAAGAAAACTTTGGAAGTAATCGGGGTGAGAAGAAATGAAAACCTTTAAACTGGTTGACCTGAATGTGGAACGAGTGGACAAGGAAGAACAATCAATTGAACAGTTTCCCCTTATTGACGGACTGATTATAAATAAAGAAGACGGTGAAAATCACTGGCTGATTGAGGCGCTTGTACAGAAAGAACATATGTCTTTTTTTGAACAGCTTCAAAACAGCCAATCTGAAGCCAAAGTATTTGTAACGATCACGAAAAAAAGCAATCGCCCCGCCCAGCTGACAGCAGCAGTGAAAAATATCGTCAAGCTGGAAGAAAGCATCCAGGTTTTACTCTACGGACAAATGGTCACAAGAAAACAGCAGGGCACTGAAACCATTCTCGAGTCCCTTGTAAAAGAGGGCTATACAGGAACAAAACTCATTGAGGCATTTAAGCAAAAATTATAAGTATGAGGGGGCATGTTCCCCAAAACAGACACAGAACCGAAGAACATCACAATAGACATTTTGAATAGATATGTTCTGCATGAAAAAAGCTGCCGTTTTGAACGGCAGCTTTTCTCTTCGTGCTTTCACTCTTGCATATTTAATTTGTATGGCCAAAAGAATCAACCAATTCCCCTTTCACAACAAGGCGCCCTTCAGTTTTGACAGCCTTGTCACAGGTGATTAACGTAATCTCTTTTTTGTTTGTCTCCTCAATTACATCTGCATCCATTTCCGATATGATGTCTTTAGATGTTACAGAATAGATATAATCCTTTTTAAAATCCGTGATGACAATTTGGGCACCTGTTTTTATGTTTTCCAGAGGTCCGAACAGAAGACTCTTTTGCTTCAAATGATGGCCCGCCAACGGATAATTTCCCTCGCCCATTTTTTGATCCGGGCGCATTGTTGCCGCCCCTATCAAAAGATTTTCATTGGTTGTGCCTTTTACGATCGGAAGCTCCAGATCGACACTTTTAATTGTTATCCGACCGATAACCGCTTTTTGATCGTGATCAAAGCCGGCCTTTACAGCATCCATTAACTCAGGCGGCTCGATTGAATCAAATTCAAATTCCGCTTCTCTCTCATTATTTTTTTTCAGCTGCTCCACAGTTAAGGCCGATTCACTCTGGCTTTTGCTAAGATAAGCTATAATTCCACCTTTGATATAAGGAGAAGAGAGCAGCAGCAGTCCGAAAAGGATGAACACCGTAATGATCATTTTCTTGTACATGCAAAAAACCCTTTCTTATGCATCCTTCTAAAAACGCTTCGTGTCACTTTTCAAAAAAGCACCTGATCGATTCTTCGATGATCAGGTGCCTTCAACTTTATCCTTTTCTTTGTTTCTTTCTTGAGGCAACAGCTAAGCCTCCGCCTGCCATAAGGAGCAGGATACCGATCATTGCTGTCAGCATGCTGTCTGTATCTCCGGTTTTTGGGAGGGTTTTGTCTGTGTTCGACTGACCATCCGAGCTGCCATTTGTACCATTGGTATTCGGATGATCTCCATCGTCTTTTCCATTTCCACCCGGTGCAGGTTTATCAGGATGATCATGCTTATCAGGCGTTGGTGTTTTCACTTTTTGATTAGAAACAACGATCTCAACAGCTTTTGACTGTCCTTTTTCAATTGTGAATTCAATCGGTGTTTCGTCAAGTTGGTAACCTTCGGGTGCCTTCGTTTCAATCAACTGGTAGCTTCCCGGCGCAAGGCCTTTTACAGTGAACTGCCCATTTTGATCTGTTTTCCAGAGTTTAGAAAGCTCTTTTCCATACCCGTCAGTTTTTACAGGCTTGCCGCTTTCGTCCAATAACTTGAATTCAGCGCCCTCCAAAACGGTATTTTTATCGTCTTGATCCACTTTTTTCACATTTACGTCACCTGGTGCCAATATGTTTTCCGCAGTGATTTCGACTGGTTTCGTGTCTGTATTTGTGATCTTGAACGATATAGGAGTTTGGTCCAACTCATAATCCTTAGGCGCTTTTGTTTCGACAAACTGATAATCGCCAGCTTTGAGGCCATGCACTGTGATTTGTCCTTTGTCATCGGTAACCAAACCGGACTTCAGCACTTTGCCGTTGGCGTCTGTCAAATTGAACTCTGCGCCTTGCAGAACTTTATGTTGATCATGCTGATCCACTTTTGTGAGGACAACCCGGTTCTTCGTATTAACCGCTGTTACTTCAACTTGTTTAGGTTTGCCGCCGTTTTCTGCCTTAATGGTGAATGGCACAGGGATGGCGGATAATAGATATCCGGCTGGCGCCTGTTTTTCGATAAATTGATAGCTTCCCGGCGCTAACCCGTCAACTTCAATTTTGCCGCCTTCTTTTGAGACTAGATCGTCTCTCACTGTTTTCCCATTGCTGTCCGTTATTTTGAATACCGCGCCTGCTAAGCCTTTTCCATCCTGATCTTCCTTCGTCAGCTGAACCGATCCTTGATAGTTCACGACGATCCCGGCATCCGCGGATTTTGGCTTTCCTGCTGCTGATTCAGAAATGGTAAACTCTTTTTTCTCCGTGTTTAGCACATAACCGGCTGGCGCTTTCGTTTCAACAAAGGCGTAACGTCCCGGCGCAAGGCCCGAAGCCTTTACTTTTCCATCTTTATCGGAAGTCAGCTCTTCTTGAACCGTATTTCCTTCCTCGTCGACAATGTTGAATACTGCACCTTCAAGCTTCTGCCCTTCAGCATTTTCCTTCGTCAACTCAACAGAGCCTTTATGATTAATGGCGATCCCGGCATCTGTAGCTTCAGGCTTTCCTTCAGAGGAATCAGAAATCTCAAACTCTATTTTCTCAGTGTTCAGCACATAACCGGCTGGCGCTTTTGTTTCCACAAAAGCGTATTGTCCCGGTGCAAGGCCTGAAGCTGTGACTTTCCCGTTTTTATCTGAGGTCAGTCCTTCTTGAACCGTATTACCTTCCTTGTCGATAATCTTAAAGACGGCTCCTTCAAGCTTCTGGCCATCTGCATCTTCCTTCGTCAGCTCAACAGAGCCTTTATCGTTAACGGCGATTCCGGCATCTGCGGCTTCAGGCTTTCCTGCTGCTGATTCTGAGATGGTAAATTCTTTTTTCTTTGTATTCAGCACATAGCCGGCTGGCGCCTTTGTTTCCACAAAGGCGTAATGGCCCGGTGCAAGGCCCGAAGCCTCAATTTTTCCGTCTTTATCTGAAGTCAGCTTCTCTTGAACGATCTTTCCATCTTGATCGACAATGTTGAATACTGCGCCTTCAAGTTTCTGGCCTTCAGCATTTTCCTTCGTCAGAGAGACTTTTCCTTGATAATTGGTCATTGCCCCCAAATTGACGTCAGACACTTGATTCTTTTCATTCTTTGCGATTGAGAAGTGAATCGCTTTTGTATTTACGATAAAGCCTTCAGGAGCTTGTGTTTCTGTCAAGCGATAGTAGCCCGCCGGCAAACCGTTCATTTCTACTTTTCCGTCTTTATCAGATTTTATATCTGTTCGTATGAGAGTATAGGTGCCGTCATTTGACTTTTTCTCCAGCTTGAAAACAGCACCCGCCAAAGGATTGTTTTGTTCGTCTTGTTTGATAAGCGTCACCTTGTTCTGTTGATTTACGACTTTGTACAGCGCTCCTGGCTTGGAGGAGTTGCTGTCTATCTTTACAGAGACTCCTTTTGCATAAGCATCACTGATGGTATATCCGTCAGGCGCTTTTACTTCTTTTAATACATAGGAACCGTAGCGAATATTTCCGAATGTAAGCTTCCCGCTGGCATCCGTCGTACCAGTGCGGAGGAGCTGTTTGGAGTCCTCAGACCATAACTGGAATTCTGCTCCGTCAAGAGCTTTATCGTCCACTCCAGTCTTAAAAATCGTCAGGCTTCCTTTTTCTCCGGATCCGGAACCGTCGCCGCTTGAAATGGCAACAAAGATCGAGCTGCTGTTTTCTTGAGTCTGCTCCTTCACATTTGTTCCTGAAATGGACACCTTATTTTTAACATGGCCGCTCGTGCCGGCTATGTTAATCAGAGACCGGTATTTGATTACATAGGCGCGGTCAATTTGCTTATAGCTGCCTATGAATCTCAGGACAAACGATTGTTCACCTGTTGTATTGTCCGTTTTGATGTCTAACGTGTAATCTTTGTCTTTTTGAAGCTCGAGATCGCCCGCGGTCAGATTTCCGCTGCTGTCTTTGACCACTCCGTTTTCATCATACTTTGCTTGATATACTTTAAAAGAATCTGCATCTAGTATTTGATTTTCATCCGGCGTATCAGTAACTTTTACGTCATCCAGCGTTGATTGGCTGGAGTTGACATTGATGTTCCAATCGATGTAGCTTCCATTTTGTTTGCCGCCTTTAAAAACCAGGCTTCCTCCGTTCGTAACTGAAACAGAGCCTGTCAACGTGCGGTCTGCATAACCGTCATTATAGTATGTTGCCTTGTTTGTATACTGATTCTGATCAATGACCTGTCCTTTGAATGATGTCTTAAACTCAATCAGATATGGTACAGAATCGCCTGTTTTAAGGTGTACCGTCAGCGTGCGTTCATTTTTCGCAGAAGGCTCTTCGACATCATACTTGGAAGGATCAAGCGCGTCTCCTTCTGTGATCGAGCCGTTTTTATTGATCGTATAACTCTTAACGACAACGGAACCTGGCACAAATTGCTGAGGATCTGTTATGGCATCTTTGATATAAGGGTTTTTCGTCGGCTCGCCGTTATAGTTGACACCGATTTTCCACGTGATTTCCTTTGAAACCGCGTTGTATGAGCCGTTTTTGAAACCATTATTTGAAGTCTGATGATTCGGCGTAAAACCGCTTGATACCTTATTCGTGCGCTCAGTGCCGTTTTGATCAGTCCATGTCGACTGAGCTGTATTCTTAACGCTTTCGTTAGAATAATCGGCATTGAATGTTGTCGTATAAGTGATCTTAAATTGACTGTCTGTTTTTGCATAATCTCCGATCAATGCCAAAGTAAAGCCTTTATGATCAGGTTTTTTTGTTAACGTGTAGTCTTTGTCTTTCTGTAATGTTTTGTTGTTCGTTGTGTCTTGAAGCTTGAACGATTCATCAAGCAGAACCATTCCGCCGCTTTCAAATTGGTCATCTAAAGTCCAATTGTTCATCAAGTATTTATTTTTATTAACTGTAATCGTCCAATCAACCGTCTTCTTCTCATAATCAACGTTTGAATATCCTTTGATGAGATTCTGCTGAATGGCTATTCCAGAAGCCTCTTTCGAATCCCCTGTTCCGGTCACAACGCTATTGGTGTATGTTGTAGATTTATCAATGATCACTCCGCTGTTGACCTTTGTTTGATATATGATTTTGTAAGCGCTCGTTACGTTTTTATTAAATTTGACTTCAAATCCGCTTCCATTATCGATGAGCGTGTAGTCCTCGCCTTCCTTTAAAGGCGTGCCCGCTTGCTCACTGCCATTCTGACCAAAGGTAATAGGAATAACCTTCAAAGAATCTTTCACAAGATGCAAATCACCAGTTCCAAAAGAATCTTTAATACTGGCCTTGGATTGGTCGATCTGTTTCTCACCGTAGTTGTATGCAAGAGCCCAGCTGAATGTTTGAGATTCTCCATCATAGCCGGTCGATGATTTCGCGATCATTTTTCCATACTTGGCTGCAACAGTGGCTTCTGCAGAAATGGGTTCCAGGTTGTCTCCGCTGAATGCCGCCTTATTCGTCAGCGTTATATTTCCGCCTTCACTCGGCTTCGCACTATTGTCAATGTCGGTTTCGTATACAAGGCGGTAGGCTGAATCAATTGTCCCGTCAAATGTGACATTTCCTTTTGAATCAACACTGTAGCCGGAAGAAACTTCATTTCCTCTGCTGACAGAACCATCAATGTTCACATTGAGTTCATACACTTTAACTGAACGGTAGATTACGCCATCTGGAAGGCTTTCCGTGAGTTTGGCATTTTTGACTTGATCCAACTTTTTATTGACATCGACCGTCCATGTTACTTTACCAGGGTTGATGCCTTTATCCAGCACACCTGATTTATCAATGGTTTTACTCACATTGGGTTTAAAATAAACTGTTGTTTCAGGAGTATCGGAATTTACAGGGAATGGAATCTTTTGTGTTGTCGAACCCGTTATTTTTTTCTCGTTGAACTGCGTATTGATAACCAATGTGCCTTTGACATTAGAACTGTCTTTTACCTCGCCGTTAAATGTCATCACCACATGTCCGTTCGTATTAATAGAAAATGTCCCGTAGGTGGTGTCTCCGGCGCCTAACGGCAGGTTCACAATGTCATTATGCATAATAAATTCTTTAGGCAAATCAAATTCATATTTATCGCCGGCATTGATCGTTTTTCCTAAATCGTCAGGAATAGCCCAATCAATTGAAATTTTCACCGGAGAATTCGTATTGGCGCGATTGCCCTTGTCATATGGCTTTCCGTTTTCGTCCGTCAATGTCACGCCGGTTAAAATGTTTTGCGTGATTTGTTTTTCTTCAGTTTGCAAGCTTTTGAAAGCTGATTGACTTGAGGATGACACTTTTTTTGAATCATCACTCTTAGAGGATTCGCCGCTCTTAGAGTCTGACGGTTGCTGTTCTTCCTCTTTTTGATCCTTGCTGACTGAAGGTGCAGGTTTGTCATCTGTCCCTTCCTGATCACCCGCAGTATCAGAAGAGTCATTTTTTGGATCTTCCGCCTCGGCATCTGGTGTCTCCTCTTTCTTAACAGGGATGATCACCTGCTGGGTTTTGCCTCCCCCTAGCTGAAAAAGGGCTGTTGCTGTATGTTCATCGTCTTTTACATCTGCAGTAAATTTAGCTGACAATGTAATGGTCCCCTTGGCATCAGGAGAATCCGCAGATGCAGTTGTTAATTTTACCTTCATGGTGCTGCTGCCCGCCGGCACTTGATAGCTGCCGATGACCTGATCAGCAGATTTGATCTCACCTTCTGCACCTTTATCAAATGTAAAACTTTTAGGTATCTCCACATTGATATCCTGTTCGCTATCTGCTTTTTTGTCTTTTTTCAATGACCATTCATATGTCAGTTTCACTTCGTCCCCCGGTGTTAGTGCCGGTTTGTTTCCTTTTGATCCGTCAACAATCTGGCCCTTGGCGTCCTTAACTGTTACCGAATCGAAGAATTGGCTGTCACTTGACGTTACGTCCACAGCCTGTGCTGTAAGAGTATAGCTGGCGATCTGGCTGAAGAAGAAAAAGATGGCAAGGCTTATGATCATAACGATCCGCCCGCTTTTTTTCAGCCCTAAGGGAAAACTCCTCGTTCTCAACTTTTCATTCCTCCCTTTCTTATCTATCTTTCACTTGCCGATTGATCCGCGAGACCATAACATCATGTCTCATCCCCCAAAAAGAACTGCTAATACCGAATGAGTTTCAAAACTAAGATTTGCCATCCGAACCAAACTACATTGTATGAAATGGAACTATACAATTTCTGTACAACTCAGAAATCATGTATGATTGAAGTGAATTGGAGAGAGTTGAAGTTTCACCCAGGAGACATATGGCGAGGGCCTTCCCTTTAAGTGCACAAAAAAACCAGTGTGCATCGAAAGGCAATCGACACATACTGGTTTGGAGTTCTTTAATTAATTTGATCCTTCATTTGTTTATAACGCTGATATTCTTTTATCGCCTCTTCTACCTTCCCGTTTTTGTTGAATAGCTGCAGCTTGTATTGCATAATTTTATGATCGCAAGGCTCAATTTTCTCCGCTTGCAGGCAAATGTCCATCGCTTGATGATCGTTCATTTCATGAATATGATAATCGATCAGTTCATAGGCCTTTCCAAGCCAAAGCTGGGAAAGACGCGTCTTTTCCGGTTCTGCCCAAAGATAACCGTGCTCCATTAGGTAATGATTTTGATAGGACATGAAAATATCCATGTGCAGAAGTAATGTAGCCGTATTGAGCGGCGGCGCCCCTTTTAGTGATTTTTCCCATTCGACAACATCGATTTTTGCGCCTGAAAGCCGAAGAATATATCCAGTATCAGTCTTCTCGATAGTTTGGCTGAAAGGGATCTGGCTGAATAATTTTCGTATTTGATAAATGGTTGAGTAAAGTTGGGTGCTTGCTTTTGAAACATCGTAATGAGGCCAAAAAAGATCGATTAGCATGTCTTTACTGACCACATGGCCTTGATTGTGAAGCAAAAATAAGTATATTTCACGTGCTTTCGACGTTCTCCACTTGACTGGAATGCTTGTTTTGACATCCTTTAAGGTTTGATGAAACTGCAAGCTCCCAAAACATTGGATGGAAAAATGCGCCTCGGTATTTTCTGCATTTTGTCTGAGCATATTATTCGTTTTGATTCGTTCAACAGTTGTCTCAAGCCGCTTGTATATGACAGGCTTCAGCAAATAATCAATGGCATTCAGCTCAAACGCTTTGATAGCAAACTCATTATAAGCCGTGATGAAAACGACTTGGATGTTTTCATTCATCGATTGAATCGCCTCAGCAAGCTCAATGCCGTTTACCCCCGGCATTTCAATATCAAGAAACACCGCATCTACAGCAGGAGTCTCAGGATGCTCTAAGGCCTCAACCGGATCTTGATACGCCATAATAGATTGAAAGGCGTTTGTTCGTTCAAGCATTTTCTTAAAATGAAGCAATGCCAAGTGCTCATCATCAACAATTAACGCTTTCACAAAACATCCCACCCTATATGTAAAATCGAGATATCAGTAAATAACTTCTATTATATCATGACAAATAACCCCTTTATCTGGATTCTTTTTCTTTCTATTGTAGTTTTTGAAATTTTACACTTACAATATTTATAAAAAAGTAGGAATTTAGAATGATCCTATTTGAATAAAGGAGCCATGATATGAAAGAGAAATTGATCTTCACTTCGATTATTTTCGGTTATGCTGCATTCTTTATGGGCTTCATAGCCATTGACCATTTTTCCGGATCAACGCTTCCTGCGGCAAGGCATGGGGTCATGAACTTGGAGAATTGGGATTTTCAGAAGGATGGGAATGTACAGCTGAACGGAAAATGGACATTGTATCCAAATCAGATTCTGTCACCAAAAGAGATTGCTTCAGCAAAAGGAAAAGATTCTCTCTTCGTTGATGTCCCCAGCAATGTGAAGCTAGCCAAGCAGGGTATCAATGTGGATTACGGAACGTACAAGCTGACCATCAGATCAAAGCAAAACAATCAGGTTTTTGGGATCAGCACGTCGTTTATTTACAGTGCCAATCGCATCTATTTTAATGGACAATTCATTGGCCAAAGCGGCAGCCCTTCAGATAAACCTGATTTTGCGGCACAAAACCGCCCATATACGAGCTTTTTTACGCTTCACAAGGGTGACAATGAACTTGTCGTACAATTTTCGAACTTCGGAAAAACGCCGGGATGGGGAATCGCAAAGCCAATTACTATTGGCACCCAGGAGCAAATAGTCCGGGAAAACAAAATTTCCTTTCTTAATGATACAATCATGATTACAGCTTTTTTCATTACCGGATTATATTTTCTGGGCTTTTTTCTGCAAAGAAAAAAAGATAAACATTTGTTGTTTTTTTCTGTTATGTGTCTTCTGTTTTCGTTCATTATTCTGATGATCGGAAAAGAGCGGATTATATTTCTCCTTTATCCGTCAATTTCATTTTCATTGCTAAATTCATTGAGGGCCATCTCTACAGTGCTTGTCAGCATTGCGGTTTTTCTTTATCTCTATTTTGCTTACAGAGAGATTGTTTCAAAGCGTTTTATTCGCATAGCCACCGTTTCTTCCGGGCTGGTCTTAGTCACAGATTTTTTAACTGTCGGTTTTATCGGCCATGCCTCGTACATCTTACATTCTGTGCTAGCCGTCTCGACCTTGGTTTATATTACATATATTTTTACGATTGCTGCGATCCGCAAAATGGAAGGAAGTCTGTATCTGACCATCGCCTCTATATCAATGAGTGCTTTTGTCATTTTAACCACCATTTCAGCTTACAGCGGCAAAACAGCCTTTTCTTTTAATTCGATTTATTCATTGCCAACAGTTATCGCTTTGCTGGCGATCGTTCTGCTGATGGCGCAGCAATTTGCCGGAGCATTCCGTGAAAATGAAGTGCTGTCGTGGAAATTGCTCAGAATTGACCGGCTAAAGGATGAATTTATTGCCAAAACATCACATGAATTTAAAACACCGCTGAACAGCATCATTAATATATGCCAGACCCTGCTGGCCGGCAAGGGAAAAAGAACGATAGAAGAAGAGAAAGAAAATATGCAGCTCGTCATCCGCATGGGCTACAGGCTGTCCAATCTGGTAAATGACATCCTGGATTTAGAAAAAATAAAGCAAGGCATGCTTCAAATCCACCCGGTTCCTGTTGATATTTATACTTTAGTTTGTTCGGAAATGAATTTCTACAACCTCTTATCGAGACATAAAAACTTAAATATCATGAACCATATCCCAGACGATCTTCCTTTGGTGCTCACAGATGAAAACCGCTTCCGCCAAATATTAACCAATTTAGTAGACAATGCAATCAAATATACAACAGAGGGCCAAATCACACTTTCTGCTTCAAGACTGAACGATAACATGATCAAAGTGACAGTAGCAGATACAGGAAGCGGCATTTCAGAAGCCGATCGCCAAACCATCTTTGAGTCTTTTCAGCAAGCCGAAAAGAATAAAGACGATGGTGCCGGTCTTGGCCTCAGCATTGTCAAACAGCTGGTTCAGCTCCAAAACGGAGATATTTGGGTCGAATCAGAAGAAGGAAAAGGTTCGGCATTCCATTTCACCTTCCCGATCGCCCAAAATGAATCACTCTCTGAAACAAAGAAACGTCTTCCTGAATTACAATCCGAGAGAGATCTATCAGATATCTCATTTAGCACGCCTTATTACTCTGAGAGTATTGACGCTCCAACCATTCTGATTGTCGATGATAACATTGACAGTTTAAAAATTTTAAACGATATGCTTGAAGGTGTGCCCTACAATGTGATTGCTGCGAAGAACGGAAAGGAAGCATTAGAAATCATCTCTTGCACGAAGCTTGATTTGGTTATTTTGGACTTGATGATGCCGGATATGACTGGTTTCGAAGTCTGTATGAAAATTCGCGAACGATTCAGCATGGTTGATCTTCCGGTTCTGATCATTACAGCTGCCATTATCGGCCATGACAAATACAAGGCTTTTCATGCCGGAGCGAATGACATTTTGCAAAAACCTTATCATTACTCTGAATTTATGGCGCGTATTCAAAATCTGATCATGATGAAACATACAGCAAATCAAGCCACAAGAATGGAAATGGCATTTCTCCAGTCGCAAATCAAGCCTCATTTTCTTTATAATGTATTAAACACAATTATTTCTCTCACTCATTTGGATATTGAAAAGGCCCGGGAGGTAACAGAGGAATTTACCAACTATTTAAGAATGAGTTTTGACTTTCAAAATACATCAGCCATCAGTTCCTTCAGACATGAGCTTTCGATTATCAATTCCTATCTTTCTATAGAAAAGACGCGATTCGGTAATCGGCTTGAGGTTCTTTTCGATATAGATGAAGATATTGACTTTATCCTTCCGCCTTTAATGATTCAGCCCTTGGTGGAAAATGCCGTTCTTCACGGTGTCAGCAAGAAAAGAGGCGGAGGATGGATCAAACTGACAGCTAAAAAACAATGCAAAAATGAGTATCACATCAAAGTAGAGGATAACGGTGCCGGGATGACTCCGGAAAAACAAAAAGACCTCTTATCAACGGATTTTGATCGCAGCGTCGGATTGAAAAATATCAATCAGCGGCTGAAACATTTTTGCGGCAGCGAGTTGATGATCAGCAGCACTCCGGATGCAGGCACCTCTGTCTCAATGCTCATTCATCTCGCTGAAACAACGGAAAGCCCCGCGGGACTGAAGGACATAGAACGAACTTAAACGAAAATTGAGATAAAAAAAGACGCCGTTTCTAACGGCATCTTTTTTATTCCGGCGACTTTGCTTGCTGCTTCAGCAGGTCTCTGATTTCTTTCAGCAGCTCCTCCTGCGCATCCACCGCTTCCTCCGCAGCCTCTTCTTCTGCTGCTTCTTTTTTGCGCCTTAACCCATTCAAAGTCCGAATGACGATAAAAATGGAGAACGATATAATTAAGAAGTTCACAATCGTCTGTATAAAGCTGCCATACTTCACTACAGCATCGCCAAACGTAAACGACAGGCCTGAAAAGTCAAGCCCTCCCAGCAGCAAACCGACCAAAGGCATAATGATATCATTTACTAGAGATGTGACGATCTTTCCGAAAGCGCCGCCTATCACAACACCAATCGCAAGGTCTACGATATTCCCCCGCATGGCAAAGGCTTTAAATTCATTCCACATACAATCACCTGCTTTTCTATATTTGTAAAGAAAAAAAGACAAATGTGCCGCTGGCCATCTGCCTTTTTTCAATTATTCTCCGAGGGCAAAAGTCAGTTCTACTTCGCAAACGACTTCGCCATCAACTGTGGCAACGCCTTTTCCGCGCCCGATTGTGCCGCGGGCACGAATGATTTCAACCTCAAGGTGAAGCTGGTCACCAGGCTTGACTTGTTTTTTAAAGCGGCAGTTATCAATTCCTGCAAAAAAAGCCAGTCTGCCGCGGTTTTCTTCTTTAATCAACATCGCAACAGCTCCGACTTGAGCGAGTGCTTCTACGATTAATACGCCGGGCATAACCGGGTACTGAGGAAAATGTCCGTTAAAGAACTCTTCATTAGCGGTTACATTTTTATAGCCTTTTGCCCGTTTGCCCTCTTCAACTTCCGTAATCCGATCCACAAGTAAAAACGGATAACGGTGAGGAATAATTTCTTTAATTTGCTGAGTATCAAGCATTGTCTTGACATCTCCTTCATCTGCATTAGTATGTATAGCAATCATCAAAGATCCAATCTGTACATTTGAAAAGTATATTATGAATTAATCTCTTTTTCAACCGCGCTAAAATGTAACCAACTGTCAATGAGAGCCGTCAAAAGTTATGATATGATAATTATAGATTTTACCAATAGCAAAGAGGTAGGAAAATGATTTCGAAGTTTATTGAAAAAAGAATGCTAAACATGTTAGACGAGTGGTATTCCGCAATGAGCAAACGCAAAATGAATCACGTTTGCACACTGAAAGAGAAAATTGATCAGCACCTTCCGAAGATCAAAAAGAACACAAAACTTTGGATGCGTTATCAATTGTTTCAGGCCCGCCATCAGCTGCTTTTTGAAAACCAGAACGGACTCGATTCATTGTTCGATGACCTATATGGCCTGGAAGACAAAATGGATGATGAATTGAAATATTATCTGTATTTTTTCTCTGGGTTATATGAGATGGTAAAAACAGCTCCGAAACATGCAGTACATCATTTTAAAAAAGCTGAACAGTACCTGGCCGCCATTCAAAATACGTTTGAAGCCGCTGATTTATATTATCAAACCGCCGGTGCCTATTACTTGATGAAATCACCGCCGCTTTCCATCCAATACGTCAAAAAAGCATTACACATCTATTTGCACCAATTCGGCTATATCAAAAAGGTAATCACCTGTAAGCTTTTGCTCGCCGTGAATTATATTGATCAAGAACGCTATGAAAAAGCTGAACAGCTTTTCAAAGAAATCATTAAGAAAACCCAGCAACTACATGACGAAAACCTGCTATGCCACGCTTATTATAACCTTGGCTTTTTAAAAGCGACCGAGAAAAAAGACCAGGAAGCGCTTCTTTACTTTAGAAAAGTATTAAAGAATCAAGAATTTGAAATGAATTCACCAGTCTCATATCTTCATTGTGTGTACGAGTCTGTCAGAGCGCTTTTTAAAACAGGAAACATCACAGAAGCTAAAGCCGTCCTTCAAAAAGGAAAAGAATTATCTGAAAAGGTAGACATTCAAACCATTTATTTAAAATTAAAAACGCTTGAAGCCCTCTACACATCAGCCGAAGACCCCTATGAGCAGCTGCTCGAATATGTGCTTGAATTAGAAAAAATCGAGGCGTGGGTGGATTTAGAAGTGCTGTTAGAAGATATTACGGAATACTACAAAAAAAAGGACGATTTCGAAAAAGCCGCTTTTTTTATCATGCGCGGCTGATTGAAAAACGCCCATTTTCTTATTATCTGACTGAATTGATTAAACCGAGCATTTGATCTCCCATTGTGATCGTTCTGCTGTTCAGCTGATATGAACGCTGGGACGTGATCAAATCTGTCATTTGTTCTGAAATATCGACATTGGACATCTCAAGTGAGCCCTGCTGCATGCCGATGTTTTGTCTATTAGCGCCGTTCAGCTCTTCAAAAGCTGCCGCATTATCAATAGAGAAAAGGTTATTCCCTTCGGATTTCAGCTCTTGAGGGTTATTCACTTGGACAACGCCAAGATTAAACCGCTGAACCGCGTTTCCGTCAGATGCGGTTAAGGTGCCGTTCTTATTGATGGTGATATTCTTCATTGAGCTGTTGATGTTCACTGTATTGCCGTTCTCATCAAGTACGGGATACCCATTTCCAGTGACGAGTTGCAGCTGGTTGGCATTCGCAGCGGACGGCGTTACATACAGCGCCCCGTCCCTCGTATACTGGCGGTTTCCATTTACATTTACCTGAAGATATTGGTATGGAGACGTAAATGCGATGTCCAGATCGCGATCCGTCTTCTGAATGCTCCCTTGATCAGAGACAAGGCGTGAATTCATCATCGCTCCGACGCCAAGGCGCAAGCCGGGCGGCGTTTTTCGGGCTTTTGCCACTTCCTCGTTTTTTTCATCAACCTGATCGAATTGCTGTCTGACTAGCTCAGAAAAATTCGTATCTTTTGCCTTATAGCCGGTTGTGTTGCTGTTTGAAAGGTTGCTGCTGATTGTGTCAATCTGCTGCTGCAGCTGGTTTAAGGTTGTTGATGCCGTTAGCATTGACCTGAGCATAGTTGATGTCCCCCGTTTTTTTCTTCCGTTATCTTAAATTTTTCCAATTTCATTTGCTGCTTTATCCATACTTTTATCGTAAGCCTGAATAACCTTCTGATTCGCCTCAAACGATCTGTACGCTTCAGTCATTTCTGTATAGGCGCTTGTCACATCCACGTTTGAAAGCTCTGAGACGCCTTGTTTTAATGAATAGGATACCTGATTATTTCCGGCTGCGCTTGGCAGATCATTCCCGTCCGCCGTGCTGTACAAATCATTTCCGTCCCGCTTGAGATTGCGGACATCTTCCGCCATTCTGACATCAATCTGGCCGGCTGTGCGTCCGTTCGTTGTCACAGTACCGTTTTCAGACACAGTGAAATTCTCATTATCAACAGTGATTGGCTGGCGATCCGTCGATAAAATAGGGCGTCCGTTGATCGTCAGCTGATTGTTCTCATTTAATGAAAATGTGCTGCTTTTTGAATAACGGATTCCATCCGCTGTTTGAACCGGATAAAAAAGAGCAGCTTTTTCATTGGTTTCCGCATTCATCGGAACTTGATTTTCGATCAATGCAATGTCTGTAGGCTGGTCTGTGGACTTCAGGCTTCCCTGTGTAAAGAGAGGCTTGAGCTCCTGCATATATACTCCGGTATTCACGGAACCTATTTCCGTCCTTGATGTCCCGGCCGGAGATTTTGATTCTATTCTGCTGAGCAACATCTCAGGGAACGCGCGCATAGAGCCTTGATCAGCTTTATATCCTGATGTATTTGCGTTAGCAATATTATTTGAAAGCATTTCCGTTCTTCGCTGCTGGGCAATCATTGCGGATGTTGCTGTATATAATCCTTTTAACAAATTTCCCACCTCTAAAAATGGCATTTTTTCCAGTTGTCATATAGGAACGTTCGTTCTATAATAAAAACTCAGTATTTTATCCTATTATCGTCATTTAACATCTTTTCGTGAAGGCTTTTTCATAAAAAAACCTCATTCTTTTTCAGAATGAGGTTTGTGAAATCAGCTTAGTTTGCGTTTAGGAAGCTTGTCCATATTATCAAGCATGACACCTGTGCCGATGGCTACGCAATCCATAGGATTTTCAGCAACGAGGACCGGTACCTTAAGCTCTTCGGCAAGCAGCTGGTCAAGGCCGTTTAAGAGTGCGCCTCCGCCGGTAATAATAACGCCTCGGTCAATAATATCAGCAGAAAGTTCAGGCGGTGTTCTTTCGAGCACTTGTTTCGCAGCCTGAACAATAACAGCGACAGATTCACGAAGGGCTTCTTCAACTTCTTTACTGTTGACTGTAATTGTTCTTGGAAGACCGGAAACCATATCCCGTCCGCGAATGGAAATTTCCTCGTGACGTGCGTCTGGGAAAACAGTTGCGACTTTAATCTTAATATCCTCTGCAGTACGTTCGCCGATCAGCAGCTTGTACTCGCGTTTGATATAATTTAAGATTTCCATATCAAACTTGTCCCCAGCCATTTTAATAGAAGAGGAGGTGACAATATCGCCCATTGAAATAACCGCGATATCCGTCGTCCCGCCTCCGATGTCTACAACCATGTTACCGCTTGGCTGGAATATTTCCATACCCGCGCCGATAGCGGCAACTTTAGGTTCTTCTTCAAGGTACACATGTTTCCCGCCGCTTTTTTCTGCAGCTTCTTTAATTGCTTTTTGCTCAACGGATGTAATATTCGTCGGGCAGCAAATGAGCATGCGCGGCTTTGAGAACAGGCCTTTTACATTCAGCTTGTTAATAAAATGTTTCAGCATTGCTTCTGTTACTTCAAAGTCAGCAATAACTCCGTCTTTCAGCGGGCGAATCGCAACAATATTCCCAGGTGTACGTCCAACCATTCGTCTTGCCTCTTCGCCAACCGCCAGCACTTTGCCGCTGTTTTTATCAAGTGCAACAACGGAAGGTTCATTCAGAACAATTCCTTTACCTTTAACATGGATCAGTACATTTGCAGTACCGAGGTCAATACCAATATCCCTTGCAAACATCTATTTATATCCTCCTTGAAAATCTGTTTCACAGTAAATATCCACATTGTGCCCTAATTATATATATTATCATAAAATATAGAAAAAAAGTTGGAAGCACAATAAGTTCTTTACAAATTTTTGCGGATGTTTTATGAACGATTTCAAGAAGGCAATGCCAGGTGATTACGATTGCTGAACAGGCTCTCCTTCGAGAATTTCATCTTTTTTATATTTGAGCTTTGTCGCTTCTCCTCCTCTTAAATGCCTGATGGATTTATGATAATCGAGTATTTCTTTCACTTCGTTTGCCAAGTCGGGGTTAATTTCAGGCAGACGCTCTGTTAAATCCTTGTGTACTGTACTTTTGGAAACACCAAATTCCTTCGCAATGACACGAACGGTTTTCTTTGTCTCCACGATGTACTTCCCTATCTTGATTGTTCGCTCTTTGATGTAATCGTGCACACCACTCGACCTCCCTAAAATGGATGTGAGAAGTGTGAAATGAGATCCGTATTCTGTAAAGAGTCGTTCATTATGCCGCTTCTTCGTTGTATGGTTTTAAAAGTAAGTTTGTGAAATATGCCCACGATCCCTCACCTCAAACACTCTCTTTGTTAGGTTTGTAACAGTGTATTAGCATTCTTTTGGGAATATGCTAAAAACTCAATAAGGACAAGGGGTGAAACGAACTTTTTCAGATTCAGCAAACTATTTCGCGTCACTAAATTTTCATCTTTACAACTATTGATCGCTCCTGTAAAATGAAATAAGCAATTAGTTACTTAGGTAAGTTTTTTAGAAGGAGACCGACATGTCCTACGTCAACAGACACCTCATTCATCAAATCAACCAAAGCGCCCGCCTGATTGCCAAGAAAGCCAATGAACAGCTAGAGCCATTCGGCCTTTATTCATCTCAATGGTCAGTTTTATATTGTTTGCGTACGATCGGACCAATGACTCAAAAAGAGATTTGGTCCTATTTAAATGTGGAAGCGCCGACTGTGACTCGGACGATCAAACGCCTGGAGGAGAACGGCTGGGTTCAGAGACGGCAAGGTGAAGACAAACGGGAAAAACTTGTTGTCCTCACAAAAGAAGCCGAGAAAAAATACGAAGAAATCAATGTGAAAATGCTGAAATTCGAGGAAGATCTGCTTGCAGATTTCCGAGATGAAGATAAAGAAGCTTTTTCTCATTTATTCCGCATGTTTTTACAACAATGAAAATAAGGAAGTGACATACATTTGAAAAAAGCGGATGCGATATGGACCAAGGATTTTATTATGGTTCTGCTTGTCAATTTATTTGTGTTTGTGTTCTTTTATACATTTTTAACTGTATTGCCGATTTATACACTGCAAGAGCTTGGCGGCACAGAATCACAAGGCGGGCTTTTAATCAGCCTGTTCCTTCTGTCTGCGATCATTACACGGCCTTTCTCCGGAGCCATCGTTGAGCGTTTCGGGAAGAAAAGAATGGCGATTGTATCAATGGCGCTCTTCGCCCTATCATCTTTTCTGTATATGCCGATTCATAACTTTTCCCTGCTGCTCGGATTGCGGTTCTTCCAAGGGATTTGGTTCAGCATTTTAACGACTGTTACAGGTGCAATTGCCGCTGATATTATTCCAGCCAAACGGCGCGGTGAAGGGCTTGGATACTTTGCCATGTCTATGAACCTCGCTATGGCGATCGGGCCTTTCCTTGGTCTGAATTTGATGAGAGTGGTAAGCTTTCCTGTATTCTTTACAGCCTTTGCGCTGTTTATGGTTGCGGGCTTACTTGTTTCGTTCTTGATAAAAGTGCCGCAAAGTAAGGACAGCGGCACGACTGTATTCCGTTTTGCGTTCTCGGATATGTTTGAAAAGGGCGCACTCAAAATTGCGACGGTCGGTTTGTTTATTTCTTTCTGTTATTCAACCGTCACATCATATCTGTCTGTATTCGCCAAATCAGTTGACCTTTCGGATATCAGCGGATATTTCTTTGTTTGCTTTGCGGTGACAATGATGATTGCACGCCCGTTCACAGGGAAATTGTTCGACAAAGTCGGACCGGGCATTGTCATTTACCCATCAATCCTGATTTTCTCTGTGGGACTCTGTATGCTGTCCTTTACACATAGCGGCTTAATGCTTCTGCTTTCAGGGGCGGTTATCGGTCTTGGCTACGGATCAATCGTTCCTTGCATGCAAACATTGGCGATTCAGAAATCTCCGGCTCACCGCTCCGGTTTTGCAACGGCAACGTTCTTTACCTTCTTTGACAGCGGAATTGCTGTAGGATCGTATGTATTCGGATTGTTTGTAGCATCTGCCGGCTTCTCTGCCATTTATTTAACAGCGGGGCTGTTCGTTTTAATTGCCCTGCTTCTCTACACGTGGAGCCAGAAAAAACCTGCAGAGGCTGAAGGAAAAGTGTCTATTGCAGAATAAATTTCAGGCTGCCGGGAAATCCCGGCAGTCTTTTTTACATATAAAAAACGGCGTCCCTCTCGGTTGAACGAGAGAACGCCGCTTATGGCATATTATTCAATGACTTTCCGCGCAGGTGAATCAGGATCTAACGAAAAATCATAGGACGCTTCATCACGAAACATCGGATCGGCATAAATGGATTGCTGATCGTTTTTTGTTGCTTTTCGATACGAGGAAAATGAATCATATTCTTTCTTTTTCCACATCCATATGCCGTCTTGATCCGCTTCCTTGTGGTACACGTTATGATTGACCGTATTTCCTTCATTTTCTGTAAAATCATTTCCGATAAATAATCTGGAATCACCGGCCGTCAATATATTCTTTTCAATTATGTTGTTTTTCGTATCGTACTGCAGCAGCAGCTGTCCGCCGTACAGTCCCTTTGTGTCATTCCGGTACATAATATTGCGGGCAATCAGAGAATTGCTGGTGCCGCCCCGCTTTTTGTCATATCCTCCGATTGAAATACCGGTGTAAGCATTGTTGTACACTTTGTTGTCTGTGATCTGAATGGCATTTGCATACTTTCCTTTGTGTTCAGACGTTGCTTCAATCCCAATATCGTTATCGTAAACTGTGTTGTTCTTAATTTCGATATCGTGTCCTCCATCGACATAAATCCCGCCCGCTGAGTATTCATCTCCATAAGCAGGATTGCCGTAAGTCGAGTTTTGATAAACTGTATTGTTTTCTACGACTCCGTTTCGCACATAATCGTTTTTATCCGCGGTTCCCTCATAACCAATAAGATCGATCCCGATGTTGTTATTGTTGCGAACCAGATTGCCTGCAACAGTGAACCCGTCGATATTACCGTTTAGCACAACTGCTTCACTCGCTCCAAGCGTCAGATTCTCAACTGTATTGTCCTCGATTTGGATGTCTTTCATGCTGCCAGTCCCATAAACTGCGATTCCGTGAGCATTTCCTTCATCCGCTGTTGTCTTAATACCCCGGATGTGATTATCCTTAATGGCGATATGACCGCTGGACCCTGATACATAAATCCCTATAGCAGTTGCTTCCTCAGATGAAACAGAAAGATCTTGAATTGTTAAACCGCTGATGGCAATGTCATGTTTATCGTGAATACGAATAAGAGGTGTTTCATATTCAGCGTCCGTAAGGGATTCACCGCTAATCACGACGTTTTCATTTTCATAGTTTCGGAATGTGATAGGCTTTCCGTCCGTACCGCTGTGATTTACATCAAGGATTTCATGATACGTGCCCTCCCGAATCATGACAGTTGTGCCGGCAGCAGCCTTCTCAGATGCGTGTGCCAATGTACGAAACGGTTTTTCTTTTGTTCCTTCATTTTGATCACTGCCATTTGGAGAAACATATAAGCAGTCTTCGCATCCTTCCTCATTTGCCTTTGTCTTATCAAAAACACAAGCGAGGATGCCCAACGTTACAATACCTGCCAAAAGGATAAAATACCATTTTCTCATTTTCGATTCCCATTTCGTTTTAGAATAGATTTCTAAAACCATTATAAATGCTCTATTTATGGAAAACCATTTCAAAAATATGAAAATATACCGGCAGATACCTTATTCAGCCTGGCGGACCTGCGCGTGTTCAACCGTTTCAATCGCCGACGATGCAGGCGGGTGAACACGCATCAGAACAATATAGAAAAGAAAGGAAATCAGCACACCTACAAACCAAGAAATATCGTATAAGCTCTTCAATACAGGAACATACATGCCAATCAGCGAAATCAGTGCTCCTAACATTGTGGCTGCAAACGCACGGTAATTGTAGCCCTTCCAATACACATACCGTCCTGTTTCGGAATACAGGTCTTCTACCGAGAGCTCACGTTTGCGAATGATAAAATAGTCGGCCATCATCACGCCTGCCACCGGTCCAAGCATGCCGCCTATTAAGCCAAGAAACGCATACACGCTTGTCGCGCTCTCCATCAGCTTCCATGGAACCGTAAATAAAGCGAGCAACGCTGTGATAAAGCTGCCACGTTTGAAATTGATATATTTCGGAAGGGCATTCGCTATATCATAAGCGGGCGATACGATGTTCGCCGCGACATTTACAGAGATCGTGGCGATGCAGAGCGTGATCACGGACAAGACGATGACATAAGGATTATCAAACCGCGCCAAAATATCGACAACATCCCAAATCGGCTCTCCGAACGCGACCTGCGAGCCGGAGGTCACCGTAATACTTGCGAAGGCGAACAGCGCAAATGTTCCCGGCAAACCGTAAAATTGCCCTTTGATTTGCTCTTTTTGTGTTTCAGCAAACCGTGTAAAATCAGGTATATTTAAGATCAATGTCGCCCAGATGCCGATGATGCCAGTAACTCCGGCAGCAAACGGCCAGAATGTTTCTGAAAACGTATGAAACTTTCCTGGTTGAGAGTATATCGGGCCCAATCCTCCGGCAATATCAACGGCCCACCATACCATGCCGCCAAATACCAGATACACTAAAGGCCCTGCCCACACCTCAAAACGTTTAATCGACTCCATGCCGTGATGCAATACGAGTAAATGAATGGCCCAAAAGAATACAAAGGAAAGCAAACCAGATAAGTGAATGCCGAGAATGTTCCACTCGCCGCCAATTTCTCCCCAGCCCGGCCACATATTCAAAAGCAAAATGTTCAATGCCGTGCTACCCGCAAAGGTCTGGATGCCAAGCCACATGATAGCTGTAAACGCCCTTAGAAGCGCGGGGATATTCGCACCGTATATCCCGTAAGAAGCCCGAATGATCACTGGAAACGGCAGCCCGTATTTTGTCCCCGCATGGCCGTTTAAGGCAAGAGCGCCAAATAGGATAAGCGATGCCGTAATAATGATCGCCAGCACCTGCCAAGGCGAAAGGCCGATCGCAATTAATCCTCCCACCGTCGCGTAGGTCGGTATGTTATGTATACAACCCATCCAAATGGAGGCAAAGTTCATTGCTTTCCACGTCCGTTTTTCCTGTCCCAAAGGCACCAGATCTTCATTGCTCAGCCTGTTGGATTGCTGCTGACTCTCTTTTAATTTCATAGCCGGCTCCCCTTTCCATATTGTCTATATGTCGTCACACGTTATGTTTTTTGACATTAGATGTCACTTAATATAACTGAAGAGTCAGACAATAACACTGGCTATGATATACAATTTTCCCATTTGTATTTGAACAGCTTAAACAAGAAAAAGAGACAGACCTCAGAGTCTGTCTCTTTCTCAAGTTGCAGCTTTCATTAATGCAGCAAATCTAACAGCCATTAACAGGCTTGCTCCGCCCGCTATGATCATAATGATTCCCATCATATCAAAATGGGCTGCCGTGATTTCTTTACCAAAAAGAACGCCAAGGATCACCGAAGACAAAATCGATCCTAGGTAACGGCAGGTTTGAAACAGGCCTGAAGTCGTTCCTACCATGTTGGAAGGACTCGTTTCCAGCATCGCTGCCTGAAGCGCGACATTGCCCAGTCCGTAGCCTATACCCAAGAGCGACAGAATGAGGCCTTTACCGATGGTCTGGACATTGATAAAAAAGATGGTTAAGAGCACGGCTCCAGCCGTCATCAAAAGTGCTCCCGCAAAGATCGGCTTGACGACACCAGATCGGTCGATCCATTTGCCAGTTAAAGGTGACACAACGATGCTCATTCCAGACATAAACAGCATAAACAGGCCGCTCGTTTGAACAGAAAGATGCATTTCATCCTGAAAGTAACTTGGCAGACCAAAAAATAAACAATAGAAGAAAACATTCAATAAAATAAACTGAACATACACGGCTGACAGGTTACGTTGTGTTTTAAACAGACGGACATCAATAAATGGCTTATCCGTTTTCAGCTCGCGCCAGACAAACGCACAGAGCAGAAGCAAGCCAAGCACACCTTCAACCGCATGCGGCGACGTGCTGAACGACAGCAAAAAGGATAGAAGGAAAATGATTCCTCCGGCAAATAAAACAATTCCAAGAATGTCGAGCTGCCGAATAATGGTTTTGATTCCTGCCCCTTTTTTCTGATCTTTCGGGAACATATACAGGCCCAATAAGAAGCTGAGGATAATAAACGGCAAATTAACGATAAAGATCGCCGGCCAGCCTCCCCATACAATCAAAAACCCGCCGACTGTCGGCCCCAGCGCCGTCATGGCGGACGCAAAAATAGAGAGTACAGCCAAGGCTGAAGCTTGGCGCTCATGAATATGATTCCGAATCAAGCCAACACCTGACGGATAAATCGCACTGCTTCCCACCGATTGAAACAGCCGCATGACCAATAATGTCATAAACGTCGGCGCAAACGGCGCTCCGATGGCAGAAACCGCAACAAGAATAAGCCCGAATAAAAACAAGCGTTTCCGCCCAATCAAATCACCGAGCTTTCCCGTTACGGGCTGCGCTACGGCACTCGCCAAGTAAAACGAGGAAATCAGCCAGGAAACCGTTGTAAACGAGAGGTGAAACTCATGCTGGATGCTATGGAGCGCAAGAGAGATCATAGACGAGTTCAGCGGATTCAGCATTGTTCCCGAAGCCACCGCTGTTAAAAAAACAGCCCGGCTTTTTTTCGATAACATCATTTCACTTGTTCCAGAAACTCTTCCGTTGTCCGCGATTTACCGATTCTCGGGAAAATAAAGCGCAGTGTGGCTTCATGCTCTTCATCACTAAATGTGGACATGGCATCTGTAATAAAAATCTGCTGATAACCAAGCTGAAATGCCTCCCGTGCTGTGCTTTCCACCCCGATATTCGTTGCGATGCCGCACAATACAATCGTATCAATGCCGCGGCGTCTCAGCTGCAAGTCTAAATCTGTGCCAAAAAAAGCACCCCATTGCCGTTTTGTCACAGTATAATCGCCATCCTGCACACCGATTTCCGGAACAAATTCGGCCCAGTCCGCCGGCATTTCCCCTGAACCTCTCTGCGCAGGCTCATCCGTTTGCGGCTTCAGGGCGTCCGCTCCATCATGAAAGGCTACATTTACAAAGCTGATGAACCCGTTATGTTTCCGAAATTCATCTACGAGCTTTTTCGCGTTCGGGACAACCTGGCCGCTTTGATCAATCGGTACAATTCCCTTTTGTAAATCAATGATAATCAATGCTGTTTTTTGAAAATCAATGTTGAGTGTATTCATCATACGTCTCCTCCTGATACTGTTAGTGTTTCTCACATTGCATATTTTACTCTTCACACTGCCTAGGTTCTTTTATGATGCTTGTGAAATTCTCAGAAGGAGCGTTTTCTCATGATTTTTCTTTTATGTAGTAGTAACAGGTTGTGCATACGAACAAACCGGCCAGCACTGTAATCATAAGGGGCGTCATCGCTTCATCACCTGCCTGCTGTCTATCGGTTCCTGCCTGAAAATGCCTATGAATTTGCGGCGGTCCATCCAAAGCAGGATGAGACACATAACCATTAATATCGTGCTAAGATCCTGCACGCCAATATCAAAACAATAGTTAATCAAGACGATGTTCACAATAATGGGCATAAAAATAACCGCCCCTAATGCAGCTGTTCGCGGAATCAGTAATAAAACAGCTGCCAGGATTTCACCAAAACCTATAAACAGTTCATAGACATGAGAATAACCGAAAAATGTCCACGCGATCGTAAACCCCTTCCCGGCAGCCGCCTCGATTTCAGGCGTCACCTCGCCAAACTGGCCAATCACCACTTTCGCCAGACCGTACACGAAAAAATTAAAGGCTAAAAACAATCGGAACGTCGCGGGAATCGACTTGCGTACCGCTTTCCTCAGCCTGCCGCCTTTATTCATCATACATCCCCCTCAGTGTATCATTTGATATAGTACACTTAATACAGTATAGAGTATTCTAATTAATGTCAATTCCCTTTTCCGCTCATATGAATAGCTTCTTTTATAGATATAAAGTCTTATATCGTAAAAAATGCAGTTCTCCTTTCTTTCCATCCCTCGATAACACTCCTTAAAAACCATGTTAGGAAATCTTACATGAAAATGTTTTATCATTCTTTTTTCTCTATAATGAAGAAATATAATAATTGCTTTTTATTCTGAAAGATACGGAGGAATGAGACATGCAAATGGGCGATACAGTTTTTATGTTCTTTTGCGCTTTACTCGTGTGGCTGATGACCCCGGGATTAGCGTTATTTTATGGAGGAATGGTAAAGAGCAAAAATGTGCTGAGCACTGCCATGCACAGTTTCTCTTCCATTGCCATCGTTTCCATCGTTTGGGTGCTGTTCGGATATACACTTGCCTTCGCACCAGGCAATTCAATCATCGGCGGACTGGAGTGGGCCGGCCTCAAAGGGGTCGGATTTGATCCGGGAGATTACAGCGATACCATCCCCCACTCGTTATTTATGATGTTCCAAATGACGTTTGCCGTTCTGACTACAGCGATTATTTCCGGGGCTTTCGCAGAGCGGATGCGATTCGGCGCTTTTCTTTTATTCTCGGTTTTATGGGCCTCTTTGGTTTACACACCCGTAGCGCACTGGGTATGGGGCGGCGGCTGGATCGGCCAGCTTGGAGCGCTCGATTTCGCTGGCGGCAATGTTGTTCATATTTCCTCCGGTGTGGCAGGACTTGTTCTTGCTATTGTGCTTGGCAAACGGAAAGACGGCACAGCGTCTTCTCCGCATAACCTCATTTACACCTTCTTAGGAGGAGCTTTGATTTGGTTCGGCTGGTTCGGTTTTAACGTCGGCAGCGCTTTGACCTTAGATGGTGTAGCCATGTACGCCTTCATCAACACAAACACCGCGGCTGCAGCCGGGATCGCCGGCTGGATCTTAGTAGAATGGATCATTAACAAAAAACCGACAATGCTTGGAGCGGTATCTGGAGCAATCGCCGGGCTTGTCGCCATTACGCCGGCTGCCGGATTTGTCACACCGTTCGCTTCCATTATTATTGGCATCATCGGCGGGGCAGTTTGTTTCTGGGGAGTATTCTCGCTTAAAAAGAAATTCGGATACGACGACGCGCTTGACGCCTTTGGCCTGCACGGGATCGGAGGCACATGGGGCGGAATCGCAACAGGATTATTCGCAACAACCTCTGTTAACTCAGCGGGCGCAGATGGGTTATTTTACGGTGATGCAAGCTTAATCTGGAAACAAATCGTCGCCATCGCCGCCACTTATGTTTTTGTATTTATTGTCACTTTCGTTATTATTAAAATTGTAAGCCTCTTCCTTCCCCTTCGCGCAACTGAAGAAGAAGAGTCACTTGGGCTTGACTTAACGATGCACGGGGAAAAAGCATATCAAGATTCTATGTGAGGAGTGACGCTATGAGCGGTCAAATGTTCAAGGTAGAAATTGTAACGCGTCCGGCAAATTTTGAAAAGCTGAAGCAGGAACTCGGAAAAATCGGAGTGACCTCTCTGACTTTCTCCAATGTACACGGCTGCGGCCTTCAAAAAGCACATACGGAGCTCTATCGAGGGGTAAAAATAGAAAGCAATGTATACGAGCGTTTAAAAATAGAAATTGTGGTCAGCAAGGTTCCTGTTGATCAAGTGACTGAGACCGCTAAAAGGGTGCTGAAAACGGGATCACCGGGTGACGGTAAAATATTTGTCTATGAAATCAGCAATACGATCAACATCCGCACAGGCGAAGAAGGACCTGAAGCACTTTAATATCGGTACGAGATTCGGACACTCCGGATCTCTTTTTTTGTGCACAGAATCCCCCCAGAAACCGCGATTCCTCTTCGAATTCTCTTCAAGCGCCGTTATTTCAGACAATCTCTATTTTTATTTGAAACTTTTCATGAGTAAGATTAGTCTACTAAATATAAAAATGTAAAAGGTGATTATTTGAACTACGAAATTTTTAAAGCAATCCATGGACTATCTCATCACAATTCAGTTCTCGATTCCATTATGGTCTTCATCACGGAATATGCCATTGTCGCCTATGCCCTTATCCTATTGGCAATCTGGCTGTTCGGGAACACACAAAGCAGAAAACATGTGCTATACGCAGGCATCACAGGAATTGCAGGCCTTGTGATCAACTATTTGATTACGCTTGTTTATTTCGAACCGCGCCCGTTCGTTGCGCATACAGTGCATACACTGATTCCGCATGCTGCGGATGCTTCATTTCCAAGTGACCACACGACAGGTGCATTAGCGATTTCTATTGCGATGCTTTTCAGAAACCGCAAAATCGGCTGGCCGCTTGTCATTTTTGGGCTTTTGACAGGCTTTTCGAGAATTTGGGTGGGACATCACTATCCGGTAGATGTATTGGGCAGCCTCGTTGTCGCCATCATTATCGGGTTCCTTTTCTTTAGATTTTCAGATCTGCTTCGCCCGTTCGTCGATTTGGTCGTGAGGATCTATGAAGCCATTATCAATAAACTGACGAAAAAACCAACCGATCAAAATTTCTAAGAAAGACAAAAGCCGGCGTCTTTAACCAAGACAGCCGGCTTTAATATTTCTCATACATCTCTTGTTTTCTTCGCTTCGCCAACACATATAAACCATAAAACAACCCAATTCCAACAGCATCGATGAGCACATCCCGGATACAACCATTCCTGCTGAAGAAGAGCTGAAGAACTTCTGTGAAAAAAGCAAACGCGAATGAGCCGGCTGCAGCTGATCTTATGCTGCCCCGCTGTTTCCACAGCAAATATGTCAGCACAAAGAAGGAAAACGCATGTCCGATTTTTTGAATAAACGCTTCAGGTACAGTAAGCTCAGTAAAATCCATAACTAAAAATTGAGACAGATCAGGGTGCGGCTGAAAATGAAAAGCCACCGTTTGCGATACGACCATGCCGCTGAAGCTTTCCGTACAGACAGAAAGCAGGATAAAAAAGATCCAGCCTGCTAGCAATAGGCGGTTCATGACATAACCTCCTTTATAGCGTACGTGCCTACATGTAACTACATAGACGGTAAAACAAAGCAAAAAGTAACAGAAAAAAACGCCCATCACAAGGATAGACGTTTTCTTCATTAAGACTGTTCAGTGTCTTCTGTTGTGCTGCTTTCTTTGGAACCAGATTTGTCAGTTGAATCATCCTTTTTCTCACCGGATTTTTCTTCTGTTCCTTTTTCAGTTGATCCGTCCTTTTTCTCGGAAGATTGCTGAATGGATTCTTCTGTTTCTTGGGTGGCAGCTTTTTCTTCAGCAGCTGCTGCTTTTTCAATAGAAGAAACTGGTTTGTCCATAAAGTTTAACGGATTCATTGCGACCCCATCTTTACGGATTTCAAAGTGCACGTGGTTTCCGCTGTCTTCACTGTAAAGGTTCTTGCCAGATTTTCCGATCACTTGATTTTGTTTTACTTTGTCACCTTGCTCAACGCTTACTTCGGAAAGAGATTGATACACAGTCGATAAACCGTCGGCATGTTCTACTTCCACAACATATCCCAGCACTGGATCTTTTTCAGCTTTAACAACCGTACCGCTCAGAGAAGCAGAGACATCGAAATCTTTTCCGTCTTTCTCAGCTAAGTCAATTCCTTTGCTTAGGCTGTACGTGTTATTATAGGTAACGAGTGCTGCTTCTTTCTCTTCTTTTGCGGCATCGGTTTCATAGAACTTTTTCACAACAGAAACGTTTTCAGAATCAACAACCGGCATTGCGACATTTTCCATTGACTTTCCTACTTCAACTGCATCGTCGTTGTTGTCATATGCGGCGTTTCCGCCGTTATCAGCCAACTGATCCTTTACCTCATCATTTGATACTGATTGATACCAAAGGACAGCTGTTAAAATGACGGCCGCACTGACTAAGTAAATTGCAGGGAACACCCAGCGTTTACGAAAAAACTGCTGAAGTTTTTTGACTTGAGAAGTTTTCTTTTCTTCCTCTCTCATTGTTTCATCACCTCAGCAACATTCTGAACACTTTTCTGAAAATATATACACCTATCCAAAAAACTTTTTTAGATGTAGTTTGCGCAGACTGTTACGAAAATATGTCATTTTTTTTTGAGAGGAGTGCCAAAAACGTATGAACATGACATTGCGCCTTGCTGAAAATAAAGATCTGGAGGCTGTTGTTGCGATTTATAATTCAACGATTGCTTCTCGAATGGTAACAGCCGATACCGAACCGGTAACTCCTGAAGACCGGATGGAATGGTTTTTAGGACATACAGAGGCACGTCCGCTCTATGTGGCCGAGGACGAAAATGGAAACGTCGCTGCCTGGATCAGCTTTGAAACATTTTATGGAAGGCCAGCCTATAATAAAACAGCGGAGGTCAGCATATACATTGACGAAGCATGCCGCGGCAAAGGTGTTGGATCATATTTGCTTCAAGAAGCGCTCCGCATTGCCCCGAATCTTGGCATCCGCTCACTTATGGCCTTCATTTTCGGGCATAATAAACCAAGCCTGAAGCTGTTTGAAAAGCACGGGTTTGCAGAATGGGGACTATTCCCCGGCATCGCCGAAATGGACGGGAAAAGATACGATTTAAAAATTTTAGGGAGAGAGCTTTCATGATTAGTCTGGATAAAGATGAAAACGAAATTGAAAATCATAATGAAGAAAATAGCCTCGTTGAAGAGGAGACTGCACCTGTTGAGGAGACCCGCCAGCTGAGTGCCTCTGCTGTCAAGTCGCTATCCGACATTGCCAAGTGGGGCAAAATTTCTGGCATCTTGTTAATCATTATGGGATCGCTTGTCACTCTGACCGCCTTGATGACAGTGATTGGCGCCATCCCGGGCGTACTGCTCATTATATCAGGCGTATTTTTGATGCGCTCAGCAAAAGCAGCCGCGGAAGCCGAAGGAAATCTAGCCGGCAGCGCTGGCGAAAGCATGCTTGAAAATTACGGGACATTTATAAAAATGCAGCTGTTTTATGCAGCATCCAGTATCGTTACTGTCCTGATCGGGATTATTGTAGCCATTTTCGTGCTGGTGGTAATCGGCATTGCTGCTTTTGAGAACACGCCTTCGTATGATGAACCGGATTCTTATTATTATGAGGATGATCCGGTGTTTGAATAATGATGAAACAGGACAGGGCATGAGTTCCGGATCAAACGGAACCATGCCTTTTTTATTTGTCTATTTTCCGTAAAATTATCAGTCAAAGCAGGCTGGCATAAACACCAAGTCTTGAAGCAAGCATACAATCTATTAAAATGACTCGGTCTTTCAACTCGAAAGCGGCATCAGCAGGTTTGTCTCAATAAACATAAAGGAGTGGGACATTTGGAAAATAACAGCCCTTCGGAAAAAGTAAAAGTGATAGCTGAAATCGCAAACGCCCATCAAGGAAAAGAGGAGAACCTCAGAGCACTCATCAAGGCTGCAGCTGAAAGCGGAGCAGATGGTGTGAAATTTCAGTGGTTCAAATATGACTGTATTGCAACACCTTGTTTTTTTGCTTATGAGTCGTATATCGAGCTGTTTTTGAATGAAGACGTATGGAAAAATTGTGTCGCATATGGAAAAAGCCTTGGATTAGAAATATGGGTGGATATTTTCGATTTATGGGGAGCAGAGCTTTTTTCGCACCTTCAGCGTGACATTGACGGCATTAAGCTTCCAACAACCATCCTTCAATCCACGGAGATCATGAAAACGATAGGTATGACTGAGAAGCCTGTGCTCATCGGAGTTGGGGGATGGTATGAAGAAGAGATTGATCAGTTGATGCCGCTTGTAAAACAACATATGGACAATCAGCTCATACTCATGCACGGATTCCAAGGATATCCCACAACATTAGAGGATATTAACCTAAAACGGGTTCAACATCTAAAGGAAAGATACAAGGTTCAAATTGGATTTGCGGATCACATTGACGCAGAGCATCCGCTTGCAGCCGACCTTCCTGTCTATGCGTTTTTCTCAGGGGCCTCTGTTATTGAAAAACATATAACCCTAAACCGGGCAGCTAAAGGGTTTGATTATTATTCTTCACTAGAGCCAAACGAATTCAAACTAATGACAGAAAAGCTTAAGCAGGCCCAAATTGCAGCGGGGTCAACTGAAGTAAATGAATCTGAAAGAAAGTATTTGCACGATTCCTCTTTACGTGTGACTGCTAACCGGGATATAAAAAAAGGAGAAATTATAACGCTGGAAAAAACAAGTTACAAAAGATGCGGAAATGAAAATGCACTGATGCCTTTACAAGCCGAAGACGCTTTCCCTCAAGTCGCAACTGCTGATTTATCGTTAAACCAGCCTGTTACACCCAACGATATTAAAAAACCAAGAATTACGATTGCGGTAATATGCCGGCTAAAATCGACCCGTTTGCCAAAAAAAGCGTTGCTCCCGATTTATGGAATTCCATCTGTCGAGCGCTGTTTAATCAATTGTCTGGCTGTCCCTTCTGTTGACGAAGTTGTGTTGGCAACGTCAAATCTTCCTGATGACGATCCGCTTGAAGCTTTCACTCTAAATGGAAAGGTCAGAATCGTAAGGGTTCCCCCGAAAATGTGGCAGAAAGAATGCTTGAAGCCGCGGCGTTAACAAAAGCCGATATCATTATCCGGGTGACCGGCGATTGCCCAGCGGTTTCACCTGAAGTGCTTCAATATTTAATTGAACAGCACTTGCAAAAAGGAGCAGATTATACTCAGGAACTTTCAAGTTCAGCAGGAATTTCCGGGAATATTATTACTGTTGAAGCTCTTCAGCGGCTTGTACAGCAGCCAAAACCGTTAACCCATACAGAATATCTTTCTTTTTATTTTGTAAACAATCCTTCCCTATTCACCATCAATCAAGTCAGCTTGCCGAAAGAACTCCATTATCCATCTTGGCGATTAACCCTAGATGAACCTAAAGACTTAGAATTGTTTGAACAAATATATCAAAACCTGGATGTCAAAAACGAACCGCTCTATTTCAGCCGGATAAGAGATTATTTAACAGAAAATCGGCACATTTCAAAGATCAATCAAGATGTGTCGACTAAATGGATCGATCAGGCATCATTAGTAGAGGAAATCAACAAAGCAACGCTGTTACCTTGAAATAAATAACAACTCGTGTCCGTATCCCAAGTCATACAAAAAAACACACCCGGATCGTCTGAAAAATCTCAACAATCCGGGTGCAGATCTTCTTTAATACATTTTTTTGCGTCTGTCTTCCTCAGTCAAAAATTCAACAAAACTCCGCATCGCAAAAGGCTCTTCCTTTATTTGTCGTGCGTAGGAGCTTTTCCGCTCTTCTGAAAGGATTTCGCTCTTTTTGATCCTGTTCAGCATATAGATGTGAACCGTTTTTTGGATTTGTTTATGCTGATAGCCTGCCTCTTTAAAAAATGCGAGCCCGAGCGCCGCCAAAAGGGCGAATATGCCTGCGCTGATCAGGGACTCCCTGTCAGCTGAAGCATGAAATAGAAAAGCAGCTAAATTAAAGAGAGAGAATGCAGCAAGCGGAATAGCAAGAAAACGGTAAATGACGGTTTTTTTCATGAAAGGCTGTACGGCCTTTTGAATTTTTTGCATTTCTGTTTTGATGAACCCCGGCATTTGTTCGACTCTGTAAAAGTTCATATAATCCTCCCCCTTTATTTGATGTTTCAAGCTTCACGAACGTTATCATATGTGTTTATTTTAACGCAGGTGCAAGCTGGTTTTAAAGAAATCTGCCCGTATTTTTCACGAAGAATCTGGATCGCCGCTCTTTATTCTTTTAAAATGTGAGTGTTATAATTTGTAATGGGAATCAGATCACTGTTATTCATGGAATACTAATGGCAATCTTCTTGATAAATATGAATGAGCGGGGTTACAAAGTGAGTATTTCTTCCATCCTTTTATCACTTTTTTTCATTTTAAATATTCTTTTGGCCATCATTGTCATCTTCAAAGAACGGCGCGATGCCAGTGCATCTTGGGCGTGGCTGCTTGTTCTTTTCTTTATTCCCGTTTTAGGCTTTATTTTATACTTATTATTCGGCCATAATCTCAGACGCAAGCATTTGTTTCAATGGGAAGACCGGAAAAAGATTGGAATTGAAAGGCTGCTGAAGCATCAGCTTGAAGATTTAGAAACCAAGCAATTTCAGTTTAACAACCGGGCAACCTTTGATAACAAAGATTTAATTTATATGCTGATTATGAATAACCATGCTGTGTTTACAGAGGATAATTCAGTTGACGTCATTACAGATGGACGGGATAAATTTCAGCGGCTGCTGAGTGACATTTCAAAGGCTAAGGATCATATCCATTTACAGTATTATATTTATAAAGGCGATGAATTAGGCAAAAAATTGCGCGACGCTCTCATCCAAAAGGCGAAAGAAGGTGTTCAGGTCAGAGTGCTTTATGATGAACTCGGGTCCAGAACGCTGAGAAAAAAGTTTTTTAAAGAGCTTCGCGAGGCTGGCGGGCATGTGGAGGTCTTTTTCCCGTCAAAGCTCAGGCCGATTAACCTGCGGCTGAATTACCGGAACCATCGAAAGCTTGTGATCATAGACGGTATGACCGGTTATGTCGGAGGTTTTAACGTCGGAGATGAGTATCTAGGGCTTAATCCGAAATTCGGTTATTGGCGGGATACGCATATCCGGCTGCAAGGAACGGCCGTGCACGCCATCCAAACACGGTTCATCCTTGACTGGAACCAAGCTTCTCATCACCATACGCTGACATATATTCCAAATCACTTTCCTGATTACGGCCCAAAAGGCAACGTCGGGATGCAGATTGTCACAAGCGGCCCTGATTCGGAATGGGAACAAATTAAAAATGGCTACATCAAAATGATTTCAAACGCCAAGCGTTCCATTTTGATACAAACACCTTATTTTATCCCAGATGCAAGCCTGCTGGATGCTTTAAGGATCGCTTGCCTTTCGGGCATTGACGTTAACATTATGATTCCGAACAAGCCCGATCACGCCTTTGTATACTGGGCGACACTTTCGTATATCGGCGATCTGCTGAAAGCCGGAGCCACTGTCTATATTTACGATAACGGCTTTATTCACGCGAAAACCATCGTGGTGGATGACGAAATCGCTTCAGTCGGCACAGCGAACATTGATGTCCGAAGCTTCAGACTGAATTTTGAGGTTAATGCATTTATATACGATATCACCATTGCTAAAAAACTGGTTTCAACTTTTAAAGAAGATTTGCTAGTATCCAGAAAATTCACCTATGAGGAGTATCTGCAGCGCCCGTTGTGGATTCGAATAAAAGAATCCGTCTCGCGGCTGTTGTCGCCGATCTTATAAGATGCGCCAAAAACCCCCGGCCTTTACGGCCGGGGGTTTTCCTGATGGTCACAGTAAATGATGATTGCCTCCCGCAAAAAAGCGGCAAGACCTTCTCCATATTGATTGATTGAATCGGTAAATCGCTCGTCAGTGATATACACTTCCCCGAGTCCTCTGAAAATGTCGAGTGTGCAATCGTAATGATATTGGCAAATATGATCGCGAAATGCCCCCACTGCGGCCTGAACCTCTGCATCATCGGGCCCATGCTTCATTCGCGCCGCAATTCGTCTGTAAATCGAATCAAATTCAGCCATGATCGTTCGCCAATCATCTGCCGAGTATGCAGATGTCCTTTTCTCTGTTTCTTCTGCGATTTCCTTTCCATACAGCTTTCTGACTTCATCAGCGTATGTCTGCTGGTGCTCTTCAATGTCTTTCATGCTTAATCCGGCAAATAAATCCCTCTTATTCATCGTTTCCCCTCCATCAACGGACAAAAGCGTCCTGTCAATTGTTTGAATCATCTCATCCATTCTTTGTTTTTTCTTCATCAATATCTCCTTTTGCGACTGAAGTGCCGCTTTCCGGTCAAAATTCGGATGATCCAGCATCTCTTTAATCTCATCCAGACGAAACCCGATTTCCTTGAAAAATAAAATCTGCTGCAGTCTTTCCAGGTCTGCGTCACTGTACAAACGATACCCAGCATCAGTAAGCGCTGAAGGATTCAGAAGCTCAATATTGTCATAGTGATGAAGCGTCCGAATGCTGACACCTGATATCTCCGCCACTTGTTTAACTTGATATTTCATACATAACACCTCCTCTTTTTTATCGTAAACAATCACGCAACGTTAGGGTCAATCCCCAAAATGTTATTTTCTATATACAAAACTTCTCACAAATAGTGTATAAAAGAAAAGTGAGTATTTTTTTGTAAAGGGGAGCCAGTATACATGAATCCTGAAACAATGAACAAAACCCTCATCAGCATTTCGAAATGGGGAAAAGCTACAGGCATTTTATTTATTATTATGGGCGCAATTACCGCGCTTTCAGGCGCGTTCATTTTTCTAATCGGTGCCGTGCCAGGCGTACTGCAAATTATTTCCGGTATCTTTTTGATGAGGTCAGCTAGGGAAGCAGGCCAAATGGCTGAACACAATAGCGGACAGTCTGAAGACTTAATGCTGGAGAATTACGCGAAATTCGTAAAGATGCAAGGGATTTATTTGATCGTAAGCATTGCTGTATCCATTCTTGCGATTATCGCCTTCTTCATCTTTTTAATGCTTGGGATTGCTGACGGCCTTTTCAGCGATACGTACAGCACTTATTAATGAGAAAAACCCGGAGCTGGGGGACTGACCCCCGTTTTTGAGACAGGGATCAAAACACCTTTTAAACAGCCAATTGCCGATAGTTTATCGGTGATTGGTTGTTTAGTTTCGTTTGAATACGAATATTGTTATAATAATGAATGTATTCTGTGACAGTGCGTTCTACGATGGCGGTCGTAGTACGATCAATGCTGTTCAGATAGAACGTTTCAGACTTTAATGAGGAATGAAACGATTCGATGGTGGCATTATCAGCGGGCGTCCCTTTGCGGGACATGCTCATGGTAATGCCTATTGTTTTAACAGCTTTCTGATACTCGTAAGATGTATACACAGATCCTTGGTCACTATGTAACACGCAGTTCTCGGGAAGTGTTGGCAGCTGATCAAGTGTATTTAGAACAAAATCTGTGTCCTGTTTATCTCCAATCGTAAAAGCAATCACTTCTCCATTGTATAAATCCAATATACTGGAAAGGTACAATTGTTTCTGTCCATAAGGCAAATAAGTGATGTCCGTTACTAGTTTTTCAAGAGGGCGATCAGACTGAAAGTTCCGATCCAATATATTATCGACTACGGCATATGGCTGCCCATTCTTCTTACGCTTTTTCACCTTAACTCGGCACTGCCACTGATTTTCCTGCATAATACGTTGAACCGTTTTATGGTTGATACACATTCCCTTTTTTAATATGGCTGTGATTTTCCGATATCCATATCGATACTTGTGCTCTCGGCACAACGTGCCGATTTGTTTTTCCAAATGGCGCTTGGGATGATCTTTCGTCAGATTCTTCTTCCAACGATAATAAGACGCACGTGAGATACCTAAATGAACACAGATATCCTGCACGGTCATTGTGCTGTGCAATACTTCTACAAGTTCGACTGACGTTTCGCTATCAACTTCCTTTCCAATTCGTTGTACTTTTTTAAAACTTCATTCTGTTGTCTCAGATAACGATTCTCTGCCTGCAGTTTCTCTAATTCGGAAGAATACTCCGGACCTTTTCCGTAAGTGTATTGCTTTCCAACAGGCTGTTCGAATCGATGTGTATCCCCAGCCTTATGCCATCTAACCCATGTCTGAACCTGTGTCTTATTCTTAATATTCAATTTCTGCATGATCTCTTTCATAGGCACGCCTGCCAATCTCATTTCTACAGCCTTCTGTTTAACTTCAACCGGATAACTCACTCTTGTCCCCATAGAAAAAACACCTCCAAGTCTAATTTCGGATAACAATCATCCGTTTTCAAACTTGAAGGTGTTTTTATTTGTTTCATCTTATGGGGTCAGTCCCCTGGCTCCGGGTTTTTTATTATTCCGCTTCGCTTACCACTGTGAAGCGTTCATTTTTGTGTTCAGGATGTTCAAGCTCATCCAACACGGCAATGGCATAATCTGCATAGCTGATATAGCTGTCGCCTTTTGCATTTACGATGACATTGTCTTTTCCTTTTTGGTAAGAGCCAGTCCGTTTTCCTGCTGGATCAAAAAATGCCGCAGGACTGAGGAACGTCCAGGAAATGGAGTCTGTCTGCTGCAAATCTTTCAGGTTCTCGCCTTGATTTGATGCAGTTGGCAAATATTCTTTTGGAAATTCCGGCGTATCCATTAAACGGGTTGTTTTGGCTTCATCAACAAACAGGCTTCCCGCTCCGCCAACAACAAGCAATCTTGTGTGCTTCGCGTCCTTTAAGATGCTGATGAGTGCTCTTCCTGCTTCAACATGAAGATGTTCTTGGCCGGGTGCTGCTCCAAAAGCGTTTACGACTGCGTCGAAAGGCTTGATGTCTTCCGCAGTCAGTTCAAACACATCTTTTTCCAAAACCGCTACGTCCTGCTCCTGCACTTTTGAAGCGTTTCTGACGATGGCTGTCACTTCATGGCCTCTTGTTTTCGCTTCTTTCAAAATCTCGTTTCCCGCTTTCCCGCTTGCGCCTATAATACCAATTTTCATTTTTCATTTCCTCCTCATTTGTAACAATTTTAGTTACATGTTAACGGTGAGAAGTCATCCCTTTTGATTAAAAGAGATGATTCATAACATCTTTTAATGACTTGCTCGCCAGTTCATTTTCCATCGCTCTTTGCACACTTTCAAACGTTTCATCCAGAGCGTTCTGAATTTTTTTCCCTACCGGACATTTCGGATTCGGGTTTTCATGAACCGCAAAGAGTTCTTCTTGCTTTTGGACAGCCCGATACACTTCTAAAAGAGAAATATCAGCAGGATCTTTTTTGAGGCTTGCACCCGGCACCCCGGCGCGTGATGTGAGAATATCAGCTTTTTTCAGCAGGCTGATCATTCTTCGCACAACTACCGGATTTGTGTTGACACTGTCAGCAATGATTTCTGAAGATGTTTTTTCATCCATCGAGATGAGGGATAAAATATGAATGGCAACAGCAAGACGGCTGTTAATCATGTTTTTTCACCACCGTTGTAACTATAATAGTTACATTTGATTCGTTTGTCAACATCTAATATACACTAAATACACGGGTTTTGTGCACCGTTTTTAGTCAATAGATCGGCCGGATGCACTCCGGCCGCGTCTTATCAGAATAAGAAATATCTTTGTCCAAGGGGGACATAATCGACAGGCTGGCAAGACAACTCCTCCCCGTCAGCAAAGACCTGATAGGTTTTTGGATCAATCTCAATCTTCGGCAAAGCCGAGTTCAGCTTCATATCCAGCTTGCTCAGCTTTCTGATATTTTTGACTGGAGAAATCCTTTTTTCCAGCCCTAAGCTTTCCGCTACACCACGCTCTATGCTTGCCTGAGACATAAATGTAATCGATGTTGAGCGGTTGGCTTTTCCGTAAGACGCATACATTTGGCGCATGAAAACCGGTTCAGGAGTCGGGATGGACGCGTTCGGATCTCCCATTTGCGCACGTGCAATCATGCCGCCCTTTAAGACCAGTTCCGGTTTTACGCCGAAAAATACCGGGTCCCACAGAACGAGATCAGCAAGCTTCCCTTTTTCCACCGAGCCGACCTCATGGCTGAGCCCGTGCGTAATTGCCGGATTAATCGTGTATTTGGCAATGTACCGTTTTGCGCGCACATTGTCATTCCCGTTTTCGCCGGCAAGAGCGCCGCGCTGTTTTTTCATTTTATCGGCTACCTGCCATGTTCGGATGATCACTTCTCCGACCCGCCCCATCGCTTGGGAATCCGATGATGTCATGCTGATCGCACCGATATCATGGAGAATATCCTCCGCGGCAATCGTCGCCGCCCTGATTCTGGAATGGCTGAACGCCACATCTTCAGGCACTTTCGCATCTAAATGGTGGCAGACCATCATCATGTCAAGATGCTCATCCATCGTATTAACGGTATAAGGAATGGTTGGCGTTGTAGATGACGGCAGAATGTTCGCGTAAGAGGCGAGCTTCATAATATCCGGGGCATGGCCGCCGCCTGCCCCTTCTATGTGATAAGTATGAATGACCCGGTCCCCGATCGCGTCGAGCGTGTTTTCCAAAAAGCCCGCTTCGTTAATCGTATCGGTATGGATGGCAACTTGAATATCAGCCTCGTCCACAACTTCCATACACGTTTTAATGGCGCTTGGCGTCGTGCCCCAGTCTTCATGAAGCTTAAGGCCGATGGCGCCCGCTTCCACCTGCTCGATCAGCGGCGCTTTATCGGATGCATTCCCTTTTCCTAAGAAGCCGACATTGATCGGAAACTCCTCGGCCGCTTCCAGCATCCTCGCCATATACCACGCCCCGGACGTACATGTTGTCGCTTTGCTTCCTGTAGCGGGTCCTGTTCCGCCTCCCAAAAGGGTCGTCACACCTGAAGAAAGCGCAACTTCCATCTGCTGAGGACAAATAAAATGAATGTGCGTGTCCACTCCCCCAGCTGTTAAAATTTTGCCTTCACCGGAAATCACCTCTGTCCCCGCTCCGATGACCATGTGCGGATCGACTCCATCCATGATATCAGGATTTCCGCTTTTTCCGACACCGACAATCCGGCCGTCTTTCACACCGATATCCGCTTTGACAATGCCTGTGTAATCCAATAGCACGACGTTGGTGATAACCAAATCCAAAGCGCCGTCCTTCCCTGTGATTCTGCCGTTTTGGCCCATGCCGTCGCGGATTGTTTTTCCGCCGCCAAAGATCATTTCTTCACCATATACTGTGAAATCCTTTTCGACTTCGATCCATAAATCCGTGTCGCCCAATCTGATTTTATCGCCCGTTGTCGGGCCAAACAGTTCCGCATATTCCTCCCGTGACATTTTCATCGGATTACACCCTCCATCCAGCCGGCTTGTTTTAAGTTGGCCAACGTTTTTTCTTTGCCGCGTTCATCGATAAACGTGTCGGCCATTCCGTTCAGCCCTCTAATTGTCTTGCGCCCTCTGATTTCCACTAGTGAGACCGTTTTCTGCTCACCCGGCTCAAAACGGACCGACGTGCCTGATGGAACATCAAGACGCATGCCGATCGCCAGCTCACGGTCAAATAATAAAGCCCCGTTGGCCTCCGCAAAATGAAAATGCGAGCCGACTTGAATGGAGCGTGATCCGGTGTTTTTTACCGTTACCTCCCGTATCTCACGGCCTTCATTAATCGTAATGGTTCCCTCAGCAATTTGAAATGCTCCCGGCTTCATGACTTCACCTCCGCAGAAATTGGCTGATGTACCGTAACAAGCTTTACTCCATCCGGAAATGTGGCCTCCACCTGAATGCTGTCCAGCATCTCAGGCACACCCTCCATCACATCTTTTTCCGTTAATACATGGCGGCCGGCTTCCATCAGCTCTGCTACTCCCTTCCCATCACGTGCGCCTTCCATAATAAAGCAGGTGATATAAGCAGCAGCCTCAGGATAGTTCAGCAGAACGCCCCGCGCCTTTCGCTGTTTGGCTAATTCCCCCGCTGCAAAAATGAGCAATTTTTCTTGTTCAACCGGTGTCAGTTTCATCTGTAGTCCTCCTTCTTTTGTCATATAAAGCAGATGCGGTTACTACGAATTTGCGGAACAGTCAGGCGGGACATCACCTCCCTTTCTTCGAGAATGGGGGTCATACGGTAAGATGCCTTTCAAAGCGGCATGCCGTTTCTTCATCAGCCTTGCCATGGTCAACAACCGTTCCCCTGTCGATCACGGAAAGATAGTGAGCACAGATTAACGTGTTTTCCAGACTGCGCTCGACTAAGATAACAGAAATGTCTTTTTTTCTGGGAATTTCTATAATAACTTGTCTGACTAGTTCGACAATTAAAATCTAAATTCCTTCCAATGGTTAATCAAGTAAAATATTTTTCGGATTTACCATCAGCGCTCTGGCGATTGCAAGCTGCTGCTGTTGACCGCCTTTTCGTTTTGAACAAACGTTTGATTAAAACAAATAGCCCCCCTGTTTAGCCGGAAGCAGGCCTATGAAGTGGATTGGCCGACTCCATTTCGGCCTAATACAGCGACAATCTGCCCCGGGTGAACCTCCATGCTGAGGCTGTGCTAAACCATCGATTGATCATAACCAGACGTTACATTCCTGATGGCAGCCCGTTGTTTTGCTCCGCAACCGGAAGCATGGCATGGAGGCCAGTCTGAGGCGCCGTCCTCCACGATACCGAGAACCCGACTATTGCCATTTACTCCGCAGCATAGACGGTCACTTCGCTGATCGCCACCGTTCGGCTTAACGAGTGAAGAATCCCGACCTTCACTGAATCCCGCTTGTGTCGATATTAACTGTTTTTTCGCACTCCCGCTGGCTTCCGACACTTTCTTCGGTGCAGTACATTCCGTCATCAAAACCCCTTTGTTTGATTTCTCCAAATGATGTTATAAAACTTTACAACTTATGTCATTATTATATAGAAGAGGCCTATTAATTCAAAGAATATTTAAAAAATTTAGTTACCTTGACCAAATCAGTTTCTTTTTTTGTTATATTTATTCACATCAGAAAAAGCGAACAAAAAAAGACAAGAAACATTTCGTTTCCTGCCTCTTCCGTACGATTAATCTTTATCTGAAAATTTATCCTTGGCTTTCCCGATATCCTTTTGGATTTCGCCTTTCGCCTTATCTTTTTTGCCTTCAGCCTGCATGTCCGTTCTGTCAGCCATATCTCCGACTTTATCCTTCACTTCTCCTTTGGCTTTATTGAAGCCGCCCTTCATTTTGTCTTTTACACTATCGTTACCCATGTTAATTCTCCCCTCTCAATTATGTGTGTACTTGTTACCTTCCCGATCTGAGAGGCAATAAACATTCTAATGTTATTTATCGATTTCGTAGCGCTCTCCGTAACGGAGCACCTTGTATATCGCCAGCCCGTCTGATGACTTTTTCTCCGAATATCGGACCGGCAGCAGGGCAAAAAACACATAATACGTAGAAAAATAGACAAACTGATAGAAAAACACATTCGGCTTTAATACACTGTGTATAATCAGCAGATTGATTGCAAAAATCGTGATGAGGTTAAACAAGCAGCCCCCTGCATACACGAGTGCATGTGAGAATCGATTGTCAATTTTCAACTCCCCGTACCGGCAAAAAGAATCGATAAAATAAATCGTTCTGAACCGTATGGGTCCAATTTTAAGCAGCGTTTTTCCCATGCCTATATCCAACGATCCTTTTCCGCCAAAAATAAAAGCCATAAAGCTGTGCCCTGAAACATGTATAATCTGTACAAGCGGCAGAACAATGAGGAAAGACCACAGAAACTTCACCATATCATTAAAACCAAACATTGAATTCCCCCTCACGTGCAGATCTGCATCCCAAAACGGCTTTTGTTCAAAAAACAGTGCTGTAGCGATTTTTCCTGTTCTCCCCGGAAATAAACGTTCCGATGCTCCCCTTTTTTTGCATAAAAAAAACCATCTGCCAGCAGATGGTTTTGTCTCATACTTCATATAAGCAATCGTTCCTTTGAATCATCTCTCTCATGCTGACCGCTTTTTCATAAAAATACACCGCTTCTTTATATTGTTCGCGATGACTGAAATAGGAGGCAGCATCTAAAGCAAATTCTTCAATATATACGTACAGGCCCTTTTCTTCCATATAATTAAATACTTCTTGAATCATATCCAAATTGACAGATTCCACATATAAAGCCTGCAGAAATTTATATTTTGCCAGACTGAAGAAGTCGTTTCGTTTTTGGGCAATGGCAATCCCTTTTTCATAGTACCGCATCGCGGCTTCGCTATCTTGTTTTTTGAAAAGAACGCGAGTCAGGCTGAAGAGCGCTTTTGGAAGCTGTTCCAGCTGATAATCCTCGAAGACAGGAAGCGCTTTTTCAAAGGATTCGGCGGCCTGATCCAGCTCCCCCTTGTCATCATAGCAATTCCCAATATTATAAAGGGCTGATCCGATCAAACGGGGCTGTCCTTCCAATAAAGCAAGGCGATACGCGTCATCTAAATGTTCAAGCGCTTTTTCATAATTTCTGTAGTCAATGTAGTTTCCTGATATGACAAAATGACATTGAATTCTTCTGACTCTGTAAAAATCATTAGCCTTATACGTCTCCAGCGCCTGTACGGCGTGGTTCATGGAAAAGTGCGTCTGCTTCATAATATAAAAGACTTCCGCCACTTTAAAATGAAATTCCGCTCTTTCAATTTCATCTTCTACAAACGCAAGCATCTTCTCAGCTTTCCGATAAAAGGATATAGCCGAGATGTAATTGTTCTGTTCAAATTCGTACATTCCTCTAAACAAGTGAAAATAATACTCAGATAATCCGGAGATGCTGTCCTGATTGCTTTCCAGCGTTTTGATCAATTCACGATATTGAAGCTGAGATTCCTCGTGCAGGTCAGGCTTTACATAATCCAGCATAATTTGGTGCCGGTAGCTGATCAGCTGATAATACAGGAGAAGCAGCTGATCCTCTTCCATCTGTTCGATATCTAGATCAATTTCTTCTTTCAGCTTTACGGCATCAGCCACTTGAAATGCTAAAATGTGCTTATACCACTTATTGATTTTCACTCCTACTTGAGATGACGGGATCTCGTACGCGGCCATGCCCCTCCAACCCTTTCTATTTTCTAATTGGTTATATTTTATCATAATGTATGGCTTTGGAATTAAATTTTCTTACAATGATTCCTTCTTTATGCCTATCCTTATATATTTCGGTTTTTATACGTATTTTTTGCACTCGGATTCTAATAAAAAAAGCTTATCGGACAGTGCCGATAAGCTTTTGACTTCAAATTAACCGCCAATATAAGACATTTCCACTTTCTTTTTGCCAGATGCTTTTGATAGCGTACGATCGACTGAATACTGATCGATCCGATTTTTCCATACTGTCCCGATCATTTCTGATAGTTCGTCATCACTTAATTCCTGGCGAACCGGAGCTCTGAGGTCAAATCCGCTTGAAGCGAATAAGCAGGTAAACAGCTCTCCTCTCGCAGAAAGACGGGCTCTGTTGCAAGATCCGCAGAACGCATCAGATACAGATGATATGACGCCGATTTCTCCGGAGCCGTCCAAGTAGCGGAATCTGGAAGCCACTTCGCCTATATAATTAGGCGCTATCGGCTCAACCGGCATGTGTTCATTGATCAAATCTATGATTTCCGCCTTTGTCATGACGTCTTTCTTTTCCCATTGGTTGGTGTTGCCTACGTCCATAAATTCTATGAATCTCAGGATATGCCCTTTTTCTTTAAAATAACGGGCCATAGGCAGTATATCTTTTTCATTGACGCCCTTTTGAACGACCATATTGATTTTAACACCGAGCCCCGCTTGCTTCGCCGCTTCAATGCCTTCCAGCACCTTGCTGACAGAAACACCGCGCCCGTTTATCTTCTTAAAACGCTCGTCTTCTAAAGAATCAAGGCTGATCGTAACCCTTTTCAGCCCAGCCTCCTTGAGCCTCTTTGCATAAACAGGCAGCAGTGATCCGTTTGTCGTCATCGCGATGTCACGAATACCCGGTATGCGGGCCAGTTTTTTGATTAACTCCGGCATATCCTTTCTCATGAGGGGCTCTCCGCCGGTCAGGCGGATTTTTTCAACGCCAAATCTTGTGACAAACAATGTCGCAAGCCGTTCCAGCTCCTCAAATGAAAGCAGCTCCTCTTTCTTTAAAAAAGGATAATCCGGACCGAATAATTCGGCGGGCATACAGTACGTGCATCGGAAGTTGCAGCGGTCTGTAACAGAAATGCGAAGGTCTCTCAGCGGTCTGTTTCTTTTATCCAACATCTGACGCGACTCTGTAATCATAGCTACAGCCCCTTCCTATCCCCTGATTCTCTCAGGGTGTGTATATACATTAAATGATCCGTTTCTGACAAATCCAATCGCTGTGATATTCAATTCTTCAGCCATTTGAACCGCAAGCTCCGTCGGGGCCGATTTGGAAATGACAATCGACACGCCGATTTTGGCCGCTTTTAACAGGACCTCTGATGAGATTCTGCCGCTGAACACAATCAGTTTGTCACGTACGGACATCCCGTTTAGAAGGCAGTGTCCGTATAGTTTATCAAGTGCGTTGTGCCGACCGATATCTGTGCGCATCAACAGAAGCTTCTCTGTGTCGCAAAGCGCCGCATTATGGACGCCTCCCGTATCCTGAAACGTCCCGCTCCCTTGCTGCATGTCTTTCATAAGCGCCAAACATGCCTCAGGCGATATCTTGATTTGGCTGACAGCCGTCTTGGCTGTTTTGACATCCTGCTGAAAATAAAAATGACGGCCCTTTCCGCAACATGAGCCGATCACCCGTTTCGTATAATCCTTTTGATCCAATGTCTCAGGGTGAACGAGGTCGACATATACAAAACCGAGACTTTCATCTATTGTAAACCTTTTAATTTCTTTTTGAAATCGTATAACACCCTCTGATGCGAGAAATCCGATGACAAGCTCTTCGATATGCTCAGGCGTACAAACGAGCGTCACAAATTCACTGCCATTCAGTATCACTGTCAAAGGGAATTCCGTCACCATCCGGTCTTCTACTTTGCTTATTTCCCCTTGTTCATAGCGCCATACATCCCTGACCGCAGTTACTTTATCGTTCAATGTCTCTTCCCCTCCGCAATGTTCCTGCCTTTATATTTTTTCACACTCCTCGGATTTTGTCGAATTCTGAGACACAAAAAGAGCCCTCTATATAAAGGGCTTTCACAGGATGTGATGACGGCGGTGTTTAGGCAGGGCGCCTAAGCATTTAGCCGCCGTTCCTTTTATAACACGTGAGCACCAATGTGCATTGACAACGAACGCGGGGTTTGTCGACACGCTGAGACACCTCTGTATAAAGGACTCTATGTTTGATTATGCTGATTCTTTTTCAGAACCGTAAACAGCACAATAGCTGCGATCAAGGTGAGAATGCTGACAAAAAAGAAGGCTGCCAGTTTTAGAAGAACACCAAGCAATATGAATGCAACGGTGGCTATAAGAAAAATCATTCCGAATAATTTCATATGTTCAACCCCTTTTTAGGGTATCATTCCCGCCCAAACTGTTTTTAAACCAATAAAAAAAGGCGCCTGGGGGAGCGCCTGATCTTTAGGTTCCTTACTCAGTAAATTTTTGTGCTTCTTTTTCCCAAGCCTGTTCGAACTCATCCGCACTGTTCGCTGAAATATATTCTCCGCCGCCAGCGACAGCTGCTTGTTTCATCTCTTCATTACCCTTGACATCAAAGTTGAAGCCAATGATGTTTACAATCGTATCCACATTTGATGCACGGAGCTTTTCGATTTCTGCCGCAGGGTCTCCGCCGCACGTTTCTTCACCGTCAGTGATTAAATACACCACGTTTTTCCCGTCTGCGTCAAATGCTTCAAATTCTTTTCTTGTGTCTGCAAGTGCTTTGGCAATCGGTGTCCATCCAGTCGGCTTGAGCTCACTCAATGAATTGTCAAACAGAGACCCTTCATATGGATGAAGGCCGTAAATGGTTTCCGTCGTACTGCACGAAAGGGCTTTACCGGACAGTTTATTGTTCCCTGCATGCCCGAAAACGCGAAGCATAAGATTTGTATCCTTCGGAAGAAGTTCGGCAAAAGATTTTACTGATTTTTTGGCAATGTCTATTTTGCGCTCTCCTCCTGTTTTTTGAACCATGCTTCCGCTTCCGTCAAACAAAACAGCTACATTTGTATCAGCCTGTTTCTCAGCGGCAAAAGACGGGGAGGCAATGGAAACAGTCAACAATCCAATGATACCGGCAGCCAGCAACTTTTTCATATGATTACTTCCTTTCTTTTTCATATTTTCCAACTATATGTTGGATTCTTCTTTATGCTAGAATACGAAAATGCAAAAAGATATAGGACATGCTGCCTTTTGTGCTGCTTTCACGATCTGTCCAAAATCGCTTGAAATGCCGTTCATTTTTAGCCATTTCCACCCAGAAAGCATAAACAGATTGTGTGAACATTCATTCTTTTTTCGCCTTGATTATGACAGAAAAACGGAAATCTGCTACTATGCTACAGGCAGACAGCTAATTAGTTTTGAAGTTTTTGTTACATACAAAAAGAGGCTGACCATCACCAGCCTCTTTTTTCTTATTTAGATAACATTAGTGATTGCTGAGTGAAAATTTTCTCAACATCTTTTTGGGTATAAGCCGGGAAGTATTCACCGCCGCCTACTTTCGCAATTGCGTTCAGCTGGCCTTTGTATCCCTCTTTATAATCAAAGCCGATCACATTAACAGTGATATTGTCTTTTTGCAGTTCCTTTGCTGTTTTAATCGGGTTTCCTCCGCACGTTTCCTCACCGTCTGTCAACAGATACACCACTTTTTCCCCTTTTGCATCAAGCTGGTCAAAAGAAGATTTCGCCTCGTTCAGCGCTTTGGCAATTGGCGTCCAGCCAGTCGGCCCAATTGTATTGAGAGAATTGAGGAAGCTTTGCTCGTTAAAGCTTTGGAAGCCGTATACGTTGCGAATGGCTTCACATGACTGAACTTTTCCGGAATTTTTATTGTTTCCTTCAGAGCCAAACACGCTCATTTTCACCTGAGTTCCTTCTGGCAGTGAGCTCGCAAACTTTGAAATTTCTTTTTTGGCTGAATTAAATTTAGATACACCGTCTATTCTTTTCGCCATACTTCCGCTGGCATCAAGCAAGACCGCCACGTTCGCCGGCGCTTTAGCCTCCGTTTCTGTCTTTTCAGCTGCAAAAGCAGGTGAAGTTAATCCAAAAAGCAATCCTGTCATCATGATCAGTGAAAATCTTTTCTTCATGTTCGTACCCCTTTACCAATTTGTTTCTGCGTGCAGATGTTCAACGCTGAACATAATCTATCGTAATCAACAAAAACCGAGAAATAAATAGGGCGGGCTTCCCCATTGCTGTTGTTTACTTTTGCATAGAAACCTATGTTTTTATTAGTGATTTCCACCTAACGCCCCTATGAAAAGAGAAGATTGTCCGCCTTTCGGCTTTCGTTATATGAGTCTGTCGAAGTCTGTCGACAAATGTGGATGACTTTACCACAATCTCAAAGCCTGAAATCAGGAAAAAAGGACTGATCCTTAAAGACGGTCAGAAGCTCCTCTAAACCGTTTCAGCTGCTCTTAGATAAAAGATATTCAGGAACAGAAAAAGACGCCCAATGAGCGTCTTTTTCTACTTTTTCGCCATATATTTATTCAAAAACGCATCTGCCTCAGAAATTTGTGTGCCTTGGTAATAGTACTTTACAATGTCATCAACCGTTTTGCCTTCTTTGGCCATAAAATTCGCTCCGTATTGGCTCATCCCCACACCGTGGCCAAATCCTCTCGTCGTGACTGTAATTGTGTCTCCATTCCGCTTCCATTCAAAATCGGCGGAGTTGAGACCCAGCTTTTCACGTATGTCTCTTCCTTTCAGCGTCTTGCCGTTAATGACGGCAGTTGCGACCTGGTGGCCCGGTGTCTCGCCGGTAATCTTCCCTACTGCGCTAGATCCATCCAGCTTGACGCCAAGCTTTTGCTGAAATTCTGCCGCTGTAAAGGTTTTCGTTGCCATATATTTCGGAGACTTTTTATCCCAAGGGCTTTTGACGCTTTTTAAATATGGGATAGCACTTGTCCAATAAGCTTCTGCATTCTCTGTGTAGCCGTTGCTTGTGGAGAAAAAGGAGGCTTCAATCGGCTGGTTGTTGTACGTTAAGATTTTGCCTTGCGTACTGGCTACCGCAGCTGTGATTTTCTTCAGTTTTGTCTCATAGCTTGTGCCCCACTGTTTTTTCAGCTCCGCTTTGTTTTTATACACCTGGAACATCTGTGTATCATCCACCAATGAGCCTTTAGGAGCCTCAACCGCTGAATTCGATACCATCAGTCTGACAATAAATGTTCTGGCGGCGAGGGCCTGGGCTTTCAGTGCTTCAGATTCAAAGGTTGCCGGCATTTCGGAGGCGACGACTCCAATCACATACTCTTCAAGCGGAATGTCTTCTACGGATTGATTTGCGGTTCGATAGACGGGAATAGAAACAGGTGATGCTTTCAATGTTTCTGCTCCTTTCGATGCTGGTTTCGTGCTGACTGCTGTCTTTTCTGATTCTACGCTGGCCCCCGCTTCCTTATTATGCTGGAATGGTATAACCAAGAGTGTGGGAACCAAGAGAATCAATGCACATAGTACGGATAGTGTGATTGCGAATTGTTTCATATTCAGCTGCCTCCTGCTCGGGATTCGACTCTAGTCTAGTCTATGGGCAGGGACAAGCTAATATGACTCTCGTTTTGGACAGAAACTTTATTTGTCATTTACGTATTCTTTTTTGCTATTTTGCGCATAATGATGATAATACACAAAAAATAAAAAACCAGTATGCCAGAGTGACATACTGATTTTCAAGTAAGTTTATGCATTTAAGTCAGAAACGACTTCTTTATTCTCTTGCTCAGAAGCAGACTCATCATTTACACGTTCGATGTCTGCGCCCAGAGCTGCAAGCTTCTGATGGAAATCAACGTAACCGCGGTCTAAGTGCTTCAATTCAGTAACACGTGTGTGACCTTCAGCCACTAACCCCGCAAGAATCAGCGCTGCACCTGCACGCAAATCAGTCGCTGCAACTTCAGCTCCCTGAAGCTGTACAGGACCGTTAATGATGACAGAACGTCCTTCAATCTTGATATCACCATTCATACGGCGGAATTCTTCCGCATGCATAAAACGGTTTTCAAAAACGGTTTCTGTAATCATGCTTGTGCCGCTTGCACGAAGCAGAAGCGCCATCATTTGTGATTGCATATCAGTCGGGAAGCCCGGGTGAGGCATTGTTTTGATGTCAATCGGTTTAAGTTCTTTCGGGCCGATGACACGCAGACCTTCACCTTCATCCTTAATCGTTACACCCATCTCTTCCATTTTTGCAATTAAAGAGGTGAGGTGTTCAGGAACCGCTCCTTTTACTAATACGTTTCCTTCAGTGATTGCAGCAGCAACCATAAATGTGCCCGCTTCAATGCGATCAGGAATAATATGGTGTTTTACGCCGTGAAGCTTTTCGACTCCTTCAATTTTGATGGTGCCGGTGCCAGCTCCGCGGATTTTTCCGCCCATGCCGTTGATATAGTTTGCTAAATCAACGATTTCGGGTTCTTTTGCCACGTTTTCCAGCGTTGTTGTTCCTTCAGCTAGAGCGGCTGCCATAATCAGGTTCTCTGTAGCTCCTACACTTGGGAAGTCCAGATAAATTTTTGCGCCTTGCAGTCGGCCTTTTACTTCAGCTTCAATGAAGCCATTACCGACTTTGATTTCTGCGCCCATTGCTTCAAAACCTTTTAAATGCTGATCAATCGGTCTGGAACCAATTGCGCATCCGCCCGGAAGTGCAACTCTTGCATGACCTGTACGCGCAAGAAGCGGCCCCATGACAAGCACAGACGCACGCATTTTACGAACATATTCAAAAGGTGCTTCAGTTTGCAAAGCGTATGAAGCATTTACAGTCACTTCATTATTTTCAAAATGCACATCTGCTCCTAAATGACGCAACACTTCGTTAATTGTATATACATCGGAGAGCGTAGGTACATCACAAATTACGCTTTTTTCTTCACTTGCTAATAAAGATGCAGCGATAACAGGTAAAACGGCATTTTTAGCGCCTTCAACTTTGACTGTGCCGTTTAACTTCTGACCGCCGCGGACGATGATTTTTTCCAAGGTATTCCCCTCCGCGTCCCTAAATTCTCTATATTAATATTCAGTCGTAACGATTGGTGTGCCAACCGTAACGGTATGTTTTCCGCCCATTCCTGCACTTCTAAGTGCAATTTGCAAATTCATTTTATGTTTCGAGGTCATAATGTACTCTTCCCACTCATCTGTAAACGCAGAAATAGAAACGAAATTTGGCTCAACTACATGTTCTACTGATCTTGCTTGAAATTCATTTAATAACTGATTTGCTTTTTTTTGCAAAACAATATTCATATTATCATCTAAGTGACCATTTAGACAAGTAAAAATAACTACTTTTTCTTGGAATATCCCAAGTGTCTCCCGTTCAAACTGTTCATATGTATCATTCCAGCTATCCGGTGTCTCTAGACTCATTTGCTCATATAATAAATACGAAGTTGGATTGTGTTTTTTGAGGGTTGTGACAAGCTGCAGTCTAAAAGAAGTACGATTTTTTTTGTCAGTATATGTGCCAATTGCCTTTATCATTTTATCTTCCCGTGCAATCACCCAATCATATTGACGATACTCTGATTTTAAACGTTGCACTTTTTGATAAAATTCTTTTTCGGTCAGTGACATGTTTTGTTTTGCATGCAATGTCCACTTATCTATTGACACATCTTGGCGTTCCATCCCCTCTGCCATTTGTGCTAACGGCGTTAATTCACTCGCATGAATGGTATGGAAAACAGCAATGACGAAGCTTAACATGACGGAAATGATAATAGCGTGGCTTACTTGTTTTTTCTTCATGTTCATCTCTCCCCCTTATCCCCAGTTTTACCGGAGGCAAGAGGCGCCATACGTAAAAATCTTCGTCAAAACTCGAGCTATTCGCTTCAACCCGCTTCTCCCAACCATTTAATGATAATAATGTTCAAAACCTATTAAAATAGATAGGGAAGCTGCTGTGAATAATTGAGATAATCTAAAAAGAAATTGGCAACGGCCGTTCCAATGGCAATTGTCAGCAAAATCATCAGGAGTCTTGCCTGCACGACTTTGCCTTTTTTGATTAACGGATCTATATTGACGGCTTGCAACGCCCACCAAGTCACTGCTATAAAAATCAGGTGAACGACAATGCCGATTGCAGCCTGCTGTCCCAATACACTCATCTATTACACTCCTTTCTCTGCGTTCATACCCTTTCTTATTATATAAGAAGCACAGATAAAGATGATACATTTTATACAGAACGGAATAATCACCCAAATCTAGGGCTAATCCCCGCTTAAAGTGCGATTCTTTTACATGGTATACTTTATTGGAAAGGAGCTGGCAAATGTGAATCATTCTTTTTTTTCAGCCTGAAAAGCAATATGGTGAGGACCTGCCAATTTTTGATCAGGAATGGGAAGCAATTGCATTCTATTATGATTATAGACAGTCACAGATTGAAGAACTGAATGAATTGTGTCAGTTTTTTAACATTTCTCTTACCTATACGAGAGAAAGCCTTGAAGAGCTTGAAAACCTTTATTTTCAAAGTATACAAGAGCTTTTGCTTGCTGATTGGAATCTTCCTATTGAAGAATTCGAGAAAATGATCAGTGTTTATCTTATAGATTGCGTGATTGCCCGCCATGAAGATGCTGAATGGGTTGTAAAACCTTATCCCTATAAAGACGGCGCTTATACACTTGGCTTTAGAAGACATCGCAAATCGTGGCATACAATGAATACCTGTGATGGTTTATACCTGCGCCAAAAAGAGGATCGCCCGCTGTTGTCGCTGTTTGATTCTCTTGTGCGTTCATAAAAAAAATCCTTCTCATAAAGAGAAGGATTTTTTCTTATTTCCCTGCTACATCCAATCTGTTCAAAGCCCGCTGTAACGCAAGCTCAGCCCGACGAATGTCAGTATCATCTGATTGAGTATTCAAACGCTCCTGCGCCCGCTGGCGTGCAGCTTCAGCGCGCTCTTTATCGATGCCTTCTGCTGTCTCGGCAGCCTGGGCAAGGATGGTGACATGATCAGGACGGACTTCGACAAATCCGCCGCTGACGGCAACCATTTCAGTCTGCCCGTCTTTTTTCAGACGGACAGCGCCGATTTTAAGAGGAGCCACGGTTGGAATATGGCCTGGCAAAATACCGAGATCGCCGCTTTCGGCTCTCACACTCACCATTTCGATATCCGCATCGTATACTGGGCCGTCGGGAGTAACGATATTGACTTTAACGGTCTTCATGCTTTTACCCTCCTAGGACCAGATTAAACTTCTACACCCATTTCTTTTGCTTTCTCAACAACTTCTTCGATACGGCCTACAAGACGGAACGCATCTTCTGGAAGATGGTCGTATTTACCGGCTAAGATTTCTTTGAAGCCTTGTACCGTCTCTTTTACAGGCACGTAAGAACCTTTTTGTCCAGTGAACTGTTCAGCCACGTGGAAGTTCTGAGAAAGGAAGAACTGGATACGGCGTGCGCGGTGAACGACAAGTTTGTCTTCCTCGCCTAATTCATCCATACCGAGAATCGCAATGATATCTTGAAGCTCTTTGTAACGCTGAAGCGTTGACTGTACTTCACGTGCAACCGCATAATGCTCTTCTCCGACAATTTCAGGAGCAAGGGCGCGTGATGTAGATGCCAACGGATCAACCGCAGGGTAAATACCCATTTCAGTTAATTTACGCTCAAGGTTTGTTGTCGCATCCAAGTGAGCGAACGTTGTCGCCGGCGCCGGGTCAGTGTAGTCATCGGCAGGCACGTAGATCGCCTGGATAGATGTAACTGATCCAACGTTCGTAGACGTGATACGCTCTTGGAGCTGACCCATCTCAGTTGCAAGCGTCGGCTGATAACCAACCGCTGAAGGCATACGGCCAAGAAGGGCTGAAACCTCTGAACCCGCTTGTGTGAAACGGAAAATGTTATCGATGAAGAACAGTACGTCCTGTCCTTGTACATCACGGAAGTGCTCAGCCATTGTAAGGCCTGTCAAAGCAACACGCATACGTGCGCCCGGCGGCTCGTTCATTTGTCCGAATACCATGGCTGTTTTGTTGATTACACCAGAGTCACTCATTTCGTAGAAAAGGTCGTTCCCTTCACGAGTACGCTCTCCTACGCCGGCGAATACAGAGATACCGCCGTGCTCTTGCGCGATGTTGTTGATTAATTCCTGGATCAATACGGTTTTACCTACACCGGCACCACCGAACAATCCGATTTTACCGCCCTTAATGTAAGGAGCAAGCAAATCAACAACTTTAATACCTGTTTCAAGAATTTCAACTTCTGTTGAAAGCTGATCGAATGAAGGCGCCTGTCTGTGAATCGGATCCTTTTTCGCATCCGCAGGAACCGGCTCATTCAAATCAATATTTTCTCCGAGAACGTTAAATACACGTCCAAGTGTTACATCACCAACCGGTACTGAGATTGGCGCTCCTGTATCTACAGCTTCCATACCGCGCTGAACACCATCCGTAGATGCCATTGCGATTGTACGGACTGTATCATCACCTAAATGAAGAGCGACCTCAAGCGTCAAATCAATACCTACTTCGTTTTCACTTGCAGCTGGCTGTGAAATTTTAATCGCATTATAAATTTCAGGCAAGTGACCGTCTTCAAAACGCACGTCGACGACCGGTCCTAATACCTGGCTAACGCGTCCTTTCTTCATCGCTATCCCTCCTGACAAAATCTTTCTATTCTAAAGCGGCTGCTCCGCCGACAATTTCCGTAATTTCTTGTGTGATGGCTGCTTGGCGAGCGCGGTTGTAAGAAAGCGAAAGTGAATCGATAAGTTCCTTCGCGTTGTCTGTCGCATTTTTCATCGCCGTCATTCTTGCAGCGTGCTCGCTTGCTTTACTGTCAAGAAGCGCACCGAAGATTAAGCTTTCTGCATATTGAGGAAGCAAAACCTCCAGAACCTCCTCTTCAGATGGTTCAAATTCATAAGACGCCGTTCTTTTTCCGCCGCCGCTGCCCAAATCAGATAACGGCAGAAGTTTTTTCTCCGTTACTTCTTGAGTTATGGCGCTGACAAAATGGTTATAAACAAGGTGCAATTCATCAAACGCACCGTCTATAAACATTTGGATCGTTTGACGGGCAAGATCTTTAATTTCTGTAAACGTTACTTCATCCCCAAGTCCTGTTAACTCGGAAATGATGGGAATCTCACGTTTCTTAAAGAAATCACGGCCCACTCTTCCGATGGCAATCACCGCATACTCATCCTTAGACTGATGGCGTTCTTGCATGGCCTGATAAGCACTCCGTAAAACCGAACTGTTAAAAGCGCCGGCAAGACCGCGGTCAGACGTAATGACAAGGTATGCCGTTTTTTTCACTTCTCTGCTGAGAAGCATCGGGTGCTTCACGTTGCCGGAAACTCTTCCGACGTTTGACACAACCTCTTGGATTTTATCCATATATGGCACAAATGATTTTGCATTGTTTTCAGCACGATTCAGCTTAGCCGCAGATACCATCTGCATGGCTTTTGTAATCTGACTTGTTTTTTTCGTTGACGTGATCCTTGACTTAATATCGCGTAATGAGGCCAAAGATTTCACCACCTTTTCTCTTCATCTGCGTAAAAAGAGAGAAAAAGAGAACCTTTTTCTCTCATCAGCATTCGAGTTAGTTGCTTGGTGCAAATGTGCGTTTGAAGCCTTCGAGTGCAGCTTTGAAGTCTTCATCAGCAGGAAGGTTTCCTGTTTTCGCAATTCCGTCAAGCAGGTCTTTATGGTTTTGGTCAAGGTACATGTAGTACTCTTCTTCAAAACGTCTGATATCCGCCACAGGAATATCATCGAGATATCCTTTTGTCAGCGCATAAAGAATGGCTACTTGCTTTTCAACCGGAAGCGGCTTGTTCAGATCCTGCTTCAGCACTTCAACTGTACGCGCACCGCGGTTCAGTTTTGCCTGAGTCGCTTGGTCGAGGTCAGAACCGAATTGAGCGAATGCTTCCAGCTCACGGTATGACGCAAGGTCAAGACGCAAAGTACCTGATACTTTTTTCATCGCTTTGATTTGCGCTGAGCCGCCGACACGGGATACAGACAATCCGGCGTTGATCGCTGGACGTACGCCTGAGAAGAACAAATCAGATTGCAGGAAGATCTGTCCGTCAGTGATGGAAATGACGTTCGTCGGAATATAAGCAGAGATATCTCCGGCTTGTGTTTCTACGAACGGCAGAGCTGTAATTGATCCTGCGCCTTTCGCGTCGCTAAGCTTTGCTGCACGCTCAAGCAGACGGGAATGAAGATAGAATACATCCCCAGGGAACGCTTCACGGCCTGGCGGACGGCGAAGAAGCAAGGACAGCTCACGGTAAGCAGCCGCTTGTTTAGAAAGATCATCGTATACAACAAGAACGTGCTTGCCGCTGTACATAAATTCTTCTGCCATTGTAACCCCAGCATACGGTGCCAGGTACAGAAGCGGTGCCGGCTGTGACGCAGACGCCGTTACAACAATTGTATAATCAAGCGCGCCGTGTTTACGCAATGTTTCTACTACGCCGCGGACTGTTGATTCTTTTTGACCGATCGCAACATATACGCAGATCATGTCTTGGTCTTTTTGGTTCAGGATCGCATCGATCGCAACAGATGTTTTACCTGTTTGACGGTCACCGATGATCAGCTCACGCTGGCCGCGGCCGATTGGAATCAGTGCATCAATTGCTTTGATACCGGTTTGAAGCGGTTCATGAACGGATTTACGGTCCATAACGCCTGGTGCAGGGCTTTCAATCGGGCGAGTTTTGCTTGTAAGGATCGGGCCAAGTCCGTCTACCGGCTGGCCTAACGGATTTACAATACGGCCGATTAACTCTTCACCAACAGGAACCTCCATGATGCGGCCTGTTCTTTTTACTTCGTCTCCCTCACGGATCTCACTGAAAGGTCCTAAGATGACGATACCTACGTTTGATTCTTCAAGGTTTTGAGCCATACCCAAAACACCGTTTGAAAATTCGACAAGTTCACCGGCCATACAGTTGTCAAGGCCGTGCACACGTGCAATACCGTCACCGACTTGGATGACTGTACCTACGTCTTGAACTTCAATATCAGATTGATAATTTTGTATTTGCTGTTTTATCAGCGTGCTAATCTCTTCAGCTTTGATGCTCACTTAGGTTTCACCCCTTCTATCGATTTTCCCCGGCTAATTGACGTTCAATGCGCTGAAGCTTCCCGCTTACGCTGCCGTCATAAATCCGGTTTCCAATGCGGACTTTAATGCCGCCTATTAAATCCGTCTGCACTTCATTTCTGATTCTCAGCGAAGCGACTCCGGCTTTTTTTGCAAACACTTGTGATAATGGTAAAATTTCCGCATCCGTCAGCGGTTTCACTGAATATACGATTGCGTCTTCTGTTTGACGGGCCTCGTTTGCGAGTTTGATAAACTCATCTGTGAGCTCAGGCACAATCGCGGCACGATGGCGGTCAATCAAAAGAAAAATCGTATTAAGCACGGGCTGTGACAAAGAGCCAAATGCATTTTGAATCAGCTCTTTTTTCTTCGCAGCCGGCACCTTCGGATGGTTCAACACATCATTAAGCGCTTTTTCATTTTGAAATACTTGTTTTACAACAGTTAGCTCTTCTTCTACTTGATTCAGCTGAGCGGACTCATTGGCTATATCAAAAAGAGCTGATGCATATCGTTTAGAGACAGCTGATCCACTCATCGGCTTTCTCCTACCTCTTTAAGATAGTCCTGGATCAATTTCTCTTGAGCTTGTTCATCCAGTTCTTTTTCGATCACTTTCGACGCAATCATGACAGAAAGAGACGCTACTTGCTCACGGAGAGCAGAAACCGCCTGTTCTTTTTCCTTCACGATTTCAGTTCTTGCTGCTTCTTTCAGACGTTCAGATTCTGCACGTGCAGCCTGAATAATCTCTTCTTTTTGCTTCTCTCCCAGTTTCTTTGCGTTTTCGATAAGAGTTTGGGATTCCTGTCTTGCTTCTTTTAAAAGAACGCGCTGCTCTTCAATCAGCTGCTGCGCTTCTTTATTTTTTTCTTCAGCAGACGTAATTTCTCCAGCGATGTGGTCTTCACGCTGTTTCATTATGTTTAATAGCGGCCCTAAAGCGTATTTCTTCAGAAGCGCTAATAAGATTAACATAGCTAACAGTTGGAACAGGATATCTCCGCCGTTAAACGACAATCCTAGTTCAAGTGGTAATTGAGACATCTACTACGGCAACTCCCTTCTGCAGGTTTTTCTTTGCTGATCCAGCAGCCGCACTTGTCTCTTTTCAGCCGGCAAGGCGGGGTGCTTATCAGACATAAAGCAATGGCGAAGGTTCTCTTGGAATGATCTTCGCCATTTTTAGTTCATATAAGGCTTTTATGCTTAGCCAAAGAACGCTAAGAATGCGATAACGACAGCGATAATAGGAAGGGCTTCAACTAATGCGATACCCATGAACATAAGAGTTCTCAGTTCTTTACCTGCTTCCGGCTGACGGGCAATCCCCTCTACCGTACGTGAAACAATCAAACCGTTACCAATACCTGCACCAAGTGCGCCTAAACCAATTGCAATCGCAGCTGCTATTAAATTCATGAAAAAGTTCCTCCTTTAAAATGTTATCCGTTTGGATATAATGTTTTAATGATCATGACTGATTTTATGAGACATGTACACCATCGTCAGCATTGTAAAGATAAATGCCTGGATAGCACCAATAAATAAACTGAATGCTTGCCATGCCAGCATCGGCAGAATGGCACCGATTGTACCGACAAGACCGAGAGCCACGCTTTGCGAATAATGGCTTGTTGCTAATCCCGCAAGCAGGCCGAGAAGAATCTCACCGGCGAAGATGTTACCATACAGCCGCAAACCTAGAGTCAGCGTATTCGCAAACTCTTCGATGATTTTCATCGGGAGCATGAATGGAACAGGTCTTAAATAGTCTTTGGAATATTCCTTGAGCCCTTTCATCTTCACACCATAGTAGTGGGTTAAAGCAACAACCATCACGGCTAGCGTTAATGTAATGGCAGGATCGGCTGTCGGAGACTTCCACCAGAGCTCATGTCCGATTGTAATAGAGAACGGCAGCCCCAGCATATTCGACACAAATATGTACATCAGCAATGTGACACCAAGTGCCAAGAAGTTAGCCCCTGTTTTTAAATCCATTGTACTGCCAATAATATTGCGGACGAAATCAACAATCCATTCCATAAAGTTCTGGGCTTTTCCGGGACGGATCGAAAGCGTTCTTGTCGTCAATATAGCAATCAATAAAACAATCACACTCGCCACAGTAATCATCAGAATGTTTGTCAGATTAAAAGTAAGACCTAGAAATTCTATAGTTCTGTAACCATGATTCAAAGGGTTTTCACCTCTCTTCCATTGATGAACGTTTAAGCTGGATAAAGGAATCTATCATAATGACAGGGTATATTGTCATTAATCCAATAACTGTACTTGCCATATGAAAATATTCGGGATTTTTATAGGCAACAGCCACAGCAAGAATCGCATTGCACCACCGCGCTGCGCTCCCGAGAGATCGTATGGACTTTCCTTTCTCAACAGCTCTGTCAAAAGCATTCATTCTCCTGACGAGCAGTAAAAAATTAAACAAACTGAAAACAGTTCCCAGAATAAGGCCTAAAAAAACGGTTTTATACGCTGTTAAACCATAACCCAGTACATACACTGCCAAAATGAACAATAAATATTTGCGTTGTCTGCTAAATGTAAGCTTGGGATCGTCCATCAATTATCTGTCTCCTGATGAAAAAATAATGTATAGCTTGGATACGGCAAAAATCAGCGGTTAACCCTTAGTAGAAGACCTTTTTTGACCGGCAAAACGGGCCTGTTCGAAAAAATCATTCATCCGCAAGCCTTGCAGGGATGCTGTTTCATTCGCTTAAATAAATCCTCATAATACGGGTTTGCTGAGAGGATTTACATTGAGGATGAGGACTATAATGAAAGCTATGAAAACCTTCTCATAATACCCTCGTTTAGCATACAATAGCCCCTAACATGTGTCAATCTGTTTAAAGTTAAAAAACTTTTTATACTTTACGTCTCCACAGAATGTTCACATTTTCACCTATAATTGTATACAGATTCACCGAATAGCAAAAAACTGGATAAAAAAATGAAACCCCCTTTTGGGGATTTCATTTTTTATTTTGTTCCAAACATGCGGTCACCCGCATCTCCGAGACCTGGAACAATATAACCTTTTTCGTTTAATTTTTCATCTAGCGCCGCAATGTAAATATCAACGTCCGAATGATGCTTCTGCAATTCTTCCACACCCTCCGGCGCTGCTACAAGACACATGAAACGGATATTTTTCGCACCGCGTTTTTTAAGGCTGTGAATGGCTTCAACTGCGGAACCGCCTGTAGCGAGCATCGGGTCAACCACGATGAATTCACGCTCTTCCACATCAGAAGGAAGCTTGACATAGTATTCCACGGGTTTTAAGGTTTCTGGATCACGGTAAAGGCCGACATGTCCCACTTTTGCCGCAGGAATCAGCTTTAAAATGCCGTCAACCATTCCCAGTCCTGCTCTGAGGATAGGAACCACTCCGAGTTTTTTCCCCGAGATGACTTTCGATTTCGCAGCCTGAACCGGTGTATTGATATCCACTTCTTCCAGAGGAAGATCGCGGGTAATTTCAAATGCCATGAGTGTAGCCACTTCATCTACTAACTCTCTAAAATCCTTCGTACCTGTATTTTCATTCCGTATATATGTCAGCTTGTGCTGAATTAAAGGATGATCAAATACATAAACCTTTCCCATACTGTGTTTCAGCTCCTTTTTTATTGTCCCATCAACAATTACACACTTCTATTGATTCTACAAAAAAAGACATTGAGTTTCAAGAACATCGTCAAAAAACCCGCCGGGCATAAGCCCAAGCGGGTTTTAGGATCTTAATAATCTAATTCTTTATATAAAGGAAACTTATCAGTCAGAGCAGCTACACGCTGTCTTGCTTCTTCAAGTTTTCCTTCATCTTCGTGGTTTTTCAATGCAAGCGCAATGATAGCACCGACTTCTTCTAATGCGTCTCCGTCAAAACCGCGGCTAGTTACAGCAGCTGTACCAAGACGGATGCCGCTTGTTACGAAAGGTTTTTCAGGATCATATGGAATCGCGTTTTTGTTAGACGTAATACCGATTTCATCAAGTACATGCTCCGCAACCTTACCAGTCAGTCCGAGCGAACGAAGGTCAACAAGGATAAGGTGGTTGTCTGTTCCGCCTGAAACGAGCTGGATACCCTCTTTCGTTAAGGCTTCAGCCAGACGCTTCGCATTTGAAATGACGTTTTGTGCATATGTTTTGAAATCGTCCTGCAATACTTCACCGAATGAAACAGCTTTTGCGGCAATAACGTGCATTAGCGGGCCGCCTTGAATTCCAGGGAAGATCGATTTATCAATTTTCTTGCCAAACTCTTCACGGCAAAGGATCATACCGCCGCGAGGACCGCGAAGTGTTTTATGTGTTGTTGTTGTAACGAAATCAGCATAAGGAACCGGGTTTGGATGAAGGCCTGCCGCAACAAGTCCTGCGATATGTGCCATATCCACCATGAAGTAAGCGCCGACTTCATCAGCAATTTCACGGAATTTCTTAAAGTCGATTGTACGAGGATACGCACTTGCTCCTGCTACGATAAGCTTCGGTTTATGAGCGAGGGCTTTTTCACGCACGTCATCGTAATCAATATATTGAGTTTCTTTATCTACGCCGTACTCAACAAAGTTATATTGAACACCGCTGAAGTTGACTGGGCTTCCGTGTGTTAAATGGCCGCCGTGGGAGAGGTTCATCCCAAGTACAGTATCGCCTTGCTCCAAAATCGTGAAGTACACTGCCATGTTTGCTTGTGCGCCTGAATGAGGCTGAACGTTTACATGCTCCGCTCCAAAGATTTCCTTCGCGCGGTCACGAGCGATATCTTCAACGACATCGACGTGCTCGCATCCGCCGTAGTAGCGTTTGCCCGGATATCCTTCTGCGTATTTATTTGTCAAAACAGATCCTTGTGCTTCCATAACCGCTTCACTTACAAAGTTCTCAGAAGCAATCAATTCGATCTTAGTCTGTTGGCGTTCACGCTCATTTTTAATGGCGTTAAACACTTGTTCGTCTTGCGCAGGTAAATGTTTCATCAGCGAGATCCTCTCCTATCCGTATCCTGTTCTTTGTTTTTACCATCACTATTGTACATGGTTTTTAAGCTCGATGTAAAAGATTATTTTTAAAAAATCTAAATTTTTATTGGTAAAAACGAATATTAATAACTTAAATTTAATTTAAAGTTCGGAATTTATTCCACTGTCTTAAAATAAAAGAAAAGACTGGCTATGCAGTCCTTTCATTCGCACTCATAAACCGCCCGCACTCCGCCGATTAGTTTCGGACGTGTACGCGCCAATGTCACATGAGCTGAACCGAGGCTGTTTTGAGAGACACGCACAGGGACAGCCACCGGCTTCAGATGCATGCCGATAAACGTATCGCCTATATCAATTCCGGCGTCAGCCTGAATGGTTTCAACAAGAACAGGAGACTTCATCTGCTTAAACGCATAAGACGACATCGCGCCGCCCGCTTTTGGAACGGGCACGGCAGAAACGGTTGGAAGCCTGAACAGCTTGGCTGTTTCTGCTTCGACGACAAGCGCTCTGTTCAAATGCTCGCAGCATTGAAACGCCAGATGGATTCCCGTTTTTTCCCGAAGCTCAGCAAGTCCGCTGTAGATGCTTTCAGCGATATCTACACTGCCCGATGTTCCGATCCGGCTGCCGGCCACTTCGCTCGTGCTGCATCCAAGGACGAAGAGATGATCTTGTTTCAATTCCGCTTGGTCCTGAAACTCAGACAGCATCGTCTTCCACGTTTGTTTCAACTCATTCATTAAACAGCACCCCTACAGGTTTTTCTCTTCATAATCTGAGATTTTTCCAATACGCGTTTGGTGTCTTCCCCCGGTAAACTCAGTGGTCAGCCAGATTTTTGCGATTTCCCGAGCCAAACCAGGTCCGATCACCCGTTCACCCATCGCAAGGATGTTTGTGTCATTATGCTCCCTCGTCGCCTTCGCGCTGAAGGTATCGTGCGCCAGCGCGCAGCGAATCCCTTTTACTTTATTAGCGGAAATGCTCATGCCGATGCCTGTCCCGCAAATTAAAATGCCTCTGTCAACTTCGCCGCTAACCACTTTTTCGGCCACCGGAAAAGCATAATCCGGATAATCGACAGAGCCGCTGCCGCAGTCACAGCCCATATCAATATATTCAATTTGCAATTCGTCCATTAACTCTTTGATTTCATTTCGAATGTGAACGCCGCCATGATCCGATGCAATGGCTACTTTCATCTGCTTTTCCTCCCAGCGTGTGTGATGCGGCCCGCCCGCTTTATTGACCGCGCAGCCTGTCCGCTCTTTGATTCACACCATATGATGTGCTTTTCACTATATTCTACTCCTTCACGCAGGATTTGCAAATGACCTGTTTGCAGATTTTCTGACAACTTATCTGCGGTCTTTTTTCAGCTGTTTTGCCAGCTGCCGAAGAAGCTCTTCAAGCTCATCTCGCGTTTGTTTATAGATGTCAATTGAGCCGCCGAACGGATCGATGACATCACCATGGCTGCCTGTGACATATTCTTTTAACGTAAACACTTTATCACGATAACGTCCAAATTGACTGGCAATGATCTGTTTGTGCTGATGGGTCATAGCCAGAACCAAATCAGCGGATTCCATATGTTCTTCAGTTAATGGAGAAGACACATGATTAAGGGCAATGTGTTTTTCAAACAGCGCTTCGACTGCATGAGGCGTCGCTTTCCCATTTGGCGAAGCAAACACGCCTGCCGAGCGGACATTGACATTCAGCCCTTCCATTTCTGCAATTGATTTAAAAAGCGCCTCAGCCATTGGGCTGCGGCACGTATTTCCAGTACAGACAAAAATAATATCCATGTCAGTCACCCCTTATTTTTCTCTATTATATATGAAGAAAAAAGAAACGGCGACTTCGTTTCTTTTATTGGTATATTAAATTGGCAAAAGCAACTTTAGTCCAAACACGATTAATATGATGCCCCCGAGCGCTTCGCTGTATGTGCCAAGCCATGACTGCACTTGTTTTCCGACCAGCAGGCCCAGCCATGTCAACATCATGCTGAACAGCCCGAACAGGGTAATTGTGAGGAGCGGATGCGAGCCGTATATCCCCAAGCTCAAGCCGACGGAAAAGCTGTCAAGGCTGACGCCGATGGCAAACAGCAATAAGCCCGGCCCTGCCGGTGACATAAATCGTTCTTCTGACTGTTTAAAAGAGGCCATAAGCATTTGAACCCCAAGAACAAAAAGCAGCGCCCCACCGATATAAACCGCTAACACGCCGAGGAGCCCTGACAGCATGTTACCGGCCGCCATCCCTGCGAGAGGCATGATGACGTGAAAGAGGCCGATGATGAAACCAATATAGAATATCTGCTTCTTTCTAAGTTTGACCATGCCCATTCCAAGGCCGACAGAAAAAGCATCCATCCCTAAAGCAAACGCCATGATGCTTAATGTAATCAGTTCGCCTATAAACAAATCCGACATACATAAATAACCCCCTTGGACACGCCCGCTTTTTTAGCCTATGCGTGTCCAAAAAGGGTTAGAACATCTGACTGCTTTCAGCGAATCACTCTTCCTCCGGCGGCTTTCATCAGCCTGTTCATAATGGCGAGGCCGACACCTGTGTCCGGAAAGGATTCCGAGATAATGAAATCCACCTGATTCTCATCAAAACTGCGCAAAGCATCATACAGCCCTGCCGCAACAGTCTCAAGCTGAGCACGTCTTCCGCAGCTCTTCACATAATCAGCGGAATAAACGCCCGCGTTTTCTTCTGTCGTCAGGACGCCGACCCGTCTTCCGCCCTGTTGATATTCTTGAATGAGGTGCTGAATGCGCTCTGGGCTGCCTTCGCAAATGGCAAGCGGGGCTGTCGGCGCATAATGTGTATATTTCATCCCTGGAGAAATCGGCTTCTCGTTTTGGTCGCTGAGCCCTTTATCCACATGGATCGGCCCGATCACCGCTTCAATTTGTTCCTTCGTAATGCCGCCCGGACGCAGAAGAACAGGGATGTCGTCCGCACATGAAAGCACAGTTGATTCGACCCCGATTCCGGTAGGGCCTCCATCCATAATGCCGGCTATGCGGCCATCCAAGTCGTGAGCCACATGCTCCGCTTTTGTGGGACTTGGCTTGCCTGAAAGATTGGCGCTCGGTGCTGCAATCGGCAGTCCCGATTCGCGAATCAATGCAAGGGCAAGCGGATGATCCGGCATTCTAATGGCAACCGTTTCAAGACCTGCCGTTACACGAGGTGAAAGCGCACCAGGTTTGCAAGGCAGAATGAGCGTAAGTGCTCCCGGCCAAAACCGTTTCATCAATGTTTTCGCCTTTTCCGGCGCCGGGCCCGTTAAATCCTCAAGCTGGCTGATATCCGCAATGTGGACAATCAGGGGATTATCGCTCGGCCGCCCTTTCGCCTCATATATTTTTTTGACGGCATCCGTATTTTTTGCGTTTGCGCCTAGGCCATATACTGTTTCTGTCGGAAAGGCAACGACCTCATTTTCTCGGAGCAAAGCGGCTGCTTGTGCAATTTGTGGATCATTTGTGGATAACTCGTCAGTTACATCCACAAACCATCTTTTCGTTTTCATTTCTGACCAAACTCCTTATTCACAACAATAAAACGATTGTTTTACGCGTGTAATCCTTTTGAAAGTATAAAAGATGTCCTGTAATAAAACAAGCGTTATCCACAAATTGTGGACAACGCTAATAAAGAAGTGGATAAGTATGTGTATAAACTGCACTTATCCAGACGCTTTTTTCATCAAAACGGCTCCTTCTGTTTGCCGCGATTCACAGAAGTGATCAGAAGAAAACAGCTCCTCCGGTACACTCTCAGCTCTTTCAAAACCCATGGCCGTCAGAAAGTCCGCAGAGGAATGCTGATTTGCTACTAGGTACACGGTTTTGATCTGATGCTTTTCGCACAGCACCTCCATGCTTTGAAAAAGCGTGACGATATGGCCTTGGTGAAGCTTGTCCGATATGACAAGTGATCGCAGCAGCCCCTGGTCACAGCTTATTTTTTCAATACCGAGGCATCCGGCAATGTTTTTCTCACTGTCCTCCAGCATAAGAAATTGAGTGAAGCCTTCTTTCACACCTTCATAGCTGGTTTTCGCCTGTTTTAAAAATGCCTCGAGCACATCTCCGTCTTTTTCCCTTGCCACCCGCAGTTGATAAAACATCCGTTCACCCCGTTTTTGCGTTCTTTCTTCCAATCTATGAGGCAAATCTATTTTTAGACCAGATGATTAGGAAAAAAGGTCGGAAATCCATTCGACTAAAAAGAATTTCACTTCTGTGCCGTCTTCTTTCTCTTCGTTCTCTTCTTTTTTGGCTTTTTCCGCTTTAGCGGTTACGTCCTCAAGCACTTTTTCAGTCTGCTTTTTTGAGGCTTCTTTATCTTCTTGTTCTTTGACGGCTTCCCCGTTAGAAAAATCAAGAAAGCAGAGAGGCGGGAACAGCACACACCACCAGTTGGCGCCGTCTCCGTTTCCAAGCGTAATCAAAATCGCTTCATACTCACCAGCGGGATATACCATGTTGCCGTAAAGCTTTGTCGGAAATGAAATTTTGTCAAAATCAACGGATATCGACTGATTCGCTCCTTCTTTCTCCATTGTTTCCTTTGCAATTGCTTTGATTTCAGGCAGCTTTGAACGAATCACGCGACGCGCTTCTTCAATAGAAGTAATATCCTTTACCCAAGTTGTGATTTCTTTATTCACCGCGTCTCTTATATGACGTTTTAATTGCTGATCTTGGTCACTATCGCTATTTGCCAATATTCTCAAACGAATCGCCTGATCCGGTATGACCACCGGCTGATTTTCCGATTTCTGTGCCGTCTCTTCTTTTGCCAGCCCTACGAGCGCTCCAGATAGTAAAAGAAAGATATATATACAAATGATTACTGTTTTTTTCATCGGTCCCCACCGTTCCTCTCCGTGCTTTGTTTCTAGACCTATTATGGACAAGGAGAGCCGGGGGTAAACGTGCAGGGTGAAAAAAATCTAGCAAGCTGTTAATCTTATTTATGGTACGATAGTGTTTTAGGAGGTTTAAGATGAAATACAATTATACAGTGCTTTTATCAGCATTCACGATGTCCGTTCTTTATTCAGTAATTTATATTCATTCATTTATCATTGCCGCTCTCATCACAATGGCATTTTATTTTCTGTTTCCTTATTTGATCTTCGCACTGCCGCTTCAAATCATGATGAATAAAAAGCCGAAACGGTTCAGCCCTTTGTATCTGCTGTATTACCTTGCCGCTGCTTTTATTGCCAACGCGATCATTTTCGGCGTGCTTCAGCCTTCGGGACAATCTTTGTTTCAAAATACAGCCTTCTATCTTTTCGCTGTATTAACAGCTCTTATCTATTGGATATGGGACTCTGTTTTACTGCAAAAAAAGGAAGCCTAAGAGGCTTCCTTTTTTATTAAAACAAAATCGTCAGCAAATAACATAGAATGGAAGGTATCGCCGCAACAAAGAAAGCGGCCGCCATTTTCATGCGAGATGTACGGCCTTCTTTGGTTTCTGAATGGTAGTTTGCCCGCTGATCGCTTCCGCTTACAGCCAAACCCGATGTAATGATCGCGAGCCCCACTAAAACGAGAGACGCAACGCCAAAAATCGCTTCATATGAAAGAGACTGCGGAAAAATGGTGCCAATCATACTCTCAATCGCAATGAGCAGGATTCCTGCTGTCAGGGCCTTTTTCATGTTTACATCCCCTTTGCTGGTGTTAAACAGCTTGATCCATCCACTCGCCAGCAAGCTGCTTATTTATTTTTATGAATCAGAGCGCATATGGTTCTGTCTTTTCCATTAATATCTTTCAGCACTTCCACTTCCGCTCCCTTAAACGCCTTGAGGATCAGGTCTTTGACCGCCGCTCCCTGTTTCCATCCGATTTCAAAAACGACAAATACTTTATCCTTCATGACAAGCGGAATGTCTTCCATAAACCGCTTATAAAATTTCAGCCCGTCTCCGCCATCGGTGAGAGCGTGCAGCGGCTCATGAAAACGGACAATTTCCGATAGATCAGCCATTTCTTCCTCTGAAATATATGGCGGGTTTGAGACAATGATATCCGCTTTTTTTCCCGCCTTAATAAAAGGCTCAAGCAGATCGCCCTGATAAAAGCGCACATTCGCTCCGAGTTTTTCTGCATTGGCAGAGGCGACTTGCAGCGCCTCTTTTGAAATATCGACCGCCGACACAGAAAAGCTTTGGTTTTCAAGCGCAAGCGTGACGGCTATTGCGCCGCTCCCTGTACCAACGTCAACAACTTCGAGCTTGCCGTCTTCAGAAAAGACACTCCGATATTTTTCAAGCAAATGAAAGACAACTTCTTCAGTTTCCGGCCGCGGGATCAGCACATCATCATTCACCATAAATTCCCGTCCATAAAAAAACTCTTTTCCTATAATGTATTGAACCGGCACGCCCTCTTTATGCATCTCAACGTGACGCTTAAAGCGATACAGTTCGTCTTCACCAATCGGTTCCTGTAAGCTTGCGAGCAGTTTGCTTCTCTCCATTCCGGTATCATAAAGCAATAGGAGCTCGGCAGCATTTTCTTCTCTTCCCGCTTCGGTTAAATAAGAAGAAGCCCATTTCAGGGCTTCGAATATCGTCTTCATCTTAACCTTCCGACTGCTGAAGCTTGCTTGCCTGATCTTCAACAATCAGCGCTTCAACCACTTCGTCAAGTTTTCCTTCAAGAATCTGATCAAGCTTTTGAATCGTCAAACCGATTCTGTGATCCGTCACACGGTTTTGCGGGAAGTTGTATGTGCGGATACGTTCAGAGCGGTCACCGGATCCGACTGCTGATTTCCGTGTTTGATCATATTCAGCCTGGGCTTCCTGCTGAAATTTATCATAGATTCTGGCACGGAGAACCTTCATTGCTTTTTCTTTGTTCTTAATTTGAGATTTTTCATCCTGGCATGATACAACAACACCTGTCGGCAAGTGAGTCAGACGAACCGCAGACATTGTTGTGTTAACGCTTTGTCCGCCCGGTCCGCTTGAAGCAAACGTATCGACACGGATATCCTTCTCATGGATGTCAACCTCTACCTCTTCTGCCTCAGGAAGACATGCTACTGTTGCAGTGGATGTATGGATGCGTCCGCCTGATTCTGTTTCCGGAACACGCTGTACGCGGTGGGCGCCGTTTTCATATTTGAGTTTAGAATACGCGCCGCTTCCCGTAATCATAAAGATGATCTCTTTATAGCCGCCTGTTCCGGTTACATTCGCTTCCATGACCTCTGTCTTCCAGCCCTGAAGCTCGGCATAACGGGAATACATTCTGTACAGGTTGCCCGCGAATAAAGCGGCTTCCTCGCCCCCCGCGGCTCCGCGGATCTCCATAATAACGTTTTTATCATCATTAGGATCTTTCGGGATCAAGAGCACTTTCAGGCGTTCGGACAGTGTTTCCGTTTCCTTCTGAAGTTCAGAAATCTCTTCCTTCACCATGTCGCGCATCTCAGCATCCAGCTTCTCTTCAAGCATCGCTTTTGCATCAGCCAGCTGTTCTGACGCATCTCTGTATTGTCTATATACGTCAACTGTTTCTTGTATATCAGATTGCTCTTTTGAATATTCTCTTAGCTTTTTCGGATCGTTGACTACTTCTGGATCGCTTAAAAGCTCATTTAATTTCTCGTATCGTTCTTCAATTGATTTTAAACGGTCTAACACGGTCTTCACCTCTGTTTTCCTGTGCGTAACATTCTCATTATAGTATAGTGATTAACCCCAGTCAAAAGCATTTCAATCCCAGCTGGAAAAGCCCCCTCTGCTATACTGGAATTCGAGGAGGGATGATGTTGCTGAAATCCATACATCATATTGCAATCATATGTTCAGATTACGAAAAGTCGAAAGCTTTCTACGTACATAAGCTTGGTTTTCAGGTGATTCAAGAAACGTACCGCGAAGAGCGCGGCTCCTATAAGCTTGATTTGTCGCTTAACGGCTCGTATGTCATTGAGCTGTTCTCGTTTCCCGATCCACCCGAACGACAAACCCGGCCTGAAGCCGCAGGCCTGCGCCACCTCGCCTTTACAGTCGGCAGCTTGGATAAAGCGGTTCAGGAGCTTCATGAAAAAGGAATCGAAACAGAGCCAATCAGAACAGACCCGCTGACCGGCAAGCGTTTCACCTTCTTTTTTGATCCTGACCGACTTCCATTAGAACTGTATGAACAATAACAGTTTTTGAAGAAAAAAAGGAGATACCCACTTTCTTTGCCGAATCTTTTCTTGTTTTGTCTAACGGGAAGGGAACCTCATTCTATGGTCGAATACCTAGCTTAAAAGGAGGTATGGGATCATGAATACAAATATGGTAGCAAGTGAACTCGGCGTCTCCGCAAAAACGGTGCAGCGGTGGGTGAAGCAGCTGAATCTTCCGGCCGAACGCAATGAGCTCGGACACTATTCGTTCACGGCAGAAGACGTGAAGGTTCTAAAATCCGTTCAAAAACAAATCTCTGAAGGCACGGCGATTCAGGATATTCATCTGCCGAAAAGCGCTAAAAAGCGCACAGGCTTCCTTGTCCAAAAAACAAATAGCGACACAGAACGAAGAATCGAGCAGCTTGAACAAAAGCTGGACAGCCTTTTACAGCAAAGGCAGGACGAAAGCGAATTGATGGCAAGGTTGTCGGAACTGGAACGCCAGCTGAAACAAAAAGCCGATGAAGGTGTATCTTACCAGCTGCTTCAGCACCGCAGAGAAATCGATGATATTCTTGCAGATTTGCAATCACTGACCTCACAAATGAAAGAATTCACCGCTCAGCCGACCCCCGAGACCGCTGCTGCTTCTGAAACAACCAAAACAAGAAAAAAACCGCTGCTGTCACTGTTCAAATTTCAAACCTAAAGCAAAAAGCTCCCGTAAAGGGAGCTTTTTTTGTTACGCAGTAAGCGCGATAATGATTGGAAGTGAAATCAATGACAGAATCGCACTGACCACAAACGCAGTTGCAGTTTCTTCTTCTTGTTTCTCGAAACGAGTCGCAATCATGGCTGCAACGGCAGAACCAGGGAATGCAACAAGAAGGATTGCTTTTGTTGTTTGGTCAGCCGGAAGTCCGATAGCAAGAGCAATCAAGAACATTAATGCAGGCTGAACCGCAACTTTTAGTAACGCAATACCGATAGCCGGCATACTGAGTTTAATTTTACGAATACCAACGGTAACACCGACAGCAAAGAGAGCAACACCAGATGTTGTGCTTCCAAGCTGATCAAGCATTTTAACACCCAGCTCAGGAAGAGTGAAATTGAAAACCAGCACCAAGATCATACTGATTAACGGAGCAGCTGCAAGCGGCTCACAAAGACCATGCAGGATTGATTTTCCTGTCATCTTCCAGAAGCTGTCGCCACTCTCTTCGTTTTTCTTAGAAGACTCACCAACAGTAGCGATAATGATCGCGAGCGGATCAAGAATCGCGTTAACCACGATACCTGTGACCGCGATCGGAATCGCAACTTCATTCGCTCCGAATAAGCTTCCCAATACCGGGATACCCATAAATGCGAATGTCGGCTGTGCAGAGTTCAAAGAAAATACAGATGAGTTCGTTAAATCATACTTGAATATAAATCTGCAAACCAAAAGAATGATGATATAGAAACCAACAATCCCAATAATTAAAGAAATCATTAAAGGTACTTGTGATAAAAATTCACTTCTGGAAGTTGTCAAAATACCAGCGATAAAGTGAGCTGGAAGTGCGTATTTCGTTACTAACGTACTTACCCCTTTTGCCGACTTGGCATCATAACTTCCAAAATGTCCTGCAAACCAACCCAGCACGATAACAAAGAAGATCGGCGCCAGGAGGATTAAGATATCTAAGATGCTCAAAATATTCTCCTCCAAATCCTATGTCCGTATACTTTAGCTTTACAAAAAGCTTTCCCTCGGACGAAAAATTTACTCGCTAATTATTTCGCGATGACTTTTTTGTATTCAGGTGTCCACATTGCTTCAAGTACCGCTTGTTTCACATCTTCAGGCTGACGATTTGCCACGCCGTCTTTAATTGCTGCTTCAGCAACGGCAATCGCAACTTGGATAGAAACCTCTTGAAGCTTATCAATGCTTGGAAGCAATCCTGCTCCAGGTGTTTCAAGATCAACCATTTCAGCAATCGCATCAGCAGTTGCAGCAAACATAGCAGGTGTAATGATTCGCGCTTCAGCTACAATTGAACCAAGTCCAAGACCAGGGAATGCGAATGCGTTGTTAGATTGTCCGATTTCATAAGAAACACCGTTGTATTCTACATTGTCAAATGGGCTTCCTGTTGCAATAAGCACTTTTCCGTCAGTCCATTTGAACAGATCTTCAGGAACAGCTTCAGCAAGGTGAGTCGGGTTAGACATCGGCATGATAACCGGACGGTCAACGTGAGATGCCATTTCTTTTACAATTTCCTCTGTGAATGCACCTGAAACCCCTGAAGTACCAATTAAGATCGTTGGTTTCGCTTGACGAACCACTTCATCGAATGGAATTTGACCTTTTTCGTCGCGCTTCCAGTCTTTCACTTCATCCGCATTGCGAAGGTAAGGTTTTTGGAAATCAAGGATGCCTTCGATGTCTTCAGTCAGCAAGCCTCTGTAATCAAGTGTGTAGAAACGTTTGTTAGCTTCTTCTTCAGATAATCCGGCTAGCACCATTGTGTCACGGATTTGGTCAGCAATACCGATACCAGCAGAACCAGCACCGAAGATAACAACACGCTGATCTTTAATAGAAGCGCCGGTTTTCTTCATAGCGGCAAGCACACCTGCAAGTGTAATCGCGCCAGTACCTTGAATATCATCATTAAATGTCAGGATTTCATGATTGTATTTTTTCATGATGTTGCGTGCATTTTTGTTGCCAAGGTCTTCCCAGTGAAGAAGCGCTTTAGGGAAGAATTTCAATGCAGCTTTTACATAAGCGTCAATGAAAGCTTCGTAGCGTTCACCTTGAACACGTTCATGCTTGTTACCAATATATAAAGGATCGTTTAGAAGTTTTTCGTTGTTCGTACCGACATCAAGCACAACCGGGATAACACGGCTAGGGTCAATACCGGCTGCAGCAGTGTAAACAGCCAATTTACCGATTGCGATATTAATACCGCCTACACCCCAGTCACCGATACCGAGAATGCTTTCGGAGTCAGTAGCAACGATAAGATCAATATCGCCTGCTGTCGCATGAAGGTTTTCAAACGCTTTTTCAATACCGTCAATATTATCGATTGACAAGTAGATTCCTTGAGGTCTTCTATATTCATGGCTGTATTCCTGAATCGCTTCACCAACTGTTGGCGTGTACACAACAGGAAGCATTTCGCGAAGATGGTTTTTCAGCAATTTATAGAAAAGAACTTCGTTACGGTTTGCAAGATCACTTAAGTAAACATTTTGACGAAGGCGGTCAGGCTGCGCTTGGAATTGCTCGTACGCGCGTTGTGCTTGTTGATCAAGAGAAAGTACAGTTGGCGGCAGAAGCCCTTCTAAGCCGAGTTCTTGTCTTTCTTCTAGTGAAAAAGCAACGCCTTTATTTAAAGTAGGAATAGATAAAACTTCTTTTCCTCTAAGAGTTGTTTCTAAGTGGCCTTCTTTCGTTTTTTTTATGTTATTCAAGCAAATCTCCTTCTTTCTTGAAATAGTTAACCAAGTTAAGTAATAACCCATCTAAAATATGACCGATCATGATCTTTATGCGACTTTGTGACAATTATTCGAACAATGTCTCAAAACTATTTACATTACGTAAGCTATTGTATGCCTGTCAAAATCAAAATTCAAGGGAAGAAAATTACTTAATTTTTTAATATACTTAATTAAATTTTTTAATTGGATATTATCAGAATATAAAAAAAACACCGGTGTTTTAGCCGGTGCATTCTATCTTTATACCCATGTTTTGGACTATTTTTTAGATTTACCTGGGACTTCGTGATGATGTCTGCATCTTGCTTCATATGATTCAGATGCACCAACCAAAATGACCGGATCATCGTAAGAAGCAGGTTTGCCGTCAATGAGGCGCTGTGTTCTGCTCGCCGGTGATCCGCAAACAGAACAGACGGCTTGCAGCTTTGTCACACTTTCCGCAATCGCCATGATATTCGGGACGACACCGAACGGCTCTCCCCTAAAATCCATATCAAGGCCTGCTGCTATCACACGGTAGCCTTTATCGGCAAGAGATGATAAAACCTCAACAATTTCCTGATCAAAAAACTGCACTTCATCAACCGCAATCACATCTGTACTTTCACTGATGTGATCCCAAATGTCCGCAGCAGACGAAATGGCATAGCTCGTCATCGATGTTCCATTATGGGAGACAACAGCAGCTTCGCTGTATCGGTTATCAATTACAGGCTTAAATACCCTGACTTCCTGCTTGGCATAAGTTGCTCTCTTCACTCTTCTGATCAGCTCTTCAGATTTCCCCGAGAACATGCTGCCGCAAATCAGCTCAAGCCACCCGCTTTGTTTCATTATGTACATAGGCTTCGCTCCCCTCTCTCTGCCAGCTGTATTTTAGACAATATAAAAAACAGGCAAGACTGCTGCTTGCCTGTTGAGAAATCTATTATTACTTAAGACCGTATTTTTTGTTAAAGCGATCAACACGACCATCAGCAGAAGCGAATTTTTGACGGCCAGTGTAGAATGGGTGGCATTCAGAGCAAATCTCAACGCGTACCTCTTCTTTTACTGAGCCTGTTTCAAATTCATTTCCGCAAGCGCATTTAACTGTTGCTTTTTTGAAATTAGGATGAATTCCTGCTTTCATTGTATCCATCTCCTTCCGCCCTGAATCCCGTGTGGAAACAGAGTTATTATTTCGGAGCATTGTCCGAAACGCATATGAGAAAATTATATCAGTGATTTACTTCTTTTGCAAATACAATTTACCTTCTTGCAGATGATAGATTTGCCTGTTTCCATTCTTGATTGAGAATATCGAAAAATTCCTGGTTTGTTTTGGTTTTTTTCATTTTTCTCATGAACTTTTCTGCGAAATCAGGTGAATCAGACATCGTTTTGCGGATAGACCATAAACGATCTAGATGCTCTTTAGGCACAAGCAGCTCTTCTTTGCGCGTTCCTGAACGGCGGATATCGATAGCAGGGAAGATGCGGCGCTCGGCAAGAGAGCGGTCAAGGTGAAGCTCCATGTTGCCTGTTCCCTTGAATTCTTCATAAATGACATCATCCATACGTGAACCAGTATCAACCAGAGCCGTAGCAAGGATGGTTAAGCTGCCGCCCTCTTCGATATTTCTCGCAGCGCCGAAGAAACGTTTCGGACGGTGGAACGCCGCTGGGTCAATCCCCCCGGAAAGCGTTCTTCCGCTCGGCGGAATCACTAAGTTGTAGGCGCGGGCAAGCCGTGTGATGCTGTCCATCAGGATAATGACGTCTTTTTTGTGTTCCACGAGACGCATTGCACGTTCAAGCACAAGCTCGGCCACTTTGATATGGTTTTCCGGCACTTCATCAAACGTTGAGCTGACGACATCCCCAGCTACAGAACGCTCGATATCGGTTACTTCCTCAGGTCTTTCGTCAATTAAAAGCACGATCAGCTCTGCTTCAGGCTGGTTCGCTGTAATGCTGTTGGCAATTTCCTTCAGCAGCATCGTTTTTCCGGCTTTCGGCGGCGCAACAATCAATCCGCGCTGTCCAAATCCGACCGGCGCCATCATGTCCATAATTCTTGTAGACAAGAAGTTCGGCTTTGTTTCAAGCACCATTTGGCGATCTGGATAAAGTGGCGTAAGAGCCGGGAAATGCACACGCTCTTTTGCAGATTCGGGATCATCCCCATTTACTGCTTCAACGTGCAAAAGTCCATAGTAACGCTCATTTTCTTTTGGCGGGCGAACCTTGCCTGATACCTTGTCTCCGTTCCGCAAATCGAAACGGCGGATTTGTGAAGCTGAGATGTAAATGTCTTCTGAGCTTGGAGAGTAGTTGATCGGTCTCAGGAAGCCGAAACCTTCAGACTGGATGATCTCAAGAACGCCTTCCATAAACAGCAGATCTTCCTGTTCTGCATTCGCTTTCAGAATGGCGAAAATGAGTTCTTTTTTTGTCAGTTTGCTGTAATAGGAGATTTTATAATGTCTTGCAAGTTCATAAAGCTCTTTCAATTTCATATTTTCCAAAGAGGAAATAGATACGTCTTTCATAAAAACACCACGCTTTTCATAGTCAATATCTTACTCTGAACATGTCATCTGCTGCTTTTGCACAACATCCGCCAAAGCACATTCTTTTTTTAACATAAAGGAACTTCTATCGGTAACACTTCCACCCATGATCGGCGCTTTTGTTAAAAGGATTGTCTTAATGAGTTTTGAAGGAAGCGAGGACAAAAACATGAGAAGATCAATACTTATATCGTCTGTATGCGGTAGAAATTGAAACTTTCCTAGTGCTTAAAAGAAGGTATTACGCAGTAAAATTCGCAGCACTCTTTATTTTTACCTTATTTCAAAAAATTATTCAACTGAAATAAGGTTTTGACACGGAATTGATAGAGTTGACGCTTTTCTGCAAAAGTTAAAGCGGGCTCACACCCGCTTTTTCTGTTTGTTATGGACGGATTACAAGATTTGGTTTCTTTTTCAAGCTGTGTCTGCCGTCAACGAAACGGACAGTACCTGATTTTGCACGGATAACTAAGCTTTCAGTTGTACCGACAGAGCCTTTGAATTGAACTCCTTTTAACAGCTCGCCGTCAGTAACCCCTGTAGCTGCAAAAATCGCGTCATCACCCTTCACAAGGTCTTCCATGCGAAGGACTTTGCTTAAATCAAGGCCCATTTTGTGACAGCGTGTGATTTCTTCTTCGCTTTGCGGAAGAAGTTTACCAATGATTTCTCCGCCGAGTGCTTTTAGCGCAACAGCGGAAAGCACACCCTCAGGAGCGCCGCCTGATCCGAACAGAATATCAACGCCCGTGTGGTCGAAAGCCGTGTTGATGGCGCCTGCGACATCGCCGTCATTGATCAATTTGATTCTGGCGCCGGCCTCACGAAGCTCGGAAATGATTTTTTCGTGTCTTTCACGGTTTAAAATTGTGGCAACGACGTCCTCAACGTCCTTATTTTTCGCTTTTGCCACCGCTTTAAGGTTGTCAATGACAGGTGCTTCGATGTCAATGCAGCCCACCGCTTCCGGACCGACTGCGATTTTTTGCATATACATGTCAGGAGCATTCAGAAGCGTGCCATGGTCTGCGACTGCGATAACCGTCAGCGCGTTCCAGCCGCCGCTTGCTAAGATGTTTGTGCCTTCAAGAGGGTCAACTGCGACATCAACGCGAGGGCCGTACCCGTTTCCGAGTTTTTCCCCGATATACAGCATCGGCGCTTCGTCCATTTCCCCTTCACCGATTACAACGGTCCCTTTCATCGGCACTGTATCAAAAACGTCTCTCATTGCACTTGTTGCCGCTTCATCAGCCTCATCTTTTTTTCCCCGGCCCATCCATCTTGCTGATGCCAATGCCGCAGCTTCGGTCACACGTACCAATTCCATTGATAAACTTCTTTCCATTTCAACACGATCTCCTCTCACAAGAAACCATTATGAATTTTGAAGCTGTTCTATTTCTTCGTCAGTCATTCTTTCACGCCAAATTGTCGCTCCAAGCCCCTCAAGCTTCTTCTCAAGGCTGCTGTATCCGCGGTCAATATGCTCCAGTCCCGTAATTTCCGTGACGCCATCAGCCATCAGTCCGGCTACCACCAAGCAGGCTCCGGCACGCAGATCACTCGCCTTCACTTTTGCGCCTTGAAGCTCGACAGGACCTGTGATGATGGCAGATCTGCCTTCTACTTTCATATTGGCACCCATTCGTCTCAGCTCATCAATGTGCTTGAATCTTGCCGAGTAGATGGTGTCTGTGACGACACTCGTCCCTTTCGCCCTTGTCAGGAGCGCCGTCATCGGCTGCTGTAAATCAGTCGGAAACCCCGGGTATACGAGGGTTTTGACGTCAACCGGCTTTAATTTCTTCTGCCCGCCGACAATGAGAAGCTGGTCGTCGCTTGTTTCGATATGATAGCCCATTTCTCTCAGCTTTGCCGTTAACGACTCTAGATGAGTGGGAATGACGTTATCGATAATGACTTCCTTGCCCATTGCAGCCCCTGCAATCATAAATGTCCCGGCCTCAATTCTGTCCGGAATGATCGTATGCTTGCAGCCGTGCAGTTCCTTCACGCCGTCGATTCGAATCACATTGGTGCCCGCACCTTTGATTTTGGCGCCCATGCTGGTAAGCAATGTCGCGACGTCAATGATCTCAGGCTCCTTGGCAGCGTTTTCGATGATCGTTTTCCCTTCTGCCAAAACAGCGGCGAGCATAATGTTAATCGTTGCCCCAACGCTTACGACATCTAAATAAATCCGTGCGCCTCTGAGCCTTTCAGCTCGCAAATAAATGGCGCCTTGTTCATTGGTTACTTCAGCTCCGAGTGCTTCAAAGCCTTTGATATGCTGATCAATCGGACGGGGCCCTAAGTGACAGCCGCCAGGCAATCCAATGACCGCCTGCTTGAAGCGGCCGAGCATCGCCCCCATTAAATAATATGACGCGCGAAGCTTTTTTACTTTCCCGTTAGGAAGCGGCATGCTGATCATCGACGTAGGATCAACAACCATTTCCCCATTCTCAAAATGCACGTTTCCGCCGATTTCCTTTAACAGGTCACGCAGCGTTTCAATATCTGAAATCTCTGGAAGCCCTTCAATTGTCACCTCGGAATTTGCCAAAATGGTTGCAGGTATTAACGCAACAGCGCTGTTTTTAGCGCCGCTGATATGTACTGTACCGTTTAACGAGTCACCGCCGGCAATATTCAACTTTTCCATGATAGTCTCCTTCCATAAGAAGATAGCTGCGGAGCTAAATAAAATGTCATTTTATTCTGTCTCTGCAAATAAAGCTCATGTCCAAAATCTAGCCAATTCGAAGAGAAAGAATACAACACATTGTAAAATATCAGGAAGAAAATAGCGAAGCTTTGGGGGTACAGGTTTCAAAAGATGCACAGAGACCCGCCGGCTCGAGAGACATCGTCGTCATCCGGCAAAAGCAGTACGCATACCCTTCATTCCGATATCAGCTTCTGCAGCCCAATGATTCCTTCTCTGTAAAGCGGCGTCAGCATCTGAAGATCCGCTGTATCAGGTCGGTGAAATACAAAGGCCGCGGCAAACAGGCATAAAGCTGTTTGCCGCCCCTTTCATTATTTGTTCCAGTCTGCCAGGAATTGTTCGATTCCTTTGTCTGTTAACGGGTGTTTAGTGAGCGCATGAATGACTTTCAGCGGCATTGTGCCGATATGAGCCCCTCTAAGAGCAGCTTCTGTCACGTGCTGCGGATGGCGGATTGACGCTGCAATGATTTGCGTGTCAAGCCCGTGAATGTCAAAAATCTGTTTAACTTCTGAAATCAGGTCAAGCCCGTTGTGGCCGATGTCATCTAAACGTCCCAGGAATGGAGATACATATGTTGCCCCCGCTCTGGCAGCAAGAAGCGCCTGGTTGGCATTGAAGATCAATGTAACGTTTGTTTTGATGCCTAAGTCAGTAAGTGCTCTTACCGCTTTTAAACCGTCAGACGTCATTGGGATTTTCACCGTAATGTTCGGAGCGATCTTCGCCAGTTCTTTTCCTTCCTCGATCATTTCCTCAGCTTTCAAAGAAATAACCTCTGCGCTTACAGACCCTTTCACGACGTCTGTGATCTCGCGAAGACGGTCGTGGAATGATACGTTAGCTTCCTTTGCTACTAAACTAGGATTCGTCGTTACACCGGCGAGAATTCCTAATTCATTCGCTTCTCTAATTTCATCGATATTGGCTGTATCAACAAAGAATAACATTTTCAAAAAGCCTCCCTGATTAAGAAATTTTCTGAACTGCGAATATGATTGCGCTTTCTAAAGATAGACGGAAAACCGCCTGTCAAGCTGTCAGGCGGCTATAAAAAGTTCCAATTGAATTAAGCTTGGTTTGAAGAACCAAATTCACGCATTTTACCGATAACTGTTTCTTTGATCGCTTCACGAGCTGGTCCAAGGTATTTACGTGGATCGTACTCGTCAGGCTTAGCTGCCAATGTTTCGCGAACAGCTTTTGCAGAAGAAATTTGGTTTTCAGTATTCACGTTGATTTTAGCTGTACCAAGTGAAATTGATTTTTTGATGTCAGCAGTCGGAATTCCAGTACCGCCGTGAAGAACTAGCGGAAGACCAGTTGATTTTCCAATCTCTTCCATTTCTTTGAAGCCAAGGTTTGGCTCACCTTTGTAAGGGCCGTGAACAGAACCTAATGCAGGTGCAAGGCAGTCGATGCCAGTGCGCTCAACAAGCTCTTGGCACTCTTTAGGGTCAGCGTAGATTACGCCTTCAGCGATAACGTCATCTTCTTGTCCGCCTACTGTTCCAAGCTCAGCTTCTACAGATACTCCGTGGAAATGAGCAAGCTCAACAACTTTAGCAGTTGTTGCTACGTTTTCTTCAAATGGATGGTGAGAAGCGTCGATCATTACAGATGTGAAACCTGCATGAATCGCTTTCGCACAAGATTCAAAGCTTGAACCGTGGTCTAAGTGAATCGCAACAGGAACTGTCACTTTGTACTCTTCCATAAGTGCTTTTACCATAGCAACGACTGTTTTGAAGCCGCCCATGTAGCGTCCCGCACCTTCGGAAACACCAAGGATCACTGGAGATTTTTCTTCTTCAGCTGCTTGTAAAATCGCTTGAGTAAACTCAAGGTTGTTTAAGTTAAATTGTCCTACAGCATACCCTTTTTCTTTAGCTGTATTCAACATTTCCGTCATAGAAACTAAAGGCATGTCGAATGTCCTCCTTATGTAGCCTGATTGTCTTCTAGCGAAAAAAGCTTTCCACCCTAGCATGACCCATATATTGCTGTCATATGTAAATACTCAGATCGCTTTTTCTCCATAACTAGGATACCAACTTTTCGACAAATCGGCAACATAATGACATGATTCATTTGTTTCTTCTTTTTGTCAGTTAGACTTCAGGGGCAGATATTTTTTGACGGCGTCTCTGATTTCGTCGATGTCAAACGGCTTGGCAAAGTGCGTCAGAGCGCCCAATTCCTTCGATTCTTGGATCATGTCGAGCTCTCCGTATGCCGTCATGATAATGACCCGGATGTTTTCGTCAATGACCTTCATCCGTTTTAAGATTTCGATTCCGTCCATGCCGGGAATTTTCATGTCCAAAAGCACAAGGTCGGGCCGTTCTTTTGTCACAATGTCAAGCGCCTGCAGGCCGTTCGCAGCCTGAAACGTCTGGTAGCCTTCTTTATTGAACACTTCATTTAGCAAAATACGAATGCCGTATTGATCATCAACGATTAAAATTTTTTCATTCATCATTTTACACCCCAATATTATGATTTTCGTCAAAAGTAAGCAGTATTGTATGTATTCTGTTTGATTTTCCTATTTCCTTTAATTATAATAGTCTACTTTACGACATTTTCTGAGCATTTTCTCTTTTGTTGTATACTGATATTGTACGTTATAAAGGAGGATTCACTTATGTTGAAAATATTCACGACGCAGTTAACAGGTATTTTTTCCCGCATTCAGGATAAGGAATCTGACGCGATTGAAGATGGGGCGCGGCTGCTTGCTCAAGCGGTGATCAGCGGGCATTCCATTTATTTATACGGAGCGAATGAGCTTCAGGGCGTCTTTTATGAGGCCACCGAAAGCAAAGAACCCTTCCCATCTGTCAAAGCCTTTCCAGAAAGCGCTGAGGAAGTGACAGAAAGCGACAGGGTGCTGATGTTTTGCTCAGGGACGGGCACAGCCGAAGAACAGGCGCTCGCAAAAGAGCTTTATGAAAAAGGTGCGGGAGTCGTATGCGTATCGCCCGCAGCCAAAGACAGTACGGGATTAGAACAGTATTGTGATGTGCATATTGATTCTAAATTAAAAATGCCGCTTGTTCCCGATGAAGACGGCACCCGTTACGGGTTTCCCTCTTTAATGACAGCACTGTATGTCTATCACGCTTTATCGTTTACACTAAAAGAAATTCTGCAAGAGTATGCATAATATCTTATTGTACATGCTGGAACTTACCGGAAACAAATAAAAAAGACTTGCCCGCTTTTGACAAACGGCAAGTCTTTTTTATTACTTCTGATTTGCAGCTTCGACAGACGCTCCGATAAAGCCTTTGAATAGAGGCTGAGGTCTTGTCGGTCTTGACTTGAACTCTGGGTGGAACTGAGAAGCCACGAACCAAGGGTGGTCTTTCAGCTCGATGATTTCAACAAGGCGTCCATCAGGGCTTGTGCCTGAGAATACGAAGCCTTGCTCTTCCATTTGCTGTCTGAATTCATTGTTAAACTCATAGCGGTGGCGGTGGCGCTCGTACACCACTTCATCCTGATACACTTCAAAGGCTTTCGTACCTTCTTCTAGCTTACAAGGGTAAAGGCCGAGACGAAGCGTTCCTCCGAGATCCTCAACATCCTTTTGTTCAGGAAGAAGATCAATGATCGGGTATTGAGTTGACGGATCAATTTCCGCTGAGTGAGCGCCTTTTAAGCCCAATACGTTTCGTGCGTATTCAATAGACGCCACCTGCATGCCCAAGCAAATGCCCAAGAACGGAATGTTGTTTTCGCGCGCGTATTTTGTCGCGACGATTTTGCCTTCAACACCGCGGTCTCCGAATCCGCCCGGCACAATGATGCCGTCTGTTCCGCTTGTGAGTTCTGCGATATTGTTTTCTGTCACTTCTTCTGCGTTGATCCACTTCACTTTTACATCTGTATCAAACGCATAGCCCGCATGGCGGAGAGACTCGACAACAGAAATGTATGCGTCAGGAAGCTCAACGTATTTGCCGACAAGGCCGATTGTAATCGTTTGAGACAGATTGCTGACTTTGTTAACAAGCTCTTTCCACTCGGACATTTCCGCTTCTTTGCAAGCCAATTTCATGTGCTCGCAAACAAGCTTATCAAGCCCTTGTTTTTGAAGCTCCAGCGGAATGGAGTAAAGGTTGTCCGCATCTTCACATTCAATAACCGCTTTTGTATCGATGTCGCAGAAAAGCGCGATTTTATCTTTCATATCTTGAGAAATCGGCATTTCTGTACGAACGACGATGATGTTTGGCTGAATGCCCAAGCTGCGCAATTCTTTTACGCTGTGCTGTGTCGGTTTTGTTTTTAATTCGCCAGCAGCTTTAATGTAAGGTACAAGCGTACAGTGGATGTACATTACGTTTTCACGGCCGATGTCGCTCTTCATTTGGCGGATTGCTTCAAGGAATGGCAGTGATTCGATGTCTCCGACAGTACCGCCGATTTCTGTAATAACAACATCTGCGTTTGTCTCTTTCCCTGCGCGGTAAACACGGTCTTTCAATTCGTTTGTGATGTGCGGGATGACCTGTACGGTTCCGCCAAGGTAATCTCCGCGGCGTTCTTTTTTAAGAACTGTTGAATAGATTTTACCTGTTGTCACGTTGCTGAATTTATTCAGGTTAATGTCGATAAAACGCTCATAGTGACCAAGGTCCAAGTCTGTTTCAGCGCCGTCATCCGTTACGAATACTTCACCGTGCTGGTACGGGCTCATTGTTCCCGGGTCAACGTTGATGTATGGATCGAATTTCTGAATCGTCACGTTCAGTCCGCGGTTTTTCAGCAAACGCCCTAATGAAGCTGCTACAATACCCTTTCCAAGTGAGGATACAACTCCCCCGGTTACAAAAATATATTTCGTCATTTCGTTTGCTCCTCTCTTCGCTCTTAGCTACATTTTTAAAATGTACTATTTTATAAAAAATCATTTAGCCTTTTAAATGATTTATAAGAAAAATGAGGGGTGAAAATAAGAAAGCTCCCTTTCAATTTCTTGAAAGGGAGCATAACGTACTATGTTCTCTCTTCGTTTTTGAAGAGCCCAAAATACATACTACATAGTTCGACTATGAAAGTCAAGATCGTTTTGAAGATGAAATCTGATACTATTTAATTTCCTCTTCTTCATCATCATAGTCTTCATCATCTTCATCAATAATATCTTCTTCGATCTCAAGATCATCGTCGTCTTCATCAAGATCTTCTTCGTCAAAATCGTCGGCTTCAAGATCGAGTTCTTCCTCAACTTCATCCAAATCAAGGTCGTCTTCGTCGATCTCTTCAAACTCGTCAAGATCAAGATCTTCTTCGACTGCTTTCTTCGCTTTTTTCTTTTTCGCCTTGACTGTCGGCTGAGTTTCTTCATCAAGCTGATCATACGGATACCAGCTGCGAAGCCCCCACGTCTGGTCAGAAAGCGCCAGGAAGCGGCCGTCAATGTTTAAATCTGTATAAAATTGAGCGATGCGGTCTCCAAGCTCTTCTTTTTTCACGCCGAGCAAAGATGCGATTTCATTTAAAAGCTCCTGAAAAGGAACTGGTTTTTTATGTTCTTCAAATAATTCGTGAGCGATTTCAACTAAAGCCATTTCCTTTAGCTCTTCCTGTGAATATTGTTTGATACCCAAGGTCGGACACTCCCTTTCTATTACTTATATGTATCTGTTTTATCAATAATGTAAGCGATTTTGTATCGTTCTTATACAAACCATACCTCTCATTATAAACAAAATAAAACAGAATATGCTACCCTTAACAGCGTTAATTTAAATAATTTTACAAGAGTGATCCGACTGAGAGATGTTTTCCGTTAATCCGCGAGCATTCTGGAGATGACCAGTCTTTGAATTTCTTGAGTGCCTTCATAGATTTGCGTGATTTTTGCATCACGCATATAGCGTTCTACCGGATAATCTTTTGTATAGCCGTAGCCGCCGAAAATCTGCACGGCTTCGGTCGTCACCTTCATCGCCGTATCCCCAGCCATCAGTTTGGACATGGCGGAAGCTTTTCCATATGGAAGGCCCGATGATTCTAACCACGCAGCCTGATAGGTCAATAGCCTTGAAGCTTCTATCATTGTCGCCATATCCGCGAGTTTAAAAGCGATGCCCTGCTGCTCGCCGATCGATTTTCCGAATTGCTTTCGCTCTTTTGCATATTGAAGCGCCGCATCAAGCGCTCCTTGGGCGATGCCCACGGCTTGTGCGGCTATGCCGTTTCTTCCTCCGTCAAGCGTCTTCATCGCGATTTTGAAGCCTTCTCCTTCTTCTCCGAGACGCTTTGATGCGGGCACTACACAATCTTCGAACATGATTTCCGTTGTCGGTGAAGAACGGATGCCCAGCTTCTTTTCTTTCTTGCCTGTAAAAAATCCTTCAAAATCCTTTTCTACTATAAAAGCGGTAATGCCTTTTTTCTTTTTCTCGGGATCGGTGACGGCAAAAACAATGTAAATATCAGCAACGCCGCCGTTTGTGATAAACACTTTGGAACCATTTAACACATAGTCATCGCCGATTCGTTCAGCAGTTGTTTTCATGCTGCCGGCGTCAGAGCCAGACCCTGCTTCAGTCAAAGCGAATGCGCCGATTTTCTCTCCGAGGGCCAGCTGTGTTAAGTACTCTGTCTTCTGCTCCTCCGTCCCAAAGGCAAACAGCGGCCAGCTGCAAAGAGAGATATGGGCGGAAAGCGTCACACCGGTGGAGGCGCACACTTTTGACAGCTCCTCCACCGCGATGACGTAGGCTAAATAGTCACTTCCAATTCCGCCGTAATCTTCAGGCCACGGAATTCCCGTCAGCCCCAGATTTGCCATTTCCCGAAACAGCTCGCGATCGAAGCGTTCTTGTTCGTCTCGTTCTGCCGCTGTCGGGGCCACCTCATGCTTCGAAAAATCGCGCACCAATTTTCGTATCATCTCATGTTCTTCTGATAATGAAAAATTCATTGCTTCTCCCCCATTTTCAGATCAGCGCCTAAAACGGATTGAGCCAGAAGCTCGACGACGTCGTACGTTTTGACTTGGTCTTCGGCTTCCTTCGCCTTTGTGCCGTCCCCAAGCATTGTGAGACAGTACGGACAGCCGGAACTGATCACCGATGGGTTGACTGCGAGCGCTTGCTCTGTCCTGGCGACGTTAATCCTGTTGCCTGTTTCTTCCTCCATCCACATTAATCCCCCGCCAGCTCCGCAGCACATGCCGGTTTCCCGGTTTCTCTCCATTTCAACAAGCTGCACGCCCGGAATGGCTTTCAAAATCTCTCTCGGCGGATCATAGACTTCATTGTACCGGCCCAAATAGCACGAATCATGAAAGGTAATCGTCTCATGAAGCGGGTGCTGCGGATTTAATTTTCCGTTTTTCACAAGCTCGGCCAGCACTTCTGTATGATGATAAACCTCGCCTTCAAATCCGAAATCCGGATATTCGTTTTTAAATAAATTGTATGCATGGGGATCGATCGTAACGATTTTTTTGACATCATTTTTTTCAAATTCAGAAATATTCTTCTCAGCCAGCTCTTGGAACAAAAATTCATTTCCGAGGCGGCGCGGCGTGTCTCCTGAATTTTTTTCTTTATTGCCTAGGATCGCGAAGGACACGCCCGCGTGATTGAGCAGCTTGGCAAAGGAAATTGCGATTTTCTGGCTTCTGTTGTCGTAAGACCCCATGGAGCCTACCCAGAAAAGGTACTCAAATTCTTTTCCTTCTTTTTTCATTTCTTTTACAGTCGGAATCTCAGCATCCGGCGCCTCGTCACGCCAATTTTCACGTTCCTTGCGGTTGAGTCCCCACGGATTCCCCTGCCGCTCAATACTTGTCATTGCGCGCTGGGCGTCACTGTCCATTTTTCCTTCTGTCAGTACGAGGTAGCGGCGGAGATCGATGATTTTATCCACGTGCTCATTCATGACCGGGCATTGATCCTCACAGTTCCGGCAAGTGGTGCATGCCCAAATTTCTTCCTCTGTGATGACGTCGCCGATCAAGCTTGGATTGTAATCAAGCGCCGCTGCGGCTTCCTGCGATCCGCTGCCCGCTGACGCCGCAGCCAGCTGATTGCCTCTCGTATGCCGAAATGCTGCTGCGGGCACCCATGGGGAGCGCGAGGTGACGGCAGCGCCTTTTTCCGTGAGATGGTCTCTGAGACGCAAAATCAAATCCATCGGAGAAAGCATTTTTCCGGTGCCTGTTGCAGGACACATATTTGTACAGCGGCCGCACTCGACACACGCGTACAGATCAAGCAGCTGAGACTGCCTGAAATCCTCAATTTTTCCCGCTCCGTAGCTTTCTTTCGTTTCGTCGGTAAAATCAATTTTTTCAAGTTTTCCGGCAGATTCCATTCGATTGAAAAAGACGTTTGCCGGGCCGGCGATTAAATGGGCATGCTTCGACTGAGGCACGTACACTAAAAAGCTAAGCAAGAACAGAAGATGGATCCACCAAGCGATATAGAAAATCACCGCCGCGCCTGTTTTCCCGACACCGCTAAGCATAAACGCAATACCTGAGGCGATTGGCTCGCTCCAAGAAAGCCCATGCTCATGCCAAATCAGATTCATCCCGTTCCCAAGCAGAACGGTCAGCATTAATCCTCCGATAAAAATGAGAACGAGTCCGGCTTTGAAACCGCGTTTCAGCCTCACGAGCTTTTCGATATAACGTCTGTAGAATGCCCACCCAACAGCAATTAAAATGAGAAACGTAACAATTTCCTGAAAAAAGGTGAAGGCGGGATAGACCGGGCCAAGCGGCAGATTCCGGCCGGGAGCCAGTCCTTTGATGATAAAGTCAATTGCTCCGAACTGAACCAATATAAATCCGTAGAAAAACATGACGTGAATGATTCCGCTTTTCTTGTCCTTGAGCAGTTTTTTCTGTCCGAATACATTCACCCATATGGCGTGAAGCCGTTCCTTGAACCGTTGATCAAATTGTTCTTTCTGGCCGAGCTTGATGTAGGCCAGTCTCGTTTTGACCAAGTATACAAACAAATAGACAGCGTAAGCGGTTACAATCAGAAATAATAATGCATTTGCGATGAGAAAGCCGCTCATTCCAATTCCCCCTTTTTACTGATAAAGACCGCGATCCCCTACCCCCGAATCTGTATAAGATTATCTTTATGATAAATAATGAATGAGTGTTCAGTCAATAATTAAATTCCTGCTGTTCGGGCACACTACCTTTACTACGGAAAGGAGTGCCGGTATGAAGGTATTTATCGTGATTATGATCATTGTCGTTATTTTCTTTGCCTTGATTCTGCTTGATATCTTCATGGGCCGTGCCGGATACAGAAAAAAGGCGTACGAGCCTGTTTTTTCAAAAAAGAAGAGTGACATCGAATTGATCCACTGCGGCGCTGATCTCGTTGAGCGGATGATGAATGATATTCGTCAGGCCGCCTCTTCTGTTCACATGATGTTTTTTATTATGAAAAATGATGAGGTCAGCCACAATATGTATACCTTGCTGAAAACAAAAGCCCAAGCTGGCGTCTCCGTTTATTTGCTTCTGGATTGGGCGGGCTGCCGGGCAATTAAAAAAACGGCGCTGCAGACGATGAAAAATGCCGGCGTCCATGTCCATGTGATGAATCGTCCCCGTTTTCCTTTTTTCTTTTTTCACATGCAAAAACGGAATCACCGGAAGATTACTGTGATAGACGGAAAAATCGGTTATATCGGCGGGTTTAACATCGCCGAAGAATATCTTGGAAAGAAGGCGAAGTTCGGCAATTGGGAGGATTATCATCTGCGCATGATGGGAGAAGGCGTACATGATCTTCAAACGCTTTTTGCTTCTGATCTAAAACGAAATACCGGAATCGAACTGGGTTCGGATGTTTGGCCAAAGCTTCAGCAAGGGACTATTTCTCACAAGATATATGCGACCGACGGTTATTCCCTTGAAAACAAATACTTGGTCAATATTGCCCAAGCGAAGAATCGCCTTACGGTTTGCACGCCTTATTACATTCCATCAAAGCCGCTTCAAGAGGCCCTCATTAACGCAAGAAAAAACGGCGTATCCGTGAGAATCATTGTACCGATGAAATCAGACCATCCGCTGGTACGAGAAGCAGCTTTTACGTATTATTCGGAGCTCTTGGATGCCGGCTGTCTTATTTATCGTTATTATCAAGGGTTTTATCATGTAAAAGCCCTCATCATAGACGACCATCTTAGCATTATCGGAACAGCCAACTTCGATAAACGAAGCCTGTTTTTAAATGAAGAGGTGAATGTCGAAATTGATGACGAAGCGTTTACAAGTGAAGTCTATGCCACGATTGAGGAGGATATGAAAAAGTCGGAGCGGCTGACCATGGAGGATTTCAGCAAGCGCACATTCAGGCAGCGCCCGGCGGAATGGCTCGGCAGGGCATTATCTTATTTCTTATAAAGGAGAGTTCCTATGATTTTCAGATTCGGGTTCGTTTCAAATGCGATGAGCCTTTGGGATGCGTCTCCCGCTAAAACATTGACATTCGCGCGTTATTCAAAGCTTTCAAAGACTGAAAGAAAAGAAGCGCTTCTGACTGTGACAAAAGCCAATTTGCGCAATACGATGAGAACCCTTCACTATATCATCGGCCACGGCATTCCTTTGTACCGTTTTTCCAGTTCGATTGTGCCGCTGGCTACGCATCCCGACGTGATGTGGGATTTTGTAACACCGTTTCAAAAAGAGTTTCGGGAGATTGGAGAGCTTGTTAAAACACATCAACTGCGAACAAGCTTTCATCCAAATCAATTCACTCTGTTTACGAGCCCGAAGGAATCCGTCACAAAAAATGCGGTAACCGATATGGCGTATCACTACCGCATGCTTGAGGCCATGGGCATTGCTGATCGCTCCGTTATCAACATTCATATTGGCGGCGCTTACGGAAATAAAGACACCGCCACTGCACAATTTCATCAAAATATAAAACAGCTGCCGCAGGAGATCAAAGAGCGGATGACACTTGAAAATGATGATAAAACATATACAACGGAAGAAACGCTTCAGGTCTGTGAGCAGGAGGATGTTCCGTTTGTCTTTGACTTTCATCATTTTTATGCCAATCCAGACGATCACGCCGACCTGAATGAAGCACTGCCCCGCATGATCAAAACGTGGGAGCGGATCGGCCTTCAGCCAAAGGTTCACTTGTCTTCCCCAAAATCGGAGCAAGCGATACGCAGCCATGCCGATTATGTTGATGCTAACTTTTTGCTGCCGCTGTTGGAACGCTTTAGGCAATGGGGAACTAATATTGATTTCATGATTGAAGCAAAGCAGAAAGACAAGGCGCTTCTCCGCTTGATGGATGAATTAAGCTCCATCCGCGGTGTCAAACGCCTCGGGGGCGGTGCGCTGCAATGGAAATCATAAATGTGCAAAAATAGGTTTACTACTTGTCCGCTTTGGGAACTTAGGCTATATAAGACAACAATCGATGGAGGAGAAAGATCATGAAAAATATCAAGTCTCTGAAAGTAGCCGCACAGGCCTTTACTTTAAGAAATTTGATTCATCTTTATAAAATGTGCCATTCCGGAAGCCACGAGGTTTATATTTATTCAAAGAAAACGATGTGCAAAATCAAAAGCTTAATTGAGCTTGAAACATTCCGCATGGCTCATAATGAAAAGGAATATCTGATCGTAGTTGAAGGAACAAAAGCATCACAGCTCATTGAAAAATTCCAAAATCTCATCGAGCCTGCTGAGAGAGAAGCGCTCTAACTTACATACAAAAAGGATAGACATCTGTCTATCCTTTTTCTTATGCTCTTACATAATGGAGCTGAACCGCTTGTCCAAATTGTTTTGTCCCTTTTAACCGCAGTTTTGTTTCATTTGTTAGTTCGTGAAACAGCGGGATGCCGCTTCCTAAAACGACGGGAATAACAGTGATGATGAATTCATCAATGGCATCTTCTTTCATAAAGGCATTCATCAGCTCTGCCCCGCCAGCTATCCAGATGTTTGAGCCTTTTTCCTGTTTCAAACGGGCAGTGAAGGCTCTGGCTCCCTCATTGATAAACGTCACATGTTCATCTTGATAACTGTCGGGCGATCCTGTAAAAACATAGCAGGTTTTATCCTGATACGGGAAAACCGGTGTTAGCACTTTAACGTGCTCATATGTGCTCCGCCCTAAAATGACTGTATCAACAGTCTGATAAAAATCACTGTAGCCGTTGTCACCTTCACCTTCAAATTCATCCAGCCAATCGATGCTTCCATCTTCTTTTGCGATCATCCCGTCCAATGAAACAGCAATGTACAGCACAGTTTTTCTTTCCATGTTCTCCTCCTATCGATGCACCATTTGCCCGAATTGCGCTTGATGCAGCCTGCTGTATAGGCCTCCGGCTTCGATCAGGTCTTGATGACGGCCTTGTTCTTCAATACCGTTGTTTGTGACGACTACAATTCTGTCCGCGTCTTTGATCGTCGCCAGCCTGTGGGCGATGACAAGCGTCGTGCGCCCCTCAGACAACTCTTGAAGCGCCTTTTGGATCGCCGCTTCCGTTTCTGTATCAAGGGCTGAGGTGGCTTCGTCGAGAATCAAGATCGACGGATTTTTCAAGAACATCCTTGCAATTGACAGACGCTGTTTTTGCCCGCCGGAAAGCTTCACGCCGCGTTCGCCAATCATAGTATCCAACCCATCGGGCATGTTATGGACGAGCTCTTCCAGATGCGCCTGCTTCACAGCTTGCCAAATGTCTTCTTCTGATGCGCCTAATCGGCCGTAGGCGATATTTTCTCTAAGCGTGCCCGAGAATAAGAAAACGTCCTGCTGCACGACGCCAATCTGCCCGCGCAACGAAGAAAGCGTCATGTCTTTTATACTGGTGCCGTCAATCGTAATGTCGCCCTCCGATGCTTCATAAAAACGCGGCAGCAGACTGCAAAGCGTTGATTTCCCCGCACCTGACGGACCAACGAACGCCACCGTTTCCCCCGCTTGAATGGATAGGTTGATGTCATTGAGGACATTGTGATGTCCATCATAGCCAAACGAAACATGTTCATAGCGGATATTGCCCTTCAGGCCGGAAACATCTCTCGCATCAGGTGAATCCTGAATGTCCGGCTCTGTCTCCATGAGCTCCATATAGCTTTTGAAACCCGCGATCCCCCTCGGATACATTTCGATAATGGCATTAATTTTGTCAATAGGCCTGAACAGCACATTCGTCAGGAGCACAAACGCCACAAATTCCCCGTACGATAAGGAGCCGCGAATGACAAACCACGTCCCGCACAAAAGGACAAACAGCGTGACAAACCGGGTCAGCATATAGCTGATTGACCCGTTTTTCGCCATGATTTTGTAGGAAGAAAGCTTTGTGACACGAAAACGCTGGTTGTTGACGGCGAAGCGTTCTTTTTCAAACGCTTCATTTCCGAACGCCTGCACAAGCCGGATACCGCCGATGTTATTTTCTACACGCGCGCTGAAGTCTCCGATATCCTTGTTCAGCGTGGTAAACGCTTTGGTCATTTTTTTGTTGAAATAAAGCGCTAGCCAAATGACGATCGGCATAATGATAAACGTTAATAAAGCAAGCTGCCAGTTAATAAACAGCATCACTCCGAACGCCCCGAGAATGGTCATGACTGCAATAAATAAGTCTTCCGGACCATGATGGGCGACTTCACCGATATACATTAAATCGTTCGTGAGCTTCGACATCAGCGTTCCCGTCTTGTTGTTGTCGTAAAATTTGAACGAGAGCTTTTGCAAATGGTCAAAAAGCGACTTTCTCATATCAGTCTCAATATTGATACCAAGCATGTGTCCCCAGTAGGTCACGATATACTGAAGAGCCGAGCTAAGCGCATACACCGCAAATAAGCCGATTGAGGTCGCGATGATCAGCCCCCAGTCCCTGCCCGGCAGCAAGGTATCAATAAAATAATTGACGATCAAAGGAAAACTCAGCTCCATTAAACCTCCCGCGATCGCTGAGAAAAAGTCGAGAAAGAACAACGTTTTATATGGTTTATAATATGAAAAAAATTGCCGCAGCACCCTATCTTCCCCCAATGTATAAATAACTGATAATATTTCTCAATTATACTATACACGGGCTGTTTTGAAAGATCAGATTTCTTTTTTCTTACAGAACACCTGAAAACAGGCGGGCAAATGACTCTTTTGTCCGGTCAGCCACGCCTCTTTTATAAAAGCCGACAGGGCTGAGCTTTTCACTTTCCTGCATATCCTCTTCAAAATGGGTCTCAAGGGTTCGGATCGCTTCGGCATCCGTGAAGAACACATTCACTTCAAAGTTGAGCTGAAAGCTGCGCATGTCCATATTCGCGGTACCGACGGAGGCGAGATCGCCATCAATGATCATGACTTTTTGATGCATGAAGCCTTTTTGGTAGGAGTACACTTCAATGCCCTCAAGGAGCAGCTCCGGGAAATAGGATCTCGAAGCGTATTGGGTCAAAAAGCTGTCGTTCTTCTCCGGCACCATAACCCTTACCTCTACCCCCTTTGTCGCCGCTGCTTTTAGCGCCGTGCGAATGGATTCATTGGGGACAAAATAGGGCGTGGCGATCCATATTGATTTCTGCGCTGAAGAAATCATTTCATAATAAAGGTCGCTCATGCTTTCCTTCATGTCAGGGCCTGTCGCGACAATTTGATAAATGCCTCCTCCTTCCACGGGAACCGGGGTATTGTACTCCTCTTGATCAATTAGCACTTCATTGGAGACGTATTCCCAATCCAGCATAAAGATAGCGTGGAGCGTTTGCACAATTTCCCCCTCAAGCCGCAGGTGTGTATCTCTCCAAAATCCGATGTACGGATCTCTGCTGATATATTCCTTCCCAACATTTAATCCGCCCACAAAACCGGTTTTCCCATCGATGATCACGATTTTCCGGTGATTTCTGAAATTCAGCTTCTGGTTGAAAAACCCGTATTTCAGCGGAGAAAACGGTACGATGTCCACCCCCGCTTGTTTCATTCTCATAATATCTCTTCTTGCCAGCTTAATGCTTCCTGCCGCATCGTATAAAAACCTCACCTCGACACCCTGGCGCGCTTTCTCCATCATAATGTCCATCATGCCGCGTCCGAGCATGTCTGATTTAAACATGTAGTATTCAATATGTATGTAAGATTCCGCTTTTCTCATTGCTTTGAAAATGTCCGGGAAGGTTTCTTCGCCGTTTTTCAGCACTTTGATGTTGCTTTTCGTATTGATATTCATATGGGCAGCCCTGATGGAATATGTAAAGAACCTCTCTTGGTTGTCCTTAAGCCCTGTCACTTCGGGCGTTTCCTCCTTGTCAAACAGCTTCCTGAGCTTTTCCCTGTTGTACATTCGTTTTGTCTTAAATAGCTTTCCCTTTACATAAAGCTGTCCCGAAAACAGATAAAACACGTAGCCGACGATTGGAAAAAAGACAAGAATATGGATCCATAGCAGCGTGTGCTGCGAGGTGCGGTTTTCAAGAATTAATGAATAGATGCTGAACAAAATAATGCTTATATAGCAAAGCAATCCTCCGTAAAACTCAAGCCTGGAAACCGGAAAAAACCAAATGACATATGCCCCGATGAGCATCATATATAAAAAGAAAAATTCCAGTCTCCTTTTCAGCATCCTGATTCTCTCCAATCTGATTCAATTACCTCTGTATTACCTCTTTTTTCTAATCGATAAACCTTGTAAGTAAAAAACCTCTCCGCCAAGGAGGAGAAGTTTAGAGAAAACTAACTGTCACGGAATTCATCCGCATCGTTTCTGCAGAAATAAAGCAAGACTATTGGCAACGCCGAGTGACAACATGAGCGGCAGGCCGAACCCGCTCAGCACTCCGGCAAGCGCCGAAAAAGAGGCGGCGCTGTGACTGCAAATACGGTGGATAGAGTGAATTTGATACCCATTCTGATGAGAGAAAATATATAAAACGGGATATTGATCAGAAAGAAAGGAATGAAACAAGTTAGTCAGGCTGAGTCATAATCTGGCTGTTCCCCGGTTTAAAATGAGTAAAATCCGTTTCATTCTTGATGTTATTTCCAAATACAAACACAACAGGATTCCCGGCCGCCCAGCCATTACCTTGGCAGAAGATATCTTATGTTTTCATCAAGATAAAAAAATCCCCCTCTTGCAAGGGGGATTTTCACGAGCGTTTTCGATATACAACGTAGCTGCGGGTCAGATACTTGAGCGGCAGACTGAACACATGAACCAATCTCGTAAACGGCCACAGGATAAAAACGACGTATCCTATCACAATATGAAACTTAAACCATAGCGGGACACTCTCCATCAACGAGGGGTCAGGCCGGAACAAAGCGATTTCCCTGAACCAGGGCCCGACTGTGGTCCGGTAATCAAATCCTTTCGAATCAATGTTGAGAAACGTGGCCGCAACGCCTGACAGCATCATGAACAGCAGCAGGAGGAGCGTAAGGATATCGGATGGCGAGCTCGTTTTGCGGATCCTTTTGTCAAACAGCCTTCTGTACGTCAGGATGACAAGTCCGGTACATGCCGCAATGCCCGCCGGCAAGCCAGCGCCAATCGCCATTTTGTGATACATATGCTCTGAAATGCCAAGGGAAGCATACACGCCTTCCGGGATCAGAATCCCCATGACATGCCCGCCGACAACGCACAGCAGTCCCCAGTGAAAAAGTGTGCTGCCCGCCGCAAGTTTTTTCTTTTCTAACATCTCGCTTGATTTCGCCGTCCAGCCAAATTGGTCATGCTGGTAGCGGTAAATATGGCCGCCGATAAAGATTGTCAATACAATGTATGGCATCACGCCCCAGAGGATCTGCCCGCTCATGCCTGAACAGCCCCTTCAACGCTTTCACGTACGCCGATGTTTTCAAGCGCGGCCAGCAGCACGTGCAGCAGTTCAGCGTATATACTGTCATTTTTTTCGAGACGGGATGCCAGCTCCCTCACATTGGACAGATATTTCTCAAACACGCTTCTCGCTGCTTCAATTTCTGCAGCCGCAGCAAATTCTAGCATCAGCGGCAGATAATCAGGCAGCTCTTTCTCTGTCGGCAGGAAACCGGATTGCTCGTATGTGTTTTTTAAATGCAGCAATTCAACGCCGCGTTCCCTTTGCTCGCCCGAGTTAAAGTAGGTGACATACATATTTGTTTTTTTCCCAAAGTCGAATGTATAGACATAGTGTTCAATCAGCGCTTCCGGTGAAAAGCTAGCTGACGCCTCGAAAAAGTGCAGCAGCTTCTCCCGGATTTGCCGGTTGCTGATTTCATGGATAAGAGCCTTCCAATCGGGAATCTCAGCTCTCCACTCTTCATCCGGATAAGAGAGAAGAGAGGAAAGAGCGGAGAACGTCATTTGCCGGTCTGTGGTGTTCATCTTGTTACACCTCATTTATCAAAAGTTAGAAACAGGAGCCGGGGCCGCCTGAAAATGATAAGCCGCAGCTCCCTTGTTCAGCATATAAATCTGAAACTTCTTCTCGATGACTGCTCGGTATCACAAAGCGGTCATCATATTTGGCAATCGCAAGCAGCCGATACATATCTTCAATTTGCTGTTCTGTTAAGCCGACACTGGAGATCAGTTCCGGGTCGATTGATTTATTCGTCTGGATCGCTCTCATATACTGGCGCATGACAGACATTTTCTTTAACGTTGACCGAATATGATCCGTATCACCGGCTGTTAACAGCTGCGCCAAATAATCTATCGGGATTCTCATTTGGTCGATAGCCGGAAAAATATCTTCTGCGGATTGCCGGCTGCCTTTTCCTTCAAAGAGATTCATAATCGGACTGAGCGGCGGAATGTACCACACCATTGGCAGCGTGCGGTACTCAGGATGAAGCGGCAGCGCAATCTTCCAGTCAATGATCATTTTATAGATCGGCGATTGCTGCGCAGCCTCTATCCATTCAGCCGGAATGCCTTGTTCTTTTGCCAGTTTGGCAACCTCAGGATCATTTGGATCAAGAAAAACGTCCAATTGGGAATGGTAAAGATCCTTTTCATTTTCAACAGATGCCGCTTCCTCCACTTTGTCCGCGTCATACAGCATGACGCCGAGGTAGCGGATTCTGCCAACACACGTCTCAGAGCAGATGGTCGGCAGTCCCGCCTCCAAACGCGGAAAGCAGAGTGTGCATTTTTCCGCTTTGTTTGTTTGCCAGTTAAAATAGACTTTTTTATAAGGACAGGATGAGACGCAATATCTCCATGAACGGCATGCGTTCTGATCCACAAGCACAATGCCGTCCTCCTCGCGTTTGTACATGGCGCCGGATGGACAGGATGAGACGCACGCCGGGTTGATGCAGTGCTCGCAAATACGGGGCAAATACATCATAAAGACCTCATCGAATTCTGTTTTGATCGATTCCTCCATCTTTTGTACGTTGGGATCTTCAAGTCCCGTTATGTGGCCGCCCGCGAGATCATCCTCCCAGTTCGGTCCCCATTCGATATTCATGAAATCCCCCGTCAAGGACGATTTCGGGCGTGCTACTGGCTGGTGTTTTTTCTGCGGGCTGTTCGTTAATGTTTCATAATCATAGTTCCAGGGCTCATAGTAATCATCAATCGACGGCTGATTCGGATTATAGAAAAGGCCTGCAAGCCGGTTGGTTTTCGAGCCCGATTTCAGCTCGAGCTTTCCTTTTTTCAATGTCCAGCCGCCTTTATATTTGTCCTGGTCCTCCCATTGCTTCGGGTAGCCGATGCCCGGCTTTGTTTCTACATTATTGAAGTACATATATTCCGCACCGGAACGGTTTGTCCACGTGTTTTTGCAGGTGACGCTGCACGTGTGGCAGCCGATGCATTTATCCAAGTTCATGACCATACCGATTTGCGCTTTAATCTTCAAGCCAATCGACCTCCTTCAGCTTGCGGATGACGACGTTCAGGTCGCGCTGATTCCCCGTTGGACCGTAATAATTAAAGCCGTAGCTGAGCTGGGCGTAGCCCCCGATCATCTGTGTCGGCTTGACGTGTATCCTTGTCGGGCTGTTATGGGTGCCTCCGCGGTTATTCGTCAGCTTTGTGCCGGGCACGTTGATGTGGCGGTCTTGGGCATGGTGCATAAACGCCATTCCTTTAGGAATCCGATGAGACAAAACGGCTCTCGCGACGACAACACCGTTTCGGTTAAAGCATTCAATCCAATCGTTGTCTTTGATATCCGTGTCCTCTGCATCATCTTTATTCATCCACACGGTCGGCCCGCCGCGGAACAGCGTCAGCATCGGCAGAGAATCAAAATACATGCTGTGGACAGACCATTTATTATGCGGCGTCAAATAATTGAGGACGATTTCTTTTCCCTCTTGATCAGGCCGCTTGCTCAGAAACGGGCGATGCTGGAGGATCGGTTTGAATGTCGCCATCGTTTCACCGAATTCCATCATCAGTTCATGATCGACATAATAGGATTGTCTGCCTGTCAGCGTCCGCCACGGAATTAATTTTTCAACATTCGTTGTAAACGGCGAATACCTGCGCCCTCCTTTTTCAGATCCGGAAAACGCTGGAGACGTGATCACCGTTTTCGGCTGGGCTGTAATTTGTTCGAACGTAAAGCATTCTTCCTCGCGTTCTTCCGCCAGGTCTTTCAGCTTCAGGTTCGTGATGTTTTCAAGTGATTCCCATGCTTTTACTGCGACCTTTCCATTCGAAGTGGATGATAGGGTTAAAATCGCTTCTGCTGCCTGCTTTGCTTCACTTATATTTGGACAACCCTTTGCGACACTGTCCGAGGTGATTTCTCCCAATCTCTGTTTGAGTGATTCATATTCATCGGCTATTGACCAGCTCATCCCTTTTGTTCCGCTCGGCTTTAAAGCAACGTTCGGACCAAGTGCAGTCATTTTATGAAAAATGTGTTTGTAATCCCGTTCAACGACTTGGATGTTCGGCATCGTTTTTCCCGGAATGGCTTCACATTCGCCTTTGCTCCAGTCATTGATTTTGCCGAATGGCTGGGCCAATTCCTGCATGGTGTCATGGAGGAGCGGCGTCGCAACCACTTCTTTCACCGGCTCCATATCGACTTCTTCTGCCAGATCGGAAACGGCTTTTGACAGCGCCTTGAAAATATCCCAGTCTGACTTCGATTCCCACGGAGCCGAGATCGCAGGAGCAAATGGATGAATGAACGGATGCATATCTGTGCTGCTGAGATCGTGTTTTTCATACCATGTCGCCGCCGGCAGCACGATATCGGAATACAGCGCCGTACCGGCCATTCGGAAGTCAAGATTGATTAACAAGTCGAGCTTTCCTTCCGGCGCCTGCTCCCGCCATTTGATTTCTTCAGGGCGGATGCTGTCGCTATCGTCATTCATTAAACCGTTCGTCGTCCCCAGCAAATGCTTGAGAAAATATTCATGCCCTTTTCCTGAGCTTGAGATCAGATTTGCCCGCCATACGAAGAGATTTCTTGGGAAATTCACTTCATTATCAGGATCTTCAATCGCGAATTTCAGTTTTTTCTCTTGGAGCTGTGAGGCCACGTACGCACCTACGTCTTCGGGTGTTGCTGCCCCTGCTTTTTCAGCTTCTTTATACAGATCGATGCCATTTTGATTGAAAGTCGGGTAAGACGGAAGCCATCCCAGCCGCGCGGCCAGCACATTGTAATCAGCGTGGTGCTTGTAGCGGGATGACGCAGCAATCGGTGATGCCAAATCACTGATCGGCTGGTCCTCATAACGCCACTGATCTGTCGCAAAGTAGAAAAATGAGGTGCCGTTTTGCAGCTTGGGCACGCCCTCCCAGTCCTTTGCAGTTGCAATCGTCTGCCACCCTTCAGCAGGTCGGAGCTTTTCCTGCCCCACGTAATGGGCCCAGCCTCCGCCGTTTACGCCTTGGGCGCCTACAAGTAAAACAAGATTTAACACCGCTCGGTAGATCGTGTCGGAGTTGAACCAGTGGTTAATGCCGGCCCCTACGATAATCATGGACCGGCCGTCTGTATCGATCGCATTTTGGGCAAACTCTCTGGCAATCTTAACGACAGCTTCTTTTTTGATTCCTGTCATTTGTTCCTGCCAAGCAGGCGTAAACGGCTCAGGATCATCATAGGAGACAGCCGATCGTTTACCGATGCCCCGGTTCACGCCGTAGTTAGCCAGTATCAAGTCAAACACGGTCGTGATGTACGTTTCTTCGCCGTTCAGGTTCATTTTTTTAATAGGAAGATCCCGCTCGAGCACTTTGTTTCCGTCATTTGAAAAATACGGGATGCGCACCGTGCCGATTTCGTCCTCTATTCCCAGCACAGAGAGACGGGGTTCAATCGGTTCCCCGGTTTCTTCATCAATCATGTGCAGGTTCCATTTCTGCTGCCCGTCCCAGCGCGATCCCATTGTCCCTTGGGGTATGGCAAATGAACTTGTTTGTTCATCCCAAACCGCAGGCTTCCACTGATCATGCTTTGTCTGCCGCCCGATGTCCTTCGCATGCAGAAACCGTCCCGCTGTGTATACGCCATTTTCTTTTGACAGGGTGACGAGAAATGGAAAATCAGTGTATTGCTTCGCGTACTCAATAAAACGTTCAGTTTCTTGGTTCACGTAAAATTCCTGCAGAATGACATGACCCATCGCCATCGCAAGCGCCCCGTCAGTCCCTTGGCGAATACTCAGCCAGTCATCCGCGAACTTTGAGGATTCCGCAAAATCCGGACTGATCGAAATGACCTTAGCGCCTTTATAGCGGGCCTCCGCCAAAAAATGCGCGTCAGGCGTTCTCGTTAACGGAACGTTGGAGCCCCATGTGATGATATAGCCGGAATTGTACCAATCACTGCTTTCCGGAACGTCCGTCTGGTCACCCCAAATTTGCGGGGATGCCGGAGGAAGATCCGCATACCAGTCATAAAAACTGAGCATAGGGCCTCCGATTAACGACATAAACCGAGAGCCTGATGCATGGCTGATCATGGACATGGCCGGAATCGGAGAAAAACCGACGTTTCGGTCAGGCCCGTATTTCATCACTGTATACAGCAGAGAGGCTGAAATCAGCTTCAGCACCTCCGGCCATTCAGCGCGCACAAAACCGCCTTTCCCTCTCGCCTGTTTATAGGACTTCGCTTTTTCAGGGTTTTCGACGATCGATTTCCAGGCTTCCAATGGATTTTGATGTTCTTGCAGTGCTTCCCGCCACAAATTGATCAGCACACCGCGCACGTATGGATATTTCACACGGAGCGGGCTGTAGATATACCATGAAAAACTGGCCCCCCGCGGACAGCCTCTCGGTTCGAAATCAGGCATATCCGGGCCTGTTGAAGGATAATTCAAGTTTTGTCCTTCCCACGTGACAATTCCATTTTTCACATAAATATTCCAGCTGCAGGAACCCGTGCAGTTGACGCCGTGGGTGGAGCGAACGACTTTGTCGTACTGCCATCTGTTTCTGTATACATTCTCCCAATCGCGATCTTCGCGGGTGGTTTGGCTATGTTTATTTGAATGGTGTTCGATAGGAGAGAAATAATTCAATCTCCTAAACAACGGACTCATTTTCTTTTTCTTCATGAGAGTTCACTCCTTCCGAGTCAGGTGATGCTAAGTTCACTATAAACAGGGACAGCGTGTTTCCTTGTGAACTATGTCACACACTCTGCTTTTTTCACAAAACGTTCACACAAAGGAGAAGGAAGGATTTTCACAGGATGTGAGGAAGGCTGCGTTCAGGAGGACACTTGGGTCATTAGCCGCCTTTCATTCAAAGATCAAAAAAACCGGCTCTATTTAAGAACCGGGCTCAGCGTTTTCATCCTGTGATGTATGCAGATACCGCAAAAATAATTGATAGGAACAAAAAACATTTTGCTGAAGCATAGCCAAAAAGTTCATTTGCAGCTGCGGATGATAAGACATCATTTTCTTAAATATGTAATATGGGATGTTGAGAATCAGAATGTCTGAAGTGGCATTGACTGAGATAAAGGGCGATAAATAAAGCCCGCCTTTTTCATCAATCGGAAACACATCGCCTTTTTCCCACAGCGCAACGGTTTTCGATCCTTCAGGGAGCCTCGTGTCCATGAAACGGACACTGCCTTTTAATACAATATAAACAGATTGAGAATGAAGAAAAGATGGAGACTGATCACATGAGCCGCGGATAAACGTGCCGTTTTTCAGCAAGGTTTCGACAATGGATAGAGGCACTTCATTAAACATAGGAAGTTGTTTCAGAAATAATAAATAGTCACACTGATTCATAGGAAAACCTCCTGTGCTAAGGATAGCTTTAGTGTAGCTCGATCGAGCCTGTACAGCAGTGATGTATTTCACAGCCTGTATGATGAATGTCACTTATCAGGAGGGTGACTGCATTTATAATGAAAGAAAAAAGGAGGATTTCGATGAAGGCGCTGATTCCGAAGCAGCACGGCGCGTGGGCGATGCTGCTGCTTCCATTTTTACTCGGCATGGTCAAGGGAGGCCCCGTTATTTGGCATATTCCGCTCTTCCTTGGTTGGCTTTTCCTATACTTAGCGGTTTATCCCGTTACGCTTGCCTTAAAAAAGAAACAAAGCAAACCATATCAAAAGTGGATGTGTTATTACGGTTTTCCCGCCTGCTGCTTTTTGATGATCTCGGTCTTTCATAAGCCGCCTCTCATCTGGGTGGGCGTTTCTTTACTGCCGCTGTTTTTCATACATATGTATTTTGCCCGCCGAAAAAACGAACGGGCCCTATTGAATGATGTTGCAGGTGTCTTGTTCTTTTGTTCGGGCGGGTTTGCGAGCTGCTGGCTGGGGATGGGAACCCTCGACGGCTGGGCTTGGTTTATTTTCTTGCAGTCTGCTTTATTTTTTATCGGGAGTTCCTTTTATGTGAAATCGGTGATTCGTGAAAGAAAAAACAGGGCATTTGCATACTGGTCATGGGGATATCACCTGCTGCTCCCCTTTTTATCCGCTCTTTTCGGAGCAGGATGGGCGTTTCTCGCTTTTATCCCGAGCAGCTTGCGGGCATGGTTTTTTCATGGAAGGGATTGGCCCGTAAAAACGATTGGCATTCTGGAAATCGTGAATGCCTGCTTCTTTCTTGCCGTCATGTGCCTGTTTATCACAAGGTGAAAAAAACAAGGACACCGCTGTCCTTGTTTTTTTCAGTCAATATTGCAAATCTCCAGCGGGCAATTTTCACACTCAATCTCACATCGTAAATAGTCCCGCTTGTGCAAAATAATTTTTCCGGATTCGTCTATCGAAATAACCCCTTTTTTACGGAGATCTCCGAGCATACGATTGACGCTTTCCCGTGCAGCCGCGCAAAACTTTGCCAAATCCTGATTTGTCAGGACAATGTTAATCAGAATGCCGTCGCTTCGCTCCACTCCGTAGCTGTTTGATAAACGGATAAGGGTGGAATAGAGCGCCCCCTTTTTGCCATGAAGAAGCAGATCCCTGATTTTGGACTGAATCTTCCGGAGGTGCGTGCTCATCCATTTCATGAACTCAAATGTCAAAGCGCCGTTTTGGATTAATTCTTTTTCCAGCTTATTTTTATTAATGACGAGCACCTCGCCATCCTCTAGCACTTTTGCACTGAGCATATACCTCGGTTCTTCAGTGAAAAGTGTTAATTCTCCGACGATATCATGCTTTTGGCAGATTCTAAGCGTCAGGTCTTTTCCGTCAGATGTCAGCTTGCCGATTTCAATAAGTCCTGATTGAATCAGATAAAGCTCTTCTGCATCCATTCCTTCTCGAAACAAATACGTGTGTTTTTCCATTTTTCTTTTCGTGCTGATCGATTCCAGCAATTCATGCAGATCGCTGGATATAAGATCACTATCAGATGGTCGAACAGAGAGAAAATTCATGAGCTCACCTCGAAGAAAGTCACGTTGTGTGTTTATTGTAACGTGAATTGATTTGTACCCATCGAGAAAAAACTAACAATCTTGTGAATGCCCCAGTGTTAGTTGATGCTCTGGCTGTTTCTCTCCGTGTGTGTTTTCATTCTTTCCTGCCAATACATCCATATGACAAGGACAAAGCTGGCTAATGCCACCTCTGAAAGCGCCATAAACCCGATCGCGTACTGGCCTGTTGCCTGAAATACACTCGCCAATATGAGCGGAGGAAAAAAGCCGCCTAATCCGCCCATGGCAGACACAATCCCATTGGCAATCCCCGCTTGCTTCGAAAAATAGAAAGGCACCAGTTTAAAAACAGTCCCGTTTCCTATGCCTGAGCAGACAGCCACGGTTAATGATCCAAACGTATAAAGGCCAATTGTCGGCGAGAACGATAGGATAATGCCTGATAATGTAAGCCCGGCAAAAACAAACATCAAGATGCGGAGCGGGCTCATTTTATCAGCCAGGAATCCGCCCGCAGGCCTGAGCAGCGTAGAAACCGCAATAAAGCCAGCCGTCCGCAAGCCGGCATCTGCAGGATTCAGCCCAAAATGCTCCACCAGAAAGTTCGGCAGATAGATAGTGAAGGCGACAAAAGCGCCAAACGTAATAAAATAAAACAGGCTCAGAAACCATAGCACATGATTTCGGTAAACGGCTTTGATTTGAGTCTTAACAGAAACTTTGACCTTCTTCTCATGCCTGTCGCCAAACAAAACGTGCAGTAAGGCAAAGACAGCCAGCAAAACCAGATACAGCTGCACGGTTGATTTCCACCCGACGGCTTGAGCGATAACCGGCGCTGCAAATGTCGTAACGGCTGTCCCGATATTTCCTGCACCGTAAATCCCATTGACGACACCGTGCTTTTCTTTCGGATAATATTTCGGGAGGGAGGTCACTCCAATGGAAAACACCGCTCCCCCGATCCCTAAGAAAAAGCCGCCCGCGATTAAATCAAACAGAGAATCCGCGATACTGATCCAAAATACAGGAAATAAAAGCAGGATGAAGCTGATCATAAACATCAGCCGCGCGCCAAACCTGTTCGTTAAATACCCTAAAGGAATGCGGAGAAGCGACCCGAGGATCACAGGAATCGCCGTCACCAAAGAAATCTCACCCTTGCTTAAATGAATATCTAATGTGATTTGGGAAATGAGTGATGAAATCAGCACCCAAACCATAAACCCTGCCACCAAGCTTAATGACTGTAACGATAATTGAATGTGTTGACGGTTGATCATTTGGCTTGCCCCTTTCAATGATTCAATAATCAGTCTTATCATACAAAAACCCGGCAACCAGGATTGTGAATTACATCACACGTTTTTCTCATAAAAAAGGACAAAGCCCGAAGACTTTGTCCTTTTGATCGTGATTACATTTTTTCCGGAGCCGATACGCCGATCAGCTGAAGCGCATTGTTCAGCGTAATTTGCGTTGCCTTCATTAAAGCCAGGCGCGCGCGGCTTTTCTCTTCATTTTCAGGGTCGATGACTTTCTCTGCGTTGTAGAAGCTGTGCAGAGCAGAAGCCAGATCATAAATATAGTTTGTGACACGGTGCGGAATTCGTTTTTCCGCTGCTTCCGCCACTGCCTCTGGGAAGCCGCCGATCGTTTTCAGCAGATCGTATTCTTTTTCTGATTGAATATGGCTGAAATCAAGATCTGCCGCCGGTTTAAGTCCCTGCTCTTCCCCTTGGCGAAGCATGCTGCAAATACGGGCATGCGCGTATTGTGCATAATACACAGGGTTTTCGTTAGATGTTGATACAGCAAGATCTAAGTCAAAATCCATATGGGTGTCCGCACTTCGCATCGCGAAGAAGTAACGCACGGCATCCAAGCCGACTTCTTCAATCAGGTCGCGCATCGTTACCGCTTTACCCGTCCGTTTGCTCATTTTCATTTTCTCGCCGTTTTTGTAAAGGTGAACGAGCTGAATGATTTCTACTTCAAGCGTTCCTTTTTCATAGCCCAGCGCTTCAATTGCCGCTTTCATACGCGGGATGTAGCCGTGGTGATCGGCGCCCCAAACGTTGATCAGCTTATCAAAGCCGCGGTCAAGCTTGTCCTTATGATACGCGATATCAGGAAGCAGGTACGTGTACGTGCCGTCCTTCTTGATCAATACGCGGTCTTTATCATCGCCGAACGTCGTGGAGCGGGAACGAGTCGCGCCGTCTTCTTCATAGACATGGCCTTTTTCGCGGAGCGCTTCAAGCGCCTTGTCGATTTTTCCATTTTGGTACAGTGAAGTTTCTGAATACCACACATCAAACGGCACACGGAAGTTTTCCAAGTCCTTGCGAAGCTTTTCCAGCTCGTATTTCAGGCCGTATTCACGGAAAAACGCGAGGCGTTCACTTTCCTCTTCGTTAACGAAACGATCACCGTATTCCTCAGCGAGACGCTTTCCGATCGCAATGATATCCTCGCCGCGGTAGCCATCCTCCGGCATCGGTTTTTCCAATCCGAGTGCTTCAAAGTAACGGACTTCAACAGAAAGCGCCAGATTGTTGATTTGGTTTCCCGCATCGTTAATGTAGTATTCGCGGCTTACATCGTAACCCGCTTTTGAAAGCACGTTGCACAAGGAATCGCCGACAGCCGCCCCGCGCGCATGCCCGAGGTGAAGGTCTCCCGTCGGATTCGCTGATACGAATTCTACCTGAACTCGTTCACCGTTTCCGATGTTCGTTTCCCCGTATGCTTCCCCCGCTTCCAGTACAGACGGAATCAGCTTTGTTAAATATTGATTGTTCATATAGAAATTGATAAAACCCGGGCCGGCGATATCCAGTTTTTCAATCGAAGCCTTTCCTTTATCAAAATGAGCGACAATCTCTTCAGCGATTTGACGCGGCGCTTTTTTTGCCACTCTTGCCAGCTGCATCGCCATATTCGTTGAGTAGTCGCCGTGTGTTTTATCTTTCGGTGTTTCTAAAACAACATTAGGAATCTGGCTTTCTTCAGCCAGTCCCGCTTTCAGAACGGACGCTTTGATTTCTTCTTTCAGCACGTCCTTCATTTGTTCCGCAATGTTCATGCGTGAGTTCCTCCCTCATACGTGATCGTCATATTATGTAAATGCTCCTGCTCGTCTCCGACATGCATGTCATATGCGATGCTGATACGGCCTTTTTCTTCATCGAGATCAGATTGAATCGATTTTGTGCTTGTTTTCAGCTCAAGCTCACCAAATGACATTTTATATTTAGCAATTGTGGAGGCTCCCGTTACGAAACGCTGATTCATTTTGACAGCGCCTGACCTCATGACCAGGACTTCGCCTTCGCTTACTTTCACAATCGTTTTGACTTTGCCTAAGTCGTGTTCTTCATAATAAGATAGATACACTTTATTTTGTTTTACATAGTAAAATCCGGTGGTGCGGAATTCGATGACTTCTTGGTTTCCGTCATCCTCGATCACAGACTTCACATGGAGTGTTATCGGTGTCTCTTGCTTCATTCTGACACGTCCTTTTCATCATTCCACTTTGACTTGAATAGTATAATCATTCGGTTTGTAAACTTCAACTGCTTCTATCTTACCATCATTGCTCATCAGATTTGAAGATAAACCTCATAAAAAGCATTTCCTTATATAGAAGAGAAAATCATATCACTAATTACCTTTAGGAAATGTTACATTTTTCCGAAATCTATCATTTCCTTTTCACATTTTTTTCAAATTATATGTATTGAATTAGTAATTTGATAGTTTTAAGATAAAAGTACAACATAGATCTGCTAGAAAAACAAAAAAAGGGAGGATTCAATTATGAAAAAAGCTGTCATTGTAGAAAACAAAGGTTGTGCAACATGCTCGATCGGAGCCGCTTGTCTAGTGGACGGTCCTATCCCTGATTTTGAAATTGCCGGTGCAACAGGTCTATTCGGTCTATGGGGGTAAGGATCTCCCAAAAGGGCATAGTCATTCTACTATGCCCTTTTTAAGTAAATTACAATTTTTAACTAAAATCTACCTCTTGGATATACATACACAACCGTTTTTCATTTGAATCATATGTATAGGGGATGGTATTTTGTTTATAGAGCAGATGTTTCCATTTATTAATGAAAGTGTAAGAGTTCACCAGCTTCCTGAGGGCGGCGTGTTAGAAATCGACTACTTGCGCGATAATGTCTCCATTTCTGACTTTGAGTATTTGGATCTCAACAAAACGGCTTACGAGCTCTGCATGCGCATGGATGGCCAAAAAACAGCTGAGCAGATTTTAGCTGAGCAATGTGCAGTGTATGATGAATCACCGGAAGACCATAAAGATTGGTATTACGACATGCTCAACATGCTCCAGAACAAGCAGGTTATTCAGCTTGGAAACCGGGCAAGCCGCCATACAATCACCACGAGCGGAAGCAATGAATTTCCGATGCCCCTGCACGCCACCTTTGAACTGACGCACCGCTGTAATTTGAAATGCGCCCACTGTTATTTGGAAAGCTCACCTGAAGCGCTCGGCACCGTGTCGATTGAGCAATTCAAAAAAACGGCTGATATGCTGTTTGATAACGGTGTATTGACATGCGAAATCACGGGCGGGGAAATTTTTGTCCATCCAAATGCCAATGAGATTCTTGACTATGTGTGTAAAAAGTTCAAAAAAGTCGCTGTCTTAACAAACGGAACACTCATGCGAAAAGAGAGCCTGGAGCTTTTGAAGACTTACAAGCAAAAAATCATCGTCGGCATTTCTCTTGATAGTGTCAATTCCGAGGTCCATGACTCCTTTAGAGGGAGAAAAGGCTCTTTTGCCCAAACTTGTAAAACGATAAAATTGTTGAGTGACCACGGTATATTTGTCAGAGTCGCCATGTCTGTCTTCGAAAAAAACATGTGGGAAATCCACGATATGGCCCAAAAGGTTCGGGATCTCGGGGCGAAGGCGTTTTCTTACAATTGGGTTGACGATTTCGGAAGAGGCAGGGATATTGTCCATCCAACGAAAGACGCCGAGCAGCACCGCAAGTTTATGGAATACGAGCAAAATGTGATTGATGAGTTTAAAGACCTGATTCCGATTATTCCCTATGAGAGAAAACGCGCGGCAAATTGCGGCGCTGGCTGGAAGTCCATTGTGATCAGCCCGTTCGGCGAAGTACGTCCTTGCGCCCTCTTTCCAAAGGAATTTTCATTGGGAAATATTTTTCAAGATTCCTATGAAAGCATCTTTAACTCCCCTCTCGTCCATAAACTGTGGCAAGCGCAAGCGCCGAGGTTCAGCGAACATTGCATGAAAGACAAATGCCCGTTCAGCGGCTATTGCGGAGGCTGTTACTTAAAAGGGCTGAACTCTAACAAATATCACCGAAAAAACATTTGCTCTTGGGCGAAAAATGAACAATTAGAAGACGTGGTCCAGCTTATTTAGGAGGGAAACGATTTGTCACCAGCACAAAGAAGAATTTTACTGTATATCCTTTCATTTATCTTTGTCATCGGCGCAGTCGTCTATTTTGTCAAAAGCGATTATCTGTTTACGCTGATTTTCATTGCCATTGCCATTCTGTTCGGGATGCGCGCGCGGAAGGCTGACTCGCGATGAGCATTTTGGATATACACGATGTATCCGTTTGGTATGAACGGGACAACGTCATCTTAGAACAAGTGGATTTACATTTAGAAAAAGGCGCCGTTTACGGGCTGCTTGGGGTAAACGGCGCCGGAAAAACGACACTGATTAATACGCTGACAGGCGTGAACCGCAATTTCAGCGGGCGCTTTACACTGTGCGGAATTGAAGCGGAGGCCGGCATGCCGCAGAAAACATCAGATCAGCTGAAGACTCACCGTTACTTCGCCGCCGATTACCCGCTGCTATTTACAGAAATTACGGCGAAGGACTATGTGTCTTTCGTCCATTCGCTTTATCAAAAGGATTTTTCAGAGCAGCAGTTTGCCAGTTTGGCCGAGGCCTTTCATTTTTCGAAATACATCAACAGGAGAATTTCAGAGCTGTCCTTGGGGAACAGGCAAAAGGTTGTATTGATGACAGGCTTATTGCTGCGCGCTCCCCTGTTTATTTTGGATGAGCCGCTCGTCGGTTTGGATGTGGAATCGATAGAGGTCTTTTATCAAAAAATGCGTGAGTACTGTGAAGAAGGCGGGACCATTTTGTTTTCTTCTCATCTGCTCGATGTCGTGCAAAGATTTTGTGATTATGCGGCCATTCTTCACAACAAACAGATCCAAAAGGTCATTCCGATTGGAGAGGAGACCGATCTGCGGCGGGAATTTTTCGAGGTGATCGGCCATGAATAACATAATCCCCATCATGTCTTTGCTGTTCAAACAGCTTTACAGCCGGCAAGGGAAAAAGGACGCCATCCGCATTGCCGCAGGCCTTGTCATTCTCGCCGTGTTTGAAATCGGGCTGATCCGCCAGGCCGGCATTGATGAATCGGTGTTGCGCAAAACGTATATCATACTCGCGCTTCTCTTAATGAACGCATATATGGTGTTTCTTTCTGTGACATCTCAATGGAAGGAATCTTATATGAAACTGAGCTGCCTGCTGCCGATTTCTTCACGGAGCTTTTGGCTCGCCCAGAGTGTCGTTTTGTTTGTCGATACCTGTTTGAGAAGAACTTTATTCTTTTTTATTTTACCGCTGTTCTTATTTGGAAACGGAACGCTGTTAGGGGCGCAAACATTGTTTTGGCTCGGCAGGTTTTCGTTTTTTACCGTTTACTCCATTATTTTCGGAGTTGTGCTAAGCAACCATTTCGTCAAAAAGAAAAACTTGATGTTTCTGCTGCATGCGGCGATATTCGCCTGTGTATGTCTCAGCGCCGCTTTGATGCCGGCCGCCACGCTTCCGCTTTGCGCGGTGCATATGCTGTGGGCGGTGATCATTGACTTTCCTGTCTTTCTACAGGCGCCTCCGCAGCAGAGCAAGATGCATTCATTTATGCGGCGATCTAAATTTTCGTTTTACAAAAGAGAATGGAACCGATTTATCTCTTCTAAAGCGATGCTGTTAAATTACGCGGTAATGGCGGCGTTCAGCGGCTTCTTTTCGTTCCAGATGATGAATACCGGCATCTTCAATCAGCAAGTGATTTATATCGTGATTTCCGCGCTTTTGCTCATCTGCTCGCCGATCGCCCTTTTGTACTCGATTGAAAAAAATGACCGGATGCTGCTCATCACGCTTCCGATCAAGCGGAAAACGATGTTTTGGGCGAAATATCGCTTTTATTCAGGCCTATTGGCAGGCGGATTTCTCCTTGTCGTGATGATTGTGGGTTTCATCAGCGGCCGTCCGATTTCAGTTCTCACTTTTTTGCAGTGCATTGAGTTGCTGCTGGCGGGAGCGTATATCAGGTTAACTGCGGATGAAAAAAGGCCCTCCTTCAGCTGGCAGACGGAGCAGCAGCTATGGAGCGGTTTCTCAAAATATCGGTCTTATCTGTTTTGTCTTCCCCTATTCTTAGCCACATTAGCCGGCACCGCTGTATCCTTGGCGGTCATTCCGATAGCCGGTCTGGTCATAGTCTATTACCTGCAAAAACAGGATGGTGGTTTCTTTGATACAAGCAAAAGAGAACGGCTTGGAAGTTAACCTGCTGAAGACTCATCAATTTTCAACTATTTCAATCGCCGCGAGCTTTCTGAAACCAATCGAAAGCGCGGCGGAACCTGAGGAAGAAACGATTTATTTTTACGGCGCCGCTGCATACCTGAAGGAGCAGATGATTGACGCTTTTGGTTATGCTGCCGGCAGCCGTTTCATGTACTCAGCGAATCTCTTTTTTGATCAGCAGCTGAAAACCTGCGGGACCCGTTTGATTCACCCATTATATAACGGGAATCTTCATGTTGACGCCCTGATGAAAACTTTTGCAGACTTGTCTTTCCCTTCTTCTCTTTCATTCGAAGCAGTTGAAAAGGCCAGGAATGAGCTGCTGCTGAGAATCGAAAAGAAATTCACTGATCCCTTCTCCTACTCGGCGGCGCGCTTGGCTGAGGAGGTCTTCGGAAACCCGATGTACGGCACAGGCATGTTTGGCCGGAGAGACAGGATAAAGGCGATTCATCCTAAACGGTTTCTCGACGCAACGGACTTTATCGTTGATTTAGGGTCCCAGCAAAAACAGCTGAACATATTGGGACAAGCACAAGCATGTGATGTTCGGGGACATGCCCCGCAAACGTCCGCTGTAACGTCCGGAAGAATACCCGTAAACCGGCATGTTTTTGAAACAGAGACACGCAGCGCTGCAGGTCCTTCCGTCTTGACACTCGGATTTGACTGCGGAGAGATGAAAGATGCCAGCGATTATATCAAAATACAGCTAATAGACGGATTACTGGGAAAGTACGGCCATTCCGCTTTATTCAAGCACTTCAGAGAGAAGGATCTGGCAGTCTATCACGTTATCACCCGTTACGATGTCATGAACAATTTGCTGCTTGTTTCAATATGTACAGATCAGCTTCATGAGAAAGACATTCCCCCGCGCGTTTTGGAAGCTGTTTCAGCTTTTCATACAGATGAGAGGGAACTAGAACAGGCAAAGCAGTTTTTACGCAATGAATTGCTGCTGCAATTCGATTCTCCCGAAGGTCTATTGGCCTATATGGGGATCCTGCGCCGCTTCTCCTGCACGAAAGAAGCCTTGCTGGATGGCATCTCAGCGGTTACATGCCGTGATGTATTGCAATTCATAGCGACCATCAATTATATCGGAGCTCATGTAGTAAGGGGATGAAGAGATGGAAAAGAAAGCCTTTTTTCAACAGCTGGATGAACGAACCGATATCAGATACACAGACAGCGGACTAAAAATATTCAGATTGAAATTCCCCCGCGCCCACCTGCGGCTGTGCAATGTAAAAATCAATTTTGGAAGCCGGGATGTATGTATACGGGCAGAATCCGGTGATACACTGCTTCCGTATGGCACAGCGCATTTTTTAGAGCATCTTCTCTTCTGGCATAACGGCCGCAATCTGTACAGTGATTTTTTTGCGCATGGCGCGCTTTTAAACGCATTCACTACCTACACCGATACCAATTTCATGTTTACCTCATTACCGGATCGGCTCAGACAAACGATCCCCATCCTGCTTGATGCTTTATGGAACCACTCATTTGACAAGAAGATTATCGCTCAGGAAAAAGCTGTGATTACAAGCGAAATTCAAACAGCACACCTTAACCATCAGCTCTCATATCATTATCAGCTGATCAGCATGCTTTCTCCCTCATCACCAGCTGCCGTTTTCCCCGCAGGCAGAATCGAAGATATTGAGGCGCTGGACATCAGTGATTTACAAAAAGCCTATAAGGCTGCCTACCAAGCCCATCGGATGACGCTGTTTTTGATTGGGGGCTCAGAAAATACAGAAACGCTTTTGCCTCCTCACCTCCAGCTGGAAAAGCGTCCGGATTATCATGCTGAAAGAAAAATCATCCCGGCATGCCCTCCAGCCCTCTCACAAAAAATGGTGCTGGGTGATGAGGAGCGGATGAATGATACATGGACCGGATTACAGATCGGCGCACTTCCCGGGCAAAACGATCTGTTGTCGATAAAGCTTTATTGGGATATCGCGGCTCGTATTCTATTTCAATTAGATTCACCGTTTTTTCAAGAGATTCAGCAAACGTACCGTCTGGAAATCGATCGCTTGTCCGCCGAGACTTATATATATGAGGATGGCGGTTTCTTGATCCTTCACAGTCAAGGGACCCATTCTTCAGCTTATATCGATGTGGCTTCATACTATGTCACACAGAAGAAAGAACAGGTTGCCGCCTGGCTTCAATACGGCAAGGACTCTTTGACTTACGCGATCATTTATGACAGCGATTATGTGCGTAAATGCTTCGAGTGGGCAGCCGAGTGTGACAGGTGCGATTGCTCGTTTCTTGACATGTACCACATCATTCAAGATATGGATACGCAGGTTTTCTTGTCTCTCATTGATGCAATGGCATCTTCTAACAAAGCGATCATTCACGTTTCTCAGAAAGAGGCGATCAGACAATGAAGAAAAACACTGTCTTTACCCTTTCATTGCTGCTTATAGGTATGGCGGCTTATTCCTTCGGCTGGGTTCAGGCCGTTGCCGAAGCCGCCGCCCAATATGTACAGATGATCAACAATGATGCTGTGCGGCTCGGACTGCTGGCTTGTACCGCTGCCCTCCTGATGCTGCCTGCTTTTCTCTATCTTCATTATGTCACCCAATCCGTGAAAAACATGACAGCAGCTTTTCAGAAACTCACACAGTCTCATCAAAGCTGCTGTGACTTTCAGCAACACAACTTGTGCAGCCGATATGCAGAAGACGTCAAATCGCTGCGTGACAGCTATAAAAACGTCCGCCAAACATACGTGATGGCTGCCGTGTTGTGCCAAGTCATCATATTCGGCTGCATGTTCGAAATCGTTAAAGCCGTCCCTTTCCGCCTTCACACGCCCCCTGCCCTTTCAATGGGACTTGCGATGCTACTGATCCTGTATTTATTGTTTTGCATGCGAACGTATTTGCGGCAGCTTTTCCGGCACGGCAGCCTGTTCAGAAAAGTGTTTGCGGGAGTGCTGGCAGCAGCCGGGCTTTGGTGGATGCTCAGTTTCTCTATAAGTGAACTGCTGTTTCTGATTATCCTGGCTGCCATCCAGCAAATCGGATCATTTATTTATAAACGATTCTCTTATCGCAGCACCGCTTCTCTTGATCTATAAAATAGCTACATCGCAATCGCAGACGGACCCGCGCCAACCGGAATCACCGTCACGGCTGTATAATCACTTGTGCGGTACACGGTCACAGCATTGTCGTTGGGCTGTGCCGCATAAATATACTGTTTGTCCGGCGTTACGGCGAGGTCAAAAGCGCCGGGGAGAGACACGTTTGCAATGATCCTCTGTCTGGCCGTATTAACTACGTATAAGTTATTAATGAGAAACGGTTCACTATATGGCTCTAGAAAATAAGCTCTAGTACTATCGAGAGAAAATACAATCGTCCTCAGCGTTTCAAATAAACGGCTGAAGTCCCCTCCCCTGCTTAATGGTGACAAACTAATCTCCGTTACACCTTTCGGCCACAGCTCACCATTCAACACGTACGCAAAATTTCCAGCGTAAGGAGTTGCAATTAAACTGGGAAATTCAAATGTATCTATGATACTTTCTACCAACTGCCCAGTATTTACATCATATTTATCAACCGACCAACTGCTTCCATTAGCGGTATAGACATACTGTCCATTCGGATCAAGAGCAAAGTCTAAAGCGCCGGGTATCGGAATGACATCAATGACCGATTGAGAGGCCGTGTTAATCATATATATAGATCCGGCTGCCATCACGTACGCGAACTCATCTGTTGGATCAAATTCAATCTTTCTCGGCCCTCCTCCAACAGTGATAGTATTTATGATGGTTAATGTTTTATTATCAATCACTGAGACAAGGTTGGTATTCCCATGGAGAACATACGTGAATGCTTTATCGAAAGTAACGCCTAGATTAGTTGGCACAGCAGAAAACGGGATTGTTTTTACAATAGTGTTTAAATCTGCATCAATGACCGAAACCATGCTGTCTCCAGTATTGGCAGTAAACACATACGATTGAGGGTCTGGCGATGGCGGTAAAACAAGTGTCCCGGCCACCGTGAGCGGACTGCCGTAGAAAGGCGGCACGATGAGAAGATCTTCCACTGTCATTTGATTAAAATCAGGACAGCGGTCAGACTGTGCTGCATAATAAACAACTTGATCAATCTCTTCAGTATGAATCACAGAAACAGCCCCGTCCCCTTGTCCATATTGATTTCGTACAGGCGACACACTGACAAGAAGCGTAATGGTCCCTTGTACTCTCACGGCATATCGAACACCGATATCTGGTTCCGGCCCAGTCTGGATTAAGCAAGGCTCACTGATACAGGACAAATTGTCTGTACTCCATGTAACAGCCGCTGACGCTTCGGCCGAATCAACCTTGAAGCCCTCAAGGATATCTATCGGCACTTGAAACGGCGCTTCCCGGCTAATTTCCTCATCACAAAAACAGAAACAATTTTCCTGTAAAGCAGAAAGATCATTCTTTTTCATGATTTCACGTCCTTTTAGAAATGCACCACACATAGTTGATTAAATCGCAATAGCTCCCGGTGAAACCCCAAGAGATATGACAGTCTCCACGGAGTAATCCTCCGTGTTGTAAACAGTGATGCTCTGTTCTAGAACATGAGTTGCATACAGAAATTCGCCATTCGGGGTAAACGCAAAGTCTCTTGCCGACTGCGGAACATTTCCTATAACGCCTGCTCCATTTGGACTGACAGAATATAAATTGCCAGTGAAGCCGTCATATAAATACACCTCTGCTCCACTCGTAAACATTCGATATTCCCCTTCATACTCCAGCTCTTGGGTGCTGCTGATGGTAAACGTATTTAAATCAATAACCGTCAAATAATTAAAAAAGAATTCTTGTTCTAATACATAGGCATACCGCTCCGGCCAATTTGTTTCTATGGTTGATACGATAAGCTCTCGTTCAATTGTTCCTGTGACTTCACCGGTAGTTAGGTCCACTTTTTGCACGATGCCAAAATTTAGAACATAGGCAAATAACCCATTGGGATCGATTGCAACATCATACCCTTCCACAGGAATCGACCTATCCACAGTTAACGTATCAATTCCAATCACAGAAACCGCAGTACCGGTGAAAACATAAGCAAACTCATGATTAGGGATAAATCTAATCAATCGAGGCGGCTGATCCAGCAATATAGATGCTGTCACTGTTAATGTGTCATAATCGATGACAGAAATCACATTATTGTTGGGATGTAAGACAAACACAGCGCTTTTATCTGGGGTAATTTCAATACCTGCCGGATTGTACGGAAGAGCAATCGTTGTCACAACAGAATGAGTGTTTGTATCAATCACAGAAACTGATTGATCATTTGAATTCGCTGTAAACGCATAGACGGGTTCCGGCTCCGGCACAAGCACAATCGTCCCCGTCACCGATAAAGGACTGCCGTAAAACGGCGGAACAACAACAAGGTTCTCAATCGTGATGTCACTGATATCCGGGCAATCATCCGGTTCATCGGAATAATAGACGACTTGATCGATCTCTGCATTGTGAATGACGGAAACAGCCCCGTCCCCTTGTCCATATTGATTTCGCACAGGTGAGACACTGACGAGTAGCGTAACGGTTCCCTGCAGGCTCACTGCAAATTGAACACCGACCTCATCAGGCTCAGGCCCCGTTTGAATTAAGCAACGGTCACTGACACAAGAAAGGCTGTCTGCATTCCACGTCACGTTTGCAACAGCTTCAGCCGGATCAACGACAAACCCTTCAGGTAATTCAATCGGTGCTTGAAACATGGCTTCTCGGCTTGCTTCTCCCTCACAAAAACATAAGCACTCTTCTTGTTCTGTTCCTGCTTTTTCTTTAAAGGAAAGCTTGTTTTTTCTCATTCCTTCACTTCCTTTTCAGACATACACTGCTCACGCAGATATAACAGAATATGGAAGGATAACGTGTTTGCTTGTACAAATTGCTGAGGGTAAACGCTTCTTTTTGAAAATATATTTCCAAACATGCGGTGTAACGAAAGAAAAAATTGCGGTTTTTTTGCGCTTCTCACAAGAATGTTGATGATAAAATATGACATATATAGAATTATGAAGGGAGGGATTTGCAAACGTGACAGGTGTCATATCTTCTTCTTCCATCGGAGAAAAGATTAACGAATGGTATATGTACATACGCCGATTTAGCATACCCGATGCAGAATATTTGCGACGAGAAATCAAGCAAGAGCTGGATCACATGGAAGAAGATCAAGACCTTCATTTGTACTATTCACTAATGGAGTTTCGGCACAACCTGATGCTTGAGTACCTTGAACCGTTAGAAAAAATGAGGATTGAGGAACAGCCGAGACTGTCTGATCTGCTGCTTGAGATTGATAAAAAACAGGCTCGTTTAACTGGTCTGCTTGAGTACTATTTTAATTTCTTCAGAGGCATGTATGAGCTGGACCAGCGGGAATATCTGTCGGCTATTAAATTTTTCAAGAAGGCCGAAAGCAAGCTGATATTCGTTAAGGATCGGATAGAGAAAGCTGAGTTTTTCTTTAAGATGTCTGAATCTTATTACTATATGAAACAAACGTATTTTTCAATGGACTATGCACGGCAAGCATATGAAATATACAAAGAAAATGAAGCTTATAATATAAGATTGCTGCAGTGTCATTCTTTATTTGCCACCAATTTTTTAGATTTAAAACAGTATGAGGATGCCATCTCACATTTTCAAAAAGCTTATTCTATGGCAGAAGCTGAAAAGCAGCCCCAATTAATGGGAAGAACTTTGTACAATATCGGGCTTTGTAAAAACAGCCAAAGCCAATATGAGGATGCCATAACTTATTTCAAAAGAGCAATAGCTGTTTTTGAAGAATCAAATATTCTTCCTTCCTTACCTCAAGCGTATTTTTTAATTACACAGATCCATTATAAATTAGGAAAAATGGATAAAGCTCATGAATATCATAGTAAGGGAATGGCTTATTCACAAAAGGCCGGAGATGTAATATATTTATCAGAGTTTGAATTTTTGAAATCTTTATACTTATCAGGCCCGGATGAAGAAGCAATTCAAGGATTTTTTGATTTTCTCGAAAGTAAAATGTTGTATGCTGATCTTGAAGATTTCGCTATTGATGTGGCAAAATATTATCATGAACGTAAAAATTTTCAAAAAGCTTCTGCTTATTTTTTGAAGGTGGAACAAGTAAGGCAACTTATTCAAGGAGGAGTGAGTTTGTATGAAATTGAAGTCTAAACTATTACTCTCTTGTCTGGCTCTAAGCACTGTGTTCGTGGCAACAACTATTGCAAATGCACCTACACACCAAATTGAAGTTGCACAACGAGGAATGATTTAAACACTTAAAATATAAAAAGGGAAATGTTATTTCGTTAACATTTCCCTTTTTATATTTATTCACTTAGAAATTTATCAGTCTTTTCACTTCCTTTAAATTAAATATTAATAAACAAATGAATTTTTTCCTTAAATTTCATTTACTTTTCCTGTATTATACATTATTATATATAGGACTTAAGTTATCTTTAATCTTCAATTGAAGAATACTCGGAGGAATAATAACAAATGAAATTTACAGTTAAAAAACATATAAGTAAAATGTTTATAATATTTGGGCTTGCTGTTTCATCTTTTGGAGTCACAAGTGCTGTGCATGCCGCTGCCAATACTTCTGATTCAACTGTCCATTTTACTTTTAGAGTATGGTCTCCTTATGATTATACAACTGCACGCAGAAAACAGAACAAAAGCTCTATGTATATGAAAGTGATAAGCTCTGACAAGAACAGCAGTTTTAATGTTTGGACTGAAGCAGATGCTAACGTTCACTCTAAAGGACGAGACTGGAAAAACGTATCTGGAAAAAAACATGAAGGAGAGGTAAAGCCAGGAAACACTTATTTATTTGTGAACACAGCAGTTGAAAGTTATGGTAAAAATGTTCCCGTTCGATTTGGTGGTTACAGCTGGGAAAATAATGCGTACAAAACAAATTGGAGTCCTGACAGTGTTAAACCTAAAGGCAAATACATAGAATATTAATGGAATTTTGCTTCTAAATAGGGTTTGAGCGGTTTTACGATATGTAAAACCGCTTTTTAAAGTTTATTTTTCCCTTAAATTAATCATGATGATTTATAAATGTGGTAATATATGAAAATGATTACCTTAATTCATTTTAATAACAGGAGGTATAAATATGACCTATTTTTTCATTTACAGGCTTCTAAAAAGCAAGACACTATATTTTTCACTTATATTTAGTACTCTCATAGTACTATACCAGTACTTGGATATTGTAGTGTTTAATAATCATTCAAATCTGCCTTACGAAGTTCACAAATCACCTTTTTTATCGAACATATTACAGGGTAATTCTGTTATTCCTTCAACAGTATGGTTGATGATACTTCCTATTTTGGCTACCTTGCCAATTACAAGTATATATAGATTTGATGTGAATTCTGGATATTTTATGAACACTATAATAAAAACAACTAAAAGCAAATACTTTAATACACTTATCGTGTTTAATTTCTTGTGCTCTTTTTTGATTATTATAATTCCTTTAAGTATTAATTTATATTTATTTTTGATGACTTATCCATCCATTAAACCTGATGGAATCATAAATTACATGCAAAATGTGGTTTCTAATGGTAGTGACCTTGCTAACATTTATTATGAACATCCACTGCTCTATACGTTAATCCTAATACTTATAAATGGACTATACGGTGCTATCTTATCAACAGTCGGGCTATCTTTTTCTTTTTTCATTAAAAAAACTTATTTTGTATATATTATACCGTTTGTTGTGAATTTACTTGGCATTACTATCTTGAATCCAGATTATAATCCTCAAAGATATATTATTAATAAAAATGGTTTTTTTAATTTACAAATTTTTTCTTTATTAAACTTAGTATTAATTATATTAGGTCTTTTAATATTTTTATGGGGTAAAAAGCGCCGTGTTTTATTATAATCTTTTAAAACAAAAATTCATAAGCAAATATTTTGGTTTTTCTATACTCTTTTCTATCAATGCTATAATTATATTTATATTTTTTAAGAGATCAATACAGACGCAAAATGACCATATTATCGATCAAATCTTTACATATCAGCACCTTGTATTATTGATAGCTCCATTAATTGTAGTATTTACTCTATTAGTGTCTTCCGATTATTTCATGGATCATGCCGTGATTCGGCTGAATAGTTCATTTAAGATAGTAGGGTACTATTTCCTTAAAAGCATTTCTTTTTCAGCTATACTAGGCATTATTGTTATGGGAGAAATCTATATATTGTGCTTTACATATAATATTGATAATAATCTGTTAACTGTTAGTAATTTTTCAACTCATGTATTCGCCTATATATTCATTGCTTACTTGACATCGTTTTTAATCCTTTTAACAAATCAAATATTAGTTGTAATAATAGAAATAATTTTATTTTTGTTTGATTATCTAGAATGTAACGGCATTCTCTTCTTAAACGGATTTTTATTAAATTTTGATGATTTAAAGGATCTATTGGTATTCAGAGTAGGGCTGATGTTTATTTTGTTCGGAGTGTGTATTCAAATAGTTAAAAAACAAGACTATTTGAGGCCTAACGACCAGAAAGGAACGTACTAATGCATTCTATTTTTCATTTGTTAAAAAGGGATATTATGATGAGGCTGCATGATTGTAAAGCAACTTTTCTTTTTATAAGTTTAGCAGCTTTGCTAGTCTATTTTGTTTCTTTTTGGAATAGTTATAAATCTGGCCAACTAGACCAGCACAATCTTTTAAATAATTATATGAATGTCTTTCATTCACTAAACTTTTTTGAATTACATGAGCTTTATTCACAACATAAATTTTCAATCCCCTTTACGTGGATTTGCCTTCAGCTATTCCCTTTACTTATTATTGGGCATTTTTCATATAATGACTTTCAAAAATCAGGAACTTTATTAATACCTAAATTAAACAATAAATTAGCTTTTTGGTTAAGCAAAGTGTTTTCCTTATGGTTTTTTTGCTTGATAATCTGGATTGTCTGGTTTTCATTCTATTTCATTTTCTTTCTAATATTCAAAGGTACAATAACAATTGGAGAGATCAAACCTGTTCTTTCTTTAATGTTAATTCAATATTCAGTGACAGCTGTTTATACTCTAGTTTTTGAAACATTAACGTATTTCTTTTCGTTTATTATTTCATTAGTTATTTCAATTGTGTATCTCATCATATCCATATTTGTTCATTCAAAATTCTTTTTTACCTCGTTAGCCATACCAGGCAGATGGTATTTCGCCGATCATTCATCAATAAATATGAGTTATTCTAATGGCTCTGCTATTCATTTGCCAATATTTATTGGTGTAATTGCTTTATTTTGCATCTCATGCTGCTTTGTAGGAATGATTCGCATAAAAAAAATAGACATTTTAGGAGATTAATTATGACTGCATTTATAGAATGTACAAATGTATATAAGAAGTTAAAAGGAAATCTTGTACTTAATGATATTAATTTAACTATCAAAAAAAATGAGTTTGTAGTATTAAAAGGACATAATGGCTCTGGAAAAACAATGATTTTAAGAGCAATCGCAGGGCTTTTAAAATTAACCAAAGGGCAAATTATTGTCAATAATCTCATTATAGGAAAAGATACAGATTTTTCTATAAATACTGGGATATTAATTGAATATCCCAGTTTTATACCTGTCTATACCGGTTATCAAAATTTGAAATTCTTAGCTTCAATTAATAAGAAAGTTTCAGACCAAGAGATCCGAAAAATGATAGAGCAAGTAGGATTAGATCCTGAAGACAACCGTAAGGTAAAACGTTATTCCTTAGGAATGAAGCAACGTTTAGGCCTAGCACAAGCACTAATGGAGTCTCCATCACTGCTGCTTTTAGATGAACCGACTAACGCACTCGACAAAAAAGGAATTCAGCTAATCACTGATTTATTGAAAAAAGAAAAAGAAAAGGGAACTACAATAGTCGTTGCAAGTCATGATGAAACCCTGACTGAAAATAATATTGTAGACAGAGTTATACATATTAGCAATGGTAGACTGGGTGAGGATAATGAATAAACGAGCAATATTGTTAATAACCATTTTTTTAATTATTGTTGCTGGTAGTAGTTTTCGTTATTATAAACTGAATAATCATAATGATAATTACTCTCCTCATATCACAAACCTTCCGAAAAATCGTATGATCGATACGGGTGCCGGGATTACTTATCATGTTCTCAAACCATTAAAACCAATTGAATTTATGGATGAGGATCTTAATATGAAAAGATTGTTATACATTTTGCCGCTGGATATAACAAATACATCCAAGCACGAAATAACGCTGGAACAGCTCTCACCTGATGGAATGAAATATCTTTTTTTTGGTGGCTTTGATCACTATTACAATTTAATGGCGTATAATTTAGATCTTCCAGAAAAGTATCAATTCAATACTTCAATTCCTGCTGGGAAAACTATACGAGGCTATGTCGGTTTGAAAATGACAAAAGGCAAAGACGTAAACTTTAACTATAAAAATTTTGATCCCACAACCTCTAAATTATTTGTTTATTATTCCTTGATAAACAAATCAAATAAAAGGATAACATATAAATTCCCACTTAATTAATCTTGTATTACAATTCAGGAAATCAATTCATATTTCCTGAATTGTATTTTTATATTCTCTTCCTTCTCTCCTGAAAAGTTAAATTATAGAATTCAATATCTTTCAATTTAATTTTCATCTATATTGATATTATGATTGCCAACACCGCTTCAATAATTTTCATTGAAAATCATAATAATTCAAAACCTCTTATCTCCTTAATTCATTCCACTTTAAGCACCTATTAAGATTGAAAAAAATAAAACAAGCCCGTACTGAATGGCTTATACCAGTCAACACGGGCCTACCTTCTTATTTCACAAACCCAAGCAGCATTTCACGGATGATTTTGCTGGCTGTGTTTGCCGTTTGCTCTGAGTGGTCATACACCGGTGCTACTTCCACTAAATCAGCGCCCTTTACGTTTACCTCTGAACGCGCAATTTCATGGACGGATGCAAGCAATTCTTTAGACGTGATGCCGCCGGCGTCAACCGTTCCTGTACCCGGTGCGTGTGCAGGGTCTAATACGTCAATGTCAATTGTGACATAAACCGGACGGCCCGCCAGCTTCGGAAGCACCTCTTTCAGCGGTTCAAGCACTTCAAATTTTGAGATGTGCATGCCGTTTTCCTTCGCCCATTCAAACTCTTCTTTCATGCCGGAACGGATTCCAAATGAATACACATTGTGCGGTCCGATCAATTCTGCCGCCTTACGGATCGGCGTGGAGTGAGAAAGCGGTTCTCCCTCATAATCAACACGAAGATCTGTATGTGCGTCAAAATGGATAATCGCAAGGTCTGGGTATTTCTTGTACATTGCTTTAATGACAGGCCATGACACGAGGTGCTCCCCGCCCATACCCATTGGGAACTTCCCTTTTTCTAAAATGCTGTCCACGTACTCTTCAATCATATCCAGGCTTCGCTGCGGATTTCCGAACGGCAGCGGAATGTCGCCGGCGTCAAAGAAGTTCAAGTCAGCCAGATCGCGGTCTAAATATGGGCTGTATTCCTCAAGGCCGATTGACACCTCACGGATTCTGCTTGGACCAAAGCGTGAGCCCGGGCGATAGCTGACTGTCCAGTCCATCGGCATGCCGTAAAGAATGGCGTCCGCCTCTTCCCACTCGGGACGGCTCGCGATAAATACTTTTCCTGAATAAGCTTCATCAAATCTCATCTATAATACCCTCGCTTTCCTGTAAAAAAGCGCAAGATTCGCTCCTGCGCCATACCTTCATTATTTAATCAGGTCACTCACAAATTTCGGCAGAACAAATGCCGCTTTATGAATATCTTTTGTGTAATATTTCGTCTCAATATCGAAGAAACGGCTGTCTTCCACTGCAAGCGGATCATATTTTTTCGAGCCAATTGTAAATGTCCACAAACCGCTTGGATATGTCGGAATGTTCGCCGTATACAGCTTCGTAATCGGGAAGATTTCCTTCACGTCGCGCTGTACATTTGTGATTAATTCGGGTGTAAACCATGGGTTGTCCGTCTGCGCAACGAAAATACCGTCTTCTTTCAGCGCTTTTGCGATTCCTGCGTAGAATCCTTTTGTAAACAGGTTTACAGCCGGTCCGACTGGTTCAGTTGAATCTACCATAATGACGTCGTATTGATTTTCAGATTTTGCAATGTGCATAAATCCGTCATCTACCTGCACGTCAACGCGCGGATCATCCAGTTTGCCTGCGATAGAAGGAAGGAACTTTTTAGAGTATTCGATCACCTTGCCGTCAATATCTACAAGTGTCGCTTTTTTCACGCTTGGATGCTTCAGGATTTCTCTGATAACGCCGCCATCACCGCCGCCGACTACAAGAACGTGCTCCGGATTTGGGTGCGTAAATAATGGCACATGCGCCACCATTTCGTGATAAACGAATTCGTCTTTTTCAGATGTCATCACCATGCCGTCCAAAAACAGCATGTTGCCGAACTCTTCTGTTTCCACCATTTCTAAATGCTGAAACTCCGTTTGTTCTGTATGTAACGTCTTGTTAACCTTCATCGTAATGCCAAAGTTTTTCGTCTGCTTCTCTGTGTACCAAAGTTCGCTCAATTGTCATCTCCCTTTCGAGGCTGTATTCATTTATTGTAAGCGTCTTATCAGCTTTTATTCTCGGTTGAAATCTCATTTTCACCTAAGGAAAAAGTATAGAGGATGGCGGGGAAAAAGTAAAGATGCGTCCTGTTCTGCGATGTTTAAAAACGATCTTTTTTTCTCATAATAGTAGAAACATAAAAAAAGGGGGGAACCCGTTGTGGATGCAATGACAAATAAACGGCTGAGACTGACGCTGAAAACCGTTCGCGCCTTTATCTTTTTAGGGGCTTTTGCGGCCTTGGCGGCAGCTGCCGTGTTTATGACTGTCATCTTGATAGCCAAATACCAGGGCGCTCCCTCGGTGCAAGTGCCGCAATCCACGATTTTGTATGCGAGTGACGGCTCAAAGCTCGGGGAAACGAACTACGGCGAAAAGCGCTATTGGGTCCCCTTAAAGGACATGAATCCGACGATCGTAAAAGCGACAGTGGCGATTGAGGACCAGAATTTCTACGATCATCACGGCTTTGATTATAAACGCATGGCCGGCGCGGCGCTTGCTGACCTGAAAGCATTTGCCAAGGTTCAGGGTGCAAGCACCATCACCCAGCAATATGCGAGAAACTTATACCTTGAACACGACAAAACGTGGAAACGGAAATGGAATGAGGCGTTCTATACGATCCGTCTGGAACAAAACTATTCTAAGGACGAGATATTAGAAGGCTATTTAAATACGATTTACTACGGACACGGCGCCTACGGCATTGAAGCAGCTTCCCGCCTGTATTTCGGCAAGCATGCCAAAAACCTGACGGATGCGGAGGCGGCGCTTCTGGCAGGAATCCCGAAAGGACCTTCCGGCTATTCACCGTATGTCAATGAGACGAAGGCCAAGGAGCGCCAGAAAACGATTGTGCGGATGATGGAAAAGCAGCAGATGATCAGCCAAAAGAAAGCGGATGAACTGATCAAGGAACCTCTTTCCTATCAGCCTTTGAATAAACAAGTTTCCAAGAGAAAGGCTCCTTATTTCTATGACAATGCGATGAGAGAGCTGGAGAAAAAGCTCGGCATGACACGGGAGCAAATTGAAACGAGCGGGTTAAACGTCTATACAACGGTAGATAAACGGATGCAGCGCATCGCCGAGGAGACCATTACCGAAACGGTTAACGCGGGCTCTGACATTCAAGTCGGGTTTTCAGCCATTGATCCCCGCACCGGAAACGTTCTCGCTCTTGTCGGCGGCAGGGATTATCAAAAAAGCCCGTTTGACCGGACGACACAGGCGAAGCGCCAGCCTGCTTCGACGATCAAGCCGCTGCTGTACTATAAAGCGATTCAGAGCGGATTTACGCCAGTCACTTTGATGAAAAGCGAAGAAACCGAGTTTCAAATTGACGCAAAGGGAGAAACCTATTCTCCAAGCAACTATAACGGATACTATGCCAACAAGCCGATTACGCTTCTGCAGGCGCTGGCGCTTTCCGACAATATCTACGCTGTGAAAACGCATCTTTTTCTCGGCACGAACAAACTTGTAAAGACGGCAAAGGAATTTGGCATTACCGCCCATCTTCAAGCACTGCCGTCTCTGGCACTCGGCACCGAACCCGTACGCCCGATTGAGATGGTCAACGCCTATGCCATGCTCGCAAATGGCGGAAAGAAAATCGAACCGACTTTTATTTCAAGGGTAACGGACGCAGCCGGCCACGTGCTGTACGAAAACCCGAATCAGCATAAACAGGTGCTTGATGAAAAAGCCGCTTTTGTCACAGCGAGTATGATGACAGGCATGTTTGATACCGATTTAAATGGATATACGTCGGTTACGGGGCGAACGATAGCCAACCGCCTGACAAGAACGTATGCCGGAAAATCAGGAACCACCAGCGCAGACAGCTGGATGATCGGCTTCAATCCGAAGCTGGCCGCAGGTGTTTGGACCGGCTATGACAAAAACAGCACCATCGACTCGGTCGAAGAAAAAAGCTATGCTAAAACCATTTGGGCGGACTTCATGGAGGACGCGCTCAAAGGCGAACCAGAAACCGCGTTCAAGCCGCCAAAAGGCGTAACCGGTGTGTACATTGATCCGGAAACAGGCTACTCATCAGGTCCCGGCTGTGCCGCTAAGCATTACACATATTTTGTGAAAGGCACAGAACCAGCAAACGTGTGCTACGGGGCAGAACCCGCAAAACAAACAAAAGACCGGCTTCCATCCAAAGAAAAGCCCGCTTCCGAGAAAAAGTGGTGGGACAAATGGCTGGGGCGACATCATTGAAAATAACCCGGCTCCTCGGAGGCCGGGTTATTCGTATGGTTCCTTCATAATCGATGGAAGAATGTTAGACAATCGAGCTGAACAATCAGTTTTGGGATAAAGTGGTGAATTTCTTATTTCTTCGACGCCGGCTTTCATCTCCCAGTCGCCGACTCATATCCCCCTAAAAAATGAAAAACCCCGAGTCTTGTTTCGGCTCGGGATTTTCCATGTCCTATTTCTGTATCACCAGTTTACTCAATGTTTACGAAAAATATCTCAAATACTTTAAAAGTTCACAGAAAATTCATAAATTAATTGTTTTCCGGAAGCAGGCTCGTTTTTAACTCATCTGAGGAACGGTCCCATAGGCCCTGATCATGCTTTTTCAGAAATTCGCCTAGTACACGCTTCGAGCTGTCGTCCATTTTATCAACGATGATTTTCCGTTTCATGGATTTATCCATCAAATTCACATGCTCAGGCAGCGACTTGTAGCCTCTTCTGATGCTTCTGTCGACCGTCATTTCACAGGCTGTCACACCAGCGTAATAAGGCCCCTCTTCTTTTCTGTCAATCGTTACCCACACAAGCCAGTATGGTTTTCCGTTCGGAACTTCTTCTTTATTCGGGAGAAATTTAATTCCTTTTTCAACGGTGCTGCGGGCATGCATGGCGCCGATGTCTACGAACGCTTCTTTTTCCTCTACATCAACGAATACGGGAGAAATGTTATCAAGGCTGAGTGCCCCTACGCCAAAACCACCGTGTCCGTCTGTCGGATCACTTTTGATAATATTAAACCCGATTGATTTTTTCTTTTTTTCTTCCATGAAGTTCTACCTCCTACAAAAGCGGTTGAAATATCGCTGAAAACAGCTTTAAAATCGAATCTCTTCCTGCATTGAGCATCGGCCACAGCACGTAAGATCCGAGCGGTGTCACAAACAGCACCAAAAATACGATAAAGCCGTAGCTCTCCGCCTGCGTCATTTTGGCACGCACGCCCGGCGGAACGAGATCTTCTATAATTCGATAGCCATCGAGCGGAGGAAGCGGCAGCAGATTAAATAAAAACAAGACAAGATTCAGCTGTATCCAAATAGAAAAAAACTGATCCAGCCCCGTGCTGAACGCCGCAAGCATTTCCATTCCGTACGCATGCATCAACACTAACAAAAAGAAACCAATAAACGCAAGAATCAGGTTACTGACGGGCCCGGCTATAGATACGAGCACACCGGCAAGCCGGGGTTTCTTAAAGAAGCGGTGATTCACGGGAATGGGGCGCGCCCACCCGAAGCCGGCCACCAAAATCAAAATGGTTCCGAACGGATCAAGGTGTTTAATGGGATTCAGCGTCAGTCTTCCTTGTTTTTTCGCCGTATCGTCACCGAATTTGTATGCGACATAAGCGTGGGCAAGCTCGTGCATCGTAAACGACACAATTAGCGTGATGACGAGGTATGGCATTAAAGATAACGGATAATATAAGAAACGGTCCAAGTGAGATATCCCTCTTTCTCAAAATGCAAGAATTTACTTTATTCAGTATACTATAAGAAGCCTCTTTTTCTAAAGAGAGGAAACGAGATAAAGGAGGATTCAGCACCCATGCCATACGTAACTGTCAAAATGCTCGAAGGCCGTACAGACGAGCAAAAACGCAATCTTGTCGAGAAAGTAACAGAAGCCGTAAAGGAAACAACCGGTGCTTCTGAAGAAAAAATTGTTGTCTTTATAGAAGAAATGAGAAAAGACCATTATGCCGTCGCAGGCAAACGCCTGAGCGATATGGAATAATCTCTATAAAGCCGGCGCTTCGCGCACCGGCTTTTATTATCCCTATTGAGCCAGCTTCGCAATAATCGCCAAGAACGTCTCTTTCTCTTCGGCTGTTAAACGTTCAAACATGCCGTCAATCAGCTGCTGGCGGTTTTCGATCATTTGTTCAGCCGCTCCCCGGCCCGATTCAGAAAGCGTAATCCATACAGTGCGGCGGTCATTGTTATTTCTGGATCTCTCAATAAACCCTTCCTGCTCTAAATGATTCAGAGCTGTGGTCGTGGCAGAGGGAGACAGTGTGACCTCCTTCAAAATATCCTTTATGGTGCAGCTCCCATGTCTGTATATGATCCGCAGAATAAACCCTCTTACATTATTCACGTGTTTCGGAACGGTGGCTTCATCTAATTGCTTCGTGCTTTTCAAATATTTTGTAAGTGCGTGATCCAGCAAATTTGCTTCCAGTTTGTCATGGTCCATGTCAATTTCCCCATTTCGAGATGCATTCATAACATACGAACGATATGATTTACTTATTATTTTACTGATTCCGAATAGGGAAAGTCAAAAAAGCAAAATGTGAATTCACAGCTTTTATCCTACATGCCTCGATTTTCCACCTGTTTCACAAGCTTATCTTTGAATGTCTGAAAAGGAACATGTTCATTCTGCTGATGTCCGAATCGGCGGACGTTTACCGCATCCTCCTGCTCCTCATGATCTCCAAGCACCAGCACGTACGGGATTTTCTGCACCTGCGATTCTCTGATTTTATAGCCCAGCTTCTCATTGCGCTCATCAATGCCGGCTCTTATCCCCACCTGCTTCAGCTCCGCCTGCACTTTTCTGCAATAGTCTAAGTGAACGTGCGAAACCGGTATGATTTGAACCTGGAGCGGTGCGAGCCAGACTGGAAAAGCCCCGCCGTAATGCTCGATCAAAATGCCGAAGAAACGGTCGATTGAGCCGAAAACCGCTCTGTGGATGACAACGGGACGAACCTTCTCATTGAGTTCGTTGATATATGTTAAATCAAATTTTTCCGGCATTTGAAAATCAAGCTGAATTGTCGCGCATTGGTGGCTCCGTTTCAGGGCATCTTTTATGTGGAAATCAATTTTCGGCCCGTAAAACGCCCCATCACCTTCATTGATCTCATAAGAGAGGCCAAGCTCCTCAAGGACGCGTGCTAAGGCACATTCCGACGCTTCCCAAAGGCTGTCATCGCCTAATGAATCCTCCGGGCGAGTCGAAAGCTCAACTGAATACTCGAAACCAAATGTCCGATATACCTCATCAATCAGCCGAATCGCTTCTTTGATCTCACTCTCAATCTGATCCTCCCGAACGAAAATATGGGCGTCATCCTGACAGAACGTCCGAACGCGAAGCATTCCGTTTAAAGCGCCGCTGTATTCATGGCGGTGCACCTGTCCGAATTCCGCCATGCGAATCGGCAGATCCCGATAAGAATACAGGCTGTTTTTAAAAATGAGCATATGGCCGGGACAATTCATCGGCTTCATTGCGAACCTTGTATCATCCACTTCTGAAAAGTACATATTGTCGCGATAATGGTCCCAATGGCCTGACTGCTCCCATAACCGCTGATTCATCATAAACGGCGTACGCACCTCATCGTAGCCGGCATTTGTTTGCAGCTTACGCGAGAAGCGCTCCAGCTCATTGCGGACAATCTGCCCTTTCGGCAAATAAAACGGCATCCCCGGCGCTTCTTCAGAAAACATAAACAGCCCTAACTGTTTGCCGAGCTTGCGATGGTCTCGTTTTGCCGCTTCTTCCAGCATATGCAGGTGCGCATCCAAATCTTTTTTCTTTTGAAACGCAACCCCGTACACCCGCTGCAGGACTTCATTTTTGCTGTCTCCGCGCCAATAAGCGCCTGATACTCTTGTCAGTTTGAACGCCTTGATCATTCCTGTAGAAGGGAGGTGCGGCCCGCGGCACAGGTCAACGAATTCCCCTTGCTGGTACAGTGTGATATCCTCCCCACGCGGAATATCCTTTAAAATCTCAAGCTTGAGCCGCTCGTCTTTTTGTGCAAACAGCTCTTCAGCCTCTTCGTAAGAAACCTCCATACGTTTGATTTCAAGGTTTTCATTTATTATGTTTTTCATTTCTTTTTCGATGGCCTCTAAGTCTCCTGATGCCAAGCTTTTCCCCAGCTTCATGTCATAGTAGAAGCCGTCTAAAATCACAGGCCCTACCCCCAATGACACTTCGCCGTACAGCCGTTTTACTGCTTGGGCCAGCACGTGCGCTGTTGTGTGGCGAAGCACCTGCAAGCCTTCTTGTGAATCGAGTGTGACAATCGAAAGCTCAGCATCTTCCTCCAGCTTGAAACTGAGATCAACAAGCTTGCCGTTGACCTGACCTGCGGCCGCTTTCTTTTGCAGACTGGAACTGATAGAACCAGCCGCTTCTTTGATTGTGATGCCTTTCGGATATTCCTGGATCTGTCCGTCCGGAAGCTGAATGTGTACATGTTTACTCATTTTAGAACACTCCTTATTCATTGTTGTATATAAAAAAACACACCCGTCCCGCAGATAGGGACGAGTGTGTGATTAACCCGTGGTTCCACCCAAGTTCCCGACAAATACTATGTTGTCGGCTCGGTGCTGTAACGCAGCATAGACGGCATTGGATACTTCAGTTCCCCAATGCTGCTCCAAGGCGGTAAATGATATTCCTAAGCTGGGAAGCTCTCACCTTTCCTTCCCTCTCTGAAAACCGTAACTATCATTCGTGTCCTTTTCATCGCATGTATTCAATTCATAAAAAAACACACCCGTCCCACAGATAGGGACGAGTGTGTGATTAACCCGTGGTTCCACCCAAGTTCCCGACAAATACTATATTGTCGGCTCGGTGCTGTAACGCAGCATAGACGGCATTGGATACTTCAGTTCCCCAATGCTGCTCCAAGGCGGTAAATGATATTCCTAAGCTGGGAAGCTCTCACCTTTCCTTCCCTCTCTGAAAACCGTAACTATCATTCGTGTCCTTTTCAACGCATTTATGTAGTTCATATAAAAAAACACACCCATCCCTCTAAAAGGGACGAATGTGTTGATCATCCGTGGTTCCACCCAAATTCCCGATCAATTACACATGGTGATCGGCTTGAAGATGCTGTAACGCAGCATGACGGTATCAGATACTTGTTTTCCCCGATACGGCTCAAAGGCGGTAAGCTGCTTTCCCTGCGTTAGGAAGATCTCAGCTGTCCTTCCCTCTCTGGAAACCGTAAAAAGCATCTCGTGTCCTTATCAGTGCCTGTTGTTTCAATAATTTTTTATATCTTACTATATATTCCCACAAAGCGCAATCAGTGATTTACATTTTTTTCTGACGCAACAGTTCCGTTATGGGCAACCAGAAACAGCCATACAAGCAATGCAGCGAGGCTGTATGCCGCTCCCATCATCAAAAACGTAAACCCGGCACCGGCATACCAAGTGGCGGACAGATGAATAATCACCCCGGTTATCGCTACGCCGACCAAGGCTCCGATTTGCCGGTTTGTATTTAACGCCGCACCGGCGATATTCGCATGTCTTTGCCCGGCAGCCTGCATGATCACAGTTGTCATGGCAGGAACTGTAATACCGGTACAGAGGTTCATAACAGACATCAATACCGCCAGCTGCCAATAAGGAAAATCCGGAGAAATCAGCACAAACAACAGCAATGCAATGATACAGCTGACCGCCATTGATACAAACATAAGCTGCCCGGCTTCAAACCGATTCGCCAGACGGGCAAACAGCAGATTGCCGATCACGAAGACCGCCATCATCGGCAGCAGCTCCACTCCAGCCATAAAGGAACTTGCGCCTCCTGCTTCCTGCAAAAAAAGGCTGAGCATAAACATGCCGCCAAAAAGGGCGAAATTCAGCAAAAACCCGATAAATTGGGCAGCTGAGAAGCGGCCGCTTTTGTATAAGGACGCCGGCAGGATGGGTGCTTTTGCAGAAATTTCCCGCAGCAAAAACAGCACAAATGCCAAAATCGCTGCAGTAAATGCTACAAGAATCACTGGCGAGCGCCAGCCCACTGAAGGCCCCTGTATCAAAGCATAGGAAAGAAACCCGAGAGCCATCATGCCAAGCAGATGCCCAACGATGTTCACGCGGCTGCTTTTTCCCGGAACGCGGCTGAGGATTCGGTAAGCTGAAATGAGCGCAGCAGCCCCTATTGGCACATTGATCAGAAAAATACTCTGCCAGCCCGCCAACTGTACCAGCACTCCCCCGATAAAGGGCCCAAGGCCTGAAGCGGCGGAAACAAGCGCGGCCCACAGCCCAAACATTCTCGCCCGCACCCGCTCATCAGGATAAGAGGCAGCCAAAAGGCTGAGTGAGCTTGGCATAAACAAAGCTGCTCCAATTCCCTGTATGAGACGTCCGGCAATCAGCATCTGCCCATTTATAGATGCAGCGCATACACAGGAGGCCAGAACAAAAACGGCTAGACCTAAGATATAGATCGTCTTCGAGCCGAAACGGTCAGCCAAGGCTCCGCCCGCCAGCAGAAGCGACGCAAAAGTAAGAATGTACCCGTCCACAACCCATGTTACACCTGAAAGTGACATTGAAAGAGTGTTTTTCATATCCGCCATCGCCACATTCACAACGGTCACATCAAGAGTTGCCATGAGGAAACCAAGTGCGAGCACGATCAGTACAGATATTCCTGTAGATGAATCTGTTTTGTGTAAAGATCCGCTATTTTTCATTACAATTGCCCTTTCACTTGCTTGATTACCCAATCATCTATTTTTTCAAGATCATACAATTCCCCGACTCTGTCCATGACATGCTGCAAGGATTCTTCTCTCATGAGATTGGCCCATTTATCCTCGATTTCCCCCATGACTGTCTCCAGCACACAGTGACTTTCTCCCTCAAATACAGATTGCAGCAGGCCTTTCCCCTGATACATCGAACCTCTGCCTTCAACCGCTTGATAAACATCATAAAGCGTAATGTCCGCCAAAGGCTTCGTCAGGGTAAAACCGCCCTTCGTCCCTGGTAAGGATTCTGCCAAACCGGCTTGAACTAATGTTCTCATCAGCTTCTTCAAGTAAGACGGAGACACACGCAATCGCTGGCTTATAGCCTCTGACGTCAAAGAAGCCTGTACCGGCAGCCGTGACAGTAACAGCAGCACAGAAACCGCCTGCTCCATTCCTGATTTCATTTTCATCCTATTCACTCCTGATTCATTATGGATAACTATTATCCATAATGAATCTCTTAGCAGCTTTTGTCAATAAAAAAAGCAAAAGAAACGGATCATTTCTTTTGCTTGGTATGGTTAACAAATCTGCTTCAGTTCCTCTATGTATTGAAGCGCTTCGTCATATTCTTCATTTGTATATTTTTGCTTGCTTTTGATGGTAAAGACTTTTTCTTTCTTTTCCTCATCCTCAAGCCCGTCAAAGTAAAGGATCGTGGAAACAAGCTCTAAAAACCGTGATGAACGGCTGTTTACACTGTCAATATAGCCTTTCATATCCGGCATGTCCAGATCAGCATGGTCTAAAAATGCGGAGCCTGTCTCAGTCAGCGAATACCGGTATTGAAAGTAGCCGCCCTTTTTTTCCTTCACCTCATGCAGAAATCCAAGGTTGCACAGCTCTTCAATCTGGAGCGTCAGTTCCTCTGAATATGGTCCGTAAAAGTGAAAATCATATTTCTCATAGAAAGGAAACTGCATTTTCTTGGCGATATAAATCATTTTCTGCAGCTTCTTTCGCCCGATGATTTCTCCAGAATCCGAGAACACCTTCATCAGTTTTGCATGTTCTTTCAACAAATTCCCGACATCTCCTTTTTCCTTCTTTCCAATTTCTATGTCAGTCCCAGCAGCTGCCGGATTTTCATTTTCGCTTCCGGATGTTTAGAGCCGTCACAAATCAAGTCCTTTGGATAGTAAAGCTTGTGGTCCGTCCGCCGTTTACCTGAGATGGATTCCACAATAGCCGACTGCCTGGACAGCTCTTTAATTTGGCCGTTTTGCGTCAAGAGATGGATCGGCAGACGCTCCTCTTCCTCTCCCGGTCGGTAAAAATCGTATGGCAGATCTGATGAAGAATCAACGACCAAATAATAGCTCGGATCGATTCCCGCCTCTTTGAACAATGAGGTCAGCTCAAAATAAGCCGACATTTCTTCATTCGGATTGAATTCAACGTATTGGAACAGCTGGCGGTTAATGAATCTGCGGCACAAGTCGGATAAAATCGCGTCTTCTTCCTCCTCCCAGGCCTGGAAGTAATACAAAATAATAGATTCATCCAGCTTTACATAATCCTCCAGTGTCAATTTCCCTTCAAAAATAGAATAGAAATGAACCGGAGCGTGAGTGAAGACATAGCCTTCATCGTGCAGCTGCTTCGCCCTGTGAAGAATCTTCGTTAAAATAACCTCTGCACTTCTAGTCACAGGATGGAAGTAGACCTGCCAGTACATTTGGTAACGGCTCATGATATAGTCTTCGACAGCGTGCATTCCGCTTTCTTTAATGACGATCTGATCCTCGCGCGGCCGCATCACCCGAAGAATCCGCTCCATATCAAAATGGCCGTAGCTGACGCCCGTATAATATGCGTCGCGCTGGAGGTAATCCATGCGGTCTGCGTCAATCTGACTCGAAATCAGGCTGACCACTTGCTTGTTTTTATATGTTTTGGCAATGACTTCTGCAACATCCTGAGGGAAACCCGGGCTCACCTTTCTGAGCACCTGATTAACCTCCGTGTCTCCCAAAATGATATCTCTTGTAAAATCCTCGTGGTCAAGGTGAAAGACCTTTTCAAATGAATGCGAGAACGGCCCGTGCCCGAGGTCATGAAGCAGCGCCGCGGCCAAACAGAGTTCGCGCTCACTGTCATCCCATTCAGGGCGGCCTTTAAAGACGTCATCAACCATTCTTCTGACAATTTCATAGACACCGAGAGAATGGTTGAACCGGCTGTGCTCAGCCCCATGGAACGTCAAATAGGTCGTGCCGAGCTGCTTAATTCTGCGGAGACGCTGAAATTCACGGGTTCCGATTAAATCCCATATCAGCTTGTCCCGAACATGAACATAGCGGTGCACCGGATCTTTAAACACTTTTTCTTCTGATAATTTTCCATTTGGATACGCCATCGTCATTCCCTCTTTTTTTTAGCCGTGTTTCTATTATATCGACTCTATTCTTTGAAAACATCCTTGAATTTGCCCGGCGATTTGTTCCATCTTCATGAAAAACACATCTTGTGAAGCAAAAAAGCCTGACCTGAGGGCCGAGGCTAAGAAAAAATATGTTTACTTTTTTATTTTCTTTTTTACTTTGTCAATCAGCTCATCCTCTGTCGGAGCTGACAGCGGGCGATTGTTCACAAAAGCAAATGATTTTTTCCGTCCGGGCCCGCAATAAGATTGGCATCCTACCTCAACCTTTGCGTCCGGGTCCACTTCTTTCAAACGCGGCAGCAATGTTTTGATATTAGTGGCTTGGCAATCATCACACACTCGAAATTCATTAGCCATGACGTACGCTTCCCTTCATTTCTATGTTCATCTATGTGAATAACCTAAAATCGTTTTAAAAAAAAATCACATCACTCTTCATTTTACAAGGATTCGACTGTTCCTGCAAGCCGCTCCATCCTTCGTATCTCCTATTCTTTCAGCCAATTTGTATAAATATTTTCCAACCTGGACATTCTAATACCATGAAAAGAAAAATGGGAGTTGAGATAAATGACAAAACAGCGACAAGACGCTTGGTCAGAGGAAAACGATCTGCTTTTAGCCGAAACAGTGCTTCGGCATGTGAGGGAGGGCAGCACTCAGCTGAACGCCTTTGAAGAAGTCGGCGATAAATTAAACCGGACATCCGCAGCCTGCGGATTCAGATGGAACGCAGTGGTCCGCCATCAATATGAAAAAGCGCTTCAGCTTGCGAAGAAACAACGAAAGCAGCGGATGAGAGCGCTCGGAAACGGGCAGCCTGCGAAAAAAAAGATTATTATATCAGCCTCCTGCCGTTGATCCTGAAATCACTCAAGAAACCGCTGCAGAAGAGCCGGTTAAAACGGAAACACCATCTGTCGAAAATGAGCAACCTTTAATGTCTGGCGAACATATGCCTTTTGTTGATGAGAGCTTTAAGGAAGAGTTAGCTAGTCTATCACACTTATTGTCTCCTCAAACGCCTGCAGCTGCGCCTGAGATGACGATGAATGATGTGATCCGCTTCCTTCAGAATTACGAAGGCAATAACGAGCAATCATCAGCATTAAAAATGGAAAACGAGCGTTTAAAGAAAGAAAATCAGGAATTGCAAAACAAAACAGAGCAGCTTGAGGCAGAAGTTCAAAAGCTTGAAAAAGACCAAAAAACGATCCAAGAAGATTATGAAACCTTGGTGAAAATTATGAACAGAGCCAGAAAGCTAGTTTTATTTGAAGAAGATGAACATGCCTCTCCGTCCTTCAAAATGGACCGGAACGGCAATTTAGAAAAATTAGCGGAATGACATAGAAAAATCCCAAAACGGGCAGCTGTTTTGGGATTTTCGCCATGTGCAAAATTCCCTTTTCTATTGAGAAAAGAGAATTCCCTCATTTTGCAGCCGGATCAGCTATTCTTGTAAAATGAGGCCAAGCTTATGTGAATCTATTAAGACATGTGAGCTGCCTCGGCCGTTTTTTGTTTCCGAGGCGCAGCAGAAATGACCAAAAGACCCAGCATCATAAGCGCAATGCCCAGCCACGAGGAAGGCGAAAGCATTTCCCCTATGAAAAACACGCCAAGCAATGAAGCCGTCAGCGGTTCAGCTAAAGACAGCGTGACCGCCGCCGAAGCCGGAACCCCTGTAAGCCCTTTCGCAAACAAAAAGTATGCGGAGCATGTTGCAATTAACCCGATGTAAAGGCTTGTTCCCAGTCCTCTAGGGGTCAATATCCACGAGATATCTGACTGCCATAGTAGCGGCGTCAGCAAGATGGCGCTGATCATAAAGACAACAGCGGAGGTCGCTCGCGGAGGCTGGGTTATCATCATCGCTTTACTGATGAGCGTATAGCCCGCAAAAGAAGCACCAGCTCCAAGCGCCATAAGAACACCAGCCACATCAATCCGAACATTGGAACTGTCGGAAAACAGAAGCCAGCAACCCGCTAAAGCCAGCACAGTCGCAATCCACCAGGAGTTTCGCGGGCGTTTCTTCAATACGGCCCACTCGAGGGTCCCGGCAATGATAGGCGCACTGCCGATGGCAATCACAGTTCCCACCGCAATTCCCGTTTCTTTAACAGCTGTGAAAAACAGCGGCTGGTAACACGCCATACAAACAGCGGCTAAAAATACGAGCGGCCATGACCAATTTTTCACGTGAAGCTCCCGGCTGATCCAAACCGCAAGCAGCATGGCGCTTCCTCCTATTAATAACCTGAACGCTCCAAATGCCAGCGGTGTGGCGCTTTCTGGAGCCAACGCCTGAACGGTTCCCGTCGTCCCCCAGAAAAAAGCCGCAATCAATACAAAAAGGCTGTAAATATTCCCCTTCATCTGCCTCTCCCCTTTAATATGGATGCTGATGTCATTTTATCGTTTTTCTTTTTGTCGTGGTTATCTTTATGTAAGAAGGATTTATCTGAAAATAAGATTATTGGGGTAAATGCCGCTTGAAATAAAAAATGCATGCCGGCATATACAGCCGGCATGCGAAGAACGTTCACCCAAATACCTTTGCATTCCGCTCAGCCATCCGCACGAGGTTTTTCTCAAATTCCATTTCCTCATCAATGGACAGTCCAGCTGAATAAAGATGGGTGCTTAACACTTTTAATTCCGTCAATAAAGCGAACATTAAGTCTTGTACGGAGATGTCTTTTTGCAGAAGCTCACTTAAGGACGCCATCGTTTCCGGACGTATTTCCGGATAGACGCCTTTTTTATCGTTTTGTTTGTCTTTCAGCGCCGCTTGATAGAATCGTCTGATCAAGTCGGCCCTTTCACTGCCGCTTTTATCCGCACAGAGATAAATTTGAACAGCGACTCCGCCGCGAACGCGTCTCTGAGAGATGCCGGCGAACTTTTTGCCATTTATACTGAGGTCATAGCTGCCGGGACAATAAGACCCTTCAATTTCATAGGCTTCGATCTTTGCGTTGTACGGTCTCAGCATTCGCCTCATCAGCTCAACCATCGCTTCATATCCTTTGTCTATATCGATGCCTTTCTTTTCGTCCTCGAATATGAGAGAGATATTTAAAACACCGTCATCCAATACGACGGCAAGACCGCCGGAATTGCGTACGATCACACGGTATCCTTCACTCTCCAGCAAGGAGATGCCATCCTGCAAAAACGGGAGGCGTGTATCCTGTATTCCAAGGACAATTGTATCGTGGTGCACCCATGAGCGCGCTGTCGCCGGCGACACGCCTTTTCCGACGGACATGCACAGCGTATCATCCATTGCGAAGGATTGCTTCGCATCAAATAAAGGGCCGAGGCTGGATTGGTCAATGACTCTCCATTTCGGCTGCATCAGTAAATCAATCGGTTGGTTTGCCATCTATGTAAAACCCTTTCATGTTAGGCTTATTGAACGAAAACTATTATATCATTTCAGCAGCTGTGATTGATAATTGCTTTTCAGCATCGTAATAAAAATTTCTTTATTTTTTGTATTCTCCATGAGAGGAGAATGAATGTAAGACAGCTTGCGCTTTAACGAGAAATCTTTAATATGCAGAATTGAAATTTCGCGGTGGATCAAATCCTTATGCAGCACGCTTCTGGATAGAACCGAAAGTCCCATGCCGTTGATCACCGCTTCCTTTACACCTTGATTGCTGCTGATGGTGAACATTGATTTCGGCCGAAGTCCATTTGAACTGAGTACATGATCGAGATATTCTCTCGTCCCGGAGCCTTTCTCTCTTGTCACCCACGCTTCGTTCTGCAAATCGCTGATCGAAATCTCTTTCCGCCCGGCGAGCGGATGCTGATTTGGAGCGGCAATGCACATTTCATCCTCCATGAACGGTTCAATTTCCAGCTCATTCTCGTTTGTATGTCCTTCAATCAGCCCGATATCAGCCTGAAGCATCCGCACACGCTCGCTGACCTCCTCTGTATTGCCAATCATGACATCTAGATTCAGCTCTGGATACAGCTTTTGCAGCTGGGCCAATAGCGGCGGAAGAATATACTCACCGATTGTAAAGCTTGCAGCTATTTTCAATTCGCCCTTCACATAGTGATGATGCGCATAGATTTCAGCCTTGGCTTGTTCGTAGAGAAACACCATTTGCTTTGCTCTTTGATATAAAATGTCTCCTGTCGGCGTTGTCGTAAAGTGTTTTGGCGACCTGTTCAGAAGAGCCGTTTGAAATTCTTTCTCAAGATTTTTGATATGCAGACTGACGCTGGGCTGGGAGATCATCAGCTTTTCTGCCGCTTTTGTGAAGTTTTTTTCTTCTACCACCGCTATAAACGTTTTCAGCACGTCGTAATACAAAAACCCCACCCCTGTCATTAATGAAATATATGGTTATGATTAGTTTTCTTTATTGTACTCATATCATCCGTCTTGGTAAAGAAGGCTATACGGAAGCGCAAAAAAGGCAGCCCTCGGTCGAGAGCTGCCATCGTCTTCATTTTTATTACAGTGCTTGCGCCGCTGTAATTAATGCGAGATTGTAAACATCTTCAGCGTTACATCCTCTTGAAAGGTCGTTTACAGGCATATTTAAACCTTGCAGGATTGGTCCTACCGCTTCAAAGTTGCCCAAACGCTGAGCGATTTTATAGCCGATGTTTCCTGCTTCAAGGCTTGGGAATACGAATACGTTAGCGTCCCCTTTGATCTCGGAATCCGGCGCTTTTTTCTCAGCTACAGATGGAACAAATGCAGCATCAAATTGGAATTCGCCGTCAAGTGTCAGTTCAGGCGCTTTTTCTTTCGCGATTTTCACTGCATCCGCTACTTTTTCTGTTTCATCAGATTTTGCTGAGCCTTTTGTAGAGAAGCTGAGCATTGCCACGCGAGGCTCAATGTCGAACATTTTTGCCGTATTGGCACTTTCGATCGCAATCTCGGCAAGGTCTTGGCTGTCAGGCGCAATGTTGATCGCGCAATCTGCGAATACGTATTGCTCTTCTCCGCGAGCCATGATGAACACGCCTGAAGTCTTTTTCACGCCTTCTTTTGTTTTGATGATTTGAAGAGCCGGGCGGACAGTGTCAGCTGTCGAGTGAGCAGCTCCGCTTACGAGTCCGTCTGCAAGGCCTTTATACACCAGCATTGTACCGAAGTAGTTCTCGTCTAATAACGCTTTTCGAGCCTGTTCTTCTGTCGCTTTGCCTTTACGGCGTTCTACGAATGCTTGTACAAGGTCTTCCATGCCTTCATATGTATGAGGATCATAAATCTTAACGCCATCCAGCGTAAGGTTCAATTCTTTTGCTTTTGCTTGGATCTCATTTTCATTGCCGATCACAATCGGATTCAGCACTTTGTTTCCTGCAAGCTTGCTGACCGCTTCTAAAATACGCTCGTCTAAGCCTTCAGGAAATACAATTTTAACGTCTTTTCCAGCTACTTTTTCTTGCACTGTTGAAAATAAATCTGCCACAATAAAACCTCCTCAAAAAGTTACAAAAACGCTTTCTTTTACTAGCATACTCTTCTTCCAATCAAATTCAAACAGCCAACTTTCATTATAGCGCTTTCATAAAAAAATCTTATTTTTCTAACTAATTTAAGTGACTCAATCTTCCCTTATAGGTTCTTCTATTTTGATGGAGTTATACGGAAGGGATGTTCAAGGTTTCTCCACAGTAGAATCGGATAAACTATGGTATAGTGAAGGCAATCATGAAAAGATAATGGGAGTGAAGATAAATGAGTGAACAGCAAATGACAAATGAAGCGGCAAAAACGCTTGACGGCTGGTATGCGCTTCATGATTTCCGCACAATGGATTGGACTTCCTGGAAGCTGCTGTCCAGTGATGAGCGCCAATCTATCATACATGAATTCACCGGGTTGCTTGAAAAATGGGGCGTAGCCCAAAAAGAAGGAAAAGGATCGCAAACTCTTTACAGCATCGTCGGCCAAAAAGCTGATTTTATGCTGATGATCCTTCGTCCTACAATGGAAGAATTAAATCAAATTGAGCTTGAATTCAACAAATCAAGACTTGCTGAGTTCACCATTCCGGCATACTCCTACGTTTCAGTGGTAGAGCTGAGCAACTACTTGGCAAGCGGTGACGGCGATCCTTATGAAAATCCGCATGTGCGCGCTCGCCTTTACCCTGAACTGCCCGAATCAAAATATGTATGCTTCTATCCAATGGATAAAAGAAGATCCGGCAATGACAACTGGTACATGCTTTCAATGGAAGAACGCAGAAACTTGATGAGAAGCCACGGTTTAATCGGCCGCAGCTATGCGGGCAAAGTCAAACAGATCATCACCGGCTCTGTCGGCTTTGACGATTACGAGTGGGGCGTTACATTATTCAGCGATGATGTCCTTCAATTCAAGAAGTTAGTGTATGAAATGCGTTTTGACGAAGTCAGCGCTCGCTATGGCGAATTTGGTTCATTCTTTGTCGGCAATCACCTTTCGCTTGATACACTTCCTCAATTCCTATATGTATAATATCCCCTCCCGCCCTATCCGGCGGGAGTTTTTCAAATCCCATTTATCAGAATTTAAATAAAATTTGCTATTTTCTTCGTTTTTTCTTACGATGTAGATAATAATCCAATTTTTTCGAAGGGGTGCAGTTATTTGTCAAAACGAACCGCATTTGTTATGGGAGCCAGTCAAGGGATCGGGAAAGCAATCGCTCTGAAATTAGCAGACCAGCATTTTTCCCTCGTCATTAATTCGCGAAATTTGGATAATATTGAATCTGTCAAAGAAGACATTTTGGCCAAGCATCCTGAGGCGAGCGTCATTGTCCTTGCGGGAGATATGTCTGACCGGCATACGAGAGCGGGCATTTTTCAGGAAATCGAATCTCAATGCGGACGGCTTGATGTTCTGATTAATAATATCCCGGGCGGCGCGCCTGATACATTTGATAACTGCAATATAGACGATATGACGGCCACGTTCACTCAAAAGACCGTTGCCTATATTGACGCAATCAAGCGTGCTTCCTCACTGATGAAACAAAACGAGTTTGGCAGAATCATCAACATTGTCGGAAATCTGTGGAAGGAACCCGGCGCCAACATGTTCACAAACAGTATGATGAATGCCGCTTTAATTAACGCCAGTAAAAATATTTCCATCCAGCTTGCTCCTCACAACATTACTGTCAACTGTCTGAATCCTGGTTTTATCGCTACAGACCGTTATCATCAATTTGTGGAAAATGTGATGAAAAAGAACAGCATATCCAAACAGAAAGCAGAGGAACAGATTGCTTCCGGGATTCCGATGAAACGGGTCGGATCAGCCGAAGAAACCGCAGCGCTCGCTGCGTTTCTTGCCTCTGAGGAAGCCTCCTACATCACGGGACAGCAAATTTCCGCTGACGGCGGCAGCATGAAAAGCATATAAAAAACATCCCGCTTTTAGCGGGATGTTTCTTGTAATGACCCGAACGGCAGGTTCAGCTTTTGAATCCGCATGACAAATTCCCTCAGATCCTCCTGCTTCGACACCATTGATATTCTGACATGTCTTTTTCCGTTGCTTCCAAAAATTTCGCCCGGTGTGACTACGACATGGGCATGCTCCAGCAAGTAATCGGAAAATTGGTGAGATGTCTCAAACGTATTTGGAATTTCAGCCCATACGTAAAAGGTTCCTTTTGGCTTTTCCATCTTCCAGCCCAGTTCCTTTTCGCAAAGCGCCGTAAAAAAGTCAATTCGTTCCTTATAAATTCGTTTCAACGATTCCGTATGCTCCGGATCTCCAGAAAGCGCCGCACTCGCTGCCTGCTGCAGCCCGCCGAACATGCCGACAAATACATGATCCTGAAATTCATTGACGGCCTGAATGATCTTTTCGTTCCCAACCGCAAACGCCATTCTCCAGCCGGCCATGTTAAATGTTTTTGAAAATGAATAAAGCTCTGCTCCGACAATTTTGGCATCCTCTGCCTCAAGAAAGCTGGCCGGTTTTTGATCGAATTCAAACGCTCCGTATGCAAAATCATGAATCAAATGGATGTTATGCTCTTTCGCAAAAGCAGCAGCTCTTGCATAAAAAGCCGCATCAGCCACAGCTCCAGTGGGGTTGTTCGGATAGTTTAAAAACATAAGCTTCGCTTTTTCCAGCACGGCAGGATCAATCTTTTCAAAATCCGGCAGATAGCCATTTTCTTCATACAGCGGCATTTCGTAAAGCTCAGCTCGCGCCATCGTAATCCCTGATAAATATTCAGGGTAGCCTGGATTCGGGACTAAAGCGATGTCTCCCGGATTGAGCAGGCATTGTGTCAGCACATACAAGCCTGCTTTCCCGCCTCCGAAAAGCGCGACCTCCGTTTCAGGATTGATTGTCACTCCGTATTCCCTTTTATAGAAAGCAGCGATCGCTTCCTTTAAAAAAGGATAGCCCCTGAAAGGGCCGTATCCATGAAACGAAGGATTCAGAGAAGCCTCCCGCAAAGCCTCCACAATATGCGGCGGAGTGGGAAGGTCAGGGTTCCCCTGTCCGAGATTAATGATGTGGGCCCCCGTTTTTTCCAATTCCTTTACCTTTTGAAAAACGAGAGAAAACTCCTGCCTTGGAAGTGTCTTGATGACATCGGACGGTGTTATTTCCATCTAAAAGACTCCTTTTTGCTCCGTTTTGTTATCCCGTTCCAAAAACGATTTGTTGACGAGCTTCGTATGCAGAAACAAACCGCATACGATCACGACAATCAGCCCCATAATGACCGGAGCGCTTAGGATGTTAATGAACATTGAACCAATAGAAATGCATAATCCGATAGACGCTTCGGCCACTGAAAAAATGCGCCCTTGAATCTGGTTTGCCGCATTTTCCTGAACCTTCACTTTTGCAAGCACTTCCCCGTATTCCATCGCGATGAAAAAGAGGATCGCCGCGATGACAGAAACAGCGAAAATCGGCGTGAATAAAAACAGCGCCAGTGAGACAATGGATAAAACGGTAAAGTACGTAAGGCCTCTATTGTTGTTAAAGCCCCATTTGCTGACAAGCGCCGCTCCGATGAACCCGCCGAAGCCGATGCAGAATGTGAGGATAAAGTTGCCGATTTCCCCGTCACCCAGAAAGCGGCTGACAATCGGAAAATAGCTGTACACGACTCCCCACAGCAAAGCCATTGTAATCATCGTAAACATGGCGTTTAAAACGAATGCATTGGTTTTGATTTCCTTGAGCCCTTCCTTAAAAGACTGAAAGGCCTCTTTTATGTTTTCAGATTGAATCGGCACAAATTGCAGCTTGATACGGCTGATAAAAAATGCCGAAACCAGGTATGTCACACCGTTAAAGGCAACAGCCAGCTCTACAGATCCGCCTAACAGAAAGAGCCCTCCGGCAGCCGCCCCAACGATAATAGAGATGGTTGTCGCTTTTGCAAATAACGTGTTGATGCTTTTAATATCTGATTCCAAGGACGACATGACAGCGAGACGGGCGGGATTAAAAAACACGCCGCTTCCATAAGAAATAAACAGCAGGGCCAGAAAAATCAGCGGATACTCGCCTTTTGGAAGAAATGTGAGCCCCAAAAAGATGATACCTCTGATGATATCCGTCCACAGCATGATCTTAATTCTGTCTAACCGGTCGACCAGAACCCCCAAAAACGGCTGAAACACCATCGGAATGCTTCTGACCACGATGACCCCGGACGTCACCCAATAATCGTGATAATATGTAGATAAAATGAGCAGGGCAGGGAGAACACAATAGTCTCCCATGAACGATAGCGCCTGCCCGTAAAGCAAGTATTTAGAGTTGGGTTTCAGCTGTTTCATACTGGCAGCACATACTTTGCCGTCAGCTTCGCATGCTGCTGAATTTGTCTGATTGATTCAGCCACATCCTGTGAATTACTGCCTTTCAGTTCAAATGCAGCAATGGAATTGAAAGCTTCAAACAATGTCAAATCAACTGAAGTGCCTGGTGCTGCGGCCGAAAAAGAAACGATTTCAGTATCCCCTTTTAAAAGCCCGTCAGGCAGATCGATCGCTTCAATGACCAAATCCTCAGCAGTTTCTGGAATCTGGCCATTTTGTTTGAAATGCTGCGGGTACAAATGGCAGTCGGCAACATAATAAGGCTCTTGATCCAATAATCCGTCCGGCAGATCGGCGTCTTTTCCGAAACAGAGGACATCTAATAATAATTGCGCCATATCAAGGCCGAAAACCTTTTTAATGTTAGGAATCATATTCCAGCCGGCAAATCTGGCTGCTGATTCTATTAAACCCGGTTCTCTGTTTTTCATTAGCTTGATCTCTGTATGTGTTGCGCAATTTTGCAGGCCAAGCCCTTCATTTGCCTTTTTGGCAGCTTCGACAATTTTCTTTTTTGCCTCTTCATCCAGAATGGACGGCGTAATGTGGGATGTCTCTGTAAACCCGATTTGCGGCGTTTTATCATGAATGGCGATCGGGAAATACTCACCGTCAGCCATGATGCCTTCTATACTGATATAGTCGGAGTACCCTTCTGTTTGATACCAGTCTCCGTACTCACCCTGTAAAAATTCTTCAGCGATAAACGGCGCTTCATACGTAACCGCCTTTGGCACGTTAATTGATTTCAGATAGTCATTGACTCTGTTAAATTCATCTTCTGCCGTCTCAGTGTCCGTAATCAGCGTTACACCGATTGAACTCGCTAAGTATGTAGGCTTTAAGATAAGAGGTGTGCCGATCTCTTCAAGAGCAGCACGGAAATCTTCAAGAGTTGTGACTCGTTTGTTTTTGATCGATTTGACTCCGGCCTTATTAAAAGCGTCCCTCATTTTATTTTTATCTCTGGCATTTTCGGCTGCCTGCACGCCGGCACCTCTCAGGCCCAGACGTTCACAGGCTTTCGCCATCGGAGCAATGAATAATTCATTGTTTGTTGTGATGGCATCCGCCCCAAACATTTCGGCAACCTTGACGATTTGCTCGACGACCTCTTCCTCAGGCTTGTCATGATCCTCATGCGCCCAATAAATGGAGTCAGGATGCTCAAAATCAGCTAAACTCTTAAAATAGTCTGTATCTTTTATGACCGCGACCGAGTATTTTTCAATCAATGCTGCATGGGAGGCTGTAATTGCAAAAGGTCTTGGAATAAAGCTGACCAGGTTATATTTTTCAGCAGCGCTTTTATAAAACATGTGCGGCGGGCAGCCTCCAAGATCAGCGATGACCAATACTGTTTTTCTCTCCATATGTAAAACACTCCTTCTCTATTGTGCGGTGTATCCTCCGTCTGCGGTGATGGCGCTTCCGGTCATATAGCTTGATAAATCCGAGGCTAAAAACAGCATCACGTTTGCGATTTCTTCAGGTTTCCCAAGCCTCAGCAGCGGATTTACCTTCGCCTTTTCTTTTTTGATCTCTTCAAGTGTGCCTTCATTATTTTCAAGGAATGATTTTTCATTCAGCGGTGTGTCGATGATCCCCGGGCATACGCAGTTCACACGAATTTGATGTTTCGCATAATCAACGGCCATTGATTTAGTCAGCTGCAAAACCCCGCCTTTGCTGGCGTTATAGGCAGGAATATCAGGCCATGCCACGAGTCCGCCGACAGAGCACGTATTAATAATGTTGCCCTTGCCGGCGACGAGCATATGCTTGAGTGCATGTTTGCTCATTAAAAACATGCCGGTCAAATTGACTTGCAGCACCTTGTTCCAATCGTTGAGCTCCATCTCATGAATAGGTGCCACGATTTCGATGCCTGCATTATTAATCAATACATCCAGCCCGCCAAATGTATGAACCGCCGATTCAACAGCATACTGACAGGCAGCTTCGTCTGTGATGTCCGTTTGCACAAAGTGCAGCCTGTCATTATTTTCTTTTCGTACCATTGCTTCTCCCTGCTTCTCGTCAATATCCGCCACAACCACATTGGCCTGCTGGCCCAAAAAAGCCTGAACCGCAGCATAACCAATGCCTGATGCGCCTCCTGTTATGAGGACGGTTTTATCGGTGAGGTTCATGATCATTCATCCGCCTTCATTTTTTTTGCTTTTGCTCTGTTGTAGCGCGGCGGGAAGAAGATATTAATCGATTTTGATTCTTTTTCCGAACGGTTGATGGCACCGTGATTTTCACGAGGCTCACAGAAATAGGCTGTGCCGAATTTCATCTCGACTGTGCAGCCTTCGACCGTCATGTCATAGCCGCCGCCGATGCAGATGCCGATTTGTTCATTCCGATGTTTATGGAAAGGCATTTCTCCGCCATTTCCAGGGATTTTGGCAAGCATAATTTCTACCCAATCCTCAACAAAGAACGTGACTTCCATGCCCGGCAGCAGGTCTCTTGTTTTGAAAATATCCAAAAAGTAGTCCTCAGGACTTGTATATGTTTCATCAGCTTTCAGCCGCTTGATATCAATAGCAATCACTTCTTGGTCTGTGTCGTTTCTTGCCCCGTGAGGCACATGCGGCGGCGCGATATAGGCAGATTCCAAGGCTGTCATTTTTCTTGTCACATCTCCGACAGTCATCATCAGCTCGCCAGAAACGACCATGCCGATTTGGACCTCCTTATGCTGATGGGGTTCAACATTGGTATGCGGCGGGACGTAAGACATTAATACTTCAGTATCCCCTCGTACGGTTGAATACTGCCTCACTCCGTTTTCCCATTCAATTAATTTCGGTGTCGGGAAATAAAGCTCCTGCATATCTTCTTTAGTTTTCATCATCAACGTCTCCTTTTCCAAATAATGACCAGCTCATTGGAATGCTTTTGAATGTTTTTACAAAGGTTAGCCCGTACTTTTGCCGTGCAAGCTCATTGGTTAAGGCAATGTCATACAAACCTTCTTTTACTTTTCTTGCGGCTTGACTGGTTGAATTGACTAGTTTGAAACGAACATCTTTGCGGGTAAAATATTTGATTAAATTAATAGGTGAAGGATGTGAAACAATAACAGATGTATCAAGCATATCGTCTCTGAATTCAAAATCAGGACGAACAGCCAGGCCGTACATCGGTGTATCGCACCTGAAGATCTGCAATAGCTGCAAATCCGGCCTCATGTAGAAATGCTTAATGCCATCGTAAGCATGTGGGACGATGGTATATTCCAGCGGGCTTTGGAGCGTCCTTTCGATGCATGATTCAAAAGTATCATGCAAGGACAATTTACTGTTCAGCCCTTGTAGAAGAGTAAAATTGGAAATGAAATGCTTTGCTGCGTACTCACTGCTTGTCCCCTCAGGGCCGAGCGTGTTGACTGTAATGAGTTTGGATAGTGAATCAGTTCTTTTTTTTGTCTGAATGCTATTATCCAATATAATCATGAGCACCAACCAATCTTTTAAAATTTTAAGTAAATTTTATCCAGCGGAAATTGAACTGTCAATGTTTTTTGAAAATATTGATAATTATTCCCATACAAACAAAAAAACCCTTTATAAAGGGTTTTTAATTATAGGAATTTAGAAACTTTGTTTATTGAGATAAGGACTGATCGTGCTTCTGCTCAAGTTTGCCGTACTTTTTATATGCGAATATACTGAGCACAAATCCGAAGACTGTGATGGCTGCGCAAATCAATCCGACAGCTGCATAGCCGTATGCCACATAGACGGGTCCCATTAAAGCAGAACCTAATGTCACGGCCAGATTCGAGGCGAGGCTGTAAAACACCATGACTTTTCCGCGATGACGCTCTGAGCAGTCACTCAAAATGGTGCTGAGCAGCGTCACCGTCAAACTTTGCATTAATCCCCAAATAAATAGGCTGACGATTAACAGAAACATTGACGCCGGCGCATATGGTAAACACGCCAGCAGAACGCTGATGACCCCCAGCGCAATCAAAAGGGAGCGCATTTTTCCGATGCGGTCGGCTATCTTTCCTGTAATCACACTCATGGAAAACCCGATTCCATAAATCATGATAAATAAGCCCGCAGCCGTGTTTCCTCCGGTAAAAACGTCCTGAAGATAGGTGCCTAAAAAGGAATACATACCGTAAAAACCAATCATATTACAAAAGGTTATCGTGATATAAACAGGTACACGAGGGACTTTCAGCGCATCCCGGAATGTTCCTGCCGGCCCTTCTATTTCTTCCTTGCCGCTGTTTTTATGTTGGGCATGGCGGCGCATTTCAAGGAGAATCAGCAGGACAACTAAAACGCCCATCAAGGCGAAAATCCAAAACGTCCATCTCCAATGCAGGACGCCACCGATAAATGATCCGAGCGGCACTCCGAAAATCAGCGCCAGCGACCAGCTTGAAACGATCAGTCCCATCACCTTGCCCCGGTATGTATAAGGAACACGATCACCGACAACTGCGTAAGCGGTCGGAACAAACGCTCCCGCAGCCAATCCCGAAAGCGCCCGGCCTAAAAAGAAGAAAAAAATATTTTGAGCCAAAGCGCATATCACCGTTCCTATGATAAAGATCATAAGCCCGGCCAATAAGCTCAGTTCTCTGGAGTATTTATCGCCTAATGGAACCAAAAGCGGCGCACCGATAAAAATCATAATGCCGTAAATACTGATAGATAATGCAAGGACACTGACATCTGAGCTGAAGGCTTTTGCTAAATCCGGCAGCAGCGGTGAGATCACAAGCTCTTCAGATCCGGCTGCAAATACCCCCATCGTTAAAGCCAATGCCATCAATAACGGAAAATGATGTTTTGTTTTGATGTCATTGTTTTGATTGCTGTTCATTCTTTCTCAAACACCTCTTCCATAATCTTCTTATCATAAAAGTTGTATTATAGTTTAGCATTGTTTTTTCACTATTTACAATTCGAACGAAATATTTATAAGTTTTATTATTTTCATTTAAATCCCATTATATATTTCTATATTTCATTCTAAAAATACATGAGGATGTAACGCGTAAAAAAGCTCTCCGGCCTCCCGGAGAGCTTTTTCTATTGCGCCTCTGTCTGCTTTTTTTCAATCGGTTCATGATTTATACGCTTTTTGATGCTTAGATGATAGTATGCATAGCAGAAAATAATGATCGGCACACCGCAGTATAAGCCGATTCTTTGATCCGGAATGAAAATAAGGCTGATCAACACGCAGCCATATAAACAAAATCCGAGAATCGGGACTAGCGGATAAAGCGGCGTTCTGAACTCCAGATCATTCACATTTCCGCCTTCAGCAAGGAAACGTCTGCGAAAGAAAAATTGCGACGCACAAATGGACATCCACGCGACAACTGTCACCATGCCCGAGATTGAGATACACCATAAATACACTGTTTCTGCGGCCATGACACTTGTCAGCAGCGAACAGCCTGAAATGCCTAGCGTAATCAGCAGGGCATTCATCGGCACGCCTTTTTTTGTCAGTCTGGTGAGAAAGGATGGACCCATTTGATTTGATGAAAGTGACCACATCATACGCGACGCCGCATACAACCCCGAATTAGCAACAGATAAAATGGCTGTTAAGATGACAAAGTTCATGATATCTGCCGAAAATGGGATGCCGATTTGATCGAGTACCGCCACAAACGGGCTTTCAATCACCCCCGCCGTTTTGTACGGAAGGATGGCAACCAAGACGAACATAGCGAGCACAAAGAAAAACAGCGTGCGCCAAATGACATTTCGAATGGACTTTGGCAGTGTTTTTTCCGGGCTTTCACTTTCCCCTGCCGCAATGCCGACAAGCTCCGTTCCCTGGAACGAGAAGTTCACCATGACCAGCGTAAACATAACGGCCAGCACCCCATTAGGGAAAAGCCCTCTATCAGTCATAAAGTTAGACAAAAAGGGTGTTTCCTGTCCGCCTTTAAAGTCAATCAAGCCAAACACAGCGGCTCCGCCAATCACAATAAATAATATGATCGCCGCCACTTTGATGCTTGAAAACCAAAATTCCATTTCTGCAAAGCTTCTGACAGAGAGCGCATTAATCAAAAAGATGACGATGCCGAACACGAGGCACCATATCCAGATCGGAACGGAGGGCAGCCACCTTTGCATCAAAATGCCTGCTGACGTCAGCTCTAACCCCACTGTATTCGCCCAGCTGAACCAATACAGCCAGCCAATCATAAAGCCTGTCGACGGTCCCAGAAATTTAGTGGCGTAAGCCTGAAACGATCCGGCCACCGGCATGGCAACAGCCAATTCTCCTAAACAAAGCATGACGAGATACATTAAAAATCCGCCGATGATATAAGCGGCAATGGCGCCGAGCGGTCCCGCCTGGCTAATGGTAAAGCCAGAGCCTAGAAACAGCCCAGTGCCAATCACCCCTCCCAAAGCAATCATAAACAAATGCCTGCTTTTCATGCTGCGCTGCAATTCATTTTTATGATTCTGCATCATCCTTCCCCCTTTGGTTCTTTTGCCGTGATGGTCATCCGGTAGCTCTGCAAAAGGTGAACGGTGGTTTGCTGTATGAGGAGAGGCAATACATGAAATGTGTACGGTTTATAGACTCGTTCTGTCCATTTATGGCCGTCTTTTCCGTACACACCCATATTAATGGATGGAATATTCAGCTTGCGTATATCTTTGAACGGAATGGTCCCAATCACATTCCACCCAGGGAAGTTCCTGATAAAAGAATCAATTTCGCCATCGGTTTCGTGCAGTGATAAAAAACTGCCGTCTGCCAAGTAGGGGAAAAACTTTTTGAAGACAAATGTTTCGCCTGTCGATTCAGCGGTTTTGTCAGCCGCTTCTTTAATCACATGCTGCAAAAGCTGATCTCTTGCGCTATCTTCTTTCAAATAGTTATGCGGCAGGTAAGGAGGTGCGTAAAATAGAATGACTTTTGCGCCTTGATCGGGGTCAAGCTTTTGAAGCTCTTCGATTGCCTGAAAGCATCTCATGCGAAGTTCAAGGTGCTCGTTGGCTTTGAATGTCTGCTCGATACACTGCTCAGGATCTATCCCCCGGTTTCTCAGCTTTTCTAAGTATTGTTCCAGGCTATACACTTGAATGCCCCATGATAAATGTTTCTTTGGCAGGTTGGCTCTTTTTACATATTCTTCATAATAATCTGATAATTTTTGTTCTGTCTCTCGGCACGCTTCCTCAGTGACTGCAATAAGCAAATCCATCATTTCTTTTGCTGTTCTTTCATAAATAAAACAATTGAAATACAAGCTGGTGCTGACAGCCGTTTGCACATTATAGGATTCCTTGTTATCACGCTGATACAAACAGGATGGTGGCAGAACCAACTCCCCTTCAACCTTTTCTGCCAGATGGATGTTATTGTGGAGACGGCTTGTGATTTCAGATGAAATGAAATTTGGGTCAATCCCTGCCAGTGTATCGCCAACATGGACTTCACGCCCGTAAATGTAAAAGCAAGGCAGCAGTTTTCCCGCGGCTCCGGTATAGATATATCTTGTCTGATCACCATCGTAAAGCGGGGTAATAAAATCCGTATTAATAGCAGCCAAATAGTGAAGCTGTTTTTCTTTTTTTAGCCGGTTCAACTCTGAAATGCTCGCGAGAATGCCCGAATGCTGACTCTCCTCATCGGGATTGGCCATAAACAATACATTTCCCGGCAACGTCTCAAGGTTCTCCGAAAAATGCAGGAGATTGGCTAAATGCACGGCGATGCCGCTTTGCATATCGACAGATCCTCTTCCGAACATCCAATCGCCTGATTCGGCATCCCGCTGAACATCCTGATCGAACTCATAGCGGCTGAAATACTCGGCCAATTTCTCACAATCAAAAGCGATATCCTTTAAAGGGCCGAAATCTTCAATTCCAACTGTATCCAGATGGGCATGGTAAATGACTGTATTACGGCTTTCTCCATGTCCTTTAATAAACGCAAAAATATTTTTGCGATTGTATGGGTCATTGGGAATGGCCTGTTCCCACACATGACTGGGGTTTTCCTGAAAATAAGGATAGCTCGTGATCACTTCTTTGATGAAATCTGCTTTTGTCCCTTCTCCAACAGTACCGTTCACGCTGCTGAGGCTGACCAGAGATGCTGTCAGCGCCTCCACTCTTTCAGCCGGATTCATGTGACTGATTTTTGTATACTGCATAAATTGTCCTCCTGATCAAAAAGTTGAAATCGTGCGATCTGCTAAAGAATCGCACGATTTTATTTCTCTCAAATCAAAAAGCTTCGGACGTTGTTTTGGCTTGCATATGAAGAATTAAGTAATCGGGACCGCCTGCTTTTGAGTCTGTTCCTGACATATTAAAACCGCCGAACGGCTGATAGCCGACAATTGCTCCGGTACATCCTCTGTTAAAATATAGGTTTCCGACATGGAAATCCTCGCGCGCCCGTTCAATGTGCGCACGGTTTTTCGTCAGAAGCGCACCTGTTAATCCGTATTCCGTGTTATTGGCAATCTCCAGCATATGATCGAAATCACGCCCTTTGCAAATCGCAACAACCGGGCCGAAAATTTCTTCCTGCATCAAGCGGGCGTTTTCATCAACATCTGCAAAGATCGTCGGCTGAATAAAGTAGCCTTTTGAATCATCGCCTTCTCCGCCGGCCAATAGCTTGCCTTCAGATTTGCCGATTTCAATGTATTTCATCACTTTGTTATAGGATGCTTCATGAATCACGGGACCCATATACGTATCTGGATCTTCTGGATTGCCGACAGTCAGCGTTTTGGTCAGCGCCACAGCTTTTTCCACCACTTCATCATAAACATCCTGATGGATAACCGCGCGGGAGCCCGCAGAACACTTCTGTCCTGAATATCCAAATGCTGAGTACACGATAGAGGATGCAGCAAGGTCAAGATCAGCGTCCTTGTCAACAAGCACTGTGTCTTTTCCGCCCATTTCTGCAATTACCCGTTTGAGCCATTTTTGGCCCGGCTGCACTTTGGCGGCTCGCTCATAAATCCGGCAGCCGACTGCACGGGAACCTGTAAATGAGACAAACCGTGTTTTCGGATGCTCAACTAAGAAATCACCGATCTCCGCTCCATCTCCCGGAATGTAATTCAGAACGCCGTTTGGCAGACCCGCTTCCTCCATGACCTCGACAAATTTTGCTGCCACTACCGGGGCTGCGTCAGCCGGTTTTAAGAGAATCGTATTTCCTGTCACAATCGCTGCCGCCGCTGTTCCCGCCATAATCGCGAGCGGGAAGTTAAATGGAGAAATGACGATGCCGACGCCAAGCGCTTCGTAATGATATTGATTGAACTCGCCAGCACGGCTCTTCACCGGAGCCCCTTCCTTGAGCTTTAACATTTGGCGCGCATAGAACTCTAAAAAGTCTATCGCTTCAGCCGTGTCCGCATCTGCTTCCTTCCACGGTTTTCCCGCTTCCTTCACAAGATAGCTTGAAAATTCATGCTTTCTTCTGCGCAAAATAGCCGCTGCCTTAAAGAGAATATTCGCGCGGTGCTCCGGTCTTTGTTTTTTCCAGGAATCAAATGCCTGCAATGCGGCTTGCATCGCTTTTTCAGCAAGCTCTTGATCCGCTGTAGACGCGTACCCAATGATCTCTTCTTTATTTGCCGGGTTAATAGAAATGATTTTGCGGTCCGTTTCAATTTTTTCTCCATTTATGACAAGCGGATAATGCTTGCCGAGCTGAGTGTTTACAAAGGCCAATGACTCCCCAAATGCAGTTTTATTCTTTGCTTCCGTAAAATCGGTAAATGGTTCGTGCGCGTATGTGACTGTCATATGTAGTCCCCCTCGTGTTATGAAATATATCTTCGCATATGAATAAAAATGCAAGAATCATGCCATTTTCTTGTCTTTTACTGAAAAAACTTGTTAAATCGAACAGAAATTTGTCTAACAGGTGATCACCTGTCTCTTTTTCCGATCTTGAACGCAAATTTTTTTTGCGATTTTTGCTCTTTAGGCAAAAAACAAACGCAAAATTATTTTGCGGAGGCTTCTCAAATTAGACCCATCCGCGGAATCGCGATGCTTCTGCCGATTTTCTGATGCCCGTCATGTAAGCCGCCAAACGCATATCCACTTTATGTGTTGCCGCTGTCTGATAAATTGTTTCGAACGAGCTGACCATGACGCTTCTCAATTTTTCTGCAACCTCTTCTTCCGACCAATAATATCCTTGGTTATTCTGCACCCATTCAAAATAAGAAACCGTGACGCCGCCGGCACTCGCCAGGATATCCGGCACAAGCAGCACGCCTCTTTCATTCAGGATCTTAGTGGCATCAATGGTTGTCGGTCCATTCGCCGCTTCAACGACAATTGACGCCTGAATGTTATGTGCGTTTTTGGCTGTGATTTGATTGGAGATCGCGGCAGGCACTAAAATATCGCAATCCTTTTCAAGCAGCTCCTCATTTGTGATGACGTCAGTAAATAAATTGGTGACCATACCGAAGCTGTCCCGTTTATCGAGCAAATAAGGGATATCAAGGCCGTCTGGGTTGTAGAGCCCGCCATTGGCATCAGAAATCCCGATCACCTTCGCGCCCGCATCGTGCATGAATTTGGCCAGGAAGCTACCCGCGTTTCCAAAGCCCTGTATGATGATGCGCGCGTTTTGCAGCTTGATCCCTTTTTTCTTCACCGCCTCTTCAATACAAATCGTGACGCCCTGTGCCGTCGCTGTTTCCCGTCCTTGCGATCCTCCCAAAACAAGCGGTTTACCTGTAATAAAGCCCGGAGAATCGAATTCCCGCAGCCGGCTGTACTCATCCATCATCCACGCCATAATCTGCGAATTTGTGTATACATCTGGAGCTGGAATATCCTTTGTCGGACCGACGATCTGGCTGATGGCACGGACATACCCCCTGCTCAGCCTTTCCAGTTCTCCAAATGACATTGTCCGCGGATCACAAATAATACCGCCCTTCCCGCCGCCGTAAGGAAGATTGGCAATCCCGCATTTGAGTGTCATCCAAATGGATAATGCCTTTACTTCCTCTTCATTAACTTCTGGATGGAAGCGAACGCCCCCCTTTGTCGGACCGACAGCATCATTGTGCTGTGACCGGTAGCCTGTGAACACTTTGACGCTCCCATTGTCCATTTTGACCGGAATGCGGACAGTGAGCATTCTCTGCGGCTCTTTCATGAGTTCATACATATCTCCCGGATAACCCAGTTTCCGAAGGGCTTCCTTAATGATTGTTTGGGTAGACAGAAATAAGTTAAGAGCTTCTTTTTCTTCATCTTTCGAGACTTGCTTTGCTGACATCTTTTTCACCTCATTGTTTTTTTGACCGGCTGTAATGTAAGCGCTTTTAAAAATCAGCCCGCCAATTCCTTTCTGCATTGGATTCACCCTTATCATCATGCAAGATCCGTACCAGCTTTTGAATCCACAAAAAAAGAGACTGAAAACATCTCAGTCTCTGACTACAAATCTATTGATTAACGGGGATCAATCACCAGCTGCGTTTCAGCATAAAAACTGCCGATTCCCAAACCGTTTACTACATCGCCTTTAATCGTGTAAGTGCCTGCGCGAGGAAGCGTTTTGCGCACCATGACGAGGTCAAATTCGGATGCGCCTAACAAATCAAGCGTAAGCGGGAGTCTGACTGTTTTTCCATCGTTTAAAATCTGTGTTTCTTTCAGTGTTCTTCCATTCACTGAATCTCTTGTCGTAGCATGAAACCCGTCAGGAAATTGAAATTCTACCGCTCCGAGAGAAAGCACCGCATTTGGTTTATATGTCACTTCAATATCAGAAGTGGTCCACTCTTTCGTGCTGTTAATTGTTTTTGCCTCGATTGATGCAGACTGTGCATGAGCTTGGCCCGAAGGAAGTAAGATTGATAGTAAAACAGCTGAACTGATGAATAATGAAGATACGAATGAAGTTCTTTTTAGCATGACATTTCCCCCTAATTGATTATTGAAATTTGGCCAGAGCGTCCTCTGCAGAAAAAGCGCTTTTTCATAATTCGCGAATTACCAGTTCTTTTTCTTAAAAATTAATCTATCATCATTTTCCATGGAAGTAAATGTTTTTTAAGGAATATTAACACTTGGAATTCAATGAGAATTCCTTCCTGTTTATACAAGGTTCAAATGGACGATTTCTCTCTCTTTTTCTAGTAACATCCGCCTGGCATTTTCTATCTTTTATCCTATTTTAAAAAAGGGCAAAAAAAGTCGAAGATGCCTCTGCTCTTCGATTGATCACGTTCCTATTTTTATCTGAATTCAGTGTTCCAGTTAAAACCGATCGTCTCATCATTCCACGGAATTCTTTTTTCATCAGGCTGATCCGGGTTATACGACATGGTGGTAAAATAGATAATTGTCAGCGGCGTCTCTCCCAGCACTCTGTATCCGTGAGCCACCCCTTTTGGGATCAATAACAGCATCGGGTTGTCTTCGCCCATATAATAGACGTCCGTTTCTCCTTTTGTCTTTGAATCCTCTCGAAGATCGTATAGGACAACCTGAGCGTGGCCGGTTGGGAAGAACCAGAGATCATCCTGCTTCTCATGATAATGAAATGCCTTAATCACACCCGGATAGCTTTTCGACCAAGAAGCCTGCCCAAAATGCTCAAGGAGATTCTCATCGTCCCGGACCAGCTCAGCAAAAAAGCCTCTGTCATCGCTATGCTTCGTCAATTTTTTCACCTTGACTCCATCAATCACATGCACTGCTCCTTTCCTGCAAATACTCCCGTAACGCTTCCCGCCAGTGGCGGGGCCGGATGCCGGCTTCTTCAATGGCCCGATGGCTCAGCACAGAGTATGCCGGGCGGGGCGTTTTGTTCCCGTATTCCTCTGTCGTTACAGGCAAAATGGCTGTTTCCAGCCCGCTTTCTTCCATAATTGCCGTCGCAAACTCATACCAGCTGCATATGCCTGAATTGCTGACATGATAGATGCCCGGCGGATGGCTGAACAGCTTGATGACCGCTTCTGCTAAATCCTTCGTATAAGTCGGCGAACCAATTTGATCGCTGACAACCCGAAGCTCTTGTTTCGTTTCAGCAAGCTTCAGCATGGTTTCAACGAAATTACTGCCGCCATGTCCGTACACCCACGATGTTCTGATGATCGTGCTGTCTTTTGTCGTTAATCGTATCAGTTCTTCTCCGAGCCTTTTGCTTTTGCCATAAATGGTTTTCGGATCGAGGGGATCGTCTTCCCTATATGGCTGGGTTCCTTTCCCATTGAATACATAGTCCGTGCTGATATGAACATATTGAGCTCCGATGCGGGTTGACTCAAGCGCTGTATAATAAGCGCCGATTCCGTTAATCAAGTACGCTTTATCAAGCTCTTTCTCGCATTGATCAACCGACGTAAACGCGGCGCTATTGACCACGATATCCGGCTGATAATGGCCAAACGAATGCCGTACTGAGCGCTGGTCAGCAATGTTCATCATCTTCTTTGTTAACGCAATGACCTCATATCCGGCTTGCTTCAGCTGGCGGCATAGTTCCAAGCCAAGCTGTCCTCCCGCCCCAGTCACCAATACCTTTGTCAATCAGATCACCTTCTCATCGGTCATTGTCTGTATACCACTGAATCGTACGCGCAATGCCTTCTTCAAACGTCACTTCCTGCCGCCAGCCCAGTTCGTTTTTCAGCTTTGATGCATTGATCGCATAGCGCCGGTCATGCCCTTTTCGGTCTTCCACGTGGGCGAACAATTCCTCACAGCCCAGATGCTTCAAAATGGCACTCGCCAGCTCTTTATTCGTGCGTTCATTTCCGCCGCCGATGTTATACACCTCGCCGTCGGTTCCTTTTTCTAAAATCAGCTTGATCGCGCGGCAATGATCCTCCGCAAACAGCCAGTCTCGGATCTGGAGTCCATCGCCATACAGCGGAACAGGCAGGCCCTGCTTCGCATGACGGATAATCGTCGGAATCATTTTTTCGCTGTGCTGATAAGGTCCGTAATTGTTGCTGCATCGTGTAATGATGGCCGGAAGCTTGTGGGTTTTCACATAAGACAACACGAGCAAATCTGAGCTTGCTTTGCTGGCTGAGTATGGGTTATTAGGAGAAAGCGGCGTCGTTTCTGTAAACGCGGGATCATCCGCTTTTAAATCCCCGTATACCTCATCTGTTGAAATATGAATCAGCTTCTTGGCTTTTCCTTTCAAGACCGCTTCCGCCAATCGGTATGTCCCCATGACATTTGTGGTGATAAACGGCTCCGCTTGGGAAATGCTTCTGTCCACATGCGATTCTGCTGCGAAGTGAATGACGCCATCGTAGGTCTCGTCAAACGCCCGGTCGATATCCTCCTGAACGCTGATGTCCCCTTTTACAAAGCGAAATCGGCTGTTTTGCTGTAATTTTTCCATTTCCTCCGGGTGGCTGGCGTACGTCAGTTTATCTAAAACGGTAATGCGCGCATCGGTTTCCCTTAGCATGAGCTTTGTAAACGTGAGCCCGATGAAGCCGGCCCCGCCTGTAATTAAATATGATTTTGCCATCACTTTTCGTCCTGTCCTTTCCGTAAAGCCTGGTGTACAAGCTGGGAAGCGAGATAAAGCGATTCGTGAGTTCCGGCATCTACCCACCAGCCTGATAACACATCATACGTAAGCTGGCTGTTTTCGATGTATAGATTATTCACATCGGTGATTTCCAGCTCGCCGCGCTTTGATGGTGATATTTGTTCAATATACGAAAACACCTCTGCATCATACATATAAATGCCGGTAACACAAAGGTTAGTCGGTGGCTGTTCGGGCTTTTCGATGATGGAACGAATCCGCTTGTTTTTCTCATCAATCTCAGCAATCCCGAAGCGTTCCGGGTCATCAACTTCTTTCAGAAGCACTTTTGCTCCTTTCCCCTGCTGTTCAAAGCGTTCTGTATAAGGCTTTAATGAATCTTCAAATATATTATCACCTAATAATAAAATGAAAGACTCTTTTTTCGTAAAGCGCTTTGCATAAGACAGCCCATCCGAAATGCCCGAGGCGGCAGGCTGTACTTGATAAGTGATTGTAACGCCAAGCTCTTCTCCGTTCCCAAGCAGTTTATAAAATTGCGGCATATGCTCTTTTTGGCTGATGAGTAAAATGTCTTTTATTCCGGCTTCCTCCAGCTTCATAATCGACCAGTATATCATCGGATACGGGCCTACAGGAAGCAAATGCTTGTTGACGGCTTTCGTTAAGGGCATAAGGCGTGAGCCGTTTCCTCCGGCTAAAATAACACCTTTCACATTAACACTTCCTTACATGCATTTTTATATCTCTTGTTCATATAAATCTTGAAGAATAGCTGTTACCCGCTTGATGCCTTTGCCATCCACGAGCGGCCTTCCTCCCTTGTGCAAAGAAAGGCGAAGAGGATAGCTGCTCATAATGCGCGACATCTGATAGATGAGTGTTTCATCCGGTACAAGCTCACCCAATCCAAGATCAAGAGCGGCGCCTTGGTCAGCAAATGTTTTGGCTGTAGCCGTTTGATGCTCAACCTGAGAAAGAACAAGGCACGGCACGCCGATACAAATGGCTTCATATAGAGAGATGCCGCCGGCGACAATGGCTGCGTCCGCTTGTTTCATCAAACCTGCCATATCATTTGTCTGTTCGATCATCTTGTACTGCGGCTTCTTTTCGATCCGCCTTCGGACTGCCTCTTGATGCAGTGAAGCGCTCCCCATCACAAACATCATGTTTTTGTCTTTTATGTCGGGGACTTGATCAGCGGCAGCCAGCACTTTAAAAATAAGCTGCTTCGGATCACTTCCTCCTAATGCAACAAGGATATTGCGGCAGTCTTTCTTAAGTGTGTAATCCTCTCTAGCGGCCTGAAAGGCGGGGTGAAGAATAAGATAGTCCGGGCCTTCATAGATGCGTGTGTTTCCCTGAACGTACACCCTGCTTCTGATGTCACCGTAAATTCCGTTAATGACTGCGTCACTATATTGAATCGATTTACCGTTTTTCTCTTCAAAAAGAACAATTTTCGCATCTGTCTCCGTCTTTATTTTCTTTAACAGCTCTGCAGGGGCGCCTAGAATATCAAACAAAAGCAAATCAAGCTTCTTGCTTTTTATTTCCCGGAGAATAAATTCGTGCTGCTGCAGCTCCGGCTTTAAGATGACACGCCAATGCTCTTCATGAAGAAACGCTTCAGACTCCTGATTCGTGTAAAACGTAATCAAGCAGCTCTGTTTGAGTTCTTCCGCAAGTCTCTTCATCCGGACAACATGGCCCATTCCCTTTTCATAGCCGCCGTCTGCGAAGATCCCAACATGCATGGCTATTCAGCCTCTCGTTCGGTTGCCGCATCGGGGTTCCGGTTCAGAAGGGTGATAAGCTCTGAGGCGGATACATCGGGGCGCTCGCCTGCTTTTTGATAGAGGGCCTTTATCGATTCATAGTCTTCCTTTGTATCAATGGTCAGCCGATATCGAGGGGCGCGAAATCGTTCCGGCGCCTCTAAAAACTGAACACGATAAAGAGCTGGATGATTCCTTATATATAACGTGACATGCTTCTGATATTGATCCTCCAAAGCCTGAATACGGCTGATGTCAATTAACAGGTTGGCGTTGACCACTTCGCCGCAAATCCCTAATGGGGCATTCAGGATATACGTATAATCCGAGCCTTGATCAAAATGCGCCTTAATCATTACATCGAGCAGCTCCGGATCGACAAACGGGTTATCACCCGTTAACCGGATGAGGACTGACGGTTTAACAGCTTCTATGACCTTCACAAACCTATCGAGGACACGTTCTTCGCTCCCGCGGAAAACACGAAAGCCTTGTTTGATACAGTGCGCCTCTAATATGTCGTCAGTTTCTTTGTCAGACGTGGCGATGACAAGATTATCCCGATCCTTTTGGTAAAATGCGCTTTGCCGGACACGGTGAACGCGAATATCAAGTAAACGATTCGATCCGAGCGGCCGAAGCACTTTTCCCGGAAGCCTTGTTGAACCCATTCTGGCTTGAATGATAAAGAGAATATCATTCATGAAACGGGCTGTCCTTCAGTAAAATGTCATCCCAGACAATGCCTGTGTCGGCCGGAATGTCTCTTACAGCCCGAACCCCGCTGGTCAGCAGTTCAAAAAATCTCGGGTGCAGCCCCTGCGGCTTTTGTCCGGGCCGAAGCACTGCGATATTGTCTTCACTAAAGGCTTCACCTTTTTGAATCGGAGCTGTTGTAAAAATGCCTCTGTATGCAAAATTTCTGATTTCTCCTTCGATGGAGGTTGTTGTTTTGTATGAACTGCCAAGCAGTTTTTCAGAGACCGGCTTTGTGATCCCCTGTTTCAGCTCAGCTTCCGTTTTCCTGATGCCATCGACCATTTCTTTCAATTCATCCGGATTTAATGCAAACGAGTGGTCGGCACCCGGCAGATTTTTATCGATCGTAAAATGCTTTTCTATCAGTTTTGCTCCGAGCCGAACCGCGGCACACGGCGCTTCTGTCGGATGCTCGCTATGATCGGAGAAGCCGATTACCGCCTCAGGAAAAGCGGCGGCAAGCATCGGAATGACGCTGAGGTTGCTGTACTCCGGCGGTGCTGGGTATTTCGCCACACAATGCATTATGGCAATTTGATTGTTTCCCTCTGCCCTGATGGTGCGCCAAGCTTCGTGAACATCAGAGATTTCAGCTCCGGCTGTCGAGAAAATCATCGGCCTGTTCAGCCGAGCGACATATTTGAGCAGCGGGAGATGGTTAATTTCATAGGATGCGATTTTAAAAGCGCTCGGCGAGGTAGACTGAAGCAGATCAGCTGACCCCTCGTCACATACCGTACTTAAAAAGATCACCTGCTTTTCACGGCAGTAATCCAATAGCGGTAAAATCCACTCAGCAGGCATTTCCATAGATTGAACCAAAGAAAAAATAGAGACGTCCTTGCCCGCTGCCGTCTTGTACAAACCAGGATCTTTCTGGTACATTCTATCAGCCTGAAACATTTGAAATTTCACGGCATCCGCTCCCGCTTCCGCCGCGGCGTCAATCAGCGCAAAAGCCTGATCAAGCTTCCCGTCATGATTAATCCCCGCCTCAGCAATAATAAAAACAGGAGCGTCTTTGCCTACAGTTTTATTCGCGATCTGAAACGCTGCCATTATTTCGCCTCCTTGCCCGGCCAAATATGATAATAGTAATACGATTGTTCAGCGGTGAAGCCCATTCGTTCATAAAGGCGGATCGCCCTTACATTGTGAAGCTGCGTCCCCGCTGTTACCGTTCTATGCTTCTGGATCTCCGGTTGTTCTATGAGATTCGCCAATAAATGAAACGCAATACGTTTTCCTTCAAATCCCGGTTTTACAGCCATCAAATCGAGAATGCACTCATCATCTTTTGATAAGCCCTGAAGATAGCCGATGACCTCGCCATTGTGTTTAGCGACAATATTGACCGCCGCCCTTCCATTCAGATTGTTTCGTGTCCACTCCTGAAATATTTTGTTTGCTGCATCGCGGCTGAGATGAGGATCCTGAAAATATCTGCTTTTTGTAAACGAGTCTCGGGCCAGCTCACATATCGCTTCTGTGTCTCCGGGCTCAGGCGGGCCCAGTTCAAAAAATGGCGGTGTTTTGTCATAAAAAGACGGAGGCATCGCCAGCTTCAGCAAACTCCCGACAAAGTAAGAGGATGGCTGCTGTTGTATCACATGCGCGGCTCCGATATCTTCAGCCGGAACACGGACAAAGATAAAATCCGTTTCATCCATTTGGCGTACAGTATAAAAAGCTTCAAACAGCCTCTTTAGCTGCCCGGTACTATTTGCCGCCAGAAGTTTGACGTTCATGACTTTCTTCTGAAGCACCTTACTTTCCCACAAAGAATCTTCGTAAAGCAATACGCCTTGGAGCCTGCTGTTTTCAAAAAGGCCGAGGGAAAATTGATACGGAACATCCAGTGTAAGCTTTCTGCTTTGGAGAAATTCCTCAATCAACTCTTTGGAGACATTTTCTTTTACCGTATACACTTAATCAGCCCCTTTTACGATATCCCGCACAGCTTCAATGACATCATGTACATCGTCGTCAGACATTGATGGATAGAGCGGGAGAGAAAGGGTTCGTTTATAGTAATTCATGGCATTCGGAAAGTCCGCTTCCTTATATCCAAATTGCTTTTGATAATACGGATGAATGTGTACTGGAATAAAATGAACGCTAGTGCCGATATTGTACTCATCCTTTAAAGCCGTAATCATTTCGCTGCGCGTAACCCCGGCCTTTTTTTCATCAACTTGCAGAACATATAGATGCCAGGCGTGCCTGCCGTCATCATGGACAAACGGCGTGATCAGCCCAGGAAGCTGCTGAAAAGCGGTTTGATAGCGGCCGGCAATCTCTTCTCTCCGTTTCTGCATATCATCCAGCCGTTTCAGCTGATGAAGTCCGAGGGCCGCCTGCAAATCAAACATATTCATCTTATAGCCGGGCGATTCGACTTCATAGTACCAGCTGCCATTTGAAGAATAACGGTTCCATGCGGCTTTACTCATGCCGTGAAGGCTTAGCACCCGGATCTTATCGGCAAGCTCCTCATCATCAGTCGTCAGCATGCCGCCTTCCCCTGTCGCGAGGTTTTTGGTGGCGTAAAAGCTGAATGCCGTTGCATCCCCGATAGAACCGATCATTCTTTGCTTATAAGTCGTATATACCGCATGTGCCGCATCCTCCAGCACGAATAAACCATGATTCTGGGCAATAGCCAATATTGCATCCATATCGCAGGACTGCCCGCCAAAGTGGACAGGCACAACTGCTTTCGTTCGCGGTGTGACGGCCGCCTCAAGCTTTACCGGGTCAATATTGAGCGTGTTTTCGTCAATATCCGCAAACACAGGCGTCGCTCCCGTATGAATAATCGTATTGGCAGTCGAGCTGAACGTAAGCGGAGAGGTAATGACCTCGTCCCCGGGCCCGATCCCTTTTGCTTTCAAAGCCAAAAATAAAGCTGCGGTACATGAATTCACCGCCACGGCGTGCTTCGCCCCGACAAACGCGGCAAACTCTTTTTCAAACTGCTGAACCTTCGGGCCTTTAGAGAGCCATCCCGATTCAAGCGTTTCTGTAACCTCCTGAATTTCTTCCTTACCGATTAACGGCAATGAGTAAGGGAGAAAATGATTTCTCTTTTGCACCATTTCTTTGCGCTCCTATCATTTTATTCAGTATCTTCCCGCCTGTAATCAACTCCTGTTTTGGCTTTCAGTTCCGCAAATAAAGCATTTGTTGATTCTGCCACCGGATAATTAGCCGCTATGAATGCCAGGCGCGCCTCTTCTGCTTTTTGATGCACGCCGGGACTTCGAAGAACCTCAACCAAGGTCTGCGCAAGTTCATCCGGCTGGTCAAACATAAAATCGCCAAGAGACTCATAATACGGATACGAGCGATTTCCGGACGATTTTCCGATCAGCACAGGCTTTTGAAACAGCATGGCTTCAAGACCGACTGTCGAGGTCTGCGTCACTGCGGCATCAGCATACGGCAGCAAATCATAAAGCTCCAGCTCCTTTTTGATGACTCTGCATGCTTTATGTTTTTTCGCCGCCTCGTGATACAGATCAAGCTTGTTTTTTCCGATTTCCCACGGGTGGGGTTTGATAATAATCTGCAGCTGCTTCTGATCAGAAAGCCCCTGCAGCACACCGGAATAAAAATCTTCTGAAAAGGGCTGAGTGGCAATGAGCACAATTTTTTTAGTCGGCTGAAAAGCAAGTTTTCGATAGAATATGGACATATCCATAGGCGTTCTGTTAAAAATCTGATCGAAGCGGGGATGTCCCGTTACGAGAATCTGCTCGGGTTTACAGCCTTTTCGCATGAACCACTCTGCTTCATACGCACCAAATACAGCTTGATAGGTTGTAAAAACAGGAATGAAGGCTTCATCTCCCATCAATGCGCCATGCTGAAGACAAATGCTGACGGCCCCTTTTCTTTGACACATGAGAGCGAGCACCCTGCTGTAAATGTCTTCTGCCGTTCCGACAATAACAGCTGAAATCTTTTCCTGTTCAAACAGCGCATCAACTGTATCAATGGCCTCTATAAATAAAGGAATATCTTTGAAAAGCCGGTCGCGAAACGCTTGATCACCAAATGCCGGGTGATCATCATAAGGGGCAAGAAGCGAACAGGCTGTTTCGAGATACTGCTTCGAATCGCCTTTTTGGCATGAATCCGCAATCTCCCGCTTGCTAATTACAGGCAGATCACAATAATCCGGCAAACTCCATCTGGCCAAAACAGCCGTTTTTTCAGGATCAAATTGATAGTAATTTTCGTTTGAAAAACGCAGGTAATCAAAGTGCAAAATGACTTTCCCTTTAACAGGTTCGTCATTTGTTTTTACGATTTTTTGGATTCTTTCTTCAAAAAACGGCTGAATCTGTCCCTCATCGATATGCTGATCCACCGATCCGAATAATTCCGGTTCTTCTTCCATCATCACCCTCAGCTCAGGACTGATGTATTGATAAAAATTACTGATAAGCCCAAGCGGAATCCCTTTGTAGCGAAGTTTGTCAAAAAGCTCCACGTACTTCCGGTACAGCACCCAATAATTGCTTAAATAGGCCGACAAGCTCTCACCCCATTCCAAGCTTTTTTAATGATTCACGCAGTTCTCGGCAATTTCGCTGCGGAGGAAGGTTCCTGACAAATTCATTTTTTTCTGATTCAAACAGCTGAAAGTGAATCGATTGGTCGGTAATATAATTCAGGTCCAGCTCCTCATCCAGCGGGTAAAACGGATAAAAATGATTGACTCTCCAAAAGAACCGGGCATCTCCTATACGGTAAAACGCCGGGCTTTCATCCCAATAGGAGCCAAACTTCTCCTTTACCTTATCAAGCACCGAATACCTGTGCATAACCGAGCAATGATCGATTGCGCACGGCGCGTTCCATGTCACTTGAGCGGCAGGCCTGACAGTTTCTTTTACAATGTCGCGATTCTCGTTTAAATGATAGGTTTTGGAGGCTGAGTAAATCACAGCCTTTTCAGGATGGGTATCGAGCTCCCGCACCATTTTCAGGAGGCGGTCCGGCATATAGATGTTGTCATCCGTCGCATAGGTGATATATTCACCCTCCGCCATCTCAATCGCCTGATTGATCAGTGCAGCGTATCTCGTTTTTTCTGTTCTTTCATTCACTCCAGATACATCGCTTTGATAAAAACGCACTCGGTTATCATTCAAAAAAGGACGGATTACATTCAGCGTCTCTTCATTGGAGTTGTCATCCATAATAAACAATTCAAAATCTGAAAACGTTTGTGAGAGTATGCTAGAAATGGACTTTGCCACATAATCGCTTTTGTTATAGCTCGTCATAATGACTGATACTTTCGGCAAATCCTACACCTCCTTCTTGGAACTTCACACCTGAAACTATCGTTATCTTATGTTGCTTATGCTCAAGTTGCGCTAGGGATACAAACCAATATGCGAAAAGTTTGTGTGTGTCTCTGAAAAACAGCGGCTGCCCAGAGCGAAATCTGATCGGTCCGCTGTTCTTTTTCAGCATAATCCAGGCATCAGCCTCATAAGGTGAAAGAGATAAAAATCGCACCAGCGACTAAGATCGTTTTCCATCGGAGGTGAGTCATCGCGGAGCGTTCACCTATACATCCAGAACATGTTTTGAATGGTTTTCATAAAAAGGAGGAACGATATGAAACCGAAAAAAAATCAATATCAGCAAATGCAGGCATTTGATAATATGCAGGGGTATCAGCCTCAGTTTGGTGCCAACCCGTACCCGCAGCAAGGCCAAGGCTCACAAATGCAGCCAATGGGGATGCAGCCAATGATGCCAATGCAGCAGGGACAGCAAGGACAACAAGGACAGCAGGGATTTGGATTCCCGGGCCAGCAGCAGGGCGGCGGTTTTCAAATTCCATCGGGGCCTACACCGTCAGGACCGGGCCAAAGCGTTCCCGGCATGCTGCCTGTTGAGGAATCTTACATCGAGAATATTTTGCGCCTGAATCGGGGAAAAACGGCCACCATTTATATGACATTTGAAAACAGCAAGGAATGGGGCTCGAAGATTTTTCGCGGCGTCATCGAAGCTGCGGGCCGGGATCACATTATTATCAGCGACCCGAAATCAGGAACACGCTACCTGCTCCTGACAATCTACCTCGATTACATTACATTTGATGAAGAAATTGCTTATACGTATCCATATTCCATGGCGTCCTATTCGCCAAGATAAGAAAAAAGCCAATCACTCATATGATGAGGATTGGCTTTTTTGTTTATAGATATTTGACGGCTGCGACAACGATCATAATCCAAGAAATAATAAACGCCACACCGCCGAGCGGGGTGATCGCTCCAAGAATGGAGATTTGCGTCACACTTAGAATATATAAGCTTCCGGAAAACAGCACAATTCCCGCAAACATCAGCCAGCCGGCTGTCGTGACACTGCCTATGCCGGATAATTTATCAGCCAGAAACGCGACAACGAATAGCCCAAGGGCGTGATACATATGATACTGCACGCCTGTGTGCCAAACCTGAAGATATTTATCAGGTATTTTCCCTTCTAATCCGTGAGCGCCGAATGCTCCGAGTCCCACGGCTAGCAGGGCATTAATGGCCCCTAATATGATAAAAACTTTCATCTATCTCTCCCGCCTTTTCGTTAAACTCATATCATTTATCTTATCGCACCTGCACCAAAATTCAATGTTTGTTCTCTGTTGACACGAGATTGTCGGATTTTCTCCTGCGCCAAAGCTGGAACTGGTCAGCTGCTATTGCAGCAAGCGTCCCTAATACGAGCCCGTTGCTTAATAGAGAAATAAATACCGGATGCAATCCCTTTAACGCAGTTTCAGGAACAAACATGATACCGACCCCTGTCAGCAGCGAGATGCCGATGATAGACCTCACCCTTTTTGATTCTTCTTTCTCATATGAATCAAATTCGGCAAAGGCCAGACCGCCCATTGCGGAGAACACAACAAAATTCACCGCAAATCCAACGGGTGACGGCAGGCTCGCAAACGTATTCATAAAAAACGGGATCACGCTGATCACGATAACCAGAATACTGCCGAGCATAAACGGTTTTTTAGAAGGCATTTTGGTCGTTTCAATAAAACCCGCGGCTCCCGAAATCGGAACAGGCGCAATAGCTCCCGTCAAACCGCTAAGCAGATGGCTGAATGAAGCGGCAAAACCGGCATGGCGTTCATGATGCTTTCCATCAGGCTGTTTGCTGAATTTTTTCACGGCGATGTCCACGACCTTCATGCTCGCCAGCATATTCACGATCAGCAAGATGGTAATAAAAATAGAAGTGATGATCAGGCCACTGTTAAATAACGGTGTCCCAAAAGGAAACAGGGAAGGCAGCTGAAACAGCCGGTCCGGCATTTCAATCGGCTTTGCCGCTCCGGCAGCCGCAAACAGCACCCATCCGCCGAACAAGGCTAATAAAATAGAATATTGCTTAAAAAACATGATGTTCGAATTTGTCATTATAAAGGCGGCAGCGATCACAACAAGCGCCAGGCCAAATACAAGACCGTCCACCCCGTCCTGTCGATAACCGATTCCGAGAATTCCTTTTATAATGGGCTGACTCAGCTGCATGACAAGAAGCAATAAATAGACGCCCGTTACAACCGGAGTAAACAATTTTGCAAGTCTGTCAATGACCTTGAAAACACTTAACAAAAAGAAACATACAGCGCTTACAAGAAGGGCTCCCTGCAACCCCCGCAGTGTGTCTCCATATGTCGCAAACACAGTTCCCGTCAGCCCTGCGTAAATCGTATACACTCCCCACCACAAGCCGGCTGGGCTTTCATTAATCGGCAGTCTGTGGCCTTTCAAACACTGAATGACGGCGGCAATTCCCAGTACAAAAAAAGTGCTTTGAATTAATCTCGCAGAATCTGAGTGATCCAGATGAAACGACTGGGCAACCGCCACCGGAACAACTATCGCCGCAGCAATGATAAACGCTGTCCATTGCAGCGCGCCAAGAACCAATTTCACGTAAGCTCAACCTCTCTCTTTAAAAATCAAATAAAGACTCTCCGTTTCCATCCTCTTCCTGCTTCTCTTTTTCTTGCTTTCGATATTTGTTTAATCCCGCGCTCCCCATCATTTTTTCCATCATCAGCTGGTCTGTCGATGGCGGCGCGGCAGGACTTGTCGTAACGCTCGGCTGTATGCGGGGCCCGCTCGCGTTCTCCGGCTGATCAAGCACGACATCACACAGAGAACGGACAACCGCTACATAACGCTTCAGCTCCTCATCCCGTTCAGCTGTTTTTGCTTTTTTCAGCTCCTCTTCCATCTTTTGAATTAATGCAGATATATGAATGTTCATGAAGCACCCTCCAAAAAAATAAATGTTGTCTTCCTGCATTTTATCAAATTCCTGCTGTAAACGCAGATATGAGTTTGTTATTTTTTCTGACAAACCTTGCGATTGACAAGCAGAAGAGATTTTTCACATAATAAATCACCATACCTTACAAAAAGGAGAGACGGAATGAACAGCATCCCCTCTATCATCAGCAAGCATAAAGCCTATTTTGCGGCGGGACATACGAGACCGCTTGAATCGAGACTGAACATTTTGCGGAAGCTGAAACAAGCCGTCAGAACTCATGAAGCCGATCTCATAGCCGCTCTCTACCAGGATCTCCACAAATCCGAGCAAGAAGCATACTCAACAGAAATCGGAATTGTCTTGGAGGAAATCAGCTTTGTCATGAAACGGCTGAGAAAATGGTCCATGCCGAAACGAGTCAAAACGCCGCTGACTCATCTAGGCTCTAAAAGCATCATCATTCCTGAGCCGTATGGAACCGTTTTGGTGATTGCGCCTTGGAACTATCCCTTGCAGCTGGCGCTTTCTCCGTTGATTGGAGCCATTGCGGCGGGGAACACGGTCGTTCTCAAGCCATCAGAATATACGCCGGCTGTTTCTGCTATTCTTTCCAAACTCATCAGCAGCGTTTTTCCGACCGATTATGTCGCTATGGCAGAAGGCGGGCCCGACGTCAGCACAGCATTATTACAGCAGCCCTTTGACTACATTTTTTTTACAGGCAGTGTAGCTGTAGGAAAAATCGTCATGGAGGCCGCCGCTAAACAATTAATTCCCGTAACCTTGGAGCTCGGCGGCAAAAGCCCCTGCATCGTCCATAAAGATGCTGACATTCAGCTTGCCGCCAAACGCATCGTCTTCGGGAAATTTACAAATGCGGGACAAACCTGCATCGCACCGGATTATTTATTTGTACACGAGGACATCAAAACGAAGCTCACAGAAGAAATGAAGCGTGCGATCATAGAATTTTACGGCCCTCAGCCGGAACAGAATCCGCAGTATGGCAAAATCGTCAGTGAGCGCCACTATCAGCGGCTGCTCAGCTTTCTGAATGACGGCATCCCACTCACAGGCGGACAATCTGATCCCAATCATCACAAAATTGCGCCGACCATTCTCGAACAAGTGAGAGATGACTCTCCAGTGATGCAGGAGGAGATTTTCGGGCCGATTCTTCCGCTCTTTACATACCTCAATATCGGGGAAGTCATTGAAAAAGTCCAATCGCGCCCTAAGCCGCTCGCCCTGTATCTCTTCACCATAAACAAAGAAATTGAGCGCGCTGTTTTAGGAAATCTGTCGTTTGGCGGGGGCTGTGTCAATGATACTTTAATGCATGTGGCGACGCCGTATTTGCCATTCGGCGGCGTCGGGGAAAGCGGCATCGGCAGCTATCACGGGTTTGACAGTTTTAACACATTCACGCACAAAAAAAGCGTCGTCAAACAAACGAACCGCTTCGACTTCGCATTTCGTTATCCTTCCTCCAAAAACGGGCTGCGTATGATTCGAAAAATACTCAAATAAAAAAGCGCAGATAACCTGCGCTTTTTATAAATCCTTAATACACCAATCAATCGGCGCCTCTCCCATTTTCTCCAAATAGGCATTCGCCCGGGAAAACGGTCTGCTCCCGAAAAATCCGTTTCTCGCCGAAAACGGGCTGGGATGCGTCGATTCAATGATAAAATGCTTGGAGGTGTCGATCCGTTCTTTTTTCACTTGGGCATGCCTTCCCCACAAAATAAAGATAACCGGCCGCTCCCTTTCATTCAGCACGTCAATAATTCGGTCCGTCAGTCGCTCCCAGCCTTTTCCCTTATGGGAATTCGCCTGTCCGCGCCTTACTGTCAGCACAGTATTCAGCAAAAGAACGCCTTGCTTTGCCCAGCTGACAAGCGACCCGTGATTCGGGATGCTGCACCCGATGTCCTGCTGCAGCTCAAGAAAAATATTTTTTAACGAAGGCGGCTGCTTTACACCGGGCTTGACAGAGAAGCTTAAACCTTGAGCCTGTCCCGGCCCGTGATACGGATCTTGTCCCAGAATGACGACCTTGACATCATCATATGATGTATAATGCAGCGCATTGAAAATATCCCGGCTGTCCGGATAAATCGTTTGCTCCGCGTATTCCCTCTTCAGCATTTCTCTGAGCTCTTGATAATACGGTTTCTCAAACTCTTCCTTTAGCTGATTCCACCAGCTGTCTTGTAAAAGCTGTTTCAAGATTCAGGCCCCCTTACGAACGATGAAGTCTGGAATATACAGGCTCGCCATCCCAAACCATTTCACTTTTTGCTTCCCGCCTCTTCATCTCAGGCTCTTCAAGCAGGACGGCAAAGTTTTTCGTCGGCAGCTCCCCGAGTCCGTGCTTTTCACTTAACCGATCCAAATATTGCTTCCGCTTGGCGCCAAGGTCCGCAGACTGATTGTCTCCCGCGTCACTGAAGGCATAAATCACACTGGCGCAAGGGACACGCTTCACCCGGTAATCCTTGGCTGCGCGCAGATAAAAATCCCAATCCCAGTAATTGTGCACATCAGCATCGAAATACCCGATTTCATCATGCAGAAAACGTCTGTACATGCTGCCCGACGGCACGTATGTAGAAAACACTCTCATATCCTCATAGTCAGCGGTATAAGCAAACAATTTCCGTGACACTGGATATCTTGTTCCGTTTTTCTCTTCAAACGAGACAATTTCCGCATCAGAATGAACGAAATCTGCCGTTTCTATTTCCTTCGCCATTCTTTCCACATGCCCTGGCGTAAAGAAATCATCGTCATCACACAGCATAATGCAATCGCCAGACGCCTCTTTTACACCGGCATTTCTCGCAGCCACATGCCCCGAGTTCTTTTCTAAATTGATGACAGCAATCGGCAGCTCCGGATAAAGTGCTTTGACCGGCACGACCGATTCCCCGGCATCATTCACAATAATAATTTCATACGGCTTCAAGGTCTGGCGGGAAATCGACTCCAAAAGCTCACACAAAGCCGGAATCCGATTATAGGTCACAATTACGATAGAAATGTTCATGATGCTCTCCTTCTCATTTTCATAGTCATGTACTATTAAAACATATATTGGACGGGAGATCAGTGGGAATATCCTACTGAAACAGGATAAGGTGATAATGAAAATACTAGATGAATTGCTAAGCCTTCTATATTGTGATACAGAGAAAATCTAACTATAATGAAAGACAAAACACGATGGAGGTTCAAGACATGTCTATGCATAAAGCACTCACCATTGCCGGCTCAGATTCCAGCGGCGGTGCTGGGATTCAAGCTGATTTAAAAACATTTCAAGAAAAAAACGTATACGGGATGACCGCCTTAACGGTGATCGTTGCGATGGACCCAAACAACAGCTGGGACCATCAGGTATTCCCGATCGATACTGATACAATCCGCGCCCAGCTTTCAACAATTACGGACGGCATCGGTGTGGACGCCATGAAAACAGGAATGCTGCCAACCGTTGACATTATCGAGCTTGCGGCAAAAACGATCAAAGAAAAACAATTAAAAAATGTGGTAATTGACCCGGTTATGGTTTGCAAAGGTGCTAATGAAGTCCTTTATCCGGAGCACGCCCAAGCCCTGCGTGAGCAATTGGCTCCGCTAGCCACTGTCATTACGCCAAACTTGTTTGAAGCCAGCCAGCTCAGCGGCATGGATGAACTAAAAACAGTTGACGATATGATCGAAGCCGCGAAAAAAATTCACGCACTCGGCGCTCAATATGTCGTCATTACAGGCGGAGGCAAACTCAAACATGAGAAAGCCGTTGATGTTCTCTATGACGGAGAAACAGCGGAAGTCCTTGAAAGCGAAATGATCGATACGCCTTATACACATGGCGCAGGCTGTACGTTCTCAGCAGCCGTGACAGCGGAGCTCGCCAAAGGTGCGGAAGTCAAAGAAGCCATTTACGCAGCAAAAGAATTCATCACAGCGGCCATTAAAGAATCCTTCCCGCTAAACCAGTATGTTGGTCCTACGAAGCATTCTGCACTGCGCCTGAATCAACAATCATAAACAAAAGGGGCTGCCTTACAGAGAGGCAGCCCTTTTTAAATCACCGAAGACTTTTCACAGAAAAAACTGCCGATCCCCTCGGCAGCCTGTTTATTTGATTTTTAAATTGTTTGCAGATTTCCTCAAAAATGTTTCTATCGACTGAACAAAAAGTGCATATTCCTTCATTTGTTCATATGCCCGCGTGAGAATTTCCGCCGTTTCACTGTGCGGCGTTGTTCCGCCAAGCATTTTTTTCAGCTGAAGCAGCACATCCTTATATTCTTCCCGCTTATCTTCAACTTGGTTAGCAGCCTTTTCCAAACATTCCGGTGTTATCTTCTGTTCATGTATATTCAAGAAAACAACTCCTTTTACAGAAAAAAATAGTAGGTTATCGTTGAAGAATAGCACAGATGGCTCAGATTTCACATAAGAAAATAGAAGGATTTTCTACATAAGTGTCCAAATTCCGACATTCATTTCAGATTTCCCGGTCGAACTGGCTGTTACTTCATGATTTCCCGGGAAAGGAAAATATCTCGCACTAAAGACCTCTTCTCCGTTATTCATAAAGATTTCCACAGATGACGCGTCGAGAAACATGTGTACGGTATGCAAATCCTTGATGCGGCAATGTCTCGCTTCTGTTCTTTTTCCGTCAAAGCTCGTCCGTTCCAGCGTAACAATCCCCTCGTCTTTGTAGAAGGAAAACGTAGCCGTTCCGCGGATACTGATTGAAAAACCGGACTCCGTATGAATGTCTTCCAGCAGAATCTCAGCTCTTTCAGGGTTTTCCACTGGAAGTGCGCCAGATGATTCATGCATGTTGATGTGTATTTTTTTCTCATTTCTGCGCATGGCTTTTAGCTCAGGCAGCGGCTGCTGAATCAGCTTCTGGCCTGAAAGCGTCAGCTGTCTCGGCAGCGTCATGCAGTGAATCCAGTGATAGTCAATCGTCGGATGGGACCCTTCATCCTGGTCAGGCACCGCCATCCATGCAAACAAAATCCGCCTTCCCTGATCGTCTTCAAGTGTTTGCGGCGCGTAAAAATCAAAACCTTGATCAAGCTCCGTAAATTCACCATGCTTCAGTTCAGGCTTGTTATAATCGAGACGGCCGACAAAATAACCTGATTGATATACGTTCTGATAACGGAAACCGTCAGCCTCAAGCCCTTGAGGCGAAACAATCAGTACGTCCGATCCTTGAAGGGAAAACAAATCAGGGCATTCCCACATGTATCCAAAATCGTCCAGCCCGTTGAAGCCCGCTCCGGTTATCGGGCCAAGAAATCTCCACTCTGTCAGGTTATCAGAAGCAAACAATACAGCCTGCCCTTTCAAATTCTCTGTTTGCGCACCAATCACCATATACCATGTGCCTTCATGCTCCCATACCTTCGGATCGCGAAAATGCGCCGTATATCCTTCAGGGAGGCGGGCGACGACACCCTTTTTCTCAAAGGACAGCCCGTCATCAGAAACAGCCAGGCATTGATACGTTTCCCGATTTCCATCCTGATCCCTGACATTTCCTGTGTAAAACAGATAGAGCCGATCGTCTTTCGTGACAGCGCTGCCCGAATAGCAGCCGTTTTTATCAAACCAATCACTCGGAGCCAGCGCAATCTCTTCCCGCTTCCAATTCACAACATCCTGTGTCGTATAATGCCCCCAAAATTTTGCGCCGTGCCCTGTCTGAAACGGCTGCCACTGAAAGAATGCATGATAGCTGCCCTTCCAATAAATCACGCCATTCGGGTCATTCAGCAACCCAACCGGCGGCATGATGTGAAAATGCTGGCGGTGCGGATCGCTGTCAGCGATAGGTTCTTTTTTCTCCACTTCTTCATAAGCCCGGCGACGAAACTCCTGGTCATGTGCTGTCATTTTTTCCTCTCCTCATCCTCATTAATCTTCATGACAAATGCTGCAATGAACGCTGACACTGCCGCAATCGCCATGCCAATCAGATAGTGAATCAAGTTGCTGAAGCCAAACGGAGCCGCAATGGCGATCATCGGAATACCCGTTAACCCGTAAGCGTTTGCAGCTACATGTGTAAAGACGACATATGCCCCACCCAATGCGCCTCCGATCATCGCGGCGATAAACGGTTTTCGGTAGCGCAGATTGACTCCGAAGATGACGGGCTCAGTAATGCCGAGAAAAGCGGAAAATGCAGCCGGAAGTGCGATTTCTTTTGTCTTTGCCTTTTTCGCCATAAAGAAGACGGCAAGCCCGGCGCCGCCCTGTGCGACATTCGCCATTGACCAGATCGGCAGCAAGTAGTTTTTGCCTATATCTGCAATAAGCCCCGCCTCAATCGCATGGAAGCTATGATGAACACCTGTCAGCACGATGAGTGAATACGTGCCCCCGAAAATCAGACCCGCAACAAAACCGGCATGGTCATATACATAAGTTAAAGCAACCGTAATGCCGGAACCAAGCGCTCTGCCCAGAGGGCCAATCGCGATAAAAGCAACAAACCCGGTGACAATTACAGTAACAAATGGTGTAACAAGCAAATCTACCGCATGTGGAACCACTTTTCTCGTCCATTTCTCTACCTTGCTCATCACATACACCGCAAGCAGGACAGGGATAACAGTTCCCTGGTAGCCGAGAAGCGCGATATCAAATCCGAAAAGATGCATGTAATCAGGTGTTGCTTCCGCCAATCCCCATGGATTTAAAAGAGTCGGATGAATCATGATTCCCCCGATGACCGCTCCCAAGTATGGATTGCTGCCAAACTCTTTTGAAGCGCTGACCCCGATTAAAATCGGCAAGAAAATGAATGCTGCACTTGAAAACATATCAAGCAGCTGCAAAAGCGCAGAATCCTTGCTCATCCAATGAAACGCATTGATCATACCCAGCAATCCCATTAATAGGCCGCTGGCTACAATAGCCGGGATGATTGGAACAAAAATATTAGAAAGCGTTTTCGCAAATCTCGCAGCGGGATTCAGCTTTTCTTTTGCCGCATTCTGATGATTTACGTGTTCTTCACGCTCGATATCAGCTTCTTTAGAAAAGGCATCGAATACTTTATTCACAAGGCCTGTTCCAAAAATGATCTGGTACTGGCCAGAGCTGCTGAAAGCTCCTTTGACGCCATCAAGCTCTTCTACTTGTGCTTGATCTATCTTTGATTCATCTTTCATCACTAAACGCAGTCTTGTTGCACAATGAGCCGCGCTGATAATATTTTCTTTCCCTCCGAGAAGCTCAATGAGGCGTTTTGCAGTCTCTTTGTAATCCATCTATTTCTCCCCCTTTTATTTAAACAAAAAAGACCTAAAATTCGCCAACGAATAAAGGACACAGCGATCCTTTTTCATTTACGCAAATTTTAGGTCTTGCCTGCTTTACCAGTCACAATCCCGCTTATTCAGATTAAGAATACGCTTTCATCATAAAACATGACAGCGTTTTCGTCAACTATTTTTTTAGTTAAATAGTTTGATAAAACATGTAGACAAAAATTCGTAAAAATTAATTGTGAAATACTTCACAATATCGTGCTATACTATGCTCAATCATGAAAGAAAGCAGGAAAAGACAATGGAAACTCAAGCATTGCAAAAGGTTGAACAGTATGCTTTGAAAAAACAAAACATATTCGCTTCAAGCAAAATCCGTTATGTGCTTCGGTCCATTTTAGCCAGTATGTTTATTGGTTTTGGCATTACAGCCGCAAGCAAAACAGGCAGCTATTTCTTTATGGCTGATTCTCCGTTTGCCTTTCCGGCAGCTGCTGTCACTTTCGGGGCCGCTATTCTGATGATTGCTTACGGAGGCGGAGATTTATTTACCGGCAACACCTTTTATTTCACCTATACCGCGCTTCGGAAAAAACTCAGCTGGCGCGGCACCCTGTACTTGTGGATGTCAAGCTATGCCGGCAATTTAATCGGCGCCATTCTGTTTGCCATCCTGATCAGCGCGACGGGACTTTTTGAGGAGCCTTCTGTTCATTCCTTTTTGATTCATTTGGCAGAGCACAAAATGGAACCGCCGGCTTCCGAATTGTTTTTCAGAGGAATGCTGTGCAATTGGCTTGTGTGCCTCGCCTTTTTCATTCCAATGTCTCTCAAAGGAGAAGGAGCAAAGCTGTTTACCATGATGCTATTCGTTTTCTGCTTCTTTATTTCCGGCTTTGAACACAGCATTGCCAATATGTGCACATTCGCCATCTCGCTTTTGATTGAGCACCCTGATACAGTGACACTGATGGGAGCAGTCAGAAACTTAATTCCCGTTACGCTCGGCAATCTGACCGCGGGAATAGTCATGATGGGCTGGATGTACTACACACTGAATCCTGATCAATAAAAAAACTTCCAGAGATCACTCCCTGCAAGTCAAGGCGGTTATTCCGAGAGATCTTGAAGACGCTGGACATGCAGCGTGATATAGCCGGCCTCGGATTCCGGCAAATGTAATTGATATTCATTTTTCAAAAACTCCGCCAGCTCCAGCGCACATTGATAGGCGAATGAATACTTTTTTTGGATGAAATAAAGCATCTCCTCGTCCATACGATGGAGCGCTTCATTTGATTCCAACCGGCTGACCGCGTATCGCAAATGCGTGACAAGGCGTTGATAGGAAATGCTGTTTTCATCCACCTTTCGATTAAAGTATTGTTCTATTTTCTCTATCATTTCTTTGATCATGGTCGTATGCTTCAGCGCCGAATACATGCTCTCCGCATCCATCTTCGCCGTATGGATGTGAAGGGCAATATAACCCGCTTCATCTTCAGGCAGAGACACGCCCAATGTCTCTTTTACATGTCCGATCGCCCACAGGCCGATCTCGTATTCTTTTTTATAGAGCGCCTTTATCTCATGCAGCAATTTATTCTGCACAAGCAGCCCATTTTGAATCCTTTCGATCGCAAAGGACAAATGGTCGGAAAGCGCGATATGAATGTGATCGCTCAGCGGCGCCGCGAGCTCTCCTTCCGCATAGCTGATGATATCCTCAGCTATTTCTATATGCTCCTCCGGCAGTGTTTGCAGGATTTGTTTGAACTTTTCATTCTCGTCGCGCACGACAAAGATTTTTTCCACTTTATTCATAGGGATGAGATCATTTTTCTTTTTTTGAAAAGCGATTCCCGGCCCCATCACGATTTTTTCCTGATCATCCTCTTTTATTAAAGCCGCATTGTTGTTTAATACTTTATAGATTTTCAAGAGGTTATCTCTCCCGCCAATTTGCTTTTGACTGGGATTTTACCTCCTTTTGACCGCCATGTAAAGATGCGGGCCCGCTCTCTCCTGCTTTGGCGATTCCTTGAAGGCTTGCAAACATCTTCTTTTATAAAGCGCGGCGGCTTTCGCTTTCTGCTTTTCTTCCTCATTCACAGCCATCCGCCACTCATAAAACGAAACGAGTCCTGCGGCCTGCACAGCCGCCTTTCTTTGGTATGTACGCTGAGCCGAATAGACCGCGGCAGCCGCAGTTTTTCTTTCCGGCGTCACCCAGTTCATCAAAAAGACCATCCACACCCGTAAAGATACAAGCAAACGTTTCATAGAAAAACATCCCTCCGCTTCTTTTTGGCAGGCAGCCTTTTTAGCAGCCCGTTTTCTCAGCCGCGGCCCGCAAGAAAAGACGGCCGATTTCTTTTCTCGCAAACTAGCGGCTCTAGCAAAACTCATGACTCTATGATAGACCGTGGAAAGAGAATTCTTTGTCACAATATGAGTGAAAAAACCAACTAGTTTTTAGAAGTTTTGTTGAAAGCTGAAAGAATTGAAATGAAAATTGGAGAACTGCTTTGAAAACTTTATACACAAGTTATCCCAAAGATAAGAACAACTTAATCACAAGAGATATCCACATGTCCACAAACTCTATCTATATTTTGTATACGAACATATATTCCTAACTATATATATACACAGGTTTATTCACTTATACACAGGGTTCTGTGTATAACTCCTTCGTTATACACAAACAAAATCCAATAAATGGTCCAAATGACACAAGGATTTTTTTGAATTTTCAAGAAATATATACTAGATCTTTCACATTTTTTCTAAATACAAAGGGGGAAACACATTGAAAAAGGGGATCATTCGCTTTCTGCTTGTAAGTTTTGTCTTATTTTTTGCGTTATCCACAGGTATTACGGGCGTCCAGGCAGCTCCGGCTTCTTCAAAAACGTCGGCTGATCTGGAAAAAGCCGAGGTATTCGGTGATATCGACATGACGACAAGCAAAAAAACAACCGTTATAGTGGAATTAAAAGAAAAATCCTTGGCAGAAGCGAAGGAAGCGGGAGAAAGCCAATCGAAAAGCAAGCTGAAAACCGCTCGCACAAAAGCAAAAAACAAAGCAATCAAAGCGGTGAAAAACGGAAAAGTAAACCGGGAATATGAGCAGGTATTCTCAGGCTTCTCTATGAAGCTTCCAGCTAATGAGATTCCAAAACTTCTCGCGGTAAAAGACGTTAAGGCAGTGTACCCGAACGTCACATATAAAACAGACAATATGAAGGATAAAGACGTCACAATCTCCGAAGACGCCGTATCTCCGCAAATGGATGACAGTGCGCCTTATATCGGAGCAAACGATGCATGGGATTTAGGCTACACAGGAAAAGGCATCAAGGTGGCGATTATTGACACTGGGGTTGAATACAATCACCCAGATCTGAAGAAAAACTTTGGACAATATAAAGGATACGATTTTGTGGACAATGATTACGATCCAAAAGAAACACCAACAGGCGATCCGAGGGGCGGAGCGACTGACCACGGCACACACGTAGCCGGAACTGTGGCTGCAAACGGAACAATTAAAGGCGTAGCGCCTGATGCCACACTTCTTGCTTATCGTGTGTTAGGGCCTGGCGGAAGCGGCACAACGGAAAACGTCATCGCGGGCGTGGAACGTGCAGTGCAGGACGGGGCAGATGTGATGAACCTGTCTCTCGGAAACTCTTTAAACAACCCGGACTGGGCGACAAGCACAGCGCTTGACTGGGCCATGTCAGAAGGCGTTGTCGCTGTTACCTCAAACGGCAACAGCGGACCGAACGGCTGGACAGTCGGATCGCCGGGCACATCAAGAGAAGCGATTTCTGTCGGTGCGACTCAGCTGCCGCTCAATGAATACGCCGTCACTTTCGGCTCCTATTCTTCAGCAAAAGTGATGGGCTATAACAAAGAGGACGACGTCAAAGCGCTCAATAACAAAGAAGTTGAGCTTGTCGAAGCGGGAATCGGCGAAGAAAAGGATTTTCAAGGGAAAGACCTGACAGGCAAAGTCGCCGTTGTCAAACGAGGCAGCATTGCATTTGTGGATAAAGCGGATAACGCTAAAAAAGCCGGTGCAATCGGCATGGTTGTGTATAACAACCTCTCTGGAGAAATTGAAGCCAATGTGCCAGGCATGTCTGTCCCAACGATTAAGCTTTCATTAGAAGACGGCGAAAAACTCGTCAGCGCCCTGAAAGCTGGTGAGACAAAAACAACATTCAAGTTGACGGTCTCAAAAGCGCTCGGTGAACAAGTCGCTGATTTCTCATCACGCGGCCCTGTTATGGATACGTGGATGATTAAGCCTGATATTTCCGCGCCAGGGGTCAATATCGTGAGCACGATCCCAACACACGATCCTGGCCATCCATACGGCTACGGATCAAAACAAGGAACAAGCATGGCATCGCCTCATATTGCCGGAGCGGTTGCCGTTATTAAACAAGCCAAACCAAAATGGAGCGTTGAACAGATTAAAGCCGCCATCATGAATACCGCTGTCACTTTAAAGGATGGCGATGGGGAAGTATATCCGCATAACGCTCAAGGCGCAGGCAGCGCAAGAATCATGAACGCAATCAAAGCCGATTCGCTCGTCTCACCTGGAAGCTATTCATACGGCACGTTCTTGAAAGAAAACGGAAACGAAACGAAAAAAGAAACGTTTACGATTGAAAATCAATCTTCCATTAGAAAATCATACACACTGGAATACTCATTTAATGGCAGCGGCATCTCCACATCCGGCACAAGCCGTGTTGTGATTCCGGCACATCAAACCGGGAAAGCCACTGCTAAAGTAAAGGTCAATACGAAGAAAACAAAAGCTGGCACCTATGAAGGAACGGTTATCGTCAGAGAAGGCGGAAAAACGGTCGCTAAGGTACCTACATTACTGATTGTGAAAGAGCCCGATTATCCGAGAGTTACATCTGTCTCTGTCAGCGAAGGGTCTGTACAAGGTACCTATCAAATTGAAACCTACCTTCCTGCGGGAGCGGAAGAGCTGGCGTTTCTCGTCTATGACAGCAACCTTGATTTCGCAGGCCAAGCCGGCATTTATAAAAACCAAGATAAAGGTTACCAGTACTTTGACTGGGACGGCACGATTAATGACGGAACCAAACTTCCGGCCGGAGAGTATTACTTGCTCGCATATGCCGCGAACAAAGGCAAGTCAAGCCAGGTTTTGACCGAAGAACCTTTCACTGTTGAATAAGAAAAAGCCCTGCCGAATCGGCAGGGCTTTTTAAAGATCAGTCAGCAAACGCCTCCTGCAATAAGCGATACGATCGGAGCTTGTCTTCAAAATGATGTGTAATGGTCACCACCATGATTTCCTCTGTTTCATACGCTTTACTCAAAGCTAGCAGCTGCTTCTTAACCTGTTCTTTCGTACCAACAATCATTCGATTTCGATTATCAGCAATTCGTCTCTGTTCATAAGGGGAATACGTATTTTTCCGAACAGCTTCATACGAAGGAACTCCCTCTAAAGGAATACCCTGCTCCCCTGCCAAAAGCGTAAAATCGAGCACAGCCCCAAGCTCCTCTGCCTTCTCCTCCGTGTCAGCACAAAGAACAAAAACAGCAACTGCCGCTCGGGGCGTATTCCCTAACACAGACGGTTTGAATCGTCTCTTATACTGTCTGACAGTACCCTCTCCGCCCTCTCCATTGATAAAATGGGCAAACATATAGCCAGCGCCAGATTCAGCTGCGAGCAACGCGCTTTCTCCAGATGAGCCGAGCAGCCACACATCCGGAGCCGTTGAAATATGCGGCGCAGCCGTCAGATTCGGAAAACGGTGTTTATCATCCGCCAAATCATGCAAATACATGGTCAGCTCCTTGATTTGCTGCGGATACTGATCAGCATTGCGCTTACCGCCGTCATTCAGCGCCCATGATGCAATCGGCATTCCCCCCGGTGCTCTGCCAAGCCCTAGGTCAATTCTTCCTGGTGTCAGCCCCTCCAGAACACGAAAGTTTTCAGCTACTTTATAAGCACTGTAATGCGGCAGCATGACTCCTCCTGATCCAACACGAATTCGCTTTGTTTTCGCCGCTATATGACTGATCAGCACCTCAGGACTGGACCCTGCCAGCCGTTTTGAAAAGTGATGCTCAGAAACCCAAAATCTCTTATATCCAAGGTCCTCAGCAGCTTGGGCAAGCGCAACGGTTTGCTGTAAGGCCGTTTCTGCATTGCTGCCCTCTGATACTGGAGATTGATCTAATATACTTAATGAAACCATCCCTACCACCTCATCCTCATCGTATCACTGATCTTCTATTTTTTCTCCAAAGCCGCTCACACTGCTTATCAGTGTCCCCTATCATTCGCCATTTATTTGTGAAAGCCTGTCCCTATTTGTCGGAATATGTTACACGTGAAACATAAAAACCCCTCCAGACGGAGAGGTTTGCTTTAGTTTTTATTAAAGCCCTTTTCTTTCACGTAGTCATTTAAATACGTACGCGGCTTTTGCTTCATAAAGTTCAGTATTTGATCGGACCACGTTTCTTCCCGCTGCCCGTTTGTTCTTTCTCTATAGTAATCAGAAATGGTTTTGTCATACGTATTCATAGTATGACGGAAATCGTCTTTGTTCACATTATACGTATTCTCATGATAAACAGCCTGCTTTGGCAATCTCGGTTTTTTGCCAGAAAGGTTCGCAGGATGGCCTACCGCCAGTCCGAAAAGCGGGAGCACATGGTCAGGCGTTTGCAGCACCTCTGTCACCTTGTCCAGCTCATTCCGAATGCCGCCGATATAGCAAATGCCAAGCCCCATAGATTCAGCGGCAATGCTCATATTTTGCGCTGCCAGCGCCGCATCAATCAAGCTAACCATAAACATTTCTGTATTCTCGAGCAGCTCAGAAATATGTTCACCTTTTTCCTCAGCCAGTTGTTGATGGCGGTACAAATCCGCACAAAATACAAAAAAGTGTCCGTTCTTCTCAACGTAAGGCTGATTCCCAGCAAGCACGGACAGCTCACGTTTTTTCTCAGGATCAGAAACCCCGATAATCGAATATGCCTGCACATAGCTGGATGTAGACGCAGCCTGCGCACTTTTCACTAATGTATCAATTTCTTCAGCTGTCAAAAGCTGATCAGTAAAAGACCGGATTGACCGATGGTTCAAAATGGTTTCGATTGTGTTATTCATCACAAAAACCTCCTTATCACTTTTTATCATATCCGAAAAAAAGTGATCTCAAAAGTGAAATGCTCTGCACAAAAAAAGACAGCCTCTGTAAAGGCTGTCTGCATATTAAGAATTAAAAAGATAACTTCTGTATTTCGTCAGCTGCACACTTGCATTATATACAATCCCAAATCCGATTAACGTGGATAGTGTCGAGCTTCCCCCATAGCTGACAAACAGCAGCGGAATCCCGGTAACAGGCATAATGCCGATGTTCATTCCGATATTCTGGAATGTGTGAATCACAATTAACGCCGTATAGCCAACGCAAAAGAAAGAAGCGAAACGGTTAAACGGATGTATTTTGTCTATCAGAACGACAAGCCTGTAGATTAAAAAGAAGAACATGATGACAACAATTGCACAGCCTATAAAGCCAAATGACTCACCTATTATAGAAAAGATAAAGTCAGTCGTACTCTCTGGAACATAAACCTTCAAATTAGAAATACCATTACCTAAAATACCACCAGATCCTATTGCCATGATGGCCTGGTCAACTTGCCAGCTGTCATTTGAATCTTCCTGTGTCTCATTTGAAGCAGACACCCAAGAAGTGACCCGCTTAATTTGATAGTCCTGTATTCCAACTGATTTAGCAACGTCAGGAAAGTTTATCATTACTAATAAAATTAATGAAATGAGTAAGATACCTGAACCAGCTATGATCGCAATCAATTTCCAATTTATCCCTGACATAAAAACCATTACAAGAACGATAAACATACATATTCCCGCAGTCCCAGCATCCTGCATCAAGATAAGACCTACAGGAATAACTGCGACACCCGCAATCTTTAATAACAAGTGGATATCATCCCTAAGCGTCCGAACTCCTTTAGGATTTGCTTTTCCAATAACTGAAGCAAGCATCATAATCAAACCAACCTTCATAAACTCTGACGGCTGTATTGTTATTCTACCGATCCTAAACCAACTTTTTGCCCCTTTAATAACAGGTGCAATAGACTCGGGACTGATTTTAAGAACAATCAAAGATAAAATACCAATAATAAAAATATATAAACTTAACTTTTCAAGCTGTTCTAAATCAAAGTATAAAAGAACTGTAATGGCAACAGCCCCCAAAAGATAAAACACAATTTGCTGAATCCAATCCGTGTTCCCATACTGCCCAAACTGACCGGCAGCATAAATTGATACTACGCTTATAATAAAAAACACACCAAATATAAAAATCAAATCCCCCTGGTAAAAGGGGCTTTGCTGTTTCTTATATCGACTCATTCTATCCCGCCTTACATTTTCATCGGAAAATCACTAATGTTTATTATACATGAACCACGTTCAAGATGACACGTGAAGCTCGCTTCCTTTTATGTTTTTTCAGCATTTGCGGCGCTTTTTCAGCTACACGAAATATGACGTATCATAAACCGAAATGTTTCGATTGACACAAAACTTTTCAAATGAAAAAAACGCCATACCAATAGAATTTGTTAAAAAACGAATGCGATAATGTGTTATGTTCCCAAATAATGTGATACCTCATATAGAAATAGCTAAAAATTCAGAGCCCCATGCCCATACATTCTCCTAGCACATTAAACGAAAAAATAAGACGATAGATCCAGTCCATTTCTGCAAAAACACGTATCAATTTCTGGAAAACATGGTATAATAATTGTAACAGAATGTTCAAAAAACAATCACAAAACAGACACAACTCAGTTCCTCTATTTCATTTTTGTAAACGTTATCACAAAATGAAAGGAGACGGGTATGATGGACATGTTTTTTGCTTACTTACTGGTTGCAAGCGCAACGCCTCTCTTTATTTGGCTTGATAACAAAAAAGTCGCACTCTCAGCTATTCCGCCAATCATTTTAATGTGGGTATTCTTCTTCTTTTACGCAACAGAAAGCCTTTCTCCACTTGGACACACTCTCATGATTATCTTGTTTGCCGTCAACGTCATTGTCGCTCATATCGCTGCATTTATCATTTACGGTCTTCCGTATCTTCGCAGAAAGCGAAGCAGCTGAAGACAGCAAAAAACCCTCTTCCAATGAAGAGGGTTTTTGTATTATTCGTTATGGCCTGAATGCTCTGAGTGTTCAGCGCCTCCAGGAGGATTTCCGTCCATATGGTCACCATGGTGATAGTGAGCCGCGAAAATCCAGATGGATCCAAGTACGATAACGATCGCGCCAAAGAATCCGAACAGCGTGTTTCCGACTTGGATCGTGCCGTTTTCGCTCTCTGTCATGTGCATGAACATGAGAAGCTGGAGCGCCGCCTGGATGAAGGCGAAGCCGAAAATGATCCAAAGTTTTGCTGATGAGCTTAGGTCAGTATACACTGCAACCCATAGAGCCAGCAGGGTCAAAACGATAGACAGTGCAAAACCTACAATGTGCTTCCATGGAAAGTGACTGTGTTCAGCAGATTTGTTTGCCATTTTACAGACCCCCCAATCCCATGAGATAGACACCTGTGAAGATGAAAATCCATACAACATCTAAGAAGTGCCAGTACAAGCTTGAGATAAAGATTTTAGATGAAGTTTGCGGAGTTAAGCCGCGTTTCTTCAACTGAATCAGAATTCCTGTGATCCAGAAAATCCCGATTGTTACGTGAGTTCCGTGAGTTCCAAGTAAAACAAAGAATCCAGACCAGAACGCACTTGTACCGAGAGATGCTCCTTCATGTACATAGTGGACAAACTCGTTGATCTCGCACCCGACGAAGCCGGCACCGAGAAGAAGAGTGATAATTGTCCAAATGACTACGCCTTTTAAACTTCCGCGGCGCATTTCATGAACAGCGATCCCGCAGGTAAAGCTGCTGATCAGCAGCAAGAACGTCATAATCATTACCAGATTGACTTCAAATAGTTCGTCTGGCAAGACACCTCCAGCTGTTCTGTTTTTAAGAACGAAGAAGGTTGCAAATAGTGTTGAGAACAACACAATTTCTGCCCCTAAAAAGATCCAAAACCCGAGAATATTAAGTCTGCCGGTTTCAGATTGATATTCCATAGGCGCGTTAGAATTGCCGTGTTCTGCATGTTCCATAACTCACGCCTCCTTATTCGGAAATCTTTCTTTCCGTCTCTTTTATTTCATCAACACTAATGTAGTAGCCGTTGTCGTATTCGAATGAACGCAGAACCATGCAGAGCAGGACTCCGATCAATCCGACTACGCCCATCCAGTACCATTCAAATACCAGTCCAAAGCCAGCGAGACCGAAGGCAACAGACATAAAGAACGGTCTGCCTGAGTTGCTTGGCATATGGATTTTTTTGAATTTGCTTTCAGGGTATAATTCAGTTTTTTCTTCTTTCATATGCAGGAATGCATCTTGAGATTTGACTTCAGGAAGCACCGCAAAGTTGTAATGCGGCGGAATCGCAGAAGAAGTCGCCCAATCAAGCGTACGTCCCACACCCCATGAATCTCCGCTGATTTCACGAGTAGAGTAACGGAAGCTGTAGTAGATGTTATAGCAAAGGATTAAGAATCCTACACCCATCATGAAAGCTCCGACAGTTGAGATAAAGTTCAATGTTGTCCAGCCGTCGTTCGGTCCGTATGTGTAAATACGGCGAGGCATGCCTTGTAACCCCAAGAAATATTGCGGGAAGAAACAAATATTGAACCCGATCATAAAGATCCAGAAGAACCATTTTCCGATTCTTTCGTTCAGCTTGTGGCCGAACATTTTTGGATACCAGAAAATAAATCCGGCGAAACAAGCAAATACAGTACCCGCGATCAGCACATAGTGGAAGTGAGATACAAGGAAGTACGTATTATGGTATTGATAATCCGCTGCTGCCATCGCAAGCATAACCCCTGTAACCCCGCCGATAACGAAGTTAGGAATAAACGCAAGCGCCCACAGCATAGGTGTTGTAAAGCTGATTCGGCCTTTATACATTGTAAAGAGCCAGTTAAAGATTTTAACCCCGGTTGGGATTGAGATTGCCATTGTCGTAATTGAGAAGAATGAGTTAACGGACGCACTGTTCCCCATTGTGAAGAAGTGGTGAGTCCAAACTAAGAAACTCAATACAGAGATGGCGATAATAGAACCAACCATCGCTTTGTAACCAAACAATTGTTTTCTTGCAAAGCTTGAGATGATTTCTGAGAAAATACCAAACGCCGGAAGAATAACGATATATACTTCAGGATGTCCCCAAATCCAGAACAAGTTAGCCCAAAGCATCGGCATACCGCCTGCTTCCAATGTGAAAAAGTGAGCGCCGAACAAACGATCAAATGATAAAAGTGCTAATGCTACTGTAAGTACAGGGAACGCAAACACGATAATAACCATTGTGATCAGTGTTGTCCATGTGAACATTGGCATACGCATTAATGTCATGCCTTTTGTTCTCATTTTTAAGATTGTTACCATAAAGTTGATCCCTGTCATCAGGGTACCGATACCGGCAATCTGAAGTCCGAGGAGGTAGTAGTTCTCACCCGGCCCAGGGCTCATGTCGTTACTTGCAAGCGGCATATAACTCGTCCAGCCTGCGTTCGGAGAACCTCCGATAACGAAAGAAATATTGAAAAGCATCGCCCCTACAAAGAACGTCCAGAAGCTCAGGTTGTTCAAGTAAGGGAACGCAACGTCGCGGGCACCGATTTGAAGAGGCACAACAACGTTGATAAGACCGATTAAGAACGGCATCGCCATGAAGATGATCATGATTGTACCGTGAGTTGTAAAAATTTCATTATAGTGGTTTGAGTCTAAAAAACTGTTATTCGGAAGCGCTAGCTGGGCACGCATCATCAGACCGTCGACACCGCCGCGGAATAACATAATTACAGCAGATATAATGTACATGATTCCGAGTTTTTTATGGTCAACAGTAGTTATCCATTCAGACCACAGCCATTTCCACTTTTTGAAGTAAGTTAGAACAAAAATAATGGCAATGGTTGAAAGCGCAATGGAAACTTGTGCGCCCAGAATTAATGGGTCACCAGTTACGAAAAATTCGTCCCATTTGAATTTCATGCAGGCTTCCTCCTTTCCTGATCAATATCATTCTTCTGTATCATCAGACTTCTTAAATTCGTTTTTCTTTACGTTTTCAAACGGATCTGTTTTAGAGTGCGGTGAAACGGCTTGATAGCCAAGGCGTTTGCGCGCCTCCATCGCGTACTCAGCGTCTTGTCCGTGATCCACGTATTTCAAGTGAGTAGAAGAGAACGTTAATTCGTCCACATTTTCAGGAAGCATCAATTCATCATACTTCTCTTTTGTCAGCTTAGGAGCCTCGTTCTGAGTCTTTTTCACCCAGCTGTTAAAGTCTTTTTCTGTGACTGCATTCACATCAAACTCTTGGTCCGCAAAATGTTCACCTGTGAAGTTCGCATTGCGGCCTTCGTAAGTACCCACTTTGTCAGCCTGTAAGTATTGATCCATCAGCATTCCTGCCATCGCATATTTTTGTCCTCCAAGCTGAGGAATCCATAGCGAAGCCATTGAATCTGCAGATGAGATTTTGAACAAGATCGGGCGGTCGACAGGAATGTTTAAGTAGTTGACCGTTTCAATATCCTGTTCAGGGTAGCTGAATACCCATTTCCAGTCTACCGAAGTAGCATAAACAACAAGAGGCTCTTTGTCTTTTGTTGCTTCAGGAGCTTTTTCTAACGAATATATCGTCTGTACTGTTGGCACAGAAAGTGCAATGACGATTAAAATTGGGATCACTGTCCAGACTACTTCTAAAAACGTGTTACCATGAATTTCTGGGTTATAAGATCCATTATCTTTGCCTTTACGGTCGCGGTATTTTACTAAAATAATGGTAAATAGAACAAAGACGACCCCGACGATAAACAGCATAAATCCGATAGATAACAGGATTAAATCACTTTGCTGTTCAGCTACAGGTCCTTTCGGATCTAGTACTGAAGCATTGCTGCATCCCCCAAGGACGAAAACCACAGTTAACAGCGCTAATACAAGCAACGGTTTTAATGCTCTGAACAAGAAGATCACCATCCTTCCTATTGATGTAATAAATCTGAAGTGCATACTTCCTCAAAATCTTTTCTCTACTTTGTTATGCTATCAAAAACTTCACATATTAGCTTTATTTTTTTATAAACTTCATCCCATTTTCGCTTAAATGTCATAAAATCGACAAAAATCGCTCCAACTTTATTCACATCTATCGCTTAAGATGAAAAGTTTCTAGTTATTTCCGCATATAAGTAAGAAAAGATGATGAAGAACTAATTCTGACAAATAAAGGTTTACCACAATAAAAAACTTAGGTCAATCAAAAGTTTCATTTTGTTAAACTTTCTAGATAGGAATTATTTTTTCCTTGTCTAGCATCTTTTCACACGGTTACCATTTTAACGCATCAAATATTGAAAGAAAAGGCGCAATGAAGAGCCAATATGCTCTGAATTGTCCGTATTTTTTAATGAGAGCATCCAGTTGTTTATCTTATACAAAAAAGAGGAATGATATAAGCAAATAAATAAAAAATAGGATGTGTTGCATGATGAGTTTTCTTATTTCACTTATCGTCGCTATTATTATCGGATGGCTTGGAAGCCTGTTTGTAAAAGGAGATATGCCCGGAGGAATTATCGGGTCTATGATCGCAGGTCTTATTGGCGCCTGGATCGGACACGGGCTGCTTGGAACATGGGGGCCGCACCTAGCCGGATTTGCCATTATTCCAGCGGTAATCGGCGCAGCCATTGTTGTCTTTCTAGTAAGCCTGTTAACCAGAAAAAGAGGATAAAAGCAGCACCCGAAGCGTATGCGCTTTGGGTGTTTGTTTTGCCATAAAAATCGAAAAAGCCTCAACCCTAGCGGTTGAGGCTTTTGACTGGTTTGACGCCCAACTGGTCGATAAACCTTCTGAAGGCCTGTTTTCCTTCCGTTGTCTGTTTAAACACACCGGCGTGTTCAAGAATGCGAGCGAATACATGTCCCAGCTCTTCTTTTATGACTAGATCTGCATTCTCTTTTGTTATGGTTCTTTTTTCCATCATCCGAATAGCCCACTCACTATGTTTTGCCGTGAGCGGATTTTGTTCTAAAGCTGTTTTCGGATCAGCAGAGCATAGCGCCGCTGCTGTTTCTTTCATTTCCTCCTGTAAGCGGCCCGGCAATATCGCCAATCCCATGACCTCAATCAGGCCGATATTTTCTTTTTTAATATGGTGAACTTCCTTATGGGGATGAAATATCCCTAAGGGATGCTCCTCATCCGTCCGGTTGTTCCTCAGTACGATATCGAGTTCGTACAAGTCTCCCCTGCGCCGCGCAATCGGTGTGACCGTATTATGGGGCGTATCGCCTGTATAGGCGGCAATGCCGGCTTTTTCATCGGAATACGTCTGCCACGTGCGGAAGATATGGTCAGCAGCTTCGGCGACATGACCCGGTTCGTCTCCTTGGAGCCTGAGCACAGACATCGGCCACTTCACTAAGGCCAGCGACACGCCGGGATAATCATTTAATTCATAAACGTCTTCCGCTTCTGCACGTGCCATTGGAAAATCATGCGCGCCGCCTTGGAAATGATCATGGCTTAGGATGCTGCCGCCGACAATCGGCAGATCCGCGTTTGAACCGATAAAATAATGCGGATATTGGCCAAGAAATGACAGCAGCCTTTCAAATGTTTTTTTGCTGATCTCCATCGGTTCATGTTCACCTTTTAAGACAATGCAGTGCTCCGGATAATAGACATATGGCGAGAATTGCAGGAACCATTGTTCGTCCTCAAGGATGACCGGAATGATTCTGTGATTTTGCCGGGCTGGATGATTCACGCTTCCCTCGAAGCCGACATTTTCTTTACACAGCAAACACATCGGATAATTTGTCTGTTCCTGCTCTTTTGCAGCCGCAATCGCTTTCGGGTCCTTTTCAGGCTTTGATAGGTTAATGGTCATTTCCAGCTCGCCATATTCGGTCGGCACCGTCCAATGAACATTTTTGGCGATTCTGTCAGTCCGTATATAATAGACATCCTCTGAATATTGATAGAATTCCTTTGTCGCCTGTTTTGGGCCGTATAATGCTTTTGTCTCTTCAAATTTGCGAATGACCTCGGACGGGGCAGGCACAAAACAGCCCATCAGCTTTGCGCTGAGCAGGTCACGGTACGTATCTGTATCCGCTTCCATTCGGCCGGTTTCCTCAGCCCATTTATAGATGGGAGCTAGCAAGTCCGGCAGGCTTTGTGACTGCTTGATGCTGGTGCTGGAGTTCGGCTCGGGATGTGTGATGCCCAGCGCTTCATAAAGACGGTTTCTCGTATATTCCCGATCCCAGATCGAAATCAATTTTCGTTCCAGGCCATACTCAAGCAGCTGTTCCAGATGTTCAATAATACTCATATGTCACTCCCCCTTTAGTTCTCTCGCTCCCTCTCCGATATCCGCGACATAAAAGTCCGCTCGGAGCCCTGTTTTTTCTTGATATCTGTCTCCAACCTTCTGAATAAAATCATCAACGAACTCATCTTTTACAATGCTGATGGTGCAGCCGCCAAAGCCTGCTCCCGTCATTCTTGATCCAATTACACCTTCGTGATCCCATGCCGCAAACACAAGCTCATCAAGTTCAGGGCATGTTACTTCATAGTCATCCTTCAATGAAAGGTGGGATTCCTTCATTAACTGCCCGATTTCATCTATATTGTTCTCTTTGAACATATGGGCCGTCTTAATAGCACGATGATTTTCGTATACAGCGTGCTTTGCCCGGCGTCTGTTCGTTTCATTTTGGATCAGGCTGGAATGCGCATCGAAATCAGAAGGCTTGATGTCGCCCAGTGCTGCAATATCGAGGCCTTTTTTCAGATCAAGCAATGCATCATTGCATTCTTGGCGTCTCGTATTGTAGCTTGAGTCAGCCAATGTCCTTTTTTTGTTCGTGTTCGCGATGACCAGCGCGAGGCCTGAGACATTGAGTTTGCTATATTCATAGTCAAGCGTGTCGCAGTTCAGCAGCATCGCATGATGTTTTTTCCCCATTCCAATTGCAAATTGGTCCATAATTCCGCAATTGACGCCGATAAAATGGTTTTCCGCATGCTGCGCCATTTTCACAAGCTCAAGCGCATCTACTTCAGGATGTAAATAGCTTTGGAGCACGACCCCCATCAGCAGTTCAATAGAAGCGGAAGACGACAGCCCCGCCCCGTTTGGAATATTCCCTGAAAATACAATGTCAAAGCCATGGGGAACTGCATATCCCCTCTGTTGAAATTCATAAATCACGCCTTTTGGGTAGTTCGCCCAGTCGTCTTCTTTTTGATAGCGAATATCGTCAAGGCTGCATTCCTTGATGCCTGCGTTTTTAAAATTATCTGAATACATCCGGACAAGCCCGTCTTTTCTTTCTGCAACAGCAGCATATGTACCCATTGTCAGCGCGCACGGAAATACATGCCCGCCGTTATAGTCTGTATGTTCTCCAATCAGATTCACTCTTCCAGGTGCGAAAAAAAACCGTAATCCCTCTTTTTCTCCGAATACACTTGCAAATATCCCCTTTAGCTCTTCCCGCATGTGCAATCACCTTTCTGGTTTTTATTTTTTATTCCCCTTATTTCTCCATAGAAAACGGCAGATCATATGCTGCAGTCCTCTCATACCCCTTCTTCTTTTGTTTTTTTAAAGACAAGCCATTTGCTCGCAACATAGTTGACGACAACAATGACCGCGTTGTCGAGTATTTTGGCCAAGGTTTCATTTGTATTGAACTGGCCGACAAGAATGATCATCATGCCTAAATCTATGCCGAGAGACAGGACCCGAACGCTGAAAAAAGCAGTGAGCTCTTTCAGCAGGCTCTGCAGATCATGTGTTTTTTGCTGAAACACATATAATTTATTTGTTATGTAAGCAAACAGCACGGACAAAATCCAAGCGGCGACAGTGGCGGCTTTGTAATCCACATTCATGATCTCTACCAATATATAAAAGCTGGCGATATTCACAATGGTTGTGAAAACCCCCATAATGATATACATAATTATTTCTCTATACTTCACTGATGTTCCTCGCTTTCTGAAAAACTTTTCAAAATTCTTGGCCTCTCGTGCTCTCTGTCTAAAGTGAAAAATACCGAGAGTGCGTCTAAAAAGCTGCGGAAGGTGGCTGGCTGGCCCAATACATATGATTGTTTGATGATTCCGTCGAGGACTGCACATATTATTTTAGCCGTATATTCCGGATCAATACAGGCGTCAATCAGCTTTCTCTCCTTCAGCCACTTAATATATAACACATTTTCTTCCACCCACAATTCGTACAGCCGGACATAGGCCTTGCATTTCTTTAAGACTTTATATGTCGGCATGTTCATGGCAAACGAGGTGATGTCCCACGACGGCTTATTTATGTAATAGGAATAAAGCAGTTCTGCAGCGTGTTTTGCAGCCTCGTCCAATGTCAGCGATTTCACTGACTCCCGCTCCATTTGATCAAGATACCCTATAATGATCTTTTTTTTCATCTGACGTTTTTCGAGAAGATACAGCAGAAAATCGTCTTTGCTGACAAAATGAACATAAAATGCTCCTTTGCTGTATCCGGCGGCTCTGCTGATATCTTCTACAGAAACTGGATCATACGCTCGGTCAATCAACAAATTCACGCCAGCGTCTATAAAACTTTCAAATGTTGCTTCTCTTTTAATTTGAAATTTGTTTTTTTTCATATTTTTCTCCTGGCGGTAATGATTACCCTTATATTACACCGGATCAATCTTTAGCGGTATTTATTTCTTTGAACGGTTATGCTATTCGGTTTCCCAGGGGTCATTTTTAATAGGCTAAATGATTTATTTTCATTTACATACTATCCAGTCAGTATTTAATTGTTTATTATTATAAATAAGGTCCATTGGTTATATTAGTCATTTTTTTAGGGAATAGGTAGGTGGTTTTTCCTTCAGTTTGTGAACACCGAGCAACTATGTGTGAAATTTGTTGTACTCGCCTCATCATCGCGCTGGCTTGTCTTTTATTGCCCGCATGTTGCAGGAAAACATTTTATACAATTGGAGGTTACTATGAAAACTCATGTTAAAAAAGATTTGGACAAAGGTTGGCATATGTTAATTCAAGAAGCTAGATCCATTGGATTAGGCATTCATGATGTGAGGCAGTTTTTAGAATCTGAGACAGCATCGAGAAAGAAAAACCACAAAAAAACCGTCCGGCAAGACTAGTCCGAACAGGCGGATCTATGTACCTCTGGCTTTTCTATCATCTGATCTGAGTTTTCACCATATCCTCTATTCAAAAGCAAATCGCTGCGCTGAGCTTGAGGACAAACGGTGTGTCAGCTAACTACGACAGACAGCCGGTGATGCGATCACCTCTTGGCACATGCATTGTCATAAAGAGGTGATGCGAACATGATAACCGTGCTCTGGTAAACAGCAGCTTTGCTGAGAACAAGCTGCATTCGGTGAGGTTTTGAAAGCAAACTCGTTTATACACGGCCGAGCTTGAAAACCTTCGCCTGTCTTTAGACCACTGTGTTCACCTCTTCACGACTTCCTTCTTTTTTCATCCTCCAGATATTGTTCAACGCATAAATCGGACTTTCAGTACATACCTATTGGTGTACCTTTTTGCTTACGTTTAGCGAATAAAAGGAGGAAAGCCATGTACAAAGCTGATTATAAACAGATTGCTGCAACGCCGTCTTTTCAAGCTTTTTTAAAGCAGAAACGCGCTTTTATTGTTCCTTCTGCGATTTTCTTTTTTGTCTTTTATTTTTCACTCCCTGTTTTGACATCTTATTTCACCTTTTTGAATGCACCGGCCATTGGAGCTGTTTCATGGGCTTGGCTGTTCGCCATCGCCCAATTCGCTATGACCTGGATACTGAGTACTGTGTATTCCCGGAGAGCCGCTCATTTCGATCGGTATGTAAGCGCTTTAAAAGAGGATCTGAAGGGTGAACAGACATGAATATGACTGCTTTTTTATTATTTTTGGCGATTGTTGGTCTGACGCTTATTATCACGTATTTTGCCGCGAAGCGGACGAAAACGACGAGTGAGTTTTATACGGCGGGCGGCGGGCTCACCGGTGTTCAGAATGGACTGGCAATTGCCGGTGACTACATGTCTGCCGCCTCGTTTCTCGGGATTGCCGGAATGATTGCGTTATATGGATTTGATGGCTTCTTTTACAGCATCGGTTTTCTGGTGGCTTATCTTGTTGTCTTGTACATCGTGGCGGAGCCGCTTCGGAATCTTGGAAAGTACACGATGGCAGACATGATTGCCGCTCGCTTTAAAGAAAAGAAAATCCGCGGTGTCGCGGCTCTCAATACCATTGCCATCTCTACTTTTTATATGATCGCCCAGCTCGTGGGGGCGGGAGCGCTGATCAAACTGCTTCTAGGGCTGGATTATACCGCGGCTGTCCTCATCGTCGGAGTGCTGATGACCATTTATGTCGTGTTTGGCGGCATGATCGCGACAAGCTGGGTTCAAATTATTAAAGCCGTTTTGCTGATGGCCGGCACACTCGTGATTTCGATTATCGTGTTTTCGAAATTCGGCTTTAGCCTTAATACCATGTTTGAACAGATGAAAACGGCTACTCCGCTGGGCGCTGATTTTTTGAACCCCGGAAATAAATACAAGGTGCCGCTTGAGACCTTGTCGTTAAACTTGGCGCTCGTGCTGGGAACCGCCGGGCTTCCGCATATATTGATCCGGTTTTATACCGTTAAGGATGCCAAGACGGCCCGTACATCCGTTGTGTCAGCGACATGGATTATCGGTGTGTTTTATATTATGACGGTGTTTCTCGGCTTTGGTGCCGCGGCATTTGTCGGTTTTGACGCGATTACGGCGGCTGATCAAGCGGGAAATATGGCGGCTCCGCTTTTAGCAAAAGCACTCGGAGGAGACTTTCTGTTCGCGTTTGTATCAGCCATCGCCTTTGCCACCATTTTGGCTGTTGTGACAGGGTTGGTGCTGTCTGCCGCCTCAGCATTTGCCCATGATATTTACAGCCAGATCATCAGAAAGGGAGAAGCAACTGAAAAAGAACAGATGAAAGCGGCCAGATGGGCTTCTGTCGCCGTGTCAGTACTCTCGATTCTCCTTGCGATTTTTGCACAATCCTTAAATGTGGCGTTCCTTGTTGCACTCGCGTTTGCGGTAGCCGCTAGCGCAAACCTTCCGCTGATTGTGTTTACTGTCTTCTGGAAACGATTCAATGCCTCAGGCGCTTTATGGGGCAGCCTGACAGGCCTGATCAGCGCGCTTGTGCTGGTGTCAATGAGCCCTAGTGTGTGGGACCCGGCCGGAGGTGCTATTTTTACCGGTGATCCGCTCATTCCGCTGTCTAATCCAGGGATTATTTCCATCCCGCTCGGCTTTCTCGGCGCGTGGCTCGGAACGGTGCTGTCGTCTGATAAAACAATTGATGAAGATACGTTTGCAGAAATACAGGTGAAGGCGCATACTGGCGTCCATATGGAACAGGAATAAAAAAAGCTCTCTTTATAGAGAGCTTTTTCCTTGTCTTTTCTTCTGTTCGTCAGAAATCGCTTTTTCAAATACATCCTTGCCGGCAGCACCCGGAATTACAGTGTCGCCAATAATAAAGGTTGGAACGGCTGTGATGTCAGCCTCTTCATAAGCGTGCTTCAAGGCTTGGCGCTGCACGTCCTGATATGTTCTTGTTTCCAGTGCTGATTTGAATGATGCACCGTCTAATCCCACTTCCTCGGCGAGCTTCGTCAAGATGTCAATGTCGCCGATATTTTGGCCCTCCTGGAAAAACGCCTGAAAGACACGGGTGTTGTATTCATGTCCTTTATTGTATTCCTTCGCAAAATGGAAGCCTTCAAACGCGAGGTCTGTATACGGATGGGGTGAGACGTTTGGAAAATTGATCTCGACTCCTAATTTCTCCGCCATTGGCTGAATTGATGTCTGCCACATGTACTGTTTGGAAGGATCATTGACCGGATCAAGCTGAGGAGATGGGCTTGGGCGCAGTTCAAACGGCATCCACTCGACTTCAACATCCTTTCCTTTTATCGCTTCTTCAAAAGCGGCTTTTCCAACGAAACAAAATGGGCAGACGTAATCTGAATAAACTTTAATGTGTACTGTCATGATAATCTCCTTTCGTATAAATTGATTTTAAACTGTAACAATTAAAGTTACAACTGTTTTTTAAATAAAGAAGCCGATTTAGGCTTCTTTTATGATTCCAGCAAACGCTGGGCAATATATTCTCCTTTTTTGCAGCCGCCTGGGCATGCATATAAAGCAGAACCGATTGTTTGTGTATATTCGTTTAACGCATCCTTTGCTGAAAGAGCCTTCAGCATCGGGATAAACTGATTGTCGGGATTTTTTTGAAAACTGATAAACAGAAGACCTGCATCCATATAGCCGGTTTTCGGATCAAGTCCTTCTGTGTAAGAGAAAGCTCTTCGCAAAATTTGTTTTCCCGTAGATTTCGCTAGACTGACGTGCGAATTAGACGGAATTTGATTCAGCTTCACGGGATCTGTTTCCTTTTTCTGCCCAAAAGGCGCCCCTGAGCTTTTTCTGCGGCCGAAGGTATCCTCTTGGTCCTTAAGGGAAGAGCGATCCCATATCTCAAGGAACATTTTGATTTTCCGAAAAGCCATATAGGTGCCGCCCGTCATCCAGTCAGGCTCACCGGACTGAATCCACACGATCGAGTTCATCAAGCTGTCATCCTCCGTGCTCTGGTTGCCTGTTCCATCTTTGAACCCGAAGAGGTTGCGCGGCGTTTCACCATTTTTTCCTCCGCTTAAAAAGCCTTTGTTCACAAAGCGGACCTCACAAGTGCCGACCGCTTGATTTAGCAGGTTACGCAGCGCGTGAAACGCCACTTGCTCGTCGTCTGCACATACTTGAATGCAGATGTCCCCGCCTCCCTGCTTTTCATCCAGGTTGTCATTGGGCATCGGTGGAAGAGCGGCCAGGTGCTTCGGTTTTTTGCTTTTCAGCCCGAAGCGGTCCTTCCCGTCTTTTTCAAAAAAGCCAGGCCCGAATCCGAATGTGACCGTTAAGTTGGAAGGGGATAAATCAGCAGACTCACCTGTATCCTGCGGCGGCAGATATTGATTTCTCTGCTCAGCTGACATTTTCTTTCCAGACGTCAGCATCTGTGTGAGACTTGTCCAGTTTCTAAATAACGTAATGATGTCGCTTTTGTCTTTTGCTGTTACATCCAGTGCAGCAAAATAGACATACGTCTGATGGGCAGTTGTGATTCCGGCCTGATGCTTTCCGTAAAACGGAACAATCTGTTCCTCCTCTTTTTCATCCTTTTTCGATGGCTTAGCCGCAGTCTGAACAAGCGGAGCGAGACCGCCGAGACCGCTGGCACCGATCGCAACGGCTGCCCCCGCCATCGCTCCCCATTTTAAAATGTCCCGTCTATGAATTTGTTCTGGCTTTTTTTGTTCATCGCTCATGCTGTTACAAAACTCCTTTTATAGCACATTCGCAATCTTCGACATGGTTTCAGAAAGAGTCGTCAGCTTTGTGCTCAGCTCTCTGATTTGCTTTTCACTTAATTTATCATAAGACGTATAGGACTGATCATTTGTTTTGTATTTTGCCATTAAAACTTCAAATTCGCTGAACTCCGTATCCAGTTTTTCCGTCAAGTCGGAGTGATCTTTTACAAGCGCGCTTTTCACTGTTTGATAAACGGCTTCGGAGCCTTCCACATTTGCCATAAGGTCAACTAAATCAATTCGTGAGTAGCGCTCTTCTTCTCCCGTAATTTTCGAAATTCCGGCTTCGTTCAGAAGCTCCATCGCGCCTGCAACAATTTGTTCAGGTGTTAATTTCAGTGATTGAATTGAACCGTCAAGCTCTTTTACATCCTTGAGAAGCTGGTCAGCTGTTGCCTTTTCCCCGGAAATATCTTGATCCTTCCAAATGGCCTTCTCAAGCTTATGGAAGCCTGTCCATTTGTCTCCTTCTTCAACATCGTTTTCTCGTGCATCAATTTTCGGGTCAAGATCTCCAAGGCTTTCAGCGATCGGTTCGATACGCTCGTAATAAACACGCGCTTTCGCATATAACGTTTTAGATTTTTCGATATCGCCGGATTTCACAGCGCTTGTAAATGCTTCAGTCGCTTTGACAAGCTGGCCACTCTGCTTTTTGACATAGCCTTTATACTCATCCGCTGCTTTTGCCAGCTGATCGCTAGCCTTTTTGCCGCTCTTCTTCGCTTCTGTCAGGTCTTCTAAGGACGCTTTCAGGGACTCGGATTCTGTCTTGATTTTTGCTGTATCCGGTTTGTCTTTTTGCGCTTCTGTGTAGATTGGCTGAAGATGTTTTTCGATTTCTGTATATTCGAATGGATAGTCGCTGCGAATGTCGTTTTCAAAGGAAAGCCAGTAGCTGTTTAACTCTTTCCCCTTCTTTTCAATCTCTTTTTGGTCTCCTTTTTCCGCTGAGTCATTCAGCTTGGAAATGATGGTTTCCATTTTATTTACGGATGCGGTGATTTCTTTAGTGACCCCGCTTTTTTCAGATGAAGCTTTTTCTTTGGTTGAAGATGTGTCGTTGGCTCCGCAGCCTGCGCACAGCGCAAGGATGCATCCGGCTGATACAGCGATTTTTGTGAAATTCATTTTGTCAGTTCCTTTCTGTTTGTAAAATGTTTTGCCGCTTCTGAAACAAGCGCAATCAGTAAAAAGAGTAAAATCAGCATTTGCGGAATCGTGCTGTACACAGACGGATAAATTCCTAGCACCGATACAGACGGCAGCCAGCTTTCTGCATCAGACGGAAGAATGCCCGCCAGTTGAAGGCTGTGAACGCCGGTTCCGAGAAATTTCACGCACATATACAGGACAACCGCCATTGATAGAAGAAAAAACGGCTTCAATGGAATGCGCATTCCGAGCTTGATCATCAGAACACCGACGATGACGAGAACGATAAGCCCTGCGGCAGTTCCGCCGATCAGTTCAGTGAGCGGGAGCTTCCCGACAAGCCCGATGAAAAAGATGACCGTTTCGAGACCTTCTCTTACAACTGCCAGAAATGCAATGAGCGCAAAGGAAAGCAGGCTTCGTTTTTTTAGTGCCTGTGACTTCTGGATATTGATTTTTTCTCTCCATTTATCCATTGAGGCGTTTCTGTGCAGCCACACCCCGACATACAAAAGCATGACAGCAGACAGTACGCCGGTAATGCCGCCAAGCAAGAAATTGTTTTCTCCGAATACACTGGAGGAGAACAGAACCGTGACACCGATGCCGGCTGCTAAGGAAACAGCCATGCCGGCGGACGCCCCGCCCCAGATCCATGCCGAGGAGCGCGTGACCCGCGCTTTTTTTGTCATGGTTAGTAGCGCTCCGATGACAAGGAGAGCCTCCATTCCTTCACGAATCGGGATCAGCGCCGCGTCCCACCAGCTGTAGCTGCTAGAAGCGATCGGCTCGAGCAATTGAATCATTTCGTCAATTTGCTTTGATACCTTTTCGGGATGGCTGCCGATCTCCGCCTTCATCAGCGCCAGATTTTCCTCCGATGTCGTATAGGCTTCTTTCGATTGGGACACGACGTCTCCCTCAACGGCGAGCCAGGATGTAACTAAATTGTCGATTGCGGATGACGCTTCATCCAATTGTTTTTTTTCTATTAACTGTTTTGTGTCTTTCAAGCTGTGTATATAGGCTGTTAAGGACGCCCTTGATTGACCTGAGGATGTCTTTTTCAGCACGACAGCCTGCTGGTAGGTTTCTAAATGAGATGAAAGCTCTTCAAGCTGTGATTTGAGCTTGCCTGCGTCTTGATTGATAAAAGAAAGAGAAATCATCGCGATATTCGCGTCCATTTCACTGTGAGAAGAAAGGTTTTCTTTCTTAATAGAAGGTTCTTCTTTTTTCCACTTCGCTTTGAAGGTGTCAAACGTTTGTTGTGCCGAATCCATATCCCCGTCTTTTACGGATTTGATCATTTGCTTGTTTAATTGAATTAATGCGGCGATCGGATCATCTTCCGCATGTGCCGCAGAACCGAAAACCATCAACAAGCTGAATAGAATAAGTGCCAGCCCCCGAGCCATCATGTTCCTCCTATAATTGAAAATGATTATCATTGTATAACATAATCATAGCCAGTTCCTGTCCTTTGTCAATTAAAATTTGAAGGTCTGAAAACCTTGATGGACAGCAAAAAAGCTGTCCTTTTACAGAACAGCCCTTTGAAGGAAAATGAACGATTATCTTCCTGTTTTATACGTTTGAATTTCCTCACGAAACTTGCGTGCAGCACTCTCAGGATCCTCCGCCTGACTGATGGCGCTGATCATACTGACACCATCGGCCCCCGCTTGGATAACAGGTGCGGCATTATCTATTGTGATTCCGCCGATGCCGACAATTGGAATGCTGATGCCTTGGCGGCGCACTGCTTCGATAAGAGATACACCCTGTACCGCTCTCGTATCCTTTTTCGTTTCAGTCGGATAGATCGGCCCAAGCCCGACATAATCCGCTCCGTCTTCTTCGGCTTGCTTCACCTCAGACATCGTATGGGCAGAAACGCCGAGAATCATATCACCTATGGCAGCTCTTACCTCTTTCGCATTTGCGTCTTCCTGGCCGATGTGGATACCGTCAGCTTTCAGCTTCAGAGCCAATTCCACATCATCATTGACAATGAACGGAACACCAGCTTCACGGCAAGCTGCCTGCGCTTTTTCAGCAAATTTAATCCGAGCCTCTCCTGTCAGCGCATCCCCGCCTTTTTCACGGAACTGGTACAGGGTGGCACCGCCTTTTAACGCTTTTTGTACAACTGTAACAGGATCGGCTTTCGTATTGTTTGACCCCATAATGAAGTAAACAGATAATAACTCTTTCATCATTTCCCGAGAAATACGAGTCATGAGACAGTCACCCTTTCTATAGTCGCCCATTCTTGGACGTCTTGTTCAGTAACAGTTGAAAGCTTGTTCAGCAATTCAATCTGAAAGCTTCCAGGGCCTTTGTCAGCCGTCTGCTGTGCGGCAAGCTGAGCGGCGACCCCATACGAAGAAATGGCCGCAATAGCAGCAAACAATGGATTTTCTTCCACAGCGCAAAACGCACCGACGACGGAAGTCAGCAGGCAACCGGCGCCTGTCACTTTTGTCAGCAGCTTGTGGCCGTTATGAAGGGTGTATACATGTGACGTGTCGGCTATGACATCAACTTCACCAGTAATCGCAATGACCGTGTTTAGCTTTTGTGCCGCTTGCTGAGCCAGCCGGATGATGTCGCCTCCGCCTTCACCCGCATCAACACCTTTGATCAGCCAATCCGTCACACCGACGGTATGGGCAATTTCCGCCGCATTTCCTCTGATTGCAGCAAGGCGAACCTCACGAATGATGTCACGTGCCGATTCAGTTCGGAACGGTGTTGCTCCGGCACCGACAGGATCAAGAATGACGGGAACGCCATGTTCATTAGCTGATTTTCCCGCGATGATCATCGCTTCGACTGACTCCTTGCTCAGTGTTCCGATATTTAAAACGAGTGCACCCGCAATCTTCGCCATATCGGCGACCTCTTCTTTTGCGTACGCCATAACGGGCGATGCGCCGAGCGCGAGCAGGCCGTTTGCTGTGAAATTCGTTACGACATTGTTGGTTATGCTATGCACCAGTGGGCTATGCCGGCGGACAGCAGTAAGACATTTTGCTGCTGATTGTGCATCCATGTTTGCATCATCCTTTACTATCTTTTTTCGGGTCCCATAAATACGATTTCGTATGTTCGAGCCAAGCTCTGGCCGCAAAGGGCAAGTAACGGTCCTTTCTCCAAATAATGGCGAGGTGCCAAGGGATGACCGGATCGACAAGCGGAATGACTTTCACTTTTTCAGGGTCAAGGCCGCGGCAGATCCGTTCCGGCAGAAGCCCGATCCCAAGGTTGGCTGATACCATCTCACTAATAAAATCCCATTGTGATGTTTCATAAATGATATGGGGCCGGAACCCAGCCTTGATACATTCCGTCATAATTCGGTTGTGCAGGACAAAATCCTCTCTGAAGAAAATAAAAGGCTCGTCCTTCAACTCACGCAGCTGACATTCTTTCTCATCAGCCAGCCGGTGGGAAGGGTGAACGACAAGCATTAAGGTTTCTTTTACGATTGTAAACGAATGAAAGGTATCTTCGTTTGCGGGAAGGACCACAACGCCGATATCAAGAGAGCCGTCCCCGACACCTTCTTGGACTTTTATAGAACCGTCTTCGACTAGCTGAAAGGTGACATTCGGATAGTTTTCACGGAAATCGCCGAGCACTCTCGGGAAAAACCCCGATCCGATCATCGGCGGCAGTCCAATCCGTACGTGCCCTTTCTTGACTTCCATAATATCATTTAATTCTGACGTCAGGTTTTGAAATGATTTAATGATTTCCTGCGCCTGCACATACATGCTATGACCGGCATCAGTCAGTTCCACCTGCCTGCCGTTTCGGTAAAACAGTTCAATTCCGAGCTCTTCTTCTAAATTTTTGATCATTTTTGATATCGTCGGCTGAGAAACATAAAGGGATTGGGAAGCCTTCGTAAAACTTTTTAAACGGGCGACTTCCAAGAAATATGTTAAATGGCGGATATCCATGTGCTTCACCCTTTCTATAGACAAAAGGAATACTTCTTATTCTTAATATATATTTTACCTATAGAGAGACCTTATGTACAATAAGTATATAAGGGAGGCATCAATATGAAAAAACTGTTGCTAACCGTTATTCAAATCGCTCTGTTATTTATATTTGCTCGGCTGATTAATTGGGTGACAGCCCTTCTTCATATAAATATTCCCGGCAGTATAATAGGGATTGTGATTCTTTTCACATTATTGCACTTTAACATTATCAAGCTTGAATGGATCGAGCTTGGTGCAGCGTGGCTTCTCGGGGAGCTGCTTTTATTTTTTATCCCGTCTGCCGTCGGAGTGATTGAATACGGAGACATTATGTCGAAATTTGGTGTCAGCATTCTGCTTGTTGTCATCATCAGCACGTTTGTCGTGATGGTGTCTACAGGAACGCTTACACAACTCATCGCAAAGAGAAAGGAGAAAAAGCATACGTGTTCATCGGAATTGTAAGTTTGTTTTTAACGGTTTTGGTGTATTTAGGAGCAAAAAAGGTATATCAACGCTTTCCGCGTGTTTATACGTCGCCGCTATTGGTGACGCCCGCTGTGTTAGTCGGTCTGCTGCTGCTGGTGAATGTCCCGTACGAGTCCTATAATCTCGGCGGCGGATTGCTGACCGATATGCTACAGCCGGCCACCGTGGCATTCGCGATCCCGTTATATAAATATTTCCCTGTTTTAAAGAAATACGCAGTGGAAATTATTTTGAATGTGGCCGTCGGTTCATGCATCGCGATTATTTCTACCGCTCTTATTGCGAAATGGCTTCACCTCGGCACCGGCTTAATTGACAGCCTCGTCCCGAGATCAGTGACAACGCCGATCGCGATGAACGTATCTGAAATGATCGGCGGAATGCCTGCCGTCACAGCCGTGTTTGTGATTTTAACCGCTTTGCTCGGCACAGTGATCGGCCCGATGGTCATCCGCTATTTCCGTATTGATAACGAAATCGCGCGGGGCGTGCTGCTTGGCACAAGCGCGCACGGAGCGGGAACGTCAAAGGCATTTGAGCTTAGCTCTGTGTCCGGCACGATTTCCAGTGTGTCGATGATCTTAGCTGCGATTATGACGCTTTGCGCGGCGCCGTTTTTACTTTCATTTATGTAAAAAACTGTCCTCTCGAGGGCAGTTTTTTTATGTGCTTCCCCTTATTGAAAAGCTGGCGAATTCCAATATAATGTATTTGTGGATACCAAAGGAGGCACCCTGATGCACAACTTGCAGGTGAGGCGGCATTACGCCGCGTTAAAAGGATTTTATTTGTTTGCTTTTCTCGGTACGGGCAGCATAATTCCCTTACTCAGTATGTATTTAACGAAGGAACAGCATTTAAGCGGATCACAGGTCGGCTTGATCATGTCGCTGGGCCCGATTGTGATGATTTTCTTTCAGCCGTTTTGGGGCATGCTGAGCGACTATACGCAAAAAACGAAAGGCCTGCTGGCGGTTTGCACATCAATCACAGGCATCATTGGATTAGCCTATATTGCATTTGACAGTTTCCCTCTGTTTATTTTGATTGCGGCCTGTTTTGCAGCCTTTCAAAGCACGATTATTCCACTTTCGGACAGCATTTCACTAAGGTACACACAAGAAACAAACGGCAACTATGGCGGAATCCGGCTGTTTGGTTCTCTCGGCTTCGGTGTCGCGGTGTTTGCCATGGGACAGGTGACGAACCAGCTGTACCCCATTCACGTGATCTTTATCTTTGGCTGTGCCTTTCTGTGCATTGCTGCCATATTAGCTTCACAAATGCCCGGCCAGCAGAAAACAACAACAAAGGTCAATATCCGCAAAGGATTCCGGGAGCTTATCAGCAACAAAACTTTCCTCATCTTTATGATCATCACCTTTACGACATTTGCTCCAAACTTAGCGAACAATACGTATTTCAGTCTTTTTCTGGACAAAAGCGGCGCGTCACTTTCCGCTATTGGCATTTTATTTTTCATCGGTGTCATTTCAGAAATTCCATTTATGCGATTTGCCCAAACATTTATAGATAAAATGGGGCTGCTCAACGTCATTATGCTGTCAGGCGGGGTTTCATTATTCAGGTGGGCACTCTATTTCACGGCGCCTTCATTATGGATCATTTATGCGACAGTCTTTCTTCAGGGAGTGGCCATCGGTTTATTTATCCCGGCGGCGCTTCAATATGTGAAAAAGATTACCCCAAGACACGTTGAAGCGACGGCACTGACCATGTACGCCGCCATCGGCAACGGATTCGGCAACTGGTTCTGCACATTTGCAGGCGGGTACATTTTTGACTACGTGTCGATTTTCGCGGTCTACTTGCTTTTTGGCATTCTGAGCATAGCAGGCTTTGGCCTGACATTATATTTAGTGAAGGCTGAAAAAAACAAAAATACACTTCATCAGCCGGCTGTTACTTTTAAACCATAATGACTATAATGAACAAAAGAAAGGATGTGCGTTATGAACGGGCAAGAGCGAAACAGCATTTCGAAAGGGTTGCAGGTTGATATTGTATTGAAAGCAGATCAAAAAACAGGAAAACTGACGAGAGGGACAGTGAAGGATATTTTGACGAAATCAAGCTTTCATCCGCATGGCATTAAAGTCCGTCTTGAAGATGGCCGCATCGGCCGCGTCCAGCAGATCATTTCTACATAAAAAAAGCTGCCCCTGAACAGGGCAGCTTTTTCATTATTTTTTCTGCAGAAGGACCACTTTCAGGTAGTTGCCTTCCGGAAATGCCGAAATCGTTTTGAAATCCTCCGGCAGCGTAAATTCCTCAATGATGGTGTAGCGTTCGTTTGTTTCTTTAAATGCGGCATCGATAAAGCCTTTGAATTTCTTCATGCCAAAGGCGCTGCTGTTTGTAGAGGCAACAATGACACCCTTGTCAGCAGTGATGGCAATCGTTTCCTTCAGCAGGTTTTTATAATCCTTGGCCGCGCTGAAGGTGCGTTTTTTTGTGCGCGCAAAGGAAGGCGGATCGAGAATAATCAGATCAAAGCGCAAATCCTTTTTTGCAGCATATGAAAAATAGTTAAACACGTCCATCACTTTAATGTCGTGCGCTTCGTAATCCAGTTTGTTCACGCTGAATTGCTCGATCGTTTTGGCCAGGCTTCGGTTTGCCACGTCGACGCTTGTTGTTTTCTCTGCTCCGCCAAGCGCCGCCGCCACGGAGAATGCACCCGTATAAGAAAACGTATTTAAAACGGTTTTCCCTTTTGCATAGCGGTCTCTGATCGCCTTGCGCACATGTCTCTGATCCAAAAAGATGCCCGTCATGGCGCCTTCATTCAGATCCACCGCGTATTGAATGCCATTCTCCTGGATGATGATCGGGAACTCGCCCCTTCTCCCTTTCACGAAGTCATCATCTTCAACGTATTGTCCAGCTGTGTCGAAGCGTTTCTTCTCGTAAATCGCTTTATAATCAAGATCCATCTCATCCAATGCGGAAATCAGCATGTCTTTAAAGGTGTAAATTCCCTTGCTGTACCATTGAATCAGCAGGTAGCCGTCATAATAGTCGATGGTGACGCCGCCGACACCGTCGCCCTCACCGTTGAACAGGCGGAAAGCTGTTGTATCTTGAGCCTCAAATAGTTTGGCGCGCGCTTGGGCCGCTTTTGTTAATTTGGTGAGAAAAAATGCCTGGTCAACCTGTTCATGTTTATTGCGGGTAAGCGTCCAGCCGACCCCTTTGTTTTGCAGGCCGTAATAGCCCCGCGCGAGAAACTCGCCGCTCTCAGACACGATATCAACGAGGTCTCCTTCTTTCATGTGCCCCGCACTCCCTGCGAGAGCTTCTTTTTCAATAAGGGGATAGCCTTTTTTTATTTTGGCAGCGTGTGCTTTTTTTAGGGTGAGTAGCTTCATATATGTCGTCCTCTTTCCGTTTGCTTTCTCTTATCGTACCACAAAACGCCAAGATGTCTGCATTGACAGAAAGGAAAGGTTTTTCTACGATAGACAAAAAGAGTTACGAGGAGGAGCAGCATGCCAAAACGAATTGACCATACAGGCATCATGGTAAGAGATATTAACGCGTCCATCACATTTTATGAAGAGGTACTCGGCATGAAATTGAAGGATCGCATCACACACACGAACGGTGTAATCGAGCTTGCTTTTCTCGGCTTTGAAGACGGCCCGGAAACAGAAATCGAACTGATTCAAGGCTACAGCAGCGAGCTTCCCGCTGAAGGAAAAGTGCACCACATTGCCCTGCTGACGGATGACATCGCGGCTGAATATACAAAAGCGGAAAGAATGAACGCGAAATTTATTGACGAGGAGATCACAACACTTCCAAACGGATACCGTTATTTCTATATCGAAGGTCCTGACGGTGAGTGGATTGAGTTCTTTCAGCGATAAAAATAAAGAACGTACATTTTGTGATGTACGTTTAGATTGTTGATAAAATCATAAAATGGTTTTCATTTTATGATTTTGTCATCTATTCAGCGTGATTGAAAACCCTTGAAGTCTAGGAAGGACGAGCATCGGAGCACAGCGAATGTTCTAATTCGTGAGCACCGACGCGCAGGCCTGACAACGAATGCGAGGGTTTGTCGACACGCTGAACGTACATTTTGTGATGTACGTTCTTTTTTTATCTATACCAACTGATATACGTTGACTCATCGCAAATCATAGCTTCCCAGCCCATACGTTCAACCAATTCATGGATGTTTTCACCTTTGGCTAAAAAGACATTAATGAATGAGTCATATACACTCATAAACACAAAGTCCATTTTCTCATCAGTCAAAACGAGCTCTGCTGCGGCTTCATCAAGAACCGTCCGCAAGTTGGCCTCAGTTATGTCCAAAACGCCGCGGTTTTCCACAATCGGTTCTGCGTAATAAAACCGATTGGATCCGTTCACACCTAACACCTTTACCAAACTCGGAATATGAAAATTTGAAATATGATCCTCACTGGGATAATAGAGGTCTCCATTTATGTTTTCATGTAACACCTCAGCCAAATCCTCTCTTGCGCACTCGTCCCTTACAGCGCCTATCGACGTCATTAAAGCCAGCGCCAGCTCAGCATGTGTTTGAAAGCCGCAAGAAGACATAACCTTCTTCCAGGAAACAGCCTTGCCTTTTCCTCTTATTTCATCATCGTTTGGATAAATATGCTCATAATCATTTTTTCTTTTTCCTTTCTCCCATCCTTCAGGCATTTGGATAAAAGGAGAAAAGATAATAGCGGTAGATGAGTATTCAACTGGTACTTGTTGTAAGATCGGTGATTCGTCATCTAACCATATATAATCTAGCATGCGCACCTCCTTTACATATTCTAACATTTCCCTTTCATTTGAAAGAAGATGATCAGCCTATGACAGGCTGATCATCTATCACATCACATTTTTATCCCCAGATTCAACCGCACTCTCTTCCCGCCATTTTTGATGATCCCATATTCTGAAAAACGGATAGTAGATGGCACAGGTGATCAGCAGATTCACCAGCTGCATAACGGCGCCCGACACCTTTCCGCCTGTCGCCAGGTAACCTGATATGAGCGGCGGCATCGTCCATGGCACCGCGATTCCGGCCGGTCTTGCCACCAGCCCGGTGCTCATGCCGATATAAGTCGCGGTAATCGTGAGGAGCGGTGCGATGATAAATGGGACAATAAGGAGCGGATTCATGACAATCGGCATGCCGAAAATGATCGGCTCGTTGATATTAAATAGCGCAGGGCCGATTCCTAATCGTCCAAGCTGCTTCATTTGTTTGCTCCGGGAGCGCACAAGCATCGTCAGGACAAGCGCCAGCGTCGCCCCGCTCCCGCCGACATTGATCCAAATTTGAAAGAACTGAGTCGTAAAAATACTCGGCAGCGCCTCGCCCGCTTGGAAGGCAAGACGGTTGGCATCCATCGCGCCATACCAAATCGGCGCCATGATTCCGCCAATGATGGAAGCCCCGTGAATCCCGCACGACCAAAGCAGCATCTGCACAAATTCAGCGATCAGGCTTCCGCCGAGACTGCCGCCAAGGATGGAAAGCGGTGTGCCAAGCAGGTCTCCTATGACATTGTGCAGACTCTGAAAAGGTGTCATTTCAATCAGAAGGCGCGCCAGCCACACAAGAAACACAATGATAAAGCCGGGAATCAGCGCGACAAACGATTTGCTTACCGCAGGCGGCACACCGTCTGGCATTTTGAAGACGATATTTTTTTGAATAATGTACCGATAGATTTCGGTTGAAAACAAGGCGATCAGCATGGCGACAAATAGGCCCTTGCTGCCAAGCAGCGTGATCGGGATTCCGCCCTCTACCATGATGGGTTCCGTTGAGCCACCCGGTGTAAACGGCACCTCAAACGGCGTTGCCAGCAGAAATGCGGCAATTGAAATCGCTCCGGCAGAAAGGGCATCGACACCATAGCTTTCTGCCAGCCGATAGGCGATCCCAAAAGCGGCAATCATCGCCATAATATCAAACGAAGCGTTAACAGGATATCCGAGCTTATCGGCCCACTCGTTCCCAAACACACTCGCCATGAAATCAGCATACCCCGGAATCGGCAGGCTCGTTAAAATCAAGAAGACAGACCCGATAATAATCAACGGCATGGTCAGGATAATTCCGTCACGCAAAGCGCTGAGATGCCGCTGCCCGGCAATTTTCCCGGCGACAGGCATTATTTTTTCCTCCATCACCCGAGTGAATGTGCTCATCTTAAAAGCCCCCTTTTCTCATTGCTTTGTGAACAACCTCCGCAATGTTTTCTTTATCTTATTTTGAAAACGCTTACAAATTCATTTGGAAAATTTCCTCTTCATGCGGAAAAAATCTGCATTTTGCTAAACAACCCTGCCCATGAAAAATTTTTTCCTTCTTACTATCAATCTCTCTTTTTTTCTCCGATATATATATCAAACATCATAGAAAAAGGAGATGAATCATGAAAAACATGTCTTGCAAACTTGTTGTATCAGTCACTCTGTTTTTCAGTTTTCTCACCATAGGCCCTCTCGCTCATGCGCAAAACAACAGTGAGAAAGAGGTTATTGTGGTTTATAAAAACAAGGCCGGAAAGGAAACCATCCTGGACAGTGATGCTGATGTTGAACAGCAGTATAAGCATCTTCCCGCGGTAGCGGTCACAGCAGATCAGGAGACAGTAAAAGAATTAAAGCAGGATCCTGATATTTTGTATGTAGAAAACAACGTATCATTTACCGCAGCAGACAGCACGGATTTCAAAGTGCTGTCAGGCGGCACTGACACCTCTGACAACTTTGAGCAATGGAACCTTGAGCCCATTCAGGTGAAACAGGCTTGGAAGGCAGGACTGACAGGAAAAAATATCAAAATTGCCGTCATTGACAGCGGGATCTCCCCCCACGATGACCTGTCGATTGCCGGCGGGTATTCAGCTGTCAGTTATACCTCTTCTTACAAAGATGATAACGGCCACGGAACACATGTCGCAGGGATTATCGGAGCCAAGCATAACGGCTACGGAATTGACGGCATCGCACCGGAAGCACAAATATACGCGGTTAAAGCGCTTGATCAGAACGGCTCGGGGGATCTTCAAAGCCTTCTCCAAGGAATTGACTGGTCGATCGCAAACGGGATGGACATCGTCAATATGAGCCTTGGCACGACGTCAGACAGCAAAATCCTTCATGACGCCGTGAACAAAGCATATGAACAAGGCGTTCTGCTTGTTGCCGCCAGCGGTAACGACGGAAACGGCAAGCCAGTGAATTATCCGGCGGCATACAGCAGTGTCGTTGCTGTTTCAGCAACAAACGAAAAGAATCAGCTTGCCTCCTTCTCAACAACTGGAGATGAAGTTGAATTTTCAGCGCCGGGGACAAACATCACAAGCACTTACTTAAACCAGTATTATGCAACGGGAAGCGGAACATCCCAAGCGACACCGCACGCCGCTGCCATGTTTGCCTTGTTAAAACAGCGTGATCCTGCCGAGACAAACGTCCAGCTTCGCGAGGAAATGCGGGAAAACATCGTTGATCTTGGTACCGCAGGCCGCGATCAGCAATTTGGCTACGGCTTAATCCAGTATAAAGCACAGGCAACAGATTCAGCGTACGCGGCAGCAGAGCAAGCGGTGAAAAAAGCGGAACAAACAAAAGCACAAATCGATATCAACAAAGCGCGAGAACTCGTCAGACAGCTGCCGGGCTCCGACGCCAAAACTGCCCTGCAAAAAAGACTGGATAAAGTACAGTCATACAGAAATGTAAAAGATGCGAAAGACAAAGTCGCAAAGGCAGAAAAATATAAAACACAGCAAACCGTTGATACAGCACAAACTACCGTCAACAAGCTGTCGAACGGAACAGACAAAAAGAACCTTCAAAAACGCTTAGACCAAGTAAAACGCTACATCGCGTCAAAGCAAGCGAAAGACAAAGTTGCGAAAGCGGAAAAAAGCAAAAAGAAAACAGATGTGGACAACGCACAATCAGCAATTGGCAAGCTGCCTGCAAGTTCAGAAAAAACGTCCCTGCAGAAACGTCTTAACAAAGTGAAGAGCACCAATTTGAAGACGGCACAGCAATCCGTATCTGCGGCTGAAAAGAAATCAACTGATGCAAATGCGGCAAAAGCACAATCAGCCGTCAATCAGCTTCAAGCAGGCAAGGACAAAACGGCATTGCAAAAACGGTTAGACAAAGTGAAGAAAAAGGTGGCGGCGGCTGAAGCAAAAAAAGTCGAAACTGCCAAGGCAAAAGTGAAGAAAGCGGAAAAAGACAAAACAAAGAAATCAAAGACATCCGCTCAGTCTGCAGTGAATCAATTAAAAGCATCCAATGAAAAAACAAAGCTGCAAAAACGGCTGAACGCCGTCAAACCGAAAAAGTAACCAAAAACCTTTAAGACTTGCATTCCAGGTCTTAAAGGTTTTTTACATTCTAAGAACATCGCACACAACCTTTTTCCCATCTATTGTACAGGCTTTTCATACTATTGCTATACAGCCATGAACAGCATAAAATGAACGTTATTACAGTTATCACCACATATGGCGGGATTGTGACTGGGCAGGCAGGCAAGACCCAATGATGCAAAGGGAGTATTAGTGCCTAAAAAGCAGGGCATTTTAACTCTTCTTTTCGTGTTGGGCTCATAACGGCGCCTTGGACAACCCCTATTCTCATGCTCCGTCGTCGACGCGGGCATTTTTGTCATTTTCAGCCGGTATTTCTCACTTTTTTCATTTTGATTGTCAACTTTTCATTTGATACGATGAACAAGCCGACTTTTCTTCAGCAAAGGAGGTTTTGATTGCTTGCATAAAGAGATTGCAAAAGAATTACTGCTGCTCGCAGGAGGAAAAAACAATATTATCAGCATCAGCCATTGTACGACCCGTCTTCGTTTTGATGTAAAGGACGAGACGAAAATTGATATACATGCCATTGAGAATCTGCAAGGTGTGCAGGGCACCTTTTTCCGCTATGGCCTTTTCCAGATTATCTTCGGAGCAGGCGTCGTCAACAAAATATATAAAGAAGTCGTTCATGTATGGGAGACCGCGCCTTCAGAAGAGCCTGTCCACCAGAAAAAAGCCAGCCGGAAGCTAAACCCTGCCGCAGCTTTTGCAAAAACACTGTCCGATATTTTTGTGCCGATTATTCCGGCAATAACAGCAAGCGGCCTGCTTATGGGGCTGATCGGCATGATTAAGGTGTTTCATTGGTTCGCTGCCGGCAGCCCATGGATTAAAATGCTCGACCTCGTGTCCAGCACAGCCTTTATTTTACTGCCAATTTTAGTTGGCTTCAGTGCCGCACGGCAATTTGGCAGCAACCCATACCTAGGGGCAGTGATTGCAGGGCTTTTGACGCATCCTGATCTGCTGGACCCGTCTATGCTCGGCAGCAAAACCCCGTCTTCTTTAGACATATGGGGGCTTCATATCCCAATGATGGGCTATCAGGGTTCCATGATACCGATTCTTCTTTCCGTTTTTGTCATGAGCAAAATTGAGAAGCTATTAAAATCGATTGTGCCGAAGTCGCTTGATGTCGTGATCATTCCCTTTATTACGGTCATGGTGACAGGATGCCTCGCGCTGATTGTGATGAATCCCGCCGCGTCCATCATCGGCCAGATCATGACACAATCGATCGTCTATATTTATGATCACGCCGGCATTGCCGCCGGAGCCCTTTTCGGCGGCATCTACTCTACCATCGTCCTATCTGGATTGCATCATAGCTTTTATGCAATTGAGGCAACGCTGCTTGCTAATCCGCATGTCGGTGTCAACTTTTTAGTGCCGATATGGTCGATGGCGAATGTGGCCCAAGGCGGAGCGGGGCTTGCGGTATTCCTCAAAACGAAACAATCAAGCCTGAAGAAAATTGCGCTCCCCGCTTCTCTGACCGCGTTTTTAGGCATTGTTGAGCCGATTGTATTCGGGGTAAATCTCAAACTGATCCGTCCCTTTATCGGAGCAGCCATCGGCGGTGCTATTGGCGGAGCATACGTGGTTGCGGTACAAGTTGTGGCAAATTCATACGGGCTGACAGGCATTCCGATGATTTCAATTGTGCTGCCGTTTGGCGCCGCGAATTTTGTTCATTATATGATCGGTTTCTTGATCGCAGCCGTCTCTGCTTTTATAGCTACATTGTTTCTCGGGTTTAAAGAAGAGACAGAATAACTGGATTTATTCGATTTCATTCATAAAACGGGGGATGAAAGGACAAAAAAGCTATGAAAATTAAAAGAATCTTAAATCATAATGCTATCGTCGTAAAGGATCAAAATGAAGAGAAGATTCTCTTGGGTGCAGGAATTGCGTTTAACAAAAAGAAGAATGACATTGTCGATCCGTCAAAAATAGAAAAAACCTTTATCAGAAAAGATACACCTGACTATAAGCAGTTCGAAGAGATTTTAGAAACATTGCCTGAAGACCACATTCAGATTTCTGAGCAAATTATCTCTCATGCCGAAAAAGAGCTGAACATCAAAATCAACGAGCGCATTCATGTCGCTTTTTCAGACCATCTTTCTTTTGCAATCGAACGCCTGAGCAATGGGATGGTTATCAAAAATCCGCTGCTGAATGAAATCAAAGTCCTTTATCCAAAGGAGTTCCAGATCGGCTTATGGGCCAGAGCCCTGATTAAAGATAAACTGGGGATTCACATTCCTGATGATGAAATCGGCAATATCGCCATGCATATCCACACAGCAAGAAACAATGCTGGCGATATGACACAAACGCTTGATATTACAACCATGATCCGTGATATTATCGAGATTATCGAAATTCAACTGTCTATTAATATCGTTGAAGATACCATCTCTTATGAACGGCTCGTGACCCATCTCCGCTTTGCCATTCAGCATATCAAAGCAGGCGAATCCATTTACGAGCTGGACGCAGAAATGATCGACATCATTAAAGAGAAGTTTAAGGATGCCTTCCTGTGTGCCCTAAGCATCGGCACCTTTGTGAAGAAGGAATACGGCTTTGAGTTTCCTGAAAAAGAATTGTGCTACATCGCCATGCATATTCAGCGGTTCTACCAACGGTCAGTCGCACGCTGAGGCAAACAAAAAACGCTTTTGATCATCTCAAAAGCGTTTTTTTATACCTGTATTATTGGTTGATCGCCGGGTTGCTGATCGTATTCCACTTCGTATACGACATGTAATGGAAATACTGATCGCGATATGGGTGTTTCGTATTAGAATTCCAAGGCTTTTCACCGCCGCAGAAGTGGACGACTGCCGGGTTTTGTCTCGCTTCGTTGTAAAGCTTCCGCCCTAACAGAGTCGGTGGGGTTTTCAGCTTTAACATGATATAGGTTTGAGCGTTCCAGCGCGGATGAAGTTCATACCACTGATCATACAAGATCGCATTCAGTGCATCTTGGTCATGCAGCACAAGAAAGTCTTCGTCTGGGTGTTCATTGATAAAGTTGATGACTTTTTCTGTGATGTTTTGCTTTCTCCAAGAGTCAAAATCAATAATCATGATACCTGAGTTAAAATACTTCCCTGTATCAGTGACGTTCATTTCTTTCAGGCGTTCATGCTGCCCCGCATCCTCAACAGCGGCTACGGTGTATGGCGCAATGTCTAAGTCCCATAGCTTAGAAATATCCTCTAGGACAAGCGCATCACAATCGATGTAAATCATTCGTTTGATGCTTTCATCCTTAATTAAGTCAGGAATCGAAATGCGGTAATACGCGGCTTTTGTAATATGGCTGCTCTCTACCGCATGTTCATACATTTTGGTATCCACTTCTAAAAACTCAATCGGCACTCCGAATTTCAAAGTGGTTTCTTCCAGTCTTTTTTTGTTATCAGGCTTAATTCCGCCATCAATGACGTATAATTTTGCCTCTCTCTCCTGATCCATGTTAGTCAATAAAGAAACGAACATCCCACCTAAATGACGAGCATAATTATCATCTGCGCATGATACGATATGCATGATTTCATCTTTCCTCAATGGTATTCATCTCCCTTTTTGTTGTACAAGTTACATACCCTTTTTCAAAAAAATAAACACGTTCTCCGACATTTTTTTAAACAGAATGTGTGATACAACAAAAAAGGTGTCATTTTTTGAAGATGCGATAAAGCCAATAAAGAATGAAAAAGCTTGCGATTGTGATGGCTTCAGCCGAGACGATATACCACGGCCATGGCCCGAGAACATCTAAGAGAGAGGATCCGCCCGGTTTTTTCGTCAAATACATATAATTCGCGCCAAGCCAGCGATCAATCAGGAAAATACAGACGCCGTACACATTAACAAGCAGGACTGTCACCCATAACGAGCGCTGGCCCATTCTGTAGGTGCCAATCACAGCCATCAGCAGACAGGATAAAAACACAGACCCGTGAGAAATAAAAAAGAGGATATATCGGATATGCGGAAATGAAAACATACCAAGGTCAGGAGTGGCAAGAGCCTGAATCGAACTGCCGATGCCGACAAAAAACAAAAACACAAACAGCTTTCTGCTTTTTGTCACTAACATAATAGCTGACAAATACACCGACAGGTCACTAAGCTGGAGAGGCAATGAAGTGCGCACCGACCACCTGCCCGTAGCGACCATCCATATTTGATAGCCGATTTGCGAACCAAGCAAAAGAAACACAAACAGAGAACGCAAAAACCGGCTGGCCCTCGGCTGCTTGACCCCATCTTGGAACAAAAACAACAGAATGGCCAAAAGGGCGATAATCGCTAACGTCACTACATGCTCTGTCGAAAACAGATGAAACGGATCATGCTTATAGACGGATTGAACATATTTTTGCAAGATTGCACCCCGTTTGCGGTTTTTTGTTTATTTTGGCGTTGTTTGGGCTTTTTTTATTCAACCGATATATGGGCTTGAAGTTCACACCAGACTCTGTTAAAATTCGTTTCATAGCTAATGATTCTGATAATTTAAGGCAGGCCTAAAAAATGGAACGTTCACATCAACATCAGCAGCTTCGGAAGGAAGAACACGATACACTTTCTAAGCTCAAACAAATGCCCGTCGAGTCACTCAACCTGGAAGCCATTTCGATCGCTACGAATCTGTATCGGTCTGCACAAAGGCTCCGTGTCAAAATGGAGACTGAGGTTCTTTCTTCCTATAACCTTTCTTGGACCGCTTTCTCCATTCTTTATGATCTATGGGTATGGGGAGCGCTCGAAACGAGAAAAATCGCTGAGCTGTCAGGGATATCTACAGCTACAGCAAGCAACGTGATCAAAACGCTCGAAAAAAAGAATTTTTGCCGTAAAAGCATCGACACAAGAGATCGGCGACTCGTGTTTGTCTCTATCACCGATTCCGGCAAACAAGCGATCGAAGAACTCTACCCGGAGTTTCACAAAGGGGAAACAGAGCTCATCGCAGGAATGACGAAGGACGAACAGAAAATATTGACAGGGCTGCTTAGAAAGGTAGCTGACAATCTTCATACAACATAAGCTTTGACGGGAATCCAGTAGCGGTTTGTCTCCCTGTTTCAGAGAGCCGGCGGAAGGTGCGAGCCGGCACATAGCAAACGTGAATTACCTCCCCGAGCTTTCTTTGTGAACCTTAAAAGTAGCAAAGAACGGGAAACCGTTATTCGAATGAGCGGAAGACAATGTCTTCAACCAGGGTGGTACCGCGTGCATTGAGCCACGTCCCTTATCGGGATGGGCTCTTTTTTGTGTTTGTAAAAAAGGAGGAAGAGTGATGAAAACATTTGAGCAGCTCACAGCGTCACAGCAAAAAGAGGTAGAAAGACAGCTTCAGCTATACATGACAGGCGCCCACGAAGTCATACCGCCGGAGGAATTAAAGGCAAAGCTCGTGAAATCAATTTCCACGGGCACGCCGCTTAAAATTAAGCTCGGATTAGATCCGTCTGCACCGGATGTACATTTGGGCCATACGGTTGTGTTAAATAAGCTTCGCCAATTTCAAGAAAACGACCACATTGTCCAGCTGTTAATTGGGGATTTCACAGGAAAAATTGGTGATCCGACCGGAAAATCGGCAGCCAGAAAGCAACTGACTGATGAAGAAGTTCAGCACAATGCCAAAACCTACTTTGAGCAATTCGGAAAAGTGCTTGATCCAGAAAAAGTCGAGCTTCACTATAACTCGAAATGGCTGAAAACATTGAATCTGGAAGATGTCATTGAATTAGCAGGGAAAATAACGGTAGCCCGCCTGATGGAGCGCGACGATTTTGAAGAACGCATCGCCATGCAAAAACCAATCTCACTGCATGAATTCTTTTACCCATTGATGCAGGGATATGATTCTGTCGTTCTCGAAAGTGATATTGAATTAGGCGGAACGGATCAGCATTTCAATGTCCTCATGGGACGGCATTTTCAAGAACGATACAACAAAGAAAAACAAGTCGTCATCCTTATGCCGCTCTTGGAAGGCTTGGATGGCGTCGAGAAAATGTCGAAGTCGAAACACAACTACATTGGCATTAACGAACATCCAAACGACATGTACGGAAAAACGATGTCACTGCCCGACAGCCTGATGAAAAAATACATCCACTTGGCGACAGACTTAGAGCTTGAAGAGAAAAAACAGCTCGTAAAAGACTTAGAAACCGGCGCCGTTCATCCGCGTGATGCTAAAATGCTTTTAGCCAAAACAATCGTCCGAATGTATCACGGAGAGAAAGCAGCAGAAGCTGCCGAACACTCGTTTAAAACAGTCTTTCAGGAAAACAGCCTGCCGGAAGATATACCGGCCGTAAACTGGAAAGGCGAGAAAACGATAGCGATGATTGATCTGCTCGTCAAGCTGGAGCTCCTCTCTTCGAAGAGCGAGGCGCGCCGCATGATTCAAAACGGCGGTGTACGCATCGACGGAGAGAAAATAACAGATGTTCACGCCAAAGCAGAGATAAGAGAGAATATGATCATCCAAGTCGGCAAACGCAAGTTTTTAAAGCTCCAATAGTTTGATATTCCGAAACGCTTATGACCCTTCATTCATAAGCGTTTTTTTGCAGGTATAAAGCACTGTCTTTTCAAAAACGCTCTCCATCTTGCAGGAAACTCCTTTAGCATCCCGAAATATTCCCCAACCATACATTTAGGGGAGGTTTATTTTTGATGAAAAAGCTTTTGACTGTCATGACGATGGCTGTTTTAACTGCCGGCACACTGCTCTTGCCGGCACAGAGTGTCACCCCTGCCGCGCACGCTGTACAAATATCAAATAGCGAGCGCGAGCTTCCATTCAAAGCAAAGCATGCGTACTCTACCATTTCTCAGCTAAGTGAAGCAATCGGCCCCAGAATAGCTGGAACTGCAGCTGAAAAAAAGAGTGCCCTATTAATCGCCTCATCAATGAGAAAATTAAAGCTTGATGTGAAGGTTCAACGATTCAACATTCCTGACCGGCTTGAGGGAACACTGTCTTCAGCAGGACGCGATATTCTTCTCCAAGCGGCGTCCGGTTCAGCTCCGACTGAGGAACAAGGGCTGACGGCCCCGCTTTACAATGCGGGATTGGGCTATCAAAAGGACTTTACCGCTGACGCCAAGGGCAAAATCGCCTTAATTTCCAGAGGAGACCTGACTTATTACGAGAAAGCCAAAAATGCCGAAGCCGCCGGAGCAAAAGCTGTCATCATTTATAACAACAAAGAAAGCCTCGTGCCTATGACGCCAAACCTGTCGGGAAATAAAGTCGGCATTCCGGTCGTCGGCATTAAGAAAGAAGACGGCGAAGCGCTTACCCAGCAAAAAGAAGCCACCTTAAAACTAAAAGCATTCACAGACCAAACCTCCCAGAATATCATCGGAATCAAAAAACCAAAGAACATCAAACATCCAGACATTGTGTACGTGACGGCCCATTACGACAGTGTTCCTTTTTCGCCCGGAGCAAATGACAACGGCTCAGGAACCTCTGTTATGCTGGAGATGGCGCGTGTCTTAAAAAGCGTTCCATCTGATAAAGAAATCCGCTTTATCGCTTTCGGCGCCGAAGAGCTCGGCCTGCTCGGTTCCTCTCACTATGTAGATCATCTATCGGAAAAAGAGCTGAAACGAAGCGAAGTGAACTTCAACTTAGATATGGTAGGCACAAGCTGGGAAAAAGCGTCTGAGCTGTATGTCAACACATTGGACGGCCAATCTAACTATGTTTGGGAATCCAGCCATACGGCTGCTGAAAAAATTGGGTTTGACAGCCTGTCTCTGACACAGGGAGGATCATCTGATCATGTGCCATTCCACGAAGCCGGCATTGATTCCGCCAACTTTATTTGGGGAGACCCGGAAACAGAAGAAGTTGAGCCATGGTATCATACCCCCGAAGACTCGATCGAACATATCAGCAAAGAACGCCTCCAGCAAGCAGGCGATCTTGTGACAGCCGCTGTCTATGAGGCTGTGAATAAAGAGAAGAAACCAAAAACCATTAAGAAACAAATGATGGCCAAAGCAACTGACATTTTTGAAGATATCAAATAAAAAAAGACGGCACTTGGGTGCCGTCTTTTTTTAATCCACTTCTTTCTTAATCCCCAGCATTTTCTCATCTAGGTAATGGGCAATCTCCGCGGCTTCCTTCAGCTCATCTGTTAATTGCTTTGGAACGTCATTGTTCAATTTATAGTAAATTTTATGTTCAAGGCTCGCCCAGAAATCCATCGCGATTGTCCGGATTTGAATTTCTGCTTTGACGTATTCCACACGGTTCGTTAAATTCACAGGCATCTCAATGATTAAATGCAGGCTTCGATAGCCATTCGGTTTGGGTGTCTGGATATAATCCTTTACCTTTACGATTCTCAAATCTTCATGCTGCTTCAACACATTCACGACATTATAAATGTCAGAAATAAAGGAACAGATGATGCGCACACCCGCAATGTCGTGAATATGCTCTTTCATTTCCTTCGTCGTAATTTCGCAGCCCTTTCTCATTAACTTATTCACGATGCTTTCAAAGCTTTTGACACGGGATTTTGTATGTTCAATCGGGTTGTGTCCGTGAATGAGGTTATATTCCTGGCTGATAATTGAGAACTTTGTATCGAGCGCATCTAGCGCAAATTTATAAACTAATAATTCATTTTTCCAATCTTCCATTACTGTTTTTAAATCGTCCATATGTGTTACAGATAAATCCATTTTCGTCATCTCCTTTAACGGAACTTTATCCGCTGTCCATGTACTAGACGTCCCTGTCTGCTGCAAGGTTCTATGAATTTTTTTACAAAATGCGGTCGATTGTAACAAAAAAAGACCGCACGAAACGAGCGGTCTTTTTTATTATCGGAAATAGCTGATCAATAATCCGATCGAGAGCAGGAATCCGAAAAATGTATTTGTTTGGGCTGTTGATTTCATTGCGACAATCATATTCATCGGCATTTCTTTCTGGACGAAGCCCTTCACTGCCTGAACCGGCTTAGGTACGCTCAAAAAGACGACAAACAGCCATGGGCTTGCGGCACCGGTAATAACCAAGCCGACAACCCAGATATAAGCGACAGCAAACGACGCAGCTAACAGAGTAACAGCTCCCTTATGCCCCATCAAAATCGCCAATGTTTTGCGGCCGCCTTTTTTGTCCTCTTCAATATCACGAATGTTGTTCGACAGGTTAATCGCGCCGACAAGAATCGCAATCGGGATGGAAATCAAAATGCTTTGCGTGTTGATCATATCTGTCTGAATGAAAAATGAAATCAGCACAAACACCGAACCCATGCAAATGCCTGAGAATAATTCACCGAACGGCGTGTACGCAATCGGCAGCGGCCCGCCTGTATACAGGTAGCCGATCGCCATGCCAACGAGGCCGATCAAAGCGAGCCACCAGCTGCTACTCGCACAAATATAGACACCGAGCAAAATGGCAATCCCGTATGAGGCAAGAGCTAATTGCAAAATCGTTTTAGGCTTCATTCCGTGGCGTACAATTGCCCCTCCGATTCCGACTGATTCTGCTGTATCTAACCCGCGTTTAAAATCATAATATTCATTAAATAAGTTCGTCGCGATCTGGATCCATAGGCAAGAAAACAGCATAGCCAAAAACAGCAGCAGATCAACCTTCACATAAAACATCGCCAAAACGGTTCCGAGCAGCACAGGCACAAACGATGCGGTTAACGTATGAGGACGGGTTAACTGCCAAAGGATCTGCCCCATGCTTTCTTTTTGCGGCGCTGTCTGACCCTCACCCTTATTTGTTTGATTCATCTTCCTCTTCCTTTCTATTAAAAGGCTTACTTTTTTTCAGCCGGCAGCTTGTTAAAAACTCCTTTTTTTGCTTCCTTATCTATCATAATGACTTCTCCCCTATTTCACAAGATACCGCAAGAAGGCGTTTTCTTTCTTATTATACGCTTCCGCCCCGATTTCATTAGGTTTCTGCTTCCACTTGATCGAACAGGTACAGAAAAATTTTTTTAAGTACATTACACTTTTTAAAAGTTAAAAAGATCTTTTGACTCCAGGTATCTTTTCCTTTATTATGAATCAGCTCGAGACATTCCATTCTTGCCCTTGCAGGTATAAAGATTCATTTTCAAAAACATACGCCGATATATTAATTTGAGGGAGATTAGGGAAAAAATGAAACTTTTTGAGCATCTGATCGTCAAATACTCATGTGATTGTCGAAAAAACGGGAAGGGAATTTTTGATATGCTGCAATTAATGAAACAGCTGTATGAAAAACCCGCTGTCAAGTGGACATGTCATACAGGCTTTTATTTGATGATACTGCTTGTTTTGTTTTTTATGTATGGTTTTCACACCGCGAATACCGGTTCATATATTTATAACGATTTCTAATTGGAGAGAGAATAACTATGAAACTTTTACATGCTATTCAAACACATGCGGAAACTTATCCGCAAACCGATGCCTTCCGCTCTCAAGGCCAGTCGCTCACGTATCAGGAATTATGGGAGCAGTCTGACCGCGCGGCTGCCGCGATCCAAAAACGCATTTCTGGGGAAAAGAAATCTCCTATCCTTGTGTACGGCCACATGGACCCGCACATGATCGTTTCCTTCTTGGGAAGTGTCAAAGCGGGACATCCTTATATTCCGGTTGACCTGTCCATTCCGTCCGAACGGATTGCGAAAATTATCGAAAGCTCTGGAGCAGAATTGCTGATCCATGCAGCAGGACTCTCAATTGATGCAGTCGGCCAGCAGATTCAGACAGTTTCTGCGGAAGAACTGCTAGAAAACGAAGGCAGCTCTGTCAGCCAAGATCAATGGGTCAAAGAACACGAAACGTTTTATATCATTTACACTTCCGGAAGCACAGGAAATCCGAAAGGCGTGCAGATTTCCGCTGCGAACCTTCAAAGCTTCACAGACTGGATTTGTGCAGACTTTCCAGTCAGCGGAGGAAAAATATTTTTAAACCAAGCACCGTTCTCATTTGATTTGTCTGTCATGGACCTATATCCGTGCCTTCAATCAGGCGGGACTTTACATTGCGTGACAAAGGATGCTGTGAACAAGCCGAAAGTCTTATTTGAAGAGCTGAAGAAGTCCGGGCTGAATGTGTGGACATCAACGCCTTCCTTTGTGCAAATGTGCCTGATGGATCCGGGTTTTTCACAGGATCTGCTGCCTCATGCGGACACATTTATGTTTTGCGGAGAGGTTCTTCCGGTTTCTGTGGCAAAAGCGCTGCTTGAGCGTTTTCCGAAAGCGAAGATTTTTAATACGTACGGCCCGACTGAAGCGACAGTGGCTGTCACATCGGTTGAAATTACGGATGACGTCATCAGCCGCAGCGAATCGCTTCCAGTGGGCTTCGCCAAACCAGATATGAATATTTTCATTATGGATGAAGAGGGACAGCCGCTTCCTGATGGAGAAAAAGGAGAAATCGTCATTGCAGGGCCGAGTGTAAGCCGAGGCTACCTTGGTGAGCCAGAGCTGACGGAAAAAGCGTTTTTCTCCCATGAAGGCCAGTGGGCATACCGAACTGGCGATGCCGGCTTTATTCAAGACGGTCAGATTTTCTGCCAGGGACGTTTGGATTTTCAGATTAAACTTCACGGCTATCGAATGGAGCTGGAGGAAATCGAGTTCCATGTCAGACAGTCACAGTACGTTCGCTCTGCTGTCGTGATTCCTTATCAGCCAAACGGAACAGTTGAGTACCTGATCGCTGCTATTGTGCCTGAGGAGCATGAGTTCGAGAAGGAATTCCAGCTGACAAGCGCTATTAAAAAAGAGCTTGCCGCTTCTCTTCCGGCATATATGATCCCGAGAAAATTTATCTATCAGGATCACATTCAAATGACGGCTAACGGCAAAATTGACCGAAAACGCATTGGCGAAGAGGTTCTTGTATGACGCCTTACAGCTCGTTTTTATTCTTTATACTGCTTGGCATTCTTCTTCTGCCGACGATCATTCTCGGCTTAAACGGAAAAAGATTTCAAGCATACAACATGTTCATATCTATCATTATATTGGCTTTAATTTTTTCGCACGACTTACACGGGGTCATCGCGCTGTGCCTGTTTACAATATGGCAGGTGCTCCTGATCAGCGGCTATCTGGCATACCGGCAGAAAGCGAACAGCGGCTTTGTCTTTTGCGGAGCTGTTATCGCGTCTATTCTGCCTTTATTTCTGTCAAAAATATGGCCGTTTCTTTCACACCCGCAGCCGCATCATCCGCCGCATAACCTGATCAGCTTTTTAGGTATTTCATATTTAACCTTTAAAGGCGTTCAGCTGATTATGGAAGCAAGAGACGGACTGCTGAAAGAACAGCTGCCATTGCACCGCCTGCTGTATTTCATCCTGTTTTTCCCGACGATTTCCTCCGGCCCGATCGACAGATACCGCCGGTTCGTCAAGGATGAACAGAAGGCTTGGACGAAAGAAGAATACGCCGACCTGCTGTATACGGGAATCCATAAAATCTTCATCGGTTTCCTGTATAAATTTATTATCGGCTACGCGATCAATACGTACTTCATCATGAATCTTCCCGCAATCACGCACAATAAGATTCTTGGGAACCTGCTGTACATGTACGGCTACAGCATGTATTTATTCTTTGATTTCGCCGGCTACACGATGTTTGCCGTCGGGGTCAGCTACATTATGGGCATTAAATCACCAGAAAACTTTAATAAACCATTTATCAGTAAAAATATTAAAGATTTCTGGAATCGCTGGCATATGTCTCTGTCATTTTGGTTCAGAGATTATGTATTTATGAGATTCGTATTTTGGATGACTAAGAAAAAGTGGATCAAAAACCGTATGGCCGTCTCAAACATCGGGTATTTCCTGCTGTTTATGCTGATGGGGGTTTGGCACGGGCTCGCGCCGCAATATATCATTTACGGCCTCTATCATGCCGTTCTGATGACGTGTTACAACTTTTTCGAGAAGTGGAATAAGAAATATAAATGGCTGCCGTCCAACCGCTGGACAACCATTCTCGCGATTGTGATCACATTCCATTTCGTTTGCTTCGGGTTTTATATTTTCTCAGGAAAACCATTTCATCACCACCATTAAAGGAGATTAGAAAGCTATGGATTTTAAACAAGAGGTATTAGACGTTTTAGCAGAGGTTTGCCAGGATGACATCGTAAAGGAAAATCCTGATATTGAAATTTTTGAAGAAGGTTTGCTTGATTCTTTTGGAACAGTAGAATTGCTGCTTGCGATTGAAAACCGTTTTGATATTTTAGTGCCGATCACTGAATTTGACCGGGACGTTTGGAATACACCTAACAACATTGTAAATCAGCTGTCTGAGTTGAAATAATGAAAAAGCGTTTTTTCGGTCCAATTATTTTGGCGTTTATTCTATTCGCAGGCGCCATCGCAATTCCATCTTCATGGCTGACAGGCTTCATCACCGATAAGCGTGTGAAAGAGTCAGCAACAGCCTTGAATCCGAGTATGTTTCAAGGGCTATATTTACAAGATCAGATGCTCAAAGATCCGACGTATCTTCCGATTTACGGGTCTTCTGAGCTTTCTCGGCTGGACGAGTTCCACCCATCTAATTATTTTCAGGTAAACAATGAGGGATTCACGCCATACCTTGTCGGCAAAGGCGGATCCCAGTCATTGATTCATTCTTTAAACTTCGCTGCCCATATGGATCAGCTGAAGGGCAAAAAAATCGTATTCATCGTGTCTCCGCAATGGTTTATTAAGCGCGGGTCTGATGAACAGCATTTCGCGCCGAACTATTCTGCGCTGCAAGGGCTTGATTTGGCATTTAACGATCAGATCGACCCTGAAATTAAAAAGAAAATGATGAAACGCATGCTGCGCTTCAAGGCTGTGCAAAACGATGCCATTCTTTCTGAGCTGTACAAAGCAATGGTAAACGGCCAGACGTGGAAAGTGAACGCGCTGAAGCCGGCGGCGAAAGTGTATTACAGCATGCTGGAAAAGAAAGATCTGTATTATTCAACGACAGAATCATCCGGGCCAAAGCGTTATATCTCGCAGTCAGTAAAGGATAAGTCATGGTCTGAATTGAATAAACTGGCGGATCAATCAGGCAAACGCCACTCCGGTTCTAACGATTTTCACATCGACAACCCTGTCTATAAAAAGCTGAAGCCGAAAGTGCCTAAGCTGAAAGGGAAAAACAAAGGAAGATCGTATGCGGTGTCACCGGAATATGGCGACTTTGAAATGATGCTCGATATCCTGAAGGATGCGGGCGCAGAGCCTATGTTTGTCACCATTCCGGTTAACGGGAAATGGTACGATTACACGGGCTTCCCGAAAAAAGGACGCACTGACTATTACAAAAAGGTAAATAAACAAATCAGAGCGAAGGGCTTCCAGGTTGCTGATTTCTCAGGACATGAATATGACCCGTATTTCATGAAAGACACCATCCACATCGGCTGGAAAGGCTGGGTGTATGTCGATAAAGCAATTGACGAATTTTATAAAACCGGAAAAGTCACTTCATCCTGAGCATCTCATAGGACGCGGCTGCATATTTCCTGCTAAGATTTGAAATAGTAAAGGAATCACAGCCAACTTAATTAAGAGGTGTTACATCCAATGAAGATGACAGGCAATACGGTTTTAATCACAGGGGGTTCTGCTGGCATTGGGCTTGAACTTGCCAAGCGCCTGCTGGAGCTCGGCAATGAAGTTATCATTTGCGGACGCAGCGAAGCACGTCTTGCAGAAGCGAAGCAGCAGCTCCCAAACATCCATACAAAGCAATGTGATGTTGCAGACCGTTCGCAGCGGGAAGCATTGTATGAATGGGCTTTAAAGGAATATCCGAACTTGAATGTTCTCGTCAACAACGCCGGCATTCAAAAGGAAATTGACTTTAAAAAAGGGACAGAGGAGCTTTTTGTGGACGGCGATGAAATTGAACTTAATTTCCAAGCTCCTGTCCATTTATCCGCCCTTTTCACACCTCATTTGATGAAGCAGCCTGAGGCGGCAATCGTTCAGGTCACATCCGGGCTTGCGTTTAACCCGTTAGCTGTTTATCCGGTGTACTGCGCAACAAAAGCAGCACTTCACTCGTTCTCGCTTACGCTCAGACACCAGCTCCGTGACACGAGCGTGGTAGTGATTGAAATGGCACCGCCTATGGTGGACACGGGCTTAAACCAAAAATCACGCGATAAACAAGGCCTGACGTACCGGGGCATTTCATCTGAAGAATATGTTCAATATTTCTTGGACGGCTTGAAGGAAGGCAAACAGGAGATTACAAATGAACGTGTTGAAGGTCTTCGGGATGCCACTCGCGCCGATTATGACAGGTTATTCGAGCAAATGAACACGCAGGAGAATTAATTTCTCCTGCTTTTTTCATATGAATTTCTTACAAATTTGAGCAAACCTATTGCGATTATTTGTCGAAGGTATACAATAGAATATAATTATTTTCAAATAAGTTTGATAATATAAACAATTTAACAGCAGGGAGATTGACCATGACTAAACAAACGATTCGCGTTGAATTGACATCAACAAAAAAACCGAAACCAGACCCAAATCAGCTTTCGTTCGGAAGAGTGTTTACAGACCACATGTTTGTAATGGACTATGCGGCAGATAAAGGTTGGTACGATCCAAGAATCATTCCTTATCAGCCCTTATCAATGGATCCGGCCGCAATGGTCTATCACTACGGCCAAACCGTGTTTGAAGGGTTAAAGGCTTACGTGTCAGAGGATGACCATGTCCTGCTTTTCAGACCGGAAAAAAATATAGAACGCCTGAATCAATCAAACGACCGCCTCTGCATCCCGCAAATTGATGAAGAACAGGTTCTTGAAGGCTTAAAGCAGCTTGTCGCAATTGATAAAGACTGGATTCCAAATGCGGAGGGCACGTCCCTTTACATCCGTCCGTTCATCATCGCAACCGAGCCTTTCCTTGGTGTTGCGGCATCTCATACGTATAAGCTCTTGATCATTCTTTCTCCGGTCGGCTCTTATTACAAAGAAGGCATTAAGCCGGTCAAAATCGCTGTTGAAAGTGAATTTGTCCGTGCGGTAAAAGGCGGAACAGGAAATGCTAAAACCGCAGGGAACTACGCTTCAAGCTTAAAAGCGCAGCAGGTCGCCGAAGAGAAAGGATTTTCCCAAGTGCTTTGGCTGGACGGCATTGAGAAGAAATACATCGAAGAAGTCGGAAGCATGAACATCTTCTTCAAAATCAACGGTGAAATCGTAACGCCGATGCTGAACGGAAGCATCCTGGAAGGCATTACGCGCAATTCAGTCATCGCCTTGCTTAAGCATTGGGGCCTTCAAGTTTCAGAACGAAAAATTGCGATCGATGAGGTCATCCAAGCCCATAAAGACGGCATCCTGGAAGAAGCCTTCGGAACTGGTACAGCAGCTGTTATTTCCCCAGTCGGCGAGCTGATCTGGCAGGATGAAACACTGTCAATTAACAATGGCGAAACAGGGGAAATCGCAAAAAAACTATATGACACGATTACAGGCATTCAAAAAGGCGCTGTCGCAGACGAATTCGGATGGACGACCGAAGTCGCAGCGCTGACTGAAAGCAAGTAAAAAAAAGCCGGCCCATTACAGGCCGGCTTTTTTTACGCTTCAATTTTGTTGAAAAACTGCGGCAGATACGCTTTGTGCGCCTCCAGCATTTCGTCTAAAATCTGTTTGGCCACAGTATCGGACGGGACAAGCGGGTTAATCGTCATGGCAAGGAGTGCAGTTTGATAGTCACCTGTAACTGCCGCTTCTGCCGCGACACGTTCAAAGGATTTGATTTGCTGGACAAGGCCGCGGACAGACACCGGCAAGTCGCCGACAGCAATTGGCTTAGGGCCGGTTTTCGTCATCACACAGTTCACTTCAACTGCGGAATCGTCTGGAATACTCGCTATTGCACCATTATTGATCGTGTTCACCGGCTGAATGTCATGTTTATCATTATAAATGGAGCTGATTAAGTTACATGCTGCATCACTGTAGTAAGCTCCGCCCCGTTTTTCCAGCTGCGGCGGTTTAATCGCAAGGTTTGGATCTTTATAAAGCTCGAACAGCTCTTTTTCGACCTTCTGTACGACTTCAGCGCGGGTGCCCTCCGTTTGTGATGCTTCCAGTTCGTGCTCCAGCATCTCTTTTGTTTTGAAATAGTAACGGTGATAGCCGCAAGGGATGACATTAAGCGCTTTCAAGAAATCCGGTTCCCATTCGGCGCCTGAGATGTTTTTCATCGTCATCGCGTTTTTCGGGTCGCCCATCGCCTCGATGACTTGCTCCTTCACACTTACGCCGTCCAAGAAAACATCCAGCCCAAATACCATATGGTTCAGTCCGGCGAATTGGACTTCTACGCGGTCCACATCTACATCAAGCGCTTTGGCTACGCCCATTTTGATGCCGATTGGAACATTACAGAGACCGACGACTTTCTTCAGGTTGGAGTAGCGAAGCAAGGCTTCTGTTACCATGCCGGCAGGGTTTGTGAAGTTAACAAGCCAAGCGTTCGGGCAAAGCTCTTCTATGTCCTTTGCGATCTCAAGGATGACCGGAATCGTGCGCAATCCTTTAAACAGGCCTCCCGGGCCGTTTGTTTCCTGGCCAATTACACCATATTTTAGCGGAATGCGCTCATCCTTTGCTCTTGCCTGCAAAAGTCCGACGCGAAATTGAGTCGTGACAAAGTCTGCGTCTTTCAGCGCTTTTCTCCGGTCGAGCGTAAGATGAATGTCAATCGGGACGCCAGCTTTTTCAACCATCCGTTTGGCGAGTGTGCCGACAATATTCAGCTTTTCTTCGCCCTCAGGGATATCGACGAGCCATAATTCGCGCACAGGCAGCTCATCATACCGTTTAATGAACCCCTCCACTAGCTCGGGCGTGTAGCTTGAACCTCCGCCAATCGTTACAATCTTCAATCCTTTTGTCATATGCTTGCTCCCCTTTGCTCGGTGATTTTTTCATATAACTCAATGATCTCTGCAGCCATATCCTTCACTGTCATTGCATTCATTAAATGATCCTGTGCATGAACCATCAGAAGCGTCATTTCTGTCTTTTCTCCGCTCGCTTCATTTTGGATCAGCTCGGTCTGATAGTGATGGGCTTTTGACAATTCTTCAGCAGCGTCTTGAAGCTTTTTCCGCGCTTCTTCTGCGTCGCCGCTTTTCGCAGCGGCAATGGCCTCCATTGCGGAGCTCCTACCGTTTCCTCCGTGAAGGATGATTTGAAAAATAATTTGTTCCATTTCCTCATTCACGCGATTCACTTCCTTTCTCTACAGAGCCGCTTCTTTGTCATCTGATGCTGCAGGCGTTTGAACCAGCTCCAGATCGTTTTCTTCTTTCAACTTCTGCTTATCCCACATTCTGAAGAACGGGTAGTAGACAACAAAGGATACGACGATATTAATGGCTTGCATGACCGCGCCTGAGACTTTTCCTCCTGTCGCCAAGTAGCCTGAAAAGATCGGCGGCATGGTCCACGGCACTGCGATACCCGCCGGTTTTGCGACAAGGCCGGTGCTCATTCCGATGTACGTAAGTGTCACTGTGACAAGCGGTGTGATGATAAACGGAAGTAAGAGCATTGGGTTCATGACGATCGGCATTCCGAATATAATCGGTTCGTTAATATTGAAGATGGCCGGGCCGACCGCAAGCTTCCCGAGCTGCTTCATTTGTTTGCTTCGGGCGCGCAGGAACATCGTGACAACCAGTGCCAATGTGGCGCCGCTTCCGCCGATATTGACCCAGATATCGAAAAATTGCTGGGTGAAAATCTTAGGAAGCTCCTCACCGGCTTGGAATGCGATCCGGTTGGCATCCATTGCGCCGTACCAAATTGGTGCCATGACGCCTCCGACAATGTTTGCACCGTGAAGGCCGCAGGCCCATAAAAGCATTTTGACGGCTTCGGCGACAAGGCTTCCTCCAAGGCTTCCTCCCAGAATGGAAAGCGGAGTCCCTAATAAAACGCTTACAATATTATGAAGGCTTTCAAACGGTGTCGCTTCAACAATCAGCCGGGCTGCCCAAATTAGGAAGATGACGGCAAAGCCGGGGATTAACGCGACAAATGACTTGCTTACCGCCGGCGGGACACCGTCCGGCATTTTGAAGACTAAATTGCGCTGGATAATGAGGCGGTAAATCTCTGTGGACACCATTGCGATAATCATGGCGACAAACAGGCCTTTGCTTCCCATGAGCGAAAGCGGAATCCCGCCGCCAACCATGATTTCTTTCGTCGCGCCATCCGGCATAAACGGCACTTGATAAGGTGTTGCTAATAAAAATGCCGCAAGGGAAATGGCTCCGGCCGACAAGGCATCAACACCGTATTTCTCGGCGAGCCGGTAGGCGATGCCGAACGCGGCGACAAGACCCATAATTTCAAAGGTCGCGTCGACTGGGTAGGCCAGTTTTTCAGACCAGGAGCTGCCAAACGTTTTTGCCATAAACTCAGCGTATCCCGGGATCGGGAGGTTGCCAATGATGAGGAAAAAGGAACCGATGATAATCAGGGGCATCGTGAGGATGATACCATCACGCAGCGCCTGCAAATGACGCTGTCCCGCAATTCTTCCCGCTATAGGCATGACCTTTTCTTCTAAGATCTGATTGACTTTATTCACATAGCCCGCCCCTCTCTATGACACATGTCCAAGCTGTTCAGCTGATTTCAGCACTTCCGCCCCGTTGCACGTGCCATAATGGACGGTATTAATGACGTCTACCGGAACCCCCTTTGACTCTCCTAATTTTTTGAGCTGCGGAAGCATGTAACGGACTTGCGGACCGAGAAGCAATACATCCGCTTTATCGATATGATTTTGTACAGAATCGCCTGAAACTGCCCAAATGGTATAGTCTTTTCCCTGTTCCTGCGCACTTTTTTCCATCTTGCTCACCAGTAAACTAGTAGACATGCCTGCTGCACAAACGAGTAATATATTCATGTAAAAGACCCCCTAGAGTTTGATCAATTTTGTAATGTCCTGCTGTTGCTATCATCATATTATGAAATCGCTTTCATAAACACTCAGGGTTTTTCCGCAGGCAACGGAAAAAAGGTATATACAGGCTGTCAGCTCAGCATTTTTTGGTCAAACACATCCGAAAGCTCTTGATATGAACGGCATTTGACCAGCTGGTTCACCGCCGCCGGGTCATCCAAAATGCTGCCAAGCAGTTTATACATGCTTTGCAAATCCGCTTTGTTCTCCTTTTCGACACAAAGCAGACAGACAAATTGAACTCGCTGACTCTCCCAATCGATCGGTTTTTTGAGCGTACAAACGGCCCAAAACGTTGTTTTCGTCTGTGGAACAAGCGGGTGCGGGATGGCAACAAGATTGCCAAAACACGTAGGCGACATGTCTTCTCTTTCAAAAATGGAATCTATGATTTCTTCATCGGCAAAGCCGCATTCGACCGCTTTCTGCCCTAAAAATTGAATCACTTCTTCTTTTGAGCGCAGATCCTCCTGAAAAAAAACGAGTTCTTTTTTTAGGTAGCGATTGGCTTTTTCCTTTTCATCACTCAGAATAGATTCTATTTTTGTAAAGTCAGTTCCGCCTAAGATGGTGTTAACCTTCAGTACTGGTACAGGGAGCTCTTTTTTAATCGGAATGGTGCTGATGACAAAATCAATTGATTCGTAGGACATTTGATCAAGACTATAATATTCAGCCGTTCCAAGAATATCGAGCCGCTTGCCGAAATGGGAACGCAGTTTTTCGCGCAGAAGCTGGGCGCTTCCGGCACCCGATGCGCATACAATGATACAGCGTTTCGGCGGACTTTCTGTTTTTTTTCGTTCAATCGCGGCGCCAAAGTGGAGGGCCAAATATCCAATTTCGTTTTCATGAATCTCAATACCCGTTTGTTCCTTTATCACGATTCCGGCTATGATCCCGGCTTCAAAAGCGAGTGGATAATGTTCCTTGATCGCTGCGAGCATCGGATTTCGAAGATTCATGCCGTATCGGTTGCGGCTGATCGCCGGCTTCATATGCAGGGCCAAGCCGATTTTCAGCTCTTTGTCATGCAGGATGCCAAGCTTCAGTTCACGATCAACAGCTTTGATCATGGCAAGTGTCAGCTGATCGGTTTCTTCTTCTATTGAGAATGTGTCCTCTCCGCATTGTGTCATTCGTTTTGTGCCAAGGAGATGCATGGCGATGTAGGCCGTCTCGTCTTTCGGAAACGTAACGGCAAGCGCTGATTCCAGCTCTTTTACGATGGCTTCTGCAGCCCGGTATTCTTTTTGATGCAAGATATGATCCATATCTTTCGGGAAAAGAGATACATAGTTTTCCGTTCTGATCCGTTTACAGGCGATAGCGATATGGATAATGAGGTTATTCAGTCCCATGTTGGACAGAGGGATGCGGTCGTTTTTCATTTTTTTCAAGATGGCGGAACGGATGATCTCAATTTCTTCTTTTGGCAAAATATCAGCCTTTTCATTCAAAACATCTATCTCCGTTTCTCTTTCATCAACAATGTACTCCGCCATACAGTACCTCATCTGTACCTCGTCCCCGCGCAGCTTGAAGCCGTAATTCGGGCGTGTTTCCATGACAATGCGGTAAGGCAGCAGACGTTTCTTTACTTCCTTTAAATCCGTTTGGAGTGTAGATTTTGAGATAAATAGTTCTTCAGCCAGTTCATCGAGCTTGAGATAATGGTCCGCCAGCAGCAGACGTTTCATAAGATAGGCCATTCTCTCCTCCGGCAATACCGGCAGGCCCTTTTTTTGCTGAAATACATCTTGCAGCAGTGTTCTGAATACTTGCTCGTCATCAATGCGGAGCTTGTAGCCGGAGCCTCTTACAGATTGTACAAAGGCACCGTGGCCGCTTAGCACACCTTGCAGTTCCTTTATATCATTGCGGACTGTCCGCGTCGTTACGTTTAATTGCGCGGCAAAAAACGAACTTGTCACCGGGGCTTCAGCCGCCATCAGCAAGCGCAGAATATCACGAAGTCGCCCATGAAGCATGAGAAAAACCTCCTATCTAGTAGATGCAGGGATTCAGTGAATAGGCAGAAAGGATGATGAAGGGATGCGAAATGTATATAAATTCTATAATGGAGAGAATGGCAAGTCAATGAACATCCGGAGGACTAGAGGGAAAACTGACCTATAAAAAAAACAGCCGGGGTCAGCCGGCTGTTCTAGATGCGGACATATTCTTTTGTTTAGACGCCTTTCGGTCCTTCATGATTTTTCGAACAATCGGGTAAATGACCGGCGCCCATTTGATAACGGTTTTGATCATCTTTTTCAAAGCTCCGATTCTCCCTTCTTTTTTCTCAACCATTCCCCTGATTGCCTCTTCCTTAAACATGCTAACGCGACACGTACCTGTTTCCCGTCACCCAGAAACGCCATGGATAATCGCGTGCCTCCCCGCTGTTGTCAATGCCGATGCGCGGGCCTGTTGAAATTGCTTCCGGTGTGTACCCGCTTTCGATGTAAAGCGGCTGTTCCGTGATCCAGCGTCCGTAGTCATTCATCGTGACGCCAAGCGCTTTCGTCAGCTTTCCAGGCCCGTTTGTCCATTCCCTCGGACTCCTGCCCGGCCTTCTCTCCTCCATTAACAGCTGGCCTTCATGCGGCTCAATCGCCCTGATTAATACCGCTTGCGGGACATCCTCTTCCGCGGCAACGACATTCAGCAATGTATGAGTGTGCATCACATATGTATATACCCGCCCAGCTTCTGCAAACATGATCTCAGTCCGCTTCGTCCGGCGGTTGTTAAAACTGTGTGCCGCTCTGTCTCCAGCCCCCATATAGGCCTCTGTTTCCACAATATAGCCTGACGCTGTGCCTTCGTCTGTTTCTTTTACAAGAAGGCAGCCCAGAAGCGATGGGGCAAGCTCAAGAGCGGTTTTTTGATAAAACGTGATGGGCAGCGGATTTTTTTCTCTTGTCACGAATCGACCTCTCCTTTTACCGATTTTTGTACATTGTACCATTCCCAAAGCAGATCAAAAAAACGGCTGTTTTAAAATCTTTCCATTCAGGGAATATTGTTACCGTTCAAAAAAGGAGGGCCAACCATTGAAAGATGATCATCAAAACAAGCAGCACCAATCAAATGCCCAAGGGAGCGAGGAAGCGCTTTCTCATAAGACATCCGGGAAAAACGAGTCAGAGGATACCTTAACGAATAGGCAGGGGCATCCTGTTACTGACAACCAGAATGTGAGAACCGTCGGGAATAGAGGGCCTACAACACTTGAGAACTATGATTTTCTCGAAAAGATCAGCCACTTCGACCGAGAACGCATCCCAGAGCGGGTTGTTCATGCCAGGGGAGCAGGTGCACATGGATATTTTGAAGCGTACGGAAGCTTCGGAGACGAACCGATTTCAACATACACACGGGCCAAACTCTTTCAGGAAAAAGGCAAGAAAACACCGGCATTTGTCCGTTTTTCAACTGTGAATCATGGAAAACACTCGCCTGAAACATTGAGAGACCCGCGCGGTTTTGCTGTAAAGCTATATACAGAAGACGGAAACTGGGATTTGGTCGGAAACAACCTGAAAATCTTTTTTATCCGCGACCCGCTGAAATTTCCGGATCTTGTACACGCATTTCAGCCTGATCCAGTGACCAACATCCAGGATGGTGAACGTATCTTCGATTTCATTTCTCAATCTCCTGAAGCGACACACATGATCACCTTCTTGTTTTCGCCTTGGGGCATTCCGGCCAACTACCGGCAAATGCAGGGTTCAGGCGTACATGCCTATAAATGGGTGAATGAGGAGGGCAAGGCCGTTCTCGTGAAATACCATTTTGAACCGAAGCAGGGCATCCGCAACCTGACACAGAAGGAAGCAGAAGAGATTCAAGGGAAAAACTTTAACCATGCCACACAGGATTTATATGACGCGATTGAAAATGGCGATTATCCAGAGTGGGAAGTGTATGCTCAAATCATGAGCGATGATGAGCATCCTGAACTGGACTTTGATCCTCTTGATCCGACAAAACTGTGGTATAAAGACGATTTCCCATGGAAACCGATCGGCAAATTGGTGCTGAACAAAAATCCGGAAAACTACCATGCGGAAGTGGAGCAAGCTTCATTTGGAACGGGGGTGCTTGTCGACGGGCTTGATTTTTCCGATGACAAACTGCTTCAGGGACGGACGTTTGCCTACTCTGATACGCAGCGCTACCGTGTAGGCGCAAATTACCTGCAGCTCCCGATCAACTCGCCGAAAAAGCATGTCGCCACCAACCAGGAAGGCGGGCAAATGCAATATCGGGTCGATAGAGCAGAAGGACAAAACCCGCACGTCAACTATGAGCCATCCATTATGGGCGGGCTGAAGGAAGCGAAGCAGGACGGAAAAGACCATACGCCGCATGTCGAAGGTGATGTAAAGCGTGAAGCGATTGACAGAACAAACAACTTCGGACAGGCTGGAGAAACGTACCGGAGATTTACTGAATTTGAGCGGAACGAATTGATTACGAATTTGGTGAATACGCTTTCTACGTGCCGAAAAGAAATTCAGGATCAAATGATTGAGAATTTCACAAAAGCTGATCCTGACTACGGAAAACGCGTAGCAGAAGGGCTAAAAAAGGTTTCCGAAAACAACAGCAACGGGCCGATTGGCACAACTGAAACGGAACAGGCTGCAAAGCAGGCTGAACAGGAGAGCCACCCATCTGATCCGTATTAACATCAGCGAACAGGGCTTTTTTTGAAGCCCTGTTTTTTTATTTTTCTATTGAAACGTTTTCAACAATTGTGTTGTACTGGAAGGAAAGGGGTGGAGAGATACGATGGAATTACAGCAGGACTTGATTCCTCAGAAAAAAACAATCGGCGCTTTAGATCACGCCGTTTTTTTATGCATGGTATTTTGTTTCTGGTTTTCAGGCTATATTTACGTTCCTGTATTCAGTCTGTATTTGGAGGATCTGCACTTTTCATATGGCGCAATCGGCATCATTCTCGGCAGCTACGGGGTCACGCAAATCCTTCTGCGATTCCCGCTCGGCCTTTTGTCAGACATCCTGTTTTCCTTGCGCAAGCAATTGTTAATTTCCGGGTTCGGCTTTTCTGTCCTCAGCAGCCTGCTTTTTCTGATGTTTGATTCTTTCTTCTTCGTGCTGGCCGCCCGGCTTTTCGCGGGAATCACTGCTTCTATGTGGGTGATGGCGACCATTTTATACGCACATTATTTCAACAATGGCAATGCATCAAAAGCAATGGGCATCATGCAGTTTTTTACCGTCATGCCTCAGTTTGCCAGCATTGTGTTCTGCGAGCTCGCCGTAGCCCATTTAGACAGGCAGCTTCCATTTTGGATGGCGCTGGCAGCCTCTGCCGCAGGTTTGGTGATCTGCTGCTTTATTAAGGATCCGTCTGCTCCTCCCGCAAACCGTGACACCATTCGTGTCAATCAATACATCAAAGATACATTACGGCTGCCAAAGCTGAAGCTTTTCACCATCCTGTCTATGACGGCCCATGCCGTATTATTTATCACAGTGTTTGGTTTTACGCCGCTTTACATGAATCAGCTCGGAATGGGCGACGCGGAGCTGCTTTGGGTGATGAGCGCCTTTTTCCTCCCACACGCAGCCGCCACATTAAGCTTTGTGTTTCTGCGCTTTACAAGACGTATCGCTTACTCCGTGATGCTCATTAGTTTCGCTGTCACCGGGGTCTGTTTGCTATACGTTCCTTATTCAGCTGCATTGTTCACGGTTTGCATCACACACGCCTGTATCGGACTGGCGCTCGGCTTCGTTTTTCCTCTGCTGCTAAGCCATGTCGTCGAAATCAGTTCTGCCCGTTTAAAAATGTCAGTGATGGGGTTTTATCAATCATTTTATGCGCTAGGCATCTTCCTCGGGCCCCTTCTTGCCGGAAAAATCGCACAGCTTGTCGGGCTTGCGGGAGTTTTTTATGGAGCCGGGTTTCTGGCATTTGCCGCCTTTTTTGTGATGCTCGCGCAAAAACGTAACATGATCAATTAATAGCTTTCATACCGCCGGAATCGCCACACAGAAAACACGGCCAGAAGCATGATGCCCAGAATGGAGAAAGTAAGTGACCATCCGAAAAAATCTGCCCGCTCTCCATGAAGAAGGATATGCTCCGCCTGCTTGCAAATCTCAGCCGGAAGCCACTTCGCACCATCTGGAAATAGTGAAACAGCAAAGGAAACGGCTGCTGTGAGCCCGATCCCGCAAGCGGCAGCTGCTCCGACAGACCGGAATATCGTACTTCCGGCAAGGCCGGCGGTCACAATAAATATCACCCAAAGCGCGTAAAGGCCAAGGCTTGCGGCAAAGCGGCTGAATGATGCGTCCTCAAACAGCAGCCGAACGTAATAATAAGCAAGCCCGTATCCAGCTGCAAACGACATAATGCCGATCACGCTTTGGATGAGCCATTTACTCACGATATAATGGGCTGCCGTCACAGGCCGCGACATAATCAGCGTTGTTACCCCTTGATTTCTTTCATTGGCTACACTGCCCATCACACTAAAGATGACCAGAGCCATGCCAAGCGTGTTGAATTGAGAAAGCGTGCTGACCATCACTTCAGACCCGGAGGGCATCGTAAAACTGATTTTCATGCCGTCAGGAAGGTTCCCTCCATGTGCGATGATTTCCGGCATATAATAAATGGTCAGCGGCTGTGTCAGCCCGACGATCATCATCGCAATCGGCAGCCAAATCAGCTTACCGCTTTTCCATCCTTCCAGCCACTCCTTCTGCAATAGCGCCATCATCACCTTCATGCGTGCACCACCTTTAGATAGACGTCTTCTAGAGACTCCGTTTTCTGTTCAAATCGGGTGACGGTCAATCCCTTTCGGATACAGTCACTTAATAATGACCGGCCAGCGTGTATATCAGGCAGCTCGAAAACAGCTTGGGACGGATTCTTATAGACAATAGCTGAGACGTAAGGCTTCTCTTCAAGCCAACCTTCCAGCTTCTCTTTCACTGAAAGAGTAAAAACGTTCGTTTGCTGCTGTTGTTTCAGCTCCTGTAACTCGCCTTTCCATGAAATTTCACCGTTTTTCATAATCACCACTTGATCACACACCTGCTCTGCATCGTGCAAAACATGTGTAGAAAACAGAACGGCCATATGCTTTTTCAGCTCCCGCATCATGTCCAGCACCTCGAACCGCCCTGTCGGATCAAGAGCAGACACCGGTTCATCCAATATCAAAAACTTCGGTTTATGGAGCAGTGCCTGTGCCAGACCGAGTCTTTGTTTCATGCCTCCTGAATAGCCCCCGATCCTTTTGTTCGCCACTTCGTGCAAACCGACAAATTCCAGCATCTCGCCGATTTCCTCTTGGCATTTTCTCTTCGAAAGACCGGACAGTCTCCCCGCAAATGTTAAAAATTCATTTGCGGTCATCCACGAATAAAAAGCTGGATACTGCGGGAGGTACCCAATCAAACGCCGATCCGGCTTTTTCTCCCCTAACAGCTTTATGGTTCCATAGGATGGCGAAAGCAGCCCGGCAAGCATTTGCAGTGTTGTGGTTTTACCGGCTCCATTGGGACCTAATAGTGCGACACACTCGTTTTCATTCACGTGAAAACTGACATTCTTTACAGCTTCATGATGCCGATATGTTTTGCATAATGACTCAATAGACAGCATGCCAGCTCACCTTTGCTTTCTGCCGACGGTGAAAAATAAAATCGGCCCGATAATATTGATACATACGATGATTGCAGCCCACATCCACTTTGGCCCGTTCGTCCGCTCTTCTTTTATACAGCTGATGAGGGCAAACACCGCCAAAGCCAGCTGTAATACAATCAGCGGCAAAATCATTTCCCAAGAAATATTCATTGCTTGATCCCCCTTTTCTTCCGATCCGGCCTAATGACAAAAAAGTAATAACAAATCAGAGGCATCGGTGCTTGAATCAATCCGACAATCCCCCAAACCCATGCCATGCGATTACGTTTTTTCGCATCAATAAATAAAAAGATTCCCTGTGACAATACGACGAGACAAGCCGCAACCGTTATGACAATTTCTGTTTGTGTCATCTGCGTTTCACCTCACATTCGCCGAGATGCCTTTTTTTCTCAGCCGCAATCAAAATCGGCAACACCGCAAGCACACAAACTTGAAGCACAATAAACACAGCAGGAGCTTGAGTGAATGCCAGGATTGCCGCACTCACAACCATCAGCGCACAGAATACAAATAAGATGATCTCTTTCATCAGTTTTTTTCTGCGTTCAGCTTTCATTTGTAACAGCTGGTAAAGCAGTTCTTTTTGATTCGGTATAGAGGGATTGGCTGTTTGATCAATTTTCTGCAATTCTGATTTGAAATGAATTGAAAGCTTTTCTTTATTCATCGTCCCACTCCTTTCTGATTTGCTGGAGTCCATTATGAACTCTAGACTTCACCGTGCCTTCCTTGATCTGCAGCATCATCCCAATTTCGGCGTAGGTATAGCCGTAGTAATGCCTTAATAAAACTGGCGTGCGCAATTTAGGGTCCAGCTTTGAAAACAGATCAAGCGTCTCGCTCCATTCTGCCCCTTTCACTGACACGTCCCACTTGATCTTGCGGATTGTTTCCTCCGTAACTGTCTGATTCCGTTTCCATTCTCTCTTTCTCTTTTTCTGGTGATCGAGATAGAGCCGCGATGCAATGGAGATCAGCCATGTGGAGAATTTTGAACGGCCCTGAAAGCTTCTTAAATGGATGTACCCTTTCAGAAAGGTTTCCTGAACAAGTTCCTCGCTGAGATCGGGGCGAAGGGAAAGCTTTAACAAATATTTATATAAAAAAGAATAGTGATAGTGGAAAAGGGCTGTAAACGCCTCGTCGTTTCCCTCTTTCGCCTGCTGTATCAGCCGCTGTTCTTCTTGTGTATCCAATGACCATGATCCCCCCTTTTTTGTTTTTCTGCCTTATGAGACGACACCGGATTCAAAAGCGTTCATCTTTTTTACAATTCTTTTCAGCCATTGACAGATCAAGCTTCCCGGCCGTTTGGCTGCATATCCTTATTTGTAAACCCCCTCATAGTCTGTTAAGCTATGACTTTATGTCGATTTCAAAAAAACATCCAATATGGAGGACGATGCATTGAAAGTAGAAAGGCGAACGATTGAATATATTCCGAATGAAGAAAGACATGGTAAAGCGAAAGATTTATTTCCCGTATGGTTCGGGGCTAATATGCATATCACCACGTTAGTGACTGGCACGATTCCCGTTGCAATGGGACTTAATCTGTTTTGGAGTGTTGCCGCTATTATTTGCGGAACCTTAATCGGTGCCATATTTATGGCGTCTCATTCCGCGCAAGGCCCTCAGCTTGGCATCCCGCAAATGATTCAAAGCCGTGCCCAATTCGGCGTAATCGGAGCGATTCTTCCCCTCTTCTTAGTCATGTTTATCTACCTTGGTTTCTTCGCAAGCAGCACGATTCTGGCGGCCGGAACCTTAAGCAGCTTTGTTCCCATCCCGGGATCGTGGAGCATTATAGGCTTAAGCGCCGTATGTTTTTTACTCACCATTTTCGGCCATGATTTGATTCACAAAATGCAAAAAATCCTTTCTTGGACCTCTTTTGCTGTATTTTTTGCTGCAACGATTCTCATTTTTCAATTGCCGATTCCGGCAGGCAGCTGGATTCCCGGAGCGATTGATCTGCCAATTTTCTTGGTGGCAGTCAGCGCAGTTGCGACGTGGCAGCTTGCCTACGCGCCGTATGTTGCCGATTATTCAAGATATCTGCCAGTTAAAACACCGGCTTCAAAAACATTTTGGTACAGCTATGCAGGTACATCTGTCAGCTCCATCTGGATGATGCTGCTCGGCGCATTGCTGACAACCTCACTTCCTGACTTTACGGCAAACTCAGGCAGCCAGATTGTCCAATTGTTCGGTCCCTTCTCGTTTATTATGCTGATCATTGTGTTATTTGGGCAAATGGCGATCAATGTTTTTAACCTGTATGGGGCATTCATGTCCACGACAACAACGCTGGAGCCGTTTCTGAAATTAAAAGTCACGCCCAAAGTCAGAATCATCATGATCCTGGGTGTCACGCTTGTCGGCACAGTCTTAAGCCTACTGGGACAGAGCAATTTTATGGAGTTGTTTTTGAATTTTATCTTTTTCATCAGTTATTTCTTAATTCCGTGGACGGCAATCAATTTAGTCGATTACTACTTCGTCCGCCACGGAAAGTATCAAGTCAAAGCCATGTTCGACGTAAACGGGCCTTATGGAAAGGTCAATTGGATCACCACAATTGCGTTCGTTCTGTCTATCTTGCTGGAAATTCCGTTTATCAACACAAGCTTTTACATCGGACCGCTTGCCAAAATGTTTGGCGGCGGAGACATCGCATGGATTATCGGCTTGGCCGTGCCTTCTGTGCTTTACTATGTATTAATGAAACCGCGTCTGAAAAAACGGGCGGGGTATCAAGAAAAGCTGTCTTCTCTCTGAAGACAGCTTTTTTATCATTCAAATCGTTTCCACACGCGGGGCAGCATGTCCGATAGCTCATGAGCGAGCAGCGTATGAGCGGAGTGCTCGTCCGTCCAGAGCTCGGCGCACGCACCATGCAAATAGACCGCGTTTAATATGGCGTACTTTGGATCTTCATGACAGCAGAGCATCCCCAATATCATGCCCGTCAGCGTGTCACCGGTTCCGCCCTTGGCGAGCGCCCCGTTTCCGGTTGGATTGAGCCAGCAGTCTCCATCAGGAAACGCAATGACGGTTTGGTTTCCTTTTAACACAATGACAGTCTGCAGCTGAGCCGCCCATTCCTTTGCATATTCCGCTCTTTTTTTCTGCAATTCGTTCACGGGCATCCCTGTCATTCGGGAAAACTCGCCCGGGTGCGGCGTGAGGATGACGGGTGCCTCCCGTTTCGGATATGTGCGCTTCTCCAGCGCTCCGGCATCCAAAATAACAGGACAATCAGCCGTAAGCACATGATCGACTGCCTGCTGTACGCTTTCCGTTTGCGGAAGGCCCGATCCGATGGCAATGGCCCGGTACGTCTCTTCAAGCTGAGCCTCCGCCGCCTTTTTCCAGCCGTCACGCCAATAGGTCGCCTCGGGCAAAACAGGAACAATTAACGGGATTACGCTTTCTGATGTACCGATGACAAGCTTGCCGAGACCGCTCCGCATGGCCCCAAGCCCTGCAAGCAGCGCTGCGCCCGGCATGTCGTCACTTCCCGCCAGCAGCAAAGCCGTACCGTACGTGCCTTTATGGCTCTCCGCATCTCTTTCAGGAAGCGTGGCCCTTACATGCTCTTCCGTCCAATATGGAACATTCATCTCTATCCCTCCTCTGCTTTCTTTTCCTATTTTTCCTGTCCCTTTTCTTTTTCAAACAAAAAAGACAGCCTTTTAGGGCTGTCTTAGATTGTTGATAAAATCATAAAATGGTTTTCATTTTATGATTATGTCATCTATTCAGCGTGATTGAAAACCCTTGAAGTCTAGGAAGGGCGAGCATCGGAGCAGACTTTCACAGGATGTGATGACAGCGGTGTTTGGGCAGGACGCCTAAGCATTTAGCCGCTGTTCCTTAGTCATTCGTGAGCACCAACGCGCAGGACTGACAACGAATGCGAGGGTTTGTCGACACGATGAAAGACAGCCTCAGGGGCTGTCTTCTATTTTACAGGAACATCAAGGTGATACAGGCGGCTGTACCGTTCGTTTGCCGCCAGAAGCTCCTCATGCGTTCCTTCCATTTCCGTTTTTCCGTTTTCGAGAAACACGATTTTATCAGCCGCTTCCACTCCCGCGAGATGGTGCGTAATCCATAGAATCGTTTTTCCTTTCAGCACCTCAAACACCGTTTCCATCAATTCACGTTCGGTAATAGGATCGAGGCCGACTGTTGGCTCATCGAGGATGATGATCGGTGTATCCTGCAGCAAAATCCTCGCAAGTGCGATCCGCTGGCGCTCTCCACCGGAAAAACGGATGCCGGTTTCTTGTACAGAGGTATGATATCCGTCAGGCAATGACTCAATGTAGTCATGCAGCTTGACCTGCTTTGCGGCGCGGCGCACATCCTCGTCGCTTGCTTCTCCGTTTCCGAGCCTGATGTTGTTCAAAATACTTGTATCAAACAGGTGCGGTTTTTGATTTAACACGGCCACCGCATCCGCAATCTGATCCTTTAACAGCGCTGTCTCCACTCCGTTTAACGTCACAGAACCGGAGTCCGGTTTCAAGGCGCCTTCGATTAATGCAAGCGATGTCGATTTCCCAGAGCCGCTTCGGCCGAGAAGCGCCATTTTTTCTCCTTGGCGCAGCGTAAAGGAAAAGTTGTCAAGCACTTTGATGCTGTTGTCATAAGAAAACGTCACATCACGAAAGGACAGTGTGACATCTTGGAGATCAAACGGTTCAGCAGCTGATTCTGTTTTTGGCGCCTTCGGCTGAGGAGCCACCTTGTTCATGCGTCTGATAGAATCCTGATAGCCCGGCACTTCGCCTAAAGCATCCGAAAGCGGTAAAAAGGCTTCCGTCAACGGAAACACCACTAGCACAAAAGCGGCAATCATCGTTTTAGCGAGCTCGCCGTCCGCTTGCTGTCCCGCTGTCCAAAACAGCATCAGCAAAATAAGGCCGGCGACAAGGCATTGCGCAGCAAAATCCCGCCATCTCGTAAAGCATTGCTTTTTCCGTTCAAGCTCAAACCAATCATGTTCCTCTTTTTCATAGGAATCAATAAACGCATGCCGGCGTCCGCTGAACATCCAGTCGCTGACACCCATCACAGCATCTGTCAGACGGCTGTACAGCACATTCCGTCCGCTTTTCAGCTTCGCATTCTTCGCTCTCGTCACGAGCAAAGACACAACCGGAAACAATACAACAAGAACAAACAAATAAAGCGCAAGCAATATGGCAAACGGCCAAGAGAAGAAGCCGAGCGCTATCACTGAGACAGCATACAGGAGCAAGGCTGAGATCGCAGGAAAAATCGTTTTTAAGAAAGCATCCTGCAAATGCTCAATATCCTCAGACAAAATACCGAGCATATCCCCCGTGCGAAAACGGGAACGCAGCATCAAAGCACCCGGCTCAAGCATATTGTAAAGGCGGACGCGCATGTCGGATACGATTTTCAAAATAATGTGATGCCCGACGAGCCGTTCCACATATCGCGATACAGAGCGCGCAATCCCAAAGGTGCGCACAGCGACAATCGGCACATAAATGAGCAGGATGTTTTCCGGCCTTGTCGCCGCCTTAGAGATCAAAAAACCCGAGGTGAACATGAGAAAAGCAGCAGAAAAAATCGTCACCGCGCCCAAAAAGATAACCAGAACAAACAGGCGGGCATTTTGCTTGATATACGGCAAAATCCATTCTTCTTTCTTCATGCTCTTTCCCCCAGTTGTGCCTTCACGAGTTTGGTATACACACCGTTTTTCGCCAGCAATTCATCGTGAGTCCCGACTTCCGCAACCCTGCCTCCGTCCAGCACGATAATTTCGTCCATATCGAGCATCCAGTGAAGGCGGTGAGTCGCGAGAAAGACGAGCTTATCCTCAAATAAATCCAGCATCGTTTCTTTTATTTCATATTCTGTTTCGATATCAAGATGGGCGGTCGGCTCATCCAGCAGCAGGATCGGACGGTTTCCCAAAAAGGCGCGGGCCAGCGCGACACGCTGTGCCTGGCCGCCGCTGAGCGCCCGGCCGCCTTCCCCGATCCGCCCCTCTAATCCTTCAGGAAGGCTATCCACCAGCTCCGCCAGTCCCGCCGCAGCAGCAGCACGGGCTGTATCCTCTGCCGAAGCGCTTGGATGGTAGAAGCGAATGTTGTTCCCAAGCTTTTCATCAAAAATGTACGGATGCTGAGGGATGTAAAGAAGGTTCTTCTGCCAGCTGCCGTCCTGCAAATGGGACCGGCTTGTACCATTAACCTCAATCATCCCGCCATCCGGCTCTAAAAATCCGCCGAGAATATCAATTAATGTTGATTTTCCTGCGCCGCTTGCACCGATAATGCCGATTTTTTTCTTGCCTTTGAATGAGAGATGAATATCAGACACCGAACGGCCGACTGACACGCCTGACAGCTTCAGCTCATCCTGATCGGACCAAGCCTCAAGCTGAAGCGGCGTCTCTTCTTTAAAACCAGGCTGTGACAAAATCTCTTGAATGGTTTTTCCTGCTTCCTGGCCGTTCAGCGTTGCATGATAATCATTCCCCACTTCCCGCACCGGCAAAAAATACTCAGGTGCCAGAATAAGCGCCGTTAAAGCAGGGCCAAGCAAAATATCGCCGTCAATAAGGCGCAGGCCCAGAAATACTGCGACTGTCGCCACCGACAGCATCGTGAAAAAATCGAGGGCGAATGATGACAAAAACGCCACCCGGAGTGTGCTCATCGTTGCCTTGCGATACCGCTCACTCACATAGAAAATATTTTTGCTGTGTGACTTGCTCAAACCTAGGAAACGCAATGTCTCCAGCCCGCGAAGAGAATCAACAAAATGATTGGAAAGTCTCTGATAGGATTTCCACTGACGATCCGCTTTTCTCTGCGCGACAAGGCCGAGGAGAATCATAAAGATGATCAGAATCGGCATAGCAGCGACTAAAATGATGGCTGATGTCTGATCCTGAAAAAACACATAAATGACAACTGCCGCAGGCACAATCGCCATGCTGACCATTTTCGGCAAAAACAGTTCAAGGTAACGGCGGAACTGGATGATGCCTTCCATCGCCAGCGTCACCATTTGCCCCGTCCCCTCTTTCTTTGCAAAGCGGGGGCCTAAGCGGAACAGCTGATCGAGAAAGCTTTTCCTCAAATCAGCTCCCGTCCGGGCGGCATAATGATAGACGATTTTCTGACGCGCCACTGTCACCCCGTGCCGCGCGACAAAAGCGATGAGGAAAAAGCCGATCACCGGAAACAGGGAGGCAATGCTCTTCCCGTTGAAAAGCCCGGTTACAGCTTCACTCAGCCACTCTGCCTGCATGATAATAGCGGCTGTCTGAATCAGCGTTAAGCAAGTAATCACGGTGAGAATCCGCTTCATTCCTTTATATCGAAACAGGTCTTTTCCCATTAATAAGTCATAGGCTCCTTATGACTGACGCGCTTCCGGAAGACATAATAGCTCCAGATCTGGCTGCCGATGACGAACGGCAATAGCGTTAATGCTGCAATTGACATGACTTTAAGCGAATAATCTCCGGAAGAAGCGTTAGCTACTGTTAAATCGAACGCGCTTTGAATCGAGCTGACCATTACGCGAGGGAATAGGGAAATAAAGATCATTCCCACGGTCAGCGCCAGACCAGCGCCTGTCATCGCAAATGTCCAGCCGTCTTTTTTCTTACGAATAAATACAGCCGCGAACATAAAGCAGATGACAATCAAAACAGTGAGCGGAATGGTAATCTCGCCGCGGCGTGTAAACATGTCTGTCTGATACGCAGAAAGGGCCGCGAAGGCAAGAACCGCTACAAAAACAACACCCATTATCTTTTGCGCCATTTTCCGGGCGCGGTTTTGCAAATCACCAATCGTACGCAGCGTGATAAACATTAATCCATGCTGGAAGCAAAGAAGTGTTACCGTCACACCGCCAAGTATAGAATATACATTGATATAATCAGATACATGTGCGTGAATGTTCATGTCGGCATCAATCGGCATCCCGCGGAATAATGTCGTGAACAGCACACCAAGCACAAACGGAGGAATCAGACTGCCGAAGAAAACGACCCAGTCCCAAACCTTTACCCATTTTAAATGATCCACCTTGCCGCGGAACTCAAACGCGACCCCGCGGCCCATTAACGCAAGCAGCACTATGACAAACGGAATGTAATAACCGCTCAGCATCGTTGCATACCAGTTTGGGAATGCCGCGAAAATGGCGCCTGCGCCAGTCAAAAGCCACACTTCATTCGCGTCCCAGAACGGCCCGATCGTGTTGATCAGCACTCTGCGTTCTAATTCATTATGGCCAAGAAAACGGGTCGCCATGCCGACCCCGAAATCAAAGCCCTCCAAAAAGAAGAATCCTACAAACAATACAGCAACGAGTATAAACCAAAGATCATGAAGAGATGCCATGGTATACCTCCTGACTAAATGGATCTGTTGATACAGGCACATCATGATGATTATCATGCTCCGCACCTTTTTTAATCTCACGGATAAACAAGAAGACAAGCAGCGCGCCCAGAATCATGTACATTACACCGAATGCGATGATTGAGAATAACAGGGAGCCCGCAGTTACGTTAGGCGACACAGATTGAGCCGTTGTCATTAAGCCCATAACCGTCCAAGGCTGACGTCCGATTTCTGTCATAATCCAGCCCGCGGAGTTCGCAAGAAACGGGAAGGAAATCAACGCGATCATGATGCGCAAATACCATTTGCTGTTTTCAAGCTTTTTGCGGCGGTTCAGCCAGAGGCCGCCTAACGCAGCAAGAATCATGACAACGCCTGCGCCAACCATGATGCGGAAGCTCCAGAATGTCGTTTTCACTGGCGGAATGTAGTCGCCTTTTCCGTATATTTTTTCGTACTCAGCCTGAAGGGTTTTCATCCCTTTGACACTTCCGCTGAATTTCTGATAAGCCAAGTAGCTCAAGGCATAAGGAACTTTGATTTCATTTGAGCTTTTTTCATTTTTTGTATCGATCGTCGCAAAAGCGGTCCAAGCAGCAGGGTCACCGCTGTCTTCCCATAGGCCTTCACTGGCAGCCATTTTCATCGGCTGTGATTCCATCAAGTGCTCAGCCTGCATGTGTCCGCTAAGGCCGACGCCAAGACCGGCACAAAGGCCGACGATCATTGCGAGTTTAAAAGATTGCTTAAAAAACGGCACTTCTTTTTTCTTCAGCAGTTTAAAAGCACTCACTCCGGCAATAAAGAAAGCTCCAGTGGCAAGCGCACCGAAAATGACGTGCGGGAATTCAACCCAAAGCTGAGGGTTTGTAATCAACGCGCCAAAATCATTCATTTCCGCGCGGCCGTTTTTGATCGTAAAACCGACCGGCTCCTGCATAAAGGAGTTTGCTGTTAAAATCCAGAAAGATGACATGATCGTTCCGAATGATACGAGCCATATGCAGAGAGCGTGAATTTTCTTCGGCAGGCGGTCCCAGCCAAAAATCCATAATCCGATAAAAATAGATTCCATGAAAAACGCCAATAATGCCTCAATCGCAAGCGGAGCGCCAAATACATCTCCGACAAAACGGGAGTAATCTGACCAGTTCAGTCCAAACTGGAATTCTTGCAAAATCCCCGTTACAACACCGACTGCGAAATTTATTAAGAATAAGTGTCCCCAAAACTTTGCCATTTTGAGATACAGTTCATTTTTCTTTACAAGATAAAGAGTCTCCATTAACGCAACCATAAACACAAGCCCGATAGACATCGGCACAAACAAGAAGTGAAACAACGTTGTTGATGCAAATTGTATGCGGGCTAATACCAATTCACTCATGCTTTCTCCTCCATTTCCGGTTGAAACTGTTAATTTGCTCACTACTTCACAAATAGAACCAAAACTTTGATCAGCAATTCACAAAATAGACGAAAAAAATATTGCTCAATATTTCACAAATGTGTCAAAAAGTCGTTCAATATGATGCAAGATTGCTAGACTGACCAAATGACACAATCTCTGACTGGTTCATATTAAGTACTTTACAACGATTCATTTCAAAAATAAAGCCTAAAATACCTAAAAAGTCCCGCGCTATGTGACGGATTTTTGTCTATTTTGTTGCTTATTTATGTCGGCTGCTAGGATAAATGACCCTTTATTATCGTACATCAACACATCGTTCCTTGCGAACAAAATGCTTGCCCCGCACCAGCACTCGATTCCCAGCATTCCGTCATAAACCGATTTTAGTCAGAATGCCTCTTTCCAACTAAAACGGCAAGTGGAGAAAAGTTGAATAGTAAATTTTTAATATATTAATAATTTCAATTTTTTAGTATACTTAACATAGTGAACAATTTCACTGCATCAAGAATAGGGGAGGTTTTTCAATGGGAGAGCTTCAAACACACATGCAATTGCAAACGGATACAATTCACGAAGGGGTTCGAAAAGAGAATTGGTTTGCGAAAGCCATGAATATAAAAGTAGGCATCATACCGCTTCCTGTGTATGCCTTGCTGTTTATATTAATCACTGTTTTTGTTATGCATCACGATGTAAAAAGTGACATTTTGACATCCATCGCCGTCATGGCGTTTTTCGGGTTTACCTTTGCCCAAATCGGCAAATCGATACCGATAGTTCGTTCTATCGGCGGCCCAGCCATCCTAGCTACTTTTATTCCGTCCGCTATCGTGTACTATCACCTGCTGCCTAATGATATCGTCAAATCCACCACAGAATTTACAGAAAACTCAAACTTTCTATATTTGTTTATCGCCGGTATTGTCGTCGGAAGCATTCTCGGCATGAAAAGAGAAACACTCGTAAAAGCATTCATGAAAATCTTTATTCCGCTTATTGTCGGTTCTGTCACAGCCGCTATTGTCGGACTGGCTGTCGGGACATTGCTCGGACTCGGATTTCAGCATACCCTGCTGTACATTGTCATTCCGATCATGGCTGGAGGAGTCGGAGAAGGCGCTATCCCGCTGTCCATCGGATATTCTGACATCATGCCCATTTCTCAAGGGGAAGCGTTTGCACTTGTTCTGCCATCGATTATGCTGGGCAGCCTGTGCGCGATTATTCTAGCGGGATTGCTGAACCGCATCGGAAAGAAAAAACCGGAATGGACAGGCAACGGCAAAGTGGACCGCTCCGAAGAAGAGTCCCCTGCGCTGGAGGAATCACAAAGCGGACAGCAAATGTTCAACCTTTCTTTATTTGCGTCAGGCGGTATCCTTGCTGTTTCTTTATACTTAGTTGGCATGCTCGCTCACGATTTTTTCGGTTTTCCGGCACCCGTTGCCATGCTGTTACTGGCTGTTCTAATCAAGCTGTTCAGATTGGTGCCTGCCTCAATTGAAAATGGCGCGTTTGGAGTGTCCCGCTTTTTTTCAACAGCTGTGACCTACCCGCTTCTCTTTGCAATTGGGGTATCCATGACGCCGTGGGACAAGCTTGTCGCCGCTTTTAACCTCAGCAATATTATTACGATTCTGTCTGTCGTTGTGACCATGATGGTCGTTGGCTTCTTCACTGGAAAATGGCTGAACATGTATCCGATTGAAACCGCCATTATCAATGCGTGCCATTCTGGGCAAGGCGGCACGGGTGACGTTGCCATTTTAAGCGCCGCTGAAAGGCTTGAGCTAATGCCTTTCGCCCAAGTGTCTACCCGCATCGGGGGCGCGATTACAGTATCCTTAACCTTTATGCTGCTTCACCAGTTTTATTAATCCCCACAAGCAAGTTCTTCGTCAAACGAAAGAGCTTGCTTTTTTGCATGTCCATGTTTTTGCAAGTTCCCGCCTCATGCTATAGTAATAGTTGGAAATACTAGATAGAAAGGAATATGGCATGCCTATGGGAACTCATCTATTTCTCTTTATGCTTCTCGGGCTGGGATTTTATTTGATATCAGCCCTGGCAGCAAAACTCATTCCGGCCGTAGACTTCTGGATCGATATTGTTCTTTGGGTCGGCGCTGCAGTTTACATCTTCTCTCATCTCTCATTCATGGACGGCATTGTCTCAATCGCGACAATGTTCTTCTGCTATTGGACCGCAATGGATCTCATTGTTTCAGAGCGTGTGGAAAAACCTTCGGGAGACTGGCAGGAAATCGAGCTGGCCAGAAACAAAACACGTCTCCTGTCAGACATTACGCTGACCGCCATTGTGTTTGCAGGGGGTGTTATTTTTTTCATCTATGGACCTGACACAAGCCCTCTCAAATATGTGATCCTTCTCGGCATGATCTCCGGCGGAGGGGCACTGGTGAAGCGTATACTGAATGTTTTCAGCGTAAAGGTTTTTTATTCAGCTGCCTTAGAAAAATTGCATATCAGCTCACACTATGAAACCCGTACATACCCGCTTTCCGATTTGAAGGACATTCAGCTTGAATCAACGGCAGATCTCTTAAAGCTCCATCCGCTACTGACGATGTATTCATCCCGTTTAGATTTGACAACAAGCTTTCAGCAAGTCATTAAACTGTCTCTTCCCGGCGAAACACTGTTTTTGACGGTGAAGGAACCGCAAAAATGGAAAACAATTCTCCAGGAATACACAGATGCAGAAAACGATGTGGACAATGTGATTTCTGTTTTGCCGTTTTATCATAGAAAAAATGTGAAGCGGTTGCTCGGGAAGCTTTATTTTGCCGCCAGCGTAAAAGGGGTATCCGCTTACGCCTTATTGGTGCTCGCGTTATACGCATTACACGCCTCTCCATGGGTCATGGCTGTTGCCGTAATCCTGTATTGGGTATTCAACATGTATATGTCAGACCGTGTGTTGCGGGCGGCGATGGACGCCAAGCCTTGTCATCATCCGCATGTACAGGCAGCGGCCGATAAGATTTTCCGATCGGCCGGCATTTCCCATGTCCGCATATACGAAACGGAGAGTGATGATTACAACGGAATGGCAGTAGGCATGAATGTCGGGAGGTCAATGGTCATCCTGACAAGCGCCACACTAACACTTCCACAGCGTGTTATCGAAGGCATTCTGGCCCATGAGGCAATTCATATCAAAAAACGTGACGTTCTGTCATCACAGCTTTTGCGTTTTCTATTTCTTGGAGCTGTCGTTGGGATTTTCCTCTTGTTTGAGCAGCATATCACCCATTCCGAGGCCCACAAAATTGCGCTTTGGGCTTTCATTATGGCAATCATTATCCTGTTCCAGCTCTATCAATCCTTTTGTTCACAATGGATGGAGGTGCGTGCTGACAACCTTGGCGCATCATTGCTGGAGGGCGGTTACAAACAAATGGCTGAAGCCTTGAGAATCTTGGCGGTTCGGCAGGATGAGGACATACAGAAACAAAGTGCCTACAGCTCTGAAACAGGTGAAGACGAGCTTCAAATTGACTCTCTCACCCGTGATAAAAGCTGGTTTTTCAGATTGATTGATTTTCAGTTCGCTCCTCATCCCCCTATGTATTGGCGTGTCGGCACTTTATTGTCAAACAAAGGACATGGGGTGCTAAAGCGCTGGCTCAGAGACCGACTGAAAGAATCGATCACTTTGAAATGAAACCGGTCAGCGTTTCATCCGTATAACAGATATGGTGAAAAAAGGGAGTGACCAGAAGTGATAGTGATCTTATTGATAATAGCTATTATTGTTTTTCTTTCAGTCATTCAGCCGCAGTCATCGGAAAATAAAAGCCGCCAGCAGGCGGACAGCGGGTATTTCGGTTATTCAGATCATAGCTCGCACCATGATGGATGCGGCAGTGACGGAGGTTTCAGCGATTCCGGCTGTGGCGGCGGAGGGGGCGGCGATTAAACGCCGCCTTTTTTTATTTCATTGATTCGATGTACGCACCAAAAGCCGAGCCCGACATGCCTGGGGACACGCGCACACGATGGAGGGCATACATTCCCTGGTCTCTCGAAGCCGCGCCCGGTTCTGTCGTCACGCCCATTTGATAGCCTGTTTTTTCAGCGGCCTTCAGCGTCTCCTCATTGTAGCGCCCTACCGGATAGCTGATGATGGTGGTTTGCTGATGAAACATGTTGTCAAACAGCTTTTTCGAATCAGCCATCTCACTTTGCTGCTGTTGAGGCGTTAATCCGTTCAGTTCAAGGTGGTCAATCGTATGGCTTTCAATCGATATGCCGTGCTGTGCCATTTCCTTCATTTGTTCCTCTGTCAGATGGTGCTTATGTCCGATCGATTTGCCGATCATAAAAATCGTTGCCTTCATCCCGTACTTTTTCAGCACCGGATACGCATCTTGATAATTGTCGGTGTACCCGTCATCAAATGTGATCAGCACGCACTTCTCACTCGGTTTTTTATCCTGCGTCAGCATGAGATACGCCTCTTTCGGCGTTAATGTCTGATAGCCGTTATCATGAAGCCACTTCATATGCGCCTCGAATTCTTTTTTTGGCACACGGAGGCTGTTTCCTGAAGAAATGCTGTGGTACATCAAAATCGGCAGCTTTGCCGGTTTCTCTGTTTTGATCCATGCGGATGTATCGTCTTCTTTTTTCTGAACTTGTACTGCCTTTTTTTCCGGTTTCTTTTGTTCCGCTTTTGGCATCGGCTGCTCTGCATTCGCCTCTTGATCAGCGCAAGCCGCAAGCGCCAAACAGCTGCCCAAAAGAAAGACGCTTAAAAACAATCGTTTCATCGTTCTCCTGCTTTCTGTCTATTTCTTCCTCCTTTTTCATCGGTTTGATTCTGAGATTTTCAATAGCAAAAAACCGGACATCCCCATGTCCGGTTTTTTTGATCTTATCGAATTCTCACTTCTGTCTCACTGTCAAAGAAATGGCCTTTGTTCATATCAAATGCGACCGTCAGCTCATCGCCCGATTGAATATCGAGGCGGGCGTCGATCCGCGCAATAAAGTCTTGGTTGTCGATCTGCGAATAAATCATGATTTCAGAACCGAGCAGCTCTGCAACATTGATTTTCGCCTTAATCGAAGAGTTCTTATATGATTCCACGACAATCAATTCATCATGTATATCCTCAGGACGGATGCCGAAGATGACCTCTTTGCCGATGTAGCCTTTTTCACGCAGCACTTTCATTTTTCCTTCCGGGACGGTTAATGCCGCAGAACCGATTTTGATTAAGCCATCCGTGAGCTTTCCTTTGAAAAAGTTCATCGCCGGTGATCCGATAAACCCGCCGACAAAGACGTTTTCAGGGAATTCATAAACATCCTTCGGCGTCCCGATCTGCTGAATTTTCCCATCTTTCATGACTACGATCCGTGTCGCCATCGTCAGCGCTTCTGTCTGGTCATGCGTCACATAAATCGTAGTAGTCTGCAGTCTCTGGTGGAGCTTAATGATTTCCGCCCGCATTTGCACCCTCAGCTTCGCATCCAGGTTTGACAAAGGCTCATCCATCAGGAACACCTTTGCATCCCGCACGATTGCCCGGCCCAGCGCAACCCGCTGTCTCTGTCCGCCTGACAGCGCTTTCGGTTTACGGTGCAAATATTCCTCCAGCCCGAGAATTTTAGCAGCTTCCTCTACTCTTTTTTTGATTTCAGGCTTCGGCATTTTCCGAAGCTTGAGCCCGAACGCGATATTATCATAGACCGTCATATGCGGATAGAGCGCGTAGTTTTGAAATACCATCGCGATATCCCTGTCCTTTGGCGCTACATCATTGACCCGTTTTCCTTCAATATAAAAATCGCCTTTCGAAATTTCTTCAAGTCCTGCGACCATTCGCAGCGTCGTTGATTTCCCGCAGCCGGACGGGCCGACGAATACGATAAATTCCTTATCGGCAATATGAAGGTTAAAGTCATCAACCGCCGGTTCCTTTTGATCATAAAATTTATAAATGTGCTCCATCCGCAATTCAGCCATCTAACATCCCCCTTTGTTATTGTAAACGCTTTCTTATATTGAGTGTAACAGCAATTCCCTCTCGCTAAAATGGGCAGCGTTCATAAAATCACCCAGCCATTTTTCGTGCATATTTCCAATTTATTCTGAACTTTCATTTTGCAGGCAGATAAAATAGGCAAGAAGCGCGCCTTTGTACGATTTAATATCAATCCCTGACCGCTCAATAAATTTATCAATCCGATATTGCAGGCTGTTGCGATGCAGATGAAGCTTTTTCGCTGTTAATGTGACGTTTGAGTTGTTTTCAATAAACAGCTTAATGGTCTTCCTTAGCTCAGCTTCACTTCCAAATAAAAGCTCAGCTTCTTCAGAGAGCAGCGTTTCCAGTTTTTCTTTTTCTGTTTCTAATAATAGAAAAGGAAAGATCATCTCAAAGGTCACACTCTGCACCTGAGGCAGCCGTTTTTCAGCAAACAGGAAATACGCCTGTTCACGAGCGTAATGTTTTCGCAGACACTCATCCGGCTCGTAAAATCTTCCGGCGTAAAAACGGACACTGAAGTAGAAATCACTTTCAAGAACCTTCGCAAGCGATTCCAGTTCGTCCTTCTCCGCCGTCGCTTCACTTTCCTGCTCGACAATCACGCCTCTGTCCTCATGGATCCACACAATCACAAAAGACACCGGCCAAAAATGGCGAACCGCTTCCGTAAAGGACGTCCTTTCTATTTTGCCGAATAAATGAAAGTGAACAAATCTCGTCCGTTTCTTTATATACGCCGGCAATTCCCCTCTGGAAAAAAGGAATGAAAACCACTTGTTTTCCTCAGGTGATTTCATAGACAGTTGATTGCCCTCATCCGCAGGCGTCAAAAATGACTGCAGCACCAATACTTCTTTTTCACTGATCTCTGTTTTCGGAATGGAGATATATCTCTGATTGCTCTCATCAAAAAAACATAGACAGCCTTCCCTTATGCAAAGCTCCTCAGACACAATCGAACCGGGATAAATAGCCAGCAGCGATTTCATAGAGTCTCCTCTCTTATGTAAGGATCTGTATATTCAGTATAAGGCGAAACACACATGTTCTCCACTAAAAAAGAGTATATCCGGTATAGATAGACGAGAAACTGAAAGGGAAACCTCATTCGTTTACATATTGGCTTCAGCGGAAATAGAAGAGGATATGCAGGACCAAAGGAGGGTCATCTTATGAGTTTCGAAACGTTAAACAAAAGTTTTATCAACGGAAAATGGACTGAGGGAGAAAGCGGACGTACGGAGGACATTTTGAATCCGTATGACCAGTCTGTGATCACAACAGCATCTTTGGCAACGGGCAAACAGCTGGAGGATGCGTTTGACATTGCAAGGAAAGCTCAAAAAGAGTGGGCCAAGAGCACAACGGAAGATCGAAAAGCCGTCCTGCAAAAAGCGCGCGGCTATTTACAGGAAAACCGTGATGACATCATCATGATGATCGCCCGCGAAACTGGCGGAACGATCATTAAATCAACGATCGAGCTGGAACAAACGATTGCGATTTTAGATGAAGCCATGACGTATACCGGCGAATTAGGCGGCGTCAAAGAGGTGCCATCCAACATTGAAGGGAAAACCAATAAGATTTACCGCCTTCCGCTTGGTGTCATTTCATCGATTTCCCCATTTAATTTTCCAATGAATCTATCCATGAGATCCATTGCGCCCGCGATTGCGCTGGGAAACAGCGTTGTTCACAAGCCTGATATCCAAACCGCTCTTTCCGGCGGAACCATCATTGCGAAAGCGTTCGAACACGCCGGTCTTCCTGCCGGTGTCCTTAACGTCATGCTGACGGATGTAAAGGAAATCGGGGACGGCATGCTGACCAATCCAATCCCGAGATTAATCAGCTTTACGGGATCAACCGCAGTCGGGCGCCACATCGGTGAAATCGCCGGTCGCGCCTTCAAACGAATGGCACTTGAGCTCGGCGGCAACAATCCATTTGCCGTTCTTTCAGATGCGGATGTCGATCGTGCTGTGGATGCCGCGATTTTCGGAAAATTTATTCACCAGGGACAAATCTGTATGATTATCAACAGGATCATCGTTCATCAAGATGTGTACGATGAGTTTGTAGAAAAGTTCACCGCTCGTGTCAAACAGCTTCCGTACGGTGATCAAACCGATCCGAAAACCGTTGTCGGCCCGCTGATCAACGAGCGCCAAATTGAAAAAGCGCTGGAGATCATTGAGCAGGCAAAGGCAGACGGCATTGAGCTTGCGGTTGAAGGAAAACGTGTCGGAAACGTGCTGACGCCGTACGTCTTTGTCGGTGCGCACAACAACAGCAAAATTGCACAAACGGAGCTGTTTGCGCCAATCGCGACCATTATTAAAGCTGGTAGCGATCAGGAAGCGATTGACATGGCAAATGATACTGAATACGGCCTCAGCTCTGCGGTTTTCACTTCTGATTTAGAAAAAGGCGAAAAGTTCGCCCTGCAAATTGACAGCGGCATGACCCATGTCAACGACCAGTCCGTCAATGATTCGCCGAATATTGCCTTTGGCGGAAACAAAGCAAGCGGTGTCGGCCGCTTCGGTAATCCGTGGGTCGTCGAGGAATTTACCGTGACCAAATGGATTTCGATACAGAAGCAATACCGCAAATATCCGTTCTAAATGAAAAAATCCCTCTGCTTCAAGTACAGAGGGATTTTTCTTTATTTAGATATATCCACAAACCCTTCGCCAAACACATCGCGTACGTCATGAACGATCACAAACGCTTTTTTGTCGCAGCTTCTAATGATTTTTTTCAGCATAGACAGCTCCTGTTTGTTAATGACGATATACAAAATCTCTTTTGATTGGCCCGTATAATTTCCCTTCCCTGATAAAATCGTCACGCCCCGATCCATCAAGGTATTTACCTGCTCTGCAATCTCACTCTTATTTTCTGAAATGACCGTAATGGCTTTTTTCGTATTCAAACCTTCAATAATGAAATCCATCACTTTGGTACCGATATACAGCATCACGATCGTAAACATCATTTTTTCTGCACCAATAATAAAATAAGAGCTAAATACTACGATTAAATCAAAAAACAAGAGTGCATAGCTGATATTCCAGTCTAAATATTTATTAGCAATTCTGGCCAGAATCGCGGAACCAGCCGTCGTCCCGCCGACCCGGATAATCATGCCGATCCCGACTCCGGCAAATACACCTGCGAAAATCGTATTAATGATCAATTCATCAGACGGAATGCTCCACCCATGTGTCAGATGAAGAAAAAGCGAATTTGCCGCAACCGCAATGATCGTATAAACCGTTGTTTTTCCATCCAGAAACTTGTAGCCGATTAAAAGCAAAAACGCATTTAAGGTAAAGTTCGTGACACCAGGAGACCATTGAAACAGATAATACAAAATCAGCGTAATCCCAGTGACTCCGCCTTCCCCAAGATCATTGGGAATCGCAAATAAATTAACCGCAAGCGCGAAGAAAAAAGCGCCAATCACAAGCATAAGTACATCCAGCATTCTCTTTTTCATCACGAAAGCACTCCTTCTCATTGTTCTGTTCTAGCAAATAAAAAAACCCAGGAGAACGCTCTCGAAAAAGAGCAGAAACTCCTGGGCTTTTATCCCACCGTGTCATAACAGCCAAGCTGCTATGTGTTTTCTCTCGGTCACAGTCCAATTTGCATTGCGGAACCCTAGAAAACCACTGTTTTTATCATATCCTTTTCACTTTCCAATATTAGCATTATAAGGGACGGTTCGAATTGGTTCAAGGGGTATTTGCGGAGTTTTCATCAGATAAGCTGGAAGAAAATACGATTTATCTATTAAAAAAAGAACAGATATAACCGATAAGAAAAAAAGCATATATTTTACAAGTGAATTTAACTATAAATGATAATAATTATAAGAAATTCATAATTTTATATTGACTAAGTGAAATAATATAGGCATTATAGTACATATGTTTCGTACATTTTATTACATAGGAGGAAATATAATGGCAGGAAAACTAGTACCCTGTAAAGCTTGCGGTCAAGAAATTGCAAAGGGTGTAAAAAAATGTCCTAACTGCGGTAAGGATCAACGTAACTTTTTTATGCGACATAAAATCATTACGTTTATTCTCGCAGTTGTTGTCATCATTATTATCGGTAATATGATTGGCGGCGGAGGCGGCTCAGAAGCCACTTCCAAAACATCAAGCAGCAGCAAAGCAGAAACTGAAAAAACATACAATATCGGTGATACCGTAAAAACTGAAAAAACTGAAGTAACAGTTACGAAGGTAGAGGACAGAGATACTGTCGGTACTCAATATGTTGAAAAGAAAGCATCTGATGGTGGTACAATTGTAGCAGTTCAATATACAATTAAAAACGTATCTAAAAAGCCGATTAGCTCTTTTTCAATTCCAACTGTTAAATTAGTTGATGCTGATGGCACTTCTTATGATGCAGATATCGATGCTTCTTCAACCTATGCAACTGAGACAAAAGTTGACAACTCTAAAATATTAAGTGATCTAAATCCTAATATTAAAGTAACAGATGTGAAAGCATTTGAGGTGGACAAGGAAGCTTATGCAAAAGGCACTTGGAAACTAAAATTCAGTAATGATGTTATTGTGAAAATCAAATAACAGCTAACAAGGGTGCCTGTTCAGGCACCCTTGTTCTTTAAAAAAGGCCTTCTCTATTGAGAAGGCCTCCATTCTTATTCCGCACTCTTATACCCATTCACATTAGAAGACTGCCATCTCCAGGAATCAGCACACATTTCCTCAAGGCCGCGTTTCGCTTCCCAGCCTAGTTCCCGCTTGGCTTTCGCAGGATCTGCAAAGCATGTGGCGATGTCTCCCGGACGGCGGTCCGCAAAACGGTATGGAACCTCTTTCCCTGACACTTTTTCAAAGGCTTTGACCATTTCCAGCACGCTGTAGCCTGTGCCTGTTCCAAGGTTGTATGCATCGGCTCCTGTAGAGTTCAATACTTTTTCCAGCGCCTTGACGTGGCCTTCTGCGAGATCAACGACGTGAATATAATCGCGTACGCCTGTCCCGTCTTTTGTCGGATAGTCATTTCCGAATACGCTTAATTGCTCGAGTTTCCCGACTGCTACCTGTGCCACATACGGCATAAGGTTATTTGGGATTCCGTTCGGGTCTTCACCGATCCGTCCGCTTGGATGCGCGCCGAACGGGTTAAAGTAACGAAGCAGCGCAACGCTCCACTCATTGTCGGCTGTATGCAAATCACGCAATATTTGTTCAAGCATGAGCTTCGTCTGCCCATAAGGATTTGTCGCGCCTAATGGAAAGTCTTCCGTAATCGGCGATGTTTCCGGAACGCCGTATACTGTCGCAGATGAACTGAATACGATTTTCTTGACGCCGTATTTCTCCATGGCCTCGCATAAAATAAACGTTCCTGTCAGATTGTTATGATAATATTTGAGCGGAATCGCCACAGATTCACCGACTGCTTTTAACCCAGCAAAATGAATCACAGCTTCGATTTCATTTTCAGCAAAAACCGCATCTACCGCTTCCCGGTCCAATAAGTCCGCTTCGTAGAACGTTAAATCTTTTCCCGTAATCTCCTTGACACGGTTCAGCGCCTCAGCCGAACTGTTGGACAGATTATCAAGAACAACAATCTCGTAGCCGCTGTTCAATAATTCAACACATGTGTGGCTGCCAATGTACCCGGCACCGCCAGTAACAAGTATTGCCATGATGTAAACCCTCCTAAAAAATGACCTGTTTTCATTATATAGTGTTTAGAACCGGTCCACATCCATTTTTAAGAAGTTTAATCGTTTATTAATAGTTTTTTCATATTTTTTAGCTTAAACCCTTGCCAGCAATTCGATAGAGGCTTCAGCAAGAATGTGCTCTTTCATTTCTTGGTAGAGCTCGTTCAAGTAAAAGCCCGGCTGAAGATTCAGCTCAGCATCTAAAGCATAGACCGTCAATGTATACGCATGATCCTTGTCAGGCGGTGTCGGCCCGCAATACTGGTGAATCACCTTTGGATCGTTGCTTCCCGCAAGCGGTGAAGCAAAGCTGTTTTGCCCTTGTATCATCAAGTCCTGTCTTTCCTCACTCGCATGTTCAGGAAGCTCTCCGATGTAAGCCGGAATATTAGCCGCTGTCCAGTGAATCCAGCTGAATCCGCATACGGGAATGGCGTCATGATCGATGAAAGTAAGTGCGAGGGTCTTTGCTCCGGACGGGATGTCATCAAAATGAATCGGAAAGGAGACAAATGGGTTTCCTTCTCTCTTATATTTTTCATCCGCGTATTTTGAATACTTGTCATGTAAATATGGATTTGCTTCTACGTATATGTTCATATGAATCCCTCTCTCTCTATTTTCTCGTCCTATAGGTATACTAAACGAATCGATGTATAATCAGTGATAAACAAATACGCATGTAAACTTAACAATTTGTTATGGATAACTTGCAGTGAAGGAGATATTTCATGGATTTAAAGTGGCTGCAAACCTTTATTGCCGCAGCGGAATCAGAGAGCTTCAGGAAGACGGCTGAGCGTCTGTATCTCACACAGCCTGCCGTTTCTCAGCATATGAGGAAATTGGAAGATGAACTGGGCATGAGGTTGTTTTTGCATAGCGGAAGACGAGTCGTACTGACTGACGAAGGCAGGCTCTTTTTGCCTTATGCCAAAGAAATGATCCATGTTTACCAAGCTGGAAAGCAGAAAGTCAGCCAATGGAAACAGGGGTACAGCCGATCACTCACGCTGGCCGTACACCCCTACATTGCGTCCTATATCTTGCCTCGCTTTCTGCCAGCCTATATCCAAAAACATCCGCATGTCGAGCTTTCAACTCATGTGGCTGGATCTGACGCTATTAAACAAGCGGTGGAACACAATGAAGCTGATATTGGTTTGTCGCGGAAAGACCCGAACACCAACACTCTTTATTATCAGCATATATGCGAAGGTACGCTTTGTCTGGCGGCTCCTTTCCAAGAAAACAGGCCGGATGCTGCAGCCGTCTTAACCCGCTATCGGCTGCTAACGCATGATCATCCGTCATATGGGGATGCCTTTTTAGATAACATCCGATCACATTACCCGTCTCTTCAAATGATGGCTGTCGGGCAGACGGATACGGCTGTCCACATGATGAAAGCGGGAATGGGGGCATCTTTCCTCCCTACCTACATTATCAAACAGGAAGAAGCCGAAAAAAAGCTGATGGCTGTCAGCACGCCTGCACATCTAGAATTGCCTGCGTCCCAAACGTTTATGATGTGGAAAAGAAACAACGAAGACATTCAGCATTTTCACGCCATGTTACATGACTTTATGCAGCGCGAACAAGTATAGCAGCTGAAAAATCAATCTGCCGGTTGACGATTTCCTTTCCTATTTTCGCTATGCTTAATCCAGAAAGGATTTGATGACATGGCGATGAGCCCTTATATTTTTATTGTATTGATTCTTATTATTTTATCGATGTATCGAGAAAGAACGGTAAAGCCCGGGAAGTTGCTGATCATTCCGCTGCTGCTCTTATGGGGCGTATCAGCATCGTTTCAGCCGGCGTATTTTCATTCCGTATTACATGTGGCGATCAGCGGCATTTTATTACTGATCGGGCTGGCCTGCGGGTTTGGCATTGGGAAGATGGTAAATGTGCGGATTCACCCGGAAACAGGAAAGGTCACTTCACGCGGCTCACTTGGGAGTGTTATCCTCATTCTAGTGATACTTTCTTTGCGCATGGCCGCGAGAACATGGCTGCCTGAGAGCAACGAGATGTTTATTGCCATTATTCATTCTATGTTCTTCGTTCCCCTCGGCACCATTACAGCCCGCAACATCATGCTTTACAAAGCATACAGACGGCTGACCGCCGGCAAAGTATCCATTCAATAACCGAAAGAAGGACCAGCATGAACGGACAATCTCCGGCTCGGCACTACAAGAAGCTTGTGCCGAGCCTTATTCTCATTTTGAATTGCATACAATTTTTATCTCATCCAACTAAGGCTGATCCCATTTTGTTAGCATTTGTATTTGCGGTATACTTAGCATTCATTTGGATCATTCCCTATGTGGCATCCACCGCTGTTAGTTTGAGCATATTCGTCGGGCTTTGGATCCTGACCGTTTTTCTTTGGGCTGTTTCCGGCCAAGAGCAGGAAGCCGCCTTTTTTTTACTCGTATTTTTAATGGTTTATGCAGCCATAAAGCTTCCTGCACGGCTGTCTTTGATCCTTACAGTGTGCCTAATTGGGGGCAATGCTTTCTTTTTGTATTCTGTTTTTGACAGCAGCTGGGACGATATCATCAGCAACATCTCGATCATGATCGGGCTCTACGTCTTCTTCTCCTCCATGCGTTTCAGACGAGAAGCGAGAAAGGAGGCTGAACGGAATCATGCTGAATTGGCAAAAATGCATGTGCAGCTGGAGCATGCTCATAAAGAACTCCAGAAAGCGCATGCAGAGCTGCAGGAGGCTTCTGTTCTTTCATTAAGGTACGCGGTCCTTGAGGAGCGTACAAGAATTGCCCGCGACATTCATGACAGCATCGGTCACGAGCTGACTTCTGTGATTGTTCAGCTTCAATCCCTTCCCTATATCCTTAAAAGCAGCAAGGAGGATTCAGAAAAAGTCATTCAAAATGTACTGAGTGTCGCCAGGGAATGTCTTCAAGAAGTACGGTCTGTCGTTCACCAAATGGGCCGTAGTGAATCGATGGTGGGGCTTACCGCTTTGCGGGGGCTCATTCATCAAGTGGAGGAACGGAGCGGCTTGCACGTTTCTTTAGATACTGCCGGACTGTCAGAAGAGTCTTGGCCTCCAAACGTGAGCGAAACGATCTACCGCATCTTGCAGGAAGCGCTGACCAATATCATTCGTCACGCTGACGCTTCTCATGCGGCGGCCGTCATTTCTAACGACAAGTCCCATCTCTATGTCACAATCACCGACGACGGACAATTCACCGGCAGCCTTACTTATGGATTTGGCCTGACAGGAATGAAAGAGCGCGCAGAAAAAGCAGGCGGTTCCCTTACTTTCAGTGCCGTACAGCCGAGCGGCCTGAAAATTGAGCTGTCATTGCCGCTCATGACAACGAATAAGGAGCAAAAAGATGAACAAAGATAACATACGCGTCGCGCTTGCCGATGATCAGCCGCTTGTGCGTGAAGGCTTCCGCTACATCATCAACGCACAGACGGATATGACGGTTTCTGGCGAGGCCGGCGACGGTCACGATATTATAGCACTCGCAAAACAAACAAAACCCGATGTCATCCTCATGGATGTCCAGATGCCGCATTGCTCAGGCATCGAAGCGGCAAAAGACATTATGTCCGCACTTCCAAATACAAAGATAGTCATTTTAACCACCTTTGACACGGAAGAATACGTATTTGAAGGCATCCGTGCGGGCGCAGTCGGCTATCTGCTGAAGGATACACTTCCTGAAGAGTTGATAGATGCGATTCGCGCTGCGGCGAGAGGCGAGGCGATTTTTCGTACAGTCACAGCTGCTAAAATTATCAGTGAGACATTTCGGGCGAAGCAACAGCCCCATGCCGAAGAACTGGCAGAGCCGTTCACCAAAAGAGAGCTTGAGGTTCTTCAGCAAATGGCCTACGGACTGAGAAATGAGGATATTGCTGAAAAGCTTTTCGTCAGTGAAAGCACTGTGAAAACCCACGTGCACCGCATCCTGCAAAAATGCAATGCCCAAGACCGGACACAGGCAGTCGTTTTTGCCATTCGAAACGGTATTGTGCAATAGAAATCCCTCATCCCGCCATGCTAAAATAAGACAAAGGAGATGATTGGAAATGAAAGAAGAAATCATTGAACGGTTTACTACATATGTAAAAGTCGACACACAGTCCGATGAATCCGTTGACACTTGTCCTTCCACACCCGGCCAATTGACATTAGGAAACATGCTCGTTGATGAATTGAAGTCCATCGGCATGCAGGATGCAGCTATTGATGAAAACGGCTATGTCATGGCAACTCTTCCCTCCAATACTGAAAAAGACGTGCCGACAATCGGCTTTCTCGCTCACGTCGACACCGCTACAGACTTTACCGGCAAAAACGTGAATCCGCAAATCATCGAAAGCTATGATGGAAAAGACATCGTTCTTAACGAACAGCTGCAGGTCACCCTGTCACCTGATCAATTCCCTGAGCTGTCTGGCTATAAGGGCCATACACTCATCACCACAGACGGCACCACCCTTCTCGGCGCAGACAATAAGGCCGGTATCGCTGAAATCATGACAGCCATGGATTACCTCATCAAACACCCTGAAATCAAGCACGGCACAATCAGAGTCGCCTTTACGCCTGATGAAGAAATCGGAAGAGGGCCACACAAATTTGATGTGAAACGGTTCAATGCATCCTTTGCCTACACGGTTGACGGCGGGCCGCTCGGCGAGCTTGAATATGAAAGCTTCAATGCCGCTGCCGCAAAAATTACGATTAAAGGCAACAACGTACATCCCGGAACAGCTAAAGGGAAAATGATCAACTCTGCGAAAATCGCGATGAAGCTGAACAGCCTGCTGCCGGCAGACGAAGCGCCTGAATATACAGAAGGCTATGAAGGCTTCTACCACCTGCTGTCGATTCAAGGAGACGTAGAGGAAACAAAGCTCCACTACATTATCAGAGACTTTGACAAAGAGAATTTCCAAAACAGAAAAGAAACAATGAAGCGTGCCGTTGAAGAACTTCAAAACGAATACGGGCAAGACCGGATTCTGCTGGATATGAACGACCAATACTACAACATGAGAGAGAAAATTGAACCTGTCATCGAAATCGTCAACATCGCCAAGCAAGCGATGGAAAACCTCGGCATCGAACCGAAGATTTCTCCCATCCGCGGCGGCACCGACGGATCGCAGCTGTCCTACATGGGGCTTCCAACGCCAAACATCTTTACAGGCGGGGAAAATTTCCACGGCAAATTTGAATACATCTCAGTTGACAACATGGTCAAAGCCGTAAATGTCATCGTTGAGATTGCAAAGCAGTTTGAAGCGCAAGCATAATGCCAAAAGCCAGTCCAAAAAAGGACTGGCTTTTTTGTGTGAAAGTGAAACATTTTAAACGCGTCCTCCGTAAAACAAGTATCAACAAATGAGGAGGAAAAACAATGACAAAACATGCAATCGCTGCAAAGAGTCTCTTGAAAAAATGGATCATTTCCAGGCCGCTTAACATGCAAAAGAAATCCAGCCCATTTCAAAAAATCAGAAAAATGTTCAAACGCTTCTTCAAATAAAACATTCAAATCCCCTAAATACAATCCGTATTCACCCGTACCGCCCAAATGCTCCGTAATTTGGGTTTTTTGTGTTCAATTCCGCAAAATAGGGTATAAACCAAACAAGCAAGAAAACAGCACCCAAAAACAGGTAATTAGAATTACATAAACTTAGGTTAAAAGTTATATAAAGGAATTTATTTTATCGTCGATAGTAACTATAGAACCAATCATCAACAAGAGCAAACAGCGTAATTCAAGACTATTTTCAGGTCATCAGGTTATACTGTTTTAGAGGGACAGTTTCTCGTTATTTATTGATTTAGAATTTTTTGAATACTTTTTGACTTTTTATCCGTACAATAGAGAGTACCAAAACTTTTTTTGGGAGGTATGTAATATGATCCTATTTATTATCATCGCATTATGCGGCTATCTTCTTTTTTCTTTCAGCAAGGACAATCGCCGCAAACCGCAAAAGACAAGCCCTCTGCCAGCAGCTGCACCTCATCACAACAACCTAATCGACCTTGACGCCATCCGCCAAAAACGCCGGATGCATCTTTCCTAATTCTATATTTCAAACGAAAAGGCTGCTGATCACGCAGCCTTTTAAAATTGTTTTGATTTAGAGCCTGAAACCTTTTCGCCACCTATCCGTAATTTCATACAAGGCAAACCCAAAGGAGACTTCAGCAATGATCGAGTTATTTATGAAACAAAAAATGTTCTCATTTAAAGATGCATTTCACATTTATGACCGGGATGAACAAGAAACATTCAAGGTGGAGGGACGTTTTTTCTCGTTAGGAGACTCATTACAAATGACAGATACATCCGGAAAAACGCTCGTTTCCATAGAACAAAAACTAATGTCTTTATTGCCGCGCTATGAGATTTCAATTGGCGGGAAAACAGTTTGTGAGGTAACGAAGAAAGTAACGTTTTTCAAACCGAAATTTGTGATTTCCGGGCTTAACTGGGAAATCGATGGTGATTTATGGAGGGATGAATTCCAGCTGACGGACGGGGAAAATGTCCGGATGTCAGTGAGCAAAAAGTGGCTCAGCTGGGGTGATTCCTATCACTTGCAGATTGCAAACGAGGAAGATGTTCTGATTTGCACTGCCATCGCTATCGTGCTTGATATGGTTTTATATAACGATGAAGATGAAAGTATTTTCTAAAAAGCATTGACAATTGATCCAAAAGTAATAATATTAAGATAATTGAAATCTGAATATGAAGTTGTACCTTATCAAGAGAGGTGGAGGGACTGGCCCTATGATACCCGGCAACCGCTGTTTCAAACAGAATGGTGCTAAATCCTTAAGAACATTGCGTTCTTGCAGATGAGGCGGAGATTTGATCGTTCAAGCTCTTCCTTCACAAAGGAAGAGCTTTTTACATGCTCAATATTCGGCAGTTTGCTTCGTTCCGTTCCGGTGAAGGAAGCCCGGCAAAAAAAAGCGACTGGTGAGATGACAGCGGAACAGCTTCGTGATATCGAAAATCAAGAGATCACCCGCATCGTGGAAAAACAAAAAGAAATCGGTCTCAACGTGGTAACAGACGGGGAATTCCGGCGTTCCTGGTGGCATTATGACTTCCTGGAAGGGCTTGACGGTGTGGAACCGTTCATCCCGGCTGAGGGGATTCAGTTCCATAACACAAAAACGAAAGCGCGCAGCATCAAAGTGACGGGAAAACTCGATTTTACGAGCCACCCAGCGCTTGCTGATTATCAATTTTTACATGAGATTGCCGGTAACGCGACGCCAAAATTGACCATTCCCAGCCCAAATATGCTGTTTTTTGGCGAAAAGGCGGATAAAGGGATTTATGACGATCAAGAGGAATACTTTCATGATCTGGCCCAAGCGTACAAAAAAGCAATCAAAGCCTTCTATGATGCTGGCTGTCGTTATCTCCAGCTTGATGATACGTCATGGTCTCTCTTCTTTGAGGAAAAAGGCAGAGAGGTTGTCCGGGCGCTCGGCGGTGATCCAGAAACATTGCCAGCCATATTTGCCAAAACAATTAACGATGCCGTCGCAGACCGGCCTGACGATTTAACGATCACAATGCACATTTGCCGCGGCAACTTCCGCTCAACCTGGGCGGCATCAGGAGGGTACGACGCTGTAGCGGAAACGATTTTGGACGGCTTAAACCTTGACGGCCTTTTCTTGGAATACGATGATGACCGCTCAGGAAATTTTGATCCGCTCCGTTTTGTGAAACGCAAGGATCTGCAAATTGTGCTCGGCTTGATCACATCGAAATACGGCGAGCTTGAAAATCCTGAGGATGTGAAACGCCGCATCAATGAAGCCGCGCGTTTTGTCAGCTTGGACCAGCTATGCCTGAGCCCGCAGTGCGGTTTCGCCTCTACAGAAGAAGGCAACCTTCTGACAGAGGAGCAGCAATGGGCAAAGCTTCGCCATGTCATCGACATTGCCAACGATGTGTGGAGATAATCTATCATTGACAGAAATAGAAAATGTGTGAATAATAGATACTATCAGAAAATTTCATAAAAAGGTTTTCCTTATCAAGAGAGGTGGAGGGACTGGCCCTGCGATACCCGGCAACCGCTGTTTAACAGAATGGTGCTAAATCCTTTAGAGCAATGATTGCTCTTGAAGATAAGGTTGAGATTGTCACGCAAGCTCTTCCTTATCCAAAGGAAGAGCTTTTTTATATTTGAATGGAAAGAAGGAATGGACAACATGTCACAACAAACAACACCCGCAGAACAAAAATCACTTCAAAGAAAAAAACCGCCGTTTCGCGCGGATCAAGTCGGAAGCCTGTTGAGATCTGAGCCCGTCAAAAAAGCGCGGCTGCAAAAAGCGGCCGGCGAAATGACGGCTGAACAGCTTCGCCAAATTGAAAACGATGAAATCATCCGCATTGTGGAAAAACAGAAGGAAATCGGCCTGAACGTCGTGACAGACGGGGAATTCCGCAGAGCATGGTGGCACTTTGATTTCCTGGAAAACTTAGATGGCGTTGAGCCGTTTACTCCTGAGCACGGAATCCAATTCCATAACGTACAGACAAAAGCACGCGGCATTAAAGTCACAGGTGATATCGACTTTTCAACTCACCCAATGCTTGAAGATTATTCATTTCTCCATAGCATTGCCGGTGACGCGACGCCAAAGATGACGATTCCAAGCCCGAATATGCTGTTTTTCCGCGGAAAACTGGAAAAGGATGCGTATAAAAAAGATTATCACCTTTTCCAGCATGATGTATCCAAAGCATATAAAAAAGCGATTCAAGCATTTTATGACAGAGGCTGCCGCTACCTCCAGCTTGATGATACAGCGTGGGCCGTTTTCTTATCAGAAAAAGGCTTAAAACAAATCGAAGCGTTCGGAACAACGCCTGATGAGCTTCGCCAGCTGTTTGCGAAATCGATTAACGACGCGATTGCAGACCGCCCGGATGACTTGACGGTAACCATGCATATTTGCCGCGGCAACTTCCAGTCCACTTGGACAGCGGAAGGCGGCTATGACGCAGCCGCCGAAACCATTTTTGACGGCTTGAATCTTGACGGACTTTTCTTAGAGTATGATGATTCACGCTCAGGCGGATTTGAGCCTCTCCGTTACGTAAAACGGTCTGATCTTCAGCTTGTTCTTGGCTTAGTGACATCTAAATTCGGTGAGCTTGAAAATCCGGATGACGTGAAACGCCGAATCGAAGAAGCGTCCCGTTATGTAAGCTTAGACCAGCTTTGCCTCAGCCCTCAATGCGGATTTGCTTCAACTGAGGAAGGCAACAAGCTGACTGAAGAACAGCAATGGGCGAAGCTCCGCCATGTGGTTGAGATCGCTAATGATGTTTGGAAATAAGCAAAGAAAAAACACACTTGATTCCCTAGCGGAGCAAGTGTGTTTTTTTATGTCACTGTGCGGTGTAGCCCCCATCAAGGACGACAGCCTGCCCAGTGACGCCCTTCGCCTTCTCGCTTGCCAAAAACACGGCATAATCCGCAATTTCCTTGACGGAAAGCAGTCGCTTTTGCGGCACAAGCGGAAAAATGACTTGTTCAAGTACAGAGTCGTAAGGGACATTTCTAGTTTTCGATAGATCGCTAAGCTGATTGCGTACAAGCTGGGTATCGACATAACCCGGGCAGAGCGCATTGACTGTTATGCCGTGGGGCGCGCCTTCCAGCGCCCCGACTTTTGTGAGTCCAATGACGCCGTGCTTGGCGCTATTATAAGCGGATTTCCCTGCAAAGCCGACTAATCCATTAACAGACGCGATATTAATGATTCTGCCAAACTGCTGTTTTTTCATGATCGGAAAAACATGCTTCATTGCAATAAAGGGCGCCGTCAGCATGACCTTGATCAGCTGTTCAAAGGTGTCTGTCGGAAACTCTTCAATCGGAGCGACGTGCTGAATACCGGCATTGTTCACCAAAATATCCAAGCGGCCGTATCGTTTTTGGATGACGTTCACCGTATCAGCAACTTGCGCTTCCTTTGTCACATCATACGGAATGGCCGCCGCGTCCAAGCCTTCTTCTGCAAGCTTGGAGGCTGCTTGTTCACATGCTTCCGGACGGAGGTCTGAAACGATGACGCTAGCGCCTTCACGGGCGAATTCTCTTGCCATTTCGAATCCGATTCCGCCGGCAGCCCCCGTCACCAAGGCGACTTGTTTTCTCATGTCAAACACCTTCCCATTAAGAATTGAGTACAGACTGGCTTACAGCGAAATCAGCTTCTGTTTTTTCATAAACCTCTTCAATTGTGACACCATCCTGAAGCTCCGTCAGTGTCATGCGGCCGTTCACAAAATCAAATACAGCCAAATCCGTAATCAGCCTGTGCACGACTTTCTGGCCTGTCAACGGAAGGGAGCATGTTTTTTTCACCTTTGATTCACCATGCTTATTGACGTGCTCCATGATGACAACGATTCGTTTCGCCCCGTTGACGAGATCCATAGCGCCGCCCATCCCTTTTACCATTTTGCCCGGGATCATCCAATTGGCCAAATCCCCCTGCTCCGAAACCTCCATTCCGCCAAGAATAGCCAAATCGATATGCCCGCCTCTTATCATCGCGAATGACTCAGCGCTGTCAAAATAAGAGGCGCCCGTCACTTCAGTGATCGTTTCCTTTCCCGCATTGATCAAATCCGCGTCTTCCGTTCCTTCCAGAGGATAGGGACCGATTCCGAGCAAGCCGTTTTCCGACTGAAGCATGACGTGAACGCCATCGGGTATCTCATTTGCGACAAGCGTCGGCATTCCAATCCCGAGATTCACATTCATGCCGTCCTTGATTTCTTGTACAGCCCGTTTGACCATTCGTTTTCTCGCTTCCTTCACTTGGCCTCACCCTTTCCCGATGCTTGCTGAACTGTTCGTTTTTCAATCCGTTTTTCTTGGCTCGCGCCAAGCACAACATGCTGTACGTAAATTCCCGGCGTATGGATGTGATCTGGATCGAGCTCTCCTGCTTCCACGATTTCTTCCGCCTCGGCAATCGTGATCTTGCCTGCCATGGCGGCAATGGGATTGAAATTTCTCGCCGTTTTCCTAAAAACCAAATTGCCCATGGTGTCCGCTTTCCACGCTTTGACGATCGCCACATCGCCGGTAATGCCTCGCTCCAGCACATAAGTCCGGCCGCCGAATGTTTTATGTTCTTTTCCCTTGGCTATGGAGGTGCCGACGCCTGTCGCCGTATAAAATCCCGGTATGCCTGCACCGCCTGCACGAATTCTCTCAGCGAGCGTTCCTTGGGGAACAAGCTCGACCTCAAGCTCTCCGCTTAAAAACTGCCGCTCAAAAATTTTATTTTCACCGACATAGGAAGCGATCATTTTCTTGATTTGCTTGTTAGCCAGAAGCAAACCCAGCCCCCAGTCATCGACTCCGCAGTTATTGCTGACAACGGTTAAATCCTTTACTCCCTGATCTCTTATAGACAAAATGAGCTGTTCAGGGATGCCGCACAGCCCAAACCCTCCCGCGATCAGCGTATCCCCATCATGAATCAATTTCGCAGCTTCCTTGCTTGATGACAGCACTTTTCCCATATTGATGCTCCTTTCGTTTTCTTCTACACTAGACCAGTCAGGCTGTAAATCGCGATTACAGCAAATACGGCAGCCGTTTTAATGAGCGTGATCGCAAAAATATCGCGATAGGATTGCCGGTGGGTCAAACCCGTCACGGCCAGAAGCGTGATAACGGCGCCATTATGCGGCAGTGTATCCATCCCGCCTGATGCCATTGAAATGACCCGATGCATCACCTCTGGCGGAATATTGTAAGCCTGAATCGCCTGTAAGTATTGTTCTGACATCGCGCTTAATGCAATGCCCATTCCTCCTGAAGCCGAGCCGGTGATTCCCGCCAGCGCAGTTGTCGTAACGGCGCCATTTACAAGCGGATCGGTAAAAGTATGTGAAATTCCGCTGCTCAGCTTATGAAACCCCGGCAGCGCGGCGATAATGCCGCCGAACCCGTACTCGGCACCCGTATTCATAGATGCCAGCAAGGCGCCGCCAATCCCTTCATTCAGCCCTTCCTTCAATTGGGCAAACACACTTCTCCAATCAAATAAAATTGTTGTGATGATGCCAATCACTAAAGCAATCTCCACCGACCAAATAGCAGCCGCTGAAGAAATATCAAGCCTGCCGAACTCCTTTAATCCTATGGAAGAAAAATCAAATCCATTCGGATACCACTTTGGCAAGTAAATGGTGAAATATTTATTCACTGCACCGACGAGAATAAGCGGGACAAAGGCAAGCGCGTGCCGAATCGGGCTTTTGTCCGGTTCAGCCGCGGACTCAATCGATTCAGGAGCAGCATTCTGCGTATCAAAACCGCCATAGCCTTCGCCAGATGCCTGCGCTTTTTTCCGCCTTGATTCCAAATAGAGCATCCCAGCTGCCAGCACAATCACTGCGCCCATCAAGCCCAGCCAAGGGGCGGCATAAATGTCTGTTTTGAAAAACGACGTCGGGATGACATTTTGGATTTGCGGCGTTCCCGGAAGCGCGTCCATCGTAAACGTAAAAGCCCCTAAAGCAATCGTTCCCGGGATGAGGCGTTTGGGTATGTTTGCTTCTTGGAACATGTTTTTCGCAAAAGGATATACGGCAAATACGACAACAAACAGGCTGACACCGCTGTACGTCAAGACAGCACCCATCAGCACAATGGCAAGTATCGCTCTTTTTGCCCCGACAAGCCGGACAATTGTTTTCGCGATTGATGCCGCAAGCCCGGCCATTTCAACGACCTTTCCAAAAATGGCACCGAGCAAAAACACTGGGAAATACAGCTTAATAAAACCCGCCATCTTCTCCATAAAAATTGATGAAAAAAAAGGAAGCACATGGCTTGGATCTGTCAGCAGCACCGCGAATAACGCGCAAATCGGCGCAAACAATATGACAGAAAATCCCCGATACGCCGTAAACATCAGCAAACCTAACGCCAATAGAATGATGATCAGTTCCACACACACATCCCCCGTTTCCGCGAACTAGAAAGCGTTTACAAAAACCTGTCCGCATCGGCTGTTTCCGTCCCCTTTCCATATGTACGAGAAGCGTGGGCCAACTATTCCGATTAAAAAAGGAAAGCTCCTTTTTTCGGAGCTTTCCTCTGCCATTCATTTCATTCCTACTAGGATATCAACATCAACCGTAATATCGGCTGATTTCATCTCTTTCAGCAGGCTGACTCGATCTTTCAGCGCCGACCAGGCAAGCGGCGTCATCTTGAGAAGCCAGTGGATCGCCTGCTGGTCAAGCGTTTTAACATAGCGCAGCCTGACAGGACGGCTGTGTGCTGCATTTGCTGTAAAACGCTCAACAGCTGCCGCATTGGAATACGTGCGCCTTGGTGAATCAGTATATAAAAATTGCCTTAATTCTATTAAATAGTCGCTTCGCGGCACTACTTTTACGAGCATGCCATCATTCTTCAGCAGTCTATGAAACTCTGCATAATTGGACGGGGAAAAAATAGACAGCACAACATCAAATTGGCGATCATGAAAAGGAGCACGCGCCACATCGGCAACCGCCCACATCTGATCTTTGAATGCCTTAGAAGCTTTTAAGATCCCATCCTTCGAAAGATCGATGCCGGTTCCTACCGCTGCTTTCCCTGCATAATCAAACCCGCAAAGCGCATTCAAATGAGAACCCTCACCGCAACCGCTGTCCAGGATGGTGAATGCCTCATGACCAGATGTGGGATGACTGATGAGTTCTGCAATCGCATCATGGAGCGGGTCAAAAAAACCACATTCTCCAATCAGCCTGCTCCTCGCTTCAAAAAGCTCGGCACTGTAACTGGTTTTGACCGGCTTCGTCAGAAAGTTCACGTAGCCGTGCCGAGATAGATCAAATGTATGTCCTCGTTCTGTACAAATCAAGCTTTTCCCTGATGCCGCATCCATAGAAGAATCGCAGAGCGGGCATCGAAACATGCTGAAATCAACTGTTCGCTTAATGATAAAAAACACCCCATTCATTCATTTTTAGATAAATGAAAAAGGCATAGACAAATAAACCTAGGCCTATCTCAAAAATTGGCCAGGTCTGGCAGTTTGTCTACACCTGTCATTATCTATAACGAATGAATTGGATAATCATGAAAAAACTCCCTTTCTGCTGTATGGGTTTCCCCGTTTCCATCATACAACAAATCTCCAGGAGCTGGGACCTTATAGTGAAGAAAAATCAGTACTGACATGCTGGTATCCCGCCAACATCATATCAGCATAGCAATCCAGCATGTTTTTCCTTTATTTTCTCATTTTAGAATATAAATTTTATTATTGTGAAAATAGTTAAAAAGGTTGATTTTCAAAAAGTGAAAGGATAAAATACTGCTATCATCTTAGAAAAAGACATTCTTGTATATGATCAGTAATATGGTCTGATTGTTTCTACCTAGTAACCGTAAAAAACTAGACTACAAGAAAGTTTGAATAAATTTGAACGAGTTGAAAAGGACAAGTTCTTTTCTGTTTGCTCTTATTTTTCACACTTTCTGCACTTCCAGAATTTGTGAAGGATAAGAGCTTTTTTTGTTTCCATAATAACCCTCATAGGAGTTGCTATCATGTACTTTTTACTAAACCTTGTCGGTCTCATTGTGATTATGGCAGTTGTATTCCTATGTTCTCCGCAGAAAAAGAAAATCAAGTGGCGCCCGATCATTACGTTAATTGTTCTGGAATTGCTGATTACTTGGTTTATGCTGGGAACAAAAGTCGGAAGCTGGGCCATCGGTAAAATCGGTGATTTCTTCACTTGGCTGATTGCTTGCGCCAGTGACGGTATCGCGTTTGCCTTTCCGTCAGTGATGGCGAATGAAACAGTAGACTTTTTCTTTAGTGCGCTTCTTCCAATTATCTTTATCGTCACATTCTTTGATATTTTAACGTATTTCGGCATTTTGCCTTGGCTGATTGATAAAATCGGATGGGTGATTTCAAAGGCTTCCCGCTTGCCGAAATTAGAAAGCTTTTTCTCTATCCAAATGATGTTCCTGGGAAATACCGAAGCACTTGCGGTTATCCGCCAGCAGCTAACGGTTTTAAGCAACAACCGCCTGCTCACATTCGGCTTAATGAGCATGAGCAGCATCAGCGGCTCCATTATCGGATCTTATCTGTCAATGGTGCCCGCGACATACGTGTTTACAGCCATTCCTTTGAACTGCTTAAACGCGCTGATTATCGCAAACCTGCTGAATCCTGTTCACGTGCCGGAGGATGAAGATATCATCTATACACCGCCTAAAGAAGAGAAGAAAGACTTTTTCTCTACGATTTCTAACAGTATGCTTGTCGGCATGAACATGGTGATCGTTATTTTGGCAATGGTGATCGGATATGTCGCATTAACGTCAGCAGTTAATGGCATTCTTGGCGTTTTCGTACACGGCCTGACCATTCAAACGATTTTTGCTTATCTGTTCAGTCCGTTCGCATTCCTGCTTGGATTGCCAGTGCACGATGCGATGTATGTTGCTCAGCTGATGGGCATGAAATTGGCAACGAACGAGTTTGTTGCGATGCTTGACTTGAAAAACAATCTCAAATCCCTTCCGCCTCACACCGTTGCGGTGGCGACGACATTCCTGACGTCCTTTGCAAACTTCAGTACGGTCGGCATGATTTACGGCACGTACAATTCGATCCTTGACGGAGAAAAGTCAACGGTCATCGGGAGAAACGTGTGGAAACTGCTCGTCAGCGGAATTGCGGTATCTTTATTAAGTGCTGCGATTGTCGGCCTGTTTGTGTGGTAGAAACATTGAGCCATATCCCTTTTCGGATATGGCTCTTTTGATTATTGATAAATAGAGGCTGGAACCTGCACATCCCGGATTCCCGCTGCATAAGGCCCCAAGTCATACTGGCCAAAGACGATGGCGATCCCGTTTGCCGTAAAGTAAAACATTGTGTCTTTGTTTAGGGTTATATCCTCTTTCTTAACATCAGGGAAAAACAGTTCATCGTGTTTTTTGATATAGCTATATAGATAATCTCTCGTTTTGCTGACTTTTGTTTTGGTGTTCAGAATCTGATCCAGCGTCACCCGCTTTTGTGCTTTCAAGTCATAGTTGAAGGACTGGACAGACGTTAAACCGTGGGCGCCCCCTGAATAGATATAATTGAGTGTTTGAATGCTGAGCTTGCCTGCCGCATTGTATTTGACGCTGAAGGATGTTTGATATTCCGTTTTAAAGCCCTGCTGTTCGCCTGCTTTTTTGTTTTTCAGGTATTCCTGATACGATTGTTCAATGTAGGCTTTCAGCTCTTGATTGATTTTCTTTTCAAACGCGGCATTCCCGACGTGATGCACTTGTGGATACTTTAACTCCTTGATCTTTTTGTACGTATGGGTGCTGACAGTCGGTGTTTTCGCGACTGCTTTTAAAGATGGAGCCGCATATGCAACTACGGAAAAAAGCAAGACTGCAATCCCCGCGGCTTTCAGCATGTTAATCCATTTCATACGATCTCCTCCTTTGATGTCGTTCTTTAACATTCCCTTATTTAAGCAATACACACTTTTATAGACTGATTAAATCGAAAGAAGTTTCTAGGTCTAACAGCATGATTTTCCCAATAAAAAAAGAGACACAGGATGTCTCTTTTTTTACTGTTTGCGCCCAGAAATCGCTTCATGAACGGCCTGTGCCAAATCTGTATTTCCGAACATCTCTAATACCGCAATGACAGTCTGGTCCGGAATGTGCTCTGCTTCGTGTTTTGGCACGACCAGATCGTCCATGGTTTTTTTCAAGCTTTCATTCAGCTTTTGCTGCGGATACGCTTTGGCGTACATCTCCACCGGATCAAGATCATGGTTTACACACCATTGGGCAAACACCAAAATCATCATATTTTCATCGCGTTCGTAAGCTTCAGCGAGCTGTTTTTCGTTCATTTGTCATGCTCCTTATGAAAAGTATCTTCCTTAAAGATACAGGAGCCGATCAAATTCGTCTATCCCAATGGCGATGAGCAGCAATCGCATCGATAAATGCCTTGCTGAAAGCGGTGTAGTCAGGTTCTTCTTCAGCCGTTACGATGCCTGGTCCCTCTGTTGTCCCGACAGAGGATTGAAGAAGGTCAATTCCTTCATTTGCCGCACCGATTGCCTTGTAGTGATTGTAAGCTTCTCTGATAAACGCCATCGCTTGTTTGTTGTCTTTTAACTCCAGTCCTCCTGCGGCATAGACGGCATCATACAGAACAGAATCAACCGTCAAGAACGTGCCGCTGGCCTCAAGCTGCTGTCCGCTGCCGCTTGTCATATACCCCAGATTTTGACTGATGATATCCACTGTGATTCCTTCTTGCTTTAAGGCTTCCAGCACTGTTTGCAGTTCTTTTTCATAAAATCCGTTTCCGGCGAGTACAGCGACTTTTCTGGTTGACGCGGTTTTCACTGTACGGGCTTGGCTTAACGCAGGCGAAGTAAGGATTTCTTTAGATGCTTTACGCTTCGCGGCGCCGCCACGCCTACTCCTTTGGCGATTTCTTCCGCTAAAACTGCATCGACATTGCTGAAGACATCAACGACCTGCCGCTGTACGTCCTTGCTTTTGACCTTCCCGACCTCGAAGCAGAAAGCAGAAATGATGTGCTGTTTCTCCACAGGAGACATGCTGTTCCAGAAAAGCTTCGCCTGTGAGTAATAATCGTTGAAGCTGTCGCTTCGCTGCCGGATTTTTTTGCCCTCGACTTTTTCCTGATAGTGGACGTAGCCGCCTTCTTCAGCTGTCGCAGGCGACGGATCATTGTTTTGCAGTGAGTTTTTATGATAAGCGACAGGTCCCTTATTGATCGTCATCCGGTGATAGCCGTCGTATTGATTGTTATGGAATGGACATACCGGCCGGTTAATCGGAATCTCATGGAAGTTCGGGCCGCCAAGACGGATGAGCTGTGTGTCTGTATAAGAGAAAAGCCGTCCCTGCAGGAGCGGGTCATTTGTAAAATCGATTCCCGGCACGACATTTCCCGGGTGGAATGCGACCTGTTCTGTTTCCGCAAACACATTATCCTGGTTGCGGTTCAGTGTCATTTTCCCAATGATTTTCACCGGCACAAGCTCTTCCGGCCACAGCTTAGTCGGGTCAAGAATATCAAAATCAAACTTGAATTCATCTTCCTCATCAATCATCTGCACGCCGAGCTCGTATTCAACCTTGCCGCCGTTTTCAATTGTTTCCCACAGGTCACGGCGATGGAAATCCGGATCTTTCCCGGCAATTTTCTGCGCTTCATCCCATACGAGAGAATGCACACCGAGCACCGGCTTCCAGTGAAATTTCACGAAACGTGCCTTTCCTTGTTCATTGACAAAACGGAACGTGTGAACGCCGAAGCCTTCCATCATTCTGTAGCTGCGCGGGATGCCTCTGTCCGACATCGTCCACATTACCATGTGAGCCGACTCAGGGTTATTGGCGACAAAATCCCAAAACGTATCGTGAGCGGTCGCGGCCTGAGGCATTTCATTGTGTGGCTCAGGCTTAAACGCGTGAACCAAATCCGGGAATTTGATCGCATCCTGAATGAAAAACACCGGAATGTTATTTCCCACAAGGTCATAGTTTCCTTCTTCAGTATAAAATTTAGTCGCAAAGCCTCTGGCATCCCGCACCGTGTCTGCGGAGCCTTTAGAACCCGCAACCGTAGAGAAACGGACAAATACCGGTGTCTTCACCGAAGGGTCCTGAAGAAATTTGGCCCGTGTGTACTCGGTCATCGGCTCGTAAACCTGAAAAAAACCATGCACGCCAAATCCGCGCGCATGCACAACGCGCTCCGGAATCCTCTCATGGTCAAAGTGCGTCATTTTCTCCCGGAAGTGAAAATCCTCCATCAGCGTCGGGCCGCGAACCCCGGCTTTTAACGAATGCTCATCCTCTGACACCCGCAAGCCTTGGTTTGTCGTCATTTTCTTCCCGCTGTTATCGGCCCTGTACTGCTCAAGCTGCTCGTCCTTTGAGTGTTCATTTACACGTTTGTTTTGGTCATCACTCATGTCTCTTCCCCCTTTTTAAAACGAAACATTCTACAGCACATTTACCCGTGGCGTTCTTCATATAAACTGCTAATCCGCTCATTAGGATTTTTGGTCTACATATAAATATGCGGTCATACACATTTGAAATAAGCCTTCTTCACAGAAAGAAGAGATGGAAGCGCTTACCAAAAAAGCTGTTGAATAGGGGAGGTCATATCATGCTTGCCATACTCGGTTTTGTGATGATGATTGTCTTTATGTACCTTATTATGTCTAACCGGCTTTCCGCTCTTATTGCTTTGATTGTCGTTCCTATTGTGTTCGCCCTGATCAGCGGATTTGGCAAAGATCTCGGCGAGATGATGATTCAGGGCGTTACAGACCTCGCCCCTACCGGTATCATGCTGTTATTCGCCATCCTGTATTTCGGCATTATGATTGACTCAGGTCTGTTTGATCCTCTCATTGCCAAAATCTTATCGTTTGTCAAAGGAGATCCGTTAAAAATCGCCGTAGGCACAGCGGTTCTGACCATGACCATTTCGCTGGACGGAGATGGGACAACAACCTATATGATTACCATTGCAGCGATGCTGCCTCTCTACAAACGGCTCGGCATGAACCGTTTGGTGTTAGCGGGAATAGCGATGCTCGGTTCGGGGGTTATGAATATTATCCCGTGGGGCGGGCCGACTGCGAGGGTTTTGGCTTCCTTAAAATTGGACACGTCAGAGGTCTTCACGCCCCTGATTCCCGCTATGATCGCCGGCATTCTCTGGGTGATCGCCGTTGCTTATATCCTCGGAAAGAAAGAGCGGAAGCGGCTCGGCGTCATTTCGATTGATCACGCACCGTCTTCCGATCCGGAGGCCGCACCGCTCAAGCGCCCCGCTCTTCAATGGTTTAACCTGCTGCTGACTGTCGCTCTGATGGCCGCACTGATCACCAGCCTGCTGCCGCTCCCTGTTCTTTTTATGACTGCGTTCGCCGTCGCCTTGATGGTCAACTATCCAAATGTCAAAGAGCAGCAGAAACGAATCTCGGCGCATGCGGGTAATGCGTTAAACGTTGTCTCAATGGTGTTTGCTGCGGGCATATTCACAGGCATTCTCTCCGGCACAAAAATGGTGGATGCCATGGCGCATTCTCTCGTTTCACTTATCCCTGACGCCATGGGTCCACACCTGCCGTTGATCACTGCGATCGTCAGCATGCCATTCACCTTTTTCATGTCGAATGACGCCTTTTACTTCGGTGTCCTTCCCATCATCGCCGAAGCCGCTTCCGCTTACGGAATAGACGCCGCTGAAATCGGAAGGGCCTCCTTGCTGGGGCAGCCTGTTCATCTGCTCAGCCCGCTTGTGCCTTCCACCTATCTATTGGTAGGAATGGCAGGCGTCAGCTTTGGCGACCATCAAAAATTCACTATTAAATGGGCCGTGGGAACAACGATTGTGATGACGATTGCCGCACTTTTGATTGGGATTATTTCTTTCTAAATGTATGAGCTTGATCGTAGCATTGAGTGAGTACGTGATTTACAGAGGGGAGAAGATCAAATAGGATATTATGAGTAAATAGAAGATTCATGCCAACAACTCCTCATTACAATCATAAGAGCCTGCTATATTGCAGCAGGCTCTTTCACATTTGGCATTATTTTTTTGTATAGCGCACCCAATCATAATGAGCGTATAGCGGATTTACACCATTGTAGGAGCCAAGCCATTCATCGACACCCGTGCCATTCCACAAGTTCATCATGATCTTTCCAGGTGTTGTCGGAATTTGGTTTGTTGCAGTATGTTTTAATTGCCCATCGACATACCATTTAATAGAGTTTGGCTGCCAATCGAATGCATACGTATGATAGGCATTGGCTGCATCAAACCCGAGATCAACAATCTTCTCATGGTTTCCTGCACCATTTGTATAATAGTTAAATTGAACCTTTGTTGTGTCTTTTCCTAAAAATTCGATATCAATCTCATCCCAAGGAGTTCCATCTGTTGGACCTGTGTAAGTGAAGAACGATGAAACGATCCCTGTGTTTTTAGCTGGTTTCATTCTGACTTCATAAAGTCCATAGCCATATGTTTGAACAGAACGGTTTTCCCCGCAGTCAAACTTGTTATAAGCTGGGCTTGTTAGCGCTAAACGCATTTCACCCAATGACGTCATTGATACGTTATTAGCCCGCCACGTGCAGTTGAACATATTTCCATTCGAATAACCATCTGCTTTTTGCCAAAAACCGGAGTTATAGCCGTTAAAAGGGTCAAAAAACGATCCACCTGTTTGAGCCGAGGCAGTAGAAGTGACTGCAAACAAACTCATAAACAATCCAGTGACAAGAAGCAGCAACACTCGTTTCAGATAAGGCATATTGGCATTCCCCTTTCGTTGAAAGCGTTTTCTATGTTGATCTTACATGATTCTTTTAAAAGGGAACATCGGCCAAAATAATGATAATACCGAACCTTACTTACTTGAATCCTGTAACTATCATCACCCTCCCCCTGAAAAAAATAAAAACCTAAATTACCATCAGCACAGACAGAGATGATCCGCACTCATTGTAATTTAGGTTTTGCCTGCTTTATCAGTAACAATCCTACCATCATCATATGGAAATGTAAGAAAAAAACGAACACACGAAAATAAAAATGTCAGCGCTCTCATTATGCTTGTTTAACTACCCTTTCTATGTGAATGGTTAAATACAGCAGCTCGTCACTTGTGAGCTTGTGCTCATACTCCCGCTCAATGTAGGTTTGGATTTTCTTCGTGCATTCATACGCGCGATGATACTTTTCTTTCACTGTATCCAGCAAAAAATCGTCCTGGCTTTCCATGTGAGTGCCGTTAAAAAGACGTTGCGCGAAAAACTTTAAGTGGGTGACGAACCGATAATAGTGAAGCGATTCTTCGTTGAATTCAATCTTAAAATGGTATTTTACAATACTCAAAATCTCTTGCATGACTTTTGTAATGTTGATAATATTGGGCATCTCTTCATTCAGCTCGGCATTTACAATATGCAGAGCAATAAAGCCAGCTTCATCCTCTGGCAGAGACACACCAGTCTTATTTTTTACCATGATTAACGCTTCTTTGCCGATCGCAAATTCGTCTTTGTACAGCCGTTTTGTTTCCCACAGCAAGGCGTTTTTGATATCAAGCCCTTTCTGGTTGCGCTGGATGGCAAAGTTAATATGGTCGGTCAGCGACACATAGATGCTGTCGTTGAGCTTTTTGCCGAGCTGTAATTTTGCGTAGCTGATAATCTCTTCGGATACTTCCATACACTCGATCGGTATATCATACAAAAGGGTTTTGAACTTTTCTGATACATCCTTGTTATCGAGCGTGAACACTTTCTCAATGCGGGCTTCATCGACATCATCGCCGGACTTTTTCTGAAACGCGAGCCCCCTGCCCATGACGACCAATTCTTTCCCCTGTTCATTGACCACGCTGATCACATTATTGTTGATCACCTTCGCAATTTTCATGGCATGTCCCTCCAAATCTACTAAGAACAGACTATATCTTGATTGTACATTCTTTTTGTACTAGGTCAATATCATCAGGGAAAGACGGAAGCTGGTCAGTACAATTCACTCCGTACCTGCTGCCCGGGCTGTTTTTGAAGCAGCGCCTCCAGATGGCGTTCAAATGATGCCTTGTCAGCTTTCTGCTTTTTGACAATGCTGTTCATGATTTTAATGCTTTCAGCGTTGTATTGTGTATATTGTTTTTTCAGCTGATCCAGCTGCTGTCTTGTCTTCTTCGCGTTTTTCGGTGTGACTTGGCCGATGAGTTTGATCATACTGTCTGCGGTCTCAAAAAAAGCGGCTCTATTTTCTGTCAGCTGCTGAACTTCGATGCGGCTCATGTCTTGATTACGCGTTTTTTGAAGCAAGGCAACCGCCTCGCTGTTTTGTTTTTTGAGCGATTTGTTCTCAAGCTTAATCGATTCGAGATTCTCCTTCGCAATGTCTGCTTCTTCTTCAGTCATGCTGATTCGCACGAAGTATTCTGGATTGCCGATTCCATAATCAAATGCTTCGCTCACTTGTATCATGGAACTGAACACAATGGCCAGCTGCCTGTCGCTTGCGAGGGCTTGGAAATCCTGCTTTTTCTTACTGTTCATCGGTTTGGCTGCGGTTTGTTTTACTGTCTTTTGATCACAGTCTGCGAACATCTGAGCCTCACCTTCACTTTCGCATGCGCTCAGCACAAGAACTGTGACCAGCAGGCTTATACACAAGCCTATTTGCCTCATGCTCTGTCTCCTCTCTGCTGAATCCCTTCTGGAAAATACCATAAAATATAGTTAAATGGTACCAGATGCACCTAACCCCAGCAATAAATCAAAAGTATGATTTGAAGCGAAAAAACATAAATATTTTGTAAAAATTGACGTGCATTCCATTCTTTTCAGGCCCATTTCTCGTACAATAGAAGTATCGTTACCGGAGAGGGGCTCTGATGATGAAACGATTTACGAAACAAGAAAACAGCTGGGTATTATATGACTGGGCAAATTCTGCTTACTCAATTGTCGTGACCACCGCGGTATTTCCGTTATTTTATAAATCAGCAGCTGCGGAAAGCGGTGTCAGCGCCGCTCAATCGACTGCCTATCTGGGCTATACCATTGCGATTTCAACGTTTATTCTTGCGATGCTCGGTCCTATTTTAGGCACAATCGCCGACTATGAAGGGTGCAAGAAAAAGTTCTTCGGTTTCTTTGTGTCAGCCGGTGTCGCCAGCACCGCGATGCTCGCCTTTATCCCTAGTGAACATTGGCTGCTATTGTTGCTGTTTTATACGATATCGGCTATCGGTTTTTCCGGCGCCAATGTGTTTTATGATGCCTTTCTCGTTGACGTCACGTCTGAGAAGCGGATGAATCTCGTCTCGGCACGGGGTTTTGGCTTAGGATACATTGGAAGCACGATTCCATTTATCATCAGTATTGCTGTCATCCTGCTCGCACAAGCAGAGACTATTCCAGTGTCTGTATCGGCCGCAAGCCAGCTGTCCTTTTTCATAACGGCTGCCTGGTGGGGGCTGTTCACCATCCCAATGATTAAACATGTCCATCAACGCTATTACATCAAAAAAGAACCTCATATTGTCATCAACAGCTTTAAGCGGCTCGGCCAAACGATGAAACGGATCAGACAATACCGGGCACTTTTCCTCTTCTTGCTCGCTTATTTCTTTTATATCGACGGAGTCGGCACGATTATTACGATGTCGACATCCTATGGATCAGATTTAGGGATCGGCTCCTCAAGCCTCCTGATCATCCTATTTGTCACTCAGGTGGTCGCCGCGCCGTTTTCGATTGTATATGGAAAACTGGCAGAACGTTTCACGGGGAAGACCATGCTGTACGTCGGGATCGTCATTTATATGATCGTCTGCGTGTATGCCTATTTTATGGAGACAACGCTTGATTTCTGGATACTGGCTATGCTTGTCGCCACCTCGCAAGGCGGTATTCAAGCCCTAAGCCGTTCCTATTTCGCCAAGCTTGTGCCAAAGCGCCACGCTAATGAATTCTTCGGTTTTTACAACATTTTCGGAAAATTCGCCTCAATTATGGGGCCGCTGCTCATTGCCGTGACCGCCCAGCTGACCGGGAAATCCTCGACTGCGGTGTTCAGTCTGATCATTCTGTTTGTAATTGGCATTGTGATTCTTGCCTTTGTTCCGGAGGAAACCAGCACAGATGTCAGCCAGCAGCAAAATGACCTGCCCCTTTAACTGGGAGCAGGTCATTCATCATTTATTCGCTTTATTCACCTTCAGCTTTTTCCCTTTGACGGTTGTGTTCTTCATCACTTTGAGAACATGAGGGCCTTTACCATTTAAAATCTCAACGTATGAGGCGTTATCCATGATCGTGATGATGCCGATGTCGTCAGCTGACACACCGTCAATTTTGGCAATCGTTCCTACAAAATCAACGGCTCTGATTTTCTTTTTCTTTCCGCCGTTAAAATACAGCTTCATAATGTCTTTATTCAACTCTTCGCTTTTGTCCTTTTTGCTTTCCGGACGGTCATTCAGTTTAGCTAGAAATTCTGGTTTCTTCCTTGCCACTTCCTCTTGAGAAGGGGCTTCTATTTTTTGGATTTCAAATCCGATATATTCTTCAATGTCGGCTAAAAACCGTTTTTCGAAGGCCGTGACAAACGAAATGGCCTTTCCTTTGTTCCCTGCGCGTCCCGTTCGGCCCGTGCGGTGGACATAACTTTCTTTTTCAAGCGGCAGATCATAGTTGATGACAAGGGAGATATTTTCAATATCAATCCCGCGCGCGGCGACATCCGTTGCCACTAAGTAACGGTACTCGCCACGTTTAAATTCATTCATGACGTCGAATCGGTCTTCCTGAATCATTCCGCCGTGAATTTTATCGCATGGATATCCTAAGTCATCCAATTCATCGGTCAGCTGATTGACGTGCTCCTTCGTTCGGCAGAAAATGATGCAGCTGTCGGGATTCTCCGTCATCAGCACATCTTTCAGCAATGAAAACTTATTCTCTTCTCTTACTTGAATCACCGCATGTTCAATATTTCTTGTGGTTAGGCCGGCCGCTTTGACTTCGATATGCTCGGGGTTTTGCATATATTGACGGCTCAGCTTCTCGATATCCTGCGGAAGCGTCGCCGAAAACAGCATCGTCGTGCGCTCAGTCGGCAGATGCTTGATAATCGCCTCCACCTGCTCAATGAAGCCCATATTCAGCATCTCATCCGCTTCATCAATGACCAAATAAGAGAGACGATCCAACGGAAGCGTGCCTTTTTCGATATGATCCAGAACACGTCCCGGCGTGCCGACAACAATGTGGCTTTTTTGTTTAAGCTCAGCTTTTTGTTTATCAAAGGAGGATTTTCCAAATACGGCTGTCGCTTTGATCCGTTTAAATCGTCCGATGTTCGTGATATCTTCCTTTACTTGCACCGCAAGCTCACGGGTTGGAGTTAAAATAAGCGCCTGCGGCCTGTTTTCATCCCAATCCGCCAGCTCACAGAGAGGAATCCCGAACGAAGCTGTTTTCCCGCTTCCCGTCTGTGATTTGACGACAAGATCCTTTCGTTCAAGGGCAGCGGGGATCACACTCTGCTGCACCTTGGTCGGTTCTGTATATCCCAGTCCTTCCAATGCTCGTAAAATGTCATGACTGATTTGATAGTTTTTAAAATGACTCATGTATAAACTCCTGTCTCTTGCAGATGTTCTCATTATACTCTAATTGACGAAGGCATATGTGTTTTGTCGAAAAATGATGTGTTAAAAGCCATCGATTCCCTGGCGTTTTAGCTCCTGAACAGCCAATCGTGCCAGTGCGTCGGCCCCAGCGCGGTTCGGGTGCAGCGTGTCTCCATCCATATAAAGCCCGAGTGTTCTTTCCGGACCGATTGATGTAAAGTATGCCGAGCTGAGGACATTTAAGTCAATGAGATGTGTTTTTTCCTCTTCGGCCAAAGCTAAAATAGAGGCCCTGTACCATCTGTTTACAGACGAATGGATGCCTTCAGAAGTAAAATCGGTCGCCCGGCCCTGAGGCGTTGATAGGATGACGTCGGCTCCTTTCGCTTTCACCTGACGAATCATATCACGCATCATCTCTTTAAACTCCGCTTCAGATTCATTATGCTTTGGATTTGTGTCATTAATGCCAAGCTGCAAGATAAAATAATCACCCGGTTTGATGTACTTCAAGATCGCCTCGAGCTGACCGTCATTTCGAAACCCTCTCGCGATCTGCCCGCCGGACGCCATGTTTCTCACTTGAAAGGTATGTTTATCGATATAGTGAGGCAGCATCTGCCCCCAGCCCGCCTGCTTGCTGCTGTTGAGCGGATAATAATTGCACACCGTCGAATCGCCGCCGACATAAATGGTTCGATTCGTTACCGGCTGATTAGACAATTTCTTTATTTTCAAGGCGCTAAGCGTAAAAGCGGTGCCAGCCTTCCCCTCTGTCACCAGCAGATTCAGCTGCCCGTCGGTGACAGGAATTTGGAACGTATCCTCCGCGCCATCCCCTGTCATATTAATGACCTGAAACACGCCCTCCGCCGCCACACTGGCCCTTGCCGTATTGCCAAGCGTCACCTTCACCTCATAAAGGCCATTCGGGAGATCCACATTAAACGTGTTATTGCTTTTCGCCCCATACGCTAAAAACCGAACCGCATCACTCTTCACACCAGTACCGGATGCCGCCACATCCCTCATATTCTCCGGTGTCTGAAAACCGTAGCCCTTTGACAGGTCATACCGATCAGACGCCCTGACGCCAATATAACCAGGCTCCTCCGAACCGCTTCCAAAATCAAACTGATACACCTTCGGCTCTGCCGCCTTCACACCCTCAATCCCGCCAAAACACATCATCAACATCATCACAAAAACCGCTGCCATCCATTTTTTCATCAAGACTCCCCCTCTATGAAAACGCATACATTAATGCATACTCGGTGATTGTTTCTTTATGATGGCTGAAGGGAGAAAAAAATGGCGTTGAAAAATAAAATTGATGTGCCATATTTAAAAAGGGGGGTCTCAAGCAAAAAAGGGGAAAATCAGTGTGACTTCTTGTCACACTTGATCACATCCCAACCTCCGCAATAGAAACTCATCTGATCTTCTTGATCATACACATAATAACGGAGTCTTTCCCATTGATCGTCAGTCGGTTCAATCTCCAACTCAACCGCATCGATGGATTCAAGGTCATCCAGCTTTGATGCACTAATGTCTTCAAACCGCAAATGAATGTCACAGGTTTGAGCTGATAGTTTTAATTCAAACACAGGAATTTGAATATAACGATCATCTTCTTTCATATAGAAAGAAAACTCGTTTAATGTAAATGGACCTGTATCCTCATCAGAAAGATGCTTTTTCAATTTCTCGTATTGTGAGATATTCAAATGAATTCCCCCTATTTTTATGTTTCATCTAGATTTCTCACTTTCACTGCTTACCAAATATAATGAGTCTACTTGTTAAGCATCCCCTTTTATAAGCTTTGATTATTTAACAGAAAAAGCTTATTATTATGATCAATTCCTGCAACCTTATCTTTATAGGAAGCTACTTGTGTAAAACATAGACTTTCTCCATTGTTTTCATTTGAAATTTCTTGTTCTACATAATTTTGCATGTCATTTGTCTTGAATGCTTTTTCAATATTATAAGAGTCATCATCACGACTGAAAAGATAAATAGATGATCCATTTTTGATGCATGAACTACACTCTATTCCAACCTCAACTCTTTCTAATGTTTCTCCAAGTAAATTCAATTTTTGTAAATAATCTTCACCCATCGATCTGTAATACAAATAGATGGCATCCTCACTTACAAAAGTAGAATAATATTGGTCAATCACATAAGAACTAACACCGTGGGAATACAATTCATATTTTCCATTTTTAAAAACGAATTTATTAATCCCTCTCGTGCTTATTTCCTGATCCACGCATGAAAATATACCCGTTTCATCATAGCCGACCCATAAATTCTTATTTTGATCTATCATCATTGAATTAATGTACCGCCCCGCATAAAAAGATTGATGGAATCCTTCAATCGGATTCCACAAATATATATTGGGTTCAACGTCTCTAACACTATCCTCGTACTCTTTATCAATCAAAAACAAGAATGAATCATCAACTTTTTGTACATTTATGACTTGTTCGTTTGTTTGTATGCTAAAGCTATTTAAGAATCGTCCATCAGTGTTACCGTAGAGAACAATATGATTTATATATTTAGCACCATAATCGATTTCCTTTTTAGTCAATACAATTATTTCTGATTCAGTCATCGATAGTAATACTGTATCTTCCTCATTTACTTCGACATTCAAATCTCTAAATTTTAGTTCATGCATAGATGACATCCTTTCTATTTTTAAAAGGAAGAAAGAATCATCCCTCTTCCTTTTATTCACTTTTTAATAAGGATAACTCGTTACAACATACCTTCCAGACTTAACAACCTTTACAGTATAAGTATGCCGACCATTCGTTTTTCTTCCAATAGGCTTTTTAAACTTCTTAAAGTGAACTGTTCTACCATCTTTCTGGACGTATGCCGGTCTAGTTCTTGCTGTTGCCTTAGTTGTTCTTCTTAAAGTTTTAGCACTTCTAAACTTGCTTTTTGGTTGCCCATTTGGCATTCGTGCCTTCGACTTAGGACCATGATCTTTTTTGATATGTTTCCAGTTGAAATTTTTACCTGATTTCGCAAACCTATAAACCCTTTTAGCACCCTTAAATATCTTCCCAGGACCAAAATTAGAAGCAGCTGCCCAAGCAGCACCTTTCCATCCTTTACCTGATTTATATGCCTTATATCCATCATAGGCTGCAAATCCGGCATTTACCACAAGCCATACCCAATGCCCGTCCGGATCAACATTCATCACTGGGTTATTATTTCCATAAGCATACCCATTCTGATCCAATGAATCTCCGTCGCTGCCCGGGTCTGGGTCGAGTGATAGGAACACGCCGTTTCTTGGCTCGTAGTAGCGGGCCATGAGGTAGTACAGGCCGGTTTCTTCATCGTATTGGTAGCCTGCGTAGCGGTAGCGGTTGTCTTTTACTTCGTCGCTTGCTTCGGTTTTTGTTGGATTTCCCCATGCGTCGTATTGATACTTGGCAACGGTTTTTCCAGTGCTGTCTGAGATCGCGATGATGTCGCCGTGAGCGTTGTAGTGATAGAAATATTTCTTGCCATTTTCTGTGTAGGATAACAGCTGGCCGCTGTCTCCGTACGTGTATGATTTTGTGACGTTGTTGTCCGCGTCTGTTTCATACAAGACGTTCAAGCTGTCTCCGTCGTAGAAGTAGTTCGTGACTTTTCCGTTGACGGTTTTTTGGATTCTGTTTCCTTTTTCGTCATACTTATATGTTGCGAATGGCTTGTCTTCGCCTTTTTTGGTAACGGCGGTCAGGTTATCTTCTGCATCCCACGTATATGTGAATTTGCCGTCGGATGTGCGGTTGCCGTTTTTATCGTAAGAGATGCTTTCATCATTGACTTTTGTCAGCTGGTTCATGATGTTGAAGGAAGCGTTCACCGTTTTGCTTGAGCCGTCTTTTATAGTTGTAACGGTTTTCCGGTTTCCGAATCCATCATATGTGTATTCAATAACATTACCGTCTTCATGGGTTTCTTTGACAAGCTGATTCAGCTTCCCATACTCATATTGCACCTTGCCGCTTGCTGAGCTGTTTATCGTTGTGCGATTGCCGTTGGCATCATATTCATAGCTTTCCGTCAGAATGCTTCCGCCGTTTTTGTCACCGATATGCAGCGAGCTTACAAGGTTTCTTTCGTCATATGAAAAACTTGTTCCGCCGCCGTTGCCCGTAATAAAGGTTTGGACGTTTCCATTTTCATCATAATCAAATGAATATGAAGATGTACTGTCTTTCATCTCAATCATTTGGTCCAGCTTGTTATACGTAAATTGATTCGTTCCTTTTTGGTCCCCATGAGTCCACGAGAAGGTTTTCAGCTTATCGGAGTCACTAGGGTATGTCCAAGTTTGGCTGCCGCCGCGGTCAGTCAATTCGGTTAAACGGTTTTTGTTGTCAAATGTCCGTTTCTTTGTGGTGTTCTGCTCTTTATTAACGACCGACGTTTCATTTCCATTTTTGTCATACGTGAAATTGTACTTTTCTGTACCGTTATACGACTTTGATTTCACCCGGTCTGTTCCATCATAAGAAAGAGATACTTCGTTGCCATTCGGTGAAATGGTTTTGGTCAGGTTGCTGTTGGCATCATATTCGCTTGCTAACACATTGCCGAGAGGGTCAGTTGTTTTGACAAGCTTGCCCATCACATCATATTCGTATTTATAGGTTTGATCTGCCCCCGCCCGGATGGTTTTGCTTATCTCATTGCCTTCCTTATCATAGCTGTGAAGGATAGACGTACCGTTGGAGAGCGTCATGTTTGTCAGTTGGTCTGCCTGATCATACGTATAGGTTGTTTTTTCACCTTTTGCATCCGTTTCAGACGTTTTCTTACCAGTTTCATCGTAATCAGTTGAAGTAGAGTATCCTAGTTCATCTTCTTCCTTAGTCACATAGTTACCATTACTGTCATACGTGCTTTTTGTTAGAAGGCTTCCTTCAATCAAACGGATATCATCAAACCACGCGGTTCCTGTTGCACTCTTTTGGAACAGTATGCTGATATCGACTTTATTGATCGGCTTTGTTTTTGGTATAACCACAGCTGCGCGGTTCCATTCCTGTGTTCCAGAAGGGAATTTCGCATTGTATACGCCTGTGCTGCCGTCCGCGTAAGTGACATTAGCCTGCAGAGAATAGTCTTTTTCATCTGTGAACTTGACACTGCTTGCTTTCGACATGCCTGTCAGTGTGAGATAAACCGGTTTGTCATTTGCGCTTTGCCCTAAGACAACGGTTTGTTTTGTTACTGATCCAGCTTGGGACGCACTGGTCCGGGCAACTTTTAATGATACTTCATCATTAAAGCCTTCTTCAGAATCAACGGATGCCCCGCTTACATTCCAGTTTTCCGTTGCTGATGTGAAGCTGCTGTTTTGAACTGGGTTATAGCTCGATGATACTTCGCCTTTTTCCAGCTGGACTTCATCGAACCATGCTTTTCCTTTACCATCTTTATCTTTATGATCGACTTCCATATACACAACAGCTTTTCCTGCATTCGCTGGAGTCGTAAAAGTGATTTGCCGTTTTGTCCAGTCATTTTTTCCGGCTAATGCACTGTATTCATTGTGAATCCACTGTATTCGTTTTTGATCTTTGTCTCGCAAATCAATGTTAAAGTAGGCTCTTGATTTCGCTAGATCTGTTTTGATTTTCCCGCTTAATGTATAGGTTGTATTCGGCTCCAGCTCAACTGTTTGTGTTGCTGACGAATACCCATGATCTGTTCCGGCAGACGTTGATTGGCTCAAGACTTCCAATGCCTTTGATCCGGAAAGAACCCCGCTTTTATCGGTGATAATTGAGATTTTGCCGCTGTCTTTAGAAGCAGTCAGATTCCAGCCGGATTTTTGTGCTTCAAAGCTTCCATCTTTCAAAATATTAGTTGAAGCTGATAAATCTTTGCTGGATTGAATCTGATTTCCGTATTTATCATAAACAGCTGCTGACGATGATTTTCCGCTCTGATCAGTTTCGGATACAGCATCCAGTCCGTCATAAGCAATATCCGTGACATTGCCCTCGGTATCCTTCATTTTTGTGACATCGTTGTTTTTGTTGTATTCGTATGTCTCAGTTCCATATGCGTCTTTAACAGACGTAACGTTGCCATCTTTGTCATATTGATAGCTTTCCGTTGCTTTTCCGGTGCCGACGTCGTTTGGATCGACATCTTCTACAACATTATTGCCTTCATATTTTGTATTCGTTGTAATTTTTAGCCCTTCGGCATCATCAATAACCTGAATCGGATTTCCCGCTTCATTATAGCCATACTGTACCTTCCGGCCATTTGGCTGTGTCATGAGAAGCGTCTTTTTATCAGCATCATAGCTGTAGACATATGTTTCTTTTTTAGCGTTGATCGCTTTATCGAGACGGTGTCCGTTATACTGATATTCGGTAAAGACAGGCTTTGCTTCGGTACTGTTGGCTGAATATTGTTTGACAAGGCGCCCTTCGCCATCATAGTCATAGCTTGTGACAGTCCCGTCTGTATCTGTAACCTTCTTCAGCAAATCATTCTCATATGAGTAGGTGACTTTCTTATTCTTAGGTCCGGTGATGGAAGTCACATGGCCGTTTTCATCATAGGTAAATGTAAGCTTGCGGCCTGATGCATCTGTAATGGCGGTCAGTTGATTTTTGTCATTGTAAGTATAGACAGTTGCATTGTTGTGGCCATCCACTACTTTTTGGAGTTTGCCGCCTTTTTTATTAAAATAAGCGTTGGTTTGATCCTTTGTTTTTAATATGAACTGATCAGCTGTTTCTGTTAATTCAAGATATACACCGGTCGGCGGCTGATACGTGCCATCGGCTTTTTTCGTGAATCGATGTGTCGTAGCGTCTTCATCGATATACATTGCCCCGCCATCCGTTGAGATGACAGATGTTTCTGCATCAGCATACCAGCCTTGCCCAAATAAATGATCAGAGCTGTCAAGACTGTTGTAGGTTCTCGATAAGCCAAGTCCTGGACCGCGTCCGTCAATTGACAAATCTTCTTCATTCACAATGACATTGCCTGTCGCACCATTTAACTGGCCGCTTGGGATATCAATGATAGACCAGTATTCTTCTGTCCCAAGGAATTCTGCGCCTTCATGGAACGTTGGGTTAAAGGGCGCCGTTGGAATCGTTTCACCATTCGCATCATAGGCGACAAGCGTGAAAGAATAATTCTTCTTCCCTTTGTAATTCCCATTTGCATTGTTATAGACAGGTGATGGATCGAGGGCTAATTCCCCGCCTTTTCCATCTGTATGAAGCTTATAGCTTCCGGCTTTGATTTCCTCAGAAGTCGGCCAGATGTTTTTATTTTGGGTTGTCCAATGATCAGCATCACCAACATCAAAGGACTGATATTCTTTACCGTTGTAAATGTTAACTTTATAGCCCTTCGCATTTTGAACCTTTTCCCATATCAAATTCACATAACCCGTTTGACTCGATTTTGTATTTGTATACAAATAGCCAGTTAAATTCTTTGGCCTAGCGATATCAGGAAGTGCCGGGTTAGCAGCCGGGGATGCAATGGCTTCGCCATCTTTGTTGTATGCGATAATTTTAAACGAGTAATTTTTTTTGGCTCCATCTCCCCCGGCGTTTTTATAGGTTGGTCCGGGATTGATCGGCAGCTCTGCACCATTGCCGTCTTTCAGATGAAGAGCATATTTCCCAGCCTTAATTTCAGCACTTGTCGGCCAAATCTTTTTCCCTTTGGTGGTCCAAGACGTCTGATTTCCCAGATCAAATGTCTCAAAGCCTTTCCCATTGAACACCTGAACCTTATAGCCGGTTGCACCAGATACAGCTTTCCAAGAAAGATCGAAATACCCTGTGGCATTCCCATTGTTGTAGCCTTTTGCTGATGGTGTTTGTGCTTTTCCTACATTAGGGATAACGGGTTTTGCCGGTGCGGACATCGCTCCTTCACCTTGGTCAAATATTGCACTGACGCCAATCCAATAGTTTTTGCTTGTGGCATAGCTTCCGCCGGAGTTCTTATAGACCGGGGATGGGTCTAGTGCCAATTCGGCTCCGTCCTTGCCGTCCAGATGCAGTTTATATCTCTTGGAAGCAATTTCTGCGCTCGTAGGCCAGATTTTTTTCCCTTTTGTGCTCCACGACGTGACGTTGCCTGTAGAAATCGCTTGATATTCTTTACCATTGTAAATCCATACCTTATACCCTTTCGCACCTTCAACCTTTTTCCAACTGATATCGAAATAACCAGTGGAATCACCATTGTGATAGGCTTTAATTGTAGGGGTGTTTCCCTTTGGTATGGTATACGTCACTTCAATATACGGTTTATTGGCGGAGTTCGCTGAAGAAATTAGTTTTTTCCAGTATTCCTTACCGTTTCCGTTTGTATGAAGCTTAAACCCATAGTTGGCCCCGCCGGAGTTCCATGACTTTACAGCAGCGGTCACATCATAACTCGCCCACTGTCCTTTATGGACGTCGGCTTTTCCGATATTTTTAGATGCCGGTTTGGTGTTCCATGTCACTTTTGCATTATCATAATTGCTGTTGACCGTATCCAGCCAAAGACCGGTTGCCTTTGTTCCATAATAGGAATGGGCTACGTATGTTTTTAATGTAGCTTTAGTGACAGTCATATTTTGAATTGGCTTTAGGTTGTTAAATTTCATGAACGCATAGTTTGTGCCTGTTGTTTTGTCATAATAGCCCGTTTTCAGTACATAGGCCTTTAAATTAGCATCCCATTTTTGTGAGGAGGCCGAATAGTTCGTCGTCGGGTAGGCACTCATGACAAACGTGTCCGATGAAACAGATAAAGAAGTTGACGGGTCGATAGATACTGGATATACGCGTTCTGGGTCTTTCAGCCAACTCTCGTCTGCCGTAAGATGAAGCAAATACCCTCCTTCATTCTTTTCCAGCTTATAGCTGACTTTGTCTGAACGTTCAACCTCGCCGGAAAGCTCATCTAGTTTTGAATCCGTCATAAAAGGTTTAGGCACAGAAAAAACAACTTTGCCTTTTTCATCAGAAAAATCAATGGATCCATCCTCTTGTTCTTTAGCCTGCAAATCGGTTTTTAACTGAAATGTAAATTTGTTGTATCCATCATACTGATGAAGGACTAAATCTTCTTTTATGTTTTCATTGAATGTGAAAGTCTGAAGATCAATATTCGGAAAAACATCCGGATACACAATCTCATTACTGTCAGTCTTATAATCTGCTGAGGTATCTTTCGGAGTAAGTGAAGTTTTATTCGGGCCTTTCGCTTCTACAAGTGAATATGTAACCTTATGGTCATTATGCTCAAAAGTCGCATAAAGCCCGTTCTTCATTTGCTTTTGAAAATCTGAATTCAAAATGGCATTCTCTGTCTCGACTTGTTTGCTTGTCGACTCTTTTAACTCAGGAGAAATGTCTTCCCAGTCGGCATCAGGTGTTTCCTTTGTATGAATAGGATCAAGGTATACTTCCTGTTTATAGACACCGTCACCTTCATAATAGAGTTTTGTATTTTCTGTTCTTTCAGAGGTGATCTCTCCCTCTTTGTTTATATCTTTTGGATCAAAAGGTACGGCTTCCTCAGTTTGTTCTTTCTGAAGAGTTTCTTCTGGATCATCGGCAGCAATACGATTTCCATTCTCTTCTTCTGTGGATTTTGCTATTACATCGGCTGGCACTAATGAAATGATTAAAGCCAACACTAAAAATGCTGCTATGAACCTTTTAAAGTTTCGCCTCTTTCTTTTTTTCATTTTCTCTCTCCTTTTGTAATAAAAGTAATATTTACTCAATAACCTTAACTAGACTGAAATATTATTGCAATATTTTTCTAGAAAATTTATCTTATTTTAAGGATTAGCGAGAGTCAATTGACCTAAAACAAAAAAAGGCCGCATAGGCCTTTTTACATTTTCCATTATTGCATTTGTTCAATATCCGTACCCTCAGCTGCCACATTCGCCTTCCCCTGCCTCCTGACAAGCGTCAAGGCCATGCCCGCAAAGATCATTACGATGCCAAGCGTTTGATAGAGGTCAGGGCGGAAGCCTGTGAAGACGGTATCGAGCACGATCGCGACAGCGGGGTCGAGAAATACAATGATTGAAATAAATTTCGTAGATAAAAATCGCAAACTGTCAAAAAACAGCAAATATACAATACCCGTATGGATGATGCCGGTAGATACCACCATAATCCAGTTTCCCTGAGATAGGTCAGCAAAAGCGCCAAAGTGAATAAACGGAATCAGGATGATAACCCCTAAACCCGTCTGCAAGAAGGTGGTCGTGTAAGGACTGAGATTGTGAATGCCTTTTCCCAATAAAGTGGTGAACGCATAAAACAGTGCGGCGAGAACTGCCCATATGATCCCTGATCCCATCAGCTGTGTCAATGAAGTGCTGCCGTTAATCCCGGAAATCAGCGCAGTTCCCAGAAAGCAGATGATAATGGAGCTGACGGAGATCACATTTAATTTCTCTCTGTAGAGGAAACTCCCCAGAAGAAGAACAAGCACCGGCGCTAGGTGATAAACGGAGATGGCAATTGTAACGGACGTTTCTTCAAAAGACTTAAATAAGAACACCCAGTTGAATACAAGAAAGAAACCGCACGCCAATGTTTGCAGCACGTCTCTCTTGCTCCATTTTTCAGTTTTATACTGGCCGGACGCCAGCCAGCAAAGGCCTAAAAACAGCGTCGCGCAAAGGCAGCGGACAAAGACCAATTCAAATGACGGCAGATTGGTATGCTCTGAGAAAAAGCCGATAGAACCGAAAATCACCATGGAGATGACCATTTTGATTACGGCTGTTGATTTTTGTTTTGACGATATGGAAAGATCCTGTTGCATCAACCGTATTCTACCTCCAGTACTGCATAGCATAAACTGTTTTTTATGAATTCAGAAATCTACACATAGAATTCCTCTTTTTTACATGTAGATATTATAACACTTCTATATCTAAATAAAAAAAAGCGCCCAAGGGCGCTTTTTTTACAAATCTATCGAACAATCAAAACCGGGCATGTTGATAATTGAGACACTTTATGGCTGACGCTTCCAAGCATCATTTCTTTCAAGCCGCTGATGCCCCGGCTTCCGACTACGATCAGGCTGACGCCTTTCTCTTTTGCGTGATTTAGTATCTCATGCGCCGGCTCGCCATTCGCGTAAATGGTTTCAGCTTGAACGCCTTTTTCGGCTGCTTTTTCTTTTGCATTTTCAAGGATTTTCAGGCCCTCTTTTTTAACCTCGTTCCTGATTTCATCAATAAAGTGTTCAGGCACATAGACAATTCCCGTCAGAGAAGAAGTCGTGACGACGGCTTCTCTCCCCACATGAAGAATGCTTAGTTCCGCTTGTTGCTCTTTTGCCAAATGCACTGCGGCATCAAGCGCTTTTGCACTCATGTCTGATCCGTCAATCGCTACTAACATTTTGTTAAACATGCTCTTCCCGCCTTTCGGACTGTGGGTGGTTCATCTTTCTCTTTTATTGTCCGCCTGCATTTCGTTATTGTCAATTGAAGCGCATGAGTTTTCAAAAATTTGTCAGAGACTCTCTCCGTTTGTGGCGATGACCTGCTGATACCAGTTGAAGCTTTTTTTCTTGATGCGGTTAAATGTTCCATTTCCTTCATTGTCCCGGTCCACATAAATGAAGCCGTAGCGTTTTTTCATTTCCGCGGTAGATGCGCTGACAAGGTCAATTGGCCCCCATGATGTGTATCCGATTAATTCAACGCCGTCCGCAATGGCTTCGCGCGCTTCAATTAAATGATCACGCAGATAGTTGATTCTGTAATCGTCCTGAATCGTGCCGTCCTCTTCAACCTTGTCTACAGCGCCAAGGCCATTTTCAACAATGAACAGCGGCTTCTGATAACGGTCGTATAAGGTGTTGAGCGTGATGCGCAAGCCTTTCGGATCAATTTGCCAGCCCCATTCTGATGATTTGAGGTAAGGGTTTTTGACTCCGCCCAGCAGGTTGCCCCCTGATTTTGCAAGCTCTTCCGGATCTGTGCTCGCCGCCATCGACATGTAGTAGCTGAATCCAATATAATCCACCGTATGTTCTTTCAAGAGCTCTTCATCGCCTTCAGCCATTTCAATTTCAATATTGTTTTCTGCCAGATAGCGTTTCATATATCCCGGGTATGCGCCTCTTGCCTGAACATCTGAGAAGAAAAGTGTTTTGCGCTCATTCTCCATTGCCGCGAAGACATCCTCCGGCTTAGAAGTCATCGGATAGGTTGTCGTTGCCGCTATCATACAGCCGATTTTCGAATCAGGAATGATGTCGTGGCCCGCTTTGACAGCAAGAGCACTGCCCACAAATTGGTGGTGTGCCGCCTGGTACATCGCGTTTAATTTGTTTTCTCCTTCTTCAAAAACAAGGCCGCCTCCGGTAAATGGCGCATGGAGCACCACGTTAATTTCATTAAACGTCATCCAATACTTCACTTTGTGTTGATAGCGTTTGAAAACCGTTTTGGCATAGCGTTCATAAAACTCTATGACTTTGCGATTCTTCCAGCCGCCGTAATTTTTCACTAAACCGAGCGGCATTTCATAATGAGAGATGGTTACGACAGGCTCAATATGATGCCTTAACAGCTCATCAAACAGATCATCATAAAAGCTGAGGCCTTCTTCATTGGGCTCCTCTTCATCGCCATTCGGAAAAATTCTCGTCCACGCAATCGATGTACGGAACGCCTTAAATCCCATTTCTGCAAATAAGGCGATATCCTCTTTATAACGATGATAAAAGTCAATCCCGTTGTGATACAGATTCAAGGAAGTCATTGATTCATCAAATGGAGACATGATCCCGTTCGGCGATACGTCAGCTGTCGAAAGCCCCTTACCACCCTCGTTATAAGCACCCTCCACTTGGTTGGCAGCAACTGCGCCGCCCCATAAAAATCCTTCTGGAAATCGTTTTGCGTTTGAACTCATATTGATCACCCCATTAGTTTTTTCAAGATAAAGCAAGCAGCGCTTCTTTTGTCTGCACTTTACCGATCTCTTTTACCGGCGAAAATGAATATTGGTCTGTGTTGGTCACGATCACCGGGGTAATGACGTCATATCCCGCGGCTTTGATTTGCTCCAGGTCAAAGGACACGAGCGGATCTCCCGGTGCGACCTTGTCGCCTTCTTTAACGTGAGCCGTGAACCATTGTCCCTCCAGCTTCACCGTGTCCAATCCAATGTGTATGAGTATTTCAGCTCCCTGATCACTCGTAATGCCAATTGCGTGTTTTGTTTTAAAAACGGTGGTAATGCTTCCACGAACAGGCGACACAACTTCTCCTTCTTCAGGCTCAATGGCAAATCCTTTTCCCATGATCCCGGCAGAAAACACTCCATCTTTGACTTCACTTAAGGCTTTCACTTCTCCCTTAATCGGGCTGTGAATGATCTCTCTGCTGCCCGGCTGCTGGCTGCCGTCAGAAGGCACATCCTCGAATCCAAGCAAATACGCAGCTGCTGTTCCCGCCGCAAACGCAATCACAAGGCCGATCATCGCGTAAATAAACGTTGGGCCGATAAAGACAGGGATGCTCGGGAGACCTGCATTCCCTCCGACGATATAGGAAGCAACACCCGTCATGCCGTAAAACGCGCCACCGGCTGCACCGCCAATCAAAGCGGCCGCAAACGGCTTTTTCAATCGCATATTCACGCCATACATCGCAGGTTCTGTGATCCCCATCAGCGCCGTGATGCTTGTGGTAAGCGCGAGTGATTTAAATTTTTTGTTTCTGGAGCGAAGGAAGACGGCAAATGATGCTCCCGCCTGCCCCATATTCGCCAAAAACATAGCCGGCAGTAAATAATCGTGGCCGTTTTGAGCGATGTTGTTGATCATGATCGGCACAAAGGCATAGTGCATGCCCGTCATAATGATTAAAGAGAATGTACCAGCCAGCAAAATCATCGCCACAAGCCCTGCATGATCAAACAAATAATTGACCCCAGAAGACAAGTATTCTCCTAAAATAGCGCCAAGCGGTCCGACTGTAATCAATGTCAGCGGCACGACAATCAATAGCGTGAATGTCGGAACCACAATCAATTTGAGAGATGCGTGTGTAAAACGGTCAATCCATTTTTCTACGTACGAAGCAATCCAAATCGCCAGCAAAATCGGGATGACCGTTGACGAATAAGTGGCAGCGGTTACAGGAAGCCCGATAAAGGAAATCGGTTTCCCCGCACCGAGCAGGGCTGTCAAATCCGGATGCAGGATCGCCGCCGCAATGGCTGCCGCGACGTACGGATTGCTTCCGAATTTTCTCGCCGCACTCATCGCTAGCAGGAGCGGCAGGAAGTAGAACGCACCGTCACCGACAGCCGTCAAAATGACATGAACCTGGCTCTTCTCCGCCATCCAGCCAAACGTGACTGCCAGCGCCACAAGCCCTTTGATCATTCCCGCTCCCGCAATCGCAGGCAGAATCGGGGTAAACACACCAGAAATCACATCAAAGACCGCACTCAGCACATTCTTTTTCTGAGAGGATGAACCAGCGCTCTTTTCATCACTGAGATTGCTGTGCCGCACAATCGCCTGATACACCTTCGGCACATCGTTTCCGATAATGATTTGAAACTGCTCGCCGCTGATATTGGTGCCCATCACTCCAGGCAGCTGCTCCAACTGACTGCGATCCGCCTTCGAATTGTCATGAAGATTAAAACGCAGCCTCGTCATGCAGTGAATCACGCGCTGAACGTTGTCTTCACCGCCTACGAGTTGTAATATGTCCTTCGATAATTTATCATAATCCATGTATATACCTCCTTTTTATGGGGGGACTGCTGGAAGAAAGGTGGCCGCCTTTCACCAGCTTTTTTTCTATCAAATGCTGCATCACCTCCTAAAAGAGAATAAAAAAAACCTAAATGACACAGATTGCGAGAGTCTCCTCCTGCACCTGCACCATTTAGGTTTTGCCTGCTTTCGCAGTAACAATCCTGACGGGTCGTTTTATTTGTTTGTAGGTATACTTTAGCACTAGATTTAAGGGATGTCAACGCTTTCATTTTTAGGTTTTGACTAAAGGGAATTACTTATTGAGGACTGCTTTGTTATAGAGGGAAGCCATTTTGTATATTTTGTTTTATTTTTCTGAAAATACTATCAAATATATCAGCTGACTTAATATAAAAGTAAAAAACCTTGAAAGGCAATTTAGCCCATCAAGGTATATGTTTTATTTTTGACTATCCCTTTTCCATATACTTTCTCCGTCAGTTAAAAAAACTGCACTTGGCGGATCATCATAAAGTGAAATTTCAACTAATGAACCTTTCTTTTGTATTAACCAATTATATAAACTACTTTCTTCACTAGTAGGATGAGCTAAAATATCATTTACTTGAAATGTAACTGCATAATATTCGATAAAATTCACATCATCGTCATCCAACCCATTGTCTGTTTCAAAGAGTGTATCTGGTTCACCAATAATCTTTAATCCACTATCCCACTCTATTATCAAGTCACTATCTTTATACTCTTTTAACGCTTTTATTAAAGGATCATATTCCATGTATATCCTCCTCTTATTACTTCTTTAATGGTTCTGAAGGCACTATATGCGCTCCGTCTTTTCCGTAATGAATCATTCCTCTAGTAGTTTCAATGTATTCACCAGTATCACGATCATAGTATTTTCCAATTGGTTTACCAAAGTCTACTCTTTCTTTTTTACCGTTTGGTAGTAGTTGACCTTTTCCTGCAAACTTATCAAGCAATTCCTGTGCTGTTTTATTATCACCATAGAAAATACTCTTGTTTTTACCATTTGCTATTTCTTGTTTGTAATTTGGCGTATTAGGAATATGTTTCTCTTGAGCACCTGGCTTTACTTTAACTAGGAATCCATGTACTTCTCTGTAAGGTCCTTTAGGTACTGACTTCTTTCCATAAGACGGTACACCATTACCCGTATCCTTAGCAACGTTTTTAACTTCCGAAGCCTTCTTAGCCTTTTTCCCATCATTAATAAGTTTATTAATATCTATTAACTTTTCTAACTTAGCTATTTTGGCAAATGGTACTGAGTTTATGGAGGCAACAACACGGTCTTTCCCTGTGACTTTTTCGCCTGATACCGGATCTCTGCCCGTGGCTGCTTTAAATAGATCATACACACCGGTAAGTTCTACAGCTGTCTCTAAAATTTTCACATATCCATTCTCATCCACTTTAATGTCCGAAAGCGAGACGACAGGTTCAAGCTTCATTTCATTACCAGATATGTATACATTGTAAAGTGTATCATTATAGACGACTTGCTTAACCTCTGCATTTGAGAAATCAGTTTTTATATGTTCTCTATGTTCACTCGTATTATACACTTTACCATTGATAACGATGATATTTTCACTTACCTTTTTAGAATGACCCGTTTTGACAACTGAATCCACTTTAGACTTTTCATTCTCGGCTAGTTTCTTCAGCATCATCTCCATCGGTGAATCATCCGCCTGCTTCATTTGCGGGTTAATCGCGCCGAAGGTTTGGTTGATGTTTTCTTCTTCCTGTGATTTCAGGATAGAGCCGCTTTTGTAGCCTGTGATTTCAATTTTCGGGCCGGTGTACATGGTTTCGAGCTGGTCTATATATTTTTTCATCGTTTGAAAATCTGATTTTGCGGTTTCTAGTGCTTGGGTTTGCTGGCCGTCAAATTGAAAGAGCTTATTCAGGGTGTCTGAAATCAGTCGCTCAGCCTGTTCTGTTTCCATTCGGAAAAAGGTATCATTGACTGCCGGCAGGCTGACGATGTGATCTATGGCTGATGTCTGGCGATTGACTGCATCAGTGAGCTGCTCTGTCACTTCTCGTGCATGCTTGACCCCATGTCTCGCATCGTGTGAGAGAAAAGCCTCTGCAATCATGCCGTGAGAGTCAGATTCTACAGAGGAAATCGCATGCTGTGTTTGTTTCAGCACTTTTTTGTATTCGTCGATAAACATGCCAAAGAAAAGGAGAAAAGGCTTGTGGCACTCCTCGTAAAAGGTCCGGATGGCATCTCCGCCTTTTCCTTTCAGCGCATCCTTCATGCCTGCCAGATGCTCAACGCTTTTTTCCAGCTTCTCCAGCTGTTGCTTTTGCTTGTCCAGTTTCTCAATCGTATGCTGAATGCCCTCGTGAAGAGCGTGGACATCTAATGTTTTCAATCCCTTGTCCTCCCGCGCTTTATTTCATGGAAGATGATATGTTTTCGTCGGTTTCCTTCATGGCGTTTACCGCGCTTTCCGTTTGTGCGATATGCTTGGCCAGAACAGACGCATATGCTTCAGTGAGCTCTTTGATGTCCTTATTTAATTGCTCGATGGACTTCACAACATTCAAATGGTTTCTGCCTGAGAGATGGCCGGGCAAGGAGGACTTGAGTTCAGCTGAATTCTTGAGCTGAGAAAGCCCTTGCTTCACTGTGCCATAGACCATTTTGATTTCCTGTGCCATTTGTGCTCACCTCACTTTTTATGTTTTTCCTTCTCTATTTCATGCTCTATCTTCGTAATTTGGCGTCTTATGGAATAGACATCACCCTCTAATGAGTGGATTTTCCCTTCTATGCTTTCGATGATTCCGCTGACTTGATCGCTTTTGATTTGCTGATATGCTTTGTTCATTCCTTCACGAATATCTTCAAACCGCTCAGCATGTGTTCCTCTCCATGCCTCCCGGTTAAGATGAGGCCGGTGAATGAGATGCTGGGCCTCGGAGAATTCGTGTTTGATTTGCCTGATTTCGTGCAGCACTCGTTTTAACTGATGGATTTGTTCCTGTTTTTCATGTAAGTCGGCTTTTACCGAATGTAACAACATTTCACTATGCATGCCGCAACACCTCGTGTTTCTATCAAACTGTGTCAATTCTTGACAATACAGACTATTTTCATATTACATGATGGGTCATATTGGATAAATAGGTAAAAAGGTTTGTCTTGAGAGGTGTTTCACTGGTTCTAAATTGCTAAAAATTCGATCTCATCACCTTATAAGAGGAGAAAACAATCATAGGCGGGACTTTTTGTTTAAGTCTTTAATCTCTCTTTCATTTCCATTTTTTCTCCCACTTAACTGTTTCTTATAGTCAATAAAGCTCATAAAAAAACGCCTTCCTACGAAGGCGCCTTCTCCATCTTATTTAGCTCCCCAAACAGCCTCACCGCTGCCATTCAACACACTAAACGTCATGACGTTCTTCTCTCTCACCGAATCCCACTGGCGTAAAAATACCCCGTTATACTTCTTGCCCGCTAACGTGATGTCGGCTGTATTTTTTCCGGTTTTCTTCCATGTTCCGGTCATTTCCCCGGAAATGGTGTGGTCTTTGTTGAGCTGGATGTTGATGGTTTTTTTGATGTCGGCTGAGATGTCTTTTCCATGCTGGATAAGTTTGTATGTTCCTGTGATGTCTTTTTGTTTTACTTCTTTCAATGTTTCGCCCGCATAACGATAGGGCGCTGCTACCGGCCAGCCGTCTTTGTTCATGAACAATTGGTGGACTCTGACTTCGTGTTCCTCACCCCTGCCCGGGAAGCGTGTGTGGAAGATTAAATAGGAACGCCCGGTTTTCTGGTCATAGTATGCGGAGTTGTGGCCTGGTGAAACGTACCCGGTGCCTTTTTCATTTTCTGTTTCAAAAGTGTAGCTGCCCATGAGTTTGACGCCGTATGGTTCGATGGAACGGTCGTCGAAGAATGTGCCTTCCTTGCCGCGGACGTCGAGCATTGGATTGCCTTCTGCATCATAGTAAGGGCCGTCTGGTTTCTTGGAGCGGGCCACACGGATGTTGTAGCCGCCTGTTGCATCGAGACCGCCATATGATAGGTATAAGTAGTAGTATTGGGTGTCTGGATTGTAGAGAACATACGGGCCTTCGATTCTGCTGTGATTGCCGCCGAGCAGTTTTTTCCCGTATCCCTGTCCAGGAAGCGGGAAGCCCGTTTTCGGATTCATTTCAAGTATGAAAATGCCGCCTGAGTATGATCCGTACACCATCCACAGCTTGCCGTCTTTATCAAAGAAGGTATGCGGGTCGACGACATTCGGATGTTTGGTTGCGTCATACGGTGTTCCATCGCTGCTTGTGCCTTCCATTCCTGATTTCAAAAAGATGCCTTTGTTTTTGTATGGCCCTTCGATGTTGTCAGCGACGGCAACACCCATGGCGGACCTAGGCGAGTCGCCGCGGCAGGCGTTGTAGTACATGTAGTATTTGCCGTCCGCCAGCTGCGTGACGTCAGCTGCCCAAAGAGTATCGGATTGCGCCCATTCGAAGGTTTCTTTTAATTCTTCGTAGACATTCGGAATAAGTGGGTTGTCATTGCTTACGCTGTTGGTCAGCTGCTGCCATTGCATAAGGTCATTTGTTTTTGCTGAAGCGAGATGAGATCCAAAAACATAAAAGGTGCCGTTTGTTTCAATGATGGAAGGGTCATGGACGCTGACTTCTTTAAATACTGGTTTTCCTGCTTTTTGCGCATAGACGGAGTTTGGGAGGGTGAAGGCCATGATAAGAGCTGCAAGAAAACATACACGGAACAATCGGTTGAACATCTAAACAATTCGCCTCTCTTTTTTATTAAATTTTAAACGCTTACATTTCCCTATGAAGATACCCCGGCCTATTAAAACAGCCGAATGTTTTCATATTCATATAGATAGGTGATTTCTCACTGTTCTCTTACATTGTCAGACTGATGTCTGTTTGGCACAGAACTGCTGCTTGCATATCCTCTCCTTCATAGTTCAACTCTTTTGCTGTTTCTCCTTCTTGCATCACGTCAGTTTTTCATTCGCGTACATGTAATAACTGCTTTGTCAGGTTTTGCATCGACTGTGATACAGCCATTTCGTTGTCGGCATTTTTTAAGATGATGCCTGATTGCCCGTCAACACCGGAGTCAGTTGGCTTGGCGGTGCTGAGGATGTCATTCGGCTGGCTCTTGAGAAAATGCCTTGCGAAAAATGCGACTTCGTAAACGCATATTGAGAGTAAGACAGCCGCCGCTTGCCTCCTGTCTGGCTATCGTGTCTGCGTCGCGCTATTACAATAGCAATCTAACTTGTTAAAGACTGTAAAAAACCTTTTGACTTCTGCTGCTGAACCAATTAATATAATACTCAGTTAATAGTTATCAGAATTTTTAGGAATTGAGTGATTCATATGACACTGCACAAAGAGCGTCGGATCGGCCGGCTGTCTGTTCTCCTGCTGCTGAATGAGGCGGAAGAGAGTACGCAGGTTGAGGAGCTGGAGCGAGACGGATGGAAGGTCTGTCTTGGCAAGGTAGGATCAATGGACGCGCATAAAGTAGTAGCCGCAATTGAAACCGCTTCCAAAAAGAGCGGTGTCATTCAATCTGAGGGTTATCGGGAGTCACATGCGCTTTATCATGCAACGATGGAGGCTTTGCATGGCGTGACCAGAGGTGAAATGCTGCTGGGATCGCTGCTTCGGACGGTGGGCTTGAGGTTTGCCGTTTTGAGGGGAAATCCTTATGAAAGTGAAGCGGAAGGCGATTGGATTGCTGTCTCGCTTTACGGAACAATCGGGGCGCCGATTAAAGGTCTTGAGCACGAGACATTCGGTGTTGGAATTAATCACATATGAAACAGCCCATAGATCTTAGACGATAGGGGGCTATGCGTGAAAACAGATGTTCACAGCATAGCTCCTTTTTGTATGGGCGCTTTACCAAAGTAAAGAAAAAGGAGTTGGGCTTATGGTGACTTTAGACGGTTCTTCATTGACAACAGCCGACGTCGCTCGTGTGCTGTTTGATTTTGAGGAGGCAGCGGCTTCCGAGGAAAGTATGGAGCGCGTGAAAAAAAGCAGAGCGGCAGTGGAACGGATTGTACGCGACGAAAAGACAATCTACGGCATCAACACCGGATTTGGCAAATTCAGCGATGTCCTGATTCAGAAAGAAGACTCGGCGGCGCTGCAGCTGAATTTAATCCTTTCTCATGCCTGCGGAGTCGGCGACCCTTTTCCTGAGTGTGTTTCCAGGGCAATGCTGCTTTTGCGCGCCAATGCGCTGTTAAAAGGCTTTTCCGGTGTACGCGCTGAGCTGATCGAACAGTTGCTTGCTTTTTTAAATAAACGCGTCCATCCTGTCATCCCCCAGCAGGGATCACTTGGCGCAAGCGGAGATCTGGCGCCGCTTTCCCACCTGGCGCTTGCGCTGATCGGACAAGGAGAAGTCTTTTTTGAGGGGGAAAGAATGCCGGCAATGACAGGCTTGAAAAAAGCCGGTATTCAGCCGGTAACGCTGACATCCAAGGAAGGGCTTGCTTTGATTAACGGGACTCAGGCCATGACTGCAATGGGGGTGGTCGCCTACATCGAAGCTGAGAAACTAGCCTATCAAACAGAACGCATTGCCAGCTTAACGATTGAGGGTTTGCGGGGAATTATCGATGCATTTGACGAGGATATTCACTCAGCCCGCGGCTATCAGGAGCAGATCGATGTCGCAGAACGAATTCGCTTTTATCTATCTGACAGCGGCCTGACAACCTCCCAGGGAGAACTGCGGGTTCAGGATGCCTATTCATTGCGATGTATTCCGCAAGTACACGGTGCGACTTGGCAGACACTAGGCTATGTCAAAGAAAAATTAGAGATTGAAATGAACGCAGCTACGGACAATCCTCTTATTTTCAATGACGGTGACAAAGTGATTTCCGGCGGAAACTTTCACGGACAGCCGATCGCCTTTGCCATGGATTTTCTGAAAATCGCAATATCAGAGCTTGCGAATATTGCAGAGCGCCGGATCGAACGACTTGTGAATCCGCAGCTGAATGACCTGCCGCCGTTCCTAAGCCCTCATCCCGGTCTGCAATCCGGTGCGATGATCATGCAGTACGCCGCGGCCTCACTCGTTTCTGAAAATAAAACACTGGCCCATCCTGCAAGTGTAGATTCCATTCCGTCATCCGCCAATCAAGAGGACCATGTCAGCATGGGAACCATCGCCGCTCGGCATGCTTATCAGGTGATCGCAAATACAAGGAGAGTCATTGCGATCGAAGCCATTTGCGCATTGCAGGCGGTTGAATACAGAGGCATAGAACATGCAGCGTCCTATACGAAACAGCTTTTTCAGGAAATGAGAAAAGTCGTGCCGTCCATTCAGCAGGACCGTGTTTTTTCCTATGATATTGAACGCTTGACTGACTGGCTGAAGAAAGAATCTTTAATACCTGATCATCAGAATAAAGAACTAAGGGGGATGAACATATGACTGATGTAAAAAAATCAATCCGTGCCAACAGAGGAACAGAGCTTGAATGCTTAGGATGGGAGCAAGAGGCAGTGCTTCGGATGCTTCGAAACAACCTTGATCCAGAAGTCGCCGAGAAGCCGGAGGACCTCATCGTATATGGCGGGATTGGCAAAGCCGCACGGGATTGGGACGCATTTCACGCCATTGAGCATTCCTTGAAAACATTAAAAAATGATGAAACCTTGCTCGTGCAATCCGGAAAACCCGTTGGCATGTTCCGTACACACCCGCAGGCCCCGCGCGTGCTCCTAGCAAATTCTGTTCTTGTTCCGAAGTGGGCAGACTGGGAGCATTTCCATGAACTTGAGAAAAAAGGGTTAATGATGTACGGACAGATGACGGCTGGCAGCTGGATTTACATTGGCTCACAAGGCATATTGCAAGGAACCTATGAAACCTTCGCTGAGCTGGCGCGACAGCACTTTGGAGGCAGCTTAAAAGGAACATTGACGTTGACAGCGGGTCTCGGCGGAATGGGAGGCGCACAGCCGCTGTCTGTCACGATGAATGAAGGCGTCGTCATTGCTGTCGAGGTTGACGAAAAACGCATCGACAAGCGGATCGAAACAAAATACTGCGATCGAAAAACAGCATCGATTGAGGAAGCCTTAGCTTGGGCTGAAGAGGCAAAGCTGGCAGGAAAACCTTTGTCCATTGCACTTCTTGGAAACGCGGCTGAGGTGCATCACACACTTTTGAACCGAGGCGTCAAAATTGATATTGTGACAGATCAGACTTCTGCCCATGACCCTTTAATCGGTTATGTTCCCGAGGGCTATTCACTTGATGAAGCTGACCGTTTGCGTCAAGACAATCCAGAGCTTTACGTGCGCCTTGCGAAGCAAAGCATGAAAAAACATGTCGAAGCCATGCTGACCTTTCAGCAAAAGGGCTCTATTGTATTTGACTACGGCAACAATATCCGGCAAGTCGCAAAGGATGAAGGGCTGGAGAATGCCTTCGATTTTCCGGGGTTTGTCCCTGCCTACATCCGCCCCTTATTCTGTGAAGGAAAAGGGCCGTTCCGCTGGGCGGCGCTTTCCGGAGATCCGGCAGATATTTACCGTACGGATGCGTTATTAAAAGAGCTGTTCCCGACAAATAAAGCCCTTCACCGCTGGATTGATATGGCACAGGAAAAAGTCACCTTCCAAGGCTTGCCGTCCCGTATTTGCTGGCTTGGATATGGAGAACGAAAAAAGATGGGCCTCGCCATTAACGAGCTGGTTAGAACCGGGGAGCTAAAAGCGCCTGTCGTTATTGGGAGAGATCATTTGGACTGCGGGTCTGTCGCCTCTCCAAACCGGGAGACAGAAGCGATGAAGGACGGAAGTGACGCTGTCGGTGATTGGGCTGTTCTAAATGCGCTTGTCAACACGGCGGCGGGTGCAAGCTGGGTTTCCTTCCACCATGGCGGCGGTGTCGGAATGGGCTATTCCCTGCATGCCGGTATGGTTGCAGTTGCCGATGGAAGTGAGCTGGCTGACGAGCGGCTCGCCCGTGTCTTAACGAGCGATCCAGGAATGGGCATTATCCGTCATGCGGATGCGGGTTATGAACGTGCCGTTGAAGTAGCGAAGGAACAGGACATTATCGTGCCGATGCAAAAATAAAGGAGTGATGACATGCCAAAGCAAATTGATACGATTCTCATCAACATCGGTCAGCTTTTGACGATGGAAAGCAGCGGTCCGCGAGCAGGCAAAAGCATGCAGGATCTTCATATGATCGAAGACGCTGTTGTCGGCATCCATGAACAGAAAATTGTGTTCGCCGGACAAAAAGGGGCTGAAGCCGGTTACGAGGCAGACGAAATCATTGACTGTTCGGGACGCCTTGTAACGCCTGGCCTCGTTGATCCGCACACCCATCTTGTATTTGGCGGATCTCGTGAAAAGGAGATGAACCTTAAGCTTCAGGGCATTTCCTATTTAGAAATTCTGGCGCAGGGCGGCGGGATTTTGTCCACTGTCAAAGACACCCGGGCTGCCTCGGAGGAAGAGCTGCTGCAAAAAGGCCATTTACATCTGAAAAGAATGCTGTCATATGGCACGACCACAGCTGAAGTGAAGAGCGGCTACGGCTTAGATAAAGATACAGAGCTGAAACAATTGCGTGTCGCGAAACAACTGCATAAGAGCCAGCCCATTGACCTTGTCTCCACTTTCATGGGCGCTCATGCCATTCCTCCTGAAGATAAGGACCGCCCCGATGAGTTTTTAGATCGCATGCTGGATCTCTTGCCGGAAATAAAAGCGGAAGAGCTCGCAGCCTTTGCAGATATTTTTACAGAAACAGGCGTTTTTACAGTCAGCCAATCCCGACGTTACTTAAAAAATGCGGCTGAGGCCGGATTTGGATTAAAAATCCACGCTGATGAAATTGATCCTCTTGGAGGAGCTGAATTAGCGGCTGAGCTAAGAGCTGTCTCAGCAGATCACTTGGTGGGCGCCTCAAATGAAGGCATACAGCAACTGGCTGAATCAGGAACCATTGCTGTCCTCTTGCCGGGCACGACGTTTTATCTTGGCAAACACACATATGCCAGAGCAAGAGACATGATTAATGCGGGGGTACGTGTCAGTTTGGCAACGGACTTTAATCCGGGCAGCTCCCCAACTGAAAATATTCAGCTGATCATGTCGATTGCCGCGCTTCACCTGAAAATGACCGCAGAAGAAATATGGCATGCGGTCACAGTCAATGCCGCATACGCCATAGGGAAAGGAGAGGAAGCCGGTCAGCTCAAAGTCGGCCGCTCAGCTGATCTAGTCATTTGGCAAGCCTCGAACTATATGTATATTCCGTATCACTACGGGGTCAATCATGTACATCAAGTCATGAAAAACGGAACAATTGTTGTCAACAGGGAGGGAGCTATTTTTGGATAAGTACCCTTTTCTCAGAGAGGCTGGGTCTTCGTTTAAGGACCGGGATGTCACAAAAATGAGCGACCTGATCGCAACATGGGACGGCCAAGACATTAAGGGACCGGCGTTGATGGGTGTCCCCCTATCAAAATCATCCATCAGTCATTCAGGCGCTTCCTTTGCACCCGGAACAATACGCCAGGCTCTGAAACATTCATCAGCCTATTCTGCTGAGCTTGGAGAGCATGTCGTATCAGAGCTTCTATATGACCTGGGGGATATCGATATTCATGTCACTGATATCGTAAAGTCACATCATCACATTTTCCAAACCATGCACGCTCTGCTTTCGGACCATCCGGATTGGGTGCCGCTCATACTTGGGGGAGATAACTCGATCAGCTACTCCACAATAAAAGCGATAGCACAAACAAAAGGAACGACAGCAGTGATTCAATTTGATGCCCATCACGATGTTCGCAATACGGAGGACGGGGGGCCGACAAACGGCACCCCCTTCCGCCGCCTTTTGGATGAAGAGATCATTGAAGGTCAACATTTGATCCAGCTGGGTATCAGAGAATTCAACAACAGCCAGGCCTATGAAGCATATGCAAAAAAACATAGCGTGAACATTCACACGATGGACATGATCCGGGAAAAAGGACTGATCCCAACGATAAAAGAGATTTTGCCTGCCGTTCAAGATAGAACAGATTTCATTTTTATATCTGTTGACATGGATGTCTTAGACCAGTCCCATGCACCCGGCTGTCCAGCGATTGGCCCGGGCGGCCTCTATACAGACGAATTGCTTGAAGCAGTCAAGTACATCGCACAACAGCCCAATGTTGCCGGGATTGAAATTGTTGAAGTCGATCCTACCCTCGATTTTCGAGATATGACAAGCAGAGCTGCAGCTCATGTTCTGTTACACGCATTAAAAGGAATGAAACTCTCCCCATTCAAGTGATCTTCTGGCAGGTTGTATTTTGGGTATAAGAAACTCATCTGCCTTAGGAATGGCAGCTAAAAGGAGGGCGAGACAGTGAATCTTCAGGAGAACAGCAGCCAACAGCTAAAACGCACAATGAAAAGCAGGCACCTATTTATGATCTCATTGGGAGGCGTCATAGGCACAGGACTTTTCCTCAGTACAGGCTATACGCTGCATCAAGCCGGACCCGGCGGTACGATACTCGCTTATGTAATCGGCGGGTTGATGATGTACCTCGTCATGCAATGTCTCGGCGAATTGTCGGTTGCCATGCCGGTGACCGGCTCTTTTCAAAAATATGCTACAACATTTATCGGTCCATCTACCGGTTTTATGGTCGGCATCATGTACTGGATCAATTGGGTGGTGACGGTAGGCTCTGAGTTTACCGCATCCGGTATTCTCATGCAGCGCTGGTTCCCTGACAGCAGTGTATGGATGTGGAGTGCGATTTTTGCAGCCCTTCTTTTTATATGCAACGCATTTTCAGTTAAGTTATTTGCGGAGACTGAATTTTGGTTTTCCAGCGTAAAGATTGTCACCATTATTTTATTTATCATTTTAGGAGGAGCCGCCATGTTTGGCCTGATCTCTTTAAATGGAACGGCGGATGCTCCTATGCTGTCAAACTTCACGGACCACGGCGGGCTGTTTCCGAATGGCTTTCTCGCCGTTTTTATCGCGATGATATCTGTGAGTTTCGCCTTTTCTGGTACAGAATTAATCGGCGTTACAGCAGGAGAATCAGCAAATCCTCAAAAGGATATTCCGCGATCCATCCGTAATGTCGCTTGGAGAACCGTGATTTTTTTCATTGGCGCTGTCTTCATATTATCCGGGTTGATTTCGTGGAAGGACGCAGGCGTGATTGAAAGCCCGTTTGTCGCCGTATTTGCGGAGATCGGAATCCCTTACGCTGCTGATATTATGAATTTCGTGATATTAACAGCCTTGCTGTCTGTCGCCAACTCAGGCTTATATGCTTCGACCCGTATGATGTGGTCGTTAGCAAATGAAAACATGATCAGCCCCCGTTTTAAGAAAGTGACATCTAAAGGCATTCCTTTAAATGCCTTAATGATCAGTATGGCTGTATCTTGTTTATCTCTCGTTTCCAGTATCGTGGCCCCTGGAACTGTCTATGTGGTGATGGTCGCAATTGCTGGATTTGCAGGAGTCGTGGTCTGGATGAGCATTGCCTTGTCCCAGCTCTTGTTTCGAAAGAGATTTCTGAAAAAAGGGGGGAACGTAAAAGATCTGACATTTCGAACGCCGCTTTATCCTCTTATGCCTATAGCCGCTCTCTTATTATGTTCTGCTTCTTGTATCGGTCTTGCTTTTGATCCCAATCAAAGAATCGCACTTTTCTGCGGAGTTCCTTGTATCATCCTTTGCTATCTCATCTACCATTTCAAAAGAAATGTTTCAAAAGCGAAAAAAATCAGCCAAGAGGAATATCCGGCCGATCACATCCTATAATTAAAAAAGCACACCCCACTCAGGATGGGATGTGCTTTATTTTTATTCAGTAATCAACGTATGAATCAGCTTCGGCGCCTTCGCTTCCGCGGCGATGCGGATGTTGTCATAGACTTTTGCGATGACTTCATCAACGTTTTCGCGGTTGGCGTAAAGCGTCACGAGCGGTTCGCCTTTTTCTACTTTGTCGCCGACCTTTTTGCGGAGCATGATGCCGACGGCTAAATCAATCTCATCTTCTTTTGTGGCGCGGCCGGCACCTAACAGCATCGCTGCGACGCCGATTTCGTCCGCTACGATTTCAGAGACGACACCCGCTTCTTTGGCGGGCACATCAATTTGATATGCCGCTTGCGGAAGCTTAGACGGATCGTCAACAATCGAGCTGTCGCCGCCTTGGTTTTTCAGGAAATCCTTGAATTTCTCAAGTGCTTTGCCGTTTTTCATGACTTCTTCCAGCTTCGCTCTTGCTTCGTCCAATGTATCGGCTTTTTTTGCAAGCACAACCATCTGGCTGCCGAGCGTTAAGACAAGCTCATGAAGATCCTCAGGCCCCTCGCCTTTGAGCGTGTCTATCGCTTCTTTGACTTCAAGCGCATTTCCGATCGCAAAGCCGAGCGGCTGGGACATGTCTGAAATGACAGCCATTGTTTGACGGCCGACGTTATTTCCAATGCGTACCATCGCTTTGGCAAGTTCAGCTGCGTCTTCTTCTGTTTTCATGAAGGCGCCCGCTCCCGTTTTTACGTCAAGCACGATGGCGTCCGCCCCGGCAGCGATTTTTTTACTCATAATCGAACTTGCAATGAGCGGAATGGAATTGACCGTTCCCGTTACATCACGAAGCGCGTACAGTTTTTTATCAGCCGGCGTTAAATTGCCGCTTTGGCCGATGACCGCAACCTTGTCGCGGTTCACAAGCTTAATAAATTCATCCTTCGTCAGTTCCACGTGGAAGCCGTCGATTGCCTCTAATTTATCAATCGTCCCGCCCGTATGGCCGAGACCGCGGCCGGACATTTTGGCAACCGGCACATCAAGAGCCGCAACTAGCGGGGCGAGAACGAGCGTTGTCGTGTCGCCGACGCCGCCGGTGGAGTGTTTATCCACTTTAATTCCTTCAATGGCAGAAAGATCAATCGTTTCACCGGAGTTCACCATAGCCATCGTCAAGTCCGCGCGTTCACGGTCACTCATATCCTGGAAGAAAATCGCCATAGCAAGCGCGCTTGCCTGATAATCAGGAATGCTTCCGTCTGTATAGCCGTTCACGAAAAATTGAATTTCTTCAGTGGTGAGTTCTTTTCCGTTTTGTTTTTTGATGATGATATCTACCATTCTCATGTTTGGTCACCGATCCTTTTCGATTAAGTTCAGTAAATCAAGCCCACAATTGCTGCTGATAAAAAGCTGACAAGCGTAGCACCGTATAATAATTTCAAGCCGAAACGAGCGACGACATTTCCTTGCTTTTCATTCAGTCCTTTTACGGCACCGGCAATGATTCCGATTGAGGAGAAGTTCGCAAATGACACAAGGAATACTGATACGATCGCTGTTGTACGGCCGCTGAAATGGAAACCGTTTTGCGTAAGCGACGTCATGGCGACAAATTCATTCGATACCATTTTTGTTGCCATAATGCTTCCCGCATTAACAGCTTCATTCCATGGGATACCCACAAGAAAAGCGAATGGAGCAAACACATATCCAAGAATACCTTGGAACGAAATACCGAATACTGCATTAAAAATGCCATTTATCAAGGCGATAATCGCGACAAATCCAATCAGCATCGCAGCGACCACAACCGCTACTTTGAAACCGTCAAGGATGTATTCTCCGAGCACTTCGAAGAAGGATTGTTTTTCCTCTTCCTCAACACGAAGCATATCCTCTTCTTTTGCAACCTCGTACGGATTAATAATAGAAGCAATAATGAAACCGCCGAATAAGTTCAAGACCAGCGCTGTTACAACATATTCCGGTTTCAGCATTGTCATATACGCGCCGACAATCGACATTGATACAGTTGACATCGCAGATGCGCAAAGCGTGTACAAGCGCTGCTGATTTAAAAGACCGAGTTCTTTCTTCAAGGAGATAAATACTTCTGACTGCCCTAAAATCGCAGAAGCCACTGCGTTATACGATTCCAATCTTCCCATACCGTTTACCTTGCTGAGGGCAAGACCGATATATCTAATAATAAACGGGAGGACTTTCCACTTTTGCAGAATCCCGATCAGAGCGGAAATAAACACGATTGGCAAGAGAACATTCATAAAGAATGTCGTTTGGTCCGCATTCACCAAGCCGCCAAACACAAAGTTAATTCCTTCTGCCGCGTATTCAAGCAGGTAACCGAATCCTTTTGCAAATCCTCCCACGAGGAAATTCCCTATTCCGGTATTGAGGAGAATGTAGCCAAGAATAAATTGCAAAATGAGCATAACAACAATTGGGCGGATCTTAATTCTTTTTTTGCCGCTGCTCGCGATCCACGCGAGACCTAAAAACACGATTAAACCGATAATCCCAATCAAATACTTCATATGTGTTTCTCCTTTATTTGTATTCGCTTACAACTACTGTTTCCCCAGAAAACGGAAAGCAGTCTGCCTTCCGTCAGCTCTTAATAGTTGTCTCCGCCTGATGCATTTTCTCCTTTTACGATGGAAACGCCTGCGCTGGCGCCAATTCGGCTTGCTCCGGCCTCAACCATTGTGTCTACATCTTCTTTCGTTCTGACGCCGCCAGATGCTTTCACGCCGATATCAGGCCCTACTGTTTTGCGCATTAAGGCGATATCTTCCTTCGTTGCGCCGCCTGTAGAAAAGCCTGTTGATGTTTTTACGAAATCCGCTCCCGCAGACACCGCTAAACGGCATGCACGTTCTTTTTCTTCATCAGTCAGAAGGCATGTTTCGATAATGACTTTGACAAGCGCTTTTCCGGCTGCAGCTTCTACTACACCACGGATATCAGCTTCCACCACATCGTCTTCCTTGTCTTTTAAAGCGGCAATATTAATGACCATATCCACTTCAGTGGCGCCTTTTGAAATGGCGTCTTTTGTTTCGAACGCTTTTGTTTCAGTTGTATTGGCACCGAGCGGGAAGCCGATGACCGTACAAACGTCGACTCCAGTTCCCTTAAGCTCTTTTGCAGCAAGCTCCACCCATGTCGGATTGACACATACTGAAGCAAATTTGTATGTTTTCGCTTCTTCAATTAGTTTTAGAATTTCCGCTTTTTGTGTATGCGGTTTCAAAGCTGTATGATCAATTATGTTGGCTAATGACATCCTTCGCACACTTCCTTTTTTGTTAAGATATTTTTTAGCATAACCGACTTTTGAACATATGTAAATTGGTAATTGAAATTTTGTTCAATGAAAGGTTTGAACGTGTCACAAATCATTAACAAGCGCCCTCGCGGTATGCTGGTCAATGATTAAAACGTTGGCATATTTTCCGGTTAATGCTCCGTGAATGGAAGATACTTTTCTGCTTCCGCCGGCAACTAAAATGGAGCGTTCCTTCAGTCTGAGGTCTTCAAGCTCAACACCGATGGTCCGGTCATTGATGGCGCTGCTGCAAATATTCCCTTTCGCATCAAAAAAGCGTGAACAAATATCCCCTACGGCCTGTTTTTTCAGCAGGGCTTTCTCTTCTTCGTTAAAATATCCGAGCCGGAACAACAGCGCTTCGTCACGGACAGTCCCCACCGTGAAGAGAGCGATATTCGCCTGCTTTCCCATCTCGATGATTCGCTCAATATGACGGTCTTTCTCCACCATTCGCTTCACATCCGCATTATCAAACACGACGGGAAGCGGGAGATAGCGCGGCATCGTTTGAAAAGCCTCTGCAAACAGCTGAATCGTTTCAGCCGAATACGTGTTTACCCGGGAATGGCTGATGCCGCCTTTTAGCTGGACGACCTCGACGCCTTTTACCTGCTTCGGCTGCATGTTTTGCGCGATTTGATACATGGTGGTTCCCCAGCTGACGCCGACAATGTCGCCGTCTTTTACCGTTTCATGCATATATTCTGCACCATAGCGGCTTAGGTCATGTGTAATTCCTGCATAATCGGGTGTCGGGGAAAACACAACATGCGCCTCAAGGAGCCCGTATTTCTCTTCAAGTATGGAACCGAGCGCATCCAAATCCTCAAAAGGGTCCATGACGCGAATCTGAACATACCCTTTTTCCTTTGCATATTGCAGCAGCCGGGAAACGGTTGGCCTTGAAATCTTGAGCTGCTCAGCAATTTGCTGCTGACTGTAGTCAGACTGATAGTAAAGCCTTGCCGCTTCTATGCTTAATTGTTGTTTTTCCCGATCCATTCTGCACCTCCCTGTGGATCAGTCCTGATAAAACTGCTTTTGATTTGCTTTTATTATACAGGCTGGCGCCGGCTTTCATCCACCTGATTTCTAAGAAACTGAAAAACGCTCTGGGCGCGGACCTGCCCAGAGCTTACTTCTCCCAGGTCATATGCTGATAAATGCCTTTCATAATGGCGTACATTCCATATAGGATCAGGCCTAATGCCAATATAGACAGAATCAATTTGCCATGCGGCTGCTGCGCGAGTTCGGCGAGCGCGCCGTCAAAGCCTCTTGTGTCGTCGGGATCAGCGGTCATGGCTGTCTTGATGAGAAAATAGCCGATAGCCGAGAAAATAATGGCCCGGGCGATATTGCCTGCGCGTCCGGTGTTTTTTGTGATGCATATCATTTGTTTGTTCATTTTTGACGTATCAAATTCTTTCATAAAAGCAGCCCGAACACCTTTCATAAATTGAACAATCGCAAATACGATAAAACCCGCACCCGTAAGCCCTGTGAGCCATTGGCCGAACGGCTGCGCCAATACATAAGCGGACCACGTCTGTTCTGAAGTGCCGCCGTCCCCTTGGCCAAACACAAATCGCAAGGCATTCCAAGCGATGGATGTGTAAACGGCGGCACTGAAAAAGTTTCCTATTCTCCGTGACAGGCCTCGCCTGCTGTTTCCGTGCCCCTCCGTGTCCTTGATCGCGCTTAACACCATCCAGATCACATAGCCGATAAGGCCGATGCCTATTAAAAAAAGCAATAGTGACCCATACGGCATGCGTGATAGCGTTTGGAGAGCTCCGCTCGAATCTTTCGCGCGGCCTGCCCCGGCAGCCGTCATAAAGGCCAAAACCCCAAGCAGAATAAAAACACCGCCGAATGCAAAATAACCAAGCCTCCCAAATCGCTTGATCCAAGGCTTGGTTTCCTGTTTTATTTTTGACATGTACCGGTCTTTCACCGCCATGTGTCCAACCCTCTTTCACAGAAGTCTTTACTGTAACATTCCCGATTGGACAAAGTTGAAACAGCTTCTGCCTCAGCTATGGCCGGCTGAGATACGTTTTTGCTGATTAACTGATTGTGCAGGTGTCATCCAAGCAGCCGCTGCGGCAGCTGTGACTCCGCCTGCTAATTTACCAATGATCATGGCCGCCGCCATTTCTTTTTTCATTCCAGCCACAAAACCGAGATGGCTGCCGAGTACAAAGGCGCCGCTGACCGCAAACGCGACATTGATGACCTTTCCTCTCGGCGTCATATCTTTTAATGAAGCCAGCATTGGAATATGATGCGCCAAAGAGGTCACTAATCCTGCTGTTGCTGTCTCATCTAAATGAAGGTGTTTCCCCAGGGCCTGAAGCGGTTTTTTAAAGGTTTTTGTAATAAAAGCCGTCATCGGGAACGCCCCTGCCAGGGCAATGGCGATGGTCCCTGTCGTTTGTATCCCTGTCTCGACATTCTCCATTCCCGGAATCAGCACAATGCCGGTCATCGTTTCAACGGAGACAGCCGCAAGCCCGATAATCGCAACCACACTGACCGCTTTCCCGAAGAGATGAAACAACTGAATCATATTGTCGGTGTATCGCCATAACCCAAAAGCGATCATAGCAGATAACAGACTCGGGATCAGAAGATTTTTACCTATCATGCCGATGTCAAAGCCTGCGCATAATCCGCCGATTAAGCAACCGATCGGCACTGTGCACAACCCGATTAATATGCCTTTCGCAAAATACGGATGATCCTCTTTTTCGATGATGCCAAGAGCGACGGGAATCGTGAAGACGATTGCAGGTCCCATCATTGTTCCTAAAAACACCCATGAAAACAGCCCGGCCTGCGGATCTTTCGCCATTTCTCCAGCCAGCGCATATCCTCCCATATCAATCGCCAAAATGGTGTTCGCAAAGGAAGAAGGGTCCGCGCCAATCGCTGTGTAAAACGGAGCAACAATGGGAATCAGGATTGCTGCCAGCACGGGCGCCAGCGACACAATTCCGATCATGGACAGCGCCAGCGGCCCCATAGCTTTAAAGCCGTCCGCAAACCGCTCGCCTAGCCCCCATCTGTTTCCCAAACAATAATCCACTGCTCCCCATAGTAAAAAGGCAGCCAAAATGAATACAACCGCGTCATTCACCGTCATGGTTTTCTCCTTTTTCAAACGTATGATTGGTTTTATCATATCATCTGAAATCACCGAATAGAGTTGATCTTATTCAATATGAACTAAAAATTCTTTTATATCGGCTTTTTCAACGGCTGTTATGATGCGCCGCGCTTTTTCTTGCGAGACCGTTAATGTCAATTTTTCTATTATGTCTTCTTCAGACAGCTCATTTCCTGGCGCCCCTTTTGGGCAGTCCACACGCGCTTCGCAAATCCGGCCGTCTGATAAATAGGCCCGGACAATCGTGAAACGGCCTTTTGGAACGGCATGGGGAGCCGGCTGAGTAGCATTGTCATATACGCGCTGAATATGCCCTATTGTCGTTTGAATGCCGTTTGGGATCGGCTGGCTGTTGAAATGTTCAACGGTCAGCTCGTGTCCGTGCAAAGCAAGAGCAATCACATATTCAACGCTGAAACGGCCTTCCTCTCCAGTTTTTGGAGATCTTTCCGTCAATGCAGCATCTCCGCCTGGCGGAAAAATCACTTCAATACGTTCAGTATTGACAGCAGAAATGGCTTCTTCGGAGATAAGCTGTCGTACCGCATCTGCAGCATGGTGTGCCGCGGAACAAAATGGATAGATTTTAAACCATAGACCCGGCTGCACGATTCTCCAGGGTGCCCCCCAATCGTTTAGCAAAGTATGTTGGGCTTTTTCAACGTCACCGTACAGACTGAAGAAACCAGTTTCTCCATCAAATGCCGTGCGGGACCCGCCAAATTCTGATTGGGCCAGCTTAACGGCCAGCAAGCCAGCCTGAGCCGCCAGACCGGCGTGCAGCGGTTTCATTTCTGTTCCAAATTGCACCCTCATCCCAGCAGATTGCGTAGCCGCAAAACCAATTGCTTTTTCCAGCTCTTCCTGAGTCAGCTCCTCAGCATAACCTACGGCGCAGGCAGCAGCGATGGCACCAAGCGTTCCTGTATTATGCCAGCCCTTTTCATAGTGGCGGCTGCCAATTGATTCTCCCAGCCGTGCCATCACTTCAACACCAACAATATAAGCGCCAAGAAGCCGCTCGTCATGTCCGCGAGCGGCAGATGCAATAAGGGCCGGCACGATGACTGCACTGGGGTGTCCTCTTACATCGGAGTGGACATCATCAAAATCCAATGCATGGGCGATAAATCCATTGAGCATCGCGGATTGTAATGGCGCGGCCTTTTTGCCCTGTCCGATAATAGGAACAAGGGGCAGGCCTCCTTCATCCTCTATCAGACGGAGGAGCTTTTGAATTCCTTTATCTTCTCTTCCTGCGAATGAAGCGGCAGTAAAATCAAGTAATCCTTTTTTTGCTTCGTGAGTCGCGTCAACTGAATGCTCAGGTTGTGACGTTCTCACAGCCTCTGCAAGACCTGCTGTCAGCCCTTGTTTGCTCATTTGATGGTCTCCAATACAATAACCGCCAGCTCCGCAAAGTACTGAGAGGCAACCGTAAGGGCTTCTTCATCCAGTGTAAAGGCCGGATGATGCCACTCCTCCGTCCCGTTCGTTCCCATCCAGACAAAAAATCCCGGAATCTTCTCTTGATACAGAGCGAAGTCTTCTCCGCCCGGAGACTGCTCAGCGTGAACGGTTTGATAACCAAGCCGTGCCGCAGCTTCGGATGCCGCATTCAAAAATGTGCCGTCATTCTGAACGGAAGGCAAATAAGGAAACCACTTGAATTCTGCTTGTGCCCCATAGCCCGCTGCAATTCCTTCAGCCACTCGTCTCATATGCTCCGGAACACCCTGCCTCGCTTCTTTTTGAAAGGTTCGAACCGTCCCCTCCATTTTAGCTTGGTCTGGAATCACGTTCCACGAGGTGCCCGCCTGTACTCTTGTGATACTGACGACTGCGTTTTGCAGTGAGCTGATATTGCGGCTGACCACAGATTGCAGCCCGCTGATGATTTGTCCGGCTGCAGCGATTGGATCAATACTGTTATTCGGGATGCCGGCGTGTCCGCCTTTCCCTTTGATGACGATCTCAAACCGGTCAACACTTGCCATAAGCGGACCTTCCTTTACACCAATGGTTCCGACAGGCAGATCCGGCTTATTGTGCATGCCGAAAATCGCGGAAACGCCATCAAGTACGCCAGCTTCGATGACCTTTCTTGCTCCTGCGGCAATTTCTTCGGCCGGCTGAAAGATAAAGCGGACTGTACCTTTCAGCTCGGCCTTTCTTTGATTCAGCAAAATCGCTGTGCCAATAATAGAAGCAGTATGAAAATCGTGTCCACATGCATGCATTGTGCCATCAACCTTAGATGCAAATGGGAGATTCGTCTGTTCTTGGATCGGGAGCGCGTCAATATCCGCTCGTATTGCTATCACGGGGCCGTCTTCCCGTCCTTTGATTTCTGCAATCACGCCAGTCTCCAATTGAGGAACATCAAGTATTTCGATTTGCTCCTCCTCAAGCCAGCGGCGGATTTTTTTCGTCGTTTCAACCTCTTGAAATGACAGTTCAGGATGTTCATGAAGATCACGCCGCATATTGATTAAACGGGTATGAAACGCTTTGTCGGCCATTGTTCTTCTCCCCTTCTTATATAAGCTCTGCAGGCTCTCCCACCTGCTTGATAAATCGTTTCGTCCGTTCGTTTTTCGGATGGTCAAACAGTTCTTCTGGCGTTCCCTGCTCGATAATATGTCCGTCTGCCATAAAAATCACTTGATCAGCAACCTCTTTTGCAAACGCCATTTCGTGTGTAACAATGATCATCGTTGTTTGTTTTTCCGCAATGGACTTGATGACCTGAAGCACCCCTGTGACGAGCTCAGGGTCAAGCGCTGACGTTGGTTCATCCAGCAAAATCGCATGCGGATTGACTGCAAGCGCCCGGGCGATGCCGATTCGCTGCTGCTGGCCGCCGGACATTGTGATCGGATAGCTGTCAGCCTTATGCTCCAGACCGACTTGTTTCAGAATCTCCAATCCAATACGTTTCGCTTCGTCGCGTGGTTTATGTTGAGCCACGATTAAAGCTTCTGTAATGTTTTGCAGAGCCGTTTTATTTTTAAACAGATTGTAGTTTTGAAAGACCATGGCCGTTTGCTGGCGAAGCCGATGTGCTTCCTTGCGTGTAAACTTTTCCGCGTTCAGTTTGGCTTCTCCGATTTCAATAAGGCCTTGATCCGGACGCTCTAATAGATTTAAGCACCGGAGAAGCGTTGATTTTCCGGAACCGGACGGACCGATGATTGCCACCACTTCTCCGCGTTTCACTTCTAGATCGATTCCGTCGAGCACGACGAGATCTTTAAACGCTTTGCGAATATTTTTTACTGTTATCAACTGATTTCACCTCTAAGTCCGGTATGGCTTGCTCATGGCACGTTCAAACAAGTCCTGCAACATGCTGTAGATAATGGTAAGAACCCAATAGACGATCGCAACTGCCAAGTACGTCTCAAAATATTTGAGGTTTCCTGAAGCGTACATCTTCCCTTGGGCGAACATCTCCATGACCCCTAATGTAAAGGCCAGTGACGTTTCTTTCAGGAGCCCGATAAATGTATTACCCGTTGCCGGAATCGCATTTCGGATCGCTTGAGGCAAAATAATCCGTCTGTATGCCTGAAATTTTGTCATACCGACAGACAGGCACGCCTCCAGCTGCCCGTCATCAACAGAATTGAGGGCAGCCCGGAAGATTTCTGCCAAATATGCTGCATTTTTTAAGCTTAACCCGATGATAGCGGCTGTGAGAGCTGTCATTTTGCTCATCTCTGGAAATAGCTGCGGCAGCCCGTAATAGATTAAGAACAGCTGCACCAGTGTCGGCACGCCTCGGAAAAAGGATATATACAGCTTTGACAGCTGATGAAGCACTGGAATTTTGTTCTTTGTAATGAGTGCGAGAATAAGTCCTCCGATAATGGCAAAAATCATAGCCGCTATGGCCATAAACAACGTGATCGGAAGGGCCTGAATTAAAGTCGGGAACGCTGATATCATGAATTCCCAATCAATCGTGTTCATTCTGGTGATTCACCGCCGTTTCTTAATGCTTCTGTTCTACTGTGATATCTTCATTAAAGTATTTTTCAGAGAGTTTTTTCAGTGTTCCGTCTTTACGCAATTCATCTAGCGCCTTATTGACTTTTTTGCGGAGCTTGTCGTGCGCATCGTCCTTGGCAAATGGGAATGCAACCTGTTCGTAAACAATCGGATCTCCTGCAAGCTTTAATGGCAAACCGGTCTTCTTGATTTGCGCGATCAATACAGTTCGGCTGTTGACATAAGCGTCTACACGGCCGTACGCAACATCCTTCAACGTACCCTCTTGTGTTTCATACGTTTTGATATTGATTTTTTTATCAGGATCTTTGCTTTCAAGGTTTTTCGCGTGGTTTGAACCAAGAACGGCTGCGACTGTCTTGCCTTTTAAATCGTCTACTGATTTGATGTCAGTATTGTCTTTTTTGACGACAATCTGTGTTCCCGCATAAGCGTATGGTTTCGTAAAGTTATACGTTTCCTTACGTTCGTCTGTCACAGCTACCTGGTTGGAAATGGTGTCAAGCTTGCCTGTTTGAAGCTCTCCCATCAGCCCGCTGAATTCAAGCAGCTTCCAGTCCAGTTTCATGTCAATTTTCTTAGCGACCGCTTCCATCACTTCCACGTCAAAACCTGTCAGCTTTCCGTTTTCTTTATAAGCAAATGGGTAACTTTGTCCTGTCGCACCGACATGAAGCACATTGTCATCCTCTTTACTGCTGCTGTTTCCATTGCCGCAAGCTGAGAGCACCGCTAATAATGCAGCAACGACCAGCACAGTCCATTTTTTCATTTTCATTTGATTTTCCCGCCTCTTCTTTTTTTTTATAGATCGTGACGCAATTGTTTTTTCATATAGACTGTGATATGCCCTTTTCCAAGGTCTTGTTCACCTGAGCGGACATACCCTTTTCGTTCGTACATCTCAATCAGCCACGGATGCTTATCCGCTGTTCCGAGTGAGACAAACGGAACCTTTAACGTATCACGAAGGATTGTTTCCTCCAGCCATTGAAGCAGCTTTGTTCCGATTCCTTTTTTACCGGTGTCGGGGTCCACAGCAAACCACCAGATATGCGGAACGCCATACGGCCCCGGCTGTTTTCCCCAAGGCATTCTCAAGGTGATGGTCGCGATGATCCGCCCGTCTTCTTCCATGACGTAGCAAGCGTTTTTCCGAATATTTTGCAGCACCAAATCCAAATCCGCATGAGCGGCAGCAAAACGAATGCCGAGCTTTCGAATGGGTTCATAAGCCCGCAATGTCAGCGCGAGAAGCTGTTCGGCATCACGTTCAACTGCAAGGCGATATTGTGGCTTCATCTAGCGTTCCTCCTTACTTTGCATAGCGGTTTATCGGCTTTTCCAAACCGAAGTGCTCTCGTAATGTTGTGCCTTCATATTCTTTTCTGAACACGCCGCGCTCCTGTAAAATCGGAACCACTTGATCAACAAACACTTCAATTCCTTCTGGAAGAAGCGGAGGCATGATGTTAAACCCGTCACACGCTTTCTTATCCACCCATTCCTGCATCTTGTCGGCGAGCTGCTCCGGCGTGCCGACGAAGATATGGTGGCCTCTGGAGCCTGCAACGTATTTGTAAAGCTCTCGTATCGTCATATTGTCACGTTCAGCCATCTCCTGAACAAGCTTGAAGCGGCTCTTCACAGCATTTGAAGCTTCTGCGTCAAGCTTCGGCAGCGGCCCATCAAGCGGATATGCCGACAAATCAATTCCGCCTAAGTAATTTTGGAGAATTTGCAGACCGACAGATGGGATAATCAGATCTTGAAGCTCCTTGTATTTGGCTTGCGCCGCTTCTTCTGTATCGGCAATGATCGGGAAAATACCCGGCATGATTGCAATTTTTTCTGGATCACGTCCGAATTCCGCTGCCTGTTCTTTAATGGATTGATAAAATTCTTGAGCTGATTCCAGGTGGTTTTGTGCTGTGAAGATCACTTCTGCTGTTCTGGCAGCCAGCGCTTTACCGTCTCCTGATGATCCTGCCTGGATAATGACCGGTTGGCCCTGCGGCGTTCTTGAAACGTTCAGAGGTCCGCGAACCGAGAAATATTCTCCTTTATGGTTCAGCTCATGCATTTTTTCTTTGTCAAAGAATTCACCCGTTTCTTTATTACGGATAAAGGCGTCCTCTTCCCATGAATTCCAAAGCCCCTTTACAACTTCGACAAATTCCTCTGCCCGCTGATAGCGCAAATGGTGTTCAAGGTGCTTTTCACCGCTGAAATTCAGCGCTGTTGATTCAATAGATGAAGTGACGACGTTCCATCCGGCACGGCCGTTGGACAGATGATCCAATGACGCAAACTGTCTGGCAATATGGAATGGCTCGCTGTATGTAGTGGAGGCTGTTGCAGTCAGTCCAATTTTTGATGTGACCTGCGCCAAAGCAGAGAGCAGGGTGAATGGTTCAAACCTTGTTAATACATTTGGATGTGATTTGCTGTCAATTGATAAGCTATCTGCTAAAAACAGCATATCCAGCTTGCCTCGCTCCGCTGTTTTCGCAAGCTCTTTAAAATAATCCAAATTCATGCTCGCATCTGAAGGCGCGTCCGGGTGCCGCCAAGACGCAACATGATGGCCTGTACCTGCTAAAAATACCCCTAATTTGATTTGTTTCTTTTTGCTTGTCATGACGATACTCCTTTTATCATGTTTTTAGGCTGAATAATCCGAAAAATAAACTCCTATATTCCTAGTCGTTTAATATGAATAAATCAAAATGTACCTTTGTCTTGGACGTTTGTCAATGAGTTAAGATCAAATTTTTCTTTTTAAGCTGAAAAGAATCTCGCAGAATCATGGGGCGGCATTTGTGCAACCTGTATACTGGCAAAACCAGTCTGATGCTGAGACTCGTTTTGATCCAAAGTTTATATAAATGTAGCTTGTACCTTATCTGTACTTACGACCATACGCATTTTGCCGCCGCTTTTGCTCTTTGCTAATAAACGCGCGAGATCGCCGTCGTAGAACGGTCCATTTTCCCACTCATTCAGAAGCTGAGACATCACATAAAAAAATAAGCTGATCCCGGATTCATACCGAAATCAGCTAATTGAATCTTAATTAAGTTCTAGAATACTTTCTTCTGCTTTAGCAGAAAACACTTTAGGCTCAAGGCGGTCTAGGTCTTCATGAAATAAACTCACTTTTTGGATTTGCCGATTGTCATAGTGGTGGAAATAGTAGTTTCCAGTTTCGTTGCAGATCACGGAAGTATATTGCGTATAATGAATTTCGTCTTCTTCCGTTATCACTGCGCCCTTTGGTATTGTCATATTTGCCAAAATGTGAAAAGCGGCTGTTACACCTTTCGTTTCATCGGCCGCCGGCTCTAGGTGTTCTTTCAAATAAACAGCTCTGACAAACCGGGAAGGCGGTGTATAATCCCCCGGCAGGCCAACAGTTCCTAAGCCTTGGCCAAAAGCGGAAAGGGCTAACCCGCCCATCTCTTTGCTCTCTAATTGCTTCGGTCTGATTCCTGTATATTGCTGCAGATTGGTTACATGCCATATAAAGTCGGGGCTGTTCGTCATGACACCAGGTTGATTGTCATAGACTTTGAGGCCGTCTGCTCTCGGTTCTATCGTCAGGCTTCGTCCCGTCCGGTCTGACAATATCCAGTGAAGCGGTAAAACTGTATCCAATAGATCTAATTTTTTCTCTACAATCGTTAAAGATCGAATCTTTTCTTTTACGTCTTCCAAAGACTGACAGACTGACAGCACCCATGTCACAAACTCATGCGGGGCAATGTGAACGGTATCTTCCCGTATCGTTTTTTCGTACTCTGCATAGCCCGGAAAATAAAGCGCAGCACACGATAAACCGTTTTCATTAACGCCGTCTGCAAATAGAATATTACCAAGTTTTCTTCCCATACCGATAAATGCGTACTGTGTCTTATGAGCCTTTCCGTCAGCTTCACTCTTCCAGCTGTAACGCCGTGGATAGAGAATGACCTCCGTCCCCAGCTGAAATGCAAAATCCATTGTTCTCGCTAATACATGTTTACGGTCAGCAGTTTCCAATGTAAGACTTGTGCACATCTGATCAGTCCCCTTTTCAATTCAGATTAATATCATACATATTGTGAACGAATTGGTTTTATCAGCATAACGAAAGTCAAATCGGTTCGTCAAAGAATTGACATTACATCAAATAAAACGAAAAAATCCAGCCTTCTAAGAGGCTGGATTTCATTATTTCGACAAAACAAGCTCGTGAATCGCATGCGCAACACCATGTTCATTATTGGAGCGTGTTTGAAAGTTTGCGGCTTCCAATACTTCTGGGATGGCGTTTGCCATGGCAACCCCGCAGCCCGCCCATTCAATCATTGTCAGGTCGTTCCCGTTGTCGCCTATGCACATGACTTCCGCCTGTTCAATTCCAAGCAGCTGGGCCAGCTGGCGTACAGCATTTCCTTTGCTGGCTTCCGAGTGCAGAATTTCATAAAAGAAAGGCGCGCTTTTGACCATTGTATATTTTTCTCTTACGTCTTTCGGAATCGATGTAATGACGCGGCTTAAGTTCTCCGGTTTATCAATAAACATCACTTTTGGGATGAGGATATCTTTTGGCACCTCGTCAATCTTGCGGAAATGAAGCGGCACCTGTGTCACATAGGATTCGTATACAGTAAATTCGCTAATATCCCGGTTAGGCGTATACAAATTAGATGAGTCAAAGAAATGCATCGGCGTCTTCAGCTCTAAGCTCAGGTCATATAATGAAGCCAAATCATCATAGCCGAGAGACAGCTCCGAGACCACTTCATTTGTATGCGTATTTTGAACAAGCGCTCCATTATACGCAATAACATAGTCGCCTTCTTCAATTAAATTCAGTTCATCTAAATATCTCTGCACACCTCCGATCGGCCGGCCGGTGCAAAGCACAATTTTGACACCTTCCGCTTTTGCCGCGTGAAGGGCGTTGCGGACCTCCTCTGTTACTTCATGATGATCATTTAAAAGTGTTCCATCCATATCAATTGCAATTAGTTTGTACATCCTGCATCTCCTTCATGTCGTTTTCAGGCTATAGTCCCATCATATCGTTTTTTCTTTTTGATATTCAACCGGAAGAGATGGTTTTCTCCGGATTCTGTTTAGACGCCGCCCTTGTCTTCGGATACGTATGCGCGGTTTCCGCTTTCTTTCTGTCTTGACGCCGTTTTCTGCTTTTTTCTGTTTCATGAGCAGAAAGCCGGCAACTAAAAAAGGAATGCCGGTTATATTCAAGATGGCAAGCTTCACACCCGCCGCGATGAAAAAGAACCCCCATGAAGATGATGGATTCCGCCTGATCATGACGTAAGCCGCCATTTCCAGAACAATCAGGATGGCATGAAGCACTATGCCATAAATCAGCCATACAAGGGCAAAAAACAAAACATAATTCACGATTGCCCCTGAGTACATCATAGCGCGCATCATTTGTATAAACGATAAGGACTGCATGGAGCCGCTGATGACATTAGGGTTATAGATCGTATAGTCGCTAAATACATGTTTGACTTTGAGAAAAGCCCATAATATAAATATCCACTGAATGATGTGTAAAACAAGCCCCGCTGCCACCAGTCTTTCAGCTTTTTGATTTCTCATCTTTCTCCTCCCTGCCGGTCTTTGATTCGATTCTTGTCATCGTTTTTGTCTGGCCATTTTGCTTCCATATCAACGTCCCGTTTTCTCCTCTTTTCAGCGTGCTTTTGAGCGGATAATAGGGGCCAAGGTACTGAATCTCGATAGACCCGTCAATGCTTTGGGAAATCACCTTGTATGCCATAAAAGGCAGCTGTACCTCTCCTCTTCCTTCCATCACTTCCGTTTCCACAACCTCGTCTTCGGTAAATGTGACCGTTGCTGATTTCACGCCATCCGCTGACCCGGGGGCAAGCCCCTCATCCCACGTTCCGTAATAAAACGGCGTCTCTTCTTTTTGCTGCTGGCAGCCCGATACCATGATGCATACAGCAGTTAAAAGCAAAATGCCATATTTGTTTCTCAAGGGGATCACATCCTTTCCTCCTCTTTTTGGGCGAATGCCGTGCCGCTGTGCCAATGACTACATAAGTTATAAGGAATTCACCCACAAGGAGATTGATCATAATGAACCCTTATCAATATTACAGCCCTCAGCTGCCTCAGCAGGAACCTTACTATAGCCACTATGAGTACAATTCTTATCCGCAGCAGGATGTATACGATCCATACCAAATGGACAGACAGCCGGCATTAGAAAGAAGAATCGCAGCACTTGAACGGCAAAATGAACAGCAGTCGAGAGAATTAACCCGTCTAACAAACGAAGACCGCCGTCAAAACCGCGAAATTGCGCGGCTGGCCGAACAGGTCAATCAGCTAAGCCAGGCTGTTGAACGCCATACACGCCGCCTAAATCGGCTCAATCAGCGCCTCCGCACAGTAGAAAACAGGCTGAATATCCCATTTACTGCAGGAGAAGGCGGTTTCTGAGCAAACAAAGAAAAAAAAAGCGGAATACGATTCTCCCATTTCAGGGTGTCGTTTTCCGCCATTCTTATATTTTACAACGGAACATTTACATAAAAAGGGTTTGTACCCAGTATACAATCTCTACCGTTTTCATTCAAAGACAGAGGAGCTGAGGAAAATAATTGTAGTTCCTCTTTGACAGAATTTCTTTTCATTCAAGTTGCATGATAATACCGACTCACGTCAATCGATACATGGAGGGATCATTCATGCATAATACACAACACGGCTTGCAGCAGCTGAACCAATGCCGCCAAACTGCTCAGCAGCTCATTCAGCAAACACAGCAAAGCAGCCAGCAATATCGCCAAATGCTACATCAAGAGCAGCAAAACATCCAAATGCTGCAGCAGATTCTAAACCACGAACAACAAGCTGCACATACCATTCAGCAAGCGCTGCACGGGCATGACATGGCGATTCAAAAGTGCCAGCAGGTTGTCAACATGTGCAACCAAATGCAGCAAGAACTTACTGGACAATCCAGCGTCATGAATACGAATGTGTCTACACTTCCATTCGGCCAAAACACGCCATTTCAGCAGCAATCCTACCAGCAGTAACATATAAAAAAGCTCAACACAATGCGAGTGTTGAGCTTTTTTTCTTACTGTTCTTTGCGAATATGTATATCCTGAATAGACTGTTTCGGTGCATGAAATCTGCTCTCGGCTTCACTTCTTGCCTCGGCAAAAGCCCGCGCCTCCACATGATCTTTGTAGACATCCAGCTGAATCAAATACAGCGGGCGCACTTTAAATCCATGAATAATGGTCACCGCCCATAACGGGACCACAATAAAAACACCAGGCAGATCGGGCAAAACAAAACCAAACGCAAAAATGAAAAAATAAATAATTCCGTACATGATCCACTTTCTATTTCTAACCTTGATGCCAATAAATAAAAAGGCAAAAAAACTGGTAATGGCAAAAGGCATGAAAATAAACAGCATCCACCAGCTATGCAGCCATTCCCAAGCGGCACCTCTTTTTGTAATTCCCATATTTTTCTCCTCCTATTTACCTATAATAATCGATTAGGCATACCGCGTCACCCATAAACGGGAAAAACTTTCTCCCTTAAAAATAGTGATAGACGGAGAACAGGTTTCTTGCTATATTATTAATTGATAATGATAATCATTACTAATCTATTGAGATACATAGTGGGAGGGTTCTTGATGAAAAAGAACATATTGCTCGTGGGCATGCTTGTGCTGCTTCTCATGTTTGTCAGCGCTTGCAGCGGCACGGCTTCTAAAGGGAGCTCAAGCGATTCTGCTTCCGAAAAAACAGAAATGAGAACATACAAATCACCAAAAGGGAACGTCAACATTCCTGCACATCCGAAACGCATCGTCACTGATTTTTATGCCGGTGAATTGCTGTCTGTCGGGGCCAATGTGGTCGGCTCAGGCTCATGGTCATTTGATAATCCGTTTTTAAAATCAAAGCTGAAAAATGTGAAGGATGTCGGTGATCCAATCAGCGTTGAAAAAGTGATGGAGCTTCAGCCTGACTTAATTGTTGTCATGAATGAAGAGAATGTTGATAAATTAAAGAAAATCGCTCCGACTGTTGTCATACCTTATAACACAGCGAAAAACGTAGAGGACACAGTCAGCATGTTCGGAGATATCGCCGGAGCGAAAGACAAAGCAAAATCATTTATGGCTGACTTTAACAAAAAAGCGGAAACAGCTAAAAAGAAAATTGCCGGCGTCATCGACAAAGATGCGACCTTCGGCATTTATGAAAACACAGACAAGGGCGAATTCTGGGTGTTCAATGACAATGGCGGACGCGGCGGCCAAGCTGTATACAATGCACTTGGGTTAAAAGCGCCTGAAAAAATTGAGCAAGATGTCATCAAAAAAGGAGAGATGAAACAGCTCTCTCAAGAGGTTATTCCTGAGTATGCCGCAGATTATATGTTCATTACGGATTACAACCCGAAAGGCGAAAGCAAAACACTCGACAAGCTAGAGAATTCCTCTATTTGGAAGAACCTTGACGCTGTTAAACATAATCGCGTGTTTATCAATGACTTTGACACGTTCTACCCGTATGATCCGATTTCTGTCAGCAAACAGGTGGATATCATCACCGACATGCTGATCAAACGGGCCGAAGAAAATAAAAAATAAAAAAACGGCACAGTCATCACGCTGTGCCGTTTTTTATGAATCACTTTAATTTTGACTGCACGGAGTCCGGCATATCTTCAAACTTGACTTCTTCCCAAGTCTCGACATACTTTCCTTTCGCCTTCACCTTCAAATACGCGTTCTTCCGAAGCTCTTTGCCGGCGAAAAAGGTCACTTCTTCTTTTTTTCCGGATGCATTGTATCCGTCTAATGTATATTCAGTACCGCCTGGGCTAAGATGTTTGCCATCTCGATCAATCTGAACATAGACATCTTGCTGGTGAATAAACGGATTAAATCTGTCTGTAACATCGTTATGAAAAAAGAGAAGCCCGCATATTACGGCAGCAGCCGCCAAGACGGCCAGGATTGCCATTGCTTTTTTCATCTTTTCACTCCCCTTACTTGTTCATTTTTTTCAAATAGCTTGACCGCACCGCGAGGAAGAATAGAAGCTGAAAAATGAAAAACCCTCCGATGGTAAGACTGAGCGGCCCCGCGACATCGGAATATCCTTCCACAGCCAATGTTCTCAAGGCAAACAGTGTATGCATGACGGCAATGACAAATGGAAAGAAGAAAAGAATGGCCAATTGTATTGTCACGCTTTGTGCCATTTCACGCTCACTCAGGCCGATTTTGGCCAGTGAACGGTAGCGCTCCCGGTCTTCATCTAAATCAGTGAACAGCCTGAAATATAAGAAACTTGCTGCCGCGACAAAGAATACAATTGCGATAAACAGGCCGATAAATAAACTCAGGCTCGGCAGCTGCACCGTATCATAGTAAGTCCCAGCTTTTGAAGCAAAATCAGAATGCACGTCGATATAATTGCCGTAAATCTCATTTTGCAAGGATTGGCTGATCTCAAGACTGTCTTTCCAATGATCATAGCTGTAGCCGTATAATGACGCTTTATCACCGAGTGATTTCAGCTGATCAAAGGTTTGATCATTCACTGCGATGATGGCATTCAATGAGATCAGCGGTTTTTTGACTTCTTTTACCGACAGTTTTTGTCCGGACAGCTTGCCTTTTTGGTTCAGCAGTTTCAGCTGATCCGGCGCTTTGTTTTTGAAATTGCGGTCATACGTGCCCGGGAAATAGACAGCCTCATCATTTTTCAGGCCGCTCAGCTTAACATGGAAGTACTTTGATACATCCGATTTGCTGATCATGTAAACAGGGGGAACAGTTTCTCCTTCCTGATAGCGAACATAGGAAACATCTATTTTGTCTTTCTCATACGTAAAGCCGTGTGTTTTCAGTTCATGGTCAATATCTTTCAAATGAGTCTGTTCTTTTGGATTGTTGCTGTAGGATAAATACTCCATTTCATAAGCGGACTCTTCCGCCCCGACAGTCGATTTGTACATTGCGAGCACGCCTGTCGCAGTAAACGCAACCGCGGAAATAATGCTGACAATAAAGAACAGGCGGGCGTTGTCTTTTAAACGATAGACAAGGTCAGAAACCCAAATGACGTTTTTCCCGCGCAGATAAAAGGTTTTCCACTTCTTCAGCGCGCGCAGAATCCATATGCTGCTTTGGCTGAAAAAGAAATATGTTCCGATGACGGTGAGCAGTAAAATGATAAACGGTTCGGCCCCGTGGACATTGCCTTTAAGAACCATGCCGTACCCGCCGCACAGACAGGCGATGCCGAATAAGGACAGAAGCACGGACGGCTTAGGCTCCGGCTTAACCTTGTCAGTGCCCTTTATTAATTTGATAACCGTATTTGATCTGACAAAAAGGATCGTAAACTGCGATAAAAAGAAAAATAAGAGCAGAAATCCGCAGGCCGTAATACCGAGCGCTTTCCAAGGCATATACAAAGGCAGCGCGTCCATTTCTAAAATATAAGCGCCGACCGTAAAGAACGTCTTTGAAAAAATGAATCCTCCGATAATGCCGGCTGCAATTGACATGACGCCGATGATCATATTTTCCGCAGTAATGAGCTTTCTCAGCTGCCCCGGCGTGATGCCCTGCATGAGCAGGATGCCGAATTCTTTATTTCTCGATTTCAAAAATGCGTTAACCGAATACAGAACAAATAAGAAAGAAAAAACAAAGATCATCCATTCCGCAGCGGTTAAGCCTTTTTTGGCGATATTATTCAGGTAGCCTTCCTTTAATGCCGGATGAAACAGGAACATCGCAAAGGTAAAGAAAATCAAAACGGAAAAGGCGCTGCTTAAAAAGAATGCAAGATAGGCCCTTTTGTTTCTCGTGACGTTTTTATAAGCGAACTGAAGAAAGGTCATTTGCGTTTCCCCCCAGCATAGACAGCACATCGAGAATTTGTTCATAAAATACTTGGCGGTTTTCCCCGCGGTAAATCTCATTAAACAGTTCGCCGTCTTTTATAAAGATGACGCGGCGACAGTAGCTTGCCGCAACAGGATCGTGGGTCACCATCAAAGCCGTGACATGATCATCCTGATTCAGGCTCTGCATCGTTTCCATGACGTCTTTTGACGCTTTGGAATCAAGGTTGCCCGTCGGTTCATCGGCCAGGATGAGTGACGGCTTATGAATGACCGCTCTTGCGATGGCGGCACGCTGGCGCTGTCCTCCGGATACTTCAAACGTCCGTTTGTTGAGCAGGTTTTCAATTCCGAGCTTTGCCGCGATGCCTTGCAGTTTTTCTTCCATTACAGACGGTGCTTCTTTTTCAAGCGTTAACGGCAGCATGATATTTTCACCGATTGTCAGCGTGTCCAGAAGGTTGAAATCCTGAAACACAAATCCGAGCTGCTTGCGGCGGAAATGAGCGAGCTTTGTCCGCTTCAGGCGATGCGGGTTTTCTCCGTGAATCAGGATATCGCCTGAATCTGGACGGTCAATCGTTGAAATGATATTCAAAAGCGTTGTTTTTCCGGACCCGGACGGCCCCATCACTGCCGTGAACTCGCCTTCTTCTATTGAAAATGAAATTTGCTTTAAGGCTTGATAGGACACTTGTCCTTTATAGGTTTTATTTATATGTTTGACTTCAAGCATATTCGCCATGAAAATCCTCCTTATGGTTTTATTCTTGTTGATCTGGGCTGCTTTCATGTAGTGCCGGGACGTTCAACATAAAAATCCCCTTGACATAAATCCATGTTATCAAGGGGAAACAAAGCGGGCTATGTTGTTTTCTTAACGCAGCCTTACATTTTTGTAAGAAATGAAAATCGAACTGATGTCCCTTCACCGGGAGACGAGCTGATGTCCACCGTATGATTGAGCTTACCTGTAATTTCTTTGACGAGATGGAGGCCGATTCCCGTAGATTCTTGGAAACGCCGCCCGTTTTCACCGGTGTAATAAGGGTCAAACACCCGCTTGATGTCTTGCGAGGGAATCCCGACACCGTAATCTTTGACTTCAAGCACCGTCCTGTCTTCATCGCGGAAGACATTCAGCTCAAGTCTGTCACTCTTGCCCGCTGAATACTTGACCGCATTTGTGACCACTTGGCCGATCGCAAATTTGAGCCATTTGGCATCGGTGTAAATCTGATGATCATCGCAAACGTTCATTTTCGGATAAACGCGATATTGAATAAAAAATCGTTTATAGCTTTGAATGACTGATTGGAGAAGCTCGGACAGGGAAACCGCTTCGATTTTAAAATCCCGTTCAAACAGGTCGAGCCTTGAAGAATAAAGAAGCGTCTCCAGCCCGAATTCAATCTGCCGGACTTCTTTTTTGATTTGTTCAAAAACGGGCTCATCCTCTTCTTGAATGATTAAATTAATGACCGACAGCGGCGTCTTTACTTGGTGCACCCATTGATTCATATACGTCACCCGCGCGTCAAGCTTGGCTTCGGTCTCATGGAGCTTCTGGTGCTGCAGCCGGATCAGCTCCATCTGCTTTTCATACAGCTCTGAACAGAACACTGAAGAACCGAGATACGGGATATCCGTCCCTTCCTGCCCCGAGCTGAGCCAATGATACACGCCGCGATCTTTGTACCAGCGATAGGCAAGATAGCCCGCCAAAATAAGAAGCTGCACGCCCAATATGTAAAACAAGTGAGAAAAAGAATGAAGACCCGCAAACCAGTAATAAAAGAAGACAAACAGCCCTTGAAGGAGAAAAAGCAGAATCAGCACTGCATGAGACCGGAGAAACAGCTTCATGACTGTGCCCTCAGCTGGTAGCCTTCGCCCCGCACCGCTTCGATAGAAACAGGCGCATTCAGCTCCCGCAGTTTTTTTCTGAGCCGCGTGATATACACGTTAAGTGTATTATCATCGATGAATATGTCGGTGTCCCACGTCTTTTCCATGAGACGGTCCCGACTCGTCACCTTTTCTCCCCGCTCAAGCAGCACTTCCAAAAGCTTGCTTTCTTTTTTAGAAAGCTCGCTTTTTTCATCCTGAAAACGCAGTTCAAACCGTTCCACAAAGAGCTGGACGCCGGCATATTCAACCACTTTCTCTCCCTGCTTTGCGGCGTACTCCCCGTACGCCCTCCGGATCTGGCTTTTGATTTTCGCCAGCACAATATCATAAGAAAACGGTTTTTCGATATAATCGTCTCCCCCATTTTCAATCGCCATTACCTGATCCATTTCCCCGCTTCTGGCAGAAATAAAGATGATTGGGCTTGTGGAGTGCTGGCGGATCTGCCGGCACCAATAATATCCGTCATATGCCGGCAAATTGATATCAAGCAGCACCACATCGGGCTTTTCCCGCAAAAAGACATCAAGAACAGTTGTAAAATCCGCGGCGACCACTGTTTGATATCCGTATTTTTCAAGGTAATTCTGCAATAGTCCGCGAATGTCTTCACTGTCTTCCACAATCATGATTTTATTCAAACTGAACCACTCCCGTTTCTTACACTGCTGCCATCATCATAATCGTTTTGGGCGTATGGACGCAACACCGCACAAAAAAACCGCCATCTCGGCGGTTTCTGGTCTCTTTAGCCGACCTGCTGCTTAGCTGCTTTACCGGCTGATCCGAACTCTCTCATTTTGCTTCGCACTGTCTCTTCCACAGCTTCAATGCCGGGTGTCAAATAGCCGCGCGGTTCGTACAGATCGCTGTTTTCTTGAAACATGCGGCGTGTTTCGTCTGTCCACGCTACCATACATTCCGTATTGATATTGATCTTCGCGTGGCCGAGCGTGATGGCTTTTTTGATCTGATCCTGCGGAATCCCGGATGCCCCGTGAAGAACGAGGGGAATATCAGTCATGCGGGAGATAGTCTCCATTTCCTTAAATCCGAGATTCGGCTCACCCTGATATTTGCCGTGTACAGAGCCGAGGGCGGCGGCCAGCGCGTCGATATTGGTTTCTTTAACGATCCGCTCACATTCCGTGATATCGGCATAGCGGACCCCGCCGACCAGTCCGTCTTCCATTCCGCCGACCGTGCCGACTTCGGCTTCTACTGACACGCCGTGTTTTGCGGCATAATCGGTGACTTCTTTTGTCATCGCGATATTCTCGTCAATCGGCTGATGGGAGCCGTCAATCATCACTGAGCTGAATCCGGCATCAATGGCCTGTCTGCAGCGTTCCGCACTGCTGCCGTGATCGAGATGAAGCACGACCGGAACGGTAATCGCCATGTCCTCCATTAACGCGCCTACCATGGCGGCAATCGTTTTAAATCCGCCTAAATAGTCAACTAGGCGATCGGAAGCCGCGGCGATGACCGGTGATTGCTCCTTTTGCGCCGCCTGCAAAATCGCCTTCGTCCATTGCAGGCCGTTGATATTAAACTGGCCAATTGCATATTGCTCCCGCTTTGCATCTTCAAGAAGCTCTTTCATCGATACAAAAGCCATGTCCACCCCTCCTTTACCCATTACATGCTGAAGTATTTTGATACAACATCAACCGTTGTTTTTTTCGCTGTTTGAATGGCTTCCTCAGCAGTCAGCTTATAGTATTCAGGCCGGAAGAGCTCAACCGAAACAACATCAGAGAAGCCGATTTCCTTCAGTGCTGATAAGTGGGCATCTAAGTCAATTGCCCCTTGTCCCGGCCATACACGATCCTCATCTGTTAAAAAGCCGATTGGGAAATCTTCTGTATCATCAATATGATAGATGAAGATTTTCTTTCCGTCCGCCTGCTTTAAGCTCTCAATATTTGAACCCATTGCATGGAAGTGAAAACTATCAAGGACAAGCCCGACATTGTCACGGTTAACTGTGTTTACGATCTCATACGCCTGTTCAAACGTATTGACCGTACATTGCGGATGGCCGACAAATTCAAGCGCGATTTTTACGCCGTACGGCTCCGCGATATCTGACAGCTCAGTCAGCACGTCTACACTGCTCTTTTTGATCTCTTCTTTTACAATCTTCTGCTCTGTCACAAGCGGAACGGCCACCACATATTTCACACCGAGGGTTTTGCATGTTTCCATCATGCCTTTAAATTCAGTGATGATCTCGTTGTGGCCCTTTTCATCACGGTTGTTGAAGAAAACAAGCGCGTTTAAAGCAAGCGGTTTGATGTGATGGGTTTGAAAATATTCCGCAAGATCTGCCAATGAATGATTTTTTAAGTACTCGGGCAGCTTATCCATTGTGCGGATTTCAATATAATCATAGCCGTGCTTTTCGCATAGTTCTAAATCCTGTTTAAGGTTTGAGTTTTCCAATGTTGTCGCTTCATTAAAACAAAGTTTCATGCCAGACTCCCCCATCTGCGTTTTAGATATGAAGGGAGTTCGGCAGGAAGGCTGTCGCCATATCCCGCCGAACTCCATGCTCAGCTTATGCCAGACCTAATTCTTCTTTCATTTTCTTAAGCATAAATCGGCTTGATTCATCCGCTCTTTCATCGACCCAAGCAAATACGGCATTCGTCGCAATTCCGTCGAACTTCATCTCTCTCAGTTTTCTGAAAATCGTATCAAAATCAACCTCGCCTTGGCCAATGTCCAAATGCTGGTGAACCGTTACTTTCGCGTCAGGCGGATTGACGATGTAGCGAAGGCCATGAGCCGCTTTATGATTATAGGTATCTGCAAATAAAACATGTGTGAGGCGGTCGCCGGCTTCGTCAAACATGGTCACGATGTCGCCTTTGCCGTCATCATAGAAGAACGTATGCGCAGTCGAGTAGACAAGATTGATCCAATCCTTGTCAAGCGCGCGGATCATATCCATCGCACCTTTGTGCGTTTCGATAAAATCGTATGGGTGGGCTTGAAGATTGAGTTTCATGCCTTCTTTTTCAAAGACTGGCAGAAGCTCATCCATGGATTTGATAAATTTTTCTTCACTTGTTAAAGGATCATATTTTGAACCGCTGAATTCGCTGTTCATCAAATCCACTTCAAGTTCAACCGCAATTTCGATTGCCCGTTTCCAGTTGCGCACTGCTGCCTGGCGGCGGTCTTCATCAGGACCCGCCCAGTGGTAAAGAGGAAGAAGCGATGAAAGCTTAACACCTGTATCCCTTAACAGCCGCTTTAATTGTTTGATCTTTGCTGAATCGACTTTCGGATATTTATAAAATGGGCAAAAATCCTCGCGCGGCGATAATTCGATATATTCATAGCCGAGCTCTGCCGTTTTATAGACCATTTCCTCTAAAGTTAAATCATCACGATACATGGATGGATCCAATGCTAATTTCATATTTTCACTCCTCTGTTTTTTAGTTTTGAACTGTTGTAAAAGATTGATAGAATTCCGGTTTTTCCTTCAATTCAACCTTTTCTTTTTGTCCAGATTCCTGGGCTTTTACACACGCGTCAGTCGTGACAGCAGCAATATAGCCGTCCCATGCCGTCGGTCCGCTGACCTCGCCTTTCTTTTGAATCGAATCAATAAAGTCTTGGATTTCCACATCATACGCAGCGACAAAGCGTCTCTGCCAATCCATCAAAATATCAGTGCTGAATCTGCCTTCTTTTCTCAAGCTGATGCTTGATGGCTCGGGAAGCTTGATGATGCCGTCTTCTCCGACGATTTCGCATTGAATGTCATAGCCGTATTTACAGTTCACATAGATTTCAGCATTGATGACGATACCGCCTTTTGTTTCAATTACGACGATTTGCGGATCTTTTAAATGCGGCAGCGCGTTTTTCGATTTTTTCGGGTAGATGACTTGAACGGACTCGTAGTCATCGTTGACGAGCCAGTGCAGTACATCAATTTCATGAACAAGCGTGTCGACTACGGCCATATCGGTTGTGTAGTTATCTCCTACAGTCGGGTTGCGGTGCGCGCAGTGAATCATAAGCGGTTCGCCAATCACATGGTTATCGAGTGCTTCCTTCAGCTGTACGTAACCGCTGTCATAACGGCGCATGAAGCCGACTTGAACAAGGCGTTTGCCCACTTTGATTTCTTCTTCGACGATTCGCATGCATCCTTCAGCCGTTGTCGCGAGCGGTTTTTCACAGAACACATATTTCTGGGCTTTAATGGCTTTCAACACGCTTGACTCATGCGCAGGCCCCCAGCTTGTCACTAAGACAGCGTCTACATTTTCGTCTGCAAGCAGGCTGTCATCATTCGGATAAACCGTCGCGGTTAATTGGTATTGCTCAACGACCTTTTGTGCAGCTTCATGATTAACATCCGTTACAGCTACAATTTCCGCGCCGGACAGCTTGTTCGTGATGCGGTTAATATGTTCTTTTCCGATTGCTCCAGTTCCAATTACGCCAATACGTAAACTCATTGACAGCCACTCCTTCTGTTGGTTACATGATTTTGCTTTCTGTTCCTTGCTTTACTTGGCTCTGAGGAGATCCGTAGAGTTCCTCTTGAATTTGTTCAAGCGACTTGCCAGACGTATTCGGCGCAAAGAGCAGCCCGATGATCATACTGGCCGTCACACATCCGAGAAGAATTGCAGCCATTGTTCCAATGCCGAAATTGGTGATAATCATTGGGACAAACAGACTCCAAATCCCTATTGAAATACGGACAAGGAAAAACATCAGTCCTTGTGCGGAAGCACGATATTGCGTAGGAAAGATTTCACTGGCCCATAACTGATAGTTCGCTTGCTGCCCTGCTCCGTTATTGATGCCGATCACGACAATAAACAGGAGCAGAATCGGCAGGCCTTCAACTGGCAGCAGAAACAGTGTCCACCCAATCACCGCCATGAAAGCGGCGATTCCAAATACGGTTTTTCTATATTTGTCGGCAAAGGGCATGAAGATCAAGGCGACCCCCAATCCTGTGAAGATAAACAGCCCCATTTGCAAAAGGTTGGCCATGTTGGCAGATACACCGCCGACCTGCTGATAAATGTATGGCATAAAGAAGCCCATGACCCCGGCGGCTAAGTTCCAAACCAAGTACACACCCATCAAAAACAATATGCTTTTTAGATACATAGGCTTGAGCAAATCAAAATACGATGTCTTATTCCATACAGCCGGCTTCTCTGCCTGAGCATCCTCCGGCTGATTTTTTGTCTGCCAGGCGTCTGATTCCGGAAGCCTGATTCTCAGGATGTACGTAATCAGCGCAATCACAAGCAGATGGGCAAATACGATTTTATTCCCCAAGAGTCCCAAGTCACCGGCCAGTACGGAGAGGAGCAGTACAACGACAGCGCCCGCGGCCCAAGCGACTTGTGCTACGCCGCAATGTCTGGCCCGATTCTTCTTTGGCGCATTTTCCGCAATAATGGTCCATGACGCGGTTATATCAGCTCCTACTGATAAACCGATAATGATGTAACCGCTTAACAACATGGGGAAATTAACCCCGAACAAAACCAAACAAATCCCTAGTGCATAAACCAGCATACTATTGGTATAAACAGCCTTCCGTCCGACTTTATCAGCCAGAAACCCGCCAAGCAGCGCGCCGACAGCGGCAGAAATCGCATTTGCGCTCAGCGCGCCGAGCAGCCCGATTTGCGTATCAGATAGCTTAAGGTAACTGACCCATAATGATAAACCGGCGGAGCCTGCCACAATTGAACCGGCATCAATATAGTTGGCCAATGCTGCCGCGATTGTCCGTTTATTGAAGGCTGAATCTCCATTGGTATTGCCCATATGTCCAGTCCCCATTAAGCCAGATCCAACAACTGCTGATCAATATAGTTTCTCGCAATCAATGCATACTCCAGCGGGTTTGCAACATCGGGGTCCTGTTCAGCTTCAATGACAATCCATCCGGAATAACTGTGCTTCAACAGCAGCTGATATACTTCTCTAAAGTCAATGCAGCCGTCACCGGGAACCGTAAACATGCCTTTTAAAAATGATTGCCGGAACGATTGTCCTTCGAGTCTGCATTGTTCCATGACATTCAGGCGGGCATCCTTAAAGTGCACATGCTTAATGCGGCCGATATGCTTCTCAAGCATCCCCATGTAATCGCCGTCAGAAATATACGCATGGCCTGTATCATAGAGGAGGTGTACATGCGCAGGGTCAGTTCCTGCCATCAGGCGGTCCACTTCTTCCGCTGTTTGGACACCAGTGCCGAGATGATGATGATAGACAAGCTTCAAGCCATGCTGAGCGGCAATTTCGCCAAGGTGATTCAGCCCTTCGCAAAGCCGCTCCCATTCATCATCCGTAAAGTGCGGCTTCTCTGTGAACACGTTTTTCTCCAAGCTTTGCACGCTGTACGTTTGTTCAGAGACAACTGCGACATCCGCGTTTACTTGCTGCAAATACTCACAATGCAGGGTAAATGCCTTTGCCGCTTCACCAAGTCCGTCACGCAAAATAAAACTGCTGAACCATTTTCCTGCAATGCGTAAGTTCCGAAGCTTCAGCTCTTTGTTCAGGATGGCAGGTTCGGGGAAAAAGCCCCCGACCTCCGTGCCTTGAAAACGTGCGACAACGATATCACTTAACAAATGCTGAAGTGTATTTCCCGCTCCAATTTCAGGCATGTCATCATTCCGCCACCCAATGGGAGCGATTCCCCACAGGATTTCATTTTTGCCCATCTATGGTGCCTCCCCTCTAATACTGCTTCGCAGATTCCAGCTTTTTCTCTTTTGCTTCGTATGCCTTCTGAACGCTTTCTTGTTCAGATACCTCTGCCACCCCGACATGCCACCAGCTGTCATAGCCGTCCGTCATTGTTTTAGGCAGCACCTTCATTTCAATTAATGTTGATACATCCTGTTTCTTCGCATCCTCTAACGCCGCTTTTAATTCTTCTACTGTGTTTGCGCGATAGGTTTTCGCGCCGTATCCCTCAGCGACTTTCGCGTAATCGACATTCAGGATTTGGTTGTCATCTGTGCGGAACTCGCAATAGTAGCTGCCGCTGCCGTGATCCATTTGCAGGTTGTTGATACATCCGAATCCTGAGTTGTCAAAGAGCAGCACATTGATTTTCTTGTTGTACTGAATCGCCGTGATCAATTCAGAATGAAGCATCAGGAAGCTGCCGTCTCCGACGATTGAATACACTTCTCTGTCAGGGTGGGCCAGTTTAAGACCGAGTGTCCCGGACACTTCATAGCCCATGCAAGAATACCCATACTCCAGGTGATACGTATTCGGAACATTAGAATGCCACAGACGCTGCAAATCTCCTGGGAGTGAGCCAGCTGAACAGATGATGACGCTGTCTTCAGGAATCGTCTCGTTGATTGTCAGCAATGCCGTTGTTTGCGGAAGCTCCGTATTCAACGCGTCAGCATATTCATTCAGGACCTCCTGAGAAAAATGATTTTTGATTTCCGGATCAAACGCTTCCCGCTTAAACGTCACTTTGCTGAGACGCTCGCGTTCAGCTAGCCATTCGTCCTTCAGCTCCCGGATCGTTGTGCCGAACTCGCTCTCATAGCCTTCAAGCAAGCCGTGCAGTTTGCCAAGCGTCACTTTCGCATCCGCCACCACTTGGAATGCATCAAGTTTATACGCCTGCATTCGGCTGACGTTAATGTTCAAAAACTTCGCTTTATCAAAATCAAAAGCGGTCTTAGAGGATGTCGCAAAATCTGTATACCTTGTGCCGATGCCGATAATCAAATCAGCTTGGCGGGCCGCTTTGTTTGCCGCAAGTGTACCTGTGATGCCCATTCCGCCAAGGTTGTTCGCAAAATCTGCCTCAACAGTAGACTTTCCTGCCTGCGTTTCAACTAACGGAATGTTATAGGCTTTAGAAATAGTAACCAATTCATCGCGCGCACCGGAATATTTTGCACCTCCGCCGACGAGAATCACAGGTTTTTTGCTGGATTTAATCAGCTCCGCCGCACCTTGAAGCTCGCGCTCGCTCGGCTGCATGCGATCAATATAGTGAACCCGTTTGACGAAGAAACTTTCATCAAAATCGTATGCTTCCCCTTCAACATCCTGAGAAATACAAATCGTTGCCGGACCTGCTTTTGCCGGATCAGTCATGACTTCAAACGCGCGCAGCAAACTGCTCATCAGCTGCTCAGGGCGCGTAATGCGGTCCCAGTATCTCGATACAGGTTTCAATGCATCGTTTGTCGTAATCGCCGCACTGTATTCTTGCTCCATTTGCTGCAGTACAGGGTCTGGCTGTCTTGTCGCAAATGTGTCTGCCGGAATCAAGAGAACTGGGATATTGTTTGCCAATGCAGTGCCGGCTGCCGCCACCAAGTTAGCCGCTCCCGGTCCGACCGATGTAGACACCGCATATATTTTTCTTCTCAGCATTTGCTTGCTGTACGCCATGGCCGCATGCGCCATTCCTTGTTCATTTTTCCCTTGATAGACTTTCAAATGGCCTGCATCCTGCTCAAGCGCTTGCCCGATCCCTAATACGTTTCCATGACCGAAAATTGTGAAAATCCCTTCGACAAAAGGCTCTTCCTTTCCATCAACATGGATGTACTGCTGGTTTAAGAATTTAATCAGCGCCTGTGCTGTTGTTAAGCGAATTTTCTTACCCACAAACGATCCCACCTTTACTCGATCTTTTTCAATTATGACTGTGCTTCAATAAGCTGTACGATTTCTTCTGCAGTCGGCATCGCTTCTGACGAACTGTGCTTGCTTACCACAATAGAAGCTGAAGCACTGCCGTATTTCAATGCCGTTTCGATGTCTTTTCCGCTGACAAGGCCATAGATAAAGGCTGACGCATAGGAGTCACCGGCTCCAAAGGTTTTCAGCACTTTTGTCTTGTACGCTTGAGCGCGGAATACCTCGCCGGATTTGCTGTATGCGTAAGAGCCTTCGACGCCGTGTTTGATGACAACGAGGTCGGCTGAATGACCAAATAAATGATTGACGGATTCTTCATTGCTTCCGCCTGTGCGGTTTTCCATCACATCAAATTCATCGCGTGTGCCGATGACGATATCAGACTGCTCGGCAACCAAAGAATAGTAAACGGCTGTTTCATCTGATGACTGCCACGTATACGGGCGGTAATCCAGTTCGAACACCACTTTAACCTGATGCTTCTTCGCGTATTGAACAGCTTTTAATACCGCTTCCCGTGACGGGCTTTTGGCGAGCGCTGTCCCGGAAACAAGCAGCATTTTCGCATTTGCGATATAGTCCTCGCTTACCTCTGAAGGCTCAAGATAAAGATCCGCCACATCATCGCGATACATTAAAATGCTGCATTCTTCAGGGCTGAGGATTTCTGTAAATGCAAGGCCCGCTTTGTGTCCATCTTGATCAACAACCATCTGTGTTGTATCAACGCCGGTCTTTCTCATATAGGACTCTATGAATCTTCCATGCTGGTCATCAGGAATTTTGCCGATGAAGCCCGCTTTTAAGCCAAGCTTCGCGCTGCCGATCGCGATATTCGCAGGTGAACCGCCAACGTATTTGGAAAATGTCATCGTCTCTTCCATTGGGCGGTTGTATTCGACTGCGTTCAGGTCAATACATGCCCGGCCGATGGCAACAATATCAAAAGCCTTCTCTTCATTGAATGTATACTTCATCGTAAACAGCCACTCCTCACTTGTTAGCGTTCTAAAATCCACTCATGCGCCGGGTCGTTATGAAACTTCCATTTTCGCGTCGGCCCTGCCATGACATTTAAATAGTAGGATGTGTATCCGTCCGGAACGCCTACCGGGTGGTATCCCGCAGGAACGATGACAACGTTTTCATTTTCCACAGTCATTGTCTCGTCAATAGAACGGTCATCTGTGTATACGCGCTGAAACACAAAACCCTGTCCCGGGTCTAACTCATGGTAGTACGTTTCTTCTAAGAAAGATTCTTCCGGCAAGTTGTCTTGATCATGTTTGTGAGGCGGGTAGCTGGACCAGTTGCCGCTGTCTGTATAGACTTCAACTACTAATAGACTGTTAGCTGAAGGGTCTGAATCCGGAAGAATGTTATGAACAGTACGTTTGTTTGAAAATTGCCCGCGATGCTCAATTCCGTTGTCTTCCGCTTTGATCAGCTTTGTCGGAAGCTGCTTTTCCGATGGAGAATAGCAAAGCGCCACTCTTGCGTCGCTGACCGCTGTGATCTCAAATGCACGGTCATTTGACATATAGACGCTGTCTGTCGGTTTTCGTTCAAATACGCTTTCACGCGTGCCGATATTCTCAAAAGTCGACTCATGATCTGTCACTGTAATTTTTCCCGTTACCGCCACAATACAGATTTCTTGTTTTTTCAATTCTTCTGTATAGCTTGAACCTGATGCAAGATCTAACACTTTAAACTCTACATAAGTGAGATCAGAGTTGGATGTCGTTACTTCGTGCACGAGTTTGACCCCATTAGATACTTCATGCGACTGCGGCTTACGCAACAAATAACTCATAGTGAAGCCCTCCTCTTTCTATTGGCAGAATGAGTCCGAACAGCGCACATGGACGCCGTTCGGCTGTTCGTCGTTTAGTTGAAATCAGGTGCCGGATATCTTGCCGTTACCACTTTTTTACGTGTATAGAAGTCGACGCTGTCTTTTCCGTTCGCATGCAGCGTTCCAAAGAATGAAGATTTCCAGCCTGAGAATGGGAAGAACGCCATTGGAGCCGGCACCCCAAGGTTGATGCCTAGCATTCCCGCATCAATGTTTTCACGGAAGTAGCGGATTGCGTTTGAGTTGGATGTGAACAAGCAGGCGCCGTTCGCAAACTCAGACTTATTGGCGATTTCAATCGCTTCTTTCAGGTTTTTCACACGGATGACAGATAAGACCGGAGCGAAAATTTCATCTTTCCAGATCGTCATCTCTGTTGTGACATTGTCAAAGATCGTCGGACCGACAAAGTAGCCGTCGTCAGACACATTTTCACGTCCGTCACATACGAGTCTGGCACCTTCTTCAAGACCTTTTTCGATATAGCTGAGCGTGCGCTTCTTGTTGTCTTCGCGAATCACCGGTCCTAAGAACACGCCGTCATCAAGGCCGTTACCGATTTTAATATCCGCCACTTTTTCCTGCAGCTTCGCCATAAAATCATCAGCGATTCCTTCTTCAACCGTCACAACCGCACAAGCCATGCAGCGTTCACCGGCAGAACCGAAGGCAGCTCCAACGATGTTTGTGACCGTGTCTTCAAGATTCGCATCGTTCAAGACAATCGTATGGTTTTTCGCGCCAGTCAGAGATTGAACGCGTTTTAAGTTTTCGCTTCCTTTTTTGTAGACGTATTCGCCTACTGGCTTGGAGCCTACAAATGAAATTGCTTTAATTTCGGGATGCTCAAGGATGCCGTTTACAACGTCATGCGCACCGTATACGACGTTGAATACCCCTTTCGGAAGGCCCGCTTTTTCAAAAAGCTCAACCAATTTCTCTGTTAACAGCGGAGTCCTCTCAGATGGCTTTAAAATAAATGTGTTGCCGAGCGCGATCGCCATCGGGAACATCCAGCAAGGAACCATCATCGGGAAGTTGAATGGCGCGATTCCGCCGACAACTCCGATTGGGTAACGGTAGTTCGCCGCTTCAACGTCCGTTGCGATGGAAGCAAGCGAGTCACCCATCATCAGGGAAGGTGCTCCAGCGGCGAACTCTACGTTTTCAATCCCGCGTCCCACTTCACCTAAAGCTTCTTTTGTGTTTTTTCCGTTTTCAATGGTAATCAGATGAGCCAGTTCTTCTTTATGCTGAGACAGCAGCTGCTGGAAGTTAAATAGAATTCTGGCACGGCGCGGAACCGCCACCTTTGACCATGTTTTAAATGCTTCAGCAGCCGTTTGCGCTGCGTAATCAATATCCTCTTTTGTAGAAATCGGCACTTGGCATAGTACTTCTTTCGTCGCCGGATTGACGACATCTTCATATTGATCTGTTTTGCTTTCAACCCATTCACCGTTGATGTAGTTTTTTAATTTTCTGATTTCTGCCATTCTTATTGCCTCCTTCATTAGTAAACACATACACTTGTATGGATGGTTCAGGATAGATTCATATCAATATCCACTTTTCAGCAAGCCAATAATTAAACGCTTTCAAAAAAACCAAAAAAATAAATGGCGGATGCATATTTACATACAAGCAACCATTTCATGTACAACAGGTTACTTTTTGGTCATTTCTTGGTTATATTCTAATCGCATAATACCCATAAGTCAATCATAAACACTACATTTTTTCATTATTTTTATTATATTAATCTTTTAATCAAGTAAGAGAGGTAAGAGAAAGCCGTCGAATCTTGCAAAAGATATACACCGATGTTATCATTTTTTAAGCAACTATTGATTAACTTTTGGTTTTTATTATATATTTATGTTACGTAAAGATTCAAGAAGGAGTTTTTTATATGAAACTGATGCGGATTCAGGAAATGGAGGAGTACATTTTATCGCATGGCACTGTTTCCTTAGATGAGCTGTGCCAGGTGTTCAATGTCTCCAAAAACACAGTCAGACGTGATATCAACAAGCTAACAGAAAAGGGTGCGATTGAAAAAGTATACGGCGGCGTAACATCTATTGAAAAAACCGCATTAGTTCCTTTTGAAAATCGCACCATTCAGCACCAGGATGAAAAAACAAAAATCGCCCATTATGCTTCCCGATTTATTGAAGATCACGATTTGGTCTTCATTGATTCAGGAACGACGACAAAGTCTATTCTTGATACGCTTGATCCAGCCAAAAATGTCACCATCTTAACCAACAGTTTAGACATTATCAATGCGGCGTCAGCTTTGAAGAATATCAACTTAATCATTATCGGAAACAACTATAAGAGAAAAACCCGCTCCTTTGTCGGCATGGACGACCCGGCTATGCTTGATAAGTACAATATCAACAAAGCCTTTATGTCCGCTACCGGAACGACGCTGACACACGGATTGACCAATTCGGATCTGCTGGAGTATGAAATTAAAAAGAGGATTTCAGAAAAAGCAAAAGAAGTGTATCTATTGGCTGACCATTCTAAATTCGGAAAATCAACGCTTCTGACGTATGCGCCGTTTGACAGGCTGCATTGCATTGTGACCTCTCAGTCATTAGACGATGAGTACACGCAGTACTGCAATGAGCATCAAATCGGCATTCATCTGGCCTAACGTTTACAATAGTGTTGAGAGTCTATCATCCATTTTATTCAAGGAGGCAGATCATGAAAAAAGCGAAGCTCGGAAAATCAGACTTGCAGGTATTCCCTATCGGATTAGGAACAAATGCTGTCGGAGGACATAACCTCTACCCGAACCTAAATGAAGAAACCGGAAAAGAATTGGTGCGCGAGGCGATCCGTAATGGCGTGACAATGTTAGACACCGCTTACATTTACGGGATCGGCCGTTCCGAAGAATTAATTGGTGAAGTGCTGCGTGAATTCAACCGTGAAGATGTTGTCATCGCGACAAAAGCCGCTCACAGAAAACAAGGCAATGATTTTGTCTTTGATAATTCACCAGAATTTCTTAAAAAATCAGTTGATGAAAGCCTGAAGCGCTTGAATACCGATTATATCGATTTGTTCTACATTCACTTCCCTGACGAACATACGCCTAAGGATGAAGCCGTTAACGCGCTGAATGAGATGAAGAAAGCCGGAAAAATCCGCTCCATCGGTGTATCCAACTTCTCTTTAGAGCAATTGAAAGAAGCAAACAAAGACGGTTTGGTAGATGTATTGCAGGGCGAATACAACCTGTTAAACCGTGAAGCAGAAAAAACATTCTTCCCGTATACGAAGGAGCATAATATTTCATTTATCCCTTACTTCCCGCTCGTATCAGGTTTATTGGCAGGAAAGTATACAGAAGATACAACGTTCCCAGAAGGCGACCTGCGAAACGAACAGGAACACTTCAAGGGCGAGCGTTTCAAAAAAAATATCAGAAAGGTCAACAAGCTTGCTCCGATTGCCGAAAAACACAACGTGGATATCCCTCACATCGTATTGGCCTGGTATTTAGCAAGACCGGAAATTGATATTTTAATTCCGGGAGCAAAACGTGCCGATCAGCTGATTGATAACATCAAAACAGCCGACGTGACGCTTTCTCAAGAGGATATTTCATTTATTGATAAGCTGTTCGCATAAGAAGAAAACAGCCTTCTCCATTGGAGAAGGCTGTTTTTTTGTGCGATAAATTCCTAAACAACTGATTTTGAAGCAAAACCTTACAAAATGAGCCATAAATCCGATAAAATAAAGGTAGTTTATCTCAGAAAGAAAGTGATTGAGAAAGCAAAAGTATGAAACGTTCATATCATCTAGCTCATATTAAATAAAGCTGAACCAGCTTCTTTTATTTGCTGGTCAGAATAGCGGACCGTTTCGATGGTCTATGGAGGAAACAGAATGAAACTTAAATATGTGAAAGCCTTAGTTGCAGTAACCGTTGCTTTAGGTGTACTGCTGCCATCAACGATTTCTCATGCAAAGAGCTTTAGCGGCCGCTCATCATCTAGTTACAGCAGCCGAAGTTCAAGCTCGTCATACAGCGGAAGCTATAAATCAAGCCCGAAATCAAGCTACAGCTCAGGATCAAGCTCTTCTAGCCAAAAATCCAAGACGTCTGACGATTCATCATCATCGATTTCGCTTAAAAAGAAGCCTTCGGAAAAGGCAAGCTCATCAAGCTCTAAAAAATCGTCAGGCACCTTTTCCGGCGCTACATCAAAAGTAACCGGAAAGACATACAGCGGAAAAACGTCTAAAGCTTATGTTGGCGGACGTTATGTTTCAGTCAATCATTACTATCACGCAGGTTTCGCGCCATCAGGATGGTTTGGATATTATAGCGGATTTACAATGGGTATGTTCATGATCAGCATGATGCACCCGTGGGGTTACACCTATCATCCAGTCGGAGGCCCCGGCTATGTTTCTTATGGCGCTTCACCCATTGCCTGGATCGTGGATATCATCGCTTTAATCATTATTTTAATCATTGTCATCGCATTGATTCGCGCATTTAAAGCACCGAAGACGTACAGAAGGAGATTTTAGGCAATGAGATTAATATTAAATGAGCAAGAAATTGTAGACGGAATTTGCGTGTATATTTCCAATGAAGAAGATATCTACCCTGAAGACGTTGAAGTAAAAGAACTATCGTACAACAAGCGTACAGGGTTCTTCGCTGAAGCCACATTTGGCCTGCACCACAAGCAGCTTATGTCAGATGACATTTCAGAAGGCATTATTCAGTTCTTAGAGGAATACCACAACTTCAATCCGGACGTTACCGTCGTTGAATTGCAATTTGATAAGAAAAAAGGCTTCTCCGCCTTGGTTTTCGTCAACGAAGCAGAAGAATAAAAATGTCTTAATCAAACCTTACTCCACGCGGGTAAGGTTTTTTATAATGGTTTCTCTGAGCATAAAGTTATTTCGTTTTTCCTAAACTCAGCGGATCTGTGATCATCTCTTTTGGCTTTAACGTTTCCGTTTGTTCAAAACAAATGTTTCAAATGAGATAGGAAATGGGTACTAATCTATTAACTTTGTTATACATTTTAGATACTCATTGGCTCAACAACTGAGGAGGAGACATTTGTGAAGAAAGACACAAGGAAATATATGATCTACTTTTTCGGCGCTTTAGGGGGACTGCTATATGGTTACGATACAGGTGTTATCTCCGGAGCACTCCTGTTTATCAATAACGATATTCCTTTAACGACATTGACAGAAGGATTGGTTGTCAGCATGCTGCTCCTTGGCGCGATTTTCGGTTCTGCCTTGAGCGGCACATGCTCAGACCGCTGGGGCAGGAGAAAGGTTGTATTTGTCCTTTCCATCATTTTTATTATCGGTGCGCTCGCTTGCGCATTTTCGCAAACAATCGGCATGCTGATTGCATCAAGGGTGATACTCGGGTTGGCCGTCGGCGGTTCAACGGCACTTGTGCCCGTGTATCTTTCCGAAATGGCACCGACGAAAATTCGCGGGACACTCGGCACAATGAACAACTTAATGATTGTCACCGGGATTTTGCTCGCCTATATCGTTAACTACCTGTTCACACCGTTTGAAGCGTGGCGCTGGATGGTCGGTCTGGCCGCAGTGCCTGCCGTACTTCTATTAATCGGCATTGCGTTCATGCCGGAATCGCCAAGATGGCTCGTGAAGCGCGGCCGTGAAGAAGAAGCGAGACGCATCATGAACATCACTCATGACCCCAAAGACATCGAAATGGAATTGGCAGAGATGAAGCAAGGGGAAGCGGAGAAAAAAGAAACGACACTCAGCGTGCTGAAAGCCAAATGGATTCGCCCCATGCTTCTGATTGGCGTCGGCCTTGCCATTTTCCAGCAGGCGGTCGGCATTAACACGGTCATCTACTACGCGCCAACCATTTTTACGAAGGCCGGTCTTGGCACATCAGCTTCGGCGCTCGGCACAATGGGGATCGGCATCCTCAACGTCATCATGTGTATCACTGCCATGATCTTAATTGACCGTGTCGGCCGCAAAAAACTTCTGATCTGGGGAAGTGTCGGCATCACACTGAGCCTTGCTGCTTTATCAGGCGTGCTCCTAACGCTCGGACTTTCCGCATCAACAGCGTGGATGACAGTAGTCTTTCTAGGTGTCTATATCGTCTTTTACCAGGCGACATGGGGTCCGGTAGTGTGGGTGCTCATGCCTGAGCTCTTCCCGTCCAAAGCACGCGGAGCCGCGACAGGGTTCACGACTTTGGTGTTATCGGCGGCTAACCTGATCGTGTCGCTTGTCTTCCCGCTGATGCTAAGCGCGATGGGCATCGCATGGGTCTTTATGGTTTTCTCAGTCATTTGTCTTCTCTCATTTTTCTTCGCGTTCTACATGGTACCGGAAACCAAAGGGAAAAGCTTGGAGGAAATTGAAGCAAGCCTGAAAAAACGGTTTAAAAAGAAGAAAAGCACCCAAAACCAAGTGCTGAATGAGCGTACTTTATAAAAAAAAGGAATCGTCTCCTTATGGGACGATTCCTTTTTCTGTTTACACCATGACCTTGCAAATATTGTTCGTAAATTCCACAGGGTCCTGAATCGGCAGGCCTTCGATGAGAAGCGCCTGATTGTACAGAAGGTTTGTGTACAGGCTCAGCTTCTCTTTATCTTGTTCAAACGCGTCCTGCAGCGTTTGGAATACCTCGTGATTTGGGTTGATTTCCAGCACTTTTTCCGCCTTCACATTTTGGCTGTCAGGCATCGCGTTTAAGATTTTTTCCATCTCAATTGTCACTTCGCCGTCAGCAGCAAGGCAGACTGGATGTGATTTAAGCCGTTTTGAGATTCTGACGTTTTTCACTTTGTCTGACAGAATGTTTTTCATTTCCTCAAACAGATCCTTATACTTGCTTTCCTCTTCCTCGGACTGCTTTTGATCCTCATCCGTGTCTATGCCAAGGTCTCCGCTTGATACGGACTTGAATTCTTTTTCCTGATAAGGAGCCAGCATTTTAATTGCAAACTCATCGATGTCCTCAGTAAAGTAGAGGATTTCATAGCCTTTGTCCGCCACCATTTCCGTTTGCGGCAGTTTCTCAATGCGGTCGTAAGAATCACCGGTCGCGTAATAAATGAATTTCTGCTCCTCTGGCATTCTGGAAACATACTCGTCTAAGCTGACCAGTTTTTTCTCTTTTGAAGAGTAGAATAATAGGAGATCCTTCAATTGATCCTTATTCGCGCCAAAATCATTGTACACGCCGAATTTCAGCTGTCTGCCGAACGACTTGTAGAACGTCTCGTATTTCTCCCGGTCTTTTTTCAACAGGCTTTGCAGCTCGCTTTTGATTTTCTTGCTGATGTTTTTCGCGATCAGCTTCAGCTGGCGGTCATGCTGCAGCATTTCTCTGGAAATATTCAGCGACAGATCCTCAGAATCGACCATGCCCTTCACAAAGCTGAAGTGGTCCGGTAGCAGGTCTGCGCACTTATTCATGATAAGCACACCATTGGAATACAGCTCCAAGCCTTTCTCATATTCCTTGGAATAGTAGTCAAACGGCATGTTTTCAGGGACGAATAGAATCGCGTTGTAGCGAACGGCTCCATCCACACTGATATGAACGTGCGTGAGCGGTTTATCAAACCCGTAATGCTTTTCAGCATAGAATGTTTCATAATCCTCATCTGTCAGCTCGCTTTTGTTTTTTCTCCAGATCGGCACCATGCTGTTGACCGTCTGCTCTTCCTGCACCTCTTCAAATTCATTTTCGCTGCCTTCCTTCGGCTTATTAATGGTTGTATCCATTTTGATCGGGTAGCGAATGAAGTCGGAGTATTTCTTGATAATCGCTTTTAAACGATATTCCTCTAAAAACTCGTCATAGCTGTCATCTTCTGTGTTCTCTTTGATTTTCAGGATAATGTCTGTACCGACAGAATCCTTTTCACACGGTTCAATCGTATAGCCGTCTGCACCCGCAGACTCCCATTTATAAGCCTCTTCGCTGCCAAGCGCTTTACTGATGACTGTCACGACATCGGCAACCATAAATGCCGCGTAAAAACCGACACCGAACTGCCCGATAATGTCATGTCCGTCTTTCAGCTCGTTTTCCTTTTTAAACGCGAGGGAACCGCTTTTTGCAATTGTTCCAAGGTGCTGTTCAAGCTCATCCTTTGTCATTCCGATCCCCGTATCAGAGATGGTTAATGTTCTCGCATCTTTGTCAGCTGCGACCTTTATGTAGTAACTATCTTTATCAAACGTAAGCGCATCGTCCGTAAGCGCTTTGTAATAGATTTTGTCAATCGCATCACTTGAATTGGAGATTAACTCGCGCAGGAAAATTTCTTTTTGGGTATAAATGGAGTTAATCATCATATCCAGCAAGCGTTTAGACTCTGCTTTAAACTCTTTTTTCGCCACTCTTGATCGCTCCTTTACCATTATGTAAACCCTTTTCAGCATCTATTTATCACATAAGATGACAATTGTCAATTAGATTGATAGATGCATATATATGTAAATTTAACATTAGTTGGATTTGTTTTCACTCTTTTTCTCACGCATTCTCATAAAAAAGAGAGGCTTCATCATCCTCTCTTTTTTTCTGTGTCATTCCAGCGGCCAAACTCCCGCTTCATCCATATATGCACCGGGTAGAAAAACAAACCGAACGGTATCAAAAACAATAGATTATGCCATGAAGCATTCAGAAATGCGCTTGCAGTCACCGGAAACGTAATCTCTTGTAATAAAAAAGAGATGACAGTCAGCACAACAAATGCAGATGGAATGGTAATGAAGCAATAAAACTTGAGCTCCTTCTTATGCTGTACCTTCAAACATGCAAACCTCCCAACAATTTCTAATTCATCTTAACATATGCTGGCCTTTCTTTTCTCGCATGTTTATCACTGCACATAGCGGGAAGACAAATAGAAAAAGGAGGTCTCGTATCATGGGAAGACTTGAAAACAAAACAGCAGTGATCACAGGCGCCGCGACAGGCATTGGGCAAGCGACGGCAGAGGTTTTTGCCAATGAAGGCGCGCGTGTGATCATCGGAGATATCAATAAAGATCAAATGGAAGAAACAGTTGACGCAATCAGAAAAAACGGAGGACAGGCCGAATCCTTTCACCTCGATGTGTCAGATGAAAACAGTGTGAAAGCATTTGCTGATCAAATCAAGGATGCATGCGGAACGATTGATATTCTGTTTAATAATGCCGGCGTTGATCAGGAAGGCGGAAAGGTGCACGAATATCCGGTTGACCTGTTTGACCGCATTATCGCTGTCGACCTGCGCGGCACATTCCTTTGCAGCAAATATTTGATTCCGCTCATGCTCGAAAAAGGAGGCTCCATCATCAATACCTCCTCCATGTCAGGCCGTGCCGCGGATCTTGACCGCTCCGGCTACAACGCAGCAAAAGGCGGCATCACCAACCTGACAAAAGCGATGGCGATCGACTACGCACGGAACGGCATCCGCGTCAATTCCATTTCACCGGGTACGATCGAAACCCCGCTGATTGACAAATTAGCAGGCACCAAAGAACAGGAAATGGGCGAGAAATTCCGCGAAGCCAACAAATGGGTCACGCCGCTCGGCCGCCTCGGCCAGCCGAAGGAAATGGCGACAGTGGCCCTGTTCCTCGCGTCAGACGACAGCTCATACGTCACAGGAGAGGACATCACCGCAGACGGCGGCATCATGGCATACACATGGCCAGGGAAAATGCTGATTGATGAGTAATGGAAGAAAGAAACGAAATAAGAGAGGGGATGTCCCTCTCTTTTTGTCTTTCAAAGCAATACAACTTTATACTTTTTCACATCCAAAAACTGCAAAAATTCCCTCGCCAGCACTTCAGGCGGATGCGCCTTTCCTTCATCCAGCCGATACAAAAGCAACCCAATAATCATTGCGGATACATAATGGGCATAAAGCTTTTTCTCTGCGTGAATACCAGTTTGCTGATGCAGATAAAACGATTCCAGCGCTTTGAACATATCAGGTATCACATGAGGAACACCCCATTCCCGATTGAGAAAATGGACAGTGGGCATCTTTGACAAAGCAGAAAGCAGACTGGCGAGCGCTTTCTCCGCTTCCTTTAAGGAAAATTCATTCGGGCTGGAGGCAATCGTCAGGTGATCAATGATCTCCGCACATGATCGCTGTATCATGGTTTGGAGCAATTCCTCTTTATTGGCATAGTGATCATAAAAGGTTGCGCGGCGGATATTGCTTTTCCGGGTAATATCCGAAATCGTGATGGCTGCGTAGTCTTTTTTCTCCGCCAGCACGTCCAGAAATGCCTTCTGGAGCGCCTCTCTCGTTCGAACCACACGCCTGTCGATTTGCTTGTCCTGCTCTCGCTCTCCTGGCACAGCCTGTCCAAACAGCCAATAAAATCTCTTTTGAGAAACAAGCTCCCATACCTTTTGGCTGATAGCTTCCGGAGTCGCGGCCGCATCCTCATTCAGCCAATACAGGATAATCGCGTACGTGTACAAGGCCCGGTAATGTCCGTAAATTTCCCGTTCGATCGGCGTCAAATTCACATGAATCGGAGCAAGCAGCAAATCCTGCTGAAACACATCCTTAAAAAAACGATGGAAATGCCCTCTGTTCATCATCACAGAAAAAAAGGATCGATGCTCATGAACAAAGGACAGCGTCGGATGCACCGTTTGCCGTTTTTTGTTCAAATGGAGGGTATCCATATGACTGAAGGCGTCAAAAAGCGCTTTGCCCAGTCCTTCCTTCATATCTTCGATCACATCCTCAATGATTGAAAACTTATCCTCATAATAAAGGTAGAGCGATCCGCGGCTCACTTTGGCCTTCTCAGCGATTTCTTTCATTGTGATATGTTGAATATCTCTTTCTTTCAATAAAGCCAGCAGCGCCTCTTTCACTTGAGCTTCGGCAGATTCCGGCACAAAAGACACCTCCAATCATTAGACAGATCTTCGATATATGTACGGTAACGTATAGATGGTTCACCGTTGTCTTTCTTACAGAAAAGGTACCACCTTATAATAGGTCCGAGAAAAGAAGAAAGCAAATGAGGGGGATTTTACAATGGAACAGCAAGTAAAGGACGACATCCAGCGTGTCTTTCAGCTTCAGAAAAAACAGCAAAAAGCCTTGCGCGCTTCAACAGCGGAACAGCGCAGAAAGAAGCTTCAGCGCTTTTTAGATTCCGTCATCGCCCATGAAGAAGAAATCATCGAAGCGATCCGCAAAGACGTCCGCAAACCATATCACGAGGTCAAAAAAGCGGAAATCGAAGGAACAAAAAAAGCGATCAGAGATAATATGAATAACCTGGAACAATGGATGGCGCCTAAAGAAGTCGGTTCATCGTTAAGCCCTGACGCAAACGGAATTCTTATGTACGAGCCTAAAGGCGTCACACTCATCCTCGGCCCGTGGAACTATCCGTTTATGCTGACGATGGCGCCGCTTGCCGCTTCTCTCGCAGCCGGAAACAGCGCGATTGTGAAGCTGTCCGATTTCACGATGAACACGAGCAACATTGCCGCTAAAGTGATAAGAGACGCTTTTGATGACAAAGAAGTCGCGATTTTTGAAGGAGAGGTTGAGGTGGCAACCGAGCTTCTTGATCAGCCGTTCGACCACATTTTCTTCACTGGAAGCACAAATGTCGGGAAAATCGTCATGACAGCGGCTGCCAAACACTTGGCATCTGTCACACTTGAGCTTGGCGGCAAGAGCCCAACGATTATCGACAGCGATTACGATCTGATGGACGCAGCGAAAAAGATCGCCGTCGGGAAATTCGTAAACGCCGGCCAAACCTGCATCGCACCTGATTACCTGTTCATTAAAAAAGACGTTCAGGACAGGTTCGCGGGGATTTTACAAACAATCGTTAACGCAGGATTTATGGAGGATGATCATACCCCAGACCGCAGCAAATTTACGCAGATCGTCAATGACCGCAACTTCAACCGCGTCAAAGATTTGTTCGACGATGCCATCAAAAAAGGGGCGGAAGTGGTGTTCGGCGGCGTATTTGATGTCAGCGACCGCACGATCTCGCCAACCGTTTTGAAAAACGTCACGCCTGATATGAAAATCATGCAGGAGGAAATCTTCGCACCAATCCTGCCGATGATGAATTATGAAGACATCGACGAGGTCATCGATTACGTAAATGATCACGATAAACCGCTTGCGCTTTATGTATTCAGCCAAAACCAAGACCTGATTGACAACGTCCTTCAGCACACGACATCAGGAAATGCCGCCATCAATGATGTCGTCGTCCATTTCAGTGACGTCAACCTGCCATTCGGCGGCGTCAACACAAGCGGAATCGGCTCCTATCATGGGGTATACGGATTCAAAGAGTTTTCTCATGAGAAGGGTGTCTTTATTCAAGCCTCTAAATAATCGTAATGAAGAGAATCTGCATCATCTTGCAGGTTCTTTTTTATCTTTATATCACCTAAATAAAGAGATTAAAAGTGATAAAATACCATTTTCACTACGAAACCAGATTCCTCTAGTCTATCTCATTGAAACCCTGCAGCCTCTAACATATAATTTCCCAGAAAAATTCAAATGAGAGAATATTATACATGGAAAAACCAGCAGGATTTTGGATTCGGGTAGCCGCCTCTATTATTGATGTATTTATTATAGCTATATTCTCTTTCATTATGATTTTCATTAACACCTTCATTGTGTTGCCACTCATTGATGCAGCAGGCACACACATGTCAGAAGCCCGATATGAGTTTTTCATGTTGATCATTGGCACAATCCCTGTTTTGGCCATCATATTTATTTTCGCTATTCTTTACTATAGCTTGCTGACTTCCTCAAACATGCAGGCAACATTTGGAAAAAAACTCATGGGCATCATCGTTGTCAATCAGTTTAGCGAGCGTATTTCTTTTTGGCACAGCTTCGGCCGTTTCTTCGCTTACACATTATCTAAGATCTTATATATCGGTTTTATCATGGCGGCCTTTCCCTCTAAACTGGCATTACATGATTATATTTGCGGGACAAAGGTTGTCTATAAAAATAAATATCTTGATTGATCAAAAAAACAGGCTGCCGAGTTAACCTCGCCAGCCTGTTTTACTATTTCCCAAAAGCCATCAGCTTCGTATAACTTCCAATATAAAGCGTTCCGTCCTCAGCAAGCTGCGGAGATGACACGACGTTGCTGTCGGTTTGATAGCTCCATAATTCATTGCCGTTTGCGTCTGCCGCATAAACCTTCATATCATCTGACCCGAAATAAACCGTTCCCTTCGCGTCAATCAGCGGCGCCGTTCTGACAGGGCCGTCTGTATAGAATGACCAGTTCATATCCCCGTTTTTGCTGATGGAAAACAGCTCGCCGCTTCCTGATCCGATGTAGATATTGCCATTATGATCAATCGCAGGAGATGAGCTGGAGAACCCGTTTAGCGGGAATGTCCATTTCAAACTGCCTGTTGATGTATAAGCATACAGCTGTCCATCTTGGTTGCCGGCATAAATGTTTCCGTCCTTATCAATCACCGGATATCCTTTAAACGCATTTGACGTCGTTCTGGACCATTTGACCTGTCCGGTTCCGGAGTTGATCGCATAAAACACGTAATTATATGTGCCGACATACACGGTGCCGTTTTTGGCAAGCACCGGCACAGAGCTGACGACACCATTTGTTTTCAACTTCCAGCGCTCTGTCCAGGTTGATTTTGACGTCGGTTTGATCGCATGAACATAATTATCAAGTGTTGAGAAATACAACGTCCCGTCTGAACCGATCACCGTTTCAGAGCTTGGCCCGCCGCTTAACGGAACCGTTGTTAAAATTTCTCCCGTTTCTTTGTCAATAAAATAAATCTTTTTGTCATAGGAAGCCAAATAGATAACGCCGTTGGTCCCAAGTACAGGAGATTGCGTATATGTTTTTCCAAGATTCCCGGTCACCCATTTGACTGAGCCGTCTGGATTAAAGGCTTTCATTTCCCCGTCTCTGGAATGAAGATATACTGTGCCGTCTCCGTCAATCACAGCCCCCGCTCCATTCTGTGGAGTCGTCCTGATGTCGTTTTGCCATTTCAGCGTCCCGTCTGTATTTCCGGCGAACCGGCTTTCGCGTGACCAGTTAAACATGGCAGGTGCCATCGCTTGTACATCATATCTTCCTGTCAAAAAGCCAGATGCTCCATTATTTTGAGAAAACACCGTTTCCGCCGCATAAGCAGCTGTCGGCTGAAGCACTTTGGCAGCGGGCACATCAGAAACAGCGCCGGCCGAAACAGCCGCCGCCACCGCAGCTCCCGCAATCAAAGCTTTCATACGAAATGACTTGACCATCATTGAGACCCCCATTATATGTAACTTCTAATTTGTGACCATCATAACATATTCACCCATTTTATAAATCTATTTCACAAAAACATCATAAACTAGAAAACTATGTAAGAGTATTCACGGACGTTTTTTCAGCACCCTGCCGAAATGCAGCCACAAACCAAATGACATTGACAGCAGCCGCAGCGAGACTAATTCCGAAAACAAAGATCACCTCAGAAAGCAGATGGTCACTAAAGAAACTAAACATCAAGATAAAACCGGCCGAAGACAAATGAATCAAAAGCCCGAAGCCGCAAAGCACCGCCATGACATACCTCATTGCATCGACTCCGAGCATATAAACGAGAAATGGAATGAAATACAATACAAGGATCATACCGACAGCTGACCACATGCCAGCTGAATTAAACTGATTGGCCGCCGCTCCCGTTCCGGCCAGCGGCGAAAGTGAAGCCGCCACAATCACGGCGCAAAAAAGAAACGCAGAAATGGTTGTCATGATCGCCACGCTATTTTTTTTTAGACATCTAACTCCTCCTTTAATAGAAATATTAACCTTTTTTATTATAAGTAAGTTGAATGTTATATTCATTATATTTTTTTAAAAAATCCAGAACATACACAAATGATGTGATTCTTTCTAGTATATTTATATAGTAAAAAACAGAGGATAAAAGACTCATTTTTCTGTAATATCAGGATTTTATCACCATACCATATTGCATGTACTTCTTTTTCAAAGTATACTATTCCAGATTCATTCAAAGGAGAGAGAAAAATACATGGAAAAACCAGCAGGATTTTGGATTCGTTTTTTAGCTTATTTTATTGACGGCATTATTGTATCTGTTCCTAGTTATATTATTCTATTTATGATCAATTCTGTTTTTGTAGCTGGGGCTGTGGCAACAAACCCTTACATGACGGAAGAAGAGTATTTAGTGAAATACATGACGCTTGCATTTTTGCCTACAATGCTAATCATGATCGTCATCAGTGTGTTATATTACGGGCTGCTCACAGCTTCTAAAATGCAAGGCACACTTGGCAAAAAAATTCTTGGCCTGAAAGTGGTCAATGAACAAGGTGAACGGGTTTCTGTCGGACAGGCAATTGGCCGTTACTTTGCCTATATCTTATCAGGAATCATCTTTTATATCGGGTTTATCATGATCGCCTTTGGAGAGAAAAAAGGCCTGCATGACATCATTTGCAAAACACGTGTCGTGTATAAATAATAGAAAAAAGTCTAGACGCCAATAGGCATCTAGACTTTTGTTTTCTTTACAATAGGCTGCCACGACAGATACGTAGCGCTTCTCCACAGCCACTCAAACGGCCCCATCCGAAAGACACGAAGCCAAAGGTGGCTGAAGACTATTTGAACAGCACAAACAGCAAGTGTAATGAGCACACCGGCAGCAGGGTACACTTTTCCATACAGGCCCAAGCCGTAATGATAAAAAATCCAAGTACATACAATAGACTGCATCAGATAATTGGTAAATGCCATCCTCCCAACAGCGGAGAATGATTGCAGCACTGTTCTCACTCTTGTTTTATGATAAAGATAGACAACCGTTGTAACATAGAAAAACATGAGGAAAGGCGCGCCAATCAGCAAACATATTTCTTTATCCGTTACACCGTACAGCACCTGGGCGCCGATGCCGATGACAAGCCCGGCCATCCATAATCGTTTTAATCCTTTGCGATGCTTTTCCGGTTCATGCAAATACCTTGATTTTGCTGCCGCAGCTCCCAGCAAAAACATGCTGAAATATGGAATAGATGCAAAGAAGAAATTGAGCGGATTATACGTAAGCATGCCATTCGAAGACATGTAAACAAGACGGTCGTGGATCCGCTGTTCTGCAATATCCTTCAGGCTGCCGCTTCCATAAACATGAATCGCTTGTTTTGCCTGCTGTGTTACCGCTTGTACCCATTCCTGTCCGTTTGATTGATCAAAACTTGTCAACATGAACGGAATGGAAAACAGAAGATACAAAGAGACCGCCCATATCAGCAGTGTTTTCGGCTTTGCTTTTCGAAACAAGAGCAGGACAAAACCGAGCAGGGCATATTCTGTTAAAATATCCCCGTCCCATATCAAAAAGGCATGAATCGTTCCAAACAAGAGAAGCGCCATTAACCTTCTCACATATAACGGAACAAACCGTTTCCCTTTGTTTTTTGCTCTCTCCATCATGACAACCATGCCAAATCCAAATAAAAAGGAAAACAATAAAATACATTTTGTTTGAATGAAGAATTTCAGTATGTCTGCGGCGGCAAAATCAGCTTCAGACCACTTATCCATGAAAAAATTCTCTTTTCCAAGCATAGACAAATACATATCCGGATAACTGAAATGTGCCAGATTGACAAATAAGATGCCGAAAATCGCCATTCCTCTCAGCACATCAAGCACACCGATCCGCTCATTTGTTAGAGTCGGCTGTAATGAAGACATAGCCATCACGCTCCTTTTTTCTGTACCTTAAGGGTATGAAAAAAGGAAGCGCGGAAACATCGATTTAGGTGTCAGGCCGGCATGAAAACCTTACAATCTTGTCATCTTTATGGTTTCATCACCTTTAAATCTAATGCGTCGATATTCTGCAAAACGCGATCAAAGCGCAAAGCCTGAGGCTCACATGGGAAGATGTGGCCTTCATACGGGTCGCCTAACGTCCGGAAAAACGGTTCAAATAAACCAGGAACCAATACGCCCACCATCTTTGTATAGTGAGAATCAAGGCGATAGGAGTGAACGGTATTTGCAGGGACATGCAGGAAATCTCCCGGATTCAGCTGAATTTCCTGGCCATCTGCCCACATCGTCATCTGACCTTCAAGGCAATAAAATGTTTCTGTATGATGTTCATGGTAGTGATCAACGATTCGGTCACCTTTAGGGCCTTCAGACGATACGACGATAAACTGGCCATCTGTATTTTTTTGTGCAGCCACAATGCGGTGAAGCTGATCTCCAGTCAACAGGCGATCTCCTTCTCCAGATTCAAGAACGTATGGAACCGCTCCATCTGGCAGCTCTGTAAGTTCCGCTAATTTGGCCGAACATGCAGGCTTTCCTTCATCTAGAAATACAATGTCCGCTACAGCGGCTGCTTCTGCAAATCGCTCGTTTGAGACTTCTTCGCTTGCGTACGGCGGATGTTCAGCGTGATCATACGGATTCCCAATAACGGAATACAAGTGCGCTACGTTTCCTTTCATCGTGTAAGATACCAGTCTTGTTCTGTGGCTCTGCATCCGGTAGCTGTGCGGTGTTCCCGCCGGAATGTTCGCATAATCACCTGATATTAATAAATAGCGTTCACCATCAAGTGTCAGCTCAAGCTTCCCGTCCAAAACGAGAATCCCTTCATGTGTGTCATTGTGGACATGAAGCGGAAAGGCACCTCCTTTTCCCCCGGAAAGAAGCACGATCTCAAATAAATCACCTGTGCTCCTCCCATTCGCCATCACCGTGGCAACCTGTCTGCCGAACAGATAGCGCTCGCCTTCTCCGCTCCGGAGCAAATAAGGCATTTTTTCTTTAGGCAATGAATGTGTACATAATGTTTTCATATTATCGCTTCCTCCAATTTAGACCAGTCTATATAATGTATTGTATCTGACTAGACCGTTCTATATAATTGTAGGAGAAAGGATAACAAAATGCTACCCTTTTTTTCTCACCAGCACTGGTATTTGTTCGGCAATGAGAAGAAGGGGCGTTTTGTCTTTATTCGTTAACGAAAGCATGATGCCGCCCTCAATCATCGAATTAATCAGCGTTCCAAGCTGATTTGCTTCTTCTTCTGCAAATCCGTTTTCCATTAATTTTCTGGCAAAAACCGCTTCCCAGCTTTTAAACACCTTCATGCAAACCGTCCGCAGCGGTTCACTGATTAACGCTGTCTCACTCGCCAGCAAACCGACTGGAATACCTTTAATGCTTTCTGTGTTGTCAAATTGGCTGGCTGTTTTTTTGATAAAAAGCTGAATTGCTTCAACAGGATCAGAGGATTCATCCATGCTTTTCTGTATCACATGTTCAACGATCTTACCTGTATATGTAACCGCTTCAATTGCTAATTCTTCTTTGCCATTCGGAAAAAAGTGATAAAGCGATCCCTTAGGAGCACCGCTTTCTTTTACAATCTGGTTCAAACCTGTCGCGTGATATCCTTGCAGCTGGAACAGACGTGACGCCGTGTGAAGGATTTTTTCACGTGAATCTCCTCTGCTAGTCATTAAAACATTCCCTCCTAGGTATGGTAGAGCGACTTATATAATATAAAAAAGAACCCTGTGATTGTCAAAAGGGGTAAGACCCTTCCGGATGGGGTAAATGTACAAAAACAGCGTCTAGGAGGGATCTCTCAATGACAATCGATCATTCAGTCACGAATACAGAACAGCTTGAACGACAAAACCCCGCCATAAAAACAAAGCTCAAACTGAAAAAGCTTAAGGATCAGGTGATCGTCATTACCGGCGCTTCAAGCGGAATCGGACTTGTCACGGCACGTATGGCATCAGAAAAAGGCGCAAAGGTCGTGGCAGCAGCGCGAAATGAAGACGCGCTGAAGGAGCTCACTGATGAACTTAAGGAAAAAGGGCACGACGCCATATGGGTAAAGGCGGATGTCGGAAAAGAAGAGGACGTCAACCGCATCGCAGAAACCGCGATCAGCACATTCGGCCGCTTTGACACATGGGTCAACAATGCGGCCGTCTCGACTTTCGGACATGCCATGGACGTCACCGTTGAAGACATGAAGCGCATGTTCGACACAAATTTCTGGGGACCTGTTTACGGAACAAGAGCGGCTGTCAAACACTACACCGGCAAAGGTGTGCCGGGCGCACTCATTAATGTAGGAAGCCTGTTCGGAGACAGGGGAACAGTCATTCAATCCACATATGCGTCTGCCAAATTTGCGCTTCACGGCTGGACGGAAAGCATCCGAATGGAGCTCGAAAAGGAACAGGCGCCCGTGTCGGTAACGCTCATCCACCCCGGCAGAATTGACACACCTTATAACGAGCATGCGCACAGCTACCTCGACAAACAGCCGGCTCATTACCGCTCCATGATCTATCCGCCGGAAGCGGTCGCCGAAGCTATCCTGTTTGCTGCCGAACACCCTAAGCGCGACATGTACATCGGCTCACAGGCCAAAGCCATCGCCATGCTGGGTGCGCTTTTCCCTCGTCTGACCGACAGACTGATGGAAAAAATCATGTATCACAGCCAGCATGCCGAAAGACCGTCCAAACCGCGAGAAGAAAGCGCTCTTTATGGTGCGGGCTGCGGTATGCATGACAGAGGCACAAATAAAGGATGGATGCGGTCTAGAAGCTATTACAATAAAGCAACGAAGCGCCCCATTGTATCGGCTGCTGTTGTTGCCGGACTAGTGGCTTGGGCTGCCGCCAAACGATGCAGATAATCTCTGACCATAAGAAAAACCCATGCTGTTCCAGCGGAACCATGGGTTTTTAGCTGTTAATCGATAAAAGCCTTGTTCATACGCTGCAGCAGCTCGCCGAACATCTCTTTTTCCTGTGTTGACCATTCTTTCAGCATCTGTTCATAACGTTCAAGGCGCTTTTGCTGATCGGCTTTTAATAGTTGTTTGCCGAGTTTTGTAATGGTAAACAGGCTGACTCTCCCATCAGATGGGTCTGAGAAGCGATAGATGAGCTCCTTTGCCTCTAATGCAGCTGCTTGTCTTGAAAGAGTAGAAATATCAAGCTTAAACGATTCTGCCAATTCCTTAACACGAGCAGGCCCAAACTCATCCAATTGTCTCAGTAATAAGTACGAAGATCTCTCCAAATTCCCTGTTCTTTTCTCTGATTGATCCAGATAAACAGCTCTCCTGATAAAAGTCGTCAGCTCATATTCAATTAATTCAACTGGATTTTGATTTTGCAATCGCTCTCGCTCCCTATTCCAATCTCCGGCATTGACAACACCATATATACTTGTATAATACAAATGTACATTAACTGAATAAATACAAGTCGTTATATGACTAAATCAATCATTATACTTGTATAGTACAATCATATAAAAAGAAAGTAAAGCGATTCCTCAGAACCATCCTAGAAGCAAGCACCAGAAAGGAGGAAGCTGTTCTGATCGGAGAGCAGCACTTGATGTGAAAGTCATACGAATTATCTTGCAAGTGTTGATATTATATGTATTTTTTATGATCGGGGAAGCCATTCAGCATCTGTTTCATTTACCCGTGTCAGGAAGCATCGTTGGATTGGTATTGCTTCTGATCTGCTTGGGCCTCCGTATTGTTCCCGTCTCCATCATTGAAGACGGAGCAGGGTTTTTATTATCCTTCCTACCATTGTTGTTCATCCCGGCAATGACAGGAGTGATAAACTACCCGTCTCTTATTTCATTCAATGGGCTGATGCTGCTGATTACAGTCGTTCTCAGCACCATCGTCACGATCATTGCGGCTGGATTCGCCAGCCAGCTATTAGAGAAAAAAGCAAAAAAACGGGAGGAGAAAGAGAAATGCAGCAAGCATGTATCGCGATCATTATAATTCTTTTAACAGTTGCCGCTTATTTAGCGATGGTCAAACTCTATAAGCGATTCCCGCTTCCATTTCTTATCCCTGTTCTGACAACGACCATTTTGATTGTAGCGGTTTTGATGATGTTTCATGTTTCCTATGAAGGCTATATGATCGGGGGGAAATGGATCAATTCTTTGCTTGGGCCGGCTGTCGTGGCACTGGCCTATCCGCTTTATAAACAATGGCATATCATTGTCAAACATTGTGTTCCTATTTTAGGCGGCGTCCTGGTCGGATTATGCATGGGAATGATCAGCGGGCTGATCTTCGCAGAAGCATTCGGGATTGATCATGATCTCTTATTATCCATTCTGCCAAAGTCGATCACAACCCCTGTCGCTATTCAGATCGCCGCCGGTCTTGGCGGCGTCCCTTCCATGACAGTCGTATTTGTCATGATTGCGGGCTTTTCAGGCGTCATCCTCGGGCCGCTTTTCCTAAAATGGCTTCGCATACGCAGTTCCCTTGGACAAGGCATTGCATTAGGCAGCGCCTCCCACGCACTGGGTACCTCCAAAGCATTGGAATATGGAGAACTGGCCGTCTCCATGAGTTCCGTCTCCATGACGCTTTGTGCGGTGCTCGGCTCATTCTTCGGCCCGCTCGTCGTCTGGCTGTTTCATATTTAACAAAGAAAGACTGCCCCGGGTGAGGGCAGTCTTTTTCGTTTAAGAAGCAAAAAAATCAACCAGCGGCTGAAAGTCCTTAGATAAATCAACGTCATTCGGTTCTGCTTGAAGCAGGCGGTCAATCATACGCTCCAGCTCCTCAACATCATTCTTATCCGTATACTCAATGAAGTTTAAGCTTTCAAGCCAATCCCGATATGAATGTTTGGCTTTGCCATAGCTGTTTCCAAAGACAAGGCAAGGTGTTTTGGTGATAATCGAGAAAATCATCGCGTGAAGGCGGTCGGTAATCACCAATTTACTGGAGCCGATGCGGTCCAGCATCTCCATAAAATGCTTTTCACGGTCGGCGTAGTCGATGGTGTCGACCGTATCCAGCACCGTATCGGTACGCTCTGTGCAAGTTGTTTTTTCTGCCCATTTCTTCATCTGTGACATAAAATCTTCGTCAGTCACTTTCTCCTTATCCGCTCTTAAAATAAAGAGAACGCCGTCCCGCTCGAGCTCTCGCGGCACAATATCCAAGGAAAGCACCATGTCCGGTGTAAAGATCACATTGGAGTTGAAGGTCTCTTTCACAACATCCAGTGTTTGCGTCTCACGCGCAGCAATCGTTAAATTTGTATTTTGATGGTACGCATCCTGTGTTTTTTTCTTTTCCTTCTGTCCTTCCTCTGTATCCTCAAAATAAACGGATTGTGGCAGAGAAATTGATTTGTAATCTTTAAACGCCGAAAAGACCTTTCTTCTGTCTTCCTCAATATCGAGATAAAGGTTTTCTAAATTCCCTCCGCCTGTAAAGCAGACAATATCGTCTTCACGAATGATCTCCTTCACCAGTTCAATGCCCTCATCCGTCGCATAATCCATAATCTCAATGTATTCATAATACGGAAAATGATTTTTGATAAATTTCTCTTCCGCATACGCAATCGCTTGGTCGCCAATGTTTGTGTAACTAGGGGAACCAAACAAAAATACTTTTCGTTTATCATTTAACAGAGCTTCCGGCTCCACATTTGGCGCAATGCCTTTTACTAGTTTTTTGCCTTTGATTTCTTGTACAGTCATATCTGCGTCCTCCTTCTGGGATGAATTCCTCATTGTGTGTTAACTGTCTCTACCCAAAAAGAAGGATGGCTATGCATTGGCATGTGCATCGGCTATATCAGAAACATCGTTTTCGCCAATTTGATAGACGCTGCAATGTCCCGCGCCGTTCTTTCCATATATTCCGCGGCATGTTCAAACGCATCTTCTAGCGGCACGGCTCCGGGGACGATGCTGAAAAGCGCATCGATCCCGTGTTGATAGACGGCATCACTGTCTCGTGATACTGATCCCGCAATACCGATGACGGGCACATCGTATGATTTAGCCGCCTTGGCTACGCCGATCGGCGTTTTTCCATGAACCGTTTGGCTGTCGATCCGTCCCTCGCCGGTAATCACAAGATCTGCATCCTGAACGATACTTTCAAAATCAATCGCATTAAGGACAATATCAATGCCTCTTTTCAGGTCAGCCTGAAGATAAGTCAGCAGGCTCCATCCAAGACCGCCCGCTGCACCGGCGCCCTCTGTATCTCGGAAGGTTGATCCGAGCTCTTTTTCTGCCATATCAGCGAAATGGCTTACGTTCTGGTCTAGTACATCCAGCATGTCGGCCGTCGCGCCTTTTTGCGGCCCGAAAACAGCCGTAGCACCCTTTGGTCCTGTTAACGGATTGTCCACGTCACAGGCAACTTCCAGTTTGACATTCCGCAATCTGGAATCAAGCCCGCTAACATCTATTGATGCAAGCTGAGATAACGCGCCGCCCCCTGGGCCAATCTCGCGGCCTGAGTTATCAAGAAGCCTTCCGCCCAATGCCTGAATCATCCCGGCTCCCCCGTCGTTCGTGGCGCTTCCGCCGATTCCGATAATCAAACGCTCCGCTCCTGCATCAAGAGCCGCTCCGATTAATTCTCCCGTTCCCCTTGTTGTAGTGATGAGCGGATTTCGCTTATGAATAGGCACCAGATGCAGCCCTGAAGCAGCAGCCATTTCAATCACAGCTGTTCTCCCATCTCCCATCATGCCAAAGAAAGCTCTCACCGGTTCCCCCAGCGGCCCTGTGACAACTTGCTCTATGATCCTTCCGTTGGTCGCATCGACCAGAGATTGAACGGTTCCCTCGCCGCCGTCCGCCACCGGCAATTTTCTGTAATCAGCACCCGGAAAGACCGATTTGAAACCTCTTTCTATCGCTTCGGCTGCCTCCAGAGCTGATAAGCTTTCCTTAAAAGAATCAGGTGCAATGATGATTTTCATCCAAATCGCCTCTTTCAAAACATGATTCACTTAACCTATTGATCTCCAATGTACCATACTTGATCTGGAAATACATACCATGCAATATGGTAAAAATTTAATTAAAAATTAGAAATGAAAGTGTTTGCATAAAAGAAATATTCACGTTATCATACTTGTATACAAGTATACTCCTTGAGTGAGGAAGGTGAGTGTATGCTAGACTCCAAAGACCTGTTGTATCCCGCAAAATGGCTCTCAAAAGCGTCAACCGGGGTTCGTGTCGCATACGAGCTGAGAATGCGGATCGTTTCAGGCCTGATTGAAAGCGGTACCATTTTATCAGAAAATACAATTGCCGCCGAGTTTTCAGTAAGCCGTTCGCCGGTTCGCGAAGCGCTAAAAATACTCGCATCCGAAAAAATCATCCGCTTAGAACGAATGGGAGCGGTCGTAATTGGTTTAACTGAGAAGAAAATCGCGGAAATTTATGATGTGCGTTTACTATTAGAAACATTTGTCTTTGAGCGGCTTGTCAAAATAGACATTGAGCCTTTAGTTAAGGATCTCAGCAAAATTCTTGAAATGATGAAAGTCTCAATCAAATATGAGGACGCTGACGAATTTTCATTTCAAGATGTGCTGTTCCATGAAACCATTATCCGAGCGATTGATCATTCATACATTCAGATGATCTGGAACAATCTAAAACCCGTCATGGAAAGCTTTATTCTTTTATCCATGCGGGTACGGTTAAAGGAAAAGTATGAAGACTTCACAAGGATTTTAGATAACCACGAGCTTTATATTCAAGCCATCAAAACAAAGGATAGGGCGCTGATGATTCAGTCTCTTCACCAAAACTTTGATGATGTGCAGGATAAGGTAGAAGACCTATGGCTCTCACAACAAATGCTGGCAAAAGGAGCTGAATACAACAATGACTAGTTATATGTTAGGAATCGATATCGGCACGACAAGCACAAAAGCTGTGCTGTTCAGTGAAAACGGGGATGTGGTACAGAAAGAAAGCATCGGCTACCCGCTCTATACACCGGACATCTCAACAGCTGAACAAAATCCGGAAGAAATTTTTCAGGCAGTCATCCATACAACAGCGAGAATTACAAAACAGCATCCCGAAAAACGGATCTCTTTCATTTCGTTCAGCAGCGCCATGCACAGCGTCATTGCAATCGACAAAAATGACAAGCCGCTGACGCCGTGCATCACATGGGCCGACAACCGAAGTGAAGGCTGGGCGCATAAGATCAAAGAGGAATTGAACGGACATGAGGTGTACAAACGGACGGGAACACCAATTCATCCGATGGCACCGTTAAGTAAAATTGCCTGGATCACGAATGAACGGAAAGAAATCGCTTCCAAGGCAAAAAAATATATCGGCATCAAAGAATACATTTTTAAACAGCTGTTCAATGAGTATGTCATCGATTACTCATTAGCATCAGCGACAGGCATGATGAACCTGAAGGGCTTGGATTGGGACGAAGAGGCACTGCGCATCGCAGGCATCACGCCGGATCACTTATCCAAACTCGTGCCGACAACCGAGATCTTTCAGCACTGCAGCCCGGAAATTGCGATCCAGATGGGAATCGATCCGGAAACGCCTTTTGTCATCGGCGCCAGCGACGGCGTGCTGTCCAACCTCGGCGTCAACGCCATTAAAAAGGGAGAAATCGCCGTCACCATCGGTACAAGCGGTGCCATCCGGACGATTATTGACAAGCCGCAAACCGATGAAAAAGGGAGAATTTTTTGCTATGCCTTGACGGACAAGCATTGGGTTATTGGGGGACCTGTGAACAATGGGGGCATCGTCCTTCGCTGGATCAGAGACGAGTTTGCCTCCTCCGAAATCGAAACAGCGACACGGCTGGGCATTGATCCATATGACGTGCTGACGAAAATTGCCCAACGCGTCAGACCCGGTTCTGACGGTCTGCTGTTCCACCCATATCTCGCCGGAGAACGCGCTCCGTTGTGGAATCCGGATGTACGCGGCTCATTTTTCGGTCTGACCATGTCGCATAAGAAAGAGCATATGATACGCGCGGCATTGGAAGGCGTCATTTACAACCTGTACACTGTGTTCTTGGCGTTAACTGAATGCATGGATGGCCCGGTAACCCGCATCCAAGCGACAGGGGGATTTGCAAGGTCAGAGGTTTGGCGCCAAATGATGTCGGATATCTTCGAATCAGAGGTTGTCGTTCCGGAAAGCTACGAAAGCTCATGTCTCGGCGCCTGCATTTTAGGCCTGTATGCAACAGGAAAAATTGACTCTTTCGACGCCGTGTCCGACATGATCGGCAGCACATACAGACATACGCCGATCGAAGACTCAGCCAAGGAATACAGAACATTAATGCCGATTTTCATCAATCTATCAAGATTATTAGAAAATCAATATACACAAATTGCAGATTATCAGAGGGGCTTAATCACACACAAATAGTACATGACATGAAGGGGAGGGCATTACCATGCCGTTAATCATCGTTGCACTTGGGATCTTAGCATTACTATTTCTGATTATGGGCTTAAAATTAAACACATTTATTTCCCTGCTGGTCGTATCGTTCGGCGTGGCACTGGCACTCGGGATGCCGTTCGATAAAGTTGTCAGCTCCATCGAAGCAGGAATAGGGGGGACTCTTGGCCACATCGCGCTCATCTTCGGACTCGGTGCGATGCTGGGCAAGCTGATCGCGGATTCAGGAGGCGCACAGCGCATTGCGATGACGCTCGTCAACAAATTCGGTGAGAAAAATATTCAATGGGCCGTTGTCATTGCCTCATTCATTATTGGGATTGCGTTATTTTTTGAAGTAGGACTGGTTCTATTAATTCCGATTGTCTTTGCGATTTCAAGAGAATTGAAGATTTCTATTTTATTTCTCGGAATCCCGATGGTCGCGGCACTATCCGTCACACACGGTTTCCTGCCGCCGCACCCGGGACCTACGGCGATCGCCGGTGAGTATGGCGCAAACATTGGAGAAGTGCTGCTGTACGGCTTTATCGTTGCTGTTCCGACAGTGCTCATCGCAGGGCCGTTATTTACAAAGTTCGCGAAAAAAATCGTTCCTGCATCATTTGCGAAAAACGGCAATATTGCATCACTCGGCACACAAAAAACGTTTAACCTTGAAGAAACACCTGGCTTTGGAATCAGTGTCTTTACCGCAATGCTCCCGATTATCATCATGTCGGTCGCGACCATTATCGACCTGCTTCAAGAAACAATCGGGTTTGCAGATAACGGAGTTTTAGCTTTTATCAGATTGATTGGAAACGCATCGACTGCTATGATTATTTCGTTATTGGTCGCAGTCTATACAATGGGCATCAAGCGCAACATTCCAGTCAAAACCGTGATGGATTCTTGTTCAACTGCCATTTCACAAATCGGCATGATGCTTTTGATCATCGGAGGAGGCGGCGCCTTCAAACAAGTGCTGATCAACGGCGGTGTCGGCGATTACGTAGCAGACTTATTCAAAGGAACGGCATTATCACCAATCATTCTGGCATGGCTCATCGCGGCGATCCTGCGCATTTCTCTAGGATCAGCGACTGTTGCCGCACTAAGCACAACAGGTCTGGTCATCCCGTTATTGGGCCATTCTGATGTTAACCTGGCGTTAGTCGTGCTCGCAACAGGCGCCGGAAGTGTCATCGCTTCACACGTCAATGACGCCGGCTTCTGGATGTTCAAGGAATACTTCGGATTAAGCATGAAAGAAACATTTGCCACATGGACTTTGCTGGAAACCATTATTTCCGTTGCTGGACTGGGATTCATTTTATTGTTAAGTTTAGTTGTATGAAATTAAGAAGGAGCTGTAACACATGTTCAATACGATTGGTGTCATAGGCTTAGGCGTAATGGGAAGCAACATCGCCTTAAACATGGCAAATAAAGGTGAAAACGTCGCTGTCTATAATTACACCAGAGATTTAACGGACCAGCTTGTCCAAAAGCTGGATGGACAATCTCTCAGCCCGTATTACGAGCTTGAGGACTTTGTTCAATCGTTAGAAAAACCAAGAAAAATCTTTTTGATGGTCACAGCGGGAAAACCCGTAGATTCCGTCATCCAATCATTAAAGCCTTTGCTTGAAGAAGGTGACGTCATCATGGACGGAGGAAACTCCCACTATGAAGACACAGAAAGAAGATATGACGAGCTGAAGGAAAAAGGGATCGGCTACCTGGGAGTCGGCATTTCCGGCGGTGAAGTCGGCGCATTAACAGGGCCTTCCATCATGCCGGGCGGAGATCGCGACGTCTATGAGAAAGCCGCTCCTATCCTGACGAAAATCGCAGCCCAAGTCGGAGATGACCCTTGCTGTGTCTATATCGGACCAAAAGGGGCAGGGCACTTTACAAAAATGGTGCACAACGGCATTGAGTATGCCGACATGCAGCTGATTGCAGAAGCGTATACGTTTCTAAGAGAAACGCTTCGTCTGCCGCTAGATGAAATTGCATCTATTTTTGAAACATGGAATCAAGGTGAGCTGAAAAGCTATTTAATAGAGATTACAGCTGAGATTTTACGCAAAAAAGACGAAAAAACAGGGCAGCCTCTGATCGATGTCATCCTTGATAAAACTGGACAAAAAGGCACTGGGAAATGGACGAGCATGCAGGCGATTGATAACGGCATCCCGTCCACGATCATCACAGAGTCCTTGTTCGCCCGCTACTTGTCATCCTTAAAAGAAGAACGGATGGCAGCTCAAGACGTATTAGCAGGCCCGGAAGCCGAAGAAAAACACTTGGATAAAGACACCTGGATTGAATACGTCAGACAGGCTCTTTACATGGGGAAAGTATGCGCCTATGCACAAGGCTTTGCCCAATATAAGATGTCATCTGAGCTTTACGGCTGGAATCTGCCGCTCAAAGACATTGCCTTGATTTTCCGAGGCGGCTGCATCATCCGCGCTGATTTCCTAAACGTGATCAGCGAAGCATTCAGTGAGCAGCCAAATCTGGCTAACCTGCTGATCGCGCCTTATTTCACAGATAAGCTCCATGCCTATCAAACAGGCCTGCGAAAAGTCGTTTGCGAGGGTATCAGCACCGGAATCTCTTTCCCATGCTTAACTACCGCGCTCTCTTATTACGACGGCTACCGCACAGGGCGTTCCAATGCGAACCTCTTGCAGGCGCAGCGCGATTACTTTGGCGCTCACACGTACGAACGGACTGATATGGACGGCGTTTTCCATACGAATTGGTCTGAATAACCTATCATCAAAAACACGGTCAGTTTCAACTGAACCGTGTTTTTTTCTTCTATCCCAAACAACAGAAGACATAAGTTATGTTTTAAATATCATAAACAGTGATACAATATTAGCTAGAAACAATCCCCAAGATGATCATGTGACAGCATGCCTGCTATTCCGTTCTATTCTGCTTTTGGCCATTGTTCTTTGCCCTTTCCCATGGTGTCATAAAATGTTCAAATGCCAAAACGGCCTGTCATTCTGATTTACAAAAGTCCCTGAAAACCTTGTCTAATTGAGAATCAACCCATATCAATCATCTCATCTGTTATAAAAGAAATACCTAAATCCTACCTGTCATACCTTAAACAAGTTGAAAAAAAGTAGGTTATCGCTTGACAAAAAATATATATTAATTAATAATTCATATATAATTAGAATTATTATTGAAAGCGAATATGCTTTCTAATACATTTTTAGGAGGAATATACATTATGTCTTTAATCGGTAAAGAAGTACTTCCATTCGAAGCAAAAGCATTCAAAAACGGTGAATTCATCGATGTAACAAACGAAGATTTGAAAGGCCAATGGAGCGTATTCTGCTTCTACCCAGCAGATTTCTCTTTCGTATGCCCAACTGAGCTTGAAGATCTTCAAGAACAATATGCTGCTCTTAAAGAATTAGGTGTTGAAGTATACTCTGTTTCTACAGATACTCACTTCGTACACAAAGGCTGGCATGACAGCTCTGAAAAAATCGGCAAAATCACTTACGCAATGATCGGTGACCCATCTCAAACAATCTCTCGCAACTTCGATGTTCTTGACGAAGAAACTGGTCTTGCTGACCGCGGAACATTCATCATCGATCCAGACGGCGTCATCCAAACTGTAGAAATCAATGCAGGCGGTATCGGCCGTGACGCAAGCAACCTTGTAAACAAAGTAAAAGCAGCTCAATACGTTCGTCAAAACCCAGGTGAAGTTTGCCCGGCTAAATGGGAAGAAGGCGGCGAAACTCTTACACCTAGCCTTGATCTAGTAGGTAAAATCTAAGGAGTGCATTCAATTGGTACTTGATGCAAACATCAAAGCACAATTAAATCAATATATGCAGCTAATTGAGAATGATATTGTTCTCAAAGTTAGCGCAGGCGAAGATGACACTTCTAAGGACATGCTGGCTCTCGTTGATGAGCTGGCTTCCATGTCATCGAAAATTTCAGTTGAAAAAGCTGAATTAAACAGAACGCCAAGCTTCAGTGTCAATCGTGTCGGAGAAGACACTGGCGTGACTTTCGCCGGTATCCCTCTGGGCCACGAATTCACATCATTAGTGTTGGCGCTGCTCCAAGTGAGCGGCAGACCGCCTAAAGTAGACCAAAAAGTCATTGATCAGGTGAAGAAGATCAGTGGTGAATACCACTTCGAATCTTATATCAGCCTGACTTGCCACAACTGTCCTGATGTTGTACAGGCTTTAAACATGATGAGCGTGCTGAACCCGAACATTACGCACACGATGATTGACGGTGCAGCATACAAAGCAGAAGTTGAAAGCAAAAACATCATGGCAGTGCCGACCGTTTACTTGAATGGCGAATCCTTCGGAAGCGGCCGTATGACGCTTGAAGAAATTCTTGCGAAAATGGGCAGCGGCACAGATGCATCTGAGTTTGCTGACAAAGAACCGTTTGACGTTCTTGTTGTCGGAGGCGGACCTGCTGGTGCAAGTGCAGCGATCTACACTGCACGTAAAGGCATCCGCACTGGTGTTGTGGCTGAGCGCTTCGGCGGACAGGTGCTCGACACCATGAGCATCGAAAACTTCATCAGCGTCAAAGCGACGGAAGGACCGAAGCTAGCGGCAAGTCTTGAAGAGCATGTGAAGGAATATGATATTGATGTCATGAACCTTCAGCGTGCGAAACGCCTTGAGAAAAAAGATCTGTTCGAACTTGAACTCGAAAACGGCGCTGTCCTGAAAAGTAAAACAGTGATCCTTTCAACAGGTGCACGCTGGCGCAATGTCAACGTACCTGGTGAACAAGAGTTCAAAAACAAAGGTGTCGCATACTGCCCGCACTGTGATGGGCCATTGTTTGAAGGCAAAGACGTTGCGGTAATCGGCGGCGGAAACTCTGGTATCGAAGCAGCGATTGATCTTGCAGGTATTGTCAATCACGTTACTGTACTAGAATTCGCGCCGGAACTGAAAGCAGACGAAGTCCTGCAAAAACGTCTCTACAGCCTGCCTAACGTTACTGTCGTGAAAAACGCACAAACAAAAGAAATCACAGGTGATCAGAGTGTTAACGGCATCACATACGTAGACCGCGAAACAGGCGAAGAAAAACACGTTGAACTTCAAGGTGTATTCGTCCAAATCGGTCTCGTGCCAAACACAGAATGGTTAGAAGGAACGGTTGAACGCAACCGCATGGGCGAAATCATTGTCGACAAACACGGCGCAACAAGCGTACCAGGCTTATTTGCTGCCGGCGACTGCACAGACAGTGCGTACAACCAAATTATTATTTCTATGGGATCAGGTGCAACTGCCGCCCTCGGCGCGTTTGATTACCTAATCCGTAACTAATATAAGAAAGCCGCAATTGCCAGATTGGCAGCATTGCGGCTTTCTTTTTTATTCCAAAAATATTGCAAGTTTTATACAACTGTAATATAGTTGTAATGTTAGTGAATGGTCACTTCACACTCAGCATATTTGCTGTTTTTAAAGCGATACGCACTGATTTTCTATTTAACGTGCCCTGATACTTTTTGACCTTTTTTTTCAGATCTTTAATGGTTTTTTCCTTTTTGGCATTTTCTAATGCCATCAGCGCTTCCCAGCGTTTCGCTGTTTCTGTGGAACTGCAGCCGCTAACTGTAGTCACAGGCGGAAGAAGCTTCGTGTTAGATAGTTTTTCGTCAAAAGGAACGGTATCAGGAATCGCTTTCTCTTTATAAATATGGTCTAATTCATTTTGATTCAAGAAGCTGATGAAATGGTCAAAGTTTTGCGCTTGCCGTTTCTCAGGCTGATGAAAATCAAGTGTTTCAATTAATTCTGACAGTTTTGTCTGATCGGTTATCTCATTTGCCATGACATGCGTTAATTGATGGTACTCAGCTAATTCACGCATTCTGGCATCTTTCGGAAGCAACAGGCTCGGTGTACCGGCAATCGTCGCTGCGATATTTCCATGCAGCCTTGCGCCAAAGCTCAAATCGGCTTTTCTCAGGAAATCCAGCCAAGTCGGCACATTTAAAAAGAATCGGACTCTATCATTCTGATAAGCCGGGTCTTCCATGCTGACCGGATAATTATCAGCAGGCTTCGCTAGCGCAGGCGCACCCGCATACGTCAGAATCATTTCTTTTCGCCATTGCGGGATAAAGTAATGATTCGGGAACTCTTTCATGCTTCTCGTAATGAAGTCCAGCACATGCTTTGGAGACAGCCTTGATGAGTTAACCGTCACCATTGATTCTGGTGTGATATTGGTTTCTCTTATCTTCAGTTCTCTGCCAAACGCATACATAGAAGGACACCCAATCACCGTATGGTCAATGCCTTCACGGAAGCCTAATCTGGAAAGGTATTTCGCTGTAATTTCACCGCGGACACCGATCATATTTGATCTCTCCAGCACAGCACTTACAAACGCCTTTACATCCTCATCAAAAGGAAAACCTTCATTTAATTTTGGCTCAAACGGAGCCCGCAAACCAACACCAATCACAACAACCGGAATGGTTAGTTTCTTAATTAATTGGGTATATTTCCGTAAAGAAGGCACGAAATCCTCGCGGAATGCATCTGCCAGCGGAATAATATACATATCATAATTTTTATTAATTTGTTCAGCATCCGCTGGATTAATCCGATAATAATCAGGAGTAATCGTCGTTCCTTCTGTCATCAGCGTGCGAAACACACTGTAGGCATATACTAGGTTTCCTACATTGCCGCCAATGGAGTTACGAACAATCATTTCAGCTGCATTAAATGTATCAAATGGTGATATGCCAGCTCTTATTAAAATGTTTTTCAATGTGATGTTGCCCCTTCCTCGCCAAATTTTTGTCAGGAGATTTGCTTAGGGAACTCTATCATGATCTTAAAATCTTCAGCCGGACACCCGCTTTCATCCCTTTTTACTCACAAACGCTCTCCCTTTCTTCCGTTCTAATATTAAATTATACAAAAAAGGATCTTACAGGTGAAATCATAACATAACAATCAGCGCTAGTAATCTATTCCCATTACTGGATATCGGGTCTGGTCATGCCAAAAACCCGAACCAGGCACTACGGTAAATGTGCTCGATTCGGGCCAGCTTCTTATAGTTCCTCGCCATTCGTTTGAATGACATTTTTGTACCACTCAAAGGAGTCTTTCTTATATCGTTTCATGGATCCGTTTCCTTCATTGTCACGATCAACATAGATCATGCCGTAGCGTTTTTTCATTTCGCCAGTTGTAAAGGAGACAATATCAATAATGCCCCACGGCGTGTAGCCAATTAAATCAACACCGTCGTACGTGACCGCTTTTTCCAATGCTTCAATATGCGATTTTAAATATTGAATGCGTTCCAGATCATGAACCTTTCCGTCCTCCTCCAGCGTATCCACTGCGCCAAAGCCATTTTCAACGATGAATAACGGGATTTGGTATCGGTCATAAAAACGATTTAATGTATATCTCAGCCCGGTTGGATCAATCGCCCATCCCCAGTCACTCGAAGTGATGTACGGATTTTCGACACCATTCGGCAAGCCGCCATTTACAATATCGCCAGTGTTATCATTTTTCACATCGCTTTTCACAGTTGTTGACATGTAATAGCTGAAGCCTAAGTAATCAACGGTTCCGTTTCTTAAAATCTCATCATCGCCTTCTTCGAATGTGATGTTGTAGCCTTCGCGTTCAAATTCCTTCAACGCGTAGCTTGGATAATAACCGCGAACCTGTACATCAGGGAAGAAATAGCGCTGCCTCATTTCTTCTTCAGCCAGCATCACATCTTCAGGATTGGAGGAGAAAGGATAAATCGGCACGTGTGATACCATAGCCCCGATTTTGAACTCTGGATTGATGTCTTTTCCTTTTGCCACTGCTAATGCGCTCGCCACTAATTCATGGTGCGCCGTTTGATACATGACCTCCTTGGCGTTTTCATTTTCTTCGACCACAACACCTGAATTCGTCCATAGGAACAACGGATTATTCACATCCATTTGGTTGTTGATCTCGTTAAATGTCATCCAGTACTTCACTTTCTCTTTGTAACGGGTAAAGCAGGCCTCTGCAAAGTTGACGAAGAAGTCCATGACTTTCCGGTTTCTGAAGCCGCCATATTCTCTTGCCAGGTGCAGCGGCATTTCAAAGTGAGACAGCGTAATGACTGGCTCGATCCCATGCTTCAGCAATTCATCAAACACATCATCATAAAACTGCAAACCCGCTTCGTTCGGTTCAGTCTCATCGCCTTTCGGAAAAATCCGGCTCCAGCCGATGGACGTCCGCAGACATTTTAATCCCATTTCCGCAAACAAAGCGATATCTTCCTTGTATCTGTGATAAAAATCAATGGCTTCATGGTTTGGATAAAATTCGTTTTCTTCAATCGTGTCAGTGATTTTTCTCGGTACGCCGTGCGCACCCGCTGTCATCACATCGACGACACTCGGCCCTTTACCGCCTTGATTCCATCCGCCTTCAAATTGGTGGGCAGCTAAAGCACCGCCCCATAAAAAATCCTTTGGCATGTTTCCCATGTTTAATTCCTCCTCAGCTTACGACTGTAAATATTTTTTGATGCAATGCACTTTCTTCAATCTCTTCAATCAGAATTTCCTGGTACGCATGTGAATTCGTGATGATGACAGGGGTAATCGTTGTTAACCCTTTCTCTTCAATGAAAGCTTTATCAAACTCAACAAGCACTTCACCTTTTTTGACGGCACGCCTTCTTTTACCTTCAAGGAAAAAGGCGTGCCGTTTAATGTCACTCTATCCAGCCCGATGTGCGCAAGCAATTCGACGCCGGACGCTGAACGCAGCTTTGTAGGCGCCACCATGACCATCGTAATAACGCCGGGATGGTGGCATCGATTTGACGATATCCTTCGCTTTAGGGGTAGACCGCTTCAGCACCAATCGAAGTCTGGTAGCGCAGCGAGAAGCCCCAATCACATTCTCTTCCCCGCCTACGGCCTCTAAAATGTCTTTTGCTAGTCTCGTATAATCTCTCACTTTCCCCGACATTTTCACCCACCCCTTTGTTTTAGTTGCGCTTTCATTATAATTGTACCGGTATAATTTATCAATGCCGAAACAAAATATTTACGCACTAACTATCATTGTAAGCAGTTTATGCTATAATTTTGACAAGTGAAACTAAACGAATAAATGAGGAATGCGTATGTTAAAATACCAGCAAATCGCAGCGGAAATTGAAACATATATAGAAGAACACCAGCTTCAGCAGGGAGACAAACTGCCAGTCCTAGAAACCCTCATGGCCCACTTTGAAGTCAGCAAAAGCACCATCACAAAGTCCCTCGAGCTATTAGAGCAAAAAGGCGCGATCTTTCAAGTCAGAGGAAGCGGCATTTTCGTCAGAAAACATAAACGAAAAGGCTATATCAGCCTTCTGTCGAATCAGGGATTTAAAAAAGACCTCGAGGATTTCAACGTCACCTCAAAAGTCATCGAACTAGACGTGAGAAAGCCAACACCTGAAGCGGCGGAAAACCTGAACATTGGAATGGACGAGGACATCTACTATGTCAAAAGGGTCCGCTACATCAACGGGCAGACCCTTTGCTACGAAGAGTCTTACTACAACAAATCGATCGTGACGTATTTAAACAACGAAATCGTCTCCCACTCCATCTTCCATTACATCCGGGAAGGACTGGGGTTGAAGATTGGTTTTTCTGATTTGTTTCTGCACGTGGACCAGCTTAATGAGGAGGAAGCGGAATATTTGGGATTAGAGGCTGGACTGCCGAAGCTGTATATAGAAAGTATTTTTCACCTGACAAATGGGCAGCCGTTTGATTACTCGAAGATTTCGTATAATTATGAGCAGTCGCAGTTTGTCGTACAGGCTAATAGTTTTTTATTATAGGGCTGCTTCACTACGGAAGGTGGTCGACATGTACAAAATCATTATCCCTGCAATTCTAGCCATCTTTGCGCTCTGGATACTCTTACAGATTTCACTAGAGATGAGCATCGTTAAGAATCCAATGAACTACTTTATCGTATTCATTATCTTTTTCCTCTTTATCAAGATGGTGAACGAAAAACAATAATAGTTTGGGCGATGCAAACAGAAAAACATCCTTCCATTAACAATCTCAGCCAGTCACATGCATTAATCTTGATGTTAATGATATATAGGTGCACATAAAAAGCTACTTCACAGTGAAGTAGCTTCCTCTATTAAATGCCCATTTTGATCCATCTAGTTTTAGAAAAGCGAAGGATAATCGCATTTATGATAATGATTGAAACTAAATACAAAATAATAAATAAAACATCATTACTCCCAAGTGTCATGTTATCAGATTGCAGCACTCTTTCTATTCGGGGATACATAGTGTTACCTGCCTCAAAAGGAGCAATGAAACCAAACGTTTTATTGCTTATAGCTACTAAGATAACAGAAGTCATCCAATAAACGATACTGACACCTATACTAATTAATATATTAGGACATAACATGCTTATAGTTCCGATAATTAGAATATACTGCAGTATAACTGCAGAAAATAAAAAAAGTAATAATGCAAAATGCGAAAAATCATGGTACATCAACGATATGATTAGCAGGCCTAGCGTTATAAATGCAAAACATTCTAAAAATAAAACAGCTATCTTTTTATAAAAGAAAGTATAGATGTTCTCTCCAATTAACTTGTAAAAGAGAATATTTTTGTTTGAATACTCTCTATTAATAAAGAAAGCTATAACAAATGAAAATAACATCAAACCAAACTGGGTCGCAACAGTATAGGAGCTAAAGAAAAACATTTCAGGTGTAACATTGCTGACTTTATCAATTCCAACAAGTAAAAAATAACCCAGCAAAAATAAAAATACAAACATTGCTCCTAAAATAATGATAACTTTGTTGCTAATACTCTTTTTAAACTCTAATTTCATCTCAAGCCCCCACTGTTTTATTACTCATTTATATACACTTCAATTAATTTATCCACTGAATGATATTGTTGAATTTCTTGGTGATTAAATATATAATAATCCCCTTCTATCACCTTTAAATCAGACAAATCATGTGTAATGTTGATGATAATCTTCTCGGGGTTCTCCTGAATATACTTGTTTAAGAAGCCATGAATCTCTATAACCGTTTTTTTGTCTAATGAATTCGTTATTTCATCTAAAACAATAATATTTTTATCCTCTAATAAGAAACTGAGCAATTTTAATTTTTGCTTTTGTCCATCACTCAAATTTTTGATCAGAACTTTTCCATCAATATTATCCAGATTAAGTAAATGTGCGATTTTATCTATCATTTCTGCATCAAATTTTTTACTCAAAAAGTGTAATAAAAAGTCCTTAGAAACATCATTAGGTATATTCGACGAGCTGGATATTAAAGAAACATTTTGACGAATATCTCTGCCGATTCTTTTGCTATTATTCAACAAAAAGTCTTTAGCAAGCTGTGATTTACCGACTCCATTTTTTCCGACAACGTGATTAATTTTCCCGCTCGAAAAATGCAAGTCGGTGTCCTGAAGTAACGTTTTGCCTTTCACTTTTAAAGTGTAATTTGCTATATTCATATACATACTCCTAGGAAATATTTGTATTTTCGAGGCACCTCTTTCGTTTCCGGTTTGGAACTGTAAGAAATGTTTTTCGATGATTAATCTGGATATCTTTTACTCTAGTTTACAATATATAACACTCAATGTACAACAACGGCAGTTTCCTCAAGGCAATTCCTTACAAGATAACTGACAAACAAGCTAAATAAATGGATCGTCAATACCATATCAATGCATATTGATAACAACAATAAGGAGGATACTGAACCTTTTAGCCTAAGCCCTTGACTAAATAACCTCCTCCGTAGATTATGCTGAAAGGTTTTTCAGCTCTAGCTGCCTTAATCTTTCACTCGTTTCAATTGTCTATAAAAGCAGTTATGCGGTACTATCATATAAAGGTCCAATGTTTAAAAATAATGTCATACTTTTAAATTCACCTTATCATGCACATGCTCATAAATAGGGGTTTATTCTAAAAAGGGGATGGACGGTTTTGGAAAGCAAGTACCTAGATCTACTCGCACAAAAATACGATTGTGAAGAAAAAGTGGTAACGGAAATCATTAATTTAAAAGCAATACTGAACCTGCCAAAAGGCACCGAGCATTTTGTCAGTGATCTGCACGGAGAGTATCAGGCATTCCAGCACGTGCTGCGTAATGGTTCAGGACGAGTCAAAGAGAAGATACGCGACATCTTCAGCGGTGTCATTTACGATAGAGAAATCGATCAATTAGCAGCATTGGTCTATTATCCGGAAGACAAACTGAAGTTAATCAAACATGACTTTGATGCGAAACCGGCATTAAACGAGTGGTATAAAGAAACGATAAATCGAATGATTAAGCTCGTTTCTTATTGCTCCTCCAAGTATACCCGCTCCAAACTGCGCAAAGCACTGCCTGCCCAGTTTGCTTATATTACGGAGGAGCTGTTATACAAAACAGAACAAGCTGGCAACAAGGAGCAATATTACTCTGAAATCATTGATCAGATCATTGAGCTTGGCCAAGCCGATAAGCTGATCACCGGCCTTGCTTACAGCGTTCAGCGGCTGGTGGTCGACCATCTGCATGTTGTCGGCGATATTTACGACCGCGGACCGCAGCCGGATAGAATTATGGAAGAACTGATCAACTATCATTCTGTCGATATTCAGTGGGGAAATCACGATGTCCTTTGGATCGGCGCCTATTCCGGTTCCAAAGTGTGCCTGGCCAATATTATCCGCATCTGTGCCCGCTACGACAACCTGGATATTATTGAAGACGTGTACGGCATCAACCTGAGACCGCTGCTAAACCTGGCCGAAAAATATTATGATGATAATCCAGCGTTCCGTCCAAAAGCAGACGACAACAGGCCAGAGGATGAGATTAAGCAAATCACAAAAATCCATCAAGCGATTGCCATGATCCAATTCAAGCTTGAGAGCCCGATTATCAAGAGACGGCCGAACTTTAATATGGAGGAACGGCTGTTATTAGAGAAAATAGATTATGACAAAAACGAAATCACGCTAAACGGAAAAACATATCAACTGGAAAACACCTGCTTTGCGACAATTAATCCGGAACAGCCAGACCAGCTATTAGAAGAAGAAGCAGAAGTCATAGACAAGCTGCTATTCTCTGTCCAGCATTCCGAAAAGCTGGGCCGCCATATGAATTTTATGATGAAAAAAGGCAGTCTTTATTTAAAATATAACGGCAACCTGTTAATCCATGGCTGTATTCCAGTTGATGAAAACGGCAATATGGAAACGATGATGATTGAGGATAAACCGTATGCGGGCCGTGAGCTGCTCGATGTATTTGAACGGTTCTTGCGAGAAGCCTTTGCCCATCCGGAAGAAACCGATGACCTGGCGACAGATATGGCTTGGTATTTATGGACAGGCGAATACTCCTCCCTCTTCGGAAAACGCGCCATGACGACATTTGAGCGATATTTCATTAAAGAAAAGGAAACACATAAAGAAAAGAAAAACCCGTATTACTATTTACGCGAAGACGAGGCAACCTGCCGAAACATCCTGGCAGAATTCGGCCTCAATCCAGATCATGGCCATATCATTAACGGCCATACACCCGTAAAAGAAATCGAAGGAGAAGACCCAATCAAAGCAAACGGAAAAATGATCGTCATCGACGGCGGCTTCTCCAAAGCCTACCAATCCACAACAGGCATCGCCGGCTACACGCTGCTATACAACTCCTACGGCATGCAGCTCGTCGCCCATAAACACTTCAACTCCAAGGCAGAAGTCCTAAGCACCGGAACCGACGTCTTAACGGTGAAACGATTAGTGGATAAGGAACTTGAGCGGAAGAAAGTGAAGGAAACGAATGTTGGTGAGGAGTTGTTGCAGGAAGTTGCTATTTTGGAGAGTTTGCGGGAGTATCGGTATATGAAGTGAGGGATGTGGGGGGTTCAGAGCTGACTTTCTCTGGGCTCTTTTTTATGGTTATTCAGTATATCATTTAACCCTACACCTTTTTAAAATCGTTAACAAGTCTGGTTATCTGCTCATTCATAAGTAAGTAAATAAAACCAATACAAATATTCACTAGAGATGAGCATCTTTAAGAAACCAATGAATCACTTTATCGTATTCATCTATCTTCTTTCTCTTTATTAAATGGTCAAAGAAAAACAAAAATAATATTTTATGAACAATAATGGGAAAATAAGTTTTTTATCCTGGTTTTATGTGTGCATTTATTTACTATTATAATTCCTTTGATAAAAGACCACAACATAATCAACAGAAAACCGAACCCTGACGACTATTTTGTCAAACCGGTCCCTACACAACACGGCCAAACCCTGCGCTTTGAAAAATTCTATTACAACTAACACATGGTAACGTAATAAACACCGAAAATGTTTTCCACTCTCTCTTTCATTAAAACATCCGGGGCGGAATATTTGGGTTGGAGGCTGGGTTTGCGAAGCTATATAGATTTTTCTTCTGACTAATAGGATGTCGTTTGATTTCCAGAAAATCTCATGTAATTGTGAGCGGTCTCATTTGGTTGTACACGCATTGATTTTAAATACATCAATTATTTAGATGATACAACTTTTGCTATGGATGAGGTTGTGGAGGATCGAAGAAGCGATTCCGGGTGAAAAGGACCAAGAATAAATTCTTGGTCTTTTATGATATTGAAGGTAGAATTGTCGGTAACATGTAAGATTAAACTTGTTAGTATAATTTATTCCGTTAGTGCACTCTTATTCAAGATATAATACTAGCGATCCTTAAAAAATCTTATTAAATTGTTGAAATATAAAAATTAGAGATAATGTCAGAAACACCTGCGAGTAACAAAACCAGTATTTAATAAATTTTGGCGAATCTCTCTTGATAAATAACTTCCTTAGAGATTTAGAAAATTTTCTTATAATCCTTTGTACTTTACTAGCATTTTGCCCATGCAGATAAATGCTGATAGCATACCGCTTGGTGAATTAACTTCAAATTTATAACTCCTGAAAAAGTTGTAATACTCTTCTTATTAACGAATTTTTGGATTAAAACCTTATTTAATATTAAATTACTTGATACTCTAGTTAATTTTTCTTGATCTTTTACTCACAATTTCAGCAATTCTTTAGCTTCAACTTCAACACTAAATCCCGTTCTCTTCAACTTAAAAATCAGATCCTCAGAAAAGTCTTTTACCTTAGACTTATCAATAAAAATAGTTAAATTGCTTTTTGCTCTTGAGCAACCAACATAAAAAAGTCTATACGCAGACAGAACTCCGTACACCGTACTTTCTTTAAAACATTTTTTAATGTTTGTAACATTAGGTTTTAGAAGGTATTTATTATAAAGATCTTCACACAGATCTTTAAATATCCAATTATCCTCGAAATGTTTGCATAATTTTCCCACTCTCGTTTTTAGATAAGTTGCATGTGTGTCATACCTTTCTTTATTCAAATCTGATATTTTACATTCTAAATGGGCGATTGTATCTTCAATCCACTTTTTATAATCATAATAAAAGGATTCTAGAGAATCTAACGATAGTTCTGTAATAGACCACAGTTTTAAGAATTTATACATATGAACCACTGGTGTTCTAAAAGAATCCTCTGCAATGAAGAAAACAGTATTATGACTCTCTCCTTTTACACCGTGCTGCGTTGAAACCTTCGGATCCTTCAAATAATTTGAAAGTGCTTTGAAATCGTTTAATGTAACTGCTAACACTCCAATATATTCATCAGCTATATTATCTATATAGCTCTCTTTAATAACTTTAGATCCTCTTAATAAAGTTAAAAATTCATTTATTGAGCTTGCTTTCTGATAAAAATCATATATTTTTTTTAATAGATTGTTTAAATTAACTTTATCCTGATGTCTAGTAATTGTACCAATTTTAGTATCAAATATCTTTTGATTTGCTTTGAAGGTTTGAATTATACTGCCAAGATTAAAATTCTTATAATAACTTAGAACTTTTTCTACTATAAAAAGCAACTTTAAAAGAGGATCTTTATTTTCATTAGTATTATCAGATAAGACGTCAATAGCATTTAATTGGTTTACTTGTGAATATCTATCCAACCTATTAAATTGTCTGTACAATTCTCCTGCGCCTATCGAATCGAATCTTTGTTGATTTAATAAAAATAACAACAAAGCATTCGGATAAATTAAATGTTCCCTTTTTAGCCTTTTTTGTATGTTATCACACACTACTACTCTTGGTGGATGGTCTGGTTTATTAACACGGTTTCTGTCAGATGAGATTTGTTTAAATTCCTTATCATTATATATATTATTTAATATAGAAACGATATCTGGTATTGACCGGTGATTAGTATCTAATTTAATATCAGTATTTAGAGTTTTTAATTCTTCTTCAAACGATCCATCATAGTTTTTATATATTTGTTGCATCTTGTCGCCAAGAAAATAGAGTTTTGAGCTAGTATTTAGTCCTGCTTTATAAAACATTTTTAATACACTGGAAGCAGAGTCTTGGTACTCATCTATAAAAATCAATTGATACTTTTGAGTTAATCTCTTCTTAATCTTCGGAAACTTTTCGAATACCTTTTCTGCAAATAAGATCAAACTATCGTGAGACAAACCTCCCTTGTAAAGATGATTGTTTGAAGATTCATTATAATAAATAGTACTTATATTAGCTTTTATCGCTTCTATTGATAAACAACCATACTTATCGATATACTCCTTGTTTCTAGCTGATACATGTTCTTTCTCTTCCTTGTTCTCGATACTCTCTCTGATTGAATCCCCAAATATCTCAATATATAGATGTATTATTTCATTCTTACAAAAATAAATCCTTAAAAATTTATGTAAAAATGAATGAATTGTACTTATGTGAATCCCTTCTTCATTTAATCCCTTTTTAAGCTCTTCTGCAGCTCTCTTCGTATAAGTAATACAAAGTATATTATCCAGTGGATATTTTATCTTATGACTTACAATCATTGATGAAGCGGCGCACGAAAAACGCGAAAGCGTTTCACGATAAATGCGAAAACTAGAGAACGGACAATGAGAGGCTCGGTTAATATCGGTTTGCATAACTGAACGAAGTACAGGACATATTAAATATAGGAATTTGTTATTTCAGTCTTAAGTAATTTGAGGTTAATCTAATTATAAAACCTGACTCTTCTTCCTCATGTTCACTTAGTACAGTTAAATCAAAGGAGAGTTCATATGATTGATCAAAAAAAGTGACTATCTTATCCAAATCAATTAAAAGTTGATTAGAAAAATCTTTGTAAACTAGCAATAAATCTATATCATTTGGGGATCTATTCTCATTGAGAATTGACCCAAATAAATATACACTTTTAAATAACTCAAACAATTCTATATGATGCAGGATTTTCTGAATGACAAAATCTTTTGTGTTAAATGCCATCAATGTATTTATAAAATTTATCCATTGTTAGTAACGTTACTTTCATTTCTTTTGCTAGTTCGTATGCTTCCCCTGAAATACAACACTCACCATTCCAATTATGTAAGTTTAAAACCACACATTTTTCCTCTGGACATAGTTGTTGTAATTTAACTTTACTTAAGCAATACTCATAAATAAAAACTATCTTTACACCATTTACTGTAATTTCTTTTAGATTGTCTATCTCTAAAAAATCAAAATTTAAACCTCTTGATTTTATAACTTTTAGAGCATAATTTAAACTTTCAAATCGAACATTAACTTTCCTAAAACATTTGCTATCATAGTATATTTGCCTTAACCTTGGAGTATCATTTAGATAAATTTTTTCAGAACTACTGTCTTTTTTAACCTGTATATATGGATTATCAATGCCTAAAACAATAGATTCAAATTCCCCCTTATTCAGCAATACTGCTATTAAACTCTCAATAGACTCTACAGATGGTATAAAGTCTTTCTGTAAAGGTTTTATTCCAAACAAAGAATTAATCTCAGTCGGAAATAATACATGTCTTATTTTTTCTTTACTTATTCGAGTAGCTTCAAATTCATCAATATGAAGCATAAATTTTTGTACTATTGCTAAGTTTGAGTAGCTTTCCTGAGAATGCTTTTGAATCAACTTAGTATTGTGTTTTAAAATTTTTCTTAGTATTCTATTATTTGATAAAATCTCACCTTCAAAAATGTCCCACAATCCCCTTTGGTCTTCTGAATAATAGTTTTCAAAGATTGCTTGATTATGTAGTAACAATGGAACTACTTCACTTTTTAAATCCTCAAAAGTATCATACTCTTTACTAAAAAAACGCTCAAACTCAGCCTTGCGTATTTTTTTCCATTTTTCAACATCATCTGCACTGAATGCATTGTTTTTATCAAAGTTTGTATGACAATTTGGGCATAAAATAATTAAATTTTCATACGAGTTGTCTTTAGTATCACAATACGGAATTATATGAGCCTTTTCCATTATGTCGCCACTATCTTTAAATAATTCTACTTTACAGTCTGGATTCATACATCTCCCCATAGATTCAGCATATATCCTTCTTTCAACCTGAGTACTTATCTTTCTGCTCACCTCGTTCATCTCCTTTAAAACCATCACTTTAGTCTCTCTTACTTTGACTGTATTCAAGATTCACATTACTCTAACTAAGCGTTCTATACTTAATAATCTCTGAGCTTTAAAATATTAGCTAATATATTTTAGGATTCACATATCTACTATTATAAACACCTGCAATAAAACCTCATTTACTTATGATAAGGCTCCCCACGATTAATCCGAAAAGCCCGATAAATCTGCTCCACCAGAATAAGACGCATCAACTGATGAGGGAACGTCATTTTCGAGAATGACAGCTTCTCATCCGCTCGCTTCATCACTGTGTCACTCAATCCGAGTGATCCGCCGATGACGAAGGTGACTTTGCTTTTTCCATAAGTAGCCAGCTTATCTATTGTATCGGCTAGTTCTTCGGATGTTTTCATTTTTCCTTCGATGGCGAGGGCGATGACATGGGCGTCGGGGCTGATTTTTGATAGAATGCGGTCGCCTTCTTTGTCTTTTATGATTTTCATGTCCTGGTCGCTTAGGTTTTCCGGCGCTTTTTCGTCCGGGAGTTCGATGATGTCGATTTTTGCGTAGGCCGAAAGTCGTTTGGTGTATTCTTCAATACCTTGCTTGAGGTATTTTTCTTTTAGTTTTCCGATTGTCACAATATTGATATTCACAAGTCATCCCCACTTTAGAAACAAGTTATTCATATATGTTGTCCACAATTGTGGATATCTTTTCTGTATTTTGTGTAAGATCATTCGTTCCCCACTATATATACTGCGGGGTCTCCACATAATTCACAGCCTGTGGATAAACTGTTAGTATGTTCGATTTTTCTGATTTCGGGCGGCAGCTCGTGGTCGTCTATGTACATATCCAGCACGGTTTCGATGTGTTCTTCACAGGAATAATACGTTTGTTTCATGTTCAAATCCTCCGATGGTTTCTTGCGTTTTTGCAAATATTCTCTTCCCAATATAACCTATTTATTCACATGTTAGTAGTGCTTCGGGCTGAGTTTTATCCACAATTCGACAAACAAGCTGTTGATGACTCTATCTCGCTCGTATGTTAGGTTGGATGTAAACAATGTTTGGGGAGGTCTGCGTTTGCGCTTCAAATGGGTTTGGCTTTTTGTGATCATGCTGTTGCTTGCTGGGTGTCAGCCGTCTTATTGGGTGTTAGAGAAGGATCGTATCAGTGAAGGCGGTTCAGAGCTAGAATTATATGCTAATTATCTTCAAATGCATGATGACGTAAAAGGATATCAAGTCTTCACCATTTCAGAAGGCAAAAAAATGGTCGTGGTGTCTCTCGGAAGCAGCGAGAACGACAAACAGCTTGAGATGTCAGACGTCAAATTCTCATCTAAAGAAACGGTTGTAACTGTGACGCGAAAACCCGCTCCCAAGGCAAATGAGAAAAACCCTTATATTCTGATTGGACTGGACAAAATCGAAGGGGATTTAATCGTACAAGACGAATCAGGAGATCGCTTTGAAGAAACAGATGACCAGCAATAAAAGCCGGCGTTCTGAGAACGTCCGGCTTTTTCTTTTACTTCAATGTTCCATGCGGATCGATGACGAATTTTTTGGCTGCGCCTTTGTCGAAGTCGCTGTAGCCTTTTGGCGCGTCGTCCAGAGAAATGACGGTGGCGTTGACTGCTTTTGCGATCTGCGCTCTGCCGCTCAGGATCGCTTTCATCAAATTGCGGTTGTATGTCATGGCGGGTGTTTGTCCGGTGACGAAGGTGTGGGCTTTGGCCCAGCCGAGTCCGAAGCGGATTTTTAGTGAGCCTGTTTTGGCGTCCGCATCCTTTGCGCCGGGATCTTCGGTCACGTATAAGCCTGGAATGCCAAGGCTGCCTCCGACCTGGGTGACGTCCATGATTGAGTTCAGCACGGCGGCAGGCGCTTCTCCTTGATTGCCGTGTCCGGATGCTTCAAAGCCGACACAGTCCACTGCGGCATCAACGGTTGGTTCACCTAGTATTTGTTCAATTTGCTCGCCGAGGCGGTCGTGTTTTTGCACGTTGACCGTTTCACAGCCGAAGCTTCTCGCCTGTGCCAGTCTGTCTTCGTTCAGATCGCCGACAATCACGGTGGAGGCGCCTAGGAGCTGAGCGGAGTGTGCAGCTGCCAAGCCAACAGGCCCCGCTCCCGCGATATAAACGGTTGAACCTGTTTGCACGCCCGCTGTGTAAGCTCCGTGGAAGCCGGTCGGGAAAATGTCGGACAACATGGTCAAATCGAGAATCTTTTCTAACGCCTGTTCTTTATCAGGGAATACCAAAAGCTGAAAATCAGCGTATGGCACCATGACGTATTCAGACTGGCCGCCGACCCAGCCGCCCATATCGACGTAGCCGTAAGCCGATCCCGGCCGGTCCGGATTGACATTCAGACACACATGCGTTTTCTGCGTTTTGCACATCACACAGCGTCCGCAGGCAATATTGAAAGGAACGGATACGATGTCGCCTTTTTTGATAAATTCAACATCACGCCCCGTTTCAATGACTTCTCCGGTAATTTCATGCCCGAGCACCAAGCCTTCAGGCGCCGTTGTGCGGCCTCTGACCATATGCTGGTCGCTTCCGCAAATGTTGGTTGTAATGACTTTGAGAATAACCCCATGCTCACATTTTCGATTCACATTCGCCTTCGGAACGCCGGGCCCGTCCCTTAAGATTAACTCCGGATAACCGATATCCTCCACCGCTACAGTCCCTTTGCCTTTGTACACAACCGCTTTATTTCCTGTCAACGCCATTCCTCCCATTCATGTGTTTGGACTTTGCGTCCTTGAACATGACTTCGGTTCGGCATGACTCTTTCCCTTTTTCACGACTGTTTTTTCTGTATTCTTACAACAACAAATATGCCAAGAAAGCATCCAATAATGGTTCCGCCGATGTCTAAGAAGTCGACTTTACATCCATTTAACAAGAACACAGTAATGGCCGAAACCAGGCAGATCATAACTGCCAGAAGAATAACCCGTTTGGTTTTCATGTAATTCCTCCTTTAGATTCGTTTCTAAAACATACCCAAAATCTCTGCAAACTTCGGTTCAACAAAAAAAGAGACTTCATACCAGTCTCTTCATAATTTGAGATCACTCAAAAAATTTCCTGAGAAATAATGTGACAATACTGGTTACTAACGCAATTGCCGTATACATAACAACCCAAAATATGAATGAGCTATTGCCCGAAGCTAACGTAACTAACAATATCAAGCTCGTGATAAGAACGATGAGCGGTGCCACCCAAAATCTTTTAAATAAAAAATGACCCGCTATACCAAATACACCTGCGATGATCGGAAAACCAAAAACGATAAATAAAACGGCGATAGCTCCCATACAAACCTCCTTGCCCTTAAAACCCCTTCATCACCTCAACATCATACAGCTTCAAATGACTCTTCGGCGTCACGACATCCTTTACCTTCCCAATCTCTTTTTCCTTCATTTTCTTTCCGGTTTTCAGACTGTACTGTTCAATGTAGGCAGGCTTGTTATACGTGTATGTGAAGAAATAGAGGCTGCTGCCTTTTTGGGTGATTTCTTTGAAATCGGCTTTCATTTTGTCCTGGGAAAAGGTAAAGGCGATGCTTGTTTTTCCTGTCTTGGCATCAATTTTGTGTACCTTTCCGAAGCCGTCAATGAAATACAGGTTCCCGTCATAAGGGAAAAAGCTGTTTTTAAAGCTGAAGGGCATGGAGCTATATATCGTTTGTTCGTCGTTTTTGTATTCGGCGATGTCGTGCAGCTCTACTTTGCCGCTTTTTTTGTTGATCTTGACCATTTGATAGAGATTGCGGGCTTTTTGGCCGCGAACCATAACATAAACAGCTTGGTCGTCCACAGCAAGCTGGGATTCGACTGAGGCTCCTTCCCGGTACTGCCATTCCGTTATGGTGTGATAGGTAAGCTTCTTCTGATCTGCTTGAATCTGAAGGAGCTGATAGCCTTTTTCATCATCTGTCGGGACGAGTGCATAAATGGCGCCATCATGGAAACCGGAGGCTCGGATGTAGTAGGGGATGATGTCTTTTTTCCACTCTCCGTCCATCTGGCGGTACAGCTCTGAGCGGTATCCGTCTCCCTTTTTGTCGTAGCCGGAGTTGTATAAGGTATAAAAGCCGTCCGTGTTTTGCAGAAAGCCTGCGCTGTCGCCTGTGTGCTGATAGGTTCTTTTATGGGAGCGCAGACCGTTTTTGATCGTATAAATCTTGTTTTTGTCCTCCAGCATCACACTGTCGCCGTGAACCTTGGCTGAGCCCAGCTCAAGGCCCTTCATCTTAAAGGAAGACAGCGTCCCGTCCTGGCTGATAAACAGGGCGTAGCTTTTCCCGCCGCCAAATGCATCTTGATCCGCAGAGGATGAGAAATACAGCAGGACTTCTTTGTCATCCAGGAAATCGGGGTTTCTGAGATCCTGCTGACTTACGGTTTTATGGCTTTTGAGAGGAGAAATGAAGACAAATAGTGCGATTCCTGCGAGAATCAGCATGGCGATGGTAATCATCCACTTTTTCATATCCTTCTCCTTAGTAAATGGTCATGATGGTTGTCGTATACGAAGAACTTGTGATATCGCGCGGATACACGCCTAAGCCTCCGTTGCTGTCTATATCAATGCCTGCTTTCAGCAAAAAGGCAGACCATAGGAGCTTTGAACAGTTTTTGGCGCCGTCATGGCCGGTATTTCTGTTATTGACGAAGTTAAATGAGTATGGGTCGCCGACTTTTGATACCGCCCAGTCGGCAGCAGCTGTTTTTTGAGATGAGGATACGCTGACGGTTTGCACAATGGAGTTGTCTTCCACGTCTCTGGCATTATAAGCGATCTGCCTGACGCCGTCGCTCGGGACAGATTCAACAATTTTGTCAGCGGCGGAGTACATGCCGACGTGGCCGTGATTGTAGTAGGCTGTGTAGGAGTTCGTGTAATAGATATTGCCTTTCGCGCTTGTCGGGAGTTTTTTCGTGCCGGACGACCCGCCCATGATAGACATGCCGCTTTCCTTGGCGAGCCGGTCTCCCTCTGCTTTATCAGCCGTGATTTCCTTATAGAACTGTTTTAGGATAACGTCCTGCTTTACGTGCTGTTGTTTGGCAATCTGGCTGGCAGATTTCATGATTTCTTCCGGTGTCGTGCCTGGCTGCAGTGCGGCGATTTCTTCCGCATAATTTGTGGTCTTTACAGCTTTGGCGGGAGAAACAATCAGGCTGCCGCACATTGTAAGCGCTACCAAAAACATCGACACTCGTTTCTTCAACTTCATTACATCTCCTCTTTTCTTGTGAGTGTAGGAAAGATAATTTCCTCACCCACATTATATTAGGAAAATAAGGAAAGTAACTAGGTTATTTACAGAATTTTTAGAAATCATTTACAGAAAAAGGCCTTTTTCAGGCCCTTTTCATTAAATCTTCTTGCTCATCACTACGTCTGTTTCTTGAAATCCGGTTTGCTCATATAGCTTTCGCGCCGTCTGATTATGAGCAAAGACATGAAGGGACAGCTTGCGGATTCCCATACTGCGTGCCGTTTGATCTAATTCCGCCAATGCTTGCTTTGCGTAGCCCTTTCCCCGATACGGATCATATAACCCGAAATCATAAATAAACGCTTCCTGCTGCGGATGTTCCGGTTCAGCATGTATCCAGAGCCAGCCAACGATATCCTTTTCATTCAGCTTGAGGCTCCACAAATGGTGATGGGGTGTTTCCAGCCCTCTCGGAAGCAGATCAGTAAACGCCTGCTTAGACAAAAGCTGTGCATCTTCAGGCAGCCATGTTCCCGCTTTTACCTTTTCTTTCGCGTAATGCTTTGTTGTGTATGTGAGATAAGACCGAAATTCTTCTGTCTGCATTGTGGTCAGCATGATTGTCATATCATCTCTCCTTCATATATTGACTAGAGGATTTTACATAAAATAGAAAGAGGTGTTACTATCAGAATAAGCAACTGAGATTGATAAGTCACTAGAGAAAGGAGTTTCACATGAATAAGATTGCACCCGCAGAAATCGCTAGCATGCTCAACGATTGGTACCTTGCTATCAAGAAACATGAAGTTGAAGAATCCTCCCGTTTATTTGAAGAAGTGAAGCCTTTATTGGATGACATGGAAGAGGATCAGGAGGTGCTGGCCTACTTCTCTTTATTGGAACTGCGCCACAAGGTTTTGCTTCACGAGGCGAGAGGACAGGGCTTTCAGCATGAGGAGCCTTCTCATATGAATGCTACGTCTGACATGCTGAAATATTACTTTTTTCTGTTTGAAGGCATGTATGAGGCCTATAAAAATAATTATGATATTGCCATTGGGCTGTATAAAGATGCAGAGCAGTATCTCGACAACATTCCCGATCCGATTGAGAAAGCCGAATTTCACCTGAAGGTCGGAAAGCTCTATTATAAGCTGGGACAAAATATTGTATCCCTCAATCATACACGGCAAGCGGTCAAAACGTTCAGGGAAGAGACTGATTATAAAAAGAAGCTGGCTTCAGCGCTGATTACCATGTCAGGCAATTTTACAGAGATGAGCCAGTTTGAAGAAGCTGAGGCTTATTTGGACGAAGCAATTCGGATCACGAGTGAATTAGAGGATCATTTTTTTGAAGCCCAGCTTTTGCATAACTTCGGCCTTCTTCATGCGCAAAGCGGCAAATCAGAAGAAGCGGTTTCGAAATTAGAGGAAGCCTTACAGAACGAAGAGTATGCCCGCTCCGCCTATTATTATCATTCTGCCTACTTGCTGATACGAGAGCTGTTTAAGATCCAAAAGAAAGAACAGGCCTTATCTTATTACCAAGACGTGAAGGAAAAATTGACTGCTGAGCCGAATAGAATATGTGAGGCAAAAATAGACATTTTATATGCCATTTATGCAGAAGGGGGTCATGCGGAAACGTTTCACTTATGCAAACAACATATGGATGACTTGTTGTCCGAGAAAGAGTATGACAGTGTAAGAGAACTTTCCATTTTGGCTGGCGAACGGTATAGGGAACTTGAGCTTTACAAAGAAGCTTCCCACTTTTTTTATGAAGCATTACAGATTGAAGAACTGATTAAACGAACGGAGGTTATATAAATGAAAAGATTTCTGATTGGCGCAGGCGTCGCAGCGGTGATTTTATCAGGTTGGTTTATTGCGGACCATCAAACCCATTCACAGGAGATGAAAGTCGCTGAGAAAATGATTGGATAAATGAAAAACCCCCGCGGGTGCGGGGGTTTTCTTATTACAGCAGCTTCTTCCCTAGCAGGGATTCTACGAGCTCTACTGCTGTTTTACCTGTTTTGTTTTTGTGATCAAGGATCGGGTTAACCTCAACGAATTCGGCTGAGGTAATGATGCCTGCGTCATACAGCATTTCCATAGCCAAATGGCTCTCCCGGTAGCTGATGCCGCCGACGACAGGGGTTCCGACACCCGGTGCGTCGTTCGGATCAAGTCCGTCCAGATCAAGGCTCAGATGGACGCCATCACATGCTGATAAATAATCAAGGGTTTCTTCAATGACCTTTGTCATGCCAAGACGGTCGATTTCGTGCATTGTGTACACCTTCATGCCGCTTTCCTTAATATACTTGCGCTCCCCTTCATCAAGTGACCGGGCGCCAATGATGACCACGTTTTCCGGTTTGATTTTAGGCGCGTAGCCTTCAAGGTTAACCAGTGACTCGTGGCCAATGCCGAGGCTGACCGCGAGCGGCATGCCGTGAATATTGCCCGATGGTGAAGTTTCAAGTGTATTCAAATCGCCGTGCGCGTCATACCAGATGACGCCGAGATTATCGTAATGCTTCGCTGTGCCTGCCAGCGTGCCGATCGCAATACTGTGGTCACCGCCCAGGACAAGCGGAAATTTTTTCTCTTCAATGACTTTGTTGACCTTTTGCGCGAGTTTTTCATTTCCCGCCAAAACAGAATTCAGGTTTTTCAGTTCCTCGTCATTTTTGATTTTTTCACGGTTGATCGGAATGTCACCGAGATCTTCAACCGTATACCCCATGTCTGACAGCCGCTCGATCAGATGAGCGTACCGGATGGCACTCGGGCCCATATCTACTCCGCGTCGTGCTTGTCCTAAATCCATTGGCATTCCAATAACCGAAATCGTTTTATCCATCTGTGATTCCACCTCAACATTTAAGATAATGTCCTATGCGGGTTATAACAAAGATGACTTGCGGACAACGTTTTAAAGCTCTAGCTGACGATTCGCCTGCTGGCGTTTTTTAATGACGACATGATAAATGATGTAGCAAATGACCATAAACGGTACGCCGCAATACAGCGCGATACGCTGCTCCGGATCAAATGCAAGGCTGATGAGCACGACCGTATTTAATGTTAGGCCGATCAGCGGAAGCACCGGGTACAGCGGTGTTTTAAATTTCAAATCTTCTATCTTCCCGCCCTCACGGATATATTTGCGTCTGAACATGATTTGGGAAAGCGAAATCGCGATCCAGCCGACCTGCGCACTCATGCCCGCCAATGATAACAGCACCATATATACGGTTTCAGCCGCCGCCACTTTTGACAGAAGCGACAGGCAAGCCACAGCCATCGTTACAATTAACGCGTTCAGCGGCACACCTCGCTGATTTGTTTTGCCGAGCGCTTTGAAGGCCTGTCCTTCATTCGCCATCGCGTACAGGATACGCGTTGATGCGTATAAACCTGAATTCGCAACAGATAACAGCGCGATTAAAATAACAAAGTTCATGATATCAGCTGCATATGGGATTCCGATTTGCTCAAATACGGCAACAAATGGACTTTCCACGACACCCGCCTGTTTCCACGGAATCATGCCGGCAATGACAATGATTGAAAGCACAAAGAAGACAAGCGTTCTCCATACTGTCTGTTTGATCGACCGCGGAATCGTTTTTTCAGGGTTTTCACTTTCTCCGGCCGCAACCCCGATCAGCTCAGTTCCCTGGAACGCAAAGTTCACGGTAATCATCGTTATCAATATGGCCTTTATGCCGTTCGGAAATAACCCGTCTTCATAAAAATGTGTCAAAAACGGCGCCTGCTCTCCGCCCTTCAGATCAATCAGGCCAAACATGGCAGCTCCGCCGAGAATAATAAATAAAAGGATAATCAAAATTTTAATGCCTGAGAACCAGAATTCAGATTCCGCAAAGGCTTTTGTGGTGATCGCATTTAAAATAAACATCAGTGCCGCAAAGACCAGACACCAGATCCATACGTCTATATGCGGAAACCAGCGTTGCATCAGCTGCCCCGCTGATAAAAATTCAATGGCGCATGTAACCGCCCAGCCGAGCCAGTACAGCCAGCCGAACGCAAACCCGAAGGCCGGGCTGATAAATTTCGTGGCATAGGTCTGGAAGGACCCCGACACAGGAAAGGCGACTGCCAGCTCTCCTAAGCAGAGCATCGTCAAAAACATGATAAAGCCGCCCACTAAATAGGACAGAACCGCGCCGAGCGGTCCCGCTTGGTTAATGGTAAACCCGGTTCCAAGGAAGAAACCGGTTCCGATCACTCCGCCCAATGAAATCATGAACAAATGGCGTGATTTCATTGTCCGCTGGAGCTGATTTCCGTTATCTTGGTTTGTATTCACATTCTGCACCCCTTCAGCAACTTGTATTGGATCTAAGCTGGAACATCTGCATGGTGCTATCCCAGTTTGCTGTCCAAAGAGTCTCTATCTATTTAATATAAAATTCACTTCTTCTCATAAAGATACATTATACTAAAATACTGTAGCTGAGCAAATAGGGAGTGCTGATTTTTCTGTTGTAAATTTATACAAACGAAGTGAATATCCCGCCATGGTGCGGATTTATGCGTTTTGCAGCACGTGCTTAATTTTCTCTATTGCCCAATCCAAATCCTCTTTGGAAATGATTAATGGCGGTGCAAAACGAATGACTGTATCATGCGTTTCCTTGCATAAAAGCCCTTCTTCCTTCAAACGCTCACAATACGGACGTGCCGCTTCCGTCAATTCCACACCGATAAACAGGCCTCTGCCGCGGACTTCTTTAATAACCGGGTTGTCAATGCTCTCAAGCTCGCTTTTAAAGTATTCGCCAAGCTCAAGAGAACGATCCGCCAGCTTTTCATCCTCCAGCACTTCTAATGAAGCGATAGACACTGCACATGCAAGCGGGTTTCCGCCAAATGTTGAACCGTGTGAGCCAGGGTTAAATACGCCTAGGATCTCGCGGTCCGCCGCAATACATGAGATTGGGAACACACCGCCGCCAAGCGCTTTGCCCAAGATATACATATCCGGAACAATGCCGTCCCAGTCACAGGCAAATGTCTTGCCTGTACGTCCGAGACCCGTTTGAATTTCATCCGCAATAAACAAGACATTCTCTTCCTTACAAATCGCCGCCGCTTCCTGTAAAAATCCTTCCGGCGGAATCACAATGCCCGCTTCGCCTTGAATCGGCTCAAACAAGAATGCCGCTGTATTCGGCGTAATGGCCTGTCGAAGCGCTTCCACATCGCCGTAAGGAATGAGTTTGATTCCCGGAAGCATCGGGCCGAATCCTCGTTTATATTCCTCTTCAGAAGAAAGAGATACCGCCAGCATTGTGCGGCCGTGGAAGTTCCCGACACAAGCGATAATTTCCGCTTGATTGTCAGCTACGCCCTTCACTTCATACGCCCAGCGTCTCGCCGCTTTCACCGCAGATTCAACCGCTTCGGCTCCTGTATTCATCGGCAGAATCATCTCTTTGCCTGTCAGTTTAGCTGTTTTTTCGTAAAACGGCCCAAGCTGATCGTTATGAAACGCGCGTGACGTGAGGGTGATTTTATCAGCCTGATCCTTTAATGCCTGAATGATTTTCGGGTGTCTGTGCCCCTGGTTTACCGCAGAGTAAGCACTCAGCATATCCATATATTCATTGCCTTCCGGGTCCTTTACCCAAGCACCCAGCGCTTCAGAAATAACAATCGGGAGCGGATGATAATTGTTGGCTCCGTAATGAGACGTCTGATCAATAATTTCTTTGGATTTAGATAAAGCTGACATATTTGAATTCCCCCTTGTTTTCTGTTTCAACATGTTATCCTGCTTTCCCTTTATATAAATGCAAGTTCTGTGCCAAATCAAGAATTCGTGTGTTTTCTACAATTTTCGAGGACAAGGTGCAAAAACATTCTGATATTTCGAGCAAAAATTCCAGCAAGTGCAAAATTCTTTTGCATATCCTCTCCATTTTTTTATAAAATAGAAGCAATATTAAGAAAATAATTGAGGGAGGTTCATACAGTGGTCAAAGACAGCGAATTCCTCACATTGGTTTTTCAGAGTATTTTAGATGAAATCGATGTTGGCCTGCACGTGGTAGACGAGCATGGAAACACAATCGTTTATAACAATAAAATGATGCAGATTGAAGATATGGAGAAGCATGACGTCTTGAATAAAAACCTGATGGATGTGTTTATGTTTTCAAAGCAGCAGGACAGCACACTGGTACAGGCTCTTCAGGAAGGCAAGACGATTAAAAACGTCAAACAGAGCTATTTCAATAATAAAGGCCAGGAAATTACGACGATCAATCATACATATCCCATCGTCCAGGACGGCAAAATCAAGGGCGCCGTTGAAATTGCCAAGGATGTGACAAAGCTTGAACGGCTGATCAGGGAAAATATGAACAAAAAAGGCAGCACCACCTATACGTTTGACAGCATCCTCGGCACCAGCCCGGCCATTCAAGACGTCATCGAAAACGCCAAGCGGGCAACCCGCACGTCATCATCTGTCCTTCTCGCAGGCGAAACCGGCACGGGAAAAGAGCTGTTCGCGCAAAGTATTCATAATGGCAGCGATCGTTCAGGCGGCCCGTTTATTTCGCAAAACTGTGCGGCACTGCCAGACAGCCTTGTGGAAAGCATTTTGTTTGGGACGAAAAAAGGCGCGTTTACCGGCGCTGTCGACCAGCCCGGCCTGTTTGAACAAGCTCACGGCGGGACGCTGCTGTTAGATGAAATCAACTCGCTGAATCTCAGCCTTCAGGCGAAGCTGCTGCGCGCCCTTCAAGAACGGAAAATCAGGCGCATTGGTTCGACAAAGGATACACCGATTGACGTACGTATTATTGCCACGATGAATGAAGACCCAATTGACGCGATTGCCGGCGAACGAATGCGGAAGGACTTGTATTACAGGCTGAGTGTCGTCACACTGATCATCCCGCCGCTTCGGGAACGAAAAGAAGACATTTTGCTTCTCGCGTCGGAGTTCATCCAGAAAAACAACCATCTGTTCCAAATGAATGTTGAACACATCAGCGAAGACGTGAAGCAATTTTTCCTTTCTTATGACTGGCCGGGAAATATTCGCGAGCTTGAGCATATGATTGAAGGCGCAATGAATTTCATGACGGACGAGCAAACGATTACGGCCTCCCATCTGCCCTATCAATACCGCATGAAAATCAAGCCGGCTGACATCCCAGAGCCGGAAACACCAAGACACCAGCCGGCCGCGGACTTAAAAGAAAAAATGGAGAGCTTCGAAAAATATGTGATAGAGAACGTGTTAAGAAAACACGGCCATAACATCTCGAAAGCTGCTCAGGAGCTTGGCATCAGCAGACAAAGCCTCCAATATCGGCTGAAGAAATTTTCTCACTCGTCTAACGAATAATCCGGGGCAGGAAGCCTGATCAGGAAAACAGTATCTCTGCCGATTTCACTTTTCACTTCAATCGTCCCATTGTGGCTGTCGATAATCGATTTCGTTATGGCAAGGCCTAATCCCGAACCTCCATATTTCCGGGAGCGGGATGGGTCTGCCCTGTAAAATCGGTCAAATAAATGCGGCAAATGCTCCGGTGCGATCCCTGTGCCGTTGTCCGCTATCATCAGCATCACGCCGTCACTGCCTCTTTGCAGACAGATGGTGATGGCACTGGTTTTCTCATTTGTATACTGCACTGCGGTATAAACCAAATTCAGAATGACCTGTTTCATCTTATCCTGGTCAAACACTACATCTCTTCTTTTGCATTGAAAAAAGAAAATGGCACCTATGTGTACATCATCACCATCACAGCCAGCAACCACACGGTACAAACCATTAAAGTCCATACAGAGAACGGAAGTATTTGCAGCTAACTGCTGTTTGCTGTTTCACGTGTAACATCCATCTTGTATTTTTCTTCATATTCGATATATCCTTTTCAACTGAACGGGCGTGACCCTCGTTCAGTTTTTTGCATATCAAAACAGCCTGGCAACGATGCCAGACTGCTTTTATTAACTGCCTAATTGGTCTGCGGAGGACAGCTTGATGTCTACAGATTTTTCTTTTCCGCCGCGGTAAAACTTCACCTTCACCCGGTCACCGACTTTTTTCTGATAAAGCCGTTTTCGCAGGTCAACAATATCATTTACTTTGTATCCGTCAAATTCCGTGATGACATCCAGTTCCTTCAGTCCCGCTTTTCCGGCAGGTGAAAAGGCGTCTACACCCATCACAACCGCTCCATTGGTGACATTCTTAGGAAGCTTTAATGTTTCATCCCAATGATAGCTTGCGATGTCGCTTAGCGATTTCATCTCAATCCCAAGGAACGGGCGTTTGACCTTTCCGTATCTCTCTAAATCCTCTATCACAGGGATCACGAGCTTAGATGGAATCGACAGGCCAATCCCTTCAACCGCCGACTCGGCAATTTTCATTGAATTGATGCCAATGACCTTCCCATCCATATTTAACAAAGCACCGCCGCTGTTCCCAGGATTAATGGCCGCATCTGTTTGCAGGACTTCTGCGTTCCAGTCAGGCTGTCCATCACCGTTTGAATCCACTGGGATCGCCCTCTCCGTACCTGAGATGACGCCTTGTGTGACAGAGCCAGCAAACTCAAGGCCTAACGGGTTCCCGATCGCAATAACCGGCTCCCCAGACTTCACTTTATCTGAATTTCCGAAATCGGCGACTGCTTTAATCTTATCGCTTTTCACCCGTAAAACGGCAAGGTCCATCAGCTGGTCGCTGCCGACAAGATCAGCTGATACACGTGAGCCGTCTTTCAAGCTGATTTCAATTTGGGAAGCGCCTTCGATGACATGATGGTTGGTCACGACATAAGCGGAATGGTCATTTTTCTTATAGATGACGCCAGAGCCGCTCCCAGCCTCGCCGCTCTCTCCCCAAATATCTGATTTTTGGATGTTCACAACACCGACAACGGCGGGCGACACATTGCTGACAATCTTGGTGACGGCATTGTTGACACTGACATTCACCGTCCTGATTGATTCCCGGCCGTTGTTGTTCTGCTGCTGATCTAAGGCGCCTGTATCTAGCCCTTCATTTGAAAGGTACGGCATGATAAACGCCATTAATACGGCACCGACAATCACGCCAATCAGGCTCGAAAGAAAATATCCTTTTTTTCTTCTCTTTGGCTGTTCAGGAGTAGTATGTTCTTCCTCACGTTCGTAATCCACCATATTCCATCCTTTCCAAGAACGTTAATATGGTTATATTGTGGGTTAGAAACTCCTAGAATAGTCATGATTTACATAGAAAAATTATACAGCGCAAAGCGGAGTGGCCTTCTTCGGATCGGTGTCATACAAGTCAAATGTCTCGCCCGTCACAAATCCTTTAGAAGCCAATGTCTGCTGCACGGACATTCTTGCCAGCTCCTTCATGTTATTGTCCTGGCTCAAATGCGCCAGGTAAATACGAGACGTCTCATCGCCAATGACATCCGTCATCGCCAAGGCAGCATCTTCATTTGAAACGTGCCCGACGTCACTTAAAATCCGCCGCTTAATGCTCCATGGGTATCTTCCCATTTGCAGCATACCGACATCGTGATTGCTTTCAAACACAAACACATTCGCTGAACGGATAATGCCTTTCATCCGGTCGCTGACATATCCCGTATCTGTCATTAACGCGAGCTTTCGGCCGTTATAATGGAATACATAAAACATCGGTTCCGCCGCATCGTGGGAAACGCCAAACGATTCAACATCAAGTCCGCCGAACGACTTCACCGTCTCCATCGGAAATACAAACTTTTGATCGGTGTCAATTTTGCCGATTTGATTCTCCATCGCTTTCCAAGTCTTCTCATTCGCATAGATCGGAAGCTTGTACTTTCTGGCGACGACACCAAGGCCCTTAATATGGTCACTATGCTCATGCGTCACAAAAATGCCGTCTACATCATCCAGCTTACGCCCGATCTGCGCCATCAGCCCATCCATGGCTTTTCCGCTCAAACCGGCGTCCACTAAAAATGCGTGATCCTCTGTTTCGAGGTAAAACGCATTTCCCGTACTCCCGCTCGCAAGTACGCTAAATTGCAAGCTCATGTTTGTCTCACTCCATTATTTTCATTGATCTGTATCTAAAATCGTACTCTCCAAAGCATTCACAGTAAAATACTCTTGTACTGTCTTTTTCTCACCGTTCACTTTTTTCTCGTACTCGACCGTAATTCTCCATACCGGCGCCAGCACCTGCGTACTTGTCAGCGGATATTGTGCTACATAGCCGAATTTACAGCTCTTCACAGTGCTGTATTCTTTCAATTGATTTTGATAGTACAATAGCTCAACCGCATCCATTTCAGTAATTAAGCTTTCTTTCTGGATTTGCTTGAAGGTCTCAAGCGTAGTCTGGTCGTATGACACAACCTCGTTTTTACCGTTTAAGTGCAGCACCACTTGCCCGATCATATTAGAGGGATTGTCGGTCTTTTGGTAAATATAATGACCTTCGTACGTTTGGAAGAAAATAATTTCTTTCTTCGATTTATCAACCTTCCAAAGCTTATATTTTTCGCCATCTTGAATTTTCGAAGAAACAAGTGCCTGAGCATCGTCCTCGATATCCTTCTTTGATAGGGCGATTGGATTTGCAAACTTCATTTTCAGGCTCGTTACTTTATGATCATCACTAGGCATGTCCATCAAAGGCTTTTGATCCTTCAGCGCCTCAATTTCCTCCTTGGAGAAAGATTTTTGATTTGCCGTGATCCGATAGCCTTCTGTCGCTTCCTTATTCAAGCCTTCATACGTGATATGATCGGCCTTCATGTCATGCTCGACATCATTTTTAATGACTTCATATTCTTTTCCGGTAGCCTGCCATTTTTGAAAAAACTGATAGCCTAAGAAAATATCTAAAATGAGGAAGGCAACGATGAAGATTGATTTTGTCTTATTCCACTCCACTGCTAGCCCCCTCCTTCCTCAATAAATCCTTTGTAATCGGCACAATTTTTCCATTTACTTTCATCGCCCAAACCGGTTCCAGTTCAACGAGAGGATCATCGTTGGTTGATGTTGATACCAATTGATAAGCAAGGAAGATCTGATCAATTTTGTCCGTATCATAAGCGGTTTGTTTCGAAAGCAGCATCCTCACTTCGCTGCCGCTCATGAGCTCTGTTTCACTTGTTTTAATCGGATTCGTTCCGAGACTGTAATTCGGCCGCTTATAGCTGAGAATATCATCATTCGCCCATTGCATCGTAATCGCCGATGTCGCTCCGAAAGGTTTGGCGGTGCTGTTAATGACCGGGATCTGATCCATAAAGATATAGAAGCTCAGCTGCTGGCTGTCATTGATATTGAAAAATTGATAGTGATCCGTCCAGCTTCCGGTATCCTCAAGGTATTTTTGGCTCTTTTTGATTAATTCACCTGTTTGATAGGATGTGCTCTGCACCAAATTGCGCTGCTGAAATTGCACCTGTCGCTGGCTTAGATTTACATCTAAACGGCTGATCCCATCTGTCAGCACATTTCTGTTGTTGTAATTCGAATCTTCTCTTACAATGCTCGGATCACTAAACAAAGCCTGCTTAAAGGTATTTGTTTTAATCGATTCTGTGACAAATTCTTTTTTGTCCATCGTAAGCGGTTTGTTCGGCAGCAAGAACTCTTTCTTTGAGCCAATGGAGAACAAACTGAACGCCGGCATATTTGATTGCCTGTTTTTCAAGTCATTCATAATGTTCCGGTAGTTTGCCGATTCAACCGTCACTTCAAGAATGAGCTGTTTGCTGTAAGACACCAAATAGATTTTCTTGTTCGCTTTTGTTTCATTGAACGGGATCAGAATATGATCAAACGAACTGTATTCAAACGACTGATTAGACCATTTAAACAGCGTTTGGAAAATATCAATCGGAATCGTATCGCTGAATTGCAAGTCAAGCTTGGCTTCAGAACCGCCTATTCCATAAAACCAGCTTTTGAATCCAGCCTTGTCATACTGATCCGAAATATCTTTAATTCCTTTCACATCCCAATGCGGCAAGTCAGACCAAATTTCTTCATAGAGGGCATTGTCATCCACCTTGTAATGAGCGCCGTCATCATGGATAAACATGTCCCTCGGCCTTACCGTTTCAGACAGCTTTTGGGTGGTTTTTTCGATTTTATGTTTCACACGAACAGTAGACTCTGTTGAGGATGAGCCTTCAGAAAAGTTTGGCTGGAACGTCCATATCCCCCATGTAAAAACAAGACTGATGACGACGAGTACCGTAAGTAATATCGTTTTTATATTTTCACGCTTCATCCCAATCATCCTCTTGTTCCTCTTTATATGGAAGAGTAAATGTAATCGTCGTGCCTTTTCCTTCTATGCTGTCCGCCCAAATATCTCCGCCGTGCGCCTGTACCATTTCCTTGGCAATCGCCAATCCCAGACCGGTGCCGCCAAGTTTTCTCGTTCTCGCTTTATCCACCCTGTAGAAGCGGTCAAAGACTTTTTCGACATCTTTTTTCGGAATGCCGATCCCTTCATCCTTCACGCTGATATAGAGAAGTTCTTCCTCTTCATTGACATCAATCGAGAACGTGACATGTCCGCCTTCCGGTGAATATTTTAAAGCGTTAGAAATAATATTATCGAGCACCTGCGTTATTTTATCCTGGTCAATCTCGACGTACAGATCTCTGTCCGGCAGATTGCGGATAAACTCCACATGCTGCTCTTTTGTCATTTCGAAACGGTCAATAATAAGTGACATAAACCGGACAATCTGAATCCATTCCCGGTTAAATTGATAATCCTTACTGTCAAATTTCGACAGCTGAAGCAGATCATTGACAAGCCGAATCATACGCTCTGTTTCATTTTGCGTCACCATTAAGAAGCGCGGAGCAATGTCTTTATTTTCCCACGCGCCTTCAGCTAACGCTTCTAAATAGCTGCGCATTGTCGTAAGCGGCGTCCGCAGCTCATGTGATACATTCGCAACGAATTCTCTGCGTTCCTGATCCATTTTCTCTTGTTCGGTTACATCGTAAATGACAGCGATTAAACCATCAATTTTGCCGTGTTCCCTTTGAATCACAGAGAAATTCACGCGAAGCACCGTTAATTCATCATCGCGCTCAATTTCAAGCAGCATAGAATCCTGCTGCTCCACTAAATCTTCAAACGTATAATTCTCTTGAAGCCCCAGCAAACTCGTAATCGGCATTTCCAAGGCTGTTTCACGTGAAACGTTCAACAGCTCCAGCGCTGGGCTGTTTAAGAGAATAATCGCTCCGTTTCGGTTTGTAGCGATTACGCCGTCTGTCATATAGGCAATGACAGAGGCTAGCTTTCTGCGTTCTCCTTCAGTCATCGCCTGGGCATCTTCAAGCTCTCTCGTTAAGTGGTTAAACGTTGTGGCCAGCTGCCCAATTTCATCATGCCCGTACTTTTTAACCTTCCTCGAGAAATTCCCTTTCGCAAGCTCCATCGCCTGCTTTCGCATATCTGAAAGCGGATGGGTAATGGTTCTTGCCAGAAAAATACCGAGAAGAGCCGTCAAAACAAGTGCCAAACCTGTGCCGGACGCCAGTATCGTGTTGATCGTCTTCATTTGATTAAAGACATCTTCCATACTCGCGACAACATAGATCGCGCCGACAACCTCTTGGTTTTCAGTCATAACGGGCTTCGCGGAAATAAGAACTCTGATTTTGCTTTTCGGGTCATAATATTTTCTTAAATACGACTGTTTGGTAGAAAAAATTCTTTTGAAAATCAGATCGGTCGTTTGTTTCCCAGCCACTTCCTCACCATACGGCTTTGAAGAACCGACCACTTCATAGCTTTTATCTACAAAGCTAATTTCCCGAACCTCATCACTTTTCGTGAAGTCATTCAAAATACGGCTGACGTCATCCTTTATAACTGTGCTGTCGTTATCGCTCTTATATTCTTGTTCGATATAATAAGAAAGGTTGTCGATTCGCTGATTCAGCGATTGTTCATAAGAGCTGATCAGCGACTTCTCTACCTGATTGACAAAATACACACCAATGATTTGCATGGCAATGATAATCAAAAGCACATAAATCAAGGTAATCTTAAATTGGATCGACCGAAAAAAACCAACCTTATTCATATGGGCATTAGTCCTGTTCTGGGTTTCTCAAGTAATAACCTACACCGCGGCGTGTGACGATCCAATTTGGATGGCTCGGGTTGTCCTCGATTTTTTCACGAAGCCGACGGACTGTTACGTCAACCGTTCTGACATCGCCGAAGTAATCATAGCCCCAAACGGTTTGAAGCAAATGTTCACGGGTCATCACTTGTCCGATATGTTTTGCTAAATAATGAAGCAATTCGAACTCACGATGAGTCAATTCGATTGTTTCGTCTCGTTTTGATACAACGTACGCGTCAGGGAAGATGACGAGAGAGCCGATATGAATCTCGTTAGAGGAAGGCTCTTCCTCCGCAGGCGCTGTTGTCAGCTGGCGGCGCAGGTTCGCTTTTACACGCGCCAAGAGCTCGCGTGTGCTGAATGGTTTTGTGACATAGTCATCAGCACCGATTTCAAGCCCGATAACCTTGTCAATTTCTGAATCCTTAGCCGTCAGCATAATGATTGGCATATCGTATTTCTTTCTGACTTCGCGGCATACTTCAACGCCGTCTTTATTCGGGAGCATAATATCTAAAAGAATTAAATCAGGCTGAAGCTCTTCTACCATTTCAACGGCTTCGTTTCCGTCGTGGGCACAGTGCACTTCATAGCCTTCTTTTCTTAAGTTAAATTCCAATATATCTGCAATCGGTTTTTCATCATCTACTACAAGGATCTTTTTATCCATCATTTTGATTTTCCTCCTGCCGAATGACTTCATTTCATCTATATAACATTCGTTTCATCACTTATGGCCCATGTAAAGAATGGGTCCTTGTCTATTATAACGGTTTAAGGTCAAAAGATAAAAAAAATAAAGGTTTAGAAAAAAAACACAAGTTTCACCTTTATCGCCAGTTGTTTATCTATTGTCATGCTGGTCAACTTTTTTTAAAAAAAGATAACTTTATTGAAACCTCCCCTCATCGGAGTGCGTCTTTATCAATGACGTCTTCTTCTTTGAACCGGCCGCAGGGCCGGTTCTCCCTTTTTCTTCTATTATAACACTCCTCATGTTTGCCTTTTTCCTAAAAGAAAAAACGCACCTACGATTGCAGATGCGTTTGGTAAGTGGCTCGGGACGGAATCGAACCGCCGACACACGGATTTTCAGTCCGTTGCTCTACCAACTGAGCTACCGAGCCAAATGTTTTATTTTTCTCTACTAAGTAAAGTAAAATGGCGGTCCGGACGGGACTCGAACCCGCGACCTCCTGCGTGACAGGCAGGCATTCTAACCAACTGAACTACCGGACCTTACAGTAATTGCCCGGAGAGCTGTCGTGTCAGCTCTCACAGACAAATAAGGAATTTAGCAATAACGCTAAAGTAAATCAATGACCCGTACGGGATTCGAACCCGTGTTACCGCCGTGAAAGGGCGGTGTCTTAACCGCTTGACCAACGGGCCTTCACGAAATGGTGAGCCATGAAGGACTCGAACCTTCGACCCTCTGATTAAAAGTCAGATGCTCTACCAACTGAGCTAATGGCTCTTAAAGATGTCGGAATTTCTATAGAGCAAACGACTTAGATCTAGTTCTCATCTTGTACTCTATTGAAGCAGTTTCCGTAACAACGAGATTTATAATATCACGAACAAATAGAAGTGGCAATAACTTTTTTGGTTTTTTTTCATATTTTTTTCTCAGACCAACTTATATGCGGCTTTCAAACAAAAAACAAGCCCCTGATATAGGGGCTTGCAGACATATTCTATTTAGTTCGCGCGGTACACACTGCGAAGGACATTTGTTTGTGAGCGGTCTGGACCGACAGAGAAAATAGAAAGCGGAATGCCTGTCAGCTGAGACACACGCTCAAGATAATGGCGCGCATTTTCCGGAAGCTCGCTCAAGCTCTTCGCACCTGTAATATCCTCAGTCCAGCCTGGCATTTCTTCATAAACCGGCTCACATTCAGCAAGTGCTTTAAGACTTGCTGGGAATTCTTCAATAATTTCGCCTTTGTAGCGGTACGCCACACAGATTTTCAACGTTTCAATTCCTGTTAGGACGTCAATAGAGTTCAGAGAAAGATCTGTAATTCCGCTCACACGGCGGGCGTGGCGGACAACAACGCTGTCAAACCAGCCGACACGGCGCGGGCGGCCTGTTGTTGTTCCATATTCGCGTCCGACTTCACGGATTTGATCGCCGATTTCATCCTTCAGCTCAGTCGGGAAAGGACCGTCGCCGACACGAGTCGTATATGCTTTTGATACACCGACAACGTGCTTGATTTTGGTCGGGCCGACACCAGAACCGATCGTGACACCGCCGGCAACCGGGTTAGATGACGTAACAAACGGGTATGTTCCTTGGTCGATATCGAGCATAACCCCTTGTGCGCCTTCAAATAATACACGGCGCCCTTCATCAAGAGCATCGTTTAAGACAACAGATGTATCGCAAACATATTTTTTAATCTGCTGGCCGTACTCATAATATTCGTCTAAGATATCCTCAAGTTTAAACCCTTCTGTCTCGTACATTTTCTCAAGAAGACGGTTTTTTTCTTCAAGATTGCGCTCAAGCTTTTCCGCAAACGCGTCACGGTCTAACAGATCCGCGATGCGAATTCCGATGCGGGCTGCTTTATCCATGTAAGCAGGGCCGATTCCTTTTTTCGTTGTGCCGATCTTGTTAGCCCCTTTACGCTCTTCTTCCACTTCATCCAATTTCAAATGATACGGCAGAATGACGTGAGCTCTGTTGCTGATTCTCAGGTTATCTGTACTCACATTACGCTCATGAAGATACGCAAGCTCTGTGACTAATGCTTTCGGATCTACAACCATTCCGTTTCCGATTACACACGTTTTATCCTTATAGAAAATTCCAGACGGGATTAAGTGAAGCTTATATGTGATTCCGTCAAACTTGATTGTATGCCCTGCGTTATTTCCGCCTTGATAACGGGCGATCACTTCTGCATTTTCTGATAGGAAATCTGTAATTTTACCTTTTCCTTCATCGCCCCATTGCGTACCTACTACAACTACTGAAGACATGTCCGTGCACCTCCGTTAACCTTTCAAAACGATTCTATTCAAACAAATCAAGTTTATCAGTGAAGAAACAGAAAGTCAATTGTAAATCCGAACATTAAATTATTGTAAATCTATATTCGTTCGCTTCCATTCGTTTTATAAGCGTTTTCTCACTGTTTTGTCATAAAAAGCTTGTGAAACTTTCATCCTTTAGCATAAGAAAGAATCACTTGCCTGATATCCCTTTTGAATTCATAAAAACGACCCGCCAGCCGTCCGGGTCCTCTATCGTCACGCCCCCATTGCTCCAGTACGGGTTCTCTGAATCGACCTCTTGATAGCCCATGTGTTTTAGCTTTGAAGTGATCGCTGCCAGTTCATCTGCATTCGGCACATAAAAAACAAGAAGGCTGTCGGGATGGGGAACGGGGGCAGTGCTTCCCCCTTCATACTGGGTGAATTCCAAATGATAATCGGCATGAGGAAGGCCGAACATGACACCGTCATACCCGTTGTGCTGTGAAAATTCTCCTATTCGTTTCAAACACAGTCCCTCTTCGTAAAAACGAATAATCTCATCAAGCTGGCCCGTAGGACGCGTAATTCGGATTTGTGCTGCGTGAAAAGACGAAAAACGTTCTCCCATATTGTTACCATCTCCTTTTCGCACCATTTTATTAAAACGCTTTCAAATTTTCATCCGCTGAGCGAACGGTATTTCTTCCATCTTTCGAATGAAAAAACCCCAAGAGCTGCTCTTGGGGCTTATGCGCCGGGCGGAACGCCTGCGTCATCAAAACGCCGTTCCAGGTTGACGAATTTGTTGTATTCTTTTACGAACGCAAGAGACACGGTTCCTACCGGGCCGTTACGCTGTTTGGCGATAATAATTTCGATAATATTTTTATTCTCAGTTTCTTTGTCATAGTAGTCATCACGATAAAGGAACGCGACAATATCCGCGTCCTGCTCGATACTTCCTGATTCCCGGATATCAGACATCATCGGACGTTTATCCTGACGCTGCTCAACACCCCTGGAAAGCTGAGAAAGCGCGATAACAGGGACTTGCAGCTCCCTGGCAATCGACTTCAGTTCACGGGAAATTTCAGAAACTTCCTGCTGACGGTTGTCCTTTGAACGACCGCTTCCCTGAATCAATTGCAGGTAATCGATCAAAATCATGCCCAGTCCGCTTTCCTGCTTCAAGCGGCGGCACTTGGCACGGATTTCACTCACTCGAATACCCGGTGTATCGTCGATGTAAATCCCGCTGTTCGACAGGCTTCCCATTGCCATCGTCAGCTTGCCCCAATCCTCTTCGGTCAGGTTACCTGTACGGAGATTCTGGGCATTGATATTTCCCTCGGCACAAAGCATACGCATAACGAGCTGCTCGGCACCCATCTCTAGACTGAAAATTGCAACGCTCTCATCGGTCTTTGTCGCCACGTTTTGTGCGATGTTCAGGGCAAAGGCTGTTTTCCCTACTGACGGACGGGCAGCCACAATGATCAAGTCGTTGCGCTGGAAACCCGCAGTCATCCGGTCAAGCTCCGTAAACCCTGTTGGAATTCCCGTGATATCACCTTTTCGATTGTGAAGCTGTTCGATATTATCATAGGTCTGGACAAGGACGTCCTTAATATTTTGGAAGGCACTCGTGTTTTTGCGCTGTGCCACTTCCATAATCGTTTTTTCCGCTTCACTGAGTAAATCCTCGACCTCATCCTCACGGGTATACCCGTCTTGAGCAATCGTTGTCGCAGTTCTGATTAATCGGCGAAGAATCGATTTTTCCTCAACGATTTTCGCGTAATATTCTATGTTAGCCGCTGTCGGCACCGAGTTTGCGATATCTGTCAAATATGAAATGCCGCCTACTTCTTCCAGCAGGTCTGTGTTCGCAAGCTCTGATGTTACCGTCACCAGATCAACCGGTTCACCTCGGTCACCGAGCACCAGCATCGCATTATAGATTTTTTGGTGGGACATTCTATAGAAATCATCTGGAATCAATACTTCTGAAGCCAGTGTTAAAGCAGACGGCTGTAAAAAAATAGCGCCTAACACGGCTTGTTCGGCTTCTATATTTTGCGGAGGAAGCCGGTCATTCAGAAGGTCTGTCATGCTAAGCACCGTCCTCTCATTAAAAAATCTCCAACCTCCATTCTACCATTTCTACAGAAAAAAAATAGAAAAATTGTCTGTTTCCTGTTTTTTTCAGTTAGCAGATTGGATCGTTTCGGACAGTAACAAGGCGGGAAAAATGCAATAAAACATGAGGGAGGAATGAAAGATGATAAAGAAATATGCGATTACGCCTAATGTTGATGCGGACGGCTGGTTTATTGAGGTGGAGAATGTAGCGCCGACAGCTTTGTATACGTCTAAAGACGCCGCTATTGAAAAGGCCAAACAGGTGGCTAAGGAAAACAGTCCGTCTAAGCTTGTAATTTATGACCAGTTTAAAAATGTGGAAGAAGAACACTCATTTTAATGAATGAAAGCCTTCGCTGCAGCGAGGGTTTTTTAGCGGTTATCGGTTTATTTCATCCATTGGATGCCTATGTGCATCATCAAATCTGCCGCTTTTTGATACAGATCCCACTCCCCGATCGAAGCAAATTTCCCCATCAGCTCCTGAAGCTTTAACCTCATTGCTATATATTCTTCGAAAGTGACAGCTTTTTCAGTGTCTATTTGGTGTTCCTTCAGCATTTGTTTTAATAAGGATAACGGTGCGTGCATAAGAACCCTCCTTACCTCTTTTATAACGGTCATTTTCCGATTGCTCTATTCCTTTGTGACATCTTCTTACATTTCACATCTGATTCTTGTACAATGGACAGAAGAGAGGAGGGATCTTTTGTGAGACCTTTGCAAATTTCTGCTGAAACTGCACAAAAGCTTGCAGAGTCCTTGAATCTGCCGCTTGAACAGATCATGCATATGCCTCAGCATATTCTGCTTGCCAAAATGGCTGAACTGCAAAAAGAGGACAAATCATAGCCTTCATTCACATACTTGCTTACCTGTTTCGGGATAATATCATGTATATGTTAGAAAAGAGGAGTAACTGCTTTGCCACATCCACATAATAAAAAAATCCAATCATTTTGGCTGATCACCGGCATTATCTTTATCGCCTTTAACTTACGGCCTGCGATCACTTCAGTCGGTCCGGTCATCAGCTCTATCCGGGCAGAGCTGCACATGTCCAATGGGGCAGCCGGTTTTTTGACCGCACTGCCGCTGCTTTCGTTTGCAGTTCTTTCTCCACTTGCACCTAAGCTTGGACAGCGCCTCGGAAATGAGCGAACTTTATGGCTAGGTCTCGTGATACTGCTTATCGGTGTTCTGACTCGTTCTACCGGCTATACTGCCGCTTTGTTTTTCGGAACGGCACTTATCGGCGTCGGGATTGCGATTGGTAACGTACTTTTGCCAAGCTTAATCAAACATAAATACCCTGACAAGCCAGGGATCATGATCAGCCTGTATACGACATCAATGAATATATTCGCTGCTTTAGCATCGGGTGTCAGCGTTCCTTTAGCGACCCAGATAGATGGCGGATGGAAACAGGCCTTTCTCTTATGGGGCGGGCTAGCTTTGCTTGCATTGCTGATCTGGATACCTCAGCTGCGCCACCGGGATACGGCAAACCAGACAATGAAGCTGCAATCCAGTTCCATTTGGGCTTCCAAAATGGCATGGTATGTCACCATCTTTATGGGCCTGCAATCGTTTTTATTTTACAGCAGCATCGCTTGGTTTCCTGAAATTCTCCGTTCACATGGGATTGATACGGCAACAGCCGGATGGATGGTATCACTCATGCAATTTGCGAGTCTGCCTTCCACTTTTCTGACGCCAGTTTTAGCTGACCGTGTGAAACAGCAGCGCGGTATCGCTGCGGCGCTGGCCTCAGTTTATCTGATCGGCCTCTGCGGATTATTAGCGGGCGGAAGCCATACATTGCTTGCCATCTGGATGATCATTATCGGTATCGGGCAAGGCTCCAGCATTAGTCTGGCCCTTACTTTGATTGGTCTCCGCAGTGAAAATGCCCAACAGGCCGCTGCGCTGTCAGGCATGTCTCAGTCATTCGGCTACCTGCTGGCAGCAGTCGGGCCAATCTTTGTCGGCTATCTCTTTGACCAGACGCATTCTTGGACGATGCCGATTGTGCTTCTCATTGCTGCCCTGATCGTAATGGGAGCAGCTGGACAGGAAGCCGGACGAGATCGATACATTTTTCAGTCAGAAAAACAAAGAAATTCAGCATAAAAGCGGGGAAAATATCTCCGCTTTTTTCTTTGAATATTTATGGTTTATTCATAAGTTTTTCATATTTGTTTTTTACAATTAGACACCATAAAGAGGTGAAAAACGATGAAAACCAAACGATTCGATGCAGCCCTTATTCTTATTTTGCTGGCAGCAGCTTTTTTGAATACGTATCACATTTGGCAGGATGATACAGCGAACCAGTACTATTTGGCGGCTGTAAAAAGCATGACGCAAAGCTTCCATAATTTCTTTTATGCGTCATTTGACCCTTCTGGATTTGTGACAGTAGATAAGCCTCCTGTCGTGTTATGGATTCAAACGATTTTCGCACTGATTTTCGGTGTTCACACGTGGAGTGTCATCATTCCCCAGGCTCTTGCCGGAGTTGGATCTGTCTTCCTTGTCTACAGAATGATTAAGCCGACTTTTGGAATTGGAGCGGCCCGCATTGCCGCACTTGTCATGGCACTGACCCCTATCGCAGTAGCTGTCAGCCGGACAAACAATATTGACAGCATGCTTGTTTTTACCTTATTGCTCGGTTCAACTTGTCTGCTTAGGGCAGTAAAACAAGGCAAGCTGGTTTGGCTGCTGACGGCATTTGCCCTAATTGGGCTCGCCTTTAATATGAAGATGATGCAAGCGTTTATGGTATTGCCTGCATTTGTGTTATTCTACATGGCTGCATCCCGGGTTTCTCTGAAGAAAAAAATCGGGTCCCTGCTTCTGTCTCTTGTCCTTCTGACAGGCCTTTCACTCTCATGGGCGATTGCAGTGGATTCAGCCTCTTCCTCAAGCCGGCCTTATGTAGGAAGCAGCCAGACCAACTCAGTGCTAGAACTGGCCTTTGGCTACAACGGCACAGAGCGTCTGCTTGGGCAAACTACGGGATTGGCAAAGGGTGATATGAATGCTGCTGGCGGAGGGAACATGCAGAATCAAGACAACATGCAAGCGCCAAATGGCAACGGTTCATCTTTTTCTCAGAACGGAAATCATTCATTCGGAAACCATTTACAGGCGCCTCAGCCGCCTAACGGACAAACCGGCGCTCTCAATGGAGGCGGAGGCACACCTCCCACAGGTGGAAACGGACCTGGAAATGGAGGGCCTGGCGGTGGAGGCGAGAAAAGCGTGAATATGTTCGGCATCGGTGATCCTGGACCGCTTCGTCTTTTCCAATCAGCACTCTCCGGCCAAATCAGCTGGATGCTTCCATTCTCATTGATCGGATTACTGGGCGCAATCGTCAGCTGGTACCGTGATAGCCGCGGACATGCTGCTGAAATGAAAGAAACGCTATTCTGGGCGGCTTGGCTTGTTCCCGTGGCTGGCTTCTTCAGCATCGCAGGATTCTTCCACCAGTATTATTTGATTATGCTGGCACCGCCGATTGCCGCCCTTTCTGGTATCGGATGGTATACGATGCACCGCTTATACAAAAATAATAAAGACTGGTCCAGCTATCTTCTGCCGGCAGCCGTTCTGATCACAGCCGCGTTCCAGGTGTATATTCTGAGTGCTTATACAAGCCAAATTGGCAGTGTATGGATGTATGTCCTAGGACTCGTAGGACTGGGCATCTCCCTTGCACTTCTGATGCTTAAACGCAGCCATCCGTTCAGTAAGCTGCTGACCATCATCAGCTTGTGCGTTCTGCTTCTCACACCTGTTTACTGGTCAGCAACGCCGCTTCTATACGGTGGCAACAGCGTCCTTCCTGAATCCGGCCCGCAGCTCAAAGGCTCAGCAAACGGCGGGAACATGTTCTCTTCAGAGGTCGACAGCGGGCTCCTGTCCTATCTGAGAACACACAATACCGGCGAAGAATATTTATTTGCTACTTTGACAACTGTAACAGCTGCGCCATACATCATTTACGAAAATGAATCTGTTATGGCAATGGGCGGATTTAACGGCACGGATCCCATTCTGACTGTGTCGGAACTGAAAAAACTGATCAAAGAAGGCAAAGTGAAATACTTCCTTCTGTCCGAAAACAACTCAGGCAACAGTGAACTTGTTTCCTGGATTAAGAAAAACGGAAAAGAAATAACATCTGACGAGTACAGCGGTTCCTCTAGCAGCACAAACAGCGTGCAGGGAATGCGAAGAGGACCTGGCAGAGAAAGCCAGCAAACTCTTTATATCGTGTAATAAAAAAAGAGGCTTGGATTCATCCAAGCCTCTTTTCTATTAAGCTTCTTCTTTTACATGTACCTTTAACACAGCCTGCACTTCAGGATGCAGCTTCACAGGCACGTTTGTATATCCTAATGCACGAATGCCGTCCGGCAGTTCAAGCTTCCGCTTATCTACTTTAATGTTATGGTCTTTTTGGAGCTGTTCAGTGATTTGCTTGCTTGTCACTGAACCAAATAAACGGCCGCCCTCACCTGATTTTGCGCTAAGCTCAACAGTCAGTTTTTCTAATGTCTCTTTCAAGCTCTTAGCCTGCTCAAGCTCGGCAATGGCTTCTTTTTTCTCTTTCTGCTTTTGTCCGTTTAGCGCGCTGATGTTTGACGCGTTCGCTTCAACCGCGAGGCCTTTTTTAATTAGAAAGTTATGCGCATAACCGTCTGCTACGTTTTTGACTTCGCCTTTTTTTCCTTTTCCTTTTACATCTTGTAAGAAAATAACCTTCATCTCTGTACGCCTCCCTCAAAATACTCATCTATGGCGTGCTTCAGCCGTTCCAGCGCTTCAGAAACTGAAATGCCGGACAACTGAGTCGCCGCATTTGTTAAATGCCCTCCGCCTTCCAGGGCCTCCATGATGATCTGAACATTTACCTCGCCAAGCGACCGCGCACTGATACAAACCGTTTGTTCATCCCGTCTCGCCACCGCAAAGGAAGCCTCAACCTCACTCATCGACAGCAGCGAATCGGCAGCCTGCGCAATCAGTACTTGATCGAAATATTCCTCTTCATTTTCAGGAAGAGAAGCAATCGCAATGTTATCTTTATAGAGGACCGTATGCTGGATCAGCTTCGCCCGTTTAATATAGGAATCAACGGTTTCTTTCAGGAACTTCTGCACCAGCACCGTGTCGGCGCCTTTTGCCCTTAAATAAGAAGCCGCATCAAAAGTCCGCGAGCCCGTGCGGAGAGAAAAGCTCTTTGTATCCACTATTATACCAGCTAATAGGGCTGTTGCTTCAATCATATTGATTTTTAAGCGCTTCGGCTGATATTCAAGCAGCTCTGTCACCAATTCCGCTGTGGAAGAAGCGTATGGTTCCATATAAACGAGCAGCGGATCTCTGATAAACTCCTCACCTCTGCGGTGATGGTCGATGACCACGATATGTTCAATTTTATTGACCAGCCGTTCCTCCATGACGAGTGACGGCTTATGTGTATCAACGATCACAAGCAGTGTGTCATCATTGGAAATTTCCATTGCTTCTTCAGGCGTAATAAATCTTGACCACAGTTCTTCATATTTTTTGATTTCCCCAATCAAACGCTGCACACTTGATCCGATTTGATTTGGGTCAATCACGATAAAACCATCTTTGTTATTTGCCTGAGCCACCTTTAAAATCCCGATCGCTGCGCCGATAGAATCCATGTCGGGGAATTTATGCCCCATGATAATCACATTGCTGCTTTCGGTGACGATTTCCTTTAAGGCGTGAGAAATCACGCGGGCCCGCACCCTTGTTCGTTTCTCCATTGGGTTTGTTTTACCGCCGTAAAACTTCACCTTGCCGTTTGGCAGCTTAATGGCTACCTGGTCTCCGCCGCGTCCCAGTGCTAAGTCCAAGCTGGATTGCGCCAAATCGCCAAGTTCTTTCAGGGAAGAGACTGAAGCCCCGACACCGACGCTTAACGTCAGCGCTACACCGTCAAATGAGGTTTTTTCCCGCACTTCATCAAGAATCGAAAACTTCGAATTTTCGAGTTCAGTTAAGATGTGTTCATTAAGTACAGCGATAAAGCGTTCTGAAGACGTCCTTTTCAAGAAGATCCCGTACTCCTGCGCCCAAGCGTTCAGCAAAGATGTCACCTGGCTGTTCATCGTGCTTCTCGTCTGGTCATCCAATCCTTGTGTCACATCATCATAGTTATCAAGGAAAATATATGCCAGGACGGTTCTTTCGTTTTCATATAGCTTTTCAATCTGAATTTGTTCTGTTACATCAAAGAAATATAAGAGACGCTCATCCCGTTTGATGACAACCCTAAACTTGCGGTCATTCAATGTAACCGTTTCCGATTCCACCTCTTGTTTGATAAGCGGCACTACCGATTCACAAGTATCGTAAAGTGATCTCCCCACTAAAGTGCTTTCATTAAAGCAAGAGGAAAGAAACGGATTTGCCCATTCTATATAATATTGGTCATTAAAAAGCATGATTCCAATCGGCATTTCCATCAATGCCTCTTCACCGACTTTTTTCAACCTGTAGGACAACGTAGAAATATAAGCATCAATCTCTTGTCGAATAAGAGAATCAGCACGCTTAATAAAAAACAAAATAACTGCCAGCAGCAGCACTTCGACGGTTCCTAATATCCAGTTAAAATAAAAGCTGATGAGGATTGTAATAATTGACAGAGCAATCAATGCATAGATGGGATACCGAAACAGCGGTTTTTCATAAAAGCTTGGCATTTCTATCACTCCCCACCATGTGAGTAAAACTCATGTTCACTTCACCTTATTCCTTATATGAAAGCCCATATCTAAAACGCCTAAAATGCGAATGGCTGCCATGAAGACCGGATGCACAAACCCAAGTATGACAGCAATCACAGCCACAGCCTTTGGATATTGTTTCTTATGGCAATAGAAAAAGATAAATGATAAACCTTGGATGAAAATCAGAAACCCGAGTATAAACTCCCCATTTAAAGCGATAGAGTACAGCATTTGGCCTTTTTCTAAAGGCAAAAATGAGAGCATGACAATAATCAAATACAGTACTACAACACTTTGCGGAAACTTCAACTCTCTAAAAGGCTTTAGATTAGGAATATCGGGGGAGAATCGCCTTAAGAGCGGCTTAGCGATAAGGTAACTGAGGAAAGAAAAAATAACTCCTACCATCACAATAGCTGTTGGAAAAAGATATTGAACGATACCCAATTGTTCTTCCATCAGTTTTAATTGCTTTTCAAACTGTTCAGCATTGCCCGACTGCTTCACTACAGTTTCTACAATATCAAGAGATTGCCGGTATTGTGTCATCGCCTCATCAATGATATTGATACCCAAAAACTGAATGCTTATCACAAAATAGAAGACAATACTAAGCATATAAATAAGAGCGCCCGAAATAATGGCGTGCCCAGGCTCTTTCCTTTTGAAAAAATGTCCCATGGCAATGCCGGCGCAAGCTGACATAAAAGCTACAATAAGCCCGTTAAAGGACCCGACAATAAAAACAACCGGAAGACTGACAGCGCCCATCCATATCCCTAGCTTCAATCCATGTCTGATCGTATACAAGATCATTGGCAGCGGCAGTGCAAATAACAGAATTGTTCCAATCACAGGAACATAAACGACCAGAAGCGTGATGATCGCAAACAGACTGATTAAAATAGCACCTTCCATTAAAGCTCTCGTTTGTTTCACTTAGTCACCTCGTATCATCCTGAACATACGAATAGAAAAGAGCAGCATAAACGACTGCTCTTTTTTCATCGCTGCAACATACTTTGCACCGAATGTTTTTATATCATCTCTAAATTTTACTTTTATATTTTAACATAAGTCCAAATCGCAAGTAAAATGACGCTAATGTTTCATGTGAAACATAAAAAATGAAAAGACATTCTTTGAAAAGAATGCCCATCACAATTAATGTTTATCATCCATAAAGCCAGAAGATTCCTTGTTTTTCTTTTTCGTTTTTCTGACATACATAAAAATTAAGATCACCAGTAAAAGGGTTGTTGCTTGCAGAACGCCGCTGCTAAACAAGAAAAAGTTCTTTATCATGTCCCACATTGTGTTTCACCTCTTTGTGCATGTTCTCAACCCGTATCCTATATAAGGTGAATTTCCCTTTTTAAAAACTTCAAAACATCATGAACAACATTGAGCGTTGGGCATATGCTGATATGGAATCTGATCGATAAAGGAGAATTTTCACATGGATGAACGCAGAACATTGGCTTGGCATGAAACATTAGAAATGCACGAGCTGGTTGCTTTTCAATCAAACGGACTCATTAAACTGAAGAAAATGATAAGAGAAGTAAAAGACCCTCAGCTCAGACAGCTTTATAACGTGTCTATTCAGGGTGTTGAGCAAAATTTGAGAGAGCTTCTTCCGTTCTTTCCACAGGCTCCGCACAGAGAGGATGAGGAAGAAGAACGCGCAGATAACCCATTTTACAGCGGTGACCTGCTCGGTTTTGCCAAAACATCTGTCCGCAGCTATGCCATCGCAATTACAGAAACAGCAACACCTCAATTAAGAAACGTACTGGTCAAACAGCTGAATGCTGCCATCCAGCTGCACGCCCAAGTTTATCGATACATGTATCAGCATGGATATTATCCGTCTTACAACCTTTCTGAACTGTTGAAAAACGATGTCAGAAACGCCAACAGAGCCATTTCAATGAAATAAAACAAGCAGCAAAGGAGTTTTCCCTTTGCTGCTATTTCTGCTGATCCTTCAGTAAGCCGTTCGAACGATAAGATTCCAGCACGTCTCTGTTGGATTCTCCCCATTCTTTCATTTGCAAAACAATCGGTTCAAGCGTTCGCCCAAATTCCGTCAGAGAGTACTCAACCTTGGGCGGCACCTGTTGATAAACCTCACGATGCACGATGCCGTCCGCTTCCAGCTCCCTCAGCTGAAGAGTAAGCATTCTTTGAGTAATACTCGGGCAGATTCGCCGAAACTCATTAAATCGTTTCTTGCCATCTATCATGTGATAAAAAAGAATTCCTTTCCACTTTCCGCCAATGACATCTAGAGTAAATTCAACTGGACAGCCTTCTTTGTTCGGGTATATATTCTTTTTTCCACTCATTCTTGACCCTCCAATAGTACCTTTTTTGATACTACATTACATTTTGCAACTAAGCTACCCAGTATTTTACACACCTTTTCTCCTTAGCTCAAAGAAAATGCTTCTTATTCACATCAATTTTTAAGGGTTTGCATGATTACACCTGCAGCAAGACGTGTTAAACTATATAAAGATTACACTACTTAAAAAAGGATAGGAGCTATCATGGAAAAGATACTTATTTTCGGACACCAAAACCCAGACACAGATACGATTTGTTCTGCGATTGCTTATGCTGATTTGAAAAACAAACTCGGCTTCAATGCTGAGCCTGTCCGCCTCGGACAAGTCAACGGCGAAACACAATACGCGCTTGACTATTTCAAACAAGAAAGCCCGCGCCTTGTTGAAACAGCTGCAAACGAAGTAAACGCCGTTATCCTGGTTGACCATAACGAACGCCAGCAAAGCATCAAAGATATTGAAGAGGTTCAGGTTTTAGAGGTTATCGACCATCACCGCATCGCTAACTTTGAAACAGCTGAGCCGCTTTACTATCGTGCTGAGCCTGTAGGCTGTACGGCTACCATCTTAAACAAAATGTACAAAGAGAATAACGTGAAAATCGAGAAAGAAATTGCCGGCCTTATGCTGTCTGCGATCATTTCTGATTCCCTGTTATTTAAATCTCCAACTTGCACGGACCAAGACGTAGCGGCAGCAAAAGAGCTTGCGGAAATCGCTGGCGTAGATGCTGAAGAATACGGCTTGAACATGCTGAAAGCAGGCGCTGATTTAAGCAAAAAAACAGTGGAAGAGCTCATTTCTCTTGATGCGAAAGAATTTACGCTCGGCAGCAAGAAAGTCGAAATCGCACAAGTAAACACAGTGGACATTGAAGATGTGAAAAAACGCCAAGCTGAATTAGAAGCTGTGATCTCAAAAGTTGTGGCTGAGAAGAATCTTGATCTGTTCCTTCTCGTTATCACAGATATCTTAGAAAATGATTCACTTGCTCTTGCAATCGGTAACGAAGCAGCGAAAGTGGAAAAAGCGTTCAACGTTACATTAGAAAACAACACAGCCCTCTTGAAAGGCGTTGTTTCCCGTAAAAAACAAGTCGTTCCTGTCTTAACAGACGCAATGGCTGAATAAGCAAAAAGCATCCCGCGTCGGGATGCTTTTTCTTATTCACTCAGCTTCTCAATTTGTCCCATCACATCAGTAATTTGCTTTGCGTTTTGGACCAGGTCTGACTGCTCCAATTCTTTAAGCGATACCTTGCCTTCCTCTGCTTGTTTCAACACATCTTCAGCGCTTTTCTGCAAGGTTTCGTTATGCTCCTGAATGGTTTGATGAATCTCCGCTGCGGCATCAGGCGGCGTTAATTCATTAAAATCAGCGGCAGCCTTCTGAATCGACTCAAGCTGCGCTTCAAGTTTTTCTTTCGCCTCGGTGTCATTTACAGCTTTCTCAGCTAATTTAGGCGCTTCCTCTGCAAATGTCTTCACCTTCTCCACATAACCCGCTGCTTCACTCGTATAGTTCAATCCGTCGTTCACCTGATCAAGCATGCCGCATCCGCCTGCACTCAAAAGTCCCACTCCGGCAAGTACTGTCAAAATGATCTTCATCTTCAGCCCCCTCATCGTTTCTTTTTCATTTTTTCTTTTAAGATCGGAATCAATTTCTCTTTCGCTAACGGCAGCCCTTTCCTCACCAATTCACGCTTCAGCCACTTTTTCAGCTTAGACATTCTGATGCTCCTCTCCCTTTTTGATAAAAATGAAAAAACTCCACCAATTTGGTGAAGTTCCTGAAACAAAAAGACCTTCACCAAATCAGATTTGGCAAAGGTCTCGCTAACAATGAGATTGCCAGCAAAGCCGAGGACACCTTGTCCCGTAATGACGACTTTACTGTGAAAGCTACTCCCCTTTGGAGTGTTCATTTTTATTACTTTCATTCTAAAGCACCGATCTGTTCCAGTCAAATTCCTGCCGTTTATATAAAAGCGCGCTGTGGTATTTAAAATTTGAATGGTTTTTCCATCAGGAGATCATGCTATGACAGAGGAGGTTTTCATCATGAGTCAAGAGCGCGTGAAACGGCCTGGGCATACCAGATGGTACATATCTTCGTTACTTAGCGGCATTATTATTCTTAATTATTTTGACCGAGTGGCCATCTCGGTAGCGGCCCCTGCGATACAAGATTCGTTTCACCTTACTGCAACTGAACTTGGCATCGTGTTTTCCATTTACACCTATTCCTATACACTGATGCAGCTGCCTGTCGGAAGTTTGCTGGACCGTTTTGGGGTCGCATGGGTCACGAGGGTTGGAATGACAATATGGAGCTTTTTAACGATCCTTCTTGCTTTTTTGCAAGGAAAATTGCTGTTGTATCTGTTCCGGTTTCTCATTGGGCTGACGAGCGCCTCTGCGTTCCCTGCTGCCTCTAAGGCAACCGCTCTCTGGTTTCCTCCAAGTGAGCGGGGATTGGCAAACTCACTGTTCGATTCGGCCGCCAAGTTTTCAAATGTAATCGGCGCGCCATTGGTCGCCTTTCTTGTCACAACATTTGACTGGCGTGTCGCTTTTTTGACGATTGGATGCATCAATGTGCTGTTTACGATCTTTTTCTGGCAGTATTATGAACAGCCTGAACGGCACAAACGTATTTCTAAAAGTGAACTAAACTATATTCAAAAACACAATGCCATTACAACAGAGCAAATCCCTTACAAAACGGGCCCGCTTTTAAAAAAGCTTTTCACCAATCGGAAAGTATGGGGCTTAATGATCGGATTTACAGGGTACGGGTATACATTCAACCTGCTGCTCACCTGGCTTCCGACTTTCTTTAAACATACATACGGTATGGATCTCATGTCGTCCGGTTTATTTACGGCAGTGCCGTGGCTGATCTCAACCATTTCCGGAATTGCCGTCGGCGGCTGGCTCGTCGATTATTTTATTAAGAAAGGCTATCCTAACACCAAGGTGTACCGAACCGTAATCATAGTCGGAATGAGCTTTGGCTTTTTCTTTTTAGGCTCCATTCTGACGAACAATATTACCGTAGCCATTATTTGCATTTCCATCGGACTCGCCGGAATTTCCGCAACCGCTCCGGTCGGCTGGTCCATCTCCGCAGAACTCGCGCCGATCGGTTCCGTATCCATGCTGAGCTCCATGGTGAATCTCGCAAACAACCTGTTCGGAGGCATTATTGCTGCGTCACTGACAGGGTATTTGTTTGATGTGACAGGCTCCTTTACGCTCAGCTTTCTGGTAGCTGGTTTTGTGCTGTTGCTGGGATTGGTTTTTTATGTGTTTGTACTAGGGGATGTAAAACGAATTAAACTGGAATGAAGAGTGCTTGCTGAAAAGCACTCTTTTCTTTGAATCCGCCAGGTGTTATTTTCTTTCTCCCACATTCACTAGGCTGTCTTCGGACGAAAACACCACCATTTTATCCTTGACTCCAACCAAAGGTAAGGCCTCATAGTGAAAGAAGAAAGGAGGAGTCGGATGGTGAAATTAACAGTAAAAGAACTATCCAATATTGCGAATGTCACAATTAAAACGCTTTATCATTACCACAAAATCGGCTTGCTAGCCCCAAAGGAAATAAGCGAAGCCGGATATCGGTACTATGGTGCTGAAGAACTAAAAAGACTGCAGGAAATCCTTTTTTACAAAGAATTAGATATCCCTTTGTCAGAAATCAAAACATTACTAAATGAGGATGCTGAAAGAACAAGTACATTAGAAAAACAAAAAAAGCTGTTTGAAAAGAAAATTGAAAAGTATCAGCGTCTCATTCAAACAGTCAACACATCTTTAGAATACACGAGAAAAGGCGAAAACATGGATCACAAGGTAATGTTTAAAGGATTTGAAAGCGCTGAAGAATGGAAACAATCTTTAGCAGAACAAAATGGGTATTTAAAAGAGCGTTACGATTTTGAATTGGATACACATACAATCAATGTCGATGAAATGAACAAAATGGCAATAGAGGCTAAACATTTTCTTGATAGGATGGCTGATTTTTTAAGAAACGGTGTAACGTATCATGATCCTTCCGTGCAAGAGCATGTCATGAATCATCTTAAGTTCCTAAATCAGAACGGGCATCCGACAAGTAAAGAAGATTATGTAAAACAAACACGTTTTTTTATGCAAGATGATTTCCATAGAGGAATGTTAGAAGAGCAGCAAACCGGTTTATCTTATTATTTGGTTGTCGTTGCAGAACACCTGTAGTGTTTTGTCACCCTTTATAGGGTGACAGCCATCAGGATTACGAGACAGCACCGCCAACAATCGAAACATTCTGCCGGTCAACGGCAAAACGCCGTCCGTTCCATTTCAATACGGTTTGAACATATCCCAATGAGTCGGCGTTATACCTTCCCGCTATCCGCTGGTACGCCAATAATTCGTATACGCCGTCTCTGTCAAAATCAACCGGATACAAGCCCGATAAAGGATTCACCCATCCTTCTATCGGCATTTTTAACACACCTTGGCTGTTATAAATCTCATTCAAATATTCCCTGCCCTTGTAAGTAAGGTCGAGGATATACGTTTTGTTTTGCTGATGACTGATGACGCTCGCTTTATATTGATTTTGATACCTCACACTGTACTTTAATTCATCATTCAATACATCTGAATTGAAAATTCGCCGGAACTGCCTGTTTAGATAGGCAAACACATATGCATAAATAGCACCGCCGCTTCCCCCTGTGTCCATTACCACTGCCACATCCTCAATCTTGTCGCCTGTCATATCCCCCAGAAAAAGTGACGGATTGTATCCCATATTGTTTTGAAGCTGAATCCGCTGCTCCTGATGAGTTCTGCCATCACGGATCACCAATGTGATATTTCTCCATAACGGGCTGCCGGGCATTTGATTTCCAGTTAGAAAGACCTCGTCAATAACGCCGTCTCCCGTGACATCGCCGCGGGTAGATGCAATGATTGCACGTGAGGAGACAGGCTGCCGAAATACGTATAGATGTTGAACAAGTCCTCTGCCTTCATAAAACCAATAAGGAGCCATTCTGATGTCATATAAATTCAATTGTGTCACCTTCCCTAATCAGCTGAATGAATCATTATATGCAGGAATGGCACATCAAAGACATATCTTACACACCAATTAAATCCGTACCATATGAATTATCGATTGCACAAAGCCACTCGCCTTGCGCATTCTTCCTAAATACATAGGTCGCCCTTCTTTCCATTGCATACTCGGAATCCTTTTTATCCGAATCAAGCAGTGTCTGAGAAAGGACCAGTGCAGTGTCTCCTGCTTCCAAAATGATCATTTCCCCTTGTGTCGGGACAATATGATGATTGAAATAGTCCGCGATTGCCATAAACGCTTTTTTGATTTCTTCTTTACCTCGCGCGATCATGCCCGGCTTCACAACTAAAACGGCATCTTCCGAATAATAATTCATCAGTGTATCAAAATCTTCATTTTGGATTGCCAAATCACATGCAGAGATGATGTCTTTCAATTGCTGTTCCAAATGACTTCCCCCAATCATCATGATTGGATATATTATACATCGTTAGATCACTGAAACCGTGAAAACAAAATGAAAAGTATCCTTTTTTCCTATATAATCAAATAGATATATTTAACAAAGTACCCAAGTGAAGGGGTGGACATTATTGTCTGCGGAAGTAACGTTACATGACAATATACATCATGATTTAAGTGCGGATTGCCAGCACTGTTTTGGCCTGTGCTGTGTCGCCTTGCCTTATGCGAAGTCGGCAGATTTTGCTTTTGATAAAGACGGGGGCACGCCTTGCCGCAACTTACAATCAAACTATCAATGTTCTATACATAAAAATCTCAGAGAAAAAGGATTTCGAGGCTGCTCTGCATATGAATGCTTTGGCGCCGGCCAAAAAGTATCCCAAATCACTTATGAGGGAAAGGATTGGCGAAACAGCCCCGAAACGGCCAACCAGATGTTTGACGTTTTTCCTATCATGCAGCAGCTGCACGAAATGCTCTGGTATTTACATGAAGCTCTATCTATAGATATAGCCAAGCCGATTCATTCTGAACTGAGAACCAGTTTCGAAAAAATAGAAAGGCTCACCAGACTCAGCAAAGAGCGCTTGCTGACACTGCAGGTGGACGAGCATCGAGCTGAGGTCAATGAATGGCTGTTAAAAACGAGTGAACTGGTGCGTGCCCAAGCCCGCCATCCAAAACTCCCGAAAAAAGTCAGCCAGGGAAGTGTCCTGATCGGCGCGAAACTGAAAGGGCTTGATTTGCGAGGAGCAAACCTAAGAGGGGCACTGCTCATAGCCGCAGATCTGAGAAATGCCGATTTGAGAATGACAGACTTTATCGGTGCAGATATGAGAGACGCTGATCTCAGAGGCGCCGACCTGACCGGGAGCATCTTTCTGACACAGGCACAGGTGAACGCCGCCAACGGCGATTCGAACACAAAGCTGCCGCTGTCTTTACGAATCCCTGCCCATTGGAAATAAAAAAGGACCCGCTAACGGTCCTTTTTTACTGATCAATTCAATCCTTTTTCGCTCCTTTTATCCGGCATTTTCACACTTCTTGCCAAGTATCCCGACAGCCATAACGCAACCAGCAGCATGAAGGTGATCATACCGACAACGCCCAGCCAGTGAAAAGCAGACCAGAATAGCCCTCCGATTGTTCCGAAAACACTTGAACCGGCGTAATAAAAGAACAAATACAGCGATGAAGCCTGTGCTTTGTTGTGAAGGGCTCTCCTGCCCACCCAGCTGCTGGCAACTGAATGCCCTCCGAAAAAACCGAATGTAAAGAGGGCAATTCCCAGAATTTTCACTGCCAGCATACTGTTTATCGTGAATAAAGCACCTGCAATGACGATGAAAATATTCATCACCAATATTTTCGGATAGCCATACCGATCAACCATTCTTCCAATGAAAGACGAGCTGAAAATGCCTACAATCATCACAATAAAGATCCAGCTGGAAAATGCTTTATTAAGCGAATACGGCGGGCCCAACAGCACGTACACAATGTAATTAAACAATGCAACATTGCTTCCGAGCAGTAAAAAACCAATGAGAAACAAGCTGAATAGTTTACGGTCCCTCAAGTGGCCGATCAGAGACATTCCCAATTTCCCGAGCTTCAATTTTCTTGGCGTAAAATGCCTGGATGGCGGCAAATTCATAAAAAATATAATACTAGCAATCAAACTAATGACACCAATTGACCCCATCGCCATATGCCAATTCAAGTACTCGCTCAGGAGCCCGGAAACGATCCTTCCGAAAACGGCGCCGATTGCGTTTCCGCTGATATACAGCCCCATCGCTGATCCAAGACTTCCGGGTTCAATTTCTTCTCCAAGATAAGCCATCGCAATCGACGGAAGGCCTGCGAGCGCAACGCCTTGAACGGTTCTCAATACGAGCAGTGTATGAAAGTTCGGACTGAAAGCCGATGCCAGACAGAGAACCGATGCGGCCAGCATGGAAATACCCATAATCGGCTTGCGCCCCCACACCTCGGATAATGAACCAAAGACAAGCATGCTCACAGCTAACAGCACTGTGGTAACAGATAAAGAAAGACTCGCCGCAGTAGGCGTCACATGAAATTCCCTCGTGAATTCCTCCATGAGCGGCTGTACGCAATATAGAATCGCAAATGTATTGAAACCCGCAGCGAAGAAAGCAAACGTAATTTTTCGAAAAACCGGTGTGCCTTTTTGAATGTATGTCATCGGGACTTTATCGGTCCCTCATCATGTTGTGGAGCACTGTAATTCATAAACAACCATCCTTTATTTCTTCCGATTTCAAACATCCTCGAGTCTGTTTATATTATTATCTTAGCACCGTTGATATATGTTGTATAATGCATATAAAATATCCTTTTCATGCTTATATGTAATAAGGAGGGATGATAATTGGAATGGGAACAACTTGAATATTTTCAAACACTCGCCCGGATGCAGCATGTGACGAAAGCTGCAAAAAGCCTCTCCATCACACAGCCTGCGCTTTCACGCTCTATCGCCAGGCTGGAAAATCATTTGGGTGTCCCGCTATTTGACAGGCAAGGACGATCCATTAGCTTAAATCAATACGGACACATTTTTTTGCGGCGGGTTCAGGCGATGATGAAAGAGTACACCGAAGGAAAAGAAGAAATCCAAGCTTTATTAAAGCCAGACCAAGGCGTAGTCTCTCTCGGTTTTTTGCATACATTAGGCACCACGCTCGTGCCCGATCTCATCGGCTCCTTTCAGCAGGAATACCCCAACATTGCCTTCCAGCTGAAGCAAAACCACTCTTATTGGCTGCTTGAACGATTAAAATCTGGGGATCTGGACCTCTGTCTCCTCGCTTCGATTAAGCCTGAAAATCCGATCCAATGGATCAAGCTGTGGAGTGAAGAACTCTTTGTATTTGTGCCAAATGATCACCCATTAGCCAGTCGCGAAAGCATTACCCTGAATGAGATTGCCGGGGAGCGTTTTATTTTATTGAAAAAAGGCTACGCGCTTCGGATGACGGTCGATGAGCTGTTTGAGAAGGCCAATATACAGCCGAACATTATGTTTGAAGGAGAAGAAGCAGCTACTGCCGCAGGTTTTGTGGCAGCCGGACTGGGCATATCTATTCTCCCAGACCTGAAAGGCTTAGACCAAAGCAAAATCACCAAAATCCGCGTCAGCTGGCCGGAATGTCAGCGTGTCATAGGAATTGCCTGGATAAAAGGCAGGTTTTTATCACCGGTTGCTGAGACCTTTAAACAATACGTCATCAGCCATTTTTCTGAGTAGGGAGGATTCAAACATGAATGTCAAAAAAATCACGTCAGAACAGGATTTACATACAGCGTTTGAAATCAGAAAGGCAGTATTTGTAGAGGAACAAGGCTGTCCCATTTCGGATGAATTCGATGAGTTCGATACACTCCACGGTGATTGCCAGCACATCCTGGCTTATCATCAGAATGTACCTGTTGGCACTGCACGTGTCCGTATCGTTGGCCACGCGGGGAAACTGGAACGAATCTGCATTCTGAAGCCTTACCGCAAATTCGGTCTGGGAAAAATAATCGTCGATGCATTAGAACGTATTGTGAAAGAACAAGGCATTTCTGCCTTCAAATTGCACGGCCAGACACAGGCGGCAGGCTTTTATGAAAAGCTAGGCTATCAGACTGCATCAGAAGAATTTATGTTGGATGGCATTCCGCATGTGCTGATGACAAAACAAGACGATTCTGCGCTATAGATTGTTCACAAATTTGTCACTTATGAGCATGAACAGTTCATTGGTATACTAATCACCGATTATGAAGAGAAGGAATGATTGTATGCCAGCAAATAAAAAAGAGAGTCTTATATTTGGCGTGATGATGTGTTTTGGAATGGTCTGCGTCATGTCGATTTACAATGCCATCATCAACGGAGCCATTCAGGATTTTTCACTGATGACCGTTTTTGAAATGGTCATCGGTTTTATGGTCGCCCTCCTGTTCGATTTACTGTTAGTGGGCCCCCTCGCCAAGAAGATTGCATTCCGTATGCCGTTCGACAAGACTAAAAAAATTCATGTCATCCTTGCCATGTCAACTTGTATGGTGATTGGCATGGTACTTTGTATGTCTGTGTTCGGTTTAGTGACAGCGGTTCTAGCAAATGGGCTGAACGGGGACAGCCTCTTCAGTGCTTATCTTATGATTGTGTTGAAAAATTTCATCCTGGCCTATCCATTGCAATTACTGATTATGGGCCCATTAGTCAGAGGGATTTTCATGAAATTTGTAAAACCAAAGCTCACAGCCGTAATTTAAATAGAATAGGAGTGAGCCTGACACTCACTCCTTTTGCTCATGAATTGAATGTAAAACAAGCTCCGCAAAAGCCTCTGCGGCAGGCAGCTGCCATTTTTTCTTTTTGAGTAACATATGAGAGTAAAGCGGATCAAGGGTTTCAGCATGATGAAGGATTTTCAGCTTGCCCGCCTCCACTTCTTCTTTCACTGTGATATAAGGCAAAACGGAAAATCCAAGCCCGCTCATAACCGTTTGTTTGATTGCTTCGATACTCCACAGCTCCATCGTTTGAAAACCGCTGATGTCATGCTTCACAAGGTATCGTTCAAACATCGACCGGTAACTGCAGCCCTCTTCATTTGTGATAAAGAAATGGCTGTTGTTTTCCTGTTTGTAATCATCAAAATGATCCGGTCCATCCATACTGCCCACAAGGACTATCTCCTCCTCGGTTAATGTGTAATGAACACACTTTTCAATATTGATCTCCGGATAGACCATTAACGCGACATCGACCCGTCCGCTTAACAAATCCACCTGATTTTGTCCGCATGTGCCGTTGCTTAAGATGATTTTGACATGAGGATATTTCAGTGAAAATTCCCTTATGATCGGTCCAAGTCTGGAAATGGTTAACGACTCAGGTGCCGCTACTTTCAACACACCCTTAACTTCGTGAACGTTTTGCATATTCTTGATTTGTTCATGGGTTGATAGTAAATCCTCAGCTAAAGGGATCAATTCCCTTCCTAAAACAGTCAGTCTTAAACGCCTTTTCTCGTACGTGAATAATGCCCCTCCGATCTCCTGCTCCAGCGCTTGGACGTGAGTGGTGATCGTGGATTGCGTATAGCCTAGCTTCGCCGCGGCGTCTGTATAGCTCCCCTTTTCTACGATGGTCTGAAACGTGATAAGATGTCTGATCTCCATACGATTTCTCCTTTTATGATCTATTGAAAAAAATGATAATGACTTTTTATATTTCAATTTTATTTATAGATATCATTATCATACAATAAAAACTGCCCCGTACGACATTAGTAAATGAAGGTGATTTTATGAGTATAATAGCTTTTCTTTCGTATGTGATTTTGACATCCATTACGCCTGGCCCGAGCAACATCTTAATGATGAATGAAGCGCGGCAGTTTGGCTTTATAGGGTCATGGCGTTTCAATAGCGGCATTTTGGCAGGTTTTGCAGTCCTTGGGATTCTCAGCGGTGTATTTACGATAGGACTATACAATTGGATTCCGGTTGCAGAACCATACTTCAAAATAGCAGGTGCAGTCTATCTGCTTTATTTGGCATGGCAGGTCGGCATGTCCAAAAAAGCAAAGAAGGATTCTGAAGATGTGCATTCTTCTTTTCTATCAGGTTTTATTTTTCAAATAATCAATGTCAAAAGCATTCTGTTCTTCTTAACATTGATGAGTGCTTTTATCCTTCCGTTTCAGCATTCAATGACATCGGTCATTCTTTATCTCACATTAGCCATCATTCTCGGCTGGCTGGCGCTGCTGCTATGGTCAGGATTCGGCTCTGTGTTCAAAAAACTCTTTGACAAATACGATAAAGCATTTCGCACTATTATGTGTTTGCTGCTTGTTTACTCTGCCGTCAGTATTTATCTGTAGCACCTGTAAATCTATCTTATAAAGCAGGTCATCTAGTGATTGTGATGATTTTCGTTATTTCGATTACCCTAAAAGGAGGGAATTCATCTTGATCAAACGAATTGATCATCTGGTGTTGACTGTACAAAACCTTCAAGAAACGATCGACTTTTATACATCTGTTTTGGGAATGGAAGAAGAAACATTTGGCGCAGGCAGAAAAGTCTTGTATTTTGGCAATCAAAAAATCAACTTGCATGAGGCCGGTCATGCATTCTAACCTAAAGCCAAGCACCCGCTCCCGGGATCTGTCGATTTATGTATGATCACGGATGAACTCATCAATAAAGTGATGGAGCATCTCAAGAAAACAAACGTCAATGTCGAGGAAGGCCCAATAAAAAGAACCGGTGCACTCGGCCCGATTCTATCTGTTTATATAAGAGACCCCGATCAGAACCTCATTGAGATTTCGGAGTATATTTAAATCCCCTCTAAACATACCAATTCATTTGGTATGTTTTTTCTTACTTCCATTAATCCCTATACCTTACCACATAGTTTTTATACAATTCTTCGTTATAAAGAATTTCTTCGCCATGTGAAGAGCAAATGAGCGTTGGTTTGATTTGATCTATGATTGAGCCGCTATCAATGTTCTCATTTATATCAACACTGAATCTTCTTATAGGTGGGTGTAAATCCTCCTTACTTGTGATAAAAAGGTCACCCGTTAAAAGAGTACGATCGATTTTATGATAATACACGACATGACCCGGAGAATGGCCAGGTGTTAAATAGTATTTCAGAGGCAGGTGAGCAAGCGTTTGCTCCGTCAGCGGCTGGACAACATGGGCTACCCCTGTGTTCTCCACTTCATTTTTGTTCGGATATGGCTCTTCCCCATTGATGTACTTTAGTTCTTTCTGGTGCGCAAAAATCGGAATATCAAATCTCTCTAACCATTTTGATGCACCTCCGATATGATCACTGTGGCCATGAGTAAGCAAGATGGCTTTTGGATCGCCGATCGCGAGTGCTGCCCTAATTTGAGCATCAGCAAAACGTTCTATTCCCGTATCAACAATATAAACACCATCACCATCTTTGATAAACCAAGTATGAACCGGAATACGGAGAGGCACATCAAGCTCAAATTCACATTGAAAGACATGTTCTGATAGCTGTCTCAAGTTCATCAAAACCACTCCCTTTGGAGATTTTTTGATAGTTTTTAAAGAAAACAGAAGTGAACGGACCAGGCAGATTATCTTGAAAATGGCCCCACACTCCAGCAATCTGGTATTCTTGAGGAGGAGACGCCGATTTTCGCCAGCATCAGCTCGACTTGTTAACATTGTCCATTAATAATCCCTTTTGTTCCCCTTCTTGACATATTCCCAATCACGTTCTATATTCTTCCTCACTCTATGAAGGAGTGCAGAAATGGTTTCCTTTTCCTCTGAAGTAAAACCGGACAAGGCCACTTCCGTGGAATGTTCTCCTTCTCTTCTTAACAATGGATATACCTTTTTTCCTTTCTCAGTCGGGAACAGTTTTTTTATTTTTTTATTTTGCTCATCCGGCAGTTTTTGAATAAATCCCTGCATTTCCAGCTTCTTAATGGCCCGCGCGGCCGTTGTCCGGTCCACTTTTATCATTTCCGCCAATTTTTCTTGAATAATTCCCGGATTTTCGTATATACGTACGAGATAGAGATACTGCCCTCTTGTTAAGTCCAAATCTTTAAATTCGATGTTGCTTATGGAATCCAACGCTCTTGCTATCATGCCGATCTCACGCAAAATATCATTCATTCCTAAAACCCCTCGCATATTTTTGTTGCAATTACAACAAAAATGTTTTACCCTTACTATTATAAGACCACATGCATGCTGTACAGTCCAGACTAATATCAGAAAAGGATTGATTCATAATGAATATAAAAAGAATAACAACTGAAGCTGATTTACATGAAGCTTTGAATATTAGAAAGACGGTTTTCATTGAGGAGCAACATGTATCTGAATCCGAAGAGTTCGATGAATTTGATACGCTCCAGGAACAATGCCAGCATGTCTTGGTATATTATGAGAATCAGCCTGTCGGCACGGGCCGTGTGCGCATCGTTGACCGTACAGCAAAGCTGGAAAGAATCTGCATCCTAAAACCTTACCGTAAGTACGGATTGGGGAAAGTCATCGTAAACGGGTTAGAAGAAATCATAAAAGAAAAAGGACTGACTGCATGTAAGCTGCATGGTCAAACACAAGCAACAGGCTTTTATAAAAAACTGGGCTACCAGATTTCTTCACAGGAATTTATGGAAGACGGCATCCCTCACGTCCTGATGACAAAAGAAATATCGCGGATTTAACATGAAATATATTTTTTACGGATTAGGCATACTCATATTAAGTTTGGGCATTTCCTTAACCATACAATCAGAACTGGGCACATCACCCTTCGATGCCCTTTTGGTTGGTCTGTCAAAAGAAGTCGGACTTACCGTAGGAAGCTGGGAGGTCCTTATTTCTGTGATCCTCTTAATCTGCAACGCTATATTAACGAGAAAAAAACCTCTTTTGCTAGGCTTGATTACAGCATTCATTACTGGAATAGGCATTGACCTATGGTTGTTTGTTGTAAAAAACACCATCTATCTAAACGCGTTGTTAAGCAAACTGATTTGTTTCGGAATTGGTTTGGTGCTCATCGGTCTTGGAACAGCCATCTATCTTCAGACGAAATTCGCATCAACACCCATCGATCATTTAACACTTATTATCCGAGATCTCTCCAAAAGAACAATCTTGTTTTCAAGAACATTGGTATACGCTCTTTTCTTAGTATTAGCCATCATCTTTAAAGGCCCTATCGGCATCGGAACCCTATTAACCGTCTGTTTGGGAGGAATGATCCTCCACGTTTTTATGCCTATTGTGGAAAGACACTTCTTATCAAAGAAAAGAAGGGGTTAAAAAACCTCTTCTTTGAAAAACAAAACGCAAAACAAGCTTCGTTTCGTTCGATAATTTTATGATAAATTAAAATTTATAGTACCAAAAAATCGCAATTTCATTTGCTGTTGGAAGGTTGGAATAAAGCATCGTATCAACCGCACCTATTATAAAGTGATGTTTGGCATAAAAACGACAAGCTGAGACATTAATATCTTGTGTTTCAAGCATAAGACCACAAAAGCGATTCTCCTTTGCCCACTCAATCGCTTTATGTAATAATGCTGTTCCAACACCTTTCTTTCTATAGTCTTTTGCAACAGCAATGTCCTCTATTAGTGCATACCCATTCCAGTTAGAACGAATCTTAATCCGGCCGATGCAGTTGCTTTCACCATAATATAAAAAAACAACTTTCCCTTCATCTTCCATATAACTAACATCCATTTCATCATCTTCATATTGTTTAAAATAAGGTTTAGAAAATCGTTCCACAGTATATGTCCAAACACCGTCTTCAAAAGCAGGTATCATTCTCCCTAAAACAACGAAAGGTTCGTTTGGTTTATTGAAATCTTTCATATTCAATTGAGTCATTTTAATGATCAAATCAATCTCCGCCAATCGAGATAATATTTAGTAAACTCGTTTCGATACTATTCAATAACAGCTTCCAAAAGTGCACTCTTTAAGAGAACAGCAATAGATAAGACATCCATTACCTTATATATAAATTTCACTATCGTAATGAAGTATTTCATCAAAGGATTGTGGTACAGTAAAAAAGAATAGAAACAAGAGCAAAGAAGATGATCCCATGCCCACTAACAGTAAACTCAATGAGAAATATCATCCTTCATTCAACTCGCCCACAACCCTGTTGAATAGTACCCATGGAGAGAGGGAGCTTTGACACAGCTTCTGCCATTGGTGACATCTCTATTGAAGTATCCAAAGGACAACCAAGGATCGCTCTTTGGTTTTTCCTAGAAGAAATTAGAGTGAATAAAGGAGTGGTTGAGTATGTTGACAAGAGAAGATATCTTTAAACACGTCAAAAAAAAATACGGTACACCGCCTGATTATCCGTGGGGGAAATACCCAAACTATGCTTCTTTGAGACATACATCAAACAAAAAATGGTACGGTCTTATCATGAATGTTCTCCCAGAAAAATTAGGCCTGGAAGGACATGGCGAAATAGATATTCTGAATTTAAAATGCCCCCCTGACATAAGTGATGGCTTAAGAAATGGGGAAAATATCTTACCCGGATATCATATGGATAAGGAACATTGGATTTCAATTGTTTTAGAACGGACAGATCCAGAAAGCGAAATCTATAACTTAATCGAACAGAGCTTTCATTTAACCAAGTGAAGATAAAGAGTGTTCCTGCTAATCGAGCTGCAAAGAGTAGTGGGCACTTTCATTTTAGGATATTGTTCTTCACTCTGTCCACAAACGCAACTTAATCCATCTCGTGTATGAGTGGAAGAAGAATTTCTACCAACTTCTTATGTAAAAGGATGAATAGTTATGACAAATAACTTAAAACAGAGAAGAATCATTTTAGATTTAGCAGTTACTCTAGATGGTTTTATTGAAGGGAAAAATGGAGAAGTTGATTGGTGTATTATGGACCCTGATATGGGGTTTACTGATTTCTTAAATCAAATTGATACTATTTTATATGGTAGAAAAAGCTACGATTTATGGGGACAGTATATCCCCATAAAAGAAGACCCTGATACGGAAAAGGAAATTTGGAAATTAATTCATAGTAAAAAGAAATATGTTTTTTCCAGAACACAACATGAGATTGATAATCAAGCAATATTTATAAATGATAATATTCTTGAAGAAGTAAATAAATTAAAGAAAAAGCCTGGTAAAGACATCTGGCTATATGGTGGAGCGAGTCTCATAACAACTTTTATAAATTTGGGGCTTGTTGATGAATTTAGATTATCTATTCACCCTGTTGTTTTGGGAGAAGGAAAACCGTTGTTTATTGATTTAAAACAGAGGTTAAATTTAAAAATGCTGAATACAAGAACATTTTCCTCTGGCGTTGTGCAAATCGTTTATCATTGGAATGGCTAAAAAATCTTTCAGTCCAAAGTATATATTGTTAGGTAACACTCGACAGTAATTTTTCTTATGAACTAAAGGGGCGTCCATAAATAATGGGTTCCCCTTAATACTATGGAATTATCAACATCAAATTTAACAGAGCTAAAAAAAAATATCCATTCTCCTGTAATAAAAGAAAACTGAAAAGGACGGTGCCTTCCTTCATTAACATAATTAAACATTATATTATTTTCCTTCTCCCTCTTTTAAGTAAATCGGCTAAGCTTTGTATTTATTTATAATTATTGTGGTACCTAAATGTAATTAAAACAAATGAAAGAAGGTGATCCATGCCCACTAACAGTAAACCCAATAGATTAATCGCTGAGAAGTCACCATATCTCCTTCAACATGCTCACAACCCTGTGGACTGGTTCCCGTGGGGAGAAGAAGCCTTCGAAAAAGCAAAACGCGAAAACAAGCCGGTTCTGGTCAGCATCGGTTATTCGACTTGCCATTGGTGTCAAGTTCGTATAGCTACACATTAATAAAAAAAGGACACATATAAATATGCATCCTTTAACAAAAGAGTTTATTTCCCTGTTTCTGCAAATTCCTTCAACCTATCCCCTATTTCATCACGAACCCTTTGGAAAAACGCCCATTTTTCTTCTTCTGTCCCTTGTGCTTTTGCTGGATCATCAAACCCCCAATGCTCACGTTTTACATGTGGAGGCGTGATCGGGCATTTATCAGCAGCATCACCACAAAGCGTAACAACTAAATCAGCATTGTTCAGAATATCAGAGTCGATGATATCTGACGTTTGATTAGAGATATCTATACCAACTTCTTTCATCGCTTTAACAGCATTCGGATTTAATCCATGTGCCTCTATCCCCGCGCTATATACTTTCCACTCATCACCTAAATATTGTTTAGCCCATCCTTCAGCCATTTGGCTTCGGCAAGAGTTCCCTGTACATAAAAAGTAAATAATTTTATTCTCCATATATTCCACCTCTACATCGAGTGACTTCGAAAGTATTTTCGTTGAAACCATAAAGCAACCTTAACAAGTGCTATCATGACCGGCACTTCTACAAGCGGACCAATTACGGCGGCAAATGCTGCACCCGAATGAATTCCAAACACACCAACAGCTACAGCAATCGCTAATTCAAAGTTATTGCTTCCTGCTGTAAAAGCTAAAGTAGTGGTTACAGCGTAGTTTGCCCCGATTTTCTTTCCTAAAAAGAAGGAAACAAAGAACATTAAAACAAAGTAAATCAATAATGGAATCGCAACTCGAACAACATCTAACGGCAAGCTAACAATTACATCACCTTTTAAGGAAAACATGACGATAATTGTAAATAGCAAAGCAATTAACGTAATTGGACTAATTTTAGGAATGAACACTTTTTCATACCATTCTTTCCCCTTCACTTTTACAAAAATATAACGTGTCACCATTCCTGCAATAAAAGGAACTCCAAGGTAAATGAATACTGATTTTGCGACTTCTGCCATCGTAATATTCACTACTGCTCCTTCCATCCCTAACCATTGCGGAATAACTGTTACAAAAATGTAAGCATAAACTGAGAAAAAAAGCATTTGGAAAATTGAGTTGAAAGCAACTAATCCTGCCGCGTATTCTGTATCACCTTTTGATAAGTCATTCCACACAATAACCATCGCAATACAGCGAGCCAATCCAATCATAATAAGTCCAATCATATACTCCGGTTTATCTGGCAAAAAGATGATAGCCAAAATAAACATGAGAGTCGGACCAATGATCCAGTTTTGCACTAAAGACAAAATTAATACTTTAATATCTTTAAATACCCGGCCGATTTCTTCATAGCGAACCTTTGCTAGTGGAGGATACATCATTAATATTAATCCAATTGCTAAAGGGATAGATGTAGTTCCAACTTGTAATTTGTTTAATCCGTCAACAAAGCCCGGAAATATAAAACCTAATCCTATCCCCAATGCCATCGCAAGAAAAATCCAGATGGTTAAATAACGGTCTAAAAATGATAAACGTTTCATTACTTATCCTCACCTTTTTATTAACAGCAAGAGTTCGTTTTACTATCGCTTGGAGGTGTTACACAACAAGAGGAGGAATCTTGTTTTTGAATCTCGCTGTTCGATTTGGTATAGAAAAACTCCCACTCGTTTCCATCTGGATCAGTAATCCAAAATTTATCTTGGACTGCATAACAACAAGTCGTATCCATTTCTTCACGTGCAAAAAAACCTTCTTTTTCAAGCCTTTCCTTGTGTTTCAAAACTTCTTCCAAACTATCTACTTGGAATCCAAAATGATTCACTTGATTTCCCTTCACCTCATCTACGACATTTAAAGTGAAGTTCAGTCCAGGAGTCTCTAATAAAAACTTTGCATAGTCTGTTTTTACTTTTACAGCCTTTACTCCAAAAACTTTTTCATAAAAATTGATCGATTTCTCCAAACTGACAACATTTATCCCTACATGAACATATTTCATTTTAATTCCCCCTCTTATATATTAATCAAAAAAATTTGATTTAATGACTAAAAATTTTTAGCAGCAATCTCCTTCACCTTTTTTTCTAAATACACAACAAAGCTCTTCTGATAATAAACTATTTACTTCCTCATCATTTAAATCATAATAGCTCCATGTTCCCTTTGTCTCTTTCGTTATTAAGTTGGCATCTAATAAAATTTTAAGATGATAAGAAAGTTTAGATTGTGTCACATCAAAAATCTCAGTCAGATCACAAACACAGGTTTTTCCCCTTTGACAAAGTTCATACATGATCTCTAATCGTTTCTGATCAGCAAGAGCCTTAAATTTTTGTTCATATTTCTGAAGTAGTTCTGATTTCGTCTCAACCATTCATATCGCCTTCTTTAATCAATTTTTTTTGATGTATTTATAATACTCATGATTTTAAAATAAATGCAAGCAAATAAATCGATTTTTTTTGATTAATTATAAAACCCACTAAAAGCTTGTGTAACCAGATAGAGGTTTTCTATTTTTAATATTTTCTCCATCACTACTACAACAGGGTTATAACTTGTTTTTGGTGGCATAGGATCTTTCAAATATTAGATGCACACAACAACTTCATCCAAATACAATAAACGAATGGGAACTATATACTAGTTGTTTTTTTATTTACAGTCTAAACAAAGTAAAGGAAGTATTACTTGAATAACTTCTACTCTCCAAACGATAGCTAGCCTTCAATTAACCGTTTTAACTTAAGCTCAGTTTCAGTATCCTCAACTGGGGTATAGACGCTGCATCTTAAATCAGTATCCCCATGCACTTGTAATGAAGTCAGATTAAACAACATTTTACCTACCTTAGCATGACGAAACTCAATTAATACTTCAGGAGCAGAGCTTATCTCACTTTCATTCCAAATTTTACGAAACTCAGGATATGCCTGTTCCATTTCTTGTATAAATTGCTCATACCAGTCATCAGCCACATACTGTCCATAATACGTTCTAAATATTGCGATATATCCTCTAACAAAATGCTCCCAATTCACTGCTAAACTTTTAAATTCCTTTCTTGCGAATAGTAAGCGTATTATATTCCTTTCTGCCGGATTGATTTGTTCAAAGTCCAAAAATACATTAGCTGCTGCTTGATTCCACCCAACAATCTGACTTCTTCTATCTGATATAATCGTTGGGCAATAACGAAGTTCCTGCAAAATTTTTACTAAAGCCGGACTGATTTCCTTCTCTTTCTCATTTATAAAGGGTTGTTTCACTCCTTCCTCTAACGCTAGAGCATACAAATATCTCCTTTCATCGTTATTTAATTGTAATGCTCGAGAAATAGCATCTAATACCGAAGTAGATACTTTTATATCTCTTCCTTGTTCTAACCATGTATACCAAGTAAGACTTACACCGGCTAGTTGAGCCACTTCTTCTCTTCTTAGTCCTGGTGTTCTTCTGCGGGTTCCTACAGGTAAACCAACCATTTGGGGAGTAATTTTCGAACGTTGGTTCTTTAAAAATTCCGATAAAGCTTGAAGTCTTGTTTCAGGTTTCATTAAGATCTCCCTTTAAAATAGTATTAATTATACTAGGATAAACAACAACTTGTAATAGGATAACACAATAGCTAAAGTTAATAAAAACAAGGAGGGAATTATCATGAAAAGAGTTGTCATTACTGGAATGGGAGTTATTTCTCCTCTAGGAAATGATGTGAATAGCTTTTGGAATCAACTAGTTAAAGGACACTCGGGAATATCTCTAATTGATTCTTTTGATACTGCTGATTATAAAACAAAGATAGCTGGAATCGTTCGTGATTTCGATGCAGATGAAATATTGGGGAGAAAAGAAGCAAAACGATTAGATCGTTTTAGTCAGTTTGCCTTAGCAGCAGCCGAACAAGCATTAGAACATTCACAATTACAGTTAGATAATGTTGATCTTGAACGTTTAGGGGTATATGTTGGTTCAGGAATCGGAGGCATACAATCGCTTGTTGATAATGTGAATGTATTAAATAAACGAGGTCCCGCGAGAGTAAGCCCTAGCCTTGTACCAATGATGATTTCAAATGCAGCTGCAGCTCAAATAAGCATAAAATTAGGAGCACAAGGACCATCATTATCACCAGTCACAGCCTGTTCAATCGGGAACACCTCTATTGGTGAAGCTTTTAATGCTATCCGAAATGATGAAGCAGATATTATATTTGCCGGTGGAGCAGAAGCTGCAATCACACAGTTATCTTTGGCTAGTTTTGGAAACGCCCATGCATTATCTACAAGAAACCAAGAGCCAAGTCGAGCCAGCCGACCATTCGATACAGATAGAGATGGCTTTGTTATGAGTGAAGGCGCAGGTATCTTAGTATTAGAATCATTAGAAAACGCTATTCTTAGAGATGCGCCGATATTATGTGAAGTAGTGGGGTACGGAGCTAGTTCAGATGCTCATCATATGGTAGCATCACACCCAGAAGGTAAGGGTGCCTACTTAGCCATGAAAAAAGCATTGAGAAGTGCAAATATATCAACAGGTGAAATTGATGTTATTAGTGCTCATGCAACAAGTACACAAGTAGGTGATCGTTCAGAAGTTCTAGCTATTAAGAAATTATTTGGTGAACATTCACGTGAAATTCCAACAACTGCAAACAAGTCAATGACTGGGCACATGCTTGGTGCTGCTGGCGGAGTAGAAGCAATTGCTTTAGTGGAAAGTTTGAGACGAGGAATGATTCCGCCAACTATTAATGTAGAGAAGCAAGATCCAGATTGCAACTTAGATGTTGTATCAGAAGCGAGACACCTTCCATTGAAATATGGGCTATCAAATTCTTTTGGTTTCGGCGGACATAATTCAGCAATCTTGTTAAAGAATTACGATTGAAGACCCATCTTTATAGTTCAAAGGTGAAATAATGGATCTATCAAGGGTTTATAGCCCTTGGTTTTCATTATGGAATACCTCACAGACAAATGATGACGAGCCTTAATCTCACAAAAGCTTTACGAGAATCACTGGAAACACAAAAAATGATCGCAGCCACTAAACAAAAAAGTGGTGGCAATTTGGGAAAGGCTAATCAATTTGCTCACCACTCTCTTTTATATTTTTTTAGTATTAAAATATATTTTTAATACCGCCGCCATCGACTCGCATCGCTGAACCATTAATAGCTGATGATAGCTTGCTGCTAAGAAAGGCAATAAACTCAGCGATTTCTGCTGTTTGTATGGGACGCTGGAGCAGTGAAGTATGTCCATTATCTTTCATGAACCTTGTCCCCGCCTCGTCTAGGCCAATCTCGTTTCCATAAGCTGAAATCATCATACTTTCAACGAACTCAGTCAACATTAAACCGGGAAGCACTGTATTAACCGTTACATTCGTTCCCCGTGTCAACTCGGCAAGATTTCGAGAGACACTCAGCTGCATCGTTTTGGTCACGCTGTACTGAGGCATTTCAAGCGATGGCAGCAGCGCAGCCCCGCTGCCTACAAAAATAATGCGTCCATCATTGCGTTCCAGCATTGATTGAATGTAATGACGGGATAAACGGATCCCGCTCATGACATTCACTTCAATAAATCTAAACCATTCCTCATCCGAAATATCCAGGAAGGGTCTCGCTTCAAAAATCCCCATGTTATTAATTAGTATATCCACTTCAGGAAGGTTGGCCAGAAGCTCCTCGCATCCCGATTCATTCCCCAAATCCGCGACGGTCGACTTGACAGCAGCAGATGGATGCTGTTGCTGAATTTCTTCAATAGCTGAACGTACTCTTCCCTCATCTCGACCATTAATATACACCGTCGCACCTTCTCGAACCAACACCTGTGCGACAGCTTTACCAAGCCCCTGCGTCGAACCTGTGATCAGCGCCTTTTTTCCTTTCAAACCTAAATTCACGATAATCCCCCTTTATTAAATGGCATTTACGGATTTTTTACTCAGAGTCAAATTTCATCTACACTTAGCATTTCGGAGTCTTTAATGGTTGGACCATCTGCCAACACATCACCCGTAAATGGATTCAGCGGGAGACCTTCCCGAACTTTGATTGGCCAATCATGATTAGCCAGTGCCATTCTTGCGATCGAAATCAAATCTCCGCCTTCGTTGAGAACCCGCTCTGCATCTTCCGGTTCCATAATGCTTCCATTAACGATAACAGGAATCTTCCCGTATTTTTTAGCCAAAGCGGCGAGCGTTGGGCCGCTTTCACCAAAAGCAGGCGCATTGGCCACATAGTCCGTCACATGAATATAATCGGCGCCCGCATGTGCTATGCTCTCAAAGATTATCTTCGCATCGGCCTCTCCATTCGGCCATTTGTAATCGAAGTTGTTCATTTTATATTGCGATATCTCAACACCAACGATAAAGTTATCACCGGTGCTCGCACGGATGGCTTGTACCGTTTCAACGATAAACCGCAGACGATTCTCCAATGACCCGCCGTATTCGTCTTCGCGATTATTGGTATATTCCGTTAAGAACTGATCATGAAGGAAACCCTTCCCAACATGCAATTCAATGCCGTCGGCGCCTGCCTTTTTAGCGTTGGCGGCGGCTCTCGCAAAATTTTGTACAAGCTCCTTAATTTCCTCCACCTTAAGGGCCGTTGAAACTGGAAATTCTCCTCCCGGACCGTAAGCCGGAACCCTTTCTCCCTCCGGTTTATAAGACGAAGGAGCAACCGTTACGTCTTCATCTTTATACCACTGCGATAACGCGCCCGCATGTGCCAACTGAATAATCATTTTGGCGCCATTGGCATGAACCGCGTCAATCACCTGTTTCCAGCCTTCAATGTGAGATTCATTCGTGATGCCGGGCATATCTAAGGACCCTTTACTCAACTTGTTATCCATATAGGTCGATTCCGTAATGAGCATAGCGAAGTCTCCTGCCGCGAAGCTCGCGTAATAACGTGCCATTCTATCGGTAGGGCGGCCATCCGGATCGGCGGAAGCTCGCGTCATCGGAGCTAGAACGACCCGGTTTTTCAAAGTCAAATGCCCAAGTTGATAACTGGATAGTAAAGTCTGGTTTTTCGATGTCATGTAATAAATTCTCCTTTTTCATCTTATTTGACTACAGAGTCAAAAACGAAGCAAAAAAATTATGCATAAATTAATGCATAATTAATCCAAATGCCGTTCTTAAGACGGCTTCTGTTTGTTGATGATCAACGCCTGACTTTTGCAACACCCTAACACCTTGCAGAGCGTTAGACAGGTGAAGAGCGAGTTCCGTCGAAGTGAACTTGGTGGTAAATTGTCCAGCAGCTTGTCCTTCCTCAATCACCTCCTCCAATGCATGCTGAACATCGTTATGCATTCCTTCGACCTGTTTTGTTACTTCAAGATCGCTTACCCCAAATTCCAAAGCAGTATTCACCATAAGACAGCCTCTTCGGGCATCTTCGCTATTCGTACATAATGAAGCACGCAGAATAGCGTCAATCTTACCTGCAGGCGAATCAGCCTCGGCCATAATTTCTTTAAGGTTCTGAAGATTATAGTCACGATATAGAGCCAAAGCTTTTAGAAATAGAGTACGTTTATTCTCGAATACCCCATATAGACTTTGCTTTTTAACTTTCGTCTTATTCGTGAGGTCTTCGAAAGAAGTGGATTTAAATCCTTTGGACCAAAACACTTCCATTGTCTGAAATAATACCTTATCAACATCAAATTCTCTTGGTCTTGTCATACGGGGATTATATATTGTTTTTGACCCCCTAGTCAAGTATGTCGCCTAGAGTGAAAAAAGAACTTTGTGATTGGTCTATTATTGTGAGATCTCAGAATGTCAGAAAGTGGATATTACTGGTTAAAATCTTATATCAACTGATTAAACTTTTGATGGTGTTAGTTAAATGAAAAAAAGAACCTTTTTAGGCTCTTTTATTAGATATTATCCATTCTTTTTCTCACTCTCTTACTAAGCTTAAAGCCGAATCTATTTATATACTCTTCGTTTTTCACCATTATTTGATATGCCTCTATGATTGGCAAGGTACGAATCAAGATATAGACACCTACAGCTATCAAAACTACACAAACTGGATAGTAGGCAATTAAACCTGAGGCTATATGTTTTCTTTCAAGAAGAAAAGGAATTACGCCTGCTACAATAGAACAAACTCCAACGACCATGATAGCAGCATACCTTCTTTTAATATCTTTATATCTCGCTGTCAGCTCTTTATGATGATTTTGATCAAAAATCAGAGCCTCTTTCTTGAGTACCTTATATTTATCTTCTTCCGTAATCATTCCTGTCACAATAGCTCCAATGCCGAGTACTGCTATAATAATGATAAGGAGTGTATAAATAGCTGGTTCTTGTTTAAAAACCAAATAAGGGACAGTGGAAAAAATAAGCATGCTCAGTCCGAAAGATACATACTTGAAAACTTTGCGTTGATGCAATAAAAAGCCGTCTGCCATTTCTCTGCTTACATAATATCCTTCTTTGTTATCGGGACGAGGTTCAGCAGAGTCTTTTAACAAATAATCAATTGATACTTCGAAAATGTTTCCAATCATTAGAAGCTTTTCTGTTTCAGGAAACCCTTGCCCATTTTCCCACTTACTAATTGCCTGCCTTGTCGTGTTTACTTTCTCTGCTAAAGCTTCCTGTGACAGACCTTTTTCTTTTCGCAGCTTAAAAAGTTTTTCACCAAATGTCATAGTTAAGAACTCCTTTACTTTGATGACTACATTGTATGAAAACAGCGCTCTCGGTTCTATCTTCCAGCAAATGCACTTTGTCAACTTACGGTTGCAACCATGTTATACGGTGTGTTTTATACCTATTATGATCATGTCTTTGATAAGTAAAAGTTTTCAAAATTAAACACCCAATTCCTTTTCCTTCTTAAGTATAGATAAACAATAAATTCTTTTCCACTTTATATTCACCCTCTAAAACTTGTGATGTGCATTTTTTTATTTCAACTCCTAGTTATTTAATTCGTCCAAAAGATACAAGGTGATCTCTCCAATAACCTGATTTCAGATCAGCATATTCGATTCCACTGTCATTTGAATTAAACATTCTGCCATTGCCTACATAGATGCCAACATGAGTAATGGCTTTTCCTTCATATGTGCCGCAAAAGAACACCAAGTCACCCGCAGTCGCTTCTTTTTCACTTATTTTCTTTGTTGCCCCATGTTGTTCTTGTGCTGTTCTAGGAAGAGTAATTCCAGCTTTCGCAATAGACCACTGAACAAGGCCCGAACAATCAAATCCAGTTTTCGGGTTTGAACCGCCCCAGGCATACGGTTGCCCTTCATATTTCAAAGCTTCTTTCATGACCGTTTCATAGAAATCCATAGAACCGTTCACAGGCTTTACATTTTTATCAGAGCCTTTCACATACCTCATGACGTGGTCAACATAACTTGGGTCACCGTAGCTCTTCCAGCCCATTTTAAAAGCTTGCAATCGGCTGAAATCAAGTGCCAATTTCTTTGTGTATTTCCCGCCATTCTTTTTGACATAGTCTATAAACCCAGAACCAAAGTTGTATGCCTGTAAGGTTAAACGAACATCACCGCCAGCCTGTTTAAAAACCTTCTTAAAATGTTTAATGCCGACTTCAATCGAACGTTCTGGGTCAGTTATGGAGTTAGGAGGTAAGCCGTTACTTTCGGAACTTTGCATGATATCTAAAGAACGCCCACCGCTTTCTTGGATGGTGAGCGCCATAATAATATTCACTTGGTCAAAAACGCCTTCCTGACGGGCGTACTTTTCAAATACAACCCTAAATCGTTCGACTTCCGGTGCAATGCCAACCGTTTCATATTCGTATCCATAACAAAAATTTTTGCATTTTTTTGTGACTAAACAGCAGTTTTGTATTGTTTATCGTCACTGTGGTAACCTTGATATAACTAAATTGGAAAGAAGATGATCACATGAAAAATAAAGGTAAACTTAATAGATTAATCGCTAAGAAGTCTCCATTAATTACTAAACTATTTTATGAAAAAGAAAGGATTGTAAATATTTGAAGAATAACTTCAAAATAATTGAAATGACATTAAAAAATAAAAAAGATTATGATCTCAATCAAACCTTTATGGTTATAGGCAGACTTATTCCGAAATATGAAAATAACTCCTGGACTTGTCAGGAAGAGATTTACGAAAAACCTTATGAATCAAAGTATGAGGAAAATGAAGATTTTGACGAATATATTGATAGCGAAGATAGTGTCGTTTTTTTATACTATGTCGGTGAAACATGCCTAGGGCACATAAAATTACATACAATAGAAGAAATAAAATACGCTTCCATTGATAAACTTTTTGTGTCGAATAGTCATAGAGGCGAAGGTATAGGAACTGCTTTACTTAATAGAGCAAAAGAGTGGGCAATCAACAAAGGCACCAAAGGATTTATGTTAGAAACTCAAGACGTTAATTTACTCGCTTGTCGATTTTATTTAAAAAATGGTTTTGTAATTGGTGCAGTGGATAACATGATTTATAAACATTCACCACGATATTCAAATGAAAAAGCAGTATATTTTTATTTGAGGTTTTAATAATGGAGAAAAAGAAAATACTAATGGTATAAATAAGAAAACGAAAGAAGGTGATCCCATGCCAAATAAAAGTAAACCCAATAGATTAATCGCTGAGAAGTCTCCATATTTACTTCAACACGCCCACAACCCAGTAGATTGGTTCCCCTGGGGAGAAGAAGCCTTCGAAAAAGCGAAACGCGAAAACAAGCCGGTTCTCGTCAGCATCGGCTATTCAACATGTCATTGGTGCCATGTTATGGCCCACGAAAGCTTTGAAGACGAAGAAATCGCGCGTCTTCTCAATGAACGGTTTGTAGCGATTAAAGTCGACCGGGAAGAGCGGCCTGATGTGGATTCTGTTTATATGAGAATCTGCCAGCTGATGACCGGGCAGGGCGGCTGGCCGCTGAATGTGTTTATCACGCCTGATCAAAAGCCGTTTTACGCGGGTACATATTTTCCAAAGACGAGCAAATTCAATCGTCCCGGTTTTGTTGATGTGCTTGAGCATCTGTCTGAGACGTTTGCGAACGACCGCGAGCATGTCGAGGATATTGCGGAGAACGCCGCTAAACATTTGCAGACCAAAACAGCTGCAAAATCAGGCGAAGGCCTTAGCGAGTCTGCGATTCACCGGACATTCCAGCAGCTTGCCAGCGGGTTTGATACGATCTACGGCGGTTTCGGGCAGGCACCGAAATTTCCGATGCCCCATATGCTGATGTATTTGCTTCGTTATCATCACAATACGGGGCAGGAGAACGCTTTATACAACGTGACGAAAACGCTGGACAGCATGGCGAATGGCGGCATTTACGATCATATCGGCTATGGGTTCGCCCGCTATTCGACCGATGACGAGTGGCTCGTTCCCCACTTTGAAAAAATGCTGTACGACAATGCGCTGCTGCTGACTGCTTATACAGAAGCCTATCAGGTCACGCAAAACAGCCGCTATAAAGAGATTTGTGAGCAGATCATTACGTTCATTCAGAGGGAAATGACTCTTGAAGACGGAAGCTTTTTCTCTGCTTTAGACGCGGATACAGAAGGAGAAGAAGGAAAGTACTACGTGTGGTCAAAGGAAGAGATTCTGAAAACGCTCGGGGACGATCTCGGAACGCTGTATTGCCAAGTGTATGACATCACTGAAGAAGGAAACTTTGAAGGCAAAAATATTCCTAACCTCATTCACACAAAGTGGGAACAAATCAAAGAGGATGCCGGGTTAACCGAAAAAGAGCTCAGTCTCAAACTCGAAGACGCAAGACAGCAGCTCTTGAAGATACGCGAGGAAAGAACCTATCCGCATATCGATGATAAAGTGCTGACCTCATGGAACGCGCTGATGATCGCGGGTCTTGCGAAAGCGGCAAAGGTATACCAGGAGCCGAAATATCTCAGCCTAGCGAAAGACGCCATCACATTTATTGAAAACAAATTAATCATCGACGGCCGTGTGATGGTCCGATATCGTGATGGCGAAGTGAAAAACAAAGGCTTTATCGACGATTACGCTTTTCTCCTATGGGCTTATCTGGATCTCTATGAAGCTTCGTTTGATCTATCTTATTTACAAAAAGCGAAGAAACTGGCAGACGATATGATCGGCTTATTTTGGGATGATGAGCATGGCGGCTTCTACTTCACCGGACACGATGCAGAAGCCTTAATCGTACGGGAAAAAGAAGTGTACGACGGCGCCGTGCCTTCCGGAAACAGTGTGGCAGCTGTTCAGCTGCTGCGTCTCGGGCAAGTCACAGGCGACTTATCACTAATTGAAAAAGCAGAAACGATGTTTTCCGTGTTCAAGCCAGACATCGACGCGTATCCGAGCGGCCACGCTTTCTTTATGCAAAGTGTGTTAAGACATCTGATGCCTAAGAAAGAAATCGTTATTTTTGGCAGCGCAGACGATCCAGCCAGAAAACAAATCATAACAGAGCTCCAAAAAGCCTTTAAGCCTAACGACTCCATTCTGGTAGCAGAGCATCCTGATCAATGCAAAGACATTGCGCCATTCGCGGCAGACTACCGGATCATAGATGGCAAAACAACCGTGTATATTTGTGAAAACTTTGCCTGCCAGCAGCCGACAACAAATATTGAAGAAGCGATCCACACGTTAATAAGCAGCAGGGATTAAGACCCTTGCTGCTTACTTTTTGATTTCTTATGGTCCCATAAAGCGATCCCCGCAAACACAAGATTGACCGCTATCGTAAAGAAAGCCTCCCACATCGGGTTCCCCCGCGTAACCGTAAAGAGAGAAGGAATTCCTCCATACACACTGTTTTTTTCTGTAATAAACATACACAAAAACATATTATTCGCGGCATGGGCGCCAAGTGATATTTCGATGCTTCCTGTTTTAATCGTGTAATAGGTCCACACAAAACCAAATGTTAAATACTCAATTCCTGCCCAGACAGCACCGTTGTTCATTTCTGGATTCGCAAAATGCAATACGCCAAACAATCCTCCGACAATCAGTGTCAATATTAGAGGATTTTTCGTCAATCTCCCGAAAACTTGAAGCAAAAATCCCCTGAAAAACAGTTCCTCAGCTGATGTCTGAATCGGAACCAAAATGAGGGCAGCCGCTAGCAGCCAGATAAATCGTGATGCATCAAAGGATTGCATTGAATAATTGTCTGGATGAATCACAAAATCAATCAATTGTACGGCGATCATCAGCAAGAAATAAGCAATAAAACCAAAGGAAATTCTCCGCCAATTCATCTTTGAATTTGGTGTAATCACAGTTCGGAAAGGCCGCTTCAAAATAAAGCGCACAGCCAGCCAAACTCCCGGAATGGCGAATAAATAAATCACATGGGACAAATAAAGATCTACGAGGGGATCACTCAGCACAGCTTCATCCAAATCAAACGTGATATTGGGATTCACAATAACCGTGAACAGTATAGCGAAAAGGTAAGCTATATTCCCGAATACATATAACCCTACCATCACCAAAAAAGCGAAAAAATATCTCCACAACGTATTGTTTCCTTCTATAGGACGGATAAATGAATTCATTCCTTCTATGTCTCTTCCTTTCAATGAGAATATTACTATATATTTGCATAAATTGGTCTATGAATCTACTGTTTTGGAAATCTTTTAAGCAAAATGAAAATATAAAGTGTGAATTTAGTTCTTCCATCTAGTGATTTGAACTCTGTTGCCAATGAACCAAGATACTTATAATAGTCCCAAGAGGGAAATTTTCAGTCTTTTCTTACTACTCAAAAGGGGGTTTTTTATGAATACGATCTTCAAACAAAAGAATACACATCCTTTCTCAAACGCAGCGAATCGTTTAGACCGCCTTCCGATTTCACGCGTTCATTTCCAAGTGTTAACCGCTCTCGGCATTGTTTATTTCTTTGATCTCGCAGATTTATTTACCCTCAGCAATGTAGCGCCGGCACTGATCGAGCATTGGGGCATCCCGCTTTCAACTATTGCTAACGTAACGGCTGCTTCGTTTTTAGGCATGTTTTTAGGCGCTTCACTGGGCGGACGGCTGTCCGATCGAATCGGCCGCAAAAAAGCCTTAAATCTATTTGTCTTTGTTTTCTCAATCGCATCGCTATGCAATGCTGCGGCATGGGACATTCCATCTTTAATGACATTCCGTTTTCTCACCGGATTTGGCGTTGCAGCCGCCATGGTCATTACGAATAGCTATTTGGCGGAATTTTTCCCTTCAAGTGTTCGTGGAAAATATATTTCTTTTTGTGCCATGATTGGATTGATCGGGGTTCCGATCACCAACATTGTGTCTGCCTTTGTCATTCCTCTTGGTTCATGGGGATGGAGGCTAGTATTTGTATGGGGTGCCGTCGGCCTTATTTATTTTTTCTTTATTCGACGGCTGGAAGAGTCGCCTCGCTGGCACGAAAATCGCGGGGAATATGCGAAAGCCGATGCGATCCTCAACCGAATTGAGGCACAGGTTGAAAAGGACAAAGGCCCGCTTCCGGCAGCATCCCAGCCTAAAGTAAGTGAAACTGTTAAGCAGCATGCAGGTTACGCAGGCTTATTGAAAGGCAGAAACCTCAAAATCACCATCATATTATCTGCTGTATGGATTTTTGAAACGTTTGGATTTTACGGATTTGCCTCATGGGTTCCAAGCCTGCTAAAAAGCAATGGCGTCACCATGGAAAATACATTGTGGTATAACGTATTGCATTCCGTCGGCGCTCCGCTTGGCGCACTGCTCGGCTCCATGATTTCTGAAAGATTTCAAAGAAAATGGATTTTAGCTGCGAGTGCGTTTCTGACGGCCATCGCCGGGCTCTTATATGGTATGACTTTTATTCCCATCATGATCATTGTATTTGGTTTTATCGTGAATATCACAGAACGGGTCTTTACCTCGAACTTATATGCCTATACATCTGAACCTTATCCGACTGAATACCGCTCGTCTGGCAGCGGTTTAGCCTATGGTCTTGGCCGTTTTTCAAACATTTTTGGCTCATTGCTTGTCGGATTTATTGCCGTTCAGCTCGGCTATATCAGCGTCTTCTTATTTATTGGGGGCTGCTGGCTCGCATGCTCCTTGCTGTTAATCTTCTTCGGTCCTAATACGAATGCGAAACAGATTTAAAAAAGTCAGTGCGGATCTGCCGCACTGATCTCATTACAATTGCTTCAAAATCCTCGCGGGGTTTCCGCCTACAACACTATTAGCGGGTACATCCTTAGTGACAACAGATCCAGACGCAATCACTGCGTTATCACCGATTGTCACTCCCGGGTTAATCACCGCCCGGCCTCCAATCCAAACTTGATCTCCAATTGTCACAGGCTTACCGAACTCCTTCCCGGATTTCCTTTCGATCGGATCAAGAGGATGACCGGCCGTGTAGATATGTACACCTGGCGCAATCAAACAATGACGGCCGATACGCACCTCACACACATCTAAAATGACACAGTCAAAATTAACAAATGTATGATCTCCGATATGAATGTGATAGCCATAATCACAGCGAAATGTCGGCAAAATCGTGACTTGATCCCCAACCGAACCGAGCAGCTCCTTCAAAATCTCCGTCCGCACTGCATCATCTTCCGGTGTTTCGTTATATTGTCTAATCAGCTGTCTCGCTTGCTTGCGTTCTAGTAATAGTTGCTGATCTTCCGAATTGTATAATTCTCCGGCTGCCATTTTTTCTTTTTCTGTCCTCAGCATTTAAGTCACTCCATGTCAGATTGTAATCTCGATCAAATTTCCTTCATCATCTTCAATCACACTTTCATAGTACCCGTCTCCTGTTGTCCTCGGGCCGTTTACTACTGCGAAACCATCCGCCTTCAATCGATCAGTCAGTTCGTCAACTTTCTCCCGGCTCCCAACGGAAAAGGCAATATGTGCCCAGCCTGTCATTGTTTGTGAGGGCGCGTCGGTCACATTCCCTTTTTTCATAATTTCCAGCCTTGCTCCGGAATCAAACGTAATAAAATAAGACTTAAAATCTTTTTTCTCATTATGATACAAATCATTCGCTTCGCCATTAAAATACGTTTCATAAAAAGATTTCATTCGCTCTAAATCATTGACCCAGACCGCTGTATGTTCAATCTGCATTTCTTCCTCCTCCTTCGCCTTCAATGAAGTTATAAGGTATGAAATGCATTTCAGTTCAAGCTTTTTTCTTAAATTTATGCTGAATTTTGATATCAGCGGGTTCATCCTGCAAAAATAGAGAAAATGCTGCGATGCCGAGCTGCTCAAGGTTCAAATCAAGCGACGGAAAACCAAGAACACGGCTGATAGAAGTATTCCCCTCGCCTATGATTTCAACATCCCAATTATTCTTTTTGGCAAATAGATGAATTCCAGCTGCCACTTCATCACTATTTGCATAAATAGCAGTCGGAACCCGCCCGCTCATATAAAAATGTTCAGCTGCCAGCTCACCATCATTCATATCGTTGCATCCGGACAGCATATGGAGGTCTTCCAACCTTCCGCAGACAGCTTTATAGGCCGCAGCTTTATCAGCCGTGCTCGGGCTCCTATCAGCTTCTCTGACACACGTAAAAGCAATATTCTCATTCCCGCGGCTCTTTAAATAGCGAAAGCTCTCTGCATAAGCAGCTTTTCTGTCATTAAAAGCACAAGGGACATCAATGTCTCCGGTATCCTCACAAGCGATGATCGGCCCATATTCCTGATAAGCTAAAATGCTATCCCAATGATTGGCGCGGGAAGTAATGATGAGACCGTCTATTTTCTTGGTTCTTAACAGCTCTAAATATTTGATTTCAATATCGGGGTTATAATTGGTGGGGAGAAGGGTCGTTGCATACTCATGCTGAAAAGCCGCCTTGGTGATTCCGTTAACGATTTTATCAAAGCAGGGATGATCGCTATAAGGCAGAATCACACCGACTGTATGGGTTTTCCCGCGAATGAGATCGATTGCGGTTCGATTTGGTGTATAATCCAATTCCTTCATGACTTGATGAACAAGCTTTCTCTTTTCTTCAGATACATACGGATGATGATTCAATACACGCGAGACAGTCGAAACAGATACATTTGCCAGTCTTGCGATCTCTTTTATATTTGCCATCTCTTTCTCCTTTTCATATAAAAAAAGCAGTAAGTGTAAAATCCTTACTGCTATCTCATCATATATTGATGATAAGTTCAACAGGACAATGGTCGGAACCCATGACGTCCGCTGATATACTGGCATCTTCAATCTGTTCCTTAAGGCTTTCAGAAACAACAAAATAATCAATCCGCCATCCGATATTTCTGTCCCGGCGCCGGCACGATACGACCACCAGGAATAAGCGCCTTCAAGATCAGGATAAACATGACGGAAAGAGTCAACAAAGCCAGCTTCTAAGAAACGAGTGAATGCCCCTCTTTCTTGATCTGAAAATCCAGCGTTATTCCGGTTCGCCTTTGGATTTTTCAAATCAATCTCCTGATGAGCTACATTCAAATCACCGCATAAAATCACTGGTTTTTTCTGATCCAATTCAAGAATATAAGACAATAAAGCCTCTTCCCATTGCATGCGGTAATCAATCCGCTCTAATCCCCTTCTGGAATTGGGCGTGTAAACAGTCATCACAAACACGTTTTCAAATTCCAGCGTAATCACTCTGCCTTCTTGGTCATGCTCTTCTACTCCGATACCGTAGATGACCTGCAGCGGTTCTTGCTTAGAAAAAACAGCTGTGCCGGAATATCCTTTTTTCACTGCATAATTCCAGTACACATGATAGCCTTCAGGCTGGAGATCAACCTGGCCGTCCTGTATCTTCGTTTCCTGAAGACATATAATATCTGCATCCTCTTCTTTCAAATAAGAGAGGAAATCCATTTTTCTCATCACAGCCCGCAGGCCGTTTACATTCCATGAAATCAACTTCATGTTTCATCCTCCCCCCTATAAAAAAGAGCAAGAACCCGAAGGTCCTTGCTCTTTACGCATCAGCTTACTCACCGCTTACGTATGGAAGTAAAGCCATTTGACGTGCGCGTTTGATCGCTGCAGTCAATTTACGTTGGTATTTAGCGTTTGTTCCAGTTACACGACGTGGTAAAATTTTACCGCGCTCAGAAACAAACTTTTTAAGAAGATCTACATCTTTGTAGTCGATGTGCGTGATACCGTTAGAAGTGAAATAACACACTTTACGGCGTTTCGCACGACCGCCTCTGCGTCCTCCTGCCATTGTCATTTCCCTCCTTTCTTTTTCATTTTAGGCGATAATCACATTAGAATGGAAGATCATCATCCGAGATGTCAATCGGTTTGCCGTCGTTGGCAAATGGGTCATCGTTAAAGCTGTTCCCCTGATTGCGTCTCTGGTTGTTTTGATTTCCCCCAAATGGATTATCATTTTGGCCTCCGCCAAAGTACTGGCCTCCGCCGCTGTTTCCTTCGTTGTATCCACCTGAACCAGAACCGCCGCCGTTTTTCGGCTCAAGAAATTGAACACTTTCAGCTTGGACCTCTGTCACGAAGACACGCTGTCCTTGCTGGTTTTCATAGTTTCTTGTTTGTAAACGGCCATCTACGCCTGCAAGGCTTCCTTTTTTCAAGAAGTTTGCAACGTTTTCGGCTTGTCTTCTCCAAGTGACACAATTAATGAAATCGGCCTCACGTTCTCCGGACTGGTTCGTAAATGTACGATTCACAGCAAGAGTAAACGTAGCAACAGCCGCACCGTTTGGCGTATAACGAAGCTCTGGGTCTTTTGTCAGTCTTCCGACTAATACAACTCGGTTAAGCATAAGAAAGACCACCTTTTACCATTATATATTTCAAAATTGCTTATTCTTCTTCTTTAACAACAATGTGGCGAATGATATCGTCACTGATCTTAGCTAGACGGTCAAATTCTTGAACTGCCGCAGCGTCAGATTGAACGTTTACGATTTGGTAGAAACCGTCGCGGAAATCGTTGATTTCGTAAGCAAGACGACGTTTACCCCAATCCTTTGTTCCAGTGATCTCCGCACCGTTAGAAGTCAGAACGTTGTTGAAACGCTCGATAACTGCTTTTTTAGACTCATCGTCAATGTTTGGGCGGATAATGTACATAACTTCGTACTTTCTCATCTGTTTGCACCTCCTTTTGGACTAAGCGGCCCATAATGGGCAAGGAGCAATAATTCTATTACTCACAATTTTATATTATACCAAAGCTCTTGTCCCTTTACAACTGCATCCTATACATTAAATCGGAAATGAATAACATCTCCGTCTTTAACCACATACTCTTTTCCTTCAAGACGGACTTTTCCTGCCTCTTTAGCTCCTGCCATGCCGCCGCCCGCAAGAAGATCCTCATAAGCAACTGTCTCAGCACGAATGAAGCCCCGCTCAAAGTCACTATGAATAATTCCTGCACACTCAGGGGCTTTCATGCCTTTTTTGAATGTCCAAGCTCTGACTTCCTGTTCTCCGGCTGTGAAATATGTTGCGAGGCCGAGAAGAGAGTAAGACGCTTTGATCAGCTGATCAAGACCTGATTCTTGAATGCCCAGCTCTTCCAAGAACATTTGCTTTTCTTCGCCTTCAAGCTCAGCGATTTCAGATTCGATTTTTGCACACACAACGATAACTTCTGCGTTTTCGCCGGCAGCGTACTCGCGAATCTTCGCTACATTTTCATTGCCAGATGGATCAGCAACTTCATCTTCACTTACGTTGGCCACGTACAAAATAGGCTTCGAAGTCAGTAAATGGAGCTGCTTCACAAGCTTTTGCTGCTCTTCAGTGAATTCTACAGATCGAGCAGGCTTTTCACTCTCAAACGCTTCTTTCAGTTTAGATAAAATCTCAAACTCAAATACAGCGTCTTTATCTTTTTGCTTCGCAAGCTTGCTGACGCGTGTAATCCGCTTTTCAACCGTTTCCATATCAGCGAGGATCAGCTCAAGGTTGATCGTTTCAATGTCATCAATCGGATCAACCTTTCCGGAAACGTGTGTAATGTTGTCATCGGAAAAAGCACGGACAACGTGGCAAATCGCGTCAACTTGGCGAATATGAGATAGGAACTTGTTGCCGAGTCCTTCTCCTTTAGATGCGCCTTTTACAATCCCTGCAATATCAGTGAATTCAAAAGCAGTCGGCACAGTCTTCTTCGGGTTGACCAGCTCAGTCAGCTTTTGCAGACGATCATCCGGCACCTCTACAATTCCCACGTTCGGATCAATTGTACAGAACGGGTAGTTGGCTGATTCGGCACCGGCCTGTGTAATTGCGTTAAATAGTGTTGATTTTCCGACGTTCGGCAAACCAACAATTCCAGCTGTTAAAGCCATTCTTTCATCTCCTCTATATAAAACCGTCATTGTATGAACGTATTTTGAACCTAGAGCAATTATAAGGAGGTTCCCTGGAAAAGACAAGCTGACAAAAAAGCATTTTCAGCCTGCCAACCCCTTTGATTATGCTTTTTTCAAGCCTACTAAACAGTCAAAAAGCGTACTTCCCATTCCATTATCAGAATTTGTATCATTTGTCATTGCATTGACTGACCCTCCAAAAGCCGCCCACATGCCTTCATCTATATTAATCGTCTTCGCATGAGCCTGCTTCATCACTTTCACCTTGCCCTTCAAGCGTCCGCGGTCATTAAAGATGACAACTTCGTCTCCATCCTGAAGATTCTGCTCAGCCGCTATATCTGGAGAAATATCGACCTGAACGTGCTGAAGCTTTTCAATAAACGGCACATGCTGTGAATGGTTGGAACGCTGCGGATGAATGGATAACAGCGTATAAGGGTACTTTTCAGCTAACTCCTCATTATGGAAAACAGATTCTTCGGGCACATTTAATTGAAGCGAGCCGCTAAATCCTTTTTGCTCAGCTAGCGACGAAGTAAATTCAAATTTTCCACTCGGCGTCAAAAACTGATAATCATCCCACGGCACCTGTTTTACTGGAAGAGGGAGGTGGCCTTTTTCTTTTAAACGCTCAAGTGTCACATCCTCTGCTTCCAATGAGGAAAGCCCCATCTCTAAAAATTCTTGAGTGCTGTATTCAAACAGCTCGCCAAACCCAAGACGTTTTGCAAGCTCTGACCAGATCCAGCTGTCCGATTTCGCTTCACCCTGTGGCTCCACAAGCTTCTTCCCGTACTGAACATAATGATGATACATACTGGAATAGTAGATATCTTCTTCTTCAAAAACAGTGGCAGTCGGCAAAACATAATCACACAGCTTTGCGGTATCCGTCATAATGGAATCAATCGCGACCGTCATTGGAACCTTTTCAAAAGCTTGTCTCACCTTATTTGTATTCGGCACCTGAGTCAGCGGATTTCCGCACGTCACAATAATCATCTCAATCGCAGGATCAGCAGCGGTCAACACTTCTTCAGCCTGCGTCATCATTGAAAAAGAACGGGATGTTGTTTTTAATTCCGGCAGCGTCAGCTTTGTTTTTGCAAAGCTCTCACCAATCTGGACATTTCCGAAATTCGCGCCGCCGCCCTTAATTCCGACATTTCCGCTTGCCGCAACAAGTGCATCAATCCAACGAATCGTTCCCCCACCGTTTTTATATCGCTGCATGCCAAGCCCCATAAAACTAGACACCGGGCCATCAGCATACAAACCAGCCAAATACTCCAGCTCCTCCATAGAAGTTTCTGTTTTCACAATAAACTCTTCCAGAGAAACGGTCTTCAAAAGCTCTTTCACATCGTCAAAACCGACAGAATGCTCAGAAATAAACGTTTCATCCGTTCTTCCCGTCTCAATCAGAACCTTCAAAACGGCTGCTGCAAGCCAGCCGTCCATTCCAGGCTTTACAGAGATATAGCGGTCGGCAAGCTTGGCAGTCGGATTGAATATCGGATCAATCACCGTAATCGTGGCGCCCTTCTTTTTCACCTGCTGCAAGTGATGGTATAAGTGCATATTTGTTCTTGATACATTTCTTCCCCACACAACAACATGCTTGCTGTTGTAAATATCAAGCGGGCCGTGCCCGTACGAACGGCCAAAATCCCAGCTTTGCGCCTCGATTCCGGAGCCCCAGCATATGCTTCCGACGATTTCAGTCACGCCGCCATATCCATTAAAAAAACGCTGATCAAGCGCTTTTAACAGACCGTTATTCGCATAATCATGGCTGTGCAAAACAGCAGTCGTCTCCGACGTTTCCTTGATTTCCCGAAGTTTGTCGGCAATTTCATCAAGTGCCTGCTCCCAGGAAATCCGCACAAACTCGCCATTTTGTTTTTTCATTGGATAGCGAAGCCGATCAGGCGAGTTTGTTTTTGTCTCAAGCATTCTGCCGCGGCCGCAGATTTTGCCTTCCGTAATCGGATGGTTTGGATCTCCGTCCACTTTTGTTACCTTTCCGTCTTCAACAGTCACCAAAAAGCCGCAGCTGTCCCAACAATTCAGCGGACATGCCGACTGATGCACTTTGCTCATCGCCGTCTTCTCCTTACCTTCTATATGAAAAAGCATGAGTGTCGGCCTATTTATGAAGTAGGCTCCTCATGCTTGACTAGTACTTTTTTTAGTTTTCTTTCAAATTCTCTTCTCGGAATCATAACACTGTGAGAGCATCCCTCACACTTAATTCGAATATCCATTCCCATGCGTATAATTTTCCAGCTGTTCGCTCCGCATGGATGCGGTTTTTTCATTTCTACGATATCATTCAGGCCAAAGTCTTTATCCGCCAAGACCCTTCACCTCTTTTCCTAAACTGCTGTATCTATTGTACAAAAAAACTGATCATAAGAGCAATCAAGATACCCGAAAAGAAATCCATCCTCTTATTTCCATTTACTCAAAATAGGATATAAGAGCAGACAAACTAACAAATACAAATTGAGCATCCCATATATCGGATACAAGAACGCGATCAAATCAGAAAATCCGAAAGAAGTAAAAGGTACCATTAACACTAACAAAATCAACACAATCATCCATCTAGGCATATGAATAAACGCCATCAGCCGGCTGGACAGCCCCAGCAAACCAGCTACCGTCGTCGTGTAAATCGCCAGGCACAGCACCGCCGTCATACATAAAAAAAGGAAATAAGGCGCACCCTCCAGAACGGCAAACAGCGGTATTTCAAACTGAGAAAGGGAGCCCGCCAGTTCCACCAACGTTTCATTATAAACAAATGAGATCACGCCAAAAATAAGACCGCTTGCCACACTTGCGATTTTTGCTTCTCCGAGCCCTTTCATTTCTTTCCCAACAGAGGATAAAATCGCAACAACTGAAAGGATGTTTAAAGAGGTAAACGTAATGCTCGCAGGCCAGTTATACTGCTGGGACAAATCAATCGTCCACGTATGGTGATGTGTGCTCTGAAAGGAGATCAACGCATATAAAAGCCCCGCTACTAACACAGGAATCAAAATACTATTTATAGATAATATTCCTTTCACATCCCACAAAAACAAACACACTGTCACGATGCAAATCAGCGCGATTCCCCACCAGAAAGGAAGCTTGTACATTTGCAGGGTCACACCGCCTCCGGCAATCATCACCATAGTCGTCGAAAACAAATAAAAAATGATGAGGACATCATAAATTTTCGCCAGCCATGGCCCCATTAAATGCTCCAGAACCGGCAGAAAATGAGTGGATTGAACTTTAAAACTGATTTTCATCACAATATAAGACGAGAAAATGAACATAATTGTAAACAGCACAATAGCAAGTCCGCTTTCCGCCCCAAAAAACTGCCATATCTCCTGACCGCTCGCATATCCGGCCCCGATCAGGCTCCCTAATATGAGCAGCATCCACTTCATTCCGGCTCTCCACAACACTATCACCTCATAGACAAAGTTCAGCTTGTTCCCGTTATTGTTACTATATAAATAAAAGAAAGCAAACATGCCATATTTTCATAGACATTTAAACACAAGATGAAATTATCATACGAAATACACATAAAAAAAGACTGCTAATGCGGCAGTCTAAAAAGAGATATTTATTTGTTTGTCCGCGGAATGAAGAAGTGAACTTCACTCTTCACTTTTTTCTAATCCTTCCTATCTATTCAAGTGTTTTATAAGCAGACCATAGCTTGATCATGATCGAGGCAATGGGGGACAATACTTGTAATTCACCCACTAACCATTCATATCATGCCCTCTACTTTTTTTAAAATCTCCGGTGCCATACACAAAGCATAAAAAATCATACTGCTGGATATACTGTAAACAACCTTACATAACTACACACACACCATAGCAATTCTGTTACCTACTATAACAAGGAAGTGAAACCCATGAATCGAAAAGGCGGGCTTTTTTCCTCTCAGGAACGAGTAAAGCAATATGTTTCACATACAGATGCTGCAGCGGCAAAACAAATCCAAACCATCCTTTCTTCATCCTTACGTAAAGCTGCCGGCAAACCAATTGTCGTGGTTTGTATCGGAACAGACCGTTCAACCGGTGACTCATTAGGCCCGCTCGTAGGAATGAAACTCAAACAGATGCAGCTCACCAGATTCCATGTCTACGGAACCTTATCTGACCCCGTCCATGCTGTGAACATGAAGGATAAAATCAATGACATTCATAAATTACATAAAAACCCATTTGTTATAGCAGTCGATGCATGCTTAGGCCGCGTTAAGAGTGTGGGTTCATTTCAAATCGGGGACGGGCCATTAAAGCCCGGAGCCGGTGTACAAAAAGACCTTCCTGAAGTGGGAGATCTTCATATTAACGGAATCGTGAATGTGAGCGGTTTCATGGAATATTTTGTATTGCAAAACACTAGACTCAACTTGGTCATGAATATGGCAAATGTTCTAGCGGAAGGTTTGAGTTTAACAGATCGGACAGAGTGGAGGCAAGAACGCATTAACCCGCTGCAAAGGCTCACTGGGCGCATATAAAACAAAAACCATCTTCGTTTGAAAGATGGTTTTTTCATTTATGATTCTCGTTCAGACAAAAGCTCTAAAATCCGATCAAGGTCTTCATTAGAGAAAAATTCAATTTCGATTTTGCCTTTTTTCTTCTGTCTTTTAATATTAACTGTTGTTCCAAAATAATTTTGGAGATAGGATTCCCGTTCTTTTAGAACCGCGTCTTTCACAGGTTCTTTTTTCTTTGTTTCACGTGGAACATTTTGATTTAACTGCTGAATCAGCTGCTCAAGCTGGCGAACATTAAGCTGCTCCGCAATGACTTTTTGTACAAGCGGTTCAAGCTTATTTTTGTTTTTTAAGCCAAGAAGCGTGCGTCCATGTCCCATAGAAAGCGTACCTTCGGCAATAAGCTGCTGAATATTTTCTGGCAGTGTCAGCAGTCTTAAATGATTCGCAATATGCGGTCTGCTTTTCCCAAGACGTTTGGCAAGCTGTTCTTGCGTGAGATCTAAGTGTTTCAGCAAGGAGTCATATGCCTGAGCCTCTTCAAGCGGAGATAAATCTTCACGCTGAAGGTTTTCTAATAAAGCAATTTCCCTCATTAACGCCTCTGATAATTCACGGACAATGGCCGGAACTGTATCTAAACCTGCCAGCTTTGCCGCTCGAAAACGCCGTTCACCCGCAACAATATCATAGCCTTTTAAAGATTTTCTGACGATAAGCGGCTGAAGAATGCCATGCTGCAGCACAGATTCTTTTAGTTCAGCTAATGCCTCGTCATCAAAGTGTTTTCTTGGCTGATAAGGATTAGGGCGTAAATCGGTAATTTTAATTTCTTCAACTGTCTCTTCAGACAAATCCACCTGATTAAATAACGCATTAATCCCTTTTCCAAGGCCTTTAGCCATTCGCAGCCACTTCCTTTGCTAAATCTAAATATACTTCCGCACCTCTTGACCGCGGATCGTATAAAATGATGGGTTTTCCGTGACTCGGTGCCTCACTCAGACGGACATTACGCGGAATAACTGTCTTATATACTTTATCCCTAAAATACTTTTTAACCTCTTCAATCACTTGAATGCCAAGGTTTGTCCGTGCATCAAGCATTGTCAGCAATACACCTTCAATCATTAAATCAGTATTCAAATGCTTTTGCACAAGACGTACTGTATTTAATAATTGGCTGAGACCCTCCAAGGCATAATATTCGCACTGTACAGGAATCACAACGGAATCCGAGGCAGTAAGGGCATTAATCGTCAGCAAGCCCAATGACGGCGGACAATCAATGATAATATAATCATAATTTTGCTTTACTGCTTCAAGCGCTCTCTTCAATCTCACTTCTCTTGATATTGTAGGAACCAGCTCGATCTCAGCCCCAGCAAGCTGAATCGTCGCAGGAATCACATCCAAGTTCTCTACTGTCGTTGCTTTAATAATATCTATTACATCTGCATCATCTACTAAAATATCGTACACACACTGCTCTACATCGGCTTTTTCAATCCCTAATCCGCTTGTCGCATTTCCCTGCGGATCAATATCTACCAGCAGAACCCTTTTCCCTATGTAAGCCAAACATGCCCCAAGGTTGACAGACGTCGTTGTTTTGCCGACCCCGCCTTTTTGGTTCGTAATTGCTATGATTTTTCCCACGATGTCACCTACTTTCACATGAACATGTACTATCTTGCTTCTATTCTATCAAAAAAAGATTAAAGCGTTTCATTTTTTTCATCATTTTGTTCCGAATCAGAAGGGAAATAATTGAAAATTCAAGCACGCTTTATGCTTTCTCTTATAAATTCTGCAATTTCTATGTTTTTTTGACTTAAAAAAGGAATTTCTTAAAGAAAAAAAGAAGAAGTCACAGTACAGAACGTGGAAACAGGATGGTGAGAAAATGGTTTATCAAACGAAGAGAGACGTACCCGTTACGCTGATGATTGTGTTTCTCATATTACTGATACAAGCAGATGCCATTGTTCCTTTTGTGCTGGGAAATATGAGAGTTTCCGGCTGGATCATTTTTATTCTACTGACTCTTTTAAATGGACTCATCATTTGGAGCTTTATTGACCTAAAATATGTATTGAAGGAGCACCATCTGATCATTAAAGCCGGATTGATCAAACATCAAATTCCTTATGAAAACATCGATAAAGTCGTTCAAAAAAAGAAACTGTGGTCCGGTTTTCGTCTGATCGGCTCTCGCCATGCCATCACAATATATTATCAGGGGGGATGGGGACATGCAGTAATTTCACCGCAAAAATCTGAAGAGTTTATCCACAAGCTCAAAGAAAAGAATTCTAATATAATAATTTTCACTAAAAGTAAGTGATTACCTTTTATTGAAAATATAAAAAGCTCTCCTGCTTTTCAGGAGAGCTTCTATTTTGGTATGCGAATCGTTAATTGAATATATTCTTCAAATTCTTCTTCTTCCGTATTCAATTTTACACCGCTGTCTTCCACCATTGATAGTGACTGGCGAATCGTGTTCATCGCAATTCTTGTATCTCTGCTGAATGCTTTGCGTCTCGGCTTTGGCTTTCTCTGGCCTTGCTCCAGCATTTTCACCACGCGGTCTTCCGTCTGCTTTACATTTAAACTTTTCTCAATAATCTCTGTGAGCAGTGTGACTTGGAGCTCAGGCTGTTTCAGCGGAATCAGTGCTCTGGCATGGCGCTCGGTGATTTTCTTCTCCATAATCGCCTCTTGGACCGGCTGAGGCAGCTTTAATAACCGAAGCTTATTCGCGATTGTAGACTGCCCTTTTCCTAAGCGCTGTGCGAGTGCCTCCTGTGTTAAATCATGCAGCTCAAGCAGCCTAGCATAAGCATGCGCTTCCTCAATAGAAGACAGTTCTTCCCGCTGCAAGTTTTCGATTAACGCCACAGAAGCGGTTTCCGTGTCGGAAAAATCCTTAATAATTGCCGGAATCTTTTCCCACTCAAGCGATTGCACCGCTCTCCAGCGTCTTTCACCTGCAATGAGTTCGTATTGGCCTTCTTCTTCTGTATGCCTAACAACAATCGGCTGAATAATGCCGTGTGTATGAATGGTCATTGCTAACTCTTTGATTTTTTCATCTGAGAAAATGGTGCGTGGCTGAAAACGGTTGGGAACGATAGCATTTACCGGTATTTCCAGAATCTCTTCTTTGTTTGTATCATGTTCAGCAATCTCCGGCTCCTGTTCCTTCTCACCAAGCCCGAAGAAACGAGAGAATGAATGCTTCATGTACCTACACCACCTTTAAAAACTGCCATTTTTATAATTCTATTTTCTCATGGTTTTTCCTGCTGTACATCCATCAATTTTGATGAAAATATGATGGTATTGTCATATCAGGCTGTCTAAATTATCCTTCAATTGGCGATTTATTAGGAGTTCCCGGTTTTCTTGGATACTTCTTAGGTGTATTTTTCATTTTGCGTATCACCATAATATTACGATCGCTTTCTTCAATAGGCAGCTTAAAAGAATGGATATTCTCAAGTTCTCCTCCAAGCGTCGTGATTGCTTTTTTGCCTGCATTCAGTTCTTCTTCAGCTGATGCGGCTTTTAAAGCAACAAATAAACCGTTTTTCTTCACCAGAGGCAAGCAAAGCTCACTCAAAACAGATAATCTCGCAACTGCTCGCGCCGTCACAATATCATAGCTTTCACGCACGTCTTTCCGTTGCCCGAACGTTTCAGCTCTGTCATGGCAGAATGTTGTATTCTCCAATTGCAAACCCTCAGATAACTTTTCTAAAAACGTGATCCGTTTATTCAGTGAATCCACGATTGTGACATTGAGGTGCGGAAAGCATATTTTTATCGGCAGACTTGGAAAACCCGCTCCCGCTCCAACATCACAAATCGTGTTCACCTGATTGAAGTCGACATAAAAAGCAGCTGTAATGGAATCATAAAAATGCTTTAAATACACTTCTTTTTTCTCTGTTATTGAAGTCAGATTGATTTTTTCGTTCCATTCAACCAGCATGTCGTAATACAGCTCAAATTGCTCCAGCTGACGGGGAGAAAGGGAGATCCCTTTTTCCGCCAAACCAGAAGTGAATTCTTCAATATTCATGCCGTCATCCTTTCTATTCGGCTATCTTCGCAATGCGTCCCTGCTCTAAATACACCAATAGAATTGAAATGTCCGCCGGGTTTACACCGGAAATGCGGGAAGCTTGGGCAACAGACAAAGGCCGTACATTTTTCAGTTTTTGACGCGCCTCGGTCGCAATCCCCTTAATTGCGTCATAATCAATTCGATCTGGAATTTTTTTATTTTCCATCTTCTTCAGTTTTTCCACTTGTTGAAGAGATTTTTCAATATATCCTTCATATTTCACTTGGATTTCTACTTGTTCTGCCACGTCTTGAGGAACCGGCACTTCTGGCGGCGCCAGTTTTGTGACTGTTTCATAGTTCATTTCAGGACGCTTCATCAAGTCTGTGCCGCGAACTCCGTCTTTCAATTCGCTTCCGCCAAGAGAACGGATATATTCTTGATTTTCCGGAGACGGCTTGATAATTACAGAATGAAGACGTTTTTTCTCCGCTTCGATCGCCGCTTTTTTCTTCTCAAAAGCCGCATAGCGCTCATCAGAAATCAATCCAATGCGGTGTCCGATTTCTGTCAGACGCAAATCAGCATTGTCGTGGCGAAGCAGCAATCTGTATTCAGCACGTGATGTCAAAAGACGATATGGCTCATTGGTTCCTTTTGTCACAAGGTCATCAATCAGAACACCAATGTAAGCGTCAGAACGGCTTAAAATCACTTCTTCTTTTCCAAGCGCTTTTCGTCCTGCATTGATTCCTGCCATAATGCCTTGTCCCGCAGCTTCTTCATAACCGGATGTTCCGTTAATTTGGCCTGCAGTGTAAAGGTTTGTGATTTTTTTTGTTTCAAGTGTCGGCCAGAGCTGTGTCGGTACGATTGCATCATACTCGATCGCATAGCCGGCTCTCATCATTTGTACGTTTTCAAGTCCAGGAATCGTTGCAAGCATTCTTTGCTGTACGTCTTCTGGAAGACTTGTAGATAAACCTTGGACATAGACTTCCTGTGTATTTCTGCCTTCCGGCTCAAGGAAGATTTGGTGACGCGGTTTATCATTAAAACGGACAACTTTATCTTCAATGGATGGGCAGTATCTTGGGCCCGTACCTTTGATCATACCGGAATACATCGGTGAACGGTGCAGGTTGCTGTCAATAATCTCATGTGTCTCAGGGCTTGTATATGTCAGCCAGCAAGGGAGCTGATCTGTGATATATTCCACTGTTTCATATGAGAAAGCGCGAGGGACATCGTCACCAGGCTGAATTTCCGTTTTGCTGTAATCAATCGTGTCGCTTTTAACGCGAGGCGGCGTACCTGTTTTAAAACGAACAAGGTCAAAACCAAGTTCCTCCAAATGCTCAGAAAGCTTAATAGAAGGCTGCTGGTTATTCGGGCCGCTTGAGTAAGACAGATCGCCAAGAATGATACGTCCTCTTAAATATGTCCCTGTCGTCATGACAACTGCTTTCGCACGATAATGTGCGCCGGTTTGTGTAATAACGCCTCGGCATTCGCCGTCTTCAACGATCAGCCGCTCCACAATTCCTTGCAGCAATGTTAAGTTTGGTTCTTTTTCAAGCGTATTTTTCATTTCGTGCTGATATTGGAATTTGTCTGCTTGCGCACGCAATGCACGAACCGCAGGACCTTTTCCTGTATTCAGCATTCTCATTTGAATATGCGTTTTATCGATGTTTCTTCCCATTTCTCCGCCGAGCGCGTCAATTTCACGGACGACAATCCCTTTTGCGGGGCCGCCGACAGACGGATTACATGGCATAAATGCAACCATATCTAGGTTGATGGTCAAGACAAGCGTTTTGGCGCCTTGGCGTGCAGATGCGAGGGCAGCCTCAACACCGGCATGCCCGGCGCCAATCACAATCACATCGTATTGGCCTGCTTCATACCCCATGATTCTAGTTCCTCCTTTTATTATTTTCCTAAACAGAATTGTGAAAAGAGCTGATCAATTAAGCTTTCGTGGACAGAATCTCCAATGATTTCCCCTAAAAGCTCCCAGCATCTTGTAAGGTCAATTTGCACCATGTCGATCGGGACATCCTGTTCGATGCCGCTAAGCGCATCTTCAATGGCGCGTTTTGCTTGCTGTAAAATAGAGATGTGACGCGTGTTGCTGACATAAGTCAGATCCCCACTTTCAATGACACCCGTGTAGAACAGCGATTGAATCGCTTCTTCCAGATCATTGATGCCTTCCTCTTTTAAAAGAGATGTCGTAACAACTGGACGTCCATTGGCAAGCTCACGGACACGTTCAGTGTCAATCTTCGCCTCAAGGTCAGTCTTATTCAAAATCACGATAACATCCATGCCCTCAACGGCTTCAAAAAGCTTCACGTCTTCATCAGAAAGCTCTTCACTATAATTAAGCACAAGTAAAATCAGGTCCGCTTCCTTTAGAACCTGGCGAGAACGTTCAACACCGATTCGCTCAACAATATCCTCGGTTTCACGAATACCTGCTGTATCAACCAGACGAAGCGGGACACCCCTTACATTTACGTATTCCTCAATTACATCCCGTGTCGTTCCGGGAATATCGGTTACAATGGCTTTTGCCTCATGAACGAGGCTGTTCAGAAGAGATGATTTTCCTACGTTTGGCCGGCCAATAATGACGGTAGAAAGACCTTCACGTAAGATTTTTCCTTGCTCAGAAGTCCTCAGCAGCGCCTCAATTTCCTTTTTCACGGCGGTTGCCTTTTCAACTAAAATCTGATGCGTCATTTCCTCTACATCATCATACTCCGGATAATCGATATTCACCTCAACATGGGCCAGTGTTTCTAAAATCTCACTGCGCAAACGGCGCACCAAAGCAGAAAGACGCCCTTCCATTTGATTCATAGCAACGTTCATTGCCCGGTCCGTTTTTGCTCTGATTAAGTCCATAACTGCTTCCGCCTGTGAAAGATCGATTCGACCGTTTAAAAACGCACGTTTCGTAAATTCACCAGGCTCTGCCAGTCTCGCTCCCTCTCTCAATGCAAGCTGAAGCACTTGGTTCACAGTCACAATTCCCCCGTGACAGTTAATCTCAATGACATCTTCTCGTGTAAAAGTTCTCGGCGCTTTTAACACTGATACCATTACTTCCTCAACGACACGATCCGAAGGTCTGTCTACGATATGACCATAATGAATCGTATGTGATTCGACCGAGCTGAGTGTTTTCCCCTTCGGTCCCTTATAAATTTTATCTGCGATTTGAATGGCTTCTGGTCCGCTCAACCGTACAATCGCAATCGCGCCTTCTCCCATCGGTGTGGAAATTGCCGCAATTGTATCCATGTTGTTCACCTCTCTTTACTTATACTTCATCTATATAAAAAAATTTTTATTATGCCAAAACTAAAAGATAACATAGTTTGGTTCGAAGTGGAAGATTTGTTATCCACAGAAATAGAAATTCGTCCCTTATTACTTTAACTTATCCACATGTGAATAACAATTAATTTTATTTCCTGAACTTCCTTTTTATCAACAGGATACACCTAAAAAGAAAAAACTTAAACGGCAAAACCTTGATATTACTAGGAAAAGTAGATTTTTCGGATACAAAAAAACCGAAATCCAATTTTTATCGGACTTCGGTTTTATGCTATCTTTTATGGGAAATAACGAGATGACGATTTTCGCCTTCACCCATTGAATATGTTTTGATCTGGTGGTTTGCATATCCAGAAAGAGTATCGTGAATGATTTTTCTTTCACTGGATGGCATAGGTTCGAGCTGAACTGCTTTTTTCGTTTTCAAAACCTGGTCTGCAAGCTTGATGGCCAGCTGGCTCAGGGTTTCTTTTCTTTTCAAACGATAGTTTTCTGCATCCACCGTCACATTTTTATATTGGCCTGGATAACGGTTAAGGGCAAGCTGTGTCAAAGTTTCAAGGGCGTTTAAGGTTTGTCCTCTTTTCCCAATTAACAAAGCTGCCTTTTCACCTGTTATATGATATCTCACTGTCTTTTTGCTTTCTTGAACAGTCACATCAGACTTCCCGGCAATGGCTTCGGCGATCGTTTGAAGATATAACTTCGCTTGCTGAATCGGATCAATCTTTTCAACCAGCTTTACGATCGCAGGCTTTTTACCGAAAATACCGAGAAATCCTTTGTTTCCCTCTTCAATAACAGTAATTTCTACCTTATCCTTCGTTAATCCCAGCTCTTGCAATCCGGACTGTACTGCTTCATCGACATTTCGCCCTGCAGCAGTCACATTCCTCACTTTTTCTTTCCTCCGGCTTTTTGCGGCTCAGGATTTTTTTTAATATCAGGTCCTTTAATGAGGAAAGTTTGCGCAATCATAAATAAGTTACCGACTACCCAATAAAGAGAAAGAGCCGCCGGGAAGTTGATCGCAAATACGATAATCATAATTGGCATAATCCAAAGCATCATCGCCATTTGCGGATTTTGCTGCGCATTGCCCGCCATCATCAGTTTTTGCTGAACAAATGTAGCGACACCGGCAACGATAGGAAGAATATAGTAAGGATCTTTTTCTCCTAAGTCAAACCATAAGAAGCTATGCTCTGAAATCGCCTGGGTTCTCATGATCGCATGATAGAATCCAATTAAAATCGGCATCTGGATCAAAATCGGGAAACATCCCGCCAATGGATTGACACCATGCTTTTGGAATAAAGCCATTGTTTCCTGCTGAAGCTTTTGCTGCGTTTTTTGATCCTTTGAGCTGTATTTTTCTTTAAGCTTTTGCATTTCCGGCTGTAAAGCCTGCATCGCTTTCGAACTTCTCAGCTGCTTAATCATCAGCGGTAAAATTAATAAACGAATTAAAATGGTAACTAGAATAATTGAAAGCCCGTAGTTATCTCCCGTCAATTTCGCTACATACGTAATGAGCTCAGACAATGGATATACTACGTACTTGTCCCAGAAATGCGGACTATCTGCAGTGATCGGCTCTTTCACACTCGAGCATCCAGCCAAAAGCATGAATACGCCAACCATACTTAATAGCAACCCTATTCTCCTTTTCAACAACATTTCCTCCTATAATTAATCTTTACACTCTTTTATTGCAAAGCATACTTGTATGTATTTTAGCATCTTTCAGTTTTAAATGGTGTCTTTTTCTGATCAACCAGAAAGGAAGCGCTTTTAAAAGTTGTAAGAAAGCAGTGGTGATGCCTACTTTGACGAAGATTTCTTATATAATGAAGACTTTCTGAATAGATGCTGCAGACTTTTTTTCGTTTCCTCATATGTCAGCTGGCTCGCCGGTTTTCTGGCAATAATGATGTAATCCTTTTCCTTCAGTCTCTCTTTCTCTTCAAGAAAGGCCTGCCGAATCAAACGTTTGATCCGATTTCGCATCACAGCATTGCCAATTTTTTTGCTGACGGAAAGCCCGACACGCAGTTCATCATTTTCAGGCTGATCAAGCGTATATAAGACAAACTGGCGGTTTGCAACTGATGTCCCATGTTTAAACACTTTTTGAAAATCTTCATTTTTCTTTAAACGATTTCGCTTCTTCAAATGACTCACTCCGATACTGGCTGGCAGAAACTTTTAAAATTTATTATGAACATGAGATGCATCTGAACCAGGAAGCATGCCCCGGTTCATTACACATCACATCTATCTTTTCCCATAACGTGAAAAAAGACCACTGACATTATTCAGTGGCCTAAGCTGATAATACTTTTCTGCCTTTGCGGCGACGGCGTGCTAAAACTAGACGACCGTTTTTTGAACTCATACGGCTTCTGAAGCCATGAACTTTGCTGCGTTTACGGTTATTCGGTTGGAATGTTCTTTTCATTTATGACACCTCCCTCGAGGAATAGCTGTTAAAGACAGTCTTACTTATTATATTTGCGTTACCTATTCATTGTCAACTTCACTAGTGCTTTTATTTCTTGCAACCATAATAGGATACCATACCTTTTCAACTTTCGAAACCTTATTTTTTAGATTCCTTAATTTTACGGAAAAAAGACAAATCCAAACAATTTGCCCCTGAAATCACGCATGTGGATATCTTTTTCGTCTTTTTTAGTATCCACAGAGGTTATCGACAACATTTTCACATTACCAACCCCTGTGGACAAGGTTTTTTCAACAGGTTGTCCGCTTTGTGGATAAGATTGTGACAACCATTGCAAGCTCTCGTTTATTTTGGTATTATATTTGTGTTTTAACTCTTGATTACTAATCCTACCTTTCCTCTTTATCCACAAAGTGTGGATAAGTTGTGGATTGATTTCGCACAGCTTGTGTAGAAGGTTGTCCACAAGTTGTGAAATTTGTCGAAAAGCTATTTATCTACTATATTATATGTTTTCAACATTTAATGTGTACGAATGGTAAGCGCCATTTGCTCTTTTTTTGTGTTCTATAACAGAGAAAGACGCCATTTTCTAAGAAAAGGAGGGACGTGCCGGAAG
>NZ_JBVYIB010000003.1:0-10803 GCF_056033925.1 Bacillus sp. AMCV2
ACATAGTCACAAAAAAGTTAAATGATTGGTATACATTAATAAAAGATGATCAAGTTGAGCATGCAGAGATTATAAAAATAGAAGTAGAGAAAGAATTGCTAAACATGGAAGAAAACCAAGATGCCTTGTTATATTATCAGTTATTAGATTTTAGGCACGAGATAATGCTGAGTTATATGAAATCTAAGGAAATAGAAGATCTCAATAATGCTTATGAGACTATAAAAGAAATTGAGAAACAAGGGCAATTAACTGGCATGTTGGAATATTATTTTTACTTTTTTAAGGGTATGTATGAGTTTAGGCGAAAAGAATTAACTTCAGCGATAAGTGCCTATCGAATAGCTGAATCAAAGTTATCGGAAGTTGAGGATGAAATAGAAAAAGCAGAGTTTTTTTTCAAAGTGTCCTATGTATATTATTATATGAAACAAACATATTTCTCCATGAATTATGCAAATCGTGCACTCAAAATATTTAGAGAGTATGAAGAGTATGCGGTACAAACTGTGCGTTGTCAATTTATTGTTGCAGGTAACCTGATCGATTCTTTAGAATACGAAAGAGCCTTGGAACAATTTCTAAATTCTTTGGAAATTGCCAAGGAAAGTAACATAGAGCATTTAATTGCAATGTCACACATGAATATTGGGATTTGTTATGATGAATTGAAAGAATATAAAAAGGCTTCACAACATTTAATTTTAGCGTTAGAAATTTTTGAAAAATCAAAACATAGTTTCCTAACAAAGACTTTATTCACTCTAACCTATGTAGAAGCAAAACAACAAAATTATGATGTTGCTTTGATATACTTTAGGAAAGGGCGATTTATTGCCGATAAAAGTGATGATAAGGAATACTCAGCGAAATTCAAAATATTAGAGGGATTATTTTTTTCTGATGGTGAGACTCAATTAATAAAGAATGCATTTTCATATCTGGCTTCGAGAAAAATGTTTGCTGATGTTGAAAATTTTTCGATTGAAGTCGCTGATTATTTTCATGAACAAGGAAATTTAATGCTCTCTAATGAATATTATCGTATGAGTATTGAAGCAAGACGAAAAATTAAAAAAGGGGAGATTATTGATGAAAATCAGCCGGATTCTATTGGCAGCAGTGATTTTAGGTAGTGTATTTTCAATGACTTATTTGCAAAGTGATCATAATACTGAGATCAAAGTGGCTGCAGATAGGGTAGGGGCATAGAGGTTGCTAAATTAATTAGAAAAAAGCTTAATCTTTTTGATTAAGCTTTTTTATAAAAAAAGATAAGAAAAGAAGGAAAACGAAATGGAATACTCTTTATTAGAAAATGGCATAGATTCATTAAAGAAAGCTAAAATTAACATAGTAGAATTTGAGAAGTATCATAAGGGAAGCAGTTATCACTTTTTAAAAGATGCAATTATATTTCTTAATCATGGAATAGAAATTTTATTGAAATACATATTGTCAAAGCAAAATGAATCGTTAATATTTACTGATATAAATTTATATATGGAAGCAAAAGAAAAGCTAAAGAATGAAAGTAAGGGTAAGAAAAACCCGTTTGAATTTAATAACAAGCGAAACGTTTTTGATGTTGATTTAGGTAACGGCAATAAAAAGAAACAATTGTTTACAATTAATTTGAACGAAGCAATTAAAAGAATTAAGTTTTTACTTGATATAGATATATCAGAAGATGTTGAGACGGCAATAACCCTTATTAATGACTATCGAAATCATATAACACATCATTCAATCATTTTAGATGAACCCAGTGTTAATGAGTTAGTTGAGAAGATAAAATTTTTATATAGTCATATACTTGATTTTTTCCAAGAACATATCACAGAAAGAAACGTAATGAAGGAAGTGGATGCGGAGAGATACCTGTATACAAAGCAAGAATGGGAACAATATCAAAGAGAATTGGAAGATTTTCATTATGAGAGGGCAATGAGTCGTATATCGCTAGATGCTGATGAAATGTAGTGTTAATTGGTCTCAGTAAGGTGCCCAATTTGTGCTCATAATTCATGATAAATGATGAAAATAGGTGTAAATAAAATATATAGATGCTTAGAATAAAGGCTTTTGTAACCCATGATATGTTTTTACTAGGTTGAGGGATTGAGGGGCTATCTAAAGAAGAAAACATACCAAATAATACTGGTATGTTTTTTTATGTTTTTAGTCTTATAATATTGACTTTTGTGTAACACAAAAGATTATACTGAAAAATGATTTTTAACAGAAAAGGGTGGAATCATATGAGTTTATGGTTTACTGAAAAACAAACAGATTCTTTTGGTATAACAGCTAAAGTGAAAAGAACTCTGCATTCAGAAAAAACGGAGTTTCAACAGCTTGATATATTTGAAACAGAAGAATTCGGAAATATGCTCACACTTGATGGAATGGTGATGACTACAGAAAAAGATGAATTTGTATATCACGAAATGATGGTACATGTTCCGTTATTTACTCATCCAAATCCAAGAAAAATCCTTGTAGTCGGAGGAGGGGATGGTGGTGTCATTCGTGAAATATTGAAACACCCATCAGTTACTAGTGTAGTTCAAGTAGAAATAGACAGTAAAGTAGTTGAGTACTCTAAAAAATATCTTTCAGGGTTTGCTGAGAATATAGCTGATACGCGTTTTGATTTGCGAATTGAAGATGGTTATATGCATATTCTTGAAAGTGAAAATGAATATGATGTAATTCTAGTCGATTCAACTGAACCGGTTGGACCAGCTGCTAATTTATTCACGAAAGGTTTTTATGCCGGTATATCAAAAGCATTGAAAGATGATGGCATATTAGTTGCTCAATCTGATAATCCATGGTTTAAAGGTGATTTCATTCAAACGGTTATCAAAGATGTAAAAGAGATTTTCCCTATTACTAAATTATACACTTGTAATATGCCACTTATCCAAGTGGTTTATAGATTTTTACTATGGGCTCAAAAAAGCATGATCCTTTAAATATTGATAAAGATAGATTTTATGACACTGGAAGCAAATATTATACAAAGGAAATTCATAACGCAGCGTTTGTTTTGCCTAAGTTTGTAAGTGATTTATGTAATGATTAAATCTAAAAACACTTAAACAGTGATTAAAAAAGGCATACTGTAACAAGTATGCCTTTTTTAAATGAAAATTTTAGACTAAGAAAGCAGTTTTAACCCAATAGCCGCACATAAAATCATTGAGATGAAGAGGATTCTCCGCCATTCTTTAGGTTCACCGTATATAAACATCCCGACTAATGCGGCTTCCAACTGTCCCGATGCCAGTCCAGATAGCGTAGACGGTAATACCATAGGGATACTAGTCATAGCTTGTGAAAGGAAGAAGAAGCTTAATGTGAATGCTACAATGAGGACACATATGGATTTAATATCTTTCCGGATGACAAAGCGATTAATCCCGGAAACTCCAATAACTTCACATAAGCCGGCTAATATTAAAAGCAACCAAGCCATTATTCATGTCCTCCTTCCGGCTCTGTTGAGTCTTTAGTTATGAGTTTCAATCCAATTACTCCTGCCAGAAGCAATAAGATTAATAATATTTTTATGAGTTGAAAAGGTTCTCCAAATAAGAGCATTTCAGCTGTAACAGTACCAGCCGTACCTATTCCAGTAAATACTGCATATACAGTGCCTACTGGTAATTTATTTGAGGCAATAATTAATAGCCAGAAACTTAAAACGATTGCTACAATCGTTAATATCCATTCAATCAAATTTGTTGAATGTTTTAACCCAGACACCCAGCCGATCTCCAAAATTCCGGCAACTAATACATAGAACCAATTGCGATTCATAACGATCCTCCTTAGATATTTAATTAAAGATTTACTTAAGATCAAGTTATATCAAGATAACTGTTATTAACATAACCCTTTGTGTAACAAAAAAGTCAAGAAAGTCTGAACATATCATGATGAACAATAAAAGAAGGTGAAAAGACATTGTTAAAAGAGCTTTTATCAATTAGTGAGATGGCTAAATTAAGAAGAATAACTGCTGAAACGTTAAGACATTATGATCGTGTTGGGCTATTTAAACCTGCATATATTGACCCGAATACGGGTTATCGTTTTTATTCGATTTATCAATATGAGGTTCTTGGGACAATAAAAGAATTGCGTCAAATTGGTATGACTCTTGAAGAGATCAAAATTTTTTTAACAGAAAGAAATACGGAAAAATCAATCAGAATCCTAAAAGAAAAACATAAAGCATTGCAAAGAAATATAAAAGAATTAATCGATCTAGAAAAAAGTATAAATGAAAAGATAGAAAATTTTCACAGGGTATCTGAGGAAGGGGTGTTCCCGGGGATAAAAATCTATTCCTTAGAAGAACGGTTTTTCATTACGAAAAACACGAAAATATCAAATGATTTAGAACTAAGTTATGGGGTTATTGAAATTGAGAATCTGATGCTGGAGAAAGCACCACTTGTCGCAAGTAATCGTTTAGGGGTTTTAATTGAAGAGGAGGATCTTCTTTCAAATCATTATTCAGCGCCGACAACTTTAATTGCTAGAACCAATCATATAAAAGATATCCCTGAGGAATATGTGATTCGTATACCAAAGGGGGAATTTGTGTGTTTAAGACACTACGGAGAAATATGGGATAGAACGGATAGTTTAACCCAATTGATAGCCTTCATCAAAGAACAGGATTACAAACTTGCTGGGAATGCACTTCAAATGGTTCAAGTGGATATTTCAATAACAGATGAGCCGAATGAAGCTATGTTTGAAATTCAAATTCCTGTAGTGAAACATAAAAAACGTTAGTTAAAGTTGTATGGTTGACATTTGGGTCGCACAAGAGTTTATGCTATCAGCATATTAGCAAAGGAGGGATTTATATAATGGAAAAGAAACAATTTTTAGCGTACTCAGGCCTTCCGACTTTTTGGAGAACTCCACAAACAAGAGATGTAACAAACGTAGATATAGCGGTTATGGGGGTCCCTTTTGATGTAGGTGTTTCAAATCGTCCAGGCGCTCGATTTGGACCAAGATCTATTCGTCAGATGTCATTGCATGCGGGGAATTTTCTTTATCCTTATAAGTATGATGTCAAAGAAAAGTTGAACATTATTGATTACGGCGATGTTGGAGCAAATATCGGTGAAAATTCTACAAAATTAATGATTGACGAAACTTATTCTCATGCTTCTAAGATATTAAAGTCAGGAGCGAAATTACTAACATTAGGCGGAGATCATACTATCCCTTATGGTTTGGTTCGAGCTGCCTATGAGAAGCATGGTAAGATTGCGCTTCTTCATTTTGATAGTCATCAAGATTCTCTGTCTGGAAATGATGGTGAAATATTTCATGGTACATTTGCAAATGATATAGCGGAAATTGGTTATGTTGATGCTTTGAAATCAGTACAAGTGTTTATTAGGACCAATATGCCGAATGATCAAAATTATAATATCATATACGCAAATGAAGCCTTGGAAATGTCTACAGAAGAGTTAGCACAAAAAATTAAGAGCATTATTGGAAATATGCCTGTCTATATAACGTTTGATATAGATTCACTTGACCCAAGTGTTGCACCCGGTACAGGGACACCTGTTGTTGGTGGACCGGATACTTACAATATAAGACGGTTACTGCAGGAATTAGCTGGGTTAAATGTCGTTGCGGCTGATCTTGTGGAAGTCTCTCCAATGTATGATGCTGGCGAGGTCACATCATTAGCAGCTGCGACAATTGCCACTGATTTGATATATTTACTAGCGCAAAATATTAAAAGATAAATAGAATTAAAACATCTTAAGGCTGTTTTTCGATTTCTGGTCAGGAGCAAGTATAATAAGATGTTTAAAAAGTTTACTCTTAAAAGCTCATCGTGGGAAGTGCATAACAACCAATTATTCAGCGGTTTAATTATCCTAAAAACAGTGCCCAATTTGTGCCCAGAATTCATAAAAAATGATGAAAATAGGTGTAAACAAAATAAACAGATGCTTTGGTTAAAAGCTTTTGTAACCCATGATAGGTTTTTACTAGGTTGAGGGCCTAGTGGGTGAATAACCCGTGGAGGTTCAAGTCCTCTCGGCCGCATCAATGATACCAAGGGTTGTAGACCCCTGGTATTTTTTTATGCTCTCTTTTAATTTTAAGGTTTACTCCTTTTTACTCCACTTGTTAGATAATTCATCCAGCTATCAGCAGTTTCTTTTTGTTTATTAGGAAAGAGATGACCATAAACCTCGATTGTTGTTTTGATGGAAGCATGTCCTAGTCGTTCTTATATTGTGATGTAATCTTCCCTTTGATGAATTAACAATGCGACATGTGAATGTCTCAGATCATGAAGGCGGATCGGTTCTACCTCTCCTCGCGCACAAATTGTTTTGATTTTTCGGCTAAAAATGTCTTTATTGGCTGGACTCTCTTTGTATTGAAAAATAAAAGTGTTATCTGATGATGATACTTGAAGTTTTTCTAATATGTCTTTTTGTTTCTCTTTCCACTCCAGTAACATTTCAAGTAATTTTGTATTAACACTGATCCTTCTATTAGAATTTTTGGTCTCTGGTGGAGTGATTTTATATTCACCTTTAATAAATGATAGTGACTTATACACATTTATTTCTTTTCTTACGCTATCAATATCATTCCAAGTCAAAGCGAGCAGTTCTCCACATCTCATTCCCGTGAAATAAGCAACAGAGTCGGGCCTGATTCAACAGATTAATGTTAAACATCTTATCCCTCCGATTTAAGTTCTTGGGTTTCACCCAAACCCACCAACGGAAGCCCGTTGGATTGCTGTTTAATCTAATTTTGCACACGCAAAAAAGAACAGCAGAATTAACACTCATACTGTTCTTAAACGTTTTTTTCGATTGGTAATATTATGACAAATGACCATAAAACAAGGATCCTTAACTTTATTCATGTTTTAAATCTTTATTGAAGATAAGCATCCGTTAGCTGATTAGTAACTACTCCAATTTCATTTTTAAACCATCATGCGTAGATTTAAAACCTAATCGTTTATAAAAACGTAATGCGTCGACTCTGTGCTTATCTGTTGTAAGTTGAATTAAGTGACAACCACGTTTCTTTGCACGTTGAATTGCCCATTTTATAAGTTCAGTTCCAACCCCCTTACCACGCACGGATGAGGCTGTTCTAACTCCTTCAATAGTAGCTCTCCATCCACCTTGGTGTGTAATATACGGAGTAAATGTAATTTGAAGTACACCGATCACTTCATCGTCTTGAAAAGCTACTACCAACTCATTATTAGGGTCAGACGTGATAGCTCGAAATGCTTTTGTATAACTTTCCGGAAGTGGTTGTTCATAACGCTCACGAAGCCTTCCCAATTCATCATCAGCAAGCATTTCTACAATTCTATCTAAATCTTGTTCAGTAGCTATTCTAAACTTAGTTTCTTGTTCCAATAAATTCCCCCCTTAATGAACGCTGAATCATTTTAACTAAATACTACCTCATTAAATCCCATACGTTAACATTTGTTTTCCAATGGTATTACATAAGTAATTCTTATAAATTTCCTCTCCAAACATAAAATCATTGTTAAAATATTACATACAAAATGTGAAATAATTACTTAAAACTTTTGGGTTTCACCCAAACCCACCAACGGAAGCCCGTTGGATTGCTAATATTCTATCCCCCTATTCCCCCGAATCATCGGGGGACTCTCTCGCCGGTAGGCAGGAACAAACGGTTGTTTGTTCAATGCCAAGAGGGTTTTGGTGGCGCTGAATATGTCAACTCCTTATCCTCACTTCGTTCCGGTACCGTATGACACATACGTTTAATCGCATCACTTATGTTTATAAAGGTTTAGCAGCTTGTTTTTAAACGACCATATCAGCAACATCAGCTATAAACACATTCAACATTTTTTCATGTTTTTCCGCCAGTTCAGCTTCTGCGATCATATCTGACAGCAAAGTCGAGGCATTTGGATAGGAGTTGACAGTCATGCCAATTAAAAAGCTGAAGAACGGTTCATACAAAGTAGATATAAGCGTCGGTGTAGATCCAGTTACAGGAAGGCGCAGAAGAAAAATAAGAATGGCAAAAACAAAAAAAGAGGCAGAAGAATTGTACATTGCACTCAAACATAAATACAATTCTGGCTTACACTTAAGTTTTAACTAGGTGAAAGATATATACTTGGAGAATTGCACACTTCACAACAAACCTAACTATTATCAGATTCAGTTATACACAATTGATAAACATATTACTCCTCACTTTATAAATAGTAATATCAAGAAGCTTACTCATACAGAAATAAGACTTTTTCAGAAACAATTGATTGATACAGGATTATCTAACAAAACTGTTAACAACATAATGATCATATTAAAAAAGTTATTTGATACCGCAATTAATGAAAAAATTATTAATGCAAATCCATGCGATGGAGTACCTAATCTTTCAATACTAAAAAACAAATGAAATTTTGGACACCTGAGCAATTTAAAACATTTATAAAATTAATAGATAAAAGTGAAGAGCAGCTTTTTAAAGTATTCTACACTGAGAAGGGATGAAAGAACAAAATGATAAGTAAAAAGGTAGTTCTTCCTGTGGTGTTCTCGGCTCCTTTTATCTTCTATTTTGTTTTATGTATCGTAGTGGTTATGACGATATCAAGAGAAAATCAAGTCGGAGACGATTTCATAGGCGGCGGGGATGGCGAATATGAGACAGGTTGGCATTGCGCCGGAAGTCGAACGATTTAGGGCTGTATTTGAGAAGTACGCCCGTCAGGAAGGCGTTTTTGACCAAGTGAATATTATTATGGCGCTCACCATGCAAGAAAGTGGTGGGCGTTCTTTAGATATCATGCAAAGTTCCGAAAGTATCGGCTTACCTCCCAACTCCATAACTGACCCAGAACGTTCGATTGAAGTCGGCATTAAACATTTTAAGAAGGTTTTTAAACAGGCTGGCGGTGATGTTCGTTTAACCTTACAGGCATACAACTTTGGTTCTGGATTTATAGACTATGTCAAAAAGAATGGCGGGAAATACACAAAGAAATTAGCACTTGATTTCAGCCGATTGCAAGCTTTTAAAATGGGCTGGAAAAGCTACGGTGACCCAAGTTATGTTGACCATGTCATGAGGTATGTGAAAGGCTCTGATAAAAATGTGAAGCCTGTGAATGGCTCTATGGATTTCTATGAAACGGTCATGAAAGAAGCTTTGAAATATGAAGGGCAACCGTATGCCTGGGGAGGTTCAAACCCGAAAACTGGATTTGATTGTTCTGGCCTTGTTCAGTGGTCTTTTGCGAAAGCTGGAATTACTCTTCCTAGAACAGCTCAGGAACAGCATGCGGCAACAAAGAAAATAAGTGAAAAAGAAGCGACTGCGGGTGACTTAGTGTTCTTTGGCGGCACATACGAAGGAAAAGCCATTACTCACGTCGGCATCTATGTAGGCAATGGCAGAATGTTTAATTCAAATGACAGTGGAATCGAATATTCTGATCTGAAATCAGGTTACTGGAGAGATCACCTTGTATCTTTTGGACGCATTAAATAACTAGGAGTGAAAACATGAAAACACATATTGCATGGGCTTCAGCTTGTTTATTATTGATATTGCTGACTGGATTTTTTACGAATGGACAGCAAACGTATAAGATTGAAAAGTTAAAAGATAAAAATGAAGTTTTGAGCAGAAAAAATTAAGGAATTGAACCATATAGAATCAACAAGTAGCGCTTCGGAAAATAAGGCATTTTTTGAAGCGTTTTTTAATTACTCCGACATAGATAAACGATATGAAACAGTTAAGAAGCACACAACTGGAAAAGGGTTTGATTATGCATTCCCTTCTCGCTCTGATCAAAAGCACACAGTCAGCGTGCAAAGTGAATTACTTTCACTAGAGAGTTATTCAAAGCCGTTAGATGAGTCTCATGAATTGTTTTTAAACATTGTTGAAGTCGCCACAACTGCAAATTCAGTCACTACGAATCAAGTGTTAATTGTACAAACGACTATGAAGAAAGAAAAGGATGGTTGGTTAGTCGATAATGTGCAGGTTAAGGGAAATGGATAAAAGGTGGAAAAGATCAATTTGTTTGTTTATACTAAATATTGAAAAAGGAGGTAATGTTTATTTTGAAAAACATTTTTATTTTCCTTAGTTTGATGATGATGTTTGTTTTAACTGCATGTGGTGGAAGCAAGTATGATGATGCGATTGATGATGTAATTAGCCAATATAAAGAGCATAAAGGAAATGACACAGAGATAAATATTAAAAGAGAGAATGCGATTGTTAGAGTCTATGAAGGGGGCAAATATATTCAGTTTGCATTTTATATGCCGGATAACTCTTCACGTGAATTAACAACATTTAAGTATTATGAAAAATTAGGAGATAAATATGAAAAGATGACTGATATGCCGGGGAATGGAGAAAATGATCGACTTGGCTTATCAAGGAAAACACCAGATTATGAAGAAGCAAAAGGTAAAGAAACTAAGTTAGAGGAGTAAACCATGTGTTTACTCCTCTTTTTTTGTGTTTATGAAAGGGTTGCCGTGATGTTGGCGTCAAGTCGCAAAAGTATTGGTGTAACCGCAAAAAAACCGCAAAGGAGTAGATATAATGTACCTTTTTACAATTCATCTTTGTAAAATAAAGGGTGTTCTGACATAATACAATTAATGTAAATATTCGAACAATTTATGTAAGGATGGGGGAATTTTCTTGCGGGGTGTTTTCTTAGATAAAGATAAAATTCCGTAC